>NZ_JBAZXX010000002.1:0-1019495 GCF_041659645.1 Hyphomicrobium sp. | reverse complement strand
CCGGGCGGCTCTGGCAAAGATCAGAGGTTGAGCGGATCGCCACCGCGAGGCCGATGACGTTGACAGCGTCGAAACCCAAGCCGTTAATACCGCTGTAAAAAGCGGAGCTGAGCCACATGCGCGCGCGACGGATATTGAGCACGGGGGCTTTCGATCACCGCGATATGGAGCGCCTGCAATCAGCGTTCAACGCGGCTGGGACGGTAATCGAGCCCACAATAGCCGAGACAAACCGCGACGCTTCTCGAACGACCTTAGCGACAATTATCGTGGCATCTGGAAATGTCTCTGGTCTTGACGATGGCGAGCTTGCCGCGATGGCACTTCGGACCTTTGAGTCCATTCGCGAGGCAAACGGGTTTCTGCTTTAGTAGAGACGCCAGCATATTTTTCCGTCCTGTCGGGCGCGGCTGTGGGAATTCGGATCGCCACCGCCGATTATGTAAAGTCATCATGTGCGGTTTGATCCGCCGGTTCGAAATGGCGGAGGAGGCTGGTTTTGCCGCGTTGACGAAGCTGAGGGCGGCTCGCTCTTAAGCGTCGCGCCGAACGGCATTGAACTTTGAGAAGGAACGGAATTCTGCGTGAGGTATGGAGCGAGATTCGCCCACGCTCCGCTCATCTTGAAATCGAAGGTCATCGGTAAAGAGCTTTGCTTGAGCGTGTCGGCATACCACTCGTTTGCTTGCGGGCGCGGTATCGGCGCTACCTGCGAGTTCCACATCTCCCGGCGATCGGTCGACAGAGATCTGAAGAATTTTTCGACGCCCTTCTCGATCCAGCTCAAGACGTCGTCGGCGTCACCAATAGTGAACTTCCGTTGATCGCTGGAGATTGGCCGCTCCGCATCCAAGTGGAAAACCTGCTCTTCCAACTTCGCGATTTTTGGCGGCATCTCGCCCGGAGCATAGTGGAAGCCGCCTCGCGCAAATTGCAACGCCGCTACATTGTCCGAACCCTTATCGTTGTTCGTCAGAAATAGAAACAAGTTGCGAGCGGTGCCGGCGAACGCGAGATACGCCATGTTCCAATCAGCGATCACGCTCGAAGTCGCCATCTTCTCGCGGGAATGTCGCACCATCGCCAGTTGATAAGGTAGATGTTCCTGGAGCCAGTTCCTTATGACTTCGGGGGGGAGTTGTTCTGGCTTTCTCTTAGAGTTTTTTGTCACCAGATTTTCCGCCGCATTTGTTCGAACTCGGTTCGCCGTTCGCCAAGTAGTAGCTCCAACAACTCTTGGCACCGCGAACGTAGGAATCGGAGCGGCGTTTCGCAATGATTCCTCATGCTAAAGCGCCTCGCAAGCTTCGAGCGGGTCATAGTTTTGCCGATCATCATCGGTCATGTCGTCATTCCCTTTCTGCTGCAGAGATCTGCTTCGGATCGAACACCGTTTTCGGCGGATCCAAAAAGTCGGTTCGGTCTGCTGCAACCGACATCATCCCTGATGACCAGACGATCGTCACGCCCGCAATCAAGAATGCCAGATATGACACCACGCCGAAGCCCCAGCCCGCGACGAACGTCCGGAAAATCACGGTCCCGTGTTTGAGCGGCGCATCCTTTGCTTGCTTCAACTTTTCGGACGGAACAAATTCGCCAACCGAAACCCACTTCTCCTCGATTTCGTCTGCGCTGAGCTTGAAATCCTCGTCCGTCTGCTGCGCGAGCATTCGAAAATTCCAGATGGTCGCAATACCAGACAGGGCGGCAGCTATAATGCCAATGAAAAAGAGTATCCCGGCCCACCGTTCCCAAGATAGCGCTGGCCCATCGCCGTTAAGAAACTGGTGAAGCGCTGGGACGCCTACGATGCCACCCGCATTGATGACAAACGCTGTATTGATCATCATTTGTGATAACGCGTCAGCAGACTTGTTCCATCGGTCTGAGATTTTGGCGCCGGTGTCGAGATGATGCTGCCAGCTGAGATTGAAGTCCTGCCATCGATCACGGTTCATCATCGCTGCCCACCCAAGTCTGAAAACAAATAGGCCCGCCAGCGCTGCAACGCTGAACGGGCCTTTATCTTGAACCCCTCCTGCAAGAGGAGGCTCACTTGTGATGATTTACAACAAGACTCGCGTCGCCGCAATGGCGGCGGGAGCGATGCTGCTTGCCACAAGCGCATCCCTCAATATTTCGTCCGCAACTGACGGCGGAGCGCCCTTGGTTTCACCCACGGTCGTCGCGATTGCCGTCGTCGCTCTAGCGACGGCGATATCCGTTCCCTCTGTCATGTTCGCTTGGCGAGAGCGACGCCGGGGAGTCGCGCTCGTGACCATTTTATTCCTGCTATGCGGGGAAGGCTTTAACGGCGTCAACAGCGCAGAGCGGCTTCTGGCGACCCGTGATGCTCGTGCTCAGGCAGCTGTCGCGGACAATCGGCCGTACGAGAACGCTCGGCAGCGAATGCAGACGGCGGAAGAAACTTACCAACGGGCTGATGTGGCAGCTGCCGCCGAGGCGGGAAGGGGTGGGTGCGGTCGGATTTGTCACGACCTTCGGGATGCTGCCGAAAACGCCCGTCTCCAGTTGGAGGATGCACGTGCAGTTCTCGAACGGACGCCGCCTCAGAGTTCGGAGCATGTTCTGTCGACAACGATCGGATGGGCGTCTTCGTCGGTCGAACTGCTTCAGGCCGGTTTGTTCACTGTCGCGCTGAATGGCCTTGGGTTCATGCTTTTGGCAATCGGCGATTCAGGCCGCAGTGAAGATCACTCGCGAGTGAACCGGGCACTGGTGAACAGCCCGAGTGAACCACGCCGGCGGCGCCGAAGAGTGAAGTTTTCGCGCCGGAACGCAAAACCTAGAGTGGGCCCAACGCGGGCCGAACAAATTGGCGCGTTCTGCCGGAGTTTCCGGGAGAGTGTCGGACGCGAGCCGACCTTCACGGAGGTCCGCGAGGCGACGAAGCTTCCGAACTCCACCGTTTCCAAGTATCGCAGAGTCGCCCTCGCGGCTTGATCATGCCGCGCGGGACCCTGTGAGTGCCGCGATCGCCGCTCCTCCCTCCGGCATTGAGACTTTCTCGATCAGATAAGCGGTCGTCTTTTTAATCGGGCAGCCGGTCTTTGTCGTGATCGGGACACGCTTATCGGAAAGCCGCGTTACGCCCGGGACGTCCGCAAGGGCCGCGAAAAAATTGTTGGGTTTCGGAAGGCGCTGGCCAGACGTGGCGGCAAGGCGGCTGGCGTAAACCCAGATATCGGCCCAGGCGACGGGATCGGCGATCTCGATGTTCGCTAGGTGCCAACGGACATACAGCTCCGCAAACGGGCGTGCCCGTTTGCGGGCGCCCGCCGGTCCGGGAAGTTTGGACGCAACGGCGGCCGCGCCTTTCGGTGCGGACCCTTGAGCACCTGGCGAGGGAACACCTGGCGAGGGAACACCTGGCGGAGTTGCGGACCGACCGTCCGGATTGCGGACTGCCGACCCCTGCACCGTTGACGTCGTGTTGGCTGTTGGCGTTGACGGTGCCGACCTTTGACCGGTTGATGGCGCGCTTCTTGGCGCGGCTGCCGACCCTTGAGCACCTGGCGAGGGAACACCTGGCGGACCTGGCGGAGTTGCGGACCGACCGTCCGGATTGCGGACTGCCAACCCTTGCGCCGTCAATGGACGCTGCAGACTGACTGCAGGCTGCCTGCTGTCGGCAGACTGCTCATTGCCTGCAGGCTGCTCGCCGCCGACAGCCTGCGGAATTTCCTCGGCCGCGCGCTGAGGACTGGCTGCGGACCGGACTACCGCTGTTTGTGGTGCCGGTCTCGTTGACGCGAACAGCCGCTTGGCAGAATGGCAAAAGGAAAGCGCCGCTCCGCCGATGCGGATCACGAGCAAAATGACTGTGAGCACGAGGCAGAGCGCGATCATGATGACGTCTGCAGCCATCACGTAGTCGTTCGTGGCGTCCATCCGGAATCCTCCCGTTCCGGGATAGTTTGGGAATCCGCTCGCGAAAGAGCAAATTGCGGAGGGCGGTTATCTACACCTCAATGTCCGGATTCGACGCATCTCGCCGTTAGGACATTCGAGCTAACGAATTGAGTTGAAACGGGCACTTTTGGGCCGAAATGTCCTAACGACATCAGAACGCATTGGTAAAATTCTGAACTTAAAATTCTGGGGCAGCAATGCCGTGAGGGTTCAACTCCCTCCGTCCGCACCAAACTGAATACCTGGGCTAAAAAGCTATTTTGGTCTGTCGAGATTCAGCTCCCCAAATTATCGCATTAGGACACGTTGTTCGAACACCCAGCCCTCTGCGCCTGACTTCTGCTTTGCAGAGACGCAGACATCACCTGGATTGCCGAACGGCGCGTCCCTCGTCAGGCGAACATGTCTGGAGTCCGTCGATGAGCAGACGGACTAAGTACTTCCGCCTAGGCCAACAGCGGTTATCGGCTGAGCCCATGATTGCACCGGCTCACGAGACTTTCGAATTCTGCCCCTATGCGCCTAAAGCAAAGGTCACAGACTGAGCTATGGCGGTAGTGGGTCTGCCAATGAGGCTGCCTGAGCTGCCGGCTAACATCGAAAGGAGAGCCGTTCGCAACATTCGCGTCTGATTCTACATAGATCGCCGCGAGACGTGAATACTCAAGGCGCACGAGTCCGATCGGTTAACGCAGAGGGAGCCACAGCGGGGTCTCCCATTCACTCAGTTGCTCCAGGAAGACCTGAAGCTTAGATGGAACGAAGCGACGAGTCGGATAGACAGTGTGAACGAGGATCTCCGGCGATGACCACTCCGGCAGGATTCGAACGAGTTCTCGTCTCCTTATCTGCTCCTCGCAATAGCCCGACGGCAGAAGACCTATGCCGTGCCCTCTGTAGGTGAATGCGCTGACGCTCTGGAAATCCCGGCTGGAGACCGGCCCTGCGACGCGCAACTTCACTGATTTGCGGCCGTTGACTAGATGCCATTCCACCTCGTTGTTCCGGCCATTGAGGAGAATACATTGATGGCTGGCTAAGTCTTCGGGCTTTGCGGGTGCAAGCCGGCCCTTGAGATATTCCGGTGAAGCGACGAGATAACGGACGCTTCGCCCAATCCGTTTTGCCACGAGCGTCGAATCCGAAAGTTCCCCAAACCGAATGGCCACGTCGACATTTTCTGCAATCAGGTCGACGAACAGATTTGTGATGAAAAGGTCGACGTGGATGCCGGGGTACTTCCTCAGGAACGTTGACAGAAACGCATAAAAGGGCTCCTGGCCCAAGGTCACGGGGACGGACACCTTCAGCAAACCCTCAGGCTTCCTCTGAGTCTGGGTCAATGCATTCTCCGCGTCGACCAGCCGACTGAGTGGCTCGCTGCACTGATCGTAATAGGCTCGACCTTGGGCCGTCAGGCTTAGCTTGCGCGTCGTCCGCTGAATGAGCGTGATGCCGAGCTGATCCTCGAGCGACGTCACCTTTCGGCTGACGGTCGAGACCGGCATGCTTAGTGCACGCGCTGCCTGGGTGAAGCTGCCGAACTGCGCCACCTTCACGAACACCGCGATGTCGTTAAGATCTGTCATAGCCACACTTTTTCAATTATGGAAAAGAGTATCCATATAATTGCATCTAAACGAAGAATGAGGCTTGGTCTATATCGCTTCATAAGGCGAGCGTAGACACGAAAGAGATCGCCGGTGAGCAACAGGAGATCAACATGGAACAGGGTAGAACAGTTATCGTCACGGGAGCCTCGCAGGGCATTGGTGCGGCGGTCGTGAAGGCCTTCACCGAGCGAGGTTACAATGTGGTCGCCACATCGCGTCGCGTCAGCGAGTCCGCCGAGATCAAAGCTTCGGAGCATGTTGCTCTAGTCGACGGTGATATCGGCGATGCTGCAACCGCAAAGAAAGTGGCGGAAACGGCGGTCGAGAAATTCGGCTCCATCGATGCGCTCGTCAATAATGCCGGCATTTTCATTGCTAAGCCGTTCGTCGAATACACGGAGGACGACTTGAGAAAAGTGTCATCGACTAACATCGACGGATTCATCCATCTCACTCAGCTTGCGATCCGGCAGATGCTGGCGCAAAAAACAGGCGGCAGCGTTGTCAGCATCACGACTTCCCTTGTTGATCATCCGATCGCGGGCTTCAATGCGTCGGTATCGATGGTGACGAAGGGCGGCATCGATGCGGCTTCTCGGAGTCTTGCCATGGAATATGCGAAAGACGGAATCCGGGTCAATACGGTCGCTCCTGGAATTGTCGATACGCCATTGCACAAGGACAACCCCAAGGACTTTCTGAAGACCTTGTCGCCGATGGGGGTCATTTCGGGCGCACAGGATATTGCCGACGCGGTGGTGTTCCTGACTGAGGCTGCGGGTGTGACCGGGGAGGTGCTACACGTCGACGGCGGCGCACATCTGGGCAAATGGTAGAGCGCGACGTTGCGGCGCCCATCGGCGCAGAACAGCTGCTGAGGGAGCTTGGCATCGAGCTTCCTTCGCCACCGACGCCCTTGGGCGCATACGTCGAAGCAGTTCGGTCCGGTGACCTGGTCTTCTTGAGTGGGATGCTGCCGGTTGTCGACGGCAAGCCGAAGTTTGTCGGTCGCGTCGGGGGGGAGCTGAACCTCGAAGAAGGACGTAGGGCCGCCGCGATAGCTTGTTTAAACGGACTCTCGGTGGCGAGGGCGTTTCTAGGCTCTCTCGACCGAGTAAGCGCGGTCGCCAAGCTCGGCGTGTACATCGCGACCGACGGCGATTTCCGGGAGCACGCGAAGGTCGCGGATGGTGCGTCTGAATTGCTTCAAAATATTTTTGGGACGGAAAAGCTTTCGCCTCGGATTGTCCTCGGTGTCGCGAGCTTGCCCCTGGGAGTACCGATCGAAGTTGAACTCGTTGTCGAGGTGCGAAACTTATGATTTATCGAAGCGCGTCTAGCCACTTTTCCACGAAGTCCGATTTGCGGAGAAAGCGAGCTTTAGTTGCCTTTCGCCAAACTGCGAACGTGTAATCCGCGCATCTAGTTCTCTTCAGCGCGGACTCAACGATGACTTCCGCTGACTGCTACGAGCGATCAGCGTACCAAGTGAAGGGAAGCTTAAGAGTCTTCTCTAAAAGAACCGTCGGATCTCATCGGTGATCGGATCGACGTGTGTCTCGAGAGCGAAGTGCCCGGTATCCAACAGAACGACACGACAATCGGGAATGTCGCGCCGAAACGCCTCTGCACCAGAGGGAACGAAGAACATGTCGTTGCGCCCCCAGATGGCAAGCAACTTTGGGGCGCGGGCACGAAAAAAAGCTTGATATAGCGGATAGCGCTCGATGTTGCGCTTGTAGTCCAGCTTGAGGTCGATCTGCAGATCTGCGTTGCCCGGCCGAGCGAGAATTGCTGCGTCCAGCGTGTAGGATTCAGGCTCGATGAGGGAGAGATCCGAAACTCCCGTAAAATAGGCGGCTTTGACGCCTTCTAGGGTCATGCGCGAACGCAGCCCCTCGCGAAGTTCGGGGTTGGGGTTCGCCCAGTATGCCAGCAACGGCGCCCACGCCTTTTCTCCAAGACCCTCCACGTAGGCGTTGCCGTTCTGACTGACGATGCCGGCTATCCGGTCGGGATAGGTCAATGCCAAATCCCAGCCGACCGGGGCTCCATAGTCGAAGACGTAGAGCACATAGCGTTTCAGTCCCAATACGTCGACGAAGGCGGCTGTTGTCCGAGAGAGAGAAGCAAAATCATATTGGTATTCAAGCTCCGCAGGAACTTCGGTGAACCCGAAGGATGGCAGATCAGGCGCTATCATTCGAAATCGATCGGCCAGTTTTGGCATCATGTGGCGAAAGTAAAATGAGGAGTTCGCGAACCCGTGGAGCAGAAGCAGCACCGGCGCGTCCGGCGGCCCTGCCTCACGATAGAAAATGTCGACACCATCGGCGCGAATTCGCCTGGTCCGGACATCGATCGATCGGGACAGCGTCGCGTCTCCGGCCGACGCTATCGCCGTCGCCGTCGCCGTCCCGGCCAGCCCTAAGCCGAGAGTTCCACCGGTGAGAACCTCCCTTCGGGTCGCAGCGACGAGTTCGTGTTTGATCGGCTTTGCAAGCGGTGCTGGTGAGGATGTGATGTCGGTCATGCGATCACCAATGCTCTAGAGTTGGCCGACGAGCTATCAAGTCCGAGATCGAGACTTCATGCCCTAGAATGATCGTCGCGGCAATCGAACGATCGAGTCGAATTGCGATCCGAGTGACTGGCGTAATAAGGGCATCAACCGGAGAAGGCTGACGCACGACTGCAGTGGCACGGGGGGAAGAGAGCCCCTGTTGCAGCCCGAGAGATATCGGGCGCGAGATTGCCATATTATTTTACTGGGCCGAGGCCCTGCGAATTCAACCGAAATGTAAATAATTCAATATTGCGCTGCAATTCAGATTGTTGACGACGGCGTGTCAAAAATGATCGGTACACAAGTGGCGCCTCGCGCGTCCGCCGCACTTTGATGGCAAACGAGCTAATTAAGTAAATATCTACGGAGCACTTAATCTCGAATTATATCGTCGCCGAATGGCGCAAGTCACTTGCGCTAACGGAGTGCCAAAGTATTGTTGCATCGCTTTTGAAAACATGCGGGAGATCTGCCATGTCGGGTAGTTCTAGATCTATTTTGAGTTTGAAAAGCATTCCCTTCCTTTTGCCAATTATCGTCATTCTGGGTTTGGGTCCCGTAGCTCTCGCGACCATCGACAAATACAGCGTGTCGGTGCCTGGTGGCTTGGCTTTTTCTGAATTTAAAGGCTACGAGCTATGGCCAGTTATCTCGATAAGCCAGGGCGAAAAGGTGATGGCGGTTATAGTTGGCAATCCAGCCATGATTGCAGCCTACCAGGCGGGCATACCGGGTAACGGCAAGCCATTCCCCGACGGCGCCAAGATGGCGAAGATCCACTGGGTCCCCACGAAGATGGAAGACGCTCCCGGTGAGCCGACGGTCCCTGGCACGCTGCATGACGTGGACTTCATGGTGAAGGACAGCAATCGTTTCGCGGACAGTGGCGGATGGGGGTATGGCCAGTTCGAATACAATGCGGCGACTGATGAGTTCAGGCCGGGCACCGTCGATGATAAACCACCTCAAGAACACGATGCAAAGTGCGGGTTCGCCTGCCATACCATTGTGCAATCGAAGGATTACGTCTTCACGGCATATCAAAAACGATAGTTGTCGGTCAGCTGGTTCCCAACGCCGAATATTTTCTCGCGAAAAAGTTGGTTTGATGGGATCCGGAATTACAAACCCAGCAGCGCTAAATCTTTGACGTGAGGGACTTACGATATCCAAATTGGAGTCGCCCATGAGCCAAGTGCAAGTCGAGCAGAAAAACTTTGAGATGCCACCGCAGGACGGATTTACCATCGCGCACTTTATTACTGTCGCCGACATCGAGCGATCGGCTCGATTTTACGAAACGGTTTTCGGGGGTCGCATTCTCAGCAGAGGCGACAGCAGCGGCGCGCCGGGTTACATCCAAATCGCGAACACGTGGCTAATCGTCAATGTCGGGGGCGGTCCTACACCCGACAAACCCACGGTGACCCTCAGCGCGCCCGCCGACCGTGATTCAGTCAACAGCTTCTTGAATATCCGCGTTGCAGATATCCAAGCCTGTTATGAACTTTGGCGAAGTCGAGGCGCTGAGTTTATAACTGAGCCAAAGGACAAGTACGGCGAGACGCGCTGTTACATCCGAGATCCCGATGGTTACATTATAGAAGTTGGGCAGAGCAAGCCGGGCGTCGCTTACGGTTAAAACGGCAATACCCACAAGGAGTAGCACCACAGGATGGGCTTAACTCCGAGAAGAGCGGCTCGCGCTCAATGACGTTCGATCGTAGCAGCACGAAAGGATTTCATTTATGAAAATTTTGATGGTTCTGACCTCTCACGACAAGCTCGGGGATACGGGTAGGAAGACCGGTTTTTGGCTCGAAGAGCTCGCGGCGCCGTATTTCACCTTCAAGGATGCGGGCGCCGAGATCGTGCTTGCATCTCCCAAGGGCGGCCAGCCACCGCTAGATCCTAAGAGTAATGAGCCGAAATTTCAGACCGACCTTACCCATCGCTTCGAAGCCGACAAAGACGCCGAAGCCCAGCTCGCATCAACGCTTCGCCTCGATAGCGTGAAGGCCGAAGATTATGACACGGTGTTTTATCCCGGCGGTCATGGGCCTATGTGGGATCTTGCAGAAGATCAGGACTCGGTGAGTTTGATCGAAGCCTTCGTTGCGGCCGGGAAGCCCGTAGCATTAGTCTGCCACGCTCCGGGCGCTCTTCGACACGTGCAAAACCCAGATGGCACGCCGCTTGTGCAGGGTAAGAAGGTCACAGGGTTCACCGACACCGAGGAAGAAGCCATGGGTCTCACCAAGGTCGTACCTTTCCTTGTCGAGGATGAACTGAAAGCCAAGGGTGGAATCTTCTCCAAAGCCGACGACTGGCAGCCTTACGTACTTACCGACAGGCTTCTGACCACGGGCCAAAACCCTGCGTCCTCGGGACCCGCAGCAAAAATCCTTTTGGGAGAACTCGCTAAGCTTGGAAAGCCATAACTGCGTTCGTGGTGATGATCGCACAGCGCTCGACCCGATACGCAGAACGAGAGCGCTCACAATCACCGAACCGAACATTCCCGAAAAAGCCGAAACGAGTTTGAGGATCGTCGAGACTCCTTAAAGATCAGGTGGGCCGGCTAGGAGATCGATCCCACACCGAATTACGAACTGGAATTTTATCAATGCACAACGTCGATATGAAGCTTGAAGTGGTCGTCGTCCCGGTATCGGATGTCGACCGCGCCAAACTGTTTTACGAAAGTTTAAGCTGGCGGCTCGACGCCGATTTTTCGTCGGATGATGGCTGGCGCGTGATTCAATTCACTCCACCCGGCTCCGCGTGCTCGGTGATCTTTGGCAAGAACGTGACACCAGCAGCGCCGGGCTCCGCTCAGGGATTGTACTTGATCGTCTCTGACATCGAGGCCGCCCGCAACGAACTGCTCGGTCGCGGAGTTCCGATCAGCGATATTTTTCACGGCGCCGGTGACGTGCATGCTGGAGGAGATGAACCTTATTTGTCGGGGATGGTCCGGGCTAGCGGCGCGGAACCAGAACGCCGTAGTTATGGTTCGTTCGCGTCGTTCAGCGATCCCGATGGTAACGGTTGGCTTTTTCAAGAGATCACAAACCGCTTGCCCGGGCGCGTAGACGAAGAATTGACTTTTACCACTTCGACTGATCTAGCCGCTGCGCTCAGACGTGCAGCTGCCGCGCATGGCGACCACGAGAAGCGTATTGGTCACCACGATGTCGATTGGCCAGACTGGTATGCCGAGTACATTATCCGAGAGCACTCCGGAAAGCCGCTGTCCCCATGACAAGCGACTTCACCCGCGCATCCGGTGCTGAAGCACGGAAAAGTCGGAAATCTGCTATCGATCAGTAATAGCTTGGTCAAATGTTCCAGCTGCGGAGGCACCGTGAAATCGCAAAGAGAGGGAATCAACCCCATAGCGAAGCCGACCGGTACCGGCTGTGTTGAATGCACCGCAGCGGGCGGATGGTGGTTCCATCTTCGACGATGCGCAGAGTGTGGTCACGTTGGCTGCTGCGATAGTTCCCCAAATCATCACGCGTCAAAGCATGCAGCTTCCACAGGACATTCAATCATCACTAGTTTCGAGCCCGGCGAACAATGGTTTTATGATTATCGCACCGGCGAAGCCTTCGACGGTCCAAAACTCGCGCCTCCAAATTCGCATCCTTTGGAACAGCCTACGCCCGGACCTACTGGACGGGTTCCACACGACTGGCAATCACGTCTCCGCGATTAAAAAATCACATTTTTCGTTTAGTGCGCTCGCGCCGCGCTAGTGTTGGCAAGTTACTTTTCCGGGGTGGATTACTCGCAGCCGTCTTCACGTTTTAGTGGCAGCTCGCCATCTGTAAGCGGACTGCGATTGGGACGTCAGAAAGACGTCACTTCAACCAGCCCGCGATGTCGGCTTTTGTATATGAGCAGACGAGCGTGAGTGTTCGCAAAGCAGAGAAAGCAGATCGTGAGCCGGCGCAATCATGGGCCCAGCCGACAACCGCTGTTGGCCCATAGCGGACTTGTAACCGGCGGAACACTTGCACAGAAGGAAGTATTTTAAGCGGATCCAACTCCATTCGTTCAAAGAGGAAGTCATGGGTCTTTACGCTCGATACATCGGTCCGCGCTTCGTAGGTTGTCTTTGCTCAATGCAAGACATTACCGACGAACGCTTGAAGGTCATACCCTACGCGTCAGGCGTAGTGCTGGAGATTGGGATTGGCCTGGGTCTTAACTTACCGATCTACGATCCGACTCGCGTGGAATGCGTTATAGGCGTCGATCCCGGCGCGAACTTTCTTCGTATTGGCCGCTCGCGGCACGCGACTTCTCCGGTGCCGCTGGAGATTATCAAGGCGCCTGCCGAGGCATTGCCGCTAACCGACGCTTCTATTGATACCGCAGTCGTCACCTACACTCTGTGCTCCGTCGAAGACCCCATGCGCGTTCTTGCAGAGCTACGCCGTGTTCTTAAGCCGACAGGCCGCGTCCTGTTCTTGGAACATGGTCTGGCTCACGATCAGAAGGTCTCATCGTGGCAGCATCGACTCAACCCGATATGGAAGCGCCTCGCCGTTGGCTGCAATCTAAACCGACCTGTCGCGTCGACCTTTGAAAAGGCCGGCTTTCGGCTGCTAGAGGTTGATCATTACTACCTTGGCGGCGCGCCGCGCTCTGTCGGGTATACTTGCAGGGGCGTTGCAGTTTCGACGGGCTGACTTTCAATTCGCACAAGCAATGCAGCGGAGACCCGCTGCTGGCCCTTAACTGACGTCAATAATCTATATCATTGTTGTCAGATTTTAGGATCGAGCGGCATGTAGGCAATGTCGACTGTCGGCCAGATGAGGCTATCAGGGCTGATCGATCTTCAAAGGCAACATTTGTCGCTAAAGAAAAATAAGAGGGGGCACGACGTCATATTGTAAACCATGTATTTCAGACGGTCAGGCTCGCGAAGTGGCTATTCAATCGCACCGTTGCAAAGCGCTAATGGGCGTGGGGTAATTGTTTAGACGTCTGCAGAGCAGCCGACGGAGGCTCGGCGGGCTCGGCTTTAGGCGATGATTGGGTGGCTGGGGGTGCTTCAGCTCTTGCTTCGGGTGAAGAGCTAGGGAGCATACCTGGGGTCATAACCTCGGGTCGGGTGCATGCCGACTTGATACGCACTTCAGACCTCTCGCGACCTTCGATACCTCCCTTGGTCTGAATCGGAATAAACGACAGTTTTGTCAATTTGTAGAGTTCGTTAGTAAACGTTGCACCACAGTCCAGCACAAACTGGTGATTTTCGGCCATGTGGCATTTGTCGAGTTCGGCATTTGGGTCGCCATTAGCGATGCGCGTGTCGTAGGCTTTAGTCAAACATCGGTCGACATCCGACATAGCGGCGACGAGGCCGTCTTCATAATATTTTTCAAGACCGGAAATCATATACTCGCCCGTGACCTCACGGATAGCAAAAATGTTTTGCATCACATTCTTGTTCCAATCGACATAAGTTTCATCATACGCGCGCTTTCGATAGCGCACTTCTTCGATATCGGCGCCGCGCCGCAAAGCGGATGCGACCATGCCAGCACGAGTGCGCCGCTCATATATAAGATGCACTAAGGCTTCGATGGATTGTTTGCGAGATTGATATTTGGCGTACGTTTGGCCGAGCCACGCCCCCACACCTGCAGTAATGATGCCATTCAGTACCGCCGAAGCGAGCGCGAAGGAGATGAGTTGTCTACGCGTGAGCCGCGCGTTTCTAAGCAATCCGAGACTTGTATGCCCTGACATGCGTTTGCTTTCTACGTAGGATAACCCTCGTCGGTAGTGCACTCTACTTCATGCGTTTAGGGGATACGCAACCGCCAGAATGCTTATTCACATGCGTCCTATATCCGAGCTTCAGGATAAAATTTGACTTTCCACCCCGCATCGCGCGAAGAGCTGGTCAAAGTGATCTCCTTTAGTTCGAGATGACGCGCTAACGACCGGAATCACTAACAAGCAGATATAGTTGATCATCAGCATGATGTGCCGAGCGCTTCAGGGTAATGTCGGCAAATGGGATGTACGCCGATCTTACAGGGAGGCGCACATTCCTAACCGGAATGTCTGCTCTTAGCGTTTTGGGGCCGTCAAGCACTGCTCTCATTGTTGTCGGCTTTTGAAGGCGGTGTAGGCACCTACGTTGTTGTTCTACCCGAGTCGCGAAAGTACGTAGTCGCGACCAGGCCGAGATATAGCATCGTCTCAGCTCCAATTTCATCGCTCTGAGATTTCCATCGCGCCCCTTGTACACATTGGCCCGGCGGCCAAAATCTCTCTCCATGATTTGCCACTCAGGTCGGTGGGTGCCAGAGATGACGTCCCCGTCGCGGTGAGCCAAATGCTGCACCGTTTCCCTGTTGCGCCATTTCGTTATAAGCATTGAACGCGTTAATTGGCTCGGCCGAAGCAGTTCCTATGAAATGCTAATGGTTGAGCGCATACCCGTAAGGGCCAGCAGCACCGCTGATGGCCGCTGCTAAGACGGAGTTTTGATCGTGTTAAAATATATCGCTGCCGTTTCGCTCACTGTTGCCGCGTGGGCGCCAGCAGCTCTCGCAAGCGATCTTACCGACACCATATCCGCCCGAGCCAATGCCCGGGCAGGCGGCGCCGTCAGCGAAAGAGACAAAGAATTGTTGGAACGTTATGGATGCGAGAGCGGCACGCGAAGCGCATCCTGCCAAAACGGGCAGCGTGTTAAGCAAAAAGCGCCACGTAGCTATGAAACTGAACGGGCACTAAAGACAAAAGCGCAAGAAAGATCACGAGCGCAAGCGCAAGCGGCTGCCGTAGCAAGGGTGAAGTTGAAGGCTACGCAGCGGAACGATTCAGGCGGCGGACCAATCAAGCCGGTAATCGCAACCGGAGCGACGGCGGCGCCGAAAGAAGACCTCCAAAAAACAACAGTCGTCACAAAATCTCCAAGCGCGCCCGCGCAAGACGCTCCAGCGGCGGCGACGTGCCGTAAATACTCCCCAGCGGTCGGAGGTATGGTCGAGGCGCCCTGTTAAATGCGCATTTACTCGCCGACCTAGAGTTATTTCGAAAGAACAAACAAGAAGCCACCTGCCGTCAACCCAGTTGGATGGCAAAGTCGCGACCGGGCATGAAGCGGGACAAGCTCTTTCTTAACGACGTCTGCTTGGGGTCAAAAGCGGAATAGCGGCGGACGAGCGCGGCTTCAGCTTATCACTCAAAACCAGACGTTCGTTGCTTCGTTGCTGTCGGCATCATCGCGTATCGGAATGATGCCCGCTTTTGTATCGAAGGAGACGAAGAGGCTCGGCCCTCTTGCCGTTAGGACATTTCGGCTAACATATTGAACCGTAATAGGGTGGTTTGAGCCCAAAATGTCCTAATGACCTTGGTGGCATTGATAAATTGGTGAACTTAAAATCCTGAGACGGTAACGTCGTGAGGGTTCGAGTCCCTCCGTCCGCACCAAACTGAAAACTTGGGCTAAAAAGCTATTTTGGTCTGTCGAGATTCAGCTCCCCAAATTATCGCATTAGGACGCGTTGTTCGAACACCCAGCCCAATGCGCCTGACTTCTGCTTTGCAGAGAAAGCGAACGTCGGACCTTCAAAAGTAGGAGTTGGCCTGAAAGGCCTCGATCATGTCTGCAATGCACTCAGAATCAGACATCCGCCAAATGACGCGATGGCGGCTTAACAGCTCGCGACATTGAGATGCGACGACACTGTGGGCGTCGCAAGTGACCGGCGAAGTAATGGACTCGGAATCAATCGCCGGACTTACGGACGGTGCGCCGCTTCGGCTTCTTGGGTTCCGCACCAAGAAGAGTGAGACGCGCAGCACGCAGCCTTTTGCGTTTTGGCAAGAATTGCGAGCTTGCTGACCTCCTGTTCCTTAACAGCAAGTGATGCGTCTTGCTGACGACGCAGCTTCAGTTCCCGCAGCCGTGGCGCGCGGAACCTCCCGCTCCCGCTTCGCGTCGATTGCCGCCTGATGCAAAGGGCTCTTCGGATACTTCCACATCTACTACAAATGGTCCCCGCACTTCGTTCGACAAGCCCCGCCGCAACCTTGGATATGCCGCGCCACTTGCTTCGGCCCGCTTCAGGGTAGGCCTGGCTTCATCATGCATTTCAAACGTCATATTCGAACATGGCTTCGAACTGCTTTGGATCTCCTGCCAGCAAGGACGCCCTCTTCGGCAATTGATCTCTGGGCATCAAGTGAAAGCCATTGAGAGAATTCAGTGCGTCCTTCGAAGGCAGGCTGGCAATTAGCCTCGGGATCAGCCTGTGATTCACGACGCTGACAAGCATCATTTCGGCCGGCGAGCCGAGACTTTGCCAAAGCCGGAGAAATCCTGCTTCCACCTCCGTGCTCCAGAGACCGCCGGGAAAGTATCGGTCAGCTCATATGGTCATGGCTGTGTGAATCCTTCGGTGGTCGTTTGCATTTTAACATTCCCGCCGGCCAGCTGCGCCAAATCATCAACGACACCGCAATGGTTGCGGTAACAACGCGTGATCGCCCCCGGCGTTATGTCGGAGAAGTCAGTGGTTTCGGACTTGGCTCCTATTCTCCCAATATTGCCTTCGTCAGATCGTCGATTTTAATCGTCGCGAAATTCGAGAAGGTATCCGAGATCGCATAAGGCAAGATGATCTGGTCGCCGCTACGCATGGCGCCGCATGTGTAGACGACGTTGGGCACATAGCCTTCTCGCTCCGCCGGCTCCGGGCGCACGAGAGGTTCATGCGAACGAGCGAGGACTTTGGAAGGATCCTTCTTGTCGAGGAGAACCGCCCCGATCGAATACTTCCGAACGGGTCCAACGCCGTGTGTGAGAAGAAGCCAACAGTCATCAAGCTCGATCGGCGATCCACAACTGCCGATCTGGACGAATTCCCAAGGATGCTCGGGCTTCAGAATCGGGTCGCCGCCTTCCCATGTGTAAAGGTCGTCCGAATAAATGAGATACAGGTTCTCGTTGTCTTGCCTCGCGATCATCGCGTAGCGGCCATCTATTTTTTTCGGAAATAGCGCCATGCCTTTGTTTCGCGCGGCCGAACCGGCAAGCGGCGTCATGCGGAAACTGCGGAAATCCTTTGTTTCTAACAATTCGGAGCGGATCGCCCGGCCGCTGTAAGCTGTGTAGGTCGCGTAAAAATTGATTTGCCCTTGATCGGCGAATTCAACGAAGCGGGCGTCTTCGATTCCGTTCGACTGAGCGTCGGTAATGGGAAATATGACGCGCTCGCTGAGGTCATCCTCAGGACGGAAAATGACTTCGACGCTATCCCCATTGGGTCCTGGCGTGCGACGTTCGACTTTTGGAACGCATGCGAGGCGCGCCGTCGGATCCACCGTGACGCTACCATCAACGCCGATACTTCCCGATCGGAAGGTCAGCGACGAAATATGCCCCTCGCCGACAGCACGAAGGCTCAGAATGAATCGACAACCGCCTTCAGGAGCACCGGACTGATCGGGGTGGCGCACGATGCTTGGATTGAATAGAGCTGACGCTTCAAAAGAATACTCGTGAAGAAAGTAAGCTCCGATTAGGCACCTTTGCGTCTTGTTTAATACGGCGTGTGGAACCAATGCCTCTTCCATCTCGGCGGCGCGCGCTTCGAAGATCTCAAGCAAATTTTTGTGACGGCCTTCGAAGTTCTCGAGAACCTCGGTAAGTTGTCTCGCCGCGACATCGGCCCCCAGCAGGAGCACCCTGTCGACGATATGGTTGGCTCGCGTCTTATCGGTCGGGTTTAAATCCCTCGGTTCAGTCGCCGGCTTGAATGGCCGGACGACGACTCGTGCCGGATCGGGACGGAGATGCAAGCTCTGGCGGTTCAGGAATCGTGATTGAGACAACGTGGCCCCCTGGACTTGTTCTCGATGGCGTTTGGCGACTTACGGGGGAGGAAACCAATTTGGGTGTGGGTCTCGGCCGGTCCATCATAGCGGTGCGGTTGAACTCCCTAATCTCGACAAGCGCAAGAAGATACGACAGTGCGGACTCCGCGCCCCTGTTCTCGTTAGCGCGATCCGGGTGCAGACCGTCAGAGCATCCGCCCGTATCGGGATCAATTAGCGACTTCCGCAAGTCGTTCTCGCCTAGGAACCAATTGAACGCGCACATCGCGGCTATAGGCCATTCACTGCTGCCATCGGCGCGTGCCGCTGCAATACATGCAGAAATCGACGCTGCGGCTTCGACGGGCTGCTGATCAAACGGTTCAGGTGTTTGGTGCACCCGCCCGAAACTATCGGATCCGACTGGCCTGAAGTGGCCCGAGGAAGCTTTCTGAATTGCCATAAGCCAGCGAAGAGACCGTAGGCCAGCCTCAACGTAGGACGACGTCTGAATCGCTATGCCGGTTTGGATCAACGCCTGAGGAAGGCGCGCGTTATCGTAAGCGAGCACGCGCTCGAACCAGGGCCAACCGTCGGGCTCGTTCTCCGCCGCTTCCAGCATGGAAGTTAGCCGATCAGCTAGCTGCCGGCGCATGCGCTCGGCGGAAACGTCGCCGGCTACCGACGCACAATAAGCGTCGAGTCCCAAGAGCGAGAAGGCCCAGGCTCGGGGCGATGAGAAACTTTCGACGATCGGAAGAGCGGTCTTGAAGAGTGCAGTCGCCCACTTTTTTCGAGGGAGATCAGTGTTGTTTCGAGCGCATTCGCCCAACGCCCATAGCGTCCGCCCGTGGCTATCCTCCGAGCCCATGTCTTCGAGCCAGCGGCGGTCGAAACTCATGAAGTTTCGGAACCGACATGTGTCTGGGTTCCAGGCGTGTTGGATGAAGGCCGCAAAGCGCGCCGTAATCAGCTCGGGAAGCTGCACGTCGCCGACGTGCGCAAGTGCGCTCGAGAGCAGCAACGCGCGGGCATTGTCATCGACGCAATAACCGTGAGCGCGATCCGCTACCGTATGGACGGCGTGCTGAAGCATGCCGGTGCTATCGCAAAGCGATAGGAAGTGTCCGATCTTGATATCCGGTATTTCATGCTGCGAGCGTTCGGACACAATCCGATCTGAAGAAAGCAAAATTGCGGGCCGCGAATATCCGCGCGCCGCGCCGAAGTTCAAATTGTAGCGCTTGGCGGTCTCAGCCCACGTCATCGATCGACTTGCGGCGTAAGCCCTCTTACGCATTGCGTGCCGGCGAACGTCATTCGTCAGAAGTCCGGAAATCTCCGTCCCCATAGCCTTGGCGTCTCCGAAGGGAACCAGAACCCCGCGCCCATCGCCAAGCAGCTCCTGGGCATGCCAATAGGGCGTCGACACAACCGCTTTTCCAAGCCCGAAACTGTAAGCCAGCGTGCCCGATGTCATCTGAGCTTCGTTGAGATAGGGGGTCACATAGACGTCGCACATCGAGATGAATTCGAGCAGCGTACTTTGCTCCACGAACTGGTTGAAGAACACGACGTGATCTTCAATGCCAAGTTCGCGAACGCGAGCCATAAGGCTCTGACGATAAGCCTCGCCGTGATCGCGGACAAGATTGGGATGGGTCGCGCCCAAAATAACGTAAACGGCACTAGGACAAGATTCTATGATGCCCGGCATGGCATCAAGCATCGTCTCAATGCCCTTGCTTGGAGATAGTAGACCGAACGTCAGAATGACGGCCTTGCCTGCAAAGCCCAGCTTCGCTTTGGCATGATGCGTGTCTAGGAACGGGGCATCGGGTATCCCATGCGGTATGACATCTATTTTGTCGGCTGGAACGCCATGCACGGCACGGAGTATCTCACGGCCCTTTTCCGCCATGACGATGATTTTCGCCGAAGCCTCGATGACGTGATCCAGAACGGCGCGTTGAGCCGGTGTGGGCAGGGCGAGAACAGTATGAAGCGTGGTTACGATCGGCATCGCGAGACGGGAAACGAGGCCGGTAATATTTCCGCCAGCATCACCGCCGAAAATGCCGTACTCGTGTTGAAGCGAAACCACTTCTATTCCCGCGGTGTTCAAGAATTCTGCCGCATCGACATAGTCGACCATCATATCGTCGCGAATTTGGAACCGCACCGCTTGCGGAAATTCGTAGGTGCCGCCGGGATCGGTCATGGCAACCACGGGGGTTTCGAGGTCGGGTCGCTCTTTCGTGACCGCGCTATGCAGATCGTATGTGAAGGTTGCGATGCCGCAGCGGCGTGGAAGATAATTGCCGATAAACGCAACGCGCCGGAGTGGCTTCATCGGATGATTTCCTTACGTTGGTTGCCACCGCCGGTCGTTGCAGCGGTGAATGAAGACGGCTCTGGCATTGTCTCGTCGAACTTCAAATCCGGCGAGCCGGCCTGCGTGATGCGCTGAAGAGCGTGGGGAATCGGACCGCCGACACCGGAATATGCCAACAGCGCGATAAGGCCATCTGGACCCACGTTGATGTTAACTCGATCCGATTGAGCAAAAATGGCGTCACCTGTAGTGACATCAGATGAGCCGACGTGCGCGAGGCCACCTAGAACGAGAAGCCAAGTCTCTCGCGCGGCTTCGAGCCACCATGCTGTGCCCGATGCCAAGCGAAGTCTTTCGAAAACAAAGTGAGTATTGGAGACAAGAAGCGTTCGCTCATCGGTAAGGGCAAGCGGCCGAGCTTGAACGACCATCGGTCCGGCATTGGCAACAGCAAGCGCGCTTTCGACGTGGAGCTCTCGCTTACGGCCGTGATCGAAAATGCGGTACGTTGTGTCGCTGCGCTGTTGAATCTCTGCGATGACGAGGTCCGCGCCGATTGCGTGAATGGTGCCGGCCGGCACAGACACGACGTCACCGGTCGAAACCGGCTGCCATGCGACTATCGTCGAGATGGAGCCGTCTTGAACCGACTCGCGAAAATGCTCCGGTGTCATCTGCTGGTTGAGACCGATCGCGACCTTCGCACCGGCTGCCGCGCTCACTACGTACCACGCTTCAGTCTTGCCGCTCGGCAGTCCGATTGACTGCGCATAAGCGTCATCCGGATGGACCTGAATGGAGAGCGGCTGGCTGGTAAGCAGTATTTTAAGCAGTAATGAGGGTTCCGACACGGGTTGGCCAGGTCGTTCGTACCTGATCTCGCCAATGGCTACGCCGTCATCGTCCGTCGTAAAAGGAAAACTGCCACCGACAACGCCCCACGGCCGCGGCACCGACACCGTTCGCGCAAACTCTATCGTCAAGGCGTTTACCTATTGAAGACATCTAACCCTGGATTGATGGCACCGACGGAGCGGTGAGAGCGCGAACCTACCTGGTGGTCGGTTTGGCCGGTACCTTCGGAAACTACTCAGAGATCGCCACCGAAACCGAAGCACAGTGCTTTCCGGCCCTGGGCGGTAGAATTCATCGCCCGTAAAGGACGTTGACGCTAGTCATTCAACGGCTTCTTCCGGTGTTCGTTTGCGGAGGCCCCAGCTGAACGGGCCGGGTAATCCATTTTTTGACCAGCTTCCTCACTGTCAGAAAGCGAAATTCATTATCCCTTGCGGGCAGTTCTTGCTCCCTCCATTTCTGCTAATGGCCTGAAGCAGACCTTTGTCGGTTGTGGATCCAAAGTCGATTCCGAATGCGAGCCTCCGTGTCGGCCGCCTACGATAATGCCCGTGACACAACTCGTGCTATGGAGACGTGCTACGAGAGTGGCGACCGGAACTCTTAAGGTAAAAGCCCATGTTGGAATTTGGCAGTACATCATCGCGATACAGCATCTCCCGCTCGGTGAACGAGAGGGACCGTCATCTCATTTTCGAGGAAGGCGGCTTCGATGAACTACCTGAGAGCATCCGCCGTCAGACGCCGTGGCAATACCTGAAGAGCGGACAGTTTAAAAATCTTCGTCCGGATTACCTCAAGGCGCTCGTGGATCGCGGCTATATCATCGTTGAGCAGTCGGCGGGGGTGTTCTCGGCGGAGACGTAGTCTCGGTGGCCAGCTTCAAGTGGCACAACACGACCGATCGGAGGGGGACACCAGGCGGGCCACGCATATAACTCTACTGCAGAGCAGCCGGAGCAGGATCATTGGGTGTCTTCAAAGCGAGCATTCAAATCGTTCGATCGCGTAGGCCCTCAATTTGTCAACGTCCGTTTGTCCCGTCCTCGCATAGCCTAAAATAAGGAATGCCACGGCCTCGCATTTCTTGTGATCTTGGCTTACTCCGAGCTCCTCACACGCCGAATCCAATGCCGTTTGCAACGTGTTGATGTTGGCACTGTCCCAGTTTCCATCAGGATATTTCATTGTTGTCCGCCCGTGCAGAGAGTCGCGATCAAATTGCTGTCGATCGCCAACACCGCGAAATCGCTTCGCCGATCGTAACAAGCACACTTTGGTCGATAGCGAGCGAGGTTCGGAATCTACTTATTACCTTTCCGGTGTCGTCTAACGCGTTGAACACGATGGCATGATCGAGCATCCCGAAAGGTGGCGCGCTATTAAACCTAAGATCGAGGCTGAGTAGATTCCGACCCTGTGACCAACTCAGCTCGCTCGCCATGATCAACACCGCGCCGACGAGCGCGTTCTATCGCCTAAACAGTGTGGCCATCGCAATTTTTGCGAAGGATTTTTTTATGGCACTTAGCTTTCCCAATCCAACCAGAAGCTATGATAGCAAGCATCACTGCGTGCGCTTTTGGGGCTATGACGGAACGTTCGAAGTCAGCTTTCTTGTTGAGCAGCTGGCTTTCTCGCGGATCAACCCGGGAGCCCCTCTAGACGAATCCGGTATTCTAAGAATTTTTGACAAATATCGTGACAAGATTCTCGGCGTTGCTCGCCGTGTTTATCGTGGGCGCCATCCCGGAGCTTATACATTGGTCGCATCGGATTTCTGAGTCGGCGGCGTGTCCATACCGGATCTACTTGTCGCTCAGTATTTTCCGAGCCTGACCGACTCCAGCTGCGTCACCTATGTATCTACCGCTCGGCAAAACGGCGTCGCGTCGGCGATCGCTCGTTGCCTCCACAGTCTGTAGTGTCGCGCGAGACGCGGTCTCCGGCTTCCGATAAGACACCGTTGGATCTCGATCCACTGGAGAAGCTTCGACCAAGCGGCCACGGCTAAGCATGCCGATGAGCGCGATTTTGGCGAGCGGTTGCTCGATAGCTGAGCGGTAAAGCGTCTCGGCTCGAGGCGTTCTGCTGTCCGTGCGGAAACCCTCAATTTCTGTTCTGGAGAAATCAAAGCTATGTTCCGTACTTTATCCGTCGCGACTGCATTTTCCGTCGCGCTCGCAATTCCCGTGTTCGCCGACGAGACGAAGATAAAAGCCGATCCCGGCACGGACCTCACAAGCACGATGTCCGATCGCGTTCCTGAGATGAGGAGCGATGCTAAAAACTCAAACGTCGATGGATCGAGCTCCGCAAACCTTTTACCTGCCGCGAAGGCGATGAATGACGCCGTGTCTTCGATGCGACCCAATGATGCCATGTCGGGGCAGTTGGACATTAAATCGAGCGCCGGAACGCGCACTGCGGGTACTGGCCTATCGCTCTCCATGCAAGAAGGCGAGAACTGGATCAAGAAGCCGATCTATAGCAACGACGGTAAAAAAATCGGCGTCGACATTTCCTTTCAGCGCGACAAAGATAACAACGTTGTGGGAATGCGCGCCGACATCGGTGGATATTTCGGCTTTGGTCGCAGTCGTGTCGACCTGACGACAGCGCAGTTCAGACTCCAAAGTGATCGCGTCGAACTTGATTTGACGGCAGCTGAAGTCAAGGCCCTGCCAGTCGTACTCACCTAGTACGGCGAGGTTCGGGGTGCGGTCCTAGGTTCGCACTCCAAGGATATTGGAAGGCAAGTGCAGTTCGAGGCGGCAAGCTTACGAGCGCGAAGCCTTTCGCGACGACAAACGCAAAAAGGGCGATCTTTTGAAGTTCGCTGTAGCCCACTTAAGCTGCCCCTTTGGCGTCCATCGCGAGTTCCACGGCCCGGGCCAGATCGGCAGCAAAGAACGGCTTCTGCATCACGATGGCATCGGGCATCGCTGCGCGAACGCCTGAAACGTCGCCACTGACGAGCATGTGCGGCACATGCCCGCTCTGCAGTATCGTCGCTAACGCCGCGACTCCGCTGCCCTTCCGCAGTTTGGCATCGGCGATGATCAAGTCCGGATTGAATTTCGCTGCTGCAGCGACGGCGTCGGCCTCCGTACTCTCCATTGCACAGACATTGTGCCCCATGTCCTCCAGGACCTCCGCAAACAGCATCGCGATAAGGATTTCGTCCTCGACGAGCAGTACTCGAAGCGGCCTCATAATGCGTCGCCTCTCCGGACACCCTCGTTGATGGAAATCCCGATGCCATCGCACCCTACCAGATCGGCGCGATAAGGCCCGGTCATTGGCGGATGCGAAGGCATCCTTAGGGGGATCACGTTTTGCGTGTTGATTGACTTCATAGGCGCCGGACCGCAGCCTCGACATGATCTCGGCCGATGCATTATTTCTGTCATCGTCAGTCCTTGTGCAGGGCCATGAACGTTGGTGGCTAACCATAAACTCCGCACGAAGCTTCAAGGCGACCAACCTATCCGAAAGGAGTCCGCTGCGTTGAGGATCGGAAACTACTTAGGCGTTCGCGATATGACGGAACCGGCGATGGCGCCACGCGCCGATGCGCCCATTACATTAGCACTCTACGAAGAGCGGGGCGTGATACTATGGTCGGAGGCGACTTGTCGGGGGGCAGGCCTCTCGAGGACATTCGCGTCATGCCGACCGATCGACCAAGTCAAATCAAAGCAACCGGCGCGCCGGCGCGCCCGCGTGCGGTCGCGGCGAGCTGGCCGCCATCCAGCTCTCTCGATTTCCCGGTTGTTGGCATAGGCGCGTCCGCCGGCGGCCTCGAGGCTTGCAGGAAGCTCATCGGCGCGCTTCCTGCCACGAACGGCATGGCCTTCATCCTCGTTCAACATCTCGATCCAACGCATGAAAGCATGCTGGTCGACTTGTTGTCCGGGTCCACGACGATGACGGTCCAGCAGGCAATAGAAGGGATGCCGGTTGAGCGTGACCACCTCTATGTCATTCCTCCCGGAGCCTATCTTTCTGTTGGCGCAGGCGTTTTGCACGTGTCGCAGCCACAGGCGCGCCACGGCACACGGCTGCCGTTTGACTTCCTTCTGCACTCCATGGCCGATGATTTCGGGTCTCTCGCCGTCTGCGTTATTCTTTCCGGCACCGGGAGCGACGGGAGCGTCGGGCTCAAGGCCGTCAAAGAAAGCGGCGGACTAGTCATTGCCCAGAACCCCGACGAAGCCGGTTATGATGGCATGCCTCGCAACGCGATCCTGACGAGTATGGTCGATTTCATCCTTCCGGTCGCGGAGATTGCTGATGTTCTGACCAGCCACGCCAAACAGATCTCGATTGCGCGGGCAAAAGCCGGCGCCGCGAGCGACCTGGAACCTGACTGGCTATCCGAGATCATCGATCTACTGCGCGCGAAAACCGATCATGATTTCACGCTTTACAAGAGGGGGACGCTACAGCGCCGGATCGAGCGGCGCATGGCAATGTCCTCTATGGAGTCCAGGGGCATGAAGAAGTATCTCGAAGTCCTGCGAGGCGACACGAATGAACTCGAGCTCCTGGCTAAGGACCTACTCATCAATGTCACAAATTTCTTTCGGGACCCGGAAGTCTTCAAGTTTCTAGCAGAAATTACCATACCGGAACTTGTCCGAGAGCACCCTGTCGATCAGCCGCTACGCGTCTGGGTCGCTGGCTGCAGCACCGGCGAGGAGACATACTCCCTGGCCATGCTTTTCCTTGAAGGCATCGCAGCGTCCCATCGAAACATCAAGCTTCAGGTTTTTGCATCCGACGTTGATCCTGACGCGGTTGCCGTCGCCCGTGAGGGCCTTTATCCTGAATCCATCCAGGGTGACGTATCGCCGGAGCGGCTCGCGCGCTTTTTTTCCAAAGAGGATCGCAGCTATCGAGTGTTGCCTGCGCTCCGAGCCGTGGTGGTCTTCACTGTTCAGGACGTTCTAGCCGATCCGCCATTCTCGCGTATTGATTTTGTCTCCTGCCGTAATCTGCTCATCTATTTGCAGACTGAGGCCCAGGCGAGAACCATCGCGGCTTTCCATTTCGCACTCCGCGACGGCGGCCTGCTTCTTCTTGGTAGCTCGGAGACTGTTGGAAGCGCCGATGGCCGCTTCGGGTTGATCTCGAAGTCGGCTCGGCTTTATCGGCATATCGGACGAACCCGTCAGGGGGATTTCAAATTTTCGCGGAATGCCGGAGGTACGACGCGCGCGCCCTTACGATCGGCTCTCGATCCGGCGCCGTCGCGTCAGGCGGCATTGGCCGAACTTTGCCGGCGAATGGTCATGGAGACTTATGCGCCTGCCGCCGTCCTGATTAATCGCAAATACGAGTGCCTCTATTATCTCGGGCCAACCGACCGCTATCTGAAAGTGGCGTCTGGCCGCCCGATGCACGATCTGCTCGCTATGGCCCGCGAGGGAATGCGCACGAAGCTTCGCTCGGCCATTCAACGAGCCATTCAGGAAAATGCGCGTATCGTCGTCCCGGGAGGACGCATCGGGGTAAATGATGGTGTGAAGCCCTTCAGCATCGCCGTGCAGCCGACGTCAAGCGATGGCGAAGATTTACTGCTGGTCTGCTTCATCGACCAGCCGCAGAAAGAAAGCAAAGAGGGTCGGCGGTCGTCCTCCTTGGACATTCCACGCGTCAGCGAACTTGAGAGGGAACTTGATGCGACGCGAACGGAACTTGAAGGCGCGATCCACAATCTTGAGATTTCAGGCGAAGACCAGAAAGCGATCAACGAGGAAGCTCTTTCCGTCAACGAAGAATTTCAATCAACCAATGAAGAGCTGCTGACATCAAAAGAGGAGTTGCAGTCGTTAAACGAGGAACTTACCGCCCTCAACACTCAGCTGCAAGAGACGCTGGAGCGACAGCGCACAACATCAAACGATCTACAAAATATTCTGTATAGCACCGACGTTGCAACGGTGTTTCTAGACACCCAACTCAACATCCGTTTTTTTACGCCGGCAACAAAGTCTCTGTTCAATATCATTCCCGGCGATATTGGTCGACCTCTCGCCGACCTCAGCTCGCTCGCATCTGATGGCTTTCTTCTGAGCGACGCGCGTACGGTCCTGCAGACCCTCACGCCGGTCGAACGGGAAATCGAAGCCAATAACGGTGACTGGTATGGGAGGCGGATTCTTCCCTACCGTACCCAGGAGAATGGCGTCGAAGGCGTCGTCATCACTTTCGCTGACGTTACCGATCGCAAACAAACGTCGAAAGCGCTGGAGGTGGCGAAACAGCAGGCTGAATCGGCAAATCTCGCAAAATCGCGATTTCTGGCTGTGGCCAGCCATGATTTGCGCCAGCCGCTCCAATCCCTTGCGTTGATCCAGGGTCTATTGGTCAAGATCGTCGAAGGCGATAAAGCACGGAACCTCGTCGGGCGGATCGAGGAGACTTTGGCTGCCATGTCGGGGATGCTGAACGCTCTGCTCGACATCAATCAGATCGAAGCCGGCATCGTCCGCGGTGAAGTCGTCAGGTTTCCCATCAACGATATTCTGAACCGTCTCAGGGACGAATTTACGTATCACGCGAAGGCTAGAAAAATCGAGCTTCGCGTCGTCGCGTGTGGAGCGTCGGTAGACAGCGATCCGCGCCTGCTCGAGCAGATGATCCGCAATCTCCTCGGGAACGCATTGAAGTACACCGAACAGGGCAAGGTGCTGCTCGGCTGTCGCCGGCACAAAGGCCGGCTGACGATTGAGGTATGGGATACGGGGATCGGGATTCCGGAGAAAGACTACCAAACGATATTCGGCGAGTTTAATCAGCTCGACAACGCTGCGCGCGAGCGGAGCCGAGGCCTGGGCCTTGGTCTCTCGATCGTGCAGCGATTGGGTCGCCTGCTCGGCCATCAGGTTAGTGTACGCTCCGTACCAGGCAAGGGATCTGTCTTCACTGTCGAAATCGATATGCGGCGGAGCGGCGCTGACGTGCCGTTGTCCTCTCATCGGCCCGAGAGTGCGCCGGAAAATGCCGACGTTACGCGCAGCGTCAGCAATATTCTGGTCGTGGAGGACGATCCGGAATTACGCCAACTGCTCGAACTTCTATTAGAGGGCGAGGGCCACCGCGCGGTAACAGCGGCCGACGGCGTCATCGCACAGGCGAAGCTGGAACACGGGGCGATCCGGCCCGATCTTATCCTGACAGACTTCAATCTCCCGAATGGGCTGAACGGGCTCCAGCTCGCGGCGGCACTGCGAAAAAAATTCGATCTGGAAACTCCGGTCGTCATTCTGACGGGTGATATTTCGACTGAGACCCTGCGGGATATCGCGGGTGCGAACTGCGTGCAGCTGAATAAACCCGTGAATGTGCAAGAATTGACGAGTGTCATTCAGCGCCTCCTACCGGCGTTGCGTCCGCAGACATCCGGGCTCACGCGGAATGGAGATACTGCAGCCATCGCCGGTTTGGCGCCTGTAATTTTTGTGGTTGACGACGACACGAACGTCCGAGACGCCATCCGCAGCGTGCTCGAGGACGAAGGATGGACGGTCGAGGATTTTGGTACTTGTGAATCGTTCCTCGAATCCTATCGCGCAGGCGGCGAAGCGTGCCTGCTGGTGGACGCCTATCTGCCCGGAATGAGCGGACTGGAATTGCTCTCGCGGCTTCAGCAAGCGGGCTATCGACTCCCGACGATCATGATGACGGGCGACAGCGACGTTCAAATCGCGGTTCAAGCTATGAAGGCCGGCGCCTCCGATTTCATAGCGAAACCCATCGGCCGTGGTGATTTATTGAACAGCATCGAACGCGCACTCGAGCAATCGAGGGATTCAAACAAGCTGGTTGCTTGGCAGCAGTCTGCCGCGAGCAACATCTCGGGCCTTACACCGCGACAGCGCCAGATTATGGACCTCGTGCTTGCCGGTCACCCCAGCAAAAACATCGCAGCAGATCTCGGCATTAGTCAGCGCACGGTTGAGAACCATCGGGCCGAGATCATGACCCGAACCGGTGCGAAATCGCTGCCGGCATTGGCGCGCTTGGCGCTTGCGGCGGCAAGGACCGCGCAATCCGACGTCTGATGAAGCCGGCCGTATCGGCAAGGCTCAATACAATGACATTCATGGCTACGCGATGAACCAAGCCACCATTCGGCAAAGAAAGACGGGGCGGCCCCCGTGCGGTACGAACTGACCAACCAGACACGACAAGCAATCGACGAGTATCTGAGACTGATGGACAGAAAGGTAGGACAATTCCTGTTCGCCGGCCGGGCCATGCCGACAGTCGATTAACTACCCGCCAATATGCCCGGCTTGTGCAGGAGTGGGCGTCCAGTATCGGCCTCGATCCAGCGAAGTTCGGCACGCATTCTCTGGGTCGAACTAAGGCGGCTCTTTTCTACTGCCGAACCGGAAACCTTCGTGCTGAACAGCTGTTGCTTGGACATTCGAAGATTGAGAGCACCGTGCGCTATCTCGGCATCGAGGGCGATGATGCGATCGACATCTGATGGCAGCATTACCCCCATGAGCAGACCTAGTCGGCGATTGGACGGGGGGCGCCGACTAAGGCCCGAGCAATGTCTGCTTTTGGGATGTTCCGGCTATCGCTATGCAGAGAAAGCGGACATCCGGCTACGCGCGAGCCGGCCGCGGCAGGAGCACCAAGTCGGCCGCTTCCTCGGCATCCCTGAGAAGCGTCTTGCGCGGCATACCCATCTGCGCACGCATGGTAAGGCCACGACCAAGATCAATGAGCTGGCTCGCGCGCACGGCCACAGGAAAGTCGGAGGGTAATTCTCCGGCTGTGATTGCGTCTCGGAAACGGCTTTCCACGAGCGCCACGGCGCCCTCTGCCGCCTTCTGCAGGAACTGCCGGACCTCAGCATCATCCACAAGCGGCGCGACGCACACCAGAAGACATCCTCGAGCAGATCCTTTCTCGGTCGCCGTTTCTACGGCGTGCCTCAGGAAGGCGGCGAGTGAGTCGCGCAGAGTGCGTGGCGAGAGGAGTGCCTTCGCAGCGAGAGCGCCTTTCGCCTCAGCGTAAGCCCTCAGCGCGCGCAAGAACAACGTCCGCTTGTCTCCGAAGATGGCGTACAGGCTCGGCCGTCCCACGCCCATTCCGGCGACGAGATCATCGATTGTTACGCCGTCGTAGCCCTTCGACCTAAATATCTGGGCGGCCTTTTCCACCGCGTCCACTTCATCGAAGTTGCGCGGCCGTCCGGGCGGCCTGGCGGCATTTTGAAACATTTAGTTCAAAACTCCTTGACCATCATCATCTCACCAATATATAACTAAATAGTTCGAAATTAGCAAGATGGCCCTGGCCGAGCACGACTCGAACTTCACCAAGGAGGCGCCTGTGGAACATTCGATCGCACTCGTCACGGGCACCACCTCCGGGCTCGGTTGTGCGGCAGCCCGGTTACTCTCCGCCAAGGGCTACCGCCACATCATCGTCACCGGACGCAGCCTGCGGCAGGTTCAAGAAACGGCCGCTCAACTCGGGTCTGAGACCAGGAGGCTCGTTTTCACGCCGCTGGAACTGGAGCTGGGCACGCCGTCCAGCGTTCAGTCTGCGATCGCGGCGCTCGTCAAGCGAGGTACGCCGATCGATTTCCTCCTGCTCAATGCCGGGATGGTCCCTGGCAAGGCGCGCGTGCTGACGCCGACGGGCGTCGAGGCTTCTCAGGCTCCGCTGATCGGCCATCATCAACTGACTGTCGGCTTGCTTCGCGCCAACCTGCTGAGCCCCGGCGCGCGGATCGTTATCACCAGTGCGGAGCCTGCCCGAGGGGGCGTGCCCATGTTCAAATACACCGACGCGCCCGCCTTCGCGGCCAAATACTTCCGGGGCGATCAAACCGCCGCTGTTGAAGCCCTGATCCGCAACGGCCCGCACGTGAAGTACGCGCCCAACAATGCGTATGCCGACGCGAAGCTCATTGTCGCTTGGTGGGCCGCGGCGCTGGCGCGCCGACTACCCACCGACATGGCCGTCTACGCGGTCTCGCCCGGTGCGTCGAACGCCACCAACGTGGCGCGAAACGCTGGCCCATTGTTGAAGTATCTGATGATTCCAATCGTGAATCTTATTCCCGGTATGAATCAGACGCCGGAGACTGCGGCCAGTCGGTACCTCCAGGCGTCGGAGTTCGGAACCAACGTCTCAGGGCAATTCTTCGCCTCGGCTCCAGGAAAGTTCTCAGGCCCAATTGAGGTGCAGCGCCAGCCACACCTCCACGATCGCGTCAGCCAAGAAGCCGCGTGGCAGGCCGTCGTCAATGTCTCCGGTATTGACTTGTGTAACCCATCCTTGAGCGCGGTGTCTTGAGCGTGCGTCGCTCGCGGCGAAATGGGCGCCGATGCCGAACCGACTCCGCGCCCGCTGGGCTAACCGGCACGACGCCGCAAGTCACTGCGGCCAACAACAAAGCGAGGACCAGACAATGCCCGTGATCGAACTTGTCGCCGTCGGGCTTCCGATCGCACTTGGCGTCGTCATGATCGGGACTGGCGCGCTCAACTTCGCCGGTTCTTCATTAGCACTTAAGAACTTCGCGCTCTGGGGTTATCCGGCCGGCTTTCACCGGGTGGCGGGCAGCCTTGGAGTCGTGCTCGGTTTACTTCTCATGATCCCGGTGACGGCGCAGGTTGGAGCTATCGGGAGCGCCATTTTCATGCTGATCGCAGTCGCAACCCTGATTCGTAGTCGCGACTGGGGGCACCTGCCGAGCGCTGCGGTTCTGATGGCGGCCTCCGGCGCGGCGATAGCGATCCACCGGTAGTTGGACCTCATGAGAAAAACTGAAACGCAGCTCTGACAACCCAGCAGCGCTGCGCAAGAGGCGAGACTGCTATCTGCGCTCGAACCTACGCGCTCGTCACAGACCCCAAGGCATTTTGAAACAAATAGCACAAGGAGATTACGCATGAATCGGCACGAAGGTAAGAAAGCGGTGGTCATCGGCGGCACCAGCGGCATAGGGCTCGCGACGGCGAAGATGCTCGTCGATGGCGGCGCGCGCGTTCTAGTGACGGGGCGGTCGCAGGCCGGCCTGGATTCGACGCAGAAAGAGCTTGGGAAGAGCGGCGTCGCGGTTTCGAGCGACGCGCGCTCATTGACGGACATCGACGCCCTCGCCTCTCGGGTGAAGGCCGAGTTCGACACCTTCGATCTACTCTTCGTCAACGCCGGGTTCAGCGCCTTCGCCCCTCTCGAGAACACGACCGAGGCGACCTTTGACGAGATGTTCAACCTGAACGCCAAGGGACCGTTCTTCGCGGTCCAGAAGCTCGCGCCGCTGATCAACGAGGGAGGATCTGTCGTCCTCACGACCTCGACCGCAAACATTAAGGGGATGCCTATGATCGCCGCCTATGGGGGGGCCAAGGCGGCGCTGCGATCCTTCGCTCGGACGTTCGCCGCTGAGCTGCTTCCTCGGGGTATTCGCGTCAACGCGGTGTCGCCCGGCCCCACCCAGACGCCGATCATCGGCAAAGCGTTTCCCGATAAAGCAACGGCCGACTATCTCACCGGGCAGATGCGCGAAGCCAATCCGATGAAGCGCTTCGGAACGCCGGAGGAAGTCGCCAAAGCAGTCCTCTTCCTCGCATTCGACGCGACCTTCACGACCGGACTCGAACTACCGGTCGACGGGGGCTGGTCGCAACTCTGATCCTTACCACAACGAACTTGAGGATCTACAAACCATGACACGGCGGACTTTTCTCGTGACGGGCGCCACAAAAGGTATCGGCCTCGCCATCTCCAAGCGCCTCGCCGAAGCCGGCTACGCCGTCGTGGGCATCGCGCGCGAATCCCTCCCTTCGTTTCCCGGAACTCTCGCCGCTGTCGACTTTAGCGATGAAGCGGGCTCGGCCAAAGCCTTCTTGGAACTTGCAGAGCGTCACTCGTTCGATGGCGTCGTCAACAACGCTGGGGTCGGAAGGGTTCAGCCGCTGGGCGAGGTCGATGTGAATGTCCTCGACGAGTTGCTGCGGTTCAATCTCCACCCGACCCTCAACGCTGTCCAGGCAATCCTGCCGACGCTCAAAGAGAAGGGGTGGGGCCGGATCGTGAATATTACCAGTCTCGTCACGCTCGGCATGGCCAACCGAACGGCCTATGGGGCGAGTAAAGCTGCGCTCGGAAACTTCACGCGGACTTGGGCTCTCGAGCTTGCGGAGACCGGCATTACCGTGAACTCGGTGGCACCCGGCCCCATCGAGACGGAACTGTTCCGCACCGTTACTCCCGCAGGAAGCGAGGCCGAGCGGAAGTTTCTGTCGATCATCCCGATGCGACGCCTTGGACAGCCCCACGAGATAGCCGCGGCCGTCGCGTTCCTCCTCTCGGAGGAGGCAAGCTACATCACCGGCCAAACGCTGCACGTCGACGGCGGCGGCTCCATCGGAAAAGCCGCGATATGAGCCGAGGGCGGTGTCGATCTATCGCCGAACTGGCAAGGCGGGGGGGTCAACACACTCCAAGATCGAAAGCACCGTGCGCTATCTCGGCATTGAGGTTGGGTATGCGATCGAGATGCGGAGAAGATCGAGATCTAACGCGATACCTCAATAAGCAGACGCGGTCTGCGCTGGCTTGCGCCTCGTCGATCATGTGCGGCCGACTTCTGCTAGTGGGATAAAGCAGACGAAGAGCTTTCCTTCTTGGCGTTAGGACATTTCAGCTAACGTATTGAACCTTAATGGGGCGGTTTGAGCAAGAAATGTCCTAATGGCCTTGGTAGCATTGATAAATTGGCGAACTTAAAATCCTGAGACGGTAACGTCGTGAGGGTTCGAGTCCCTCCGTCCGCACCAAGCCGATCTGCCGAGTGAAAAGTCGATTTGACCGACCGCGAACCTTTTCGCTGGAACTGCGATCAAGCTCGCATCGACCGCAAAACTGATACCGCCGACGAGATTAGCTTTGATGCAGGCAGCAACGACGCGCTCGAACACTTGGCGGAAAATGTCGTGCTAGCGGAAGCGCGCGTGAAGGCGGAGTGATCGGGAATCTTGTCTTCGATACCGAGACAGGCAAGATTGAGCTCAAACTCGCGACAGAGCGCGCGTTCCGAGCGAATGGCAAAGACATAACCGATGACGAGCATCCGGATCTTGTGCTCCGGATCGATCGAGGGCAGGCCGGTGTGTGAATAGTGCGGCGCGAGTTCCTTGCGCAGCCAGGAGAGGTCCAGAACCGCCGCGATCCGACGTGCCATATGGTCGCCTGGCACCGCCGCATCGAGATCGAACGCGTAGAACAACTGCCCTTGCTCAGACTGGCGAATTGGCTCGCGGTCAGTTTCGTGCCTGACAGCATTGGCTTCGCCGCTTCAATCAGCTCGTACATGACAAAACGATAGGACGTTTACGCCAAACGCCGAACGAAATGCTCTACTGAAATGAGAGGGGCTTATCCGCACCAGCTTGAGGCCCAATTAGGTGATTGTTTTCACACTCTCGAACCATAGGTTGGGCCGATCAGGAATTTACCGAATCGACGACGCAATGCCAGACGGACTATACCTCAATGCGCGCGGTGCTGAATTCGGACCTATGCGAGGGACCGGAGGTCTGGCGCGAGTTGGTGTGAAGGCGCGTTGGGACTTGGAGGCGTAAGTGAGTACACCGCTCATTCATGCGATGTCGCAGGGTCGCCGGATACCCATATTCCGTGATCCTTTCCTGAGCAGCGCCAACAGCCCTTGGGCCGGATTTCCCCTCGAAGAGTCGGACTCTAAATTGGAGGAGATCTCCACTGCATATTTTCCCCATACCATGGTCTTCGTCGTCACCTGTGGTTCGGGAATCGCACATTGGAAAGATCGCGGCGCCCAAGTTCATCATCGTGTCGTGCCGGGGGCGCTCAGCATCGCGCGCAGCCATTGCGAGTTGCACTCGTCTTGGGCGACAAACGCGTGGTCCAGAGTGGCTGTGCAGCTCGATAGCGCGAAGTTGTGGTCGATTGCGCCCTCTGAAGTGACGACTATAGAGGACTCGTTGCCCCGCATGCTGCCGACACGCGATAGCAGGCTTGAGGGCTTGGTCCTCGCCATGCGGAACGAGGTCAAGGAGGGATGCCCCTCTGGGAGATTGTTCGCAGAAGCGATCTCAATCGCCTTAGTTGCATATCTCGCTGGCAGGTACGCCACTTCTGGCAATTCGCACCGCGTATCCCCCTTGTCGGCGGCGCAGAGACGAAGCATCTCCGACTACGTTCGCGAGAACCTAGACAATGATATCAGTGTGACCGAGCTTGCCGCGATCGTGTGCATGAGCCCGGCTCACTTCTCCCGGCAGTTCAGTGCGACCTTCGGCATCACGCCCTATCGCTTTGTCTTGCGGGAACGGATTACACGGGCAAAGGATCTGCTCGCAACGACCACGTTGTCCTCCGGTCAGGTAGCCATGGCTTTCGGCTTTTCGAGCCAGAGCCACTTCGCGAAAGTCTTCCGTCAGTTCACCGGCGTCACACCCAAACAATACAAGGCTGGCCTCTAGCCAATCCTCGCGGGATGAGGGTTAGCGGATTCATACGGAGTGCATGAACGCAATTGGCCGGTATCCGCTCACGGGATTTTCTAACCCATGCCGCTATCGCTGTCCCGCGTATTCCAAGCCGGGAATATTCGTCGTCCCAGACGAGTACGCCATTCGCGCAGTCAACCGAAAAGCGCCCGGCGTACAGCCGAAACGCTTTTTGAAATGCCGATAAAATATTGAGGAATCGCGGTAGCCTGATTCACGGATCAAATCCAATACACGCTCGTTCGTATTCTGGGAAGCAAGTAGGCCGGCAACCCAATCCATCCGCATATCTGAGACGTATCGACCAAATGTCATTCCCTCTCGAGCGAAAAGCTTGTGTACATATCTGGCAGACCAGCCCATGTCGCGAGCGACAACTGTTGCCGAAATCTCGGGTCTATGAATATTCAGGCATATATACTCAGCAAGACGGTCGAATCGAACGTTTTTGGTGTCGAGCCATAGAATACGATTGCGATTTATCGAATAGTGCGCTCCACACGAAATGTTCGTTATGAACGGATTAAGAGAAATTGACTCACCATCAAAGGTTATGCGCCATTGAGCGGGAGATATCGGAGTAACAATTATAAATCCGCAACAGCAAGGACATCGGTGAACTAAAGTCGCCATTTTAATGGAGACGTACAGGCGACCCGCGACGATCTGATCCGGCAAGTGATCAACGAATTCGGGAATGAGCAGCCCTGGCTTCAGCCTCCGAGCAAAGGATGCTGTTCCCGAATTCAACCGCAACGTTTTTCTGAATTTCACTAATTCCATCGTCTGGGAGGTCGACATGACGTAACCCCGTCCTTGGTTAGGATCTGCTCAGTGGCAGCGGCGGTCATCCTCTGTCTGGGAGCGCCATATCCCCGCTGAACAGTCGCGTACTCTGCGTGATGGCGAGGTTGCGCCACGCTGCTTTGCTTTTTGCAATACAACTGCAGAGGAATACGATGGGCTCGGTGATCCACGAATTGCGCGGGGCCGCAGTTCAAAGCTCGCTCGATGTTCAACATCCATCGGTTATGCATCACGTCTGCGAAGTAGCGGCCCTGCGCCGCGCGAAGCGAGCAGAGCCGAGTATTTAGGTCCTCGTCCCGCGAGGGACGAGGACCGCCGCAGGATTACCAGTTGCCCCAGCCCCAGTGGCCACGCGGGTTCCTCGCGTAGCTGTCGAGCTTGTTCTTCTTAAGGTTCTTGAAGAGCAGCGATGCGACCTTGTCGTTATCCATGTCCATGAAGGGGATATGCGTGCTTCCGGGGAGGCCCGCCTCGTCCAGCTTGACGACTTCCGCGTTGCCGCCGTAGGCGTTGATCAGCGCGGCGCACTGGCGGGACTGGATAACGTAGGTGTAGGTTTCGGCCCGATGATCGCCCCAAACGAACTGGATCTTCTTGAGTTTCGCGAGCTTCTTGAAGTTTTCCTCGGGAATGCCAATGGGACCAAAGGCACAGCCCGTCCCTGACATGTCGCACAGGTTCGCCGGCTTCGGCAGATTGGCTGCCGCCCCCGAAGTTGTGAGCGGGAACACGTAGCCGATGCTCTCATAGGTCGTCATGCCCGCGATGTTGTTTTTCGTGGACTTGGACGTTGTCACCATGGCGCGAAGGCCACCGGCGGAGTTCGTCAAGTAGTACAACGCATTACCGAGCTTGCCCGAGTCGGCCGCGACAGCCGCCGCATCAGTCTCGATGTCGATATTCCGGCCGATGTCGAACTCGTCGTAGCGAGCCCCAGTGGCATTCCACCAATAGTCCTCATAATTCTTAGCGGTGATTGGGAACTGCTCGCCAGGCCACCATTCCGCTGCTGTCGGCACTAGTCCGGCGGGAACCGCAGGGCCGAAGTTCCAGGCGGTGAAATTGCCCTGGTCGCGAGAGGAAGGCGTGTAGGTGATCGACTCGCAGCTCCAATTGGCGCGCCCGACGCGCGGGCCGTCCCAAATGTACGTGGGATAGTCGGCTCGCAGCATCTTGTCCTTGAAGCCTTCGCCGCCGTCCCAGCGGTTCTGCCAAACCTGCGCGCTCGAACTGTGCCACAGCACGATGCTCGTCTTGCGCGGGTTCATCGGTAAGAAATACTCGACGTACCCGTGATCGCACGAAAGTGTCCGATTGGGAGTTGCCGGATTGATGGCCTTGTGCTGCCCGCCGATGATGAACCCGCCCGATTTTTCGAGGACGATGGGGTCCTGACGGCTATTGTTATCATCGTCGTGCGCTAAGGCGCTACCGGGTGTTCCTGCGATGAGAAAAAGTGCGGCAAGCGGATAGTATCTGCGGGCCATTCTACTCCGTGACTTGGCAACGTTATTATTATTGTTCATTTTACGTCCCTTTTTTTGCTTCTTCCCTTGGCTTTTGCGACGAGCACTTTCGATCTTCGTCGAAAGCTGAAGTGTCCTCGTCAAAACGGATGCTAGAGGCGAGCGCGTGAGGGAACCACAATGATCCTGCGCATTCGGGCACAATCCTGCTCCAAACAGAATTTTACTTGGCGACGGTCTCATGGATATGGAGCGACCTTAGAGGTCGCGATTGGATGCGGCGCCGAACACGCGCGCTACAATCCGACTTTATATTGCTTGGGGGAAACGCCCGTGAACTGACGAAAAACTTTTGCGAAGTGACTCTGGCTCGAAAAACCATACATGGAAGATATCTGGCTGACAGATAAACTCTTGTTGGCGATCAAACCCTTCGCATCTTCAATTCGTGCATGCATCACAAATCGATAGGGTGTTAACCCAAACGCGTCAGCAAATACCCGAGTGAAATGAGAGGGGGTCATCTGTACGAGTCCCGCAAGCTCGGACACAGATATGTTGTTCGTCAGGTTAGCCCGGATGTAGTCGATAACTACGCGCTTCTGGGCTGGTGAGAGACCGGTATCACGATTTCCCGCAAGCTGACCGGCAGCATATTTACTTGAAAGCATCGCGAGAAAGGCTAGCGAGATCGATTCGCCAAAAAGCCTGCCAGAGGGACATCCGTCTCGGACTTCATCGCACATTGCTGACATCAGGGTGGCGAGGCGGAGATCATTGGTCACTTGCGCCGTTCCCAACAATTTATCGATGGCAAGAACGTTATCGGGCGCGAGGTGCTGCAATTTGGAATTATCCAGTTGGAGCACTATGGTCGGCATCGGATTGCTCGGCAAGCAGGCTTGAATTTCCACATCGCGCCGTATGATGGAGACGGTTCCGTAGCGGACGGAATCCGTCCGCCAAATGCCTCTATGTTTCCAATTCAGGGAACCGCCGCCACCTGTGACCAACAAAAGCGTGGTCTTGGACCAGGAATGGCTCGGTATCGGATCGGCGGGGCCGTACGCCTCCTCCAAATAATAGCCCGCCCACGGATGATCGGAACTCCTGAGAGCCGGGTCGGAAAAAAAAGGCAGGCGATGTCCGTTCGAGTTTATTTGGAGGCGTGATGTGGTCACATTCTCTCCTTCGCGACGAAACTCGGCCGAGATTCTTTTACAAGACGTGGGCGGAACATCAATGCAGTCGTGAACATGTCTCCCAATTACTGGCGACGGAGATGATGGGGGTGTCGCTTTGAGCCACGGGGGGCGCTGTAAGCCGTCGACAACAGCATGTCGTTATCCAAAAACTGGCACGGCTAGCCGACGTCTAAGTGCTTGCTTTTGCCCGGTTCGCTAAAGCTGACGCCGAGGAAGGCTGTCCCTACACGGCCAATTGAGATAGGCCACTGGCGCTAACTGTTCTGCGCTCCCACATAGTATGTGGAAGTAATTGGCGGGAAATGCCGCAATTGAATATGTGCTGAATGATAGCAAAGGGATCGTATCATTGGCTCTGAATACCTTCGAGCATCACAAGCAAGCGGCTGAGCACCATGAGCATGCTGCAAAGCACAATCGCGAAGCAGCAAAACATTATGAGGCAGGGCAGAACGAAGAGGCCGCCAGGCACGCATATTTGGCACACATACATCATCTGCAGGCTGAACATCATCACTACAAGGTTTCCAAAGCGTCCGATGCGGAACGGCAATAGCCACTGAGGGATTGCGCCAAGTACCGGTACGGTCCGCGATGGTCCTGAATTTACCGCATGGCAGGATCCAATGCTGCCTCGATACGAATGCCGATGTCGATCCGACCTTCGGTCATCTCGATGGGCTAATCGTTGAGCTGCAGTCGCACCTCCACTTCTTTGTAATGAGCGACAAAATCGTGGACGATCGGCAGGATGTGCCGATGCCCGAAGCAGTAGGGAGCGGCAATGGCCGTCTCAAGCTTCGGCCTTGGCTGGCACTCGACCGTCCGACGGTGGCGATGTCGCTTGCATGCCCTACATCGCACTGATCCACGAAGGCGGCCTGTCCATCGACGGTCGTCCCTCTGTGGCCGCCTGGGTTGAGCGCGTAAAGGCATTGCCGGGGGTCATCGGAATGCCGGGACTTTGATCCGGACCGAAGAGAAGGCGGTGCGCTGCCTGACGAGCGTCGTGTCGGCAAGAAGTCCGTTGATCACTTGAAAGCGGTCATGTTGCGACTGGATCGGACAAGGGTAGTTCACCACCGTCAAGTGTCCGCTAACGTATATGAGCGGACGAAATCGCTTAGCTTGCTCGCTGTTAGGACATTTCAACTAACGCAATGAAGCAAAATGGGGCTATTTGATCCCAAAATGTCCTAACGGCCCTTGGAAGAGTTGATCAATCGACGAACTTAAAATCCTAAGACGGTAACGTCGTGAGGGTTCGAGTCCCTCAGTCCGCACCACTCCAGCTTTCCCCCCTATTAATTCGTGTCGCGCTTGTAATTTTTTTCGCCCGAAGCCTATCCTAATGTGACGCCGACCAAGAGATCGCAGGGGGAATCTGTGGCGATACAAGGAGATGGCAGGCCGCTCGTGAGCGTTCTGCTTCCAGTATATAACGCCGCGCGTTTTGTTCGTTTGAGCATCGAGAGCGTCTTAAAGCAAAACTACGAAAATACCGAGATTATCGTTGTTGACGATGGATCCACTGACAGTACAGCCGAGATAATCAAAGATCTCAGCAATACCGATTTCCGCATAAAATATATGCATAAACACAATAGCGGGATTGTCGACGCGCTAAATCTTGGATTGTCGGCTTCATCAGGCGAATTCATCGCACGTCAAGATGGCGACGATATTTCGGCGCGTGGCCGACTTACAAAACAAGTTGACTATCTTCTGGAACGTCCTTCGTGCATCGCCGTGAGTGGGGCGCACTTTCACATCGACGAGGAAGGCAGATTTACGGGGGAAAAACATTATCCAAATAATAGAGGATCGGGCGATTACACGGCATATCCCGCGCGTGAGCCGTATCTTCCGCACCCATTTTTGATGATGAGAGCGGATATCCTGAAGAAACTTAAATATAGGCACACCTTCCACTGTGAGGACAGTGACCTGTATTGGAGAGCTGTGCCGTTCGGCCAACTCGAGAATATGGGGGACATTTTGGGACTATACCGCATCCACACGGCGAGCATTTCCGGCGCGTCCGTCGTGGAAGGGCGCATCCAAGCTGTATATAGCCAGCTCGCAGCGATTTCTGCTGCACGACAAGACCTGATGCAGCCCGATCTTGCTTTCGATCCGAGCCTCTTGAAGAGATGCAGGGAAGCTAAGAGCCTTGAGGGAATGATCGGCCTTTTTGCGGGTGAATTGCCGCCGCATGAACTTTTCTATTTGAAGGCAGCATCCGCGCTGAAGCTTATCGAACTTGCCGGTTTTCGCCCCTACAGGTTGGAGGAGGATGATCTTCGGTACGTTCGAAACAACGTCGATCCGTCAGTGCTTCGCGGCAAAGAAAATCGGAAAAATGCTCGGAAAACAATTCGCGGCTACTACCGCAGGCAGGGATTGCCGAGCTTGCTGAAATATTTCATGGGTTTTTGAAATCATTTTCCATCAATGTTTTTATAGGGTGATGGGATGTGCCCCAAAAGGGCTGCTGCTCTCCCTATAGCCCTGGCGATTTTATCGCCACCCGTCAGAGCCATCTTTTTGAAGGCGCACGGGCCGAGTGGGAGCGCGAATGGACTAAACATAATCAGTAGAGGGCCGAGGAAAAGATTGAGCGGAATCGTATGGAGTTTTGATACCAAAGTCGTTGCGAGGCCTTGTCGTACAATAGACTCGCGGATGTTGGCCGCGGCTATCCAATAGGACTCTTGGCACTGGCGCAAAAAGGTCAGTCGTTCGGGATGGATCGCCTCGAACGTAATCGCCCTCGCAGTTTGCCGGATTTCAAATCCTGCTTTTCTGGCTCTCGTAAAGAAATCCACATCCTCGCCTCCGCTTAAGGCTAGCCTCTCGTCGAACTTGAAACCTTTGTCGACAACGGCTCGGCTGAAACGGACATTATGTGTGTAGGCCGTGTGACAGAATTCGCCTTCAATGGGCTTTTTGCTACGCCCCGCGACATCCCAATAGGGCGCCGGTTGCGGTGCCTGCAGAATGCGGTATCCCCTCAAGATAGCGACCGAAAAATAATCGGAAGACATGAGTTCTGCCAGCCACGAAGTGTCGGCGATTTCATCGTCATCGATGAACGCTATCCAATCGGCGCCGAGGTCGCTTGCAGCCATGAGTGCCGCATTCCTCGCGAACGAAATGCCCCGTTTGAGTTCGACAAAATATGCGATGTCGGGACCAAATCGACGCGCAGCGCTTTCGCCGGACCGTTCACTATCGTTGTCGACGACAATGATCCGATACCTCATATTTCCAATCGGCTTCTGGCTTACCAGTGACGCAAGACAAGCCTCGAGCATGACGGGACGTTTGTAGGTACAAGCACAAATGGCCACGAGCTGATCGACATGAGGCTGCGCCGCGCTTGCACCTGACTGAGTTCCAGAAACGACATCTACTGATGATCCAGTCATGCCTGGAATGTTAGCCTCGCGCCTCGATAGCGCATCGCATGAGCATAATATCCGCGGCGAAATCAAGATCGTAGGCCTTGGCTCGGCCATTTAGCCAGCCCGAGTGGCACTCATATTCATCAGTTCACCTCACTTTAGGAATTGTCGTGCAACCTTGCCTCGCGTCGAAGTGGGTCGGATACGTTTTTCTCGCAGCTCAGAGGGGTCGTCGATGGTCAAATCCTGGCTTCAAGCCCACTGGGTCGCGGGCGCCATGTTCATGGGCATCGCCTTCCTGTTACTTGTCCCGGTAGGCATCGGCGGCGGCAGCCAAGCCCTGCTGCTGATCTTTCTCGCGTCTCCTATCTATATGCTGCATCAGGTAGAAGAACACACCGGCGACCGCTTCCGTGCTTACATCAACGGCACCGTGTTCGGAGGCGTGCAAGCGCTGAGCGTGGCCGACGTGCTTTGGATCAACCTGCCTGGCGTGTGGGGCCTGAACTTCGCAGCGCTCTATGCCGCGCATTTCATCGATGTTGGCTGGGGCGTGGCGGCGGGCTATCTCATCCTCATCAACGGCATCGCGCACATCGGCATGGCCGCACGGTTTCGTGGCTACAATCCGGGCCTCGCGACCGGCGCGTTGCTATTCGTGCCCTTTGGGCTCGCGCTGATCCTGCTTGTGCCGGCGACGCCGATGCAGAACGTAATCGGCTTTGCGATCGCAATCGCGGTTCACGCGGCCATCGCCGTCCGAGCGAACCTCAATGCATCGGCGGCACATCATGCTAAAGATCCGCGCGTGTCGGCAGCAGCGGCCTGACCTGTAAGGGCGTCGCCGCCATCGACTAGGCGCGGTGTTCGATTGCGCGAAGCCTTTCGCTGTGTTTCCCGCAATGTGACTCCATCACATTCATTGGAGTGTAACAGGCGTATCCGAAGCGTCGTAGGTTAGGATGCCGGTTGTTCGGACATCCCCTTGATCTCGACGGAGAACCCCATGAAGTTGATCTCTGGTCTTGCGTTTGCCGCGATTTGCTTGGTCGCTCCACTATCGTCGGTGCAAGCGCAAGATCTGACGGGCCTCGATGTCACTTCCGACGCCTTCACCAAGTCCGAACTGACGCGCGATCAGATCGAAGCCGCTATTCGTGCACTTCCAGACGGGAAAATCCTCGATCTCAGCGGCAAAAGCCTGAACGGGATCGATTTGTCGAAACTCGATCTCCGTCGCGTGAAGCTCCAGTCGGCGCGCATCAACAAGGCCAACTTCAAAGATGCAGACTTGGAAGGCGTCGTCCTTGATCAAGCCTGGGCGCTGAATTCCGATTTCTCAGGCGCAAATCTCAAAGGCGCGAGCCTCTTCGCCTCGCAATTTGGTGGAGGAAAATTTGACGGAGCAAATTTCGCCAACGCCCTCGTCGCTGCGGACTTTTCCAACGCGAGCATCAAGAACGCCACGTTCGATGGCGCCAATCTATCTGCCGACGAGAAAAATCAGTCGATGGGATTGATGCGCGGCGCTTTCAAGAGCGCAACGTTGGACGGATCTTCGTTCAAAGGCGCCAATATGGCGCGTGTAATGATGGAATTTGCTTCACTGAAAGGCACCGATTTGTCCGGCGCCAATCTCCGCAAGGGAGAATTCGCGGCAACGGATTTCACCGGTGCGAACGTAGCGGGAGCGAACTTTGACGGCGCCGATTTAAATTCGGCCCGTATCGGCAACATGAAGAATGCCGAAAGCGCAAAGAACATGGACAAGGCGAAAAATAGAGACCGGGCCAACGTCAACTGACGGTTGGCGCCGTTGAGCAGATCAAATTCGGGCGGCCCGGATGCCTCACGCCCTTATCGCGACGGCGCGATTGGCAGACCTTTCGATTTCTGCTTAGAAGCTCTCCCGAAGGCGCATGGCGTTGGTTCTGGAGATATTTGTAAATGAAACTCGTTCGCTTTGGCGCCCCCGGCGTCGAAAGACCCGGCATCCTCGACAGCAACGGCGAAATTCGCAATCTTTCGGAGATCATCCCGGATTTTTCGGGCGAGTATTTGTCTCCGGCATCGCTCGCACGCGTGCGCGAACTCGATCTCGAAAAGCTTCCCAAGGCTCCGAATGACGCCCGCCTCGGCCCGCCGGTCGCCGGGACACACAACTTTATCGCCATCGGCCTCAACTATGCCGATCACGCTAAGGAAACGGGCCAGGAAATCCCGACCGAGCCGATCCTCTTCAATAAGGCGACGACGTCGATCTGCGGTCCCGACGATGATGTGATGATCCCGAGGAATTCACGCCACCTCGATTGGGAAGTCGAGATCGCGTTCGTCATCGGTGCCCGCGCCCGCTATGTCGAAGCGAAGGACTGGGCCGACTACATCGCCGGCTACTGCATTTGCAACGACGTCTCGGAACGCCGCTTTCAGAGCAAACGCGGCGGCCAGTGGGTGAAGGGCAAGTCGGCTGAGACGTTCGGTCCGATCGGCCCCTGGCTCGTGACGCCCGACGAGATCGCCGACGTCGACAATCTCGCCATGTCCCTCGACGTCGACGGCGCGCGTAAGCAAACCGGCTCGACCGCAACGATGATCTTCAAAATTCCGGAGCTGTTGGCCTACGTCACCGAGTTCATGGTGCTCGAGCCCGGCGACATCATCACGACCGGAACGCCGCCCGGCGTCGGTACGGCGCGCAACCCGAAAGAGTTCCTGAAGCCTGGCAATGTGATGGAACTAAAAATCGAAGGCCTTGGGATCCAGCGCCAGAAGGTCATCGACTTCAAACTTTAAACGTCGCCATAGAGTGGGGAGGGCGTCGTACATCCCCATTCTGTCATGGGCGCGACAGCGGCGATCGCCATCGCCAGCTTGCGGTCTCAAATGTCGTTGTCGTCCGGCGACCCGTCATGGTCGGACGGCCTGTTTAGGTAATTGCGGAAATCCGTTCCCGTTCGCATCGCGAGCCGCTGGCGGATCTGGTTCCACGAATCCGGATTGTCGAGATCCAATCGGCCAAGCGCCTCGCGCACATATTTGAGCTGGTCCTTCAGGTCCTGCTCGCCGTGAACGAGGCCATCGTCGGGCTGCGCGGCGGCTTCGAGTTCGTCAATGAGATACGTGACGAGCCCCATCTCCGGGAAAAGCATATAAAGCGTGAGGTCGTTGCGGACACGCCCGTCCACGCTATCGAGCAGCGACTGCTTGCGCTCGTCGCCGCCGTTCTCGCTGCGCAACTGCGAATAAACTTCGGCCAAGACGCGATCTTGCTCGTTCTGGAACGCACGCAGCAGGAAGTCGAGATTTTCGTTCTTCTTGCTGTGCGCGTTGAGCGCCTTCCAGGCTTCAAGGATGGCATCGCGCGATTCCGCCAAGCTCAGGCGCGTGTCGACGATATCGGGGCGAAGGTGGACGGCTTCGAGCAGCGCCTCGCGATAGTGCGCGGCGAGTTCCTGCTTTTCTTCACGCGGCAGCGGCAGCCGGCCCGGCAACGCCGGCGGATCGCGACGCCTCTCGATCTCGGGAACGCTGCCCTTTGCCGGTTCTAATCTCTGTTGCGCTTCACGCAGCACGCCAGCGTCGATTGCCGGACGCTCTTGCACGCCCTCGAAACGCGCGCGCTCGCGGCCATAAGAGGAACTTTCCGGCGCTGTCGCGCGGATCGTCAGCAGCGTTTCGTACAGCGCCGGGCGAATGTAATAGCGATCGTCGATCTTGACGTCGGGCGCCACCGCTTTCGCCGCCGAACCAGCATTCATCACGCGGCGAACGACGCGCGAATCGTAGTCGTTGGCGATATCGGTCAGCGTCACCATCGAGGTGAAGCCTTCCGTTTCCCGGATCGGTTCCAGAGTGTTGAGAACGATTTCCGAATGCTCGCGCGGATGCGGCGCCAGTGCGGCGGATACAAGTTGTTCGAGCCTTGCCCGATCTTTTGCCGTCGCGTCGGTCTTGAACTGCTTGTCGCAAATCGACGACAGATATTCGCGAAGCTCGCTGCGCACGCGGTAACGCTCGGGGTTATGGCTGATCGTCTCGACTGCGCCGATGTCCGCGCCCGCCGTCAAAACCATGCGCACGCGGTCGGCCTGCGATCGCTCCATCGCGCTTAGGTCCGCGAGCGCTGAAAACCCATCCTGGTTCGTAATCGGCCGGAGCGCCGTCAGCGTCAGCCACGCGGTCTCATAGGGATGCGCGCCAAGCGCGGCGTTGATCGTCGCTTCGAGCTGCGCCCCCGAACGCGACCGGAAGCTCGGAATATCCGAGAGCGGCGAACGCACGGCGTTGGCGCCGAACAGGCCCGACATGAAGATCAGCCCGTCGAGGCCGATGGCGATCGCGAGCGCTAGATACGCGAGGCGGTTGCCATCCTGAAACGCGTTGAGCGTAACGACGAAACGGTGCGCTTTGTCATCGCGGGAAAGCTCGATGCGGTTGATGTTCGTCCTGAGCGCATCGGTGTCGCTGCTCGGAAGTGCGCTGTCGGAAAGGCAGCGCCGCGCGAACGCAAACAGCGCGTCGGTCGATGTGTTGGCGTTAAGCTTGTCGCCACCAGCACACGTCGTCTCGAAAACTTTCGTCCCGGCCTGCAGCGAGAAAAGCGTTGTCGCCGCATCCGCCGTCGACTTCGGATCGCAGTCGATTCCGGAAACGAGCGACTTCGTCTCAGGCGTCGCCTGCATCGCCGTGTAAATGTCGTTGCACATCTGCTGTACGTCGTGGAGATGCCCAACGGTCGGATCGGCGCGGAAGTCCGATCTGATGCGGGCAAACAGCGGCAGAATGCGCGTTGGATCGATCTTTGGCCCGCTCTCCGTCTGGACGCTATCTTCAGCAAGCTTGATGCGTTGTTCTGCGGTTTCGGCCTCGCCCTTGTACTTGGCAAGGTCGCCGTCGAGCGTCGCAAGCTCGGTGTCGATCGCCGACAGCCGCGATTCGACGGCCGTCAGGCGCTTCTGCGCGTCCTTCATGCGCTCTTGCGAAATCTGTACGCCAGCCTGCAGCAGCCCAAGCTCGTCCATGCGCTGGCGATAGAGCGGCCCGCGTCCGGCTTTGCCGCTGCCCTCGACTCCCTTGTCCTCCGCCAGCGCCTCGACGCGCTTGGCATCGACGTCGCGAAGCTTCTGGTCGTAGTCGGCCTTCTTGCTCGCATAGTCGGCGGCAAGCTCGGGCCGCTGCCCGACAAGGTTCGACTTCTCGTCGGTCAGCGAGACTTTGCGGTTGGCAAGTCCGGCCTGACCGGCCTGCGCCGACGTCATCCGTTCCTGCTGCTCTTTAACCGCGCGCCGGTGCTCTTCGATCTGATCGTTGACGTACTTTTCGATCACGCTCTGCGATTGCGTCGCGGCGTGGGTGATCTTCTCAAGCTGCTCGTCGTAATTTTTCCAGACATCGGTTGTGAACAGCTCTTCGGCAAGGGCCGCGCGCCGTGCCGCGATCGCTTGCTCGATATCCGTGATGATACCCGAGACCTGATTCTGCGCCCGCAACTCAGCGGCGCGGACGCGCTCCGACTGCGGGAAAATCGAGGTGAAGAAGCTATCGAACGAAAAGAATACGCTCGTCGCCATGCACGCGAAGAACATCAGCCACAGCATCGAATTGCGAATGATAATCCGGCCGACCTGGATGTACGGGCGAATAATGTCGCTTGCCGCATAGAGCGCGAAAAGCGCGACCAGCAGCAGGCCCGCGCCAAACATCAAAAACTTATCGCCGGCCGCCGACCAGTCGAGACCCTCGATACCCGCCGCGCGCTTCGCAGCGTCGCTTCCCGGCCACTGTAGAAACATCACGAAGACCGTGAGAAAAAGCAGCAATCCGATGAAGGTGCCGATCCACGGCTGCGCTCCGGCGCTAACCAGAGGCGATTGGCCGGGGCGCGACTGCCGGTTCATGCCGGTGGCAAAGCTTTCGCCGATCAGCCAAGCGACGATCAGCATGATGCCTTGTATGCCGAATGTGACCATACCGGAGAGCAGCGGCTCCCCGGTAAAATTATACATGCCTTCCCAGGTTCGCCAGCCCGCCGCGGCCGAGAGCACGATGCCGGTCGTGCCGAGCAAGGCCAAGCGCCAGTTGCTGAAAACCGTTTCCTCGATTGCCGCCCGGAGCCGCCGTGCCACACGCGTGCGCAAGAGCAGGGCGAGGGTACAAGCCACGAAAACGGCAATACCGATCGGTTGGGCGTGCTCCGCCAGCCTGTCGATCAGAAATTTGACGTCCATCCTTCGGTCGTTCCCAGCCTAGGCGCCAAGCGAATCGCCGGTCGCGATGGTTAATAATTGCGCGGCCGAGCGGGCCGATTGGCGGCGAGATTAAGACAAAATGTGCTCGTTGAATGAAGTTCTTTCGCGAATTCTGTCCATTCCGTCTGCCATCAGGGCAGTTTAGCTTGCTCAACCCGCCCGGGGATAAAAAGCCGGTGCGGCCCTTGAACCGAATGGCCGCCCATCCCGACATGTTATATCGTCCGAAGAGGCGCAAGTTCCAAGGTGCCGCCCAACGAGCGCTTCGGCCGGACGTTAGGGGACTGTCATGGTAGCCAATGCAGCCGACGAGCAGAGAGCCACGGACCGCTTGAAAACCTCACTTGAGCAGGCGACTGCGATCTTCGCGGAAAAGAACATCCGGTTCACCGATCTCCGTCGCAAGGTCTTCGAGGAAATCGCCTCGACCCATGCGAGCGTCGGTGCTTACGAGGTGCTTGATCGCCTCGCCAAGAAGGGCACGCGGTTAGCGCCGATCTCGGTCTACCGGGCGCTGGACGCGCTGCTCGAAGCCGGCGTCGTCCATCGTCTCGAAAGTAAGAACGCCTATTTCGCATGTCGGCGCATGGATAAGCCGCGCACCGGCCGTCCGCCGATCTTCCTGAGCTGCGAGAAATGCGGCACCGTCCAGGAGGTCGACGGCGACGATATTTTCCGCGCCATCGACACCGCCGCGAACGGAGCCGAATTCGAGACGCGAGTCCGTTTCGTCGAAGTATCGGGCACCTGCCACGACTGCGTTGCCGCGCGCCGCAACGCCTGAGACGGAGAGAATTTCTTTTGTCGGTTTTCGATACAAGCGGTAAGCCGCTCCCGGACGATGCAGACCCGATTGGCTCTGCGGCGTGCAGCTGCGGACACCATCATCATGGCCACGCGCCCGCGCCCGAAACCGCCGGTCGGATTGACGCGGAAGCGCTAATATCCGCACGCGGGCTGACGATGAAGCGCGGCAGCCGCGAAGTTTTGTCGAACGTCGATCTCGACGTCTGTCGCGGTGAGATCGTCACGGTCATCGGCCCGAACGGCGCCGGCAAGACCACGCTCGTCCGCCTTCTGCTCGGCATCGAACAACCGACGCAGGGGCGCATAGTGAAACCGGCGTCGACCCGCATCGGCTACGTTCCGCAGCGGTTCGACGTCGACTCGACGATCCCGATGACGGTCGCCTCATTCCTAGCGCTCGGCGCTGAGGCCAAGCCAAAGGACATCGAGCGGGCGTTGGACGAGGCGGGTGCGGTCAGAACGCTCAATCAGCAGCTTTCGAAGCTTTCCGGTGGCGAGACCCAGCGAGTGCTGATCACCCGCGCGCTTCTTCGCCGCCCGAATCTTCTCATCCTCGACGAACCCGCGAGCGGCGTTGATTTCACTGGCGAAGCCGAACTCTACGATTTGATCGGCCGTCTTCGCGACACCCACAATTTCGGCGTTCTGCTCGTCTCCCACGATCTTCATGTCGTCATGGCTCGCAGCGATCGCGTCATCTGCCTCAACGGCCACGTCTGCTGCTCAGGGAAACCGGAAGACGTCTCGCAGCACGCGTCTTATGTCCGCATTTTCGGACCGCGAGCCGCCACGGCGCTCGGCGTCTATCGCCACCATCACGATCATCATCACGATCTGACCGGCGAAGCCCTGCCGCTCAACAACGAGCCGCTCAACGAACTCCGTCCGGATGAAACAGCAGCACCAGGGCGAGGCTCCTGAGTGTTTGAATGGCCCGATCCGTTCGTCTGGCGCGCTTTCTTCGCGGCTGCCGGTCTCGCCGTCGTCGCGGCGCCGCTCGGCTGCATCGTCGTCTGGCGGCGCATGTCGTATGTCGGCGAGACGCTGTCGCAAGCGGGCCTCTTGGGCGTCGCGCTTGGTCTCGCAGCGAATATCAATCTAACCCTGGCGGTCATCCTGGCGGCGATCGCGGCGGCGGGTATTCTGACGCTCCTCCAGCGGCAACAGACGGTGCCGCTCGATTCCGCGCTGGGCTTGATGCATCACGCCACGCTCGCCCTCGGGATCGTCGCGATCTCGCTGGTGAAGGGTCCGGCCATCGACCTCATGAGCTACCTCTTCGGGGATGTCTTCGCCGTCACCAGCAATGACCTCATCTGGATTTACGGCGGCGGCGCGGTCGTCATGGCGATCACTTTCTTTCTGTGGAAACCATTGGTGCGCCTGTCGCTGCACGAAGATCTAGCAACCGCCGAGGGTATCAATCCGCGCCTGTCGCGGACGGCATTCGACATTTTGCTCGCCGTCGTCATCGCCGTGGCTATGAAAATCGTCGGCGTCCTGCTCGTCATGGCGTTTTTGGTCGTCCCCGCCGTTGCCGCCCGGCCACTATCCACAACCCCCGAGCGGATGGCGGTTCTGGCCGCCGGAATAGCGTTTCTGGGCGTTATCCTCGGCCTTTGGGTGTCTCTATCGAGCGATGCGCCGGGTGGCCCCAGCATCGTCATCGCCCTGTGTACAATCGCGGCCATATCGCTTCTGGCGGGAAGCCGCAGAGGGCGCTAGAACACGGCCACAGAGATCGGAAAGGCTATACGATGTTGCACAGCGACAGCATCACGATGAAAGCCCGTCACCAGACGACTGCGGTGAGCGTCGGCGGTGTCCAGGTCGGCGGCGGCGCGCCGGTTGTCGTTCAGTCGATGACCAACACCGACACGGCTGACATTGCGGGCACGGTGAAGCAGGTCGCCGATCTCGCGCGCGCCGGATCCGAGCTTGTCCGCATTACCGTCGACCGTGACGAAGCCGCCAAGGCCGTCCCCCACATCCGCGACCAGCTCCGGAAACGCGGCGTCACCGTGCCCCTGATCGGTGATTTCCATTACATCGGCCACAAGCTGTTGGCTGAAAATCCCGCGTGCGCCGAAGCGCTCGACAAATATCGCATCAATCCCGGCAACGTCGGCTTCAAGGACAAGAAGGACAAGCAGTTCGGCGCCATCATCGAAATGGCGCTGGAACACCGCAAAGCCGTCCGCATCGGCGTCAACTGGGGCTCACTCGATGGCGAGCTGCTGACGCATCTGATGGACGAGAATGCCAAGGCCACGCAGCCGAAATCCGCGCGCAGCGTCATGCACGAAGCCATGGTGCAGTCGGCGTTGATGTCGGCCGAACGCGCCGAGGAAATGGGACTTGGCGCCAACAAGATCATCGTCTCGGGCAAGGTGTCGTCGGTCCAGGATCTCTTGGCCGTCTACGCCATGCTCGCCGATCGTTGCCGCTACGCACTGCATCTCGGCCTGACGGAAGCCGGCATGGGTTCGAAGGGCATCGTTGCCTCCTCCGCAGCGCTCGGCATTCTGCTGCAACAGGGCATCGGCGACACCATCCGCTATTCGTTAACGCCCGAGCCCGGCGGCGACCGCGCTCAAGAAGTCCGCGCGGCGCAGGAACTCCTGCAGACGATGGGCCTGCGCTCTTTCGTACCCGTCGTCGCGGCGTGCCCCGGTTGCGGCCGCACCACCTCGACCGTTTTCCAAGAGCTCGCGCGCGACATCCAGAACATGATCCGCGATCGTATGCCGGACTGGAAGACGCAGTATCCAGGCGTCGAGGCGCTGAACTTTGCGGTGATGGGCTGCATCGTCAACGGCCCCGGCGAGAGCAAGCATGCCGACGTCGGCATTTCGCTGCCAGGCACCGGGGAATCGCCGGCCGCCCCAGTCTTCATCGACGGCAAGAAGGCCATGACCTTGCGCGGTCCGAACATCGCCGGCGACTTCAAGACCATCGTCGAGGATTATATCGCCCGCCGTTTCACCGTGGACGCCGTTGCTGGCGGCGAGGCGGCGGAATAGCCGTTCGTCTGATCTTCACCAAAACGATATTTCTTAAGCAATTCATGGAAAATCGCTGCTCTGGCGCAGCGTTTGCGACGATCCTGCGCTCGCACTATGGTCGGTCGATGTTGTATCGAGACGACCGGTCACCACCGCTCCCGATGGACCTAGCGCAGTGCGGACGCGTTGCCGATCGGTGCATCGCCACCTGCCATCAAGGATTTTTCTGAGAATGAGCGAAGGAATAAGCACGCTCGAGCGCCACATCGTCATCGGCGCCGGACCCGTCGGATTGGCGATGGCAGCGGCACTGAAGCGCCGCGGCATTCCCTTCGATCTGATCGAGGCGGCGCCCGGTGTTGGCGGCAACTGGCTGCACGGCGTTTATCGCAGCGCGCACATTGTCTCCTCTAAGAAGGCGACCGAATACGCCGATTATCCGATGCCGGACGACTTTCCGGATTTTCCATCCGCCGATCAGATGCTCAGTTACCTGACGGACTTCGCCAAGGATCGCGGGCTTCTCTCGTCCGCCGAATTCGACAAAAAAGTTGTGCTCGCCAAGCCCGACGGTGCGGGCCGCTGGACAGTCAAATTCGAAGACGGCGAGGAGCGCACCTACAAGGGCGTCGTCGTCTGCAACGGCCATCACTGGGATAAGCGCTATCCGACATTCCGCGGCGCCTTCACCGGCGAGATGCTTCATTCCAAGGATTATACCGGTCCCGCGCAGGTCGAAGGCAAGAGCGTGCTCGTCATCGGCGGCGGCAACTCCGGCGTCGATATGGCGGTTGATGCGGGGCGCTTTGGCAAATCGTGCGATATCAGTTTGCAGTCGGGTTATTGGTATTTACCGAAAACATTTTTCGGTCGCCCGTTGACGGATATTCCGATTTGGGGACTGCCGATCTTCCTTCAGCGCGCTATTTTGAAATCGATCGTCGCCATTACCATCGGTGATTATCGCCGTTACGGATTGCAGCGTCCGAACCATAAGATTTTCGATCGGCATCCCGCGTTCGGCACCGATCTCTTGAATGCCATTCGTCTCGGCCGCGTGAAGCCGCGCCCCGCGGTCGAACGCGTCGACGGCGAAACCGTGACGTTCGTCGATGGCACGACCGGCGCTTACGACATGATCGTCGCCGCAACAGGATTTAACACCTCGTTCCCGTTCCTTCCCGAAGGTCTCGTCGAAGTGAAGCACAACGTCGTGCAGGTTTATGGCGGCGCATTTCCGCCCGGCGCGCGCGGACTTTATCTCGTCGGTTGGGCGCAAGCGCGAAACGGCTTCGGCCGCTTGATCACGCCGCTGTCTGATCTTTATGCGCGTATGATCGCGCTACAGGATGAACTCGAGCTTCCGCTCGGTACACTCATGGAGAGTTCATTTACACAAAGTTTGCCGACGACCCATTTGGTCGATCCGGAGAAATCGCGCCGCGAGATTAAGCTCGCGTATTGGATATTGCCGCTCCTTAAGCTGCGCGACCGTCGCCTCTCCCGTAAGCAGAAAATCAACTCGGACAAACGAGGGATGGCCGAGAACGCCTGATTGCGCTTAATCAACGCGTTATTAGGATCCGCCCGCTAAGAGGGGCATTTCGGAAATACTTAGCGGCACGCAGTCGCTATTGCATACCAGCGTATCGGTTTGTGCATCGGCAATGTCCAATTGGAACCCCAAATGGGTGGTTGGCGTTAGATGCGCACGGTGGGCCACAAGCCTAGTACAAAGACGGGGTTCAAAAATGAAATCGCAATTCGCTAAGTCGCTTTTGGCGAGCGCAGCTCTGCTCGCGTTGACTGCAAGCAGCAGCGCTTTTGCAGCAGATCTCGGACCGTATCAGCCATATACGCCGCCGCCCGCTCCGGAAGTTGAGTACAGCGCTCCTTCCATTTGGGAAGGCGCATACGTCGGCGTCAACGGCGGTTACGGCTGGTCGAATTCGTCTTTCACCGAGCCAGAAGGTGGCTTCGGCGGCGGCCAGATCGGTTACAATTGGCAGCGCGGACGTTTCGTGTTTGGCGTCGAAGGTGACATTCAGGCTGCCGACATCAGCGGCCGCGCCTACGATCCTTTTAGCGACGCCACGGCGCATTCCGACGTGAACTGGTTTTCAACCGTTCGTGGCCGTCTCGGCTTCACGAGTGGCCCGCTGCTCATCTACGGAACCGGCGGTCTCGCCGTTGCCGATTTCGACACCCATGTTCGCGTCGACGATCTCCACTTTCGCGATTCAAATACCGACGTCGGCTATGCTGTGGGCGGCGGTGTCGAATGGGCCTTCGCGCCGAACTGGAGCATGAAGGCTGAATATCTCTATCTCGGCTTCGGTGACGACACGCTCTCGAGCGGTGATCGCATCAACAACGATTTCCAGGCCGTCCGCGTCGGTCTGAACTACAAGTTCCATTAATCGTCTGCGCCCTCTCTCGCTAGCTGTCGCGACGGCCCATCAGTCGCGCGGCTTCGGCGAGAGGTTCCGCTTTCCGTCCGAACACGTTGAGGGCTGCGATAGCCGCCGCGATCGAACGATCGAGGTGGCTACGCGCCTCTTTGATTCCGAGCATCCCGATAAGCGTGGCTTTGCCCGCGGCGGCATCCTTGCCGGTGGCTTTGCCAGTGTCCGCGCTCGATCCCTCGGCATCGAGCAGATCGTCGCTGATCTGGAAGGCGACACCGAGGTGTTCGCCGTAGGTCTTGAGCGCCGCACGTTCTTCAGACTTCGCGCCGCCGACAATAGCTCCCATCTCGCACGCCGCCGTAATGAGCGCACCGGTCTTCATCGCCTGTAGCCGCATGATGCTCTCGATCGTCGGCTCCGGCTGACCCTCAAGCTTCCCCGCTTCGAGATCGAGCTGCTGCCCGCCGACCATGCCGACCGAACCCGACGCGACGGCGAGAACGTGCACGAGGTCGGCCCTGACGCTCGGATTGTCGTTGCTTTCGGGCGCGGCGACGAGTTCGAAGGCGAACGCCTGTAGCGCGTCGCCGACGAGGATGGCCGTCCATTCGTCGAACGCCTTCCAGACCGTCGGGCGCCCGCGACGCAATTCGTCGTTGTCCATCGACGGTAGGTCGTCATGGACGAGCGAGTAGCAATGAATGCACTCGATAGCCCCGGCCGCTGGCAGGGCCGCCTCCTGAGCTGCGCCAAAAAGCGCAGCGCTTTGAAATACGAGGAACGGCCGGAAACGCTTGCCACCGCCGAGGACTGCATGGCGAATGGCTTCCGCCAGACGCGGCGGTGTGCCTTCGCTCTCCTGTTTGGCAAGGACGGCCGCTAAATAGGCTTCCACGACTGTTGCGGAGTTGCCAAGCTGGACAAGAAAAGGTGACACTGCCTTATGCTCTCCCCCGAGGATCTATTCGCCGCTCAAACATGGCCATGGTTGGGCGTTATTGCCGACGCGGTAACACAACGTCATTGATTGAAGCAAAGCATGGATCGGCCGGACGAGACATCGGGGTTATCTGCCGCGCCGACCGCGACTCTGTCGGAAAACAAACCGGCCGCCACGGCTGCGGCTCCAAATGCCGTCCAAAATGCCATGTTTGAACGGCCGCCGCCCCGCCCGCTTCCGCCGCGCGCTTTTTTCCCCACCCCATCGGCCGCCCCGAGTTCAACCGTCGACGATACCGCGCCCGCCCTCACGCCCGGCCCTGAGCCGCTGAGCGAAGTCGAGCCACACGCCGAACCGGCGCCTGAACTTGCCCTTGAACCGGCTCCTGAGCCAACCATCCCCGACGGCCCTCTTTCCGCCGATATGGCATTTTCCGCGATCGATGCCGAAGTATCGTCCCGCTCGCTCTTCGCGGTCGAAACCGCCGCCACCGATACCGCCGCTGCCAGGGCGCTTCGCGAGATAAAGCCGCACAAACCCATCGAGATTTCCGAACTCGTTCTGCCTGCGCCGACCCCATTCGCGAGCCCGGATCTCGGCCACACGATCCCGCAGCGGATGCTCGAGCCGCGCCTTGAGATCGCGCCGCCTCCGCAGGCCTTCGAACGCTTGCGGATCGACCCGTCGATGCAGCGCGGCATTCCCCTGCCCGTCGAGGAGGATAAGCCGCAGGTCGTGAAGCCGCCGCCCGCACGGAATTATTGGGCGGTTCTGAAGCGCGGTGTCAGGCTTCTCGCCTGGATCGCCATCGGCTGGCTCGCGCTCGTTCTAGCCTTGATCGTCGCCTACCGTTTCGTCGATCCACCCGCATCGACGCTGATGCTGCGAAATTGGCTCACCGGCCAGGATGTCGTTCAGAAATGGGTGCCGTTCGAGCAGATTTCGCCGAATGTCGTCCGCGCCGTGCTGCTGAGCGAAGACGGCCGTTTCTGCCAGCATTCCGGCATCGACCTCGAAGCCATCGAGAACGCGATCGAGAACATCGACGGCCGCTCCCGTGGCGGCAGCACGATCTCGATGCAGGTCGTCAAAAATCTCTTTCTCTGGCCATCGAAAAGTTACATCCGGAAGGCCATCGAGCTGCCGCTGACCTTCGTGATGGAGTTGATCTGGACGAAACGCCGGATCATGGAAGTTTACCTCAATATCGTCGAATGGGGGCCGGGCATATTCGGCATCGGCGCGGCGGCCGCATACCATTTCGACAAACCGGCCCGGAACCTTTCCGTCCGGGATGCGGCCCGCCTCGCGGTCTCGCTCCCTAACCCCTTGGAACGCAACGCGGGCCGGCCGGGACCCGGGTTGCAGCGCCTTGCTAATGCAATCCAGGTTCGAATGCGCTTGGCCCCGTCCAGCCAGCTCGCCTGCGTCCTGTCGAGAAGCCCCTATTAAGAGGCGGCTGGTGGGGACTGGCTTTTCTCCTCTAACTTGCGTATAAGCCCGGCCCGAGGTACCGCGCGCCTGAGAAATGGCGCCGCCGGTTCATCCAGCAATATGACGTTCGGCATTTCCGCCGCATGTTCGGCGGACCGCCCGCAATTGCGGGTCGAGATGTCACTTTTGGAGCAACACTATGGCAGTTCCGCGCAAAAAAACCTCCCCCATGAAACGGGGCCAACGCCGCTCTCACGACGCCCTCACGGCCCCGGCGTACGTCGAAGACAAGGAAAGCGGCGAGCGCCGCCGTCCGCACCACATCGACTTGAAGTCGGGCAAGTACCGCGGCCGCCAGATTCTGCCGGCGGTTGTCGAAGAGTAATTCGGCCCCAACGGCCTGTGCTGGTTTGCGTTGCGCCGGAACCGCGAGTTCCGGCGAAGGTTGCCTTGCGCCGGTCGCCGTCGCTTGGCAAATCTAACGGGCGTGCCTATAAACCCGGGACCGCGCGTTCAACCCGGACTTGCCAGGATCTCATCTTGCCAAGTCCGGTGCGACTGAGCGTGACGGCTGGGGTGATCGAAATATCAGGAGAGATTCATGTCCGTTAGAGCCCTTCCGCTCTTGGTTCTCGCCTTCATACTTTACAACGCGATCGTCCTGACCTTGGGGAAGGGCGCATTGGACTCTCAGATCTTTGAGCTTCATCTCCTGAGCGGCGGCGATTGGACCTTCAAGTGGGGTGATTTCATTCTGCTCGTCACCCTCGTTCTGCTGTTCATCGAGATCGTGAAGTCGACCTTCACGACGACCTCGACATTGATCGATCATGCTCTGTCGATGATCGTCTTCATGGCCGTCGGCGCGGAATTCCTGCTTGTGGCTGATGCCGCGACATCGGTTTTCTTCCTTATCCTCGTCGCAACGTTGATTGATGTCATCGGCGGCTACACGATCGGCATTCGCGTTGCGCGCCGCGATCTCAACATCGGCGCCGATCACTGAACTCTGACGCGATTTTGTCGGGCCGGATCGCAAGAGCGGGCGCCCTGCGCCCGCTGATTTGCGGGCAATTGTTTATCGCTTGTTAACGAAACCAAAATAGTTTTCCTTCGACTTTGGTACCTTTCCTCCCGCGAAACGGTTGGAAGCTGACCATGAGCTATCGAGGGCCAAACGTGGTTGCCACGTCGAACGCTGACGAAAAAACTCCGGCTGCCTCGCGCGATAACCGGACACGGTCGGCCACAACGGATTTTCTCGACCCATTGACCGAGACCGAGGGGCTCGATCTCGTCGGCATCCTATCGTCCGTCGACGAGACGGCCTACGTCTGGGACCTCACGACCGGCCGCCTCGATTGGGAAAGCAATGCCGCCGAAATCCTCGGCTTCGACGACACGCGCAAAGTAGCTACCGGCGCCGCTTTTCACGCGCTTATTGCGCCGGAACATCTCAATTCCCGATTAGAGGTCTTCTCGCGCAGCGTCGGCGCCGATCGAGTCCGCGGCGTTCCTTATCGCCTCCAATACCGTCTTCGCCCCTGCGGCCAGCGCAGCGAAACCGAAATACGCGTCGAAGACCAGGGACGATGGTGGCCGGGCGCCGATGGTCATGCCGTCCGCGCTCGCGGCGTCATCCGCATCATGCACGAAGAATATCTCGAGCAGCAGCGGCAACTCGTTCGCAACGACTTCGACGAACTAACCGGTCAGCTCAATCGCGTGCGCCTCACGGACGCCCTGGGTGCCGTTCTCACGCGCGCGGAGCGCGAATACCAACCGTGCGCCTTCCTCATGATTTCGGTCAACAACCTCGCCGTGATCAACGAGACGTTCGGCATTGAAATCGGTGACCAGATCATCGCCGAGGTCGGACGCCGGATTCGCTCGAAGCAACGCGGCGGCGACGTCATCGGGCGCTACTCTTCGAACAAGTTCGGCTTGGTGATGCTCGGCTGCGGCCCGGGCGCGCTGCGGGTTGCAGCAGAGCGCTTTATCAAGGCCGTTCGCGAGACCACCATTAAAACGTCATTTGCTCAAATGACCGCAACGATTTCGCTTGGCGGCGTGATCATTCCCGATCAGGCGAAATCCGTGCACGAGGCGGTGAACTTCGCCTTACGCGCGCTCGACATCGCCAAATCGAAACGCTTCGATTGCTTCGTGGCCCACGAGCAGTTGCCTCCGGCCGAAGGCGCGCGCCTGCGCAACAAGTCGATCGCCGAAGGCGTCATCGCCGCGCTCGACGACCACCGCATGCGGCTCGTGCTTCAGCCGATGGTCTCGACGAAGACTGGCAAGCCCGAAATCTATGAGGCGCTTCTGCGTATGGAACGTCCGGACGGCAGTCTCGTGTCTGCCGGCGAGTTCGTTCCTATTGCCGAGCAACTCGGCCTCTCGCGTCTCATCGATCGCAGGACGCTGGAACTGACCGTCGACCTTCTGAAGCGGCATCACGAGCTGACGCTGTCGGTCAACGTGTCGGGCTTGACGTGTTCGGACGCGGAATGGCTGACGACATTGCGCCGCCTGACGGCCGGAAATCCCGACGTTCTGCGGCGCATGATCGTCGAGATCACCGAAACCGTCGCGCTCGAGGAACTCGACCAGTCCGTGAATTTCGTCGACACGCTGAATGAACTTGGCTGCCGTGTCGCGATCGATGACTTCGGCGCCGGCTACACCTCATTCAAGAATCTGAAGCGCCTCAACGTCGACATGGTGAAAATCGACGGCGCCTTCGTAAAAAATCTTGCGGACGACACGAGCGACCAGATTTTCGTGAAGACCATGATCGACCTCGCAAACAGCTTCGGCATGGAAACGGTTGCCGAATGGGTCGGAGATGAGCGCTCCGCACGCTTTCTCAAAGACGCAGGCATCACGTACATGCAGGGCTATTATTACGGGATGCCGTTCGACAGTTCCGATTACGTCAAAGCCGCGTAAAATCGCCGAACGACACAGGCGTCGCCCGGCGATGAATGACTACGGCCGCGACTGCGACAGCTTCTCGATTTTCTGCTGCATCGCAGAGAGCTGAGACTTCAGCTCGTTGAGTTCGTTGCGCTCGCCCTTCTGCTCAGTCGAAGAGGTCGGAGCAGTGGGATGAGTGGAAGGCTGTGCCGCGGACGGCGGAGTACCTTCGCCGCCCTTGCCACCCATCGGAGGGGATCCGAACGTCGCCCACATCGACATGGCCTGCTCGAACATCGCCATGTTCTGCCTAGCCTGCGATTGATAGAATTCGAACGCCGCCGCCGGATTTGAAAACGCCGACGCGAGCTGTTCGCGAAAACGAACTTGCTCTTTGGCCAGATGCTCAAGGCTGAACTGCAGGTAGCTCGGCACCATCCGTGCGATGCTGTCGTCGTAAAAACGAATGAGCTGGCGGAGGAACGGAATCGGCAAAAGCGCTTGCCCACCTTCGCGGCTTTCCTGCTCAACGATGATCTGCGTCAGAACACCGTGTGTAAGGTCGTCGCCGTTCTTCGCGTCGTAAACCACAAAATCTCGATCACCGCGAACCATCTTCGCGAGATCTTCGAGCGTCACGTAGGTGCTCGTCTCGGTGTTATAGAGCCGCCTGTTGGCGTACTTCTTGATAACGACCGCTTCTTTTCTGGGCGCCTGCGTTTGCGGATCTGGATTGGTCAACATCGCGTTCGCGTTCTCTTTTTCGACGGCTTATGAGCATGTTGCTGCACTGCGGCAGCGTACCACACCCTGGGGGTCTCCCGCTAGCCGTTTCTGTCACTCCTTTGGGTGGGGGAATTCCTGGGCGATTGGGCAGTCTAGGCAAGAGGTCGCAATTGCTGAAAATAACCACGCGCTGCAAACTGTTTTGGCCTTTTGAACAACGCCGTAAAAACTGGCGCGACAGCGAGGTATTCTATAGATCTTCTTGAAAAAGATGTCTGTGCCCAGGGAGGGGCAATCAATGAGCCAAGACGCTTCGACGATCGTAATTGCGGGTGCTGCACGCACGCCCGTCGGTTCTTTTAACGGTTCGCTCGCCTCGCTGCCGGCGTCGAAGCTTGGGGAAATCGCGATCAAAGCCGCGCTCCAGCGCGCCAACGTGCCCGCGGGCGATGTCTCCGAGGTAATCCTCGGACAGGTTCTGACCGCCGCCCAGGGCCAAGGTCCGGCTCGCCAAGCTTCCGTCGGTGCCGGTATTCCGGTTGATTCCCCGGCTTGGGGCATCAATCAGATTTGCGGATCGGGGCTTCGCGCCGTCGCTCTCGGCATGCAGCAGATCCAGACCGGCGGCGCGTCGATTGTCGTCGCCGGCGGCCAGGAAAGCATGAGCCAGGCGAACCACGCCGCCCACATGCGCGATGGCACCAAGATGGGCGACATCAAATTCATCGATACGATGGTGAAGGACGGCCTCTGGGACGCCTTCAATAATTATCACATGGGCACGACAGCCGAGAACGTAGCCCGTCAGTGGCAGATCACGCGCGAAGAGCAGGACAAGTTCGCAGTCGCCTCGCAGAACAAGGCAGAAGCCGCGCGCAAGGCTGGCAAGTTCAAGGACGAGATCGCGCCCGTTACCATCAAAGGGAAAAAGGGCGATACCGTCGTCGACACGGACGAATACATCAAAGACGGCGTGACTTACGACGGCATCGCGAAGCTGCGTCCTGCCTTCGATCCCAAGGAAGGCACCGTCACCGCCGCGAACGCATCCGGCATCAACGACGGCGCAGCCGTCGTCGTGCTGATGTCGGCCGAGGAAGCCAAGAAGCGCGGCATCACGCCGTTGGCGCGCATTGTTTCGTGGGCGACGACGGGCGTCGATCCGTCGATCATGGGCACGGGGCCGATCTCGGCCTCGAAGAAAGCGCTCGAGAAAGCCGGCTGGACGATCAACGATCTCGATCTGATCGAAGCCAACGAAGCCTTCGCAGCGCAGGCCATCGCGGTCAACAAGGGCCTAGGCTGGGACCTCGACAAGGTCAACGTCAACGGCGGCGCGATCGCGATCGGTCATCCGATCGGAGCGTCCGGCGCCCGCATTCTGAACACGCTCCTCTATGAGATGCAGCGCCGCGATGCCAAGAAGGGCCTCGCCACGCTCTGCATCGGCGGCGGCATGGGCGTCGCCATGTGCATCGCTCGCGACTGACCCTGATCAAATCCTTCACGCAGTCGCTCGTGATAGAGCGGCTGCGTTTCCACCCCAACTCAGAGCCCAAAACAAAAAATTCAGGGAGAGAATGCTATGGCACGGGTTGCCCTCGTCACCGGAGGCACGCGCGGCATCGGCCACGCGATTTCGATCGCTCTTAAGAGCAACGGCTATCGCGTCGCCGCGAGTTATGCCGGCAACGATGCGGCGGCTCAGGCCTTTCAAATCGAAACGGGGATTCCCGTCTACAAATTCGACGTCGGCAATTATGAAGCGACGGAAAAAGCCGTTGCGCAGATCACCAAGGACGTCGGCCCGATTGACGTGCTCGTGAACAACGCCGGCATCACCCGCGATGTCATGTTTCACAAGATGACGAAACAACAGTGGGACGACGTCATCGGCACCAACCTCAACGGTCTCTTCAACGTGACGCGTCAGGTCTGGGAAGGCATGCGCGCCCGCAAGTTCGGCCGCGTCATCAACATCTCGTCCATCAATGGCCAGAAAGGCCAGATGGGCCAGGTGAACTACTCGGCATCGAAGGCTGGCGACATCGGCTTCACGAAGGCGCTCGCGCAGGAAGGCGCCCGCGCCGGCATTACTGTCAATGTCATCTGCCCCGGCTACATCGCGACCGAAATGGTCAAGGCCGTGCCGCAGGACGTTCTTGAGAAGAGCATCCTTCCGCAGATCCCCGTTGGCCGCCTCGGCGAGCCAAGCGAGATCGCGCGCTGCGTCGCGTTCCTTGCCTCGGACGATGCGGGATTCATCACCGGTTCGACGCTGACAGCGAACGGCGGCCAGTATCTTGCCAGCTAATCTCGCTGGCGAATTGCCCGCGATCCTCTGATCTCAGAAATGAAAAAGGCCCTGCCCGGATATCCCGGCAGGGCCTTTCGCTTATCGGATCAAATCAGCTGGCGGCGTCAGCCGCGAAACCTCGACCGCACGATGCGCGGAAATTCGTCTTCGCCGCCCGCTTGCGGCTGCTGCTGCGTGTAGGCGTTCGCCGCCCGTGGGTCGGCTCCGCGCGGATCAGGGGCCTGCTGGCGACCTTCTTCGACGTTCCACCAGCGATCGCCCCCAACGCCGGGAGCACCGGGAAGCTGCGCCGGTCCAGCCTGCGGCGGCGGCGCGGCCTGACGACCTCCGTAGGCCTGCGGCTGACGCCCAGGCTGCTGCTGGGGCTGCTGTTGCTGCTGAGGCGCGGAGAACCACGCTTCGATCAGATCGAGTTCATCCGCCGAGAGACTTAGTCCCTGGCTGCGGCAGCGCGCGACGACGAAATTCCGAAACCGGCTGGCAAAAAGTCCTGCCGACGTTCCTTGCTCGAACCACGGATCGCTCTCGCTTACCACGTCGTAGATGAACCGGAGATCGTCCCGCTTGACGTCGAGGCCGAACTCACGAGCACGCTGCGTGATATTGACGAGCGTCTGTGCGCCCTGCAGCCCGTTCGTCGTAATTTCTTGCGACATGACGTCGAACAGAACGCGATATTCCGCCGGCGCCAGAGCCGGGGCTTGGCAGGCGTCGTGAATGCGAGCGATGGACTGCTGGATCTGCGTCGCGTGATCGGCGTTACGAGGCGCTGCCGTTACTGGCGGCGGTGGCGCGGGTTGCGGAGCCTGGGCGCGCGGCAACTCCCGGCGCGGCTCGGGCTGATAGCTCGCGGTTGGAGCCTGCACCACAGGCGGCTGACGCCGCGGCGTCAACGCAGCGGGTGTTGGCGCAGCTTGAACCGGAGGCACGCTGTATTCAGGCATGCGAGCCATCGGCTGAGACGCCGCAGCGATGGGCGGGGCCGGTGGCGCGGAAGTCCGGTCGATGTAGCGCGACTGCGGAACGACAGCCTGATAGGGGCGCTCAAGCGCGGGAGCCGCTGGCGCCTGTGGCGGCGCAGCGCGGGCCGGACTGAGCATAGCTTGTTGCGGACGCTGCGCCTCGGCACGGGCGGGCTCCGGTGCGTACTCGCGGCGCTGAGGCTGCGGCTCAGCAGCGGGCGGAGCCAATTGCGGAGCGATAAGCCCCGTCGCCGAGATATGCCGGTTGGCGTCGAACACCGTGTAAGGCGCTGTATCGCTCAAATGGATGTCTTCGGGAAGATCCGTCAGAAGCAGATCGCGGAACGATCCGTAACCGCCCCAGTTCGTCCCGACCGTCTTATCGCGGCCGACGATGCGAACGGCGCGATCCGCAAGCGTCTCGAGTGGGACCGCCTGGGGCGCGTTGCGGACGAACTCCACGACTTCGGCGAGAATGGCTTTCCGTGCGGCTTCGACATCGATGGTCATGGCCGGGGCTGCGATTTCACGCGGGCTCTCGCCCGAAATCGCGCGGTTGCTCGTCAATAGCGCGATAAGGGACGACTCGCGGATCTCACCGTCACTGATGGCCGTGTAAGGCTGCGCTGTGTGATCGTTCGCGAACACGACGGTGCGCCGCGCATGCGCGCGCAGGCGATGCAGCAAAGGCGTGAAGTCGGCGTCGCCCGACAGGATAATGAACTCATCGAAGTGCGTATCGTGGTTGAGAATATCGCGAACGTCCATCACGATGCGGATGTCGGCGGAATTCTTCAGCTGCGCGGTCAGCGGCGGGCAATCGATCACTTCGAATCCCGAGCGCAGGAAATGATGCCGGATGAACGGAAACGAGTTCATGTCCGTCGAATTGTCGTGCGTGTTCCGGCGGGGCACCGGATTGCCGTAGCAGCGGTTCATTACGATGCGCCGCTCGCCGGGCAGCGAGAACGCATTCGTCGCGGTGATGAGTTCGCCCGACGCAATGCCCTGCAGCCACACGCTGCTGTCTTTGGCAAAGCGCTTCGCGGCTTCTTCGTTTTTGCGTTTCAGCGATAGATAGATGTTGTCGTAATCGACGAACATCGTCGTAAGGACGGGTCCTGAGGACTCGCGTTTCATGGACTAACCCCCGTGAATCGGAACGTGATTCGCTTTTCACTTTTTACGAGTCGAACGCGGCCAGCAAGGAGCGCCACTGCGCTCTTGCACAAAAGAGACAATTAACCCGTGGATGGAGGTCCAAGGCGCCACGCGCTAGGCCAATTGCTCTGGGGACGGCGTGTGGATGACCGCCGAAAGGCTTTGGTCTGTTGCTGCTCCGCCGCTCAATCGACCGACGGACGAGATACGGGTGAGAAATCCGGCGCCGTCAAAGTGAAGCCGTCGAACGTGAATGCGGGCGCGACGGTGCAGCCGACAAGTGTCCATTTTCCCAGGCTTCGCGCTTGCTGCCAGTGTCCGGCGGGAACGACCGCCTGCGGGCGCTCGCCGTCGGTCAGATTGCTGCCGAGTCTGATTTTCTCGATAGGCCCGCCGCTCGGCGACATTTCAAGCAATAGCGGATCGCCCGCGTAAAAGTGCCAGCCTTCGGCCGCGTCCACCGCATGCCAGTGCGAACGCTCGCCCGCCTTCAACAGGAAATAGATTGCCGTCGAAGCCGCCCGTTTTCCAGGCTCGGCCTTATCGCGGAACGTCTCGCGGAAATGGCCGCCCTCGGGATGCGGTGAAAGCTCAAGCATCGCAATGACGTCGTCGCCCGAGAGATCGGCAGGCATCGCATTTTCTCCGGAAAGCGTCGATTAGGCCTTGTTCTTCAGCTGCCTCAGGCGGGCGAAGACTTCCGAGGCCGGAGCGCCAAGCATGCCGAGGCGGGCTTGGATGGATCGCGATTTCGGCCGCAGAAACGGGTTCGTCGCTTTTTCGAACTCGATCGTTGTCGGCAGCGTCGGCTTTCCGGCGGCGCGAAGAGCCTCGACGTCCGCGGCACGCTTTTTCAGAATTTCGTTTTCAGGTTCGATGGTCAGCGCGAAGCGCGCGTTGTTCAGCGTATATTCGTGCCCACAGTAGATGTTGGTCTTGTCCGGAAGGGCTGCAATTTTCGAAACGGAGTCCCACATCATCTCCGGGTCGCCCTCGAAGATCTTACCGCAACCGAGGGAAAAGAGCGTGTCTCCGGTGAATACGATGCCGTCGTCGGGGAAATAATAGGTGACGTGTCCGAGCGTATGGCCCGGCGTCTCGAGGACTTGGATCGGATGACCGGCAAACACCAACGCACTTTTTTCCGTGACCGCCCGGGTCAACCCCGGAATACGGTCGGCTTCCGCCTCCGGCCCCGTGACGTTTGCGCCGTAAAAGGCCTTGAGTTCCTCGATCCCGCCGGTGTGGTCGGTGTGGTGATGCGTGATGAAAAGCTCGTTCAGCCGCCACCCGCGCTCGGCCAACGCGGCCTTGATCGCAGCCGCGCTCGGCGCGTCGATAGCCGCCGTTTTGCCGGATTCCGGCTCATGCAGAATGACGCAGTAATTGTCCGCGAGACACGGCAGAAGGACGATTTCAAGGGCTCCCATGGCGGGGACTTTGGTTGGCGCCGAGGGCCATGTCAAACGCAACGAAACGCCGCAGCGCAAATTCGTTTATTGCGCTTCCAGGCTGTCTCTCGGAAGTCGGATCGTCTAGAGAGTGTCCGATGATCCGTTTTAATCAATCTGCGTAAGCGCCAAGATGCCTCTCGACGCCAAAACCTTGAGAGATTTCTACCGGACGCCGCTTGGCCGGGTTGCGCGCCGCCAGCTGACGTTAGCCATTCGTGAAAGATGGAAACGGGTTAACGGCTTGACAGTGGCGGGCACGGGCTTTGCGTCACCGTTTCTCGGCACCTTCCGCACCGATGCGGCAAGCCTCGCTTGCCTGATGCCGGCGCGCCAGGGAGCGGTCGTGTGGCCGCGTTCGGGCCATTGTCACTCGGTCCTCGTTGGCGAAAACCAATGGCCGCTGCCCGACAATTCCATCGATCGACTGCTCGCCGTCCATTCCCTGGAGCAGGCCGAGCGGCAAGGCCCGCTCCTGCGAGAGATGTGGCGCGTGCTAAAGCCCGACGGTCGTGTCTTGTTCATCGTTCCCAATCGCCGCGGACTGTGGTCTCGCATGGATCGTACGCCGTTCGGCTATGGGCTTCCCTTCAGCCGCGGACAGCTTGAGACCCAACTGACGGACGCGCTCTTTACGCCCATCGACTGGGGGGAATCTCTCTATTTTCCACCAATGAGCCAGCGGCTAATGCTGCGCATGGCGCCCGCGCTTGAACGCTTCGGATCGAGCATGTCGATCGGCGTTGCCGGCGTCATTCTTGTCGAAGCCACGAAAGAAGTCATGGCGCCCATCGGTAGCGCCAAACGCGTCGCGCAGCCCGCAATTCTCAAACCGGCCGATAACAGATCGTCCGCGGGAATTCGCCGATTCAGATAGAAGCGGAAGACCGCGAAGGACCGCGCAACAGGAACACGGCTTTTTCCCCGAACAGGTTCTGCATCGACAGCGACCACTTGATCGGAAGCCGCGCGCCGTAAGCATTGAACGCGACGGCCTGTTCGACGTCCGCATGCACGAGCTCGCAAAGATCGGCAAAGTCGCGGATCGTGCACAGATGCGCGTTCGGCGTCAGATACCAGAGGTCGGGCAGGTTATCGTTGATGGGCATGCGGCCCGTCAGCAAAAGCTTCGTGCGGACATGCCAGTGCCCGAAATTCGGGAACGAAACGATCGCCCGCCGCCCAATTCGCAGCAGGTTTTCAAGCACCGTCTTTGGCTGACGCGTGGCCTGGATTGTGAGCGACAGGATGGCGTAATCGAACGCCTGATCCGGGTAATTGTCGAGATCGCGGTCGGCGTCGCCCTGGATGACGGAAAGCCCTTGCGCCACGCACGCGTTCACCTTGTCGCGCTGCAGTTCGACCCCGCGTCCGTCGACACCTTTTCGCTCGGTGAGAAGCTGCAGAAGCTCGCCGTCGCCGCAGCCGACATCGAGCACGCGCGATCCCGCTTCGACCATCTCGGCAATGAGAGCATGATCGAGACGCGGCGTCTTCTGCGCGCCGGCGATTTTCCCGATGTCGGGCGCGTTCATCGCGAAGCCTCTTTCGGTGCGTCAAGGCCCCGCTTGACGGCGGCGGCATTGAGAAAACCGCGGATCGTCGCGAAGAATGTCGGCTCTTCGAGTAGGAACGCGTCGTGACCTTTGTCGCTTTCGATCTCGACGAACGAGACGTTGGCTGCAACCGCATTCAGTGCTTGCACGATCTCGCGGCTTTCCTTTGTCGGATACAGCCAGTCGGACGTGAACGACACGACGCAGAACCGCGTGCGCGTGCCGCGGAACGCGTTCGCGAGCACGCCGCCCGCGCTTTCGCGCAGGTCGAAATAATCCATTGCCCGCGTGATGTAGAGATAGCTGTTGGCGTCGAAGCGGTCGACGAACGTCGATCCCTGATGGCGCAAGTAGCTTTCGACCTGGAAATCCGCGCTGAACGAGAACGTCTTTTCAGACCGGTCCTGCAAGGTCCGCCCGAACTTCCGGTGCAGCGCTTCTTCCGATAGATACGTGATGTGTGCCGCCATGCGCGCGACGGCCAAACCGTTGCGAGGTACTTTTCCCGACGCAAGATAATTGCCGCCGTCCCAAGCCGGATCGGCCATCACGGCTTGCCGTCCGACTTCGTGAAACGCGATGTTCTGCGACGAATGCCAAGCGGCCGTCGCGATCGGCACGGCGGCGAACACCCGGTCCTTGTAGCGCGACGCCCATTCGAGCACCTGCATGCCGCCCATCGATCCGCCGATGACCGCGAACAGCTGGTCAATTCCCAGAAAGTCGATCAGCCGGACCTGCGCAGCCACCATGTCGCCGATGGTAATGACGGGGAAGTTCAAGCCGTAGGGCTCGCCGGTCTTTGGGTTGATCGACGCAGGTCCCGTCGAGCCCATGCAGCCGCCGAGAATATTCGAGCAAATGACGAAAAAACGGTCCGTGTCGATCGGCTTGCCCGGCCCGACAAGCACCTCCCACCAGCCAGGCTTGCCAGTGACCGGATGTGGGCTCGCAACGTATTGGTCTGCCGTCAACGCGTGACAGAGCAGGATGGCGTTCGATTTGTCTCTGTTGAGCGTGCCGTAAGTCTCATATGCAATTGAAAATGGCGCCAAATCCTGTTGGCAAGCCAGCCGCAGGGGCGCACTCGCGTCGAAACGCGCGACGGGGCTCGTCGGCGTGTGGACTTCCGAGTGCCGCCGTAAAACCGGGGCAACGAGATCGGGCGATGCAGCGGTCATCGGATCAATCGATATCCCGGGGTTGAACGGTTCAGCGTGCGGCTAGAGGAGCGGCCGATAAAGTCAACTTTAAACTTTGATTTCAAGTGGTGAAGCCCCTATCAATGCGCCCGAACCCCCCAATTTCGGTCAACAATTCGAGAACATATATGGTGGCGAAAGCTCCAATTGCACGTCCGGGCATCCTGGATATCGCAGCCTACGTGCCCGGCGAAAGCAAGGTGCCGGGCGGCTTTGTCCCCGCCAAGCTGTCGTCGAACGAAACTCCGTTGGGCCCGAGCCCTGCGGCAATCGAGGCATTCAAGGCAGCCGCCGGCGAGCTCGAGCGTTATCCCGACGGCCAGTCGACGCGTCTTCGCGAAGCCATCGCCCGCCGTTACGGGCTCGATGCTGCCCGCATCGTCTGCGGATCGGGCTCTGACGAGCTCTTGGGACTTCTTGCCCGCGGCTACCTCGGCCCAGGCGACGAGGCGATCTACACCGCCCACGGATTTCTGGTCTACCGCATAGCCATTCTCACGAACGGCGCGACGCCCATCGTCGTGCCTGAGCACAACCTGAAAACCGATGTCGATGCCATCCTCGCGGCCGTCACGCCAAAAACGCGGATGGTCTTCATCGCCAATCCAAACAATCCGACCGGAACCTACATCTCCATCGAAGAGGTGCGCCGTCTGCGAACAGGGCTGCGCAGTGATATCGTGCTCGTGCTCGACGCGGCCTATTCCGAGTACGTCAGCCGTAACGACTACGAAGCTGGCATCGAACTCGTCGCCACGACGCCGAACACCGTCATGACGCGCACGTTCTCGAAAATTTACGGGCTTGCGGCGCTCCGCATCGGCTGGGCCTATTGTCCGCCCGAGATCGTCGATGTGCTCAATCGCATTCGTGGACCGTTCAATCTGTCGTCGCCCGCAATCGCCGCCGGCGCGGTTGCGATTGAAGATATCGCCCACATGGAGCGCGCCAAAAGTCACAACGACCAATGGCTCGCCTGGGTCGAAAGCGAGCTGAAAAAACTCGGCCTCGCCGTCACGCCGAGTGTCGCGAATTTCGTGCTCATGCATTTTCCGGAAGGCAGCGACAAGACCGCATCCGGGGCCGACGAATTCCTGAAGTCGCAGGGCGTGATTGTGCGTAAAGTTGGGGCTTACGGTTTTCCGAATGCGCTGCGCATGACGATCGGCTCCGAGAGCGACAACAAGCGAGCGATCGACGCGCTCGGCCGTTACTTGAAGGGTGCCGTCTGATGGCCCGCGACGACAGTGAAGGAAAGCCGATGTTCAAGCGCTTGGCGCTGATCGGCGTCGGCCTGATCGGCTCATCGATCAGCCATGCGGCGCGCCGTGCCGGTATCGTCGGTGAAATCGCGTGCAGCGCTCTGACCGCTGCCGAACGCCAACGCGCCGAAGCGCTCGGCCTAGCGACGAAAGTCTATGCCGACCCTGTTGACGCCGTCAAAGGTGCCGATCTGATTATCCTCTGCGCGCCGGTCGGCGCTTTCAAGGAGATCGCGGAGGCCATCGGACCGCATCTGGAAAAAGGCGCGATTGTTTCCGATGTCGGCTCGGTCAAGGCCGCCGCCGTGCGCGATATCGCGCCGAGCATTCCCGATGGTGTGCATTTCATCGCCGGTCATCCGATTGCCGGCACGGAGCAGTCGGGACCCGACGCTGGTTTCGCGGAACTTTTCGACGGCCGCTGGTGCATTTTGACTCCCGCGCCCGATGCCGACGCGGCGTCGCTGGCGAGGCTTGAAGAATTCTGGCGCAAGCTCGGCTCCAACGTCGAGCTGATGACGCCCGAACATCACGATATGGTGCTTGCGATCACGAGCCATGTGCCGCATCTCATCGCCTACAACATCGTCAACACCGCCGCCCACTTGGAGCGCGTGACCGACAGTGAGGTCATCAAGTTTTCGGCCGCGGGCTTCCGCGATTTCACCCGCATCGCCGCGTCCGATCCGGTGATGTGGCGCGACGTCTTCCTGAACAACAAAGAGGCTGTTCTCGAAATGCTCGGCCGCTTTTCGGAGGATCTCGTGGCGCTGCAACGGGCCATCCGCTTCGGCGACGGCCCGACGCTTGAGCACATGTTCACCGAAGCGCGCGCGGTCCGGCGCGGAATCATTCAGGCCGGTCAGGATACGGAGCAGCCCGACTTCGGCCGCAACGTCTCACGCGTGCGGGAAAAGTCCCGCTGAGCCGCGCTTACGCCGAGTGCGGCGCGTTCATGAATTGCGCCGTGATGAGATCGGCTTCGACGGCTTCGGCTTCCTGATTGGAAGACGCCAGCAAATGCACATGAACTTCGTCGGCGCCGAGAGCTGCAGCGTGCTGGCGGATTTCAGCAAGGTTCTCTGACGGAGAATTGTTCGACAGCCGGCCGATCGCAAGGACGGCGCGCGTCGAGCGATCGCTGCGCCGCACGAGGATATAATTCGCATCTTCGAGCGTCGGGCAGTCGAATAGGCTGTAGACTGTGTGCACGTAGCGTTTGCCCGATGCGCCGGTCCAGAAATGAAACCGCGGCGGCTGTTCCGGATACATCCCGCTGGTGATGACCGGCTGCGGTTCGCCACCCTCATGACGGCGCGACCGGAATTCGGCGAATTGGATAATTTCGGCACTCATTACGCACAACCCCTGATCGGCATCTTATCGCCGAATATTGCTCTTGAGACCTTGATACCCCGCTGGACCGTGAGGAATGATGAACTTTGGTTCGAAAATTTGACGTGCTTGCCCTGATCGCGCCCCGATGGTCAATGAGGTGTTGAGAACAGCAAGAATTGCAAACACTCCGCCCGAGCAGAGACGCGCTTCGCAAGCAAATCTAAATGCACGTTAGCGATTTGACGGGGGCGGCTATCGAAATGGCGAACGGCTGGTGCCGAAATCGTTAATTTCAATGGCCTTAGCCGCAGCGCGAATAATCACAATTCGTGCAGGTCCAGCAGCCTTCGATATGCCGGAGCGCTCGCTCACCGCATTTTGGACAAACCCGCGCCGCGGCGACTGCCCCATGATGACCCGGCGCGCTGCTGTCGTTGCGGGTTTTGCCTTGACCCTCGGTGCCGATCCGCTCGATCGCAACCATCGATTGGCGCGCGGGCTGAATCTGGCCACTCTCGCCGTCTTCGCGCGTCAGGAAGCCGATGTGAAGCATGTGCTGCTCGATGACGTCGCCGATGGCCGCGAGCAAGCTCGGGACATAGCGCCCTCCCATCCAGCGGCCGCCCTCCGGATCGAACACGGCTTTCAGTTCTTCCGCGATGAACGATACGTCGCCGCCGCGGCGAAATACGGCGCTGATCATCCGCGTGAGCGCCACCGTCCAGGCGTAGTGCTCGAGGTTCTTCGTGTTGATGAAAATCTCGAATGGCCGTCGCCGCCCGTCGCGGACGATGTCGTTGATGGTGACGTACAGTGCGTGCGCACTCGCCGGCCACTTGATTTTGTACGTTAGGCCTTCGAGCGCGGCATCCCGCTCAAGCGGCTTCGTCATGTAGACGACGTCGCCGGATTTCGCCGGATCCTCCAGCGATCTCGCCGCCGACGGTTGCGCCCGCTCCCCGCCGTCCGTTGCCGGTGTCGACTTGGAAAGGACCGAGCCCGTAACGGCGTTCGGCCGGTAGGTCGTGCAACCCTTGAGGCCCAAATCGAAAGCTTCCGCATAGATGCCGCGGAAATCTTCGAAGGAAATGTCCTCGGGGCAATTGATCGTCTTGGAAATGGCGCTGTCGACATAGAGCTGCAGCGCCGCCTGCATCGCGATGTGCTCGGCAGGCGACAACGTCTCCGCCGTTACGAACGCGTCCGGTAGCGGCGCAGTCTCGCCGAACGCCGCTCGAAATTCGCGATAGGCAAAATCCTCGACCGTCTCCTCGGTCGCCGTCGTGCCGTCGCCGAGGATGCGGCGCCGGTAGGCGAAATCGAACACCGGCTCGATGCCGCTCGAAACATTGCCCGCAAGAAGCGAGATTGTTCCGGTCGGCGCAATCGATGTGAGACAGCCGTTGCGGATGCCGTTGGCGGCGATTGCCGCGCGAACGTCATCGTCGAGCCGCCCGAGGTTCGGTCGCGCCCGAAAAGCTTCCGCATCGTAAAGCGGAAACGCGCCTTTCTCGGCGGCCAACGCCGCGCTTGCGCGATAGGCGGCGTTCTGGATGATCGCCATCCATTCGGCGGCTTTCTCGCGAGCAGCTTGGCTGCCGTAGGGAAGCCCGAGGAACACCAGTGCGTCGGCAAGCCCCGTGATCCCGAGGCCGATACGCCGTTTCGCGCGTGCTTCGTGCGCCTGCGCGTCGAGTGGATAGCGTGAAATATCGATGACGTTGTCGAGGAAGCGAATGGCGGTCGCGACGCGCGCTTCGAGCTTCGCGCGGTCTATGTCGGCCTGCGGCGTGAACGATTTCTCGACTAGGCGTGCGAGATTGATCGACCCGAGAAGGCAGGCGCCGTAAGGCGGCAACGGCTGCTCTCCGCACGGGTTCGTCGCCGATATCGTTTCGCAGTACGCGAGGTTGTTCGCCGCATTCACCCGGTCGATGAAAATGACGCCCGGCTCCGCATAATCATACGTCGCACGCATGATCGTGTCCCAGAGCCCCCGCGCGTCGACGGTCTTGTAGACCTTGCCTTCGAAAACGAGATCCCACGAGGTGCCGCGCTTGACGGTATCCATGAACGCGTCCGTGACAAGAACGGAGAGATTGAAATTCCGCAGCCGCAACGGATCGGACTTTGCAGCGATGAAGGCTTCGATGTCAGGGTGATCGCAACGAAGCGTTGCCATCATGGCGCCGCGCCGCTGCCCCGCCGACATGATCGTCCGGCACATGGCATCCCAAACGTCCATGAAGCTGACAGGCCCCGAAGCGTCGGCACCGATGCTCTTGACCGCCGCGCCTTGCGGCCGAAGCGTCGAGAAGTCATGGCCGATGCCGCCACCCGCCTGCATCGTCAGCGCCGCTTCTTTGACACTCTCGAAGATGCCCGAAAGGTCGTCGGGAATTGCCCCCAAAACGAAGCAGTTGAAGAGCGTGACGTTGCGGTCGGTGCCGGCTCCGGCGAGAATCCGTCCGGCCGGCTGAAAGCCGAAATCCGCCATGGCGTCGTAAAAGGCGCCCGCCCATTTCTCCTGCGCTTGGCTTCCTTGTTCGGCCGATGCGGCAGCTAGGGCCGCGCGCCGGAACGTGTCCTCGATTGTCCCGTCGGCAGCCGCCGTCGACGATCCGGCAAAGCGATACTTGCGCCGCCAAATGGCGTCGGAAATCGCGGGCAAACCTGACAAAATTGCGCTCATCGGAACAACCGTAATGTAGGCGTTCGGGGCCAATCTTCAATTCATGTTCACCATATGTTCCAAATGCGATCGCGTCAATCAATTTCGCGTCCGTTGATGCCCACTCTGTCTTCGGTCCGTGGTCGTGCCCTCAGCCGTGCTTTGCCCGTCTCTCGTGGGCTTGGATCATACCCTTGAGCTTGGCTATTTTCTGCTTGCTGCCCGCAATGGCGGCCGCGGTTGTGCCCGGAGCGTAGCCGCTTAATCTTTCTTGTTCGAGTTTGAGTTGCTTCTGATAGTCCGCCAGGACTTTGTCTTCTTTAGACATGCGCGCGCCTCGTCGTATTGCTCCGCGCTACGCATAGCACGGGAGTTCACTGCCAGTGAATTTCTGTCAACAGACCTGAATCTCAAACTGAGACAGTGCCCAGCCCGATCAGCGCTGCTCTCGCAGCAGGCGATAACGTCACTTTTTCAGAGAAGCGGAATGCTTCGAGACGATGCCTTGCGGCTCTAGCCGGTGAAGCCAGAGGGGCCGATCGCGACGCGATGCTTGTTCTTGTCGAAAATACGATACCCGCGAGCGCCGTATTTGGCCTTCATCGCCGGCAAATGGGTATCGGCTTGATCCCTGGCCTCTTCGAGCGTTGATCCAAGCGCCAATTCATCGAATATCTCTGGCGGTTCCACCCCAATCGGGGAAGCGACATACTCAATAATGAACATGAAAAGCCTCCAAGAATTCCTCCATGCATAGCATAAAGGTCGGGAAGCTTCTCTGCATAAAAAGCCGCCCGCCCGGCGACCGATGTCTCGGCGCGGGCGAACGGCTTTTAAATTCCATGAGAAAATCGCCGGCTCAGAGTTTGCAGAGCTTCGCTTCGCCGTGGCATGACCAGCCGATAGCTGCCGGGCTGCACTTGTAATGACGCGGGCCGAACGAATAGCCCGGCGTGCCGTTGCCCGACACCCAGGTGAAATAGATGTTCCAGTCGGTCGACTGCAGCAGCGCTGCGTCGACCTGGAAGTGCGCGAGTCCCTCGGTGAGGGCGACGCCCTCGGCGGCCTTGTTAAAGCAGTCTTTGGCTTCGGCCGGAGCGGCCGCCATAGCAGCGCCTCCGACGGCGAGAACGGCCCACATCAAACGGGCGGAAGTACGCATTGGATGGCTCCATGATTGCGGAAACGATCAGGTCTGGGATCGTGCCATACCGAGGCGGGCGCCGTGCATAACAAAGCGCGCGCTCGCTGTCGATTTCAGCCGCATTGCGGCATCGGAACATCAGCGCGCGGGAGAAGATGTGGAAAACTCAGTGCGCCGGAGTATCCGCGCGCATCTGCGCCAGCGGCGGCGGCGAAGGACTCCGCGCCGCCTCATCGATCAATCGCGCGCTCGCGGCTTCGATTGCCGTCTCGATCCGAGTTCGAAATTCCGCACGCGGCAGCCCCGGCGGCAAAGAGGGGAGGAATTCGACGACAATCGTCCCCGGATACCGCCAAAGGCTGCGGCGCGGCCAGAATAGGCCTGAATTGAGCGCAAGCGGCACAGTGGCGACTCCAAGCGCTTCATAAAGCGCGACATAGCCGGGCTTGTAGTCTGGAGCCGCACCCGGAATGGTCCGCGTGCCTTCCGGGAAAATGACGACCTCGCGGCCGATGCCGATCCGTTGCCGGGCATCGCGGATCATCGCTTTCAGCGCCGCCGAGGCTTTCTCGCGCCTGACAAGGATATGCTCGAACTTGATGCAGAACCAACCGTAGAAGGGGATCCACTTCAACTCTTCCTTGAGCACGATCGCCGGATCGCGAAACAGCGATATGAGGCCAAACGTGTCCCACGCCGATTGATGCTTCGAAATAACGAGGCATCCCGTCTTCGGCAGATTTTCATGACCGCGGACTTCGAGCTTTGTCCCGCAGATAAGCCGCAGAAGCCAGACGCAGGTGCGGCCATGAACTTCGAGCCCCTTCATCGCCCACGCTCGCGGGCCGATGAGCAGCCATGAGCCGAGAACGAGATACAGCGCCGTGACGACGTAAAAGACGACGAAGTAGACGAGGGAGCGGATGACGACCAATGGCGCCGGCCCGGGCGTCGCCAGTTTACTCATCGGCTTGCTTCTGCGGCGTGATCGCGACGGACCGTCCCTCGCTCCAATCGATGACGCGCTGCGCCGTGAGGCGCGCAACCGCCGGCAGGAATTTCAGATACTCCGAGAGCAGCACGCGAGTTGTCGTCGCATGTAGCCACCACGCCGTTTCCGGAAATCTCCGTGGTGTCACCGCGTAGGGCAGCAACGTGACGCCGGGCATGACCAGCGCCAGCTCGGCGAGGCTGCGAGGCATATGATAGCGCGACGTCACGATAATCAGCCTCGTGTAGCGGTTGGAATTGGCCCAGGTTCTCGTTTCGTCGGCATTGCCGACGGTGTCGAGCGCTTCATAGCCGAGATCGACGCAGCAATTGAAGAGCTGTTTGTCGATGCCGAGCAGGCGCTGCATCTCTTCGCGGCTGACCTTGCGATTGACGCCGGAAATCAACATTCGTTTGGCGCGGCCCTCGCTCATCAGCTTGGCGCCGGTTTCGATGCGATTGTCGCCGCCAGTCAGCACGACGATGCCGTCGGCCTTGTCCCAGCCCGTCGCGTCTTCGCGGGTGACGGATACCGCAAACAGCACGAATCCGAACGCCAGCGCGGTCGCGCCGAACGCCAGCATCAGAACGAATGCCTTTGAGATCGCTGTCATGGTCGGATGGTGTGTTCGGTATCGCTCGTTTTTGCGCCGCTGGCCGTCGTCGCGAAGTCTAGCCGAACTTCAGCCGGATAGGCAGCCTCATCCACGGGGCGAACTTGATGCTGTGCCATGCAAATCACAGCAACTCCCCCCGCAGGATTATGATTGCTCCCCGCGTCTAATGCCGGCCATGCAAGATGCGATAGACGCCGACGCGGGACGTCACCATGCAAAGCCCTGCGATCGTGACGACGACGAACCCCAAGATGACATAGCCGAGCGCATCGAGCGCCCCGGTTCCAATCAGCCGCTGCATCTCGACGGCGCTGACCGCCCCGCCGCCAAGCATTTCCGTTATGGCCGGCATGCTCATGAAGACGAGCATGGCCAACGCCGCACCGACGATGCCCGCCTTGATCCCGAGCCGCAGGAAATGCTTCTCGAATTCGCGCGAAATGAATCTGTCGGTGGCGCCGACGAAGTGCAGCACCTCGACGATTTCGCGATTCGACGCCATGGCGCTGCGGGTCGCGGAAACGATGATCGCTGTGGTCGCGGCGCCGACGAGCGCGAGGATCGCCAGACCCCCCAATGCGAACGACCGTGTCACGGCGCGGATCTGCTGCTGCCAGCGGCGGTGGTCGTCGAGTGACGCACCCTTGAAGTCCCTTGTGAGCGCCGTCGAAATCTCGGCCAGATCCGGCGGATCGGTGCGATCGACCTGGACGGCGATAAGGCGGGGCACCGGCAGCGACTTAAGCGCATCCGCCGAGCCGAGCCATGGCTGCAGAAGCGCCGCCGATTGGTCGAGGCTCAACGCGTTGACGTTCGCGATCCCCCGCTGCTTTTGCAGAAACGCGACCGCGTCGGAGACCGTCTTGTCGATGTCGCCGGTCTCCTGCGGAATGACCTGCACCGTCACTTCGCTCGCGATGTCGCTGAGCCAAGCGTCCGAAGATTCCTTGATCATCCAAACCGCGCCGGCCGTAAGACACGCGAGAAAGCACATGATCGCGATGACGAGCGTCAGCGAACGCCCCGTGACAGAGCCGGGCGGTACGACCGGAGCCGTCACTTTCATCTTGCGGCCACGTTCGCGGTCTCGGTCGCGGCCCGGCGCCCTGAGATCACGCTGCGGGTCTTCCGTCGTGATTGCCGGTTCGGCGCTGAACGGCGGATATCCGGCCGTGCGTGATGGCACGCCGGTCACGGGATCGTCATAGGGGTCGTAACCGGGCAGCGATATCGCTGGATCGGCTCGTCCGGTGAAACGGCTAGATGATCCGGACATGGCCCTTGTGCACCTCGATGCGCGGCGCTTTGAACTGCCGCATGAGCTGATGATCGTGCGTCGCTATCACGACGGAGGTGCCGAGCCGGTTGAGTTCGACGAACAGCCGCAGCAAGCGCCGCGCCATCTGCGGATCGACGTTGCCCGTAGGCTCGTCGGCCAGCAGCACTTCCGGCTTGCCGATCACTGCGCGCGCAATGGCTGCCCTCTGCTTCTCGCCGCCCGACAGCACCGAAGGATTAACATACATCCTGTCGCCGAGGCCCACCCACTGCAACAGGTCCGTTACATCTTCGCGGTAGTCGGAGGGCTTTTTACCGATGACCTGCAAAGGCAGCGCGACGTTCTCCCAGACCGTCAGATGATCAAGGAGACGGAAGTCCTGAAACACGATGCCTATGCGCCGCCGCATCTCGGCGCGCATCTGCGGCTTCACCTGCGTGATGTCTTCGCTGAACATCCGGATCTCGCCACGGGTGGGATGCAGCGACATGAACATGAGGCGCAGCAGCGACGTTTTTCCCGCTCCCGATTCCCCATGCAAAAAGTGGAAGGACCCGGGCCGCAGATGGAATGTCACATCCGACAGCACCTCTGGCCCCCTGTCGTATTTCAGTCCGACATTCGTCAAGCGAATCAAGAGGTATTAGCCTTGGCAGTGGATATTGATGTCTCTTTACAGGTCCCAGCGTTTATAGACACGTCGAAGACACAATGATCAATCGATTACGATTGTGGCGCGGTCGTGTACACAGGAACCTTCACGGTTTCCGACCGCCAGCCGCCGCGAGTTGCAGGATAATGACATGCGCGATTTAGACGTCCCTCCGACCATAGAAACGATCTACTCCGCCGAGGATATCCAAGTCCGTCTTAGCGTTCTTGCCGCTGAAATCGCAGCCAAACGGCCGGAAAATCTCCTGGTTGTGCCGATCCTCAAAGGCAGCTTCGTCTTCGCCGCCGATTTGATACGGGCGCTCCACGCAGCCGGATTGGCGCCGGAGGTCGATTTCTTGACGCTGTCCAGTTATCGCAAAAGCCGGGTCTCCTCCGGCCAGGTGTCGATTTTGCGCGACCTCGATCTCGATGTTGAGCATCGCCACGTCATCCTGATCGACGATGTCCTCGATTCCGGTCGCACCCTGGCTTTCGCCAAGGATCTGATCTCGGCCCGCGGTGCCAATCTCATCGAAACGTGCGTTTTGCTCGACAAGCAGGCCTCCCGCGCCGTATCGATCGAACCGGACTACTGCGCCTTCGAATGTCCTGACGTCTTTGTGGTCGGCTATGGCATGGACGTTGCGCATCGTTACCGCGAGCTGCCCTTTGTGGGCCGCCTCGTCGATTAGGGCCGAGGATACCGGGTTCGAAGGGAGGGCGCTTCATGGCGACGATCCTGCTCGCAGACGATGACGCCGCCGTGCGCGATCTCGTCAAGCGGGCGCTGATTTCTGACGGTCATACGGTGCACGTCACGCAAGACGGCGTCGAGGCTCTCGAAGCTCTGGAATCCGGCGCGGTCGAAATCGACATTCTGGTATCGGATGTCGACATGCCCCAGCTCGACGGCATAACTCTCGCTGAAAAGGCGCTGGCCCTGAAGCCCGGCCTCGCCGTCGTTCTCATGTCGGGTTTTTCCGATCAGCTTGAGCGCGCCGCCCGCTTGCGAGCGCGTCAACTGCTGTCGATTTCAAAGCCGTTTACACTCGAGCAGATCAAGCAGGCCGTCAGATCCGTGCTTTCGTGAGGGCCACGCGCTTCAGTTCTCGGGCTTGATGCGCGACGTCAGCCAAAGCGTCAAAAGCGCCAGCCCGATGAACGCCAGCGCGAACCAGGACGACGCCGCCGCGAAGCCGGTAGCACCGGCCCAGAAGATCGAAGAGAACGCTTCGGAAAACGTCGCAACCTTGGTCGCGGTCTGACGCCGGCGAAATTGATTGCGCTTCGCCGTGCTCTTGAACCAAAGCTGAATCGTGATCGCGGATATGCTCGCGGCAACAATGCCGAACAGCGTTGCGACCGCGCCAGCCTTCGAGATGAAGGCGATGCCGATGACGAACGGAGCCGCCGCGCAGGCGATCACGGTCAGGACGGCTTCGATCTTGGCCCGCGTGATCATGTTGCCCGTTGCCGGCGCCGTCGCCATGAGATCGGGCGCGTCTTCGCCCGAGATCGTCAGCCAAGAAAGTCCGCCGGAGAGTTGTCCAAACGCCATCACCAGAACGGGCGCGAGGATGACATGCACCTGCGTGTCCTGGCCCATGTCCCGCCAAAGAAGCAGGGCGGGCGGCAGCAGGTAGAGGATCTGCATGAGGGTTTGCGACAGAAGCCACGGATCGCGGCCGAGTAGGGTCAGCTCTTTATGCCGGAGCGCCCCAATCGGAGTGACTTTTCGGAAAGGCCTCGAAATGCCGCCGACGCTCTTTTTGTCGGTTTCGACACTGGCCGCTACGATGGCGTTGCTGCCGAATTCGGAGGCATAGACAGCGATCACCAGGGCCAGGAACGCGATGCCCGTCGTGACGATCGCAACCGCGGCGCTGGCATCGCCGATGAGTGCCTTAGCCGGCATCCAAAACAGGCTGTCGAGGGCGGGAGCCGCTCGGCCAACTGCTTCTGAATTCAAGATTGAGAACCGCGAAAGTCGGCCATACGCGAAGACCGCCGCGGCCTGCAAACCGATGAGCAGCGCCGCCCCAACGACCGCCGCGATGATTTGGGCAATGAGCCGGGTCCGCTTTGCGCCCGCAACGCGAAAAAGTCCGAGCGTGATGAGCACCGCAAGCCCGGTAGCGAAAGCACTCAATCCCGCGATAACGGCATAAGCTGAAAGCCAGCGCGGTCCGTCGATCCAAGCCGCCGCGTTGATCGCCGGGGCGATCATCATCGCTGACATCGCCGCGCCGGTCAGTGCGATCGACGCGATCCGAACCGCAAAAAGGTTCCGAGACGAAGCCGGCGACGACAGGATGAGATCGAGATCTGAACGCGCGTAGAAAGCACGGGTCACCTGCTCGATAGCCTGCGAAAGCATCATCGAGAACGTCAGCAGGATCGACGCGGTGAGCGTGATCAGCGTCGCCTTGCTCGCAAGGTCGGCACCCGGCAGGACGCGCGAGAGCAGGACGTAAGCCAGCCAATGCAGCAGCGCCACGAAAATGACGGCCCCGATCAACACGCTGCGTTCGCGCTTGGTCCGGCCGCCCGCCGCCATCTGCGCCCAGTCTCGCCAGGCAAGCTTCAACTCGTGCCGTGCAAACCATGGAAGCGATGCGGTCGTCATGCGGCGGCGCTTTCCTCGGCGACGAGGCTTAGAAAAATGTCTTCGAGATTGCCGTCGCGATGACCCCCTTGGACGCGAAGTTCATCGAGCGTGCCTTCCGCGATGAGACGGCCACGCGCGATAACGCCAATGCGTTCCGCCATGCGTTCGGCGACTTCGAGAATGTGCGTTGTCATCACCACGGTCGCGCCATTCGCAACGTACTCTTTCAGCACGGCCTTGACCCGGCGGGCCGATCCGGCGTCGAGGCCCGTCAGCGGTTCATCGAGAATGATAAGTTGCGGGTCGTGAATGAGCGCGCCCGCGAGCGCAACCTTCTGGCGCATGCCCTTTGACAAGCCCTGGCAGCGCATGTGCGCCTGCGCTTCAAGGTCGAGGACGCTGATAAGTTCCGCCGCGCGCTTGGTCGCCTTGCCGTCATCCATGCCCCAAAGGCCCGCGACGAATTCGAGATATTCGAGTGGATCGAGCTTGTCGTAGACCATCGGCTCATCGGGCACCCAGGCGGTCACGGCCTTTGCGGCGACGGGATCGCGGAGGGCATCAATGCCGAAAATGCTGACCGATCCGCCGTCGGGCTTCAAAAGCCCCGCGACCATCCGGAGCGTCGTGGTCTTGCCCGCGCCGTTTGGGCCGAGAAGCGCATAGAACTCCCCGCGCCTGAGGGAGAGCGACAGTCCGTCGACCGCCTTTTCGTTGAATGTCTTGCTGAGATTGCGGATTTCGAGCGCGGGAGCTTGGGAGATCATCGGTACGCACAACCTTGAACGATCGGTAAACACGGCATTGCCGCTCCGAGGCTAAGGGATTGTGATTGAACAAGAGTGAAGGCGCCCGCGAGGGGTGCCGCGCCTGCGGCTAGCCGCCCGTTACGCTCATGTGGCGGCTGACGGCGGGCTTTTTCGTGCGCCGGTCGATCACGAAGTCATGGCCCTTCGGTTTGCGCGAAATGGCTTCGACAATAGCCGCATCGAGCAGCGTGTCGTCCGTGGAGGCCCTCAGCGGGGCCCGCAAATCGGCGTCGTCTTCTTGGCCGAGACACATGTAAAGCTGGCCCGTGCATGTCACGCGGACGCGGTTGCAGCTCTCGCAGAAGTTATGCGTCAGCGGCGTAATGAAACCGAGACGTCCGCCCGTCTCCTTGACGGTCACGTAGCGCGCCGGGCCGCCTGTCCGATACGGATTATCTTCGAGCGTCAGCCGGTCCATCAGGCGCGCGCGTACGATCGAGAGCGGAAGATATTGGTCGGTGCGGTCTTCGCCGATGTCGCCAAGCGGCATCGTCTCGATAAGGGTCAGATCCGCGCCGCGGCCATGCGCGAAGCGGATCATGCTTTCGATCTCGTCCTCGTTGATGCCTTTGAGCGCGACGGCGTTGAACTTCACCTGGATGCCGGCTGCTTCCGCCGCATCGACGCCACGCAGGACGGCGGCGAGATCGCCCCAACGCGTCACTGCCTTAAACTTTTGCGGATCGAGAGTATCGAGCGAGACGTTGACCCTGCGGACCCCGGCGGCATGAAGCTCGCCCGCATACTTTTCGAGCTGGCTGCCGTTGGTCGTCAGCGTAACCTCATCGAGCGCGCCGGTCTCGAGGTGCCGTCCGAGTGCCCGGAACAGCCACAGGATGTTGCGGCGTACTAGCGGCTCGCCACCCGTGATGCGAAGCTTCCGCACACCGCGACGAATGAAGGCCGCGCACAGGCGGTCCAGTTCCTCAAGCGAAAGCAGGTCCTTCTTGGGAAGGAAAGTCATATGCTCCGTCATGCAGTAGACGCAGCGGAAGTCGCACCGGTCGGTCACCGAGACGCGCAAATACTCGATCGACCGGCCAAAGGGGTCGACGAGCGGCGTTTCGGCGATTTGGGCAGACGCGCCCAGCATGAGACCTTCTCCCGGCAAGATCCTTGAAATCATATATCGTGCCTAGGGACGTCAAGGACAAGCAAAGGCCTCGCGTCACATTTTCCTGCATTGTAGAAAAAAACGGGTTGAGGGGAGGAAAAATCGATGAAAAGTCCCGCTGGGTATTTCGTATTGGGGTTTGTCGCCGCATCAGTGCTCTGGCTGATCGGCCTCGCCGTCCTGAATGGTGAGCTCTTCCGTGCCTTTACGGGCCACTAGGCCCGCTGCAGCACCCGTTTGAAGGGGCCGACGGTCCTGGCGATCAGGGCGGCGATATTGTCGATATCGTTAAGATCGAACACGGGCTTGCCGTGCGCGTCGACCTCGTAGTCCGCCGCGATGGCGAGCACCATCGGATCGGTCGGCGCCAATAGCTTTTCCGGCGCGACGGCGGCGCGGCGAACCTCGATCTTCGGAATGTTTGCAGCCTTATAGCCTTCGACGAGAATAATGTCCGCCGGACGCAGGCGCTCCGCGACAGCTTCGAGCGCCGGTTCCCCCGCCGACTCGATCTCCTCGATGAAAGCGACGCGCGATCCCGAGACGATCGCCGTCTCGGCTGCGCCCGCCGCGCGATGCCGGGCGGTGTCGCTTCCGGGCGCATCGATGTCGAATTTGTGGTGCGTGTGCTTGATCGTCGCGACGCGCAGCCCTTCGCCCGAAAAGTGTAACGTCAGCTTTTCGATCAGCGTCGTCTTGCCGGAATTTGACCAGCCCGCGACGCCGAACAGCGGCAGAGAAGAGGAGGAGTGGGAGAGAAAAGCTTTGCCCAAGACGGTTATCCTTCCATCGTTTTTTTAGCGAGGACACGGGCAGCGCCGAGATCGTCACGCGTGTTGATGTTGAAGAACGGATCAATCTCGCAGCCATCAATGTCGCGCATCGCAAAGGCCACCGCAACAGCATTGAGGTCGTTCGCAAGGCGGTTGGCGCTCAATGCCTGCCGCGCGAGAGCATCGGCGACGGCAGGCCGTGCATTCATGGGCCAAAGTCCAATCGTTGGATGCCGCCTCCCGGCCGATTCCGCAATCGCGACGCCCCCGTTTCGCACTGCATCAAGGCGCGCCACCAGATCGTCCGGCACGAACGGCGCGTCCGCCGAGACCGTAGCGATCACCGTCATGCCGGGAGTGTGCTCTGCAGCATAGTCCATCGCGGCGAGAAGCCCGCTCAGGGGGCCGAGTTCGGGGCTCTCCCGATCCGAGATCGTCTCGATTCCATACGCAGCAAAGCGCGCCGCGTCGCCATTGACGTTCAAGACCAGCCGTCCGACCTGCGGCCGAAACCGGGCGATGACGCGCGAAAGAATGGATTGTCCGTTAAGGTCCGCCAGCGCCTTGTCGCCGCCGCCGAAGCGCCGCGAGCGACCGCCCGCCAGAATGACGCCAAGAATATGATCGCACGTCCGCATAGGCCACGATTAGGCTGCCTCAAGGGGCACAGCAAGTCGCCTGTTTCCGGGCAATTGGGCCGCACCCGCGAGAGGCGCTTCCCACCGGCGCTCACCCGACTTATATCGCGCGGATAGAAAGAGCGCCGCTTCGGCGCTTCCGGGAGACGCTCATGCCAGTCGATAAGACACAGGTGCTCGCCGCCCTGCGTCGGGTCAAAGGCCCAGACCTTGAAAGCAATATTGTCGACCTCGGCCTCGTATCCGAGGTCTTTATCAAGGACGACCATCCGTATTTCTCGATCACGATTCCGGCGAACCGCGCCGAGGAACTCGAGCAATTGCGCCTGGCCGCCGAGAAAGTCGTTGCCGAAATCAGCGGCGTCACGGGCGTCACCGCCGTCCTGACCGCCGAAGCTCAAGGCGGCCAGCCGCGCGAGACACGGGTTGCGAGCGGCCCCGTTAAAGCCGTCTCGGGTCCTCGTCCGGAGCATGCGCGCGTTCAGGCGGCTCGCGCCAAAGGTGCGACGGGTGACGGCGCCGGCCCGCGCCAAGCCGCAGCAGCTGGAGCGCAACCGGCCGCGAGAGCCCAGGGCATCCCCGGCGTCAAGCACGTCGTCGCCGTCGCGTCCGGCAAGGGCGGCGTCGGCAAATCGACAGTCGCGGTCAATCTCGCGCTTGGCCTGCAAGCCATCGGCCTGAAGGTCGGCATCGTCGACGCCGACATCTACGGCCCGTCGCAGCCACGCCTGCTCGGCATCAGCGGCAAGCCGCAGGTGGCGAACGGCAAGACCATCACCCCGCTCGAAGGTTGGGGCCTGAAAGTCATGTCGATGGGCTTTCTCGTCGATGAAGGCACGCCCGTCGTCTGGCGCGGACCGATGGTCGTCTCGGCGCTGACCCAGATGCTCCGCGAAACCGATTGGGCCGGTTCGACAGGCGATCTCGACGTCCTCATCATCGATATGCCGCCCGGCACCGGCGACGTGCAGTTGACGATCTCGCAAAACGTGCCGCTCTCGGGTGCCGTCGTTGTCTCGACGCCTCAGGATCTCGCGCTCATCGACGCCCGCAAGGGCATCGCGATGTTCAAGCGCGTCGAGGTGCCGATCCTCGGCATCGTCGAGAACATGAGTTACTTCCTCTGCCCGAAGTGCGGCGAACGCTCCGACGTCTTCGGTCACGGCGGTGCCCGCGACGAAGCGAGTAAGCTCGGCGTGCCGTTCCTCGGCGAAGTTCCGCTGCACATGGAAATCCGCGAAACCTCCGACAGCGGCAAGCCCGTGACGGTTGCCGCACCCGAAAGTGTCCACGCCGGAATCTTCCGCGATATCGCCGCGCGCACGTGGAGTGAGGTCGAGCGCGCCAAAGGCACGCTGACGCCGCCGCCGCTGCTCGATATCACCGATGGCGGCAAGACGCTGAAAGCGGCATTCCCCGACGGCCGCACCTTCGAATTGCCCGCCGAGTTCCTTCGCGTCGTCAGCCCTTCGGCTGAAGTCCAGGGCCACTCGCCGTCGCAGCGCATCACCGTGCCGAGGAAGAAGAACGTCAAGATCACCGGCATGAGCCCTGTCGGCAACTACGCGACGCGCATCGCCTTCGACGACGGCCATAACACCGGGCTCTACACCTGGGGTTATCTCCATCTCATCGGCCGCGAGAAAGATACGCGCTGGGGCCAGTACCTCGAAGAACTTGCAGCCAAGGGTTTGACGAGGGAATAAGAAATTACCCTCTCCCCTTGGGGAGAGGGTTCGGGTGAGGGGACAGTTTAGCTCCGCTCTTCCGGAACGATCGCGTAGTCCAGCTTTTCGCCGTTTCGCAGCACGGACGCGAGCACCTTCTGATTGATGTGCTTCGCATCGAGAACGCGCGCGACGTCATCGACGCCCGCGATCGGTACGCCGTCGAGCGCGATCAGGATGTCGCCCGCCTTAAGCCCGGCCGTATCCGCCGATCCACCCGTTTGCACGCTGCGAATGCCGATGGCGCCCGCCTGTGTCAAACCGAGCGCATGACGAATGCGTTGCGGCAGCACGACGTGTTCTGCAACGATGCCCATGACGCCGCGCCGCACGCGTCCGTGCGACAGGATTTGCGTCAGCACATATTCCGCCGTGTTCGACGCAACGGCGAAGCAAAGACCCTGCGCGCCCATGATCATCGCCGTATTGATGCCGATGACGTGCCCCGACGAATTGACGAGTGGCCCGCCGGAATTACCCGGATTGAGCGCGGCATCCGTCTGGATCACGTCGTCGATCAAACGCCCGTTCTCCGCCCGCAGCGAACGCCCGACCGCACTGATGATGCCCGCCGTCACCGTCGACTGAAAGCCGAGCGGATTGCCGATCGCAATCGCGATCTGGCCCGGGCGCAGCTTCTTCGAGTCCGCGAGACGCGCGAATTTCAGGCGCTCCGTCGTCTCCGCCCGCAGCACGGCGATGTCGGTGTCCGGGTCGCGGCCGACGAGGCGTGCGCCGAAATGCTGGCCGTCGCCCTGCGCAAGCGTGATCGACTGCGCGCCGTCAATGACGTGGTTGTTGGTCAGCACAAGGCCGTCCGGCGAAACGATGACGCCGCTGCCCGAGCCTTGTCCCGTGCGTCCGCCGCGCGTGCTTGTCACCTGCACATGCACGACGGCGGGCGATACCACGTCGACGACATCGACGACGGCGTTGCTATAAGCGTCCATGAGGACGGCGTCATCGCGGGCGATGCTACCGGGTAGCGCGCTTTGACGCTCGGCGTCAGACGAGTCAAAAACCCGAAAAATACTGTGTTCCATGATGCACCCGATGGGAGATGAAGTCGCGATTAGATGGCGACGGTCATCAATCCCATCAAGTCCTGGACGGTACTGGGACGCAGTGCAGCCATGCTGCCGCCGTTCGGCCAAAGGCCAAGAGCAGCGGCAATGACGTTCTTTCGAACGCTATTCGGCCGCTTGCCGCTCCAACGACTCGTAAGCCGCGTCGGCGCTCTCGAAGACGTGCGTGCCCAGTCCGCGTCGTCGCAGCGCCTCTTGCAGCTTCTGCCGCGTGATCGCGCTCGTGGCATAGCGCGCCGACCGCCCGTAATGGTTCTTCGAGACGTAGGCCACCATATCGGCATACTCGTCGTAGAGGTCTTCCGCGATCCGGCAGCCATCCTGATTGACCACAGCGTCGACCCGCTTACCGGTCGCCTTGCAGGCCTCGACAAGCACGGTCTTGAGATCGGCGACGTCGGCTTTCTTGCGCGCGCTCCAAGCCTGAAGGTTGACCGATAGAATGTTCCGGCCCGCGTCGTACGTCACACGATCCTTGAGGTTCTGATTCAGAAGGTCCGCGAGAAGATCCATTGGCTCGTCGATGAAGATCCGTGGGTTCATCGTCACCGGGTTGTGGATGTGAGGCTTGAACGCCATGTTCGGAAGAATGTCGCGCTCGATGTCGATGCCCGGCGCCACTTCGATCAATTCAAGGCCGTGATCGGTGAGCTGAAATACGCAGCGCTCGGTGACGTAAAGCACCGGCTGCGATTTCTGTGCCGCGTATTGGCCCGAGAACGTCACCTGCTCGACCTGCTTCACGAACTTCCGCGCGCGCCCCTCCTGCACGATCCGAACCTTGCCGTCCTCGATCGCGATTTTGAGGCCGCCCGCCGTGAACGTGCCAGCGAACACCACCGCGCGCGCGTTCTGCGAAATGTCGATGAACCCGCCGCAGCCGTTGAGCTTGCCGCCGAACTTGCTGGTGTTGACGTTGCCGAGGCTGTCGCATTCCGCCATGCCGAGGCACGTCAAATCAAGGCCGCCGCCATGGTAGAAATCGAACATCTGGTTTTGATCGAGGATCGAATGAGCGTTGGCCGATGAGCCGAAGCTCGATCCGCCCGCTAGCACGCCGCCAACCGCGCCTGCTTCCGTCGTCATGACGAGATACGGCGTAACTTTTTCTTCGTTGGCGACGTTCGCCACACCATCCGGCGCGCCGACGCCGAGATTGATGACACCGTTCGGCGGCAACTCGAAAGAAGCGCGCCTCGCGACGATCTTGCGCTCGTCGAGTTCCATCGTCGGCAGCCCATCGACCGTGACGCGAACTTCGCCCGCGAGACCCGGATCGTACATCACGCCGTAGTTCATGCGGTGCATCTCAGGCGGATCCGCGATAACGACGCAATCGACCAGGATGCCCGGAACCTTCACGTCCTTCGGCTTGATCGAGCCTTCCGCAACGATGCGTTCCACCTGCGCGATGACGATGCCGCCATTGTTGTGCGCGGCCATCGCCTGCGCCAGCACGTCGAGCGTCAGGGCTTCCCTCTCCATGCTGAGGTTGCCGAGCGGGTCGGCGCTGGTTGCACGGATGAGCGCGACGTTGATCGGCGTCGCCTTATAGAACAGCCATTCCTTGCCATCGACCTCGACCAGCTTGACGAGATCTTCCTTCGTCTTGGTATTGACCTTGCCGCCGCCAAGGCGCGGATCGACGTAGGTATGTAGGCCGACGCGGGTGAAAAGGCCCGGGCTGCCGGATGCGCAACTGCGGTAAAGCTTCGAGATCACGCCTTGGGGCAGGTTGTAGCCCTGGATCTTGTCGTCCTGTGCGGCCTGCGCGACTTTCGGCATACGCCCGAAGTTTGCGGCGATAACCCGCTTCAAAAGCCCGTCGTGATGCAATCGGCCCGTTCCGAGGCCTTTGCTGTCCCCGGCGCCGGCGCACATGATCAGGGTCAGGTCGCGTGGAGCGCCCGTCTCGACAAAGCGCTTCTCAAGAGCCGCGTGTAGCGCTTCAGGAATGCAGCTCTGAACAAACCCGGTCGTCGTGACGACGGCATTGTCGCCAATTCGCGCGATGGCCTCATCAGCAGAAATGACTTTGTTGGTAACCATGCGATGCGTTTCCCCGAGTCACAGCCTTGGATTGGGTGAGGCTTCGACCGGCCTCTTCACCATCCGAGCTGTTGTTTGTTTTATGCCGAAGACCAAGTCGTGCGCTCGGCCGATCATGGCGCATAGCGTAGCTACGCGAAACCTGCACCACTCAAGGGGGTAATGGCAGCCTATCCGAAAGTCGGCGGGCGGCTTATGCCGCACCCTAATGCAATCGAGACCTGCATAGGACGCGCGCCGGAAAGTCTGGCCATTAATCGTTTCACGCATGCTAGACAGCCCGCCATGACCGAACATTTTCGCCGTAATTTCATACCTCTGATCGTCGCCACCGCTCTCTTTATGGAGAACCTCGACGCGACGGTGCTTGCCACATCCTTGCCCGCAATCGCTAAAGATCTGAATGCAAACCCCATTCATCTTAAACTTGCCCTGACCACATATTTGCTGGCGCTGGCGGTTTTCATCCCGGCGTCGGGCTGGATGGCGGACCGTTTTGGCGCCAAAAACGTCTTTCGCGCGGCGATGGTCGTGTTCTCGGTCGGCTCCATTGCCTGTGGACTATCGACCGATCTCGGCTCGCTCATTGCTGCTCGTATCGTCCAGGGGATAGGCGGAGCGATGATGGCGCCGGTCGGCCGGCTCATTGTGCTGCGCACAATTCCGAAAACAGACATGATCAACGCAATCGCGTGGCTGACGGTTCCAGCGCTTGTCGGCCCCGTGCTCGGACCGCCGCTCGGTGGCTTCCTGACAACCTACTTCAACTGGCGCTGGATCTTCTGGATCAACATCCCGGTCGCGCTGGTCGGCCTCGTGCTCATCACCCGCTTCATTCCCGACACTCGCGAGAAGGTATCCAGCACCTTCGACGTTCGCGGCTTCCTGCTGATCGGCCCGGGCCTGTCGCTGTTCTTGACTGGCGTGACGCTGATGGGTCTCGGCCTCCTCAGCCGCGATCTGGTCGTGTTGATTACGCTTGCTGGCGCCGCGCTGCTTGCAACGTATGTGTGGTACGCGACGCGCGTTCCGGCGCCGATCATCGATCTCCGTCTGCTCGCCATTCCGACGTTTCGCGCCGGTGTCGTCGGCGGCTTTCTGTTTCGCACCGGCCTGGGCGCCGGACCCTTTCTACTGCCGCTGCTGTTTCAAGCAGGCTTCGGCATGACCGCCTTTCAGTCCGGATTGATGACATTCACAACCGGGATCGGCGCCATGTTTATGAAGACGCAGGCCGCAGCCATCATTCGTCGCTTTGGTTTTCGGCAGGTGTTGATCGCCAATGCCGTCGTCGCCAGCTTGTTCGCGGCTTTGCCGTCGCTGTTCTCGGCAAACACACCCTGGTTGTTGATAGTCACGCTTTTCCTGACAGGAGGTTTATCGCGCTCGCTGCAATTCACGAGCGTCAATACGCTCGCCTACGCCGACGTGCCACCCGAGCGGTTGAGCCGCGCCACGAGCTTCGCCGCTGTTTGCCAAGAGCTTTCAGGCTCAGTCGGCGTCACGATCGCGGCGTTGGGACTTCAGTTCATGCAATACATGCGAGGCGGCGACGCCATCGACGCTGATCATTTCCCGCCGGTCTTCATCCTGATCGCGGTCGTCTCGGCATCGTCGATCATCTTCTTCAGCCGCCTGTCACAGTCGGCCGGTGCTTCGCTTCTGCCGACGGAGGCGATGAAGGCCGCCGAACCCGCCAAGGAAGCCGCACGCCAGCGTGAAGGCCACATTGGGTAGACCGAAGCTGCACATGGAATTCACAAACACGAAAAGCCGCGATCGGGACGCGCCCGATCGCGGCAGCCTATTGCTGGTCGTGAAGAGAACGAAGCGGCTTAAGCCGCCTTCGCTTGGGCCTTCTGGCGCTGAGCCTTACGCGGTGCAGGTTGCTGCACGACACGCAGGGCAGGCACGGCGACGTCGGTATCCGTCCGCACGCGCTGGATGACCGCCTCGCGTGCCTGGAAGGCATCCGCGAGGGCGAGAAGAGCCGATGACGGCTTCAATCCCGCGCATCCGCGCGCGTCGACGGCGGCAAAGCCGGTCCGCGAGCACGCTTGCAAGGACAGGCGCCCGGAACTCAAGACCGCGACACCCGACACGCCGCCACCGGCGACGCGATCGAGGTGGAGGCTCTTGAGCTTGAGGCCCAAGCTCTCGACGGCGCGCTTGGTCGCACGCTCGGCCGACTTGACGTCGTCGAGGCGCTTGGCGCCGTGGAGATCGATATAGATCGTAGTCCCTGCACTAATAACGCTTTGCTCTGCAACCGGACTCGTCTCCGAGTCTTCGACTTCCGCATTGAACTCAGCGCGCGAGTGATCTTCCTCTTGGGCGGTGCTTGAACGAGTCAAGTCCATCCCCAATTGGAAGAGGGTGTCATTAAAGGCCATGTGACCCTCCCCAACCAGCAGATAGGTTTGACTCGCCCGCTCCTTACCTCATTGGTTCTGGGAAACCTCGACCATGTTGGCAGGTGGACAGACGAGAGATGCGCATATGAGGCCAACGCCCCCCCCACGCAAGACCTTTTTGACCCCTGGGGGGAATTTTTTTCAACGTGTCGCACCAGCGACTTAGCTGCAGCTTTTGTGACGCCTCGCCGACGCCTTCAATTCGTCATCGAAGCCAAACCAAGCCGTAAAAAAACCGCTAATTTTGATCGTCTTCCTGCTTGCCGAATAATTTATTCAGCAGGTTCTTTGCACTTTTCTTGGTTTTTTCCGTCTGCGGGTCGTCGTCGCCCTTCTTGCCGAACAGACCATCGACGATTTCGTCGGCGTTTTTGCCCTTGAGCTTCTTGCCGATCTTCTTGATCGCATCCATCGCCTTGTTGGGATCGGAAAGCACGCCTTTGAGGTCGGGCTGATAGCTCGGCTTGTCCCAGGAACCGCTTATCCGGACCGGCACCTCGATACCGGAAGCTTGCGCGTCACCCCCTTCGCCTTCGAGCGATGCGATGAGCTTCGGCTTCACCGTGTAATCGACGGTGCGCGCCGGCATGTGGATGGTGCCGCCGCCGGTCACGCGCAAAAGCGGGCTCACAAGCTGCAAATCCTGGTTCTCCGCGACGCCATTAGTGACGGTGAATGTCGCCGCCAGCGCGCTGAAATCCGTCTTCTCCGACGGCGATGTCCTGAGCGCCGAGAAATTGCCCTGCGAAAGTCCACGCAGCGCTGCCGGGAGATTGAAGCCGACGACGGAGCCATTCGAGAACTGGAAACCGGCCGTGCCGTTGAGGCTTTCGATCAACTGCAATTGGCTCGCGCCGTTCGCGGCAAGCTGAAGTTTGACGTTGGCGTTACCTGCAACCCAACCGAAATTCGCCGCGTCTTTGAGGAACGGCAGCGCCGAAACGCTGTCGAGCTTGAAGTTTGCGCCGACGTTCGCCGTTCCTGCCGAGCCATCGACCGTCAGCACGCCGCGGCCGTGCCCCTGATAAAGCGTGACGTCGTTGAACGTCGCCTGCATCGCGCGGTCCTTGACGGCCACATCGACGGAAGATTGCCCGATCGAGATGTTCTTGAAATGAAGCTTTCCAACGCTTACCCGCGCATTGCCATCGGCGACGCCAAGCAGCGTCAGGTTCAGCGCTTCGCTCGACCAGCCCGCGCGCTGCTCGACGCCGTAAACTTTCGTGCCCTGCTTTTGCAGCAGCTTTTGAATGTCGTCCGGCCCCGGCTGAGGCTCAGTCGGCGTCGTGGCGGGAGCTTGGTCTTCGCCTCCACCCGCGCCTTCCTTCGCCAGCATTCCGGTGACGGCGCTCGTCAGATATTTGTTGAGGTCGAGTTCGGAGATCGCGAGGTTGGCTTCGACGAACGGACGCGCGCCGCCGGTCGTAACCTTGATCGTGCCTTTCGCCGCTTCGCCGTCGAGTGCGAACGTCGCATTCGAGAATACGGTGACGTTGTCGGCCGTCTGTAGCGTGCCCTCAATCGAAAGCGGCCCGAAGCCGGAGACCGGCGGCAGGTGAGTGCCAAACCATTCCGCGAGTTGGCGCGCGGACTCCGCTTTCGCCGACACCTGGCCTTCGAGAGTGGCGCCGTCGTGGACTGTCAGATCGCCGTCGTATGAAGCAGCAATCAGCGTGTTCTTGGCGGAAAACGACAGGTGCGCGGGCGCATTCATGAACAGGCTGCGCACGTTTTCGATTCTGCCATCGAAATTGAGCTGCTGGTCGCGCCAGACGAGATTACCGTTCGCGACGAGCGGGCTTTGCAGTGACGGCAGCCCAAATTTTACGTTTACGCCGGAAACCTCGGACTTGCGTCCGGTCCGTTCGTCGCTGAAGCGGAACGTGCCGTCTTGAACGCTGACGTTATCGAGCTGCAGGTTGTTGATCACGCGGCTGACTTGGGGATTGTTATCCGCGTCCGCCGCCGCCACCTCGATTGCGCCCGCGTCCCGTAGCGTGCCCCGGCGCTGCAACTCTGCAAGCCGGGTCGACGCGTGATAAGCCGCGAATTTCCAATTGCTCCGTCCGCTCTTGTCGACGCGCAAATCGAAAACCGGCCGTTTGAGCGTCACCGAGTTGATCACCGGTTTGCGCTTGAAAAGCGACATCGCCTTCACGCTGACCTGCAGCGCTTCGGCCTGTATCAGGGTGCCGTCCATGCCGGGCGGCGCCGAAAGCGAAACGTCGTGCAGCGATACGCCGAGCACGGGGTAGAAATCGAACGACGCCGGTCCCGCGATCACGAGATCGCGACCCGTCCGGGCTTTGATCTGCTCGGTGATCCTCTGCCGGATGAAGTCGCTTGGCGGATTGAGCACAAAATAGCCGACACCCACGCCACCTGCGATCAGGAGAAAAAGAAAGAAGTAGACGGCGCCCATGAGAAGGCCGCTTCGCCGTCTTGGCGGCGGCCTTCGGGGGCCACCGGGCGGCGGCGGGCCACGGCGCGGGCCGGAACCGAGTGGCGCCCGCTCGAAGCTCGGTCGTTGCGGGGGCAACGGCGGTGGCGGCGGCACAGGATATTGGGAAACCATTCGTTCCTCGTCTTTGGCGGCAGCCCGCCCGCAAATCACGCGAAATATCGAGGCAAATTATGTCACTTGCGAGCCGCCGACGTCTGCGGCGCAAGGTCTACCCGATGCTGATGCCCAACGCGCGCCCCGAAGCTCGATTCACGCATCCGGTTTATCGCGCCGAACCATAACGGCTGGCACGCGCCCTCCCGTCGGGCGTCGCCAGCCGCCCCGTGTTGCATCCGCCCCACTGGATTGCATGATTTCACCACGACTCCGCCCAGGTTGTGACAAGCCGGGGGAAGATTTCTCCGTCGCATGTTCCCTGCGTCCTTCCCCCACCGACTTTCGCGCACCGGCCTCAAGGTCGGTGCGCTTTTTTTGATCGGCATTCTCCCTCTCACCGCCTACGCCTTGGGAGGGCGCGACGACCAGCCCGCGATCATCACCGGCATCGGCCGCGTTGTCGACGGCGATACCCTCGACGTTGGGCCGACGCGCGTCCGCCTCGAAGGCATCGATGCGCCGGAGATCGCGCAGACCTGTCAAACAGCCCGTGGTGAGACGTGGAACTGCGGCGTGGCGGCCGCGACGATGTTGCGCAAACTCGCCGAGCACCAAGATCTGTCGTGCGATCGGAAAGGCACGGACCGCTATCGTCGCGTCCTCGCGACCTGCTTCGCCGATGGCATCGATATCGACGAAGCGATGGTGAAAGCCGGTTTGGCATGGGCCTTCGTCCGGTATTCCGTCACGTATGTCGGCGTCGAAACCGAAGCGCGAAACGCGAAGATCGGCGTCTGGCAAGGCCCGGCGGAAGCGCCTTGGGATTTTCGCCGCAACGAATGGCAAGTCGCGGAAACGGGCGCTCCGAAGGGATGCGCGATCAAAGGCAACGTCTCGTCTCATGGCCGCATCTATCACATGCCTTGGGACCCTTGGTACGACAGCGTGAACATGGATTTGGCCAAAGGCAAGCGCTGGTTCTGCTCGGAACAGGACGCCATTGCGGCAGGCTGGCGTCCCGCGTCTCCGAATTAAGCGTTCCCGCTCGCCGCCGTCTCACGCGCCGCGACCGCTTGCGGCACGAGCCAGCCGCGGTAGTGCGCGAGCAGACCAACGATCGGTAGCCGGATCGCGACATCGAAGTGAAAGCGTCCGTCGCCGCCGACGAATTCCCGTGTCTCCGATTTCGGCGCCAGGAAAAGCGGTAGCGGCATCGCGCCGAAGCGCCACCCAACGACCGGCATCTCGATTTCTCCGCGCTGGGCTTTGATCGCGAGTCGCACGCTGACCGCGCCGAAGCGCTCGGAAATGATCGCGCCGCCTTCATGACTGAGCCGCGAGACAAAGCGGCGACCGCCGAAATTTCGCGTCCAGGTTTCCCCACCCTCGCGACGGTCAACCGTGACGATCACATCGACGTCTCGCCCCGACGGCGGAAACCCGAAGACCCGCCGCACGATGCGCCCGGCAAATGAATCGGACGCGTCGATATCGGCTTTCCCCACCCAGACGGGCGGCGCATCTTGATCGTGAAATGCCTTGAGAGTTCTAGGCAGCGACGCATAGCTGCCGCCGCACGCCGCCTCGATCAAGCTCGCATCGCTTGCGACCGTGACAGCGCGAGAGGTCACGTGCGATGGCGGTTCCATTTCGGCTTCGATGTCCTTGAGCAGCAGCGCGCCAATCTCTGCGCCGGTCTTTTTGCCGCCGCCCAACAACGCGCGCGTCAATGCCACGGCCGGAAGCACCGGAACGTCCGGACCGTGTCCCGGCAACGCGTGAAGTGTCCATCGTGCCGACGTCAGCCGTCCATCGCCATCGAGGCCGGTGCAATCGACAATCATGCCGCCGTGATCGCAAGCAAAAGGCCGCGTCAGCGAACGTGCCCTGACGAGATATGGCGCCCACGCCTCCAAATCGGAAATGAAACCCCGACGTCTGAGATGCGCGAGCAACAAAAGTCCGAACTGTTCGACACGGGATTCAAGTCCGGCGCCGAACGACACACGCGAGGTCACGGAAAATCGCTTCGGCATCACCATCGCGTCGGCGGTCTCGACCGGTGACGCGTAGCGAACGCCGAGTCCATCGACATGCAAGCGGCGTGCGCTTCCCCACCCCGTCGTCTTCTGTTGTCGTCCTTCGACAAATGTCGCAATCGGCGCGCCGCTATAGGAGAGGATAGCTCGGACCACCGCCTCTCCGACATCGCCTTTGCCGCCCGGCAAAATGGCAATGTCGACGCTATCGATGCGTCGCCACCCGCGCGTCAGATCTTCGGCAACAGCCATCGATAGCGCTGGCGTGGAACTCGCACCCGCCCGCGCGACGACGTCTTTCTCGCGTGCGATGGCGTCGAGCGCTGGGCCAAATCCGAGCAGATAATCGCGGGCATCCGCAAGGTCGATCCAGTGCGCGCCGGCGCCGATCACGGCTCGGGCAAGGTCATAGCTCGCGACTTGAAATGGCCCCGAGGCATCGATCACGAGCCACGGAGCGAGCGACACGAGTCGTTCGATGCTAGCAGCGTCGTTGCGAGCGAAGGCCAGCGGGGTAATTCTTCCGCCACCTCCGAGCGCATCCGCGAGTGCCGTTGCACGGGCTTCCCTGCGCGACGTGAGAAAAAGCGCGACGCCATCCAGTGAAACAAGACGTCGCGCCAGCCGTTGGCCAAAAAACCCCGTCGATCCGATCAATACGATGCGACGGGGCACACAACGGCTCCTGGCGTCTTAGTTCTGTCGGTCGTCATTACCCCGATCGTCGCCCTGGTCGTCAACGGGGCCACCATCGTCCGGACCGCCGCCAGGGCCGTCGTCATAAGCAGGCTGCCGGTCACCCGGCCGCGGTGCCGGCGGCGGCGGACCATTGTCGCGTGCCAGAAGCGGCGTGATGCGTCGCACAGCTACGCGCCGGTTAAGCCTCTCTGGTGCTTGCGTTGGCACCTTCAGATAGTCTTCGCCGTAACCCTGCGTCGTCAGATTCTCGAACGGGATCTGGAACTGCTCGGACAGAACCTCGGCAACGGACTCCGCACGCCGATCGGACAGCGAAAGATTGTCCTCCGGCGATCCAACGGCGTCCGTATATCCCTCGATCATGAACACCTCGTTGGGGTTCCGCTCGATGATACGGCGCATCGCCCGCGCGATCCGTTCGAGCTTGCCGTACTGGATCGGATTGACGTCCCACGAACCGAAATCGAACGTGATGTCGTCGAGGTCGACGCGGCGCATCCGGTCACGAAGCGCAGCCGTCGCGCGGATTTCATCGAGCGTGTACCGGTCGCGGAAGTCTTCGACAGGCGGCGCGCTCAATGCATCGTAGACGTCCTCGTCGCTCGCGCGTTCGTAATCGACGATGTATTCGTCGCGCGGAATGGTGACGCGAGGCGGCGGCACATCCAGAACAGAATTCAAGATCGCCGCCCCGGCGACCACTCCGACGCCGATACCGATGCCAGCCGCGAGGTTTCGGCCGAAGTTGTCGTGCCGGCGGCGGCGATTGTCGATGATGATGACGTCCCGGCCGTCCGGACCGCGTCTATAACGCCGGACGAGCTGGCCGTGCGAGTCCGTCTCCGAGTAGACTTTATATCCGCCCGGACGATCGATGACCGCGATGTTTCCGCCGCCTTTGCCCTTCTCGAAACGGGCATTCGGCGACACGCGTCGCAAGCGCTCGTTGTCGTCATGCGTGATCATGACCCGATTGTTCTCTCGGTAGATGCGCCGCTTGCCGGGCTCTTCGATCACGACGCCCTTGCCGCCGTCGATCTTCACTTCTTTGCGTTGACCGCGAAGAGCTTCGAAGCGGCGTTTGGAATCGCTTGCCGAGAGGGGCGGCGTATTCGGCGGCCGGAAGTTGGACGCCGGCCTATTGAGAGTCTCGGGTTTACCGACCGCGCCCGGTGGCTTGCCCTGGCCAGCTTGATTGCGGTCATTCCCACCAAAGGGCTTCTGGAACTGGCCTCTGTTCCGATCGTTGTTCTTGTTGTTATTATTGTCGTTGTTCTGGCCACCGAACTTGTTGTCGAAATTCTGCGGCCCGGCATTTTGCGGGCGCTGTTGTTTTTGCGGAACCACCACGTCGTTCGCAACCGGCGGTTTCGGCTGAAAGTTAGGCTTCGGCTTGACGAACGCGTTGGGATTTCCACCCTGTCCGCCATTGCCGAACTGCTTGGGTTGAACATTCGGCTGCGGGTTCTGACCGAAATTCGGCTTCCCGCGCTTTTCTTCCTTGTTTCCCTGGTTGTTTCCCTGCGGGCGCTCGCGGTGCTGCTTATCGGGCCTGCCTTCTTGTCGGTTCCGATCGCCGCCGCCTTGCTCTTTGCCCTCTTGTTTCTTGTCGTTTTTGTTGCCCCACTTGCCCTGAGGCTGCTGATCATCGGCTTTGACCAACGATGGCGACACCGCGACTGCCGCCAGGAGCGAAGCAGCGGCGAGTGCGACGTGTCGGCTAGATTTCATGGCATTCCCTCGAATAATTTGCGTCTGCGTTTGACGCCGCGAATCGGTTTTGACCGGATCGCCCTTTTACCGGAATTCGCGCTTTCGCCGCAGTGTGCGGTATGGGCAGACGATCTCCGCGCTTGAGCAGGGCTTAAGGGCAGCCATATGAAGCGAGCGTGAATAGGGTACGTCGAAATCATGGCGCAAAATATTTCTTTCGCTTCAACCAATCGAGAAAGCGAGAAAAAGCGGCCTGCTGATCATTGTTTCCGATATAGCGGATCGAGCCCAGAGCGACGAAAGTAGAAGATCGATAGCCAGGGCCGAGCGTATCGAGATCGCGTCCGACGATCGGTCGAGCGCTAAGAGCCGCGCGATAGGGCCTGCCCTTCGATCTCGGCTGCCAGCGGTGAAATCGATGGCTCGTACAACCCGAAGCGCGCGACATGCCGATGCCGAATTGATCTTAGCCGAGGCCTATTTCGACACGTCAAATCAAAGACATGGACGCATTTTAAATAGCTCGGTTGCAAGCTATTCACGACCTTGCGCGCACATACAGCACGAGGCTGCGAATTATCGTAACATCGAGCCGAGCATAATGTGCTTCGCTGCGTTTCGCCCAACTTGGGAGTTTGAGAAAATGTCATTCGATCAACCCGACGTCCGAGCCATGAAGCTGGCGCTCGAGACTTCGCTTCGTTCGAACTGGAAACTGTTTCTTTTCGAAGGGATCGTTTTGGTCATCCTTGGCGCCGCCGCAATTCTCGTGCCCCCGATCGCGACGCTGACGGTGACGTTCTTCATTGGTTGGCTCTTGCTGTTCAGCGGTGCCGCCGGTCTTTACACGACGTTTTCCATGCGCCCGATGGCGGGCTTCTGGTGGTCGTTGTTGTCTGCGGTAATCGGTATTGGCGCAGGCCTCGTCCTGCTCACCTCCCCCGGGACAGGAGCAGTCTCTCTGACGATCGTGCTGGTCGCCTTCTTCATCATTGAAGGCATCGCGTCCATCATGTTCGCCCTCGAACACCGCAACGAACTGCCGGGAACTTGGGTGATCATGCTTCTCAGCGGTATCGTCGATCTCGTGCTCGGCGGCATGATCTTTCTCGGCCTTCCGTCCACGGCAGCCTGGGCTATCGGCCTGCTGGTCGGCATCAACATGATCTTTGGCGGGTTCGCCTTGATCTCGATGGCGATGCAGGCTCGCAATATCGAACCCAAAGCCTAGCGAAGCGCGCGCAATCCGACACGCCACTCTTTTCGCTGCATCGCCCTGCGGTGCAGCGAAAGTTTGATCGAGATCATTCCGGCCGTACGCAGTTGCAACGAGAGTGCGCCCGTTCCCGATAAAGAATAGCGTCGGGAACGCAAGCATTTGGAGCTGACATGTCGGAAATCAAAATCGACGAAGCCCTATGGGCATCGAGCATCTTTCCCGAAGGCATGGTTGTGAGGTGGCTCGTTCCCGATGGCTCGAGAGTCGTCGCCGGACATGCGATCGCGGAAGTCCGCATCGAAGACGCACTTCATGAAATCGCCGCACCCACAGACGGCCTCGTGACGATCGTCGCCCGTGAAAACAGCGTCGTCGATCCGGGCTCACTGCTCGCAACGTTGTCGGATTGAAGCTGACATGTCGCTTGCAGGGAAGAAAGGCCTCGTTGTCGGCATCGCCAACGAGCACAGCATCGCGTATGGCTGCGCCAAAGCTTTTCGTAACGCCGGCGCCGATCTCGCGGTAACGTATCTGAATGCTAAGGCCGAGCCCTATGTGCGGCCCTTGGCCGAAGAACTTCAAAGCCCCTTGATCGCGGCGTGCGACGTCCGTGAGCCGGGCCAGCTCGAAGCCTTGTTTGCGCGCATCGAGAAGGAATGGGGCAAGCTCGACTTCTTGCTGCATTCGATCGCATTTGCGCCGAAGGAAGACCTCCACAGCCGCGTCGTCGATTGCACCTCGGCGGGCTTTGCCTTGGCGATGGATGTTTCGTGTCACTCCTTCATCCGCATGGCGCATCATGCCGAACCTCTGATGAAAGACGGCGGCTGCCTGCTGACCGTGACGTTTTACGGCTCCGAGAAGGTCGTCGAAGAATACAATCTGATGGGCCCCGTGAAGGCGGCTCTCGAATCCTCGGTTCGCTATATGGCGGCCGAACTCGGCAAGAAGCGCATTCGTGTTCACGCCCTCTCGCCGGGGCCTCTCAAGACGCGCGCCGCTTCCGGCATCGACCGCTTCGATGAGCTTCTGGAACGCACGCGCCAGCGGATGCCGGAGCGCCAGCTTGTTTCGATCGAGGATGTCGGCAGCGTCGCCACGTTCCTCGTCGGCGACGGCGCCAAGGCTCTCACAGGCAATCTCGAATATATCGACGGCGGCTATCATGTCCTCGGATAGCCCGTAGGAGACATCATGGACCTGATGACCAATCGCACCTTCGACGAACTGCAAGTCGGAGACAGCGCGAGCCTGGAACGGACGTTGACCCATCGCGACATCGAATTGTTCGCTGCCGTCTCGGGTGACGTCAATCCGGCGCACGTCGATCCCGAGTTCGCCAAGACGGATATTTTTCACGGCGTCGTGGTGCATGGAATGTTGGGCGCGGCTTTGATCTCGACCGTGCTCGGCACCAAGCTTCCCGGCCCCGGCACGATCTACCTCGATCAGACGCTCCAGTTTCGCCATCCCATCCGCATCGGCGACACCGTGACGGTAACGCTGACGGTCGCTGAAAAACTCGCCAAAGGCCGCGTCAATCTCGATTGCAAAGCCGTCAATCAGAAGGGCGAAGACGTGATAACGGGCGTCGCGACGATTCTGGCCCCCAACGAGAAGATCTCGCGCCCGCGCGTCATGCTTCCCGAAGTCGAGATTCACGAAAATACAGGAAGCTGAACGCGGCGTCGCTTTCGCCTCTCAGGGCACGAGCACGGCTGCGCCCGAAAAGCGTCCGGCCCTCAGATCCGCGAGTGCCTCATTGGCCCGCGCGAGCGGATAGACTGTCGTTGTCGTGTGAACTCCAGCCTTGGGCGCGATCGCAAGAAACTCTCGCGCGTCCTGGCGCGTGAGGTTCGCGACCGACAGGATTTCCCGCTCTTCCCACAAAATATCGTAGGGGAATTGTGGGATGTCGCTCATGTGAATGCCGCCACAGACGACGCGCCCACCTTTGCGCACCGCCCTGAGAGCAGCCGGCACGAGCGCACCGACGGGGGCGAAGATGATCGCCGAATCGAGTTCTTCCGGCGGCTTTTCGTTGGAACCGCCGCACCAACGCACGCCGAGCGAGCGCGCGAATTCCTGGGCGTCCGTGTCGTCTTGTCGTGTGAAGCCGTACACGTCGCGGCCCTGCCAGATGCATACCTGCGCGATGATATGCGCCGCGGCGCCAAAGCCGTAGAGGCCGATGCGCTTACCATCGCCCGCCATGCGCAACGATCGCCAGCCGATCAGGCCCGCGCACATCAGCGGCGCCGCCGCGACAGGATCATCGAAGCCGGGCATCGGAAAGGCGAAATCCGCGTCCGCGATGACGTGCGTCGCGAAACCGCCATCCCGCGTGTAGCCCGTGAAAAGCGGAAAATCGCACAGGTTTTCTCGGTCGGCGACGCAATAGCTACACTGTCCGCACGTATGTCCAAGCCAGGGAACGCCGACGCGCTCTCCGATTGTGTGATTCCGAACGTCCGGTCCGATCGCATCGACGATGCCGACAATTTCATGACCCGGAATAACCGGCCGTTTCGGATCGGTAAGATCGCCGTCGATCACATGCAGATCGGTTCGGCAAACCGCGCACGCTTCGACGCGCACGCGGATCTCACCCTTTTCTGGTGTCGGATCGGGTCTATCTTCGAGAGTCAGAGGTTGCCCGACGGCTCGGAAGACCATGGCTTTCATGATTGGCACATCTTTCGCAATGAATTGGCGGAAGCTGCCATGCTTCGCGCGTTCCGGCCACCACGCCGGCAGCGCGGCCGGAAACGCTTTAGGCGCTGCGCACAGCGTTGGCGAGCGGCGCTTGCTCGTCGGGTGTGTAGACCACCATGCCCGACATCGGATCGATCCACGATAGGTGGCTGCGAACGTTTTTAACGCCGGGCACGTTTTCGGCGGCGACGATCGCCGCCTCGTCCTGCCGATAGGCGGTATAGCAGCCCCAGAGATCGACGTTACCGTCATTGACGGTCACGTTCACGAACTCGTTCGCCGCCCAAGGCAATTCGCCGAGAGCAGCGATGACGCTCTCGCGGATTTTCGCATCGCTCTGATCGACACTTGCGCTTCTGACCAGCCCAGACAAAGCCTGCAGCAGATTGGCCCGGCTCAAAATGCCGACGACAGCACCGTCCTTGACGACCGGCACACGCTTGATCTGGTTCTTCTCCATGATGTGAATGACCTCACTGAGGTCGGTTTCCGGCGCGACGGTGATCGGATCCCGCGTCATCACCTCCGAAACCTTCCGGCCATGCGAACGGATGTATTCGTTCGCGAGCGTCTCCGAACCGGTCAGCAGATCACGCCAGAATGAGCGCTTCACTTCCGTGCCGGTCTCCGTGCGGCGCAAGCAATCGCCCTCCGTCACCACTCCGACGAGCTTACCGTCCTCTCCAACGACAGGCAGCCCGCTAATCCGGCGGTCGAGCATGAGCTGGATCATATCGCTGAGCGTGCCATTGGGACCGATCGTGACGACCTTGCTGGTCATGACATCGCTGGCTTTCATGGGTCCGTCTCCTACACGCTGCTGTCCTATTTCGACGAGCATTTGCCGCAACAACCTTTTTCATTTTCCGAAGCACATGCGTTGGAGCCTTCGAACGCCGAGCGCATGGCCGACCAAGACAAGTCCGCGATTTGATTGAACTCCGCGGAATAATCCCTCGACGCTTGCTGCCAGAACTCAGACATCGCGACGCTCAAATCGTCAGCCGTTTTGCATGCCGCGATCTGCTGCGGAAATTTAAGATCCTTAAGCCATCGTTCGCCGATGAACTGCAGCCAGCTCTGCGCGACTTCGCCGCCGGCCTCGAATGCCGATGTGTTCCAGAACTCCATATACGCAGTTGCCGGATTGAAGGCATTGAGTAGCGGTGCAATTCCGGGTGCCGGCACGTTTGTGCCGCTTTCACGCCGAGTAGGTTTATCGAGCATGCTCGTCACTCCTATGCTTGCGCCATCGAAAAAGCGATTATCGCTCCGCGCCGCCCCGCCGCCTTGACAGAGGTCAAGAGTGCGATCAACCGCCGTTTATCGCTGAAGCACGTAAGTGCCGGGCGCCGCGCAAAGGGGCGAAAGGCCCTTTTCCGGCGCGCCCATCAACGGCGGTTCCGTCATCCCGGACGACTTGCCGGCGAGCCAGTCGGCCCAGGCCGTCCACCACGATCCATCGGTCTTGGGCGTCGTCGCTTGCCACGTATCCGGATCGACGAATTTGTTGTTCGCGAGCTTGGTCGCCATCCGGTAGCTGCGATGCGGCGTACCGGGCGGCGATACGATGCCGGCGTTATGACCGCCGCTTGTCAGTAGGAACGTCACGCTCGTATCGCTCAGGATGTTGAATTTATAGACCGAGCGCCATGGCGCAACGTGATCGGTTTCGGTCCCGATCGCGAAGATCGGCACGGTGAGATCGGTCAGTGCGATCGTATGGCCGTCGACCTTGAAGCGCCCTTCGGCAAAGTCGTTGTTGAGGAACAGCGACCGCAGATATTCCGAATGCATCCGGGAGGGCATGCGCGTCGCGTCGGCATTCCATGCCAACAGATCGAATACCGGCTGGCGTTGTCCAAGAAGGTAATCGTTGACGACATGCGACCAGATCAGATCGTTGGATCGCAGAAGTTGGAACGCGCCCGACATCTGGGCGCTGTCGAGAAAGCCCTGCTCCGCCATCATGTCTTCAAGCAGCGATACTTGGCTTTCGTCGATGAACAGCGTCAGCTCACCGGCTTCGCGGAAGTCCGCTTGCGCGGCAAGGAGCGTCAGGGTCGCGATACGGTCGTCGTTTTCGTTGGCCATTGCGGATGCGGCCGTCGCCAGAAGCGTCCCGCCGAGGCAATAGCCCGCCGCATGGATCTTGTTGCCGCCCGCAATCGAAGTGATGGCATCGATCGCCGCCATCACGCCGTCGCGGCGGTAGGCGTCGAATCCAAGATTACGGTCGTCGGCATCCGGATTGCGCCACGAAACGATGAAAACCGTGAAGCCCTGAGAGGTCAGATATTTGACGAGCGAATTCTCCGGGCGAAGATCGAGAATGTAATATTTCATGATCCAGGCCGGTACGATGAGCACAGGCTCGGCGTGGACCTTCTCCGTCGTCGGCTCGTATTGAATAAGCTCGATCAGATGGTTGCGGAAAACGACCTTGCCGGGCGTAATCGCAACCGTCTCCCCAACCTTGAATTTTTCCGCGCCCTCCGGGGCCTCCCGCGAGCGTAGGCGCTTCAAGTCGTCGCGATAATTTTCAAAGCCGCGAATGAGATTGAGCCCGCCTTCCGACCGGGTTCGCGCGAGGACGTCGGGATTCGTCGCGACGAAATTCGCTGGCACGAAGACGTCGGGCGCCTGCCGCGTGATGAAGTCGACGCGGTTCAGATTCTGCTTTTCCGCTCCCCTGACCTTGGTGGTCGCCGAATGCCACCACTCTTCGCACAACAGAAAGCTCTCGGCGAAGACGTTGAAGGGATATTGCTTCCAGCCCTCTGAAATGAAGCGATGATCGTGAGGCTGCGGCACGACGCTCGGCGAAACCGCGCCGCCTGCGGCCGCCTGTTGGGCGAACGCCGCGAGCCGCATCCACTGGCGCACGCCTTCGCCCATCAGCTCGAGTTGCAATCCGGGGGAAGCCGCCATGTGCATCCCCCAATCGAAGAACGCATTGGCGCAGGCTGCCGGGGAAACGCCGCCCGTCGATTTCGCGATGAGATAATGGAGATAGCGGTCGAGTTCCGGCTGCTCGTCGTCCGGCGGCAATGTTGGCGCGATCTTCGCCACTTCGGCCTTGCCGCTGGACTGACTGGACTGATCGGTCAGAAGCGCGATCGCCTCCGAGCGCGGCGCAGGAAGTGCATTTTGCACTTTGGCTGGCATATGCACGTTACGGCCCTCGTTGCTCGAATTTTCCCGCGGCTTTGATACACCCGTTGTGTTCAATCTAATTGACGCAGCGCAAATGAGCGGTCGCAAAAGATTATTGATCAAGATCAGAACGGGGAGAGCTTCGGTCGCTTATTGGACGTTGGAACGAGCATGTTTAAGGATTGGGGTCGATGACTGTTCGCAATTTGAATTATCTTTGCGCGCCGCGATCGGTGGCGTTGATCGGCGCGGGAACGCGGCCAGGATCCGTCGGCGCGACGGTCAGGAAAAATCTGCTCGAGGGTGGATTCAAAGGCTCGATAAGCCTGGTAAATCCCAAATACACCGAAATCGAAGGTCACCGCTGCTATGCGTCCGTCTCGGATTTGCCGGAGGTGCCGGACCTCGCCGTCCTCGCGACCCCTCCGAGCACCATCGTCGGCCTCATCGAGGAACTTGGCGCCAAGGGCACGCGGGCAGCGATTGCTCTCGCGGCGGGTCTGGGCGAACAGAAAAAGGCGATGATCGCCGCCGCGCAGCCGCACTGCCTGCGCATTCTCGGCCCGAACTGCATCGGCTTGATGTCGCCGAACATCGGTCTGAACGCCAGCTTCGCTCACCGCGCGCCTGTTGCCGGAGACCTCGCGTTCGTCTCGCAATCGGGTGCGCTCGTAACCGCCGTGATCGACTGGGCTGCCGGACGCGGCATCGGCTTCTCCCACGTCGTCTCGCTGGGCGAAATGGCCGACGTTGACCTCGGCGACATGCTCGATTTCCTGGCGACCGATCCGCGGACCCGCGCGATTCTTCTCTATATCGAAGCCGTCACCCACGCCCCGAAATTCATCTCGGCGGCACGTCGGGCCGCACGCATGAAGCCGGTCGTCGTCGTCAAGACAGGCCGTCATGCCGGCGGCGCCCACGCTGCGCTGTCTCACACTGGCGCGCTGGCGGGCTCCGACGCAGCCTATAACGCCGCATTCCGCCGCTCGGGCCTACTGCGCGTCAAGACGCTCGACGAACTCTTTGCGGCTGCCGAAACCTTGTCCCGCGTGCCCCGTCTGCACGGCGAGAGACTGGCCATCCTGACCAATGGTGGCGGCGCGGGCGTTTTGGCGACCGACGAGTTCCAGGATTGGAACGGCACGCTCGCGTCCTTTGGTGTCGACACGATCGAGGCCCTCGATCGCGTTCTTCCGCCGACCTGGTCGCATGGCAATCCCGTCGACATCATCGGCGACGCCGGAACGAAGCGCTATTCCGACGCCCTCGAAGCGCTCCTGCACGATCACGACTCCGATGCCATCCTCATTCTCCATTGCCCGACCGCAACGGTGTCGGCCATTGATGCTGGCAAGGCGGTCGTCGATACCGTCACCGCAAACCGCGCGCTTGTGGCCGATAAACCCGTCATGACGTGCTGGCTCGGTGATGGCGCCGTGCAGGAGGCCCGCTCGCTTTTCGAAGCAAACAAGATCCCGACGTTTGACTCGACATCTTCTGCAATCACCGGATTGATGCAACTCGTCGACCATGCCCGTTCGCAAGACGAGCTGATGCAAACGCCGCGCATCGCGGCGGGTGACCACGCCTATGATGAAAAGTCCGCATGTCGCGAAATTCGCCGGATTCTCGATAGCGGTAGAACGGTCGCGTCCGCCTTGGAAGCCAAGACGATCTTGGCTGCGTACGGCATTCCGACCGATAAGGCCGTTCTCGTCCCTGATCCGGCTGGCGTCCGCTCTGTCGCCGCCGACATTCTCAAGACCAACGACGCCTGCGTCATCAAGATTGCCTCACCGGACATTTCCCATAAGTCCGATGCCGGCGGCGTGCGGTTGAACTTGGAGAGCGCTACGGCTGCCGAGCAGGCCGCCATCGACATGCTCGCCAAGATCAAAGCCAAGCTTCCAGAGGCCCACATCGACGGCTTCACCGTCGAACCCATGATCAAGCGGCCGGATGCGTTCGAGACGATTGTCGGCATGAGCGTCGATCAGACCTTCGGCCCTATGCTGTTGTTCGGCGCCGGCGGCGTGGCGGTCGAAGTTCTTCGCGATAGCGTGCTGGCGCTGCCTCCGCTCGATATGCGTCTCGCCCGTCAGATGATCGACGGAACGCGGATTTCGAGGCTCCTGAAAGGCTACCGCGATCACCCGCCGGCCGACATGGACGCGATATCCGATACGCTCGTTCGCATCAGCGACCTCATCGTCGCGCATCCCGAAATACGCGAACTCGACATCAATCCGTTGCTCGCCGACAAGGATGGTGTGATCGCGATCGATGCGCGCATGAAACTCGCCGACGAGAGCGTGAGCCCGCGGCTTCCCCTTGCCATTCGCCCCTATCCGGCGGAACTCGCCCGTGAGGTCAGTATCGATTCGATCGGCGAGGTTCTCATTCGCCCGATCCGGCCCGAAGACGAGCCGGCTTATGCGAAATTCTTTTCCGAAATCTCCGAAGACGATGTCCGTCTCCGCTTTTTTACCGGCCGGCGAGCCTTCCCGCACGCGTTCTTGGCAGCCTTGACGCAGATCGACTACGCGCGAGAAATGGCCTTCGTGGCAATTGACGAAGCAACGCAAGAATTGATCGGCGGCTCCCGCCTCGTGCTGGAACCGGACCTAAGGCGCGGAGAATTCGGAATTCTCGTCCGCTCGGATCTTCACGGCCGCGGCCTCGGCTGGCAACTCATGTCCGCGCTCCTGAACTACGCGCAGCATGAGGGCGTCGAGGAGATCACCGGTCTGGTAAACGTCAGTAATACGCACATGCTCGATATGGCGACCGACCTCGGCTTCGAAACCCGCACCTTCGAAGGCGATGCTTCGGTTCGAGAAGTTGTTTGGCACCCCGCGGCATCGGCTGCCGCACCCCCTGCAATCGGCGCGGTGAAGAAGCAATCCGAAAAAGCCGATAGCTAGAGCGCGACGACGTCGTCGAGGTAGCGCGAAATCTCGTTGCTCGGGATGCCGGTCAAGTCTTTCTCGATCTCGACGATGATCTTTTCGCGCACGGCCGGACTGAGCATTTTGCGAAGCTCTCCGAGCATGGCCGCCGGCGCCACAAGCACGAGCCTGTCGAAGGCGTTGTTTCTGAGGTAGCTCGCAAGCATGGCCCCGAGCTGCCTGGCGAACAGCGCTTCGAGCGCCCGGGTTCCGCTCGGTCGCTCGTCAATCGGGCGATGAGGCGGCGCCGTCTCAACTCCTGACGGCAAGCGATGGCCGCCTCTGACCGTATGCTCATGATAGCCCCGACCGTCTCCGAGCGCTTCGAGAATCCGAGCTTCCTTGCCGTCCGCAATCAAAATCCAGGTGCTCTTCGGCTTCACGATTTTTCCTCTCGGCCAAACCGCATCATCGCGGGACGTGCCACGGGTCGGAATTGACCTTGGTCAATTGAGGTCGGGTAACGACAGAGGCTTGAAACCCTCGAACGGCCATGGATTGGCTGAGGTCCAGTTCGAGAACATCTGCCGTTCGGCCGGCGTCAGCGTTTGCGGGAGCAACGGGCCGAGCAGAACTTGCTCCCAGTCCACATGCTCGCGCCTTCGTTCGGCGGCGTTCCGGATGAGATAGCCGAGCATGCCCGAGTCGATTGTCTCTCCTCGGGTGACCATGTTGAAGCACTCGACCAGTTCGTCATTGATGCCGGAGATCTCGATGTGCTGCCGCGCCAGCGGCGCTAAGCGGCTTTCAAGGTCCGGCAGACATCCGCCCCGGCGCGTAATGAGCGGCAGAATGGCTCCGCCCTGCAGCGTTAGATGCGACGTCCATGTGCTCGGCACCAGTTTTGTGAGCACGTCGATTGTCTTGGTATTCATCGATCCGGGCAGGACATCGGCGACCGCCAGCAAGGACTTGCAGACGTCGAGTTGCAAGGCGCAATCGGCTGCGAAACGGGTCGCCGGGTGCTCGGCATCGTTCGTCCATGCTGCGCGGATGCGGTCGTCGGTAGCCATAAGCTCTCCCATCGGATGCTCCAATTTTGGCGCGACTGTCACGAAACTGCTTTGATCAAGATCAGTTGAAACCCCGCCCGTCGCGGGGATCATCGTCCGCGGCTCAGTTGACGCAACACGACATCTGGATTGCAGGACCTTGAGGCATTAGGGTGCGCGGAGAAAAACCGGTCATATCAAGGTCAACAATGCTAGAGGCGATCCTAGAGTCAGCGGTTGCCGCAATATTGGCTATCGATAGTTCTGGCCGCATCCAGAACGTCAACCCGGCTGCTCAGCGGATGTTCGGGTATTCCGCTGCCGAAATGCTCGGCCAGCCGATCAACATGTTGATGCCGGAGCCATACCAGTCTCAGCACGATGGCTATCTTCACCGCCACCTTTCGACCGGTGAGAGGCGGATCATCGGCATCGGCCGCGAGGTTCAAGGACTTCGCAAGGACGGAACCATTTTTCCGATCCACCTTTCGGTCGGAACGTTCGAAGTTGGCGGCAAGCGCTTCTTTTCCGGCATCATCAATGACCTGAGCGCCCGCGCGCGGTTGCAGGCCGAGATCGACCGTCAATCGCTGCTGTTTCAAGCTGTGTTCGACCACGTTCCGGAAGCGCTCGTCATCTCGTCGCCCGACGGCGAGATCATTCTGGTGAACCCGGCCGCGACACGCATGTTCGGCCATTCGGCAGAGGAGGCGCTGACGGCGGATCTCGACGTTCTTTTTGTCAATCCCGAGGATTTGCAGAAGCTCGAAGTCGATTCTGCGGACGACGCGGGCAGCCGAACACTTTCGATGCCGCTCCGCCGGCGCGATGGTACGACGTTTCCAGGCCAGGGACACGTCGCCGACATCGTCGGCGCCGACGGCTCACGCATCGCGGTCGTGAGCCTCTTTCGAGACATGACGGAAGATCTGAAGCTGAAAGAAGCGGCGCTGAAATCGCAAAGACTAGAGGCGATCGGCCAATTGAGCGGCGGCATCGCCCATGATTTCAACAATCTCCTGACCATCATTTCCGGCAACTTGGAGCTGTTGGAAGAAACGATTTCGAACCCGCAGGATCACGAGCTTCTGACGCGGGCCGCGAGAGCCGCCGATTCAGGCGCCCGCCTCACCAACCGCCTGTTGACCTTCGCCCGCCGCCGCCAACTCGCCGCTGAGGTCATCAATCTCAACGAGCAGGTTCGTGGCATGACCGAGCTTTTGCGGCGAACGCTCGGCGACATGATCGAATTGCGCACGCATCTGGCCCCAGATCTCTGGCTTGCCCGCGTCGACGCCGGAGAGGTCGAGGCGGCGGTGATCAATCTCGCGATTAACGCTCGCGATGCCATGCCCGATGGCGGCAAGCTCGCAATTCGCACCGACAACGCGACACTGGAAGAGGGCGAGGTCGGGTTTGAAGGCCCGTTGACGGCCGGCGAATACGTCCGGATTTCCGTGTCGGACAGCGGCACCGGCATGACGAAAGAGACGATGAGCCGGGTATTCGAACCCTTCTTCACGACGAAACCGCCCGGGCGTGGCACCGGCCTCGGCCTCAGCACCATTTACGGCTTCGTGAAGCAATCGCAGGGCAACATTACGATTTACAGCGAGCCCGGCACCGGAACGACCGTAAATCTCTATTTGCCACGCAGCATCGACCCAAAACATTCCGAGCAAAGCGCGTCTCAGCCGGACCGGCCCATCGCGACGAACGAAAACATTCTCGTGGTCGAAGATAATCGCGATGTCCGCGCCTTAACGGTAAAGCGGTTCGAGCGTCTCGGTTATCGCGTGGTCGAATGCGTCACGGGCGCGGAAGCCAAAGACGCGTTGAAGAACGGCCTGAACGTCGATCTCGTCTTCACCGATATCATGATGCCCGGCGGCATGACCGGAATAGACCTCGGCAAATGGATTGCCGAAAATCGCCCGAGCCTGCCCGTAGTCCTGACGACGGGATTCGCCGAGGAGATCGCGGGAACCACCAGCGCCGGTAAAGTATCGTGGACGATCCTGCGCAAGCCTTACGCCCAAAAGGATTTGGCGAATGTCATCCGCCAGGTTCTGGATAAGCACGCAGCCGAGCCGTCGGCATAGCGGAGCGCCAGCCTTCTGGCTTCAAATTCGCCGGGCGTCCGTCGCCAGCATATAACCGACGCCGCGCACGGATTTGATCTGCGCGGGTTTCGAGCCGTCGTCGTCGATCTTCTTCCGCAGACGGCTGATCAAGGCGTCGATCGACCGGTCGAGCGGGGAATAGTCATGGCCCTTCAGAAGATCCATGATCTCATCGCGTGACAGCACCCGATGTGGTCGCCGCACGAAGATTTCGAGCAGGTTGAACTCCCCCGTCGTGAGTTCGCGCACAGTACCCGAGGCATCCTTGAGTTCCCGACTCGTCACATCGAGCGTCCAGTCGCCGAAGTGAAACGCCTCGTGCTTCGCCTGAGGGGCGGGCGAGGCCGTTGCGCCTGCTTCGCGCCGGCGCAGAACAGCCCGGACGCGCGCAAGCACCTCGCGCAAATTGAACGGCTTTGAGATGTAGTCGTCGGCGCCGAGTTCGAGCCCGACAATGCGATCGACGGCGTCGCCTTTACCCGAAACCATCACGATTGGAACATCGCAGTTGGCGCGAATTTCACGCGCGAGACTGAGGCCGTCGTCCCGGCCGAGCGTCAGGTCGAGCGTCACGAGGCTAACCGCGCCTTTCGCGAGCGCCGAGCGAGCTTCGGTCGCGTCGCCAGCTTCAGATACCAAGTAACCCTCACGCTCGAAGCACGTCCGCAGCAGGTGTCGGATTTCCGGGTCGTCGTCGATAACGAGAATTTCTGTCGTCACTGCCGAGTCCCCGGATTCCTGTCGGTCATTTGCATGCTGCGGTCGACGCCCAGACGGAGCCCCCGGCCGCGGCTAAGCGCCCGAAGAGTAGAAGATGGGATATAACAAAATTTATTGAAGCAGAAGCGTCCCTTCGCCGCTGAGGGAAGGCTGCACGGTCGGACAACCCAAACCAATAGCGATTGTGTTCGATCGGCTTTGCCGTCACCTGAATCGCAGATAGTGGCGAGCGCCGCTTAGATTTTCGCTGAGCGACGACAATTGTAGGCCCTTAGGCGACCAACGGAGCGCCAACGGCTTCAGCATCTCGGCGACGGCTAGATACGCGACCGTAGTGACCGCAATTGCCGCGAGAATGGCGCCCTGCAGCGGGACGAACCCCGCAAAGTGGCCCAGCGGCGTCAGGGCAACAAGCAGCGCAACGGCGAGCGCCCCAAGCGAGCTCGCCACCAGAACCGCGTTCGGTCGGCTCGTCCAGAATGGCCTAGCGGTTCGGATGACGAAAATGACAAGGATCTGCGTCGTGATGGATTCGACGAACCAAGCAGTCCGGAAGACATCGGCAGTCGCCTTGAAAATGGATGAGAGCATCAAAAACGTTCCGAGATCGAACAACGACGACAATGGCCCCATGATCAGCGTGAAACCAAGCACGGAGCTGATATCCCACGTCTGCGGCCGCGACAGAGACTGCTCGTCCGCTGTATCGAACGGAATGCCGATCTCGGAAAGATCGTAGAGCAGATTGTTGATCAGAATTTGCAGAGGCATCAGCGGGAGGAAAGGAAGGATCAACGACGCGAGCGCCATCGAAAGCATGTTGCCGAAATTCGAGCTTGTCCCCATGCGCACATATTTCATGATGTTGGCGTACGTCCGGCGGCCCTCGGCGACGCCATCCGCGAGGACGTTGAGGTCGGGCTGAAGTAAAATGATGTCGGCGGCATCTCGCGCGACATCCGTGCCCCCCTCGACGGAAAGTCCGACGTCGGCTGCGTGAATGGCTGTGGCGTCGTTGATGCCATCACCGAGAAATCCGACAGTATACCCGCGATTGCGGAGAGCCCTGACGATCCGTCCCTTCTGGTCGGGCGAGACACGCACGAAAAGATCGACTGTCGCGACTTTCTCCATAAGAGCCGCATCGGAAAGCGTGTTGAGATCGTCTCCGGTGAGCAAGCCCTTCGCGGGAATTCGCAGGGTCTTTACAAGATTGAGAACGACGGGGGCCGCATCGCCTGAGATAATCTTCACGACAATTCCGGCGTTCACGAGCTTTGCCACTGCGCCCGTCGCCGAACTCTTGGGCGGATCGAGAAACGATGCGCAACCGACGAAAGTCATGCCCGCTTCGTCGTCCGGGCAGACTGTCGAACGATCGGCCGGCATCGCCCGCCGCGCCACGCCGAGCAGCCGCAATCCTTCGCGTCCTTTCGACTCCATCAATGCCTGGATCGTCGCCCTACGCTCCGAGTCGAGTTGCACGACGGTTCCGTCGCTGCCTTCGACGGTGTCGCACAGCGGCAGAACCATTTCCGCGGCGCCTTTGGTGACGATCTCGCGATAATCGCCACGCGCGACAAGAACGGACGAGCGACGGCGATTGAAATCGAATGGCGCGTCGTCGATGAGGGTCCAGTCCGCTTCCGCGGGCGCAACCGCCGCAATGACGGCATCGTCCAGATTGCTCCGCGCGCCGCTCGCGAATTGACTGTTCAACCTGATAAGTTTCGCAACGCTATCGCTCGGGGCGCCGTCGAAGTCGATGCTTTCAACGAGCGCGATCTTGGCTTCAGTCAGCGTGCCGGTCTTATCGGTGCACAGCACGTTCATCGCGCCGAGGTCGTGGATCGCCGAAAGCCGTTTGACGACGACTTTACGCTTCGCCATTCGGATGGCGCCACGCGCGAGCGTGACGGTCATGATCATCGGTAGCAATTCGGGCGTCAGCCCAACCGCAAGCGCCACCGCGAACATGAAGCTCTCGAGTGAAAGCCCGTGCCGGACCAGCTGACTTAGGAGAACAAAAAGAACCAGGAACGCGGTGAGCCGTAGGATCAGCATTCCGAGCCGGTGTACGCCCCGCTCGAACGCCGTCATCGGCTCGCGGGCCTGAACCGAAGCAGCGATGGCGCCGAAAGTCGTTGCCGCTCCGGTCTCGGCGACGAGCATGAGCGCATCTCCGGAGACGACGCTCGTCCCGGCGAAGAGGGCGTTATGAGCTTCTGCGATCAGCGAACTCGCGCATTCGCCCGTCTTCTTTTCGCAAGGATAGGGCTCGCCCGTCAGGCTTGCCTCATTGGTCATTGCGTTGCGGCTCGAAATGACAAAACCATCGGCCGGGACGAGATCCCCGGCGCGTAATTGCACCACATCGCCACGGACGATGTCTTTGACGGGCAATTCGACAGGCTGCCCATCGCGCAGCGCCGTTGCCGTAACCGCAACAGACCTCTTGAGCGCCTCGATAGCCGTCTCGGCCTCACGCTCTTGATAGAGATCGAGCGCGATCGAAAACGATACGATCAGTATAATGATGAGAAAACTCTGCCAATCTCCCGCGAAGCCCGACACTGCAGCGGAGAGAAGAAGTATCGCGGTCAATGGCTCAGCAATTCGCCGCAGCGCCTTCGCGACGATGCTTTTCCGGACCCTGACGCCGACGAGATTAGGTCCGTCCTCGGCCAACCGCGCAGCCGCCTGATCGGAGCGAAGCCCTGTCGCCCGGCTGACGAGTGCTTCGAAAGCGGCATCGATCGGATGTGTCCAGAACGGCACGGAGCAGCGGCGATCGGTCTTTCTGGCGGAGTGCTCGACATCAATCATCGCGGGTAGCGAGAGCCCGTGAACCTGGAATATCTGGCCGTCATCGAAGCCCCTTGGGTTAACATATCGCGCCGCAGCAAGGTGCGCGAGCCACATCGCCGAATTCCATGATGATCTTCTTTGCGCGAGATCAACGTTGTGGGGGAAACCTTCAGCGATCTTCCTGCCGTCGGTGGTCGTTCAAAGTCGAGCGCGTCCGCCGCTTACGACAGTAGATGCACGCGAACGAGCCTGAGATTTTATTCTGCCAGCAACGCTGCGTCCCCGCGTTGGCTGACACTATGCGGGCGCCTCGATTGCCCCCAGTTCGGGGCGCCCGCCGCTTATTTGAGGAGCCCAGAGCATGACGCTCGATAAATCGCGGGAGATTGAGAGATCTCTGATGCGAACAGCCTTCGAGAAGGCATGTCTGCTCTCCGGCCTGACGCTCGATCCGCGCGAAGCGGTGAACGACAACGAACTTGCTCAGATCCCTGCAACGGTCCAGACGCTCGTCGAAAGCGGCGTTTCGGATATCGAATTGATAGCTGACCGTGCGTCCGAATTCTGCAGGAAATAGATTTTCCATTGCCAAACGGCTGCGCCGGTCGCCGTCGTAATATATCGAATTGCGTCCATATTATTAATATATATATTACTCGCGCATAAAATCCAGTTTACAGAAGCGGGCATAAACCGGAAATAAGCTATTGTGCGCTAATATGCTTTGCGTGTCCCAATTTGGCGCGCAATTGAATAATTCATACGAATACCGCCAATGATGAAATGAGTAATACGCTGTCGGTATCCGACTCACGGGATGCGCCCTCGATTGAGGCGCCACGTGAGGAAAATCAGCACGCTGATTATGGTGGCGATGATCGCGGTCGCGGCGGCCCAAGCGGCGCGACGGGCGAACACCCCGCGGTCCGCAGGCTTTCCCAGATTCACCGCGAAATGGGACAAACGGTGCGCCGGGCGGCCGCCGTTCACGAGCAGCACTCATCGCAAACGGATCGTGTCGTCGAGCCGTTGGCGGCATGGCGATGGACTGCGCGAAAGACATTCGTCGTTGTAGCGATCTTTTCCGTTTTCGTGAACGTCCTGATGTTGACGATGCCGATCTATCTCTTTCAGATCTCCGATCGCGTCTTGACGAGCCGAAGCCTCGACACTCTTTTGATGTTATCGGGGCTGGCACTCGGCCTTCTGGCGACGATGTCCTTGCTCGACATCCTTCGCAGGCAGATCCTCGGCCGGCTGGCGGCGTCGATGGAAGTGATACTCGGCGGTCCGATCCTCGCGGGAATCGTTATGTCGACGCCGACAGGCGAGGGCGGCAACGTCCTGGCGTTGCGTTCGCTGCATCAGGTGCGCAGCTTCCTTTCGAGCCCGACGATGTTGCTGTTGTTCGACGCGCCGCTCGCGCCTTTCTATTTCGGCGTTATCTTCCTCATTCATCCCGACCTTGGCGTGATCGTCCTGGTTGCCGGCCTCGTCCTCTTTAGCATCGCCATATTGAATCAGACCGCGACGGCGGGTCCGCTCGGCAACGCCGGGGGTTTTGCGCCGAAAGCTGATACGCGTGCGGAATCGTTCGCGCGCAATGCCCAGGTGATCAACGTGATGGGGATGCAAAGCATCCTGCATTGGGGCCGCGAGCGGGCACGAGCTCTAGCTCTGCCAATAAATGCCCACGACAAAAACGTCTGGATCAGCGGCGCTTCCAAGTTCGCACGTTTGGTGACGCAGATCGCCATTCTTGGTTGGGGCGCGCATTTGGCGCTTTCCGGAGAGTTGACGGGCGGCATGATGATCGCGGCGTCGATCATGGCGAGCCGTGCGCTGCAGCCGCTCGAAGGTATGATCGAAGGCTGGCGCTCGCTCATCCAAACACGCGCCGCATATGCGCGCGTTCGGTCGACGCTGGAAGGCTTGCAAAAGGAAAAATCGAAACTGCGTCTGCCGCGAGCCACCGGAAAGCTCACGGCGGAGAGGCTGCTCTACATTCCACCTGTTATGGACAGCTTCTCTCGGGCGTTCCGCGAGAAATGATCAGCGCACGTAGTGGCGGGGAAAGCTTCCTCGCCGCACGCCAGTAAAAGCCGAAAGGCCGAGACGAGACGTCTCGGCCTTGTCGTAAGGAAGCTTCTTCCGAGCACATACTGAACGAGCGGACCGCGCTGCGGCCCGCTCATAAAATCCTCGACAAATAATGTTCGCAGATGGTTCAGGCCGCCGTGGCGGCAACGATCGGTTCCGCGTGAGCAACGACGTCTGCGGCGGTCGTCAGGCTCGTAAGATACATGGTCGATATGTGGCCCGATTCGAAAAGGGCATCGACGGCAGCGGCCTCGGCCATCATCTCAGCAATGTCTTCAGCCGTAAGGTCCGAATAGATTTCGGCAGGTTTGATATTGGAAACGACTTCATTCATGACGCACTCAACCCCGTGATTGCCAGATTCGCCGGTCGCAGCGTTTTCGCTTTTTTCGATCCGGCGCGTTCCCATCGGTATGAACGTCAATTCCTAAAAATTGCGGAGTTTCAAAGCGTAGGCTCTGGTTCTGCTTAAAATGCCGTTACTGTCGCCTCGTATTGAAGCGTTTTCGCGCGCTACGCTCATCCGAGCGGCGGATGTGAGCAAAATCTGTTCCAACTCCGATCTCGGGGAGTCCGGCCCAAATCAGTCTTTGCCATCCTGAATTTTACCGGTTTGGTGCGCTCCGGGCGCGGTTGCCCTCGTCCTACTGGTAAGCTTCCCGGGTCTGTCGGAGACAAGCTTCGCAGCCTCTCCGGCGCCGGTATAAGAACAGCCGTGCACGTGTCTTGGTTTTCATGCCGGTGTTTTCGACGTAAACGGAATTATCATGCCGTCTCCCAAAACGCCCCTCCTCGCCGCCGATTGCGTCGTTGTCGACCCCGACCGCGGCGTGCTTATGGTCCGGCGGAAAAATCCGCCTTTCAAGGGTGAGCTTGCTTTGCCCGGCGGATTCGTCGAAATCGGCGAGACCGTGGAAGGCGCCGCAAGACGCGAGTTGATGGAAGAGACCGGCATCGAAGCGCTGAGCCTGACGCTCGTCGGCGTCTATTCCAAACCCGATCGCGATCCCCGGGGGCATGTTTGCTCCGTGGCTTTTCTCGTCCGCACGAAGACCAACGATGCCAAGGCAGGCGATGACGCCGAAGCCGTCGCCTGGATCAAGAATCTCGACGGCATTGCAATCGCATTCGATCACCGAAAGATTATATCTGACGCGCTGAACTTTATCCGATGATGTGAGAGCCAATGGAATTCAAGGACTACTACAAGACCCTCGGTGTCGAGCGCGACGCGACGCAGGACGACATCAAGAAGGCGTACCGGCAACTCGCGCGTAAGTTCCATCCCGACATCAACAAGGAAGCGGACGCCGAGGCAAAGTTCAAGGAGATCGGTGAGGCTTACGAGGCGTTGGGAACGGCCGAAAAGCGCGCCGCTTACGACCAACTCGGCAAGGACTGGAAGGCCGGCCAGGAGTTTAAGCCGCCGCCGAACTGGGACGCCGGTTTCGAATATTCCGGAGCACCGGGGGGCGGCGACTTCAGCGATTTCTTCAGCAGCATCTTCGGCGGTGCTCGCGGCGAACGGGCTGGCCGCTCCGGCCGCGCGCATACTGCGTTCCACATGCGCGGAGAGGATCATCACGCGGCGATTGTCATCGATCTGCGCGACGCGCTGGATGGCGCCACACGCACGATAACGTTACGCATCCCCGATATGGATGAGGGCGGCCATGTCCTCGTCCGTGACAAAAATCTCACCGTGCAAATCCCCAAGGGCGTGACCGAAGGACAGAGCATTCGCCTCAAAGGGCAAGGCTCTCCCGGCATGGGGGAAGCGCCAGCCGGCGACCTCTACCTCGAAATTCGCTTTAAGCCCGATCCGCTTTACCGTGTCGTTGGCAAGGACCTCTATCTCGACCTGCCGGTGACGTTGTGGGAAGCGGCGCTCGGCGCCAGCGTGAAGATGCCGACACCATCCGGCGCCATCATGCTGAAGGTGCCCGCCGGTTCCGCGTACGGCCGCGAGCTTCGCATCAGAGGTCGCGGCATCCCCGCCGCGGAACCTGGCGATCTCTATGCGGTCCTGAAGATCGTTTGGCCACCCGCAACCGACGAAAAGGCCCGCAAGATTTATGAAGAGATGGCGAAGGAATTGGCGTTCGATCCGCGCGCCGGGCTTGGAGTTTAAGCGATGACCGACACCACCATTGGCGCGATCCCCGCGGAACCGATCGGTACCGATCCCGTCTATTCGCTGGAGGAATTGAGCATCGTCTGCAATGTCGAAACCGCATGGGTTGTGGAACTTGTAGAGCAGGGCATCATCGAAGCACGCGGCACAACCGTTTCGGAATGGCGGTTCTCAAGCGTTAGCATCGTTCGTCTCGCGAAAGCCAAACGCTTCGATCGCGACCTCGGATTGAACCCGGCAGGCATCGCGCTCGTCTTCGATCTCTTGGGCGAGATTGACCGCCTCAAGGCACGCTTGAATGTTCTGAAGGGCGCGCGGACGTCTCTTGCAGATCGTTCCAGCGATGACAGAGACCAAGTTTGACCATCAGCACCGGTGACCGCGTCATGGCTCGAAAACGCATCATCGCAGTCGGTCACGCGGCGCTCGACTACGTCTATCGGATAGACAAGTTCCCGTCGTCCGCGACCAAGATGCGGGCGCTCGATCACGTCACGAGCGGTGGCGGCATGGCGGCAAATGCAGCCGCCGCAATCGCTCGTCTCGGGGCCGACGTTTCCCTTTGGGCGCGTATCGGCGACGATCCAGCGGGCGGCATCATACGCAACCAGCTCCATGCCGTGGGCGTCGGCGTCAGCCATGTGCGCGCGTTCCACGGTGTTCCATCGGCGACGGCCGCGGTGATTGTCGATGGGCGCGGTGAGCGTCTTGTCGTCAGCGAGGACGACCACGAATTTCCACTCGCCCCCGATTGGCTTCCAATATCCGACGTCGATGCCGCCGACGCTGTCGTGAGCGATCTGACTTGGCTCGAAGGCACCGTCGCTGCATTCAGCGCCGCTCGCGATCGGGACGTGCCGACAATTCTTGATATCGATCTCAACAGCGGCCAGTTGCTCGCTAAAGTCATCGGTCTCGCCGACTTCGCGATATTCTCGGCTCCGGCCTTCAGAAAGTTCTTGGAAGGCGGCAGCGACGAAGATCGCCTGACACGTCTCGTACATGCCGGAATTCGCCACGCTGGCGTGACGCTCGGCGCGCGGGGCTACCTTTGGGCGGCGCGTGGTGGGGAGCACGGCCGTCAGCCTGCATTTCCGGTAAAAGTCGTCGATACGACAGGTGCTGGCGATGCCTTCCACGGTGCGTTTGCGTGGTGCCTAGCGGCGGGATATGCCGATCAAGAATGCGCCCGCTTCGCATCCGCCGTCGCCGCGATGAGCTGTACGGGATTAGGTGCGAGATCGGGTCTTCCGACGCGAGAAGATGTCGACCGCTTCCTGGCTCGAAGCGCATAATTGAAGCGCGCGCACAAAGCCTATTTCTTTCCTCAGCGGTCCGCCCTCCTCCGAAGGTCCAATTTTTTGGCCGCTTATTGCGATGCCGCAAGTGCATTGCGGGATAAATCGCGAAACGCAGAGATCGATCTCAATCACATCAAAAGGCGATCAAGGGCGTGTACGGATTGAACAAATCGAGGTTCATTCAGCTTTCGCGTACGCTCGTCATTTTTTGTGCGTTGCGATCCAAGAGTCAAAAGAAATGCTGATTCACCGCAGACGTGATTGGCATTCCCGCGAATATCGGTGTGTCATTGACCCATAACAAACAAGAGGATGCCCAATGCCCGATTCAGCCTACACCATGATCTTCGCGATTGAGGGGCTCCTGATCGTAGGAGCTGTCGGAACCGGTTTGATGTTATTCTACACAAGCCGCCATCACCGCAGTGAAAGCAAGCTGACGAACCGCGGCAAGTAAGCGTCCGTACATAACGAAAGAGCATTGTCTGAACGCGAGCGACGGCAACTTAATGCTGCGCTCGGGTTGTCTATGTGCGCCCATTGAATTTAAAGCCTCGGCGCAATCGACGTTTCAAACTTTGGTTTACCCCCTCGCTCCGGCCGAGAAGGCCCGTAAATCGAGCGCTGCCGAGGTTGGTCCTCGCTACGGGTAACAATACCCGTCCGTGCCTCATACCTAGAGATGATAGTTCCGGAGGCCTCCGCGCTTATCTGTCTCGAGCGGCTTTCGACAAAGCGCCGCCCGAGAAACGGGGGCTGCCGGCGCGGATAGAGATAACGGAGACGTAAAATGAAGATTGCTGTTCTTGCTACGATGCTGCTCGTTTCGGGTGTTTCCGGCGCATTCGCTGCTCCCTACCACTGCACGGGCGATTACAAGACCTCTGGCGCTGCCTGCGACGTCACGAAGTAAAAAAGAATTTCGAGCGAATAACCACTCGAAGAATGGGGCGCCCTTGGGCGCCCTTTTTTGTTCTGCGGCCGCGCGCCCAAATCGACGGAACGATCGACGGAACGCGACGTGATCGCGAGGCACCGAAATCGCGAGGGCCTGCCCTGCATTTTGATAGCGACACGTTTTTCATATTCGATACTGAGCCTGTGATTGCTGCGCTTTTAGAACATTCGCCAAGCACGGCCACAAACGGATCGATTATTTTTTCATACTCAGAGATGAAATATTTCGGCACCCAGCGAGCGTATGTAGATCACGCGGCTTTCAACAAAGCGCCGCCCGAGAAACGGGGGCTGCAGGCGCGGATAGAGATAGATGGAGAAGTAAAATGAAGATCGCTGTTCTTGCTACGATGCTGCTCGTTTCTGGTGTTTCCGGCGCGTTCGCGGCTCCCTACCACTGCACGGGCGATTACAAGACCTCTGGCGCCGCCTGCGGCGTTTCGAAGTAAACAGAATACGGGTGATCTTAACTCGAAGAAGGGCGCGCCGAGCGGCGCCCTTTTTTTTCGGGTCAGTATTGCATCGCTGATCCCCGATCGGGGTTTAGGTATCGAAATCGCGATCATCAGATCTGCGTCCCGGCCTCTCAACATACCAATAGATGATGGCGCGGAAAGGCGCGGAGCTTACCTAGCGTTGGTGGCTTTGCAACAATCCGCCGGCTGCTGGAAAACCAGGAAGCGCGACGTGGACAGAGACGTACGGAGAACGAAAATGAAGATGATTGTTATGGCGGCGATGCTGCTGATATCCGGCGCCTCGGTCGCATTCGCGGCGCCCAGCTGCAATGGCGATTTCAAATCGACGGGCGTTGCCTCTGGTGGTTTCTGCGCGATTGCGAAGTAACGTAAACTGGCAAATATCGAGATGACGAAGGGTGCGCTGTTTGCGCCCCTTCTCTCGATGGATCAGCAGAATCGATCAGAACGATTGGGATTATGCGTTGGTTTCAGAAGGATTCCATACCCAAGTCCTTCTTAGCTTTTCGACAAGAGCTCGCTCGTTGAGCGGAGAAAAAAGGAGTTGAAAGATGAATAGGTTTGTATTCGCACTGTCGGCAATCGCACTCGGAATTGGAACGACGAGCGCATTTGCCGCCTCCGGTTGTTCCGGAGATTTTTCACGTGTCGACGGTCGGTGGATCGCCGATCCAAGTTGCCAACGTGCCGTTGCCCAGTCGATCGCATCGACGATGCACGAGCGCATCGGACGCGGCCCAGGTGAGGAAACGCACGGAGAATTTTGCCGCCGCAACGGCGACGATATCCGTGCGGATGGGTATTGTTCGGCATACAAATACTGATGTATGGGCGCGGACATATCCGGACAATCAAGAGCGCCCCGAAATCGGGGCGCTTTTCGCGTGACAAATAAGATCTGGAGGCGAGCCGCCGCCAATCTTCAATTGCAAGCAACGAATGCGAAGCTAAACACTCAGAAGTGCGCTGATGCTCTGAGGAGTGGAAAATGGCTTCGAACACATACGACGCGCTCGTAATCGGAAGCGGCGAAAGCGGCAAATATCTGTCGTGGCATCTGGCCCGATCCGGCAAGAAAGTCGCTGTGATCGAACGCAAGCTGATCGGTGGCTCATGCCCGAACACCAATTGTCTCCCAAGCAAGAACGAAATCTGGAGCGCTAAGGTCGCCGATCTGACGCATCACGCGGAGGCGTTCGGCTCAATCACCGGCGCAGTGACGACGGACATGCGGATGGTTGTCGCTCGAAAGCGGAAGATGGTCGACGGCCTCATCGCGATGCATCTCGATCTTTTCAAGCAAAGCGGCGCTGAGCTGATCATGGGCGAAGCTCGCTTCGTCGCACCAAAGACCGTCGATGTGAAGTTGAACGACGGCGGCAGCGCGACTTTCACTGCGGATCGCGTTTTTATCAACGTCGGTACGCACGCGACTATCCCTGATATCGAAGGGCTTGCCGCCGCAAAGCCGATGACGAACATCGAGGCGCTCGAACTCGATTATCTGCCGAGGCACCTTATCGTTCTTGGCGGCGGCTATGTCGGGCTGGAACTCGCGCAGACCTATAGCCGCTTTGGTTCACGGGTGACCGTCGTCGAAGCTGGGCCGCAGCTTGCCGGCCGAGAGGATTCCGATGTCGCCGCTGAAATCATGGAGGCGCTTCGCGCGGAAGGTTTGGCGATCGAACTCAACGCCAAAGTTTCCAAAGTCGAGGGTCGCTCGGGCGTGAAGGTCGTCGTAACGACGCAGAATGGCGTGATTGAAGGGACCGATCTCCTTGTCGCGACGGGTCGAACTCCCAATACGTCGGGAATTGGCCTCGATCTCGCGGGCGTCGCCGTCGATGCGCGCGGCTACATCGTTGTCAACGATCGCCTTGAGACGACGTCGGCGGAAACCTGGGCGATGGGTGAGAGCGCAGGTACTCCGCAGTTTACCCACGCCGCCTTCGATGATTTCCGCGTCATCCGCGATAACCTTGCAGGCGGCACGCGCAGCACAAAAGATCGCCTGATACCGTATTGCATGTTCACCGATCCTCCGCTTGGGCGGGTCGGCCTGAGCGAAGCCGCGGCGAATGCGAAAGGCATAAATGCTCGTATTGCGAAGCTGCCGATCGCTTCGGTGCTCAGAGCTCGAACGATCTCGGAAACGCGCGGGTTCATGAAGGCGCTTATCGGCGACGACGATCGCATTCTCGGTTTTGCTATGGTCGGACCGGAGGCAGGTGAGGTGATGGCTGTGGTGCAAACGGCGATGTTGGCCGGTATGCCATTCACTGCGCTCCGAGACGCGATCCTCGCGCACCCGACGATGGCGGAAGGCTTGGGACCGCTCTTCACGCGTGTTCCGGCCCTTTAGCCATCGGAATTTTCCAACCCCCGGAAAAATGCCTAAACCTTCGGCATTTGCGCAGAGTGCAGGCGTCTGCAACACGGCGAAAGCCCTGCAACGCGGGGCCTTTCCTTTTGACGGCGCTTGTCGCGTCTACTGTCGCAGAGGACGTCGCCGCTCGTGAAACCAGGTACGGTAGTCTTCCATTTTTGCGCGTTGCGCGGATGAAGCGTGCCGCTTGCACGTCGCGGATTCCTCGCTCTTCTCCGTTGCGCCCCATCGAGCTTCGACGCAATCGTTGACGTTGTACGCCATCTCGAGATCCTTCGATCGGTCGATAACGTCCTTGAGCGCGAGCGTCCATGTCGAGCCGTCGCTTCGGGTATACGAAAATTTCCGCGCGGCGATCTCGGACGCGAGCGTGCCACCGAGTTCCGTCTTCACCTGGTCCGCGCTTTTGTCTTTCGGCATTGCGTATCGTTCCGCCCGGCGGGCAACCCGATCAGGGAAACCGCGCACGACATCGATCGCGATGAGAAGACGCAAATCCCGCGAGGGCGTCGCAAAATCTTCCCACGCTCCCGTCGTCTCGAAAATCGAGGGACCGGATGGGATAGCAACTTCCGCGCCTCCACCGACTTGATATTTGCGGCCGTTCTCGACGGACGTAACGCGCGTCTTGACCTGCTCGTCGAGCGCCGTGATCGTCTCCTTCATCGCCCGCTCAGGATCGAGCGGATCGGGCGACATGACGTCGTCCATGCGATCATAGAAGTCTTCGACGCCGAGCTTAGACTGTTCGAGGGAAAAATCGCCGTAGTCGGGATCTTTGGCGATCTCGGCGTTCGTCAGCCGCCGGAGCGCGCCGCTATTGTCCGCGACAATCGGCCGGAAGCGTTTGAACCCAGGACTGCCCAGCGACGGGTTCTGAGCGAACAGAAAATTACCGCGCCAGAAGCGTTTGCGCGCAACCGTGCCGTCAGGCTGGCCGTCGACCGCCAGAAATACGCCCGCTGCTTCGCTCGTCTGCGCGACGCGTTTCACGAGAACGAGAACATGTCCGTAAGGATCGGCGTAGATCGTGCCTGGGCGCAACGTCTCGGCAGTGAGCGGCACCGGATAGTAATCGGTATTGTTGTCGTCGGCCGCTGTGCGGCCGGAGCCTGAGTGCACGGCGTTGGCGACGACCGTGCGGATATAATAGCCAAACCCTGGCACCAGGCCTTGCGGCCGTGACGACGATTGCGGTTCCGATTGTTGTGCGGCCGCCGTTTCGAAAACGCCAAACAGCGAATTGCTCGCGCTTTGCGTCGGCTTTTGTTTGGATGCCGACGGGGAAACGTCTTCCTTTTGAATGTTGAACCACTGCGGACAGCGCGGAGCTTTGCCGCCGCCGCCGCGCGAGCACTTGGAGTAGCCAAACGGTAAGCCGACCTTGAACGCGAAATACGCCCGAAGGAAATACGGGAGGTCGGCGCAATCGGGCTGCATAACGAGCTTTTTGCTGTCTTCGCCGAGTCCCAAATGATCGAAAAGCATGTTGCGGGATTTGTCGCGCAACACTTCGTGCAATGCGGGCCACGACGGCGCGGCTTCGATCGGGTCGTCGAAGAGCTTCTCGATCCACGCCGAATAGAGATTCTCGGTCTCGCGATCCCAGGTGCCTCTGATCGGCCAAACACTCTTGGCCGTCGGACGCGGCGGCGCCTCGGCGGTCTTGGTGACTGAGAACGTATGCCTGACCGTCGCGCACCCGGCTTCAGCGCCCTCGCGCGTCAGGGTCGCAACCCAATCTCCGGACACGGGCGACGCAACTTCCGCAAACCAGAAATAGGGCGGCCCGCCATGACGCTCGCTCGATGTGACGGCGACTTTGCCGTCGGGAGCGGTGAGGGAAAGCTCACCCTTGAGCGGTTTCTCCGCAGTGAATACGACCTTGAGCGGCGCGCCTTTCCACGGCGCGATTGGCGATGCGAGAACAGCAAGGCCGGCCTCGGTTTCGCAGGCCGCGAAGGCGTCTTTAGCTTGCCCTCGCGTCGGCCCGGCGGCGACGGAAAGAATTGCGATTGCAGCCAGCAAGACAGCCGGTGCAATTCGGCGAGAATGGCGTTGGGGAAACAACGGACCCCCCCTTTTGAGTGCTCCCTAGATATCGAACACTATCGCAGGAGCCTTGCCCAAACGATGGCAGAGCCAATCTTCTTTATTGCCGCCCTGTGAGGGAAACCTTGCAAACGCGCGTCTTAACCAATCACTCGTCCGAATAGCGCTGCTCTTTCCACGGATCGGCGCGATTGTGATAGCCGTTCACTTCCCAGAAGCCGGGAGCGTCGCGGGTCGCGAATTCGATACGCTTCAACCACTTCGCGCTCTTCCAAAAGTAGAGATGCGGCACGACCAGACGAACCGGGCCGCCATGTCCACGCGTCAACGGTTTGCCCTCCCAGCTATGCGCCAAGATCGCATCCTCGGAAGCGAAGTCCTCCAATGTGATGTTGGTCGTGTAGCGGTCGTGGCTATGCAGGATCACGAAATGCGCGTCCCGGGTGGGCATCACGAGATCGAGCAAGTCCCGAGTCGCAACGCCCGTCCAGCGATTGTCGTAGCGCGACCAAGTCGTCACGCAATGGATGTCGGATGTCTTGCCGCTCTGCGGTTCGCTTTGAAACCTGGGCCAGTCGAGCGTGATCGGGCTCTCGACGGCGCCGTCGATCGCGAGCTGCCATCGGTCGAGCGCGATCTCCGGCTGCTGGCCGAGATCAAGCACAGGCCAATCGCGCACCAGATGCTGGCCAGGAGGCAATCTCTCGGACTCCATGCGTGCCGTGCGCCCCGTCAGGAATCGCCCTTCCTGCGCCCAGCGTTGCTTCGTCCGTGTCAGCTTGCTGGTTTCCGGCAGATCATCGTTGCTGTCTTCGGCGGCCACGGCTCAGCTCTCCGTACACAATTGACGTTCAGCTCCGGCTTTCTGGGTCGCTGCGATGATCTCGAACGAGCGCAGCCGAAGAATGTGATCGTAGATATCCGAAACGATCATAATCTCGTCAGCCCCGGTTTCGTCAACGAGAGCTTTAATTCCACTGCGGACCGATTCCGCAGAGCCGACGATGGAGCGTGCGAGCATATGCGTCGCCTGCAGTTTTTCCTGCGGTGTCCAATAAACCTCGATATCGTCAATCGGCGGCTGGCTAAGTTGGCGCGCGCCTCGGAGAAGATTGGCGAACGACATTTGCTGCGTCGTTGCGAGGTGGCGGGCTTCGCGATCAGTTTCGGCAGCGACAATGTTGACGCCAACCATCGCGTGCGGACGGTCGAGCTGTTCCGACGGCTTGAACCGGCTGCGATAGATTTCGAGAGCTGGCAGCAATTGCGCCGGAGCGAAATGCGACGCGAACGCGTAAGGCAATCCGAGTTCGGCTGCGAGATACGCGCCGTAGGTGCTTGAACCAAGGATCCACAGCGGCACGTTCGTTCCCGCAGCCGGAACGGCTTGAACGCGCTGCATAGCGGCCGCCGGAGCAAAGAAGGCCTGCAGCTCCAGAACGTCCTGCGGGAATGTATCGGCGGCAGAGGGTTGTCGCCTCAAAGCCTGCACGCTGATCTGGTCGGTGCCGGGTGCCCGTCCGAGCCCAAGGTCGATACGGCCGGGAAAAAGCCGCGCCAGGGTTCCGAATTGTTCAGCGATCACGATGGGCGCGTGGTTGGGAAGCATGATGCCGCCCGCGCCGACGCGGATGGTCTTCGAGCCCGCAGCGATATGCGCAATGACGACCGACGTCGCGGCGCTGGCGATGCCGGGCATATTGTGGTGTTCCGCCACCCAAAAGCGCTGGTAGCCCCACTTTTCCGCGTGGGCCGCAAGATCTCGGGCATTATCGAGAGCCCCGCGCGCATCCGTATTTTGTGTGACGCGAACAAGGTCGAGTATCGAGAGTGCAGCCATGACGTCCTCCGGGCTGTCGCATCATGTAGGTGCGCGCGCCCGTGATGCCAATCCGGCGACCGTCGTCTCAAAAATTCATAGTGTCGCGGACGCGATACCAGGCTTCGACGAACGGAACCGCACGGCGGGCAATCGGATGAGCCGGAAACGGAGGAAACGCCAGATCGTCAAATGCCGTATGGCCCTCGGCACTGCCCAGCATCTGCAAGGCGATTTTATTGCCGAAGTAGGTGGCGCGCGACACGCCCGTCCCGCAATAGCCAAGTGCGTAATGGATGCCGAAGGCCGTCTGTCCGATATGTGGAACCTCGTCGTAGGTGTAGCCGATCCGGCCATCCCAGGCGTGCGTGACGGGCACATCTTTCAGGTCCGGAAAGACCCGCAGCATGTCTGCCGCGAGATGCCGGAAGGCGGCGGGAGACGCGCTCGCGGCGAAGCGCCCCTCGCGGCCGCCCCAGATGATGCGACGCGCGTTCGGCGCTCCCCGAAAATAAGAGAAGACCCGATTGGTATTGCCGTAGACACGGTTCTTCGGCAGCAGCCGATTATAAAGGTCTTCCGGAATCTCGTCCGTCGCTATGAGCCCCGATCCAACGGGAACGATGCGCCGCCCAAGCTCCGGAACGAGGCCGTCGGTATAGCCGTTGCTCGCGACGATGACGTTCCGCGCGATGGTTTCCCCACGGCCCGTGCGGACGCGGAACGATCCCGAAGCCGGCTCGATGTGTACGACGGCAGTATGGTCTATGACTCTCCCACCCGCTTCCATGACGCGCAGCATCAAACCCGCATGATAAAGACCGGGATGCAGCGAGGCATCGTTGGGAAGCACTGAGCCGCCGAAGAAAACGTCCGAGCCGATTTCCGAGGCTTGCTCCGATTTCGGCACCATGAAGCTTTGGACGCCTGCGATCTCTTTCAAATCGCGCATGTCGGCGGCCATGGCTTCATAATGTTCGGGCCGGATGGCGGCGCGGAAGCGGCCGCAGCGGCGAAAGTGACAATCGATCTTCTCCGTCTCGATCAATGCGGCGATATGATCGAGCATGCGCGTGCCTTCGCGCAACATTTCTTCAGCTTTCCGTCTTCCGCGTAGTGCGATGAGCGTCTTGATGCGAAATTTCTGGTTGCCGCTGCCGATCTGGCCGCCGTTCCGCGTGCTGGCGCCAAATCCCGATCGGCCGCGCTCGAATATCACGACATCTCGACCGGCCCGCGCAAGCGTCAGCGCCGCCGAAAGCCCCGTGAAGCCGGACCCCACAATCGCGACATCACATTGTGTTGGGACCGGAATCTCGCCGCCCGCAGCCTCGGCCGATGCGGCTTCCCACCAATAGGGTTTGAAGGTCAGCGAATGACGATAGTTCATTTTTCCGCTGGCCAGCGCTCCAGCCGTCGGATGGGCCGTAGAGGGGGGATCAGTAGGTCGTGGCACGGAAGTCCTCATGCATGCTGCGCGCGCAGTAATTATCCTGCTTATTGGATATTTGCACGAACCAGACAGGGGGCGCGGCGAGAGCAGCGCTTGGTTACTCGCTCAAATCCCGCCATCCCTTGCTGCGCGATACGGCGTCATGAAAACGCTTGCGCGCTACCGAGCTGTCGCCGCGGCGCGGACTGAAAGTGTGCGTGAGACTGTCGGGATCGGGCAGCACGATGCCCGCTCCGAGCGCGGCAAGCTTCGCCGTCCCGAATGCGGTCCGCTCGTCGAAATCCGCAACGATGACATCGCGGCCGATCATGTCTGCCAGAAACTGCGCAAAGTAACGGCTGCGCGCGAGGCCGCCATCGATTGCAATCGAACCGCCGATTGGAACGTGTGCGTGCATCGCTTCCACGACGTCGGCGGCGCTGAGCGCGATACCTTCGAGCAGCGCTTGGCGTAGATCGGCCTGCGTCGTCGCCGCCGACATGCCAAGGAAAAGCGACGCCGCCGTTCGGTCCCAGTGCGGACACGCGAGGCCCGAAAGCGCCGGAACGAACACGATGCCACGATCGATTGCGGGCTCAGCATCGAACCATTCGAGGTCTTTCTCGATGTCCGATACGAGACCGATACGCCTTGCCCACTCGACCGCCGCCCCCGCGTCGTAAACACCGCCGTCGACCGCGTACGTCATGCGCCCGTCAAGCGCCCACGCGACCGTCGGCAGCAGACCCTTTTCCGGAGCGTGCGCGATCTCGGTGCCAGTGACGGCCAAGGCGAATGCGCCGGTTCCGAAGGTGATCTTCGCGTCGCCCGGTTTCCGGCAGCCGTGGCCGAACAGAGCCGCTTGCTGATCGACCACCGACGCCATGACAGGAACGCCGTCGATCCGCCCGAAGTCGGCGACCGTCGGGCGGATTTCAGGCAGGCAGGAAATCGGCACGCCGAACAGATCGCACAGGTCCTGGTCCCATCGGCCCGTTTCGAGATTCATCAATGACGTCCGCGATGCCGTCGTCACGTCTGTCGCGAAATGGCCGGTCAGGCGATGAAGAAAGAACGCATCCGTCGTCCCGAGGCGTAAGCGTCCCGCGCTCAATGCATCCCTTGCCGCGGGAGTATTGTTGACGATCCAAGCAAGCTTCGACGCCGAAAAGTAAGCGTCGAGCGGAAGACCAGCCCGCGAGAGCGTCAGTGATGCCGCGCCCTTATCTTTCAACCGCGCGACGGCGTCGGCCGTCCGGTTGTCCTGCCAGACGACGACGGGAGACAGCGCCTTACCGGTCTCGGCGTCCCACGCCAGACAGCTCTCGCCTTGATTGTCGATGCCGATGCTATCGACCGCGCCCGCAGCATCGAGACAACTTCGGATGTTCGCCAGCAGTTCTTCCGGGTCGTGCTCCACCCATCCCGGGTGCGGATGAAGCTGCTGATGCGCAACCGAGCAAGCGATATCGAGCGCGCCATCCGTATCCGCAACCAGCACGCGCGTCGACGTCGTCCCCTGATCGATCGCCGCTACACGCATGCCGAACCGCTCCGAATTGTCGTCGATGGCCGGTCGTCGACACCGATGATGACGTCTGCGTCGGCCTCCGAAAATGCCGCCAGCGGCGCCAGGATTCGCCGCTCCGGTCCGGAGGTCAATGGCTGTTGTCGTATCGCCCGCCCGCGCGAATGCGCAACCAGCACGCCTGAAACTTCGCACGCTGCGCGCAATTGCAAATGATCGAAACCGCCGCCGCCTGGAACCAGCCGCTGCGGAACGACATATCGAATGCCGGTTCCCGGCGTCAGCTTGATCGCGTGCTCCGGTTTCGATAGCTTGCCATCCAAGTCTTGAGCGACGAACGCTCCGACTCGCCGCCCCTCGCGCCACGACCATCCGGCCGTTTCGACGGGATGCAAGACATTCCCGGCCGCAAAGATTCGCGGCTCGCTTGTCCGTGCGAATTGGTCGATCACGGGGCCGCCCGTGCCGCCGTCGATTTCGAGCCCCGCCGATCGCGCAAGCGCCGATTCCGGCCGGAACGAGCCCGTGAAGACCACGCCGTCGCAAGCGACGTCTTCAAGACTGCCGTCCGGCAAGCGCAACGTTACAGCCTCGACGCGCGGACGGCCTTTGATATCGGCAATTCGCGTTCCGTAGCGAACCGGCACGCCGAGCAAACGCGGGAGCGCCATCGAAACGCGGCGCACAGTCGGGCGGTCACGGCTCTCGATCATGGCAACCGGCTTCGCGCCGATCTTGCGGCATGTCAGCAAGCTCGAAAGCGAGACGAGCTCGGTTCCGACGATCACAGGACGGCGAAACGGCACGAGATGCTGAAGGTAGACATACTCTTGCAGTGCGCCGGTGTTGAGAATGCCGAGCGGCCGCTCGCCCGAGATCAATCGCGCCGAACGCGGCCTCTCCCGCACGCCGGTCGCGACGATGACGCGCTTCGCAACGATCGTCAGCGGCCCGCGATTGCTAGCGCACGTAACGATAAGATCGTCGGCATAGTCGATGGAAACGACCGAGCATTTGAGCTGCAACTCGACCCCAGCCTTGACTGCCCGATCGACAAGCCGCCGAGCATAGGCAGGGCCGGTCAGGACAAGCCCGAATTCGCGCATGCCGAATGGCGGGTGGCCGCAATGACGGGGAATTCCGCCCGCAATCGGTTCGCGTTCGACAACCATTACGTTGCCGACGCCGAGGCGTTTCAGATGTGTCGCCGCTGATAGGCCTGCCGGCCCCGCGCCAATGATGAGCACGTCGGCGCTTCGAACGTCGAACGGGGCCGACATCACGCCGCGTCCCCCACGGCGAGGGGCGACGCGAAGCAGCCTTCCGTCAAAGCCGCGAGCTGCGCGTTGCAATAGAAGCCTTGGCAACGGCCCATGCCGCACCGCGTCCGGCGCCGGAGGCCGCCGAAATCGCCAGCCGGCAATGGCCCGGATAGGGCCTGCTCGATCTCGCGCAGAGTAACCATCTCGCAATGGCAGACGATTTCGCCATAGCCCGCGGACTGCCAATCTCTCGGGCGATTCTCCGCGAGATTCGGCACTCGCGGCGTTTGCGGGTTCACGATCGCCGTGTGCTCATTTCCCAAATCTCGATAGAGCTTGAAGATGTGCTGCGCGATGCCGAGCGATGCAGTGAGGCCGGTCGAGCGAATCCCTCCAACGGTTATCCAATTGCGGTTCGCATGCACGGCAATGCGGTAGGCTTTCTCCTCCGTTGCGGGCCTGAGGCCGGCGTAAACAGCCGTAACGTCGACGTCGGCCAACGCTGGCACCATCTCTTCCGCCTTCGCAAGCAACCCGCGCAACGCCTTTTCTTCGACGGTCGCGCGCTCGCGGTCGTCCTGCTCCTCAGCGGTTGGTCCGACCAGTACGTTGCCGAATGCCGTACGCGTCAGCACCACGCCTTTTGTGCGCTCCGATGGTACCGGCAGAATGATTGTTTTGAGAAGCTTCGCTGCCGCCTTGTCGAAAACGACGAATTGCCCCTTCCGCGGCTTGATCTGAAACGATGCCGATCCGAGAAGGCGCGCGTCGAGCCTGTCACCGTACAGTCCGGCGCAGTTGATGACGGTATGGGCGCGGCGAACGCCTTTGGTGGTTTGCAGCGTCCAAACCTCGCCGTCAAAATTTCCTGAAATCACCTCTGTCGCAAATGAGATTTCAGCACCGTGCGCTGCCGCCTGGCGCAGATAGCCGAGAAACGGCGACCAGGGATCGATCACATGCTCGCCGGGAACAAGCAGAGCTTCGAGCGCACGCATTGAAAGCTCTGGCTCGCGAGCGCGGATTTCCGCCGCCGTCAGTCGTCGAACGGTATCGACACCATTGGTCTTTGCTTGTGCCTCGATGCCGTCGAGCGCGTTGCGCTCCGCTTCCGACCAAGCGACCACCATCGCGCCGGTCTCAAGCAGCGGCAGGTTGAAGCTTTCGCGGATCGATAGATATTCGGCGTATCCGGCTTGCATGCAACTCAGTTCGATGCTGCCCGGAGGCGCGTCGAAGCCCGTGTGCAGGATCGCGCTGTTGCCCTTGCTTGCGCCCGAGAGCAGGTCCGAGCCGCGATCGAGAAGAACGACTTTGGCGCCTTCAAGGGTGAAGCGCCTCGCCATGGCACAGCCCACGACGCCCGCACCGACGATGGCGACGTCTGCCACAGACATAATACCTTGTCCTTTGCCATTCAGCGCCAGTCCCGCGCCGAAACGGAAATAAAAAAGCCGTGGGTCTGTTGAACCCACGGCTCTCGTCGTTGTCGAATTTAGGCGGACTCGCCGACGGCTTTCTCGGCTGCGGCGATCTCGGCCTGCCGCCTCGCGATTTCAGCGCCGATCGGAGGCCCCTTGAAGCGGCGAGATTCAATACCGAACCACAGGACGATCAAGAGAACGATCAAGCCGATCGCGTAGTTGATCAGGATGTCGAACGGAGGCTGAATGCCCGCGTACATGAGGACCAAAACACCGGCGATGGAAATTAACGCCAGCGGCTTCGACCAGAAACCGAGACGGAACGGCCCGAACTCGGTCCAGGTTTTGCCTTCGGCGAGCATGCCAGCAGCAATCGGCATCACGTAGGAAACATAGAGGAACAGAGCGCAACCCGCTGCCAGAGCCGCAAAGGCCGGTGAGTAAAGCGTCGCCGCGACCGACAGAACAGCAGCCAGCCAGATTGCAGGCACCGGCGTCCGCCATTGCGGACTGACCTGCTTCCAAAGGCTGGAACCGGGCAGGCCACCGTCACGAGCGAACGCATAGATCATGCGCGACGTCGATGTGAGGCCCGCAAGCGCGCAGATGAAGTTCGCAATCACGATGCAGATAGCGATCACGTCTTTGAGCGGTGTAGGCGCCGGAAGATTGTTGAACAAGTTGAACCAGGCATTGCCGCCGTCCTTGGCTGTCGCGGCGAGGTCGGGACTCGCGAGGACGAAGGAAAGTGCCATCACGAAGCCGAACACCAGTGACCAGAACACCGAGTGAATCATGCCGCGCGGAACGGCCCGCCGTGCGTCGGCGGTTTCCTCCGAGGTATGGGCGGAAGCGTCGAAGCCCGTGATCGTGTAGAGCGGATAGAGAAGACCGATGAGGAAGGCGACCAATGCAGTGCGCGGCTCGGGGACGTAGCCGCCGCCCGGTTCGCCCGTGTTGTTCACGAAAGTGAAGGCCCGGTGAAAGTCCCAGGTTGCGCCCCAGATCAGGAACATCGCGGTCAGGACGACCGCGACGACGAGGATCAGGTAACCGGAGAAGTCGGTCAGCAGCGTCGTCAGTTTGATGCCGAAGTGATTGACCAGCGCCTGTGCCAGCACGATGACGCTGACCGCGCCGACCTGTACGTAGTAGGCGTGGTTGTTGTTCGCGATCACCTGATCCATGGTCATGCCAGCGGGAAGGGGATCGGTCGCCAGCGTCGTCCACGCCGTCACATCCATGTGGAACACGCCGGCCAGCACTAGGTCGCGGAGCAAAAGCCACACGCCGACGTCGACGGACGCCACGACGAAGATCAGACCGAGCAGGTTGATCCAGGCGGTTGCCCAGCCCCAGCCGCGGCCGCCGAGAATGGACGACCAGTGGTACAGCGCACCGGCAGTCGGATAAGCCGAAGCGATCTGACCGAGGCTAGTCGCAACGACAAGAGCAAATAGACCACCAACGATCCAGCCGATGGTCGCTTCGAAGCCGCCACCCGTCGCCATCGCCAGCGGGAACGACGTGATGCCACCGGCGAGAATGCAAATAATCGAAAACGAAATTGCGAAATTCGAGAATCCACCCATGCGCCGCGACAATTCTTGCGCGTAGCCCATTGAGTGGAGAACTTTGGTGTCTTCGTCCTGTGTCATGCTCAACCCCCAGTTGCGGATGATTGGAACCGGCCAAACAAAATTTGCCCATGTAGGCAGGTTATTTGTTTGTATGGTCCGACAGAACTGCTGAACAGTCAAACAGAATGACCGAATAGGCAACGATAATGCGACCGAACAATAGACGGGAACGGATTGAGCAGGTCGTCCGTGAGCGTGAGCGTGTGACCGTCGACGCTCTGGCCGAACTCCTTGGAACCTCACGAGAAACGATCCGCCGCGACCTCACCGATTTGGCCGAGCGCGGCCGTGTACGGAAGATTCACGGCGGCGCGACGCTCGCCGAGCCGAGACTTACGGAGGATGTCGAAGGCTCGTTCCAGGGCCGGCTTTTGGAAAATGCCGACGCCAAGCGTGCCATTGCCCGGCGCGCTGTCCAGTTGTTTCAGCCCGGCGATACCCTGTTCGTCGATACCGGAACGACGACGTTGTGGTTTGCCGAAGAACTCTCATCGGCGACCGGATTGACCATCATCACCAATTCCGCGGCCATTGCTGCGCTCGCGTCGCGCGGACCCTCGAGCGCGACATTCCTGATCGGCGGCGAATATCGCGCCGACGGCACGGAAAATCTGGGGCCTCTTGCCATCGAGCAGATCGGACATTTCCACGCGACACACGCCGTCCTAGCGGCCGGTTCGGTCGAGACGGTCGGTATTCTCGACTTCGACGTCCGCGAGGCTGACGTCGCGCGCGCCATGATCGCCCAAGCTCGTTTCGTCACGGTGCTCGCGGATGCTTCGAAGTTCGGTCGCGGCGGCCTTATCAAGGTCGCAACGCTCGATGCCGTCACGCGGCTCGTCACCGACTCGGATCCGCCGGGCGAAATCGCCAGCGCCCTGAACGATGCGGGCACGGAGTTGGTCAAAGCTTGCTAGCGGTCTGCGGCCCGAACAACGACGAATCCGACGCGTCTTAGGCTTGGCCCAGAACCCTCCCGGCGCCACGGATAGTACGAACGTAAACGGTCGTGCCGGCATCGAATGTTTCCGTGGACCGGCGTCGCCCTATATCGATCATCAACTTCTGGCCGCCCGAGATTTCGACGAACAGCCGAAGCATCGGCCCATAGAACACGGTCGAGGTGATCTGAGCAGCGACCGTATGTTCGGAGGGGAATGTCTGCACCGTCAGCTCTTCGGGTCGGATACAGATGAGAGTGGATGCGCCGCGCGGGGGCGCCGCCGTTGCGCACTCGGCCGGGATGTCGACGATCATCGGTCCGGCTGAGACGCGGACGCCCTCGGCGGTGGTCTCCAGCACTTCGGCGTCGAGTACGTTCATCGATCCGATGAAGTCCGCGACGAAGCGCGTCGTCGGCGCATCGTAAAGCTCGGAGGGCGATGCAATCTGTTCGATTCTGCCGCGACTCAAAACCACGATGCGATCGGAAATGGACAAGGCCTCGGCCTGATCGTGCGTCACCATGATGAACGTGGTGCCGAGCCGCGACTGCAGCCGTTTCAGCTCGATCTGCATCTGCTCGCGCAGGTTAGCGTCGAGCGCCGACAGCGGTTCGTCGAGCAGCAGAACGCGCGGCGAGCAGACGAGCGCGCGCGCGAGCGCAACACGTTGACGCTGGCCGCCCGATAGCATCGAAACGCGTGCACGGATTTTGTCGCTGAGCCCGACGAGTTCCAGCGCTTCCTTCACTTTTTTGTCGGCCTCGGCGGCCGGAAGCTTGCGCAAGGACAGCCCAAACCCGACATTCTCCGACACGTTCATGTGCGGAAAAAGTGCGTAATCCTGGAACACCGTGTTGAGTGGCCGGTCGTAGGGCCGTAGATCGGTGATGTCTTTGCCGTCAAGAAGAACGCGGCCGCTGGTCGGGGATTCGAAACCGGCCATCACACGTAGGCTGGTCGTCTTTCCGCACCCCGACGGCCCAAGAAGACTGACGAACTCGCCGTGCGCAATGTCGAGCGTGACGTTATCGAGACCGATCGTCCCACCGTCGAAAACTTTCGATACTCCGTCGAGGCGCAGGAGCGGGTCAGTCGCCATTACGGATCTCTGTCGACTTCGTGGTATTGATCCACACGATCTCGCACCGCTCTTTGCCGCGATTGCGGAATGAGTGTTTCAACGTGCTCTTGAACGCAAAGCTGTCGCCGGTTTTCAAAAGATAAATGACGCTGTCGATCGTCAACTCGACCTGTCCCTTTTTAACGAGCCCGAATTCATAGCCCGCATGGCTATAAGATTCGCCCGTCCCACCGCCCGGCTCAACGTGCACCAGAAGGCCCGTCAGCACCGAGCCGGGCGGCGAAAGAAGTTCCTTGCGCATGCCTTCAGAACGCACCGGAATCTCTTTTCGTCCCGAGGCGCGGACGACGTAAAGGTCACCCGTCGTCTCCTGGTCGTTCGAAAGAAGACTGTGCGGCTCGACGCCGAGTGCCGCGGCCAGCGGCCACAACACACGGATCCGCAGCGAAGTCAGGCCGCGTTCGATCTGACTCAGCGCGCCGACCGAAATACCGGCGCGCTGGGCGACTTCCGTAATGCCGAGTTTTCGTTCGAGACGGAGCGCACGAATACGGCGGCCAAGACGGACGTCTGCCTCCGATGGCGTCTGGTCCGAGGCGTCCTGGCGCGCGTCTGTAATTTTTATCCGTCGCACGTTTGTAGCCCTTCTCTGAAAATTCGGCATTCTGCGTTTCCAATCGGAGTGCGATCAGCCGCCCGCCTTGACCTTTTCAAACATCTTTGCGAGCTCGTCGTTCTGCTTCATCGGGCCGGTAAAGACCGTGGTCTTCAGCACGATGTTCGGGTCGGCCGGAAGCTGCAGGCGGTCGAGTTCTTCCTTCGGCACGAGAGCGAACGCTGCGCTCGACGCGCTGCCGTAGCCATATTGCGTGATGAGTTCCTTGCCTGAATCGCCTTCGAGACGGCTGTTGATGAAGTCGTACGCGAGATCGACGTTCTTGGCGTCCTTCAGCATCACTAATCCGCAGGCCCAGGTCAGCATGCCTTCCTTCGGCTTCATGAATTCGACCTTGACGCCCTGCTTCTTAAGCGTCGTCGCCGAAGCGTTCCACGTCATGGCCGCAACGAGTTCGCCGCTCGCGAGCGACTGCTCGACGGAGGTCATGTCCGTCGTGTAAGCTCGGAGAAGCGGGCGTTGCTCGCGCAGCTTCGCCGCGACCTTGTCGAGGTCCGCGGGAGACATATCGAACGGGCTTACGCCAGCCAAGAGGGCCGCGACGACAGGCGTATCGTGGACGGCGTCGATCGTCGCGATGCGTCCCGTGTATTGCTTGTCCCAAAGCAAGGTCCACGACGGCGCCGGGTCCTTCACTAGGTCGGTTCGGTATAAGATCGACGTATTGCCCCAATCCCACGGAACCATCCAGACCTTGCCGTCGCCCGCTTGAATGTCGGGAAGGTCTTTGAAGACCGGAAAGATGGTATCGAAGTTCTTGATGCGCTTCGTATCGATCGGCTGCAGCAGGCCTTCTTTGTTCCAGCGCGCGATCTTGTCGTAGCAGGGGTGCGCGAGATCGGGATGGAAACCGGCCTTTACCTTGGTGAAAGCTTCGTCGTCGTCACTGAACACCGACGTTTCGACGCCGTCCGGATGCGCGGTTAGGAAGCTCTTGTTGAAGGCCGGCAATTCATAGCCCGACCAGGTGAAGTACGTGAGCTTGTCTGCGGCCATCGCAGGCGACGCGAGAGCCGCAATGAATGACACAAGACCCGCGGCCCCGCGAAGCACGTTACGTGTCGTCAATCCTTGCATGACTTGATACTCCTCGTTTGCGTTCAAGAGATGGGTAGATTTCCTTTGGCAGTCACCGGAAGATCGTCCGCGAACGCGCCGCGTCGCCGGATCAACTCGGCGGCAGTCGCGATGACGATCGAAGCTAAAAGAATGACGGAACCGAGCGCCATGACGCTCGGAAGGGATTTGGGGAAGCGAAGCTGACCCCAGACGAAGAGAGGCAGCGTCTGCTCCGTCCCCGACAGGAAGAACGCGACGATGAACTCGTCGAACGACGTCAGAAACGACAGCATGAATGACGATACGATCGCAGGCGCCGCGAGCGGCAGGATGATGCGCCGGAATGTCGTCCATTCATGCGCGCCAAGATCCATCGCGACTTCGCTGAAACTCTTGGGCAATGCCAGAAACCGGCTTCGCATGATGACGACCGCAGTCGGCAGCGCGACGAGCGTATGGCCAAGCACGATGGCGACGCGCGATGGGCCAAGGCCTGCGAGATTGACGAGGATCAGAAGCGCGATGCCGACGATGACGCCCGGGATAAGAATAGGAAGCCGCGCAAGCGCCGATATCGTGCGCGAGATGCGGTCGCCCCCGGCGATTTCCATATAGCCCACGGTGACGCCGATCGTCGTCGCCAGGAATGCCGCCGTCAATCCAACGATCAGGCTCGTTTCGAAAGCGCGATGCAGATTCTCGTTATCCAGCAGGCTGCGATACCAATCGAATGTAAATCCGCTGAGCGGAAACGCGGCCTGTACAGAGTTGTTGAACGAAAATATCGGAATGATCGCGATCGGCAGATAGAGAAACACGACGTACGCGACGATATAGATCCTAAGCCAGGTCGCGTTTTTTGACGGCGCCGCACTCATGTCCGGCTCCCGAAATGCTTGTCGGCGAACCGTGCGATCAGCACCACAACCAGGATCACGAGCATCACGATGACCGCAAGCGCCGCCCCGAACGGCCAGTCGTTGGCCTTTCCGAATTGCGCCTGAATCATTGAGCCGATCATCGTGCTGCTCGGGCCGCCGACGAGCGCGGGCGTAACGTAATCGCCGACAGTCGGCACGAAAACGACGAGCGCGGCGCCCATGACGCCCGGCATCGAGATCGGCAAAATCACTCGGCGGAAGACCGTGAACGGCCGCGCGCCGAGATCTTCAGCGGCTTCGATCAAGGATCGCGGAACATTCTCGAGAGCGACGTAAATCGGCAGGATCGCGAACGCCGCATAGGCGTGCGCCAGCGTGACAACGACCGCCGCGGGCGTGTTCAAGAACGCCAAAATCGGCTCTGACGTTATTCCGGCCGATAGCAGCGCCGAATTCAAGACGCCGTTGTAAGCCAGCACGACCTTCCACGCGAACACGCGCAGCAGATAGCTCGTCCAGAACGGCAGCGTAACGACGAACAGCAGCAGCCCACGGTGCCGGCCGGCGTGAAACGCCAGATAGAACGCGACCGGATAGGCGGTCGCCACGGTCGCAAGTGTGACGAAGCCCGCGATCGCCAGCGACCGCAGAATGACCGTCGCGTAAAGCGGATCCGATAAAGCGTCCGAAAAATTCTTGAATGTCACCCCGCCGCCGAGCAACGAGCCGTCATTCGTCCTGAAGCCAAGAAACAGCACCACGCCGAGCGCGAAAAGCACCAGGATCGATGTCGCCAATGCGCCGGGAACCGACATTCCGAATTGGAATAGCCGCTGGCGGCGCTTCGAAGCGGCCGGTGCCGTGAAGTCAGTTTCGGCGGAAACGCTCATAAGCTCGCAATCCTGAACTCTTGAGAGTTTTTTTCACATTCACGAAAAAGTCAATCGCAGTATTTTTTACCGCTCCAGCATGTCCACGAGCCGGTACCACGCTATCGCGGCGCTGATGCCGATGTTGCGGAAGGCATGAAACGGAATCGGCCGTATCGGAGTGATCGGAAAGGGAATTCGCTCGGCGTCCCTTGATGCGAGATAGTCGACGAGGCGCGGGCCGAGCGCAGTCATGAGCCCGACCCCGCGCCCTTGGCATCCGGCCGCGATGATCAACCCGGGCTCCGGCTCGTGGACATGCGGTAGGTGGTCGAGCGTCATGGCCACGCGCCCATACCAACGCTTTTCGATCGCGACGTCGGCAAGCGCCGGATAGAGCCGCTTCAGCGCGTGTTCAAGATGCGACCACGCTTTCGGGTCCGTTGGTTCGGCCATCGAACCGCGCCCGCCGAGCAGCATCCGCCCATTCGGCCCTTTCCGATAATAGACAACGATACGGCGTGAATCCGAAACGACCTGGCCTTCCGGCAAAATCGTTGACAAAACTTCGTCGGAGAGCGGCTCGGTCGCAATCTGGAAGGAATGCAGCGGCAATAACGTCCGCGCGAGGCCCGGGACGAGGCCGTCGGCATACGCGTTTGTGGCGATGATGACGCTCTTGGCGCGAAGCGATTTGCCATCCGCCGTTTGAAGAACCCAGGCCGAATTTTCCCGGTTTAGCCTTGTAATTCGCGTATGTTCCGCAATGCGTACGCCCGCCGCGACGGCAATGCGCGCCAGCTCACGCGTGTACGCGAAGGGTTGGATCGCGCCGCCGCGCGGGTCATGCCAGCCACCGAGATATCCGCGTGCGCCCGTCAGTCGCGTGACTTCCGCGACGTTCAGAATTTTCGCGGGAACGCCGTATGCGATCCACTGTTTGGCGCGCTGTTCGATAGCGCGCATAGCGACGTCGGAGTGCGCCGCTTGAATCCATCCGCTCGCCTGGCGCGGTACATCAAGTTTCTCGCGTGCGATGAGGTCGAACACGGCATCCGGCGTCGACGCCCCAAACTGCGCCAATGCCGCGCCGCGCTTCTCGCCGAAATGCGCGACGAGCCAGCCCGGGTCATATTTGAAGCCAGCGATGACCTGGCCGCCGTTGAGTCCCGACGCCCGGTCGCCAACGCTTGCCGCGTCGACGATGCGGACCGAAAGTCCCTCCCGCGCGGCATGGAGACCTGAGCAAAGCCCCAGAATTCCACCGCCGACAATTGCAAGATCGCAGCTTTCGTTTTGCGTCAACGGATCATTCGGAAACGGCGTTGAAGGCGCTTCGGTCCATGCTGACGCCGTCATGAAGGCAGCCACGATTTTCGCATCCTTCTGCGAATGAAGATGCCGGAGAACTTTTCATTTTTATGAAAACTTGTAAAGAGGCCTCGCGCCGTCAGCGATATTTTAGGTTCGCGCAGGAAGCCTCGGCGTAGCAGGCCGTCGGCGTCGTCCAAAAAAATGCGCCGGAGGTCTCGCCATCCGACGCATTTTTTGAATCGACGCTCGCGAGGATCGCGGCTGCCTATTCAATAAGAAATTCGTTAGCCGACGGCAGCGACGCTTTCCAGAACGACTTCTGGTTCGAATTCGTGAGCGAAGCCCACAAGGATGTCCCAGCCGGAACGTCCTTGTCGAGTTTCACGCCGATGTTGTGATGGTCTCCGGCTTCCAGCTTCACGCTGCCGATGGTTTTGGCATCGTGTTTTCCTGAGTGGTTAGAGCCGTAAATAACGAGATTGCCCGCCGACGGCATGAACGCATACGTGACGGTAATCTCTTCGCCTTTCGGCTTTTGATTGAAGACGATCACTGACGGTGGCGTTTGCGAAACGGCGCCCGCGGGATTGTCGACAAGCGCATAGGCGGAAATCGGCAGGCCAAAAAGCATAAGGGACGCCGCGACGATTCCACCACTGATGTTCAGACGAGACATGTCCGGATCTCCTTCGAAGGGTTAAATCCGCGATCCGAAAAACTTACCGCGCCCCCCGCTGCATCTCGCGAACGAGCTTTGAGATCGCATGCTGTTGACGTATGGCCTCGCCCGCCGAAAAGAAGTGAATCTATCCAACACGAATGTTCACTTTTCTTTGAGCGAATTCTGACTCTCCGGGTGTCGAGGAGCGGACGTTTCGCTCCTCTCGACCCGAACGCGGTCCTTCAGGTTCGGTGCTTGCGCTGCCGGCGGGCATCCGCATTACGTCTGGGCGGGCGATGGAGGGGTGATCCTCAAAGTCGTCGCCAATGGTCCATTCGACATCAACGACATCAGCCCGGACGATGATCTGCGCCTGAAGCAGAAATGACGTCTCTGGCATCGGAACAGCAGAGAACTCGCGCGAACGCTAGCTTTAACTCGAACTCTTTAGACCTGACGCAGCTTCTAGAAGCACCAGAAGCTCGGCTCGGCCGTCACGTCCAATAAAGCCGAGAAGAACCGCTGCCGCCGCAGCGCGAGCACGCTGCCTCAAAAGTTGGTCCGAAAGCTCGCCTGCCGTCCAGAACGACAGCACGCCGCGAAAGGCGACGGCAAGCTGATCGGGAAGCGCAGCCATCGCCATCGAACGCGTCGCAGAGGCGAGCCCATCCCCCGCCCCAAGCGCCTCGGCCCAAAACGCGCTTGAGCGCGAAAACACATTACCAGGTTCGTCGCTCGGCGCGCTGATCGCACCCATAACAGAGCGATTCATGGCCGGTGCGCTCAGCATGACTGCCGCCGCAATATCGACCGCCATGAGCACACGCCCGACCGCGCTTTCAGGAAGCGTAGCCCGGACAAGCTGGTCACGCATGGTGTCGATGCGGCGTGCCGACAGCGCGAGCATGATCGCAGCTTTGCTGCCGAATTGGTTGAAGGGCGTCGCGAAACTCATTCGCGCTTCTTCAGCAAGTTCGCGCATAGAAAAGGCAGCGCTGCCCTGCATAAGCAGGCGCTCGGCTGCATCGAGAACGCGCTCGCGCGTGGTTTGCTTCGGCTGTTCAATCCGGGACTTGTCACGGGTCATAAGATTTTATATCATGATATAAATCGAAAAACAATCGCGACGTGGAGTTCCTATGACCCAACCCAAAACCTTCCTTATCACCGGCGTCAGCTCCGGCCTTGGCCGTGCCTTTGCCGCGGCTGCTCTGGCTGACGGTCATCGTGTGATCGGCACCGTGCGCCGTGCGGCAGACGCCGAGAGCTTTGGCACGTCGGAGCGCGCGTTTCCGCTCTTGCTGGATGTCACGGACTACGCGGCCGTTCCGGCGGCTGTTCGCACCGCCGAACGGGAGGCGGGACCGGTTGACGTGCTGGTGAACAATGCCGGCTATGGCCACGAAGGCGTTCTCGAAGAATCGTCCATCGACGACCTACAGCGTCAGTTTGCGGCCAACGTCTTCGGCCCGGTTGCGATGATCAAAGCCGTGCTGCCGGGCATGCGCGAGCGGCGACGCGGACACATCGTCAACGTCACCTCCATGGGCGGTTTTATCACCATGCCGGGCATCAGCTTCTATTGCGGCAGCAAATTCGCGCTTGAAGGGATCTCGGAGTCCCTCGGCAAGGAGATAGCGTCCTTCGGTATCCACGTCACCGCACTGGCGCCGGGCCAATTCCGCACCGATTGGGCGGGGCGCTCGATGGATCGCACGGCACGCAGCATCAGCGACTACGATCCGGTCATGGACCCGATGCGTGCCGCGCGGCAAGCGAAGAGCGGGAACCAACCCGGAGACCCCGACAAGGCGGCGCAAGCCCTGCTTCGGCTGGTTGAGGCTGAGAAGCCGCCGACGCGCCTGTTCCTCGGCGAGGATGCGCTTGGCCTCGTGGCGCAGAAGCTCGATCACATGAAGACGGAGATCGCGGCCTGGGATGCCCTGTCGCGCTCGACGAACTTCGCATCATGATGGCATAGACGCCGGTGCGTCGAGCCAAGGCCCTTACGAGATTTCGACTTTTGAGTGGTCCGTCATTGCGCCGCTGCGTCCCAACAAGCCGCATGGCGGCTTAAACGGAGCCGTTGACTGTTCGCCCTACTAGATGGTAGGACACGAATATGAGCAATGTATCCTCGACGGCTGACGAAATCTTGGCCTGCGCCCGCAACCTGATTATTGCGGGGGGCTATAACGGCTTCAGCTACGCCGATATCGCGGATGTGGTGGGCATCCGCAAGCCGAGCATCCACCATCACTTTCCGAGCAAGGTCGATCTCGTCCGTACCCTCGTATCGCGTTACCGCGAGGACGTCGAAGCAGGCATCGCCGAACTGGAACGCCACGCCCCCGATCCGGTCGACATCTTGCGGAAATATGCAGGCTTCTGGGAGACCTGCATCAACGACGCGAGCGTGCCTTTTTGCGTTTGCGCCCTCCTCGCCAGCGAACTTCCTATCCTTCCCGAAGAGATTGCGCTCGAGGTCAGGGCGCATTTTCGGTCGCTGTCGGCTTGGCTTACTTCGGTCTTCGAACGAGGAGCGCTGCAGGGCCAGCTTAAGCTCACGAGTTCTCCGCGCGTCGAAGCCGAAGCTTTCATGGCGATCGTTCATGGCGCGATGCTCTCGGCGCGGGCCTATGGCGACCCCAAGACGTTCGGACTCGTCATCAAGCCGCTTCTGGACCGGCTTTCTGCCCGCTAGACGACGCTGCTCCCCCACGTTCGGTATGTGCTCATAATCTACCAACTAATAGATAGATTAAACTGAGAGGACCATGATATGACAACCCACTATCAAGACATTGAGCCTTCGACCGAAGAACGATGGCTGACGCAGTACTATTTTTTCCGGGCAGCGTTTTCGGTTCTTTGGGTGACGCTTGCGCTGTCAATCGGCCGACATGATGCAACCGTCGCGGCGGTCTTGCTGACCGTCTATCCCGCGTGGGATGCCGTCGCGAATTACATCGATGCGGCGCGAAGCGGCGGCCTAGCTCAGAATCGAACTCAGAGCGTCAACGTCGTCGTCAGCTTGGCGACAACGATCGCAGTCGTTGTGGCGCTCCAGACAGGCATGAACCAAGTGCTCGGCGTGTTCGGAGCCTGGGCAATCCTCGCAGGACTTCTCCAACTCGCAACTGCAATCCGCCGCTGGAAAAGTTACGGCGCCCAATGGGCGATGGTCTTGAGCGGCGCGCAGTCGGCGTTGGCCGGAGGGTTTTTCATCGCGCAGGCGAACATGCCGGAGGCGCCCTCGATCGGCAACATCGCCGGATACGCCGGCGTGGGCGCGCTCTATTTCCTGATTTCTGCCGTATGGCTGATCACGCGTGATTGGCGCCGGAAGTCTGCTTGATCGCAGAGGGAGCATCGAGGCAGACGATGCTTTTTTTGTCTGAGCCGTCGGAGCTATGACAAGGTGGGCCGGCTGAGCCGACCCATCTGGAACCTGAAAGCAGCGCGCCAACGTCCGCTGTCGGTGCCGCAGTCTATCTCCGGTGTTTAGAGTTGAAGTCGACCTCATTAATTAGCGCTTTATTTTTGATCCCGAAGAATCCAGCACAACAGCATATTGTCATCGGAAGGAGTAAAGGTGTCCGAGCAGCATCTTGCGGTCAGCGCCCCGGCTTGCCTTTTCGCCCGCACTGAGTTTGTTTAATCAGAACATTTTCTAAATGCACAAAAATACATCACAGCTTATGACGTGGATATACATTTATTTGAATCGATGAAATGGGCGGCTATTCTATCTGCTCTTAATAAAAAATTTCCGCCACAGAATATAACCTGAATAAGCGACCCGATTACCGAATGGTGTCGATGGCATGATGCCGTTGGTCGATGAGCCGCCGTCCAGGCGGCATGTACCTTGCCTTTCAGACCAGCTTTAACCGAGCAATTCGCCGCCGACACAGGTGGAGCGTCGATTTCCGATTTGCCAGGCCAGCCTCGGCATTCGGATCGAGTACGAAGGGGATTTTGCGATGTCGATGGACGAGTCTCTGCGGATAAAAGCCGAACCCGATGATGTCGTTGTCAATTTTGAGGGCGAACCGAGCCGCCAGCCCAAGCGATCGGCGCCGCGAAAAAAGACCGTAAAGGCGACGCCAATCTTGCATTTCCTTTCAACTCAGGCATTTGCAAGTCCTTTCGACGTCAACATGGCCGTCGATGCCGGCTTCAACGTTGTTATCCCGCATACGAACGTCCTTTTGGAACACGCGCGGGGATTGGTGCAGGACGCGATCTTTTCGAGACCTCCCCAATATGGATGCCGTACGGCGATCTTTATCGGGGGCAAGGATGCGCTGCTCGCGCTTGACATGCTTGCCGCCGCAAAATCTGCACTCGTTCCACCCTTCACATTATCGGCTCTTGCGGATCCGGGCGGTTCGTTCACGACAGCGGCAGCAATGGTCGCTTGCGTCGAGGAAGTCTTTCGGAGCAAGACCTCGCGGCCGCTCAAGGGCGCAACCGTTGCCGTATTTGGAGCGACGGGCGTTGTGGGATTTGCTTCCGCCGTCATCGCTGCTTTACAAGGCGCAAAGGTCGAAGTGGTGTCTCACATGGGACTGAAACCGCTAAAGCCGTTGACGCGGGCCGCAAAGGAGCGCTTTGGCGTCGATCTCGTTCCGGTTCTGGGTGGTCGCGATACGGATAAGGCCAAAATCGTAGCGCGCGCCGATATTGTTCTCTGTGCGGCTGCCGCTGGTATTCGGGTGCTCGGTTCCAAGCATCTGCGGGGATCGAAAAAGCTCAAAGTCGTCGCCGACGTCAATGCTGTTCCGCCATCGGGCATCGAGGGTGTGGAGCTCTTTGACTTCGGCGCCAGCCTGCCGTCATCAGCGATCGCGTCAGTCGGACCACTCGCGATCGGCGACATCAAATACAAGACCCAGGCGAAATTGCTCCGCCAGATGATCGACGCACAAAATCCGATGATGTTGGATTTTACGCATGCCTTCGAAGTCGCGCGAAAGCTCGTCCGGCTTAGGAAATGATAGGCGGCTTGTGGCGCAGCTCTTCCCCGGCGTTATCCACGCGAGAAAGTCAGCGCGGCGATTCGTCGGGGGAAGGTGAAGCCATACTGGCATCGCAGCTCTGGTCAACAACCGGGATGTTCAAACATGTTTTGCCGGAAAGATTTGGTATTTTAGCAAATTAATTGCCGAGCTGAATCGAGATTTCTTCTATGAGCGGCCATATCCCGAGCGCCGCAACGTGCTTATCTTTTTAATTCATCGCCATTAAATCTCGCGTTCCCAAGTAGAGCTAGCTCGTTGGCGCGCCATTCAGCAAATGCCGTTCCGATTATTCCAAGGGACACGCGCTGAGGAATTGTATCGCATCCGCTATGGCAACCAAGCCATTCGAAAAAACCGCGTAAAAGTAGCGCACAATACCTTTAATTCGATCTTCAGCATTAATGTGGAAAAAACAAAATTATCGCCCCACGACTCAGTTCGGAGAAAATTGGAAATGGTATTCCGCACGCTGCGATTTCGTATTCCAGCCGCGATCGTTGGTTTGGGCCTTTTCAGTGCAATGGTCATAGGAGTGATCGGCTGGTCCGAGGCTCGCAAAGCGCTCACCGATGCGGCTTCCCATCGGCTGATGTTGGCGGCGCAATCTCGGAAGACAAGCCTGGAACTCGTCGCCGATAAGCTGCGGGGCGACATGCACTATCTTGCGGGCCAAAAAGAAATCACAACGAATATCGAAGATCTCTCCGAGACCCTCGGCTCCACCTCGGAGGATGCCCAGAAAAATCTCTCCTACTTCACATCCGGTACCGAAACGGAGCGGATGCAATTGGACGGCGGAATGGCAGGCACGATTTACGGCGTCCGGCATTCGAAAGTCCATCCGATCGCTATCGCGCTCATGGCCGAGGGTGGATATGACGACGTCATATTGGTCGACCGAAACGACCGTGTCGTCTACAGCGCACGCAAAGGTGGCGATTTTGCCAAAAAAATCGGCGAACCTGGAGCCAACCCGCAGCTGACCAAGATTTTGACGCTGTTGAAATCAGCAAAAAAAGGCGAGACGAAATTTCTCGATTTCGCTTCTTCGTCAGTGAATGGCGATAACCCCACTGCCTTCATCGGCACTCCTATCGTCAAAAAAGCAAACGTCGCAATGGATCAAGCCCAGGAGGATGAGCAGGTCGGCTTTGCTATCGTCCAAATTTCGCCCTCGATCCTCGATCGCGTGTTTGCGGCCCGCGACGGGCTCGGACAGACGGGAGAGACATTCGCAGTCGGAAGCGATGGGATCGTTCGGACGAATGCACCGCTGGCAGCGGAGAAGACGGCCGGGAAGTCGGCGTCAGTGATGGGAATTTCCTCCTTGGGGAGCTCAAACACTGGCGCAGGCGCGTTGCTGTCGGCAAATACGAGCGTCGATTTCTTGGGCGCCCCATGGAATATCTATGCTCAGCAGAGCTCCGGAGAAGCATTATCGGCGGTGACTGGCATGAGCCGCTCGATGGGTCTGGCGGGCATCTGCATCGTGGTTCTCCAGCTGCTCATTGGCGGCTTTGTCGCGCTCAGCATCACGCGCCCGTTGAGCAGACTGAAGGAGAGCATGCGCCGCCTCGCCGACGGCGATCTGGACACACCGGTAGCAGGAACCTCCCGCGGCGACGAGATCGGTGCGATGGCATCTGCGGTACAGATCTTCAAAGATAATGGCAGAAAAGCTCGCGAGCTCGAAATCATGGCCGAAAATGAGCGCCGCAATCGCGAGGCCGAAAAGGAATCCGAGCGCTCGGCGCGGGAGGCCGAAAAGGAAGCGGAGCGCCAAACCCGTGAGAAAGAAAGAGAATCGGCACAAGCGGCCCGGGATGCGGAAAAAGCAGCCGAAGCGCAAATGATCGATCAGACAATCAAGACTCTTGGCAAAGGCCTCGATGAACTCGCCGGCGGAAATTTAGCCTGTCGCATCGATGCACGCTTCAGCTCGGAGTTCGAGCAACTCCGGCTGGACTTCAATTCAGCCGTCGCGAAACTTTCGCAAGTCCTGAAAAATGTCTCGGAGAGTTCGTATACGATTAAATCAAGTGGTGGAGAAATATCAGGCGCGTCGCAGGAACTCTCAAGGCGTACCGAACATCAGGCAGCAAACCTCCAGGAGGCTGCGAGCCGCCTTGACGAGGTTACCACCACCGTCAATGCCACGGCCGGCGATGTGAAGCATGCGAGCGAAATTGCAGGAACAGCGCGGAGGGAAGCCGAGGGAGGTGGCGAAGTCGTCCGCTCAGCGGTTTCCGCGATGAACGATATTGAGAAATCGTCGACACAGATTCAAACGATCGTCGGTGTCATCGACGAAATCGCATTTCAGACCAATCTTCTGGCGCTCAACGCTGGCGTTGAAGCTGCGCGAGCGGGAGATGCCGGCAGGGGATTTGCAGTCGTGGCTTCCGAGGTTCGCGCGCTGGCTCAGCGTTCCGCCGAAGCTGCGAAAGAGATCAAGCAACTCATCACCAATTCGAGCGAACTTGTCGCAAGAGGTGTGAAGCTCGTCGACGAGACGGGCCAATCGCTTGACTGCATCGTCGGTAGCGTTGCCAAGATTGCTTCGATTATTTCTGAAATTTCGAGCCGCACGCAAGGACAGGCGTCCAGCCTCCAAGTAGCCAACACAATGGTTGCTGAACTCGACAAGGCAACCGTACAGAATACGGCGATGGCGGAAGAAGCGACAGCGGTGAGCATGGGCCTAGCGGAAGAGGCTGAAAGATTGGTCCGGCTTGTCGGTCAGTTTCGATTGGCGTCGTCGTCAGGTCAGTCGGCTGCCGACCTGAAGCTTAGAGCTGCGTAGTGAAACGCGATTCTCGTGAGAGAGCGGATCACATGAATCCGCTTTCAGGAAACCAGCGTGCCACAAATGCGGAACTTCGCTCTTGACCACTTCCGGTGCCTTGAAAGAAGCCGCTCGTTAAGTGGCAATTGGCCGAGGGCCGATAGGCCTGACTAATGCGGCCAGTTGGCCAACTCAATTGAACAGCCAAGCAGGAAATTCTCTGAACTTCCCCCAAACCCAGCTGCCGACGCGTATATGCTGGGGCGAGATAGGCCAAAATCCAGAATGGCGCACCCGGCAGGATTCGAACCTGCGGCCTCTGCCTTCGGAGGGCAGCGCTCTATCCAGCTGAGCTACGGGTGCTTCGGGCGAGACTGATAGCCCATTCGGCGGTGAGCCGCAAACACCATGCGTTGCGGCCGAGGGCCACCGAATACGATGCCACGGGGTATCGGGGTGAGGCGTGCCGTCTCACCCGGATCGCGGCCGGAGGGCGCGAACGCTCAATACCGGCAAGGCTTGGCGACGACGACGCATTTCGCGAGCAGGATCGCGCCCTTTGCGCAGTTCCATTGCTTGTTCTGGGCGCTCCAGAAGTCGGCGTAACGCGGCCCATAAAGCTGTCTGACGGTGATCTTCCAGTTTTCCCGCGCTTCGATCCGCGCCTTCTCGGAGCCGGTGCCCAAAATACCGGTGGCGGTAGCGATGCCTTCGACCGCCGGGCGGCAGCGGGGAAGGGCACTGGCGTCGGTGGCCCCGAAGCCGGCGGCCATGGCCGCGGCAGTCACGGCGAAGGCTGCGAATTTGACGGGCGTGCGCATGACAAATACTCTCCTAAGAGCCACGATTTGCAACTTTGCTGGCGGGTATTCTAGATAACGAACCGGCGGACTTCAGCCACGAGGGCGGCCCGCTGTCAACGGACGCCGGGCTTGAGGACCAGAATGATCCGATAGCGTGGGATAATGGCCGCGATTTCGCCATGGAGGGCACATTCCGCGGCAATATCCCGACATTCCTGTAGACGATGAACCGCCGCCGCCTCCGATCGATTCCCTCATGGCCAGAAGAGAAAAATGCAGCAGACCGAAGTTGAATCTCTTTCAGGAAATGGCTCGGCGGAGGTCGTTCCGATCGCCAAAGGAAGCCACGTCTATCTGATCGACGGATCGGGCTATATTTTCCGCGCCTTCCACGCGCTTCCCCCTTTGACTCGCCCGTCCGATGGCCTTCCCGTCGGCGCGGTCCATGGCTTTTGCGCCATGCTCTGGAAACTTCTGCGCGAAACGAAGATGTCGGAAGCCCCGACGCACTTCGCGGTCATCTTCGATGCCGGGCGAGAGACGTTCCGCAACGCCATTTATCCGCAATACAAAGCGCAGAGGCCGCCGCCGCCAGAGGAGCTTGTTCCGCAGTTCCCCTTGATCCGCGATGCCGTCAAAGCCTTCAACGTCGCCTGCATCGAGCGCGACGGATACGAGGCCGACGATCTGATCGCGACCTACGCCAGGCTGGCGGTCGATGCCGGCGGCGACGTCACGATCGTGTCCTCCGATAAGGACCTCATGCAACTTGTTCGCCCCGGCGTCACGATGTTTGATGGCATGAAGTCGAAGCGCATCGGCCGCGACGAGGTGATCGAGAAGTTCGGCGTGCCGCCCGAAAAGGTCGTCGAAGTCCAGGCGCTCGCGGGGGACTCGGTCGATAACGTCCCCGGCGTTCCCGGCATCGGCATCAAGACGGCGGCGGAACTCATCACGACCTACGGCGATCTTGAGACGCTTCTCGCTCAAGCCGGAGAAATCAAGCAACCGAAACGGCGCGAGAAGCTCGTCGAGTTCGCAGATCAGGCCCGCATCTCGCGCCAACTCGTGCTGCTGAAGGATGATGTCCCGCTCGACACCGAAATCGACGCGCTCGGCGTCCGCGATCCGCAGGCTGATGCGCTGCTCGGGTTCCTTCGCACCATGGAATTCAACACGCTGACGAAGCGCATCGCCGAGAGCTTGGGCGCCGAGGCGCCGCCGCCACTTGCCGTCTCGGTCGGCGCGAGCATCAAGGCCAAGCCGCAGGATCTCTCCGAAAAAATTGAGGCGCTGGAGGAAGCGGCGGCCTCGGAAGATTCGACGCCCGCCGCAGCGGCAGCCGCCGGATCGGTTTTGGCGCGCGGCGTACCGGTCGATCGGTCTCGCTATGAAACCGTGACGACCCGTGCGCAGCTCGAAGCCTGGGTTGCAAAAGCGCAGAAAGCCGGACGCTTCGCCTTCGACACCGAGACGTCGAGGCTGAGCGCCATGGAAGCCGATCTCGTCGGATTTTCGCTCTCGGTAACGCCGGGAGAGGCTTGCTACGTTCCGGTCGGCCATCAGTCGGGCGGCGGAGATCTTTTCGCCGGCGACGACAGCCGTCCGCCTCAGCTTTCAGCGGCCGAGGCGGTCTCCCTCATGAAGCCGCTGCTCGAAGACGCGTCGATCCTGAAGATCGGCCAGAATATTAAATACGATGTCCTCGTGTTGAAACGCTACGGCGTCGAGGTGACCCCGTTCGACGACACGTTGTTGCTGTCCTATGCGCTCGACGGTGGCCGCGGCCAGCATGGCATGGATGTTCTCGCCGAACGCCATCTCGGTCACAGCTGCCTATCGTTCTCGCAGGTGATCGAGCATGCGCCGGGCGCGAAAAAGGCCGACAAATCGTTTGCGGGCGTTCCCATCGACAAGGCGACCGAATACGCAGCCGAAGACGCAGACATCACGCTCCGTCTCTGGATGGCCCTGAAGCCGCGCCTCGCGGCCGAGCGCATGGCGACGGTTTACGAGACGCTCGAACGTCCTCTCGTGCCGGTCATTGTCGCGATGGAAAACGCGGGGATCAAAGTCGATCGCGATATTCTTTCTCGGCTGTCGAGCGCCTTCGCACAGCGCACCGTGCGGCTCGAAGAGGAGATTTATGGCCTCGCCGGCCACAAGTTCAATCTCGGTTCGCCGAAGCAGTTGGGCGAGTTTCTTTTTGACCAGTTGAAACTCCCGGGTGGCAAGCGGACGAAAACCGGCCAGTGGGAAACGCGCGCCAATCTACTCGACGATCTCGCCGCCAATGAAGACCTTCATGGCGATGCCCGCCGTCTCATCAACACGATGCTCGAATGGCGGCAGATGATGAAGCTGAAATCCACCTACACCGATGCGCTGCCGGTCTTCATCAATCAACAAACCGGTCGCATCCACACGAGTTATGCGCTGGCTTCGACGACGACGGGCCGTCTCGCCTCGTCCGACCCGAACCTGCAGAACATTCCGATCCGCACCAAGGAGGGCCGAGAAATTCGCACGGCCTTCATAGCCGACAAGGGCATGAAGCTCGTCTCGGCCGACTACTCCCAGATTGAGCTGCGCGTGCTGGCGCACGTCGCCGACATCCCGCAATTGAAGAAAGCTTTCGCCGACGGCCTCGATATTCACGCCATGACAGCCTCGGAAATGTTCGGCGTGCCCATAAAGGACATGCCGAGCGAAGTCCGCCGCCGCGCCAAGGCGATAAACTTCGGCATCATCTACGGCATCTCGGCGTTCGGCCTCGCGAACCAGCTGAGCATCAGCCGCGAGGAAGCGGGCGACTATATCAGGACGTATTTCCAGCGCTTTCCGGGTATCCGAGATTACATGGACGCCACGAAGAAGGAGGCGCACGCCCACGGCCGCGTCGAGACCATCTTCGGTCGGCGGATTCATTATCCCGAGATCAACACGAAGAACCCGTCGATGCGCGGATTCCTTGAGCGCGCCGCCATCAACGCCCCGATCCAGGGTTCCGCCGCCGACATCATCAGGCGCGCGATGATCCGGATGCCGGCCGCCCTTGATGACGCCAAGCTCTCATCCGCGCGGATGTTGCTGCAAGTTCACGACGAACTTGTCTTCGAGGTTGCGGAAGGCGACGCCGAGGCGCTGATCAAGACCGCACGCCACGTCATGGAAACCGCCGCCGAGCCCGCGATCAAGCTGTCCGTGCCGATCCACGTCGATGCGAAGGCCGCCAACAACTGGGACGAAGCGCACTAATCTCCGTCGCGGGGTGTGAATTCGTCTTCCACAGATTCCGATTTCGGCAGCTTCGGCCAGAGGCGCGAACCGAAGTAATCGAGCAAGAGCACGGCGATGGCGAGCGCCGTCGCGACGATCGCGAGCTTGAGTTCGCCAATGCCGCACATCAGCCCGATGGCGGCGGTCAGCCATATCGCGGCGGCCGTCGTCAGACCTTTGACGTGGTGGATGTTATTATGCTGCAGGATGACGCCGGCGCCGAGGAAGCCGATGCCGGTGACGACGCCCTGTGCGATGCGGCTGAACCCATCCGTATCGCCGTGCCGAACGCCCGCGATGGCCGCAACGCAGGCTCCGAGGCTGACGATTGCCATCGTCCGGAAGCCCGTCGGCATGCGCCGGAGATCGCGTTCAAGCCCGATAAAACCGCCGCAGAGCACGGCGGTCACCAAGCGCAATACGACTTCATGGTCGGGAGGAATGGTCATGGTACACCAACCTAGCAAGGACCGGGTTAGCGCAAAATGCCTTCGCGCGAATTTATTCGCCGGCCGCCGCTGGCGGGTGCTTGCCGTTGACGCTGTTTAAGGCGCCGTTTGCTTTGGCCCGCCAATCGGGCGCGACGTCCGGCGCGTCTTTCAAGACCCGGTAGGGCTTCGGCATCTTCGTGCTTTGGCCGCCCGTCAGGCGCTTGTAGTTGATGGTGCGAATGAACTCGCGGATGCGCGGCTGAATTTCCGTGCGCCAACGCGTGCCGTTGAACACGCCGTAATGGCCGACGCCCTGCTGCACGTAATGCACCTGCTCGTCCGTCGGCACGCCGACGCACAGATCGTGAGCCGCTTCCGTTTGCCCGAGGCCGCAGATGTCGTCGCGCTCACCCTCGACGGTCATGAGAGCCGTCTTTTGTATCGCCGAGCAGTCAACGAGCGTGCCACGGTGCATCAGCTTTTTGTCGGGAAGCAGATGATCCTGGAATACGGTCTGGACGGTCTGCAGATAGAACTCGGCGGTGAGGTCCATCACCGACAGATATTCTTCGTAGAACGTCTGATGCTGGTTGACGCTGTCGCAGTCGCCCTTGACCAGATTGTTGAAGAGATCGACGTGCGCGTTCATGTGCCGTTCGAGGTTCATCGTCATGAACCCCGTGAGCTGCATGAAACCCGGATAGACGGGCCGCATGAACCCTGCATGCGGGAACGGCACGGTCGAGATCACGTTGCTCTCGAACCACGCGAGCGATTTCGCGGCAGCGAGATCGTTGACCTTCGTTGGATTGCGCCGTGTGTCGATCGGGCCGCCCATCAGCACCAGCGAGGCTGGCTGAGATACGTCGTTGCGGGCTGCCATCACGGCCGCGGCGACGAGAGCGGGGACGGCCGGCTGGCACACCGCGATAACGTGTGTGTTCGTCCCTATGAACTGCACGAAGTCGATCAGGTAATCGACGAAATCGTCAAAATCGAAACGTCCGGCCGCGAGCGGCACGTTGCGCGCGTCCGACCAGTCGGTGATGTAAACGTCGTGCTCCGGCAGCATGGCTTCGACCGTGCCGCGCAATAGCGTCGAGTAATGGCCGGACATTGGCGCCACGATCAAAACCTTCGGATCGTACCGTTTGCCGGTATCGGCTTCATCGCGCTGGAAATGGAGGAGATTGCAGAAGGGCTTGGAGGCGACGACCTCCTCGCGGATCGCGACCTTGAGTCCGGCGAGCTGAATGCTCTTGATCCCGAATTCGGGCTTGCCGTAGCGTCGCGTGATGTTTTCGAACACCTCGCAGGCCGCAATCATGTTCTTACCGGCTGTCGTATACCCGGCCGGATTGAGTGGCCACCCGAGCGTCTGCCGCAGGGCCTGAACGCCGAATCGAACCGGTGACATGAACGCATGGGCCATTTCATAGGCATAATAGTTCATATCGTTCCCAAGCCTTTGTTTTATAGGTGCTTTCTCCGAAGCGCCAAGATCGCACTGCAACCGTTGTTGCTGCATTGCATAAGTATAGAACGATTACACATCGTCACAATCTAGAAATACTTCATGTGCCTAACGAAAGAGCACACCTGGGCAGGAAAGGTACACTGTCCATAAGTCGCCTCCCATCGTTGCAGCGCATCATCCTTGTGACGCACCGCCCGTATTGATTGTTCCCGCTCAGGCCGATACGGCTACGCGAGCCGAAGCGCGGACGAACGATGTCGACTGAGAAATCCCCACCATCGCTCGCTGCTCATTCCTGGCTGCGCCGATTCGTCAACGTCGAACCCGGCGAGATCACAGCGCTCGTCGCGTCCTTCGCCATGTTTTTCGCATTGCTCTCCGCGTATTACATCGTGCGGCCTGTGCGCGATGAAATTGGCGTGGCGCTGGGGAAAGACGCGCTGCATCAGCTTTTCACAGTGGTCTTCTTCGTGATGCTTCTGCTGGTGCCGCTCTTTGGCTTCGTCGCGACGCGTTTTCCTCGCCGCTATGTGCTGCCGTCGATCTACGCTTTCTTCGCCTTGAACCTTGTCGCGTTCTGGTTCGTGATGAAGGCCGCTCCCGAAAATCGCGCGACGCTGGCGACGTTCTTCATCTGGGGAAGCGTTTTCAATCTCTTCGTCGTATCGCTGTTCTGGAGCTTGATGTCCGAGCTCTGGTCGCATGACGCGGCGAAGCGGCTCTATGGCTTCATTTCCGCAGGCGGCACAGCCGGCGCCCTTGCCGGACCGCTACTGACGCAAGGCCTCGTCCGCATCTTTGCGCCAGTCGATCTGATGCTCGTCTCGGCGGCACTGTTGATTGCCGCGATGAGCGCGAGCTTGCTTTTGCGCCGTATCAAACCACCGGAAGCAATCGATGCCGAAACCGAGCCTGGCGGCGGCGGCATTCTCGATGGCGCCATCAAGGTTTTCACGACGCCGTTGTTCGCGCGCATCGCGCTTTTTATCTTCATCGCGAACGTGATCGGCACGTTCTTCTATCTTGAGCAGGCGCGCCTCGTCGCGACATCGATCGACGGCAGCGCCAATCGCGTGTTGTTCTTCTCTGGCCGCGATCTTGTTGTCAGCATCGCGACGCTGCTGATCGAGGTCTTCGGCACGGCGCGCATTCTAAAGCGTTTCGGCGTGACGGTCGCTTTGCTCGCCCTGCCGGTCACAGGCGCGCTCGGCACGTTTTTGCTTACGTTTGATCCAGCGCTCGGCATTGTCGCCACCGTGATGGTCGCCGAACGCATCGCCGCATTTTCGCTCGCCAATCCCGCGATCAAGATCATCTACACGCTCGCGACGCCGGACGAGAAATACAAGGTGCAGAACTTCATCGACACCGTCGTATTCCGCGGCGGCGACGCGACATCCGGATGGCTTTATTCCCTTCTGGGCGGAGGCCTGGGATTTGCGGCAAGCGCGACGGGTGCCGTCGCCGTTCCGCTTGTCGTCGCTTGGGCCTGGATCGCGCAGCAGCTCGGCGCTGATCATCGGCGTCGTGCCGCGGAATTCGAAGATCGCGCTTAGGCGGCGTGAAGCGGTCGGAACATAAAACGCATCGTGACGTCAGGAGGCGGGATTGGGTGCGCCAATCACCGTCCGCCTCGGCGCTGCGGTCCGCTGCCACCCGTGCGCGGTGGGCCTTCGCCTGCCGGACGTCCATCCTTGTGACGGAAGTTGATGCGTCCCTTGGTTAAATCGTAAGGCGTCATCTCGACGGTCACGCGGTCGCCCGCGAGAATGCGGATGCGGTTCTTCTTCATGCGGCCGGATGTGTAGGCGATCACTTCATGCCCATTGTCGAGTTTCACGCGGCAGCGGGCATCTGGCAGAACTTCATCCACCACACCCTCGAACTCGAGCATTTCTTCTTTCGCCATTCGATCTCCGAACGTTGTTTGACTACCAAATAAGAAAAGCGGGGAGCAGACGATCTGCTCCCCGCAAGAGTGGAAGTGGTTTCGAAAACCTTAGAGCGGACGAAGGTTTATGGCAGCGATCTTGCCATTACGTCCACGTTCGGTTTCGAAGTAGATCTTCTGGCCTTCGCGAAGCGACTGAAGACCTGCGCGTTCAACAGCCGAAATGTGGACGAACACGTCGGTGCCACCTTCTTCCGGCTGAATAAAACCATAGCCCTTCTGACCATTGAACCACTTCACCGTCCCGTTCGACATCAATTGCCTCCAAAGCAAACATGAATTCTCCGGCATAATAGCCGGAGGCTAATCAAATCGCGCGATGGAGACGTCTTAGGGCAGGCGGTAGCGCTGTCGAAGAGTGAGCCAAGGCGTGTTCGATGGCGATCTATATGCCTTGCTCCAGTGAGAAAGGCAAGATCGTCGCAGGCTCTCTGAAGTCCGCGTCGACCGGCCGGATCGCCTTGAAATGCAGGCTGTTTCCGATCCCTTCCGCTAACCATTTACGACGTCCGGATGGGTAATGGAAGGCGGGAATTGACAGTCCCGCCTTCGGCCTTCAAGTGCGCCCGCTTGCAGCGTTGAGCGCAACGAAGCGCGGGCCGACATCGACGTGGATGTGATCCATGTCCCGGTAGGTCATGATGCCTCCTATGCGATCGTTCGCGATCAGCCAGCGGACCACTTCGGCTTTCCGGCCCGGAACGCGGAAGTCGATCGCTTGACCCGAGGCATGTTTCGAAGGTGTTCTTGTGCCGGCGATCCTGGCACCTGGACGACAGGTCGAGACGATCTCGAGGTTGCCGAATTGCGAGCGGATCCGCCCGAGGAGGTTGCGAGCCGCAGATGTTAGACACGCAGTCGATGTACCTGACAGGCCCGAAATATTGCGGCTGGTCATCGCCCGATCTTTGTACCGGTAGCCGTCGTCGGTGTACGTTCTGGCATCCGCGACACCCGCTGTCGTTCCGGCAAGTACAAGAGAAAGCACAGCAATCGTTCCCTTACGCATGGGAATTCCTCGTTTTGTTCAATGATGAAAAAGGCCCGACCGAATCCTGTCCGCTCCGTTTGGAAGCGGCTGCTGGCGAGCTGAAAGCTCGAACAGTCAAGCGATTGGATGAAAAGGGGAACCGCGAGCGCCAGCCCCCCGACGCGCCGCCTCAATTCAAAATCTCATCCGAGATTATGGGTGCCCATCCTGTGGATAACCGGCACCGTCGAGCGGCGCGCTCTGAAAGCAGGATGGGATGGGCAAAAATGAGGCCGGTCATCTCAAGCGGAGCAGAACCGTTGCTCCATGCGGACAACCTCCACCGGAAATCTGTATTTCGAGCACCGGGCAATGGATTCGCTTCGCTAAGCGGAGTAGCAAGAAAGTAGCGGGGCTCGTCGCGAAAAATAGGGGACATCGGGAAGGGGACACGACCATGAATGCCTTGAAGAGTCTTATCTTGGGCTTTCTCGCCGGGGTAATCGCAGCGGCAACGGTGCAAGAGGCGATCAGTTGGCTCTTCGTCCATTATTGGACCGGCTGGGACGCCGAGCCTTGGAGTCTTCGTCCGATGCCGAGCCTGCTGATGCCACAGCTTGTGCTGCCGTGGCTGGTTGGGAGCGCCATCACCGCCGGGCTTTGGGGCGCGCTTTTCGGCCTCATCCTCGGATGGAAGCCGATCGGCATGATGACGATCCGCGGCGCCATTCTCGGACTGTTTGGACCGGGACTCATCGGCGCTTTCATCGTTGTTCCCCATCTGGCGCATCTGCCGTCGCCCTTGCTTCAGGCCAACGTCAGCGAGATCGTCCCGATCCTTTGCATATCGGCCGGCTTTGGGGCGGTGACGGCGTGGCTCTATGGCCTCTTTAGCTGGGGACGTACTCCCTAACATTCTCTGTGCCGCGTCTGGTGTTCGGCGTTGCCAGCGCCTACCTGAGTCGTGAGGTGACGGTCCCCGGTCCCGGTCGGCCGTGCCGCTGAAGCTTCTCGGAAAGGTCGGAATGCGCCGTTCGTTTATCGCTCTGATTGTAGCGCTTTCAGCGTTTTCCGTTTGCGCCCCGGTCTTGGCGGATCAACTGCCGCCCGCCAAAATCAAGCATTCCTGGAGAAAACCGCAGCCGCGGGTCGAACGCGATTGCACGCCCATCAACGGCCGCTTCGGCTACTACGGCAACCCCTGGTGCGATACCGGCTCCTCGCGCCCGCCCGACATCGACTTTCGCGAGCGCCACCAAAAAAACAGAGGGTGACCGCGCCTAGGCTTTAGCCTTCCCGGCGGCTCGTGCCTTCAGGCGCTCAAGAAGCCACACGCGTACTGCGCTCGATAAGCCCGCTGCACCACGCGTTTTGTCGATGGTGTTGATCAGCCCCGCGAGTGTCACACCGTCTTCGGCGGCGGCGTCTTTGAGTTCGAGCCAAAACGCGGTTTCGAGCGAAACGGACGTACGATGCCCCTGGATCGAGAACGAACGCTTCTCAGGCCTCATTACGAGGCGTTGCTGGGATCGATGTCGTCGACATCATCCGTGGCTGCTGGAGCTTTATCGTCTCGCCGGGCGCCGTCAAGTTCGCCTTGCGACTTGCGGTGTTGGGTGTCGGCAAGGCTGCGCTCGGACTTCGATTGTCCGTACTTAAGCCGGTTCTCGTGCGCTTCGCGTTCGCGATCGGCGCGCTCGCGGGCTTTACGAACCTTATTGAGATTGATGATCTCGGCGGTCATAAAATGCTCTCCGCAAAGGATGCAAATCGCATCCTGCTTTCTGCCATTTTAGGAGCACCTACACAAACCCGTCAAACATCGTAGTGCATTTTATTCGGCCGAGTGCCGTTCGGTCGCAACGCTTCGTGCTTCAGCGTTGGTTCACAGAGGCCTCCTGCGCACGGCCTCGACCGCGCGCAGAGTGGCGCATTCGAAGATCTTATTCGGGTCCGATCATCTTCTCGGGGCGCACGATCTCGTCGAACTCTTTGTCCGTCACGTAACCGCCGCCGACGGCTTCTTCGCGCAGCGTCGTCCCCTTTTTGTGTGCCGTTTTCGCGATTTTCGCAGCGTTGTCATAGCCGATCTTCGGAGCGAGCGCCGTCACAAGCATTAACGAACGCTCGAGTCCCGCCTTGATGTTGTCTTCCCGCGGCTCAATGCCGGCGACACAGTTGTCGGCGAACGATACGGCCGCGTCGCTCATCAAGCGAACCGACTGCAGGAAGTTGTAGGCCATGACCGGATTGTAGACATTGAGTTCGAAATGACCCTGGCTGCCGGCGAATGAGATCGCGGCATTGTTGCCGAAGATCTGGATGCAGACCTGCGTCAGCGCTTCGCACTGAGTCGGGTTAACCTTGCCCGGCATGATCGATGAGCCCGGCTCATTTTCCGGCAGCGAAAGTTCGCCGAGGCCCGAGCGTGGACCCGAACCGAGAAGCCGGATGTCGTTCGCGATCTTGAACAGCGATGCCGCGACCGTATTGATCGCGCCGTGCGAAAAGACCATGGCGTCGTGCGCGGCCAGCGCCTCGAACTTGTTCGGCGCCGTCTTGAAAGGCATCTGCGTGATCGCTGAGATCCGCTCCGCAACCATCTCCGCAAAGCCGACGGGTGCGTTGAGGCCGGTGCCCACCGCCGTGCCGCCCTGCGCCAGTTCCATGAGCTTCGGCAGCGTCTGCTCGATGCGCGCGATACCGTTTTCGACTTGGCACGCGTAGCCCGAAAATTCCTGGCCGAGCGTCAGCGGCGTCGCATCCTGCGTGTGCGTGCGGCCGATTTTGATGATGTTCGCCCAAGCCCGCGCTTTATCGTCCAGCAGGTTCCGCAGTTTCTGCAGCGCCGGAATCAGCCGGTTCACGACTTCCTCCGAGCACGCGATATGCATCGCCGTCGGATAGGTGTCATTCGACGACTGGCTCATATTGACGTGGTCGTTCGGATGCACCGGCTTCTTCGAACCCATCTCGCCGCCGAGCATCTCGATCGCGCGGTTCGAGATGACCTCGTTGGCGTTCATGTTCGATTGCGTGCCCGAGCCCGTCTGCCAGACGACGAGCGGGAAATGATCGTCGAGCTTACCCTCGATGACCTCCTGCGACGCCTTGACGATCGTGTCACCGATTTTGGCATCGAGCCTGCCGAGCGCCATGTTCGTCTCGGCCGCCGCTCGCTTGACGATGCCGAGCGCGCGCACAATCGCGGCCGGTTGCTTTTCCCAGCCGATCTTAAAATTGCCGAGACTGCGCTGGGCCTGAGCGCCCCAGTACCGGTCGGCCGCGACTTCGAGGGGGCCGAACGTATCGGTTTCTGTGCGCGTCTTGGTCATGGTGTCTTCGTCCCGTTGCTGGTTCGCGGATGCCTCCGAATTCGAGCTTCGTCGCGCATGGGACGCGCTTTGTCGAGCGGTTTTCGTAAACAAGCCCTGTCATCCCCGAGCGGCGAGCGCGCGAGGATGACGTGGTTGGTGGAGCGTCCGTCTCAATGCTTGATCAGGGATTCAAATCCTTGGTGCGGTCTTCGATGTCTTCGGTCCGCACGCGGTCGAGAGGAAAGCTCGTAACTTTCTTCGCATCGAAATTGAGTTTCTTGAGGTCGACGCTACGCATGCGACGGTCGTACATTGTCCAATAGTAATAGACCTTGTTCCGCATATCGCCGATGACCGACCATTGCGTGAAACCGAGATGATAGTCTTTCTCGGACTTGCCTTCACGCACAAGCCCCTTCGGAATATCGAAGTTGTTGAGCATCGTCGCCGCTGCGCTGACACCTTCCTTGGCGTCCTTCACCGGTTCCATCGTCTGCACGTAAGCGACCGCGCGGATAAACCGGGAAGGCGGCGTGAAATCTCCGGGCAAACCAAGCATTCCGCTGCCCGCACCGAACGGCGCGATGGAAACGCCGTTAATGCTGCGCGCTGGGGAATCTCCGAGCGGCTTGAGGTTCGCGTAATTGCGTAAGTTAAGAACGTGCCAGTCGTAGCTTGGAGCATTCGTCATGGCGCCGACTTTATTGTCGAAAATTGACAGGTTGCCCTTCGTATATTCGATAACGATCGACGCCCCGCTCCCGTCGGCGACGATGTAATGCATTGGCGTCGGTGCACCGAACTTCGCGAGGATCGCGGTGTTGAGGACGACACGGATCGTCGGCATGACGTGCCGCACATCTTCGACCGTTTTGAAGTTTCCGAGCAGGTAATTCGCGACGTCGACATTGCTGATCGTCTTGGCTGTCGTGTCGTCTGTCGGCTTTTGATATTCGGCAAAGCCCGGAAAATACAGCAAGCCGACGACAAGCCCTGCTTCGTTCATCCCGTCGGCCGCGAAGGGAAGTCCGTTGGCGTTGATGCCGACGTAGCCATACTTGGTCTTCCAAGTCATGCCGGTTTTGTCGACCGCCAGCTCTGACGAAAATTTGGTCCCCCGCGGTACCAGAACCATTTGCGAATGCAGGTCGGACGCGCCCCACTCCATCGTGCGCGCGTATATGCCAGCGCCGTCCTGCGCCTTGAAGACCATCGACGTGCAGGCGAAGCTCGGCGTCACGCCGGAACACGCGAGCGAAACGGCAAGACACGCCTCAAGCAACTTTCTCGCCGTCGAACGAAAATGCATAGGTCTTCCCCGTTTGCTTGCGTTGAGCATAATGCCGGAGAAGGTCTTTCATCGGAAAACGGCGCGGTCAATTATCGGCACCGTGACATTCCCCGATTATACAAGGAAATGTCGTTCCTCTACATGTTGCTTGCGGGCTCCAGCAATTGGAGACAGATGAAAATGCTCGAAGGATCCTGTCACTGCGGCGCCGTGCGCTGGACGTTCGCGGGCACGCCGCCGGATACCACCGCCTGTAATTGCACAGTCTGTCGCCGCTATGGTGCGCTCTGGTCCTACGACTATGAGGGCGAACGCATCCACGTCTCGGGCCAGACGAAAGCCTACGTTCGCGGCAAGGCAATCGGCTTTCATTTTTGTCCCGAGTGCGGGTGCGTCGCTTATTGGCGTTCACTCGGTATAGGCAAGGACGGTCGCCGCCGCATCGCCGTCAATCTTCGTCTTGCCGAGCTCGATGCCGTCGCCGCTATTCCCGTTGACCACTTCGACGGTCTCGTAACTTTCGACGATCTCCCGCGCGATGGCCGCTGCGTCCGCGATCTGTGGTTTTAGCTGGCGTGCGAGGGCCGATCAGCCGCGGCTCATCCACCGGTCCAAAGAGTAGCGCCCCGCGCCGGTAACGTAGAGCAGGAACAGGCCGCCCATGATGGCGACGTTTTTGTAAAAGTTGATTTCTGCATCGACGGCCGCCTGCCCGGTCATGTTCCAGAAGGCATGGCCGACGAGCCCCGTCGCAAGCGTATAGAATGCAAGCAAGACGGCGAGCGGCCGAGTCAAGAAACCGAAGACGATGGCTAGGCCGACGAAGAGTTCCATGACGACAGCGATGACCGTCGCGAGGAACGGGAACGGAAGGCCCATGCTGGCGAAATAGGCTTCCGTCGCACCAAACCCGACGAGCTTCGGCCAGCCGAATATAATGAAGAGAAGCGAGAGCAAAATGCGTGAGAGCAGAATGAGAGGGTCTCTCAGTTTCTCACAAGCAAAAATTTCATTCATGGCAGCATTCCAGCCTAATTCCATTGCAGCCGCATAGGACCACGGCCGTAGTGAAGACGTCAGTGCACCGCAGTTGGCCAAATGGGTCTGAAATAGCAAGAGCCGCGGCGCCAAAGGCGCAAAAAAGCGTGCCAAGGCGAAATGCGCGTTCCGCTGGCGGACGATCGGCGTCCGCCCGCTGCGCGCGTGTCACCGATTGCAAGACAAAGCCTATTTCTTCCGGAATTGATCCAGGCTCAGGATCTTAGCGCCTTCGGGCGGCTTCTCGGCCGCCGTCTCGTCAGCATCTTTGGGCTGATGCTCTCCGGCGCGCGTCGCGGGCTCCGGATTGGGCGGCAGCGAATGCGCCGACTCGACGGCCGCGAGAGCCGGTGCGCCGATCGTTGCGTCCTTGTCGGCAGCTCGGGACTTTCTGGGTGCCCGCGGCTTCTTCGCCTGCGTGCGCGGAGCGTCGGTTCCGGCATCGTCGTAGGTTGCGTCGGCATTGAGGATACGGGGAGCCGGCGGCGCATCGCGCTCAGCTGCCTCTTCGTCGAATTGCAGACCATAACGGACGCTCGGGTCGATGAAGACCTTGATCGCCGCGAACGGCACGACGAGGCGTTCCGGAATGCCGTCGAACGTCAGCTTCACTTCGAAGCGATCGTCCGAAATGATCAAGTCCCAGAAGCGGTGCTGCAGGACGATCGTCATCTCGGTGGGATATTTTTCCTTGAGACGCTTCGAAAGGATCACGCCTTGCGCCTGCGTAAGGAAGGAAATGTAAAAGTGATGCTCGCCGGGCAGCCCGGTCTTTACGATCTGTTGCAGAACGGCGCGCACGACTCCGCGCATCGCCTCCTGTTGCAGTTTCGCGTAATCTATGGACGGCTCCGATGCCATGCCTCAGCCTTCAATCCCACTCAAATTTCAACTGACCTCTGAGATCAGATTTGCCGTCCCGTCAAGTCCATGCCGCATGAAAGATGTAAGGTGGAGGGCTTCTGTTGCCCGGTGCCCTCCGGACCGCGCCTTACCCTGCTAGGAGTAAGGGCTTCAAGTTCAGGCTAATCGCACTGCATTACGCAGCGAGAGCAACCTCAGCATAGTTGTCATTGGCAACTATTCTGTATGACCCGATAACGGTGGTATCATGCCGGGCAAAAGCTAAATCCTTTACGCCTTCGTCGATCCTATTTCGCCCCCATAAGTCCTTGCCGGCGCCCTGCGACTCTCCGGAGAGCCGGCCGCAGGGCGCGGCAAAGATAATTTGGTGGAGGCGCCGGGTACCGCCCCCGGGTCCGATCGGCTTATTACGACCGCGTTTATCACCATAGCTGGCAGAGCCAGCCCTCCGAATATAAGGGGCATTTCTTACGAAACAAAGCATTTCGATAGCCGAGGCCCGCTTGTCCCGGAAATCCTGTTGCCGGTTGTCGACTGCCAGGAGGTGTTCGGGTGGCGATTGAGCGGTTCGCGGAGCTGCTAAATGGGGCATGACATCTCCCAACGCGGCCAATTTGCGGAGGCCGGATGCGCTGGGCGGCCAAAGTTTAATAACGAGGACTTTATAGAGTGAGCGTTTCGTCGCAAGATAAGGCTCCGGAGAGGGCACCGGATAAAACCCCCGTGGAAAACGGATTTCGTCCTTGGCAAGGCGTCTTCGCCACGGCGTTCGTGGCCATCGCGATCGTCGCTCTCGCAACCGGCGCCGGCTACGGCGCGGCCGCCGCGTTCGATGTCTGGAGCGGGATCCACGAGCCTCGCGCATTTGCCGCCGGCGAGATGGAATCCCTGCTCACCGCCAGGGTTGCGTCGTCTCTTTTTGCCTTCCAGCTCGTAACCATCACCTCGGTCCTGTTGGCCGACGCATACCGGCGGCGCACCACCGGAGCGAGCATCTTGAAGTTTTCGATGCCGCCCGGCGGCTTGAAGACCCTAGCGCTCTCCGTCCTGGCCCTGATCGCGCTGGCGACCTGCTTCGCCTCAATCGTCTTCGCCTTCAACCCCGACGCGCTTCGCCACGATCTCCAGCCTTTTTCCGAGATGATGACATCCCGGACCTGGTGGCTGATCCTCGTAGCGGCGGGCATCGGTGCACCGTTGGCTGAAGAGCTTTTGTTTCGAGGTCTGATTTTCGGGGCGTTGCGATCGTCGCCTCTGGGCTTCGCCGGGGCGACCGTCATCACGGCGGTATCGTGGGCGCTGCTCCACGCCAATTATTCCGTCTACGGCCTGGGCGCCATCACGCTCATCGGATTGTATCTCGCATGGCTGCGCGAGCGAACCGGTGGCCTGCTGACGCCGATCGTGTGTCATGGTGCCTACAATTCTTTGATCATACTGCTCATGGTCCAGGCGCAGGGCGGCTTAGTCGGCTCCGGCTGAATGGCGGCGTTGGGGACGATGCGGGGATGCGGCGGTTCTTGTCAGGGCATTCCGCACGCGCCACAATGCGCGTGGAACGCTGAAAATCCGGCGCGAGAGCGTTGCGGGGAATGGGAGAAAAGCATGACGGCGGATGATTTGGCGCGGCTTGTCGCAAAAGACCTTGCGCCGGAACTCGGCGCGGATATTCCGGCCAAGACCGAAGCTGCCATCAGCGGCGAGCAATCCCGCAGTTGGGGGGCGAACGTCAGTCAAGCCGTCGAGGTCGGCGCTTTCATCGTCCACACCGCGAGCCTCGCCTGGGACATCTACAAAGAATATCGCGATACCGCGAAAGTCCGCGAATTTGTCGTTGCCGACGCCAAGCCTCCCGCCGGCGTCAGCAAGGAAAAAGCCGAAATGATCGTCAACAGCGTCATCGAGAATTTGCCGAAGACCGAGAGCTGACGCGGGCCGGGCAAGAGCCGGATAGGATCGTCGAAATGGCGACTGCAACTTCGGATGGGCAGGAGACCGGCCGCCGCGTAGCGCTCGTGATCGGCAATGCCGATTACCGGCTCGGGCCACCGCTCGCCAATCCGAAGACGGATGCCGCCGCGATCGCGGAAGCCCTGAGGCGTCTCGATTTCGATCCGGTGCAGCAATATCTCGACCTCGACAAGCCCGGCCATGACAAAGCGTTAAAGCAATTCGCAGCGCTGTCGAAGAAGGCCGACATGGCCCTCGTCTATTATGCCGGTCATGGCATGGAACTCGACGGCGAGAACTATCTGTTGCCCGTCGACGCCGAGCTCGCGGACGTTTCGAGCCTCGCCTTCGAGACGACCCGCCTGTCCGACTTAATGCGCGCGGTCGATGGCGCCGACCGCTTCCGCTTCGTCATCCTCGACGCCTGCCGCGACAATCCCTTTCGCCGCCAGATGCAGGGTATCGAAGCAACCCGCTCGATGCTGTCGCGAGGCCTCGCCGCCCCGCCCGATTTCAGCGGCAACACGCTCGTCGCTTATGCCGCGCGCCACGGCACGCAGGCGAAGGACGGCAAAAAGGGCGCGAACAGTCCGTTCGCAGCGGCGCTGCTGAAGCATATCGAGACGCCCAATACCGACATTCGTCTCGTCATCGGCCGAATCCGCGATGATGTCCGCAGCGCGACCGACAGCGTTCAGGAGCCGGCGTTCTACGGCTCTATGGGCGGCACCGAAATTCAATTGAAGCACGTCGCGAGCATCCCGACGCCGGTCCCCGCTTCGGAGGAAGCGTCTGCTCTTCTGAAAGCGCTCGAAGAAGAACGCGATTGGGAAAAAGCTCAACGCGCGGATACCATCGCATCGTACGAAGCCTTCGACGCTCAGTGGCCTTCCGGCCGTTTCAACGAGGAAGCCCTCCGCAAAATCGACGAGATCAAGGAAGCGCGCGATTTCGAAACCGCGAAGAAGGAAAGGGGCATCGATGGCCTGGTGGCCTTTCTCGCTCGCTGGCCGGAGGGCGCACTCAAGGCAAACGCGGAGAAAATTTTAGGCGACCGCGGCGCGGATTTGGCCTGGGACACGAACGTCAAAGCCATGATGTCGGTGTCGGGGCTCGCCGATCAATTCTCGGCCGCGGTGCTTCGCAATTTTCTTGAATCGTTTCCGTCATCGAAACACGCGCCAGAAGTTAAGAAGCGGCTCGATGCGGTCGAGCAAGTGCATGAGAAGGAACTCGACAACACGCATTCGCGCGCCTGCTACGAGCGCTATCTCGGGAATTGGCCGAACGGCGCACGCCGCGAGTATGCCACGCGTCTCCTCGAAGGCGGCGGCGACGACCGTCTTTGGATCGAAGTGCAGAAGCAGAGAACGGTTTCTGTTCTTGAGCGCTACATAAATGAATGGCCGAGCGGCCGCCACGCCAAGGAAGCGGCAACGCTCCTGCCGAAATGGAAGGGCACCGAACGCATCAAAGAATGGTCCCTTGCCGGTGTCGGCCTGACGATTCTTGGAGCGATTGCTGTAGCGGTTATTCTGTTCGTGATTGGCACCGCGACATTTGCCTACAACAACTACGGCAACCTTGGCGCGTTGGTGGACGGGGGCCGTCAATGGCTCGCGGATTTGATCAAACCGGCGTCCGATAAGCCGAAGTTTCAGCTCCAGCCGGCGGATTTCAAAGGCCTTACCAAAAATAACCTGCCCCCCGCGACTCTGAACAATCCGTTCAGTCCAACCGGCTCGCATCTTGGCCTTGGCTCTTCGGAGGATCTCATCCCCTCGACGTCGCCACCCTCCAAGATCAACAAATTCGATCCAAAAATCCTGGACGAGGTCAAAAAGTTAGGGGGGTGGAAGGCTCCTGCCTCTGGCTGGACGTTGGGCGAAAAGCCCGCGTCGTCTGATCTTTACAACTTTAACGGCTCAACGCTAAATCCGCCGCCGAGCAATTCAAACGCCGTAACGCCTCCGCCGAGCGGCAATCCGTAACCGCTGCGATAGGACAACGTCCGCGAGCAGCCTCCGTTTACGAATCGCGCTAAGTCAAAACCATGCAGCAATATCTCGAACTTCTGCGCCGAGTGCGCGACCACGGCACGAAAAAGACCGACCGCACCGGCACGGGGACGCTGTCCGTCTTCGGCCATCAGATGCGCTTTGACCTCAGCGACGGCTTTCCGCTGGTCACGACCAAGAAGCTGCATGTGAAGTCGATCATCGTCGAATTGCTCTGGTTCCTCGCGGGTGCGACGAACACCCAGTATCTGAAAGAGCATGGCGTCAGCATCTGGGACGATTGGGCCGACGCGGAAGGCAATTTAGGGCCCGTCTACGGCAAGCAGTGGCGCAGTTGGGAAGCCGCCGACGGCACGACCATCGACCAGATCGCAAACGCTGTCTCCGATCTGAAGCGCAATCCGGATTCCCGCCGCATCATCGTCACGGCGTGGAACCCCGGCGACCTGTCCAAGATGGCGCTGGCGCCGTGCCATTGTCTCTTTCAGTTTTACGTCGCTGACGGCAAGCTTTCCTGTCAGCTCTATCAGCGTTCCGCCGACATCTTCCTGGGTGTTCCGTTCAACATCGCGAGCTACGCATTGCTGACGATGATGATGGCGCAAGTGACAGGGCTGAAACCCGGTGAGTTCGTGCACACGTTCGGCGACGCCCATCTCTATCTCAATCATCTGGAACAGGCGGACCTGCAGTTGCCGCGGACGCCGCGCGCGCTGCCCGCGATGAAGATTAACCCCGACGTCGCCTCGATCTTTGATTTCAAATACGAAGACTTCGAGCTTGCGGGCTACGATCCTCTGCCGCACATCAAAGCCCCGGTCGCGGTTTAGTGTGTGCTTGACGTTTCAATTCGATCGCCCTGCGTATTGGCTTTCGTCATAACCGCCTGGATCTCTTCCGATCCCTTCAATGGGACAACGCGCGTTACGCGATCGTGTTCGTCGTAAGTCACCTCTGCGCTGAGTTGTGACCCCTTAAAGTAACCTTCTGTGGGTGTTCCGACCGCTTCCCACAAACCAAGGGTGGCAATATCCGCGGCTCCATGCAGAACGGCGCGCCCAGCTTTTGCGCCGCCGCTGTATCCCTGTGTGAAACTGAAAATGTCGGTGCGAACGCCTTTATCAACCTGGGTGCTCACGGGCGGTCCCAACTCGGCAATTAAATTAGCTCGCGGTTGGCCCGCCGAAAGGACCGTAAGGTCCTTCGCATCCGGCTGATGCGCCGCCATATAAACTGCGCAGCCGCTAGCGATCACGCCGCTTGACACACATACGATCATTGCCGCGATCGTGCGGGATCTCCCCAATCGCATTTCCCCACCCCAAGTTTTCCCCTATTTGAGGCAAAGGCTAGAACGCGCTTCGTAGAATGAGCAAGTTGCCGAAAAGAGCATTTCAACCGAATTCGCTCTCGGCTGACGATTTCAGATCGTTTGCCTTGCACGCCCGCCGTTGCTATGCGGTCGTCGATGAATGACACAGTCGTATCCCTGATCGTCGCCGTATCGGAAAATGGCGTCATCGGCCGGGCCGGTGGCCTGCCGTGGCACCTGTCGTCGGACCTCAAGACCTTTCGCCGGTTGACGATGGACAAGCCCATCATCATGGGCCGCAAGACGTTCCAATCCATTGGTAAGGCGCTCGACGGGCGCGATAATATCGTCGTCACGCGCGATCCCGCGTTCGAAGCTCCGGGCGTCTCGACCTGCGATACCGTCACCGACGCGCTGACGCTCGGCCGCGTTCTCGCGAAAACGCGGGGCGCCGACGAGATCATGGTTATCGGCGGCGCCGAGGTTTACGCTGCCGCCTTCCCCGTTGCAGATCGAATTTATCTGACCCGTGTTCACGCCGAAATCGAAGGCGACCGGCATTTTTCACACCTCGACGCCACCGAATGGCGCGAGACAAACCGCGAACCGCTGCCCCAAGGCCCGCGTGACGACCACGCGTCGACCCTTTTCGTTTACGATCGTCAAAAGCAGAGCGCCTGAAATGGGCAATCGCCCTTGAAGCCGCGTCCGGCCGCCCCTAATTGCGGTTAGCCAAACGAACGGGAATTTGCGATCAATCGGGCCCTGCCCTATAAGCTCCGCAAAATCTGGTTTTATCTACGTTGCTCAGGCCGTTGCAGTGCATGTTTTACATCCGGCGTCAGCTTGGCGCCAACATCACGGCGGGCCGAGGGGGCACGATCTCGATTTTCAACTCAAATTCAAAAGAGGCCCTGGTTTATGCCCTGGAGTAGTCAAGGCGGTAGTGGCGGCAGCAGCGGCGGGGGAAACGGCGGCCGCAAGGGCGGCGGCGGCCCGTGGGGCCAGGGGCCTTGGGGCCCGCAGGGCGGCGGTGGCGGCGGCAAGGAGCCGCCCGATCTCGATGAAATTCTGCGTCGCGGCCAGGATCGTATGCGCCAAGTGATGCGCGGCGGCGGTGGCGGCAACGGCGGTGGCGGCGGCATCGGTGGCGGCGTCCCGAAACCATTCCTGTTTCTGATCGCGATGCTTATTCTGGCGGGCGGCGTGTTCTACGGCTTCTTCTACCGCGTCAACCCGGACGAGCAGGGCATCGTCTTGCGCTTCGGCAAGTTCGAGCGCTGGGACCCGCCGGGCCTGCACTGGCGTCTGCCTTATCCGATCGAAGAAGTTCGGCTGCCGAAAGTTACGCAGCAGCGGACGATCGAGGTCGGTTCCGGCCGCAGCATTTCCGGTAGCCGCGACAGCGGCCTGATGCTGACCGGCGACGGCAGCGTCGTCGATGTTCGCTTCGTCGTCTTCTGGCGCATCAGCCCGAATTCCGATCCGGCGACGAGCGACACCGGCGTCAAGCAGTTCCTGTTCAACATCGCGCAACCGGAAACGACCGTTCGCGAAGTGGCCGAAAGCGCGATGCGTGAGGTCGTAGGTCAGTCCAGTCTGCAGCCGTTGCTGACAGGCGGCCGTCAGCAGACGCAGGAAAGCGTGCAGAAGCTGATGCAGAAGACGCTCGACTATTACGGCGCCGGCATCAAGATCGACCAGGTCCAGTTGAAGGAAGTTGATCCGCCTGACGAAGTCATCCGCTCGTTCCGCGAGGTTGCGGCAGCGGCTCAGGAAAAGGAAACCCTTATCAAGCAGGCGCAGACCTACGCCGATCAGGTGACGCCGCGCGCACACGGCGACGCCGACCGTATCGTTGCCGCCGCCGAAGGCTATCGCGATCAGACGGTCGCGGAAGCAACCGGTCAGGCCGCGCGCTTTCTCAAGGTTTACGAGGAATACAAGAAGGCGCCTGACGTAACGCGCGAACGGCTCTTTCTCGAAATGCAGGAGCGTGTGCTGACAGGCGCCGACAAGATCATCATCGATCAGAAGAGCAACGGCCAGGGCGTCGTCCCGTTCCTGCCGCTTGAGCAACTCCAGAAGCGCCCTGCTGATCAGCCGACCACCACCGACACGGATGGAGCGAAATAGACATGCGCGCGTTCTTCGCTTTTATTCTGGCCGTTCTCGGCCTCGCCGTGGTGGCGCTCTACTCGTCCGCCTTCATCGTCCATCAGAACGAGCAGGCGCTCGTGCTTCGCTTCGGCCGGGCGCTCCCGGCGATCACGACGCCGGGCCTCAAATGGAAGATGCCGTTCATCGACACCGTCGAAAAGTTCGATAAGCGCATCCTCGATCTCGACACGACCGAGCAGGAAGTGACGGCGTCCGATCAGCAGCGCCTCATCGTCGATGCTTACGCGCGCTATCGCATCATCGACTTGCTGAAATTTTATCAGAACGTCCGCTACGAAGACCGCGTCCGCGAGGTCGTCGGTCCGCTGATCGAATCTGAGATCCGCCGCGTTCTCGGTTCTGCCACCTTGCAAGAGGTCGTAAAGGACAAACGCGAAAGCCTCATGAAGCAGATCGCGGCGCAGGTGAACTCGGAAGGCCGCGAATATGGTCTCGAGGTCGTCGACGTTCGCATCAAGCGCGCCGACCTTCCGCAGGAAAACCTGGTGAAGGTCTACGACCGGATGAGGGCCGACCGTGTCCGCGAGGCGACCGAGCTCAGGGCGCAAGGCGAAGCCGAAAGCAATCGCGTTCGCGCCAACGCCGACAAGGCCGTCACGATCATCAAGGCGACCGCGACCCAGAAATCGGACGAACTCCGCGGTGACGGCGAGGCCGAACGCAGCCGCATCTTCGCCGATGCCTTCGGCCAAGACCCGGACTTCTTCCGCTTCTATCGGTCGATGCAGGCCTATACGGCCGCGCTGAAGCCGGAAGACACCCGCATGCTGCTGTCGCCCAACAGCGAATTCTTCCGCTACTTTGAAGACCCTAACGGCAAAGCCCCAGTCGCGGCCGCTCCTGCGCCGCAACGATGAACGACCTCCTGGCCGGACTGGGTATCGCCCTCGTCGTGGAGGGGTTCCTATGGGCCGCCGCGCCGCAAATGGCGCGGCGAGCCGTTGAAGAGATTGCGACTTTTAGCACCGGCCGCATCCAGAGCTGCGCCTTGGCCGCAGTGGCGGTTGGCGTATTTGTCGTCTGGCTCGCCCGGGGATAAGTCGGAACAGCAACTTATTCCCGTGGCTCGGCGGTATGCTACCTTGCCATGTTCACGCTTTGATATTGGGCGAGCTAGCATATCCTGCGGACATCCCCGGCGCCGGTCAGACTTGGAGTTCTTCGCGATGATAACGAAAGGTTCCACGGTTTTTATCGGCTTGGGGCTCAGTCTGTTGATCGGCCCGCTGATTGGCATGTCGAACGCGGGAGCGGAGACATTCCAGTATGGCCCCGCGTCTGTCGCCCCGCTCGCCAAACGCCTTTCCAACGCCGTCGTGAACATCTCGACCTCGCAGACCGTCAAAGGTCCGGCCGGTGTGCCGCTGCCAAAGGTGCCGAAGGGCGCTCCGTTCGAAGACTTCTTCGATGATTTCTTCAACAAGCGCGGCGGCGTCCCCCACGGCGACCGCAAGATTTCGTCTCTCGGATCAGGCTTCGTTATCGACGGCAAGGAAGGCCTGATCGTCACCAACAACCACGTGATCGAGGGCGCCGAGGAAATCGACATCAACTTCCATGACGGCTCGAAGCTCGTCGTCGACAAGATCATCGGCCGCGATACCAAGGCCGATCTCGCGCTTCTCAAAGTGACGCCGAAGAAGCCGCTCTCCGACGTGAAGTTCGGATCTTCCGACACGATCGAAGTCGGCGATTGGGTCATGGCTATCGGCAACCCGTTCGGGCTCGGCGGCTCGGTGTCGATGGGCATCATCTCCGCCAAGAGCCGCGATATCAATTCAGGCCCCTACGACGATTATTTGCAGACCGACGCCGCCATCAACAAAGGCAATTCCGGCGGTCCGCTTTTCAATATGAACGGCGATGTGATCGGCGTGAACACCGCGATTATTTCCCCGACCGGCGGCTCGATCGGCATCGGCTTCGCCGTGCCCTCCGATACTGTTTCGAACGTCATCGACCAGTTGAAGCAATACGGCGAAGTCCGCCGCGGCTGGCTGGGGGTCAAGATTCAGTCCGTGACCGATGACATCGCAGATACCCTGGGAATCGAAGAAAACGTCGGCGCACTCGTCGCCGCCGTCACGCCCGACAGTCCAGCTTCGAAAGCCGGATTGCAGCCGGGCGACGTCATCCTGAGGTTTGATAGCAAGGATGTGACGAGCATGCGCGGCCTGCCGAAGATCGTGGCGCAGGCTCCGATCGGCAAGGCTGTTGACGTCGAGCTTCTACGCAAGGGCCAGAAGCAGAGCACGCAGGTCACCGTCGGGCGCCTCGAAGAAGATGACGACAACGCCAGCGATCTGAAGAGCGACGACGGTTCGGAGGATGAAGATCCGAAGGGCTCCACCATCATCGGCCTCACGCTTTCGCCCTTGTCGGACGACCTGCGCAAAAAGTACGGCCTCGACGCCAAGATCAAAGGCGTCGTCGTCGAGGCCGTCGATCCGCAAAGCCCAGCTGCGACCAAGGGGTTGAAGCCGGGCGACGTGATCGTCGAAGCCGCTCAAGACGCCGTCTCTGATCCCGATGACTTCGCCAAGAGCATCGACAAGGTGAAAAAGTCAGGCCGCAAAGCAGTTCTACTCCGGGTCGAGGACGCGAAGGGCGACCTTCGTTTTGTCGCCGTACCGGTGTCGTAGCGGGCGTGCTATCGCCATTTAAAATTCACGCCCAAGATTGCGACAGGAGATAATTGGTGTCCGACGGTCACGGCCTACTCGATACGATCTTTGACCAGCTCTCGCCGGTGCATCCCGATGGACACAAGTTCATCGCGATCGCGGCTGCCGTGACGCTGCTGTTCTTTTTCCTTTATCCGCCGCTGGGCTGGCTCTGCGCCGGTATCACGGCATGGGTCATCTATTTTTTCCGTGATCCGCTGCGGGTGACCCCACTCCGGCCTGGGCTGGTGGTCTCGGCGGCAGACGGCAAGATTTCGGGGATCGAGAAGATCGTCCCGCCGGCCGAACTCGGCATGGGCTCAGAAGAGCGTGTCCGTATCTCGACGTTTCTGTCGGTGTTCGATGTTCACATCAATCGCTCGCCCGTCGCCGGCCGCATCATCCGGTCGCTCTACGTCCCCGGCAAATTCCTGAATGCCGCCCTCGATAAGGCGAGCGAAGACAACGAGCGGCGCATTATCGTCGTCGAGACGCCAACCGACGGCGATGTCGGCGTGGTGCAAATCGCCGGTCTCGTGGCTCGGCGGATCGTGACCTTTTCCGAGATCGGTGACACCCTGGGTGTCGGCCAGCGATTCGGGCTGATCCGCTTCGGATCGCGCGTCGATATCTATCTGCCGCCGGGAAAAACGGCCCTCGTCAGCGTCGGTCAGCGCGCCGTTGGGGGGGAAACAGTTTTCGCGGATCTGCACGCGTCGGAGCCGGAACGCGAAGCGCGTCGAGCTTGATCGTTTGCGGCGCGTTTCGCCGCCTTCAGCATGATGTAATTTGGGCAGATGCAATTCGGCCCGATATCATTCAGCGTGCGGCAAGGAGGCTGCCATGGATCCCGAGGAACCATTTATCGAGACCGATATGCGCCGCCGCCGGCGTCGGTCCTTGTTTCGGCATCGGCGAGTCCCGGTGCGTATGCTCGTCCCGAACTTCTTCACGCTTCTCGGGCTGTGCGCCGGTCTGACGTCAATCCGCATGGGCATCGAAGGCCGCTATGATTTGGCCGTTGCCGCGATCGTCTTTGCGGCCTGCCTCGACGGCATTGACGGCCGCATCGCCCGCCTTTTGAAGGCCTCGTCTCGCTTCGGCGCCGAACTCGACAGCCTCGCCGACTTCGTCAACTTCGGCGTCGCGCCCGCCTTCCTGATTTTCACTTGGGGCCTCGGAGATCTAAAAAGCGCGGGCTGGATCTGCGTGATGATCTTCGCGCTCGCCTCGGCGCTGCGCTTAGCGCGTTTCAACGCCGCCCTCGATGACGAGAAGCCCAAATGGCAGTCGAACTATTTCATGGGGATGCCGACGCCGGCAGCGGCAATTGTCGTGCTCCTGCCGCTGTATCTCTATCAGCTCGGTCTCGACGAAACAAAAGCCCAGTGGGCGCTGAAGATCGTGCTCGTCTACACCGTCTTCATTGCCTTCATGATGGTGTCGTCGATCCCGACGTATTCCGGCAAGCTGCTGGGTGAGCGCGTTCGCCGCGAATGGGTGTTGCCGATTTTCGTCGTCGCAATTGGTGTCGTCGCCTTTCTTTTCACCTATCCCTACGAAACGCTGACGGTGCTGACCTGCCTCTACCTCGCCTTCATTCCGCTGAGCTGGCGTGCGTTCCGCGACAAGTGCGAGGACGAAAGCGTAGCGCCTTCTGCGCCGCCGCAGTCGGGTGCACCAGACGGAAACGGGGCGGGACAACCGCAGACCACTGGCCGCGTCTTCACATTCCGCCCGTCCGACCCATCGAAGTAAATCTCCGAGACGCGAACATCGAAGCGGCGCCGCCGCTTCCCGCCGTTACTTCGTCTCTTCGGGCTGGCGATTGTAGATATCGTCCGTGCGCATGATGTCGTCCTCGCCGAGGTACGAACCGATCTGTACCTCAATGATCTCGACCGGAACCTTGCCGGGGTTTTGCAGCCGGTGCCATTGCGTCGCGAAAATGTAGACGCTCTCGTTTTCGCGGACGAGCTGTTCTTTTTCGCCGATGGAAACCTGTGCCGTTCCCTGCACGACGATCCAGTGCTCGGAGCGATGGTGATGCATTTGCATCGAGAGTTTGCCGCCGGGCTTCACGTGCAGCAATTTCACCTGGAACCGCGGACCGATGTTGAGCGTCTCGAAATAACCCCACGGCCGGTAATTCCTGAGGTGCTGCTCCTGCTCTTTCCGATTCGATAGCTTCAGGCGCTGCACGATCTTGGAGACGTCTTGCGTGCGACTCTTGTCCGCGATCAGCAGCGCGTCGGGGGTGTTGACGATCACGAGATCGCTGACGCCGATTGTCGAAACGATCGATTTCTCGGAGTGGACGTAGCATCCCGACGTATCTTCAAGAACAGCTTCGCCCTTGATGAAGTTACCCTTCTCATCCCGTGGCGCGATATCCCAGAGCGATGACCATGAGCCGACGTCGTTCCAGCCGACATCGATCGGTAGGATCGCGGCCTTCTGAGTTTTCTCCATGACGGCGTAGTCGATAGAGATATTCGGCGACGTCGCGAATTCGGTTTTATCGAGACGCAGGAAGCCGAGGTCTTCGCTTGCGCCCGCGAGAGCACCACGAGCGGCTTCCAAAATCTTGGGCTCGTAGCGCTCGACCTCTTCGAGAAAGGTCTTGGCGTTGAGCGCGAAAATTCCGCTGTTCCAGAAATATGAGCCATCCGCCAGATAGCCCTCCGCGGTGGTGCGGTCGGGCTTTTCGGCAAAGCTATCGACGCCGAAGGCTTTGCCGTCGAATTCTGGCAGCGCCGCACCGCGCTTGATATAACCATAGCCCGTATGAGGCTCGGTCGGCGTGATTCCGAAAAGAACGAGCCTGCCCGTCTCGGCGACCTTCGCTGCCCGGCGGATGCTCTCCGCAAAGAGTGTCTCGTCCGCTATCACGTGATCCGACGGCATGACGGCGAGAATAGCGTCGGGGTCATCCTTCATGGCGACAAGCGCTGCGATCGCAATCGCCGGCGCCGTGTTGCGCGCGATTGGCTCAAGAATGATGGCGCGAGGCTCGATGCCGGCACGATCGAGTTCCTCGCGCACGAGGAAGCGGTGATCGTTATTGCAGAGCAGAATAGGCGGCTCGAACCCAGCCTCTTGAGGTAGCCGCGCTAACGCCGCGCCGAGGAACGAAGTGTCTTGGCCATTGAAGAAGCGAATGAACTGCTTCGGATACATCGAACGCGAGAGTGGCCAAAGCCGCGTTCCCGACCCCCCAGACAAAATCACCGGATAGATGTTGCTCATGGAACGGCCAACCCCTCGCACGCTATGATTAAGATCTAGAGTGCGGCGCGTTGCGGTGCAAGAGAACGCGCGTTGATCGGTTAAATGACGATTTTACAAACACGCTTGGTTCCGATGGCGAGGGGCGCGCGCCGTCCCCCGGGAGTTGCGCGAAATCATTCCGCAGCGAGACGTCGCCTCTCGGCAAAGTCTTAACTTGAGGGCCGCGCCAGCCGTTCGCGGAGTGAGCGGAGAGTGTCGATGGGGCCGCTGCTGGCCGGTGCTGCCTTCCCGCCCGATGGTGGTGGGGAGGCCGGGGGAGCCAAACCATCGTAACCGCGCGCCGCAGCCGGAGCGGCCGGGGCAGGCGCATCGCGCCGCACGAGCGAACCGGTCGGGCGCGCCGACGAGGACGGCGAACTCGGATAGGGCGACGGCGGAGCAATTGGCGGCCGATAGCCTGCAGGCTCCGGCACGATCTCGCGAGCGGGGGGCGCTTCCGCGGCGGCCGAGGACGACGACAAGCCGAGCGCGTTTGCCATCATCGCCATCTGGAGCGAGCCATCGGCGGCCACAGGGATGCCGGACGCACGCCAGCGTTCGACGATCTGGTCGAGGAAGCCTTCGTCGTTCAGCGGCTTCTGCCATCGTTCGGAGAAATTCGCGGACGAGGATCTCGGCAACGCGTGCTTCGGCAATTCATCGAATTTGATACGCACCGGCAGCGCCATGCCGTCTCCGAACGCGATCGCTTCACGCTGTCCGAGCGATGGCAGGAATTCCAGAAGACCGGCGCCGGTGTCGGCGACGGCCGACGCGACAATCGCTTGGTCGCGGTCGTTCGACATGCGCAACGCGAAGACGGTGTTGCACTGGGAAAGGATCGTGGGGTCGATTTCGGCTGGGCGTTGCGTGACGATGCAAAGCGAGGCGCCGTACTTGCGCCCTTCCTTGGCGATTTTGGCAATCGCACGTTTGCAAGGCTCAAATCCAAGCGTCGAATTCGCGGGCACGTAACGGTGCGCTTCTTCGCAGACGAGAGTCACCGGAACTTGTCCTTCGCTCCAAAGAGCGAAGTCGAATGTCATACGGCACAAAACCGAGACGACCACGTTGACGACTTCCGACGGAATGCCCGTCAGCTCAAGAATGGTGATTGGCTTGTCGTTGACCGGAACGCGGAAGATCCGCCCGAGAACCTGCGCCATGCCGTCGTAGACGGTCCTTGATCCGAACATGAAGGCGTAGCGGCCATCTTGCGAGATCGTTTCGATGCGGTTCCTGAGAACGCGGTAGGGCGCGAGATCTTTCCTGTTCTCGAGCTTGCCCATGCGTTCGTCGATGAGCGAGAGAATGTCTGAAATGCGATAGGGCACCGGCGTATCGACGGTGTAGCGGCTCGCATCCCCCAAGCCACGCCGCGCTTTTGCCGGTTCTCCGGCGCGCCCCGTGCTGTACCGTGCCTTTGCGATCGGGATGAGGTCTTGCAGGATCTCGATTTCCGCCTTGCGTTCGCCATCGCCGACGAGAACTTCCGCAATCTCTTCAAAGGTCAGCAGCCAATAGGGAAGCTGCATGTTCCGCGGCGAGATGACCTCCGCCCATTCACTGAATGCCGTCGCATATTCGCTGTGCGGATCGAGCAATACGATGTGAGCAGCCGGGTTCTTTTCGACGATGGATCGCAGGATCAGCGCCGTCGTGCACGATTTGCCGGTGCCCGTGGTGCCGAGAATAGCGAAATGCTTGCCGAGCAATTCGTCGACGCGCACCATCGCCGGAATGCTGGCGTCCTGACGAATGGCGCCGACGCGGATCATCGCGCATGTATCGCCGCAGAACGTGGCTTCGAGTTCCGATTTGTGCGCCAGCCGAACGCGATCGCCGAGCGCCGGATAAGCGGTAACGCCGCGGTTGAACGAAACACGACCGCTTTGGTCCGCGCTTGCGAGTTCGCCGACGAGGCCGAGTTCCGCAATCCAGACTTCGCCGTCTCCCTCACGCTGCGACGGCACGGGAACGCTCAATGCCGAAACGATTGCGAGAACCGTTGTTCTCCCTGTCTCGATCGCGAGCAAGGTGCCCATCTCGGGACGGCCGTCGGGCGAGCGGGCGCGGAGGTCTCCGGCGCCGTCGAGGAGGACGATCGCTTTCGATCCCGTAACCGAGACGATGCGGCCGATGGAGCTATCAGAGCTGCCAATAGCCAAATTCTGGGTGCCGCTGCCTTGCATTCAGGATCCGGTTGTCAGGGGTGCGAAGCGAAATGGGTGAATGATTGTGTCGAAGCCACCGGGCTGACGCTGTCGCTCGCCGGGAAGGCGATCACGACATCGGTACCGGAACCCTTCTTTGAACGAATTTCGAGGCGTCCGCCGTGAAGTTCGACCAGAGCTTTTGCGATCGGAAGGCCGAGGCCAGCGCCCTCGCGCCAACGCGAGCGCCCTCCGTCGACTTGACCGAACGGCGTCATGGCGACGTCGATCTCTTGCTCGGTCATGCCAAGGCCGCTGTCTCGAATAGCCACGATCGCGCCGCCCCCGGCGCCGCGGTGGGTGATCACGTCGACGATGCCGGACGCCGGCGTGAACTTGAGGGCGTTGGAAATGATATTCATGAAGATCCGCCGCAGCTTCGTCGGGTCGCCGCGAATGGCCGGCACATCGGCGCCGATGTCGGACCGCAAATCGACATGCGCTTCACTTGCCATCATCTGGAAGGCGTTGACGCTGCCGGACACGATCTCCGCGACGTTCACTTCCCGCGCGTCGAGCGTGTACTTCCCGCTCTGGATCTTCGAGATATCGAGGATGTCGTTGATGACGGAAAGAAGATGCTCCGCCGCATCGTGGATCAAGGCCGCGTATTCGACGATGTCTTTGTCTGGCAGCTGGCGCTGATTGTGCTGGGCTAAAAGCTTCGAAAAGCCGATGACGGTATTGAGCGGCGTCCTGAGCTCGTGGCTCATGTTCGCGATGAATTCGGATTTCACTTTGTTGGCGAGTTCGGCTTCGATCCGTGCCGATTGCTCGGCGACGCGCGCGCGATGACGCAATACCGCATCGCTCAATAGCGACGCGTACTCGTCCATTAACGAGTTGGGTTTTGTCTGTCCAACCGATCCAAACACCATAGAACGCAGCCCAACGCGGTGACGATAGCCTGCTTCAATTTAGGGTGGAGTACCTAACTCAAGGTTAACCCCGCGTGTGCGGCCAGGTGGGCAAGGGCGCAACGCGACGTTTCAAGAGGTTAAGATATTGTGTTTCGCTGCGGCTTCTCGCGCCTGGCATCCACCATCGGACGTGCGCTCAGGGCACCGCGAAATTGAAGGATTGCGTGAAGGCCAACGCATTGGCGCTGACCTCAGGCGGGATCGGCGGAAAAGGCGCAGCGCGGTCGAGCGTCGCCGTGGCGGCCTCGTCGAGTGCCTTGTAACCCGAGCTCGTCACGATTTTTTTCGACAGGAGCTGTCCGTCGACGCCGACCGTGTATTGGACGACGACCATGCCCGTTGCCTTGCTACGCGCGTATCGCTTTGCCTTCTGCACGCGATTGTTGATTTCGCCCATGTAGCGCCCGAACGCCTTGGCGTTTCCACCCGAGCTTTCTCCGGCGCTACGGATTTCAAGCACCGCGACTTGTGCAGGCTGGTTGACGGTCTGCGCGACTTCGGGTGGCGGCGGTGGCGTATCGAGAGGCGGCGGTGGTTCTTCCGTCTTTACGACCTCCTGGTCGACGGAACTTTCCGCCGAAGAGATGACGTCACGCAACTCGTCCGGCTTTTTTTCCTCGGGCGGAGGCGGCGGCGCCGCCTGCATTGCAGCGATCTCGGTAAGGACTCGCGTCTCGGCCGCGTCGCCCTTCTCTACGCTATTGCTGGGGGCGCTTCCCTGCACCAGCATGATGTCCATACCCTTGCCCACGTCCATCGTCTGAACGTCGGCATTCTGCAAATGCGGAAGCATCTCGTAGCCAATCGCCCCATGAACGAGGAGAGACAGGAGAATGGCGGCAGCTCGCAAATACATCCCGGGCGGCTCTCGTCCTCAGTTGTTGGCGCTCGCCCCTGATGGCGCCGGTTGGGAAAGCAGCGAGACGCGGGCATAACCCGAATCTCCAACGCGACCCAGCAACTCCATCACGTCGCCATAAGGAATCTTTCGATCGGCTCGGACATAAACGACGGAGTCGCCCTCCTGAGCTTTGATCTGCTCGAGACGCGACACAAGCGTCTCGCGCGTCACTTCCTCGTCGCGAATGTAGAGTTTTCCGTCCGGTGCCAGCGAAACGACCATCGGCTTTTTCTGCGCGCCGATCTTGGAAGCGGACGTTTTTGGCAATTCCAGCGGCACACCCTGCACCATAAGGGGTGCCGCGACCATGAAGATGATCAACAGCACCAGCATGACGTCGACGAACGGCGTGACGTTGATTTCGGCGAGAGGCTTATAGCTGTCGCTGTCATCTCCTCCCGAGCCGCTGCCGACGGACATTCCCATTAGTTCACACCTTCAAGGCCGCGCCGGGCCATCGTCCGCGCAAGACTTACGACGGCTGGCGTGACGCGATCCGACGCACGCCCAAGCGCAACCGTGATCTGGTTATAGAAAATAACGGCTGGAATGGCGGCAGCAAGACCGACGGCCGTGGCAAACAACGCTTCGGCGATGCCCGGAGCAACGACCGCGAGGCTCGTATCCTTCTGCTGTGCGATCGCGGTGAACGAGTTCATGATGCCCCAGACGGTGCCGAAAAGACCGATGAACGGCGCCGCCGAACCAAGCGTCGCGAGAAACGGCAGGCCCTGTTCGATGCCCTTGAGCTTCCGTCTGACGGCGGCGCGCATTGCGACTTCAAGCCTGTCGCGCACCTCTCCGGTCGAAGCATCCGTCGCGCTTTCGCTCCACTCGACGCGCGCCGCGTCGCCGACCGAACCGATCAGGCTGCTGGCGCGTGCTTGCGGAAGATTGGCCGATTTGCCGCTTTTTTCGAGCACGCCGATTTCGCGATTGAGCATCCACACGCGGACGAACTTCTCGAACGCCATCGCCCAGCAGACGACCGAGGCCACGAGCAAACCGATGATGATCGACTTCACGACAATGTCGGCGTGGTGAAAGAGGCCAAGAACCGAAAGATCTTTCGTAGCGATTTCTTGGGACATCAAAAATAAGGGGTTCATCGCATCACTTCGAAAGTTGCACGTTGGTCAGGGTCGATGTCTTGAGAGCTTCGAGGCATCCAGGGACAGGCCCTGAATCGGCCGAGCATTCCATCACGTCGTTGATGAGAAACGATCCGATTTTATCGCACTGGATCGCATCGATCTCGAACAGCTTGACCGATTTCTTCTTGGCCTTGAGTGGCGCCAGATCAATCGAAAAGCGCTTGCCGATCACGCCGTCGGTCTGAAACAGCACGAGGTCGATCTTGTACGACTTGTACGACGTTTCTGCCGGGTTGGTGACGACCATGTAGGCCCGGCAACCTTTTTCCGAATGTTCAAGCTTGTTCAACTCGACCTGGAGCCCTGAATTCGCCGGTGCCGCAGTCGGATCTGCGCTGGCAAACGTCGTCCAAAGACCAATCGGAAGGACAATCGCACAAGAAATCGAGAAACGTTTCAGAGTTCTGATCACGCTAAGACTTTCCATTGCGTTTGAAATGAGAATCTCCGAACGCGTGTAACCACTTTGATCCATCGTTGCCAGTGTGAAATTGGTAAGAATATGCAGTTCTTTCTCAGCTTCCGGGTTTTGATTTAGAACAATTTTCAGGTGCGGTTGCTCATCGTTCGAATGATGGTTTTTGGCCGTCGCGGCGCACCAAGAATTTTTCCCGATCAAAGGCTTGAAAAATTCCCACACGCAGTTTGCGCAACGGCCGCCGGAATCAACAGTGGCTCAGGTTCGCTCGCAGCCGTCGAGATGTGAAATTTTGCCTAGGCAGTAGGCAGCCAAGCAGCGTGTGCGCCGTGCGGCCGGTGGCTGTGTCAGGCCGCGCGGTCGAGCGCTGGAATGCGAGCGGCGCGCCGGATCTCGTCGAACATGGCGGCAAAACTCATGAACCCGGCATCTCGGTCGTCGGAAATGTCGGCCAGGACGGCGCCGACGAGTTTGCGCTGATTGGCGTCAAGCAATGCCAGCGCCTTTTTCGCGAGGGCGCGGGGTGTCCGGTGCCAAGCTGTCAGGAACACGATTTGATCGGCAAGATCCGCCAGCGCCTGCGCGTCGGGAACTTGAAGCAGTGGCGGCGCCGAAACCACAATCGTCTGGAAGCGTGCTTTGAGATGCTGAAACGCCGCCGTAAACTCCACCGAACGGAGCGTAGCCGGCACAGCGAGTGCGATCGGCGCTGGTCCGGACGCCGGCAGGAAATGAACGCCCGTAAGGCTGTCGCGCAAGATGACGTTCTCGACGGGCGCGTTGCCCGCAATCTGGTCGAGAAGGCCGTTTCTGCAGTCAGGCGTGAGCTGATGCGTCAGTCCCTTGGAGTGAAAGTCGCAATCGACAAGCAGCGACGTCTGTCCCGCCATCGCCAGATGGTGAGCGATGTTGGAAGCAAACAACTCCGCGCCTTCGCCGGGCAACGCCGAGGTCACCAGGATCACGCGGGCGCCCTCGACATGGGGACGCTCCGCAAGCTCGCGGCACGCGGCCCGAACGGCATCGGCATAACGGCACGCAGGCTCCGCAATGACGAGACGCGCACGCCGCGCTGACATCGACGCAACGTCGTCCGGCGCCGCGGCTGGCAAAGAGGTCATGTGCGGACAGGCCAGCATTTGCTCGACATTTCGCATGCGGAGTAGCGCGTCCCGCTCAAGCAGCACGGCGATGGCGAGCATTAGAGCAAGCGTCGACGCCGCGGCTATCAAAACGATGCGCATGCGTTTCGGTCCCGCGGGCTGCCGCGGAACTTGTGCGCCCTCGACGATCCGCGCGCCTGAAAGCGTGTGCGTAGGGCCGTATTGCGCGAGCAGGGATGCGAAGACTTTTTCGGATGCCGTGGGCTCGCCCGGACGCGTCTTGCGCGCGTCCCCGTTTGAAGCGCCCGCGCGCCCCTGCGCGATATATTGAGCCGCGAGTGCGTTCGCGATCCTCGCCGCTTTCTCTGCGTCGCGCGACGCGAACCGGACGTTGATCAGAAACGAGTTGCGGACACGCTGGATGGTCAGCCCGGCCGCCAACATCTCGCGTGCGATGATTTCCGGACCGGCGTTGCGGGTCGGCGCGATGATCCGCGCGAACGCGGGTCGGGTTTGGAATTCCGGGTCACTCCCGAGGCGCAAGTCTTCGACGACGCGGTCGACGAGCGATGGCGACCGCAAGACCTCGATCTGCTGGTCGATCGCCAGCCGTTCCGCTTCGAAGGCCGGCTGGCCGGATACCGTGGACTCCTCCGATGGAACGGGAGGCTTCGGCCGTGGATCGATCTGGATAAGAACAGACGCCGCGTATCGGTCCGGAATGAGCGCGACGATCGCCAGCGTCGCAAGAGCGGCGATAATCGGCAGCAACGCCACGGCTTTGGCGCGCTTGACGACCGCCAGCCGAACGTTCGCGAGACCGAACCCAGCACTTCGGCTTTCTGCGGATGCCTTCTGCTCGGCCATAGCCACGGCAATATTCCCAACGGTGCCCGGTGTGCGCGCATCAGCCGAAGTAAGTCGCTGAAAACACTAGCGGTCGGCGGGCACGCCGAATCACCAAGCCATTGTCACAATCAAAGATGAACACGGCGTTGTTGATTAATGGCCGAGACGTGGCGAAGCGTGCATCTGCACCTAAGAGGACGTCATCCCGGCGAAGGCCGTCAGCGCGCCGATACCGTGAGCGTCGCGCCACCCTGACGCACGTCGTAGGCGCAGCGCGCGCCACTGTTGGTCATCGACGTTAGGATCAGTTGAGGGTCGCGGAAGCGCTGGCTCCAGAGCGGGTTCTGCGTATCCCAGATCGCAACGGAGACGTCGGGATTGCCGATGACGGCTTCGGCATTCGAAGCGGGACCCCAAGCGAAAACACCAGCGTCGCCGGATCCGGAGGCGCGCTTCAAGGCGCTTCGGCGACAAACTTCGATGGCCCGCGGGCGATACGCCTCGACCACCGCATCGGTCATGGCCGTGCGATAGGTATGGTCCTGGAACCAGACCTTAGCGCCGGCCAGCAGCACCAAACCCAACAAGATCGTACGCATGACGACGCCCCGGACGCGAAAACGTAACTTTCAGCTACCCCGTATCGTGCGCCCGTCATGGTGAAAAAAGCGTTTCGCTGCGGCCGGTTGCGGTGCAGCGCAGAGGCAAACCGGACTTGTCAGGTCCGGTTTGGTGAGGCACAAGCGTGGCCGCGATCAACGTCCGATGTCCGGGAGACCCTCCATCTCATGTCCAAGAAGAAGATCCTGATTACGTGGCCCCTGCCTGAAGCAGCCATGGCCCGCGCCCGCGAGACCTACGATGTCATCGCCCATGGGGACAACCCGAAGATCACGGTCGACGAAATGCTCGAGACCGCGAAGTCGGTCGACGCAATTTTGCTGACGCTGAATGAGAAGTGCCCGAAGGCCGTCATCGAGCGCGTGCCTGAGAACATCAAGTGCATCTCGACGTTCTCGATTGGCTTCGATCACATCGACCTCGAAGCCTGCAAGGCGCGCGGCATCAAGGTCGGCAACGCACCGCACGGCGTCACCGTCGCGACCGCTGAAATCGCGATGTTGCTGCTGCTGGGCTCCGCCCGCCGCGCAGGCGAGGGCGAGAATATGATCCGCACGCGGTCATGGCCCGGCTGGCAGCCACTGCAACTCGTCGGTCAGCGCCTCGACAACAAGAAGCTCGGCATCTACGGCTTCGGCAAGATCGGTCAGGCTTTGGCACAGCGCGCCAAGGGCTTCGACATGGAGATCCACTACTACGACATCTACCGCGCCAAACCCGAGGTCGAAGCGAAGTACAACGCTGTCTATCACGACAGTCTCGACAGCCTGCTCAAGATCTCGCAGTTCTTCTCCATCAACGCCCCATCGACGCCCGAAACGCGCGGCTTCTTCAATACCGCGACGATCGAGAAGCTGCCTCAGGGCGCCATCGTCGTGAACACGGCGCGCGGCGATCTCGTCAACGACGCGGATATGATCGCGGCGCTGAAGTCCGGACGCTTGGCCTACGCCGGCCTTGATGTTTTCGCCGGTGAGCCGAAGATCAACGAAGGCTATTACGATCTGCCGAACACGTTCCTCTTCCCGCACTTGGGTTCGGCGGCCATCGAAGCGCGTAACCAAATGGGCTTTGAAGCGCTCGACAATATCGACGCGTTCTTCGCCGGTAAGGACATGCCCTTCAAGCTCGCTTGAGTTTGTCGCCAGTCGCATCCATGAGATGGCCGGGTCACGCCCGGCCATTTTTTTGTCGCGGCGTTACGCGCGGAATGATTTCCGACCGCGCTCTTTCATCATCCAGGACGCGATGGAGAGAAGCCGCCCGCCATCACCGCGCGCGCCGACCAGCTGCACGCCGAGGGGCATGCCGTCGACGGTGAGCAAAGGCAGCGAGAGGCACGGCATGCCGAGGTAGGTCCACAGCCCATTGAACATCGGGCTGCCGGTGTTCGCGAGCCCGACCGGCGCGACGCCTTGGGCCGCCGGCGTCAGGATCACGTCGTTGTTGACCAAGATCGGTCGAAGAGCCTCGTAGAGCAATTCCTGCTTGCCGCGTGCATCGTCGTAGCTCGGCATCGAAAACGACTTTCCTTCGGCGATGACCTCTTTGAGCTTTGCCGAGACGCGACCCGGATGTGAGTCGGCGATGGGACCGTAATTCCGCGCGATGTCCGAGAACTGCACGATCTGCTGGAGGCGAATGATGTTGTCGAAGCCAGCAGGCAACGCCGTCTCGATCACATCGACATCCCCTTTGAAGGTCGATGCGAAGAGTTCGAATGCGGCTTGCATCGACGCGTCGCCCTGCGGCCATGCTGGTGATTTGACGAACGCCAAGCGTCGCGGCCGTACCTTGTGGGTTTCGATCTGAGCGAGGAGAGATGGCTTCCGGCCCGGCATCATATTTCGATCGGCAACATCGAATCCATCAATGCAATCGAGCAGCAGCGCCACGTCCTCGACCGAGCGTGCGTAACCTCCGATCGTGTCGAGCGGCGCCGATTGCGCCAGCACGCCCGTGCGTGACACGCAGCCGAACGTCGGTTTGAAACCGACGACGCCGCAATAGGACGCCGGCCGGATGATCGACCCCGCGGTTTGCGTCCCGAGCGCGAGCGGCACCTGGAAATCGGCGACTGCCGCGGCCGACCCTGACGATGAGCCGCCGGGTGTCCGTGTCGGCTCGTGCGGATTGCGCGTTTCGCCGGGACCGAAGAACGCAAACTCTGTCGTCACGGTCTTGCCGAGGATGATCGCCCCGTGAGCCTTAAGCTCAGAAACGACGAAAGCGTCTATCGTGGGCTGGCGGCCTTTGAATATCTCGGAGCCGAGTTCCGTCGGAAAATCTTTGGTGTCGATGATATCCTTGACGCCGACGGGAATTCCCGCGAGCGGCCCCATGACCTCGCCGCGCGCGCGTTGCGCATCGCTGGCCCTCGCCGCCGCGAGTGCGGCTTCGCCGTCGACATGTGTCCAGGCACGGATGGCGTCGCGTTTGGCGATTCGCTTGAGACATGCCCCGACAAGTTCTTCAGACGTGAGATCGCCCGTTGCCAACGCTTCCCGCGCCTCCAACGCAGTCAGGCGGACAAGACCATTTGGTTCACTTGCATTCATCACAGGATTGCGCCCCTTCGCCTCTGGTCACATGCGCTCCCGCGCGTGACGTTGCAAGGTGGCGTTAGGTCGTCGCCTCTGTCATTGCGGGAAAGAACCATTTTTTCTCGTTCGAACGACGGCCGAGACAAAAAGCGCCGCATAGGCGGCCGAATCGCGCCCCGAGACAATTGTATCCGGAGCTGTTCGGTACTACGACACGCGCGGAGACGAACAATAAGAAGACCCTTTGAGGACTATACAATGTCGAGAGAGCATCGCCGGCCCGGCCGCCACTTTTTGCAGATTCCGGGGCCGACCCCTGTGCCGGAGCGAATTCTGGCTGCCATGTCCCGCCAGATTCTCGATCATCGCGGCGTCGAGTTCGGCCATCTCGGTAAACGCGTCTTGACCGGCATCAAGGGTCTCTTCAAGACGACCGGCCACGTCATCATTTATCCGTCCTCGGGCTCTGGCGCCTGGGAAGCCGGACTTACCAACACGCTGTCGCCGGGCGACAAGGTGCTGATGTGCGAGACAGGCCAATTCGCCGTTCTTTGGGAAGTCATGGCGCGCCGCTTAGGTTTGGAGACCGAGGTCATCCCGACCGACTGGCGTATCGGCGCCGACGCCAATCTCATCGAGAAGCGGCTTCGTGCCGACACCGGCAAGACGATCAAGGCCGTTTGCGTGGTGCATAACGAAACCTCGACAGGCTGCCTCACGCGTCTCGACGAAGTTCGCAAAGCGATCGACGCAGCCGGTCATCCCGCGCTGCTGATGGCCGACGCGATTTCATCGCTCGCCGCCGCCGATCTCCGTCATGACGAATGGGGCGTCGACGTCACGGTGTCCGGATCGCAGAAGGGCATGATGATGCCGCCAGGCCTGTCGTTCACCGCGATCAGTGCCAAAGCGATCGAAGCAACGAGGACCGCCGGGCTCAAGCGTTCGTACTTCGCCTGGGACGATATGCTGGCGATAAACGCATCCGGCTACTTCCCATACACCCCGGCGACCGGCTTGCTCTACGGCCTTGCCGAGGCCATCGATCTGATCAACGCGGAAGGGCTTGAAAACGTCTTCGCACGTCACCGCCGCTTGGCGGAGGCGACGCGTCGCGCCGTCGAAGCGTGGGGTTTTGAAACTCAATGCCGCGACGCGAAGTACTATTCGCCCGCCGTGACGACCGTCGTCATGCCGGAAGGGCACAACGCCGACAACTATCGCAAGATCGTGCTCGATAACTTCAACATGTCGCTCGGCACGGGGCTCAACAAGATCGCGGGCAAGGCATTCCGCATCGCCCATCTTGGCGATACCAACGAGCTGACTGTCCTCGGTGCGCTGACCGGAGTCGAGATGGGCTTTGAGTTGGCGGGCGTCCCCTACAAGAAGGGCGGCGTCGCAGCTGCGATGAGCTATATCGCCGACACTGCTAATCCGGCCAAGGCAGCCGCCGAAGCCGCTTAAACCAGATGCGACGGTGCCGCGGCATTCGCGGCGGCACCGCCGACCAACTTCAGAATGCTTTCCAGCGTGTCGGCTTCGGTCGCGGGCTTGTCCCAGCGAATGCGGTGAATGCGCGGAAAGCGCATCGCGACGCCTGACTTGTGCCGCGTCGACGGTTGCACGGCATCGAAGGCAACCTCGAACACCAACTCGGGCTCGACGGCGCGTACGGGTCCGAACGATTCCGTCGTGTGGCCTCGAATCCAACGATCGAGCAGCAGCAACTCTTCGTCGGTAAATCCCGAATACGCCTTGCCGACGGGAACAAGCTGCCTGTCGCCGTTGTCGTCCGTTTGCCAGACGCCGAACGTGTAATCGGAATAGTAGGACGACCGCTTACCCGAGCCGCGCTGGGCATACATCAGCACGCAATCGAGCGTCAGCGCCGCGCGCTTCCATTTGAACCACTCGCCTTTGACGCGCCCAGCCTGATACGTGCTCGCGCGCCGCTTCAGCATCAACCCTTCGATGCCGTCCGCACGCGCCGACGACCAAAGCTCGCCCAGCTCTTCGAATGTCTTGAAGGCAACGAGCGGCGAGACGTCCGTCAGTCGCGGATGATGCGTCGCATGCCAGACTTCGAGCCGCGTGCGCCGCGCTTCGAACGAAAGCTGCCGCAAATCTTCCGGCCCATCGAAAAGAAGGTCGTAGAGGCGCACATGCGGCGGATACATCGCCATCATCTTCGCAGTCACGGTCTTGCGGTTAAGGCGCTGCTGCAAGTCATTGAACGGCGCGATCTCGCCATCGCGCATAATCAGCAACTCGCCGTCGACGACGCAATCGTGCCCCTGGAACGCACTGCGAATTTCAGGAAACGCGCCCGAGATATCGTCGCCCTGGCGCGAGAACATCTTCACGTCGCCGCCACGCGCCGCGATCTGAACGCGGATGCCATCCCATTTCCATTCCGCCGCGAAGTCTTGCGGCGAAAGTCGCGGCCAGTCTTCTTCTTCGATCGGATGCGCGAGCATGACCGGACGGAACACGGGCTTGGAGCCGGGATCGGGTTGCTCCGCCTTGCCGTCGAGCCATTGAAAGAGATCGAGATAGGGCGGTGTTAGCGCATGCCAGATCTCTTCGATTTCGGAGACGTCGCGGCCGTAACTTTCCGCCAGCGCCGTTCGCGCAAGACGCGCCGAAACGCCGACGCGCGGCGCTCCGCCGATGAGTTTCAGAAGCGCCCACCGGCCTGTCGCGTCGAGTTGATCGAGGAGATGCCCGAGACGCTCCGTTCGCTGCGCCGTCGTTCCGCTGGCCATCGCTTCGACGACCGCACCGAGCGAAAGCTCGGGCGGCTCGCCGGAATTATGCCCAGGATCACCCCACCCCCGACCCCTCCCCGTCGAGGGGAGGGGAGAAGTGTGCGGTTCCCCTCCCCCATGCGGGGAGGAGATAGGGGCGGGGGTAAAATTCAGGACAAGCTGCTTCGGCTTTTCGCTCCCCTCTTCATCCCGCTTTCCCTCTGTCGAAGAACCGGAGAGGGCATTGTTTTTCTGAACTGAGGAAATGACGACGCGATCGTCCGGCCAGAGCAGCGACACCGTCTCGGCCGTGTCGCCGACGTAATCGCGCGACAGTCGATAAAGGACGGGATCGACGAAGCGCGAAACGAGATCGCTCAGCATCCGCCGAAGCGGCAGCCGGATCGGTACGCCGTCGGTCAGCGCCGCCAGAGCCCAACCACGGTCGGGATCGGGCGCCGTGCGAAAGTAGTGCCCGAGCAGCGCGACTTTCCGATTGCGGCTCTGCGTGTAAACCAGACAGTCGAGAAGCCGGGCGAATGCGTGCATCGCTACTCCGCCTCTTCGCCGTAGCCGACAAGTGCGAGCGCGCGCGCTTTCCTCCCAATCGAACCGAGATAATGCACGAGCGCATCTTCGCGGCCGTGCGTGACCCAGATTTCTTCTGCCTCCGTCTCGATGATGGTTTGGATGAGTTCCGGCCAATCGACGTGGTCCGAGACGACGAGCGGTAGTTCGATGCCGAGTTGACGCCCGCGCCCGCGAACGCGCATCCAGCCGCTCGCGAACGCCGTTACCGGATCGCCGAACCGTCGCGACCACCGGTCTCCGAGCGCCGACGGCGGACACATCACGATGCCGCCGCGCATGGCTTTGGCATCCGTCTCCGAGACGAGATGCAACTCGCCGAGATCGATGCCGAGCTGCTGATAAAGCTCGGTCAGAGCCACTACGGCGCCGTGCAGATAGATCGGTTTGTCATATCCGGCGTCGCGAACGACGCGGATCATCCGCTGGCATTTGCCGAGATTGTACGCGCCGACGAGATGCGTGCGATCAGGCTCCGCCGCGAGAGACGCGAGCAATTTTTCCGCTTCGTGCGCCGCTTTCTCATGCCGGAAGACGGGAAGCGCGAACGTCGCCTCCGTCACGAAGACATCGCAGGGGACAAGTTCGAAGGGCGCGCACGTCGGATCGCTCGCGCGTTTGTAGTCGCCCGAGATCACCGCGCGACGACCGGCCCATTCAATGACGACCTGCGCCGATCCAAGAATGTGCCCGGCCGGGACAAGCCGCACGCTGACACCATTGATTGAAATCGTTTCGCCGGGCGCAAGCGGCTGGAAAGCTCCGGCGCAGTCATCGCCGTAACGCACTTTCATGATGGCGATGGTCTCTGCCGTCGCCAGCACGGCTCCATGACCGGCCCGCGCATGGTCGCTGTGGCCGTGTGTGATGACGGCGCGATCAACTTTGCGGCCGGGGTCGATATAAAAGTCGCCGGGCTCGCAATAAATCCCGGATCCGACCGGGTATAGCCACGTGTCGACGGGCGGGGCTGACGAAATTGCTGGCGAGGTCATCAACTACTAAACGCGCGTTAACGCAAAGCAGCCAAGTGCGAAACGCCGTTCACGCAATAATATCTGGAAGCAGCCTGTCCTCGATCTGCGTAATGCGATCCTTGAGAGCAAGCTTCTTCTTTTTTAGCCGCTTTATAAGAAGTTGGTCAGCCGAAGGGTCTGCTTCAAGGGCGGCAATTTCGCTGTCGAGCTTTCGGTGCTCGCCTCGCAAAGTCACCAGCTCTTCCCTGAGCTCGCGTTCGTCGCGTCGCTCCATGCCATTTCCCTGCAGTTGCCCGGTCAACCATTGCCTTTTGGGTGATTGCCTACTTTCTGGCAACTGGTCAAAAGCGCGAACCCCGGCGAACTTTCTAATCGTCTGAATTTATTTTACGAATCACTAATAGCCGCAGCTATGCAGCGCAGCGTAACAAAAATCAAACATCCAAGCATCGATCTAAGTCGCGTTGGACAACGTGAGGAACGTGTGGCACGATTTCAACGTCCGCAATCTCCATAGGAGGCAACTGATGACGATCACGTCCCACCTTACGGAACTCGCAGAAAAGCACCGGGTACTCGAACAAAAGATCAATCGAGCCGCAGCAAGCCCCGGATCGGACGACATTGAAATCCGGAGATGGAAACAAGAAAAACTGAAGCTCAAGGACGAGATTGAGCGATTACGGCGAGAGACGCGCCACTAGCTCCAAGACGTCAGAGTTTTCTTCATGAGCCCTGCCACCGGCAACAGTCCGGGCGGGGCTTTTATATTTTCATCGTCCGCGCGCTGCATGGCGTGAAGCCAAAAATTGAAAAGACATCGCTGTTGACCGACGTCTCTATCTCCATTACTTAACCATATGGTTATTTAACGGAATGGCTAAATGCATGGCTGCTGCCGATCGACTAAGCGAAACTTTTGCGGCTCTTGCCGATCCGACGCGCCGCGCGATCCTGGCTCGTCTCGCTCTCGGCGAAACGTCCGTCACAGACCTTGCTGAACCGTTCGATATGAGCCTTCCGGCCGTCTCCAAGCATCTCAAGGTGCTTGAGCGCGCGGGGTTGATCGTGCGCGGGCGCGAAGCGCAATGGCGTCCGTGCCGGCTCGACCCCTCGCCGCTGAAGGAGGTCGATGGTTGGGTCGAGCACTACCGTCAGTTTTGGGAGAAGAGCTTCGACCGGTTGGACGAGTATTTACGTGTGCTGCAGACGAAGGAGAAAAAGCGTGGCCCAAGGAAAAGCAAGTAAAGCCAAACCCGCTTCCGAACGGCCAGCCCGGCTCGAAATCGTGCGGATCTTCGAAGCGCCTCGCGCGCTCGTCTACGAAGCCTGGACAACGCCGGAGCATCTCGGTCAATGGTCCGCGCCCGAAGGCTTCACGATACCGGAAGCGCGTATGGATTTCCGCAAAGGCGGTATCTATTTCGCCCACATGCGGTCGCCCGGCGGAGACGATCATCGCGTTCAGGGCAAGTATATCGACATTGTCGAAGGCGAACGCATCGCGATGACCCACGCTTGGGTCAATGAGGCGTCTCACGCCGGACCTGAAACGACGATCACGGTCACGTTCGAGGATGTCGGTAACGACAAGACCAAAATGACTTTCGTACAGGAAGGATTCGCGTCGAAGGGTGTCCGCGACGGCCATGCCGAGGGCTGGAACAGTTGCTTCAACCTGCTTGCAATTCTGCTCGAAAAGCTGCGCGGCGGGCGCGACATCATCATTTCGCGCCTCATCAATGCGCCGCGCGAACTCGTCTTCTCAGCCTTCAAAGACCCCGAGCACATCACGCACTGGTGGGGACCGAACGGCTTTACCACCACGACCTATGAGATGGACTTCAGGCCGGGAGGACAATGGCTTTTCACGATGCATGGGCCTGATGGCACCGACTATCCCAACCGCGTGCGCTACACCGAAGTGAAAGAGCCGGAGTATGTCGGATACGATCACGATGCTGGAGAGGGCGGAGATCAAGCATTCGCATTTAAGGCGAGCTGGACGTTCGACGCCGAAGGCCGCAAGACACGAGTGACCATGCGCCTGATCGCGGCAACGCTGGAACTCCGCGAATTCATGGCGAAGTTCGGAGCTGTCGAGGGCGGCGATCAAACGCTTTCGCGACTTGATGCCTTTCTTGCCGGTACCGAAAAGCGCTGAGGCTTCCGGCGAAAGTCATCCCCGGCGCTAGGCCGGGGATGAACGCATCTGCTGTCGATCAAGGCGCCGCGCGGCGCGAGAACGATACAGCGTAAGCCTGCGAGCGCATCGGGAAGATCGTGTCATTCGCCGGGCCTTCGATACCGTCGACCACGTTCGTCGGATCGAAGAAGTTAGCGTCGCACGTCTTGTTGTCTTCGAATGCCGTGATCGACAGCGTACCAAGCGTTACCGTCTTGCGCTGATCTTCGTTCGGCCAACGCTCCGTCGGATCGTTGGTCGGATCGCCCGGCTCGCCCAGGATCGCGATCAGCTTAAACTGAACCGGACCTTTGCCCAAACGGTCTTGAAGCTCGGGCCGGTAGAAATCCGGATCTTTCTTTTTCGCGTCGTCGTCTGAAATCCCTACATCGCCCGCGAGCGGGATCGCCTTATATTTGAAAAGCTGCTTCTTCCCTTCCGCGTTCGTGGCCGTAAAGGAGTGTACGCCCCAGTAATCGATGGTCGCAAAGCTCGCGGGCACCGGACGGGCATTGAGCCACGCCGCCTGATGCGTCGCATTGGGGTTCTCCTTAAAGAACTCGCCGATCTTCGCTTTGTCGTGCGTCGCGACGGTCGTCAGCAGCTTCAGGAATTGATCCGGATCGCGCACGTTGAACACTGGCGCCGAGATAATGACGAGATCGGTGGTGTTGTCTTTACCGAGATCGAAATGCAGCGCCATACCGCGCACGTTGTCTTTTTGCGCGTTCGAAGCGTTCGGGTCACCGCCGCCCATTGAGAAGCGGCCAATCACGCCGACCGGTGTCTTGGAGTTGAAGTGCGGCGCTTTCGTCAGTGTCGCGGCCTCAGGGTCCGGTACGAAGTTGCCTTTGACGCACTGACCGTGCGTGTGCGCGGCACGGAGGCCCTTATGCGCGCCGAAGACGGCGTTGAGCGCGTTAATGAGGCTCTCCCCGTCCGCTTCGGCATAGGCTCGGGATATTGGGACGATCGAAAGCGCCGCGACAAGCGTGGCGGCAGCTACACGCCGATAGGAAACCATTGGAAGCTTCTCCATTGCAGATCTTTTTTGACGGGGGTCTCGCCGATAGACGCCACTGTCATTACGCTTCTCATCTATGGCGTACAAATGTTGCAATAGGACCTAGGCACCTCGCGCGGCTCTTAGCCACGCGAGGTGAGATCAAACCGATCGAAAAAACTGATGTAGGGAAAGACATTGGCGGACAATTGGCGCGAGAGTTGTCGCGCCGGAGACCCCGGGGTCAGGCCGCGTCGGGGCGCCATTCCGGGAAAGGATCGGGCAGCGCTCGCCAAGCCGACGTATCGAGTGGCCCGTGCTCGGCGATGGGAAGCAGGCAGTCGTCGAGGTCCGCCACGATTCTGGCCTTGTCCATATCCCGCGTGCCGATGAAGACGATCTCCTGGCGCCGATCTCCCCACACCTTATGCCAGCCCTTATCGATCCGCGCGACGAGGGTTTCGTCGTTAGGCCAATTCTTCTTCGGCACGGCCGCCCACCAGTAGCCGATGGCTTCGTGACGGACGAGCGCGCCAGCCTGGCTCAATTCACCAACCCATTGTGGGCGAGAAGCAAGCCAGAAAAAACCTTTCGCGCGTACGACGCCCGGCCAAGTCGTGTTGAAGAACGCATGCAGCTTCGACGGTTCGAACGGCCGCCGGGCGCGATAGATGAAACTCGCGATGCCGTAGTCTTCCGTTTCCGGAACATGGTCTTTGAAGCCATTGAGTTCCTTGAGCCACGTTGGATGGCGGCTCGCCTGTTCGAAATCGAAAAGGCCCGTATCGAGAATGTCCAAGATGTCGACGCGGGCGTGGCTCGTCTCGATGATACGAGCATCCGCATTGAGCGCGCGTATGATCGTTCGCGCCGCCATGACGTCTCGTGGCTTGGCGATATCAATCTTGTTGAGAATGACGACGTCCGCGAATTCGATTTGCTCGACGAGCAACTGCACCAGCGGGCGCTCGTCGCCCTCGCCCGCGACTTCCCCGCGATCCTTCAGAAAATCGCGCGACGAATAATCTTTGAGCAAATGCGCCGCATCGACCACCGTAACCATCGTATCGAGCCGCGCGACGTCGGACAGACTTCGTCCTTCCTCATCGCGAAACTCGAACGTCGTCGCGACGGGTAGCGGTTCCGCGATGCCGGTCGATTCAATCAGCAGATAATCGAACCGGCGCTCGGCCGCGAGCCGGCGAACTTCCTTCAGAAGATCGTCGCGCAGCGTGCAGCAGATGCAACCGTTCGACATTTCGACGAGAGTTTCATCGGTTCGCGAAAGATCGGCTCCGCCCATCGCGACCAGATCCGCGTCGACGTTGACCTCGCTCAAGTCGTTGACGATCACGGCGACCTTCAGGCCGTCGCGGTTGTTCAAGACGTGATTGAGAAGCGTCGTCTTGCCCGCGCCGAGAAATCCGGAAAGGACGGTAACGGGCAGGCGCCGGTCGGGCGTCACTGCCGTCTTTTTCATGTGCGCGATAATATCAGAATCCATGGACGATCTCCCGGGGTTGAAGATCGTGCATGTAATAGGATGTTATAACATCCGTCAAGTAAGCCTATCGGGAGGATAAACAGGACAAAAAAAGCCGCCGTGAATTCGGCGGCTTTTCACTTTCTGTGCGGTGCGAGCGTTACGCGATAACGATGATATCGACCACTTCCAGCGTATCCGGATCGACGATCGCAACGTGCGCTTCATCAATCATGAAGTACTCGTAGCCGCTGTAATCGGGCACGATCGACACGATTTCCTCGGGTACCGGATAGAAGTGAACCGAGCGCGGAACGACCACGCCGACATTCACGGCGATGCCTATACCGCGCGCCGGCTCAACGCGATGGCTGCCCCAGGCAGCGCGGACACGCGTTTTCTGCTCAGGGCTTACGTTCGTAAGCGAACCCTTCGGACGCGCCTTGCCTTCCGTTCCTTCGCCGGCACCGGTTGCGCCCTTATCGGCACGGGATTGGTCTTTGGCTTGATCGGAATTCTTCCGGTCATTGCGATCATTACGATCCGCCCGGTCGTTGTGCTTGCTGCTTCGATCGTTGTCTTCAGCCTGACGATTGCGCTCGTTCGTATTGAGCTTTTCATCGGTCGCCTGTTGACGATTGGCTTTGCCTTGCATCTTGTCCGATGCCGCGTCCTTACGCATCGAACCGGCGCTATCGCTCGTCCCCGAACTGCGGTCGCCTTTCATCTTCATCTCGCCGTCGGAAAAGGTCTTCGAGGGTGCCGAGCCGCTGTCCTTCATGGCTCCGCCCGGCGCCGAACCAGACCGCTCCATCGTTGCGCCACCTGCTCCAGCGCCACCTCCGGCTGGTCCGCCATTGTTCGGGTCCGCCATCGCAAACGTCGAACTCGCCACGAGAGCAACGGCGGCAATCGAATACTTCAGCATAACAATCTCCATACGTTGAGTTGAACCGCGACTGCCCGCGCGATTGGTTGTGCAACGTGCTGAAGGACGTGCCGTTCCAAAGTGCGAAAGTGGAATGTGTGCTGAAGGAATTGCGGAGCACCGGATGCGCCGCGCATTTCGAAAGCGGCCGCAAATCGAATATTGAACGCTGAATATATTGCGACGCGATTACTGCGACGCACAAGAATTAGCGCCATAAATCGTCATCAAATATTGGCGAAATTGCCGAACTCTTCTTGTTGCAGCGGATTTTCCATCATACGATTCAAGTATTCGAAATTAACCCACGGTGATTGCGATGACAGATGCCGCAACAGTGGAACGGGATCCCACCACTGAAACGCGCGACCTCACGAAGGCTGAAGTCGATAAGTTTCTCTTTGGAAAGCACATTACAGGTTGCCCGGTGTGTGGACGCTTTCGCGCGAACTGCGACGTCGACATCCATATGCTGACGTGCGAGCGCAAATCGTCATCGAGCAACGCGCCCGTCAACGTCCTGATGATTGTCTGCCAGAATTGCGGGGGCATTCAGTTCCACGACCGCTCGGTGATCGCGAAATGGCTCGATTGCCAGCACAGGGTCTGGGTGAAGTAGGGCGCTGACGGCGCCCTTCTATTCCATCGATAGAATGAAGTTCCGCACGACGGGATAGATCTCGCGCTCCCACCGCTTGCCGTTGAACGTGCCGTAATGGCCAACGTTGGCTTGCAGGTGATGCCGCTTGAGATGCGGCCGCAGCGAATGGCAGAGATCGTGAGCTGCCGACGTCTGGCCAAGCGCACAAATATCGTCGCGGCCGCCTTCGACCGTCAACAGCGCCGTCTTGAGGATCTTGCCCGGATCGACCTTTCGGCCGCGATACGTGAAATCGCCGGTCGCGAGATCGGCGCGCTGGAAAACCCGGTCAATTGTTTCGAGGTAGAATTCCTCCGTCAGATCGAGAACCGCGAAATACTCGTCGTAGAAGGTCTTGATCTTCTGCGCTTCCGCGATCTCGCCGTTGGCCAGATGCTCGTAAAGCTTCTGATGCTGTTGGCGATGGCGGTCGGAGTTCATCGCGACGAAGCTGAAAAGCTGCACGAAGCCGGGATAGACCCTGCGTCCACGACCCTTGTAGCGGGACGGCACGCGCGCCGTAACGTTGGCTTTGAACCACGACAGCGGCTTATCCATCGCGAGCTTGTTGACGGACGTCGGGCTTTCACGCGTGTCGATCGGACCCGCCATCAGCGTCATCGAACGCGGCGCCCCGGGATGCTTGTCTTCCGACATCACCGCGACTGCTGCAAGCGCCTGCACGCACGGCTGGCAGACGGCGAGAATATGCGTATCCGGCCCGATGCTTTCGACGAAGCGGATGATGTAATCGATGTGTTCGTCGACCCCGAAGCGGCCATCGTCCAGCGACACGTCGCGAGCGTTGGTCCAATCGGTGACGTAGACATCATGATCGCGCAACAGCGTCTCGCACGTCTTGCCGAGCAGAGTGGCGAAGTGCCCTGACAGTGGCGCGATGACGAGGACTTTCGGTTGAGGTGTGTCGACGTCCTTGCGAAAGTGCAGAAGATTTCCGAACGGCAGGCGGAGTGCCACCTCTTCCGTGACGGGCACGTCGCGATTTCCGACCCGCACCTTCGAGATACCGAATTCGGGCCTCGCATGCGTCAACTGGAACCGGGTAACCATCTCGAACCCGGCAGCCATGTGCTGTCTCAGAGCCTCGACGGAGGGCAAAAGCTGTTGCTCGACAGCAGCCTTCGAGTTTTTAGCGACTTCACGGAGCGGCGCGAGAAGATCGTCCTGAAACTGATAGGCTTGGTAAAGCATTCGCGAGAAATCTCCCGTCAGCAGTCAAAAAAAACCATGCGACTGAAAAACGTAGTGCATATTGCGCTGCGCTGCGAGAGGATTGTTTAGGCATGGTTGGCGCGAGGGAGATGATCGCCGATGGCGAAAGCGACACTGGCGATATCGTCGAAGAATTACTCTTCATGGTCCTTGCGCGGCTGGTTGCTGTGCCGGATGGCAGGACTCGATTTCGACGAAGAAATCGTTGCAACTGATGATCAAGAAGCCCGTCAGGAGCTTCTGCTGTTGTCGCCTTCGGTTCGGGTGCCGCGACTGACGAACGGCGGCGTGACGGTCTGGGACACGCTTGCGATTGCCGAATACCTGAATGAGATTGCTCCAAAAGCAGGCCTTCTGCCTGACGATCAAGCAACGCGCGCACACTGCCGCGCGGTTTCGGGCGAGATTCACTCGGGCTTCTACAATCTCCGTTCGGCCCTTCCGATGAATCTGAAGGCACGCCACGAGGCCTTCAAGATCTTTTCAGGCGCACGTCCCGATGTCGAGCGGATCAAGACCATCTGGACTGAGTGTCTGGTGAAGTACGGCGGTCCCTATCTCTTCGGCTCGAAGCCGACGGTGGCCGACGCGATGTATGCGCCCGTCTGCACCCGCTTCCGCACGTATGCCGTGCCGCTCGATCCGCAACTCTCGACCTACTGCGAAGCCATTTTTCATTGGCCGTTGATGCAGGAATGGACGCAGGGCGCCCTCGTCGAGCCCGACGAGATCGTCGAACTCGAGGTTGAGTTCTGAGTTCGGGATCGTGTGGCGACGTTTCTATTAACAGTTGAAACCTGAAAATTCTTGTGTCGCTCCGAGAAGCGGCGAATAATCCCAGTCGGCATGCCCATTCTGGGCGCCGGAATGACGTCGTCTGGAAGTCCGCCGAGGGTTATTCGCCGAAATGCACTCTACCGAAGCGTGTGGTCCCGGTCCGCACAGCGGCGTCGCTGCGGCTCATGCATATCGTCCCGATTTGGATGGCTTGAGAGGCATCGCCGTCGTTTCGGTCGTCGCCTATCACCTCGGCCTTCCGTTTGCGTCGGGAGGTTTCGTCGGCGTTGACGTCTTCTTTGTCCTCTCCGGCTTTCTGATTACCCGTTTGATCGCCACCGAATTGCAATCGGGGACATTCAGCATCGCGCGCTTTTACGAGCGCCGGATTCGCCGGATTATTCCGGCGTTGGTTTTTGTCTGCGCCTGCACGACGGCATTGGCGGTGTGGCTCCTGCTGCCGCAGGAGCTAGAGCGTTTCTCCAAAAGCCTGATCGCAACCGCATTATCGGTCAGCAACATCTGGTTTTTTCGAAATTCCGGCTACTTCGATCCCGGTGCCGAAACGCAGCCGTTGCTTCACACCTGGAGCCTCGGCATCGAGGAGCAGTTCTATGTCGTCTTTCCGCTCCTGCTCATGGCCGTCTTTCGCTGGTGGCCGCGTGCGCTCGGAAAAATTGTCTGGCTGACCTTCGCCGCATCCCTCGCCGCGAGCATCGTCTTCCTGCCGAAGTATCCACTCGGAACATTCTATCTGCTCCATTCCCGCGCCTGGGAACTGCTTGCAGGAGGCATCGTCGCGCTCGGCCTCCTGCCGCGTCCCGCGTCGCGGGCGCAGAGTGAGATCGCGACGGCACTCGGTCTCGCAGCCATCGCCGTTGCAATTTTCACGTATACGTCGAAGACGCCGTTTCCCGGCGCCGCCGCGCTCCTGCCGTGTTTGGGAACGGCGATGGCGATCTGGGCCGGGGAGCGCAGCAGCGAAGACGCTCGCATGATTGGCGCGCGCGTTCTGGCGTTCCCGCCGCTGACGGCGCTCGGATTGATTTCCTATAGCCTCTATCTTTGGCATTGGCCGCTCATCGTCTTCACGAGGCTTACGACCTCCGGACACCTCGATGTGATGCAACAGGTGGCGCTCGCTGTCGCCGCAACTGGCCTTGCGGCGGCAACTTGGTATTTCGTCGAGCAGCCGTTCCGGCGCCGCGGGCCGTCGGGTTTCGGTCGCGCCGCGATCTTCAAGGGTGGCGCGTTGGGTCTTGGCGCATTGACGGCATCGGCCGCCGCTCTCCTCGCGCTCGACGGCGCGCCTCAGCGCTTCCCCACCACCGTCCTTGCAATCGCCGCCGCGCAGGCCGACGCCAGCCCGCTGCGTGAGAGGTGCCATTTCCATGTCCGGGGCAATCGCTCTTACGACGACACATGCGTCATCGGTGACGACGTCCCGCCAAGCGTCATCGTTTACGGCGACAGCCACGGCGCGGAATTCAGCGCCGCGCTTGGTGAATTCGCGAAGTCGCGGCACGCAAGCGTTCGCCAGATCACGGCTTCGGGCTGCCCACCGGCGATGGGCTTCACGTTTCCCGCCGACGAGCTATGCGAGCGCTATAACGCTGGGATCATTGATCGGTTGACGTCGATCCCGCCGACGACCGTCGTGCTCGCAACGTATTCGCTGGCCTGGACGCGTGAATATCCCGAGCAGTTCTGGCCGGGCTTCGAGCGCACGATCTCGGCGCTCCGCACCGCCGGTCACCGCGTCATTGTCCTCGGACCCGTGCCGGATATGCTGCAGGCGGCAGGCATTCCGGCGGCTGTTGCGCGATGGACAGCGAAGGGGCGCGATCCGAGCGATTTTTCGTTTGAGTTCGGCGCCGAGGAAGTCGCCAGTGTGGAAGCCCACATGAACGAGATGGCGACCGCACAAGGCGCAATCTTCGTTCCCGTCTCGCCGGAGCTTTGCTCGGCTCAGGGATGCAAACCGTACGCCGATGGAGCTGTACTCTATTTCGACAACAACCATCTCTCGATGAGTGGCGCGCAATTGATCGCAAGCCGACTGCTCGTTCCGATCATCTGGCCCGAGCCCGGCCTGTCGGGGCTGAACGTCAGTCCGCCGCGATAGTGACTGCGGCCCCAGCTTCGTCCGCCGTTGCGCTCACGCCTGCTTTGCCATCTCGCGCAGCTTGTACTTCTGGATCTTGCCCGTCGACGTCTTCGGCACTTCCGCGAACACGACATGGCGAGGAACCTTGTAGCGCGCGAGGCCCGCGCGGCACCACTCGATGATCTCGTCGGCACTCGTGGATGTGCCCGGACGAAGCTCGATGAAAGCGCACGGGGTCTCGCCCCACTTTTCGTCGGGCTTCGCCACGACGGCGCAGAACGCGATCGCCGGATGCTTATAGAGCACCTCCTCGACTTCGATCGACGATATGTTCTCGCCGCCCGAAATGATGATGTCCTTCGAGCGGTCCTTGAGCTGAATGTAGCCGTCGGGATGCATGACGCCGAGATCGCCCGAATGGAACCATCCGCCCGCGAACGCTTCGGTCGTCGCTTTCTCGTTCTTGAGATAGCCCTTCATGACGATGTTGCCGCGGAACATGACCTCGCCCAGCGTCTCTCCGTCGGGCATCACTTCCTGCATCGTTTCCGGGTCGCGCACGCTCAATCCTTCGAGCGCCACGTAACGTACGCCTTGGCGGATGCGCTTGGTGCTTCGTTCCGCTGGCGGCAACGCGTTCCACGAGTCATCCCACTCGTTGATGGTGGCCGGACCGTAGGTTTCCGTCAGCCCGTAAAGATGGGTCAGATGGAAACCGGCTTCCGTCATCGAGTCGATGACGGCGGCGGGTGGTGGCGCGGCGGCATGATTGAAAGCAACGACATGCTCGATTTTTCGCTTCTCGTCGTCGGGTGCATTGAGCAGCGTCGCCATGACGATCGGAGCGCCGGAAAGATGCGTGACTTTATGATCCGCGATGGCGTCATACATCGCCTTGGCGCGCACCCACCGCAGGCAAACGTGCGTGCCTTGCACCATCGTCACCGCCCACGGGAAGCACCAGCCGTTGCAATGGAACATCGGCAGCGTCCATAGATAAACGGGAAAGCGCGTCATGCCGGTCGAGATCGCGTTCGCGTAGCACATCAGCGCCGCACCGCGATGATGGTAGACGACACCCTTCGGATTGCCGGTCGTGCCTGACGTATAATTGAGGGTGATGGCGTCCCATTCGTCCTCGGGCCACCGCCATTTGAAATCCGGGTCGCCCTTCGCCAGGAACGCCTCGTAGTCTTCCGACGACAGCGCTTCGCCCGTCTGTGGAAATTCGAGATCGTTGTAGTCGATGACGATGGGCTTCACCTTCGCCATGGCGAGCGCAGGCTTTATGCTGCTCGCGAACTCCCGGTCCGTGATCAGCACCTTCGCCGCGCCGTGATCGAGCTGAAACGCCAGGATCGCCGGATCGAGGCGGGTATTGAGAGACAGCAGAACCGCGCCCACCATCGGAACCGCATAATGAGCTTCGAGCATCGCCGGAGTGTTGGCGAGCATGACGGCGACCGTATCGCCCGGCCCGATGTATCTTTGCGCGAGTGCGCAGGCGAGCTTCCGGCAACGGGTATCGAACTCCGAATACGAAATGCGACTGTTGCCGTGAATGATGGCGGTGTGGTTCGGGCTGGCAATCGCTGTGCGCGACAGGAACGATAGGGGCGTCAGCGGCTGATAGTTCGCTGGGTTCTTATCGAGGTGGTGGTCAAACGGGTTCAACACGATTGCGGGCCCTGCTGCTTCCTGCGCACGAACATGGCCCCCAAAGGCGGAATGCATGTCCGAAAATGCGAGGACGCTAGCGAAACCGCCAACGGCCGACAATGCCGGATTTGGTGTGTGTCCCTCGATGGATGCTTGAGGCAAGGGCCGTTCGATGCGTGTGAGGACCAATATCATGTCTAATAGATTCATATTGATGTTTAAAACATCAATGATTAGACACGAAACATGAAGCGGCAATATAAGGAGGCGGACGCTTGATCACCGCCACACAGATGCGAGCCGGTCGCGCCCTTCTCGGCATCGATCAGCAGACGCTGGCCGACCGCGCTGGCGTTTCGCTACCGACGATCCAGCGTATGGAGGCCAGCACCGGCAACGTTCGCGGCGTCGTCGATACGCTGACCAAGGTCGTCGCCGCGTTCGACGCCGCCGGCGTTGAACTTATCGGCGAGAATACTCCGAGCATCGGCGTGGGCCGTGGGGTGCGCTTGAGGGAACGCGAGCCCGCAAAGGCAGCGGCGCCGGCACCGTCGCCTAGCGAGGGGCGCGGAAAAAAAGGCGGCGCCTGAGCGCGCCAAAGCAACTGTTCTTTCGCGACGACGACCGCCGACCGCGCTGCCGACGATCTCGCCGCTCCTCGTTGAAAGGGAGACGGAGACATGGAGACTTCGGTAACCGGCGCACGAGTCCGCGCTCGGCCAAGCTGGGTGGAGCTGTTCACTCCGAAGCTCGTCACCGTTCTGCGCGAAGGTTACCATCTGAGAGATCTCCGCGCCGATACGGTCGCCGGATTGACCGTGGCCATCGTCGCGCTTCCGTTGTCGATGGCAATCGCCATCGGATCTGGCCTGTCGCCCGATAAAGGCCTGTTCACGGCCATCGTCGGCGGATTTCTGATTTCGGCTCTTGGCGGCAGCCGCTACCAGATCGGCGGTCCCGCGGGCGCCTTCATCGTCCTGATCGCGACCATTGTCGGGCAGCGGGGTTATGAAGGTTTGGTCCTCGCCACCGCGATGGCAGGCATTATCATGATCGTCGCCGGGTTCCTGCGCCTCGGGACGTACATCAAATACATTCCCTTTCCCGTGACCGTCGGCTTCACGGCGGGCATCGCCGTTATTATCTTCGCCAGCCAAATCAAGGATCTTCTCGGCCTCGATATCGCCCATGAGCCGGCCGCTCTTCTGCCGAAGCTCGTCGCGCTCGGCTCGAATATCGCGACCGTGAAACCCGCCACCGTATCCATTGCAATGCTGTCGATCGCGCTGATCGTCGGCCTGCGCCGATGGAAACCCACCTGGCCGGGAATGCTGATTGCTGTCGGCGTCACGTCCATCCTTGCTTGGGTTTTGGGCTTCGACGTCGCAACCATCGGCTCTCGCTTCGGCGAGGTCCCGCGCACCCTTCCAGCGCCGCATCTTCCGGCATTCGATCTCGCCAAACTTCAGGCCGCGCTCCCGGATGCAATCTCGATTGCGCTGCTTGGCGCCATCGAAAGCCTGCTTTCCGCCGTCGTCGCCGACGGCATGTCGGGCCGCCGCCACCGTTCGAACTGCGAACTGGTCGCACAGGGCGTTGCGAACGTCGCCGCCGTCACGTTCGGCGGCATGTGCGTGACGGGAACGATTGCGCGGACCGCGACCAACGTCCGCGCCGGAGCACACGGCCCCGTTTCCGGCATGTTGCACGCTTTGTTCGTATTGCTCTTCATGCTCATCGCGGCTCCGCTCGCGGCCTATATCCCGCTTGCGAGTCTCGGTGGCGTTCTGGCGGTCGTCTCCTGGAACATGGCCGAGAAAGACGAATTCGGCGCGCTGCTGCGATCGTCCTGGGGAGACGCAGCCGTTCTGCTCGCGACGTTCCTGTTGACGATTTTCGTCGACCTGACGACCGCCATCGCCGTCGGCGTAACGCTCGGCGCCTTCCTTTTTCTGCACCGGATGGCGGAAGCGGTCGAAATCGAAACCGGCGCCTCCTTCATTAACGATGACGTTGCCGATACTGCGGAAAGCGAGAACACCGCCGACAGGATCGGCGCACTCGGCGGCGACGTGATGGTCTACCGCATCTCAGGCGCGTTCTTTTTTGGTGCGACGGCGTCTGTCAGTGCCGTTCTCGACCGCATCGGCGCCAGCCCGAAGACGTTCATTCTGGATTTTGCCGACGTGCCGCTCGTCGACAGCACCGCGGCGCGCACGCTTGAAAGTTTCGCGCATAAACTCGAACGCGCCGGAACGAAGCTGTATTTCACATCAGCCAGCCGGAACGTGCGCCGCACGCTCCTGGCGGCAGGCCTCAGAACGCCGCTCGTGCGCTACGCGGCGCAAATCGAAGATGCGGTCGAGTCGAGCCAACGCGAAAAGCCGGACCGCTGATAAGCGCGGTCCGGACGTCGGCGATTATTCGTCGCCTTGCTCGTCGTCCTTGTTGACCGACGACATTTCCTTGAGTTTGGCGAAAACGCGAGCCTGCTCCTGCTCGGGCGTTTCTTCGGCAGCTTCGGGGGAAGCCTTAGGCGCCAGGATCTCGGCGCGCGACGGCGACGTCGTTTCGGCGGCCGGCAGCAGCGTACCTGCGCGCTCCGGCACTTCGTCTCCATCCTTGCGGTCGCGGTCGCCGCGGCGGGCGGCCTTCTGCACTTCCGCGTCGAGGTCGATCTGCGAGCAAAGGCCGAGCGTCACCGGATCCTGCGGCGTCAACTGCGCCGAGTTCCAGTGCGTCCGGTCGCGGATCTGGGCGATCGTCGGCTTGGTCGTGCCGACGAGCCGCATGATCTGGCTGTCCTTCAGCTCGGGATGGTTGCGAAGAATCCAAAGCACGGCATTCGGCCGGTCATGACGGCGCGAAACCGGCGTATACCGCGGCCCCTTGCGCGTCTGCGGCATCGGCGGCAGCTCAACCTTGCTGACGGCGAGCTGCAGCTTATGCGAGAGGTTTTTCTCTCCCCTCGCAATCTCATCGCGGGTCAGCTGGCCGTTCGTGACCGGGTCCATGCCCTTGATGCCCTGGGCAACTTCGCCATCGGCGATGCCCTTGACCTCCAGCGGATGCAAACCGCAGAATTCGGCGATCTGATCGAAGGCGAGCGCCGTGTTCTCGACCAGCCAAACGGCAGTGGCTTTCGGCATCAGGGGGCGGCGATCGCTCATGGGTATCCTCTTTCGGTCCTTCGCATGGGTTCGCGAAGGACTGGTAAAACGGTAAATTAAAGGGAATGAACCTATATAACGCCTGCAGCCGCCTCGATGCAAGGCTCATTGCCTTAATCAAATGCAACAAGGCCGCAGTCGGTTTCGGTGCACCGTGGTTGCAGGCGGTGTTTATGGCGGGTTAGTGTCCAGGAAAAATGGCCTGATCCAACGATCTGGCTCGATAACATGCAGGGACGACTGAATGCTCGCAACAGCCGGCCGAACCAAATATTTCGAAGACTTAGAGGTCGGTCAGGAAGCCTCGATGTCGCGCATCGTGAGCGAAGCGGACATCGTTGCCTATGCAGCGCTTTCAGGCGACTACAACCCGGTTCACCTTGATTCTGAGTACGCCGCCAAGACCATCTTCAAAGAGCGGATCGCGCACGGCATCCTCTCGGCGGGCTATATCTCGGCCATTTTCGGCATGAAGCTGCCCGGGCCTGGCGCCATTTACATTTCGCAGTCGCTGAACTTCAGAGGTCCGGTAAAAATCGACGATCGCGTTGAATCGATTGTCAAACTCGTCGAACTCATCCCCGATAAAAAGCGCGCTCGCTTCGAATGCCTGTGCAGCGTGGCCGGCAAGCCGGTTTTGACGGGGGAAGCGGTTCTGATGGTTCCCGGCCGGCCGAAGTAAAGGCAAACTCGCCCGCGATCGATTCCCTTCAATGCCGTGATCGGGAACACCGACGAGGCCGCGCCGCAATGCACGTAATTCATGGACACAAGCACGTCCTTCCCGAGTTTCGCGGCTCGGCCGTTGCGATCGGCAATTTCGACGGCGTGCATCGCGGTCATCGCGCCCTGATCGCGGAAGCGAAGGCCCGCGCCGCGGAAAAGAAAATACGGTCTTCGGTAATGGCGTTCGAGCCTTATCCGCGCGAGTTTTTTCAGCCGGGCGAAGCTCATTTTCGCCTGACGCCCCTAAAGCGCAAGCTCGCGATTTTCAAGGCGCTCGGCCTCGATCTCGCGTTCATCGAAACATTCGACGCGGAGCTTGCGGCGCTTTCGGCGGAAGATTTCATCGCGCGCGTCATCGTTGCGGGCCTTGGCGCCAGCCACGTCGTCGTCGGCTACGACTTCTATTTCGGCCATAAGCGCGGTGGCAATCCCGAATTGATGCTGCGCGCTGGCGAAGAGTTTGGTTTTGGAGTGACCGTCATGCCACCAGTTGCGGAAGCGGGCGAGCCGTTCTCGTCGTCGGCCGTCAGGCTTTATCTCGCCCAGGGAGACGTTAAGAGCGCGGCCCATGTCCTCGGCGAGCCGTGGCGCGTCGCGGGCAAGGTCGTCGGCGGCGCCAAGCGCGGGACGGGCATGGGCTACCCGACCGCCAACCTCCCAATGCCGAAAGGCACGACGCTCGGACACGGCATTTACGCCGTCAGGGCCTATTTCGACGGCATTCCCCATGAAGCGGCCGCTTACCTCGGGACCCGCCCGACGTTCGACGACGGGATGCCCGTGCTTGAGGTTTTCCTGTTCGACTTCGACGGCGACCTCTATGGCCGCGACATGGAGGTCGAATTTGTCGACTTCATCCGCGCCGACCGGAAGTTTCACACCGTCGAGGAACTGGTCGCCCAGATGGATCGCGATATAGCAGCCGTAAAGGCGGTGCTGGCGAGCGCTTGATCCTTGATCTCGTCACCCCGACGCAGGTCGGGGGCCAGACAAGCCGCCTGTGTGGAAATATGGCTGGATCCCGGCCTTCGCCGGGATGACGACATGAAAATTGGGCCTTCGAGGGGGCTGTCAGGCCGCAGGATGACTTGCCGGACGCGCCTTGCTAGAACCCGCGCTGATTTCCTTGAAGATTGAAAGCTCAACTAATGTCGAAAGACGCCAAGGCTGCCGGCAAGACTGGCGCGACCCCGGACGCACAGGCTGCCCCCGACGGTCGTGACTGGAGCAAAACGCTGTTCCTGCCGCAGACCGAATTCCCGATGCGCGCCGGTTTGCCCGACCTCGAACCCAAGCTTCTGAAGCGCTGGGACGAAATCGGCCTCTACGAAAAGTTGCGCTCGCAGTCGAAAGGCCGCGTGAAGTTCACGCTGCACGACGGGCCGCCCTATGCCAATGGCAACATCCACATCGGTCACGCGCTCAATAAGATCCTGAAGGATCTGGTCGTCAAATCCCACCAGATGCTCGGTAACGATTCCAATTACGTTCCGGGCTGGGACTGCCACGGCCTGCCGATCGAATGGAAAATCGAGGAGCAATATCGCGCCAAGGGTAAGGAAAAGCCGAACTTCTCCGATCCCATCGCGATCAACGCTTTCCGTGACGAATGCCGGAAGTTCGCGGAGCATTGGCTCGGAATCCAGCGCGAAGAGTTCAAACGGCTCGGCGTCATCGGCGATTGGGAACGCCCCTATTTGACGATGGACTATCGCGCCGAAAGCATCATCGCCCGCGAGCTGATGAAGTTCGCCGCGACCGGCCAGCTTTATCGCGGCTCAAAGCCCGTGATGTGGTCGGTCGTCGAGAAAACGGCGCTTGCCGAAGCCGAGGTCGAATACCAGGACCACCAGTCGGACATGATCTGGGTGAAATTCCCGGTGAAGCCGCTGCCGGTGAACGAGGAACCGGCCGAGCAGGATATCCCGCCGGAGATCCATCCCGAGCTGACACCCGAAAATCTGCTCGGCGCCTCGGTCGTCATCTGGACGACGACGCCGTGGACGATCCCAGGCAACCGGGCGATCAGCTACTCATCGCGCATCGTATATGGCCTTTACGAGGTCACAGCGGCACCCGATGGCAATTGGGCGAAGACCGGCGATCGCTACATCCTGGCCGATAAGCTCGCCACCGACGTGATGAAGGCCGGAAAGGTCGAGGCTTACGAGCGGCGCGAGACCGTCAGCGCCTTCGAACTTCGCCATCTGGTGTGCGAACATCCGCTCCGCGATCTTGGTTACGCGTTCGATGTGCCGCTGCTCGACGGCGATCACGTCACCGACGATACCGGTACGGGCTTCGTCCATACCGCGCCCGGCCACGGTGCCGACGACTACATCATCTGGACCAAGAACCAGAAAGCGTTGCGCGATCGCGATATCGACACGACGGTTCCCTTCACCGTCGATGCCGATGGCGCGTTGACGACTGCCGCGCCGGGCTTTGAAGGCAAGCGGGTGCTGAAGGAAAACGGCGACAAGGGTGACGCCAACGACGCCGTCATCAAGGCGCTGGCCGAAGCCGGCAATATCATCGCGCGCGGCCGCTTGAAGCATCAGTACCCGCACTCCTGGCGTTCGAAGAAACCGGTCATCTTCCGCAACACGCCGCAGTGGTTCATTGCGATGGACAAACCCCTGTCCGCGCTCGGCGGGCTCCCCGAAGCGGAGTCGCCGAGCACGAACAAAAGAGGCAGCAACGCTCCAACTCTTCGCCAACTTGCGCTCGACGAGATCAAGCGCGTCGCCTGGGTGCCGAGCGCGGGCGAAAACCGCATCACCGGCATGATCGACAATCGCCCCGATTGGGTCGTCTCGCGCCAGCGCGCCTGGGGCGTGCCGATCACCGTGTTCCGCAATGTCGAAACCGACGAAGTCATCCCGGGCCCAACTTTTGATAAATCGGACGAACTGATCGCCCGCATCGAGAAGGCGTTCGCCGAGAAGGGCGCCGACGTCTGGTTTGAGGAGGGCGCCAAGGATCGCTTCCTTAAGGGCTTCGTGTCGCCGAAGGACAAGAACAAGTGGGAGCAGGTGAAGGACGTGCTCGACGTCTGGTTCGATTCAGGCTCGACGCACGCCTTCACGCTCGAAGATCCGACGGCCTTCCCGGGCTTCAAGGGATTGAAGCGCAAGCGTGAAGGCGGCCAAGACCGCGTCATGTACCTTGAAGGCTCCGATCAGCATCGCGGCTGGTTCCATTCCTCGCTTCTCGAAAGCTGCGGTACGCGCGGCGACGCACCCTACGACATCGTGCTGACCCACGGCTTCGTCCTCGACGAGAAGGGACAGAAGATGTCGAAGTCCGTCGGCAACGTCGTCGCCCCGCAAGACGTGATGGCGAAGTCCGGCGCGGATATTCTCCGCCTCTGGGTTTCCGCGTCCGATCATTCCGACGATCTGCGCATCGGACCTGAAATCCTGAAGACGTTCTCGGAAACCTATCGCAAGCTGCGCAATACGATGCGTTGGATGCTTGGCGCGCTCGCCCACTTCAAGCCGGAAGACGCTGTGCCGGTGAAAGCGATGAAGCCGTTCGAGCTTGAGCGTCTCATGCTGCACCGTCTCGCGGAACTCGATCACGAGATCCGCAAAGCCTACGAGCATTACGATTATCGCAAGATCGTCGGCTTGCTCGCGCAGTTCATGAACACCGAGCTGTCGGCCTTCTATTTCGATATCCGCAAAGACACACTCTATTGCGAAGCCCCGTCCAGCTTGAAGCGCAAGGCGGCGCTGACGGTCATCGACAAGATTTGCGACGCGCTGATCCGCTGGCTCGCGCCGATCATCTCGTTCACCGCGGAGGAGGCGTGGTTGCTCTATCGGCCGGATGAAGCCGAAAGTGTGCACCTTTTGCCATTCCCGAAAATTCCGCGTGAATGGCGCGACGACAATCTCGCCGCCAAGTGGGACCGGGTGAAGGAAGTCCGCAGCGTCGTCACGGGCGCGCTCGAAATCGCGCGAGCCGAAAAGAAGATCGGTTCTTCGCTCGAAGCAGCGCCGGATGTCTACGTCGCCGATGCCGATCTGATGTCGGGTCTCGAAGGTCTCGACATGGCGGAGGTGTGCATCACGTCGGATATTTCAATCTCGTCCGAGCCGCCGCCGAGCGGAGCTTTCACGCTTCCGAACGAACCGGGTGTCGGCGTCGTCGTCAAACGCGCCGAAGGCCAGAAGTGCGCGCGCTCGTGGCGCATCACCAAGGATGTCGGCTCCGATCCAGCCTATCCGGACCTGTCGGCACGAGATGCCGCCGCCATGAGCGAGATCGATGCCGCCGGAGCGGTCGTGGCATGACGGACCTCGCACCATCACGGAGCGTCCTCTGGGGCCGATCGGCGCCGCTCGCTCTCGCCGTCGTGCTCGCGACGATGATCATCGACCAATTGCACAAATGGTGGATGCTGTCGGTCTTCGATATCGAAACCAAGGGCCGCGTCGTGGTCGCGCCGTTCCTGGATCTCGTCTACGTGAAGAACATCGGCATCAGCTATTCGCTCTTCAATCAGGAGAGCATGAGCGGCCAATATCTTCTCGTCGCTTTCGCCGTCGTCGCCAGCCTGGGTCTTTGGCTCTGGCTCAACTGGAGCCGGGGCAGCCGCCTGATGGCGCTGAGCCTTGGGTTGATCATCGGCGGCGCTCTGGGCAACGCCATCGACCGGCTGCGCTTGGGCGGCGTTGCGGACTTCTTCTCGTTTCACGCCTATGGCTTCCATTGGTATGTCTTCAACATCGCAGATGTGGCCATCGTTGCCGGTGTTCTTGGCCTGTTGTATGAGTCCTTCAGGGGCGAGTCGCATTAGCGCCGCAAAGGCGGCTTAACTGGACTCCGGGGGCGTGTCTGGTCGGGACACTGGCAAAGCGCATGTCGTTGAAAAACGGTCGAAAATTTGGTCTTTCCGCGGTGGCGCTGGGCTTGCTCTTAGGCGGTTGCGGCTACGACGGCGTGCAGTTGAACGGCAAGGTTTTTGACGCCGTCGGCTTGAACGGCCCGTCGACGCCCAAAGGCGATCCGAAAATGGCGGTCCGTCAGCCCCTGACCCTGCCGCCCGGCACGGAAGCGCTCCCTCCTCCGGGAAGCGGTAAGGCCGAGCAACCGACGCTCGCCGACATTCAGGATCCGGATAAAAAGAAGGTTGTTGATCAGGCCGCGCTTGAAAAGCAGCAGGCGGACTATTGCGAAAAGAACTACACGGAGGCGATGCAACGGGGTGATTCTTCCGCCGACTCCGCAGCGGGTCCGCTGGGTCCCTGCCATCCTTCGATCTTTAGCGCGGTCCAAAAATGGACGACGGGCTCGACCAACAAAGACGATTCGGACGACGATTCGTCGACGCAGTAATCGCTACCACGCGCGCGATAAAAGACATGCTCCGGCCGTATTTTATCCGGTCCGAGATGAACGCCTTGTCATTTGACTTTCATTGCCCATCTGCCGCTCACTGACGCGGCTTCCCGCATGCTGGCGTCCGAGCCTTCTCGTGAAAGTAATCCCCGGAACTTCGGCCCGGGGTAGGATTAAAAACGCCAGGGAGCAAACCTACTGTATTCGGTTCAAAGGATCGCCATAATGCGTCTTGCGACGTGCTCCCGTATTAGCCTCTTAACCGTAATGGCCACCCTGATGCTTGCAGTTGCCCCACATGCCCACGCCGCGGACGACGCCACCCGCGCCTCCGAATTCAAGCTGTCGAACGGCATGGACGTCGTCGTCATCCCCGATCACCGGTCGCCGGTCGTGACGCACATGGTTTGGTACCGCGTCGGCGCCGCCGACGAAGTGCTCGGCAAATCCGGCATCGCGCATTTTCTCGAACATCTGATGTTCAAGTCGACCGACAAGATTCCCGTTGGCGAATTCTCGAAGATCGTCGGCCGCCTCGGTGGCCAGGACAACGCCTTCACCGGCAATGACGCCACCGCTTATTTCCAGCGCGTCGCCAAGGACCGTCTCGGCAAGATGATGGAGATGGAAGCGGACCGCATGGTCAACCTCCGTCTCGACGAGAAGGAAGTTCTGACCGAGCGCGACGTCATTCTCGAAGAGCGTCGCTCGCGCATCGATAACAACCCTTCGGCGCTGCTCGATGAGCAGATGAACGCCACGCTTTATCTGAACCATCCCTACCACAAGCCGGTGATCGGCTGGTATCGCGAGATGGCGCAGCTGTCGCGTCAGGACGCGCTTGATTTCTACAAGCACTATTACGCGCCGAACAACGCCATCCTCGTCGTCTCCGGTGACGTGACCGACGAAGAGGTGAAGAAGCTCGCCGAAGCGACTTACGGCAAGATTCCCGCCAACCCGAATGTTCCCGCGGCCCGTCATCGTCCGGGTGAGCCGCCGCCGCTCGTCGCACGCCGCTTGACGCTGAAGGATCCGCGCGCCGGCAATTATATGATGCAGCGCTACTATCAGGCGCCGAGCTACGTCACGGCGAAGCCCGGCGAAGCCGAAGCGCTGGACCTTCTGATGAAGATCGCGGGTTCCGGCTCCACCAGCCGCATCTACAAGAAGCTCGTCGTCGAGCAGAAGATCGCGTCGAGCGCTGGCGGTGACTACTCGGGCTATGGCCTCGATGGCGGAACGATCTCGCTCTATGGCATCGCCGCCGATGGCGTGCCGCTCGAAAAGGTCGAGTCGGCGATCGACGACGTTCTGGCCGACATCGTGAAGAACGGTGTCACCGAGGCGGAATTGACCCGCGCCAAGAGCGGCTATCTCGCCGACTACGTCTACGACAGCGACAATCAGGCGACGCTTGCGCGCCGCTACGGCTGGAATCTCGCTGTTGGCCGGACGGTCGCCGACGTCGAAGCGTGGCCCGCGAATATCTCCAAGGTCACGACCGGCGACGTCAAGAAGGCAGCTGCCGAATACCTCGACATGAAGGATTCTGTAACGGGCTATCTCGTTCCCGATCAGTCGGGTGTCGCGCAGGCCGTCGATGATCTTCCGCCCCCGTCCACATCCGGCGTATTGAGGTGATATCGATGACAGGATTTTCCCGTGCGGCTGCTCTCGCCGTTCGCCGAGCAGCCCGTCTCGGCATCGCCTCGGCAGTCCCCGCTTTGGCCATGTTGTTCACCGCATCCGTCAGTCATCCAGCAGCCGCAATGAACATCCAGAAAATCAAATCACCCGGTGGAATTGAAGCTTGGCTCGTCGAGGAGCACAGCGTTCCGCTCATTTCGCTCCGCTATGCCTTCGACGGTGGCAACAGCCAGGACCCGCCGGGCAAGGACGGCCTCGCCAACTTCATCACCGCGATGATGGATGAGGGCGCGGGCGACATCAAATCCGAAGACTATCAAGAGCGCATGGAAGATATCGCCATGCGTATGAGCTACGACGACAGCAAGGATTCGCTTTACGGTTCATTCGAGACGCTGTCGAAGAACCGCGACAAGGCGGTTGAACTGTTAAAGCTCTCAGTGCAGAAGCCGCGCTTCGACCAGGACGCCGTCGATCGAATTCGCCAGCAGCTCTTGGCCAACCTCGCCTACGCCGACAAAGATCCGGACAAAGTCGCGAGCCGTGAGTGGTACGCGCAGGCGTTCCCCAATCACCCTTATGGTCGCCCGTCCAACGGCACTGCAGAGACGGTTTCCAAGATCACGCGCGACGATCTCGTCGATTTTCATAAGCGTACATTCGCACGCGATAACCTGAAGGTCGTCGTTGTCGGCGATATCACCGCCACCGATCTCGGCAAGGTCCTCGACGACGTCTTCGGCAGCTTACCGGCCAAGGCCGATCTGATTCCGGTGACCAATACCGAGCCCCCGCAAGGAGGAAGCCAAAAGATCGTCGAGATGAACGTGCCGCAGTCGGTTGCCGTGTTCGGCGTCGGCGCCATGCCGCGCAAAGACCCCGATTTCATCGCTGGCTTTGTCGTCAATCATATCCTCGGCGGCGGCGGCTTTTCCGCCAAGCTGATGGAAGAAGTTCGCGAGAAGCGCGGCCTTGCCTATTCCGTTTACACCTACCTGCAGCCCTATCAGCACGCGTCCATCCTGGTCGGCAGCGTCGCGACCAAGAACGCATCGATGGCCGAAAGCCTCGGCATCATTCGGGGCGAAATGAAGAAGATGGCAGAGAACGGTCCGACCGCTGACGACCTTCAGGCCGCCAAAGACTACCTGACGGGCTCCTACGCGCTGCGCTTCGATACCAACTCGAAAATCGCGTCGCAGCTCTTGGGGCTGATGCAGGAGGGCTTCGGTCCCGACTACGTCGAGACCCGCAACGCGATGATCAATGCGGTTACGCCTGCAGATGCCAAGCGTGTCGCCGCCCGTCTGCTGAAGCCGGATAATCTCGTTGTCACAATCGTCGGTAAGCCGGTTGGCATGAATTCCGCGGCAACGCCGCCGGTGCTTCAACCGGCCCTCGCAGTGCCGGGACGCGGCTGAAGGCTCTGCCTTATAAGGCAATGTCATCCTCGGGCTCGTCCCGAGGATCCGTTCAGCAGCGATTACGTCATGGCCGCGTAGGCGGCTATCCACATCGGTTCACGCGTGTATCCCGGCCTCCGCCCGAATGAAATCCAGTCCGAAAGGTAACGGTGTATCCGTCGGATAACGCCCTATCGGAGAAGCGCACTTGGCCGCACATCCGAAATCGGCTAGGCCGGAACGGATTTTAGCAGGGAGCGTTGAAACGGCCATGCAAGACGGGCACCGCCACGATGGAAATATGTTTCAGCAAAGCATTGACGGCTGCCTGGAGAGCGCAATCGGCCAGCAGGGTCTGACGCCTTCGACCTACGCGTCCTGGCTCGACAGCATCGGGCCGCATGTTGAAACCCTGAAAGACGATTATCGCAAAAGCAGGCTGGCGCTCCTGCGCATCGCCGACGACGAGCAGGACATCGCCGACGCTGAAGCGGCGCTCGCAAAGTTGAGCGAAGGCGCCAAGACCCTCGTGTTTTTCGGCACCGGCGGATCGAGCCTCGGCGGCGAAACCTTCGCGCAGTTGGCAGGCTGGAACATCGCGGGTGTTTCGCTACCTGGGCAACGCAACCGGCCGCGCACGCGGTTTTATGCCAACCTGGACGGCGGCACGCTGCAAGCCGTTCTAGACTCGCTCGATCTCGCGACGACCCGCTTCATCGTCACGTCGAAGTCGGGCGGTACGGCGGAAACATTGGCACAAGCCATCGCCGCGCTGACGGCCGTCAAGGCCGCCGGCCTCGAAGTCCAAATTCCGAAAATGTTCCTCGGTATCACCGAGCCCGACAAACCCGGCAAGGCCAACGGCCTCCGCACGCTGTTCTCGACTTTCTCCATCCCCCTGCTTGAACATCACACTGGCATCGGCGGCCGTTTTTCGTGTCTGACGAACGTCGGCCTGATACCCGCCATCGCCCGTGGCTTCGATGCTCGCGCCATTCGCGCCGGCGCCAAGAGCGTGATCAACGCGCTTCTGGCGGCGAAATCCGCGGCGGACTTTGCGCCCGCAGTCGGCGCCGCAACGGCCGTCGCGCTGTCGAAGGAAAAGGGCATCCGCACTCTCGTCATGATGCCTTACGCCGATAGGCTCGGACGCTTCTCCGCGTGGTTCGTGCAGCTTTGGGCCGAAAGCCTCGGCAAAGGCGGCGAGGGGACGACGCCCATCGGTGCACTCGGCCCCCTCGACCAGCATAGCCAGTTGCAATTGTTCATGGACGGCCCGCACGACCATTACCTCACGATCCTCCGCGTCGCGAGCGAAGGCGTCGGCCCGCGAATCGATCCCGAACTCGCCCGAATCGCAGGAGCCGATATGATCGGCGGCCGCACCATCGGCGATATCGTCTCCGCCCAGTCGCATGCTCTTCCTGAGGCTTTGGGCCGTGCCGGGCGTCCGGTGCGAACAATCGACGTTGCAAAACTCGACGAAAAAACCATCGGTGCGCTGCTGATGCACTTTATGATCGAAACGATTCTCGCAGGCTATCTGCTGGGTCTCGATCCGTTCGATCAGCCGGGTGTCGAGCTTGCGAAAGTCCTGACAAAAGAGCGCCTCGCGAAAGGCGCTTAGGCGCTTTTGAACGGGGGACGTTGAGGGTGGCGATCCGCCAGTTATCGCCGGAGACGGTCAACCGCATCGCCGCGGGCGAGGTGATCGAGCGCCCGGCGAGCGTCGTCAAGGAACTCGTCGAGAACGCCATCGACGCCGGCGCGGCCCATATTGAGGTCGTCGTCTCGGGCGGCGGGCTATCGCTTATCCGCGTGACGGACGACGGCTCGGGCATGAGCCCCGACGATCTTGCGCTCGCGGTCGAACGTCACGCTACGTCGAAGCTCGACGAGGAAGACCTGTTCGATATTCGCTCGCTCGGGTTTCGCGGCGAGGCGTTGCCCTCCATCGGCTCCATCGCCCGATTGGAAATTCGTTCTCGCGGGGCCGATGCTACGCAAGGTTCCGCCGTTGTCGTCACACGCGGGTCCAAAGCTCCGGTCGCGCCCGCCGCCGTTAATCGCGGCACGATCGTCGAAGTCCGCGATCTCTTTTCCGCGACGCCCGCCCGTCTCAAGTTTTTGAAATCCGAACGCGCCGAGGCGATGGCCGTATCCGATGTCGTCCGCCGCTTGGCGATGGGGCACCCTGACATCGGCTTTACGCTTCAGACCGGCGAAAAGCGGCCGTCCGTTTTTGCGCAGGGGGACCGGTCGTCGGCGGCGTGGCTCGAACGCATCGGCGCCATCATGGGCCGCGAGTTCATGATCGACGCGCTGGAAGTTTCCGGCGCGGCGAGCGGCGCTTCCGCACCAATGCGCGTCTTCGGCTTCGCGGGCCTGCCGACGCTGCACCGGCCCGACAGCACGCAGCAGTTCTTGTTCGTCAACGGCCGCACCGTGAAGGACAAGCTCCTGATCGGTGCCGTGCGGGCAGCCTACGGCGATCTTATCCCGCGCGGCCGCTCACCGCTTCTGGCGTTGTTCCTCGACGTCGCGCCATCCGACGTTGACGTCAATGTTCATCCTGCGAAAGCCGAAGTCCGCTTTCGTGACGCGGGGCGCGTGCGCGCGATGCTTGTTCGCGCACTGGCTGAAGCTTTGGCGACGGCCGGCCATCGATCTTCCGCTCAAGGCGGCGTGCTGACGGTCGAAAGCTTCGAAGCGGGAATTTTGCCGAACGCATCTATGTCGTCTTCGCCTGCGCAAGATCGCGCGGATTACGGCTGGACGTCGCCGTCTGGCCGCTATCCATCTTTTGCCGAAGCCATTCCATCGCCGTTCGCTGTGTTCGATGCTCCGAGCGCCGACGCCCCCATTGTGAATGCCATCGCCGCCGAGCAGACAATCGATAAGCCGCTCGGTGCCGTCCGTGCTCAGGTGCATGAGAATTACATCGTGGCGCAGACGCGCGACGGCCTCGTCATCGTTGATCAGCACGCTGCGCACGAGCGTCTCGTCTACGAGAAATTGAAAACAGCGCTGGCGAACGGCGGCGTCGCCACCCAGGGACTTCTCATTCCGGCGATTGTCGAACTGGATGATGACGGCGCCGAACTTCTCGCCGCGCGTTCGGAAGAACTCAGCGAACTCGGCCTCGTTCTCGAAAGCTTCGGCGAAGGCGCCGTTGCCGTGCGCGAAACCCCGGCGCTCCTCGGAGAGACGGACGTCGAAGGGTTGGTAAAAGATCTCGCCGCCGAGCTTCGCGCCGATGGCACCGCTCGTGCGTTGAAGGACAAGCTTGATTCCGTCGCTTCGCGCATGGCCTGCCACGGCAGCGTACGCTCCGGACGGAGGCTGACCGTCGATGAGATGAACGCGCTTCTACGTCAGATGGAAGCGACGCCTTATTCCGGCCAATGCAACCACGGTCGCCCGACGTACGTCGCGCTCAAGCTCACCGACATCGAGCGCCTGTTCGGACGGCGGTAAGGCTTCGTCATCCTCGGCCGGACGCGCGTGGATGGCCGGGGATCCGGCGAAAAACGCGCCGAAGGCACGGCAATAATGGCTCTTCGACGATTCTAACGCTGGATCCCCAGGCGGCATCGCAGGCTCAGCCGCTTGAGGATGACGAAGTAATCGATCAGTGATCGTCGGAGTCGTTGGCGCTCTCGGCGTTGAGCTGGCCGTAATTCTCGACGCCGATTTTGCTCAGAAGATCGAGCTGCGTTTCGAGGAAATCGATGTGGCCTTCCTCGTCCTTGAGAAGGTCCTCGAACAGCAGCATCGTCACGTAGTCGCCGACGTCGCGGCAGATCTCGCGCGACTTCTTGTAATGATCGCGGGCGATGTTCTCACCCTTGAGATCGCACTCGAGCACCTCTTTCAGGTTCTCGCCGATCATCAACGGTGCGACGTGCTGCAGGTTGGGATGGCCATCGAGGAAGATGATGCGGTCGATCAGGCGATCCGCGTGTTCCATTTCCTCGATCGATTCCTTGCGCTCTTTCTTGGCGAGCTTCTTGAATCCCCAGTTGTCAAGAAGACGGTAGTGCAACCAGTACTGGTTGATGGCGCCCAGTTCGAGCTTCAATGCCTCGTTGAGACGGGTGATGACGTCTTTGTTGCCCTTCATGGCGCCGCTCCAAACCGAATGATTGTCTTTGAATGCATCCGGCCTGAAATCCAGAAGCATTCTAAAGTAGACAACTAGCGGATTAGAACGACTTTAACCAGAGGCTTGCGAGAAAACTCGCATCCTTTCATAGATTATAGTGGTTTCAATAAGTTAGGCTACAGCCTGACGTCTCTGGGCGCGGCGCTCGGCTATTTCCGCGTCGATCCTGCGCTGACGGCGCTCGCGACGTTCTTCGATGCGAACAAGGCGGGCGCGGGCGTCTGCCAGCGCGAACGGACACACCCGCGTGGTCTGCTCCAAGCGGTCCATGGCGGCATAAATCGCCGAGACTGCGACTGGGGAGCAGCGGCAGCAGTTCATTCGCTTATTGAGATGACGGAAAACCACGCCCGGCGTCGGCAGGATGCCAGGACCCGTGCTCATGATTTCTGAAACCGCAACGTCAATGTCGCGATCGGTGATGACGGCACACGAGCAAACGATCAATTCCGGCTCCAATCAAACGGGGTTCAAGGCCCCGGCATCGGATACCCAAACGGGTTATCGAGCATTAGTTTTCCGAAAAAGTATACTTTCGTCAAGTCTCCTTTTTCGTCCAATCGACATAGTACGAGAACGTGGAAAAATCAAAAGCTTCAAAGCCCAAATACGTGCATTTCAGACACATTATGTGGTGCGGCGACGCGTCGCTTCTCCTAGTATCGGGGGAGCCGAGTCGGGGAAATTCTGAACGCGAACTTGGCCTTACCGGCGTTTTCCTGTGAACGTCGTCGTCCCCGAAAATGGGGCTCACATGGGGCGGACGATTTGAGCAACGCGCCGACGACATCCGCCGACCGGGGAACCCAGATCCTTACCATCGGCGTGCTGTTCTTCATTTTTGGCTTCGTGACGTGGTTGAACGGCCCGCTGATCACCTTCGTGAAGCTCGCCTTCAACCTTGATGACGTGAATGCCTTCCTCGTGCCGATGGCGTTTTATCTCTCGTATTTCTTCCTGGCTCTGCCAGCGTCGGCCATTCTGCGGCGCACGGGCATGAAGCAGGGCATGGCCATAGGCCTGCTCGTAATGGCGATCGGCTCGGTTCTGTTTGGCCAGTTCACTACGATGCGCGAATATTCCGGCACCCTCGCCGGATTGTTCGTGACCGGCGCGGGACTGTCGCTGCTGCAGACGGCATCCAATCCTTACGTCTGCATTCTAGGCCCTCATGAAAGCGCCGCGCGGCGCATCGCCGTCATGGGCATCTGTCACAAGTTCGCTGGCGTCCTCGCGCCGTTCGTCTTCGCGGCGCTCGTGCTGAAGGGCGTTGATATGTTCGACGCCGACGTCGCCAGCGCGCCGACGCATGAAGCGCGCGAGGCCCTGCTCGACGCCTTCGCCGCGCGCGTACATTGGCCTTACATGCTGATGGCGTTGCTGCTTGCGTTGCTCGGGCTATGGATCGCCCGTTCCAACTTGCCCGACATTCGCGCCGAGCCGATCGCCGCCGATAACGCGACGCTTGCTGAGGAAACGCCGAGCATCTTCGCGTTTCCGCATCTATGGCTTGGAGTCGTGTGCCTCTTCCTCTACGTCGGCGTCGAAGTGATGGCGGGCGACGCCATCGGCCTTTACGGCGCGGGCTTCGGTTTACCGGTCTCCGCGACGAGACTTTTCACGTCCTACACCCTCGCTGCGATGCTCGTTGGCTATGTGGTGGGCTTGCTCGCTATTCCGCGTCTCGTATCGCAGCAGAGTTACCTCGCGCTCTCCGCCGCCCTGGGGATTGTTCTTGCTGTCGGCGCGTACCTCTCGACCGGATATGCTTCGGTCGCCTTCATCGCCAGCCTCGGCTTCGCCAACGCGATGATGTGGCCCGCGATCTTCCCGCTCGCGATCCGTGACCTCGGACGCCAAACCGAAATCGGTTCGGCGTTGTTGATCATGGCGATCTGCGGCGGCGCGCTGATGCCGTATGCGTTCGGAATTCTGAAACAGCACATCGATTTTCAGCTCGCCTACTTGCTCCTCGCTGTGCCGAGCTACCTCTACATCCTGTTCTATGGAGTGGCCGGATGGAAAACCCAATCGAATGCCCGGTTCGTTCGACCCGTATAATTTTATCCGGGTATATTGACGGCGGATTTAATCCGGGTAATATCCGTCTCGGTTGAGACCGAGGTAATCGAAAATGACCGACTCTTTTAGCGCCTTCGATGGCAGCCGCCGCTTCGCTTCTGGCGCTCGCGCGTGTGTCGTCAAAGCCATCAAAAAACACCTCGACCGGCAACCGGATGCGTCGCTGCTGATCTTCGAGGATGCCACCGGCAGCCAGATCGATTTCGATCTGCGCGAGATCGCTGATGAGGCTGCAGCGTCTCTCTCGACGCCGCCACCGGAAAATGCAGACGCCGCACGCGGCCCAGGGCGGCCGAAACTCGGCGTCGTTCCTCGCGAAGTGACGTTGCTTCCGCGTCATTGGGATTGGCTGGCGAAGCAGCCGGGTGGTGCATCTGTCACGCTCCGCAAACTGGTCGATGACGCACGCCGTAACACGGCAGGTGTGGAAAGTGCGCGTGTGGCACGGGAGCGGGCCTATCGGTTCATGTCGGCGATCGCCGGAAACCTCTCGGGCTTCGAAGAAGCCAGTCGTGCGCTTTTTGCTGGCGATTCTGCCAGGTTCGGAGGGTTCATCGGAGATTGGCCGGACGACATCCGCGACTATGCGCGGCTCCTGGCCGAAGGAGCCTTCGAGCAACCGGCGGACAGTGCGCTCGCTTAAGCGCTCACGGCCGAAACTTCAGAAAACGCACGTCCGTGTCGCCGTATGTCCGCGTGTCGAGCAATTCGAACGCTGCTGGAATGTCGACTGCCGTTCCGGCGCGTTCCTCGAACAAGCAAATCGCGCCGGGCGTCAGCCATTTGCCTTCCGCCAGCACCGAAAGCGCCTTCACTCCGAGGCCCTTGCCATAGGGCGGATCAAGAAACGCCAACCCGTATGGCCCCATGTTTCCGGCGGGGCCGAGGTCGGTGGCATCGCGGCGGAAGATGCGCGTTTCGCCGGTAAGACCCAACGTTTCGACGTTCTTTCGGATCAGGGCGCGCGCTTCCGGTGCCTCTTCGACAAACAGGCAATACGCCGCCCCGCGCGAAACCGCTTCGATGCCGAGCGCGCCGGTCCCGGCGAACAGATCAATCACACGCGTGCCGTCGAGCGAAAAATCCTCGATGCCGTGCGCCAGAATGTTGAACACGCTTTCGCGCACGCGATCAGACGTCGGGCGAATACTCATATCGTCCGGCGCCTGCAAAGCTCGGCCGCGAAATCGTCCGGCGACGACCCTCATTCGTCGTCGTCTCGATTGCTCGCCGCGTTACCGCGTGCATGCCGCTCTTTGCGTTGCACCTGGCTTTCCGAAAGCCCGAGCGCTTCCGAAGCACGCGGACCGAGCTGCGCCACAAGCACCTTCCGCCGCACGGCCTCAACCGCACCCGGTACGAGGTCCAGAAGCTGAAACGGCCCGAACGAAACGCGGATCAGGCGATTGACCGTCAGCCCAAGGTGCGAAAGCACATTACGAACTTCGCGGTTTTTTCCTTCGCGGATCGCGATCGTCAGCCACGTATTTGCGCCCTGCACGGTATCGACGGCGGCTTCGATAGGGCCGTAGTTCACGCCATCGATGGTGATGCCGTCCTTGAGCGTTGCAAGTTCGTCGGGCGATACGCGGCCCTTGGCGCGGACACGATAGCGCCGCGCCCAGCCGTTGATCGGCAATTCCATATGCCGGGCGAGCTCTCCGTCGTTGGTTAAGAGCAGCAGGCCTTCGGTGTTGAAATCGAGCCGGCCGATTGAAATCACGCGCGGCATCTCGGGCGGCAGCTTGTCGAACACCGTCGGGCGGCCTTCAGGATCGGAATGCGTCGTGACGATGCCCTTCGGCTTGTGGTAACGCCAGAGCTGCGGAGGCTCGGCCGACGGTAGTGGTTTGCCGTCGACGATCACCTTATCGCTGGGCTTGACCTCGACGGCGGGTGTTTTCAGCAGCTTGCCGTTGACGCTGACGCGGCCATCGGCGATCCAGCGTTCGGCTTCGCGGCGCGAGCAGAGCCCGGCGCGAGCCATCGCTTTCGCGATGCGCATGGGGCCGTCGCGGCTCGCGGGCGGTGTCGCGGTCGTCTCAGGCGTCTTGGAGCGGCGCGGCCCAGACTTCTGTGACGTCGACCTCTGTGCGGCCGACCGCGGTGTGTTGGATCGTTGTGGCTTTTGCATCGTTGGGTTCGTGCTGTGAGGAGTGAAGCGCGCTTATGACATCGACGGACGCCATAAGCCATATGGCACGCGCGCTTTCCGAAGCGAAAGCCGCTGGCGCCCGGGGCGAGGTGCCGGTCGGAGCGGTTATCGTATCGGCGGACGGCCGCCTTCTGGCGAGCGCAGGCAATCGCACCCGCGAGCTGAACGATCCGACCGCCCACGCCGAAATGCTGGCCATTCGCGCCGCCTGTACCGAGCTGGCGGACGAGCGCCTCGTCGGCTGCAGCCTCTATGTCACGCTCGAACCGTGCCCGATGTGCGCGACGGCGATCTCTTTCGCCCGCCTGAAGCGGCTGTACTATGCCGCCAGCGACCCGAAAGGCGGCGGCATCGAGCAGGGCGCCCGCATCTTCAGCCAGCCGACCTGTCATCATGTTCCCGAGATCTATCCGGGGATTGCCGAGGAAGAGGCGAGAGCGCTTTTAAAAGACTTCTTTTCCGAGCGACGCGAAGCTTGAAAAGGTTTCTTTATCGACCCTTTCTCCACATACCCGTGACGACGGGGCCGTCGCCTGGCGCCTGAAAAGAGGCGATAGGCACGAATCCAACCGATTCATATTTGTCATTGTTGCCCGGATTGCTTGATTCCAAATACGCCGGCATGTGCTCGGCATCAATGCGAGCGAGGTTCTCCTTGAGGAGCGCCATGCCGAGTCCGCGCCCTCGATGCGCCGCGCACGTGCCCAGGAGGCTGAGGTAGTAGTGAGGTTCGTCACTCGGATGCGCTTGCTCAAAACGGTGCAGGAGTTCCATGACCTCCGTTGCCCGAGCTTCCGCGAGATCCGTTAGCTTCCCAGGAATGCCCTGTGCGCCCTCGTTTGAAAATTCAGCGCACGACGGTGGGATCCACACAGATGCGGTCTCGAAGCCTTCGCTTCGAAACGTCCAAGGGTAGCGAAGCGCTTCAGTGATGCAGAATGTCCACCACTGACGTCGGGCTGCAGGATCGGGAAATGCCCAAGACCAAGTTGGATCGCCGAGAAACGCTTCGGCGATGAGATCAATAAGGGCAGGCGCGTCGTTTGCGTTCGCCGTGATGACGCCTATCCGCCGGGGGCTATCCGGTGCAACAGTCGCCATGATTTTCGCGGCTCCGGGTGAGGCCAGGAATTTCGCAGGGATTGTCTGCTCCGTCTACCGCTCATTGAGCGACCTCGGAAGCAACCGGCGCTTCTTTCGCTTCGGCGCCGCGATGACAGGTTGCGCTTTCGGCTCTTCGATCACCGGCAGCGTTTCGACTGACAAAATACGCAAAAGCTGCTGCTTCAAACGATCTTTCGCGGGTTCGGCAGCGGCCAGGATGTCATCGTACTTCAAGAAATCGAGCACCTGAAACTGGCTCGTCCCTGAATAGATCAGGATATCCGGTTGCCGGGCCTTGAGCTTTTCCTTGATGATCGTCCGCTCAAAGAGAAACGCGCTCGAAAACAGTGCCGAGAATGCCGTCGGGCCAACGCGCTTCGGATCAGGCACCGGCGCGCCCGAGACGTCGACAGCGACGACAATATCCGTTTCGGGCAGCAGCAGGTCGAACGGCAGCGGATTCGTCAGGCCGCCATCGATCAGCGCGTGGCCTTCGAAGATCACGGGCTGAAAGATCACTGGCAGTGCCATGCTGGCGGCGACGGCGGGCCGTAGCAGACCTTCAGTGAAAACCTTTGGCTCCTGATCGTAAAAATCCGAAGCCACGATCTTCAGCGGAATTTCGCAGTCAGCGAATGTTTCCTTCGTATTTGCAGGCAAAATCATGTCGAGCATGGCAAGCGGATCGAGAAGCGCATTGCGCGCGCCGAAGAGGCCGAACAGCCGCGAAAACGGCTGCGCGGTCTTGGCAAAGAGATCGCGGATCAATCCGAGCCGCTGCGAAAGAATATAGCGCGTATGCTCGCGCAGATCGCGCCCCGAGATCCCCGAAGCGTAAGCGGCGCCGAAAATCGCGCCAATTGACGTTCCCGCGATGACGTTCGGTTTGATGCCAAGCTCATCGAACGCTTCGAGCATCGCGATATGAGCGAGGCCGCGCGCGCCGCCGCCCCCAAGCGCCAAACCGATCGTCGGCTTTCGTGCCGGGAGTTTACCGTTCGCCGAAGGGATTTCGGGTCTCTGTTCCGCCATGCGCTCCGCTGTCCGATGACCCTGCCTAACTTTCGGCGCGCTCGAGCGCGCGCCAGCCGATGTCTTTCCGGTAAAATCCGCCGGGCCAGTCGATCTTGGCGATGGCCGTATAGGCCGCGTCCCGCGCCTCGCGCACTGTTCTACCGCGTCCCGTGACGTTCAACACTCGGCCACCATCGGAAATGATGCGATCCCCCTCGCGCCGCGTCCCGGCATGGAAAATCTCGACATTCGGGACCGCCTTTGCAAGGTCGAGACCTTTGATTTCGGTGCCCTTCTCCGGCGTTCCGGGATAGCCGTTCGCCGCCATGACGACCGTCAGCGCGGCATCCTCCCTCCAGCGTATGTCGAAGTTGGCAAGCACACCGTCCGTCGTCGCGAGCAACGCCGCGAGCAAATCCGACTTGAGGCGCATCATCAGCACCTGCGTTTCCGGATCGCCAAAGCGCACATTGTACTCAATCAGCTTCGGCCCCGTCGCGGTGATCATCAGCCCCGCAAACAGCACACCCTTGAACGGCGTGCCGCGCGCCGCCATTTCCTTGACCGTCGGAAGAATGATTTCCGTCATGACGCGCTCCGTCATCTCGGCGGTCATGATCGGGGCAGGTGAATAGGCACCCATGCCGCCGGTGTTCGGTCCGGTGTCGCCATCGCCGACGCGCTTGTGGTCCTGCGCGGACGCGAGCGCCAGCGCCGTGACGCCATCGCAGAGCGCGAAGAAACTTGCTTCTTCGCCGACGAGAAATTCCTCGATGACGATTTCGGCTCCAGCCGATCCGAAGGCGCCCGAGAGACACGCTTCGACCGCCGCGTCGGCATCCGCCCGCGTCTCCGCGATGATGACGCCTTTGCCCGCAGCCAGTCCATCCGCCTTGACGACGATGGGGACGCTCTGCGACGCGAGATACGTTTTCGCGGCGGCGAGATCCATGAAACGGCCATAAGCCGCTGTCGGTATGTTGGCCGTCCGGCAAAGATCTTTGGTGAAGCCCTTTGAACCTTCAAGCTTCGCCGCATTTTTTGTCGGGCCGAAAGCGCGGATGCCCGAGTCTTCAAGCGCGTCGCTCAGTCCAGCGACGAGGGGCGCTTCCGGTCCGATCACGACAAGCGCGATGCGCTCGTCGCGGCAGAATTGGATGATGCTATCGTGATCAGCAAGATCGAGAGGAATGCATTGAGCAACCTCGGCAATACCTGCGTTGCCCGGTGCGCAGAAAAGCCTCGTCAACAGAGGGCTCGCGCTCAAAGCCCAGGCGAGCGCATGCTCGCGGCCGCCGGAGCCGAGGAGTAAGACATTCATAAGGTCGCCTGTTGCAATCCGGTTCTCAGTGTAGCATCCCCGTGTAGCATCGACCGCCAAACAAGCAAGACCACGCACGAGAACAGTAAACTCTTGAATTCCATTCCAAACACCCGCGACGACCGTCCCGGCGCAAATGCCCCGGAATTCTCGGTGTCCGAGCTTTCGGGCGCCATCAAGCGCGCGCTTGAGGAGGGTTTCGGTTACGTCCGCCTGAAGGGCGAGATATCCGGCTATCGTGGTCCGCACGCCTCCGGCCATTGCTATTTCGCCCTGAAAGACGACAAGGCGAAGATCGAGGCGGTGGTCTGGAAGGGCACGTTCGGCCGGCTGCGCTTCAAGCCCGAAGAGGGCATGGAAGTGATCGCTCAGGGAAAAATTACGACCTTTCCCGGCTCATCGAAATACCAGATCGTTATCGAAGCCCTGGAGCCCGCCGGCGCGGGCGCGTTGATGGCGCTGCTCGAAGAACGCAAACGCAAGTTCGCGGCCGAGGGCTTGTTCGACGACGAACGAAAGAAGCCGCGCCCGTTCCTGCCGAAAGTCGTCGGCATTATCACGTCGCCGACCGGCGCCGTTATCCGCGACATGCTCCACGGCTTCAACGAACGCTATCCGACGCGCGTCCTGCTTTGGCCGGTGCGTGTGCAAGGCGAGGGAAGCGCCGCCGAAGTCGCGGCTGCGATCCGTGGTTTCAACGCGCTCGAAGCTGGCGGCAAAATTCCGCGCCCTGACATTCTCATCGTCGCCCGTGGCGGCGGCAGCCTTGAAGACCTCTGGGGTTTCAACGAGGAGATCGTGGTCCGCGCCGCCGCTGAGAGCGCCATTCCGTTGATCTCCGCCGTCGGCCATGAAACCGATTGGACGTTGATCGATCTCGTCGCCGACGCCCGCGCTCCCACACCGACAAAAGCCGCCGAATGGGCGGTCCCGAAATATTCCGAGCTGATCGAGTCCGTTGAAAAGCTAATGCTGCGCAAGCGAACGGCCGTTCGTCGTGCGCTCGAAAGCGCCCGCACGCATCTCAAGGCCTCGGCGCGCGGATTGCCGAAGCTGCAGGATCTCGTTGCCCTGCCTCGCCAGCGTTTCGATGCGGCCGACCGCCGCCTGTCGCGTGCGCTTCTTGCCAATACGCGCGTCCATGCAACCCGTCTCGCGCGCGTCAGCGGACGCCTCACTCCGGCTCCTATACTTCAGAAGCATTCCAGATCCGCCGAGCGGCTTCAGGTCCTGGAGCGCCGCGCCGGCCGCGCGTTGCTCAATCGTATCGCTGTCAGCCGCCGCGTTCTCGACGGCAAGGCCGACTTGCTCAAGTCATTGGGTTATCAAAGCGTTCTTTCGCGCGGTTTTGCTTTGGTCCGTGGCGAAACCGGGCAAACGATCCGCCATGCGGCTTCTGTTGTCGCGGGCGACGTGATGAACATCGAATTCTCGGACGGCAGGATCGCGGCGACTGCGAATGGCCCCGATAGCTCAGGCGGCAAGTCGGATGTGCCAAAACCGGAACAACGCGCGGATAAGACGCCGCGACAAAAGTCTCGTGGGCGAGGCGGACAAGGCTCACTATTTTAAACAGCTTGAGGTAGATTATAAGTTCGCGTCCGGCCGTATCGTCAGATCACCGATGATCAGGGTTGGTAAAAGTGTAGAGTTCGGCTCGGAAACTGATGAATCGCATCGAGAAATTTTTTGGCCTGCGCAACGAAGCCCGAATTCGCTATCTGGACGGCGAATTCGAAGTCCTGTCGCCCGGCGATTTTGTCCGTTGCGCCGTTACTGGCCAGCCGATCACGCTGCCGGATCTGCGTTACTGGAGCGTCGACGCGCAAGAAGCCTATTCGTCGGCGGAAATTTCAGCACAGCGCTACCTTGAGCTGAAAGCCAAGGAACAGAACGAAGCCCAACGGAGCTAGTTCTCTGTTGCGGAAGCACTAACGCGAAAGCACGCGACGGAGCGCCGATCGCAGCGCGTCGAGGCCGTCACCTTCGATTATCGTCTCGATCGCCAGCGTTTCCGAACGCTTTTTGAGATCGGCGCAAAAGCCGGATCGTCCCGAAAGCCGCGCGATGTCCTTTTCCGTCGTCACCAGCGTCGCGCCCAATCGATTCGCCCGTTCCAAAAGCTCACGTGCTTCCGCCTCGCTGAACGGGTGATGGTCCGCGAACGCTTCACACCGAAGGATGTTCGCGCCAGCCTCCGCAAGCGTCGCAAAAAACCGATCCGGATTGGCGATCCCGGCAAAAGCCAACACCCTCTTGCCCCGAAAGCGCGATCCGTCCATCGCCCGTGTACTGGCCAATACGACGGGAGCATCCGTCAGCTGACGGATCGTCTTGGCCGCGAGCGTCTCACGTAGCTGTTGCCGGTTGGTAATGACGATTAATTGCGCGAGCCTCATCTGCACCTCGATCGGTGCCCGCAACGGCCCAGCAGGAATGACATGCCCGTTGCCCAATCCACGCATCGCATCGACGACCGCGATAGAAAGATCTTTCGCAAGCGCTGGATTTTGCAGCCCGTCGTCCATGATGATGACGGCGCTCTTCGGCGCCCAGGCTTCGATCGCTTCGGCCCCCTTGCGCCGATCGCGTGCGATGACGGTCGGAAAGGCGCGCGCAAGCAGCAAGGGTTCGTCGCCGACATCGCTTGCTTCGTGGCGGGCGAGATCGACGCGCGCCGGCCCTTCGAGCTTGCCGCCATAGCCGCGCGAAAGAAACCACGGTTCCCGCCCATCTTCGGCGACGAGCTTTCCGAGCAGCAGCGCCAGCGGCGTTTTCCCCGAGCCGCCCGCCGTGAAATTACCGACGCAGATCACCGGCAACGTCGAGCGATAAGGCTTGGCATTCAAAATGCGCCGGCTCGCAATCACCCCGAACAGCGCCGCGACGGGCGAAAGAAGTACCGCTTGCCAAGCCCCCCTCCGCCCATACCACCAACTGGGTTCGGATACGGGCACGGCTCAAGCTCGCTGCTTTTCGAGAAGCGGCAGGATGGCCCCGAGGGTCGTCTGGAGAGCGCCGCCGAGTGATTGCAACGCCGTATCGGCGCCCTGACGCATGTGCTCCGCCGCTTGCCGATCTTGAAGCAGTCGCGTCACCTGCCGGGCAATGTCGTCCGACGAACGGACTTCGATCGCGCCGCCTTCGCGGAAAAGCGCGCCGTAGGCGTCGCGAAAATTGTGGATGAACGGACCGGTCAGAACGCAGGAACCGAGCCGCACCGCTTCGATTGGATTTTGCCCGCCATGCTCGACCAGAGATCCGCCGATGAGAGCGACCGGCGCGAGAGAATAGAAAGTGCCAAGTTCCCCAATCGTATCGGCGACGTAGATTTCGGTATCGGTTTCGGGCGCCGACGATTTGGTCCGGAGCTGCGTTTTCAATCCCAGTCCGCCGAGCGTCGCCGCGAGCCCGCTGCCGCGTTCGGGATGCCGTGGCACAATGATCGTCAGTAGGCCCTCGACTTCGCGCCGCATAAGCGAATGCGCCGCCGCGATAACCGTATCTTCGCCCGGATGCGTGCTCGCCGCGAGGAATACCGGGCGCTGGCCAACGGCGGTCCGCAGCAACGCCAGAGTATCCGCATCAACGGGCGGCGGAGGTGCATCGATCTTGAGATTCCCTGCCGTGATGACATTCGGCGCGCCGAGCCATTTGATCGCGCGCGCGATCTGCTGATTCTGCGCCAGCACGGCGGCGAATCGGGAAAACAGCGGCCGCCCTATGCCCGCGTATTTCCGCCAGCGGCGGATGCTACGTGGCGACATGCGCGCGTTGACGAGCACGAGCGGAATGCGCCGCTCCGCCGTCCCGAGAATGAGATTGGGCCAGATATCGGATTCGGTGAAGATCGCGAGCGAAGGCTGCCAATGGTCGAGAAAACGCTTCACATACTGCGGGACATCGAGCGGCACGTACTGATGCACCGCTTGCGGCGGCAGCCGTTGAGCCGCGATCTCCGCCGATGTTTTCGTGCCCGTTGTCAGAAGAATATGCACATAGGGGTTCGCTCTGAGGATACTTCCGATCAGAGGCAGGATGGCATTGGTTTCGCCGACGCTGGCGGCGTGCATCCAAACGACCTGGCCCTCCGGTCGTGGCCTGCCCGCGAAACCGAGGCGCTCACCGCGACGGCTCGGATCTTCCTTGCCCTGATGTCCACGCATATTGAGCAGCACCGGCACCGCCGGTCGGAGAGCGGCGGTGGCAAGGCGATAGGTCTTGAGGGCAAACCCCGGCGCTGGGGGCGTCTCTGCTGCAAGGACGTCGAGCGGCGTTGCTCGTGACATATCGGCCCCGGCGAGTTCGTAGGCTCGGATGGTTGCGGCGTTGAGCACAGTCTCAAGTTCAAGCCGCTTGGATTCCAACACGTCCTCGCTCGCCTCGCGCGGAACGAAGATGGGGTCGCCGGCGACGGCCGCGAACCGCGAATACGGCAAGTTGATCGTCAGCCTGCTCCACGTATCGAAGGATACGAAGCGGCTCGTCGCGAGTGCGACGGGCACAATCGGCCGCCCCGACATGCGTGCGATCGCGATGATGCCGGAGCCCGCGACGCGCGCCGGTCCGGGCGGCACGTCGGCGGTCATCACCAGCGACGATCCCTTGGCGAGGGCCTGCAGCGACGATCTGAGCGCCGATGCGCCGCCTCGGTCGCGCTTGCGCCAACCGGCTCCGGCCCCGCGGATCAGTTCGACGTCGATCGCCCGCATGGTTTCGCTGATCAGTTCCGCGTCGTCGTGCTTTGCGACCATTGCGGCAATTTTGGCGTTTTCCGGCCGCAGCGTGGCGACCATCATGAACTGGCCGTGCCAGCAAGCCGCGATGCAGGGGTGGGCGTCGCGCAGCCGGTCCATAAGGTCCGGCGGCTCATGGATCACTTTCGAGGAATCAGCTACCAGCCGGATGATACGCGCGGCGGTTTGTCCGCTCACACGCATAAGCTTGTTCTTGAATGTGGCCATGCGAACGGAAGATGCCTTAAACTGTGAGTATGCAGAAGGCCGAACGCCCGTGCGCTTCGACCCCCTTGCGGCACTTTGCTATAGCGAATAACTAGCAAGTTCAATCACGACGCGGCGCGGTGCTTTATGAACGAACATGAACGCCAAAGCCGCTATCAATGAGGCCGTTAGCAGAAGGGCTACCCGCTATTCGGGAGCATCGAGACAACTCCTGATGGCAAGCCTCCTCAAGCAGGCAAAACGCGGACTGCGGCGCACGAGCGGCGCACTTTTGCACAACGCAGTGCATGCGTCTCCGCCCTGGATGCGTTCGCGATTCGCGCCGGGCCTCTGTTACGCCGAGATGCTGTTCATCGATTACGGCATCGTCCGCACCGTTTATAACAACCGCCACCGCGTTTCCAAGGACGTCTGGCGCTCCGCTCAACCGGCGCCCCACCAGATCACCTGGGCAGCGAAGCACGGCATCAGAACGGTCGTGAACCTGCGCGGCGCCGAGCAGACGTTCGGAACGCGCTGGCTTGAGCAGCAGGCCTGCGACCGGCATGGAATTGTCCTCGCAGACCTCAGGTTACGGTCGCGCGCCGCGCCGACCCGTGCCGAATTTCAGTCGATCAAAGACCTTCTTGAAAAGGTCGAATTCCCCATTCTCGTCCACTGCAAGTCGGGCGCCGATCGTGCCGGTCTGATGAGCGTCATGGTCCGCCATCTGCATGACGGAGTGCCGATCCGCGAGGCGATCGATCAGCTGTCGCTTCGTTATGGGCATGTCCGGAGCGCCGATACCGGAGTGATTGATGCGGTCTTCGATCGTTACCTCGAAGCCGAAGCGCAGACGGGCATCGGCTTCTGGGAATGGGTCCAGACCGTCTACGATCCGCGCGAAGTGAGCAAAACCTTCAAGGCCCGCGGCTGGGCCAACCGGCTGGTCAACGGCATCCTCCACAGAGAATAGAAAAGTCCGGGACGTCGCGCCCTCAGTTGATGACCGTCGCCTGCGGTCCGTGCGCTGACCGGCTGAGCCGAGCATAAGAGCCGTTGCGCGTAATCAGATCCGAATGGCTGCCGCGCTCGACGATGCGCCCGCTCTCCATCACGCAAATGATGTCGGCGTTTTGTACCGTCGAAAGCCGGTGCGCGATGACGAGCGTCGTCCGCGTCTGCGTGAACTTCGCCAGCGCCTCCTGAACGAGCTGCTCGCTTTCATTGTCGAGAGCGCTGGTGGCTTCGTCGAGCAACAGGATCGGCGCATTCTTCAGGATGGCCCGTGCGAGTGCGACGCGCTGACGTTGCCCTCCCGAAAGCCGGCTGCCGCGATCTCCGATGACGGTCTTGTAGCCGTCGGGAAGGGCCAGGATGAAGTCGTGCGCGGCCGCGGCCTTCGCCGCTTCGATGATATCGGCATCGCTGGCGCCGAGCCGGCCGAGCGCGATGTTGCCTTCGATGCTGTCGTCGAAAAGCGTGATGTCCTGACTGACAATCGCAATCTGATCGCGTAGCGACTTGAGACTGACGTCCCTGATGTCCTGGCCGTCGATCAGGATTTGCCCCTCGGTCGCATCGAATAGCCTCGGCACGAGATTGATGATCGTCGATTTTCCGGCGCCCGAACGTCCGACGAGCGCGACGGTCGATCCGCCCGGAACGTCGAGCGTGAATTCATGCACCGCGCGCTCTTCCGACGTCTTGTCGTAGGCGAACGATACGCTGCGAAACGTGATTTTCCCGTCTGAAATCGTGAGTTTCTCCGCGCCCGGCTTGTCGGTGATCGCCGGCAGTTCGTCGATCAGACCGTAGAAGCTTTCCGCCGCCGCGAGCCCTTCCTGCAGCCGGCCCGCGAGATTTCCGAGCGCGCGAATGGGCTGCGACGCCATCAGCAGCGCGGTCACAAACCCCATGAAGTCGCCGACCGTCGAAATGCCATGCGAAATGCGCAGATACGCGAACCCGACGACGCCTGCGATGGCAATTCCGCCGAGCACTTCCAGGATCGGGTCCATCCGCGCGCGCGTCGTGACCGACTTCATCCGTAGCGTGTAAATTTGCTCGAAGCTCTTATCGAGGCGGTCGGCAGCGTAGTTCTCGAGCTGAAACGATTTGATCAGCCGGGCTCCCGAAAGCTTCTCCGCGAGCAGCGAGGTCATGTCGCCGAGACCGCTTTGCGTCTGCTTAGCGACGCGGCGAAGGCGTTGGCTGATCGATGCGACGGGAATGGCCGCAAGCGGATAGACGCCGAGAACGATGAGCGTCATCGCCCAGTCGAGATAGAGCATCGCAATCACGAGCGCGATGACCGAGAACGTATCGCGGAAGATCGAGTTGAGCGCCGCCGTCATGGCCGCTTGCACGAAGCCGATATCGTTCGTGAGCCGCGACATCAGCCGCCCGGGCGTCTCGCGCGAAAGCCGCGCAAAGTCAGCGTTGATGAGGTGCCGGAAAGCAACCTTCTGCATGTCCGACGTCATGCGGAGAATGAAGCGGTTCGTGGCGACGGCTTGCAGAAAGAGCAGCACGGCGCGCGCTAGAGTGATCCCGATGATCGCCATGAGGACATATGGCAGCGCTCCAGGCTTTCCGCCCATGAGCAGGTCGAACGATTTCTTGATGACGCCGGGATAGCCGCCCGTTACGGCCGCGAGACATGTCGTGAGAAAAAGGGTCCAGCCTAGCTGCGTTCGCCGCGGCAACACCCAATCGCGGAAGAACCGGACCAGCATCGCCCGCGAGGCAGCATCAAGCCGGAGCCGTGGCTTCTTGTCTTTCTTCGGAAGATCCGTCACGTCGCGGATGTTGTCTGCGCAGGTTTGAGGGCGCCGGGTTCGAGCAGCCTGTGCAAATGCACTACGAAATAGCGCACCATGGCGTTGTCGACGGAGCGCTGGGCGGCGTTTTTCCAGGCGGCGTACGCGGACTGATAGTCCGGGAAGATGCCCACGATATCCAGGCTGTCGGAATCTCGGAATTCGTGGCTGTCGAGCGATTTCAGTTCGCCACCAAACACGAGATGCAGGAGCTGAGGTGCGGACTCAGGCGAAGATGCGGACTTGGACATGGACGGTTGTCGGCTCCCGAAAGGTGGCTACGCGCGATACCCCAAAAGACCGCCTCGGCCGGTAGCCGTCAACGGCTCAAACCGTCCTCTCGGCACCGATGATGCCATGCGGTCAAGATAAGCATTTGTTTACGCTATTTTTTAAGCCGATCGGAAGAAAATTCTGTCACCATCACAATCAAAGCCCGTCCAAAAAGGCCCGAAAAGTCAACAGTGAGACCGAATAGCGCGGCGCGAGATGTCCCTCTCGCGCCGTTCTATTGTCCGGGATGGCTCAGCTTAGTCCCGCGAACCACGACAGTGCCATATCCGCGACCAGTCCCGCAAGAAGTGCGAGTCCTACGTCGCGGTTCGATTTGAAGCGCCAGAGGCAATTCGCCGAGTCTTTCGTGTCGAGCGTCGAGACCTGCCAGGACATCTGCAGGAAGACCAGCACCACCGCCAGGAAATAGACGAGGTGCGCGCCCGCGAGCGCCCCTGCGATCAGCCACATGACACCGGCGAGGCCGTACATCCCGCCGACGAAGGAAACCGTGTCATCGCCGAATTTCAGGGCCGTCGAACCGAGCCCGAGCAGGGCGTCGTCTTCCTTGTCCTGGTGCGCGTAAATCGTGTCGTAGCCGACCGTCCAGAAGACGCAGCCCGCGTAGAGCGCGAGCGCCGGTAGGCCGATCGATCCCTGGATCGCCGCCCATCCGACGAGGGCGCCCCAATTGAATGCCAGTCCGAGAACTACCTGCGGGTAGGAGGTCACGCGTTTCGCGAACGGATAAATGGCGACAATCAAAAGTGATGCAATCGCCAGCCAGATCGTGAAGCTGTTGAAATTGAGAAGAACGGCAAGGCCGACGAGCGCCATTGCCACGACGAACCCGATGGCGGCCCGCGGCGAAATTTGTCCCGACGGCAGCGGCCGGCCCGCCGTGCGCTGAACGCGCGCGTCGATATCCCGGTCGACGTAATCGTTATAGGCGCAGCCCGAAGCCCGCATGGCCAATGCGCCGATAGCGAAGAGCGCCATGGTGAAGAGGTCGGGATAGTGATCGCCGGTGTTTACCTGCGCGAGCGCCTGCGACCACCAGCACGGGAAAAGCAACAGCCACGTGCCGATAGGACGATCGAAGCGGCCGAGCCTGAGATACGGCTGCCACGACGCCGGTGCCCACCGGTCGACCCAATTCGACGGCGATGCATCGACAACAGTTGCTAAGGGCTTGGGCGAAATCTCGGCACCCATCGACAAAGTACGTTTCTCCATGCGCTGCCACAAAGACCTATCCGGGCCGCCTGTTCGACGCAACCAGGGCGTCCCAATGGGATGAATTTGGGGGATGAATTCTAGTGATGAATTTGACTGTCGGCGCGGCTTCGATAAGACCGGACGATGGCCATTCGAGATTTGACCTCTGAGCGACTGTTTATCGACGACCAGCTCGATGCCGGGCGGCGCGTCCAGCTGACGCCGCCGCAGGCCCACTACTTGACCGCCGTTCTGCGGCTGAAGCCCGGAGCCGGGCTTCTGGTCTTCAACGGCCGCGATGGCGAATGGGTTGCGACGCTGGCCGAGACGCATAAGCGCGGCGCCGCCCTGACGATCGACTCCCAAGCGCGGCCCCAGGCAACGGGCCCCGACCTCGACTATCTGTTCGCCCCCCTGAAGCGGTCGCGGCTCGACTACATGGTCCAGAAGGCGACCGAAATGGGCGTCGCCCGGCTGCGTCCCGTCATCACCGAGCGGACAATTGCCGAGAGGGTTAACAGCGAGCGTATGCGCGCCAATGTCATCGAGGCAGCCGAGCAGTGCGGCGTTCTCCGCGTGCCCGCCGTCGAGCCGCCCGTCAAACTTGATGACGCCCTGGACCGCTGGGACCCGCTGCGCCGCATCATCTATTGTGACGAAGAGGATCAGGGAACCGATCCCATTGCCGTGTTGGAAAAGCTTTCTCCAGGGCCGCTGGCGGTCCTCGTTGGACCGGAAGGTGGCTTTTCGCCACGCGAGCGCGGGCGTCTCGTCGGCAAGACATTCGTGGTCCCCCTGTCGCTCGGCCCCAGAATCATGCGCGCCGACACCGCGGCGGTCGCCGTTCTGGCCCTTGTCAACGCGACGCTCGGCGATTGGCGCCGCAACTGATGCCGCCGCGCGCGGGCCTATTGCCGTTCCCGTCGCGCCTCGCCATAAGGCTGAGGCCGCGGGCACTGTCTCGCGCCGGGAATATGGAAGGCTAGGCGCTCGGGCATGTCGACACGGGAACAAGGTGCTGCAAGCGCGACCATCGAGACGCGCGAGGATCTCGTGCGCTGGATCGCGGCGGGCGAGAAGCCGAAAGCCGATTGGCGCATCGGCACTGAGCACGAGAAATTCGTCTTCCGCACCGTAACTCTGGAGCCCGTGCCCTATGGCGGCACGGACGGCATCCGCGCCCTGATGGAAGAATTGATTCGCCGCTATGGTTGGGTCGCCATCACGGAAGGCGATAACGTCATCGCCCTGAAACGTCCCGAGGGCGAGAAGGGTGGCAACATCAGCCTCGAGCCCGGTGGCCAGTTCGAGCTTTCGGGCGAGCCGCTCGAAACCCTCCATGAAACGGCCGCCGAAACGGACGAGCATCTCCGCGAAGTTCTCGACGTCGGCGAAGATCTCGCGATCGGCTTTCTCGGAGTCGGGTTCTCGCCGAAATGGCGTCTCGACCAGATCCCGCAGATGCCGAAGAAACGCTATCAGGTGATGACACACTACATGCCGACGGTCGGTAGCCACGGCCTCGACATGATGTACCGCACCGCGACGATCCAGGTGAATCTCGACTTCTCCTCCGAAGCCGACATGGTCAAGAAGCTTCGCGTATCGCTGGCCCTTCAGCCTATCGCCACCGCGTTGTTTGCATCGTCCCCCTTTACCGAAGGCAAGCCAAACGGCTTTCAATCGATGCGCAGCGCCGTCTGGCTCGATACCGACAAGCGCCGCACTGGGATGCTCCCCTTCGCCTTCGAGGATGGCATGGGATATGAGCGCTACGTCGATTATGCGCTCGATGTGCCGATGTACTTCGTCTATCGCGACGGCAACTACATCGACGTCGCCGGATCGTCGTTCCGCGATTTCATGATGGGCCGGCTTAAGGGTTTCGAAGGACAGCTCCCGACGATCGATGACTGGGCCGATCATCTCACCACCCTTTTTCCGGAAGTCCGCCTCAAGCGCTTTCTGGAAATGCGTGGCGCCGACGGCGGGCGCTGGGGCACGATCACCGCTCTACCCGCCTTCTGGACTGGCATTCTTTACGACGAAGATGCGCTCGATCAGGCCTGGAATTTGGTCCGCGACTGGACCGAGGAAGAACGCGAGGGCCTGCGCGCCGTCGTCCCGAAGTCCGCGCTCGCAACGCCGTTTCGTTCCGAGACCGTAAGGACGCTCGCTCGTCGGGTGCTGCGCATTTCGCGCCAGGGCCTCAAGAACCGGCACCGCATCAACGCGAAGAATCAGGACGAAACGATATATCTCGCCTCGCTCGAGAAAATCGCCGGCAATGGCCGGACGATTTCCGACGAATTGCTCCGGCATTATTTGGGGGGGTGGCAAAGCAATATTGATCATATTTTCGAGGAGTTTGCGTTCTGACGGCCACCCCGTTCCGGACGCGCTTTCGCCCTTGGTTCAGCCCATGTTCATGGTCTCATCACTAGCCTCCCCCGTTTGCTTAGGCTCAACCGCCCAGCACGAAGTCCGGGAATGAGGAGGCGGTACGTGTCTCAGGCCGCATTGGCATCGATGAAGTCGGGATGGGTGGTCGTCCTGGCCGCGCTGATCCTCTTCGCCTCTCCGACCGGCCCGGCCAAAGCCGATCCCTGCGCCGACGCCTGCCGTGGCCAGCACAACGCCTGTCGCATGGCCGCCAAACTCTTGTATCCCGCACGCTGCGACGCCCAATTGCAGGGCTGCATCAGCCAGTGTTTTGCTGCCGCCCGGTTTAATCGGGGTGCGCGGGAAGACCGCGAGCCGCGCGAGTTCCGTGACCGCGACCATCGCGGCCCTCCTTTGGAAGGGCGTGGTCCACCCGACATGCGCGGGCCGCCTGAGCGAGGCCCCCCACGCGATTTCCGCGATTTCCGCAACCAGGGAGGTCCGCGTTGGCTCGGCGGCCCTCCGCGTTGGCGGCGCTACTGAAGAAAAAGCACCCTGCGGTCTCGATCGCGCGCTCATATTGCCCGGCGCGGTCGCGCGTGCGAGGATGCTTAACGCCATCGAGCGGCAGCGTATCGACTTCGGACAAGATCGTCGCTTACGCCTAGGACTCCGGAATCGAAACAGCCGACATGATTTTTGGTTTGGAGACAAAAGACGATGCCGCATATCGAGCTGCCTGAGCCCGATGCCGGCGTCATCCGGCGGCTACCGATCTTGATTGAAGGCCTGAAGGCCCGCGTCGGCAAGGATCTCCTAATTCTCGACGAGGAGGGCCGGCGCGCCTACGAAACCGATGCCTTCACGTCATACCGGCGCGTGCCGATGCTCGTCGTGCTGCCCCGCACGACGGACGAAGTTTCGAAGATCCTGAAATTCTGCCACGAGAACGACGTCAAGGTCATCCCGCGCGGCGCCGGCACCTCACTTTGCGGCGGCTCGCTGCCGACCGAAGACTCGATTGTTCTCTGCGTCTCGAAGATGAATCGCGTCATCGAGATCGACTACACAAACCGAATTGCGCGGGTCGAAGCTGGTATCACAAACCTGCAGATTACGGCCCAGGTATCGAAGGCAGGTTTCTTCTACGCGCCCGATCCCTCGTCCCAGCTCGCGTGCTCGCTCGCGGGCAATATCGCGATGAATTCGGGCGGCGCTCATTGTCTCAAATACGGCGTCACGACGCACAACGTGCTTGGCGTCAAAATGGTTCTGATTGACGGCACCATCACCGAAATCGGCGGTTCCTCGCTGGAGCGCAACGGCTACGATCTGTTAAGTTATGTCATAGGCTCGGAAGGCCAGCTCGGCGTCATCACCGAAGCGACGGTGAAGCTCGTGCCGTCGCCGGAAGGCGCGCGCCCGATGATGATCGGCTTCCGCTCGCCCGAAGCGGCGGGGAGCTGTGTTTCCGCGATCATAGCAGCGGGCATCATTCCCGTCGCCATCGAGTACATGGACCACGCGGCCATCGAGGTCTGCGAGGCCTTCGCCGGTGCGGGCTATCCGCTCGATGTCGAGGCCCTGCTCATCGTCGAGGTCGAAGGCTCCGAGAGCGAAATCGGCATTCTGCTCGGCCGCGTTGCCGAAATCGCCGCCCGCTTCGATCCGAAAACGGTGAAGATCAGCGCCGACCCCGATCAGAGCGCGCGCATCTGGGCCGGTCGCAAAGCTGCGTTCGGCGCCATCGGCCGTATTTCCGATTACCTCTGCATGGACGGCACGATCCCGTTGGCGCAGCTTCCGCACGCCCTGACGAGAATCAGCCAGCTCTGCGCCGAGCATGATCTGAAGGTCGCGAATATCTTCCACGCAGGCGACGGCAATCTCCATCCCTTGATCTTGTACGACGCCAACAGCCCCGAAGAGGCCGAACGTGCCGAGATTGTCGGCGAAGCGATCCTTCGGCTTTGCGTCGAACTCGGCGGCTGTCTAACGGGCGAGCACGGCGTCGGCATCGAAAAGCGCGAGTTGATGTCGACGCAATTCTCCGACACCGATCTGATGGTCCAGATGCGCATCAAATCCGTCTTCGATCCGACGTGGCGCCTCAATCAGGCGAAGGTCTTCCCGCTCGCCATCACGCACGTCATGCGCGCCGGAAACGCCGCGAGCACGCCCGAGGCCGCCTAGGAGATATCAGCCCGTGAGCGAACTTTGGCGTCCCGCCGCCGAGTGGGAATTGCAGTCGATGATCGCCAAGCTCGTGCGCGAGAAGCGCGGCATCGAGGTCGTGGGCCACGGCGCCTTGCGCAACACCGGACGCGTCGCGAAATCCGACGTCGTACTGACGACGTCCGGCCTCAAGGGCATCACGCTCTATGAGCCGACGGAGCTGGTGATGTCGGCGCGTGCGGGCACGCCGCTTTACGAAATCGAAGCCGTCCTCGCCGCACGCGGGCAGATGCTGGCATTCGAGCCGGTCGATCTCGGACCCGCGACAGGCGCGCCCGGCGGCGCACTGTCCATCGGCGGCGTCTTCGCGACGAACTTTTCCGGTTCCCGCCGCATCTCGGCCGGTAGCGCGCGCGACAATCTCCTCGGTGTTCGCGCCATCAACGGCCGCGCCGAGCTTTTCAAGTCCGGCGGCCGCGTGATGAAGAACGTCACCGGCATCGATGTCGCGCGTGGCCTGACCGGAAGCTGGGGCACGCTCGCGATCATGACGGAGGTGACGTTCAAGGTCGCGCCGATTCCGCAAACCACGCAAACGCTAGCCTTCACCGGCCTGCCAGACGATCTCGCCATCGAAGCACTCAACGTCGCGATGAATACGCCGCTGGAAGTTTCGGGCGCGGTCCATGTACCGCGCAATTGCGCCGTCCGCTTGCGAACACCGAAATTCAAAGGCATCGATCAGTCGCTGACGCTTCTGCGGCTCGAAACCTTCTCGGCCGCCATAGATGAGCGCAAGGCGAAGCTGAAAGCGGCGCTGAAGGTCTATGGCAAGCCGATCGAACTCGATTCCGAAGAGAGTTTCGGCCTCTGGAGCGAGTTCCGCTCGCTGTCTATCATGCCGTTCTCGACCGATACGAGCCTGTGGCGCATCTCGACCTTGCCCACAAAAGCCGCCGAGATTGTTTTGGCCATCCAGAAATTCATGCCATCCGTCGCCTTCTACGATTGGTCGGGCGGCATGATATGGCTCGAAGTTCCCGCTGCCGCGGATGCTGGCGCCGCCGACGTGCGCCGCGCGGTCGCCGTTCGCGGCGGTCACGCGACATTGATCCGGGCCGAACCCGAAGTGCGGAGCAACGTCGACGTGTTTGAACCTTTGAAGCCCGAGATCGAACGATTGACACGCGGCATCAAGTCAGCGTTCGATCCCTCCGGGCTTTTCAATCGTGGGCGCATGTACGCCAATTTCTAGACACGCGAGCCCGGCAGTCAGGCGCAATGCAAACCAATTTCACGGCAGAACAGCTCAACGATCCGGACGTGAAGGAAGCCGAGCGCATCCTTCGCCGCTGCGTCCACTGCGGCTTCTGCACCGCGACCTGTCCGACCTACGTCGTTCTGGGCGATGAGCGCGACAGCCCGCGTGGGCGCATCTACGCGATCAAGGACATGCTTGAGAAAGGCCTCGATGCGAAGCCCGAGGTCTCGACCCACATCGATCGTTGTCTTTCGTGTTTTTCGTGCATGACGACATGCCCGTCGGGCGTCGACTACATGCATCTCGTCGAGATCGCGAGAAAGCACATCGAGAAGACCGGTCATCGCAGCCTGAAGGATCGCCTCATCCGCCGGGCACTCACGCAAATCGTGCCGTATCCCCGCCGCTTCCGGTTGGCGTTGAAAGCCGCCCCCCTCGGCCGCCGCATGGCGCCGACGTTGCGCGCGCTGAATTTTCCCGAACTCGCCGCGATGCTCGAACTCGCGCCACGACAGAAGCCGAACAGCGGCCGCTTCAAAGGTCCCGGCACGGCGTCCCCCACCGGTGTCCGCACCGGACGCGTGATCATGCTCGCAGGCTGCGCTCAGCAGGTGTTGCGGCCGGAAATCAACGACGCGACGATCCGTATTTTCGCGCGCGGCGGCATCGATGTGATCGTCTCGGCGGGGGCCGCGTGCTGCGGCGCCCTGAGCCAGCATATCGGGCATGAGGCGCAGGCGATCGCGGCCGCTAAGGTCAACGTCGATGCTTGGAGCAAGGAAATCGACAAAGGTGGCGTCGATGCCATCATCATCAACACGTCCGGGTGCGGCACGACCGTCAAGGATTACGGCCATCTCCTGAAGCACGAACCCGACTACGCCAAGCGCGCGAAAGACATTTCCGCGATGGCGAAGGACGTCACCGAATTCCTCGACCAGTACGACATTGGTGCCCCGAAGCGCTGGTCGAGCCTCAAAGTCGCCTATCACTCCGCCTGCTCGCTGCAGCACGGCCAGCGCGTAACGTCGCAACCAAAATCGCTTTTGAAAAAGGCCGGATTTACCGTACTCGACGTACCCGAAGCGCATCTTTGTTGCGGTTCGGCCGGCATCTACAATATTGTGCAGCCCGAGATCGCGGGCGCCCTGAGAGATCGCAAGGCCGGTCACATCAAGTCGCTCAAGCCCGACGTTGTTGCCGCCGGCAATATCGGTTGCATCACGCAGCTCGGAACCGCGCTTGAAGTCCCGGTGGTGCACACGATCGAACTTCTCGATTGGGCGCACGGTGGCCCGGTTCCGCCGGGCCTCGAAACGCTCGAACAGTATTCCACCGACGTCCCGCAGCCGAAGAACAGTGTTGAGGATTATATCGGCGCATGATCACCGTACCCGAAGTGACCAAATCCCGCGCGTTGCTGAGCGATCAGCTCAAAGCACGTATCCGCGGCAAGGCGAAGCCCATCGGATCGCTCGGGCGGCTTGAGGATCTGGCCGTCCAGATCGGCTTGATCGCCGGATCCACCAATCCCGATCTCGGGCAGGCAAAAATCGTCGTCTTTACCGGCGATCACGGCATCACGGCCGAAGGCGTGACGGCCTACCCGTCCGTCGTGTCGCGCGAGATCGCGAAGTTTGTTCTGGCGGGTTCCGCAGGCGTCAACGTCCTCGCACGCGCGGCCGGCGTCGGCGTCGAGCTTGTCGATGCCGGACTGCTCGAACCGTTGCCGCCGCATGAAGCGCTGACCGAGCGCCGCATCGGCAACGGCACCAAAAACGCGCGCCGCGAGCCTGCGATGTCGGCGGAAGAATGCGCTGCAGCGCTCGACGCGGGCCGCATCCTCGATGCTCGCCTCGGCTCCGAGAACATCGGTATCGTCGGCTACGGCGAAATCGGCATCGGCAACACAAGTTCGGCATCATTGATTGCGCACGCGCTGACGGGCCTCGACCTCAAAACGCTCGTCGGTCCCGGTGCCGGAGCGCCTGCCCTCGGCCTCGATCATAAATACGAGGTGCTGAAGGAAACGCTGGCCCGCGCCGCCATCGCGCCTTCGACCGAAGCCGGACGCACGTTCGAAGTTCTCCGCCAGTTCGGCGGCTTCGAAATTGTGATGATGGCAGGTGCGATGACGGCCGCCGCCGCCGCAGGCCGCGTGATTCTGGTCGACGGCTTCATCTCGACGGCTGGCGCGATTGCCGCTGAAGCCCTCTATCCCGGCACGCTCGATAACTGCGTCTTCGCCCATTGCTCGGCCGAGCCGGGCCACGCCGCCCTGCTGCACCACTTGCGCGTGAAGCCGCTGCTCGAACTTGAGATGCGATTGGGCGAGGGAACGGGCGCCGCGCTCGCAGTCCCCATTGTCCGCGCCGCCGAGTTGATGCTGCGCGAGATGGCGGATCTCCCGGGTGAACATCCCGTATGATCGCGCATGAGGTGCGATACTTCCTCATCGCACTGCAATTCCTGACGCGTGTCGGGATCAAGCCGATCGATCCTTTCCCCGACGATTGGCTACCGCGTTCGGCGAAATACATGCCGCTCGTCGGCGCGCTGATCGGTGCGGCGGTCGGCTTTGTCTTACTCATCTCGTCGGCAGTCTTTCCGGCGCCCGTGGCGATCGTCATTAGCCTGACCGTGTCGATCCTGCTCACTGGCGCGCTGCATGAGGACGGCCTGGCCGATACCGCCGATGCGTTCGGCGGCGGCGCGAGCCCCGAGCGCCGTCTCGAAATCATGAAGGACAGCCGTATCGGCACCTATGGTGCGCTGGCGCTCATCGCTGTCCTCGCGCTGAAGGCAACCTCACTCGCCGCGATCGGGCCCGTGTCCGTCGTCGGAGTGTTGATCGCAGCCTATGCTGGAGCCCGCCTCGCGGCCGTCTTGACTCTCGCGTTTCTCCCATATGCGGGTGGCGACAACGTCAAAGTCAGCCGCGCGCCGTCGCGCATGACGATGGTTGAACTCACCGTCGCCATTGCCACGAGTTTGGTCGTCGGATTTTGCGTTATGGACACCGCCGTCTTCATTGCCGCGACCATCGTCGCCGTCGTTGCGGCCGCCATCGTCGCACTGATCGCGCGGAGAAAGATCGGCGGCTATACCGGCGACGTGCTGGGTGCCATCGAGCAGGTCTACGAGGCGGCCTTTCTCGCATTCGCCGCCGCGATGATCGCCGGAGCAGGCTGAAATTAGCGCCAGCCAGACGCAGAACTGCCGAGCAAAATCAGCACGATGCAATCCGGCCTCATCAGTTTAAATGAATGTCGTTCAGAGCGGCGCAATCTCGCCGCGATGCAGGCAGACAGTTTGTTTGCAACGCCAAGAGTGTATCGTGTATGGCGACGGCGGAAACGGGGACCGGTGCTCATTTGGGCGCCGAAGAGAAAAAAGCGCGGACGGCACCGTCTCGCGGCACCCGCTTCATTACCGAAATCTTCGACGGCGCCGATGAAGCGTTGGCGGCACTCGACGTCATTCAAAAAGACGTCGTCTCGACCGGCTTCCAGACACCCGATTGGCTGACCGTCCTTTACGAGGAATTGGCCTCCTCACATAACGCTTTTCCGCGCCTCGTCGTCGTGACGGACGGCGAAAGCGGCGAGGTCGTCCTGGCGCTTCCGCTTGCCGTCACGAAAGAGGGCTCGCTGCGGATCGCAAGCTTCGCCGATTGCGGCGTCTCCGATTACGGGGCGCCTGTCCTCGGACGCGAGCCGATGACGGACAATCGGCGCATTCGCGGCGTCTGGCGATCCGTGCGAACCGCAATGCGCGACATCGATCTGATCCGTTTCGAGCGTATGCCCGTCGAGATCGGCGGCCGACCAAATCCTCTGTTGCACCTTTTTGGCAGCACACCGTCTCGCGCAACCGGCCATCGGCTGACGTTGCCCGGCAGCTTTGAAGAGTATTTGCAGAGCCTCGGCAAGAAATACCGCAAGGACCTCGAACGCTGCCACCGGCTCTGGGAAAAGGAGGAAAATCCGCGCCTCTACCGTGCCACGACGATGGACGAGATCGCCCACGTTTTTGCAACTTTGGAAGAGCAGCAGGCCGTTTGGCACGCATCCCGCGGAACCAAGGACATCCTCGCGCATCCGCCCAGCCGCGCATTTTATGAGCGGATGGCGATTGACGGCGCGGACGCCGGATTGACCGAGCTATTCGCGCTTGAAGCCAGCGGGGAGATCGTCGCCGCGCTTTTCGGCCTCGTCCACGACGGCACGTTTACGCTGCTGCGCATCTCGACCGGCGGCGAGAAATGGAGCAACCTTTCTCCAGGGCGTCTCGCCGTGATCGAGGTTATGAAACACCTTGCTACGCGGGGAATCCGCTGCTTCGATATGGGCGTTAACTTCAATCCGCTGAAGCACGGATTTGGAACGGAAGAGATCCCTCTCTACGATCTCGTGGCCTCCCGTGATATCGCGGCGCTGCCCGCCATTCTGGTTCACGAACTCGTCGCTCAACTTCGTGCCAGCCGCCGCCTCCGCTCGGTCTTCAAAAAGGCGATGCCCGGTCTCGGCTGAACCGGGCGGCTGATTTTGGCGGGTTTTCGCCCGCCTTTCCTCATGCCGGGCGATCCGATATAAGGCGGGCTCGCGCGCCGGACGCCCGAAAGGTGTCTCGGCAACTTTTTTATTTACGCCCTGGTTCTCCGATCACCCGCATGTCCAAAGCAAACACCAATTCGCGCCCCGAAGCGCGCCTCGCGAAGGGCTTTCGCGACATCGAGGCGCCCGAGCTGAAGGCGCTCAACGACATGACCGGGAAGATCCGGGAAGTTTACGAGCGATACGGCTTCGAGGCGCTCGAAACGCCTGCGATCGAATATACGGATGCGCTCGGCAAATTCCTGCCGGACCAGGACCGGCCCAACGAAGGCGTCTTCTCGTTCCAGGATGAGGACGAGCAATGGATGAGCCTGCGCTACGATCTCACTGCGCCGCTCGCCCGCTACGTCGCGCAAAATTTCCAAAACCTGCCGAAGCCGTTCCGCCGCTACGCGTTCGGCAACGTCTACCGCAACGAGAAGCCCGGACCCGGCCGCTTCCGTCAGTTCATGCAGTTCGACGCCGATACCGTCGGCGCGGAAGGCATCACGGCCGACGCCGAGATGTGCATGCTCGCCGCCGACACGCTCGAAGCGCTCGGCGTGAAGCGCGGCGATTACCGGATTAAGGTCAGCAGTCGCAAGCTTCTTGATGGGCTTCTGAGCGCCGTCGGCCTCGACGGCGAAGACAATGCCGGCCGCCGTCTCACCATTCTTCGCGCAGTCGACAAGCTTGACCGCTTGGGGATTGAAGGCGTCGCGGCTTTGCTCGGCAAGGGGCGCAAGGACGAGAGCGGCGATTTCACCAAAGGCGCCGATTTGACCCCTGCGCAGACGATGGAAGTCATCGGTTTTCTCGAAAAGCCCATGGCGCAGAATGCCGACAATCCTGGCTTCAAATCCGGTGTCGATGATCTCCTGCTGCTCCAGAAAATCTGCGCCGCGGCCGGTTACGAGGAAGACCGCATCCGCCTCGACCAGACCGTCGTGCGCGGCCTCGAATACTACACCGGCCCGGTTTTCGAAGCCGAGCTGACGTTCGAAGTCAAAGGCGACGACGGCAAGCCCGTGCGCTTCGGGTCCGTCGGCGGCGGCGGACGATATGATGATCTCGTCGCCCGCTTCACCGGCGAGAAGGTGCCCGCGACCGGCTTCTCCATCGGCGTCTCGCGCCTGCAGGCCGCGCTCTCGCTGATCGGCGAAAAGAAAAGCCACGCTCTCGGCCCGGTCGTCGTTCTCGTCATGGATAAGTCCGAGATCGCCACCTATCAGAAAATGACGCAAGCGCTTCGCAACGCCGGCATCCGCGCCGAAATGTATCTCGGCTCGTCCGGCATGAAGGCGCAGATGAAATACGCCGACAAGCGCAACAGCCCCTGCGTCATCATCCAGGGTTCCGACGAGCGCGCGAAGGGCGAAGTCACGATCAAGGACCTGATCGAAGGCGCGAAAGCCGCCGCCGCAATCAAGGACAACAGGGAATGGAAGGAGGCGCGCCCGGCGCAGTTTGCCGTTTCGGAAGCGCACCTTATTCAAGAAGTTCACAACCTCATCAAGCGGCATCAGGAATAGCCATGACCGCTGAAACGACGCGGAGTCTCGAAGCGCTGGCGTCTCAGGCGCAGACGGTGATGTCGGTTTTCACCAAAGCCGGCTACGACGCCGTCGCGCCTGCGATCATCCAGCCCGCCGACGTCTTCCTCGACGTCATCGGCGAGAGTCTGCGCGCTCGAACCTATGTCTTCACCGATCAGGACGGCGCCGAGCTTTGCCTCCGTCCCGACATCACCGTGCCGACCTGCCGCCTGCACCTCGAACGCCACGCCGATCCGATGACACCCGCTCGCTATTGCTACAATGGACCGGCCTTTCGCTTTCAGCCGCAGGGCGCCGACGCCAGACATCCGCGCGAATTCCGCCAGACCGGCATCGAGCGTTTCGGCGACAAGTCGCGCGAAGTCGCCGAGGCAGAGACGGTCGCGATCATCATCAAGGCCATTGAAAAAACGGGCTTTAGAAGTTGGACGCTGCGTCTTGGCGACCTCGGCCTGTTTTCGAGTGTTCTCGATGCCGCGGGCATTTCGCCGAATTGGAAGAAGCGCCTCGACGATGCGTTCCTCCGTCCGCTTTCGTTTCGCGACGCCTTGAAAGGCTTCGCGACCGGCGTGCGTCCGGCGTCTTCGAACATTCCCGCAGAGGTTTTGTCGTCCGTCCGGCGCGATGACATGGAGGCGAGCGAAGCCGCCGTCGCGGTTTATCTCGAAGAGGAAGCCATCGAACTCATCGGCACCCGCACTCTTGCCGATATCACCGGGCACCTCATTGATATCGCCGAGGATCGCAACGAGGAGCCGCTCGACGGCCGCGCCATCGAACTGATCGAACGCTATATCAGCGTCTCGGGTCCGGCGATCACGGCAGGCGAGAAAATTTCGGCCCTCATCAAAAGCGCGCCGAACGGTTCCGGCTACGCTCTCGAAACCTACGATCGTCGGTTAGCGCTGCTCGCCAACGCCGGCATCGATCTCGACCGCGTGACGTTCTCCGCCGAGTTTGGCCGCACGCTCGCCTATTACACCGGGCTCGTGTTTGAAGTGAACGCGGCGGCGCTCGGCATGAAAAGTCCGATTGCAGGCGGCGGCCGTTACGACGGCTTGATGCGTGCCGCCGGGTCGGAGATGGACATTCCTGCCGTCGGCGCCGCCATTCACTCTGAACGTCTTCTCGCGGCATTGGCAGGCAAAGCGCCATGAGCAAGCTCACCCTCGCCATTCCCTCGAAGGGCCGTCTGATGGAACAGACGACGGACATGTTCGCGCGCGCGGGCCTTGTGGTCCGAAAAGTCGGGCACGTCCGCGGCTATCGCGGCGAGATCGACGGCTTACCCGGCGTCGACGTCGCGTATGTTTCGTCGAGCGAAATCGCAGAAGCCTTGAAGTCCGGCAGCGTCCACCTTGGGATTACCGGCGAAGATCTGATCCGCGAAAACATTTCCGACGCCGCCACGCGCATTCGTTTTCTGCAGAAGCTTGGCTTTGGATTTGCTGACGTCGTCGTCGCTGTGCCGACATGCTGGATCGACGTCTCTACCATTGCGGACCTCGAAGAGATCGCCCTTCCGTTTCGCCGCATTCACGGCCGTTGGCCGCGCGTCGCGACGAAATACGTCAATCAGACCCGGCGCTTCTTCGGAGAGAAAGGCTTCGGCGATTATCGCATCATCGAGAGCGCCGGCGCGACCGAAGGCGCTCCGTCATCCGGCATGGCCGAGTTGATCGTCGACATCACGACGACGGGAGAAACGCTGCGCGCCAACGGCTTGAAGATTCTCGACGACGGCGTGATCCTGAAATCGCAGGCCAACCTGTTCGCGACCAACGCCGCAACCTGGACGCCGGAGCACGAAGCGCTCTGCGCCCAACTCGCCAGCAAGTTGTCGAACTCTCTGCCGGCGAAAGCGTCGGCGCGATAGAATTTATCAGAGACTATCCGCAAGCTGGCATTTCAGGATGCCGTAATCGTAGCGCCCTTCGAGCGCCGCGAATGCCGGTCCGAGCTTTCCCGTGTCGCGCGTCTCGCACCGCTCGAACGCAGCTTCGATCTCGTCACGCTCCGTAGCGTCGAGCTTTAAGGCGTCGTCCGCTGTGATGAGCCCCGCTTCGATGGCGTCCGCGAGGTGACCATAAACCGTCGAAACCTCGATCCCGCGTTCCGCCGCGATCGCCTCAGCGTCTAGCCCGCGCAGGTGCGCCGCGAGAGTCACATTGACGGTTGCGGAAAGTCGATTGCTCAGCGCCGGATGCTTCTTGAACTGCGAGATGACATCGATGAACGCGGCGCCGTAACGCGCGATCTTGCTGGCGCCGAGACCCATGATGTCATGCAGTGCGCTTTCGGTCGTCGGCCGCTTTTCGGAAAGCTCGATAAGCGTCTTATCCTGCGCGACGACGTAGGGCGGCAGCTTCGCGCTCGCTGCGAGCTTCTGGCGCATCGCGCGCAGCGCATCGAACAGCGGCTGATTTTCTCGCGCAACCTTAGGAGCCGTCGACGCTGAGCGCTTCGACGCCTTCGCTGTCTGCCGCGTGACGCGCAGCAGGAAGCGATCTTCGCCGCGCAGCAGCGGCCGCGCCCGCTCAGTGAGCACGAGCGACCCCATACCTTCGTCGTCGATGGAAAGATAGCCGAGCGCGGTCAGTTGCCGGAATAGCCCCTTCCACGTCGTTTGCGGCACATCCTTGCCGATGCCGTACACCGACAGACGGTCATGCCCGTTGCGAATGATCCGCTCGTCGACGCCGCCGGTCAGCACGTCGGTCAGATACGTGACGCCGAAGCGCTGGTCGGTACGATAGACGGCCGACAGCGCCTTCTGGGCGAGGACGGTGCCGTCTTCGGTGTGAGGCGGATTGAGACAGTTATCGCAGTTGCCGCACGGTTCGGGGCGCGTCTCGCCGAAGTACGCGAGCAGCGCCTGGCGCCGGCAACCCGGCATCTCCGCAAGTCCGATCAGGGCATCGAGCTTCTGGCGCTGCACCTTCTTGAAAGCGTCCGAGCCGTCGGATTGATTGATCCATTGCCGAAGCTGCACGATGTCCTGGAAGCCATAGGCCATCCAGGCATTCGCGGGTTCGCCGTCGCGCCCGGCGCGGCCGGTCTCTTGATAGTAGGACTCGATCGACTTCGGCAGATTGAGATGCGCGACGAACCGCACGTCCGGCTTGTCGATGCCCATGCCGAACGCAATCGTCGCGACGATGATGAGGCCGTCTTCGCTCAGGAACTTCGATTGCGCCGCCGCCCGCAATGGCGCGTCGAGCCCGGCATGATAGGCAAGAGCTTTGCGGCCTTTCGACGAAAGCCACGCCGCCGTCTCATCGACCGATTTTCGCGACAGGCAATAAACGATCCCCGCGTCGGTGGGATGCTCGGTCTCGATGAATTGCCAAAGCCGTTCGCGCGAACTGACGCTGCCAAGCTCGGCGATGGTATAGCGGATGTTCGGCCGGTCGAAGCTCGCGATGTAGGTCGCTGCGTTTTCGAGCGACAATTCCGAGATGATATCCTGGCGCGTGCGCTCATCTGCCGTTGCCGTCAGCGCCACGCGCGGAACGTTCGGAAAGCGTTGCGCCAGAATCTTGAGCTGCCGGTATTCCGGCCGGAAGTCGTGGCCCCACTGCGAAACGCAATGCGCTTCGTCGATGGCGAAAATCGCGATGTCGCTGCGCGCGATCAGGTTGAGGGTGCGCTCCTGCACGAGGCGCTCGGGCGCGACGTACAGCAAGTCGAGGGCACCAGCCGCGAATTCTCGCTCGATCTTGTCTTGCGTCGCCCGGTCCTGCGTTGAATTCAGGAACTCCGCCTTGACGCCGAGATCGCGCAAAGCGTCGACCTGATCTTGCATCAATGCGATGAGCGGCGACACCACGATGCCCGTGCCGTGACGGACCAGCGCCGGGATTTGATAGCAAAGCGACTTGCCGCCGCCAGTCGGCATCAGCGCCAGGCAGTCGCCACCGCCGAGCAGAGTCCGAATGATGTCGCTCTGAAGAGATCGAAAGCCCTTGTAGCCGAAGACGTTTTCAAGCGTCGCGCGCGCGGCCTCCATCTGGCTGTCCGCGGCAGGCGCAAGTGGAAGAAGGAGCGGCGCGGCGCGGGCCGGCATTGCGGGGACCTATACACTGACGATCAAAGACGGGACGCTAATCTGATTCGATGGTCCGGTCCCCGATCAAGGCCGTGCAACTCGAAAAAGCCGTTGATTTCATTGAGAGCTTCGACAAAAGCCCTAATGTTGCGACTTTTTAACATCACGTTCAGAATGAGTTCATCTTTTCCCCAGTAGTGTGCATCTCAAGCTGGTGATGACACCTCCCCCCGTGCGCACCAGATGCTGCTGAGCCCGACCAAGCCCCAAGACATCCCCCCGTCTTCCCCGCTTGGTCGGGCCGCGGCTCCTCTACAAAAAGCCGATTGATTTACACCGTCGTCGCTAAGCCGACGGCGCTGCTGTCGTATCAGCTTTGCCGAGGGCGACTTCGATGATCGTGAGTGCGGCCGCGACTGTTTCTTCGCGTCCGAGCGGCGGTCCGGAAAGATCTGCCGGAATATGGACGAACCCAACCGCGCATCGCCCGTCCGCGCTCGCAAGCGACTTATAGAGCACGGCGTTGCAAAGGTAGCCGCCCGCATCGTTCGAGATCGAGCAGGGCCAGCCACCGGCCTCCAAAGCTTCCGCAAGCGCTGAAATATCGAGGGTCACGTGGCGTTTGGCCGGGCCGTCTGGGCAAAGCGACGCCTCCGTCGGCAGCATCCCCGCGGCGTCAGGCGACGCCCGGCAGACATTCTCCGCTTGCGTCTCAAGCCGGATGCTTCGCGTCTCCGATGCGACGCCGAAATGCAGCGCGAGTACCGGCCGATAGCGCTCATGCAGCGCCGCGACGAGGCGTGGCGCTCGCCGCCACTCCGTCGGCAGCACCGCCGCAACGAAGCGAAGCTCGGGAAATGTACGCCGGGCACGACGGACGACACGTCTGACGACCTCGGCCGAAGCATTCGCAGGCACGCCCGGAAACGGGCCAAAGCCAGTCAGCAACACCGTCGGACGCGTATCGGTCTTCTTCAGCATCATCCGAATATAGAGCGCGGACGCAATTCGTCGAATGCCTGGGATCGCTCCCACGTCGCTATCGGACGCTCAGGAAGCCTTAGGCGGCTCGTCATCGAACACGAGGCGGCCTTCCTCGGCCTTGTTGAAGTACTGGCTGGCGACGAGCCACCCCTTCAGCGGCCTGATCGGAGGAATGCAAGTGAGAAGGATGATCGGCAAGCTTGTGACCAGGTGCACCCAGAATGGCGGCGAATGCGCCACTTCGAGCCAGACGGCGAAAGCGGCGCTCGGAATGCAGGCAAAGCACATGACGAAGAACGCCGGTCCGTCCGCAGGATCGGCAAACGACAAATCAAGGCCGCAAACCGGACACGCTTTCTTGAGCTTCAGGAAGCCGTCGAAAATCTTTCCCTTCCCGCAGCGCGGGCAAAGACCCCACAGCCCGGTCTTATAGGGAGGAAGTTCCGGCCATTGATGTTCCGCACACATGAGAGATGTCCTTGTTCTCGTCGTTTTCGCTCGTGCCACCAACGATGTACGCTAAATGTATGGCAACAGATGCATACAATAGCAGCATTGTATGGGTGACGCGTCATTTGGTCATAAATGCCATCAAGCCATTGAGATTTTCCAGTAAATCGGTACTTTGATCCGGTTTTAGAGTCAACGGAAACAAGCCGAAATGAATTGCGCTTCCATGCACGATGCATACATGATATATAAGTGTATGGCTATTGTATTTAAGGATGGCGGCGGATGTCTTCGTGGAAGCCTTGGTTGGTCGAAAGTAGCCACCTCAAATATCGCGGCATCGTCGAAGCCATCGAGGCGGACCTGAAGGAGGGTCGCATACAACCGGGAGATCGGCTGCCGCCTCAGCGGACGATTGCCGAGGTCCTGGGCGTCGATCTGACGACGGTGACGCGGGCGTTCAACGAGGCGCGGCGGCGGGGCTTGGTCGAGGCCAGCGCCGGACGTGGCACCTTCATTCGCCGCCGCATCGACGACGGTCGTATCTTGGGTCTTGGCGCGCCGCCCGCCGTCGACCTCAGCATGAATATTCCTCCGCAGCCGGCGAGCGCCAACCTCAAGCGCTTGATTCCCGAGACCATCGCCAACCTCCTCTCCGAGGAGCACGGCATGCTGCACCTTCATTATCAGGAAAGCACCGGCAGCGACGCCGACCGCGCAGCAGCCGCAGCCTGGCTTGCGCGGCGCATCGATCAGGTCAGGCCGTCGTCGATCGTTCTTGCCAGCGGCGCCCAGAGTGCGCTTTACGCAATTTGCTCCTGCCTTCTCACGAAGGGCGATGCGATCGCCGCGGGCTGCGTAACCTATCCCGGTCTGAAAGCCGTCGCGCAGCAACAGGGGTTGGCGTTGCGTCCGCTGGCGATGGACGACAAAGGCATTATTCCGCAGGCGTTCGAAGCCTGCTGCGCAAAAGCGCTGCCCAAGGCGCTCTATGTTATTCCGGCAATCGACAATCCGACGACCGCGACGCTTTCGGATGAGCGCCGTCGCGAGATCGTGGCGATCGCCCGCCGCTATGGTGTCGCGATCATTGAGGACGATCCGTATTCGGTCCTGCAATTCGATGCGCTGACGCCTCTCGCGGCTTTGGCACCGGATCTGACTTGGCACATTGCGACGCTGTCGAAGTGCGCGACGCCCGCGCTACGTATCGCCTATGTCGTCGCTCCCGGCGCGGCACAGGCGATGAGGCTCGCAGGCGCAATTCGGGCCATCAACCTCATGGTGCCGCCGATCAACGCGGCGGTGGCCTCGCGTTGGATTTCGACAGGCATCGTCGACGACCTGACCGCCGCCATTCGCGATGAAAACATCGCCCGCCAAAGGCTCGCGAAGACGGTTCTCGGCGACACGAACATCGCGGCCGACCGCTGCGGCCATCATATCTGGCTCAAGATGCCGGCACATTGGCGAGCGGCCGATTTCGTCGATCATGCCGGCCGGTCCGGGATCTCCGTCGTCCCGAGTTCCGCGTTTGCGATCGGTGCCGAGGAGCCCGATGCCCTGCGTCTTTCGCTTGGCGTCGCGCCGGATCGCGAGGCTCTGGTCGACGCGCTCAAGCAAGTCGCCAACCTGCTTATTCGGCCGTCAGTCGCCGTAAAGGCCATCGTATAGAAGCGGAATTCCGACATGGATAAGCCAGTCGTCAGGGCCGCCGTGATTCAAGCGGCCCCGGTTCTATTCGATACCGTCGCGACTCTGTCAAAGCTCGAAGATCTCGTGCGTGAAGCCGCCGACCAGAAAGCGGACATTGCAGTATTTCCCGAGGCGTTCGTCGGCGGCTATCCGAAAGGGCTAGATTTTGGCGCTCGGCTCGGAACGCGCAGCGCCGAAGGCCGCGACGCATTCCGCCGGTATTTTCAAAGCGCGATTGCCGTGCCGGGTCCCGAATGCGCCCGGATCGGCGAGATCGCAAGAAATTTCGGCATCCATCTCGTGGTCGGAATCATCGAGCGCGACGGCGCGACGCTTTACTGCACGGCGCTGATGTACGGCCCCGACGGCCGCCTTCTCGGAAAGCATCGAAAGCTCGTGCCGACAGCCCTCGAGCGCATCGTCTGGGGACAAGGCGACGGCTCGACGCTCGCAGTCGTGGACAGCGATATCGGAAAAATCGGCAGTGTCATTTGCTGGGAAAACTACATGCCGCTCCTGCGCATGGCGATGTATGCTCAGGGAATTGAAATCTATTGCGCGCCCACGGTCGATGATCGCGATACTTGGTTGCCGACAATGCGCACGATAGCGCTCGAAGGACGCTGCTTCGTCGTCTCAGCCAGTCAATATCTGACGCGCGAGGATTGTCCGCCTGAATACAGCGAACTGCTCCAGAGCGAACCTCCGGCGGTCCTGATTCGCGGCGGATCCTGCATTGTCGATCCGCTCGGCAACGTCTTGCTGGCGCCGGAGTTCGGCGCTTCCTCGGTGCGCGTCGCCGAATTGGACCGGCGGAAGATCACACGGGGAAAATACGACCTCGACATCGTCGGTCATTACGCGCGACCGGCCGTTTTGACCTTGAACGTCAATACGTCGGCGCAAGCTTCGGTAACATTCTCGCCTATTCCGGCGATTTGAAAGCAAGGTTCGGGGTGTGCCGCGATCGGATGCGCGCTACGTTACCCGGATCATGGCACCCCCAACCACAATGTCCCGCAAACCAAGAAACGACGATAAGCGATCGTCGGGCGCCGCGTTGGACGCGCAGCGCTGGGACGCCGTCGTCGCACGCGATAAATCCGCCGACGGCGCGTTCTTTTTCTCCGTCAGTTCGACCGGGGTCTATTGCCGCCCCTCGTGCCCGTCACGCCGGGCGAAACGCGAGAACGTTGCCTTCCACGCGACGTCTACAGAAGCCGAAGCGGCGGGCTTTCGTCCATGCCGACGCTGTCGCCCGGACGAGATCCCGCTTGAAGCGCGTCGCGCTCAAATCGTCGCCGGCGCCTGCCGCAGATTGGAAAATGAAGGCGACGTCCCGAACCTCGACGAGCTGGCCAAGGCGAGCGGTCTTAGCCGCTTCCACTTCCACCGGATATTCAAGGATATCGTCGGCGTGACGCCGAAAGATTACGCCCTGGCGCACCGTCGAAAGAACGTCCGCCGTGAATTACAAAGGAGCGCTTCCGTGACCGACGCGATCTATGACGCGGGCTTCAACTCAAGCTCGCGCTTTTATGCCAGCGCCTCGGAGTTCCTTGGCATGACGCCGAAAAAGTTTCGCGACGGAGGCAAGCACGAAGTGCTGATGTTCGCATTCGGTCAATGCATGCTGGGCGATATCCTCGTGGCCGCGAGCGCCAAGGGGATCGCCGCAATCCTGATCGGCGACGATCGCGATCGGCTCATAGCTGACCTCAGGAAGATCTTTCCGAACGCTGAACTCGCCACTGGCGATCGCCAGTTCGAAAAGACCGTCGCGCGCGTCGTCGGACTTGTCGATCGCCCGGAAAGACCCGCTGATTTACCGCTCGACATTCGCGGCACGGCCTTTCAACAGCGCGTTTGGAAAGCCCTTCAGGAGATCCCTCTCGGCACGACCGAAACGTACACTGATGTTGCCAATCGCCTCGGCAATCCGAAGGCGGTGAGGGCGGTCGCGCGGGCCTGCGCCACGAACCCCTTGGCTATCGTTGTTCCCTGCCACCGCGTTGTGCGGGTCGACGGGAGCATGGCGGGTTTTCGGTGGGGCATAGAGCGCAAGCGCATGCTGATAGAGCGCGAGGCTGCCAACGGTAAAAAGCCCGCACGGCGCGGCTGAGGCGATACGCGTTTCCGCTTCCGTGAAAGCGGACGCGGGGCGCCAGTCGTCGCTAAAGTGTCAACTTTACGAAAGTTTTTTCCGCTTCCAAACGACCGGTTGCAAACGCCGACGGCCTAGATATCCTTGCGACTATATCGCCATTAACTAGCAAGGTGGGTCCGTAATGCTCGCGGCATCAATTCTTTCCCGTCTGTCTCTGCGTATAGCTCTGGCCGGTCTGATGCTGGTCTCGGCGCTTCAACTCGAAGCCCAGGCGCAGAAGACTGATACGACAACGATCACGATTTTCGCGGCAGCCAGCCTCAAGAACGCGCTCGATAGCGCCGCCGCCGCTTATGACAAGAGCACCGGCGATAAGGTGGTGATCTCGTATGCCGGATCGTCGGCGCTCGCGAAGCAGATCGAGCAGGCCGCCCCCGCCGACATCTTCATTTCGGCCGATCTCGACTGGATGGATTACGTCGATAAGAAAAAACTCATCAAGGACGACACCCGCTTCAACCTGCTAGGTAACCGCCTTGTCCTGATCGCGCCGAATGCAAGCACCCTGTCGCTGAAGATCGGCAAGGATTTTCCGCTCGCCGCCGCGCTCGGCGACAACCACATCGCGATGGCGAACGTCAAGTCGGTCCCGGCCGGAAAATACGGTCTGGCGGCACTGACAAAACTCGGCGTATGGAGCGCCGTAGAGCCCAAAGTCGCGCAGGCCGACAACGTCCGCGCCGCCCTGGCACTGGTTGCCCAAGGCGAGGCGCCACTCGGCATCGTTTACGAAACCGACGCCGCCGCCGAGCCCAAGGTCAAGATCGTCGACGTATTCCCCGCCGACACCCATCCCCCCATCATTTATCCAATCGCCATTCTGGCCGAGACGAAGAACGGCGATGCGGCGAAAGCCTTCATCACCTACCTGAAAACGCCGGATGCACAGGCGTTCTTCACGAAGCAGGGCTTCACCATCCTCAAATAGCAATCCGGAGGGCGGCGGATCGGCGAACGGAAAGGCACGAGCGTGTTTGGATTTTCTCCCGACGAATGGACAGCGATTATGCTTAGTCTCCGCGTCGCGACCGTCGGGACGCTCGTCGGCCTTCCCGTGGCTCTTTTCCTTGCTTATGTCTTGGCGCGGTGGCGGTTCCCCGGAAAGGTCATCCTCGACGGGCTCCTCCACCTGCCGCTCGTCCTGCCGCCCGTCGTGACCGGATACATCCTGCTGCTGACGTTCGGCCGTCAGGGCGCCATCGGCAAAGCGCTCTACGAATTGTTGGGCATCACGTTCTCTTTCCGGTGGACGGGCGCCGCGCTGGCGTGCGGCATCATGGGATTCCCGCTGATGCTGCGCGCCATAAGGCTGTCCTTCGAAGCGATTGACCGGCGGCTTGAAACGGCCGCATCGACGCTCGGCGCCAATGCCTGGTGGACGTTCCTGCTCGTGACGCTACCGCTCGCGCTCCCCGGAATTCTCGTCGGCGCCATTCTGTGCTTTGCAAAGGCCCTCGGCGAATTCGGCGCGACGATCACGTTCGTCTCGAATATCCCCGGCGAAACGGAGACGATCCCAACCGCGATCTATACCTACACGCAGGTTCCTGGCGGAGATTATCAGGCCTTCCGGCTGGCATGCGTTTCGGTCGCCATCGCGATGATTGCGCTGGTGGTGTCCGAGATTCTGAACCGCCGCATCCAGAAGCGGATCGCCGTATTCGAATGACGAGCGTGGAACCGGCGCTGAGCGTCTCGGCATTTCAAAAGCGAAACGGCTTTACCCTCGATATCGCCTTCGACAGCGACAGTCCGCTGACGGCGCTCTTCGGATCGTCCGGCTCCGGAAAGACAACTGTTTTGAACATGATCGCCGGCGTTATTCGCCCCGACAAGGGCCGCATCGTCGTCGCCGGCAACGTCCTGACCGACACAGAGGCGCGGATTTTCGTGCTGCCGCATCGCCGCCGCGTCGGCTTCGTCTTTCAGGATGCCCAGCTCTTCCCGCATCTGACAGTCGACCAGAACATCAAATTCGGACAGTGGTTCACGCGCGGTGAAAAGAACGCATTGCCCCTGGACGTCATTGTCGGCGTCCTCGGCATCGGCGATCTATTGAAACGCCGTCCGGCAACGCTGTCGGGCGGCGAGAAGCATCGCGTCGCATTGGCGCGCGCCCTGCTGTCCTCGCCGCGTATTCTCTTGATGGACGAACCGCTTGCGGGGCTCGACGATCCGCGCCGTATGGAGATCATGAGTTTGATCGAGCGTGTTCGCGACGAGTTCTCGGTTCCGATCGTGTTCGTTACGCACAATCTCGAAGAGGTGAGGCGCCTTGCGACGCGCGTCATCCGGATCGAGGCAGGCCGCGTGATTGCCGTTGGCCCGCCTGCCGAAGTGTTGAAGCCGTAGCAGTCCTTCAGGTCCGCGCCGACTGCCCGGCCTTCTTCGCGGGCTTCGGATTGACCGCTTCCTTCGGCGCGAGGTGCTTCTCGACCGCGGCCAGCGGCTTTGCGAAAACACTGAGGGCCTTGGCCTCCATGTCTCGGTACTGACGAACGAGATCGGCCCCGAATGGCGTCAGCTTCGCCGCTCCGCCACCCTTCCCGCCATGCTGGCGCTCGATCAGAGGATCGGCAAACATCGAATTGAATTCATCCATCAGGTACCAGGCGCGCTTGTACGACATGTCCATGGCTTTCGCCGCCTTCGCGATAGAGCCGTGCTGGCCGATCAGTTCGAGCAGCTGGATGCGGCCGTGGCCGATGTAGCGGTCGCCGTCGAAGTCGATGCGGATTTTTATGACTGCCATTTCATACCGCGCTGCATTTCAAGAACGTTCTCAAAACCGAAGCCTCGTCTGCCATCCAACAAACAGGATCGGCCTCCATCCACCGGCGTTGGTAAATCTTACGCGATAACCAATCGCGACCACAGGCCCAATTGGCAATAGCCTGCGAAATTAGCCGGCAATCCCGCGCCGGAACGGGCCGCCGAAAGATTTTGCACTCCGCCATTCGTTTGCGCTTCCAACCCACGCCCCGTGAGCGAATAGCATCACGCCTCTCTGGCGTGTCCGAAATTCCTGAATTAACATCGCGGCGGTAGACCCCGTGGGCGAGGTTCGGGTGGATGACTCGACGCCCACCGCCCTCGTCGCGGCGCGCAATCGAAGGAGTAAGCATACATGACGCCCACTCGAAAGACACTTGTAGCATCGGCAGCAATTCTTGTGATGGGCAGCTTCTCCGCGTGGGGCGAGCCGCCGCAATCGGTTGGGGCGGGAGAAGGCGAGGTCGATATCGTCGCCTGGCCCGGATACATCGAGCGCGGCGAATCCGATAAGAATTATGACTGGGTGACGAGCTTCGAAAAGGAGACGAGCTGCAAGGTCAACGTCAAGACCGCGGCAACCTCCGACGAAATGGTGACCCTGATGAACCAGGGCGGCTTCGATCTCGTGACCGCGTCCGGCGACGCTTCGCTTCGCCTGATTGCCGGCAAGAAAGTCCAGCCGGTCAACATTGACCTGATCCCGAGCTGGAAGACGATCGACCCGCGCCTGCAGGACGCGCCGTGGCACACGGTCGATGGCGTTCACTACGGCGTCCCCTATCAGTGGGGTCCGAACGTGCTCGCCTACAACACGACGGTCTTCAAGGAGCCGCCAAAGAGTTGGTCGGTCGTATTCGAAGAACAGACTCTGCCCGACGGCAAGAGCAACAAAGGCCGCGTGCAGGCCTATGACGGCCCGATCTATATTGCCGACGCCGCGCTTTATCTCAGCAAGAAGAAGCCCGAACTTGGCATCAAAAACCCGTATGAACTCAATAAAGAGCAGTACGCCGCCGTCGTCGCGCTGCTGCAGTCGCAGCGCGCGCTGATCGGCCGCTATTGGCACGACGCGACCGTTCAGGTCGATGACTTCAAGAACGAAGGCGTCGTTGCGTCGTCGTCATGGCCCTATCAGGTAAACCTGCTGGAAGCCGACAAGAAGCCTATCGCCTCGACCATTCCGGAAGAGGGTGCGACAGGCTGGGCCGACACCACGATGATGCATGTGAACGCCAAGCATCCCAACTGCGCCTACAAGTGGATGGAGCATTCGCTGAACTCGAAACTCCAGGGCGATCTCGCCTCCTGGTTCGGTTCGGTCCCGACAGTGCCCGCTGCCTGTAAAGGCAACGCGTTGCTGACGGACGCGGGCTGCGCGACGAACGGATCGGAGAATTTCGAAAAGATCTGGTTCTGGCGCACGCCGACGGCAAAGTGCGAGAAGGAAAGCTCTTGCGTTCCCTATTCGCAGTGGGCGAAAGACTTCATCGCCATTCTCGGTAAGTAAAGCTTAAATGTCTTGCGGTCGGCCGCTTCGCCGGCCGCGAGACCCAAAAGAAGTTTCATGTCACCAGCAGTCCGCTTTCAGAATGTATCGCGTCGTTTCGGCTCGGTGCGCGCCGTTGACGGCGTGTCGCTTGATATCGAGCCGGGCGAATTCTTCGCGCTTCTCGGTCCGTCCGGTTCCGGCAAGACGACATGCCTTCGCCTGATCGCCGGTTTCGAGCAGCCCGACGAGGGCCACATCGAAATTTTCGGCGAAACCGCTGAGGGACTTCCGCCTTACCGGCGCAACGTCAACACCGTCTTCCAGGACTACGCCCTCTTTCCCCATATGACCGTCGGCGAGAATGTCGCCTATGGTTTGATGATCAAGGGCGTCGCCAAATCCGAGCGTGAGGCGAAAGCCAAAGACGCCCTCGCGATGGTCAAGCTCGGCGGCTACGAGACGCGGCGCACGGCCCAGCTTTCGGGCGGCCAGCGCCAGCGCGTCGCGCTTGCCCGCGCGCTCGTGAACGGTCCCAAGGTCCTCCTTCTCGATGAACCGCTCGGCGCACTCGATCTGAAGCTGCGCGAGCAGATGCAGGAAGAATTGCGATCGCTGCAGACCAGCCTCGGCATCACCTTCGTGTTCGTGACGCACGACCAGAGCGAAGCGCTCTCGATGGCGAACCGCGTCGCGATTTTCAACGACGGCAAGATCGTCCAGATCGGCACGCCTTCCGACGTCTACGAGCGTCCGAAGTCGCGCTTTGTCGCTGATTTTGTCGGCTCGTCGAACGTGCTGCCGCCGGAATTTGCCGCCTCTCATGGCGGGATGGCGGCGTGGACAAGTCTGCGCCCGGAACGCATCAGGATCGTGCCTGAAACCGCTATCGTTCCGTCCGATTATGGCCATGCCAAAGGCGTCGTGACAGCCGTTAGCTATCAAGGCGCCGCGACGCGGATTACCGTCGCGACCGACAAATTGCCTGTCGTCGCCACGATCCCGGCTGGCACATCTCTCAACAAAGACGATCGCGTCGTGCTCATGTGGCCGAAATCCGCGATGGTCGCGATGGGAGACGGCGCGTGACGGCGGCCATTCACGAAACGCGGCGGGGGATTGCGGGCACGATCTCCGACGTCTTCTTTACGCGTCCGCAACTCCTGACGGTCCTGCTATTGACGCCGCCGCTTCTCTGGATCGGCATCGTCTATGTCGGTTCCCTGTTCGCGCTGCTGATGCAGAGCTTCTATTCTCTCGACGACTTTTCGGGTGTCGTCGTCCACGAATTCACACTCTCGACCTACGCGCAGCTGTTCGAGGGTTCGAACGTCCAAATCATTCTGCGCACCGTCACCATGGCGGCGCTGGTCACGGTTGCGAGCGCAATCATCGCATTTCCAATCGCCTATTACGCGGCTCGCTATGCGCGCGGCTGGACCAAGGCTCTCTTCTACCTCGCGGTGATGATGCCGCTGTGGTCGAGCTATCTTGTCAAAGTGTATGCGTGGAAATTGATCCTCGCGAAGGAAGGTGTCCTCACCTGGTTCGCCAATTTCCTGCATCTTGGATGGCTGCTTGACGGCATCTTGGCGTTGCCGGTCGTCGGCGGACCGTCGCTGTCGTTCAGCTATGTCGGAACGTTCCTGGTCTTCGTGTATATCTGGCTGCCCTACATGATCCTGCCGACCCAGGCGGCGCTGGAGCGCGTTCCCGCGAACTTCATCGAGGCATCGGCCGATCTCGGCGCCGAACCCGGTCAAACCTTCAGGACGGTAATTTTCCCGCTGGCGCTGCCGGGCATCGTCGCGGGCTCGATCTTCACGTTCTCGTTGACACTTGGCGATTACATCATTCCCCAGATCGTCGGCAATTCGCGTCTGATGATTGGTCAGGCCGTATACACGCTGCAGGGCACGGCCGGAAACATTCCGCTGGCGGCGGCCTTCACCGTCGTCCCGATGGTCATCATGGCCGCATACCTCTGGATGGCGAAACGCATGGGGGCTTTCGATGTCCTCTAACGGAAAAAATTCGTCCCCGCTTGGCCTGCGTATTTCGGCGGTCGCGGGGCTGCTGTTCCTGCATCTACCGCTGGCCTTCATTTTCCTCTACGCGTTTACTACCGAGGAGAAGAGCTTCGAGTTCCCGCCGCCGGGTCTGACCACGAAGTGGTTCGGCGTCGCCTGGAATTCGCGCCCGGACATTTGGCCGCCGCTCTATTTATCGCTTCAGGTCGCAGCCATCGCGACGATTCTCGCGTTGATCTTCGGCACGCTCGCGGCGGCGGCGCTGTCGCGGACGAAGTTCTTTGGCCGCGAAACGATTTCGCTGCTGTTCGTGCTGCCAATTGCGTTGCCCGGCATCATCACGGGCATCGCGCTCCGCTCCGCCTTCGACATCATGAGCATCCCGTTCTCGGTCTGGACGATCATCCTCGGCCACGCGACATTCTGCATCGTCGTCGTGTACAATAACGCGGTGGCCCGGTTCCGGCGGCTTCCGGGAAATCTTGTCGAAGCGTCGATGGATCTCGGCGCCGACTCGTTCCAGACCTTCCGCCACATTATCCTGCCGCAAATCGGCACGGCTCTGTTGGCGGGCGGCATGCTGTCGTTTGCGCTGTCGTTCGACGAAGTGATCGTCACGACGTTCACGGCCGGACAACAGACAACCTTGCCGATCTGGATGCTGTCCGAATTGATCCGCCCTCGGCAGCGACCGGTGACGAACGTCGTTGCCGTCTTCGTTTTCATCGTGACGCTTTTACCCATTCTCGCGGCCTACTATCTGACGCGAGAAGGCGAACATACCGGCGGCTCCTCGAAATAGCGAAGAGCCCGAGCGACCATTGGAGGAAAACATGCTCGAAACCAACATGCTGATCGGTTCGGACTTCGTCGCCGGAACCGACGCGCCCGAACCTATCGTCAACCCGAAGACGGAAGACGTCATCACCAATCTGCCCGACGCGTCCGTCGCTCAGGTCGATGCCGCCGTCAACGCCGCTGAAAAAGCCTTCAAGACATGGTCGCAGACGACCCCCGCCGAACGCTCGACGCTGCTCCTGAAACTTGCCGACGCGATCGAGAAGGACGCAGAAGCTTTCGCGGCGCTTGAAGCGCTGAACACCGGTAAGCCGCGCATCCGCGTGCTGCAAGACGAGATGCCGGCGATCGTCGATTGCTTCCGCTACTTCGCTGCCGCCGTGCGCAACATGCACGGTCCCGTCGCGGGCGAATACCTCGCCGGTCACACCTCGATGATCCGCCGTGATCCGGTCGGCGTCATCGGCTCGATCGCACCGTGGAACTATCCGCTCATGATGGCGGCCTGGAAGCTCGGTCCGGCGCTTGCGGGCGGCAACACCATCGTCCTGAAGCCGTCGGAGCAAACACCGCTGACGCTTCTCAAACTCGGCAAGATCATCGCCGATATCTTCCCCGAAGGCGTCGTCAACATCGTCGTCGGCAAGGGTGCGACCACGGGTTCCGCGCTGATCAATCATCCGAAGGTCGCGATGGTCTCGCTGACGGGCAGCATCGGCACCGGCCAGAAGGTGCTTCAGGCTGCGGTCTCGACGATCAAGCGCACGCACCTTGAACTCGGCGGCAAGGCCCCGGTCATCGTTTTCGACGATGCCGACATCGCGTCCGTCGTCGAAGGCGTGAAAGTTTTCGGCTTCTACAACGCTGGGCAAGATTGCACCGCCGCTTGCCGTATCTACGCCGGCAAGAAGGTCTACGACAATCTCGTTGCCGATCTCTCGAGCGCCGTTAAGAGCCTGAAGTTCAATCAGCCCAACGACGACGACAACGACCTCGGACCGCTGATCTCATCCGCCCAGAAAGGCCGCGTTGCGGGCTTCGTCGATCGCGCAAGGCAGCTGAACCACATCAATGTCGCCGCCGGCGGCAAGGCCAGTGAGGGCAAGGGCTTCTTCTTCGAACCGACGCTCATCGCCGGCGCGACGCAGGAAGACGAGATCGTGCGCAAGGAAGTGTTCGGCCCGGTCGTCTCGGTCACGCCGTTCGATGACGCCGAGGAGGCGATCGCCTGGGCGAACGACAGCGAGTATGGCCTCGCGTCGTCGGTTTGGACGTCCGACATCGGCAAGGGCATGAAGGTCGCGTCGCGCCTGCAGTACGGCTGCACATGGGTCAACACACACTTCATGCTTTGCAGCGAGATGCCCCACGGTGGCTACAAGATGTCGGGCTACGGCAAGGACCTTTCGATGTACGCGCTCGAAGATTACACTGTGGCGCGTCACGTGATGGTGAAGCTCTAAGTCGCACATATTGCAGGGCAGCACGCCGTGCTTGCTGCCCTGTCAACTGCGGTAGCAGCGAGGTCAAGTTCGCCTCGTCGCCCCTTCTTAGGGTAGCGTGAACAAAAGAGGCGACCGCAGTGTCGTCTCGCGCGGGCGCAGACACGGGATCTCAAGGCGCTGATGACGGGCACCGACGAACTCAGCCATGAAGAACTGCTACGACGCCTGCAGGCTTTGGCCGAGCGCGCGATAAAGCGCTTCGGTCTGCCCGATGGCGCACCCGTCAAGCTCATCAACGTTTCCGAGAACGCGACGTATAAGGTCGAGGATGGCACCGGCCGCAAATGGGCTCTCCGCGTCCATCGCGAAGGCTACCACTCGCGAACGGCCATCGCCTCCGAGCTTGCGTGGCTCGCAGCTTTGCGTGAAAGCGGCGGCGTCGCGACGCCGACGGCCGTCCGGGGCCTCGACGGCGAATACATCCAGGCGGTGGCGGGCGAAGGCCTTCCAAATCCGCGCAACGTCGTCCTTTTCGATTGGGAAGACGGCGCCGAGCCGGAGCAAACCAACGTCGCAGGTTTTGAACTTCTTGGCGAAACCGCCGCGCACATGCACGCCCATGTTCGCAAGTGGCAACGGCCGGTCTGGTTTGAACGCCATTCGTGGGACTTCGAAACGAGCCTCGGCAATCGCCCGCATTGGGGCTACTGGAAGGACGGCATGGGCATGACGGCGGAGGCCCTTGAGGCGTTCTCCGAAACCGTCGCCCTCATCGCGCAGCGCCTCGAAGCCTTCGGCAAATCGCCCGATCGCTTCAACCTGGTGCACGGCGATATGCGCCTTGCCAATCTCCTCATGGACGGCAGCACGGTCAAAGTCATCGACTTCGACGACAGCGGCTTCTCCTGGCTCCTCTATGATTGCGCGACGACGGTCTCGTTTTTCGAGCATACGCCCGAAGTGCCCGAGCTTCTGAACGCCTGGGTCCGCGGTTACCGCCGCATCGGCACGCTGAGCCCGGAAGAAGAGAACGAAATCGCGACGTTCGTGATGCTGCGCCGCCTCCTCTTGGTCGCGTGGATCGGATCGCACTCGGAAACCGAACTCGCCCAATCGATGGGCGTTTCCTACACGCAGGGCTCGATCCCGCTCTGCGAAACCTACCTTTCCCGGTATGGCCGCCCAACCAGCTCCTCGATCGCCGTATCCTCACCGAAAAAGGGCATTTTGAGCCGACTGTTCGGCTGAATATTGCAGCGCAATTGTGCAAATGCGGCAAGTGAATGCCGAATAATTAATCGTGCTTGATAGTTGACCCGCCGGGCGCTTCTGCTAGCCTTTTTCTTTGGAATATTGGCTCCTGCCTAGCAGGAAACGATGGGTGTTGGCATCGGCGAGACCCTGACGATAAGCGCCGGCAACTCGACCGGCAGAGACGCCGATCCTTCGGTCATGGCTTCCGCTGCCACCGGCGTCGTCAAATTTATCGAGCGCCAGAGGGGCGACGTCGATCGCATTTTCGGCAACGCCGGAATGTCGCCGGAAATGGCCGGCTTACCCACACTGCAACTTAGCCTCAGTTCCTATTGTCGGCTCTTCGAAGAAAGCGCCCGCATCACGCGTAACGACAACTTCGGCTTGTGGTTCGGAAATTCATTCGATACGCGCGATCTTGGTCTCGTGGGCTACGCGGCGCTGTCGGCTTCAACGCTCGGCGATGCGCTCAACACGCTGATCGACCTGTTCCCGCTTCATCAGCAATCGTCCTCGATCTCCCTCGTCAAATCGCCCGATGGTCTCGTTCGGCTGGAATACAGGATCGTCGCGCCCCAGATCATAGAGCGGCGCCAGGATGCCGAGCTTTCCCTCGGCATGCGCCTCAACCTCATTCGCGAGGCGATGGGTCCGAGTTGGGCGCCGGAGGAAGTGCATTTCGAACATCCCAAGCCCGAAGCTTGGCGCGAGCACGAGCGCGCATTCGGATCGCCTGTGTTTTTCTCGCAACCCGCGAACGCCATTATTTTTCGCCAGCAAATCCTGAAGCAAATGATGCCGGCGGCCGACTCGCGGTTGATGTCGGCGATGAAGCTTTGCCTCGAACGGCTATCCGAGCGGCGGGACGTTCGCTCCAGCATCACCGATCGCATCCGCAGCGCCGTAAGAGCCAGACTCCCCGAAGGCTTCCCCGCCATCGAAGGGATCGCCGCCGAACTGCGCCTCCCGCTCAGCACTGTCCAGCGCGAGCTTCACTATGATGGCCTGAACTACAGCACGCTCGTCGAGAATACGCGCCGCGATCTGGCGCTCTCCTACGTGCGCCAGCGCCAGCTATCCTTCTCGGAAATCGCGTTTTTAGTAGGCTATTCGGAGCTTTCGGCCTTCAGCCGCGCCGTGCGCCGATGGACCGGTCTCTCTCCGCGAGCGCTTCGTGCCGAGGTTTTGCGTAGCCAAGGCTGATTGAATCTCTCTCAAACGAAGCGCTCGCCGCTTTTTTTGTCTAAGCTTGCGCCAGCGCGTCCATGCTCTCCGGCAAAATCTGGCCGCCATCGACGATGATCGTTTGCCCGGTGATGTAGCCGGCTTCTTTCGACGCCAGGAACAACGCCGCATAGCCGATGTCGTCCACCGTTCCGAGCTTATTCAGCGGGATCGACGCCGCCATCGACTTCTCATACTCCGGACCGAGCGCAGCCAAGCCTTCCGTCGCGATATTTCCCGGCAGGACGGCATTGACCGTGATGCCGTACTTCGCGAATTCGATGCAGGCTGTGCGCATGAATCCAAGTTGCCCGGCCTTCGTCGCGCCGTAGTGCGCCCAACCCGGGAAGCCCGTGACGGGACCTGTGATCGACGACGTAATGACGATGCGCCCCTGGTCCGATTTTTTCAGATAGGGCAGGCAGGCCTTGATCGGCAGGAACGTGCCCTTGAGGTTCGTCGCCGAGATGAAATCCCAATCTTCGGGTGACAGGTCCTCGATCTTGGTCTGAGGAAAGATGCCGGCATTGGCGCAAAGAATGTCGACGCCGCCATAAGCGCTGGCCGTCGCATCCGCGAGAACCTGCATGTCGCCCATGCTGGTAATATCGGCAGCGATGCCTTTCGCCGTACCGCCATCCCTGCGGAATTCTTCGGCCGTCGCTTCGGCTTCGTCGAGATGACGCGACACGACCATGACCTTGCCGCCATTCTTGGCGAACACCCGTGCGATCCCCTTGCCGATGCCTTTGCTTCCACCTGTCACGATGACGGACCGGCCTGCGATAGACGTGAGCATTGCGTTGCCCCCTTGTTCGTGCGGTTTCCCTATGAAAAGGCGGACGCCTGCTTAGGCGCCCGCCCCATTGTTTTGGCCGATGCGAGACGGATGTCTAGTCGTTCAAGACCATCCGGCCGATGCGAGCGTGCGCGGCAGGCGCAATCACCCGCAACGCCAAGCCCCAGGCGAGACCGATGCCGAGGATGACGAACGCGATCAGCGGGATGCGGCCGCCGAAGCCACCGGTTCCGCCGAACGTTTCGAGATTCTCGACCAGGAGATAGACGAGGTAGACCTGCGAAACGAAGGCGATGACCGGGGCGATCAGCCCGGCGAAGATGTTGACCTCGCCCGGATGATTGGCGCGGAAGTAGACGATAATCGCGATAGAAACGACGGCCTGCAGAATGAGCAGGAGCATCGTGCCGAGAACGGCGAGCATCGTGTACACACCGAGATACGCTTGGGCGTTGGGATCGTTCGTACCGAAGAAGTAGGCGAACAGGCAGATCCAGAGCGCGGCAAACAACGTCTGGACGACCGAAGCCACATGCGGGCTCTTATGGGTCGGATGCGTTTTGCCCAGGGCGCCAGGGAGAACACCTTCACGACCCAGCGAGTACATGTAGCGAGCAGCCACGTTGTGAAAGGCCATGCTGCAGGCAAAAGAACTCGTCAGAATGAGCACGGCCATCGCTTCGTTTGCCCACTGTCCTACGAACTGGGTCAATGGAGAGAGGAAGAAGTTGCCCGAGTCGCCGACAGCCTTCGCCAGCATGTCGCTTTCCGACGGATAGGCGGCAATCGCGCACCAGCTCGTGATGATATAGAAGATGCCGAGGCCTATGACGGAATAATACAGCGAGCGCGGGATGATATGCTTCGGATCAACGGATTCCTCGGCATAGTTCGGAGCCATCTCGAAGCCGACCCACGACCAGAAGGCCATGAACACGCCAACTGCCGCCGCACCGGCCGCGATGTCGGTCGTTCCGACCTTTTGCGCGGCCACCGGAGTCATGACGTGCAGGACGTTCAGCGATTCAAGGCTGAAGGCACCGGGACCCTTTGCGAGAAACACGCCGGCGTCGAAGATCAGAAGCATGATCACTTCCAGTACCAGCGCAACGCCGAGAACCTTCACCGAAAGCTTCACGTCCTGATAGGAGAGGATCGAGCTCAGTACGACAACGAAGAGAGCGAGATAGATCCACGGAACATTGATTCCGAAATGCGATTGAAGCCACGAGTTGCCGAAAAACGCGAACAAACCGGTGAGCGAGGCTTCGAACACGCTGTAGGACGCCAGCGAAGCGATGCCGGCCGCCATGCCGACATCGCGGCCGAGACCAAGACTGATGAAGGAGTAGAAGCCTCCGACCGAGGAGACCTTGCTCGCCATCGCAGCATAGCCGACGGAAAAGATCGTCAACACGATCGTGGCGAGTAGAAAGGCAGCCGGTACATAGGTGCCGTTGCCGAAACCAGCGGCGAACGGCACGTTGCCGAGCATCGCCGATTCCGGCGCTGCTCCTGTAACCGTCAGAAACAACACGCCGATCAAGCCGATTGCCTTGGCATGCAACTTATCGACTGAAGCGTCCTTACTTATGTCGAAGCTCTCTTGGGCTTCGAGCGCACTGGCATTTGGTGAGGTCACGTTGGCTACTCCCCCTGGGTTGCAGTCATCCGAACATCCAGGATCTGTTCGGCGCCATATGTAAACGTACACATACTATCTTGTGGTGATCTGCGGCTCATCGCCTTACGGCTTAGCTCGCCGGACGGATTTGTACTGTTCGGAGCGTATATGTGCGGCGCGAAGCAAGGTTTGACATTGCGCTGTCAAAACTTGACCTAACTCAGCCAAGCGCCATGATCTGCCGGAGTTCTGTGCTCGACATGACGTGGCAGTAGATCATGTTCATGACCTCAAGCTCCTTATGGTGAAGCTCGTCCGAGCCGGCCGCGCAGCAGTCCTCGACCACCACAACGGCAAAACTTTCGTCGGCCAGGCTCCGGACCGTCGATGCGACACACTGGTCGGTAAAGATCCCGCAGCAGACGACGGTTTTGATCCCGAGGTTGGTCAGGATCAGCCGCAGGTTCGTTCCCGTCAGCGCGCTATCCGTTGTCTTCGTGACGACGATTTCGTCTCCGACCGGCGCCAGCTCCGGAACGATCTGCGACGGCAGTTCGTCTTTGGGCAGCAGCAGGTTGTTCCAGCCCGGCATCTTCTGCGATAGCGACCGGTCGCGGCCGTCCTTGGTATGGCAGGCGATGCGCGCGAAAAGGCATTCGATGCCGTTATTGCGGAAGGTTTCGAGCAGGTCCTTGGTTCGTGGCAAAACCGTTTGATGCATGCGGTCGTGGAACGGGGTCCAGGCGTCGTACCGGCGCTGGTCCTCGGCCGAAAGCGAGGCGCGATCCGGCCGTTCGAGGTAGGTATTCTGCACGTCGATGACGAGGAGGGCGGTATGAGCTTTGGAAAGATCCGGGTCCGCCGGTTCCGGGGCGCCGTCGTAGTAAAAGGATCGATAGGCAGTCTTCCAGCTCATACGTGACCTTTCAATATCGCTTCTTGTAGAGAGAACGACGTTCGTAAACGTCGGCGGCTTCCTCGATGAAAACGGCGACCCCGGTGGCACCGTAAACGTCGCGAAGCTCCGTGGCTGCCGCGAGCAACTCTTTCTTCGAACCGGCCCGACCCGGGCGCAAAAGCTCGTAGACCCGCATAATGACGTCTTGCGGCACATCGACGAGTTCGGCGCCCCGCCCGAAGTTGGCCCCGAGCGTCGGCCGTCCAGCCGCCTGCGCGATTTCGGCCTGCTGGCGCAGCGCTCGGCCGGTAATGCGAAGATCTTCGAGGCCGACACGATCCGACAGAACGGCATCCAGCGTGATGTCGTCGAGCGTTTTTCCGGCCTTGGTTTCGACGACGTCCGGGCGCTTCTCCGCGAGCGGGTAGTCGGCAACCGATAGAGGCTTCTCGGTCATGCGGCCGCTCCGAGGAATTTGATATCGATCTCTTCCGGCTCGGCGCCTTCCGAGGTCATTTCGGTTTCGATGGCATAGATCATGGAAACGCGGGCATGGTAGCGCGACCCCATGGCTTCGCCGCGCGTCGGCACGATCACCGGTTCGGGCATTTCGCCGAGCGCATAGGCCGCGGCGTTGAGGCCCATCCGCTTGTAATGTTCGAGCTTCGTGATCGGCGAGTTCGAGAAGAGTTCAAGGTTGTTGTGCGGCAGCCGGTCCTTCTGGTGGATGACGGCCGTGCCTTTGGCCTGAATGCCGATCCCGACGCCCGAACCCGCAAGCCGCGCCGCGCTGAGACCCAGAAAAGATGTGTCGGCGGTATGGAGCATGCGCACGACCCGCGCCGTGCAGCCGCCTTCGGTGATCCCGGCGATGAGCACGCGCAGGATGGCCGACAGCGGATGGCCTGCGACGGTCTGGAACAGCTTCACCCCGAATGCCGGACTGATGCCGATGACGACTTCGCGCGGATTATGCGTGGCCGCCGCCGGTCCGGCCGGGCGGTAGGAGATGCGCGTGATCTCGGCCGGTCGGAAGGTGGCTTCGCCGCGCAGCACTTCCTGGCGTGTCAGCACGTCCCGGATCGCCACGATCTCTTCGCGCCGCTCTGCGCTGAGGCGGTAACCCGTACCAGGCCCCGTATATTCATTGGGATTGTTGACGGCGCTGACGATCTTTCCGTCGCGGACGACCGCGGATGTTTGCAGATAGTCGCCCGAGACGCGCAGCCGGACGAGCTTTAAAAGGTTTTCCGCCTCATCGCCGAAGCCCCGCGCCGCCAGCGCCTTGATGACGTCAATGACCGTGATAGAGCGCGCGAAGATCCCTTCGCTGATCTGACCGACTTCTCTGCCGGAGAAAGTACGGGTCTCATCCGAGCCCGACGCCGCGATCACGCTCTGCTTCATGTCGGCGGTCGGCTTCGCGAGCCCAAGTTCTTCGAGTACGGCGCTGATGGCATCTACGGCCCGCGCGCGAAGCTCCATGATGCGGCTTTCGCCGACTGGCGTCAGCCCGCCGTCAGCCTCGAAATCGCGCTGTAGAACCAGGTAATCCTCAAGCTCCTCGCCGTTGAGCAGCGAAGGATTGAAGGAGTTGTCGTACTTCAGGATCGAGCCGAAGCCCGAGCAGATGAGGTCCGATCCGGCAATGAGGTAAGGCAGGATTTTCGCACCGACGCGGATTTCGGATTCGGTCGCGCGCGCGTCATTGCCGGACGCGCATTCGAGATCGAGCCAGACCGCGATCAGGTTCTCCGCCATCAACTCGCGCATACCGCCCGGAACGGTGCAGGTGACGGGCGCACCATCGACGCCGCCGTTCTGCGTGCCCTGCACGCCCATCGCGCGTTGCAGGCAGAGGCATCGCGCTTCGAGGTAAAGCAGCGATTTCTTCTCGTGAAATCCCATCAGCAACTCGGACCCGGCGCCCGACGTGCAGCGCATCTTGATACCGCGCGAAGCGTAGGCGGCGGCCAGAAACGCCTTCGACCATGGTGTGTCGTCGCCGTCGATGAAGCTCTTTTCCGTGCCGTAGACCGAAAGCGTTTCGGCGTAGGATGTGAACCCAGCCATGCCGATCTTCAGCTCCTCCGCTTCTTCGCTCGAACATTGAAACAACGTGCCCCACCGGCCGACCGAAGCCCCGACCGCGCAGGCAACCGCGTTCGACCACGAATTGCGCGCGACCCGCATCGTCGTCTCGATCTCGTCGAAGCCGAAAGCAACCGCTGTCGCCGCATCGGCCGCCATCTGCAGCGGATCATCCTTGGCGTTCGTGACGTGCGCCTGATTGCCCGGCGTCTGCCGTGCCCGCATCTTGCTATAGGCAAAGGCGATTTCCAGCGACGATAGGTGCGCGACGACATCGGCAAGCTTGGCGGGAGTCATGCCGTGTGCCAGGCGAACGAGTGTCGTGCGCGGCACGTTCATGTCGACGAGCATGCGCGCCACTTCGATCGATGGCATCGCCATCGCTTCCGGCGCGATCTTCGGGTCCAGATGATATTTCGCTATGAAAATATCGATCATGTCGAAGTCGCGAACGGCGATGCCGTCCATCGACTCGACGACTCCAGTCCCCATCGACAGGCCGGGTTTCGGATCATAGGGGCTGTTAAAAGCCGCGAAGCCGCTCGATGCATCCTCGATGGCAAACTTGTCGAGGCGAAGCGGTCGCTCGTCCCAGTCGGAAAACCGCTTCCAGCGATTGGCGCGTACGTGCGACTCTTCCGTCATGGTATGTGTTCTCGGTAAAGAAGCGTCCGATTGAAGCGGGCACACGATAGCCCTTGGCGCGCGTCGCGATTTGACCTGAGCCCCCTCGAAGTTGACGGGCCCAATTCAAGTATGGCTCAAGGCTAGTGCAACGCCAGTGATCGAACTGAACAGACGCCGCGAGGGTCGGTCAAGCTGCAACATCCGTCACAGCCTATATTGAGCCGAAAAGACGTGCGGAAGGGTACCGCCTCGAACAGGGAAATCACCCGAGGGCCGAATGGAAGCACCACGAAAGATACTTGAGCTGAACGCCTTCGATATGAACGCGGCCGAGGGGCTTTCCCCCGACACGGCGAGCCTCGTCAAGCGCCGGAAAGCGACCTTCGGTCCGACCTCCATGCTCTTTTACGAGCGACCGCTCAACCTCGTTCGGGGCGAAGGCGCGTGGCTTCATGATGCCGACGGCACGCGATATTTGGATGCTTACAACAATGTGCCCTCCGTCGGACATTGCCACCCGCGCGTGGTCGAAGCCGTATCGCGCCAGATCGGGACGCTCAATACGCATACCCGCTACCTTTACTCGAACATCTACACCTATGCCGAACGGCTGCTGGGCACGATGCCGGATCCGGTGTCGAATATCGTCTTCACCTGTACAGGCAGTGAAAGCGCCGACTTCGCCCTTCGCGTCGCACGCGCGGTAACGGGGGGCACGGGGTTCATCGTCACGGACAATGCCTATCACGGCAACACGTCCGCCGTGACCGAAATCTCGCCGTCGTCCGCGAGCGCCGAACCGCGGCCGCCTTACGTGTTTCTTGTTCCCGCTCCGGACACGTATCGCGAAGCCCACGCAAACGTTGGAACGCGACTTGCGAACGATGTGAAGTCCGCCATCGCGAGGATGGAAGCCTCGGGAATTCGCTTCGCCGGATTCATCGCCGACAGCATCTTCTCGAGCGACGGCGTATTTCCAGGCGAGCCAGGATTCCTCACTGCTGCCGTCGCCGCGGTTCGCGAAGCAGGCGGCGTCTATATCGCTGACGAGGTACAGCCGGGTTTCGGGCGCACCGGCGAAAAGATGTGGGGCTTCGATCGCCACGAACTCGTGCCCGATATGGTCGTCATGGGAAAGCCGATGGGCAATGGTTTTCCGATAGGCGGCGTCGCCATTAAACCCGCGCTACTCGAAGCCTTCGGCACCAAGTCCGGTTACTTCAACACCTTCGGCGGCAACCCTGTCGCTGCCGCGGCGGGGCTCGCGGTGTTGGACGTGCTGGAGACTGAAGGATTACAGCAGAACAGCTTCGAGACCGGCGCCTATCTGCGTTCCGAGCTTCGTATTGCGGGCTCGGACACCGGTTACGTCGGCGACGTTCGCGGTTCCGGCCTTTATATCGGTGTCGACATCGTCAAGGACCGGCAGTCGCGCGAACCCGACAGCGAAGCCGCCGAGAAAATCGTCAACGGCATGCGCGACAGGAACATTCTTATCGGCATAGCCGGTCGACATGGCAACGTCTTGAAAATCCGGCCACCGCTCTGCTTTACTCGCGAGCATGCCGATATCTTCCTCGACGGGTTCAAGGCTGCCGTGGTCGCGGCATCCTGAGAATCAAAACGCACATCTTTCAGCAGGAACGACGATGGAATCGAAGCTGTTCATAGACGGCAAATGGTGCGCCCCCCACGACGGCGGAACGCTTGAGGTCATCAATCCGGCCGATGAGCGCGTATTCCATCGGTGTGCCGCCGGAACCGCCGAAGATATCGACGCAGCGGTCGCTGCCGCCAAGGCCGCGCTTGCCGGACCTTGGTCGCGCACATCTGGACACGACCGCGCCAAATACCTGCGCGCGATTGCCGCTAAAATCGAAGAGCAAAAGCAGGCGCTCGCCGAGATCGAGGTGCGGGACAACGGCAAACCGCTGCCGGAAGCCCTGTGGGACGTCGGCGACACCGCCTACTGCTTCAACCTTTACGCGACTTACGCTGAGGAACTCGACGGCCGCCAAGGCGAGACGATCAGCCTGCCGGACGATCGTTTCCAGACGCACATGAAATACATGCCGGCTGGCGTGGCGGGCCTGATCGTGCCGTGGAACTACCCGCTTTTGATGGCTGCCTGGAAAGTAGCGCCAGCCCTCGCTGCGGGCTGCGCGGTTGTTTTGAAGCCGTCGGAATTTACGCCGCTGTCGGCACTTGAACTGGCGCGCATCGCGGCCGAGGTCGGCTTGCCGGGTGGAGTCCTGAATGTCGTGACCGGTTACGGCGCGACAGCGGGCGCACGCCTCGCGGCGCATCCCGACGTCCGCAAGCTCGCTTTTACGGGCTCCGTCCCGACTGGCATCGCCGTTGCCTCCGCCGCCGCGCGCGATGTTAAGAGCGTCAGCCTGGAACTTGGCGGCAAATCTCCGATCGTGGTCTTTAATGATGCAGACATCGAACAGACCGTCGAATGGGTCATGTTCGGCATCTTCTGGAACCAGGGCCAGGTCTGCAGCGCCACGTCTCGCATGATCGTAGAGAAGGGGATCGCTCCAAAGCTCATCGATCGGCTCTCGGAGGAAGCGAAAAAGATCACGATCGGTGACGGTATGGCGCCGGGTATTCTGCTCGGGCCGCTCGTCAGCAAAAACCAGTATGAGAAAGTCCTGGGCTACATCGACGTCGGCAAAAGCGAAGCGACGTTGGTGACTGGCGGTGCGAGACCGTCGCATCTCAATGAAGGCTATTTCCTGGAGCCGACGATCTTTGCCGATGTCTCGCCCAATGCGCGGATATGGAAAGAAGAAATTTTTGGCCCCGTGCTCGCAGTTTCGACATTCCAAACGGAGGCTGAAGCGGTCGCGCTAGCCAATGACAGCGAATTCGGCTTGGCGGCCGCCGTCATGTCAGGCGACCCGGCGCGTGCTGCGCGTGTCGCCGACGCGTTCGAAGCCGGCGTCGTCTGGATCAACTGTTCGCAGCCGACCTTCCTCGAAGCACCCTGGGGTGGCATCAAGAAGAGCGGCATCGGGCGCGAGCTTGGAAAGTGGGGCCTCAACAATTTCCTCGAACCCAAGCAGATCACGAAATATGCGAGCAGCGATCCTTGGGGCTGGTACTTAAAGGGATGATCGCTGGCGTCACGTCTTCAGCCGATATCCCGTCTTGAATATCCACCAGACGATGCTCATGAAAATCGCGAGAAATACGAAAATCATGAGCAGGCTGATGCCGACGTTCACATCCGAAATCTCGTAGAAGCTCCAGCGAAAGCCGCTGATGAGATAGACGACAGGATTGAAGAGTGTCACCGTCTGCCACGCGGGGGGTAACATCTTTAAAGAATAGAACGTGCCGCCGAGGAACGTCAGCGGCGTGATGATGAGAAGCGGCACCACTTGCAGCTTCTCGAAGCCATCGGCCCACACGCCGATCACAAACCCGAGCATGCTGAACGTCACCGCCGTCAGCACCAGAAATGCCAGCATCCAGAACGGATGCAGGATGTGGATCGGCACGAACAAGCTAGCTGTGCCGAGAATGATGAGGCCCAGGAGCACCGACTTCGTCGTTGCCGCCCCGACGTAGCCGAGCACGATTTCGAATGGCGAGATGGGTGCCGACAAGTGTTCGTAGATTGTTCCTGTAAATCGCGGGAAATAGATGCCGAACGAGGCGTTCGACGTGCTCTCCGTCAACAAGGAAAGCATGATCAACCCGGGCACGATGAACGCGCCGTAGCTGACGCCTTCGATGTCTGAAATGCGTGAACCGATCGCGGCGCCAAAAACAATGAAATAGAGGGATGTCGATAGCACCGGGGATACGATGCTCTGCATGAGCGTGCGGCCCCACCGCGACATCTCGAAAGTATAGATGGCCCGGACGGCTTCGATGTTCATCGCTTTTCCCTTACGAGGTCGACGAAAATATCTTCGAGCGAACTTTGCGTCGTCGAGAGATCCTTGAACGATATCCCGGCGGCGCGCATGTCGTTCAGAAGTGCCGTGATGCCCGTTCGCTCGGCCCGCGTATCGTAGGTGTAAATCAACTCGTTCTGATCGGCACCGTACTGCAAGCCGTATTGGGCCAGCGCCTCTGGGACGGCGTCGAGCGGCGCGGAGAGCTGCAAGAGAAGTTGCTTCTTTCCGAGCTTGCGCATCAGCTCGTCTTTTTCCTCGACGAGAATGATCCGGCCTTTAGCGATGACGCCGACACGGTCGGCCATCTCCTCCGCTTCCTCGATGTAATGCGTCGTCAGGATGATGGTGACGCCTTTTGCGCGCATCTCTCGCACGACATTCCACATCTCACGGCGAAGCTCGACATCGACTCCCGCTGTCGGCTCATCGAGAAACAGGATGCGCGGTTCGTGCGCCAAAGCCTTCGCGATCAGGAGTCGACGCTTCATGCCGCCCGATAGCGTCATGATGCGGTCGTCTTTTTTCTCCCACAGCGAAAGATCGCGCAGCACCTTCTCGACAAGCGCCGGATTGCGCGGCTTGCCGAACAGCCCACGGCTGAAATTAACCGTCGCCCATGGCGTCTCGAACATGTCGGTCGAAAGCTCTTGCGGCACGAGGCCGATCATCGCGCGCACCGAGCGATATTCTGCGGCGATATCCTTTCCGTCGACGGTAATCGTGCCTGTCGTCGGATTGGCGATGCCGCAAATGGTGCTGATCAGCGTCGTCTTGCCCGCACCGTTGGGCCCGAGCAGGGCGAAGATCTCGCCCTGCTTGATCTCAAGGTTGATATCTTGGAGAGCCGTAAAACCCGAAGCATAGGTTTTCGACAGATTGGCGACGCGAATGATCGTGGTCATCTTCGGACTCTTACGCGATGGCGAATTGCCGACAGGGCATCGCAGCCCCGCCGCACAGTTGTCAATGGTATCCGCCAGCAACTCGGAGAGTTTCGCCGGAGACCCAACCAGATTCATCAGAAGCAAGGAAATCAGCGGCTTTCGCGACGTCACCTTTGACGGCGATCGATTTGCCGCCTTTGCCGATGATGTCGGCGACAACGCGATCTGCGCCGTCCTTGCTCGACGCGTAGTCGACCGCGACCGAGGCTCCTGCTTCCGCGAATGCTCTCGAAATTTCAGCGCCGATGCCCTTCGACGCGCCGGTCACGATGGCGACCTTGCCCTTTAAGCTACTCATGCTCTTTTCCTTTTGTTGAATTGTCTTTAGCGAGCGGCGAGCAACATCGCCGCTTTCACGGTTACTCTGCAGGCGCGGGCGCCGCGTGGCCGTGCGCTGCGTGTGAAGCGGCAACCGGTACCGTGGCCTCTCCCGTGTGCTTCAGCGGTTTGTTGCCGCTGAGTTTACGCAGGATCACGTAGAAAACCGGGGTCAGGAAAATGCCGAACATCGTGACGCCGATCATTCCCGAGAAAACCGCTACCCCCATCGCATGCCGCATCTCCGCGCCCGCCCCGACCGACGTGACAAGCGGCACGACGCCCATGATGAACGCCATCGACGTCATCAGGATCGGCCGCAGCCGCAGGCGGGTAGCTTCGATTGCGGCCTGCACCGGATTTCGTCCCGCCAATTCCAGCTCGCGCGCGAACTCGACGATGAGAATGGCGTTCTTCGCCGACAAGCCGACGAGAACGATCAGGCCGATCTGCGTAAAGACGTTGTTGTCGCCGTGTGAGAGGTAGACGCCGGTGATCGCGGCGAGGAGACCCATCGGCACGATCAGGATGATCGACAAGGGTAAGACGAGGCTTTCGTATTGCGCGGCGAGCACCAGGAAGACGAGGAACACGGAAAGCGGAAATACCCAGATTCCCGAATTACCCGCGATGATCTCCTGATAGGTGAGATCGGTCCATTCGAAGCCGATGCCTTTGGGAAGGGTCTGTTCGGCAATACGTTCGACCGCCGCCTTTGCTTGGCCCGACGAATACCCCGGCGCCGCGCCGCCGTTGACGTCGGCCGTCAGGAAGCCGTTGTACCGCATCGCGCGCTCCGGCCCCGCGATCTGCTTGACGTCAAGCAGAGCCGAAAGCTGGATCATCGCGCCGGTGTTGGAGCGGACCTTCAACAAGCCGATGTCTTCCGGTCGCGCGCGAAACTTGGCGTCCGCCTGCACGCGCACCGAATAGGTCCGGCCGAATTTGTTGAAGTCGTTGACGTAGAGCGATCCGAGATAGACCTGCATCGTGTCGAAGACGTCTTGCACGGCGACGCCGAGCTGACGCGCCTTCGTCCGGTCGATGGCCGCGTAAAGTTGCGGCACGTTCACCTGATACGATGTAAAGACGCCCGCGAGTTCCGGCGCTTTATACATGGCCCCGGTGAATGCGGTCATCGCCTCCGTCAGCGCGTCGTAGCCAAGGCCCGCTCGATCTTCGACCTGCAGCTTGAAGCCGCCGATCGTCCCGAGCCCCTGCACTGGCGGCGGCGGGAACATGACGATGAACGCGTCCTTGATGACCGAGTATTCCTGGTTGAGCTTGCCCGCGATCGCTTGACCGCTGAGGTCAGGCGACCGCCGCTCGTCAAAAGGCTTCAGCGTCGCGAACACGATGCCCGAGTTCGAGCTGTTCGTGAAACCATTGATCGACAGGCCCGGAAACGCGACGGCGCTCTCGACGCCCGGCGTCTTCAGCGTGATGTCGCTCATGCGCCGGATAACGTCTTCCGTGCGGTCGAGCGTCGCGCCATCGGGAAGCTGGGCGAAACCGACGAGATACTGTTTGTCCTGCCCCGGCACGAAACCTCCCGGAACCGCCTTGAACAACCCGACGGTCACGCCGATGAGGATCAGATAGATCAGGAACGCGATGGCTTTGTGCCCGAGGATGCGCTTGACGCCGCCGCTATAGGCGTCGGAGCCCCATGTAAAAGCCCGGTTGAAGCGCCGGAAGAACCAGCCGAGCGAAAAGTCCATCGCCCGCGTCAACCGATCCTTCGGCTGGTCATGGCCTTTGAGCAAAATGGCCGCGAGGGCAGGGGAGAGCGTCAGCGAATTCACGGCCGAAATCACGGTCGAGATCGCGATCGTCAATGCGAACTGCTTATAGAATTGCCCAGTCAAGCCGGTGATGAGCGCGAGCGGCACGAACACCGCGACGAGAACAAGCGCGATGGCGATGATCGGGCCTGAAACTTCTCGCATGGCCTGGATCGTCGCCTCGCGAGCAGGCAAGCCGTTCTCGATGTTCCGCTCGACGTTCTCGACGACGACGATCGCGTCGTCAACCACGATGCCGATTGCGAGCACGAGGCCGAACAGCGTCAGTGCGTTGATCGAAAATCCGAAGACATGCATCACCGCAAACGTGCCGATGATCGATACCGGCACCGCAATCAGCGGAATGATCGAAGCGCGCCACGTCTGCAGGAATATAATGACGACCAGCACGACGAGCGCGACGGCTTCGAGCAGCGTATGAATGACGGCCTCGATGGACGCGCGCACAAATTGCGTCGGGTCGTAGACGATACGATAATCGACGCCTTCCGGCATATATTGCTTCAGCTCCGCCATCGTTTTGCGGACGTTGTCAGAGATCTCGATGGCGTTCGAGCCTGGCGACTGGAAAATCGGAATGGCGACGGCTTGCTTGTTGTCCAGTAGAGAGCGCAGCGAATAGTCGGCCGCGCCAAGCTCGATGCGCGCCACGTCGCGAAGTCTCGTCACCTGATTGTTCGCGCCCGCCTTGACGACGATGTCGCCGAATTCCTCTTCCGACGCGAGGCGGCCTTGCGCATTCACCGAAAGCTGGAAATCGAGGTTGGGCAAGGACGGCGACGAGCCGATGACGCCGACGGCCGCCTGCACGTTCTCGGCGCGCACCGCGTTGGCGATGTCCATGGCGGAAAGCCCGAGCTCGGCGGCCTTTGCGGGATCGACCCAGACGCGCATCGAATAGTCGCCGGAACCGAAAAGCTGCACGTCGCCGACGCCGTCGATGCGCGCCAACCGGTCCTTGACGTTGATAACCGCGTAATTACGCAGGTACGTCATGTCGTAACGATTGTTCGGCGACAGCAAATGCACGACCATCGTCAGGTCGGGCGAGCTTTTGATCGTCGTGATGCCAAGGGCGCGCACATCTTCGGGCAGGCGCGGCTCGGCTTGCGAAACACGGTTCTGGACAAGCTGCTGCGCCTTGTCTGGGTCGGTGCCGAGACGGAACGTGACCGTCAGCGTCATCAAGCCATCGGTCGTCGCCTGGCTGCTCATATAGAGCATGCCTTCTACGCCGTTGATTTGCTCCTCGATCGGCGTCGCAACGGTTTCCGCGATGACTTTCGGATTGGCGCCCGGATAGTTGGCCCGAACGACGACCTGCGGCGGCACGACTTCCGGATATTCCGAGATCGGCATCGCGGGCAGAGAGATCAATCCGCCAAGGAAGATAAGTGTCGACAGCACGCCCGCGAAGATTGGACGGTCGATAAAGAACTTTGAGATATTCATGACGGGCGTGCCTGATTGGTTGGTCGCGAAGTTGCTATTGCTGCGGCCAATTACTGTGGAATGTCTGCGGAGGCGTGTTCTTCCGAAAGCGGTCGCCCGTTCATCGCCACCGGTTCGGGAGCCACTTCCTCTCCCGGCTTCACGTGCTGCAGACCGGCAACGATGACGCGATCGCCGGCAGCGAGACCCTGCGTGATGATGCGGAGATCATCCGTCATCGCCCCGAGCTTCACTTCGCGATAGGATGTCTTGTTATCCTTGCTGACGACCATGACGTACTTCTTGTCTTGATCCGTGCCGATCGCGCGCTCCGTGATCGCAACAACGGGAGCCGTCTGCGGCTGTGCCAAGCGAACACGTACGAATTGTCCCGAGATGAGGCGGCCGTCGGCGTTATCGAATGTCGCGCGAAGACGAACCGTGCCGCTAGCGACGTCGACCTTGTTGTCGACGAACTGCATCACGCCGCGCCGCCAGACGCCTTCGTTCGGCGCCGTCGACATCTCGACGGGAATCTTTTCGACATGTGCCGTCGCGTTGGCTTCGGGAGACAGCGTCGCAAGCGCCTTGCCGACGATATTCTCATCAGCATTAAAGCTCGCAAAAATCGGATTAACCGAGACGAGCGTCGTCAGCAGCGGCGCATTAGAACCGCCCTCAACCAGGTTGCCGACCGTAATCTCGCGGCGTCCGGCGCGTCCCGAGACTGGTGCGCGCACTTCGGTCCATTCGAGATTGAGCTTCGCCGTTCGGAGAGCAGCCTGCGCGCTTTTGAGGTTCGCGACGGCGGCATCATAGGCGTTTGCTCGCGTATCGAGTTCTCGCTCCGAAAGCGCGTCGCCAATGATTTGACGCGCGCGGGCGACGTCAGCTTTGGTGAACACGACTTGCGCTTGCGCCGCCGCAACCGCACCGTTCAACCGCTCGACGTCCGCCGCATAAGGTTCGGGATCGATCGTCACGAGCGAGTCGCCGGCTTTCACAAGCGCGCCTTCACGGAAATGAATGGCGACGATCTGCCCGGCGACCCGCGGGCGGAGGTCAACGCGTTCGATCGCTTCGAGACGGCCCGAGAATTCGTCCCAGGTGCTCGCCTCACGGAGCTCGACCGTCGCAACCGAGACGGCGACCGGCGCATGCCCGTCTTGTGCGAAAGGTGCGTCGAGCGAAACGGTCATGAACGCTACGGCGGCAGCCGACGCCATCAGCGCATTCGAAAATCTGGATCTCGTTTTCATACTCATAGTCATTCCTCGACGGTTTTGCCGGCCGCGTGTCTCAAGCTGGGGTATCTTGATTTCGCCTGGCGCACGGCTAGCCCGAAGCTCCGAAGCGCGCCGGGGCTTGCCGCTGCGGAGGCAAGTTCAGGAAAAATTGTCGACGCTTAGCCCGGGGTGCCAACGGTCGTGGCGTTCCCCGAATTCTGCCGCGTCTTGGTCCTCCGGCACGCGATACCCGCAAGCGGAGACGACGAACGGAATGTGATCCACGTCAGAAGAAGCGTCATCGGCGCGGCCGGAAAACCATCCTGCAAATCCACGCAGGGCCACTGCAGTCGTGTACGTAAGAGAGCTTTTCATGACAGGCTCCTTCCCCTATATATGTACTGAGCGGTACGGATATAGGGCAGCTTAAGGGGCTGTCAACTACTATTTGTACTGATGAGTACGGAAATGTATAGTGCTTCGACAAGAAAATGAAATCCGGGAGAGAAGCCGTGCAAAAAGAGGCGGTGCATAAGGGGCGCCCACGAGAGTTCGACGCCGATAAAGCGCTCGACAAAGCGCTGCACGTCTTCTGGCAACGCGGATACGAAGGAACTTCGCTATCCGACCTGACAGAGGCGATGGGCATCAGTCGGCCAAGCCTTTATGCAGCCTTCGGAAACAAGGAAGAGCTCTTTCGCCGCACCCTCGATCGTTACACCGAAAAAGGCCCTGGCTCCGTCCATGCTGAGGCGCTCGCCGAATCCACCGCCAGGAAGGTGGTCGAGCATCTCCTGCGCTCGGTGGCGATGTCTCTCACCGATCCCTGCAATCCGGTGGGATGCCTCGCGGTCCAGGGCGCTCTGACGTGCAGCGATGCGGCAGAATCGATCAAACAAGAGCTTTGTAAACGCCGCTACGAGGGCGAGCAAAACCTTCGACAGCGCTTCGAGAGGGCCAAGACCGAAGGCGATCTCGGAGCCGATGTCGATCCTGAGGGCCTCGCGCGGTATGTCATCACGGTGACGCAAGGCATGTCCGTGCAGGCCTCCGGCGGCGCGTCGCGCCGCGATCTTCTCGCTGTCGCCGAGATGGCCCTGAAGGCGTGGCCCGGCTAGGCCGCGGACCCGTCTTGTCGGCGGTTGTCAAGTCTTGTAGCTCGCGCGGTTGACGGCCACGTCTTCGCTGTGGCTGGGATAAATTCGCGGAGAGCGTACGTATGACCCAAGACGTCAAACTCGGTGTCGTCAGAAATACTTTGCGCGCGCCTGTCCGCTACGCCAGCGCTGTTCTCCTGGCAATCCTGTCATTGTCTCTGGTGGCGGTCGCGGATCGCGCGTCCGCCGATGAAGCGCCCTGCCCAAATGGAAACGCCGGATTGACCCTGCCGAAGGGTTTCTGCGCAACCGTCTTCGCCGATGACTTGGGCGCGCCGCGCCATCTCGCCGTGGCACCTGACGGCACTCTGTACGCCAACAATCGGCGTCGCGGCGGCGGGCCGTCGTTGCTCGCGCTGAAGGACACCAAGGGCGAAGGCCGCGCTGATGTCATGGAGACGTTCGGGCCGCCCGGAGGCGGGGGCACCGGCATTGGAATCTATAAGAATTGGCTATTCGTCGAGATCGGCGACGAAATCGTCCGCTATGAACTGAAGCCGGGTGACGTGACGCCGAAGGGACAGCCGCAAGCGGTGGTGTCGAAGCTACCAATCGACGGCGATCACAGTTCACGCCCATTTGCGATCAATGCCAAAGGCGATCTCTTCGTCGATCTGGGCTCCGCAACGAACTCCTGCCAGCAGGACAATCGCGCCAAGGAATCGCCCGGGATCAATCCGTGCGTTGAACTCGAAACCCGCGCCGGCATCTGGCGCTTCGACGCCAATAAAACGGGGCAGGTTTTCTCGGCCGCCGAGCGTTTCGCCACCGGCCTCCGCAATGCCGAAGGCATCGACTTCGATGTCGAAGGACGTGTTTTTGCGACTCAGCATGGCCGCGATCAGCTCTATGAAAATTGGACGAAGCTATATTCGTCGGAGCAGGGCTCGGAATTACCTGCGGAAGTCCTGGTCGAAGCCCGCGAGGGTGGCGATTACGGCTGGCCCTACTGCTATTATGACGGTTTTCAACAGAAGCTTGTTTTGGCCCCCGAATACGGCGGAGATGGCGGCAAGACTGTCGGTCGCTGCGCCGATAAACTGCCCCCCGTCGCGGCGTTTCCCGGGCACTGGGCGCCGAATGATCTCAAGATCTATAACGCTAAGCAATTTCCGGAAACCTATCAGGGCGGCGCTTTTATAGCCTTTCATGGTTCCTGGAATCGTTCGTCCGGAGGGCAGCAAGGCTATAACGTGGTGTTCCAGCCACTAAAGGACGGTAAAGCCTCCGGCCCATATATCGTTTTCGCCGATGGCTTCCGGAACGGAGACGGAACGAGCGCTGAGCATCGTCCGACGGGGCTTGCGGTCGGACCCGATGGTGCGCTTTACGTTGCCGACGACGCCGCCGGTCGCATCTGGCGGATCGTCTATAAGGGGTGACGTTTCAAATCTCGGACGCGAACGGGGCGCGGCGACTTGGCAGCAAAAGACATCGCGTTCCTAACCGGCGCTTCGGGTTTTGTCGGCTCGGCCGTCGCACGGAAGCTTCTCGACGAGGGATTTTCCGTCCGCGCTCTGGTCCGCAAAAACAGCAATCGTACCAATCTTGGGGGCATAGACGTCGACGTCGTCGAAGGCGACATTCGCGACGCGAGCCTTGTTGAAAATGCCATGCTAGGCGCGCGCTACGCGTTTCACGTCGCCGCCGACTATCGGTTGTGGGCGCCCGATCCCCGCGAGATCATCGCGACCAACACCGACGGCACACGCGCCGTTATGCGCGCGGCTCTGAAGGCGGGTGTTGAACGGGTCGTGTATACCTCGAGCGTCGCCACGCTTCGCTTGAGCGACGACGGCACGCCCTCCGACGAAACGATGCCGCTCACCGAAGAAAACGCCATCGGCGCCTACAAGAAAAGCAAGGTTCTGGCCGAGCGGTTGGTCGAACGCATGATCGCCGACGAAAAGCTCCCCGCCGTCATCGTTAATCCGTCGACGCCGATCGGCCCTCGCGATGTCCGTCCCACGCCAACCGGGCGCATCGTGGTCGAGGCTGCGTCGGGCCGAATGCCAGCCTACGTCGAGACGGGTCTGAACCTCGTGCACGTCGACGATGTCGCGGACGGCCACGTTGTCGCCTTGAAGAGCGGGCGAATTGGCGAGCGATATATTCTGGGGGGCCAGGACATGACACTCGGGCAAATGCTCTCCGAGATCGCGCGTCTTGCCGGGAGGCGGCCGCTGACGATCAAATTGCCGCGTTCGCTGATTTATCCGATTGCCTATGGCGCCGAAGCTGCCGCGCGCATCACCGGCCGCGAACCATTCGCGACTGTCGACGGCCTGCGTATGGCGAAATACAAAATGTTCTTTTCGTCCGCCAAGGCCGAACGCGAGTTCGGATACCGTGCGCGTCCCGCAAGCGAAGCGTTGGCTGAGGCGTTTCGCTGGTTCCGGGATGCGGGGTATCTCAAGTGACCGTGCTCGATCTGGTCGCTGGGATCGGCCTCGTCGCGTGGCTTTATCTTCTGCTCTTCAACGGCGGATTTTGGTTGAGCAGCGAGCGCGAGGAATCCGAGCAGAATAAATACGCCGCGCCGAAAACCTGGCCACGCGTGACGGCGGTCATTCCTGCGCGCAACGAAGCCGATATGCTCCCGGGCTCGCTATCCTCGCTCGTGCGGCAGAACTATCCCGGAGAGTTTTCGATTCTGCTCGTCGACGACCAGAGCACGGACGGCACCGCCGACGTCGCCCGCGCGATTGCCGCCAGTTCAAATCGAGATGTCTCGATCGTGAGCGGCGAACCCCTTCCGCCTCGCTGGACGGGAAAGGTCTGGGCGATGCATCAGGGCATCGCTGCCGCATCGTCATTGCAAACGCCACCAGAATATCTGCTGCTCACCGATGCCGACATCGGTTACAGCCCGGATGTTCTCACATCGCTGGTCGCCAGCGCGACGGCGAACGGTCGCGCGATGACGTCTGTCATGGCCAAGCTGAGATGCGAAAGCCTCGCGGAGCGATGGCTGGTTCCGGCCTTCATCTTCTTTTTCGAAATGCTCTACCCGTTCGCCAAGGTCAATCGCCCGACGGATCGCACGGCCGCGGCGGCCGGTGGCTGTATGCTGGTCGAGCGCGCCTCGCTTGAGCGTGCTGGCGGCATCGCCGCGATCAGGGGCGCTCTCATCGATGATTGCGCGCTCGGAAAGCTGTTGAAAACGCAGGGTCCCATTTGGCTTGGGCTTTCGGATCGGGTGACCAGCCTCCGCGCCTACGAGACGTTCGAGGATATTCGCCGGATGGTTGCGCGATCCGCATACGCCCAATTGCGCTATTCGCCGATTTTGCTGGCCGGAACGGTGATCGCGATGCTCATCATCTATGTTGCGCCGCCCGCTCTGGCTGTACTCTCGGGTTATCCGGCCAATGTGCTCGCACTTGCAGCATACCTATTGATGTCACTCGCATATCAGCCGACGTTGCGCTTTTACAACCGTTCGCCACTTTGGGGCTTTGCGCTACCACTTATCGCGATCGCTTACGTGGGTTTCACGCTAGATTCAGCGTATCAGCATGGACGCGGTCGGGGCGGTCTTTGGAAAGGCCGCGTTCAGGCCGAAGTAGGACGGCAATGACGCTCGATACGACATACAAATCCGGCAAGTCGGAGGGTGACGAGAACTTTCCCGTCGCCTCGCGTATCGTCTCCTCGCGCCATCGCGCGCCCATCCTGGCGTTCTATCGCTTCGCGCGCGCTGCGGACGATGCTGCTGACCATCCGACGCTCGACGCCCATTCGAAGCTCGCGACCCTCGCGGCTCTGGAGGAAACGCTTCTCGGCCGCTCGGACGCGGCAGCCGATGCTATCCCGCTCCGCGAGCAACTGAAGCTCCGCGATTTAAGCGCACAGCACGCGCTCGATCTGCTGAAGGCGTTCCGTCAGGACGTGACGAAGCACCGTTATGAAACCTGGGAAGAGCTTCTCGACTACTGCCGCTATTCGGCGATGCCGGTCGGCCGCTTCGTGCTCGACGTCCATGGCGAGGCCAAATCGACCTGGGCGCATTCCGATGCACTCTGCGCGGCTCTGCAGATCATCAATCACCTGCAAGATTGCGCGAAAGACTATCGCGACATCGATCGCGTCTATATTCCGCTGAACGATCTCTCGGCGCATGGTCTCGGCGTCGAAGTTTTAGCCGAACGGAAAGCTTCTCCAGCGCTCCTCGCGTGCTTGCATGCGCTGGCTGCGCGAACCGGTGGACTCATGCCGGAAGCAGCGCTATTGCCACCGAGCGTTGCTGATCTGCGGCTCGCGGCCGAGACATCGGTGATCATCGAACTCGCGCGCAAGCTGATAGATCTATTGACGGCTCGCGACCCGCTGTCGGAACGTGTTCATCTGACGAAACTACAAGCAGGGATGCACGCTGCACGCGCAGCCGCCGCTACTGTCGCGGGCCGGGCATTCGCGCGTTTCGCGTTTACGAAGTCGACGAGGATGATGCCGCATGAGCGCTGATGTCGAGACCTTAAGTGCCGAAGACGTCCCGGCCGCGGCAAGCAGCTCGTTCTACGCCGCGATGCGGGTTCTGCCGCGTTCGCAGCGCGATGCGATGTATCACGTCTATGCCTTTTGCCGTGCCGTAGACGATGTCGCCGACGGCGGCGGATCGCGCGAGGTTCGTCACGCGGACCTCGAACGCTACCGCACCGATATCGAGCAGCTCTATTCTACCGGCCGCGTGACGTCGCGGACGCGCGATCTCGTCGGCCCCGTGAATCAGTACGGCCTCCTGCAAGACGACTTCATTGCCGTCATCGACGGTATGGAAATGGATATCGTCCGCGATCTCCGTGCGCCCGAGTGGAAAGTGCTCGATCTTTATTGCGATCGCGCTGCATCGGCCGTTGGGCGCTTGTCGGTTCGCATCTTCGGGATGGAAGAGGAGGCGGGCATCGAGCTTTCCTACAACCTCGGCCGTGCCCTGCAATTGACGAATATCCTTCGCGATATCGACGAAGACGCGGCGATGGGCCGTCTCTATCTTCCCAAGGAAGCTCTGCGCGATGCCGGCATCACCGAGACATCGGTAGATGCCATTCTCGCCAATCCGGCTCTTGATCGCGTCTGCCGCGGCATCGCCGGGACAACCAGGAAATACTACGATCGCTCCGAGGCGATCATGGCGCGTACTTCGCGCCGTACCGTCAGATCGCCGCGCATGATGGCGACGGTCTATCGCGGCATTCTCGAAAAGCTTATCGCTCGCGGCTGGAACGCGCCGCGTGTCGATGTGCGCCGCTCAAAGCGCACCGTCATCTGGGCCCTTCTGCGTGACGGCATCTTCTAAATGTCCGGTGGCACCGTTCACATCGTTGGGGCCGGCCTCGCCGGTCTTTCGGCGGCGGTGGCTATGGTCGGGCGGGGACGGAAAGTCGTCGTCCATGAACTCGCACGCCATGCCGGCGGACGCTGCCGATCATATTTCGAGCCCGCGCTCGAACTGACCATCGACAACGGCAACCACTTGCTTCTTTCAGGCAACGCGAGCGCGCTCGCGTTTCTCGAAAAGATCGGCGGCAGGCATCTGCTCGACGAGCCCCAACATGCCGAGTTCAACTTCTTCGATTTGGAATCGAGAGAGCGCTGGATCTTGAGGCCGAACGACGGTCCCGTGCCGTGGTGGATCTTTGCGAAGGATCGCCGCGTGCCTGGAACACGTGCCTTCGATTACGTTCGTCTCGGGAGCCTCTTGAACGCCGCGCCTTGCGAGACTGTAACCGAAAAAATCGACCCAACGACGACGCTCTACAAACGTTTGATGGAGCCGGTGCTTCTCGCGGCGCTGAATTGCGATCCGAAGGAAGGTTCAGCGCAACTCGCGGCCGCCGTTGTACGCGAGACATTAGGGCGCGGTGGCAAGGCTTGCCGGCCGCTTTTCGCGCGGAATGGCCTCGGCCCGGCGCTCGTCGATCCAGCCCTGTCGTTGATTACCGAGAAAGGCGGCGAGCTGCGCTTCGACCATTCCCTCCGCGCGATCGAATGGTCGGATGCGCGCGCGTGGGCATTGCAATTTGCTGACGGCACGATCGAACTCGGTCGCGATGATCAAGTCGTTATTGCCGCGCCTGCCTGGGTGGCGCGAACGCTCATCCCCGAGTTGCGCGCGCCGACAGAATACCGATCGATCTTCAACGCCCACTTCGCGTTTCCCTCGCCGCAATCCCTTCCGAAGATCACGGGCGTCGTCAACGCGACGACCGAATGGCTGTTTGCGTTCAACAACCGGCTGTCCGTGACGGTTAGCGCCGCCGATCGTTTCAATGAAGCCGACCGTGAACCGCTCGCGCGCCGGATTTGGTCCGAGGTTTCGGCAATAGCGGGCATCGACGCCGAGCTTCCGCGCTGGCAGATTGTCAAGGAGCGGCGTGCGACATTTGCTGCAACCCCCGCTCAAAATGCGCTGCGGCCTCGCGCCGAGACGCGCTGGAAAAATCTCTTTCTCGCCGGAGATTGGACCGCTACGGGCCTCCCGGCCACAATCGAAGGCGCGATAAGGTCCGGAGAAACCGCCGCCAAACTGGCTCTGGCCGCTTAACTCTGGTACGACGCTCGGACCCCTGGAGAGCCGACATGAATTTCGAATCTGCAACGCAATCCGCTCGTTCGGAGTCAGAGAACCCAACCCGCGACACCGCCCTCACCGATATCGAAGGCGCAATATCGGCCGCGAAAAACGCTCTCCTGGCGCTTCAGCGCGACGACGGCCACTTCGTCTTCGAGCTTGAAGCCGACTCCACGATCCCGGCCGAATACGTTCTCATGCGTCATTACCTGGCTGAACCCGTCGACGCTGCGCTCGAAGGCAAGATCGCGAACTATCTGCGCCGCATCCAATCGGAAGATGGCGGTTGGCCGCTCGTGCATGAAGGCACGTCGAACATCAGCGCCAGCGTGAAAGCGTACTTCGCTCTGAAGATGATCGGCGTTGGCATCGATGAGCCGTACATGAAGAAAGCGCGGGGCTGGATACTCTCGCAGGGCGGTGCCTCGCACGCCAACGTCTTCACGCGCAACCTGCTCGCGCTTTACAGCGCCATTCCATGGACCGGCGTCCCCGTGATGCCCGTCGAGATCATGGTACTGCCGCGGTGGTTCCCCTTTCACCTCGACAAGATCTCCTATTGGGCGCGCACCGTCGTCGTCCCGCTGACCGTTCTCAATGCCTTGAAGCCGAAAGCGCGCAATCCGAAGGGCGTCGGCATTCCGGAATTGTTCACGATCCCTCCGGACAAGGTGAAAATCTGGCCGAAGGGACCGCACCAGAAATCGCCGTGGTCGGAAATCTTCGGCGGCATCGATCGAGTCCTGCGCTTCACTGAGCCTTACTTTCCGAAATCAGTCCGCAAAAAGTCGATAGACAAGGCCGTCGCGTTCGTCGACGAACGCTTGAATGGCGAAGATGGCTTGGGCGCGATCTTCCCTGCCATGGTCAATGCGTTGTTGGTCTACGACGCGCTCGGTTATTCGAGGGATCATCCAAACTATCAAACGGCGCGCGGCTCGATCGAAAAACTCCTCGCCGTCAAGGATGACGAAGCCTACTGCCAGCCGTGTCTCTCGCCGGTCTGGGATACCGCGCTTTCCGCGCATGCTCTGATGGAAGTGGGCGGCACGCAGGCCGAGGCCAGCTCCGACCGCGCGCTCGAATGGCTGAAGCCTTTGCAGGTCCTCGACACCGTCGGCGATTGGGCCGCGACGAGACCGAACATCCGGCCCGGCGGCTGGGCGTTCCAATACGCAAACGCCCATTATCCCGACACCGACGATACCGCCGTCGTCGTCATGGCGATGGACCGTGCGCTTGGACGCGCCCAGCAGCCTGATAATTCTTATCGCGAAGCCATTGCGCGCGGACGCGAGTGGGTCGTTGGCATGCAAAGCAAGAACGGCGGCTGGGGTGCCTTCGACGCCGACAACACGTACGAGTATCTCAACCAAATCCCGTTTTCCGATCACGGTGCTTTGCTCGATCCGCCGACTGCCGACGTCACGGCCCGCTGCATTTCCATGCTTGCACAACTCGGCGAACGTCGCGGACAAAGCTACGAACTCGACAAGGCCGTCGACTATCTCGAACGCACGCAGGAGAAAGACGGCAGCTGGTATGGCCGCTGGGGCATGAACTACGTCTACGGTACGTGGTCGGTGCTGTGCGCCCTCAACACCGCCGGCGTGGACCCGTCGTCGAGCGTCGTTCGAAAGGCCGTGAATTGGTTGCTGACCATTCAGAACAGCGACGGCGGCTGGGGTGAGGATAGCGAAAGCTACGCGCCCGATTACGCGGGCTATAAACCCGCGCCGAGCACCGCCTCGCAAACGGCGTGGGCGCTCATGGGCCTGATGGCCGCCGGCGAGATCGACAATCCCGCCGTGAAGAAGGGCATCGCCTACCTGACGGCGACCCAGGCCGCGGACGGCTTCTGGAACGAGAAGCGCTTCACGGCGACCGGCTTCCCGCGCGTCTTTTATCTTCGTTACCACGGCTACGCGAAGTTCTTCCCGATGTGGGCTCTCGCGCGTTACCGCAACCTGACGGCGTCGAACACCAAGGCCGTGCTTGTCGGGATGTAATGTGACTTCAGGCTTCATCATCGCCGCAACTGGCCTCAAGGCCGAGGCGCGCATCGCCGAACGATCGCAGGGCGTGAAAGCCGTCATCGGCGGCGGCCGCGAAGATCGCCTGACGGCGCTTCTCCATCAGTCGATGGCAGACGGCGTCCGCGGCCTCATCAGTTTCGGAATAGCGGGAGGACTTCGGCCCGGATTAAAACCCGGAACGATCATCATCGGCACGTCCGTGCTTCACAGCAGCGGCAGGGTGTATCCATCCGATGCACGCTGGAGCGACAGGTTGTTCGAAGCCTTGCCGAATGCCGAAAGCGGTCCCGTCGCCGGATCAAGCACCATCATCGCAAATCGCGACGAAAAGCGCGCGATCTACCTTTCGTCCGGCGCGTTCGTGGCGGATATGGAAAGCCATGTAGCGGCGCAGATCGCGGCGGAGTATCGCCTGCCGTTCGCCATTTTGCGCGTCATCGCTGATCCATCGACGCTGACCTTGCCACCCGCTGCGGTGAACGGCCTCAATCCCGATGGTTCGCCGAACATTCCGGCGGTATTGAAATCATTGGCGACGCAACCGAGCCAGCTATGGGACATCATCCGCATAGCCGGCGCGACGCGGCGCGCGATGAAAAGTTTATTCCGCTGCCACCGGCTTCTGGGCCCGGGCCTCGGATGCGCTGATCTCGGCTAGCTTGTTCTCGACATGCCGTGAGAATACGAATTCGGCCGGACGCTGCTTGTCCAGCGCGATTTCGGGCGCCATCGGCCCGTCCGTCCTCACGCCGCGAAGGGCAACGGCTGCGATCTTCCAAGGCTTCTTGACGGCATCCATGACGGCGGTCGCTTCGAAACCACAGTGCACCATGCAATCCGCGCACTTCTCGTAATTGCCCGTGCCGTACTTGTCCCAGTCCGTGCCTTCCATCAGCTCTTTGAAGGTCTTGGTGTAGCCTTCGCCGAGGAGATAGCAGGGCTTCTGCCAGCCAAACACGGTACGCGTCGGGTTGCCCCACGGCGTGCACTGATACGTCTGATTGCCGGCGAGGAAGTCGAGGAACAGGGCCGACTGGAAGAACGGCCACGCCTTGCCACCCTTGCCGAGCTTGAAGATGTCGCGGAAGAGCTGCTTCGTCTTCGTCCGATTGAGGAAGTGCTGCTGGTCCGGCGCGCGTTCGTAAGCGTAGCCTGGAGAAATCGTGACTCCGCCGATGTCGAGCTTCTTCATCTCGTCGAGGAACTTCGCGACCTGCTCCGCCTTCGCGTCGCTGAATAGCGTCGTGTTGATGTTGACGCGGAAGCCCTTCGACTTCGCGACCTTGATCGCTTCGATGGCACGATCGTAGACGCCCTTCTGGCAGACGGACCTGTCGTGCATCTCCTTGTCGCCATCGAGATGGATCGACCAGTTGAAGTTTTTGTGCGGCTTATAAAGATGGATCTTCTTTTCAAGCAGCAGCGCGTTCGTGCACACGGTCACGAACTTGCCCTTCTTGAGGGCGCCCTCGACGATCTCCGGCAGCTCCTTGTGAAGCAGCGGCTCGCCGCCCGCCAGCACGACCACGGGCGCGCCGCATTCGTCCATCGAATGCAAGGCATCGGCGACCGAGATGCGTTGGTTTAAAATCTTGTCGGGGTAATCGATCTTACCGCAGCCCGCGCACGCGAGGTTGCAGCGAAAGAGCGGCTCGAGCATGAGCACGAGCGGATAGCGTTTGTTCCCCCTGAGGTGCTGTCCGATGACGTAGGCACCCACAGACAAAGCTTGGTTTAATGGAATTCCCACCCGAGAGGGCTCCTTCTAGCGGCGCTCGAACCAGCACTATTCCCGATCATGATGCCTCGAGCAATTCAGGCGGCAGGCGGAAGGTTATCTTTTCTTCGACGCCATCAAGCGTCTCGATTTCGATTGGCCCCGAGTTACCTATCGCAGCTAATACGTCCTGGACAAGGACGTCGGGCGCCGAAGCACCCGCTGTTACGCCGATTGTCGTTATCCCGGCAAGCCATGACGGATCGACTTCGCGTCCGTCCGCGACGAGATAACTTGGTATTCCGCATTCCGCCCCGATTTCCCTGAGGCGGTTCGAGTTCGAGCTGTTGCTCGCCCCGACCACAAGCAGCAGCTCGACGTGCCGGCAAAGGTCCCGGACGGCCGTCTGGCGGTTTTGCGTAGCATAGCAGATGTCGCGCGTTTCGGGCCCGATGACATCGGTGAAACGGGCTTTGACAGCTTCGATCGTCGATCGTGTATCGTCGACGCTGAGGGTGGTCTGGGTGATGTAGGCGACCGGAGTATCGTCTTGGATATCGAGCTTCGCGACGTCGTCGCGGTTCTCGACAAGGTATACCGGACCCGAAATCCGTCCGAGCGTGCCTTCAATCTCGACATGCCCAGCATGGCCGATCAGGATGATCGTTCGCCCGAGCGACGAATACCGCTGACCCTGCTTATGAACCTTCGAGACAAGCGGGCAGGTCGCATCGACCACGTTCAAGCGGCGTTGGCGCGCTTCGTCCTCGACGGCATGCGAAACGCCATGAGCGCTGAAAATCGTAACGGCGCCGTTCGGCACCTCCGTCAGATCCTCGACAAAGCGGGCGCCTTTGGCCTTGAGATCTTCGACGACATGACGGTTGTGAACGATTTCGTGGCGCACATAGACAGGCCCATTGCGATGGCCAAGCGCGCGCTCGACGACGTCGATCGCGCGAACGACACCTGCACAAAATCCCCGGGGCTGTGCCAAGATAACCTTCATGCAGAAACCCCCGTTTTCTGCCAATCCGCTTGGCTCCCTCGAGAGCCAAGGTCCGGATTGTTTCACGTCAGAGGTCCATTGACGCCAGACGTATCCCACCATCAAATAAGTCTGACCTTACGCGCGAACATTGTGCCAAGCAGCAGAGGCAGTGTCGCTCCCATCATGCTGTCGGTATGAAGTGTCTCAAAAGCAACACGAACAGCATGCTCCTCCATTCTGCGGCTCGACATGACTGTCGTCCAGAGTGCAGTGGTTTGAGGAATGACATTGATCGCGGATACCATGAGTCCGGCGCAGAATGGCTAAGCAAGATCCGACCAATGAACGCCACGCGAGCTTGACGGCAGCCGGAGCATGATCGAGCGCGTGGTTGCAGGAACCGTTGCGGTCGCGGTGCGGCTGTCATGGCTCACGATTTTGCTGGGCTTCGCCGTTACGGCGGGCGCGATCCACTACGTTATCAACAACTTCGCGATCACGACCGACACCAGTCAGTTGATCTCGCCGGATCTCGATTGGCGTCAGCGCGAACGTCAGTTCGACGCGGCCTTTCCTCAGCATACCGACACGATCGATATCGTCATTGACGGCAAAACTCCGGAGTTGACCGAGAGCGCCGCCGCTGCGCTCACGGTTGCGCTCAGCAAGTCGAAACCCGATCCATTCGAGATTGTCCGCCGCCGCGACGGTGGACCTTTCTTCGATCAAAATGGGCTGCTCTATCTCTCGCTGCCCGAGGTCAAGGACATCACGGAAGGCCTCATCAAGGCGCAGCCCGTGCTTGGCACGCTCTCGGCCGATCCGACCCTCAATGGTCTTGGGAAGGCGCTGTCCCTCGTTCCTCTCGGCATCAAGGAAGATCGGGCCAAATGGATCGATTTCGAGAAGCCGCTCGGCGTGCTCGGAAACGCAATCGACGATCGCCTCGCGGGGAAGAACACGCATTTCTCCTGGGCCGAGCTTCTGACGGGCGGAACTCCGAGCCCATCGGACCTCCGACGCTTCCTCGAAGTAAAGCCGGTCCTGAATTATTCCGATCTTGAGCCCGGCGCCGAGGCGACGGACCTCATTCGCCAGACCGCGCAACGTTTGGGCCTGACGCCCGAAAATGGCGTCCGCGTCCGTCTTACGGGTTCGGTGCCGATGGCGGACGAGGAGTTCGGGACCGTCGCGGAGGGCGCGGCCCTCAATACCAGTGTGACAGTCGCCGCTGTCCTTTTCATTCTTTGGCTGGCGCTGAGATCGGGCAAGATCATTATCGCCGTCCTCGTCAGCCTTTTTTCAGGGCTTGCGATAACAGCGGCGCTGGGACTCTACCTCGTCGGAGCCTTGAACCTCATCTCGGTCGCATTCGCAGTTCTGTTCGTCGGCATAGGCGTGGATTTCGGCATTCAATATGCCGTCCGCTACCGTCACGAACGATACGGCCGCCAAGGCCTTCGAGAGTCGCTCGTCGCGGCCGGACGAAATGCCGGCAAGCCCCTGGCGCTCGCGGCCGCCGCCACGACTGCGGGCTTCTATGCTTTCCTGCCGACCGATTACAGCGGCGTTTCGGAACTCGGTCTGATCGCAGGCAGCGGCATGGTTATCGCCTTTCTGTCGAGCATCACGCTCCTCCCCGCATTGCTCGAAATTCTGAACCCGCCGGGTGAACTGCACGACGTCGGCTATCGCCATCTTCAGCCCGTCGACCGCTTCATGGCGCGGCATCGCCGCATCATCCTGGCGCTGACAGCGCTCGGCGTCGCCTCAGGATTGCCGCTGCTCGCGCGACTTGAGTTCGACTTCAATCCCATCAACCTGCGCAGCACTAAGGTTGAATCGGTTTCGACCTTCAACGACCTCATGCGCGATCCCAACACCGCGCCGAACACCATCGAAATCCTGGCGCCGAACCTCGCCGCCGCCAAGACGCTCGCCGCGAAGATCGACAAGCTCCCCGAGGTCGATCGCACGGTTACGCTCGCGAGCTTCGTGCCGGATCGACAGACCGAAAAGCTGGCTCTTATCCGTGATTGCTATGACTTGATCGGTCCGACCATCGAGCCCGACGAATTGGCGCCCGCGCCCTCCGACGCCGATACCAAGGAAACCTTGCTCAGTACCGCGAAGGACTTCGAGGAGGTCAGCCGTTTGCCCGGCGCATCGCCACTTGCCGCCCATATGGCAATCACGCTTCGCAAACTCGCCGATGCAACGCCCGAGCTTCGCGCCAAGATCGGCGCGGCGCTGCTCGACGGCATGAAATTACGGCTGACACAAATTCGCGCCGCCCTGAAAGCCGAACCGGTCACGCTCGAAAACCTGCCGCCTGAAATTGTCGCCGATTGGATAACAGCAGACGGGCGCGCACGAATCGAGGTTGGCCCCAAGGGCGATGGCAACGACAACGCCAATTTACGTCGCTTCGCATCAGCGGTTCTCGCGGTCGACCCCGAAGCAACTGGCGTTCCGATCCTCATTCAGGAATCGGCAAAGACGGTCGTGCGGGCCTTCATCGAGGCCGGCGTGCTGGCCTTCGTCTCGATTACGATCATCCTGTTCGTCGCGCTGCGCCGGGTGACGGACGTTCTGCTGACGCTGGTGCCGCTGCTGCTCGCGGGTGTCGTGACGCTTGAGCTTTGCGTGCTGCTGAAACTGCCGCTCAATTTCGCGAACATTATCGCCCTGCCTGTGCTGCTCGGCGTTGGCGTCGCGTTCAAAATTTATTATGTGCTCGCTTGGCGTGAAGGTCAGACAAGCCTGCTGGCCTCACCGCTGACGCGTGCCGTCATGTTCAGCGCCATGACGACGGCGGTCGCCTTCGGAAGCTTGTTCTTCTCAAGCCATCCCGGAACATCGAGCATGGGCGAACTGCTGGCGCTCTCGCTGTTGACGACGCTCGCGGCGGCCGTCCTCTTCCAGCCCATCCTGATGGGCCCGCCGCGGCATACTGCAGACGCGCAGCAAGAAGTTCCAACGATAGCGTCTTAGAGCCTTTCAGGTTTACGTCGAAGCATATGGGAATCTGGTTGATGTTCCCCTCCCCCTTGCGGGGAGGGGTTAGGGGTGGGGGGCCTGCGAAAAATCGCTCTTATTTTCCCCACCCGGCGCTTTGCGCCACCCTCCCCGCGAGGGGGAGGGGTGAAGGTGCATTTCGATCGCAACGTGAATTGGGAAGCTCAGTGTTGAGATGCCCTAGGCAGCGGCGCTGCGGCGATCGCGCAGGAACTGGAAGAACTCGACGCCCTCTCTGAGGCGACGTTTCATCATGTCCGGCTGTGTCACCATCTCGCCCACGATCGAGGCGATCTTCGGCACCCGGAAGTAGAACTTGCGGTAAAAGTCCTCGACTGAAGAGAAGATTTCGGTGTGCGACAGACCCGGATAGTGCAGCGGCGCGATCTGGATGCCGTTAGCGTTGATGAGTTCGGCATTGTCGACATCGAGCCAGCCGTTTTCGGTCGCTTGCTTGTAGAGGAACGTGCCCGGATATGGCGCGGCGAGCGAAACCTGGATCGTGTGCGGGTTGATGCGCATCGCGAACTTGATGGTCTCCTGGATCGTCTCCTTCGACTCGCCAGGAAGGCCGAGAATAAAGGTACCGTGGATCTTGATGCCGAGTTCGTGGCAGTCCTTGGTGAACTTCTCAGCGACTTCGACCCGCATGCCCTTCTTAATGTTGTGTAGGATCTGCTGGTTGCCGCTCTCGTAGCCGACGAGCAGCAAGCGCAAGCCGTTGTCCTTGAGCACCTTCAGTGTGTCGCGCGGCACGTTGGCCTTGGCGTTGCAGGACCAGGTGACGCCGAGCTTGCCGAGTTCCTTCGCAATCGCTTCTGCGCGCGGCAGGTCGTCGGTGAAGGTATCATCGTCGAACATCAGCTCTTTCATCTGCGGGAACGCCTTGAGGATGTAACGCACCTCCTCGATGACGTGCCCAACGGAGCGTGTCCGATAGCGATGGCCGCCGACGGTCTGTGGCCACAGGCAGAACGTGCAGCGGCTCTTGCAGCCGCGCCCCGTGTAGAATGAGATGTACGGGTGCTTCAGGTAACCGATGAAGTAATTCTCCATCACGAGGTCGCGCTTGTAGACCGGCGTAACGAACGGCAGCGTGTCCATGTCGTGCATCACAGCGCGATCCTCGTTGTGCACGATGACGCCCTGCGCGTTGCGATAGGATAGGCCCTTGATGTTGCTCCACGCTACGCCGTCGGCGACATCCTTGATCGTGAAGTCGAACTCGTTGCGAGCGACGAAGTCGACGATCGGCGCATCAGTCAAGCTCTCGTTGGACTGCACCGCGACCTTAGCGCCGATCAGCCCGACCTTGAGGTTCGGGTTGGTCGCCTTCATCGCCTCGATGACCTTCACGTCCGAATCGAATGACGGCGTCGAGGTGTGCAGCACCGCGAGGTCGTAATCGCGCACTTGGGCGAGCACATCCTGCAGGCTGGTGCGGTGTGGCGGCGCGTCGATCAGCTTGGAATTTTCGACCAGAGCGGCGGGCTGCGCCAGCCAGGTAGGATACCAGAACGACTGGATCTCGCGGCGCGCCTGATAGCGAGAACCGGCGCCGCCATCGAAGCCATCGAACGAAGGGGCCTGCAGGAAGAGCGTGCGCATATTGGCGCCTTTCATATCGGCGTAACGGTTCCATCGGAGCTGACGCTATAGCGGCGGCCTCTCCAGTTGACGGCTCCAGGTAAGAAGCTCGCGACGAACACTGCGAAGCTCAATAAGTCTCGTAGCGGACTGAGCCACAGCGAACTCTTGCCCCCACCCGGCAGCCTTTCAACTTGTATCGGAACGAAAAGGCGGCATGCAAGGGCTCCAAGCACGATCGTCCCCCCTATGGTGCTGAAGCCACTCAATACGAGCGCCGCCAATGCAAACGGAAGTGCATGAGTGACGATCGATCCCGCATAGCCCACGGGATCGACGAGGCGAATCGTTCTTGCCCAACGAAGTTCATGCGCCCAGAGTTCGGCGAACGACGTCTCGGAAAACGTATGCCCGACAGTGAACGGCGCGATTTCAACCTTGAGACCGAGTCGGCGTACGGCATCACCCATCGCGTAGTCATCGGCGAGAGTATTAGCGAAGGCCTCGAAACCTCCGATTCGCGCCAGCGTGCCGCGCTGAAGGGCGATGGTCGAGCCGAAGCACGGCTTGGCGAGGCCGAGCGAGACCCCGACCAGCACGCTCGGCAAAAAATGTTGATCGACTGCCGCAGCCGCCATCCGCGACCAAAAGCCTGTGAGTGCGCAGCCGCGATAGAGACAGGTGACCAGCCCAACTCCGGGTTGCCGCAAGACCTCCGTTGTCCGCCGAACATAATCGGGCGCCACCCGCATGTCGCTGTCGCTGAGAATGATCAGGTCGTATTTAGCGGCGGGAAACATATTGAGAATATTCGCAATTTTCGGATTTCCGCCGGCCTTTCGAGGCGAAACGACAAGTTCCACATCCCGCGTCGGATGTTGCTCCTTGAGGTTGCGGACGATCCCAATTGCCGGATCCGCCGGGTCCTGAACGCCGCAAAGCATCTGCACGTCTGACGCGTAGTTTTGAGCGCAGAACGTGGCGAGGCTGGCCTCAAGCCCGCATTCGGCGCCGTGGAGTGGCTTCAACAGTGTGACATTCTCTGCCACTGCGAAATTGAAAATGGGCTTGGGCTCACGGGCAAATCGTGCGACCAAAAAGGACGCTAACAACGCGTAGCCGCAACCAATTATGGCGCAGAGGGTGCATGCAAGCCACAGACAGAACGTCATTCGGACGCTACTTTCTGATTTGAGTTGGGAGCAAGTCTGTCGGCAGCGGCAGTGAGGCTAGCGCCTCGTTCGCAACTGCGATAGATCTGAGGTTGCTCGGCTGGGGGCCAAGCAAGGGGGAATATCGAGACGTGAAAGTCAGCGCCATCCTAAATTGGGTCGGCTGCGTCTTCGTTGCTGTGAGCTTAACCGCTTGCGCCAGCGCGTCTCTGCCTGCGCTGTCGCCACAGCATCTGGCCGCTACGGAAGATGATCCGACTCCGAAGCCGGTTTCCGATCCGAACGAAGCGTTCAATCGGAAAATGTTCGAGAACAGCCAGGACTTTAATCACAACGTCCTCTATCCGGTCGCGGAATCCTATAACAACAACGTTCCCGAGAGCGTGCGTGATCGCATCGATGCCTTCACGACGAACCTCGCCGAGCCGATGATTTTCGCCAACAACATCCTTCAGCTTCGGCCGGAAGCGGCTGCGACGACGCTCGGCCGGTTTGCCCTGAATTCGACCCTCGGCATCGGCGGCCTCTTTGACCTCGCCGCGAGCGAGGGCATGGCCCATCAAACCGGCGACTTTGGCCAGACGATGTACGTCTGGGGCTACCGCGACAGCGCTTTCGTGATGCTGCCGGTCTTCGGTCCGACGAACGTTCGCGATGCGATCGGTAGTGGTGTCGAGTTCGCTGCCACATTGCCTGCTGCCGCATTGGTTCCGACGAAGTTCGCGAGCGTCGCGAGCCAGATCGACCTAGCCGGAACCGTGACGAGCCCTCTTTCAAACCTCAGCAAGGCTGAGGATCTGAAGACGCTGGAAGATAGCTCGATTGATTTCTATTCCATGCTCCGCAGCGTCAGCCAGCAGAAGCGTCAGGCTGAACTCGACGAAGCGCTGAACACCAGCGCGCTGACTGGCACGCGGCCCGTTCGCGATCCCAATGCGATCGAACCGGTAACAGAGCTCGTCTCGTCTCCGACGATGCTTGAAAAGCGGCAGTTCACCGATGTGCCGAAGACAACGCGCACCGCCGAAAGCGGTTCGTTGGTCGTCGTCGGACCGCCGAAGTCGCTACAGCTATCGCCCGCCGAAGAACAGGCGTCTCCCGCAGAAGAACAGCCGTCGCCGGCTCAAGAGCAGAAATCACCCGCAGAAGAGTGATCGCGACCGTGCGAGCATTTTCGCGGCGCCCGGATGGGCGACATCGCGACGACTGAAATGTCGTCGGACAACTTGCTCGGGCGTCAGCTCGCCTTGTTCGTTATTCCGGATACCCTCGCTTCTTCCGCCGGCCATATCGGCATCGGCAAATAAAAAGGCGCCGGCCAAATCAAGCCGACGCCTCATGTCTTAGGCGGAATGAAACCGTCCCTCAGCTCCCCGAGAGAAGCTTGTCCCCCTGCTTCTTGAGCGACGCGATGAGCGCATCGGGTCCGCCCGATTTCAAAATTGTGGAAAACTCCGCGCGACGGCTCGCGAGTTCGCTGATCGTGCCATCGAGATAAATGTCGACGATCTTCCAATCCGGTCCCGATTTCCGCATCAAATAGTTGATCGCGACGGGCTTGCCGTTGCTCTGAATGATCTGAGTCTTGACCATCTTGTCTGCAGTTCCGCGGTTGGAAATCTCGACAATTTGGAAAGATTCGCCGGAAAATCCGTCGAAGCGCTTTGCGTAAGTCGCAATCATCATGCGCCGGAACGAAGTGATGATCTCCTCCTGCTGCGCGGGCGGCAGCGAACTCCAACCCTGGCCGACGGCGAGACGCGCCATCAAAGCGGTGTCGTAGGTCTTAGCCAATACCGGCGAGAGCGCCTGATACCGTCCCTGCACACCCAATGACTGAGCCTGCTTCATCGTGCCGAGAAGTGCTGCATTAAGGCTGCCGATTGTTGCTTCCGGCGTATCGGCGGCCTGCGCAACAGCAAGCGACGTCGTCGAGACTGATGCCATGAGAAAAACTGCGAACGATGCCCCAAGCGTGTGCAATTTCCTGATCGGGACCATTGCCCCTCCCTTAAACTGTTCGAAAATGAAAACTTGCCCCGCCGATATTAGCGTTTCGGCTATAAGGCCTTAGGCAGACACGATGGCGGTATTTAGCCGACCGAGACTCCTATTTGTGAGGCTTGGATGCAACACGTCCCCGCAGAGTCTGACCCGCGCGGTATGTTCCATTTTTTGCGCCGTGTCATGAGTTCATAGTCTACTATCGAGCCAGGACTCGAGCAGTACTTGGGGGAGTTCGGACAATGGATGCAAGGGTTGCTCGCCTGTCCAAAACACCGCTTTTGGATCAGGTCGTTACACCGGACGATCTAAAGCAACTGTCCGAAAGCGAACTTCCGCAACTCGCGGCGGAACTTCGCACTGAACTGATCGACGCCGTTTCGCAGACGGGCGGCCACCTGGGCGCCGGGCTCGGCGTCGTCGAACTGACGGTCGCTTTGCACTATCTCTTCGACACGCCGCGCGATCGGCTGATCTGGGACGTCAGTCACCAGACCTATCCGCATAAGATTTTGACGGGCCGCCGCGATCGCATCCGCACGCTCCGTCAGCCGGGAGGCCTTTCCGGTTTCACCAAGCGCACCGAAAGCGAATACGATCCTTTCGGCGCCGCGCATTCCTCGACGTCCATCTCCGCCGGCCTCGGCATGGCGGTGGCCCGCGAAATGTCGGGCGGCTCGAACAACGTCATTGCCGTGATCGGCGACGGCGCGATGAGCGCGGGCATGGCCTATGAGGCGATGAACAATGCCGGCGCTCGCAGCGAGCGGTTGATCGTCATTCTCAATGATAATGATATGTCGATCGCGCCGCCGACGGGTGCGTTGTCGTCCTATCTCGCCCGGGCGACATCGAGCGATTCCTATCTCTACGTCCGCGACCTCGCTAAGCAGCTTGCGAAGCGCCTGCCGAAAAGCTGGGAGCAACGCGCGGCGCGCGTCGAGGAATACACCCGCAATCTTTGGCACGGCGGTGCTTGGTTCGAAGAACTGGGCTTCTATTACATCGGCCCGATCGATGGACACGATCTCAGCCAACTCGTTCCGGTCTTGAGGAATGTTCGCGACGCCGAGCAGGGACCAATTCTCGTTCACGTCGTGACGCAGAAGGGTAAGGGCTACGCGCCCGCCGAAGCATCGCCCGACAAGTATCATGGTGTCGCGAAGTTCAACGTCGTGACAGGCGTGCAGGCCAAGACCCCGGCGTCGGCGCCGTCATACACGCGCGTGTTTGCCGACAGTCTCATCGCCGAAGCCAAGAAGGACGACAAGATCGTCGCTATTACGGCTGCAATGCCCGACGGTACGGGCCTCGACGTCTTCGGCCGCGCATTCCCGGATCGCACGTTCGATGTCGGCATCGCCGAGCAACACGCCGTGACCTTCGCGGCCGGACTCGCGACGGAAGGCATGAAGCCGTTCTGCGCGCTCTATTCCACGTTCCTGCAGCGAGGCTACGATCAGGTCGTCCACGACGTCGCCCTTCAAAGCCTGCCGGTACGTTTCGCAATCGACCGCGCCGGGTTCGTCGGTGCCGACGGCGCGACGCACGCCGGGTCGTTCGACCTCGCGTACCTCGGTTGCCTGCCCAATATGGTCATCATGGCCCCGGCGGACGAAGCTGAACTGAAGCACATGGTCGCGACCGCTGCGGCGATCGACGACCGTCCGAGCGCCTTCCGTTATCCGCGCGGCGAGGGCACGGGCGTCGAGATGCCCGAAGTCGGCGTGCCTCTCGAAATCGGCAAAGGCCGTATTCTGCGCGAAGGATCGACAATCGCGCTGCTATCGCTCGGCACACGGCTGCAGGAAACGCTGAAAGCCGCCGATCAGTTGGCGGCGCTGGGCCTGTCGGCAACGGTGGCCGATGCCCGCTTCATGAAGCCGCTCGATACCGATCTCATCCGCAATCTGGCCGAAAACCACGATGTCCTCGTCACCATCGAAGAGGGCTCGGTTGGCGGCTTCGGCAGCCACGTACTCCACTACCTCGCGGAAAACGGCCTGCTCGACCGCGGCCTCAAGGTCCGTTCAAAGGTCATGCCGGACGTGTTCGTCGATCAGGACAAGCCCGAAGTCATGAACCAGCGCGCTGGCCTTTCGGCCCAGGGCATCGTCGATACTGTCCGCGATGCGCTTCAACTTGATGGGGCGAGAGCTGCGCGCGGCCGCGCCTGACAAATGCGCTGCTGTCGTCGTGACGTTCGTCACAAGATCGGCAGCGCTTCCGACTATTTTTTCGGAGACTTGCTCTTCTGGTCGTCATCGTCTCCCGCAATCACTTTGCGACATTCGGGGCTGAGACGACTGATATTCTTATTCAGACATGCGACGATCTTGTCCTCACTGGGAATGTCCCAAAAACAGAGGCTCAGAACGTCAGATGTGCATGCCGACTGTTCGTCCGCCGTTCCGCTATGAGCAAACGACGCGCGTGATCCAGCGATCAAGATCGCTCCAGTCGTGAGGCAGACGGCCACCGCCGCTCCAATTCGAAATTTTCGTCGCACAGTTCGAACCTCGCGGGATCGGTTTTTGAGAAGCATCGACTTCAGCTCTTTTCGCGCGATTTCGATTTCGGCGAATCCCCCTTCATCACCGCCCGGCACGCCGGGCTGAGCTTCGCCATGTTCTTGTTCAAGCAGGCGACAATACGGTCTTCGCTTGGGATCTGGGCGGAGCACAGCCGGAAGACGTCCGGCGTGCAGGCCTGCTGCTCATCGGCTGTTCCGCTGTGCGCGAAACACGCCTGCGCGTCGGCAAACATGAGAACCGCGAACAGCGTCCCCGTCGATGCCGCGCGCAAAATCGAAGTCGTTCCGGTTTTCACATTCGCTCGCTGTGTAAATGGGTGAAACGATAATCTATCTTTTGGGGATATGGCCATTCCCGATGGTGAGACTAAGGCATGCCCGCCATCATCCACCGGCTCGCCGTTCTCGATGGGCGACTCGCGCCGGTCCCATTTAAGTTAACGCGTCGCGCGCTAGCCAAAAGAAATTGCCGCAGTCCCATCCGGCCTGCGGCGATTTTCGTGGGTTCAGGCGCGGTGACCCGGCGTGACGACGGGAAAATCGATATCCGTCCTGACCGCCTCATTGAGAAAGTTCGTCCAGAAATTCAGCGCCACATGTTGGATGATCTCGATAATCTGCCCATCGTCGTATCCGGCTGCTTTCACGGCTGCAAAATCCGCGTCATTGATGTGACCGCGCTCTTGCACCACTTTTGTGGCGAAGCGGACAGCCGCGTCGGCCTTCGGATCGTTCGAAGCGCCATTGCGATTGGCCGTGATTTCAGCGTCGTCCAGCTTCGCGAGATTTCGCGCGAGGTAGGTATGCGCCGACAGGCAATAGCTGCACCCATTGACCTCCGCGACAGCCAGAGCAATGCGCTCACGCGTCTGGGGCGGCAGTTTCCCCTTGGAAAGAGCGCCTGAAAGACTGAGGTACCCCTCAAGGGCCGCCGGGCTATTGGAGATCAAACGAAACATATTGGGAACGACGCCGAGTTGCTTGTTGACGGCTTCCAGGAGCGGCTGCGACGCGGCTGGGGCGTCTGCGATTGTGGCGGGCGTTGCGATGCGTGACATCGGTCAATTCCTCTCTAGTCAGGCCAGGATCGGCCAGCGCCGTTGAACTAAGCCCTTTCATTTTTGCGAAATAGACGCGATTATCGGCAGGCGCCCTACCGGAATTTGAGAGATAAATGGACCGCTTCGACTCCATGTCCGTTCTTCTCGCGGCTGTCGATGCGGGTAGCTTGTCCGCCGGCGCCCGCCGGCTCGGCATGCCGCTCGCGACCGTGAGCCGGAAAGTTTCGGAACTCGAAGCCCACCTTCACACGCGTCTGTTGAATAGGGGCAGCCGCCGATTAGAGCTGACCGACGCCGGACAGTCGTACGTCGCCTCGTGCCGCAAAATCCTCGAAGACGTGGTCGAAGCCGAACGCGCCGCCTCCGGAGAATATCGCGCGCCGAGAGGCGAACTGGTGGTCACCGCGCCGATCGTTTTCGGCCGGCTGCATGTGCTGCCGATCGTCGGCGCCTTTCTGAAAGCTTACCCGGAAATCGACGTCCGCATCACGCTGGCCGACCGCGTCGTGAACATCCTCGAAGAGCACGTCGACGTCGCGCTTCGGATTGGCGATCTACCGGATAGCAGCCTCGTCGCAGCGCGTCTCGGATCGATCCGTCGAGTCGTCTGCGCCAGCCCCGGCTATCTTGAAGCACGCGGAACACCTGTGACTCCCAATGATCTCGGATCGCACGACTGCATCACATTCGAAGGGCTGATGTCGCCGCGCGCATGGACGTTCTGGAGCAATGGAGCGCCGCAATCGGTCGCCATTCACTCGCGGCTCGTCGTCAATACCGCCGAAGCGGCTATCGATATGGCTGTTGCGGGCGTTGGGATTACGCGGGTGCTATCCTACCAGGTCGCCGCGCCGCTCGCTGACGGCAAACTCGAGATCGTGCTGGAGTCATTTGAGCCGTTACCGGTTCCGGTAAGCCTCGTCCATGCGGGCAACGGCCTTCTGCCGCTGAAGCTCAGGGCCTTTCTGGACTTCGCGACGCCTCGAATAAAGGCGGCGCTGACTAAGACCAGTCAGCCCGCCGACCGCGCTTAGAAAGTCACGGATTGGTTGCAGGCGGGCTGGGCGGTGCCGCCTCAGGCAACGGCGCGGAGGGTGTCGGCTCGGCTGGAGGCGCCTCTGCTGTCGGCGCTGGCGCTGCTGGCGGAGCCGCGCTCTCCTCGGTTGCCGACGAACGAACCTCACACAGCGTCGAAGAATCGAGCGAAGCCTTGTTCATGAACGCCCAATTGGCGAACGCGACATAGCAGACCGCAACCGTTTCCTGCTTCTGCAGCGTGACGACGACATTGTCCGTTTTGACCTTCTCCGTGACTCTCTTGGCAACCTCGAGAGGAATGAGCGTTACGGATTTGACCTCGAAACCTTTGCCAACCAGCGCGGTGAACGAAGATTGCAGCCGATCGTCCGCCGATGCCGGCGCCGAAATCAAAGCCGCCGCGGCAGCGAACACGAGTCCAAGGCTAATGCTGCGCATCCGGTCCTCTCTCTGGTTATCGAAGCCCAAACTAATCGTCGAAAACGTCACTACTACGGCGCTGGTGGGCTCTCAACCCGGCAACGCGCCGTGCGGCCCAAGACCTGGGGACAAGACATCTTTTCCGGCGCAGCAGGCCGATTTGCCTATGTTTTATTGGGATAAAAGATCGCAACAGGCGCTGCGTAATCGGGCGGCGAGAGGCCCGCCGCAATCTCTTCCCCGGACTTCAGAAATTCCGGCAAAAAATGCGTACGCGCGCCGGCGGGCGACAGCTCGCCGGGGAGAGGGATTTTCGTGAACACTTCAATCCGCGCCGCCGCGCTTTCGACGACGCGGTGCGGGCCGACGTCAACCAGTTTGCTTTGAATGAGCGGCATGGCTTGCGACCAGTGGCGGCCGTCATTGTCGGAGAGCATCGAGACGAGGACCTCGTCCCCGGTGCGGACGCAAAAGCGGGTGTACTGGCGGCCGATTCCCATGTCGAACAATTGCTCGTTGCGCTGGGCCTCGTCGATCGCGGCAGTGTCGGGGCCAAGCGATCGCAGTCCGGCGGCCGACGCTAGCCCCGCGCGGCCACGCGGGAGGCCTAGCACGATCGGGCCGCCGTCATTAAACGCAAAGGCTCGAACCTTCTCCGTTAGGAAAAGGCGCAATGAAGCATCGCTTCGCCGCGCTGTAAGCACGCCACCATCGATGTCGACGCGAATGGTTTGCTCGCTTCGCGAGGGAAATTCCGCGATTGCGCCCGGCGCACCCACAACCCAGGTGCCGCTGCCGGCTTCTATACCCTCCGCGACCCAATCGACGAGCTCGTCTCGGATCATTGGCAGCAAACGAACGCGGACCGAAAGAGCCGCGAGCCGCTCAGGGAGCTTTTCCCAAAGGGCATCTCGTTGGCTCTCGCTCATCGCGATCCAGTCGCCGATTTCGGGGCCAGTGCGGCCGCATCCCAGACAAAAGCCGGTGGCCTCATCGAGCTTGCAAATGCCGATGCAGGGAGAATGTCGCGCCACGTCTAGATGAACCTTCCGTCGACGGCCGATGCCAGACCACCAATGGCGGTCCGGCAAAGGAGGTTCGACGCTAATGCGCTTCTTTCGTGCGCGCTCTCTCAAGAGAGGCACCGAAGATCAGCGCGATTGCTGTCCAAAGAATGCCCTGAATTCCGAACGAAACGATACGGAAATTCCAAAGCAGATCGGCAGGGAAGCCTCCCGGAACCTCGTTGATCGGCGGCAGCATGTATCCCGCGATCGACGCCAAGACGATGTAGACGGCGGCCCCGATCAACGTCGCGTTCAACGTTCCGAACTTGGCAACGAACTGCCGTCCTGCGCTGATCGCGATTGCCAAAGCCGCAAGTGAAAACGCGATCATCCCGAAGTAGAGCTGGGTTCGAAGACCTATCGTTTCCGGCGAACCCACCGAGGGAGGGTTAGCGGGATACTTGAGATTTGGAACGACGTAGATGGCCATGAACCCGAGCGCCGCCACGATCAAGGTGGCGGTGCGCGGTGGCAATTGGACAAGCCGGCCATTTACGAAAGCAAAGGCGAGTGCAAAGAGGCCGCCCATTGCGGCTCCAACAACAGTAACGCCCGTGAACAAGCCAATACTTGCTTGAACCGCACGACTGACGATTTCTGGCTCTTCAGGCTCGCCCTTGGCTTTCGCCATCTGCTCTTCGAATCCGATAGCACGGTCGACCTGCGGTTCACCGAAGACCTTGGCGAAGCCGAATGCCAAAAAGCCAGCGAGAAGCCCGGCAAGCATGCCGCGCAGCAATAAATTTCCCATCGATGCAAATCTCCGCTGAGCTTAATGGCAAGGAAAGCCGAGGAGATGGCGGCCGTCATGCACGAATTCATGCACGTACATGCCGTTGAACATCGCCATTGCTCCTTCTTCGACGCCGATGAAATACATGGCGATAAGGCACAATAATCCGGCGAAGACTGCCCAGGGTAGAATTTCGCGAACAGGGATAGGCGCGGTGAAACCGCCTTGCGCAGTAGAAGAGTAAGTCATGGAAAGTGCCTCCGTGGGATTACGCGTCCCGTTTCAAGCTGTGCTCTGATCACAAGGAGGGTCTGACTTTCGATGGACGCTTAAAGCGACCCGCGATTACAGTGGCGCGACCGTTCCGGATTTTCACCGGCTTCCTGCCCGCGATGATGCACAACTCACCATAGGGCGGCCCCGAAGTTTGTCAACGCGAGCAATTAAGCGAATATGCCGCCACGCCTAACATTGGTTGCCAACGCATCGACCCCGGCGGTGAGGGCCGCGGCCTTCCCCTTGGACGAGGGGCTTGACGACTACGGACGAAGGGATGCGGCAGCGATGGCCGCCGAATTCCGAAACTCGGTGGTCGTCCTCTCAAGCCCGGCGAAACGTGCGCTCGAGACGGCAGCTGCCTTGGGGCTCGATCCAGAAATCGATGCTTCTCTCCGCGATCTCGATCTCGGCAGCTGGGCGGGCCGCACGTTGAATAGCGTCGCAGAGTCCGACCCGGACGCTTTGTCGAGTTGGCTTTCCGATCCAGAGTCTGCGCCCCATGGCGGCGAAACCGTCGAGGGACTTTTCGCGCGAATTTCCATCTGGCTGCAGACCATGTCGGCGCGCGAAGAACGCATCGTTGCCGTCACGCATCCGGCAGTCATTCGCGTTGCAATATTGGCTGCGATTCACGCCGGTCCGGCCTCGTTCTGGAATATCGACATCGCGCCGCTCTCGGTCGTCGAACTGACATCGAATGGCCGGCGCTGGGCGCTCAAATCTATAAGGAATTGAAAACTTGGCGGCGTCCCTGCCGCGTGCCGGACAATTCCCATACATTTAATTTCGAATTATCCGGCGGCGAAGTGTCTCGGAATGCATAAGAGAACAATAGCTTCGATACTTTGGAAAATATGACCCTATTGCCGGGAAAAATTGGCAGGCGCACTATAAGTGCTGTAAAGGTGCGGTTCGTTCCCCCCTAGCCGACATCGGCGGCCGGCCCGAACTTCCAGTAAGCGAGGACAACATGGTCAGTAAAAGAAGCAGCCACGCGCACGCGGCGGCTCTTGCGGCATTGCTCGCGTTTTCGGCATCCGCCGCCGTCAGCGCCCAAGAAATCGAGCACAAATCGAAAGAGGCCGTTCAGGGCGCGCCAGCGCCGACAGTCACGCAAGAAGAACTGACGAACGCCGGGAAGGACATCAAGCAGTTCCTTCATACCAACGGCAATTACGACCAGACGCGCTATTATCTCGGCAAGCAGATCAATACCGGCAACGTGACCAAGCTTCGCCCGGCCTGGATCTTCCAGATGGATGTGAAAGAGTCCCTCGAGACGACGCCGATCATCGTCGGCAACGTCATGTACGTCACGACCTCGTTCGATCACGTCTACGCGCTCAACGCCAAGACGGGCGAGCAATATTGGCACTACAAACACAAGATGGGTCCGATCACGACCTATTGCTGCGGCCCGAACAATCGCGGCGCTGCAGTCTACGACGACAAGGTCTATATCGCGACGCTCGACGCCAAGCTCGTCGCCCTCGACGCCAAAACCGGCAGTTTGGTCTGGGAGACGGAAATCGCCGACCCCGAAGACGGCTATAGCGAAACGATGGCGCCGACTGCCGTCAACGGCAAGATCATCATCGGCACGAACGGCGGTGAATACGGTATTCGCGGTTTCATTCGCGCCTACGACGCAAAAACCGGCAAACAAATTTGGAATTTCGACACGACGCCGGAAAACTCGGTCGGCGTGTGGGCAACCAAAGATGCCACCGGCAAGGATTTGCACCGTGATATCGAGGCTGAAAAAGCCCAGCTCGCCAAGACGGGCGATCCCTACAAGACGCTTGGCGGCGGCGTTTGGCAGAACCCCGCAGTCGATCTGAAGCTCAATCGCATCTTCTTCGTGGTCGGCAACCCATCGCCCGACCTCGACGGCTCGCTCCGCCCCGGCGACAACCTCTACACCGACTCCCTTGTGTCGCTCGATCTCGACACCGGCAAATACGTTTGCCATCTCCAGTACATCCCGCATGACGTGTGGGATTTCGATTCCGTGAGCCCGCCGATCCTCGTCGACGTCAAGGATAAGGACGGCAAGGTCATTCCCGGCGTCATCCACGGCGGCAAGACCGGCTTCGTCTACGTCCACGACCGCAAGGACTGCAGCCTGATCCGCTTCTCCGAACCGATGGTCGCGCAGGAAAACATGTGGACCCTGCCGACAGCCGAGGGTGCTCGCATGCTTCCGGGGGCAAACGGCGGCGTCGAGTGGTCGCCGATGGCGGTCAACCCGAAGCTCGCGCTGACGTATGCCGTCAACCTGCATCAGCCGATGACCTATCAGGTGCAGTCGAGCCCCTATCCCGATGGCAAGCTGTGGCTCGGCGGCGCTTTCAAGGTGATCCCGACCGAAGCGTCCTTCGGCAACGTCACGGCGGTTAACTACGACACCGGCAAGATCAAATGGCAGGTGAAGACTCCGGAGCCGATGATGGGTGGCCCGCTGACGACGGCTGGCGACCTTGTCTTCGCCGGCGAAGCCAATGGCTGGTTCCGCGCCTACAACGCTGAGAGCGGCAAGGTTCTTTGGTCGTTCCAATGCGGCGCCGGAGTCAACGCGCCGCCGGCAGCCTACGCACTCGACGGCAAAGAGTATGTGGTCGTCGGCGCTGGCGGAAACACGCAAATCGACTTCAAGCGCGGCAACAATATCATTGCCTTTACGCTGAACTGATAGCGTAATCGAAAGACAAATTGGAAGGAGCGCTCTGTGCTCCTTTCTCATTTTCCATCGCAGATCGACGACCGGGAGTTTCGACATGCGGCACGCAGGAATTTTGGTTGGGTTGCTCGCAGCCGCAATCTCACTCGCCGGAAATCCGGCATCCGCCGACACCATCGACGACAAGGTCCAGATTTGCGCCGGATGCCACGGCGAGAATGGCATTCCGCAGGAAAAGACCACGCCGATCATCTGGGGCCAGAACCAGGGCTATCTCTATATCGAGCTCCGCGACTTTAAGGGCGGCGCCCGCAAGAACGATCAGATGTCGGCGATCGCCGCCGATCTGAGCAAAGACGACATGAAAGCGCTGGCCGCGCATTTCGCCGGTTTGAAATGGCCGAACCTGGCGCAGCCATCGCCATCGAAAGACATCACCAAGCACGCCCTCACGGTGATCGGTTCGATCGGCTGCACGTCGTGCCATCTCGATCAGTATCAGGGCGATAGCTCAACACCGCGACTCGCAGGCCAGCAGAGCGGCTATCTCCTGAAAACGATGACTGATTTTCGTGACCATTCGCGCGCCAACAATCCCGGCATGTCGGATCTCATGAACGCGGCGCAGCCCGCCGATCTCGATCCGATTGCGCAGTGCCTCGCAAGTCTGACGGTTATCGGCGGCGACGGTCAGTAGAAACTTCGCGCAGCGTCAGCCGACCGCGAGCTTTTTTCGCAATTCGTCATTGGCCGCCAAGTCGGCCGCCGTTTTTCCGGACTTGTCTCGCAAGCTTCGATCGGCGCCCTGTGCAAGCAGCACATCGACAGCCTTCTCGTGCCCGAGCGAAGCTGCGATCATCAGCGCCGAGCGCCCGCGGTTGTCTTGATCGTTGAGACGCGCGCCGCGCTTGATCAGGAGAGTCACGACATCGCCGACGTCGCTCGAACCGGCGCCATCCTCATGCCCCGCAGCCCACATCAACGCAGTCAGGTCATTGCCGTAGCGCTGGTTGACGTCGATGGCGTGATCGAGAAGAACACCGGCGACCTTCGCAAATCCGCGCGCGACCGCATAGCAGAGCGGACCCTTGCCGGTCGCGTCCGTGCGCTTGGGATCGGCGCCCTTATCGAGAAGCAGCCGCACGAGCGTTTCATTGCCCATGTATGCCGCAGCCTCGATCGGCGTGAGGCCGCTTCGCCCCGGCAGGTTGATATCGGCGCCGTGCGCGACAAGGGCTTGGACGGTCTGTTGATTGTCCTGTTCGGTGGCCACGTACAGCGCCGTCGAGCCGTCGAGATCACGCGCATTGATGGCAGCGCCACGCGCGATGAACAGTTCGACGATGTCATTATTTCCAGCCCTTGCCGCGTGGGTGAGCGGCATCGCGCCTTGGCGGTCTCTTGAGCCGAGCGAAGCCCCGTCGTCGAGAAGGCGGCGAGCGAGGGTCATGCATCCCTTGTCCGCAGCGGCGGAGAGCGCGGCGTTGCTCTCCAACGGACCGGCACTCGCTTTGATCTGGTCGTAATGCTGATCCTGTTCTTGGCAGACACGCACCTTGGCGACAGCCGCGTTCGTCGCCGCGAAGATGCAGAATGCCGAGCCGAGCACGGCGGCGGCCTGAGAGCGAAGAATGCCGGTCAAGTGTGGGCTCCTTTGTCGGGACCTATGTTTAACCCGACAAACGGCCGGATTTCCACATCTATGGAAATCCACTCGCGTAATGGCAGCCGGTTAAAATGGCCGCGTATCGTGGAAAGACGCGAAGAAGAAGACGGTTCCAAGCACGAATACGGCAGCGGAACTTACGATGCTTGCGCTGCGCGCGACGAAGTTACCCCACCGGCTTTCCGCGCCGGCGAGCGCGATCGCGAGGTTGCGCGACCCGACCGAAATGGCGGCGAGGGCGGATACTGTCAATGCCGTTCCGAACGCCATCGCAAACGTCGCCAGAATTCCGGCCCAGATCAATCCCTGCGTGGCGGCGAAGATAATGACGAGCAACGCTCCGGTGCATGGCCGGATGCCGATCGAAAACGATATCGCGAGCGCCCGGCTCCACGTCAGCTTGCTTGTAAGTTCTTCCGGTCCCGGTAAGTGCGCGTGCCCGCAGTGCTCGTCATGAACGTGGCCCGAACCATGATCGTGGTCGTGATCATGGGAATGATCGTGCCCGTCTGATGCAGATGCGATGTGCGCATCGTGGTCATGATCGTGGTTGTGCGCATGATCATGAAGATCGTGCGCTTTTGTTGCCGCGCCGCGCCGCGCGAACATCGGCCAAAGCTGCTTGAACATCAGCCAAGCCCCGACGACGGCTACCGCGCCCCAGCTGAGTGTTTCAAGCCAGCCTTCGGCCCACTTCGTCTGCAGCCCGGTGGCCAGCGCCGCGGCGTAAAGTCCGCCAATCAGCACAATTGCCGACAGCGCTTGGATAAGCGACGATAGAAACGCGAGGAATATTCCGCGCCGAAGCGTCTCCTTGTCCGCCAGCATGTAGGATGAGATCACCGCCTTGCCATGCCCCGGACCGACGGCGTGAAGGATGCCGTAGATGAAGCTTGCGACAACAAGTCCGCCCGTCGCCGCGGCAACGTTGGTGGTCGATTTGAGATTGCGCACCGCGCCCGTCATATTCTGCGTGAGGCGATGCTGCTCGAACATGAGAATGGACCAGGCGCTATCGATGACGCGCGTCACGATGGAGGTATCGCGAGCTGGCGGGGCTTGCATTGCGCCCGTCAATCCGAACGGAGATTTTATGCCGGCAGGGGCTTCCGTGGCGGCTTGTGCGACAACACCGAACGACATCATCAAAACGGCAAACCCGGCGGCGCAGGCCACCATCAATCCGGACCATCGGCCGCGCCGACGATCGACCGTTTGGCCTCGGTTTAAATGTCCCATGGAAGTCCCCGGAAAGCGCTGCGCGATGCAACTCTGGCTGCTTGAATCGTATGTTATATTATTGAATATACGCGGTACGATTATGACCGCAGGGAGGCGGCTGATATGCTTCCCGGATTGGTCGTGGTCGCATGCACCGGAGAATGGACGATCGCCGATATGAAATTTTCGAAACGACTCGCGCGCCTCTGCCTCATCGCACCAATCCTTGCCCTGGCCGGAGTTTCAGATAGCGGCCCGACCGCGGAGGAATATATCGGCTATACGAATGGAAGCGCCCGTCTGGTGCCGGTCGGCCAGCTCAAGCTGAAAGACTATCGTATCCAGTGCGGAGCGCGTCCGACTGTGATCGATGACAAGCTCGACGACTACGGCGCCGCCTATCCCGGCTTCATCATTCTCAACACGCGGCTTCTCGACAAGCTGCCACGGGCGGTCGAGCTTTGGATCTACTCGCATGAGTGCGGGCATCAGTTCCGTGGCCCGGATGAGCAAACCGCCGACTGCTTCGGCGTCCAGAGAGGCCGCCGCGAAGGCTGGCTCAACGAAGATGGATTGAACCAAGTCTGCGATTTCATCGGCGCGGCCAAGGGTGACAATATGCACTTCGCAGGTCCGCACCGTTGTGAAGCGATGCGCGCCTGCTACAGCGATCCTGACGTCCATTAAGAGGTCAAACGCAATCGCGGCGAGCCCCGTGAGACTCGCCGCGAAATTACTTAGTGAAATGCGCCGCGCGGATCAGGTTCCGGCGAATGCTTTCGAGATCTGCTCGACATTGTAGTGGAACATCTTGGTGTAGGTCGGCGCCGGGCCGTCAGCCTTCGACAACGATTCCACGTAAAGCTCGCCACCCGGCTGCGCGCCGGTTGCTTTCGCGATTTGCTCGACGAGCCGCGAGTCGTTGGAGTTTTCGAAGAAGTACGTTTTGACCTTCTCCGTCTTGATTTGATCGATCAACTTCGCGACGTCGGCGGCCGATGCTTCGGTTTCCGTCGAAAGCCCGACAGGCGAAAGAAACTGCACGCCATATTCTCTGCCGAAGTAACCGAAGGCGTCGTGGCTCGTCAGGATCTTGCGCCTGTCCTTCGGAACGGTTTCGAGGACCGACTTCGCATAGGTGTTGAGATCGTCGAGTTCCTTGGAATACTTGGTGGCGTTCGCCTTGAAGTCGGCGGCATCCGCCGGATCCGCGGCGGCGAGCGCCTTCTCGATGTTGGCGACCCAGATCTTGACGTTGACCGGGCTGTTCCAGACATGCGGATCGGTAACAGTCTTGCCATCTTCTTCCATCTTCCTCGTCTTGATGCCCTTAGAAACGACGTAAGGCGTGCCGCCATAACCGGACGCAGTAACCAGCTTTTCGAACCAGGTCTCCAGTCCCTCGCCGCTGAGGAACGTGATGTCGGCTTCTTTCAGCGACTTCGCATCGTTCGGCGACGGCTCGAATTCGTGTGGGTCGCCGTCTGGCGGGACGAGGCTTTTCACGTTGATATGATCTCCGCCGACTTGCTTCACGACGTCGGCCAGCACGGTGAAGCTCGCCACGGCATTGAGCGTCTTGGCGGAAGCGGCCCCGGCGAATCCCACGCCAGCGGCTGTCGATGCCAAAAATCCCAAGAGCAAGTTCGTAACTCTCATGATCGATCTCCTGTTTATGCTTTAAAGTGACGACGTGGATAGAAACGCTGCGCCAAGCCTGAGGGGCTCAGAAGCAATGACGCGACGTAGATGCAGCTTGCCGTCAGGATGATCGTCGGGCCTGACGCCAACGCGAAATGGAACGACGCGACGAGGCCGAGATATCCCGAGATAGCCGCGGTAACGGCGGCGACCGCGAACATCGCTGGCAATGTCGTCGCCCAGAGCCGTGCAACTGCGGCGGGCAGCATCATCAGGCCGACGGCCATGAGCGTTCCGAGCGCTTCGAAGCTTGCGACGAGATTGAGAACGACGAGCAAAAGAAAGAGGAAGTGGAAGAGCGAGCCATGTCCGCCGACGGCCCGTAGAAATCCGGGATCGAAGCATTCCGCGACGAGGGGCCGATAGACGACCGCCAGAATGACGATCGTGAGAGATGCAATTCCGCCTACGAGATAAAGCGCCTTCGCATCGATGGCGAGGATGGTTCCAAACAAGACGTGCAGCAGATCGATGTTCGAACCGCGCAGCGAAACGATCAGCACCCCGAGAGCGAGAGACGTCAAATAAAAGCTTGCGAAGCTTGCGTCCTCGCGAAGTGCCGTCGTCCGGCTGATGACGCCCGAAAGCAGCGCGATGCTGAGGCCCGCCACCAGTCCGCCGAGGCCCATCGCCGGAAGCGAGAGGCCGCCCGCGATCAGGAATCCTACCGCTGCGCCAGGGAGAATGGCGTGGCTCATGGCATCGCCCATGAGGCTCATCCGTCGCAGCATCAAGAGCACGCCGACCGGAGCCGAGCCGAGCGCGAGGCCGAAACATGCGACAAGCGCCCGGCGCATGAATCCGTAGTCGACGAACGGCGAGATGAAGATGGCGTGCAGAGTCATGCGACGGCCGCATCCGGAACGCAAACCTCGGCGCCTTCGTCCCAGCTTTCCGCCATGGTGCGAGCGCGCAGCAAATTCCGCGAGGACATCGCGACTTCGGTCGGACCCCAACCGATTGCCTCGCGCGCGAGAAGCAGCGTCTCTGGGAAATGCGCCCTGACCTGATCGAAATCGTGGAGAACCGCGATGATCGTCCGCCCTTCCTTGTGCCAACGGCAAACGATATCCAGAAGATCTCGCGTGGTGCGTGCGTCGATCGCGGTAAATGGTTCGTCGAGAACGATGATCTTCGCGTCTTGCAGCAGAAGGCGCGCAAAAAGCACGCGCTGGAATTGCCCGGCGGAGAGTGAGCCGATCGTGCGGCCGCCGAATCCGCTCAGTCCGACAGCCGCCAAAGCATCTCGTGCTTTCGTCGACGTCGCGATGTCGACGCAACCGAACGCGCCGCTCCGGCGCCAGGCGCCGAGCATCACAGTATCGGCGACACTCATCGGAAATTGACGATCGATTTCGGCGGCCTGCGGCAGATAACCGAAATCGGATGCCGACAATCCGCCGCGAACGATGGTGCCTTCCGCCAGCGGAAGTTCGCCCATGATCGCCTTCAACAGGGTCGACTTGCCGGCGCCGTTCGGACCAGCGATCGCGGTCATGCTACCTTCGTCGAAGGTTCCGGATAAGTGATGCACGGCAGGATGGCGCGCGTAGGCGACAGTTACGTCGTCAAGCTTGATCACGGGCTGCCTCATGCGAGCGCCACCGCCCAATGGATTGCGATCCAGAGCGCCACGAGAATGAGGCAAACACCCAGAAGCCGCATGTAGGCTGGCTGTGACATCAGGGAGCGCTGAAACGGGTCGTGGTTCGTCATGATAAGAAGCCATATGCGAATTGAATAAAACGTATAATATAACATTTTATGCGAGATGACTATGGCCGAATTGCGTGCCTCGCGTCGCAGCGGTTAAGCCAACGCAGGAAAGTAGGCTGATGGCGGGACGGCGTTTGAATCCGACGCGCGCGTTTTCGCAAATTTAGAACGGTTCGATTTCGAGCATAAAAGTCGAGCGCGGCGCGTCGCCAGCTTGTTAAGAAAATCAAAAGCCTAACGACGCCTGGGCGGCGGCTACCGACGAAAGGCGAACATTGCCAAAAATTGATTTTGATCAAGAACAGTTGCGACATATGGAAACTTGATTACAGAAGTCAAGTTTCCTATCTCCGTCATCATCACTCTCAGAAATCAAGCGAGGGGAAGAGAGCGTGCTCGCCCCATTTTTGATCATGCTTCGCGAAGGCATCGAAGCAGCGCTCATCACCGGAATTGTCGCGACCTATCTCGCTCAGACGGGACGAGCCGAATGGATGCCGGCTGTTTGGGTGGGCGTGTTGCTCGCCGTGGCCGTTTCGCTTTTCGCGGGCGCTGGCCTTCTCTTTGTGAGCGCCGAGTTTCCGCAGAAAGCCCAGGAATTATTCGAGGCGCTCGTCGGATTTATCGCCGTCGCTGTGCTCATCTCGATGGTTTTCTGGATGCGAAAGGCCGCCCGGTCGATTAAGTCCGAGCTCCAGCACTCGGTCGAAGAAGCGCTCGCCTCGTCGCATGGCGGGACGTGGGGCCTGATTTGCTTGGTGTTCTTCGCGGTCGCGCGCGAGGGGCTCGAGTCGGTCTTCTTCCTGCTTGCGATCTTTCAGCAGAGCGATGGCATCGCCGCACCTTTAGGCGCGCTCGCAGGGATCGCAATGGCGGTGGCGGTCGGCCTGATCATTTATGTCGGCGGCGTCCGGCTCGATCTGCGTCGGTTCTTTCAGTGGACCGGCATATTCATCATTTTCGTTGCCGCCGGCATTCTCGCGGCTTCGGTCGGAGCGCTGCACGAAGCCGGCATTTGGAATGGTCTGCAGCAGCCCGCCTACGACATGAGCGCGGTCCTGCCAATCTCAAGCGTGCTTGGAACCATTCTATCTGGTGTCTTCAGCTACCAGGAAAATCCGACGATCGGCGAAGTCATTGTCTACATCGCATTCCTTGTGGTCGTTCTCTATCTCTACCTCCGGCCTGTCCGCTCGGACGGCGCATCCGTGAAAGCCTACCAGGAAAATAAAAATGTCCGCGCCTGATGCCGGCAAAGGGAAGCCCTCGGCCCCTTCGTCTCGCTTGATGTATCTTGGTGTCGCCGGAGCCGCGGGGCTCGTGCTCGTCGCCGGAGTAGCCTTCTACGTCGCTACTTTGAAGAACCACCACGAAAAGGCGGTTGCCGCGATTCCCGTGACCGTCACCTCGAAAGCCTGCGAACCGAACACGTTCTCCGTTCCCGCCGGCGAGAGAACATTTGAGATTTCCAACAAGTCGGAACGCCCCGTTGAATGGGAGATTCTCGAAGGCGTGATGGTTGTGGCGGAGCGCGAGAATATCGCGCCGGGCTTTAAGCAGACATTGAAGGTGCGCTTGGCGCCGGGCGATTATGAAGTCACCTGCGGTCTTCTTTCCAATCCGCGCGGAACCCTGCATGTCACGCCGTCGGAAGAGGCGCGCGCGCAGTCGGCGCACACAACAATGCGCAATTTCCTCGGACCGCTCTCGGAGTACAAATTCTATCTCGGGCGTCAGAGCGCTGCCGCTATACGCACCGCGAAAGAACTCGACGATGCGATCAAGGCCGGCGACCTTGCCAAGGCCCAGGCGCTCTATATTGCCGCCCGGCAGCCCTACAAGCGCATCGAGCCGGTCGTTTATCGTTTTTCCGATTTGCAGAACACGATTGATCCGGTTGCCGACTATTTCGAGAAGCGCGAGAACGATCCGGCGTTTCTCGGTTATCACCGCATCGAGCGCGGACTCTTTGCGACCAAGAGCGTCGATGGACTAGCGCCCGTCGCCGATCGGCTCGTCGCCGATTTGACGACCCTCGACGAGCGTCTCAAAGCCATGAAGATGACGCCCGATGTTCTCATCGACAGCTCCGGCAATTTCGCGACGCAGCTTTCGCGCGACCGCCTTCCTGTCGGGGAGAACCGTTTCGTCGAGACCGACCTTTCCGATCTCGAGGCTAATCTCGAAGGCATAGGCAAGATCGTCGGACTCCTGCAGCCGGTCGTAAAGCCGGTCAATCCGGAACTCGCGCAAAAAATCGATACGGCTTTCCGCTCCGCGGAAAATGAAGTCGCCAAGCAAAAGAGCGACTCGGGAGCAGCAACCCAAACGTCAAACGGCGTGGACCAGCGCAAAGAGCTGGCGGCGGCCTTCGCAAATCTCGCGGACGCACTCAACGGATTGCCGTCCGCTATAGGGATTGATTCCAATGGCACATGATCGAAAGTCCACGCCGGACGAACGAGTCGCTTTAAGCGCGGACCGCCGCAAGCTTCTGCTCGGTCTCGGCGTCGCCGCTGGTAGCGCGTGGGCGTCGAGCTTGGTCGCCGAGAACGCCGTCGCAGATGCCAAGCAGGTCACCGACGCGCCCGCAAGCCACCGCGCCGACGTTGAGCAAAGCGTCCCGTTCTATGGCGTGCATCAGGCGGGCATCGTGACGGCGCGTCCCGCCAACGGCATGCTTGTGGCCTTCGACGTCATTGCCGATACGCCGGCTGATTTCGACGGGATGCTGCGCAAGCTGACCGAGCGCATCGTATTCCTGACGCAAGGCGGCAAGCCGGCGGCGCTTGATCCGAAGCTACCGCCCGCCGATTCCGGCATCCTCGGGCCTGATGTGCTTCCCGATAACCTGACCATCACGGTCGGTCTCGGTGACTCGCTATTCGACACGCGCCCGTGGCTCAAGCCGTTGAAGCCCCGCCATCTCCAGCGCATGACTCAATTCAAGAACGATGCGCTCGAAGCCGAGTGCTGCCACGGCGATTTGTCGTTGCAGTTTTGCTCGAACACCGCCGACACGAATATCCACGCGCTGCGCGACATTCTGAAAAACATGCCGGAATATCTCCTCCCGCGCTGGAAGCAGGAGGGCAGCGTTCCGACCATTCTGCCGGATGCTGACGGCAAGGTGCAAAGCGCGCGAAACTTTCTTGGCTTTCGCGATGGTTCTGCCAACCCCCATTCCGGCGATACGGCGCTGATGGATGAGATCGTATGGGTCGGCAAGGGCCACGACGAACCCGAATGGGCGGTGGGCGGAACCTATCAGGCCGTCCGTATCATTCGTAATTTCGTCGAGCGTTGGGACCGCACCCCGCTCGGAGAACAGGAACGCATTATCGGCCGAGAGAAAATGTCCGGCGCGCCGATGGACGGCACAACGGAAACTGATGTTCCCAATTACGCAAAGGATCCTGAAGGGAGAATCACACGTCTAGATGCGCACATCAGGCTCGCCAATCCGCGCACGCCTGAATCACATAAGAATCTTATGCTTCGTCGGCCGTTCAATTATTCCAGCGGCATCACGAAGAACGGACAGCTCGATCAAGGGCTGCTGTTCATTGCCTACCAATCAGACCTCGAAAGAGGGTTCATTGCCGTGCAGACGCGGCTCGATGGCGAGCCGTTAGAGGAATACATCAAGCCAATTGGTGGTGGTTATTTCTTCGTTCTTCCAGGGGCGCGGGAAGCTGGTGACTATCTGGGCCAAGAGTTGGCCAAGGCCGCGGCGGCGGTACCGCCAACACGATCCTAAAACCCCATAGAACGGAGAGACGACCAATGAGGCGACACTTCATGGCCGCGACAGCACTCGCCGCGGTGCTCGGATACGCAGGGACGGCGTATGCGGAAGAAGACTCCAAGCTCGTAGAGCCGCTTGCCGCGTACAAGAGCTACGTGGCCGACAACACGGAGAAGCTTCTCGCCAACACGATGAAGTTTACCGATGCCATCAAGGCCGGTGACGTCGCGAAGGCCAAGGCTCTCTTCGCTCCGACGCGCATGAATTATGAAGGCATCGAGCCGATCGCGGAACTCTTCTCCGACCTCGACCACACCATCGACGCGCGCGCCGACGACTTCGAAGGCAAGGAGAAAGACCCGAAGTTCTCGGGCTTCCATCGCATCGAATATGGCCTGTGGACTGACAACAGCACTAAGGGGCTCGAGCCGTATGCCGAACAGCTTCTTGCTGACGTCAAGGATCTCAACAAGCGTATCGAGAACCTGACGTTCCCGCCGGAAACAGTTGTCGGCGGTGCAGCCGCTCTGATGGAAGAAGTCGCGGCGACCAAGATTTCGGGCGAGGAAGATCGCTACAGCCACACCGACCTGTGGGACTTCAAGGCGAACTTCGACGGATCGCAGAAGATCTACGAACTCGTGAAGCCGCTGATCGAGAAGGACAACGCCGACTTCGTGAAGAAGGTCGACGGGAACTTCAAGGTCGTCGACGAGACGCTCGCCAAGTACAAGACGGCTGACGGTTACGAGCTTTACGACAAGTTGACGGAAGAAGACCGCAAGGTGCTGGCCGCCAAAGTCAACGCGCTCGCGACCGACCTCTCGACGCTGCGCGGCAAGCTCGGCCTGAACTAAGGTCCGAACGAACCCAACACCGGCGTTCGAAGCAAGACGCTGTTTGCGGCCCTCGGTCATCGGCTTTCGCGCCAAGCGAATCCGATGCCAGGGCCGTAATCGCGTCGGTGCCGGATTGCGCGATGCAATCGATCGATTTTGTGTCCGCAATGCCACAACTTAACAGCGCCTCATTGTTGACTCATAACGTAGACTTTAATAATGTTCGCATCAGCCCGGTAAACGCATCGGGATCTTCATTGTGAGCACCTCCGGGGGAGGATCCGCGAAGAAGAGGCAAGCCCGCCAATGTGCGCTTAAGCGCCCAGCCAGCCAGCCCCGTAACAACTTTGGAACCACGGGGGACGATGGAATGGCTGTGCGCGGCGTTGACGATTTTAAGAGTGCGGATTCGCTAACGACAGGATCGCGACAAATCCCGGTTTGCGGCGGCTTCAGCAAAGCCGCGCTGGCGCTGACCGTTTCGGCGGCCGCGTTGGCATTGACCGGAACCGCATCGGCGCAAGAAACGCAGCTCCCGGGTATCGACGTTCAGGGCGCGAAAGCAAAGAAGAGCAGCGCCGCGAAAAACAAGCCGAAGCCCGCACCTGCTCAAGCCGCCGCGCCTGCCGCTCCGCCGCCTGCGACAACGAATGGCGGCAATCAAGCCGCGAAGATCGATGCGCCATATAATACGCCAGCAAGCGTGAGCGTTGCCGGACAAGGCGAGATCCAGACATTCGGTCAAACGAACGTCCAGGATGTCCTTCGCGCTATGCCCGGCGTCTCGACGGGAAATGATCCGAATAACCCGGGCTTAGCCATTAACATTCGCGGCTTCGAAGGTCAGGGTCGCGTGAATATGATGATTGACGGAGTTCGGCAGAACTTCCGCTTCACCGGACACGATGCCTCTGGCTTCGCCTACGTCGATCCGCTGCTATTGTCGAGTATCGAGGTCCAACGCGGAGCGGTCTCTGGAGTGGGTGGCGCAGGCGCACTCGCGGGTACTGCTGATCTGCATACGCTCGATGTTGACGATATCCTGAAGCCTGGGAGCAACTACGGTGCGCTCACCAGCCTGTCATGGGGAAGCAACGGCGTCGGATTTTCCGAAATGGGTGCAGGCGCCATTCGAAGCGGAGCCGTCAGCGTCGCCGGTGCCATCAGCAAGCACAACGTGGATGATTACGATAACGGCCTCGGGCAGCGAGTGCCGTTCACCGATCAGGACCTGATCTCCGGATTGGCGAAAGTCCACATCCAGATCGACCCGACGCAGCAGCTGTCGTTCGGTACCGTTCTCTACAACAACGACTTCACCGCGAACTCATACAATCAAAGCATCGATTCCAAAATCTATAAGGTCGGCTACGAATACAATCCCGGAAGCGATTTGATCGATTTTCGCGCAAACTTCTCCGGAAGCGATCTGAATATGGCATATCTCAGCCCTGCCAGTGGGCTGACACCAGGTCAAAGTTCCGACTCTTCTGGGCGCCGAATTGAGGATGTCGGATTAGGGTTTGATGTATCCAACACATCCTTATTTGACTTAAGCGGCATTCACGTCAAATCGAACTACGGATACGAATATTTCCACGACGACGTCAGTGCATGGAACAAGCTCGATCCGGATAAAAAGGGCGGTGTGAATCAATCGGGTGACTCGACGATCCGGGGTGCGTTCTCAGAGACGACCTTCTCCAAGAGCATCTTCGATTTCATCGTCGGCCTTCGCTACGACGACTATAATCTCAAGGGTAACGGCACCGTTTTCGTGGATACCCTCAATTTTGGCCCCGGATTTTCATACACTCCGGTGCTTCCGCCGTTTCTTACAACGGGTCCGTATAGTGTTGACAAATCGGATGGTGGATTTAGCCCGACGCTGACATTGGCAGCAAAACCCGCTGAATGGTTTCAGCCATATGTGAAGTGGTCCAATTCGTTCCGCGCGCCATCGGTTTCTGAGACGCTGCTCGGCGGCGTCCATCCGGACACAGGGGGAGATCCCACTCAGTTTGCCCCCAATCCGTACCTGCAACCTGAATCACAAAAAGGTTGGGAGTTTGGCCTCAACTCAAAGTTTGAAGGCCTCTTCCAGCCCGGCGATTCATTCCGTTTCAAGGGCGATTACTACACGATGGATGTAGAGAATTACATCACAGCCAGCACCGTAGATCCTTTGGGCCTACTTTGGTTCTACGCGAACAATCCAGGCATCTCAAAGGTTGAAGGCGTCGAACTTCAAGGTACTTATGATGCTGGATACGTTTTCGCAGGCCTGAGCTATAGCCATAATCACACAACGCTTCCGTCGCAGTTGGACGGTCTCGGCATGCACAGCTATTTGCCGGGCGATATCGCCACCGTTACGGGCGGTTTGAGGTTCTTCGATCAGCGTCTCACCGTAGGTGCGCGCGCGTATTTCACGTCGAAGAGCCAATCCGGCGATCTTAATACAGAGTCGTTCGGTGGGCCTGCATTCTATGATGGCTACTCCACCTACGATCTCTTCTCCGATTACAAAATCACCAACGACATCAACGTCGGGCTGACGGTTACCAATCTCACGGATGTGGCCTACTCACCGGCGCTGAGTGCCGGAGGTACTGGGGGGACCGTAAACAGCGTTCCCGACGACACCGGCCGCGGCCGCACGTTCCTGCTCACCACGAGGGCAAAATTCTAACCCGCGCGACAGTGCGGCTGCACATGACGAGTTAGTTCGGCATCGGCGGAGAAATCCGCCGGTGCCATCACGATTAAAGTTAGTCGATGTCAACGGAGGCGCGCGAAGGGTGATGCTCATCGATCGCAACGACCGGCCCGCGCGGCACGCGCAATCGATAGGGTCGAATCCCTCCGCGTTCGACTCGCGCACGAACGTCGTAGCGATCGACTTTGGCAAGGCGAAGGGCCACGTCGAAGGCGCCGCCGACCGGGCAATCGCTCAACCGAAATTCAAGATCGCCCAAGCGACGGGCGCCGCGAAACCAGCGGTGCAAGTACTTCTCTTTGCCGCGATCGTTTTCTCGGCAGCGCTCCATGGCGGTCTGATCTATTCGATGCTGATGCGCGACTCCGGCGAAGAGTTCGGCACGCTCGCCGACAAGACCGATACGTTCAGTCTCTCGATGGAGCAATCGGTCGTCCTGGAATCGATCTCGACCGAGACGATGCAGACGGCCTCCGCGGCTGCCGCGGCCTCGCAAGCCGGAAGCGTTCAATCCGCTGAATCGAAGCCGCAGGAACTGGCCGAGGTCGAAAACGATCCCGTCTCCGATGAGCCGCCGCCGAAGCCGATAAAAGTGGCCGATGTCACCCCTACGGCAGTTACCCCTACGGACGATCCCTTGCCGGTCATTCGAGGCGGTGGCGCACCCGACGCAGTAAGCGAAATAAAGGCCGACGAGATCTCGGAGACGCCCGTCGAGGAGATGCCGGAGGCGGTCGAGACGAAAGAAGACACGCCCGCGAAGGCCGAGCGGAAAAAAGAAGTCGAGAAGGAAAAGAAAACGCCGCAACAGGAATCGCATCAGCAGGTTGCGGGAAGCTCCACATCGCGATCGAACGCGTCCCAGGCCGCCGCCGAAGGCCGTGTCTCTGCAAGTCGCGGAAACGCCTTAAGCTACGGCGCGAAGATTCGCGCGCAATTGGCGCACAACAAACCCATGGGTAACGGGCTTCGAGGAACCGTCATGGTATCTTTCGGCATCGCGGCCGACGGTGGCATCCTCTATTTGCGGGTTTCCGAAACCTCGGGAAGCGCGACGCTCGATAGCGCCGCGCTTGCCGTCGTCAAGAAATCAGCGCCCTTCGGTGAGCCGCCGCCGGATCTGACACCAAGTCAGCTCGCGTACGTCATTCCGTTTTATTTTCGCTGAGAACTGTCAGTTGCCGGCACGGTCCGCGCACGGGCAACCGCCGCATCCTCCATCAGCTCGTACCACATGGCGTTGAGAACAGCGAAAGCGGCAGCGAGCGGCAGGCCGAGCAGCCAAGCAAAGTACCACATGATCAATCTCTCCTTTCAGGTGCGTTAGTAAGCATGGCCGCTGTCTTCACGAATGGCCTTCTCGTCAACCTTGCCCCACATCACATGATAGACCCACGTCGTGTAGGCGATGATGATCGGCACGAAGATTACCGCCGCGACGAGCATGATGAAAAGCGTCATGTGGCTCGACGAAGCATCCCAAACCGTGAGGCTCGAACGGGGATCGACCGATGACGGCAGGATGAAGGGAAACATTGATACCCCGACCGTCGTGACGATCCCGGCGATCGAAAGCGACGACGCCAGGATTGTCGCGATCTCGCGCCGCGCGCTCATGAACGCGTAAGCCGCGCCTGCACCCACAAGTCCGAACAATGGCGCAAGCATCGTCAACGGATGCGAGCCGTAGTTTTCAAGCCACGCACCCGGCGCCACCGCTGCGGTTTTGGCGAGCGGATTGGACGGCCCGACGGGATTGACAGTGCTCGTGATGTGATAACCGTCGACGCCGATCCAGAGAAAGATCCCTCCGAGAAGAAAGAGCGCGACTGTCGCGAGCGCCGCGATGCTTCCAAACGCCCTTGCCCGATCGGCGACGGGACCTTCGGTCTTCAGCACGAGCCATCCGGCGCCGTGCATCACGAGCATCGCGACCGATACCAATCCGCACAACAGGGCAAATGGGTTTAGAAGCTCGAATAAGGTGCTGCCGTCGTAGAAGATCCGAAGATCGCCGTTGAAGTGAAACGCGACGCCCTGCAGCACATTGCCGACGGCAACGCCGAAGATCAGCGCCGGAACCGCGCCGCCGACGAACAACGCCGCGTCCCACGCCTTGCGCCACGTCGGATTATCGCGCTTCGAACGATACTTGAATCCAACTGGACGCAGGATCAATGCAAACAGGATCGCGAACATCGCGAGATAGAAGCCCGAGAACGAGACCGCGTAGAGCGGCGGCCACGCGGCGAAGATCGCTCCGCCACCCAAGATCAGCCAAACTTGGTTGCCCTCCCACGTCGGCCCGATACTGTCGATCACCACGCGCCGTTCGACGTCCGTTTTCGCAACGAACGGCAACAGCGCGGCAGCGCCGAGATCGAACCCGTCCATGACGGCAAATCCGATCAGCAGGATGCCGAGCAGCAGCCACCAGATGATGCGGAGCGTGTCGTAATCGATGAATTGATGCAGGATCATTGGTCTACTCCGCGGCGACGAGTGAAGGGGAAACGAGAATGGCGTCGGGCGCATCGTCGGGCTGAGGTCCGGCGCGGATGGCTCGGATCATGAGGCCCATCTCGACGATGAAGAGCACGGTATAAAGCGCGATGAACCCGAGAAGCGTGAGGAGAACCGTAAACGCGCCGAGGCTCGAAACGCCGGCGGCTGTCGGCAGAATACCCTCGATGATCCAGGGCTGACGTCCAAACTCCGCAACCACCCACCCCAACTCCGCAGCGATCCACGGAAGCGGAATGGCGAAAACCGCGAGACGAAGCAACCACGGATGCTGGTCGAGCCGCCTCCGCGCCGACAGATAGAAGAAGGTCGCCATCAACGCGATGAAGAAGAAGCCGAGGCCGACCATGATGCGGAACGACCAGAACAGCGAAGGCACGTTCGGCACCGTATCCCAGGCAGCCTGATCGATTTGGGCATCCGTCGCCTTGCGCGGATCATCGACATAGCGCTTCAGAAGAAGTGCATAGCCCAGATCGTTGCCATTCTTTTCCAGCGCATCGGTTGCGGCCTGCGGCACGGTCGCCGGATCGTTTGCCGCGCGAATCTGCTGCAAGGCGTCGAAAGCCACTATGCCTTGCCGGATTCGATCCTTCGCGCGCGCGACCAGATCCTCGATGCCTGGAATCTCGGTCGTCAACGAGCGCGTGCCGATCAAACCCATGACCCAGGGAACGTGAACCGCGAAATGCGTCTCGCGCGCTTTCTGGTCCGGGAAGCCGAACAGCGTGAAAGCGGCCGGCGCCGGTTCAGTTTTCCACATCGCCTCGATAGCCGCGAGCTTCATTTTCTGATGCTCGGTCGAGAGGTAGCCGCTTTCGTCCCCAAGCACGACAACCGAAAGGGCCGACGCAAGACCGAACGAGGCCGCGACCGTCATCGATCGTTTGGCGAGCGCCGTATGCCGATGATTGTACAAATACCAAGCCGAAACGCCGAGAACGAATACTGACGCAGTCACGTATCCGGCGGAAACGGTGTGAACGAATTTCGCCTGCGCGACGGGATTGAATACCACGTCGAAGAAGTTCGTCACTTCCATGCGCATCGTCTGCGGATTGAAAGCAGAGCCGACCGGATTTTGCATCCAGCCGTTCGCGATCAAGATCCAAAGCGCCGAGAAATTCGAGCCGATGGCGACACACCACGTCGCGACGAGGTGCCCGACCTTCGACATTCGGTCCCAACCGAAGAAGAAAAGCCCGACGAACGTCGCTTCGAGGAAGAACGCCATCAATCCTTCGATGGCTAGAGGCGCACCGAAGATGTCTCCGACATAATGGCTGTAATAACTCCAATTCATCCCGAACTGGAATTCCATGACAAGGCCGGTGGCGACGCCGATCACGAAATTGATGCCAAACAGCGTGCCCCAGAACTTCGTCATCTGTCGCCAGATTTGGCGCCCGGTCATGACATAGACCGTCTCCATGATCGCGAGGAGAACCGAAAGCCCAAGCGTCAGCGGAACAAACAAGAAGTGATAGAGCGCTGTCGTCGCAAATTGCAGGCGCGAAAGCGCCACGATATCGAGTTCCATTTTGCCTCTCTCCGACTTTCGGTCGGTCTCATTCTCAGGAAGAAGCGCTGTGATGACGCCGCCCCGTCGTCTATCGTTAGTCCTGTCTTAGTGTTGCAAGCATCACGTCGAACGCCATCTCTCCCCGAGAAGCAGTCGCGATGATGCGTCCGTCTTCGATCGATATCAGTCGATCCGCCATTTCGGCCTCGCGCCGGATATGCGTCGCGATTAGCAGCGTGTGATCTGCGGATTTTGTCGAGAGGCGCTCGATGACATCACGTGCAGTGCTATCATCGAGTCCTTCGGTGGGCTCGTCCAACAGCCAAAGCCGCGTATCACGGAGAAAAAGGCGCGCCATCGCGAGACGGCGCGCTTCGCCGCCCGAAAGTCCGAATCCGCCTTCGCCGAGGCGTGTGTCGAGGCCGTTGGCGAGGCTTGCTACGTACGGGGCGAGCCCAGCGGATTCGATCGCCAGCAACAGTTGCGCATCGTCCGCTTCGGGATCGGCAAGTCTTAGATTGTCGCCAAGCGAGTCCGCAAAAAGTTCGGTGCGCTGTGTGAGAAGCGTGGCAGGCACGGTTTGCACAATGCCTTGCTCGGGCGAAATTTCACCGGCAATGATGGAGATCAGCGTCGTTTTTCCCGAGCCGCTGGCGCCAATCAGGGCCACACATTCACCCGTTCGAAGCGACAGCGAAAGATCATGGATGACCGGTCTCGACGCGTCCGCATGGCGAACCGATATGCCATCGAGCGCACAAGCCGTGCCGTCGGGCGGCGATGGCATCGGCGACCCAGATATTGGCGCGAGACGGGAGCCGACGCGTCGCGCGGCGATGCAGGTTCGTCCGAGTTCGACCGCGCCACGTCGCAATGCCGTGAACGGATCAAGCGCCGCTACCGCCACCAAGATAGCGAGCGCCGCAACCGGCGCGCCGATTTCGCCGTGCCGGACAAGAGCCATGGTGACGAGAAGCGCGGCGGCGATCAGAGCGGAACTCGCTATACCGAACGCTGCTCCGGAGATGGTTTCAATGAGGTTGAGCCGGCCGTCGGCATCGGAGAGTTTTTGATCGGCCGTGGCGATGGCATGTCGCTCCGCATCTATTCGCCCGGCCATGACAAGTTCCGTTTGGCCGGAGACGAGATCGATGACGCGTGCACGTAGGCTTTCGAGCGCGCGAGACCGGCGTCGCGCGAAGCGCTGGGCGAAGCGCGCGGAGACGATCGGAATGCCAAGTCCGAAAAAGAGAAGAAAAATTCCGGACGCAATCCCGGCAATGGGTCGAATGAATCCGAACGTGACGCCAGTTGCCAGCGCAGCGGCGATTGCGGCACCCATGGGTACGATCACGCGGAGATAAAGCGAGTCGAGCGCATCGATATCCTGCGTGAGCCGGAACAGGAGTGCAGCGGGGCGCATGCGCAATTTCTCCGCTTCCCGCATGGCAGCCGAGCCGCGAAACAGCCGCTCGCGAAGGTCAGCGAGCAGACCGAGTGTCGCGTCGTGCGTGACGAGCCGCTCCCCGTATCGGCTCGCCGTTCGCGCCAATGCAAAGAAGCGGATACCCGCCGAGGGCGAAAACACATCGAATGATAATGCCGCCAATGCGCTCAGACCGGCAATGGCAGTCGCCGTGATGAACCAGCCCGACAGGCCGAGCAAAGCCAGCCCGCTGAGCACGGTCGCGGCGCTGAGCGCCAATCCCGAAAGAAGCTTCGCGCGCGGGCCGCGCCAAAAAAGTGCGAGGACGGGCCGAAGATCTTTGAGAATCGCGATCATGCCGCCTTCTCCAGATCCAAATCGCCCAATCGGATGATGCGATCCATGCGCCGTGCGAGTGTCAGATCATGCGTCGCGACGATCATCGTCTTGCCGCGTGCGAGAGCGAGAAGATTGTCCGTTACGTCGCGTGCTGTTTCGGCATCGAGGTGAGCCGTGGGTTCGTCCGCCAGGATCAGTCCGCTATGGGGGTGTGCCGCGACACGAGCGATAGCGAGGCGAAGCGTCTCTCCACCGGAAAGCCCGATGCCGTTTTCCCCGATCGCATCCAGACCACGCGCATGGGCGATGTCGCCGAGTTGGGCAAATTGCAGCGCCTTCGAGACGACCGCGCGATCGGCTGTTCCCCCAATCACGACATTGCTCGCGAGCGTCCCCGCGAAGATGTGCGGACGCTGGCCGATCCAGGCGATATTGCCGCGCAATCCCGGCGCACTTTGAGCCGTAACGGCGTGCCCGCCGATTGCGATGGCGCCCGATGTCGGCGATGCAAGTCCGGCCAAAAGCGCCAGAAGCGTCGACTTTCCCGAGCCGCTCGGGCCGAGAAGAGCAACATGCTCACCCGGCGCGATCGCAAGATCGAAGCGATCGAAAACCAAGGCATCGATATTGCGATATCCGAAGCAAAGACCTTTGACCGAAACTGCGGGCGCATGACGAAAGACGATTGGCTCATGCTCGCTGCCACCATCTGCACCGAGCAAGGAATGATCGAGCGCGGCAAGACGATTGAGTTCTTCGATAGCTGCCTGCCCCGACGCGCGATCATGCCATACGGACGAAAGTTCGCGGAGCGGTTCGAAAAACGCCGGTGCGAGAAGAAGAATGAACAGCCCTTCGCCCAAACTTAGCGGCCCGCCCCAAGTGCCGAAATTCAGTTGTCCGAGCAGATGAAAGCCGACATAAACGGCAACCATCGCGACCCCAAGTGCGGAAAAAAGCTCCAGAACCGCTGAAGATAGGAACGCAATTCTGAGAACGGCCATCGTGCGCGAGCGCAGGGCTTCCGCCGTCGCCCGAAGTCGCTTCGCCGTCACATCCACGGCCCCGAGTGCGCGGATCGTGGCGATTCCACGCAGCCGGTCGAGCAGGAAGGCGTTCATATCGCCGGTCTCGGCGAGTTGCGCTTCGCTTGCCGCTTTCGCACGCCACCCGATCAATGCCATGAAGATCGGAATGAGCGGAGCGGCGACGAGCAGAACGAACGCCGCCGTCCAGGACAGCGACAGAATAAAAAGAAGAATGACGCCGGGCACGACGACGGACCGTAGTCTCGCAATCTCGAAGCGGGCCACATACGGCACGATCATCTCAGCCTGCTCGGCGACGATACTGCCGGCGCGTCCGGATTGGGAGCGTTCGGCATCGAGCGGCGAGCGCGCGGCGAGGCCAGCTACGGCAAGCTCCCTGAGGTGCGTCGCGGCATCACGTCCAGTGCAAAAAGCGAGGCGGCTTCCGATGCCGTCGAGGATTGCTCGTAGAACCCCGATCGACAGCACGCCGAATGCCGCCCACGCGCTCCAGTTCGATATGCGCCCGCTCGCGGCGTCGTTTACTGCGGCGCCAATGAATGCCGCCTGTGCGATCCACAGCAGCGACGCCCCGATCTGAAGCGCCGCGCTCGTTCGATAGGAGATGGACTTTGCGACCGCCGACTGCGACGGTAGTCGCACATTTTCGACAGCCACGGTGGCTTGTGACGCCATTCCTTTGGCCCTTCCCGGCAAAGCCCGGCGGATCATTGGCGTGCAAGCAGCGCAGGAACATTGATCGACGTCAACATGCGCAGCGGGGAATTTTTTCGCCGACAGCAAACATCGGCGGCACGCCGGAGCCCCATCTCGCTTCGATTTGCGATGGACGAGGTTGGCGGCCATGCGCCCCCGTTGTCAACGAGGCAGGACGACAAAACGCCCGGCTTCCGGTCCCGCTACTTCGCGTCCGTGACGCGAGGGGCATTTTCGTCTGGAACGATAACGACCGTCGACGTACGCCCCGCCACCAGACGGACGCCATCCGGAACGTGGTCGAGCGCGATGCGGACCGGTATGCGCTGCGCGAGACGCACCCAACTGAAGGTTGGATTGACGTCGGCAAGCAGGTTTGCGCCGGCGCTGCGGTCGCGGTCCTCGATACCCCCAGCGACGCTCTCGACATGGCCGAGAAGCGGCCTGTCCTCGCCCATCAGGTGAACGACGGCTTTATCGCCGACGCGGATGAGAGGCAGCTTTGTCTCCTCGAAGTATCCTTCGACGCGGAGAGAATCCTGGTCAATCAACGCCGCGACGCCCTTGCCGGCGGTGACGTAGTTCCCGGGCCGCAAATCGAAGTTCGTAATTGGACCGTTGACCGACGCGCGGACTTCTGAACGCTCGAGATTGAGTTTTGCCACATCGCGATCGGCCTCCGCGCGATGCAGGTCCGCCGCGGCTTGCGCCGCCGTCGCGGTAACCTGCTCGACCTTTTGCTCGCTGACGGCGATGGCTGTCATGTTCTTATAGCGAACGAGATCTTTCTGAGCGGCATCAAGTACGGCAACCCGTCCTTCGAGGTTCGCCTCCGCCTGCTTCAGCGCGAGATTGAAGCGGTCGCGGTCGATCCGGAAAAGAACGTCGCCCTTGTGAACGATCTGGTTGTCGTGGGCCGGCACATCGGTCACGAGCCCGGAAACGTCCGGTGCGATCTCGACGATATCGGCGCGCACCCGCCCGTCGCGAGTCCAAGGCTCGAGCTCATAATGAGCCCACAGACGCCATCCCGCATAGATTGCAACGACCGCAAGCGCCAGCGTAACGCCATAGCGCGCGACAATTTTCAGCTGAGTATTAGTCATGGATGAGCCTGAGAAAATAAGAGGACGGTCGCGCCGAGCAGGCAAACGAATATCGATAGATTGAAGAGCGATCTATGCCAGATATATTGATAAGCGCCAGCGGCGCGAAGAACGCGTGAGGCAGCGACCATCAGTATGTAGGAGATGATGGAGCACGCGAGAATGGACGGCACAAAAATGCCGAAAATGCTGATTTCCTCGTTCATTGCGCAGCCTCCAGATATTCCGGCGCGTGCGGCAAGTGAGGGGGTGAGCGATCAGGGAATAGGCTGCGCCGCAGTCCGACGAGGCCAAGTAGGGCATTGCGTGCCGAAGCGCTCCGCTCATTCCGCACGACCGCGAGCGCTCGATTGATCGCCGCAAGTACCAAGTCCGATGCGGACGCATTGGCATCCGATTGGTAGAAGCGCTTCAGCATAAGAAGAACGGCATCGACACGCCGTCTTGAGTAGGGTGTGAGCCCGACGCGAGACCGGCGCAGATCGAGAATATTGAATCCTTCGCGCAATTCACCGATCGCGCCGGGAATCCTATGACCGGCGGCCTTGGCCCTTGGCGCGAGAAGAACCAGCCTGTCGAGCATGAGGCCGGTCAGCCGCGCGTCATCTCGCGAGTTGCTAGCATCTGCGATGTCGGCAAGCGTCGTTCTGTTGGCGTTCGCGAGGCGTCGAATGCTCCACTCGGCTCCAAGCGTGCGAAGCAAGGACGCCGTGACCGCAGCGATGATGACGCCAGCTGCTGTTGCCATGCTGCTATTCCAAAACATTGCCGTATCAACCGCAAACGTCACCTGCAGTCCGATCATCGCGGCCATGCAGATTGCCAAAGCCAATCCGATCAGCAGCGTTTCCGGCTTCGAAATGCACAGCCCAAAGACAACGAGTGCCGGCGCCAAAACCAACGCTAAAGTCTCAAAATTGTGGACGTGAGGAAGAATGGCGAAGACGTAAAGCGCGGAGAGAATGACGGATACCACCGCCCACTTGGCGAACACGACGATCGACGGGACTGGGTTGTCCTGAGCTGAAAAGAGATTGCCGGACACGGCAGCCATCAGGACGGCGAAACCGCCTTCCGGCCAAGCCGTCAAGATCCAGAACGCGCAGCAAATCGATATCGTGGAGAAGCTGACGACGGCCGAAAGAAGTGCGAGGCCGTGATCGTAATGGCGAGTCAGGGTCGCGCGCTCACCAATCGGATAGGAAAACGGCCTTGGCGGTTTGGCCGGCGTTCCCTCGACGCTCCTGAGAACATCGAGGCAATCAGACCGGATCGCAGCTAGATCGCTCAATCGCATTAGAAGACTGAATTCGACGAGTTCTCTCCAACTGCGGTGACCACGGTTTTTTTCTTCAATGCAAGCTTCGATATCCGCCTTCAGGCGATCGAGTTCGTCGATGTTCTCGGAGTTGCCGGTCTCAAGCCATGTGTTCAACCGGTCGACGAGCTTCTGGGCCGCGCTCGATGGCCCTCCGAGCAACGAAAGCTCGTGAAGTCGATCCGCGATCGACGAAAGAATCGGAATTAACATCAGCATTCGCGGCCGAACATCGCGCACATTCTGAAGAAATTCGGGATGTCCGCCCGCGTCGTAGATGAGATGAGTGCCGAGGTTTTCGATTTCGCCCGTGTCACCGGCAAGTCGCAAGCGATGCGCGTCGGCTTCCGGACCCGTCTTCAGTTGCAGAGCGTCGCGTGCGCTAAGGTCGGCGTTGGTGAGCCACGCTTTGAGTCTCTGTGCGATAACCGGAGCGACGCTTCGTGGAAGGATAATACTCGATACAACCGCTGCGCATAAGATGCCGACGATGATTTCTTCTGTCCGCGCTAACGCCACGTCGAATATTGTGCCCGGCACGTCTACGGTCGGAAAACCGATGAGCGCCGCCGTGTAGCCCGCAAGCATGAAAATGTAGCTTCGCGGCGTGCGGTCGAGCAGCGAAATGTAGAGGCAGACAGCCGACCAGCTTGCCAACGCGATGACCAGCATCACAGGTGCGTTCGCGAGATTGGGCACCATCACAATGGCGGCCGACGCCCCGAGCAAAGTTCCGATGACGCGAAAGATGGCCTTCGATCGGGTCGCACCGGATAGCGGATTCGACGCGATGTAGACGGTTGCCAGCGACCAGTACGGATTGGGCAGCGGAATCCAAAGACTGATCAGCAGCGCCAGCAACGCCGCGATCATCGTTTTAAGTGAAAAAATCCACTGATACGGCGCCGGAACGGCCATCGCACGACCTGTAAAGGAGGCAATCACGTTGAGAGCCGACAATTATTCGAACTTGAATATTGCCTCGGTCAGGTATAAATGACTCAGCAGTCACTTTTGTCAAGATAAACGACCATCGCTGAGAATGCGTTGGACGCATGGGTCACCATCGAAATTGGAAGGTATGGATCGCGAAAGCCGAGTCCGAAGAGAGGCGACATGCATAAGAGTACACAATCCGCCGCTACCCGCGTCCTTGAGAACGATCAACCGGTCGTTCGTCGGCGCGGCGCCAGCCCGGAGAAGACGGCGCTGACGCGGCAATCCATCGTCGATGCAGCGTTGGCCGAGTTTCTCGAAAAAGGGTTTGCCAACACCACGATCGAGACCGTTGCGAAGCGCGCCGGTGTCGCCAAGGGGCTGATCTACCGCTATTTCGTCGCCAAGGAAGCGTTGTTCTCCGCGGTCGTGCAGCAGGAAATCGTGAACGCACACATCGACGTTGATGACGCGAAGCGGGCACCGAACGAGAGCGTCGAAGACTTTTTGCGAAGAACGCTCGTCGTTTCAATCTACGCCATCGAGAAGAAGAGCCGCGCCGATATTGCGCGCATGGTCATCGCTGAAGGCTCGCGTTTTCCGGCAATCGCTGAGATCTATCGCCGCGACGTGATCGATCCGCTCCTGCAAAAGGTCAAACGCTTGGCGACGGCGGCACGGAAATCGGGAGAACTTGAGAACGATCGACTAGTCAAGAATCCTTACCTGCTTCTGGCGCCGATCTGGGCGGGCATCGTGATCAACAAGTTTCTTGATCGGGCTCACCCAGTCAACATCGGCGAGTTGTTCGAAATGCAACTCGATGCCGTCTTTGCCAAAGCGCCTTGACCCAGGCAGCACTCAGGGCCGTGATCTGTTAGAGGAGTGGCCACGGCCCCGCACATGCGAGCGGTTCGATGAACGAGGCCTCCCGGAAAGAACCTGAATGGAAATTGGCGTAGACAGTTTTGCGGCGATCATGCCGGGAGCGACCACGGACGCGACGGTCTCACCTGCTGATCGCCTTGCGAATTTGCTTGAGGAAGTCGAAATCGCCGACAGTGTCGGGCTCGATGTGTTCGGCATCGGCGAGCATCACCGTCCCGAATTCCTCGATTCAGCACCCGCCGTTATTCTTGCTGCGGCTGCGGCGCGCACAAAATCGATCCGATTGACGAGTGCGGTAACGGTATTAAGCGCCGCCGATCCCGTCCGCGTGTTCCAGGAATTCGCTACGCTTGATCTGATCTCGAAGGGACGCGCCGAGCTTGTCGTTGGACGGGGATCGTTCGGCGAAGCGTATCCGCTCTTCGGCATGCGCTTTGAAGATTACGACGCGCTGTTTGCCGAGAAAATCGAGCTTCTTCTCCAGATTCGTCAGACGAACGACGTGCATTGGTCGGGAAAATTTCGCCCGCCACTGTCTGGTCAGGGGATATATCCGCGACCCTATCAATCCGTGCTGCCCATTTGGCTCGGCGTCGGCGGAACTGCGAGGTCGTTCGTGCGCGCGGGCGAGCTTGGGCTGCCGCTCATAGTTGCGATCATCGGCGGCGAATTTCGCAGATTTCGTTCACTCATCGATCTCTACCGCCAGGCGTACACGCGCGCCGGGCATCCCGAGGACGGCATGCGAGTCGGCGTCCACGCGATGGGGTTTGTCGCGGATACCACCGCCGAGGCGAAAGACATCTTCTTTCCGGGTTGGGCTCGGATGTTCACTGAGATCGGCCGCGAACGAGGATGGTCTCCGGTCTCCCGCGCGCAATTCGAAGCCCAGTGCGGACCGGGAGGCGCCTTCCTAATCGGCGATCCGGAAACTGTCGTAAGGAAGATCATCGACGCGAGCGAAGCGCTCGGCGGCATCTCCCGTTTCACTTTCCAGATGAGTTCGGCTTCGCGGGAATATAAAGAGATGAAGAGATCCATCGAACTTCTGGGTAGAGACGTTGCGCCAGCCGTTCGTTCCCTGCTCGCTGAACGGACGTGACGACACGATATTTCCCGGAATGCCGGATCGAGCCGAGCGTGCTATCAAGCCTTGATATCCAAGCCGTAAATGAAAGGAATTCCCCGTGATCAAAGTCAGTGTCATGTATCCGAACGAGTTGAACGCACGGTTCGATCACGACTATTATCGCGACAAGCACATGCCCATGGTGAAAGAGAAGATGGGTGATTTCTGTAAGTATTATACCATCGATAAAGGCATGTTCGGCGGAGCGCCCGGCACGCCGCCGACCTATATCGGCATGTGCCATCTCTTCTGCGACTCGGTCGAGGCGTTCCAGGCGGGTTTTGGCCCTCACGCCAAAGAGATTCTGGCGGACATTGCCAATTACACGGACCTGACACCTATCCTCCAGACCAGTGAAGTTGTGGTTGGCTGAGTCTTAGGTCCGCATCGCCTCTCGATCGGCAGGCGTCGGTGAAGACGTCGGAGATTGAATTCGAAATCCACGACGGATTGGGTGGCGCCGCCGCTTCGGGAGACTGAGCGCCGCTACGGCTGCTGGGACTGCGGTGGAGGCGGCGCTCCCAGGAAGAAGAGAATAGGCGGCGGCGGCAAGTTCGGTTCTTGTTGTGTGATCGTCGGTTGAGCCGCCGCCGATGCCGTCATCTGATTGACCGGCGCGGGGCGCCGCTTCTTTTGCGCAACAACTTTCTTGCGTCGTGGAGCTTGTATCTCTTTCGCCGTCGGTGCCGGAGTGACCACAGGGACATCGTTCTGGGCGACGGTCTGGCGAACGTCCATTAAGTCGGACATCGCGATTTCGGCGCGGAATGAGCCTCCGGGCGTTTTTGGAAAGTCCGCCGGCGCATAGCGCTGACTGCCGAAGGGCAAGCTCCACTTTCGATCGTCCAATATGACTCGCGGTGGTACCGGTGCATCCGCATCCGCCACAGTCGGCGGCTGGCTCACGATTGGTGGTGCTTCGGAGCGCCCGCCATCTGTGTCGAGCGGAACTGGGCCCTTTAAGCTCAGCGCGATGGCATTCGAGAGCAAGCGATCGCGAAGTCCCTGGGCAAACGCGAGGCGCACTTCCTGGTCGAACACCGGCGGCGTGGGCAACGATACGTGAACGGGACGCGGTGCTGGCGTGTCGGTTGGAGGCGCGCGGCCGGGGGTCGCGAGAAGCAGCAGCGGCGCAACGACGGCGATGAGCGCTATCCGCGAGGTTTGCTCTCTCATGGTATGCCGTTGCCAAATGCCGGGTAGATCGCGCGATTGCTGCCCGAGCGAATTCAATCGATCCTTGGCATCGAGATAGCGGGCCGACAGCGATGCGGACAATTCCCCGGTGGCGAGCTTAATCCGGCTTTGAAAGTCGGCTGCGGGAGCGGGCGTTTCTTCAATAAGCGGCTCAGTCCGGTTGGAATTAACCAGAAATGCCGGCCAGTCGTGAGATCGCGCTTCGATCGAACGCAATTTCTGCGGTTGCAAAAAACGCGTCTTTCGCAATCGGCGCGCTGCGGCGCTCCCGCCGCCGTTATCACTCTCGCCCACCACGATGAATGCGTTCCTATTGATGAAAATGCTCAATTCACGAGTAAATTATGAGAAAATGCGACGCTCTCTCTCAGCCTTAGACTGGCAAAATCAACAGTGCAGGCGAATTATCCGTCAATGTTGACGTATCGTTTCTAGGTGTCCGACAAAGACCAGATACGGGTCTGATTTGTTAAAATCGATTACCTTGATCGATCTTGGCCGAATGGTTTTGCCGCTCTAAAGTTAATTCCGCCGCGCCTCGGATTATCGAGGATAAAAAAGTGTATACGGACAATATGTACAGGGAGAATTGGCTTTGCGAGACGCAACGCGATGACGTGGTAAACATCGCCGAATAGTGGCGTTGTTCTTGCCGCCAGAAAAGGCCGCCCGCAAGGTTCTGATGCGCGGTCGCCGGGGCTGAAGTTCTTTGCGATATTCGCTGTCGCGGAAAAAATTATTGACGGTACGCGCTATCGTCTGCAACAAATGCAACTGTAGGCTGTGCATCGATTCCACCGCGGGAATTCGCGGAGCATTGTAGCCTCGACGTCAAGCCGGGTGAAGTGATTCACCCGCAGTTCGGTAGATTTTTCATTAAATCAGCGAATTCGCTCTCCGGCATCCCCGGGGCATCGGCTGCGCGCGCCATCCCCGATCCAGAATGACTTCAAACAGAAAGAATCGCGTCATTTCCCCAACCGATAGAACGACGCGTCTGCTCGTCCTCGAAGCCGGACGTGCCGAGCGCAACTACTGGTCCGACCTCTGGCACTATCGCGAGCTGTTCGCCATCCTCGCGTGGCGCGACATCACCGTACGATACAAGCAGACCGTCATCGGTGTCGCGTGGGCGATCATCCGCCCGCTCCTGACGATGATCATATTCACAGTCGTTTTCGGGAAGCTCGCAAAGTTGCCGACGGACGGCGACGTTCCTTATCCGATCCTGGTATTCGCGGGTATGCTGCCTTGGTTTCTGTTCTCAAGCATCCTGAGCGAGGCGTCGAGCAGCATGATCGGCAGCGCTCACCTCATCAGCAAAGTCTATTTCCCGCGCCTGATCGTACCGGCATCCGCTGGTGTCGTGGCGCTGGTGGATTTCCTCGCCAACTTGACCATCCTCTTCGCCCTCATGGCTTGGTTCCGGTATCTGCCGAATTGGCACGTCGTGTTTCTGCCGTTGTTCATTGCCTTGGCAATTCTGGCGAGCCTTGGTCCGGCGCTGCTGATCACCGCCCTCAACGTCAAATACCGCGACATGCGGTATGTCATACCGTTCGTGGTCCAATTCGGGCTTTACGTTTCGCCGGTCGGCTTTTCGAGCGAGATCATCCCGGAAAACATCAGGATTTGGTACAGCCTCAATCCGGTCGTCGGCGTTATCGACGGCTTCCGCTGGTGCCTCCTCGGCGACGCCAGTAGGCTTTACGTCCCAGGATTGCTGGCAAGCCTCGCCATGACCGCGCTTATGCTCTGGATCGGCGTTAAATACTTCCGCGGAACGGAGCGCTCATTTGCCGATCTTGTCTAAAGCTCCAGGAAAAACGAATCTATGAGCAACACCGTCATTCGCGCCGAGAGGCTGTCGAAAAGATACGTGATCGGCCGTCATCGGCAGGAGCGCTATTCGGCGCTGCGCGACGTCGTCGTCCGGAGCGTGACGCAGTGGGCACGCACGGGTTTAGACGCCGCACGAGGCCGACCATTAATTTCCGGCGACGAAGTCGAAGATTTCTGGGCCCTTAAAGACCTTTCCTTCGAACTCAATTGCGGCGACGTCGTCGGCATCGTTGGGCGCAATGGTGCCGGAAAATCGACGCTGCTGAAAATCCTGTCGCGGATCACCGAGCCGAGCGCGGGCAGGGTCGAGATCAAGGGCCGTGTCGCAAGTCTCCTTGAAGTCGGAACCGGCTTTCATCTCGAACTTACAGGCCGCGAGAATATCTATCTCAACGGCGCCATTCTCGGGATGAAGCACGCCGAGATCCGCCGCAAGTTCGACGAAATCGTCGCATTTTCGGAGGTCGAGAAATTTATCGATACGCCCGTGAAGCGCTATTCGAGCGGCATGTATGTCCGCCTCGCGTTCGCGGTGGCGGCACATTTGGAGCAGGAGATCCTCGTGGTCGACGAAGTTCTCGCCGTTGGCGACGCAGAGTTTCAGCAGAAATGTCTCGGCAAGATGAAGCACGTCGCAGGACAAGGTCGAACGGTCCTCTTTGTCAGCCACAATCTCGCTGCCGTCAGGGCACTTTGCAACCGAGCCCTGTTGCTCGCGGATGGAAAAATCGTCGCTGACGGTCCAGTCGAAGCCGTCGCCCGGCGGTATATCAGCACAAGCAACTCCACCGATGCGATCTCGTTTGCCTCGAACCCCGCGCAGCCATCGATCACCTCGATCGTCGTCGATCGCGAGGCCCTGAGCACAGGAAACCTGATTGTCGATATCGCCTTCGTCGCCCCGAGGCCGCTTCCAACGGCAGTCGGCGGAATAATGCTTCGTGCCGATACCGGACAGCCATTATGGGGCTCCAACAGCCGCTTTCATTCGAGCGGCGAAATTGCGAAAGGCCTTACTTCCGGAATATTGCGATGTGAGGCGCCGGGCCTGCCGATTACGCCGGGCACGTACCATCTGTCGGCGTGGCTCGCTGACTGGCATGAAGAACTCGATTCAAAGCAGGATGTTCTGAGTATCCAACTCGGAGGGGAATCCGCCGATCCGCTCAGGCTGTCGTCCTCTCTTGTCGGCCATGTCGATTGGCCAGCGACGTGGCGATCCGTCCGGAGAGAAGATGCTTCGGCGGCCTGATCCGCGAATTGCATTTCCGCCGCTAAGGTTTCAGCGGGGCCGTGAGATAAAGCGTAACGCGTAACCCCCCGTGCGATATCGGACCTATCGGGGCGGCAAACGGCAGGCCCGTGGCGGAGGCCAGCGACTTTTCATTCGAGATGATGCCGACACGCCATCCGGCGAAGCGTGACTGCAGCGTCTGCCCCAGCGAACGATAAAGCGAATTGAGATGGTTTTTATCGCCAATCCGATCTCCATAGGGCGGATTGACGATCACGAGTCCCGGCGGGCCATCGGGCGCGATAAGATCGCTGATCGCATGTTGTTGAAACGTGGTGAGTTCAGTTACGCCGGCGCGCTCCGCGTTGGCGCGGCTCATGCTGATCGCGCCAGCATCACGATCGCTGCCGTAAAATCGCACGGTGGGCTTCGTCGCAGCCCGGGCGTCGCGCAGACGTTTCCACGCAGCGCCGTCGAAGTTCGCTAACTCCTCAAACGCGAAATGCCGAGAGCGGCCTGGCATAAGCCCCGCAGCGATCTCAGCCGCCTCGATGACGAATGTTCCCGATCCGCACATCGGATCGACGACTGGCTCACGGCCGCTATATCCACACAGCTGCAAGAAGAGCGCGGCAAGCGTTTCCCTCATCGGCGCTTTATTGACCGCCTGCTTGTGTCCGCGCTTATGCAGCAGATCGCCGGACGTATCGATGCCGATCGTGCAGATGTCGTTCTCAATGCGCGCCCTGACGCAAACCTCCGCATCGGGATCGAACGGAGCGCCAAGCTCCTCGCGAATGGCACGCTCGACGCGTTGCTCTGCGGCGCCGGAATGATAGATGCGGGAACTCGCGCAGGAAGCCTCGACGCGGAACGGTCGATCGCGGCGCAGAATGCTGCCCCATGCAACTCGCCGCGCACGTTTGTCGAGTTCCGAAAGATGCGAAGCTCTGAACGCGGCGACGCGCGCGATCACGCGGCTGGCGCCCCGCAGCTCCAGATTAGCCCGCCAGACATCGTGCCAGCCGCCGCGCACCGTAACGCCGCCTTTGGTGATGGCCGCCTTCTTGAAGCTATTTGCCCGCGCTTCATCGCGAAGTGCCGGCTCAAGGCCCGGTGGAACGATAAGAAATATCTCGAAATCGCCGTCAGTGATGGTCATGCGGCCTGCATATCGGGAAGCCATGCGGGTATCGACACATTTTTTTCGGTCCCAAAACGGCTCGGCCGCCGGATCGCGCTAACTCTCGCAGGATAAGGACTGGCAAATTGCGGCCTTGCCCCATAGATTCGTCAAATAGCCGGCGCGGATCTTGAGATAAGGAGACGGTTGAGATGGGCAATTCTTCGGAGCAGACCTGCTACCTTGTGCGGCCCAGCGATACCTATGACGGCAAACAGGGGCTCACCTATTTCTGCGGTATAGCCACCGAGACCGTCGGCTCAAAAAGTATTTGCATGCATTTACTCACCATACCGCCGGGCGGCAGGGCCAAGGCGCATATGCATGAGAACCACGAAACCGCCATCTACGTTTTGGAGGGCGAGGCGATAGCCCTGTATGGCGACAAACTTCAGCATCACACCGTAACGAAAGCCGGGGACTTATTTTATATTCCGGCGGGCATTCCCCATCTTCCCGTCAATCTTAGCAGCAAACCCATATCGGCGGTTATTGCCCGTACGGATCCGAACGAACAGGAGAGCGTCGTGCTCTTGCCGGAACTCGAAGCGTATGCCGACAAAGAGATCGCCGGACTTACGGCGATGTTGCCCGCCACGTCCTGACGACGGCGCCGCGCGGGAATTCTAAGCTTCTGGTCTCAAAGGGCCGGGGGGATGGCTCGGTTCTTTATGAAAATATTTGAGGGTCACATAAGCGCCGACCCACGATCCAACGACCGCAAATCCGACGTACACCCAATTGTTCGTGTAGCTGATGACCGCAAACGACGACAGCATATACCAAACGCCGCTCCAGTTGGCGGCGGAGAGGGGGCGTCGGGCGATGACGGATGACGTGAACATAACATAGGCCGCATCGGTCGCGGCTGTCGCGATCAGAACTCCGGCGCCGATCCAGATATCGAAACTCATCGAGAAACTCCCATGAGAGCGTGTGGAACCGTTGTCGTTCTTACGACCGGCGCCGGGCAATATCTCTCAAGGAAGTCGCAAACGGATCAAAAACAAAGCGGAAAAGATTTGCCGTTAAGCTTTATCAATCGAGGTTTCGTGCCGTCTGAAAGACGCGAAACGGTGCGAGCCATGCTTCAACGAGCTAGAATAATACCGGCAGGAGTCCCGCACGCACCTGCCGGTACACAGCCTCTTCGCCCCAATGGGGATACGAAGGCCGATGGCATCAATTGCCGTACGAGTTGCCGCCGAATACGCCGTGAACGGAAAGAGCGCTATTGTCGGATGGAGCAGCAATGGCGGCAGTGCTGACAGCCGAGAACGCGACGACGATTGCGATAGCGATAGATTTCATGGTGAGTCTCCTGAGGGTTTGTGTTCAAGTTTTCAGATCGGCAAGAGCGAGTGCTCTCGGTGTTTCCGATGATGATTTCGTAAGGGCGCTGCAAAACGTTACCCGCGACAAACCGACCAAGGATCTAACTCGCGCGTCGGGCCTCTAGCTGAAAGCTCAGGCCAATGCCCTCGTCGCCGTCGCATTTCTGTCTCTCGGAGTCGGTTGGCATTCAATGCACGCGGCCCCGCGCAAATCGGTTCACCGCGGAGGCAGCCGGACCGGCCGCTTCGTGTAACGACATCCATTCGCAAATGGAGGGGATTGAAATTTCGCCCCAAGGAAGGAGCCAAGAACGCTCCCGTCGCAAAGGGTCGTCGGCGTGCCGAGCGGGTAGGGCGACGGTGAACGCAAGCGGCGAGCCGGAACTCGCATCTCAGGCGGTAGCCCTGCCAATTTTTTCCACATCGCGGTCTTTCGAAATATGGGAAAAAAAACGGCATCGCGCCCTAAGCCGGAGCAATAGGCGCCAAGCCGCGCCGGGGGGCGTGGACTCCAGTGATGCACGGGGATGACGGTGCCGGAACGCCTTTGCACGCAACCGCCAACAATTCCTGGCCACCTGGCGACAGCGCGATAAACTGTGTCTATAAGGTGCTCACAAACACTCGCAAAAAGAGGATGGCCGATCGGCGGTCACACACAGCAGATGATGGCATTCACCCGTTGGCTGAATTATCCCGAAGCGCTTCATGCGCGCCCGATTCGTTCTTCACTCTCTCGCTTATCGAAATTGGCCTTGGCGGCGTCGATGATAGCGCTGCCACTCGTCTCGGCGCCGCGCTCAGCGCTTGCCGATTCGGTCGAGGATACCGCGCAGGTCTGCTCCGGCTGCCATGGCGAAGCCGGTGTTCCGATTGACAAGACGATTCCGGTCATCTGGGGGCAGCGTCGCGAATATATCCTGAAAGAGCTTTGGGATTTCAAAACCGGCCATCGCAAGAACGAAACGATGGCGGGGATCGTCGATTCATTGACGAGAACCGATATGGAAGCTCTCGCGACGTATTATTCCAAGCGGACGTGGCCCAACCTCGGCCAGCCGGCGGCCACCGAAGATGTAAAGGCCAAGGCGATCGACATCATCGGCCAAGTGAATTGCAGAGGCTGCCACCAGGACCATTTCCAGGGTGACTACGTCAGGCCAAGCCTTCGCGGCCAGCAGGAAGAATACCTCGTCAAGACGATGACGGATTTCCACTCTGGCGAGCGAGCGAATTTCCCTCCAATGCAGGCGCTCATGAGGTCGTTGAGCGAGGACGACTTCAAACCGGTCGCCACTTATCTTGCGGGCCTTAATCCTGAAGTTCCGGTCATCGGACAGAAATAAAGACACGACGTTCGATCGTGGGAGGCCGTGCACCGGCCTCCCACGCGTCGTACACCCAATCATTGGCTGTCCCGAAGGTTGGGCCATTCATTCATAACAGCATTGTTCCCGCCCTCGTCGGAATCGCTTCCCACGCCGCGACGACGTTGAGAAGAGCCCGTGGGGTGCACGGCGCGGGACCGTGACCACCAGCGCTTCTGACGTATTAGGTGGGCAAAGATACCTAGGCCGCATCATGCGCGCCTCCGTGGTATCAGCCCTGAGCGAAACAGCGCTATTTCAGCGCGAAATCGATCATTGAGCGCCTTGCTTCTGTCCCGTTCGCTAGAGAAGCGCCGTCAAGTCCGTTGGAGTCCGCATTGGAAGTCGTCATCATCATTTTGCTCTTTCTGGCTGCGGTCGTCGTAAGCAGCGTGATCCAACGCGCAGCGCCGATTTCATTGCCGCTTCCCCTGGTTCAGATAGCGCTCGGTGCATTGATTGCTTCGACGCTCGACTTCCACATCGCGCTCGATCCGAAGGTGTTCTTGCTGCTCTTCATTGCGCCTTTGCTGTTCCTCGATGGCTGGCGCATTCCCAAGCAAGGCCTTTTTAGGGATAGGTGGACGATTTTGGCGCTCGCCTTCGGTCTCGTCCTGTTCACGGTCGTCGGCGCCGGGTTTTTCATTCATTGGATGATTCCCGCCATGCCGCTGGCAATTGCCTTCGCACTTGCTGCGGTTCTGTCTCCGACCGATGCCGTCTCGGTTTCCGCCATAGCCGCGCGCACGCCCATCCCCAAAAGACTGATTCATATTCTCGAAGGGGAGTCGCTCCTCAACGACGCTTCGGGCCTCGTGTGCATGCGCTTTGCGGTCGCCGCTGCGCTCACCGGAACCTTCTCGATTGTCGACGCGACCGGAACCTTTCTTTGGCTCGCGATCGGCGGAACGGCGATCGGCGTCGCCGCAACCATGCTGGCGAACACGGCAAAGGATTGGATCTCGAAACAATTCGGCGAGGAGACGGGGTCGCAAATCCTGATCAGCCTGCTCATTCCATTCGCCGTCTACGTCTTGGCCGAGCATCTGAATGCGTCGGGAATCCTGGCGGCCGTCGCCGCCGGAATCGTGATGAGCTATGAGGAGCGCACCGGCCGAGCCCTGGCGGTTACGCGCATTCGCCGCGCTGCGGTGTGGGATGCCGTCCAGTTCGCTGGCAATGGCGTGATCTTCGTGCTTCTCGGGCAGCAACTTCCCGGCATCATCGCCGGCGCGGGACGGGTCGTCCGCGATACCGGGCATCGAGACGAGCTTTGGCTGCTTGTCTATATTTTGGCCATCAGTTGCGTTCTAGCAGCTCTGCGGTTTCTCTGGGCGTGGACTTCGCTCGGTCTCATCTTATTTCGCTCGTCACGCCGCGGGCAAAAGCTCGAGTCGCCCGGCTGGCGCCTGATAGCCGTCACGTCGTTGGGTGGCGTGCGTGGCGCGTTGACGCTCGCCGGCGTGATGACGCTCCCTCTGACATTGCTGGACGGATCCGCTTTTCCCGCGCGTGATCTCGCCATTCTTCTCGCGTCGGGCACGATCGTGGTGTCTTTGATCGCTGCGAATGTCGGGCTGCCTTATCTTATGAAAGGCGTCCGGTTGCCTCCTGAGACGACGAGTCAGCAGGAGGAGGACGACGCACGCCTCGCAGCGGCGCAAGCCGCGATCGCGGCGATCGACCGAAAGCTTCACGAGGCGGAAAAGGAAGGACATGACGCCGATCTTTACGTGCAAGCCGGCACCCGGATCGCCGCGAATTACCGTGAGCGGATCGAGGTGCGGTCCACCAAACGCAAAGACCTCGATCTCGCCCGCAAAATCGATGAAATCGAGCGAAAATTGCGCCTTGTCGCCCTCAATGCCGAACGCGATGAGCTTTATCGCTTTGCTCGTACCGGCAAGCTGACGGACGACCTCACCCGGATGCTGGTCCGTGAGGTCGACCTGCAGGAGTCACGCTTCAGAACCGTCTAGCCGGTGGTTGTCGACGGCTGCCTTGACGTCAGTGTCGTAATGCGATGCACATGCCTCTATCTCTTTCTCAGCCGCCCTGCCTAGGCGCCACGACTTCGAGCATATCGCCTTCCTTTAATAAAACAGAAGCGCGTTTCCGTACCGGCACGAAGCGCCCGTTGACGGCCGTCGCGATCGTTAACTGTCCGTAGCCGAGCTCGATGAGAATTTGCGACAGGGCGAGATTATGAACTTCGTGCTTTCTGCCGTTGCAGACGATGGTCATTCGTTACTCCGCTGCGGCCTGTCGTTGATGAAATTCATGGAGGCAAAGTAAGCTCGGCGTGCGGATGACGGCTCTCGAAAGCGGCGGCGGAAGTCCGGAGGACGTACTTCCACCGCCCAAGTCCTTGCAGACGGTCACTCGGCGGCGATCGGAACCCACTCACCGAGGGCGCCGCTCGCTTCGATCTCGCGAATGCGACGCTCATCGAGCTTGAGCACGTCCCGCAAAATTTCTTCCGTGTGCTCGCCGAGAAGAGGAGAGCGCTCGACCTCGGTGGGGCTATCGGACAGTTTGATCGGATTGCCCACCGACAGATATTTGCCTCGAATAGGATGATCGACTTCGACGATGGTTCCGGTCCGCCGCAGCGACGGATCTTCTGCGATTTCCTTCATCGACAAGATCGGCCCACATGGAATGTGGTAGGTATTGAGGATCGCCATGACCTCATATTTGGTCTTGGTCACCGTCCATTCCTCGATTGTCGAGAAAATGCTTTTGAGGCGCGGCAGGCGCGAGGCCGGCGTCGCATAATCGGGGTGAGCGATCCATTCTTCCTTGCCGATCACCTTGCAGATGTCGGCCCAAACCGGTGCCTGCGTAATGAAGTAAATGTACGCGTTGGGGTCGGTCTCCCAATCTTTGCACTTGAGAATCCATCCCGGCTGACCTCCGCCCGAGGCGTTGCCCGCGCGGGGCACGCTGTCGCCGAATGTGCCGTTGGGATACTGCGGATATTCGGTTAGCGGACCATGCTCGATGCGTTGCTGGTCGCGGAGCTTGACGCGGCAGAGGTTCAGCACGCCGTCCTGCATGGCGGCATCGACGCGTTGTCCGCGGCCCGTGACCGTACGCTGAAACAGTGCCGTGACGATGCCGAGTGCGAGATGAAGGCCTGTGCCCGAGTCGCCGATCTGCGCTCCCGTGATCAACGGCGGCCCATCATCGAAGCCAGTTGTCGAGGCGGCGCCGCCAGCACATTGCGCAACGTTCTCATAGACCTTGCAGTCCTGATACGGACCCGGCCCGAAACCTTTGATCGAGGCAACGATCATGCGCGGATTGAGCTCTTGGACGCGCGACCAGGAAAACCCCATTCGGTCGAGCGCGCCGGGAGCAAAGTTCTCGACGAGCACGTCGCAAGTCCGGATGAGTTCCTCAAGTACGGCCTTGCCCTCGGGGTTCTTGGTATCGAGCGTAATCGACCGCTTGTTGTGGTTGAGCATCGTGAAGTACAGGCTGTCGGCATTGGGCACGTCACGCAATTGCGTGCGCGTCACGTCGCCAATGCCGGGCTTCTCGACCTTGATGACGTCGGCGCCGAACCACGCCAGAAGCTGGGTGCAGGCCGGGCCAGATTGCACGTGTGTGAAGTCCAGGATGCGAACGCCTTCAAGCGCCTTGCCCATCGGGTCTTCCTCCTAGGTCGTCTTCTTCTTGTTGGACCGGCATTCGCACCTGGGGCGAGGAGTCCCTTGCGAAGCGTCGTGTGCGCCCAGCCGCTTTCATCGGAATGGCCAAGCCGCCGCACATCAAATCTGGCATACCAAATACCAGACTGTCAAACAGAGACGCGACGTTTGGTCCTACATTTTCGCGGGGCAATCGTCTGAACTCATGCATTCAGCGCATCGCTGCGATGCAGCAGAAAACTGGAAATACCGTATCTGGTATGTTAAATACCACTCGTGAGTTCAGGCCGGTAGGAGCCTTTGACGGCGATTGAGGAGATAGAAATCATGACTGCCACTGTATTGCGCCGCACCATCGCACAGCGTTCGTTGTCTTCCAGAGTTTGGGCCGCAATCTCGGCCTTTCTGGAGAAGATCGCTGAAATCCAGAGGCGCAATGGTTCGGTTGAACCATTCGGACTGTGATGAACGAGCACTGATGGCCGGCGGCATTTCTCGCCGGCCCATATTTTATTCGGACCCGCATTCCATTTCGACGTGTGCTGAGCGAATCGGCTGCTTCAACATCAGATAGCCGGAAACGAGCGGTTATCCGCACGCGCATAAGCAGCCGCCTAACCGCAATCCAACCGCTTCACGGCGGGGCGAGGTGGGCGTTTTGCTCACCCCCCGCAGTAGATTCCAAATTTTTTTTGAAGTTTTTTTTGGGCTGCGCGGCCTCAAATGAGTTCGCGGCGGATAGTCGTGACTTATGAGCTTATTGCAAAACCGGCGGCCGGCGTTTTGACGTCCATCGCGCACGCCATTTCAATCCAATTTCTGAGCCGAAAACACCTGCCGTGAGATTTCCCGTCTTGCCTTCTGGTATTCAATATACCAGAATGACGCTGTGACATCTTAGACTTCGGCAACCCTCAACAACCTCCAACAACAACACAAGGGGGAAGTAAATGGCAGGAACTCAAGGAGAAATTGGTGTTCAACCGGTAGCTGACAGCTACCGCTGGCGCCAGCTCGCAATCGGCGTCGTCTGCATGGTGATGATCGCCAATCTGCAATACGGCTGGACATTCTTCGTCCCAGACATCCAACAAAAATTCGGTTGGGATCGCGCCGCGATCCAATGGGCTTTCACGCTCTTTGTATTGGCCGAGACGTGGCTCGTGCCCGTCGAAGCATGGTTCGTCGATAAGTATGGTCCACAACGCGTGGTCTTATTCAGCGGCTTTCTTTGCGGCGTCGGTTGGATCGTAAATTCTTACGCCGAAACACTGCCCATGTTCTATCTGGGCCAGATCCTGGCGGGTATCGGCGCGGGCGGCGTATACGGTACCTGCGTCGGCAATGCTCTGAAATGGTTCCCGGACAAACGTGGTCTTGCGGCAGGTATCACTGCGGCTGGCTTCGGTGCCGGTTCCGCTCTCACCGTCGCGCCCATCCAATGGATGATCGGCACGCACGGCTTCCAGCATGCATTCTTTTATTTCGGACTGGGTCAAGGCTTGGTCGTCATGATCTTCGCGATGCTGATGGCGTCGCCGAAGCGTGGCCAGGTACCGGAAGTCACCACCAACCAGAATGTCCTCCAGACGAAGCGAAACTACGCACCGACAGAAGTGCTGCGCCAGCCGATATTCTGGCTCATGTACTTCATGTTTGTCATCGTCGGTGCCGGTGGCCTCATGGCGACAGCCAATCTGAAGCCGATCGCCCTCGACTTCGGCATCGACAAAGTTCCTGTCACGTTGTTCGGCCTCACGATGACGGTCATCACGTTCGCCGCGACGATCGATCGAATTCTCAACGGCTTGACCCGGCCCTTCTTCGGTTGGGTTTCGGATCATATCGGCCGCGAGAACACGATGTTTATTGCCTTCGCGATGGAAGGCGTCGGCATCTACTTGCTTCACTTGTGGGGTCACGATCCGATCTGGTTCGTGATCCTGAGCGGCTGCGTGTTCTTCGCCTGGGGTGAGATTTACAGCCTCTTCCCGTCGACCTGTACGGATACGTTTGGCAGCAAGTACGCCGCCACAAACGCCGGCCTGCTCTATACCGCAAAAGGCACAGCCGCATTGCTCGTTCCCTTTGCCAGCACGCTGCAGGAATCGACAGGCTCCTGGGACGCCGTGCTGATCATCGCCGCCAGCGCCAACATTCTAGCCTCGGTACTCGCGATCGCGGTCCTGAAGCCCTGGCGAGCAGGCGTCGTTCGCCAGAACGGAATCCAGGAAGGACGCGTCCTGGCCTGATCTCTCCAGAGACGCGGACGGATGGCGGTGAATTGCCGCCATCCGCAATTGAAAACACATAAATCCGGTCAAGCAGTTGGGGGACTGAAACCAAATGAAACTCGCATCGGGAATGATGGGCGCGTGGCGATACGCGACAGCGGCACTTTTAATTGGCGGTTGGGCGATGCCTGCGACCGCTGCGGATCTCGGGGGAGATTGTTGCGCCGATCTCGAAGAACGCGTTGCGGAACTCGAAGCAACGACGGCGCGCAAAGGCAACCGGAAAGTCAGTCTAACGATATCCGGTTGGGTCAACGAAAACGTACTTTGGTTCGATGACGGCTCTGAATCCAACACCTACGTCGGCACGAACCCCGTCGAGCAATCGCGCTTCCGCTTCGTCGGCGAAGCAAAGATTACACCCGACTGGTCGGCGGGCTATGTGCTTGAGATCGGCGTCTGGGGTGGCAATTCGACGGCGTGGAATCAGGACAATCCTGACGGTTCGCCCTCGAACAACACGCTCTTGGTTCGCAAAAGTAGCTGGTACCTGAAGAGCAGTACCTACGGCAAGCTGACCGTCGGACAGGATAGCACCGCGACATATCACTTGCTCGACGACGCAGACACGACCATGACGCGAAACTTCTACGATGCCGAAGGCGCGCCCGACTATGCGCGGCCCTTCTTTCTTCGCGACAAGTCAGGGGGCACCATCGGTTCGGGTGCCGGACTGAAATGGAGCGACGTGCTGCGTGGCTTTACCAACTCGACGCCCGGAGACAGCGGCCGCCGCAACATCGTTCGCTACGACACTCCGACCTTCGCCGGCTTCAGCATCGCGACGACGTGGGGCGAAGACGATATGTGGGACATGGCCCTCGTCTATAAGAACAAGTTCAACGACTTCGACTTCAACGCCAGAGTTGGCTACGGCGCTTCAGGCGATGGTGTCGGTTCGGCTTGCCACGGCTCGACGTCGTCGCCCGACAACGCCATCGATTGCGAATGGTGGGGTGTGGCGGCCTTCGTCCAACACACGCCAACTGGTCTCTACGCGTATGCCGGTTACGGCGACCAGAACGACGGTTCGAAAAACGCCGCGGTCAATGCCGCTCTGGTCGACAAGGATTCCCGGACTTGGTTCATCCAAGGCGGTATCGAGAACAAATGGTTTGCGCTCGGAAAGACCAACCTCTTCGGCGAGTACCGGCGTGACGAAGCGGGATCGAATGTCGGCATCAGCGGCACGACGGGGGCCCCGACCTTGGTCACCGACGGTGCGAACGTTGATTTCTGGGCCGTCGGCGCGGCTCAGAGCATCGAAGCCGCGCAAGCGACTCTCTACCTCGTCTACCAGCACGTCGACGGTGACGTGACGCTGGCAGGCGCTTCAACGGCAACGGATATTCATGCGCTCCAGCAAGTCATCGGCGGCATGAAGATTAACTTCTGACGCGCTGGGTTGCCTTAGGCCACAACGGCATCTGCCACGCCCGTCGAAACTGCGAGAAGGGTGACCGTCGCGTCCACCTTCTCGCGGCGGGCAGCTCTCTAGATCGTTACTCGGAGCCTGACGCTCTCCTGCGATACTCAGCCGCTACAAGATAGCGGCTCAGCCGATTGGGATATGGTCCCGCGCTGGTCTATAGTATACCAGAATCGTATGCGACGCGTTTGGAAAGAGAGAAAACCGTGGCTGAAAAAGCCGAAGCACGAGCAAGCTGGGCGCTCGCTGAAACGTCCACGCCGGATCTTGTCCTTAAGCCTTTTGCGCAAGAGGAAACGTATAAGGCCAAAGCCTACAAGGCTCTCAAGCGCGCCATCATCGACATGGACATTTACAGCTCGCCCGAGCAGGCGTGGCTCGACGAGCGCCAATTGTCGGAACAACTCGGCGTGAGCCGGACTCCGGTGCGCGAAGCGATCCTCATGCTTGAGCAGCAGGGCTTCGTAAAATCGATGCCGCGCCGCGGGATCATGGTTATCAAAAAGACCAAACGCGAAGTCATCGAAATGATTCAAGTTTGGGCGGCGCTTGAGGGCATGGCGGCGCGCCTTGTTTCGCAAAGCGCCAGCGATGCCGATATCGCGCGGCTGCGATTGCTTTTCAGAGAATTCAATTCGAGCCACAAGCCCGAGGATTTTCTCAGTGAATATTCGACGGCAAATATCCGCTTCCATCAAACGATCATAGAATTAACCGGCTCCGCGCTTCTTGCCGAGATGACCGAGAATCTTCTGCTGCACGTGCGCGGCATCAGGCAAATAACGATCGGACGCGACGACCGCGCGGCGCGCTCCATCGAAGATCATCTCAAAATCATCGAAGCTCTGGAAAAGCGCGATACGGAACTCGCCGAAAAGTTGGCGCGTGACCATACATTGGGCCTTGCGGCATACGTCGAAGAGCACAGCGAAGGCATTTTCGATTAAGCGCGGACGAAAATTTCACTGCCGCTCCCGATGATCGAAAGACGATCCTTGCGCGAGTGATCATCGGAGACAGCGGTCGTGCGCACCCCCTACGATCAGAGCCGTTGCCAAGAAAAAATCAAATCAGGTGAATTGCTTGGTTGCCGTGCCTCGTGCCCACCGCGCGATCGCGCTGGGGCGGCATCCGGACTGGGCGTTTACGCCGAAGCATAGCCCCGCTCGGTTCAGGCGCGTGTGGGTCTGACGGTCAACAGGCCTCTCTCCAAAACGATCGCAAATTTTCCACGGCGTACGCCCACCGAAACCTTGCGTCCGTCTGCGTATCTGGTATATCATATGCCAGATAACAAAGACCACGTGCCTAGAAGCGAGCAAGCAGCAAGGGCCCGCGACCGTCGTCGCGGAAATTCTTCAGGTCTCGACTGGCAGGAACACGTCCAAAAAAGGGAGGAATGCCATGAACATTCTTACGGCGATGATTCCGAGGAAATCTGCTTCGGCAAGCGTGGAGGAATCCGTTTCCGCGCCAATTCCCGCATCTACACCCCCCGCTTATCTTCCTGCGTCATACCCGCTCGGCATCTCGAAGCCAGCGTCCGGTGACAAGGCCCCGGCCTTCGTGCCGGCCGCGTATCCACTCGGCATCGAGGCTAAGGCGCCGGCGGCCGCCACGCCGGCGGTGACGGAAGTATCCGAGCTGACGGATGGCTTTCATCTCGTCATCGACGCGCTGAAGCTCAATGGCATCGACACGATCTACGGCGTGCCGGGCATTCCGATCACGGATCTCGGTCGCCTCGCGCAGGCCCAGGGAATGCGCGTGATCTCGTTTCGCCACGAACAGAACGCAGGCAACGCCGCCGCGATCGCCGGCTACCTGACGAAGAAGCCGGGCATCTGTCTTACGGTTTCAGCTCCCGGCTTCCTCAATGGCCTCACGGCTTTGGCGAACGCCACGACCAACTGCTTCCCCATGATCCTGATCAGCGGCTCGTCCGAACGCGAGATCGTCGATCTGCAGCAGGGCGACTATGAGGAGATGGATCAGCTCGCAATCGCCAAGCCGCTCTGCAAGGCGGCCTTTCGCGTTCTGCACGCCGCCGACGTCGGCATCGCGGTCGCGCGGGCGATCCGCGCCGCAGTCTCGGGGCGCCCGGGCGGCGTCTATCTCGATCTTCCCGCCAAGCTGCTGTCTCAGACTTTGGCCGCGACGACGGGACAAAAGTCGCTCGTCAAGGTCATCGATGCTGCACCGGTCCAGATTCCGGGCAGGGACGCCGTCAACCGCGCGCTCGATGTGTTGAGAAGCGCCAAGCGCCCGCTGATCATTTTCGGCAAGGGGGCCGCCTATGCACAAGCGGACGACGCGGTCCGCTCGTTCGTCGAAAAGAGCGGCATTCCCTTCCTGCCGATGAGCATGGCCAAGGGCCTGCTCCCCGATACGCATCCGCAATGCGCCGGTGCGGCGCGGTCGACGGTATTGAAAGACAGCGACGTCGTGGTGCTGGTCGGCGCCCGGCTCAACTGGCTCTTGTCGCACGGCAAGGGCAAGACCTGGGGCGATGCGCCGAAGAAATTCATTCAGATCGACATCGAGCCCAGGGAAATGGACTCGAATATTGAAATCGCCGCGCCGCTGGTCGGCGATATCGGTTCGTGCGTCGCTGCCTTGCTCGATGGCATCGAAGGCGGATGGCAGCAGCCGCCGGCCGAATGGATCAGCGCGGTCAAGGCCAAGAAGGAAGAGAATATCGCCAAGATGGCGCCGCGGCTGATGAACAACAAGTCGCCGATGGACTTCTACGGTGCGCTCGGCGCACTTCGCACGGTCATCAAAGAACGGCCCGATGCGATCCTCGTCAACGAGGGCGCGAATACCCTCGATCTCGCACGCGGCGTCATCGACATGTACCAGCCGAGGAAGCGCCTCGATGTCGGCACCTGGGGCATCATGGGCATCGGCACGGGCTTCGCCGTTGCGGCCGCCATCGAGACCGGGAAGCCCGTGCTCGCGATAGAAGGCGATAGCGCCTTCGGCTTCTGTGGCATGGAGGTCGAGACCATCTGCCGATACGAGCTGCCGGTGTGTATCGTCGTCTTCAACAACGATGGCATTTATCGCGGAACCGACGTCGATCCGACGGGCCGTGACCCGGGAACGACCGTCTTCGTCAAGGGCTCGCGCTACGACAAGATGATGGAAGCCTTCGGCGGTGTCGGCGCGACGGTCTCGACACCCGACGAACTGAAGCGTGCCGTCGACACCGCGATGGACAGCGGCAGGCCCACTCTCATCAACGCGCTCATTGATCCCGCAGCCGGCACCGAGAGCGGCCGTATCGGCAATCTCAATCCGCAAAGCGTCCTGAAGAAGAAATAGGTCCGGATCATCCGGGTCATTCCAAGAAACTTGTCTACCAAGGAGATACGCACCGATGACCAAAGCTCTTGAAGGCATCAAGATCATTGACTTCACCCACGTGCAGGCAGGGCCCGCATGCACGCAGCTCCTTGCCTGGTTCGGCGCCGACGTGATCAAGGTCGAACGCCCGGGCTCAGGCGACGTGACACGCGCTCAGCTTCGCGACATCCCGGAGGCCGACGCGCTTTACTTTACGATGCTGAATTCCAACAAGCGATCGCTGACGCTCGACACCAAAAAGCCCGAGGGCAAGGAAGTCCTCGAGAAGCTGATCAGGGTCTCCGACGTGATGGTCGAGAACTTCGGTCCCGGTGCTCTCGATCGCATGGGCTTCACTTGGAAGCGCATTCTCGAACTCAACCCGAAGATGATCCTCGCCTCCGTGAAGGGGTTCTCCGACGGCCACCACTACGATGATCTCAAGGTTTACGAGAACGTTGCCCAGTGCGCGGGCGGCGCGGCTTCGACGACCGGGTTCTGGGACGGCCCGCCGACCATCAGCGCCGCTGCACTCGGCGACAGCAACACCGGCATGCATCTCGCTATCGGCATCCTGACCGCGCTTCGCCAGCGCGACAAAACCGGCAAGGGCCAGAAGGTTGCGGCGTCCATGCAAGACAGCGTGCTCAATCTCTGCCGCGTCAAGCTGCGCGACCAGCAGCGCCTAGACCGGGTCGGCTATCTCGAGGAATATCCGCAGTATCCGCACGGCTCGTTCAGTGACGTCGTTCCGCGCGGCGGTAATGCTGGCGGCGGCGGTCAGCCAGGCTGGATTCTAAAGTGCAAGGGCTGGCAGACCGATCCCAACGCTTACATCTACTTCACGATCCAAGGCCATGCGTGGGAGCCGATCTGTGACGCTATCGGTAAGCCCGAATGGAAGACCGATCCGGCTTATACGACAGCGCGGGCTCGACAACCGCATATCGTCGAAATCTTCGAAACGATCGAGGCGTGGCTTGCCGACAAGACGAAGTTCGAAGCCGTCGACATCCTGCGCAAATTCGACATCCCCTGCTCGCCGGTGCTGTCGATGAAGGAGCTCTCCGTCGATCCGTCGCTGCGCGAGAGCGGCACGATTGCCGAGGTCGACCATAAGGTACGCGGCAAATACCTGACGGTCGGTAGCCCAATCAAATTCTCCGACATGAAGATCGAGATCACGGGATCGCCTCTGCTCGGCGAGCACACCGAAGAGGTGCTGTCCGAGCTTGGCTACACCAAGGACGGAATCCAGCAGCTCCATACGGCGAATGCCGTCTAATCCTTCTACCTAGCGCGTGCCTATCCTCCCCGACCACTGGCGACGCCCGCAAGGGCGTCGCATTTTTCCCAAGTTCTGTTTCCGATTGAGGAGACCGAATATGCAAACGACGGTTGATCTCAGCGAACTCGTTTCGGCGGTGGGCGATGCTGTTGTCGTCAGCGACGTCAACGGTGCGATCACGTTGTGGAACAAGGCGGCCGAACGGATGTTCGGCTATACCGAGGCCGAAGCGCTCGGCAAGTCTCTAGACATCATGATCCCGGAGCGGCTGCGCCAACGGCACTGGGAGGGCTACGACAAGACCATGGGGACCGGCGTCACACGCTACGGCACGGAGGTGCTGCAGGTTCCTGCGGTCGACAAAGCCGGGCGTTCCTTCTCGATCGCATTCACGGTCGCTCTGCTCCATTCGGCTGACAACAAGGTTTCCGGCATCGCGGCCGTCATTCGCGACGATACGCGGTGGTTCGAAAAGGATCGCGCACAGCGTAAGAGAATTTCCGAACTCGAATCTCAAGCCAATCCGGCAAGCAAGTCGGCGGTCCTGAATTGAAGCGGCAGGCAACCAGGAGCAAGCACCATGGAGAAGGACATATTCGAAAGTTCCGTGCGCTCTCTTGGAGACCTTGCGGGCGTCTTTGAATGCGATGGCGATGACGGCTACTTTTTTCTATTCGACTTGAAGAAAGCGAGCGGAACGCAGGGTTCCGGAGTCATATACGTCAATTCGGCGAGCGCGGATTTTGGCGCATCCGACGTCTCCATCAAATGGAGCAAATCCGAGGACGTAGTTGGCCTGTATATCCGCGGCATCTTATGGGCCGCGTTCGATCAGCAGGGCAGAAAATTTGGCGGCGACTACGGAACGCAAATAGCGCCGAAGATTCCTAACAGAGTCGTTGATCAGTTTAATTAGCGCGCGCCGCCAGCCCGGCGGACGACCGGGATCGAGCCCGCGACTGGAGAAAGTGCCGGATGCTCAACGCCGTCGACGCGGAGCACCCTTCGTGTCAACGAGTTCATGCACGAGCTTGGCTATCCGCGGGGCTGGCATGCCGAAGCGCAAGTTAGGCGCTTAAAGCTGAGGCATTGAAATTTCTGCCCGGATATCCTTGAGCGCGCCGACCAGCACGTCGATCTCTTCGCAGGTATTGTAGAATGCGAACGACGGCCGCACCGTCGTCTCCTGGCCGAAGCGGCGCAGGATCGGCTGGGCGCAGTGATGGCCGGAGCGGACGGCTATTCCATATTTATTGAGCCGTGAACCAACCTCTTCGCTTGGGATGCCTTTGAGAGTCAGCGAAATGACGCTCGCTTTTTCCGGCGCCGTTCCAATGATGCGCAAACCCGGAATTTTCTTGAGCCGTTCGGTCGCGTAGACGAGAAGATGGTGCTCGTAGTCCGCGATATTATGCAGGCCGAGCCGCTCGACATAATCGATCGCGGCGCCGAGGCCGACCGCATCGGCGATATTGCCCGTGCCGGCTTCGAATCTTTGCGGCGACTTATGGAACTCTGTCCTCTCGAACGTCACGTCGCGGATCATGTTGCCGCCGGTTTGATAGGGCGGAAGCGAGTCCATGAGATCTTTCTTCCCGTAGACGACGCCTATACCGGTCGGCGCAAAGAGCTTGTGGCCCGAGAAGACTAGGAAGTCGGCATCGAGGTCCTGCACGTCGACTTTCATATGCGAGACCGACTGCGCGCCATCGACGAGCACCCGGGCACCGACGCGATGCGCCATTTCTATGATCGTCTTCGCAGGTGTGATCGTGCCGAGAGCGTTTGAGACCTGCGTGAATGCGACAAGCTTCGTGCGAGCGTTTAACAGCTTGCCGAATTCATCAAGGAGCAGCGCGCCGAAATCGTCGACCGGCGCAACGCGGAGCTTAGCCCCCTTCTCGAGGCAGAGTTGCTGCCAGGGGACGATGTTCGCATGGTGCTCGAGATGCGTAATGACGATCTCATCACCGGGTCCGATATGCTGCCGACCAAATGTTGCAGCGACGAGATTGATCGATTCCGTCGTTCCGCGCGTGAAGATGATTTCTTCTGCCGATCCCGCGTTTAGGAACCGCGCAACTTTATTGCGCGCCCCTTCATAGGCGTCGGTTGCTCGCGCTGCCAACTCGTGGGCTGCGCGGTGAATATTGGAGTTTTCATGCTCGTAGAAATATTTAAGCCGCTCGATGACTGACCGAGGTTTTTGTGTCGTTGCGGCATTGTCGAACCATATCAGCGGACGCCCGTTGACGGTCTCGTTGAGGATCGGGAAGTCGCGTCGGACAGCATCGACGTCGAGGCCGCGCCCGCCCGCAGGTGCGGATGTCGGTGCGGTGGCGCCGTCTAGGTTCACGTCTTTGCCCGTAGGAACTGGCGTCGAGTTGAGAAAATAGAATGACGATCCCGTCTCGCCTAAGAATGCACTCACCGGATCGGCTGCAAGCGGCGCGAGCAACGACCTTAGCTCCGCCTCAAAGGGAATCCCGATAAGATCGAGATTGTAATCGGTTCCGGCCGAGCGCGGCGCTTCAATGCCCGTGTGGTCATTGAGGATTTGCGGCGGCGGCGTCGCGGCTGGCGGTTGCGGAGGCGATGATCGATCAACACCGGGAATCGCGTTCGCGGAACTCGTGGTTTCCGGGCGCGCAGGAATGCCTTTCGACGCCCCATGGCCGGAAAGAGACGGACCAGCGTCGACGCTCGCAGGAAGAGAGCCCGTCGGTGTTCCGAGTAGGGCATTAACGCTCGCGAGATCGACCACAGAAACATCTCGCGTCGGCATCGACTCGGCAGATGCCGCAGGCGCTGCAATGCCCTGGGTGCCAGAGTCGATGGGTAGCGACGACGGTGCGACCTGCCCGCCTCCTCCGATCAACCCCACGAGTACCCCCTGGTCCAACGACGGGACGTTCGATGGCGAAGAACCGGCGATCGACGTCGCGCCGGGAACGGGTGCGGGCGAAACCGCAGCTGCCGCGATATGCGGAGTTGCGCTGCCGCCGACGTCCGTCGGCGACGCGCCGAAGCCACTATTCGACGGCCCCGCCGGATAGGGAACCGATTGTCCCGGCAGCGCGGCGAACAACTCATTCGCGAGCTTGGTCAACGTCGCGACGTCGGGCAACCCTGCGGGCGGCCGAGCACCATCGCCTTGACCGAGCGCGGCAGCAGCGAGCCCGTCGAGGCTCGCGCTACGTCCGAGATCAGCTATAGGCATGATACTTCGTCACATCCACGTTCTCGAGAACACCTACGGCGTCGTCCGTGAGGATTGCGAGCGAGCAATAGAGCGACACGAGATACGATGCGATCGCCTGATCGTTGATGCCCATGAAGCGAACGGAAAGGCCTTTCGACAGCTCGCCGGGAAGGCCCGGTTGGAACAGTCCGACGACGCCCTGCTTGGCTTCGCCCGTCCGGATCAAAAGAATGTTCGTCTTGCCCGCCTTCACCTCGATCTTATCCGATGGGACCAGCGGAATTCCCCGCCACGTGAGGAAGGGCGAGCCGAACAACGTGACCGTCGGCGGCGGAACGCCGCGACGCGTGCATTCGCGACCGAAAGCGGCGATCGCCTGTGGGTGGGCAAGAAAGAACGCCGGCTCCTTCCAGACCCTCGTAATGAGCTCGTCGAGATCGTCCGGCGTCGGCGCGCCGCTACGTGTCTTCATTTTCTGCGAGGCCGCAGCGCTCGGAATGATGCCGTACTCTTTATTATTGAGAAGTTCGCTTTCCTGACGTTCCTTCACCGTTTCGATAATCAATCGCAGCTGCTCTTTGATTTGATTATGCGGAACGCTGTAGAGATCGGAAACGCGCGTGTGGATGTCGAGAACGGTCTGTACAGCGCTCAGCAAATACTCGCGTGGATTGTCGACGTAATCGACAAAGGTCTGCGGCAGAACGCGCTCGTCGCGCAACGAGCATGCAACTTCAACGCTGTCGGCATCCTTGACTTTGTTCACACGGTAAATGCCCGCCTCGACCGGAACCCAGCTGAGAAAATGCACCAGCCATCGCGGCGTGATGCTCGACATTTGCGGGACCGTTTTCGTCGCGTTGGCCAATTGCCGGGCGGCGATATCACCCAAGGCTGTTTGAACTGCGTCTGCCATAGCCTACCTATCGTCTGCTAAAATGGAGAATTAAATTCTTCATATATGCTTATTCACAGAAGTAATAAACGCGTCAACGACGTTATATTAGAATTATATACCGGCGCCGTTGTCGAAGGTTTCGCTGCGCGCCTGCGCTTGCACGATCGTGCTCCAAGGCGGCACGCTCCGCGTCAGCCATACGTTCCCACCGATCGATGAGCCGCGTCCGATGGTGATCCGCCCCAGGATGGTCGCGCCCGCGTAAATCACGACGTCGTCTTCAACGACCGGATGGCGGGGTTCGCCTTTGACGAGCGCGCCCTGCTCATCGACGGAGAACCGCTTCGCTCCCAATGTCACTGCCTGATAGATTCGTACGCGCTCACCGATGATCACTGTCTCGCCCATAACGACACCGGTGCCGTGATCAACGAAGAAACTTCCGCCGATTTCCGCGCCGGGATGAATGTCGATACCGGTCTGAGAATGCGCGAGTTCTGCGATAATGCGGGCGACGATGGGGGCGCCCAAGGCATGCAACGCGTGCGCAATGCGGTGGTAGATAATCGCTTTCACCCCGGGAAAACTGAGGAGCACCTCCTCCGTGCTGCGAGCCGATGGATCGCCATCATATGCTGCCCGAATATCGGCCTCTAAAAGTGTGTAGATGCTAGGGAGCCTCCGAGCAAAATCTGCAACGATCGCTTCAGCTGGTCGAGGTTTGCTATCGTCTTCCCTTCGCGAAGGATCCACGAAACCATGCTCGCGCCTGATTTGCTCGACTAAAAGGAGCAGAGCTTCGTTCAACGTGCTGCCGACGAAAAACGCGAGCCCTTCCTCGCTGTGATCGACAGCACCGGCGTGGCGCGGAAACAGCGATGCATAAAGCCTAGTCACTACCTGCTGAAGCAATTCCGGAGATGGTATCGGGGCACGGCGATTGCCGGCAGTCGTCACGCGAGGACTTCGACGCCGCGCATTCCGCAATTCCGAGACGATTGTCTCGATATCCCATTGCGAGGTGCCACGGTCGCCGAAGCTAATCTCGTTCTCGATGTTGACGGTTAGATCGTTGGGCACATTCACATCCGCTGCCGCAGTGTCGGTCTGCAAATTTCAGTTCTGCTTCGTCGTGATCTGGTCGTAGATGCCCCCATCAGAGAAATGGATCTTCTGCACCTCCGCCCAGGGACCGATCTTGTCTTCGACGTTAAAGGTCCGGATTTCCGGCAGGTGCGCCTCTTTGAGAATTTCCGCGTTCTGCGGGCGGAAATGATGCTTTGCGATGATCTTCTGTGCGTCGTCGGAATAAAGAAAATCGAGGTAAGCCTTGGCGAGCTTTTCGGTTTTTCGCTTCTCGGCTACCTGCTGAACAACCGCGACCGGCGGCGCTGCTTCAATGCTCAGCGACGGGTAGACGATATCGAAATTGCTTCCGTCCACTTCCGCTTTGATGAGGGCTGCTTCGTTCTCGAACGACACGAGGACATCGCCAATACCGCGCTGTGTGAAGGTCGTGGTCGCGCCGCGACCGCCACCATCAAAAACCGGAACGTTGGCGAAAAGCTTCGCTACAAACTCGCGAGCCTTATCATCCGATCCGAACTTCTCTTTCGCGTAACCCCACGCAGCCAGGTAGGTATAGCGCCCATTTCCCGATGTCTTAGGGTTCGGAACGACGACTGAAACGCCCGACTTGGCCAGGTCATCCCAGTCTTTAATCCCTTTGGGATTGCCCTTTCTTACAAGAAAGATGCTGGTGGTCGTGTAGGGCGCGGCTGCGTGTGGAAATTGCTTGCGCCAGTCGGCGCTGATCACGCCCTTCTTCGCGAGGAAGTCCAGGTCTGTAGGCTGGTTGAGCGTGACGACGTCGGCCTCGAGACCCTCGGCCACGGCTTGCGCTTGCTTGGTCGATCCGCCATGCGATTGCTTTACCGTTACATCCTCGCCTGTCTTTTTCTTCCAGTCCGCCGTGAACGCAGGGTCGACATCCTTATAAAGCTCGCGTGAGACGTCATAGGACGCATTGAGAATGGTCGTTTCGGCGGCGGATGCTGCGGGAGCCATCGAAAAAAGAACCGTGGCCACGCCAAGTCCGGTAGCAACACGTCGAGTGATCATAGGGAGATGTCCTGATTTCAAAATTCTTCTGCGCTGCAATGTTCCAAAACCGCTGCTGCAAGCAAACGAATAAAAATTTACAAGCTTAGATAGCGGAGCACGGCCTAAGCATCAGTCTTCATAAGCAAAGAAGAATTTGTTCATTACCGACTCTGCAAAGGCGGATATTCTGTGAACATGCCGGATGTCTGACCTCGTCAGCCGCGAAGCCAGAGGCCATTTCCCTAATGAATTTTCAGCAGCTCAGGATCATTCGCGAAACCGGGCGGCACCGGTTCAATCTAACCGAAGCAGCCAATGTTTTGTTCACGTCGCAATCGGGCGTCAGCAAACATATCCGCGATCTCGAGGAGAAACTCGGTGTCGAAATTTTTGTACGTCATGGAAAGCGGTTGCTCGGTCTCACGGAGCCGGGAAAGGAAGTCGTAAAACTGGTGGAACGCATGCTCGTCGATGCGGAAAATCTCGCACGTGTCGTGGCGGATTTCTCCCAGGGCGATGAGGGGCTGCTGAGAGTCGCAACAACGCACACGCAAGCGCGATATACGCTGCCGCCCGTTATCGCGAGGTTCAAAGCGGCGTTTCCCGGCGTACGGCTCAATCTTCAACAGTCGAGCCCCAAGGACCTTCCGACTATTCTGCTCGAAAGCGACGCGGATATCGCGATCGCTACGGATACGCTTGACGATCATCCCGGAATTATCACGTTTCCCTATCACACGTGGCATCATTCGATTGTCGTCCCGCGCGGGCATCCGCTGACCAAAGAGAAATCTCTTACTCTGTCCGCCATCGCGGAATGGCCCATTATTACGTATGACGATGGGCTGACGGGGCGCAGGCGCATCGATGAAGCTTTTGAAGCGGCGGGTTTGACACCAGACATTTCAATTACGGCTCTAGACGCCGACGTGATCAAAGCCTACGCGGAATTGGGGATGGGTGTTGGTATCATTGCGTCGATGGCGTACGACCGCGATTACGATAGGAAGCTTGTGAAGCTCGATGCTCCGCGAATTTTTCGACCGAGCACCTCAAGCATTGCGGTGCGTCGAGGACGACTGCTGCGCCGGTACGCGTATCGCTTTATCGAGCATTGCAATCCTGAGATTACCGAGGATGCCATAAAATCTGCCGACAGCGATCGAAACTCCGACTAACGGGTAATGTCGGAGCGTTTCGATGCCGCATGAATATTTGCAGGTGCTTGGGGCGTAAGGAAGGGTTGCGTCAATCTCTCCGCAAGTTGCGTACACTGCGCGCGAATGTCGGGAATGCCAGTAATTTCCCAGAAGGCTCCGCGCGTCAACGGCCCAGCCGCAAACATGTCGTGTGCTGCATCGCCTCGACGATCTATGAGAGCCCCCGTCCCATCGACATCAAGTCCAAGACTGAGCCGATCGGACCGGGCAAAACCTTGGTCGAGTAGCCTTATGATTGAGGATCGCCGCCGTGCCACCGTGCATGGTGGTGCACATGCGTAGGCAGGTAAGCGCCTGGCTTGAAAAGCGCATCATAGTACTCGGTGTCGATGTGGTGAGCCTGCAGGTACATCAGAATGTATATCGACGGGATCGTCGCCGGAAATTTTCCAAACGTACCGTACATATATTGCGCTTGCAGTGCGATGAGCCGCTTGAAGCGTTCGTCGTGAAGTTGCGCACTTGCTCGTACTGCCGGGCTATCTTTCCACGGGCCCGGTGTTTCCGGATTGAATGGGCCGCCGGCCCCGAATTTGCGCTGAACGAGCGCCTCCACCGCCTCGTACATATCTTTGTAATGCGGCGGTGTGAATGCGGTGAACACACCTTCGAGACCAGTCGGATTGGGCTGCGGCCATCTCGGATCGGAATCGTAGCGGAAGCCGAGCCCGGGAACGTCCGGATCGCCGCTGGCGCCAAGAATCGTAAGACGGTCGATGCCGTCGTAGATCCATCCGCCAAGCCCAAGCGCTTGCAAGAGCAATTGGCCCGCGAATGGTCCGATTGCGAGTTCCGCGGATAGTTCCGCTAACGAATACTGATCGAGGAAGGACAGCGGATAGGGATTTTCGACGTCGACGATGTCTTTGAATTCCTCGATCCCGGGAATTTTACGCTTGTTGATGTCGTCGTAAATTGTGAAGCCGTTCTGCGCGTAGAACGCAATGTTGAGAAGAACGTGTTGAGCCAAATCTCCGGTCGGAAAAATCAGCAGAGAACCGGGTGCGTTTCCGACCCAAGTGTTGTGCCCCTCCATGTACGGCTCGCGATTCGGGATATGGATGCGCTTGTCCGAGAGCTTATGGATTTGCGATTTATGCGCCGCCAGAAGTCGCTCTAGCTCGACACCGCCGTTGTCGTCCCGTTCAACAGGAACAGGTGTATCTCGCGTCTCGAAAATATATGTGCCGCTGTCGTCCGTGAAGAAGACTTCGGCCGTATGAAAGCCCGCAGCCGAAGGAAATGTCCGCCCGCCCGCCGCGCCTGGATAATTCGAGAGATGCGGAGCATAGCGATCATGCCGCGTGACACTTTCATGCCACCCTGTTTTCCCGGCGACTGTCGTGACGAGTAGAAGCCGCTCCAATTCCGATAGAGGTTCCGGTTTGAAGCGAGATTTGAATTTGAGCGTCCCGTCAGGAATTTCAGCGCCGCGAAAGAAACGGCGAGAGCGGCGCTGAAAGATGGCTTCCGTCAAAGGATACTGGACAAGCTCTTTTAAGGCTTCGCGCTCCCACGCTGTGAGATGAAGCCCATCGGCGCTTGCCGCATCGGCTTGGGATTTCTCAGGTGCGCCCGTGTTCATTCAAAGCCCTTTTGAAAAGTGGACACGCCGCAGCATCCCGTTCCTCCTCAGCTGGCCTAAATGCTAACCGAGAAGTTCCGTTATGTAATCTAACAATCTCCGGATCTCGATTATTTCGCGGAAGCCGTTCGCTCATTCTGCGGTGCCGTAGGTTTCCAGATCAACTTCACTGAAGACCTGCCGAATATCGCAAATGATGATCCGGCGGTCGTCGGGATCGAACGCCTTGTCGAGGGGATAGAAGCAGGCAAGCCTTAGCGGCGAGCAACACGTCGCAGCTTCCGCTGGCGCGGTAGATCCCGGAGGTCTGCGAGAGTTTGGCTATCTAGAACGTCCGAGATCGCATTGCGAACGTTGAGCATAGTCAACCGAACAGCGCAGACATCTTCATCGACGCAGTCGTCGCACCTTTCAGCCCGTATTTTCCTTTTTTTGTCAGCATGGCTCAGAAGGGGGTGTCGGCATCGGAACGATATCGCTGAAGACCACAAATTCGATGATTAGCATAGAACAAAAAAGTATATGCGCTTGAACCACGGCTGGAATTATTTGCGCGTCGCTCCTGCGCAGTCCGTTACGGCTCGAAAAGGCTCGCGAGCGGCGCTTTTCTATCCCTTTCCACAACGACCTTCAGAGCGAGAGCATGATCCTTCCCGGCAATTCGGACTTCACTAGCACTGTGACTGTGGCCAAAGTGGTTGTTGTCAGTGGAAGTTGGAAAACTCCATCGAAGACGCGCACCTTGACGGACGCTGTCGCGGATGCGCTTCGGAAGCTCAGGCGTATCGAAACAATAAAAATCGACTTAGCGGAGGTTGGAAGTCAAATCGCTCAATTGACCACGACAAGCGATGCCGATCCAAAATTGACATCACTTTTCTCCGCTGTCGCGTCCGCGGATCTTTTGATCGTCGGATCTCCAATCTATAAGGCCGCGTACACTGGACTGTTTAAGCACTTCTTCGATTTAATCGATCCGCACGCTCTTATCGGCAAGCCAGTGTTACTTACCGCGACCGGCGGAAGTTTGCACTATGCCCTCGTTCTTGAGCATCAGTTCCGTCCGCTCTTCTCATTCTTTCGCGCCCAAACTCTCCCGAATACCGTTTATGCGGTGGAAAGTGATTTTGAGAACGGAGTGCTCATCAGCCAGAGCGTGAAGGACCGAATTGAGAAAGTAGCTTCGGAAGCTGAGGGAGAAATCGAAAGGCAACTTCAAAGGTCGATGGCCTCCCGCGTCGCGTAGCTGGAGGCGGCGACCCGGCTGAAAGGCTTCGGCGAGAGCGCGAAACTTCGGAGCGATCGTTGCCACAACCCAACAGGGTATCAAAAACAGAAGCACAGCGGTCAAGTTAGGGTGTTGCGCAGGCGCTAAGTTGGGGACGGCTGGCAATCATTCGAATTGGTCGCCGTGACCTTCACCGCCGAAACGGAAGATCGCCAATGCCCCCGCCATCGATCTATCGCGTAGATCCAATTCGAGATCTTCCCTTCGCAGCCGAATTTATGAAAAAGCCGGTCGGACATCATAGTCCCGGCCTTCAGAGGGTCTTGCATGTGTTCCGGGGTGAGCCTCTGAAGGACAAGTATGTGCTGGTGACGGTCAAGCCTCACGAACAATGGCAGCTTGCGCGGCTCAGCGGTGAGCGCGGAAAGCCTCTGACACGACTCGATGCCTTTTACGCGTGCCTTGAGGAGGCCGAGCGCGACGTTTTTCGCCGCCGCTGGAGAGACGTAACAGGCCGGGAACTGGCAATCCCTGCGGAAGCGGGGGCCTAACGGAATGCTGACGATCACCGGCTACCCGGATCGAATTTACGCGCACCCTTGCGATACCGTGAAATTCATGGTGAGCTGCGAAACCCCAATCACCTACCGTGCCCATCTCGTGCGCATCATCTGCGCCGACGATAACCCCAAAGGTCCGGGCTACAAAGAGGAAGAGATTGCCTCGGAAATTAACGGCGAATATCAGGGGCGTAAGCAGCACATTCATGCCGGGTCGTACGTAACGGTACCTGACGCAAGGCCTCTGAGCAGGCTGGAAAGCTTTACCGTGCAGGCGTTCATCTGGCCGACGACGCCGCAAAAAGGCAAGCAGGGGCTGATTTCGAAATGGTCGGCGAAAGACAATTCGGGTTTCGCCCTCATCATTGACGAGCAAGGCTCGATCGCCCTCGAAATCGGCGACGGCAAAGGCGCAATAGAGCGCGTGTCGGTGCAGCGGGTGCTCCAGCTTAAGCGCTGGTACCGCGTCGGTGCGGCGTATGACGCAACAACCGGTACGATTCTCGTCTATCAGCTTCCGCTCATTCCGGTTCCCGAAATCGCCGATGGCGGAACGATCGAGAAGACGAGTGTCGTCCGAATGGCGAAGAACAAGTCCGCTCTCGTCTTCGCAGCGATGGCGGCGCCCACGCATTCAGGCCTTGATTTCTATTACAACGGCAAGATCGACGGCCCTCGGCTCACCTCTCGAGCGTTGGGCATGTTCGATTGCGAAGCTCTTATCGATCAGATTCCCCAACGGCTGATCCTCGATATCGTGGGCCAGTGGGATTTCTCTCGCAAGATGGACTCGCAGACTGCCTACGACATCTCCGTCAATCGGCTCCATGGTAACGTCGTCAACTTTCCCGCGCGTGCCATGACAGGACGGAATTGGTCCGGCGAAATCATGAATTATAACGAGGACCCCAGCCAATGGGGTGCCATCCATTTCCACGACGATGACGTCTACGATGCCGGGTGGGACGCAGACTTTTCCTTGACGATACCCGCAGCCCTCAAGAGCGGGATCTACGCTGCCCGTCTGCGCTCGGATGACGACGAGGAGCATATCTGGTTCACCATCGGTCCCGAGCCGGACAAGGAAAGCGAGATCGCGCTCCTGCTGCCGACCGCGAGCTACATGGCCTACGGGAACGACCGCCTCGGCATGGATGGCGGCGGCGCGGAACTGCTGAACGATATCTTGAACGTCATCAATCCGCACGAGATCTTCCTCAACGACCACGTCGAATACGGTGGCTCGCTCTACGACGCGCATTCGGATGGTAGCGGCATCTGCTACTCTTCGCGCCTGCGCCCTCTCGTCAATATGCGGCCCAAGCGGCAAGGCACGCTCGGTGGATTCGGAGGATCCAAGCTCTGGCAGTTTCCCGCCGATACGCACATCACCGATTGGCTCGAAGCCAAGAACTTCAATTATGATGTGCTGACGGACGATGAACTGCACGACCGAGGCTATCAACTTCTCGCGCCATACAAAGTTCTGATCTCCGGCACGCATCCGGAATACTGGTCGACGGAAATGTGGGATGCGTTCGACGCCTTTCGTCAACGCGGCGGCCGCATCATGTATCTCGGCGGCGATGGATGGTATTGGCGCGTAGCCTATCATCCCGACTACCCCGGCATCGTCGAGCTGCGCCGCACGGAAAGCGGGGTTCGTGCATGGCCGGCGGCGCCTGGCGAGTACTATCAGAGCTTCGATCGCCGCCAAGGCGGGCTCTGGTCGCGCTTGGGACGTCCACCACATGGCCTCGTCGGCGTCGGCTTCGCCGCGCAGGGTTTCGATATTTCTAGTTACTACAAGCGGCTCCCAGACAGTTACAAGCCTGAGGTTCGATTCGTCTTCGAGGGCGTCGGAGATGAAAAGATCGGCGATTTCGGCTTGATCGGAGGCGGTGCCGCTGGGCTTGAAGTCGATCGGTCGGGAGCAGATGTCGGCACACCATCCAACGCCTATATTTTGGCCCGCTCGGAAAACCATACGAACACATATCTTATCGTGCCCGAGGAATTTTTAGAAACGGCCCCGGGTCTTGGAGCGGAAGAGAACGTGTTAGCGCGCGCCGATATCGTTTTCTTCACGATGCCCAATGACGGCGCGGTTTTTTCCGTCGGGTCCATTGCCTGGGCAGGTAGCCTTTCGCACAACAACTATCGAAACAACGTCTCGCAAATCACAGAAAATGTCTTGCTGCGTTTTCTCGATCCAACGCCGTTCGCCACCTGACGCGCAAGTGAGGAAGAGCAGCACGTGAGCATCCTCGTGTTTCAACATGCCGCCGCTGAGAACCCCGGCTCGTTTCGCGATCTCTTCCGAGATGATGGGTTCGCAACACACACCGTCGAATTCGATCGTGAGCAGGAAATACCCAATCTTGAAGCGTTCGATTTCATGCTGGTGATGGGGGGGCCTCAGGATGTCTGGCAGGAAAATGAGTATCCCTGGCTGAAACGCGAGAAGGCCGCCATTCGGAAATTCGTCGTCGAAATGCGCCGGCCGTTTCTGGGTATTTGCCTCGGCCATCAATTGCTCGCGGAAGCAGTTGGCGGCAAAGTCGCTCCGGCCAAGACGCCGGAAATCGGCGTCTTCGCAAATTCAAAAACAGAATTAGGCAGGCGCGATCGAGTCTTTGGGACGCTCCCGGACCCGTACAAGGTATTGCAATGGCATGGCGCGGAAGTGACTGCGCTGTCGGAAGGTAGCGATCTTCTCGCGAGTTCCGCGGCCTGCCGCGTGCAAGCCTTTCGCTACGGTGACCGCGCCTATGGTCTGCAAGGCCATGTCGAAGCAACACGCGACACCGTTCCAAATTGGGCAAGAATTCCTGAATATGAAAATTCGAGCGATCCTGCTTATCAAAAGGACGCCATCGACAAACTCTCAAGGGACGTAGAGTCGAACCTCGCTCATATCAATTCGGTCGCGCGCTCGCTGTATTTGAACCTCATTTTTCCAGCAATCGGCGGCATGTTTCACCTTGGTTCCGCGCGCTAGAAATCCTCGCGGCTTCCGAAGCATCGGCTTCTGGTCGTCAATTGCCACCGGCACCGATGAGCAGGGCGGGGGCCTCGGCCTAGCCAGATCGCATCAGCGGCTTTTTTTGCGGAGGTTCGCCCGAAAAAGGTCCGCACATCATTGAAAGCGGTCATAGGCTGTGATTGGCCCAGGCGAGTGCAGTCACGCCGTCAAGAGGCCGCTATCGGGACCTTCCAGCCGAAAAATTATATATCCAAAGTTTGGCGCAAACTAACCAACATGCGAAGCGCGCCAACATGGCTGCTAGCGGCGACGCCGAATACCGGCTAGGTGTGCAAAATCACGATAATCCTGGCGACGTGCGCCTGCCACTCGAATAGAGCCCGGCGGGCTTCCTCCATTCGAAAAGTCTTTCCTATCATGACCTTCCCGTCGGCTCATTCCGCGCTCGGACGCGCCCTCGTGGCGCGCGGCTACTCGGTCCCGACAGCCGTGCAACTCGCCGTTCTCGAGCCTGAGACGGTGGGGCGCGATTTGCTGGTCTCGGCCCAGACGGGCTCCGGGAAAACGGTGGCCTTCGGACTTGCCATCGCCCCGACGTTGCTCGGAGAAGCGGACCGTCTACCGCAAGCTGCGGAACCGTTGGCCCTGATCATCGCGCCCACGCGTGAACTTGCCATGCAGGTCCAGCGCGAACTCGACTGGCTCTATGCCGACACGGGGGCACGTATCGTAGCTTGCGTCGGCGGCATGGACGCGCGTGCGGAAGCACGCGAACTCAGCTCCGGCGCCCATATCGTGGTCGGCACGCCCGGACGCCTGCGTGACCATTTGGAGCGGCGGCGGCTTAACCTGACGAAGCTCGCAGCCGTTGTGCTCGACGAGGCCGACGAGATGCTCGATCTCGGGTTCCGCGAGGATCTGGAATTCATTCTCGACGCAACCCCTGAAACTCGCCAGACACTCCTGTTCTCGGCCACCATGCCGCGCGAGATCGAAGCGCTGGCGCGGCGCTACCAACGCGACGCCGTGCGCATCGAGACGGCAAAGCGCAACGAGCAGCACGCTGACATCGACTATCGCGCCATTCGCGTCGTGCCCGGTGACACTGAAAACGCGATCGTCAACGTACTGCGGTTTCATGAGGCCGGCGCCGCACTTGTGTTCTGCTCGACGCGCGAAGCCGTGAAGCGGACGCACGCCCGCTTGTTGGAACGAGGCTTCTCCGCCGTGGCCCTTTCGGGAGAGCTGACACAGCAGGAGCGCACGCATGCGCTGCAAGCGCTGCGTGATGGCCGCGCCCGTGTTCTCGTCGCGACCGATGTGGCGGCGCGCGGGCTCGACTTGCCGGCTCTCGCGCTCGTCATTCACGCCGATCTGCCCAACGATGCCGAGACGCTCCTTCACCGTTCGGGTCGCACCGGCCGGGCCGGCAACAAGGGCCTGTGTGTGTTGATTGTTCCCTTCAATCGCCGGCGCAAAGCCGATGCTCTGCTCGCCGGTGCCAAGCTCAAGGTCACATGGGGACCGGCACCGACCGCCGAGGAGATTCGGGCACGCGATCAAGAGCGCTTTCTAGCCAGTTCGATCTTCACCGATCCCGCGACCGAGGAAGATAAGAAGCTTGCGCAATCCCTCCAGGCCAGTCGCACGGCGGAAGAGATTTCTCTCGCCCTCATCCGTATCCACCGTGCCCAGCTTCCAGCGCCCGAAGATCTGACAGAGGACACCGGCCCGCCGCCGCGACGCGATGACCGTGCGCGAGTGCCACGGGAGCGGGTCGAGCATAGGCATGTACGCAGTCATGTGTCGCAAGACCGGGACGAGCGCGCGAGCACGCGTCCGAGCGAAAGCCGCTCCACGCGCCCCGTTCGGGATCATGGCCGCGAGATGGTGTGGTTCCGGGTCGATATCGGCCGCGAGCGCAACGCCGATCCCCGCTGGCTGCTGCCGCTTCTCTGCCGCGCCGGCGATGTGACGAAGGCCGAGGTCGGTTCGATCAAGATCTTCGACCGCGACACGCGCTTCCAAATCGCCGCCGAATTCGCAGACAAGTACGCGGATGCCGCGCGCTCCATGAAGCCCAACGAGGGGCGGATCTCGCGCATCGGCGCCACCATGGGGGACGATGCTGGGGCAGGGGACAATCCGACCCACGCGCCGCCGGCGCGAAAATACGACGCTGCCCGGCAGCGGAAAGACAACGAGGGCAAAGGCACAACCTCGCTCAATCCTCAAACGGATCCACGCGCAAAGATGCCATGGCGAGATCGAAACAAAGAGAAAGCCGGCGCCCATTCCCATCGCAAGGGTGACGCAACGAGACCGCATTCCAAGGGCGCTGGGCCGCATCCCGGTTCGTCGAAATCAAACGGCGCAAATAAGCCCGTATCAAAATTCTCTCATAAGAAGAAGCACCGCCCGGCCTCGTAGACTGAGGAAACGATTTCCCCGCGCTCTGGTGGATCATGCTCGCCGGAGAAGAGCCTGGTCCGGGCGGCAAACCGACGATGATGCCGGGACGCCGGGACTGCGGATCTTTGGGTTGAGGAAGCTCGAATACGTGCCCTCGCGCCAGCGGTTCGCCTGCGCCTAGAGGCCCGGCGGCAGTTTCGAGGCCATCATCTTCTTGCGGTCGAATTTACGCCCATCGACGACGAACGTGCCGTCGCCGACGGCGTGAATAGTGCGCTTCTCTTTTCGCGTGGCGTCAATGTGGGCCGCAACAGCTTCAAGCACGACAATGCTGTGATTGGAGACGACGTCGACGACCTTGCACTCGATGTTGGCCACGCACTCCGCGATCAAGGGCGCCTTGACGATCTTGCCGGCGACAGCCGTCAGGCCGAACTTCGCGAACTTGTCGGTGTCGGCACCGGAGCACGTTCCAATCCCAACGACTCGATCAAGCAGGTCGACAGCGGGAATGGCGATCACGCACTCACCGGTCTTTCGCAAGGCGGTGAAGGAGTAGTTCCAATCCCCCGTGGTAATGGCGAACACTGGGGTAAAGTCTAGCACCATGGTCCACGAAATGGTCATGATGTTGCTCTTGCCCACGTCGTGCGTCGTGACAAGAACCACAGGGCCTGGCTCGATCAGAGTAAATGCCCTGCTCAACTTCAACTGGCGCACGGAAGTATTCTCCTGGGGCCCGCGTGGGCGAAAACGGCGATATCCGGTGTCAGGTAAAGTGGCATCGGAACAACGTTGGAATGTTGCGCCACATCAAAGCCCTAGTGCGCGGACTGAACGATGTTGCCCTCTCATAAGGGTTAAACAGCGACCGGCCGCAGCCCAGGCAAAGCTGCATGCATGCCGGGCGCTAGGGTGGCCGCGAGAGTTCTCCATTCCCGAAGGGCCAAAGCAGATGAAGCAGAGCAGCGATGTTGACGGCCAGGTCGTCCTGCCGTCGAAGGACGTCGTAGTAGCGCCATCGCAGCCGATCGCCACGTCGGACGGCGACCAGCTGCCGGCGGCTTTGCCAGACAGTGCGGTAAGGAAATCAATCAGCTGGAGACGAGTCGGGCTCGCGCTTTTGATCATCGCGGGCGGCGCGGGTGGAGGGCTCTATTGGTGGCTGCATCAAGCTCCCGCACTTCCGATCGGCATTGCAGCGGGCAACGGCCGGATAGAAGCCGATCCGATAGACATCGCGACGAAGTTCGCGGGACGCATTCTTGAGTTGCGCGTCGACGAAGGCGACAGAGTGACGGGCGGCCAGGTCGTTGCGGTTATGGATACGCGCGATCTCGACGCTTCCTTGAAGAAGTCCGAATCGCAAGCTGAGTCTGCAAAAAGAGCGATTGCCGAAGCGCGCGCTAACGCCGATCAAGCGCATTCGCAGGTTGTTCTCGCCCAGCAACAGATCGACCGGGCGAAATCGCTGCTCATAGATGGATGGGTGACGAAAGAAGTTTATGACCAACGCCAGCAAGCGCTTGAGGGAGCGAAAGCTGGCGAATTGGCGGCGCAAGAACGAATAACGGAAGCCGAGCACGCACTCGACGCGGCCAAACACGATTCCGAACTCTATCGCGTGAACATTGCAGACAACACGCTCGTCGCACCTCGCGATGGCCGCATAGCTTATCGGATCGCAAATACCGGCGAGGTGCTTCCTGCTGGCGGCAGGGTCTTCACCATGCTCGACATCGGTTACGTCTATATGGACGTCTACTTGCCGACGCTTCAGGCCGGACGAGTGAAAATCGGTGATGACGCGCGGCTCGTTCTCGACGCCTATCCCGATAACCCCATTCCGGCGAAAGTTACCTTCATCGCTGATCAGGCGCAGTTCACGCCTAAGATGGTCGAGACGCAGACGGAGCGCGACAAGCTGATGTTCCGGATTCGTGTCCGCATCGATCCCGATCGATCCAAGGCACATGGGGATTCTATTCGTAGCGGATTGCCGGGAATGGCTTATGTGCGCACCGATCCCAAGGTCGAGTGGCCCGCACGCCTGCAGGTCAAGCCGTGAGAGATGCCCGCGCCGACTGCGCCGCCCGCCTTAAAAACGTGACGCAGAAATATGGGAGCGTCTTGGCTCTCGATGACGTCAGCTTGAGCTTCCCGAAAGCTTGCGTCGTCGGTCTGATCGGCCCCGATGGTGTTGGAAAATCGTCTCTTCTTTCGCTCATTGCCGGCGCGCGGCATATTCAAACGGGTTCGGTCACCGTGCTTGGCGTGGACATGGCGAAGGCCCGTGACCGCGAAACGATCTGCCCGCGGGTCGCATACATGCCGCAAGGTTTGGGCAAGAACCTCTATCCCGATCTCAGCGTGCGCGAGAATATCGAGTTCTTCGCGCGACTCTTCGGGCAGGGGCGCGGAGAGCGTGAGGCTCGCATCGCGGATCTCCTGCAAAGCACCGGCCTTACGCCATTCGCGGGCCGGCAAGCGAAGAACCTTTCAGGCGGCATGCGGCAGAAGCTCGGGCTTTGCTGCTCGCTCATTCATGATCCCGATCTCCTGATCCTTGATGAGCCGACGACGGGCGTCGATCCCCTATCGCGGCGGCAGTTCTGGGAACTGATCGCACGCATGCGCGAACGGCGGATCGGCATGAGTGTGGTGGTCGCGACCGCCTACATGGAGGAAGCCGAGCAGTTCGATTGGTTGGTCGCGATGAATGCGGGAAAGATTCTAGCTGCCGGATCGCCTGATGACCTCAAGGAAAAAACCTCATCCAAGACGATCGAGGAGGCCTTCATCGCGCTTCTGCCGGACTCTCAGAAGGCCGGCCATCATGCGCTCGAAATTCCGCCGCGAGTCGATACTGGCGATAAACCGGTCATTTCCGCCCGCAATCTGACCCGGCGTTTCGGAGATTTCACCGCGGTCGACCATGTGAGCTTCGACATCGAGCGCGGTGAGATTTTCGGATTTCTCGGCTCGAACGGCTGCGGAAAAAGCACGACGATGAAAATGCTGACGGGGTTGCTGCCATCGACCGATGGCAATGCCACGCTGCTCGGCCGGGCCATCGATGCAAGCGACATAAACTCCCGGATGCGGGTCGGATACATGTCGCAGGCATTCTCTCTCTATACCGAACTCACTGTGCAGCAGAACCTTGAGCTTCACGCCCGCCTCTTTCATTTGCCGCCCGACGAAATGGACGAGCGCATAAAGTATCTGCTCCAGCGCTTCGACCTTTTGCGCTACGCGGATCAGCTCGCGGAAGGCTTGCCACTCGGAATTCGTCAACGGCTATCCCTGGCCGTCGCGGTCGTACATAAGCCCGAAGTTCTCATTCTCGACGAACCGACGTCCGGCGTCGACCCCATCGCGCGGGACAATTTCTGGGAATTGCTGATCGACCTCTCGCGCAAGAATGGCGTCACCATCTTCGTCTCTACCCACTTCATGAACGAAGCCGCGCGGTGCGATCGGGTGGCGCTTATGAATGCGGGAAAGGTGTTGGCGCTGGACAAGCCCGGCGGCCTCGTTGCCGCGCGAGGGGCGGTCTCGCTGGAAGAGGCATTCATCGGATATCTGGAAGAAGCGGCGAAATCGGCGAGCGGCGCGCAGGCCGCGGATGTTGGTCCGCGCGCCCCGATACAAAGCGATCATGGAGGAGAAGCCACTGCTGTATCCAGCGTTTTCTCCGCACGCCGAATGTTCGCCTACACGATTCGGGAATCTCTCGAGCTTCTGCGCGATCCAATCCGGTTGGGCTTTGCACTCGCCGGTACGGCATTCTTGATGCTCATCATCGGCTTCGGCATCACCACTGACGTCAACTCGCTGTCGTTCGCCGCTCTCGATCGCGACAATAGTTTCGAAAGCCGTTCGTATCTCGGCGAGCTCAGGGGGTCGGCTTACTTCGTCGAGCAATCGCCATTGAAAGACGCGTCCGAATTGCAGGACCGGCTCAAGAGTGGAAAGGTCAATGCCACGATCGAAATTCCACCGGGCTTCGGGCGGGATATCCGACGCGGCCGTCCGACCGAGGTCGGCGTCTGGATCGATGGAGCGATGCCGTTCCGCGCGGAGACCATTCGCGGATACCTCCAAGGCGTTCACCAACAGTTCCTCAGTGACCCTGCCATTCGCGGTCACGGCGCAATTTCGACCGCCGCCGTGCCTGCGGATATCGAGGTCCGTTACCGTTATAATCAGGATTTCGACAGTATCTACGCGATGGTGCCGTCAACGATCGCGATGCAACTCGCGCTGATTCCGGCGATCCTGATGGCGCTTGCCATCGTGAGAGAAAAAGAGCTCGGCTCGATCACCAATCTTTACGTGACGCCCGTGACGCGCGTCGAATTCCTGCTCGGCAAGCAAGTGCCTTACGTCGCCGTCGCCATGCTGAATTTCCTCATGTTGTTCCTTATGGCAATCTTTGTCTTCAATGTGCCGCTCAGGGGAAGCTTCTTAGCACTTTCGCTTGGTGCGCTGCTCTACGTCACTGCGACGACAGGATACGGCATGCTCATTTCGTCGTTCACGCGGACGCAGATCGCCGCGCTTTTCGGAACGGCTATTCTTACCGTGCTGCCCGCCACGATGTTCTCCGGCATGCTGACGCCGGTCTCTTCCATTACGGGTTTCGGTGCCGTGATGGGCCGGCTGTTTCCGATGACGTACTTTCTTCCGATCAGTGTCGGGGCGTTCACGAAGGGCCTCGGCTTTGTCGATCTCTTCCACCACATTCTCATGCTAGCGCTGTTCGTGCCCGCGCTGACGATCCTCAGTCTTCTTCTGCTTCGTAAACAGGAGACATGAAGCCATGCGCACGCTTCAAAACATTTATTGGCTCGGCACGAAGGAACTGCGCAGCTTCTTCCGCGACTGGGTGCTGCTGGGCTTCGTGGTCTATTCCTTTTCGCTCGCGATTATGGCGCAGGCGCAAAGCAACTCGCAGGAGCTGCACAATGCGTCGATCGCAATCGTCGATGAAGATCATTCGGAGCTTTCGCGCCGTATCGCGGCTGCGTTCCTGCCCCCGTATTTCAAGACGCCGGAATATGTTCAGGAGCGCGACGTCGATCAACTCATGAATACCGGAAAATACACGTTCGTCATCGATATTCCTCCGCGATTCGAGCGCGACGTCCTCGGAGGCAGAAATCCGGCGCTGCAAGTCGCGGTCGACGCAACGGCTATGGTGCAGGCTGGTATCGGCACGGGCTACGCGCAGCAGATCATCTCAACCGAGATCAATAATTTTGTGGCACGTCTGGAAGATGTCCCAGCACCCGCGGTCACGCTTTCGACGCGCATCGCGTTCAATCCTAACGTGACGACGGCGTGGTTCACGTCAGTCATGGGCATCATCAATTCTGTGACGATGCTCGCCATCATTCTGGCCGGGGCGGCGGTCGTGCGCGAGCGAGAGCACGGTACGATGGATCATCTCTTGGCGATGCCACTGACGCCGTTCGAAATCGCCATGTCGAAAGTCTGGGCGAATGCGGTCGTAATTACCGGCGCGGTCGGCCTATCGCTGATATTTATTGTGCAGAAGCTCCTCGGCATCCCCATCGCCGGGTCGGTGCCGCTCTTTATGTGCGGTGTGATGATCTACTTGTTTTTCGCCACGGCCGTTGGCATTTTTCTTGCGACCATCGCCCGGACCATGCCGCAACTCGGGCTGCTTTATATTCTGGTTGCCCTACCGCTGAATATGCTGTCCGGCGCGAACACGCCGCTCGAAAGTATGCCGCCGTTTCTGCGAACAATAATGCAGGCGTCGCCTTCGACGCATTTCGTTTCGTTTGCGCAGGCCATTCTCTATCGGGGCGCCGGCATCGATGTCGTATGGCCGAGATTTCTTGCGGTTGCGTTGATTGGCGGATTGTTCCTCGCGCTTGCGATCATGCGATTCCGCAGCTCGTCAGCCTACTCAGGTTGAGATTCACCACGGCGCATCGGGGAAAGCCAGACTAATGGGATTGCGTTAATCACGACATCAACATTGCCATGAGTTGCTTTGAATTGAGCCACGTCCGGTTACCGCTTCCGTCAAAAAGTGTGCGGGGTCTTCGATTGCAGGCTTTTATTCGAACAGATGCGTCGTATCCGAAACTTGCTAAGCAATGAGTCCTTTTTTCAAAAATGACCGACTGTTCCGGAAAGGATGGCAAATCCGCTAAAGCGGGTTAGGCCGAGGCGCGCTATCCGTTTTTTGAAAGCAACATTTCGAAAATAATCCATTGCCAAAAATTCAATTGCGACTGATTATAATCACTGCGATGCTAACATACTGACGTGACTGATTATCCGCAAATCTAAAAATGGAACACGTTGCGGCGGTCGGATTGCGCGAGGAGCGGAACTGTGTCAGCGCATCAATTATCGAGGCGCGGTTTCTGTATGTGCTGCATCGGGGCGGCGCAAGCGGGATTGTCAGGATGGTTGAGTCCGCGCGCGGCCTACGCCGAGGCACGCGGCCTCGTTAGTCTGATCAAGGACAGCGCCGCCGTCACCCCGATCACCGTTCATAAGCTCCGCGGCAACGTCAGCGCTCTGGAAGGCTCGGGCGGCAATGTCGCCGTGCTGACCGGACCCGACGGGAAAGTTCTTATCGATGCCGGCATTAGGGTATCGCAGCCGCAGATGATCAAAGCGCTCACAAGTCTCGGCGCTGATCCCGTCACACATCTCATTAATACGCACTGGCACTTCGACCACGCCGACGGCAACGAGTGGCTACACGCCGAGGGCGCTAAAATCATCGCCCACGAAAACACGCGTAAATATCTGTCGCAGGTCCAGCGCGTCGAAGAATGGGATTATAATTTTTTGGCCCTCGCTCCGGGCGGCATTCCCGAAGACGTCTTCGCGACCGACCGGACGCTGAAGCTCAACGGCTCGACCATCGGGCTCAAGTATTATGGACCGGCACATACGGACAGCGATATTTCCGTGCATTTCGCCGAAGCCGATGTGCTGCACGTCGCGGACACGTTCTGGAACGGCATCTATCCCTTCATCGACTATTCCACGGGCGGCAGCATCGATGGCACGATTGCGGCTTGCGATGCCAATCTCGCGGTCGCCACTGACAAGACCATCATTATCCCCGGTCACGGTCCGCCTGTAAGTAACAGAGCCGAGCTAAAAGAATGGCGCGACATGCTCGTTGCTGTTCGCGAGAACATTGCCGCGCTCAAGAAGCGGGGCCGATCGAAGGAAGAGACGGTCGCGGCTAAGCCGACGGCGGCGTTCGACGGCAAGTACGGCAATTTCGTTATCGACCCGGACTTTTTCACACGGCTGGTCTACGAGGGCGTCTAAGCCGCGCTCGGTTCAAAACCGATAAGGAGACGCATTATGCTTGTGCGCGCGTGGCATATCCGAATCTGGATGACGTTGTCGGCCCTTCTGATCGGGGTCGGGATGGCGAAAGCGGCGGACATACCCGTCACGCACTACCGCACGGCCGACATCGACGGCGTCAGCATCTTCTATCGCGAAGCTGGCCCAGCCGACGCCCCGGTCGTCCTGCTGCTGCATGGCTTTCCAACGTCGTCACACATGTTTCGCAACCTCATCCCGGCGCTCGCCGACCGCTATCACGTCATCGCGCCGGATTATCCGGGGTTCGGCGAAAGCGCTGCTCCCGACCACAAGCAGTTCGCCTACACGTTCGCCCACTATGCCGATCTCATGGATGGGCTGGTCGATAAGCTCGGCGTCAAGCAATACGCGCTATATCTGATGGATTACGGGGCGCCTGTCGGTTACCGGCTGGCGATCAAGCATCCGGAGCGCGTCACGGCTCTCGTCATCCAGAACGGCAACGCCTACGAGGAAGGTCTCAAAAAGTTCTGGGATCCCATCAAGGCTTATTGGGCCGACGGCTCCGATGCCCACCGCGAGGCGCTGAGCTTTCTCGTGAAACCCGAAACCACGAAATTCCAATATACGGACGGCGTCAGCGACGTCACCCGCATCGACCCGGACAATTGGGGCCACGATCAGCCGCTCCTCGATCGCCCAGGCAACAAGGACATCCAACTCGATCTGTTCCTTGATTATGGGACGAATGTGCCGCTCTATCCGAAGTTTCAGGAATTCTTCCGCGAGCGACAACCACCGGCGCTGATCGTTTGGGGCAAGAACGATACGATCTTCCCAGCCGATGGCGCCTATCCCTACAAACGGGATTTGCCCAAGGTCGAGTTTCATCTCCTGGACACTGGCCATTTCGCGCTTGAGGACAAGGCCGATGAAATGATCCCCTTGATCCATGATTTCCTTGATCGAAACATTGCCGCGAAATGACAGCGACAAGACGCATGATGCGGACGAGTAAGGAGTAGCGATGGCGGCGCAACCTTCAGAGAAGAGTTTACATATCGTAACCGCGTTCGGTGAGCAGCCAGTCTTCAAGATTGGCGACCGGGTCCGCGTCGCCGACAGGGCTCCCATCGGACATTATCGGGTCCCGCGTTACCTTCGAAAAAAGCTCGGGGGCGTTGAGGCCGTGATCGAGCCGGCCTTCGTCGACAACGAAGAAGAGGGCTACGGCCGCAACGCGGGTTCGAGGCGGCACTATTACCGGATCGCGTTTCCGATGACCGAGCTTTGGCCCGATTATGCTGGGTCGCCAAAAGACGGTTTGCGCATCGAGGTTTTCGAGAGCTGGCTTGAGAGGGTCTAATCATGCCACACGCGAACCACGACCACGACGATCATGATGAGCACGACCATCCTCACGCTGAGATAAGCCAAGCCGAAAAGCCGAGCTACTACGATATGCTGGAGACGGCTGTCCGGGAGCTGCTGATCGAGCAGAAACTCTTTGGCGCCGACGAGATCCGGCGGCAGATCGAGGTCCTCGATTCCCGTACGCCCGCCCTCGGCGCCAAGGTCGTCGCCCGGGCCTGGGCCGATCCCGACTTTCGGAAGCGCCTCCTCGCCAATGGCCGGACGGCTTGTGAAGAAGAATTCGGCATCACCTTCTACGACGACACAGAACTCATTGTGCTCGAGAACACCGACAAGGTTCATAACCTCATCGTTTGCACGCTCTGCTCCTGCTATCCGCGCCCGGTGCTCGGCCTCCCACCCGATTGGTACAAGCTCAAACCCTATCGGGCGCGTGCAGTCTCGGAGCCCAGAAAGGTGCTTGCCGAGTTCGGCACCAGCATTTCAGATGACGTCGAGGTTCGCGTCAGCGATTCCACCGCTATCGTGCGTTACCTCGTGCTACCGAAGCGGCCCAAGGGCACGGAGACATTCACTGAAGAGGAACTTGCGGGCCTCGTCACCCGCGACACTATGATCGGCGTCGTCGAACCCAAGCTCGAAATCCGGAGTGCCGCAGAATGACCGATAGCTCCGAATTGGTGAAGCGCCTCCCCAACGACATTGGCGGTCTGCCGGCCGATTCGATCAAACGCGTCGACCACGAGTTGGAACCTTGGGAGAAGCGCTGCCACGCGCTTGCCGACGTTCTCGACTTTCACAAGATCATCAACACGGAAGAGAAGCGTTGCGGGGTCGAGGCGCTCGGAACGGAAATGATCGGAAAGCTCAGCTATTACGAGCGATGGATCGTCGCCTTTGCCAACATTCTTTTCCGCAAAGGCATTCTAACGCCGACGCAGGTCGCGCTCAAAATGAAAGAGGTTGAGGGGCGATATCCAGACGTACACTAGAGTGCGACTGCCGAGGAACGCGTCACATGCCCATCGTCAAAACCAAAGACGGCGTGGAAATTTTCTACAAGGACTGGGGAACCGGTCAGCCCATCGTCTTCAGCCACGGCTGGCCGCTCTCGGCCGACGACTGGGACGCGCAGTTGTTGTTCTTCCTAAATAAAGGCTATCGCGTCGTCGCCCATGACCGGCGCGGGCACGGCCGTTCCACACAAGTCGCGGACGGCCACGATATGGATCATTACGCCGACGATCTCGCCGCCGTTGTCGCGCATCTCGATCTCAAGGATGCCATCCACATCGGCCATTCGACCGGCGGCGGCGAAGTGGTGCATTACATCGCGCGCCACGGAGAGAGCCGCGTGTCCAAGGCTGCGATCATCAGCGCAGTGCCGCCGCTGATGGTGCAGACGCCGGCCAATCCGAACGGGCTGCCCAAGAAGGTGTTCGACGATTTCCAGGTCGCGCTCGCGGCCAACCGTTCGCAGTTCTACCGCGACGTCGCCTCGGGACCTTTCTATAACTACAACAAGACCGGCAAACCCGCCGAGGCGACCATCGCGAACTGGTGGCGGCAGAGCATGATGGGCGGCGCCAAAGCGCACTACGACGGCATCGTCGCCTTCTCGCAGACCGATTTCACCGACGACCTGAAGAAGATCACCGTGCCGGTGCTCGTTATGCACAGCGAGGACGATCAGATCGTGCCGTACGTTGCTGCCGGTCCGCTGTCGGCCAAATTGTTGAAGAACAGCACTTTCAAGTCTTACAAGGGTTTCCCGCACGGCATGCCGACGACAGAGGCCGAGACGATCAACGCCGACCTCTTGGCTTTCTTGAATTCATAGCGTTCGACGGCGGTCGCTATGCGCCGTGGGCCACACATTTCTATGGAACACGTCGGTCGTTGGCCTTTGTCTCCGTCTCACGCCGAACAAATGTAGACGATCATTCGGCGCATTTTCTGACCTCATCGTCGCGCTGTTCGTGGAAATGTAGGGCTTCCCACTCGGTGTCTTCCCCTTGTGGGGCTGGCTCGCCGCTCATTATCCGGGTGTGGATTTTCTCGCACACGACAATGGCCATCTGATCCACACGCTCCTAGGCCTCAATGGTGACCCGCCCATCGATACCTTTCATATACTGAGCAACGTCTTCATCTTTGGCGGTTTTGCGATGCTGTCCTATTCGTGGAACGTAGGTCGCGCTTCGCTATTGGCGTTTCTTGCGTTTTACCCACGGTGACTTGTCGGAAATCCTCCCGATCCGCGGATCATCGATCGTCGCTGTCGGATTGGGCCGCAGAAGGCAGATTCACACGCCGCGACAGCTCCTCGGCGCTTTCCTTGCGCTCGCTGTAGCGGTCCACGAGGTAGTCTGCGCGGTCGCGGGTGAGCAGCGTGAACTTCACCAGCTCCTCCATCACGTCGACCACTCGGTCGTAATAAGCGGAGGGTTTCATCCGGCCGTCCGCATCGAATTCCTGGAACGCCTTCGCCACCGACGACTGGTTGGGGATTGTGATCATCCGCATCCAGCGCCCGAGCACGCGCATCTGGTTCACGGCGTTGAAGGACTGCGAGCCGCCACTGACCTGCATCACCGCAAGCGTCTTGCCCTGGGTGGGGCGGATGGCGCCGGCGGAGAGTGGTATCCAATCGATTTGCGACTTCATCACGCCGCTCATCGCGCCGTGCCGTTCCGGTGAGCACCACACCTGGCCCTCGGACCAAATGGCGAGATTACGAAGCTCTTGCACCTTGGGATGGGTGTCCGGCGCATCGTCTGGCAGCGGCAAGCCGTGCGGGTCATAGATCTTGGTTTCGGCGCCGAAGTGCTCGAGCAGCCGCGCGGCTTCCATCGTGAGGAAGCGGCTGAACGATCGCGCGCGCAAAGACCCGTAAAGCAGAAGGATGCGCGGCTTATGGACTGCTGTCGCGGCCAGCTTGTCGCCGGCCGGGATGTGCAGGTGGTCGTGCTCGACGTTGCGAAGGTCGCTGGTGCCGTTCTTGCTCATCGGGCGTTCTTCCTTGCCGGCACCACTTCGCCGTCTTCCTTGGCGAAGGCGCCAATGTCGGCGTTGGCGAGGATGTCGAGCACCGCCTCAGACGGTCGGCACAGCTTCACACCCAGCGGCGTCACCACGACGGGGCGGTTCATGAGGATGGGGTGCGCCATCATGAAGTCGATCAGCTGGTCATCGCTCCACTTGGGATTGCCCAGGTCAAGCTCCGCGTAGGGTGTGCCCTTCTGGCGGAGAAGTTCGCGAGGCCCGATGCCCATGCGCTTCATCAGGTCCTCCAGCGTTGCGCGCGCGGGCGGCGTCTTGAGGTATTCGATGACCTCGGGTTCCTCGCCGCTTTGGCGGATCATCGCCAGCGTGTTCCGCGACGTGCCGCAGGCGGGGTTGTGGTAGATCGTAATGGTCATGGCTTACTCCGCTGGCACAGCTGTTGTTTGAACCGAGGGCTGAAACAGCCAGCCCGCCACCCACATGGCGAGCAGCGCGCCAGCCAGCTGCGCGACGATAAAAGGCCCCACGTCTGTCAAGCGGATGCCTGCGAAGGTATCCGAGAAGGCACGGGCGATGGTGACCGCGGGATTGGCGAACGAGGTCGACGCGGTGAACCAATAGGCGGCGGTGATATAAAGCCCGACGTTGACGGCCACTGCCTTGGGTCTTGCCTGCAACGTGCCGAGAATGGTGAGCAGCAAGCCGAAGGTGGCAACGCCTTCGGCGAACCATTGCCCCGTGCCCGTCCTCATCTTGGTCGCTAGCTGCCCCAGCGGCAGTTCGAACATCGCGTGTGCGGCGGCGACGCCGAGGAGGCCCCCACAGACCTGAGCCAGCACGTAGAAGACTGTGTGTCGTGTGGTCATCTCCCCGCGCAGCCAAAACACGCCTGAAACGGCGGGATTGAAATGTGCATCGGAAACTGGCCCGAACATCGTGATCGACACGACGAGGATGGCGCCGGTGGACAAGGTGTTCCCCAGCAGCGCCAACGCATCGTTTCCGGCCGAGAGCTTGGCGCCCATGATACCGGAGCCGATGACGGTCGCGAGCAGCAGCGCCGTGCCGAGGAACTCAGCCACGATGCGCTGGACAACTGAATAGCGCGCCACCGGTTAGGCTTTCTCGCGGGTGATGTCGGTCTTGGACCGGCCGATGTCGTCCAACTGCTTCTTCAGACTGAGCTGATCCAGCGATGCGAGCGGCAGGCTGGTGAAGATGCCGATGCGGTTGTTGAGCATACGGTAGGTGTCGGCAAACGCCAGAGCCCGCTCCACTTCATTGCCCTGACCCTCCGACGGATCGGGAAGTCCCCAATGCGCGGTCATTGGTTGGCCGGGCCAGATCGGGCAGACTTCGTTGGCGGCGTTGTCGCAAACGGTGAACACGAAATCGAGGTCCGGTGCGCCGGGCGCGGTGAACTCCTCCCAAGATTTCGATCGCATCGTACTGGTGTCGTAGTTAAGCTTCTTAAGCAGAGCGATGGCTTGGGGCTGGATCTTTCCGCTCGGCATGCTGCCCGCGCTGTAGCCTTTAAATTTGCCGGCACCGACGCGGTTGATGATGGCCTCGGCGATGATGCTGCGAGCGGAATTGTGGGTGCAGAGAAAGAGGACATTGTAGGGCCGGTTCATTTGGCGTCTCCCTTACACAGCTTGCGCACTTTTTTGATTGTCGAACCGCAAAGCTCCGGCTGGCCCCGACAGCAATCCTCGGTGAGGAAGCTCAGCAGTTGCCGCATGCCGTCGAAATGCACGGCATAGCGGATGTACCGTCCGACGCGCGTGGCGTGGATAAGCCCGGCCCGGTCCAGTTCCTTGAGGTGAAATGAAGCGCCGGTCGGAGTTGCGCCAACGGCTTCGGCGATCTCCCCCGCAGGCAAACCAGAAGGGCCCTCCTTCACCAGCAGGCGAAAGATAGCGAGGCGCTGGTCATGCGCGAGGGCGGCAAGGCAGGTGACGGCGTCTTTACTGTTCATATATTAAATAATACAAGGATTCTTGAAAGATACAATAGCGGTCTTCAATGCTCGCTTGCACAAGCGATGCTGATGATGCGCCCCTTGGTGCAGGAACGCTGTGGCTGTTCCGTCAGGTTCCGCAGGTCACGGACGGCATCAACCTCGAAGCCTAACTTCAGCGCGTGATGGATGAAGCGAAGGCGGTTCCCGCCGCCGCTCTGACGGAAAGAGAAATTGAGCAGGGACGACAGATTTTCGAAACCGCGTATGTGTTGGGCTTAATTTGGTGTGACAAGCACGGGAAAGAATATCTGCGGGATATCGTCGGCTACGACCGGTAGTGCTTCAATACCGGGAGCGCTTCGGTCGGCGTAGATCATCATCGGCCGGATCACCTCCTGCAGACAGAGCCGGAACTGAGCTCCACCGGATCAGAGCCACAGCCTCCTCGAACTCCCCTGCGCCGTTTCGAAAACGCGAATGCGGTTTCAAGTGAAATCCAAGTCGAGATCCGGTATTTCGATGTCAAAAAATCTCGGATCGAACCGGTCGCGACGTCGCATCGAACGTCCGCTGGCTAATATTGCAGCTCGCTGCTCCTCCGCTGCCAAGCAGCGTAGCGGTAAGCAAAGGGCTATAATTAACATATAAGCCTTTGAAATTATTGCATTTTTTTGGCTGGGGGACTAGGATTCGAACCTAGACAGGCAGAGTCAGAGGCTTGGGTTTCATAAATAAAATCCATTTATATCAATAACTTGCTGGCTGAGGCATCGTCCCAATGCGGGCTCCGGATCGACAGGAGTCCCAACGGTGCAAATCCCATTTCACTTTGTCCGTTGCCATCCGACTTATCCGGCCGAAACAGTGATTGCGAAACCTTCCAGCCAAAATCCAACGTCTGCTTCCGGGCCTAAAGCATAGGAACGTGTGTAGTGTGCCGCCGTCGATTTTGACCCGATGCAGACACTAGCGATGAATGCGTTCGCTTCCACGCGATGACTGCATCGCAGAGATAGCTGACATTCTGGACACGGGCGTCAGCCACTCGTGATCGCATTGATCAGTCCGTTTATACAGTCGGAGGTGAACGATTTGTCCGCTGGACGCAGTGGAGACGAATTTTCTGAAAGCTTAGTTCATCGAAGGTTGACCGAGGTATAGCGACGGCTTCGACGTCCGTTTCTGCGATGCCCTCGGCTTGGTATTCTTCGTATCCTATGAGGCAAGCCGTCGTCAGCGCGCAGCTCTCCCCGGCGAATACGCGGTAGAGCACGATCTCCCGGCCGTTCTCCGATACCTGCTGAACGCGAACCGTTCCTTCACGAAGCAATAAATAGGACTTTGGTTCTTGCCCCGGTCCGAAAATACAAGTGCACGTCGGAAGCCGTGCCACCTTACTTGTCTCGTAGAGGCTTTGCTATTTCCGGATCGCGCTTTTTCAAGCCTGGGAAAGCGGCAAGCCAATCCGCAGCTGTCACGACCTTTTCTTCCCTACCTCGGCCAGCGAGTACCACTGTCTGGTCGCGCCTACAATCGCGCCTGGGCTGCCCTGATTTCGTTGATGGTGTTCGGCGCAAAAATCGATTTGGTTCGAGCAGATGCTGTTCGGCAACTCGCGCGAGTGCTGGAATTCAACAAAACCGGCTCATTCTTGCTCCTCCGTATTTCTACGGATGGTTTCGTCACGAGGCCGAAGTTCGACCCTTTGTCAAACAACGACTGCAACACCGGAAGGAGTACGAAATGCTGCAATAGGGGGTATCAAGTGAAGCTTTCTGTTCTTTTATCTGCCGTGGCAATTGCCGGTTTGACCGCTTCAGCGAACGCGGCTGACCTTGGGGGTCCGAGTACCTACAGTGGCTACAACGCTTACAGCGCCGCAAGCGCACCAGCTCCGCTAATCGCGAATTTCTTCGATGGCGCGGCGCCGGGTTCGATCACAGTCGCGGGGATTACCGTCTACGGCACTGTCGACTATAGCGCGGTTTACAACTCGCACGGAGCGTCGCCCACCGGGACGCTTTACCAGGGATCGCTGTATCAGATTTCTAAGATCAGCGGTGGCTCGCAGTTCAACGGCACCAACAACGCCATGAGCCAGTCGTTCGTAGGCATCAAGACGAACGAGAAGCTTTCCGATCTCCTCGGCGCCGAATCCCTTACCGGATGGTCGTTGATCTCGGATGCCCAGATTGGTTTCGATCCCGCGTGGGGCGATATCGCCGATGTGTGTAAAACGCTGCGCATGAACAACGGGCTGGGCGCCGTCCCGCTCGATCAGACTGCAAATCTCGATGGCAGCCGTTGCGGCCAAATTTTCAACGGGGCGCTCTACGGCGGCGTCAAGAACTCCGAGCTCGGTCAGCTGACCTACGGCCGACACAACTCCCTCCTCAATGATGCTCTTGGTGCCTACGACCCCGAAGCGGGATCCTACGCCTTCTCGCTCTTCGCGTTTTCCGGCACGGTAGGCGGCGGCGGTGGCGCGACCGAGGACGCGCGCTGGAACAACTCCATCCGCTATGCGAACACGATCGGCATCTTCCGAGTGGCTGGCATGTATCGGTTCGAGGGCATGGAACAGGGAGGGGACGCCTATTCCGGCAATATCGGGGTTGATCTTCCCGGACCGCTCAAGGGGCTATCAATCGATGGCGTCTATGCCCACTTTAATGACGCCATAGCGGCAAGCAATCTTTCGGCAGGCGACTGCGCGGCTCTCGCGACGAGCATTGCTGCATGTCAGCGTCTCGACGTTCTTAGTGCGACGGTTTCTGACAACGACGCTTGGTCGATTATGGCCAAGTATAATTTCAGCCACTTCGGCTTCGACAACGTGACGGCAATGGGCGGCTACGAGCACATCAACTTCTCCAATCCGGATAGCTCGCTCGACAGCCTGACGACCATCGGCGGCTATCAGCTGTTTGGCGGCGACGTGAACTACAACAAGTACCTCACGGACAAGCAGTTCGATCTGTTCTGGTTTGGCGGCAAGTGGGCGATCAGCCCCAAGCTGACAGCGGCAGCCGCTTGGTACCATTACGACCAGAACACGTTCGTGACCAACTCCGGAACGAGCACGACAGCTTCCACCTGCAACGGCAAATCCGGGACCGCCGCAAGCGGAAATTGTGGTGGCTCATTTGATTGGGTCGGTGCGTCGCTAGACTATCAGTGGACAAAGCGCCTCGACGTTTACGCAGGCGTCTCGTACTCGCAAGCGGATGATGGCTTGTCCAGCGGGTTCACCTACACGAGCACGTGGAATCCGGCATTCGGCGCACGCTTCCGCTTTTAGAACGCACACCGAGGTTTGGGTATAGCGGCATGCTACCTCGCAAGCATGCCGCCATCCAACCCTTGCGGATCGACATCAGATCGCTTCGCTTCAGGCGCTGTTCCCGCAGCGCCTTTTTCTCATGTGCGGAACTATAGTGATCGTAGCGCGTGCCATGGCAATCAACCTCCGGCGTTGAGCCACAGTATTTTTCCCCATGTGTCGTCGCGTCGGGCACCCAACCCAAGGTACCGGACGGAATATCGCGCCAAGAGCATCGGGACTAGCTTGCTCGACGATGCAATTCAAATGCGCGGACGCGAGCTGCATCCCCGCAGTTGAAAAGAGTCGGCATCGATCAGATCAACTCCGCACAGGAAACTCTGCGATGTATAAAATCTTCTTCGCCGCTTCCGCTTCACTTCTCGCCTTGGGCATTGCGACGGCCGCGAGCGCTCACGCACGATGCGATGGCGATTTTGAACTCGTCAATGGCAGTTGGATTGCCACCCGTTATTGTCAGAGGCAAGTCGCTGAGCACATCGCAAATGCAGAGCACTCACACATCACGCACCATACAGTGCGATCCAGCGACATGACGCCTGAGGAGTTTTGCCGCTGGAACAGGGCCAACATCGAAACATACACATACTGCTCCAGTTATAACTGAATTGTGCAGGACAACGTAGGGCCTGCTCAGACAAAGGGCAGGCCGGCTCGGTGTAAATTTAGGTCGTAACATGGCGTCAAGCGCATGGCGTTGGCGTGAAAACCGCCGCTGCGTCGTCCGTCAGTGCTTGGACGAATGTTCTTCCGGCCTTTCTGAAGCTGCAGAAAGGAACGCTTCCTCAACGCGTACGGCAATCCTCACCAGATCGGCGATATTGCGGGCGCCGGTTTTTTCCATCACCCACGCCCGATAGGTTTCGACAGTCCGGGGACTGATTTTAAGTGCGAGCGCGATCTCTTTGTTGGATAGGCCTTTAACGGCAAGATCCATGACTTGGCGCTGGCGTTCAGAAAGTTCATTGACCCGCGTTATGAGTCGAGCAGCCTCAGTATGCCGGCTGCGCTTGTTCTCGGTCTCATCGATCACCGAAGTGATGCTGGCAATCAGGCGGTCCGGCGAGAATGGCTTTTCTATGAAATCGCGGGCGCCCGCCTTTAATGCGGTAACCGCCATCGGGACATCGCCGTGCCCGGTTATCAGCAGCAGAGGAACCGTCGGCCATCTTCGCGCAAGTTCGTTTTGCAATTCCAGACCAGACATGCCTGGCATTCGAATGTCGCAGACAATGCATGATGGCAGCTCGCCACCCTGAAGGCGTGAAAGAAACTGCTCAGCCGTGGAGAAGGAGCAAACTCCAAAGCCGTGATTGCTGAGCATGAGCGAGAGAGAATCTCGAACAGGTTCATCATCGTCAATTATCGCAACCGCCGATGCCAATGTCATTGTTCTGCTCCTCTCGGGATTGATTTCAGCCTGATGCGCACTAGAGCGCCTTTATCGTTGCTGCTCAGGAGAAGTTCCCCTCCGTGTCCCTCGATGATCGTCCGGCTGAGCGATAGACCCACGCCGAGGCCGTCTTTCTTACTCGATGTCCGAATACCGCTCTTTCGCAGGTCGAAGTCCGGAGGAAATCCAGGACCGCTGTCGGCCACGTCGATTTCGATGCGGTTTCCGATGATATTTCTGGCACCGATATTGATCAATCGCTCACGCGAGGAATCATTGTCGATCATCGCTTCGACGGCATTCGATATGATGTTCATGAGAACCTGCTCGATTTGCAGGCGGTCGACGGCCGCGTTGCGTATATCCCGCGCGATGGCAACTTTCACCGACGCGCCAGCGCGCTGAAGGTTTGGCTCGAGCAGATCCAAAACTTCGCGTATCAGCAGATGTGGGCTCTCTTCACCGATCTGCCTGCGCCCGAGGCGAATGAAATCACGCAGATTGCGAACGACTTCCGCCGTGCGTTCCACTTGGCTCGCGACTTTGGACGCGGCTTCGATAGCTACTTTCTTGTCTCCTAGTCCGCTCACGAGATATTCTTGAACCAAGCGGGTGTAGTTCGAAATCGCTGTTAGAGGCTGGTTGATTTCGTGCGCGATTGCCGTTGTGACTTCTCCTGCGCTTCCCAACCTAAAGATCTGCGAGACCGATTCTTGATTCAGCCGTAGTTCCTGTTCGAACCGGCGCCGGTCGGTGACGAGACCGCCGATGGCGAGCCCAGTAAACGCTAAGACCAACATCAGTGATTGGTAGGTGGTTATGCCTGAAAGCTGTGGACCCAGGATTAAAAGTGCGACCACGAGGCCCACTTCCGTCACAACCAGTCCTAATGCAGCACCCTTCAGACCATGTCTCAACGCGATCCAAATGATGGGAAAGAACATTAGATTGAACAGCCGGAAGTGAGGCAGGCTTGTAAAGCCGAATGCAAAGACAAGCGCCGCCAAGATGGCAAGGCCCTGCATAGCAGCCTCGAAAGTGATCCTCGGCAGCCCGCCCACGTTGGCAAGGATGAGCAGGAACGGCGTGACGATGGATACGCCGATGAGATCCCCGAGGGCGTATCTGAAAATATTGTAAGGAATTTCGCTCGGAGAGATCATGCCAGCAGCAGTTAGGCTGGCGACAGATGCCATCGCGACGAATGTTGCGCTGGCGATGGCAATTCCCTCCAGGACTAGGATGTCGCGGAATGACGCGAGTTTGATATCCAGTTGCCAGCGCGACTGCTGAAGCCAGTTGAGAGCAAGCGCGTAGCCCCCGCCCACGATGATTGGCGAAAGGATTTGAACCGACGGGGGGAGTTCGCTGCGCAGGAGCAGGTTTGACACCGCAAGCGCCACCAGAACGTAGAGCCAGAGTTGCCGCCCGAAGATGAGGAAAGCAGCGAACAGCAAGCCTGTTTCAGGGCTCCACGGCACAATTCCGAATGAAGGAGTCGATGAGATGATGCTCAGCCAATCGAGCAGCACGTAGGCTACGATGTAGGTGGGTCCGATCAAAACGATCGGCGCTGCTTGCATTCTGCCCATACGGTTGACATGTGTTCTTTCGCTCACGACCACTTGTGACATCGTCTTTTCCACCACTGCCTAGCGTTCTGCCACTCCGTATGCGACCGGAGGATTAGCCACCGAAGGCCTCATCCGCAAGCTCACGCACGGACTTTAACCTTCCCCCATTTGGCTGATTATCGGAATCGCTGCGCCATGCGTCTTGGCGCGGCACGATGGAACATGACATCGGTGTAATGAACCGAGGGATTTGCGGGGGTGATAAGGCGCGTCGCTGCGCGCACGCAATCGCACGCCTCGAATGCACCGGTTTGACGCTCTTGATCAGCCAAGCTGAAAGCAGCGGGCGTGGTTGCTAAAGGAAGACGTAACGGATGTCGCTGCCACGGTTTTCTCTTTCCCACCCGCATTCCGTTGCGGCAATGATCATCCTCGTATGCCTATTGGGCTTTGGGGCCGTCGCGCGTATGCCGACGGACATCTTTCCCGAGATCAACATTCCGGTCGTCAGCGTCGTCTGGACGTACAGCGGTATGAGTGCCGAGGAGATGCAGGATCGCATCCTCATCAAGCACGAGCGTCAGATGGCGTCGCTCGTCGATGATATCGATCGGATAGAGGCAAACAGCTATACCGGCGTTGGCGTGATCAAGGTCTATCTCCACGAAGGAGCAGACGTAAGCCGGGCCATCACGCAGTTGTCGAGTTGCGCGCAGACCGTGCTGAAGAGCATGCCGCGCAACATCACGCCGCCGCTTATCGTCCGGTACAGTGCGACGGACGTATCCGTCATCCAGCTCAGTCTGGCGAGCCGCTATTTGCCTGATGCGCGGCTGACGGATCTCGGTCAGCAGGTGTTGCGGCCCAATCTCGCGGTCGTGCACGGCGCGCAAGTTCCCTATCCCTACGGCGGCAAAATCCGCGTCATCATGTTGGATCTTGATCCGAATGCGTTGCAGGCGAGAGGATTGACGCCCGCCGACGTGTCTGAAGCACTCGCAAAGCAGAATATCATCGTTCCATCGGGAGACGTGAAGGTCGGCGCGACCGACTATCCCGTGGCCATGAACAACACCCCAGACGCGATTGCGGCGATCTCCGACTTCCCTCTGAAACAGATCGACGGCAAGACGATCTTCGTGCGCGATGTGGCTCATGTCCACGACGGTAGCCAGGTGCAGACGAACTCGGTGAGCCAGAACGGCTCGCCTGGCGCGCTCATGCTTGTCCGCAAGACGGGTGGCTCATCGACGCTCGACGTAATCAACGGCGTAAAGGACGCGCTTCCAGGCCTGAGGCGCATGATGCCGGCGGGCGTATCGATAAAGGCGATTTTCGATCAGTCTATCTTTGTGAAGGCCGCGCTCAACAGCGTCGTCATGGGTGGCTTGATGGCCGCCGGGCTGACCGCACTGATGATCCTGCTGTTTCTCGGTAACTGGCGACTGACGATCATCATTCTGGCTTCGATCCCGTTGTCGATCATCACCGCATTGTTGATGCTCTACGTCGCGGGGCAGACGTTGAATACCATGACCCTCGGCGGCTTCGCGCTCGCGGTCGGCATTCTCGTCGACAATGCGACGGTGGTGATCGAGAACATCGAGCGCCATGTCGGACTAGGAGAGGAACTCGAAGAAGCGATCCTCAACGGCACATCGGAGGTAGGAATTCCGACGTTCCTTTCGACCCTGTCGATCAGCGTCGTGTTCGTGCCAGTTTTCCTGCTTTCGGGTACGGCGAAGTATCTATTCTCGCCCTTATCACTTTCGGTGATCCTGTCTCTCTTCGCGAGCTTGTTGCTGTCTTTCACGCTAGTCCCGGTTCTCTTCAAATATCTGATGCAGTCGCAAGTAGGCAATCACGCCGGCTCCCATGAAGTGAAACCCCAACCCTCTCGGTTGAATCCATTCAGTGCAATCCATCGCGGGTTCGAACACGGCTTCAGCGGCTTTCGCGAGAAGTATCGCAATACCTTATCCTGGTGTGTCAATCACCCTTTCCCCACGTCAATATTCTTTGCTCTTCTGCTTGGCGCGACGGTGCTTCCCATCAGAAATCTTGGGATGGATTTCTTCCCACAGATTGATGCCGGGCAGATGCGTTTGCACGTCCGCGCGCCACCGGGGACCCGGATCGAAGACACTCAGAAGTATTTCGGTGAGGTGGAAAAAACGATCCGCCAGATCGTTGGTAACGATCAGATCGACGTCATCCTCGACAACATCGGGCTTCCGTACAGCGGCATTAACATTGCGTTGAGTGATACGGCGACTGTCGGTCCTATGGACGGAGAGATCCTCATCTCGCTCAAGGAGAAGCATACATCGACCCCGGCACACGTTGCCGAACTTCGCCGCCAGCTGCCGCGCCTTTTTCCGGAACTTCAGTTCTTTTTCCAACCGGCTGACATAGTCAACCAGGTGTTGAACTTTGGACAACCCGCGCCGATCGACATCCGCGTTTCCGGGAGAGATGCTGAGAAAGCCTACGCATTAGCGGCAAAAATTTCGCACGACTTGAGATCGGTGCCCGGGATCGCTGATTCCCACGTCTTCCAAGTGCCCGACGCACCGGCGATCAAAGTCGACGTCGACCGAACGAAGGCGAGAGAACTCGATCTCGATCAGCGTGAGCTTGCAAATGATGTGCTCGTCACGCTCAACTCCAGCGCTCAGGTTTCCCCAAACTTCTGGCTCAATCCGAAAAACAACGTCAGCTATCCGCTCGTCGTCCAAACGCCGACTTACCGGGTGAATTCCACGAAAGACCTTTGGACGCTGCCGATTACCGGGCCGGATGGCCATCAATCTCAGCTTCTGATGAACGTTGCGAGGTTCGGCCGGACAAAGGTGCCGATGGTCGTATCCCAGTTAAATATTGCGCCCGTCTTCGACGTCGACGCCGATGTACAGGGCCGCGACCTTGCCTCGGCTGCGGATGCCATCGACGAAGTGCTGAATAAGGATCGCCCGGATGTGTCGAGCGGCATTAAGGTTCGACTCAGCGGACAGATTGAAACGATGCGCGAGAGCTTCGCAGGTTTGTTCGGTGGAATGGGGCTGGCGGTCGTTCTCGTCTTCCTGCTTCTCGTAATCAATTTCCAAAGCTGGGTCGACCCGATCATCATTCTGATGGCCGTGCCATTCGCACTAGCGGGCATCGTATGGATGCTTTTCACGACTGGAACCCACGTCAGTGTCCCCGCGCTGATGGGCAGCCTTATGTGTATCGGCCTGACGACGGCGAATGGCATTCTCGTACTAACGTTCGCCAATCAGCAAGCGGAAAGCGGCGTCGACCCGATGCACGCCGCAATCGAGGCGGGGTACACGCGCTTGAGGCCCGTGCTCATGACCGCTGGCGCGATGGTCCTCGGAATGATCCCAATGGCATTGGGCGTCGGGGAAGGTGGCGAGCAGAACGCGCCTCTCGCTCGCGCGGTCATCGGCGGTCTTCTACTCGCGACTGTAGCAACGCTCATATTTGTTCCAACGATGTATCGACTTCTGCGTCGCAACCAATCTTTGCCAACTGAACACGGGAGCCTGCCCCTTGCCCATGCTTAAGAAAGTCATCAAGCAAGAAGCCGATCCCCTGGCGACGGATGATGTCCGATCGCAGCAGTCACTTCGCGAAGCTGCGGACGAAGCCTATCCGAGGTCGACCGGTCGGTGGATAACGGTCATCGCGATTGTGATCGGCTTCGGACTTGCGGCAGCATTCGTCGAGGTAACTCGCATCAAGGCGCGAGAATCTGATGCACTGGAGCAAGACACCAGAAAAGCGGTCGCGATGCTTCCGCTGGTCGATGTCGCTACGGCTAAGGCCGGGCAGACGTTCAGGTCTCTCTTTCTTCCCGGCGATACAGCAGCTTGGTACCGGACGACGCTTTATTCTCGTGTCAACGGCTACCTCGCGGAGTGGAAAGTCGACATCGGCGACAAGGTAAAAAAAGGACAATTGCTCGCAACGATCGATACGCCCGACCTTGACTCGCAGCTCGTGGCCGCTCGCGCCGAGTTAGAAGCCGCGAAGGCTGAGGCGAAGGTCCGGCAGGCTGATGCCGATTTTGCACGAAGCAGCTATGATCGTTGGCGCGATTCGCCAAAGGGCGTTGTCTCTGACCAGGAACGAGAAGAGAAGAAGGCGGCCAACGACAGCAGCATTGCCAAGCTCAATGCCGCGACAGCGCAGGTTGCCGTTGATCAAGCAAAGGTCGATGGACTGATGACGTTGACACAGTTCAAGAATGTCACAGCGCCGTTCAATGGAATCATAACTGAACGCCGGGTCGATCCCGGCGATCTCGTGACTGCTGGAAGCTCGGCCAACACTTCGCCGCTCTTCGTCATTCAGCAGACCGACAAGATTCGAATTTTTGTGCGGGTTCCTCAAAACGTCGCAGGCAATCTGTCGATCGGATCGACGGTTGAAGTCACAACGGATGGGGGCTCGGGGCGCTCTTACGAAGGCAAGATCGTCCGGACCACAGGTGCCGTCGATCCTCGTGCCCGCACAATGCTGGTCGAAGTCGTTCTGCCCAATGCCAATTACGCCTTATCGCCGGGGATGTACGTTCGCACGAACTTTCAAGTCGCGCAGTCGCCGAGCGTGGAAGTCCCGGCGGCTGCGATTCTGTTCCGTGGAAAGGGTCCGCAGGTCGCGGTCGTCGAAGACGGCAAGATCAAATTTAAAAACGTTGCCATCGCCAGCGACGACGGGGAAAAAGTGGAACTCGCGTCCGGCATTGATATCGGCGATCGCGTAGCGCTCAATATCAACGGCCAGATTTCGGACGGCGACCGTGTCGCGATCAATAACGACAGTTCCGGAGCCCAAAGCTGATGCACTCACGGGGGGGACTGAAATTTTTTCTGACAATCCTGGCCGGGGGGCTATCGGGTTGTGCAGTTGGTCCGGACTATTTCATTCCGAGCATCGGCGCTCCCTCAACCTTTTCAACCGGGAGCATCACCGGTGCGACGGGCAGTAGCCCGGTGTCGCTCACACAGTCCGAATCGCCCGCTATCCTGAAATGGTGGCAGCTGCTCAAAGATCCGGAACTTGAGTCTCTCATCGACCGTGCGATTGTCGCTAATCCCGATATCGAGATAGCGAGCGACCATATCCTGGCCGCACGCGCTAACGAGGTAGCGGTTCGCGGGCTTGGTTTGCCCACCGTCGAGGCAAACGCTGCAGCGGGCAGAGGAACAGGGACCAATTCAACGAAAGGGCGTGTGGCTGGGCCTCTCAATGCCGGGACGAATACAACAGGACTCAAGGAAATAACGCACGTCGCGGGTTTCGACGCCGCATGGGAACTCGACTTCTTTGGCAGGAACCGGCGCGCGTATGAAGCGGCGCAGTATTCCACAGACGTGGCCGTTGAGCAGCGCCGCGCTGTCCTCGTCTCCGTCGTTGCGGAAGTTGCGCGGGCGTATGTCGAAACGCGCGGCATCCAGGCCAGGATCAAGGCGTCGAAAGAAAATGTGGCGCGCGCGCAGAAAACATTCGACCTTATGAAAACGCGCTTCGAACGTGGCCTGACCAACGAGCTCGATTTCAAACTCGCTTCCCGCCAGCTGGCTACTCTCAAGGCTGAACTTGCACCGCTTTCCGCCGATCAATATGCAGGATGCGCACGAATTGCCGTGCTTCTTGCGACATACTCCGGCGGTATTTGCCAGGAACTCGCCATCTCCAGAAACATCCCGAGGACACCAGAGCGCCTGACAACCGGCCTGCCCGTCGACATCATCCGGCGGCGGCCTGATGTCCGCGCTGCGGAACGTCTGCTCGCCGTTGAAACGGCGAGGGTCGGAATAGCGGTCGCGGACCTGTTTCCACGCGTCGAGATCACCGCTGGGGGTGGGCTTCAGGGTCAAGGGATCGGTGTAGTACCCATCGTGACGAAAGGAATCTATTCCGTTGGTCCGTCACTTTACTGGCCTTTACTCGATTTCGGAACGCTCGATTCACTCGTGCAGATACAGCAACTGCAGGCGAACGAGCAGTTCCTCAACTATAAGCGCGTCGTCCTTTCCAGCGTCGAAGAGGCCAATGTCGCGCTATCACGTTACAGTGCAGCCATGGCGACCCTCGAGTCGTTAGCCGAAGCCGTCAAGGAGAGCAAAAGCGCCGTCGATCTTTCAACCGAGCGCTACGATCGCGGCGTGACCGACTCCCTCTACGTGCTGGACGCTGAACGCCAGGAGGACGAGCTGGAGCTGCAGTACGTGCAGGCTAGGACCAATGCTGCGGTCACTTTCATCGCCGTCTACAAGGCTCTCGGTGGCGGCTGGGAGATGTTTGATCCCGATTTGCCAGTGCCCCATCCGCATCCGGCCGTGCTGGCAGCTTTCGAACATCTACACGACCATTGACGGTCACTTAGCTTAGAGACGCATCATCGTGAAGAAGTGCTGACCGGTGGGATTTCCGAGCGTGCCGCCGTTGGACCGAGTCGGTCGAGCGTCAGCTTGTTCACGATCGCAGCATTGTTCATCGGATCGATCGCGAGAACATGATTGTAGTCCGCTTCCGCGCTTTGAAGCTTGCCCGATGCAGCATATGCGTTCCCGCGCGCGATAAAAGCGCTGAGGAATGTGCCATCGAGGGCAATAGCGTGATCGTAGTCCTGGATCGCGTCGTATAACCGCCCAAGCGCCTTCTGCGCTTTACCGCGATTGAAGTAGAGCTTTGGCTCGTTCGGTGACAATTCGATCGCGCGATCGTAGTTCGCCAATGCTTCTTCAGTCTTGCCTTGCGCTTTCAGCTCGTTGGCAAGATTGTTGTACGCGCGCGTAGCAAGTGGATCGATCTGGATTGCTCTGCGATTGTCAGCGACCGCATGCGCGTAGTCGGCTTGCGCGGCGTGAGCAATCGCTCGCGCCTGATAGGCATTTGCGTCTTGGGGAAAAATCGCGATTGCGCTATTGAAATCAGCAATGGCTCGAGCAAGATCGTTTGTCTCGAAATAGGCTAGCCCGCGATTGACGTAGGCGACTTCTAGATCAGGCGAAGTTCTCGAGTTTTCTTCGATCACCGCACTGCAGGCAAGGATATGCTCGCTCGGTGTCTGCGCATCGGCGCAGAGGTCGGCACTTGCGGCGAATGACGCATCGATATTCGAAAGCGAAAACGAAGCGATCGCCATAATCGAGACTCTGCTGAACGTTTGCATTCGCATCGAAGTCCCTCCCGATTTGTCCATCGAGGCGGTCTCTGCGGCGCCGCTAAGCTGACCCGCCAAAGATCGAAATTGCTCCCCGATATCCCAGGTCCTGCACCCCGACAATCGCCGTTGGTAGATACGTACGACTACCGAGCCGGTATCACGGATGTGCAATTCCCGAGGCGACGGAGACAGTTCGAATGCGATATAGCGGAGGGGAAATATCTTCGGGGGATCGGCAATGGCAATCCATGGCAAGACTATATGGCTGTTTGCTGCAGGAGTTCTGCAGGTGTCCTCAGCAATCGCGGCCGATATAGATGTCGGGTCGACCAATTCGAGTTCTGTGATTCCAGATGTCGCCCTTCCAGCGCCGAACTATCTCGGTGGAACGATATCTGAAAGCTCCTCAGATGCCGCCCAGAATTTTTGGCAGCGATGGCGCACTATCGCGAAAGCGGCAAAGGCTTCGCAACCCGACTGGATGACCCCGATCGCGACCGTGACTCCCCGACTCGAACAGGAGTTTCGTTCCGATCAGTTTTTCGAGCAGATGAGTAATGGCGCGCATCTCGACGTTTATGGTGGGGGGAAGGGCTTCGAATTTATACCCACGATGACGAACGAGGTCCTGATCAATCTCCCGGCGTATGAAGAGCGCTCACATGTCAAGCAGGCCTCCGGTTGGGGCGACTGGCCGGCGCTGACGATCAAGCAGCGTCTGATCAGCGCCAGCAGGGAAAACGGCGACTACATCGTCACGGCCTTTATGGGCGTGCAAGCACCAACGGGCGACGTTCCCTTCACCCAAGACGCGTGGGTCGTCACTCCGACGCTTGCTGCGGGCAAGGGCTGGGGTGATTTCGACATTCAGGCGACTGTCGGCGTACCCATTCCGCTCGAGCACGAAAGCGAGATCGGCACCTCAATCGTGAGCAACATCGCGTTTCAGTATCATCTGGGCCAGTACTTCTGGCCGGAATTCGAGGTGAACTATACGCACTGGGCCGATGGTGAACGCAGCGGCAAAGATCAGGTGTTCCTCACACCGGGCTTGGTTCTGGGCAGGTTCAAGCTTTGCGACGACAGCAATCTGATAGTGGGTCTCGGCTATCAGTTCGCGGTAACGCCGAAGACGTCTTCGCCCGTCCTTACGCCGACGTACGACACTAACTGGATCGTCACGAGCCGGCTCTCATTCTAAGTCAAGGCTCCGTAGAAATACGGAAGGCATCGCGATGGCTATGCGAGAAGCGCCGCGTTCCTATATCGTCGGCGTTACAGACCCAAACTTCGCCCCGGCTTCGTCAAGAAGTCCGGGGTTTTTTACGGCCGTCGACCGGGTGTGCGATGCGCCGCTTACGAGCTTCCAAAGATCTCCCGTTGCCGCGATTCAAGCTCCTGCCGATACCGGCGAAGGGCGAATGCTTCCGTAATATATCCCACAGGTCGTTTTCTCACTTCGTCATCAACGACCACAAGTAATTCTGTTTCCTGATTCTCAAATAGCTGCACCAGCTGATCGAAACGAGTTGGTGCTGTAATCCAGTTGCTCGTATGTATCAGATCCGCTTTCAGGTCTCCGATCACGCATTCGATATTCGTTGCATTCTCGCTATGCACGGCGGCGACATCAAGCAGCCCGATATAGGCACCTTGCTCGTCCGTCGCGGACACGTACTTAGTAGAACCAATGGGGAAGCGAAACCGAAATTCAGAGAGAGGCGTATTGGTTGCAACGGTCTGCAAATCTCGCCGATGAACGAGCAGCGATTTTTCCAGACGTCCACTAGCGGCCCTTAGCGACGTTCGCGACGCATCCGCTCTGCATCCGCTGTTCGATAGAACAGCCGACGTAACGACGGTGAGACTTCGATTGCTTGTGCTGGAGTTTCGCTGACAAGTGCCGGCGTCCAAATTTGGAGCTCTTGAGAATTATCCGACGGCCGGCGGTGCGTTAGGCTTTAGGCCTGCAGACAAAAGATCGGAGCGGTCTAGTGCAGATTAGCTCGCAGATACAGCACGTATAAATCGATTCAACAGCCGTTGGGACGGCTCTAGAGCTGTCCGTTGGTACTCGCGTTAGGACGCAAATTAGGTAATCATCTGAATTTGTGATGTTTTTTGGCTGGGGGACTAGGATTCGAACCTAGACAGGCAGAGTCAGAGTCTGCAGTCCTACCATTAGACGATCCCCCAAGGCCGGGATCCGGCAGCCAATCGGCGGCCGAGAGCGGGCGTCATAGCAGCCGCGCCGATTGACTGCAAGGTCGGCATCGGCGCCAGGGCTTATCTACGCAAAAAAGCCGACGCAGCCGGAACTTGACCGTGCAACCCAGTCCACCCAAACGGCGACGGGCCGCGATCACGCCGCGCTCAATCCGGAGGCTATTTGCCCACGCCGATAAGCTCGGGGCGATATTCGAAGTGCATCGTATCGTAGTGATACCAGCGCCCGCCCCAGATGAAACCGTGCTTCTCGAAAATATCGACGATCTCGGGCGGGATCTCGTTGTGATACGCGGGGCTATCGCTCGGTCCGCCTTTGGCCCATCGCCAATAATGCGAGTGCTTCGTCGCGATATCGATCGCAATGCCGTAGCCGTGCCCTGAGCGCTGCGCCGTTCCGGCGATGGTCCGGCACAGGAAGCCCCCGGCGGACGGAATGAGATAGACGTCGAACGTCTTGGGAAGCGCATCAAGTTCGTCGCTTACTGCCTGCAAATGTTCGGTGACGCCGTTTCTTCGCGATACGGTGATCTGCTGGCCCGATTTTTTCGGAAGCCACCGGATCTTTGTCAGCGACGCCGCGAATCCCGGCTTTCGGCAATCGCCGTAGACCTTCGTGAAGAAGTCTTCGTTGCGCGCCCGCCCGGGATCGAAATTTCGACTGGGTGGCAGCGCCGCCGCGCCTCGCGAATAGAGATAACGAAACATGTCTCTCACGTCGGGATGCGCGAGCCACGATTCAAACGGCTTTGGCTTCCCGTCGCCGAGCGGGAGCCGTGTTCCGTCTTTGAATGTCAGGCTATCGCCCTCGACGCCGGCAACGTACTCGGGATAAGCCGCCTTGAGCCGCGCCGCGATGCCCGCGTTTTCAACGTCATCTGCAACACTGGGCGAGACAACACGCGTCAGCGCGATGAACGCAAGCGCCGAAAACATCGATCGATTTGGGCTCGGCATACCAAGTGGCCGTTCGGAAACGCTGGGTGTTGGCGCTCCACGCCGCGTTAAGCAATCCGCGGGAGCTTTACGGGCCAGCCCGACCTGATACACTTCACCCCAACCGAGGTCCAGATTAATGGCCTGATGAGCACAGCGGTTTGCGGCATTCCGCTCGTGTACCAGGTCCTGGAGAGAAACGTTGACGCCTGAGAAATCAGGCCCTGATGCGTCCGACGCAGCAGGGCTCCCCGATAAATCTGAAGACGAAATCGCCGATTCCGCTGCCTTTGATGGGCTTCTGCCGGACGACGGCGATCATCATCATCAAGCCCTTCATAGCAACGGCAAGGTCTGGGAACGCTCGTTAAGCCGGACGGCGACTACGCCGACGGGCGGTCAGTCGACGGCTTGGGGAACTGAGCCCAACGATGATGCGCCATTCTCACTGGGAGCGAGACCGCCCGGGAGCGAGCAGATTTACGGCGCGCTTGATCTTGGCACCAACAATTGCCGCCTGCTTCTGGCGCGGCCGTCGCGCCGCGGTTTCCGAGTCGTCGATGCCTTCTCGCGCATCATCCGTCTCGGAGAAGGCGTCAGCCAAACGGGCTACCTCTCCGAACTCGCGATGAATCGCACGATGGACGCGCTCAAAATCTGCGCCGGCAAATTGCAGCGCCACAACGTCAAGAGGACGCGTCTCGTCGCGACGCAAGCGTGCCGCGTCGCCAGCAATGGCCCCGCGTTCGTCGCCAACGTCAAAAACAGATTCGATCTCGACATCGAGATTCTGACGCCCGAGATCGAGGCGCATCTCGCGGTCGCAGGCTGCGCGACGCTCATCGATCCGAACACCGATTACGTTCTCGTATTCGACATCGGCGGCGGCTCGTCCGAGATCATCTGGCTCGACATGACGCGACTTGGAGGCCGACAGGACGTTCTGACCGGGCGCTCTGACGTCGACGACGCCATCGTCGCCTGGGAATCGCTGCCGGTCGGTGTCGTGACGCTGGCCGAACGCTTCGGCGGCCGAGATGTGACGAAGGAAAGCTTCGCCGCCATGGTCGATGCCGTGACGAAGCTTCTTCTGCCGTTCGAAGCCAAGCATAACTTTCGCGAGCGCACAGCCGGAAAGCCCGTGCATTTCCTCGGAACGTCCGGCACGGTCACGACGATCGCGGGCGTCATGCTCGGGCTGGACCGCTATGATCGAAAGCGCGTTGACGGCATCTGGCTTGGTTCCGGCGAAATCGACGACGTCACGTCGGAGCTGCTCTCGCAGACCTACGACGAACGCGTGAATCAGCCGTGCATCGGTCGCGAAAGAGCTGATCTCGTGCTCGCCGGTTGCGCCATTCTCGATGCCATTCTGAAGCTTTGGCCAGCCGACCGGCTACGCGTCGCGGACCGTGGCTTGCGCGAAGGCATTTTGATGCGCCTGATGATGGAAGATGGAGTCTGGCGGGCGGGACGTCGCCGCCGCGGACGTGGAAAGCGCGCGAAGGGTGCTCAAAAATCGTGACGAGTAAAGGAAACAATGGCGGTGCTGGCGGCAAGAAGACGGGCGGCGGTCGTTCGAGCTTGAGCGGCGGCCAACGGCAGCTCCGCACCACTGTCAAAACCGCGCGTAAGCGCTCGGTCTCATCGGCGCGCTGGCTTGAGCGCCAATTGAACGACCCATACGTCGCGGCATCGAAGCGGGAAGGATTGCGGTCGCGCGCGGCATTCAAGCTGCGCGAGATGGATGCCCGCTATCATTTCCTGAAATCGGGCCAACGCATCATCGACCTCGGCGCGGCGCCCGGCGGCTGGTCGCAGGAAGCGGCCGAGCGCGTGAAGGCGACGGACGGCAAGGGGCAGGTCGTCGCCATCGATTATCTGGCGTTCGAGCCGATCCCCGGCGTCGACATCATCGAAATGGATTTCACCGATCCCGGCGCCGAGGACCTGCTGAAATCGCGTCTTCGCGACGGCCGTGCCGATGTCGTGCTCTCGGACATGGCAGCCCCGACCGTCGGCCACGCCAAGACCGATCACATACGCATCATGGGCCTCGCGGAAACGGCGGCGGCCTTCGCGGCCGACGTACTGGAGCCGGGCGGCGTCTTTCTGTGCAAGGTGCTCCAGGGGGGCACCGAGCGCGATCTGCTCGACATGCTGAAACGCGATTTCAGGACGGTGCGCCACGTTAAGCCGCCGGCGAGCCGTGCCGAAAGCTCGGAACTCTACGTGCTGGCGACGGGATTTCGCGGCAAAGGGGAGCGGATTGAGGTGCCGGAGGCAGAATGAGGCTCTCGGGCTTCTGGTCCTGGGCGGACGAGCGCTGGGCTGCCTCCCTTTACGCCGAAGGCAGGAAAAACGCTTAACGCGCCTGCCGACGGCCTCGACTCGGAAGCAAATCCAATGGGGGCTATGAACCCCGTGGCGCGTGTTTGGCAGGTTTCCGCGACATCGCGATGACGAACGGCACCTATTTTATGGCCTGTTTGAAATGGTTACGGTCATCCCCATTTGACGCGGTACGGGACGCTTCCAAGGACGGAACCTTGGTGCTATAGACCCCGCGACAATGTTCCGCCCCAGGGGGCCAGAACGTGTCGCCCCCCAAAATCTGGAGAAGTCGGCATGACTTCGAGCCTATCGGCGCTCGATTCGGCGATCGCACTTACCTTTGATGACGTTTTGCTGGTGCCGGGGCCGTCCGACGTTATGCCGGGGCAGACGGATGTCTCGGCTCAGCTCACCAAAGGCATAAGGCTGAATATCCCGCTTCTGTCGTCCGCGATGGATACGGTCACCGAGGCGCGGCTCGCCATCGCGATGGCCCAAGAGGGCGGTATCGGCGTTCTCCATCGTAACCTGACGATCGACGAGCAGGCTCGCCACGTCGCCCAGGTCAAACGCTACGAGAGCGGCATCGTTCTCGATCCCGTGACCATCGCGCCCCGAAAGTCGCTGCGCGAAGCCCTGCAGCTAATGTCCGAAAAGGGCGTCACCGGCGTTCCGGTCGTCGAGGGCGGTAAGGAAGCTCCGGACGGCAGCGCCGGGAAGGGTAAGCTCGTCGGCATTCTGACGAACCGCGACGTGCGGTTTGCAACGAATCTCGACCAGCCCGTCGCCGAACTGATGACCAGGGATAATCTGGTAACGGTAAAGCGCAATGTTTCGCCGAGCGACGCCAAGAAGCTCCTGCACCAGAACCGCATCGAGAAGCTGATCGTCGTCGACGACAATGGCAACTGCATCGGCCTCATCACCGTCAAGGACATCGAGAAGGCCGCGAAGCATCCCAACGCTTCGAAAGATGCCCAAGGCCGCCTCCGTGTCGCCGCCGCGACGACAGTCGGCGAAGACGGTTTCGAGCGCACCGAGCGCCTCATTAGCGCGGGCTGCGACGTCATCGTCGTCGACACCGCGCACGGCCATTCCGCCAAGGTGATCGCCGCCGTCGACCGCATCAAGCGGCAGTCGAATAGCGTTCAGGTCATGGCTGGCAACGTCGCGACGGCGGATGCCACGAAAGCCCTGATCGACGCTGGCGCCGACGCCGTGAAGGTCGGCATCGGTCCGGGCTCGATTTGCACGACTCGCATCGTGGCTGGCGTCGGCGTTCCTCAGCTCACTGCTGTGATGGAATGTGCCAGGGAAGCCGCGCGCCACGGCGTGCCGGTTATTGCCGACGGCGGCATCCGCTTTTCCGGCGATATCGCCAAGGCCATCGCAGCGGGCGCGTCCTGCGTGATGATCGGCTCGCTGCTGGCGGGAACCGATGAAGCCCCGGGCGAGACCTACCTTTACCAAGGGCGGACCTACAAGTCGTATCGCGGCATGGGCTCGGTCGGTGCTATGGCGCGCGGCTCGGCCGATCGCTATTTCCAGGCTGAGGTCCGCGATACGCTGAAGCTCGTGCCCGAAGGCATCGAAGGCCAAGTCCCTTACAAGGGACCGATGGAAGCCGTCGTTCACCAGCTTGTCGGCGGCCTTCGTGCCGGCATGGGCTACCTTGGAGCCAAGACCATTCCCGAGCTTCAGAAGCGCGCCAAGTTCGTTCGCGTTTCTCCTGCCGGTATCCAAGAAAGCCACGCCCACGGCGTCATGATCACGCGCGAAAGTCCGAACTATCCGGGCGTTGGCCGGTAGTCTAATGAGACTGCACAGTTTGCGCCAAGCCGCGAGGGCCACGTCATGACGGTCACTGATTTTCTGTTGCCGGTTTTCGTCGAGGTCTTTCTGATTTTCGTACTCATGGCGTTTATGGGAGTGCATCGCTCGCGCAGCCTGACGAGCGGCGAAATCAAGCTCGAAGACGTCGCCCTCGACAACACGAACTATCCGGCGCGCGCCAAGCAGTTCGCCAACAGCTTCAACAATCAGTTTGAGCTGCCCATGCTGTTCTTCGTGCTGATCGGCTTCATCCTGATCACGCGCGTCGGCGATATTTTGCTGCTCATCCTGGTATGGATCTTTGTCGTCTCCCGGCTCCTCCATGCTTACGTCCACACCACGAGCAATAACGTCGACTGGCGTTTCCGCGCGTACGCTCTTGGCTGCGTCGCGCTTTTCACCATGTGGGCGGTCTTCGCCTTTAAAATTCTTACCGCCGCCTGAGATGTCCCCCGAATGAAAACTGGTGCCCGCATCTCTGCGGCAATCGAAGTGTTGGAAGCGATCATCAGTCGCTACCAACCCGTCTCCATCGCCTTGACCGACTGGGGCAAGGCGCACCGGTTTGCCGGTTCCGGCGATCGCAACGCCATTGGCGGTCTCGTCTATGATGCCATGCGCCGGAAAGCGTCGATCGCGTGGGCGCTCGGCGAAGACACGCCGCGCGCGCTCGCCGTTGGAGCCGCGTCGTCGGCGCTAGGGCTGACGCCGGAAGGCGTCATCGCCGCCTGCGATGGCTCCGAGCATTGCCCGTCGCCTCTCTCGGAAGCCGAGCAGGCCGGTCTCACACGATCGCTTGATGAAGCCCCGGCCCACGTCCAGGCCGATATCCCTGAATGGCTCTGGCCGTCGTTTTCGAGCCAGTTCGGCACGGATGCAGCCGCCGAGGGCCAGGCGTTGGCGCGCCGCGCGCCAGCCGATCTCCGCGTCAACACGCTGAAGTCGAGCCAAGAAAAAGTCTTGAAGGCCCTTGCGAGCTTCGGTGCCGAACCCTGCGCACTTTCTCCGATCGGCATTCGCGTGCCTCCGCCCGTCGGCGCGCAACGGACGCCGAATCTCCAGGCCGAAGCCGCCTTTCAAGCGGGCTGGTTCGAAATCCAGGACGAGGGTTCGCAAGTCGCTGCGCTACTGTCCGGAGCGGGTCCGCGAAAGCAGGTGCTTGATCTCTGCGCCGGGGCGGGCGGCAAGACGCTAGCGCTCGCGGCGTTGATGCAGAACACCGGACAGATTTACGCCTACGACGCCGACCGCAATCAGCTGAAGCCGATCTTCGACCGCATCAAGCGAGCGGGTGTCCGCAACGTTCAGGTGCTGCGCGCGGGCGACGAAGCGGCGGTCGATGCTCTCGGCCCGCGCTTCGATGCCGTTCTGGCGGATGCGCCATGCACCGGAACCGGAACCTGGCGCCGCCGCCCCGATGCCAAATGGCGGATCAAGCCCGAAGCGCTGACCGCTCGGATGGCCGAGCAGAAGGTCGTGTTGAAGCGGGCGGCGAGCCTCGTCAAACCCGGCGGCCAGTTGGTGTACGTGACTTGCTCTCTTCTGCCCGACGAGAACACCGGCCAAATCGCACGTTTTCTTGAGGAAAACGCCGAATTCCACTCCGTTCCGACCGCCGAGGTCTGGAGGGCGGCCTTTGGCAGCGAACCTCCGCCGTCGGCTGATGGGCGGGAGGATTCCCTTTTGCTGACGCCGCATCGGCACGGCACCGACGGATTCTTCATCGCCGTTCTAGGCCGTAAGGCATAGCCGAAGTTTCTGTGGATTGATTTTCTCGGACACACGCGCATCGCGACGGCGCGTCGTTGTTCGAATTCGTCAGTGCGCGAACTCTTGTCTGGATTTTCCGCCCACTCGTTACGCACAGACACAAAATGTGAGCAGGGCCCCCGGGACAAATGCCCACTTTTCACCGTTGACATCGCGAGGCGCGAAACTATTTCATCGGACGTTTGCCGTTGGCTCGCGGCGGATCGAGGGACGGGTGACAAAGATTGCTTTTCGCGGTCGCGCCCGCCCACGCTCGTGAGGCCAATTGAGGTCAATGGATGAGCGCTAGGCCCCACTCGTTCCTATCTCCGAAATGCGAAGTTCATCCGGCGCCGGACCGCGGCGGTCACACCGTCGTGGCGCGAGAAGCGATCGCCAAAGGCGAGCTGATCGTGGTCTGGAGCGGAACGCTCGTATCCGGTGATGAACTGAACGAGATGCCGTCGACCGTGAAGCGCTATTCGCTTCAGGTCGAGGAAAGCCAATACCTCGTCTCGCTCTCCGACTGCGAGCCCCCCGATTACGTCAACCACTGCTGCGACCCGAACTCCGGCCTTTCCGGCCAGATTACGCTCGTCGCGATGCGCGATATCTCGTCCGGCGAAGAGATCACCTACGACTACGCCACGAGCGATGGCTCGCCCTACGACGAGTTCGCGTGCTCTTGCGGGTCGCCGCACTGTCGTGGCCAGGTTTCAGGCCAGGACTGGATGCGGACGGATCTCTGGCGGCGGTATGCGGGGTATTTCTCGCCCTATCTCCAGCGCCGCATCCTGGCGATGCAGGCGCTAAACTCGTTGGCGGCGAGGCGCCGGAAGACGGCACGGAAGGCCGCTTCCGAGCAGACGATGGTGCCTGGAGAGTAGTCTTGCGCTATCTGACACCGCCGAGTTTCACGTCGACATGAGCGTCGAACGTTCGGTAGTCGCATGTGATCTCTTCCCCGGCCAGAATGTCGCGCGTGGCGATGTCATAACCTTCGATCTCCCCGGGCTCGTGGACGCCCTCAGTGTTGGGGATGTCTGCGTGGTTCATGAAGCGGGCGTTGTCGGCACAGAGCACGAACTTGCCGCTCGCCTCGTGCAGATAGACATGGTCGAGAAGGTTCGCGCGAGCAACCTCGGGCAGGCTTTCGATCTCGTCCTCCGTGAGCAGCCGGTCGAAATCACCCATGAACCGCCACGTTTCAGTGCCCTTGGGGATGTCCTCCGCCGCGAAAAGCCCAATTCCCGCGATATCGCTCACTCCGAGCCGGGTCTTCACCATGAGCATGAAATAAATATCCCTCTGACCCGAGTATCTGCGACTTCGCCACGCCCATTGCGTTTCGTCGTAAAGAGAAGGCGCTGATCCCTCTCTAGTCGGTCGGATCAAAATTGGGAGCCTCGAAGTTGAGAAATTTTCCGTCGTTCATCGTTTTCGCCGCATTGGTCTCTCTAGCGGCAGCGAGCGCTTCGTCGTTCATGCCGGGCGAGTGGTACGCAGCTTTGAACAAGCCATCATGGACGCCGCCGAACTGGGTATTCCCCGTCGCCTGGACGATCCTCTACGCGATGATCGCCGTCGCTGGATGGCAGGTTTGGAAAGCCGGGAAATGGACGCCGGCACTTGCAATCTGGGTCATCGGTCTCGCCCTCAATGCGCTGTGGTCCTATCTGATGTTCGGACGCCACGATATCGCGCTTGCCCTCGTCGACATCTCAGCCCTCTGGCTTGCGATCGTAGCCTTTGTCGTCACCGCTCGGCCACTCGACAAAAAAGCGAGTTACCTCTTCATTCCTTACTTGGCGTGGGTGTCCTTCGCAGCCGCCCTCAATTTTGCCGTTTGGCAGTTGAATTGAAACGCTTTTCGAGAGTCTCCGCGTCCTCCGGGGGGCGGCTATGCGCTGTCGCAGGGGCAGCGTCGAGGCGAGGCGTTGCAGCCGTCGTCGTCTTCGCGTAGGGGAAGGCCCTGAACAAAGGGTCTCCCGAACTTTGACCGACGCCATCCTCATCATCGATTTTGGAAGTCAGGTGACGCAGCTCATCGCACGACGCGTGCGGGAGGCGGGCGTCTATTCCGAAATCCACCCGTTTCAGAACGCCGCCCAGGCGTTCGAGAAGCTGAAACCCAAAGCCGTAATTCTGTCGGGCGGACCGGCGTCCGTCACCGAGGATTTGTCGCCCCGGGCGCCTGACGCGGTCTTCGCCGCCGGCGTGCCAGTGCTCGGCATTTGCTATGGCCAGCAGACCATGGCCGAGCAACTCGGCGGCAAGGTCGAAAGCGGCCACGACCGCGAATTCGGCCGCGCCTTCCTGTCCATCGCGACCGAGAGCCCACTGTTCGAGGGCGTTTGGTCACCGGGCGAGCGCTATCAGGTCTGGATGAGTCACGGTGACCGCGTCACGCGCCTGCCCGAAGGCTTTGAAATCATCGGCACCAGCGAGAACGCGCCCTTCGCCGTCGTCGCCGACGAGAAGCGACATTTCTATGGCGTGCAGTTCCACCCCGAGGTGGTGCACACGCCGGATGGCGCCAAGCTGATCGCCAATTTCGTCCACAACATTGCCGGGCTGAAATCCGACTGGACGATGTCCGCGTATCGCCGCGAGATGATCGCCAAGATCAAAAAGCAGGTTGGCAAGGGCCGCGTGATTTGCGGATTGTCGGGCGGTGTCGACAGCACCGTCGCGGCTGTGTTGATCCACGAGGCAATCGGCGAGCAGCTGACATGCGTGTTCGTCGATCACGGCCTGATGCGGCTTGGCGAGGCGGACGAAGTCGTCGGCCTGTTCCGCGATCACTACAACATTCCGCTTGTCCACGTCGATGCGTCCGAGCAGTTCCTGACGGCGCTGGCGGGGGTGTCCGATCCCGAGACCAAGCGCAAGACCATCGGCAAGCATTTCATCGACGTCTTCGAGGCGGAAGCCAAGAAGATCGGCGGCGCCGAGTTTTTGGCGCAGGGCACGCTTTACCCGGACGTGATCGAAAGCGTGTCGTTCACCGGCGGCCCTTCGGTGACGATCAAATCGCATCACAACGTCGGCGGTTTGCCCGAACGCATGAACATGAAGCTCGTCGAGCCGTTGCGTGAACTTTTCAAAGACGAGGTCCGGGCGCTGGGCCGAGAGCTTGGTTTGCCGGAAGCCTTCGTCGGCCGCCATCCGTTTCCGGGGCCAGGTCTTGCAATCCGCATTCCCGGCGAGATCACGCGTGAGAAACTCGACATCCTGCGCCGCGCCGACGCCGTCTATCTCGACGAGATCCGCCGTGCCGGTCTTTACGACGCCATCTGGCAGGCTTTCGCCGTTCTGCTTCCCGTGCGTACAGTAGGCGTTATGGGCGACGGCCGCACCTACGACCATGTCCTCGGACTTCGCGCCGTGACTTCCGTCGACGGCATGACCGCCGACTTCTACCATTTCGACATGGCGTTTCTCGGCCGCGTCGCGACGCGCATCATCAACGAAGTGCGCGGCGTCAACCGCGTCGTCTACGATGTAACGTCGAAGCCCCCCGGCACCATCGAGTGGGAATGAGCGAAGGCCGTTTTCAATAATCTGATTATGCGCCCGTCGTCTGCGCCGCTAATTGCAAGATCACAAAAATATAGTTGACCAGGAAACTAGATCGGATATAGTTTCCGTGTCAACTAGAGGGCGTGATGACATCCAATCCCAGAATCTCGGATTTGACCGATCATCTTGGCTTCTGGCTGCGCACCGTATCCAACCATGTCTCGCAATCGTTTGCCGCTAAGCTCGCCGATCGTAATATCACCGTCGCGGAGTGGGTCGTGATGCGCTCGCTCTACGGCAATGAACCGATGGCGCCGAGCCGTCTTGCGGCGGACATCGGCATGACCCGTGGCGCGATCACCAAACTCGCGGATCGCCTGATCGCCAAGTCACTCATCATTCGCAGATCGAGCGAAGAGGATGGCCGTGCTCAGACACTCGGACTGACGAAACGAGGAGTAGAATTGGTTCCGCAACTGGCGGTCCTGGCCGACGGGAACGATGCTGAATTCTTCGGCACGCTGTCGGCCGGTGAGAGAAGAACCTTGGAAAAACTTCTGAGGCGTTTGGCCGAGCAGGGTGACATGCGCACGATGCCGATCGATTGACCCGAACTAAGAACGCAAAGAGAGAACGATATGGACGCTCATAAAAAAGCGCTCGCCGAGGCATGCCTCCGCGGAGCCGAGACAAATACGATGACGTTTCCGGAGATCGTCGGCGCCTTGATGAATGGCGGGTTCGAAAGTTACGCGGTCGACCTTCGTCGCGCGACCGCGACGTACTATGTGCCGGACGGCGAAAGCGTCGAAATTTCAGCCCACTTGGTCGACACCGCAATCGCGCCAAACTTCGATGCCGCCGGAATCCAATCGGCCATCAGGGAAGCCCAGCAGTTGGCGCCGGGCTACACGTACAAAGGCTTCTGCAAAAAAGTCGCTGCCGCTGGCTGTGCGGGATATCTCGTCTCGTTTTCCGGCAGACGGGCTCTCTACATCGGCCGCACCGCCGAAACGCACGTGGAGCAGTTTCCCAATTAGCGAGCGCCCGTGCTGCCAATATGCCCGTCGATCCAACTGCTGATGATGCCGACGACCTTGTCCTCAATGCCGTAATAGCCATGTGGGCTCAGCGAGCCGCAGGCTTTCTTCGAACGATCGATGCCGCCGCTGACCTCGACGACACGCGCTTCCGGCGCGTGGATCATGGCGGCGGCAATTTTGGGGGCCGCATCGGGCGGCGCCACGTCGCAGCGGTCATCACGGTTTGCGACGATAAGAGCAGGGACGCGGATATCCGCCAGTCCAGCGTCGTACACCGTCTCATGGCTGCCGCCGAGCACGGATACCGATTCTGTCAGGATCACACCCGCCAGCGATCCGGGCCCCGCGTGTGCCGCGCCGTTCGCCGCCGCTATGGAGCCTTGGCTGGTGCCGAGCAGGAAAACCGGAACCGAATATTGCGCGTGCGCATAAGCGATCAGATCGCCGATGATCTTCGCGTAGTCAGGAGAGCTGCGCGCGCCCCTTAAACTCTCGCGATCAATCCAATCGGGGATCACGACCGCATACCCCTTCGCGACCCACAAATCGCGCGTGCGGATAACGAAGTTATGGCCATGGCGAATGTCGCCGTCGCGTGCCAATCCGACATCACCCGTGCCACCGGGCAGCATGACGATGGTCGCGCGTGGAGAGGCAGGCGCGACGTACAGGACTCGTTGATGCTGGCCCGAACTGAGCGGCAATTCGACGATGCGTTCCGCCGCCTTCTCCCCAGACGAACTCTCAGCCCGCACGACCGAGGAGGCGGATAGCGCAAGAAGTGCAGCGAAGACGCCAATTCGAATTGAAGCCTTGAACGTCATCGGCGATGACCCTGGTAAGCTCAAACACGCAGCACGAATTGCCGGGACCTTCGACTTTATGCAACTCTCAGCTGAACAGGGGCTGCATGAATTACGAACGCCGCCAGCCAGATCGATTTTCCGATGGAGCACCGATGAGTCGAGACCGCTCGGACAAGGATAACGCTTCGCCGCGCACCCGGCGAATGCGCACCACGGCGGTCGCGCTTTTGGTCCTTGCCGGGTGCGTGAACTATTTCGACCGCGCCGCCGTTGCGGTCGGCAATCCGGAGATCCGCGCCGAACTCGGTCTCTCTTTCAGCGAGATGGGACTGTTGCTGTCGGCGTTTGCCTGGAGCTACGGCCTCGCGCAAATTCCCGCCGGCGTTCTGGTCGATCGTTACGGAGCCCGCCGGACGCTGGGCGTCGGCATGGTGCTGTGGTCGTTCGCACAACTCGCGGGCGGCGCTGTTCACTCACTTCACCAGTTCTTGGGCGCACGCATCGCCCTGGGCCTGGGCGAGTCTCCGATGTACATCGGCGGCACGCGCGTCTGCGCCGATTGGTTTCCGCTGAAAAAGCGCGCGCTGCCGATCGCGATCTTCAATTCGTCGTCAGCGCTTGCTCCGGCTCTCGCGCCACCCATCCTAACGATGCTGATGCTGGCGCACGGCTGGCGCGTGATGTTTATTATCGCGGGACTCGCGGGGTTCGTCGTCGCGGCCCTTTGGGCGATCTACTATCGCGCCCCGCGCGACGCGGATATTCCAGCGGCCGACATCGAAGAGATCCACCGCGACGACGGCGCGGCGATTGAGCATGTCGGCTGGAGCCAAGTCCTTTGGCTTCTGCGCTTCCCGACGACCTGGGGCATGTTTCTCGGCTTCTTCGGCGTCGTGTACGTCTCGTGGCTCTACGCGACGTGGTTGCCGGGATATCTCGAAATTGCGCGACACCAGTCGATTGCGAACGCAGGAATCTGGTCGGCAGTCCCGCTCGCGGCCGGCTTTTTCGGCGCGGTTGCGGGCGGCGTGATCTCGGACCGACTGGGGCGCGCGGGCGGGATGGACGCCGCGGCGACGTGCCGGCTGCCCGTCATCGCCGGGTTGGTGGTTGCCGGAATTTCCACAATTGCCGCCGTCTACGTCGCGGATTTGTCAGCCGCGCTCGCCCTCATGTCGCTCGGACTGTTCGCGGCGAATGTTTCGTCGAGCTGCGGTTGGGCGCTCGCCGCCGTCATCGCGCCGGTGAATACGGTCGCAACGCTCGAAGCAATTCAAAACGTCGGCGGTTCCATAGGCGGTTCACTCGCGCCGCTTGTAAGCGGTATCCTTCTTGACCGATCGGGCTCGTTCGTTCCGGCGTTCGTCCTCGCGGGCGGCATCTCCATTGCCTGCGCGGCAATCTACGGGACAATGACGCTGCGAAAGATTTCGGTGCCCATTGGAGCGGACATCGCCGCGACGACGGCGACGCCGGCATGACCGCCGCCGTCGCCGCGCCGCCATCTTATTTCGTCGTATAGCCGCCGTTGATCATGATCGTCTGACCGGTAATCCACCATCCGTCCGAGACCAGAAAACGGATAAACGGCGTGATGTCCTCGATGTCCGTCAGGCCGGTTTTGGAGAAGGACGACAACGCCGCCGCGGTCTTGTGATAGGCGACGGCGTCCGCTCCCTCAGCCGCATAAAAGAACGGCGTATCCATCGGCCCGGAACCGACGGCCGTGACCGAGATACCGCGCGCTCCAAATTCCTTCGAGGCCGCGCGCGTGAAATGCTCAACCGGCGCGTTGCGGGCTTGCAAGGAGCGCCCTTTCAAACACCATTCGCGAAGCCGCGCGGTGTGGGCCTGTCGGCGCCCGTCGTAAATTTCCTGTGGAGTATGTTCAATCTCGTCGTCGGCGCACTGTTGCTGTCGGCCCATCCGGTCGAGATCGGAGTGACGTTGAGCTTTGCGACATTGATCGCCGGAGCGCTGGCAATCGGAACGTATCTCGCATTGCACTTTGGCCGCGTGCGTGGAGGCGACTGATCGGTGCGCCGTCCAACATTAGCACCGATCGGCGAAAATCTCGGCAACTTCGGCGCCCGACGCATCTTTTGAAAGCGCGTAGAAGTCGGCGTCTTTATCGAGCGCGTTTTCGAGTTCGCGCTGAAACGTCATGCGATCAAGCTCGATCGTGCCGAACTGGCGCAGGTGATCGGTTACGAACTGCGTATCGAGGAGCGTGAACCCCCCGCGTATCAGTCTCGCCGCGAGATGCACCAGAGCGATCTTCGACGCATCGCGTTCCGTCGAGAACATGCTCTCGCCGAAGAAGGCGCTCTTAAGCGCGACGCCATAGAGGCCGCCGACCATTTTGTCGCCGTTCCAAACTTCGACCGTGTGGCAAGACCCGATCTCGAACAGTTCGCGGTAGAGCGTGCGGATCCGGCTGTTGATCCACGTCGACATTCGCCCCGCGCGCGGTGCCGCGCACCCGTCGATGACGCCGTCATAATCGCTATCGACTTTCACGATGAAGGGCGTCGTCCGCACGGTGCGCAGGAGGCGCCTGGGAATATGCAGGCCGTCGAGCGGCAGCACGCCGCGCTGTTGCGGCTCGATCCAGTACAGCGCCGGGTCGTCGGCGCTCTCGGCCATCGGAAAAATGCCGCAGCTATAGGCTTTCAGGAGGACCTGAGGCGTGATTTCGAACATCGGGTCGTCGCGCGACGCCATGCTGCCACTTGCCAAGCGAATTCTCGGACGCGCGCGGAACATGTCGCGCAGCGGCAAAGCCTACTTCATCCCCAAATATTTTTCGAGCCAATGAATATCATAGACGCCGTTGACGATATCCGGCTCTCGAACCAGATCCTGGAACAACGGGATCGTCGTTTCAATCCCGTCGATCACGAACTCCGCGAGGGCGCGGCGCAAACGCATCAAGGCGTCGTTGCGCGTCTTGCCGGTCACGATCAGCTTTCCGATCAGACTGTCGTAGTAGGGCGGGATCCGGTAGCCCTGGTAAACGCCGCTGTCGACGCGGACGCCGAGGCCGCCGGGCGGGTGCCAATAGGTGATCTGGCCGGGCGAAGGCCGGAAATCCTTCGGATTCTCGGCATTGATCCGGCACTCGATGGCATGCCCCTTAAGTTCAATGTCGTCCTGGGTGAAGCTCAGCGGCAGGCCGGCTGCGATGCGGATCTGCTCCAGCACGAGGTCGGTGCCGGTGACCATCTCGGTAACCGGATGTTCGACCTGCAACCGGGTGTTCATCTCGATGAAATAGAAGTTGCCGTCCTCGAACAGGAACTCGACGGTGCCGGCGCCGCGATATTTGAGCTTGCGCATGGCATCCGCGACGGTCGCACCGATCTTCTCGCGCTGAGCCGCGTTGAGGGCAGGTGAGGGGCTTTCCTCCATCACCTTCTGGTGCCGCCGCTGCAGCGAGCAGTCGCGCTCGCCGAGATGAACGGCATTGCCCTTGCCGTCGCCGAACACCTGGATCTCGATATGGCGCGGCTTCTGAAGATACTTCTCGATGTAGACGGAATCATCGTTGAAGGCGGCTTTCGCCTCAGAGCGCGCCGTCGACAGCGCCATGCCGAGATCGGCCGCCGAAGTCGCGACTTTCATGCCGCGCCCGCCGCCGCCGGCCGCCGCCTTGATGAGCACGGGAAAGCCCATCTCCTTGGCGACCTTCATCGCCTCGGTCTCGCTTGTCACTGCGCCTGCGGAGCCGGGCACGACCGGAATGCCGAGCTTCTTCGCCGTTTCCTTCGCCGCGATCTTGTCGCCCATGATCCGGATGTGTTCGGAAGTCGGGCCGATAAACGTAATTTTGTGCTCTTCGAGAATTTCCGCGAAGCGCGCATTTTCGGAGAGGAAGCCGTAGCCCGGATGGACGGCGTCGGCGCCGGTGATCTCGCATGCCGTAACGAGTGCGGGAACGTTGAGATAGCTATCCCGTGCGGCCGGCGGTCCGATGCACACGCTTTCGTCTGCGAGCCGGACGTGCATGGCGTCGGCATCGGCGGTTGAGTGGACGGCGACCGTTGCGATCCCGAGTTCGCGGCAAGCGCGCTGGACACGCAGCGCGATCTCTCCTCGGTTGGCAATCAGGATTTTATCGAACATTTGAACTCCGGGCGCTCTCGCCGTCATCTGCGGCGCGCGCTTTATTCTATGATGATCAGCGGCTCGCCATATTCGACCGGCTGAGCGTTCTCGATGAGGATCGCCTTGACGGTCCCCGAGCGCGGCGCGGGAATTTGGTTCATCGTCTTCATCGCTTCGATGATCAGAACCGTGTCGCCTTGATTGACCTTGCTTCCGACTTCGCAGAACGACGGCGCGCCGGGCTCCGGCGAGCGATAGGCTGTGCCGACCATGGGTGACTTGACGGCGCCCGGGTGCTTCGAAAGATCGCCCGGTGCAGACCCTCCCGGCTTTCCGTCGCTTGGCGTCGAAGCTGCGTTCGGAACCGGCGCCGCAAGGTAGGCCTGCGGCGCAGCGGCCGTGATCGAGATCTTCTTCGCGACGCGGATCTTGAGACCGCTCTTTTCGATCTCGATCTCCGTCAGGCCCGTGTCGTTCAAAAGCTCGGCGAGCTCGCGAATCATCTGACCTTCGGCGCTTCCCATTTTCGGCCCTTGGTCTTTTGCAGTCATCAGTACCGTGTCCTCGATATTTTGTTGGCGTGCGTCTTATAGCCTAAGCTTTGGGTGTGACGTCACGCTTTGCTTGCGGGTTTGTTCAAGATGTCCGCCATCGCCTCGATGGCCAGTTCGTAACCCTTCGCGCCGAGGCCGCAGATCACGCCCGTCGCCGCGAGGGAAATGTAAGAGTGCTGACGAAACTCGTCGCGCCGGAAGATGTTCGAGAGATGAACCTCGACCACCGGCAGGCTGACGGCCTGCAGCGCGTCCAGAATAGCGACCGACGTGTGCGTATAGCCGCCGGCATTGATGATGATGCCCTTGGCCTTGCCACGGGCTTCCTGCACCCAGTTGACGATTTCGCCCTCGACATTCGATTGCCGGAAGTCGATCGCCAGCCCGTTCCGCGTGGCCGCTTTTTCCGTGCGCACGCGAAGATCGTCAAGCGTCTCCGTGCCGTAGACTTCGGGCTCACGGACGCCGAGCATATTGAGATTGGGGCCGTTGAGAACGTAAACGAGGGAGGTCATGTGTGTGGGGGCCGCTAGCGCGCCGGGCCGAAGCCCGAGCCGATTTCGAAGCTCCTGGGTCTATCAGCTTTCGTCGAATGCGCAAAGTGCGCGGCGGCCGCCGCGCACCACTGTGTGTCATTGATGCTAAGCATCTGAAAATAAATATTATTTCTAAGCTTCCATCAGCACATCGAACAGCCGGTCTTACGGTAACCGGTCACGAGCGCCTCAAGCTGGTCGTGAAGGTCATCCGGAGCGCCCGGAATGGCCTTGTCGCCAACCAGAAAGTGCGGCGTTCCGTTCACACCGAGCTGCTTGGCGAGGGCCAAGTCGTTCTGCAACTCGGTCTTGACCGAGTCGCCCGCCATGTCGGTTTTGATCTTATCCATGTCGAGGCCAAGAGATTCGGCGACCTTCAAGGCTGATGCCTCATTGGCTTGCCCCTTGGAGCCGAGCATGGCCTGATGGAACTCCCAGTATTTGCCCTGTCGCTTCGCCGCGAGCGCAACCCGCGCCGCTTCCTCCGAACCTTTCGCCAGGATCGGAAGCTCCTTGAAGACGAAGCGCACTTTCTTGTCGTCGTTGATCAGCTTCTGCACTTCCGGAAGGCCGCGCTTGCAGTAGCCGCAGTTGTAATCGAAGAACTCGACGACCGTCACGTCACCTTGCGGATCGCCTGCAACGGCAGCATCGGCCGAGCGATAGATCGTCTTCGCATTGCTTGCCATGAACGCTTTGAGCTTAGTGTCCTGCTCTTTCTGCGATTTTTCATCGAGCGCGTTCTGCACCTCGAACATGATCTCAGGATTTTTGATCAGATAGTCTTTGATAATATCGCCGAGGGCCTTTTTCTGCTCGTCGGTAAATGCGGTGCCGCCGGCGGTTGGGGCGACAGATTCGGCGCGCGCCGAGCCATTGCCGAACTGCGCGGCTGCAAGCGCAATGACGGCAAGGAGCGCCAATCCGAGCGCCAGACCGGAAAGCTTTTTGCTGGCGATCATCGCTCGAACGCGATTTCGGTATGCGGACTTGAGGATCATGGATGAGTTCTCGTTTTTCAGAATGAAGCGCCGCCCATTCAGGTTTGCGGCTTGTAGTTGATGATATCGTCGTTTTTCAGCCCCTCGGGAGAGCCCGAGCGCAGTTTCAGTTGAGCCCGTTTGGCGAAGACCTGCGCCTGTTTTATGTCCCCCTCGCAAAAGAAGGCTTGGGCGGTCATGGCATCGGCCTCCGGCGCCCGCCCCTGCTTGTAATAGATGTTTGCGAGCAGTCTGTATGCATGTCCGTTTTCCGGATCTTCAACGAGGGATTTCCGCAATAGCTCAACGGCTTCCTTCGGGGCGTCGTCGTGGTTTGAGTCCTGGAGCGCGGACGCGAGCTGCACTCGGATCAGCGGGCTGTCCGGCGCGAGTTTCAGCGCCTGCCGCAGGCTCGGGATTGCGGCCGCGGTCTTGCCGGATCGCATCAGGAAATCGGCCCGGAGTTCATAGAAATATGGGTACGACGGGTTTTCGCGGATGATCGCGTCGGTGTCCTGGACCGACGCCTCAAGGGCGCCCGGACCGCCACGGAAAAACTTAGCTATGGCTCGAGCATATCGAGCCGGCAGGGTCTTGTTCGTTTCCGGGTAGCGATTGAAAACCGCTGCCGGCGTTTCAAGATATCCCGAAAGCTTCGCTCGCATCAGATCGTGGCGCAACTGAAGGGAGGGCGGGTCCTTTTGATCGAAAAAGGCACTCGTGCGCGCAAGCTGACCCAGCCGCGCTAAGCGCTCGACGGACAAGGGATGCGAGCGCACAAACGGATCTTGGAACTGATCCGACAGGTATTCCTGTTCCTTGAAGCGCTCAAACGTGTCGAGCATGCCTTTGCCTGATTGCTTCGTAGCGGTCAGATACTTCATGCCGGCCTGATCGGCCGCCGATTCCTGCGACCGTCGTTCCGCAAGCAGGCCTTTCATGATGACGCTGCTTCCGCCCTGCAACATGGCGGCTCCCCCTTGCACGGTGTCCCGGCCCGACGAACCGCCCGAAACGCCACCGGCCACCATTGCGCCGAGCCCGAGAACCTGCGTCAGCAGGGCGCGCGTCTGATCCTTCGCGATCCGCGACCGCAGCGCGGCCATGTGCCCGCCCGCGATATGCCCGCTCTCGTGCGCAATGACGCCGATCACTTCGTTTGGCGTGTTGGCCTGCATCAGCGTTCCGGTATTCACGAAGACGTTGGCGCCATCGAGAACGAAGGCATTGAAAGCGTCGTTGTTGATGATGCGAACGGTAACGCGACCGCCGCCAAAGCCCGCAGCCTGGAAAATCGGCCGCGAGTAATCCTGCAGCAAGCCTTCGATCTCGGTGTCACGGATGAGCGGCAGTCCCTGCGCGCGCGCGCCGCTTGCCGACGTCATCAACGAAGCGGTGAGGGCGACGGCCAAAAGTGCAAAGCGTCTGGCGGTCCAACGTGCCCGATGAGGCTTCCTAATTATTGGCATTCGCAGTGCCCTGATCTCGACAAGCGCTTCGAGACGCTACGCACGGTCAAAATATGCGCCAACCCCCACTCGGGTCAAATGCGTTGCAACGATGCGTTACGGGCATTCACTAATTTTGGGGCGTGAGAATGGCAACGCCTCCGCGCGCAAGCGCTTTTGCGCACGGCTCGTGCTTATCCGTTACGCGACGCGCAGTGCCGGGAGGAGAAGGAAAAGGGCCGAAGCAGCAGCCGCTTCGGCCCGGTATTCTTAATATTTACTCGCCGCTGAATTTGCGTTGCCACCAGCCCTTGCGCTGGGGTGCGGCTTGACCTTCCGCAGCGGGCGTATCGGCTTCCTCGCCCGGACGGACAACGACACGCTCTATGCGCGGCTCGCTGGAGCCGACTTCGTGCCGCCGCCGGGCTATTGGCGCGGGTTCCGGCGCACGTTCAACGACTGCAGGTGCCGGAATATCGATCGCCGCAGGCGGCGCGTCGCTCGAAACCTTTGCCGCCACAACTTTCGCAGCGCCGACAATCGTCACTGGTTCGGTGTCCGGCGTCTTCGAGGGGACGTCCCAGATCCGTTGCCGCGCGACTTTGGTTTCCGGCTTTTCGACGGTGCCGCCGACCTCAGCCGGAGACGACGTCTCCGGTACCGCCTCACCGTTCACCCGAGCGCCATGCTCGGCGGTATCGGGGCTCGCATCCGCATGGCCGTTTTCAGCCTCGTACTGCTCGCCGCCTTCGCTGCCGTCGGCGTTTACATTACCGCCTTCGCGACGATCCCTGCCGCGACGACCGCCGCGGCGTCCGCGGCGACGGCGCCGAGGTTTGTCGCCATTCGCGCCAGTCTCGGTCTGCTCGTCGAAACCTGCTTCGTCTTCGGCGGAAGACTGCGCTTCCAGATCCTCATCGTCCGCCGGACCGGCTTCGGCATCATTATCACCGCGAGGCTGCGCTTCTCCAGCGAATGCAGGCCCCTGTTCGCCACGACCATCGAACCCGGAACGCTCGCGGCCCTCACCGCGTTCGCGTCCGCCGCGTCCACGACGCCGTCTGCGGCGGCCACCACGACGTCCGTCGTTCTCTTCGTTGTCTCCGCGCCCGTTCTCGCTGGCGGCAGCGCCTTCTTCGGCTTCGTCGGGATTGGGTACGGTTTCGATCTCGCCGCCTTCGAAGGACGGTGCTTCATCTTCGCCGTCGAAGCCCCAGTCCATGTTGACCGCGGCACGCTCGACACGGCGCACCGGAACGATCGCACCGCCGCGTTCAATGGTGAAGTTCGCACCCTGCACCCGGTCGCTGCCGAGCACTGTCACGGTGTAGCCGTGCCGCTGCTCCATCTCGGTGATGTAGGCGCGCTTGCTGTTGAGGATGTAGAGCGCGACAGCCGAAGTCGTCGTTGCCGTAAGCGGTCCCGTCGCACCCGAGGTAATCGCATCTTCAAGGCCACGCAGCACCGCGAGAGCGACGCTCTCTGTCGAGCGGATGATGCCGGTTCCCTGGCAATGCGGGCACTGAGAGGTCGAGCCTTCGAGCACGCCCGTTCTGAGGCGCTGACGCGACATTTCCATCAAACCGAAGTGCGAGATGCGCCCGAGCTGGATGCGCGCGCGATCGAAACGCAGAGCATCTTTCAGGCGACGTTCGACAGAGCGATTGTTGCGCTTCTCCTCCATGTCGATGAAATCGATCACAACGAGACCGGCAAGGTCGCGCAGCTTGAGCTGACGCGCGATTTCGTCGGCGGCCTCGAGGTTCGTCGCGAGCGCCGTCTCCTCGATCGAGAATTCGCGGGTCGATTTTCCCGAGTTGACGTCGATGGCGACGAGAGCTTCCGTCTGATTGATGACGATGTAGCCGCCAGAGCGCAGTGTAACCTGCGGTTGGAACATCGCGTTAAGCTGGCGCTCGACGCCATAGCGCGTAAAGAGTGGCGTCGGCTCGTGATACGGCACGACGTTCTTCGCGTGGCTCGGCATGAGCATCTTCATGAAGTCGGCGGCTTCCTGATGCCCCGCTTCGCCCGCGACCACGATTTCCTCGACATCCTTGTTATAGAGGTCGCGGATCGAACGCTTGATGAGATCGCCTTCCTCGTAGACGAGGCTCGGCGCCGTCGACTGCAGCGTAAGTTCGCGCACGCTTTCCCAGAGCCGCAGCAGATATTCGAAGTCGCGCTTGATCTCCTGCTTCGTCCGCGCCGCGCCGGCGGTGCGGATGATCAGGCCCATGCCCTCCGGAACCTCAAGTTCCTGCGCAATGGCCTTGAGACGGCGGCGATCCTGCGGGTTGGTGATCTTGCGTGAAATGCCACCGCCGCGCGCGGTGTTCGGCATCAAGACCGTGTAACGGCCTGCCAGCGACAAATACGTGGTGAGCGCCGCGCCCTTGTTGCCGCGTTCTTCCTTGACGACCTGCACCAGGATGATCTGGCGGCGCTTGATGACTTCCTGGATCTTGTAGCTGCGCGGACGCCGACGTTGGCGCTGTGGCGATCCTTCACGAAACTCCGGGCCGGAGGCTTCATCTATGTCGCCGCCGTGGCCGTGGTGATGGTCGTGATCGTGCGAATGCTCAGACTCATCGTCATTGGACGCTTCGCCTGCACGCGCATCGTCGTCGTGCTCGGCGAAATGCTCGCCATTGTCATCAGCCGACGTGATGACGTGCGTGTGCTCGTCCGGGAGGACGTCTTCGGCTTCCGAGGTCTGCGGCGCAACCGGTTCCGAGCGAACGTCGTCGTTAGACGTCTGGACTGCCGCGGCGACCACATTGATCGCCTCGTCGTCCTCGTCGCCGCCGATTTCTTCTATGTGCTCGTCTTCCTCGACGTCGACGATATGCGGGGTCTCGCCTTCGCGATCCTCCGGCGACCGGTCGCCGAAGTCATCGTCGTTGGCCGCCTCTCCGTCTTCCTCGCGAGGAGCGGCAGGAGCACTGGACCGTCCGGAATGTCGGCGTGCGAGAGCCTCCGCGCGCCGGTCAGCGGCAGCTTCTAACTCGGCTTCGGCGGCCGCTTCTTCATCGAGAAGCGCCTGCCGGTCGGCGACAGGGATCTGATAGTAGTCAGGATGGATTTCGTTGAAGGCGAGAAATCCGTGGCGGTTGCCGCCGTAGTCGACGAAAGCCGCCTGAAGCGACGGCTCAACGCGCGTCACCTTGGCGAGATAGATATTGCCGCGAAGCAGTTTACGGGCGGCACTCTCGAAATCGAATTCCTCTACCCGGCCGTTGCGTTGCACCACAACCCGAGTCTCCTCGGGGTGCGTGGCGTCGATAAGCATTTTCGTATTGGACATTGTTTATTTTCCTTGGCGCGCCGGGGCGGCGGCCCGCATCTCGAACCGGAATTGGCGGAACGGATTGCGAGACTCGCGCTGTGGCGCGTTCTTTTGGTTGAATGAGCTGGTGGATCTGATTGTGTTGATGGAACGGGCGGCCGAGCCGCTTTCTGCGCCATCCCGGTCCCTGCGGCGCGCGAACGGCACACGGGAACGTATGGGAGCGCTGTGCGGATCGAGATCCCTTTGGCGCTATGTTGGATGGTGCGAGCTGTCGTCATGGCCTGTGGTCTATGGTCCAGCTGCGTGTCCAGAATTGGGGGACGTTAGGCTGGGGGAAAAAATCCGACACCCTCCGGCGTCGCGGTGGATCAAACTTTTTAGTCGCCCAGCAATTCGCGCTAGTACCCGACTGACAAACGGGGCGACCGGTACAAAGTCTTAACGCCTCGACAAAGAGCCGCCGGGGGCTCAGACGCCAAAGCTGCAGCGAGAGCTGCGAAACCTGCTGAGCGACGTGATACTCCCGTACGCTTGCCTCGAGCAGGTGCCATCCGTGCTGACCCAATTACCTGTGAAAGCAGAGCTTTACCCCCGCAGCAGGCCGATCGGGTACCGCAGACACCCATTCAACAAACGCCATTTAAGCGTGTGTCTCAGGCGCCACCGAATACATTTCAAACTCTACGAGGTCGCTCCTCCGCTGGCAAGTGCTATAAAACCGGCGGCATGGCGACTTCGCGAGGCGACAATGAGAATATTATATAACGTTTGAAAACAAAGATTTAACGAGGGATCGACGATCGGGCGCTAAACGTGACGGAGGGGGAAAATTAGGCAATGCGCCTGCCCGGAGAACCTTTGCTGAACATTATAGTGGCAGTAGCGGCCGCACTATGCCTGCTGCTTGCCCGCCCGGCCGCCTCGGCTGAAGCCCTCGAGACGCACATGACCATCACCGGCCGCTCGACGATTTTCGAGCTGACGATGAGTGAGGGCGTAACGGCCCAGGTTTTCACCCTCGCCAATCCCTATCGCGTCGTCGTCGATTTGCCCGATGTCACGTTCCGCCTCGATCCGTCCGCGGGACAAAAGGGTGCGGGCCTTATTTCCGAGTTCCGCTACGGACTTTTCGCCCGGCACAAATCTCGGATCGTCATCGACACCAAGGGGCCGGTGAAAATTCATTCCGCCAACATGACGAGATTGAAGGGCACGTCTGCCGTGAAACTCGCCATCGCGCTCATGCCGATGGATGTGGCGGCGTTCGGAGGCGGAACCGGTGCCGGGATGGTGGCGGCAGCCGACGAGCCGCTCTCCGATGCCGGGTCGCCTGGGCGCTCCGGAGGTCCGCAAAACCCCCTGGGCAAACCCGTTGTCGTGATTGATCCGGGGCACGGCGGCATCGACCCTGGCGCGATCGGCGCCAACGGCGTGAACGAAAAGACGATCGTTCTAGCCGTTGCGATGCAACTCAAGGACGACCTCGAAAAAACAGGTCTCTATGAAGTGAGATTGACGCGGTCCGAGGACGTTTTCGTCTCGCTCGACAACCGCCTCAAGTATTCCCGGGACAATGACGCCAGTCTGTTCATTTCTCTGCACGCGGATTCCATTGAGGAAAAAGCCGCGGCCAGCATTCGCGGTGCGACCATTTACACCCTGTCGAACATGGCCACCGACAAAGAGGCGCGGATTATGGCCGAGAAGGAAAATGCGTCGGATCTTCTCGCCGGCATCGAGAATTTGGATCGGGGCAACGACGACCAGGTCAAGAATATCCTGATAGACTTGATGAAACGGGAAACCTCGAATTTTTCTGCCGATTTTTCGCAAGTTCTCGCGAAGCGCCTCAGCAAGACCATCGCGATGTCGCGCGTGCCGCGCCGTTCGGCGGCCTTCAAAGTGCTGAAGCAGACAGATTCGCCGTCCGTCCTCGTGGAGCTGGGCTACATCAGCAACCGTACGGACGAGGAGCAGATGCTGACGCCCGAGTGGCAATCGAAGGTCGCGTCGGCAATCACCGGAGCGGTGCAAATTTACTTCAATAAACGGACCGTCGCACGCCCGTGACCAGCCTTTAAGCCAACCCCGAGCCAACACTGAGGATGATGGGGTTCCTCGGACGACGTGCTGCCACATTCCGTGCTAATGTGCGGGGGTTCCGAGGGGATTGTCATTGCTGCGGCGCGGCAATAGACGTAAGCCGCCTCGATTGGAAAACTTAAGCCAGCGATAGTCTGACGGAATCTCGAATTTGATGCGCGCGCCCACGCTGCCGCCGCCCCCGGCGCCTAGGAGAAGGAAAAAGCGGCGCAGAAGCCTGCTGCTCAATTTTCTTGGGTTCGCCTTTGGTACTTTCGTGCTGGTGTTCATCGCCGGTTCCGCGGGCGCAGGCTTCCTGATCTGGCAGGCCTCGCGCGATCTTCCCGATTACGAAAGCCTGTCGAAGTACGAACCGCCCGTCATGACGCGCATCCACGCCCACGACGGCTCGCTGATTTCCGAGTTCGCGCGCGAGCGGCGTATTTTCGTACCGATCAACAACGTCCCGAAACGCGTCGTCGGCGCCTTCCTGTCGGCTGAGGATCGCCGCTTCTACGAGCACGGCGGCGTCGACATCCAGGGCGTGCTGCGCGCTGTCTTCGCGGCGGTCGAGGCGAAGGTTCACGGCTCGAACAAGCGCACGCAAGGCGCCTCGACCATCACCCAGCAGGTCGCCAAGAACTTCCTTCTGACGAACGAGCGTTCGCTAGAGCGGAAAATCAAGGAAGCCATTCTCGCGATCCGCATCGAGGGCGCCTACTCGAAAGATCGCATCCTCGAACTCTACCTCAATGAAATTTTTCTCGGCATGAACTCCTATGGAGTCGGTGCCGCCTCGCTCACCTACTTCAACAAGGAACTCAAAGACCTCAACATCGAGGAAGCAGCCTATCTTGCGGCCCTTCCCAAGGGTCCGAACAACTACCATCCCTTCCGCCAGAAGGAGCGGGCGACCGAGCGGCGGAACTGGATCATCGGTCAGATGGCCGAGAACGGCTACATCACGAAGGAAGAGGCTGAGGCGGCGAAGAAGAAGCCGCTCGTCGTCAACCTGCGCCCTAATACGGTTCACATCGAAACCGCCGAATTTTTTGCCGAGGAAGTGCGCCGCACGCTGCTTGCGAAGTACGGCGAGGACAAGCTCTACGGCGGCGGTCTCTCGGTCCGCACCACGCTCGATCCCCAACTCCAGCAGTTCGCGAGAAAAGCCCTGATCGACGGCCTCGTGAAATTCGATCGTAGACAGGGCTGGCGCGGGCCGGTGTCCAACATCGACATTTCCGGCGACTGGGGCGTGGCGCTGGGCAAGATTGCAACCCCGTCCGACATTCAGCCCTGGCGTCTCGGTGTCGTGCTTGAGACGCAGAAGACGAAAGCGATTGTCGGCTTCAAACCGGCGCGCCAGCAGGATTCGACGCTCGCGAAAGATCGTGAAGCCGTCGAAGTCTCGCTTGAAGATATGAAGTGGGCGGCGAAGAAGACCGGCGGCAAACGCGTCGATCCCAAGTCGACCGCGAATATCTTAACACCGGGCGACGTCGTCTACGTCTCGCCGAAGGATCCCAATAACATTCAGGGCGCTTGGGCTTTGATGCAGGTCCCTCAGATCGGCGGCGGCCTCGTGGCGATGGACCCCTATACCGGCCGCGTGCTCGCGGTCGTCGGCGGCTTTTCCTACGACATGAGCCAGTTCGACCGCGTCATCCAAGCGAAGCGCCAGCCGGGCTCGTCCTTCAAGCCGTTCGTCTATGCCTCTGCCATCGACAACGGCTACAAGCCGACGTCGATCATTCTCGATGCGCCGATCGAAATTGATCAGGGTCCGGGACAGGACGTCTGGAAGCCGAAAAACTACGAGACCGACGATACCGCGGGGCCTGAAACACTGCGCTTCGGCATCGAGCATTCGCGCAACCAGATGACGGCGCGTCTGGCGCAGGATCTCGGCATGCCGATCATCACCGAATACGCGAAGCGCTTCGGCATTTACGACGATCTGCTGCCCGTGCTTTCAATGTCGCTCGGCGCCGGCGAAACGACGCTCCTTCGCATGGCGACAGGCTACTGCATGCTCGCGAACGGCGGCAAGGAAGTCACCTCGACCCTCATTGACCGCATCCAGGACCGGTATGGCCATACGATCTGGCGTCACGACGATCGCCAGTGCATGGGCTGCATGGCGGACAGGTGGGCGAACCAGACTGAGCCCCAACTCGTCGACAGCCGCCGTCAGATTATTGATCCGATTACCGCCTATCAGGTCACCCATATTCTCGAAGGCGTTGTTCAGCGCGGCACGGGCAGCGTTTTGAAAACGCTCAACCGGCCGATCGCCGGCAAGACCGGCACCACGAACGAAGAAAAGGACGTGTGGTTCTTGGGCTATACACCGACGATGGTTGTCGGAGTCTTCGTCGGCTACGACACGCCCAAGCCGCTCGGCAAGGGCAACACCGGCGGCGCCATCGCGGCGCCGATCTTCGGCGAGTTCATTCAGGACGCGCTTGGCCAAACACCACCTGCGCCCTTCCGCGTCCCGCCCGGCGTCAAGTTCGTGCGCGTCGATCTGAAGACGGGCCTTCGGGCATCCGCCGACGATCAGAACGCGATCATGGAAGCGTTCAAGCCGGACGAAGAGCCCGACGATGCCTACGCGATGATCGGTATTAACGGCGCGACCGCCGACGCCTCCGCGCCGCCGTCGTCTCCGATCCCCACCAGTGACCGCGTTGCCCGCCCTGCGCCGCCTGCGAGCCGGCCGGACAGCGGATCTCTGACTCCCAACGGATTGTGGTAGTGAAACGCGCGCCGATTGCCGCGCCGTAGAAGCGCGCGTTTACACGGCGAGCCGTCGTCTCTATACGTCCGCTCCTAATTTTCTCGATTGACCCAATTCGCCGGCGTTTGCTGGCTCCGGAGGCTCCCATGCGCGCAGAAGCGCAAAAACTATCGGACGGCATCGAGGAGGCATTCGCCCTCCTGAGGAGGTCTCTTTGACTGGGAGACGGCCGAAGACCGTCTCGCCTCGCTGAACGCGAAAGCCGAAGACCCCAGCCTCTGGACCGATGCCAAGAACGCGCAGAAGGTCATGCGCCAACGCAATTCGCTTGAGCGCTCCGTTTCGGAGTTCAAGCGTCTGCAACGCGACTTCGAAGACGCTCTGACATTGATCGAGCTCGGCGAATCCGAGAACGACCAGGCAAGCGTGAGCGAAGGTGAAACGGTGCTCCAGCGCATCGACCACGAAGCGCAGCGCCGCTCGATCGAAGCGATGCTGTCGGGCGAAGCCGATGCGATGAATACCTACATCGAAGTTCACGCCGGCGCGGGCGGCACCGAGAGCCAGGATTGGGCATCGATGCTCGCGCGCATGTATGTCCGCTGGGCGGAGCGCCGCGGATACAAGGTGAAGCTGATCGACGAAAGCCAGGGCGAAGAAGCCGGCATCAAATCAGCGACGTTCGAAATCGAAGGTGAAAACGCCTACGGCTGGCTGAAAACCGAAGCCGGCGTCCATCGTCTCGTGCGCATCTCGCCCTACGATTCGAATGCTCGCCGCCACACCAGCTTCGCGTCCGTCACCGTCTATCCCGTCATCGACGATACGATCGACATCGAGGTCAATCCGGCCGACGTCGACATTTCGTTCGCGCGGTCTTCGGGCGCCGGTGGTCAGCACGTCAACAGAACGGAATCCGCCGTTCGCCTCGTGCATAAGCCGTCAGGTATCGTGATTTTCGCTCAGGAACAGCGCTCGCAGCATCAAAACAAGGACATCGCGTTCCGGCGCCTGAAGGCTCGTCTGTACGAAATGGAACTCAAAAAGCGCGAAGCCAAGGCGAATGCCGAGCAGGCCGCGAAAACCGATATCGGCTGGGGACACCAGATCCGCTCTTACGTCCTCCAGCCTTATCAGCTCGTCAAGGATCTACGTACCGGCGCTGCGTCGACCAATCCCGATGAAGTTCTCGATGGCGATATCGACCAATTCATCGAAGCCGCGCTCTCGCAGCGCATCAAGGGCGGCGGCGAAGCCGTTACGATCGAAGACCTGGAATAGCCGCGCCGGTAAAGGCCACGCCAAATCCGTGAGCCGCTGCCGTCAAAAACCGGCTCAGTTGCGTTCGCGCAGGATTGGGGTGTTGAACGGCGATGCAGGGCCGGCCGAACTGCTCTGCGATCCCGTAAAGCCAAACCCCGGAGAACCCGGCCCGTTCAGCCAGTTCGTGGTCGCGGAGTCTGGGCTGTCGGGCACGGCGCCAGCTGAAAAATTGAAGTTGCCGAAAGGCGAGGTCGAGGCCGATGTCGACGGCGCCATTGCGGCCCCCAACTCGTCCTGGTCTTGGTACTTGGCTGAACCGTCGGCGTTGGTGCCGCCAATGGAGGTCGTTTCGAAAGCGTTGGCGCTGCTCGACGCCACGAGCGCCGAAAACAGAGCGGCTGCTGTTATGGCACGATGAAATTGCATCAAGACCCCCGGGAACGTCCGCCAACGCGCACCATCTATTCTGGGCTAACGCTGATTTGCGGGCGGATCTAGGCGGCAACATACTTTTTCGGTGAGTGTTGCAGCCCCGCCTCGCAAGGAAGCGGCCCCTACGCGCTCCGCCAAATCGCGGGAATCCGGCGCTTCAGGCTGGCTTTCACCGCGCTTGCCTGCGACCCGCCGTTCGCCTTCGCGTCGAATTTGGCGCGTGACGCCTCGACGGTTTGCCGGTTCGCGATAGCCCACTCGCCGAGCGGCGCTAGAATGCAAATCAGCGTTCGCCCGAGGTCGGTCAACTCGTAGTCGACCCGCGGTGGAATGGTCGGAAATACGGTGCGCGTCACGAGGCCGTCGCGTTCGAGACCCCGCAACGTCAGCGTCAGCATCCGCTGCGAAATGCTGCCGACGGCCCGCCGGATCTCGTTGAAACGCATGGGTCCATTCGAGAGAAGCCCGACGACATAGACCGTCCATTTGTCGCCGATACGCGACAGAACATCGGAGACCGCGCGGCAGTTCTCGGTTTCAGGTTTGATACCGACTTCCAAAAATGTGCCTCCTTGCGCGGTTCTCGCCAGTGAACAATTTAGCGCTGGTCACAAAATGTGACTGGCTGAGGTTCGCCTGTCAAATGGTTCGCTCCAGTCTCCGCCCAACCGTCTTGGCCAAACCGTCTTGGATTGGAGATCCACTCATGAAACTTCTGCATGTCGATTCGAGCATCCTCGGCCCGGGCTCGGTGAGCCGGCAGCTCTCGGCGGAAATCGCCGCGGCCGAACAGCGCCTCCACCCCGGTATCCAGGTGATTTATCGCGACCTCGCCGTCGAGCCGGTCGGGCATCTTTCCGGCGCCCATCTCGCCGCCGCTCAGGGCGCCGCGCCCGAAGCGGCCGATGTTCGCCAGGATGTCGCGGCCGGGCAGGCCGCCCTGGAAGAGTTCCTCGCCGCCGATATCGTCGTTGTTGGCGCTCCGATGTACAACTTCGCAATCCCGAGCCAGCTCAAGGCGTGGATCGACCGGCTTGCCGTCGCAGGCAAGACCTTCCGCTACGACGAAACGGGCGTCCATGGCCTCGCCGGCGGCAAGAAAGTCATCATCGCGTCGTCGCGCGGCGGCTTCTACGGGCCCGAGACGCAGATCGCGTTCCTGGATCACCAGGAAACCTATCTTCGCAATCTTTTCGGCTTTTTCGGCATCACCGACGTGACGTTCATCCGCGCCGAAGGCATCAACCTCGGCCCCGACCAGCGCGCCCAATCGATCGCCGCCGCCCAGACAAGCATTGCCGGCCTCGCGGCCTGATTTCAGGCATCGGCGGAGGCTTTCCCGGCCTCCGCCGATGCCCGCCGGACGTTTGATTTCTCGACATAAGCGACAGTCGTGTTAAAGCGCGGGCCCGTCTTTTGGTTCAAAACGCCCGCTGCCAATGCCACCACACGATTATTTGCATCTCATCACGTCCGAAGGCTTCGCCGATTACGCGCTGCTCGATTGCGGCGCGGGGCGCAAACTCGAACGGTTCGGCAAGGTCGTTGTCGACCGGCCGGAGCCCCAGGCGCTCTGGCAGCCAAAGCACGCGAAGCCGGAATGGGCGAAGGCGAACGCGGTCTTTTCGGCGTCGGGCGAAGACGACGAGAAGGGCAAGTGGCGCATCGATAAACCCGTGCCCGACGCCTGGCCGGTGAAACTCGCGCTTGCTCCTTCCCAACCTTCCAATGTCACCATGCTCTGCAAGCTCGCGGGACTATGGCATCTCGGCCTCTTTCCCGAACAGGAACCGCATTGGCGCTGGATGCTCGAACGTCTTGCCAAGGTGAAGGGTGAGCCGCCCCGCGTCCTCAATCTCTTTGGTTACACGGGCGCCGCGTCGCTGCTCGCCGCGCAAGCCGGAGCCGAGGTCACGCACGTCGATGCCTCCAAGAAGGCGATCCAGTGGGGTAAGGAGAATCAGGAAGCGTCCAAGCTCAGCGCTGCAAAAATCCGTTGGCTGCTCGACGACGCCGCGAAGTTCGTGGCGCGCGATATCCGCCGCGGCAAAACCTACCACGTGATCCTCGTCGATCCGCCGAAGTTCGGCCGCGGCCCTGAGGGCGAGATCTGGGATCTGTTCCAGAACCTTCCCGGTCTCCTCGCCGACCTCGCGAAATTGCTCGTGCCCGAAAACGCCGCGATGGTGCTGACGATCTATGCCATTCGCGCGTCGTCGCTCGCTTTCGATCAGTTGATGCGCGAAGCGCTCGCGAAGCGCGGCGGCTCGTTTGACAGCGGCGAATTGGCTATTCGCTCCAAGGCTGGCCCGCTTGTGCCGACGTCGCTGTTCGTGCGCTGGGCTGACACGCCATGAAGCCAGCAGCCAACGCTCCCAAGATCATCACGAGCCTGACGAACGACCGCATCAAGGCGATCCGCGCGCTCGAGATGCGCAAGGTGCGCAAAGAGACGGGTCTGTTTGTTGCCGAAGGCACGTCGCTTCTCGTCACCGCGCGCGATCATGGCATCGCACCGGAAACGCTCGTCTTTCAATCGGGTGCCGCAGGTGCCGGCATCGTGCGCGGCCTCGTGAAGTACGCGCTCGACGCCGGTTCCGAAGTTCTCGAAGTTTCCGAACCCGTCCTCGCCAAGCTCGCGTCGAAGGACAATCCGCAAGCGCTGCTCGGTGTTTTCCGCCAGCAGCTTTCGGCCCCGCCCGATCCGGCCAAGCTCGCCGACACCGACACTTGGCTCGCACTCGAAGAAATCCGAGATCCCGGCAATCTCGGAACCATCATCCGCACCGCCGACGCGGTTGGCCTCTCCGGCATCATGCTTGTCGGTACGACGTGCGATCCCTATGCATTGGAATCGATCCGCGCCACCATGGGCTCGATCTTCGCCGTGCCGATCGTGAAGATCGATCGCGAAAGCTTCTTCACCCTCGCGAAGGCGTGGCCCGGCGAGGTGATCGGCACCCACCTTGATGCTCGCGAAGATTTCCGCCGACCCCAATACAACGGCCGCGAGCTGATCGTGATGGGCAGCGAAGGCCCCGGACTTTCGGGCGGCGCCGCCGCCGTCTGCTCGACGCTTGTCAAAATTCCGATGGCCGGTGCGCTCGACTCGCTCAATCTCGCAATCGCGACCGCGCTGATGCTCTATCAAATTCGCGGCCCCCATCTGAAGCTCTGATCATGCGCATCGAATATCACCGCACGCTGATCGCCGATCAGGTCCGCAACGAAGCCTTCTTCGCTGCGCTCAAAGCCGTAATCGTTCCGGGCAAAACCGTCGTCGCCGACATCGGCGCGGGCACTGGCCTGCTCGGGTTGATGGCGTCGAAGCTCGGCGCGAAAGACGTCTTTCTGTTTGAAACCGCCGAGGTCGCAGGCGTCGCCGCTTCCGTTCTGAAGGCGAACAAGGCGAAACGCTGTCACCTCATTCCGTGCCATTCGACCGAGTTTCAGGACAAGCTTGCCGTCGACATCATCGTATCGGAAACGCTCGGCAACTATGCGCTCGAAGAAAACATCATCGCGACGCTGGCCGACGCGCGCCAACGCTTCTTGAAGCCGGGCGGTAAAGTCATCCCCGACGGCATCATTCAATACGTCGCGCCGGTCGTCACGGCGCGCATCGATACCGAGCTTCGCGCCTGGGAACGGGTCGGCCACGGACTTGATCTCGCCGTCGCGCAGACGATGTCGCTGAACAACGCTTACGTCCGCGCGCTGCAACCCGCCGACGTTCTCGATGGCTGCCGCAGCGCCATGGTCTGGGATGAGATTGATCTCACCTCCGAAACGCGCTCGAAGCGGCGCGGTGAAGCCGAATGGCGTCTGCCGCGCGCGGCCAAGATCTATGGCTTCGCGACGTGGTGGAAAGTCGAGCTGGTGCCCGGCATCGGTTTTTCGACTGGGCCGCTGTCGCCGCGCACCCACTGGGAGCAGCTTTATTTTCCGATTGCCGCGCCGATCGACGCCGACGCCAGCGACGTCATTTCGATTGATTTGCGTTCAAGCTCGTCTGAAGACGCGGGCACCCGCCTCGCTTGGACAGCGGTTCACAAAGGCGCGAAAGGCAAGGTTCTGGTGCGCCACGCACATGATCTCGACAAAGGATATCTCCCCTAAGCCCACTCTATAGACCTTGAGCTCGGCTGGTCGTCGCCCATTTATGATGCTATCGGGGCAAACCATTTCCAGGGGGGAGCGCTTATCATGATGGTGCTGATCGTCGGTCTGATTTTATTTCTCGGCATCCATTTGCTGCCGACATCGCCAGAATTGCGCGACGGCCTCAAAGAACGGATCGGCACGACGCCATATCGAATCCTGTTTTCGCTGTTGTCGTTCGCAGGCCTCGCGGTGATCATCCTCGGCTATCACAAGCTGCAACTCCACCCCGGCAAGAACCCGATCCTGTGGGACCCGCCGACGTGGACGCGCCATATCGCCGTCGGCCTGATGCTGCCGGCAATGATCCTGCTGGTCGCGTCGCTCATTCCCTCCCGCATTCGCACGGCGACGCGCCACCCGATGCTAATCGCGATCAAGATCTGGGCGCTGGCGCATCTTCTTGCCAACGGCGATCTCGGAGCGCTGTTGCTGTTTGGTTCATTCCTCGCCTTCGCGGTATATGACCGTATCTCGGTGAAGAAGCGCGGCGCGGCCGGACCGCTCGGGGCGGCCAAGCCCGCGAGCCCGCTGAACGACGTGCTGGTGATCGTCATCGGCGTCGGTCTTTACGCGGCGCTACTGCTCGGCGGCCATCAGTGGCTGATCGGTGTCTCGCCGATGCCGGAACTCGGCTGAACCGGCGCCAGAACTTTCGCCGGTTTGATGCGCGCGGTCGCAAAGCTTACGGCGAGTGCGATCCAAGTCCCGCAGCCGATGATCCAGGCGACGGGATCCATGATGTAATCCCAGAGGTTCCGGCTCTCGCCGGTGCCGAGCAGGAAGCAGGCGATCGCGACATTCAAGGCAAACGCCGTGATGAAATATCTGCGCCAGAGTGAATACGCGATCACGAGCGCGACGGCTGAAGGGAGCAGATATCCGTTGTAGCCGACAACGTAAGTATCTCGGTCGAGATAGCCTGCCGCCGCTGGATAGAGCGCAAGACCCGCAACCGCTAGAACCATCGTCGCGAAACGGAATTCCGCCGACGTGGCGACTCGCCGTCCGGCGACGGTCGCAGCGGCCACCACGGCGAGCAACAGAAATCCGGGAAACGATGGCCGATCAACCGTGGAAACAGTCCATCCCAAAAGCGAACGCCCCGAAATCGTGATGAAGATCGTCACCAGCAAAAAGGCAACGCCGGTTGCTGCGCGCATCATGGGTGATGATGATCTGACGAAGCCCCCGGCCAGCGCCGCCGCGATTGTGAAGAGGATCAGCGCGGCGTATCCGCTGTTTAAAAAAATGTTCAACTGCGTACTCATTGCTGTGCCGCCTGCTGCGCTGCGCCTTGCTCCACCCAAGCGCTCGAGAAGCGAACGTGATTGATTGATTTCAGGGGGCGCGAATAAACGACATCGTACTGTCCTGGCGCCGAAGCAATCAGGAATGGATAGGCGACGGTACTTTTCTTCTTCGCAGTATTCATGCGTGCGATCACGCCCACCCGCCGGAAGGTTTTGCCTTCGAGATCGGTGAGAGCCAGCGTGATATTGCGCTCGACTTCCGGATCGTCGTTGAACGCCATCAGGATATGAGACGCATCGTACCGGATGGCTGATATCGGGCCGCCCGGATTGGGAAGATCGATTGGCGTCGGAGGCGTCCAGGTCTGGCCGCCATCGTCCGTGCGCGAGATGAGGATGCTCTGGGGCTTCCGGCTTTTGAGACGGCGCACGAATGCGATGGCCGTCGACGGCCCAGTCGGGACGATCATGGGCTGATAGCCGACCTTGCCTCCATGCCCCATACGCCGCCGGTCGATCACGCGGCCCTCTTGGTTGAGGACCAGCAGAACCGGAAATTTCTTGTTCATCTCATGATAAACGGGCAGGCCGATGCGACCGTCCGAAAATAGAAACGGCGTCGACTTCGTCAGATGCGACATATTGAGGAAGGGGGACGCGTAGACAGTCTGCGCTGGCCCCCATGTCGCGCCGTTGTCGAAGGAACGTATCAGCCCGATTTCGCAGGTCGCCCAGCCGCTGAGGCGCGAGGCCGCGAAGAAAAGCCAGATCTCGTTATCCGATCGGCGAAAAGGAACGGGATTGGCCAGCGATTTGATCGTGATCGCGAAATCATGGCTGACGCGGGCGCTGTTCGTCACGACGCTCGTCGGCGACCACTGCGTGCCGTCGAAGCGCGACGAGACGAGTTCGGCGTTGTCGGCCCCTTCGTAGGTCGCGCGATACCAGAACGCCAGCATGCCGTTGGACGTCGCAATGGCCGATGCGGCGTGAACGAATTCACTTTCGTCCTTGGGCGTTATGAGGTCGGCTTGTGGTTCGAGCGGCCCGCGCACGGGCGCTTCGGGAACAGAGACGGCGAACGTCCAGAGTTCGGTTCGCGGCGCCATTTTGTGGAACAGCAGAACGACAAGCGCCGCCGAGCACAGGAACATCGCCCAGCCCATCAGGGCATTCGTTCCTCGATTTATCAGCAAATTGGTTCACCGCGGCTATCGTGCATCGTGGAAATAGCGTAACGCGCCCCACTGTCAACAACACGAGGAACGTCGCAAGGAGGCAATTCCTGCGCAGCCCGTAAACAAACAGACCGGAGTGTTGCTAACGGGTCAGCACGACGAACTCGGTGCCGCTGCCATTCTCATGGAGCGGCAGTTCACGGTCCGAGACGATCAATGACGATCCCGGACGGGCAAGTTCGGTGATCGTTTGCAGAATGTCGTCAGGGATCTTGAAGGTGTCGAGCGCCTCCGCCGCCATTTGGACGTCCAGCGCCTGACCCTGCGCGGAAACCGTTCTGCGCTTCTTCCTTTTGCCGTCGTCAAATGCCTGGCCAGGCGTCGGCGTCTGCGCGCTGACGAGGCGCCAGTCGAACGTATTCGGATCGGCGGTGCCATAACGCATGGCGGTGAAAACGTGCGTTCCGACCTTATGTTGGAGCGGCGCAACCGCAATCGGCGCTTCAAGCAGCGGCTCGGTTCCCTGCCGCACGTAAATCCGCTGGGCGCGAAGACTGACAAGAACCGAGATGGGCTTGGAGCGAAGCCTCATTTCCCTGTTGGCGTCGGCGAGCGTCGCTTTGGCGGACGTAAGATCTGTCTGTGCATCGCGGAAAGCGTCCACGGCGTCGTCGCGCCCGGTCTCGGCCGACGAATAGGTGGTCTGCACTTCAGCGAAGCTCATATCGTTCGCCGCCGCATCGGCTCGCGCCTTGTCGGCTTCGATCGTCAAATCGAGAAGCGCATCCTCGAGATCGCTTTCGCGGTCGCCGCTGGTGTCGGCGGTCGGAGCCTGTGGGGAAGGCGCGTTGCTTTTTGCACTGTCCGGGCCGCCCGACATGTAGGCTTCGAACGCCTTCATGGCATCCTGCTGCCGGGCTTCCGCTGATTTGACGGCCGCCTTCAGCGGCTCGATGGATCGGCGCGCGGCTTCGAAATTCTGGCTCGCATCGGCGAACTCTTTCGCCGTCGATTTCGTCTTGTCGTCGGCGGATGCCAGCGTGGCCTCCGCGGTCTTGACAGCGGCACGCGCCCGATCAAGCTTTTCCTGCATGATCTGATCGGCTTCGTTGCGCGTCATCGGCCGTCGCTGCGGATCCTTCGGCATCTCCGCAACCGCGCGCAGCAGCGCAGGCGAAACGCCGATAAGGCGTGGCAATCCCTGCGGCGCATCGGTCGCGGAATTGTCGTCCGTCCGGTCGTTGACGGCGATGAGTTGCGGCCTCGAAGAATCCGATTTCAACGCCATTGCGTCCTCAAGGGGGAGCGGCTTGAACAGATTCGAGCTCTCGAACGGGATTGGCTCGGGATCGTCGTAAGAGACGACCACACGATTGCCGAGCTTGGTCAGCCCAAAGAGTTTTCGTGCAAAGCTATACGGTAGCCGGATGCAGCCGTGCGAAGCGCGGAAGCCGGGCACGTCGCCCGCATGGAGAGCGATGCCGGACCACGTGATGCGCTCCTGATACGGCATCGACGCGCCGGAGTAGATGTTGCTGACGTGATAGACATTCTTTTCAAGAATGGAGAACACGCCGGTCGGCGTATCGTGTCCCGGCTTGCCCGAAGAAATACGTGACGACGCAACTTCGCCATTGATATCGAAAACCCGAACGTGCTGTTTTTTTATCGACACGACGATGAGCAGCGGCGCGCTCGACTCCGCTGCACGCGTCGACGCCGCTTGCGACTTAAGCCTGAGAATGCCGGTTTTTGGTTTCGCATTGGCGCTTGATGGGACGGTCAGCAGTCCCAACACCAGCCCCGAAATGACCGCGCGAGCCGCGACCGTACGCAACGCCGGAGAAATTCTGCCACTGACGTTCTCTGAACGACGCACGCAACCCACCCCGACGTCAAAAAAACGAAACCCGTCGCAGCGACATGATCCGGCCGGAAATTGGCCGTTCGAATTATGCGCTGATAATTGGCTAACAGAGGCCGGTCCGGCCGCGCAACCGACGTGGGGCTTGGGTGCCGATTCGACATCTGCGATGTTGCGCCAATTCAACGCTTTTGCCAGTGCCGCAGAAATACCTGTGGACGGCAAGTGGAAAAATTTACCATCCGGGCAGACTTTCGTCGCCCCTGAAAGCTGGCGTGAATGCTCGCAATTTCGTAAACTCTGTTTAGCTTATCGGGGGTGACGTCGAGCGGCGAACGCCCCACATCATCCAACGCGCGATTGCTGAACTCGAAAACGCCAAGGCGGCCCGGATCCGTTCGAACGGCTGCCGATCGGAGTAGAATGTCCATTCACATCAAGCGCCGCCGGCTGATGGCGCCCGACATCACCGCCCGCAAAGGCGGCGACCCGATCGTGTCGCTGACGTCTTATCACGCCCACACCGCCGCCATCGCCGATAATCATTGCGATTTCCTGCTGGTCGGCGACAGCCTCGGCATGGTGATGCACGGCTTCGAGACGACCGTTCCCGTCTCGCTCGAATTGATGATCATGCACGGGCAGGCCGTTGTGCGCGGCTCGAAAAAGGCCCTCGTCGTCGTCGATATGCCATTCTCGACCTATGAGGAAAGCCCGTCGATCGCATTCCGCAACGCGGCCCGTGTGATGAAGGAAACCGACTGCGGCGCGATCAAGCTCGAAGGCGGCCGCCGGATGGCGGAAACCATCCGTTACCTCGTCGATCGCGGCATTCCGGTGATGGCGCACATCGGCCTGACGCCGCAATCGGTCAATGTCCTGGGCGGTTTCAAGACCCAGGGGCGAACCATCGACCAGTGGGAAGCCATAGAAGAGGATGCGCGCCTCGTCGCCGATGCCGGTGCCTTCGCCGTGGTTCTTGAAGCCATGGCCGCGCCTCTCGCCGAACGGATCACCAAGGCCATACCGATCCCGACGATCGGCATCGGCGCGTCCCCGGGCTGCGACGGCCAGATCCTCGTCATGGAGGATATGCTCGGCCTGTCGCCGAATGTTCCGAAATTCGTCAAGAAATTCGGCGCCATCGGCGCGGCCATCGACCGCGCCATTGCGTCCTACGCCGACGAGGTCCGCGCCCGCAGGTTCCCGGCGCCGGAGCATACCTACGCCATGAAAACCCCGGAGGCTGACGCCTCGGTCACCCCGGTACGGGCCACGAAAAAGCCGAAGACGACGAGCACTTAGCATCTTCGGGCGAAAGTCCGTCCAAGGTCCGTCGGGATTCTGTCGAAAATTCCAGGCGGGACCCGGCGCGATACGCAAAGGAAACTTGCGTCCGGGGCTTGCCCGGAGCGCTCGCTCCGTTATCTATGCCCGGCGTCCGGGCCGGCCGTGGGAAGTCCCTCGTTCCGAGTTCCGGCGACTGAATGAGGTTAATGAGGTCGATGGCCGAGAATGACGACGGTCTGCTGCGTGAGGTGCGCGAGGAAATCCGCCGCGAGCAGATGTACAAAATTTGGCAGCGCTACAGCAGCCTGATTGTCGGCGCAGCAGCGCTGATCATCGTGGGCGTGGCGGGTTATCAGTACCTCGAAAAGCGCCGGATCGCATCGGCAGAGGCCGGCGGCGCCGAGTTCACGGCCGCCGAAACCCTGAACGACGACAAGAAGAAGGACGAAGCCGAGAAGGCGTTCAAGGCGATCGCCGATAGTGGTCCGGCCGGTTTTGCCGCTCTCGCGAAATTGCGCTTGGCCGGCACCGCTGCCAAGGACGGCAAAATCGCTGATGCTGTTGCAACTTACGATTCTCTCGCCAAACAGGCAGGCGGAGATGATCTGTTGAAAAGCTTTGCACAACTGCAGGCCGCTTCGCTGCGCATGGCGGATGCGGACTATGCTGAAATGCAGAATCGCCTGGCACCACTCGCTGGCGACGATCAACCCTTCACCAAAAGCGCGCGCGAACTCCTTGGAATTGCCGCTTACAAGGCCAAGAAATACGACGAGGCAAGAAAATACCTCGAACCTCTCCTGATCGATCCAAACGCGTCTCAAGACATTCAAGAGCGCGTGAAGATCGTCATGGGAGAACTCGCCGCCGCCGAAGTCGCCGCGAACACGCCACCGGCCCCAGCGGCCGCGACGGCGCCGCCAGCCGCGACGCCGGAGAAACCGGCCGAGCCGGCCAAGACGGATACGCAGTCGGATGGCGGTGGGGCAGCCGGTGCCGATAAAAAGTAGAACCGCGAAGCGGTGAGGGAGACGGGGTTGATAAAAGGGGGATGGCAGATACGCTTCGGCGTCGCGGCGCTTCTGGCGCTCGCGGCAACGCTTTGGCTCGGCGGCTGCGCCAGCGACGGCCCCACGCTTCCCAAAATGAGTGAACTCAACCCCTTCAAGAAAAAGGAAACGCCGCTTCCCGGCCGCCGCATCCCGATCGTCGAAACGACGGAAAGCATTTCCTCCAATTTGGCGGACGCCAACACTCCGATCGTAATTCCACCCGCGCGAACCAACGAGTCGTGGTCGCAGCCCGGCGGCGACGCCAACAACGCGCCCGGTAACCTCGCATTGGCAGGCCCGCTACACCAGCTTTGGAGCGCCAGCGCCGGACAGGGAACGTCGAAGACAGGCCGCGTCACCGCCAGCCCGATCGTGTTCGGCGGCCGCATCTATACGCTCGACGCAGCGGCGAATGTCGCGGCTTTCACGATGACGGGCAGCAGCGTTTTCTCCGTCGCGACCAAACCCGAAACGACCGTCGGTCTCGGCGGCTACGGCGGCGGTCTCGCCTCCGATAACGGCCGCCTCTACGTCGCCAACGGTTATGGCGTCGTTGCCGCGCTCGATCCTCAGACCGGCAAGGCGATCTGGTCGAAAAGTCTCGACGTGCCCATACGCGCCGCGCCGACGGCCGCAGCTGACCGCCTGTACGTCATCACCATCGATGGCAAGTTCTACTGCCTCAGCGGCGTTGACGGATCCGAGCTTTGGTCGTCGCGCGGCCTGCCACAGAGCGCCAGCCTGATGAACTCGACGAGCCCGGCCGTCGACGGCGATGTCGTTGTGGTTCCCTACCCGTCGGGAGATATCATGGCGTACAAGCTGTCCGACGGTTCGACCGTATGGACAGAGAACCTCTCGCGCACCCGCCAGACCTCGCAAATCGCATCGATGAGCGACGTCGCCCGCCCGGCGATCGACAACGGCGTCGTCTTCGCCATTGGCCATGCGGGCCGCATGATCGCAACTCAGGCGAAAACCGGCGACCGGGTGTGGTCGTTAAGCATTCCAGGCTCTGATCCGCCGTGGGTCGCCGGGGATACGGTCTACGTCGTCGATACCGGCAACCGCCTGATGGCCCTGTCGCGAACCGACGGCAAGACCCGCTGGCTGACTCAACTTCCGGCCGCGAAGAACTATGCGGGCCCAGTCATGGCGGCCAATACGCTCTGGCTGGTATCGAGCAAGGGCGAGGTACTGAGCGTCGACGCCGTGACCGGCAAGGTCGGCGGCACCTTGGAACTCGGGGATACGGTTTACATCCCCCCGATCGTGGCCCAGGGCCATATGTACGTTTTGACCGATTCCGCAAAACTGATCGCTCTCAACTGAGAATTGGGCTACGGAGGGCTTGATCGGCTCGCCGCTTCGCGCGGGGAGGCGCCCATCCCCCCTTTTTAAAGTCCTGGTTTCCCCTTTTGACGTCGTCTTCTCAAATTCCTGTCGTCGCCATCGTCGGCCGTCCGAACGTTGGTAAATCGACGCTATTCAATCGCTTGACCGCAACCCGGGCAGCCCTTGTCTCGGACTTGCCCGGCCTCACCCGCGATCGTCGCGAGGGCATCGCCAACATGTTTGGCATCGATGTCCGGTTGGTCGACACTGCAGGTCTCGAGGAGGCGCAGCGCGGCTCCATCGCCGACCGCATGCGCAAGCAATCGGAACAGGCCATCGCCGATGCCGACCTCGTTTTGTTCGTCATCGACGCGCGCGCGGGCGTTACCGCCGCCGATACGGGCTTTGCCCGCATTGCCCGCCAGTCGGGTAAGCCGGTGGTGCTGGTCGCGAATAAGGCCGAGGGCCACAAAGGCACCGAGGGCGTGCTCGACGCTTTCTCGATGGGCTTCGGGTCTCCGATCGCGATCTCCGCCGAGCACGGCGAAGGCATCGGCGATCTCACTCTGGATGTGCTGGCGGCGCTGGGCTTGCAAAGTGCGCCCATCCAGAAGAAGCGCCGATCCCCAGACGATCCTTGGGAGGACGACGAAAAAACGCCTGCTCCAGCCGCGGCCGCGAAGCCGATCCGTGTCGCCATCGTCGGACGTCCCAACGCCGGCAAGTCGACGCTCGTCAACGCGCTGCTCGGCGAAGACCGAATGATTACCGGCCCCGAGCCGGGACTGACGCGCGACAGCGTATCGAGCGATTTCGAATGGAAGGGCCAGAAGATCCGGCTGTTCGACACGGCCGGGCTACGGAAAAAGGCCAAGATCACCGAGACAGCCGAAAAGCTGTCCGCAAGCGACGCGGTCCGCGCCATCCGCTTCGCCGAGGTCGTCGTGCTGCTGATCGACGCCGAGCGGCCGTTCGAGCACCAGGACCTTACGATTGGGCATCGCGTAACGGAGGAAGGACGGGCCTTCGTCGTGGCGGTGAACAAGTGGGACCTCGTTCCAGACAAGCAGAAGATGCTGCGCGAGTTGAAGAAGACTGTCGCCGAAAGCTTGGCTCAGGTTCCCGACGTACCGTTTGTCGCAATATCGGCGCGTTCGGAAAGCGGGCTCGATCAATTGATGTCGGCCATCGCCAAGACCCACGCGGTCTGGAACCGTCGCGTTTCGACGCCGCAACTCAATCGCTGGCTCGCGGAAGCGTTGAGCCGTCACTCGCCGCCGGCCGTCCATGGCCGGCGCATCAAGATTCGATATGTCACTCAGTTGTCGACGCGCCCGCCGACCTTCGTCGCCTTCTCGCAGCGCGCGGAGGCGCTACCGCAGTCGTATGTGAAATATTTGACGAACTCGCTGCGCGAGGCGTTCGATCTTCCCGGCGTTCCGATCCGCTTCCATCTGAGGAGCGGCGAAAACCCGTTCGATAAAAAATGATCGCTTTGTGCTGCAACGCAATCGAGTGCGAAAATCGCAGCGGGCGGGAGCAAACAACAGCGAGATAAACTCAAAGCCATTACGCTCACCGCCCGCACGGGGCGTCAGCCGATTAAAACTGGCGCCGCTCCGGACGGGGATAGATAGGTAACCCGCGCCGCGCTTCAAGAGGTGGCGCCATTGTCTTGCTTTTCGCGGTCTCCTGGTCCATCCGAGTCCGATGGACGTCTTCTTTTATCACCTCGAACATCAGCCGCTCGAACGCATTTTGCCGAGCCTTCTGGAGAAGACGTTGGCACGTGGCTGGCGCGCTGTTGTCCAGGTCGGGAGCGAAGAGCGTCTCGAAGCGCTCGACCAGACGCTGTGGACATACACCGACGATAGCTTTCTGCCGCATGGCACCGCGCGCATCGGACATGCCGGTGATCAACCCATCTATCTGACACTGACCGACGAAACGCCCAACGGCGCAGGCGTCCGGTTTCTCGTCGACGGTGCCGAGGCGCGCGAGTTCTCCGGCGCCGAACGCTTCGTCTACGTCTTCGATGGCCATGATTCCGAGGCCGTCGCTTCGGCCAGAAACCAATGGAAGGCCGCGAAAGCAGCCGGTTGTGCCGTGACCTATTGGCAGCAGTCGCAAAGCGGGCGATGGGAGCAGAAGGCTTAGCCTTCGCGGAATGATTGCTCTCGCATGAACTACCACCACGACTATCACGCCGGAAATTTCGCGGACGTCCTGAAGCACGTCGTGCTGGCGCGCGTCTTGACCTACATGAAGCAGAAGCCGAAGCCGTTTCGCGTCATCGACACCCATGCCGGGGCCGGGCTTTACGATCTCGAAGGCGCCGAAGCCGCCAAGACCGCAGAATGGCAAGACGGCATCGCCCGCATCTTCGACGCCGATCTGCCGAAGTATGTCGCGGAGCTATTGGAGCCTTATCTCGATGCCGTCCGTTCCGTGAATGGTGCCGGTCTCAAAGCGGGTCTTAAATACTATCCCGGCAGTCCGTTGATCGCCCGCCACCTCATGCGCGACGACGATATCCTCGTCGCCAACGAACTGGCGGAAGCCGAGTTTCAGCGCCTCAAGCAGGAATTGCGGCGCGCAAAGTCGACGACGGTGCTGAACATCGATGCTCGTCATGCCGTGAAATCGCTGCTGCCGCCGAAGGAGCGTCGCGGCCTCGTGCTGATCGACCCGCCGTTCGAGGAGAAAAGCGAATTCGCCGATCTGGCGACCGCCGTCGATGACGCCATGGCGCGCTTCGCGACGGGCACCTATCTGATCTGGTATCCGATCAAGGACGAAGCGGCGGCGGATCGCTTCGTCGCCGTCGCGACAGCAAAACCCGGCGTGGAGTTTCTCGACGTTCGGCTCGCGGTATCGAAGCCGTTCCCCGGGCTCGGCCTCACCGCATCGGGGGTGCTCGTTCTCAATCCGCCGTTCGTGCTGCGCGCCGAGTTGGAAACGCTGATGCCATGCCTCGAAAGCTACCTGGCCGAGGGCTCCGGCAGCAGCTTCGACATACGAATCGGCGTTCAATAATCGCAACCTCGTTGCTGTGCAGCATTTCGCCTTGCAAGGTTCGCATATTTGCCGGATAAATTGCCGCACGCTAAGGCGGGCAACGGCACGGGAGCTCCCGACGCGTTCTAGAGACCGGCGCGTGTTCGTGCGATCCGGCAAGGGAAGCGCTTGGTATCATTCCGGCTCCGCGGCCCGCCACGGCTGACGATGCGAAGCTTTGAGCTTTAGTCATCGGCCGGGCTGCCAGGAGACGATGCATGCGCCAGACAGGTACCGTGAAGTTCTACAATTCCCAGAAGGGCTACGGCTTCATCAAGCCGGATGCCGGCGGCAATGACGTGTTCGTGCACGTTACGGCCGTTGAGCGATCGGGAATCGGAGAACTCAACGAGGGAATGCGGATTTCGTTCGAGACCGAGCCAGATAAACGCGGCAAGGGACCAAAAGCCGTCGATCTGCAAAGAGCCGGCTGACGTTTCTGGAGGGGAGCTTGCCGACGCCGCGATCTCCGTCGCGGCGATGGATCGATTCATCTCCGCGCCATCCAGTCCAGCCGCATCGCTTTGACAGTCGATGAGCAATTCCCGGTACCGATTTGTTTTTCGCAGCGCCGCATCTGCCAAAGATCAAGCAGGCGAACATAAAAAAGCTCGCCCGGTCGAACCTGGCGAGCTTTCTCGTTTTAAAATCGAGGATGGGTCTGGGATTTACTTCGCAACCGCGCCGCGAATAGCCCCGATGATGGCCATCAGGATGCCGCCGCCTGCGCCGCCGCCGATGATTTGCGTGATAATCGAAACCGGGTCGAGAGCGCCACCGGCCACGGCCGTGTGGAAGACCTGTTCGAGGATTTGGCCGCCAATGCCGCCGCCGACGATCCCGGCAATGGAATTGCCGAGCGTACCAAGGCTAAGATTCTTCAGCAGGCTGCCGGCGACGTTGCCGCCGAGTGCGCCGCTGATAAGCTGGATAAGCAAGGGAAGGTATTCCATGTGACGGTCTCCACGAGCTAGGTGGGACTACGGCGAGCCGTGCGTTTTTCGCATCGATAAGCTGCGCACCCGGATGGGCTCCCACAGTGAGAATTGTAACACATCATTCACGACAGGGTGCTGTTGAGCAGCGTTTATGCTGCCAAGGTCGGGGAGGCGTTGTCGAGAAGTGACATCCTTGCCCGAAATATGGCCCGTAACCATTTCTTGAGTCAGCTCAATGATAATTCCGGTAACTTTGAGCTATATATAAAGTCGAATATGAACGGCGGCGGAGAGGCCAAACCTATGATGTCCAGATTGATTTCAGCCTTTGTCGCGGCTGCGTGCCTCGTCGGGCTGGTCGCGCCGGCCTTCGCCGACCAGGAAGATTCAAACTATTCGATTCAGCGCAAGAAGGGCGGATATTCCTACGATAAGTCGGAATCCGTGAACGCTTACGGCCAGTCGCAACGGAAGAAAAAGGCGCCTCCGGGACCGCCGGACTTCCGTGAGCAGACTCCTTCCGGCCCATTCGATAACAGCTTCTTCTTCGACTCAGGCGTTGGTAGCTTGTACGGCGGCAACTCACCCTACATGCACTGAGCCAGACCTCGCTCGCATCGGGACCGCTTAGGCCGCGCCTCGTCGCGGCCTTCGCATATCTGTGGCTTTCGCCGAGCTAGGCAAGAATCCTGTCAATTGTAGCAAATGCGCCACTCGCCCTCGTCTCGCCATTGTGCTGACAATATGAATGCAGCCTGATCTCAGGGTGGGCTTTGAGGGAGAATTTTCGTTATGCGCTTCTCAGGCAAATTCATTGCCGCATTTGGCTTGGCCGCGACCATCGCAGTCGCCACATCCGTGTCCGCGAGTGCGGAATGCAAGCGCTACGGCTTCTTGGTGAATGACTACGGCAAAGACGGTCCGACGAAGGACGCGAAAGATCTTCTCGACAAGATGATCGCCACCAAGATGACCGAGAAGGGCGTGAGCGATTACAGCACCGGCAAGAAGAGTGTTTCTTGCGAGCTGTTCCTGAACTTCATCGTTTTCGATGAGCACACCTGCACCGCCTCCGCCACAGTGTGCTGGGGCGGATCAAAGCTTCCGGGCTCGGAGAAGGTGTCATCGGAAGACGCTGTCGAACCGCCGAAGGCGACCGAAGCGGCCGCCGAAGAGAAGCCCGTCAAGAAGAAGGCCGTGAAGGAAGCCGCCGCCCACATCGAGGCTGCTCCGATCGTTCACAAGACCTCGGCCCAGGTCGTGCCCGATCCCAAATCCGTTCTTGCTCAAAAGACGAAGAAGGCATCGGAAAAGAAAGAGGCGTCTGCCTCGTCGACCGTCGAGACCGGTTCGCTGAGCGAGCCCGTGACCAAGCATAAGTCGCACAAGACTGACGAAGTCGCGCCGGTTAAGCCGAGCGACGATGGCGCGGGATACCCGGCACCGCTTCCCCCGACGGACGGCAACGCCGCCCAGTAAGCGGACGCCACCCACATAGTCGGCTTGAACATCGCGCGCCGTGGCAAAATCAAGCCGCGGCGCGAATTTCTTGCAACTTGATTTCGATGATCTGGCGATTGTACGGCTTCAGCAGATAGGTATCGGCGCCATTCGAAAGCGCCCGCTGGATATCGAGCGCATCATTCTCGGTAACGGTATAGATGATGTAGGGCCGCTCGTTCGTTGGTAGCGCACGGATTTTGCCGAGCAGTTCGATGCTGTTTGTGCCGGGCATGCGCCAATCGAGCAGAATGAAGTCGGGCGCTTCCGACCGAAGCCGCTCCATCGCCGCAATGCCGCCATCGGCTTCGCTGACGCGGAAGCCGAGGCTTTCAAAGATGAGACGCGTGTATTTTCTGATTATGTCGGAATCATCAATGACGAGGCAGTGAATCATTTTAAGAGCTTCTCGCAGGCGAAGGGCCGCACCAACCGACGGCAAGGCAACCGGAAACTCAAACCAATATCTCGAAAACTGACTTGAAAATATTAAGGTCCGCTTAAGAGGTATGGCAGAAATCGGCAGGGGGGCTGAATAGCGTCTAACCGCTTCAGCCTCCGGGCTTGGCGACAAGCAAAATGTCCGCGCCATCCTTCAAAATTTCGAGCCGCATTCCAGCCGACGGCGCAATGCGCCAGGTGTAATAGGCCTGGATGGTGATGGCATCGAGCGCCAGTGGATTGCCGGCGACGAAGTCCGTGAGATACTGCGGCGGCCGCGCGCCGGTCCCCTTGCAACGGATGAGGAACGTCGGCTGCTCGAACGAACCGCCAATCGAAACATCAATCTCGCCGCCGCGCGGAAGCGCCGTGACGGCCGACGCAATGAGATTGAGAAGCAGCTTGACCTTGTCTTTCACGACGAAGCCGGGCGCACCGCGCCATATCAGCTTGTGTTTCCCCTGAGTGATGCTCACGAAGCCGCGAGAAATCTTTTCGGCGGTCGTGAGGTCGATCAGGCTGCCGGCCGATCCGGCGGCGCCGAACGCGAAGCGCGCGAATTCGAGCCGGGCCGATGCCTGCTCCGTCACGTTTCGAATGACCGTCATCGCGTAGCTTTTCGCTTGCGGATCGTCGTCCTCGTCGAGGATTTCCAGGCCGTTGACGATCGCACCCACGGGATTGATGATGTCGTGGCAAATTCTGCTCGAAATCAGCGCCGCAAGTTCGAGATCGGTCGGCGGAACGCGCTGGTTCATCAGTAGCCCTTTTTGCGATTCTCTGTGCCGCGCGATTGCAGCAGTTCTTGCGCGACAGCGCGACGCGAACACAACAAGGCCGCTTGCGACAATACCCTATGCTCTGATACATGCGCCGAACAACGGTTGCCAAGTCTTGTAGCCGGTGGGCTCTTTGAGCCCCGATTTTCATGGAAGACATGAGTCTTGTGCGCCACGGTTTGAGCCGCGACGCGATAAGCCCATGAGCGATGCGAGCGAACCGCGCATATTTTTTTGATTCGAATTGAGGTCTTGGAACTCTCCATGGTGCCGATCGACGTCAACGACCGCGACGCTCTCGTTGCTGCATTACTTCCCGCAGTCTGCGAGGCCGGACGCCTGGAGATGGCGCATTTCACCAACGGTGTTACCTTCGAACAGAAGGCGGATCGTTCACCCGTTACCGCCGCCGACCGCGAGGCCGAGGCCGTGATCTTGGCGGCGCTGGGCGGCATCGCGCCCGATGTTCCCGTCGTCGCGGAGGAAGACGTCGCTGGGGGCGCGGCATGCCGTTACGCCAAGCGCTTTTTTCTCGTCGACGCGCTCGATGGTACGCGCCTTTTCATTCGCGGCAAGCCCGAGTTTTCCATCAACATCGGCCTGGTCGAAGACGGTCGAACCAAATTCGGCCTGATCTATTTGCCGCCATACGAGCGTCTCTTCGTGACGCGGGCGGGCGGCGCCTATGAAGTGCGGCTTCCGATCGGCGGCGATGTCCAATACGCGGACTTGCCCTTCAAGCGGCTGCAGACGCGAACGCCCGATCCGGACGCGCTCGTCGCGTTCAACAGCCGTGGCGCTGGTGCCGCGAGCACCAATCTTCTGACCTTGCTCAAGGTCCACGAAGCAAAGCCCCTTGGTTCGTCGATGAAATTCTGCCTGATCGCGGCCGGCGAGGGTGATCTCTACGCTCGATTTGGTGAGACCTGCGAGTGGGATACGGCTGCGGGCCAGGCGATCCTTGAAGCCGCCGGAGGGTCCGTCACGAATCTCGACGGCACACCTCTGACGTACGGCCATTACGATCGCGTCTTCCGCAATCCATATTTCGTGGCCTGGGGGCGTCAGCCGTTGTGGCGCGGGGCCGTGGCGGAATTGCCGGCCGCGGGCGCATAGACAACGCGAATTAGCCATACTTTAGCAATGAATTCTAGCGAATCTGTATTTTGGGATTCGGGCAGCGCTCGCTCATGGGGTGGCTCGCACAAGTCGTGCGGATGTCTGCGCGCGGTTCGGACGTGAACAAGAAAAATTGAGGGAACTCGCAGATGCGTCGCGGCTTCGAGGGAATTTCGCGAATAGCGTTTTCTGCTTTTCGGAACGCCGGTTGCGTATCCGCATTGGCGCTGTTTGCATGTCTGGCGGTTGGCTCGACGGCCAACGCGGCCGATGACGCATACAGATCGCAGGGGGACACGTACTCCGGCCAAAGCGGTGTCGATACGTATCGATCTACGCCTCCGCCGTCAGAGACCTATCGGCCCGCGCCGCCGGACAATTATCAGTCTTCGCCTCCTGCCCGGTCCGGCGGAGGCGCATACGCGCCAGACGGCGACAGCCGCGCCGCACGGGACAGCGATCAAGGCGGCGGTTATGGCGCTCCCTACGCGCCGCCGAGCGCGAGCCGGGGAGACGGTTATCCGCCCCCCGGCGATGGCCCTCCGCCTGAGCACGAGTCTTATTCGCAAGATGAAATCGTCCGCGCCGGAAACAACTTCTTCGGCAAGGTCAGTGGCGGCTTGGCATCGGCCGTCGAATGGGCCTTCCAGAATGCAGGTCGCCCGAACGGCTATATTCTCGGACAGGACGCAGGCGGCGCCTTTGTCGCTGGTTTGTCCTACGGCGAAGGCCGCCTCTTCACCAAGGACGCTGGGACGTACAAAGTGTACTGGCAGGGCCCGTCGGTCGGTTACGACTTCGGCGGCGACGGCTCGAAAGTCATGACGCTCGTCTACAACCTTCGCGATCCCTCCGATATTTATGACCGCTTTGGCGGCGTCGAGGGCACGGCTTATCTCGTTGGCGGCGTAAGTGTGCAGATTCAAAAGGCGGGACATGTCACACTCGCGCCGATTCGCGCCGGGGTGGGGCTTCGTCTGGGTGCGAATATCGGCTATTTGAAGTATACGAGAAGTCCGACCTGGAACCCGTTCTGACATCGCCCGGTGGGCAAGGCACGAGTTCGATATTGCGGGAAGGCGGAAAAGCGGGTTTCTCTGTCGGTTAAGGAAATTTGTAAGCGGCGGGGGCCGCGAAGCCTTTCATTTCGGGACGAGTATCCTTGATCACCCTATTTGCCGTGATGCTCGTTACGCTGGGGTTTCTCATCGCGGCCCTGATCGTGGTCGTTCTTTTGCCGGCATATAAGCGCCGCGTCGAGCGGTTCACGGCTGAAGCTTTGAAGCGCACGCTCCCGCTCAGCGAAGAAGAAATCCGCGCCGACAAAGACCGCCTGCGCGCCGATTTCGCGATGGAAGTGCATCGTCTCGAGTCGAAGCTTGAGGATGCGGGTCTCACGGCCGCGCGCCAACGTGTCGAAGTCAATCGCCGTGACGCCAAGATACAAGAGTTGTCGGAAGCGATCGCCGATCAGAAGATGAGCGTCGAAGAGCATGAGAATGCCCGGCGCGTCCTCGAACAGGCCATTCTCGATCGTCTGCCGAAGGTCGAGCAGCGCCTCGCGGAAACGCGCAAACTTCTGGCTGCGCGTGACCGCGAGATCAAGGCACTCGCGGCGACCGGTGCGAAGCAGGCGGCAGCGCTTGAAGAAGCGTCCCAGCTCAACAAGCAGCGCGACAAGGAACTCTCCCAACTTCGCACCACGCTCGATACCCGCGCCGTCCGCAACCGCGACGGCATGAAGGGCCCTTCCGCCGATGCCAACGTCTCGCTCCGCATCGAACTCGAAGCCGTGCGCGCGAAGAGCCGCGAACAAGCCTCGATGATCGAGCGTCTGCAGACAGCTGCGCAAATGGCGTCGTCCAGCGACGATCAGAACGCCGAGATCAAGCGCCTGATGCTGACGCTCGCAAAAACCGAAGCCGAACTCAACGGACTGAGATCGAGCCTCGGCGGCGAAGACGCGGAGAGGATGGCTCTCGAAGATCGCATCGCCGATCTTCAGCTTGCGAGTGACGCGAAGTCGACGGAACTCGCCAAGCTCAAGGCCATGCTGCAAGTCTACGAAGAGAAAGACCAACCGGCTGTTGATTTTGCACAAAAGGCTGACCTCGGCGCGTTGCAAGCCGAGATCGATCACCAGCGCCGCATCATTGTTGAGCTTCGCGCCGAGATCGCGGCGGGGCAGGAGCGTCTGTCGCGGCAGGCGCTTCGCTTCCATGACGAATTGCGCCGGGGCTCTCCCGGAACGGACGAAGACGCGCCAGCCGAAGCAGCAACGCCTGCGCGCCCTTCGCTCGCCGAGCGCATTTCTGCTCCTCGTGCCTTACGTCCGGCCGCTAACGATGCCGAAAGCGCCGGAAACCCCGAAGGAGACGGCGCTCGTGAGCCGCGACAGGGATCGTACCTCCGCGCCCTGAACGGACCCCTGGCCAATGGCTCGGGAGAAGCCGTGGCCTCCGATGCCGGCCGTCCGCCGCCGCTCCCGGTGGATGAAGCCGAGAAAAGTCCGGCCGCTCCGGCACCATCGCGCCGTCCCCGCCTTCTCGAACGCATCAGCGGCATCGACAAGGGCTAAGATCGGGCGCTCGGCTGTTAACTTGCGGCGCCCTCGATAATTCCCATTTGAGCAGTCGAGGTGAAGCGCTAGGTTGCGGCCTCAATTGCGATCGGGCAGTGGACTATGACTGAGCCTCACTCACATGACGAAGCTGACCATGGCGGCCACAGCCACCGCAGCGCCAGCCACGATCAAAGTCACGATCAAAGTCACGATCATAGCCACGGCGGGCATGGCCACAGCCACGTACCGAAGGATTTCGGCCCCGCCTTCGCGCTGGGCATCGCGCTCAATGTCGGTTTTGTCGTCGTCGAGGCCGCGGCCGGATTTCTCGCGAATTCGATGGCGCTCGTCGCCGACGCTGGTCACAACCTGGGCGACGTGCTCGGCCTCTTGATGGCGTGGGGCGCAAGCATTCTCGTCAAGCGCCGGGCGACATTCAATTTCACTTACGGCTTCGGCTCGTCGACGATCCTGGCCGCGCTCGCCAACGCCGTTCTGCTGCTCGTCGCCGTCGGCGCCATCGCGCTCGAAGCCGTGCAGCGATTGATCGAACCGGCGCCGGTCGCCGGTGGCACGATGATCATCGTCGCCTCGATCGGCATCCTGATCAATGGCTTCACGGCTTGGCTATTCATGTCCGGCCGTGAGCAGGATCTCAACATTCGCGGCGCTTACCTGCATATGGTCGCGGATGCCGCCGTCTCGGTCGGGGTTGTAATCGTCGGCATCGCCGTGCTGCTGACGGGATGGAATTGGCTCGATCCCTTCGTCAGCCTCATCATCGCCGGTGTCATCGTCTGGGGAACGTGGGGCCTGCTGCGCGATTCCGTTCGTCTCGCGATGCACGGCGTGCCGGGCAACATCGACGCCGAACGAGTACGGGCGCAACTGATCGCGCTGCCGGGCGTCGTCAGCATTCACGACCTGCACATCTGGCCGATGAGCACCACCGAAACCGCCCTGACGTGCCATCTCGTCATGCCTGAAGGCCATCCCGGCGATGCCTTCATCGAGAGGACCACGAAGATGCTGCATGACGAATTTGAGATTCGTCATACGACGTTGCAGTTCGAGGTCGGCAGCGGCGCGCCCTGCGGAATGGGCGACGGTTGCGCTGATCCAGTCGAAACCGCGCGCGACGCCCATCAGCACGCCTGATGCAATCAGAGATTGTGTTAAAATGAGAATTCGCGGTCTAATCAGCCGCCGAATTGAGAACCTGCGCGCCGATTGATAAGTGAAATCGATTGAAACCAGAGGAGTATTGCGTTGGAATGAGAAAAAAGAGGACGTCATGCTGCGGCAGCACCTAGAAGGAGAATTCCATGCCGCAAGCCATCGAAGTCGACGCCTCTGCTCCCTCGGAGCATTCGGGTGTCGCCGTCCGCGCTACGAGCACGCCTTCGCACGCCGCATACACCCAGGGAATTTGGCCGGGGCTTTTCCTCACCACGGCCATCGCGGCTTTGGCATTCGGGCTTCGGGAAGTCCCAGGCGTCGGAACATTCAGCCCAATGATCCTCGCGATCATCATTGGCATCGGCTTCCACAATATCGTCGGTACGCCCCGGCGCGCGAAAGAGGGCGTGGCCTTCTCCCTTCGCCGCATCTTGCGGTTTGCCATCATCCTGCTTGGCTTTCAGCTGACGGCGCAGCAGATCGTCGAGGTCGGCCCCACCGGATTTGCCATCATTGTCGCGACGCTGATCGCCACGTTCGCCTTTACGACTTGGCTCGGTCACGTCATGGGCGTTGAACGCAAGCTGACGCAGCTCATTGCCGCCGGAACGTCGATCTGCGGCGCGTCCGCCGTCATCGCGACCAACACCGTCACCAAGGGACATGACGAGGATGTCGCCTACGCCGTCGCCTGCGTGACGATCTTCGGTTCGATCGCGATGTTCACGTATCCGCTGTTCCCGTCGATCCTCCATCTCGATCCGCACGCTTTCGGTCTGTGGACCGGCGCGTCGATCCATGAGATCGCTCAGGTCGTCGCCGCCTCGTTCCAGGATGGTCAGTCGTCCGGCGAGTACGGCACCATCGCCAAGCTCAGCCGCGTAATGCTGCTTGCTCCGGTCGTGATCACGCTCGGGCTGATGGCCACCCGCAGCCAGTCGCGTCACCATCACGGCGCGGCGAGCACGTCTGCGAAGGCTCCGATGCCATGGTTTCTCGTCGGCTTCATCGCCCTTGTCGCCGTCAACAGCCTCGTCGTAGTGCCGCCGGAGGCGAAGCATGTCATCGTTCCGGTGACGACGTTCCTGTTGTCGGTGTCTCTCGCTGCAATGGGCTTGGAAACCGATATCATGAAGCTGAAGGCCAAGGGCCTGAGGCCGCTTTTGCTCGGCGCCGCTTCGTCGCTGTTCATCGCGGGCTTCAGCTTAGCTCTAATCAAAGTCGTGGCTTGAGGATTGCGAGGATCAAATGACACTCGAGCAACTTCGCATTTTTGTGGCTGTCGCCGAGCGTCAGCACGTGACGCAAGCCGCGCACGAGATCAACATCACGCAGTCCGCTGCGAGTTCCGCGATCGCCGCGCTGGAAGAGCGTTACGCGGTGAAGCTGTTCGACCGCATCGGTCGCCGCATCGAGCTGACCGAGGCAGGCCGAACATTTCTCATCGAAGCCCGCGGCGTCCTCGCAAGAGCCGCGACCGCCGAGAAAGCTCTCGCCGATCTCGCGGGATTGAAGCGCGGCTCGCTATCGATCTACGCCAGCCAGACCATCGTGAATTACTGGTTGCCACCGTTTCTGGCGATCTTCCATCGCCGCTATCCCGACATCCATCTGAAGCTGAAAGCTGGCAACACGCAGCAAGTGGCGGCGGCGACGCATGAGGGCATCGCCGATATCGGCTTCATCGAGGGCGCGATCGACGATCCGCACCTCTCGGTGCGCAGCATCGAAGGCGATCAATTGGTCGTCGTTGTGGCGCCGAACCATGTCTTTGCCGGGAAAGAGCGGCTTGAACCCGCCGACATCAAGTCGATGAAATGGGTCTTGCGCGAACCAGGATCGGGCACGCGCGGAGAGTTCGAAACGGCGCTCAAATCGCTGTCGATATCGCTACCCGACCTCGACGTTGCGCTTGAACTGCCGTCGAACGAAGCCGTGTGCGCCGCTGTCGAAGCTGGCGCCGGCGCAACCGCGATCTCAAATCTCGTCGCGGAAGCCGGACTTCTCTCGGGCAGGCTCGTCTCGCCCGAATTCACGCTCCCCCGCCGCCCGTTTTACGTCCTCCATCACAAGGAGCGCTACGCCAGCCAGGCCGAATTGGCGCTCCTCGAACTCGTCGGAGCGACCGTCAAACCACCCGCCCGTCGCCGCGAAAGCGCGGCCTAGCGAGCCCGCGCTCTCACTGCCAGCCACACGCAAGCCAAAGCTGAACAACATCGAGAGCAGGGTGCTTGGTGGGGCTGGGCCGTGAAAATACTTCTCGTCGGATACGGATACGTCGGCGCCTACTTGCTGCCCGTTCTGACGCGGGCTGGCCTCGATGTCACCGTTTGCGATCAGAACGTCGATCGTCTTGCCGGCGTTCGCAATGCGATGCGCTGCCGGTATCAGGAACTGACGATCACCGATCTCGCAGATTTCAGCGTTATCCTCTGGTTCGCCGGACATTCGAGCGTGCCGATGTCACTGCGCGATCCCGACGGCGCGCTGGCCAACAACTGCCTCGATCTTCTTCACTTGGCCCGCCGCAAGCAGTTGAACGCCCGGTTGATCTACGCCAGCACCGCCAGCGTCTATTCCGTCATGCAGGCCGAAGATGGCGACCCGCCGCCGCCGCTCGACGAAACCGAGACCCGGCTTGACCCCATCAATCCCTATGACTGCTCGAAGATTTCGATGGACGCGCTCGCGCGCTGCTTCGCCAACGCGATCACGGGATTACGGCTTGGCACGGTCTGCGGGACTAGTCCCTTCCTGCGCGGCGAACTGATTTTCAACGCCATGAACATCGCCGCCATGCGCGACGGCTTCGTGCAGGTGCGCAATCGCAATGCCTATCGCAACGTCCTCTTTCTCGAAGACCTCGCGCATTACATTCTCCGCCTCGTAGAGCTCTCCGACGATCTGCCGCCAATCTTGAATGCCGGATCATTCAACGTCGGCATCGGCGAGCTCGCCGATGCGATCGCGGCGTTCCACGGTGTTCCGGTGGTCGATAACGGCAACGCGACAACCTATTCCTTTCAAATGAATTGCGCGCGCATTCAATCGTTGTGCGGCGCGCCGCGGCAGCAGAGCATCGCCGAACGCTGCGCCAGCTTCCGCGAACACTTCCATCCCGAGCTTCAAGCGGCATCATGAGCGCAATTTGCGAACGTCAACGCACCTGCATTGTTTGCGGAGGCGATGTTACGCCCCTGCTGGATCTCGACGTGCAGCCCCCCGCCAACATGCTTCTCGCCAATGCGGGCGAACCGTATGAAGCATTTCCGCTTGGCTTCGCGAACTGCCCCTCCTGCACGCACGGACAGTTGACCCACTTCGTCGACCCGGCCAAGCTCTTCAAGCATTATCTCTACGCCAGCGGCACGAGCGGAACGCTCAAGGCCTATTTCGAATGGTTCGCGGATACATTGCTCCGCGCCAGTCGTTCCGGTGCCCGCGTGCTCGAAATTGCTTCGAACGACGGCAGCCTTCTCGGCGTTCTCGAATCCCGGGGCTTCGATGCCATCGGTGTCGATCCCGCCGAAAATCTCAACCGCGTCGCCGCTGCGGCCGGACGGAAAGTCGTCACAGGATTCTTTCCGGAAGCCCGTCCTGAGGGACTCTTCGATATCATCATCGCCATGAATGTCGCGGCACACACGCCCGACCCGGCGTCATTCATGCGGGGCGTTCGCGAATGCCTCGCCCCCGGCGGTATCGCGATCATCCAGACGAGCCAAGCCTTGATGATCGCGAACGGTGAATTCGACACCGTCTATCACGAGCACTATTCGTTCTACACGGTCGCCTCGATGGCGCGCCTCGCGGAAAACAGCGGTTTGCGCGTCGAGGCCTCCAAGCTCACCTCCGTCCACGGCACGAGCCTGCTGTCCTTTTTGCGTCGCGCCGACGATGACGTCGGGCTATTTGCATTTGAAGAGAGCGCGCCCTTCAGTGTCGCGTGGCCGTCTCCGACTCCACCTTTCCTTTCGTCAAAGCTTACGGGATCAGACGCAGACGAAGCGTATGCGAAGTTCGCCACCGGCGCGAAAAGCGCGATGCAGTCCGCGGCGGAAGCCGTCGCGCGCCATCAGGCCGCCGGTCGCAAAGTTGCCCTCGTCGGCGTCGCGGCGAAAGCGTTGACGTTCATTCGCGCCGCTCGCATCCTGCCCGATATCTACCTCGACGAAGCGCCGCTCAAGGTCGGGCTGACGATCCCCGGTACGAGCCGGCCGATCGAGCCGTTGCACAAGGCGGCCGACATCGCCGCCGACACCACATTTCTCATCGGCGCCTGGAACTTTGCCGATGAATTGATGCAGAAAATTACGAAGCTCAGCGGCGACACGTCTCCAAAGTTCGTCGTCTATTTTCCCAAGCTCGTCGAGATCGGGTAGAGCCACGATGGCACAACGGGTCGTCATTTCGCATTTCTTCAATGAAGCATACCTGTTGCCGTGGTGGCTCCGTCATCACCGCGAAATCTTCGATCACGGCGTCCTGATCGATTATCATTCGACCGACGCTTCCGTCGCGATCTGCCGTGAACTCGTGCCCCATTGGGAGATCGTAACATCTGAGAACGCGACGTTCGCGGCGCTTCTCTGCGATTTCGAAGTCATGAAGCATGAGCAGCGCTTCCCAGACGCCTGGAAGCTGGCGCTCAACACCACCGAATTCTTCGTCGCTCCCGGCCTCGCCAAAATGGAGCGCGTGATGCTGCAACACGACCTCGTCGGCGCGCGCTTGCCGGGCGCCGTAATGGTCGATACCGATCCGCTTAATCCGCCTGACCCCGATAAGCCCTTGGTGACGCAAAAGGCGACGGGCATCTGGGAAGACGAGATCGATTTCCAGAACCTCGCGATACCCGGTCTAACCTTCGCGACGCGCAGCCGCGTCTATCATCGCTATGCCATCGGCGCCTATACGCCGGGCCGTCACGGCTCGCATCTGCCGCGTCAATGCAACGGCAGTCGCGATCTCGCTTCGATCAGATGGTACGGATTCAGTCCGTGGTCGAATGCGTTCAAGGCGCGCAAGCTGCAAATCGCAACGAAGCGCGACAGCTTCGACGTCAAGAATGGCTTCGGCGCACAACACCAAGCGGATGTTGCCGAGCTTGACGGCCGCTGGTCGAAACTCGCGCCGTTGAGCGGTATCCTGCGCGACGCCGCCTGATTGGAGCTTGTCTTCAGCCGAATCCGGGTATTTTCGTCGCCGTGATCGTGTCGCGCAGAATTTCCGCCTGATCCCGCCGCGAGAAAATCTCGAACGCCAGGAGTTCAAGCGCGCGACGGCGCGGTTCGTCGCGAACGAGCGCCACGCAGCTTTGAACGAGATCCGCATAAGGAACCGCAACCATCGCGCTTCGAATATCTTCGTCGATTTCGGTCGCCGGACCGCACTCAGAGACAACGGCCTTGCCGTTCGCGAGAAGGTACGAAGTACGGATGATCTCGTGAATGCTGTCTTCGTAGAAATGCATATTAAGCACGACCTTCGCCTCGGCGATGGCCTGCTCGCGCTCCTCGCCGTAGACGCTGAAGAGATGCTTCACGCGAAGCCCAGCTTCAGCCAGCCCTTTCAGCACTGCACTCCGGCGCGCATTGGTGCTGCCGTAGAAAAGTACATCGACAGGCTGCTCCGACGTGGCAAGATTTTGTGTCATCTCCGGCACGTACCCCACGCCGAAATGTCGGATACAGGCGTTCCCGGTCATGCGCCTGAGTTCGACAATGTTGCGCACGCTGTAATCCCACACCGCAAGGCGTTTGAGCAGGCTGAGATAGATCGGGCGACCCTGCACATCGAATCCGCTGATCTGCTCGAGATTGATGATGACGGTATTCGCGGGAATACGATCCGCAAGCTCCTGCGAGTCGATCAGATGCGCGCCGAGCAGAAGATTGATGCCGGAATTTCCAAGAGCGTTGGTTCGCCGCTCGACATCGATGCCAAGAGACCGCAGCGCGCTTTCCAATCCCATTGCAAGATCGGCGAACGCCGCCGAATGCGGATTGCCGTCGGGAACAATCGTAACGACGTTGACGCGCTGCCAAGTCGCCGGAACTGGACTGCTACTTAGAAATTCCGGTCCGAAAAGATCGGCATCCAGCTTGGCGCGCGATATATTCGAAACGGGAGGGGCGGTCGGAGCCGCTTGCGAGCCACGCAACAGGGCGGTGTCGAGCCTGCTCTTGGCGTCATCGGAAGTTGGGTCAAGATCGAGCGCCGTACGGAACGCTTCTGCCGCGTCGTCAAATTTGCTGAGGCCGACGAGCATGTCACCCAGCATTTCCCACGACGGCGCGGAATTGTAGCCGAGGCTGATCGCCTTGGCTTTGGCGCGACTCGCGAATTCGAGCTCGCCGAGCGGCACCAAAACGGTCGCCAAAGCTTCGTAGGCTTCAGCGGACTCTGGATCTTTCAGAATGGCTTTCGAGAAGAGTTCCGCCGCCGCATTGAGATCGCCCGCGCGCGCGATCTGCAATCCGGCGAACAGTAATTCCGACCCCGAGGCGGCATCGGGATCGAACGCCGCGACGGCATGCGGCTGCGTTTCGCCCTCATCCGGCAGATCGGCGAGCGAAGGCCACTGTTGGTTCATTGCCATCGAAATCTCCGAATGGGCGCGGTTCGTCCAACGTCCGCCGGCACATGCGCAGCGGTCCATCCTCTCACCTAGACGAGCAACCATGCGCGAGACTGGCAATGGCCGGCTACAACGCGGTCTACCGACAGGTCGCGCGTCGCTTGAGGACTCAATCTCTCGAGTGGTCCTTGGCAAGCGACACCAGCGCCAGCGTTCGTGCGTGTTCGATGGTCTTGGCCTGCTCCGCGAGAAACACGTAGGCGGGGTGATCCTCGGTCAATGGCGACAGGAGGTTGATGCCCGCCTTGTGCCAAACGGACCATGCGACTTGACCTTCGAGCGCGAGATCGGGTGTGAGCGATATCCGTATCGGATCCCCCATCGCGAGGCCCCGGATGCCGTCGATGCGGACGCCCGATAGGGAAAAATCCACAATCCTGACATTCTGGGCTACGCCGCGGCACTCGACGATCGCGGCAAGCATCACACGCCTGCGCGCGTCCCGTCGTCGCAAATAGTTCCGTGTTATGTTTATTGCTGGCATCTCGACTCCGTAATCCAGGCTTTTTACGTGAGAGAAGCAGTGCCGTCAGATCGAGCGCAGAAAAGGGTATCCGCACGACTAATCGCGGCCGCGCTGATCAATAAGTACTAAAATCAAATTGTTCGAAACGCTTCGACACCTGCCACCCCAGTGAAATAACCACGCCGATCCACATCGCTTTGCGAGCCGCATGCGTTGGATTGTTGCAATTCTCGCATAGGACTAGTTAATTAAGACTAATTCGTCCGATTCGAGGAGAATGCCGATGCGACCCGAACTCGAGGCTGTTCTTGAGGCCTACCGCCAGGATGCTGCTATTGAAGAGCAGCTCATTCAGGAGATCTTGACCGTCCTCGCCGTCACCGGCGCGGCACGCAAGCGTACCATTCAAGAGCTGTCTCAAGTCGTCAACCGTCACACGATGAAGGCCGCCGAAGACCGCGACTACCGGCAAGGCACAGACGATCTGGCGCGATTCGATTTTCATCAACCGCTCAGGCAAATGTGACGCCCGGGAGCGCCGCGTCGCGATGGCGCCGCTGATTAAGACGTTGGTGCATGCACCCGAATCCAGTGGCGAGGGTGAACCATCGCGGCCGGAAGTCTCTCTCGAACGTCGACGGCAAATCAACACATGATGAATTTCCTGTCCCGTATTCGCCGTCTTCGCGAGGTGATCGTGTCGAACGCGATCGTCATGCAACGCGGCGGGGTTTGGATGTCTTCGCGTCGAGAATCCGGTGGCGAGGAAAGTGCCGGCGTCGAGTTTACGCCAAATACAGCCAACTTATTGCGTCGTAAGTCGCGCATAAAAAAGAACTCCGGTCACAAGGTCGTGCCCGTTCGACCCGTTCGGAGGGGTGATCGGAGCGGTGATTCAAAATTGGATCTGGCGAGCTTTCGTTCCGACCTCGATGCGATGCTGGAATCGATGTCGGTCTCTCTCGCAAGTGCTCCGCGGCGGGGCAGCGACTTTGAGAACGCCGGGACCTCGTATGACATCGGTCCGACAACGGAAGACGACGTCGCAGAGGCGGTAAGAAAGCTTTGGGTTCGATTAGCCTGAGCGTCACAGCCTGCCGACGGCGTTCCCCTTGATATGGGCGACGATGACCGGCATCGCCTGATAGGCAAATGAAGCTCATTATTTGATCTCATCCGAGCTTGCCTGCGTCGCGTCGCGATGCGTCCCTCCTCCTTCCTCCCGCGACTCGACTGGTGATGAAATCGCGCCACAGCGATCAATAATGTTCTCTTCGATGGGCGCGTATCTGTGCGCGGACGGTTTCTACCGCCCGTTCTCGCTTTTAATGGTACTACTCATATAGTACCAAAGAATCACAACACGCGATTCGTGATGACCACTCCATCGCGCTGACGATTTCAACGGAAAAGCGAGCGCTTTTCCGAACGCGGAGTTGCGTGTGCTGCGTTTGAACATTGGAGGAAACTTCGCATGAGCCGCAGACGCGCTCCTAAGCTTAATATTATCCGCACCAAAGGCCCTGGAAATGGTCATCGCGGCCTCCAGCCTTTGTGCCGTAGCCCGTTCGGGGCGGCATTTTTCGCCCCTCCTTGCTTCATCTCCGCACTGGCGCTGAGCATGATCATCGGGAGCGGTGACGCCGCCGCGCAACCCCCCGGATGTACCTCCACGGGCTCAAACCTGACATGCACGGGAACCGTGACGAACCCGAGTGCATTCACTCCGACCTCGGATTTCACCGTCGATATTGGTACCACGACGCCAACGGTACGCCCCGAGCGCATTCGATCAATTGCGCGCGTCGGGTGCCGACATCGCGCACTCGCACGGCATCTGGAAGCACTCCTCGCGGGTCGTTGCGCAGTGGGCGATGGCGACGCGTCGGCCTTACGTGGTGTCGCCCCATGGCATGCTCGACACCTGGGCGCTGAAGCGTTCGGTCTTGAAGAAAAAGATCGCTTCGCAACTCTACGAGAACGACCACCTACGGCGGGCCGCCTGTCTGCACGCACTTTGCGATTCCGAGGCCGAGACGATACGCAAGCTAGGTTTCGACAATCCGATTTGTGTCATCCCCAACGGCATCGCGTTGCCGTCGATCGATGACAGCCGCACGCCGCCATGGTGGAAAGTCATTCCCGAGGAAGAGCGCGTGATGCTTTTCCTCGGACGCCTGCATCCGAAGAAAAATTTGTCCACCCTCATCGACGCCTGGCCATCGCATTGGGAAAACCGGGGATGGCATCTCGCAATCGCGGGCTGGGACCAGGGCGGCCACGAGGCCGATCTGCGCGCGCACGTAAAAAAACGAAGGCTAGATCATGTGGTCCACTTCCTCGGACCGCTGTTCGGTCGGGAAAAGGACGCAGCTCTTCGCCGCGCCGACGCATTTGTTCTGCCGTCGTTAAGCGAAGGTCTGCCGATGGCAGTTCTCGAAGCGTGGTCGTACGGCCTTCCCGTTTTGCAAACGGACGCCTGCAATTTGCCGGAAGGCTTTCATCGAAACGCGGCGATGCGAATTTCGCCAAGCCCGAACGCGATGGCCAACGAGATCCGCGACGTGATGGCGATGCCTGCGGAAGCCTTAGCAGAAATGGGCAGAAACGGCCGCCGAATTGCTGAGCAAAACTTCTCCTGGAATGGCGTCACCACCCAGATGCTTGCCGTCTACGCCTGGCTGCTCGATGGCGGCCGGCGGCCGGAGTGTGTTCGTCTCAGTGATCGGAGATCGTCGCATGCGGCTTGATTTATTCGACCATAAAGTATTCTCGCGCGCAAAGCCGATATGGATCGAGGCGCTGTGGCTTGTCGCGCAGTGTCTGCTTGTCCGTTCGCAAATACCAGGTTCGGCGCATCGCCGCTTTGTGCTGCGCTTATTCGGTGCGCGCATCGGCACGGCAGTGGTCATCAAGCCGGGCGTCCGGATAAAGTTTCCCTGGCGGTTGACGGTCGGCGATCATTCCTGGCTCGGAGAAGACGCATGGATCGACAATCTCGCCGACGTCATGATCGGCTCGCACTGCTGCATATCGCAGGCGGCCTATCTCTGCACCGGAAACCACGATTGGGCGGCAACGGGCTTTGACCTCCGTGCCGCGCCGATCCGCATTTGCGACGGCGCATGGATTGCTGCCCGCTCGGTCGTCGCACCTGGCGTGACGATCGGTGAGGGCAGTATCCTTGCAATCGGAAGCGTGGCGACGCGAAACCTCAACGCCTGGAGCATCAACGCCGGCAGTCCCGCAACGCAGACTGGACAGCGCCCGAAGCGGCCATCCGGCGTAACGCTCGTGCAGTTCTGAGCATGATACCCAAATCCTTGAGGAGTGCGCCGTGCGCCTGATTTTCATCAATCGCTTTTTCTATCCCGACCACTCGGCAACGAGTCAGATGCTGACGGATTTGGCATTCGGCCTCGCCGGAAAAGGCTTCGACGTTACGATCATCACCAGCCGCCTTCGCTATGAGCCCGGCACGCAACTCGCCGCGCGCGAAATGGCGAACGGCGTCCGGATAGAGCGTATCTGGACATCGAAATTCGGTCGGGGCGGGCTCGCTTTCCGTGCAATAGATTATCTGACGTTCTATCTCGCGGTCGCGTGGGCTCTCGCGCGGTTCGCCCGCCGAGACGATGTCGTGGTCGCGATGACGGACCCGCCCGCCGTCTCGGTGGTGGCCGCGATTATCGCGCGGTGGCGCGGCGCACGCTTGGTAAATTGGCTTCAGGACGTTTTCCCTGAGGTTGCGGAAGCCCTCAAAGTCGGACGTGAAGCTTCAAATGTGGTGTTCGCTCCCTTGCGCGCCGTACGCAATGCGTCGCTCCGTTGCGCCGACATGAATGCCGCGATCGGCGAACTCATGGCGGAACGCCTTGTCTCGCTCGGCGTAAAGCGCAATCGGATCGCGGTCATTTCGAATTGGGCCGACACCGACGCCATACGCCCGCTCGCCGTCGCACAGAACAAATACCGCTCGGATTGGAATCTGACTGGGAAATTCGTGATCGCGTACTCGGGCAACCTCGGCCGCGCGCACGACATCGAAACATTGCTAGGCGCCATCGCGGTAATGGCGAAACCCCCTGCGCGGGCGGCCGGCGTTTGCTGGCTCTTCATCGGCGGCGGGGCTCGTTATCAGCAGTTGAAACGAGAGACGGAGAGACAAGGCTACGACAACGTCGTGTTCCATCCATATCAGTCGCGCGATGCCCTTGCCGAAAGTCTTTCCGTCGCGGACGTCCACATCGTCTCCCTGTTGCCCGAGCTTGAGGGGTTGATTGTGCCGAGCAAAATCTACGGTATCGCCGCCGCCGGTCGCCCAGCAATCTTCATCGGCTGCCCTAAGGGCGAGGTCGCGCGATTGATCACTCAATATGATTGCGGCGCAGTCGTTGCCATTGGAGACGTTCTCGCCTTGGTCGAAACCATAAATGCGTTTGCGCGAGATCGCGATCTCTGCCGCGCAATGGGTGATCGCGCCCGCGCGATGTGTGAGGAAAACTTCAACAAGACAAAGGCAATCGCGACATGGCAGCGGCTTATCGAAGCCACGGCGCGCTCGGTCGCCGTCGACGAAAGCGCTTTTACTGTATTTACGCCGGCTATGCCACCGACAGCAGATCGCCAGGAATCTTCACGCGCACCGGCCGGTTAAGAAAATCCAACAAAACGATCAAACGGTCATTCTCCGATAGCCCGATGATTTTCCCAGCAAGGCCGTCAAACGCTCCTTGCACGATGCGGACGGTCTCGCCGATCTGACGAGACGACGCCGAACGAACGATAACGCCATCTTGCTCCCGCTGTTTCAGGTCGTCGATAAATGTTTCCGGCACGACGCACGGTACGTCTCCGCTGCAGACGACCGATCGTATCCCGACCGTTGATAGGATCGGCCGCCATCGCCTGTGTGCAGGGGAGAGATGTACGAACAGGTAGCCTGGAAACAGGGGACGCAGCACATCGCGCACCTGCCGAGCGTGCCGAATTTGCTTTCGCATGACGGGCATGTACGGCTCATACCCCTGATTGCGAAGATGATGTTCGGCGACCTGCTCGCGATTGGGATGCGTGTTCGCGGCGATCCAAATGGCACGCGCGTTGTCTTCGACCCCCGAAGTGTTCATGGCCCCTCCATTTTGAAATGATACTAAAGAACTATCATAAGAGGTTTCGCTTGTCGCCCTTCCACCGCAACCGATCACATATTTAATTGCTGCACAAACAGCGAAAGTCGGGGCTATCGCAACTTCGGCGAAGGTGTGGAAGATAATGGCTTTATATCATTATAATGATTACAAAGGACTAGGTATTTGATATGGCAATTCCGGGGAATAGAAAATCCGGACTTCAACGAATTCCGGACGTCTCTCGCTCAGCGCCGCTGGAGAGTACCGAATGCATTGTTTCGTCCTGCTTTTCGTAGATCTCTTTCTGATTGCCGCGTCGACGCTCCTGGCGATTATTCTATGCAGCACGCAGGCCCCGCTTTCCGCATTGGCGGACGCGGGAACGTATTGCGCTTTTACGTTCGTCGCCGCGGCTCCCGTCCTTCTGCTTTTTCGTCTCAACCGTACGGTCTGGCGCTTCGCCTCGATGAGCGACAGCGCGGCCATCGTCGGCGCGGCAGTAACGATCGTCGTGCTCGTCACTTCGCTTGGATTCTCATTCGATCGCTTGAGGGGCGTACCGCGCACGGTCCCGGTAATGCACGGATTGCTGATGCTATACGCGCTCGGGGGCGTGCGTATAGCAATGCGTATTCGCCACGTCCGGCGTCGGCGCGCGCGCCGGCCTCAAGTCGTCGCCACCGGGAATCGAGAAAACGTCCTGGTCGTCGGCCTCAATCCATTGGCTGATCTTTTCCTCTATTGCGCTGCCGAGAATGGCCATGACAGCGTCAATATAGTCGGCGTTCTTTCGGATTCGGAGCGGCATCGCGGTCGATTGCTGCGGTCGAGGAGAATCCTCGGTCCTATGAATGCGATCCGCGAAGTTCTGCATGACCTATCCGTCCATGGTGTTTTTGTTGACCGGATTGTCATTGCCGCGCCATTCGTCGAGCTATCTGTGAAGGCACAAACGTCGCTCGATGATTTAGCGAGAGACGGAAACATCCGCGTCGAACACCTTTCTGCCCGATATGGCCTGGGCGATAGGGTGGGCGATGGGGCTTTCAATTCGACCAACTCGACCGGGGCCGTCGTCGCTACAGAACTCGACGACGAGCTTCCGTCCAGTTCGTATTTACGTTGGAAGCGTTCGGTCGATGCTGCCGTTGCTCTCGTCTGCGTCGTCTGCTTTGCGCCGCTGATGCTTGCCGTTTTTGTGGTCGTGCTGCTCGATGTCGGAGCTCCGGCGATATTTTGGCAGCAACGGCCAGGCGCACGCGGTCGGCCGATCAGAGTGTTGAAGTTTCGTACGATGGGTTCTCCGCGCGACAAGGACGGCCGTCCACTGGCGGACGCAATGCGCGTCTCGAAAATCGGTCATCTCCTGCGCAGGCTCCGGCTCGACGAACTCCCGCAGGTTTACAACGTCCTACTGGGGCATATGTCTTTCGTCGGTCCGCGGCCGCTTCTGCCGGTCGATCAGCCGTCGGCGCCCGCCGCGCGCCTGCGGCTTCGCCCTGGTCTGACGGGATGGGCGCAGATCAAAGGCGGACGCCACCTCTCCATCGAAGACAAGGCCGCTCTCGATCTCTGGTATATTAAGAACGCGTCATTCGCCCTCGATATGATGATTATCGCCCACACCGTTCGCATGGTTCTGTTCGGAGAGCGCGTCGACCGGAACGCAATTCAGCAAGCGTGGCAGGCCCTTCGCAAAGATCACCCGACCCTGCGGTCCGCCGATGTGGCAGAGCACAATCCGGCTTGAGTCCGGCGCTCGGACGAAAAGCCCATTGCCGCAAAAGTCGGTAACGCGACCTGTAACGAACGCCTCTCACCTCGCGAATACTTCTGACAGATCAGGGGAATTGCGCTGTCTGCCTCTAATGGACGACGTGCAGGAACGAGGAACCAGGGGCTTACAAGCGCGTTCACCGTCACCGGGAATGAAAGACGGAGTGAGACCCAAATCGAATTGAAATTGCAGTTTCGTTGGGGCGGATAAATCAATTGCGCGAATTTTGTTCGAGATGATTGGACTCCGTTCAAGAAATGCGACAAAATAAACTTTGCGCTCTCTATTGCGTAATGCTCGCAATATCGGTATTTCGAGCGCGATAATTCGTTTCTTGTTGCGAAAGTTTTTTTAGAGCGCCGTGCACGTAATGTTGGCGCCGTGTCGCGTGTTTGTTGTGTGGAGTTCTGAGTATGCTGCGGATGGAATTCACCGATAACGGCTGTAGTGCAAGCCTCGTTGATGTTATCGCGCTGGCCAGCCGGGACGCAGATCCTACGGCCGCAGTCGTCCGCAATCTCGCTCGGAATGAACTTTTGTTCGAGGCGGGCGATATCAAAACCAAAATCTATCGCGTTGAGACGGGCGCCATTTGCGTTTACCGCACGCGTGCCGACCTCACGATCGAAGTCATCGAGCATGTGCTCGCGGGCGACCTGATCGGTTTGGGGTTCCTCGATAGGCACTCGGCGAATGCCCGCGCCACTGTCGAGACCAAGGTGCGCTGCTTCGATCTCGATGCCGTCGACGATCTCATCGACAACGACGCCCACAATAAAGCCCGCCATCACGATGCCATCGAGCGTGAATTCGCGTTCCGTCGCGAAAGCTTGGCGAAGTCGGCGCGTGAACGGCCGATGGTACGCCTTGCCGCATTCCTGGTGGCCGTCTCGCATCGCATCGGCGACGAGGGCGGCGATCCGGCGTTGATCGACGATACGGTCGATTGCGGCGTCATCGCCGATTTCCTCGGCCTGAGCGTCGATCTTCTGGCGCTTGCGTTGATGCAACTTGAAATGCGCGGATTGGTCGAGACGGCGCCGCCACATGGGCTGCGTCTCAAAGACATTTCGGCGCTTGAGGACATTGCGGCCGAGCGGACGGACGTGCCGTTGACGTGGGCCGCGCCCTCGAACGAAGAGCTGCTCGCCGCCATTCAATAACAAGCTCTCCGCCGCTATGGCGTAGCGCCGCAACGATGAGCGTCGCGTCTCGCGCGGTTTCCGCTTTCACGAGCAAATGAAATCTCGGCCGATCCGGCGGCCGAGCGGACTGCGGCGCATGCCCGCTCCACGGGGCGATAACCGAACAATCAAGCGCGCGGCGTTGCTGGCGGTCGTTTTCCCGCCTTGACGCAGGAAGGCGAATGCAAGTTCCTCGTTCCCGCACCGCAGAGGAGCGACCATGAGCCAATTTCCGATTTCGGCGCTTGAGAAACCAATCGCGTTTTCTCGGCGGTTATTTCTTGGAAGCTCGCTTGCGGCTGCGGTTTTGCCGTCGGTGGCCAAGGCTGACGAAGCGGCCCCGTCTTCCGCTGCTACGGGTCTGGCGCCGCGCCTGATCCCCGCGCGCGAATTGCCCGTTCCAAAAACCGTCAGCCCGGAATTGCAGGCGGTCATCGGCGCGCCTTATCCCCTCGGCTGGAACGACGTCCCGCAAGATTCAACCGGATGGAAAGACCTCGCCTTCAAGAGCGCAGCCAGTGTCGCCAACTCCATCACCGCCATTCGCGACCATTTCAGCCTTAAAGTCGAGCAGACGACGATGGCCGGTGTGCCCGTATTCGTCATCACGCCCGAGGAAATCGCCCCGAACAATCGCGACCGGCTGCTCGTGCATATTCATGGCGGCGGCTACGTCTTGTTTCCGGGCGAGGCGGGCGCGGGCGAAGGCATGATGATGGCGGGCTATGGCAAATTCCGCGTCGTCTCGATCGACTATCGAATGGCGCCGGACTTTCCCTTTCCCGCGGCTCTTGATGACGTGACAGCCGTCTGGCGCGTCCTGCTGGCATCCTACGAGCCAAGCAAAATGGGAATCTTCGGAACGTCGGCCGGCGGCGCGCTCACGCTCTCGACAATTCTCCGCGCCAAGTCGGAAGGGCTTCCGCTTCCAGGCGCCATCGCGCCCGCGAGCCCGTGCGCCGATCTCACTTGGTCGGGAGACTCGGTCATGGCGAACGCCTATGTCGACAATGCTCTGGTCTCGCGTTCCGGCTGGGTCGGCGCGGCCGCCGCGCTCTACGCAGGAACGCATGATCTCACCGACCCCGAATTGTCCCCGCTCTTCGGTGACTTCAGCGGCTTCCCGCCCGCGATTCTGACGTCCGGCACGCGTGACCTGATTTTGAGCGACACGGTGCGAACACATCGCAAGCTCCGGCAAGCACGGGTCAATGCCGTCCTGCAAATCTTCGAGGGCGAAAGCCACGCCCAATTCCTCACGCCCTTCGTCCCCGAGACGCAAGAATCCTTCGGCGAGATCGCGCATTTCTTCGACGCGCATTTGGCTTCTTAATATTGGAGCATGATCGATCCCATCATCGGGCCGCCGCAATTAAACCGTCGTAGTTGATAACGATTGCTTACGGTTGCGATGTTGCTAAGTGCGCAGAATTGCAGCTTTTTTGCTTGTCTGAGATGCACGCAATTTTAAGCAAAATAGATTCAAATTGGATCCAGCCGGCGGTGAAAACCGCACAATTCGTTTTCGAGCGAGGATCAAACTCCAATGTCATACATGCGCATTCTATTCGCAATTGTCCTGACCGGACTTGCACTCCCCGCCGAGGGGAATTCCGCCTTTGCCGACGAGGCTTTTACGGCATCGAATTCCGACTTTGCGCGCGAGCGCAACGCCGAAATCGAAACCTCTATGACCCGCGTAGAAGCCGCACGCACCGCAGAACTTGAGCGGCTTCAGAATGAACAAATCGAGGCGGCGTGCGCTGCATCGGCCCAAGCGAAATTCAATCGCGAGCGCAATGACGAGATCAACGCGTCTCTGATCGCAGCCGCGAATGCTCGCGCGCAAGACGCACGGGATTCAGACGAGGCTGAATTCGAGCGCGAGCAGAATGCCATCGCTGACGCCTCGATGGCGCGGGACGCGGCCATTCGGCTGGCCGAATTCGAAAAAGAACGCAACCAGGAAATCGACGCCGCGATGGCGGCTTATGAGGCAGCCAAGTTCGCAGAAGAACGAAACGCCGATATTGGAAGGTCGTTGGCCGCGGTCTCCGCCGCGCGCCAGGAAGAACAATTCGCAGCCGCGCGGAATGCAGAAATCGAAAACTCGCTGTCGGCTGTGAAGGCAACGCAGCAGCTCATCGAGACCGGCAGCATTTCGCAATAGGCAGTCGCCGCGCATAAAACGCAAGAGATACGCGCCCTGGGGTCTGAGCCCCGGGCGCTTCCATTTCGGACGTTCTAAAGGCCCATCATCGCCATGACCTTGTCGACGGCGAGCGTCGGCAGCAGCGTGCCGTTGCGGACGGACGCCTCGATCTTGGGAAGCTCCGAGCCAACGTCCGGGTTGGCTTTGAGCGCCCCCATCAGCCTATCTTCCAGCATGTCGCGCATCCAAGACACGGCTTGCGCCTGACGGCGGGCATCGAAGGCACCGGTATCAGTCATAGTTTTGCGATGCTCCAGCACCTTCGCCCAAAGCTCCTTAAGGCCGCGATTGTCTTGCCCCGAAACCGTCAGCACCGGCGGAAACCACGTCGCGCCATGCGGCGTGAAGATTTGCAGGGCGTTCTTGTAATCTCCCGCCGCTCGTTCCGCGCGCTTGATGTTATCGCCGTCCGCCTTGTTGATGGCGATCATGTCGGCAATCTCGATGATGCCCTTCTTGATGCCCTGCAGATCGTCGCCGCCGCCCGCAAGCAGAAGGACCAGGAAGAAGTCGACCATATCCGAAACCGCGACTTCCGATTGCCCGACCCCGACCGTCTCCACGATGACGACGTCGAAGCCGGCTGCTTCGACAAGCGCCATCGTCTCGCGCGTGCGTCGCGTCACGCCCCCAAGCGTCCCCGACGACGGCGATGGCCGGATGAACGCATTCCTCTCCTGCGCCAGCGAACTCATGCGCGTCTTGTCGCCGAGAATTGAGCCGCCCGATCGCTTCGACGTCGGATCGATGGCGAGCACGGCCACGAGATGTCCGTCGGCGATGAGGTTCATGCCGAGTTGGTCGATCGTCGTCGATTTGCCGACGCCCGGAACGCCGGTGATGCCAAGCCGAACAGCGTTTCCAGTTTTCGGCAGCAACGCTTGCAGCACCTGCTGCGCGATGCGGCCGTGCTCGGGGTTCGAACTTTCCACAAGTGTTATCGCGCGCGCCAGCAGCGCCCGATCGCCGTTAGCGATGCCCGCAACATAATCGGAGACTGGAATTTTGTGTGCTGAGAGCGCGGTAGCGGCCATGATTGAGATGCTGAATCCTGTTCGTTCGAAGCCGCGACCTTGGACAGGAAAAGCACCCCGCTGCAAGGCAGGATTTCGCTCTCCGTCGTCACAATCCCATGCCATAGATCCGGTTGCTTGCTGAGCTCAAGCTCCGTAGCCTGGAGAGGGGCGGCGTTATGGGGGAGGGTAGCGTGATTTCCACATTTAAAAGCTGGCGTCGGCCGGCATCGCTCATGAAGGCCAGCCTGACCGCGCTTGTCGCGTGCGCTCTGCTCGCAGCTTGCACCGAAGCCCCCAAGATGCACAAGGCCGACAACCGATCGCGCTCCATCGAGGGGGAATCCGCAGGAGCCCCTGCGCCGCAGGCGAGCGCCCCGGAAGCGCCCGCGCCAGAAGCCGAGCCTTCCGAAGCCGAGCAACAAAGGCAAGCCGCGAAGGACGAGGAAGCCGAGGAGCAAAAGTCCGCCCAGCACGAGAAATACAAGAAGCCGGCGCCCGGAACTCCTTCTGACGAAATGGACAGCGACAAATCGGAACCGTCGCAAAGTGCAAGCGGCGGCGCTGCCCCAGAAGCTCCGCAAGCGTCGGGCGAGGTAGCCCTTCCGCCTCCTCCGCCTCCCGCGCCCGTCGAAGCAGCTCCGCCGCCAGTGGATGCTTCCGTGATCATTCCTCCCCCACCGCCTCCGCCGGTTGCCGCGGTCCCGCCGCCTGCCGCGCCGAGTATTGCCGGACGTGCCACTGTCGAAGCCGACCCGAACAAGAAATACAAGGTCGTTCCGGTCTTCTACGGCACGGATCGTGCGGTTGAGCCCGATCCCACACGCCTGCAGTTCGGCGCCGAACGCGGCCACAAGCTGCAACTCGGTCGCGCGCTGATCACGGTGCCCTTGAGCCATAAGGTTCCGCACATCGAGCGGCCGCTCGAGGTTGAAATTCCGTACTTCAAAATCAAAATCTACGCCGAGAAAGAAGACCCCGATAAGCACTTCACTCTGCAGGAGATCACGAGCCTCACCGAAGAACAGATGCTGGCGCTCGTGAAACAGCAACTGGCGAAATCATCGACCTTTAAGGATCATGCCTTCGTCTTCATTCATGGCTTCAACACTTCGTTCGACTGTGCTCTCTATCGCACCGCGCAAATCGCTTACGATCTGGGATTTGACGGCGTGCCGTTCGTCTATAGCTGGCCGTCCGGCGGCAAGGTCGCGAGCTACACCTACGATCATGGCAGCGTCGAGCAGGCAGAGCCGATGCTCGCTGAATTTCTCAATATGGTGATCCAAAAGAGCGGCGCGAAATCCATCAGCCTGATCGCGCACTCGATGGGCAACGAGCTGCTGTTGCGCGTGCTTGAGAGAATAAAGACCAAGATTCCACAAGGCGTCGTCATCAGCCAAGTCATCCTCGCGGCCCCCGACGTCGATCGCGACAAGTTCAACATCATCGCGCGTGAGATAACGAATTTCGCGAAGGGCGTGACGCTCTACGCCGCGTCGAACGACCGGGCGCTCGGATATTCGGCGCGGTTTTGGGGGGGCGTCCCGCGCGCTGGGGACATCCCGAAGGACGGACCTTTGATCGTTCCGGGAGTCGATACCGTCGATGTCACCGCGGTTTCGACGGACGCGCTTGGCCTCAACCATTCCGGCTATGCTGAAAATCCGGCGCTCCTGGACGATGTGAAGGCTCTCGTGAAATTTGGCATTCGCCCGCCGGATAAGCGGCTCAACAGCATCTTGGCGGTTGAAAGCCCGGTCGGGAAGTACTGGCGTTTTCAGGCGGTCAATTGAGCGCTAATGCATTCGCCATTCGCGCGATGGGCTATCCGGCGAGAGCGCTAGGCGGCTTGTCTTTCGTGTTCTGGCCGCGTTCTGCCGGTGCATCGGCCTTGGGCGATCTGTCCCCGCCGGTTAGGCCGCCATCCGTTTCGTGGGAAATCTTCAGGCCGAAGTACAAGAGCGTGCAGAAAATGACGGGCGCGCCGATGAGCGATAGGCCCAGAAGAACATCGAGGAAATATCCGTTCACGGCTCAGCCTCCAGCACCGGTATGAAAGAACGAGAGGATCGGCATAAAGTTCCAGGTTTGAAGCGGTATGGCTATCCATCGAAAGGCCAGCAGCGAAGCGCCTGTAGCGCCTTTCTACAAGAACTGCGCCTTGACCGGCAAAAAATCGTGGCCGCATGCGCCCCCGGGGAATAGGCAATACCATATCGATCGAAATGGTCGGATAGGTGTAAAGCGCAAAAGCCCCGCGGCCGCATGGAAACTCCGCGCGGAAGTTAACGCGCACCCGAGCGGCGGCGTGGCACTTGCCGTCGGCTACGCAGGCGTCAGACGGATCGGCGTTAGGCGGCTGATGCCCTGTCCCGTGCCGACCGTTGCCGTTTGGGCGAAGCAGTGGTTCGCGCACCGGCGTGGTCCCGCTGGCTTTCCTCACCGCGAAAATCCTCGATTGTGAGACGAGCATTCCGGCGGATGGCCTGCGGCGGCTGCCCCAAGACTCGCAGAAACGCGCGCCGCATCCGGCTGCGGTCTTCGAAACCGATCTGCCGCGCGACTGCATCGATCGGGTGCCGGCTCTGCTCCATCAGGACCCGGCCCGCTTCGACGCGCAAAGCTTCGACGGCCTTTGCCGGAGACTGCCCCGTTTCGTCGCGAAACGCGCGCGAGAATTGCCTCGGACTCAAATGCGCCGCTTCCGCGAGCCGTTCGACGGTGAGCGGCAAATGCAAGTTCTTCTTCGCGTAGTCGAGCGCCGTCTGAATTCGATCAGATTTCGGCGCGAGTTCGAGCAATTCGGAAAACTGTGATTGCCCGCCCGAACGGCGGTGATAGAGCACCAGCTTCTTAGCGACCGACTGCGCGGTGTCGGGACCGAAATCGGCTTCGACAAGCGCCAAGGCGAGATCGATGCCGGCGCTCATTCCGGCCGATGTCCAAATCTTGCCGTCGTTGATGAAGATGCGATCGTCGTCAACGCTTGCTTTCGGGTATTTCTCCTGCAGCAGCCGGGCGAATAGCCAGTGCGTGGTTGCCCGTTTGCCGTCAAGCAATCCCGCCTCGCCGAGCACGAACGCTCCGGTGCAGGTCGACGCGACCCTCCGGCATCGCCTTTCCGATGCTTTGAGATATTTGATGATGGCGGCTGACGATGCCGTCGGCTCATTCGAGCCGTCGACGATCAGCGTGTCGATTGCGGCGCCGCTAATGCGCTTCGTCTCGAATACCAGACCGGCCGAGCTTTTGATCTGTCCGCCGTTCTCCGACAGGAATTGCATGTCGTAGACGTTTTTTCCGCGAACCGCATTCGCGATCTCGAACACGCTGGAAACCGCCAGCCCCATCACCGAACATCCTGGATAAATGAGAAATCCAACGCGCATAAAAACCAGCCCTTCCGGATCGTATGTCCTGAAACGCCCCATATATGACGTTTCAGACGCGGCACCGCAAGCCTACGTAACGCTCAATTCAACAAACAACGATCGGAGTACGTCATGAGCGCATCGAAAGGCACCGCCCTAATCACCGGAGCATCGAGTGGCATCGGAGCCGTCTACGCCGACCGCCTAGCAAAAAGGGGATACGATCTCATCCTCGTCGCCCGCAATGAAGCGCGCTTGAAGGACGTCGCCGCGCGCCTCGCGAGCACAACAGGCCGGTCGATCACCATTCTGCCCGCCGACTTGAACGACAGGGCGGCGTTGGCAAAAGTCGAAGCCGTCCTGAAGGAAAATCCTGCGATCACGATGCTCGTCAACAATGCCGGTTTCGGTTCCGCTGTCCCACTTCTCCAATCCGACATCGGCAAGATGGTCGAGATGATCGACCTGAACGTCACGGCGTTGACCCGCCTGACGTATGCCGTCGCACCCGCGTTCGTATCGCGCGGCAAGGGAACGATCATCAACATCTCTTCCATCGTTGGCGTTGCGCCGGAATTGCTCAACGGCGTCTATGGCGGCTCGAAGGCCTACGTCCTGGCGTTCTCACAGTCTCTGCAACACGAGTTGGCGGATAAGGGCGTTCGGATCCAGGCTGTTCTTCCCGGAGCCACGGCGACCGAATTCTGGGACATCGCTGGCTTGCCGCACTCGAACTTGCCGGCGTCGTGGGTGATGTCTGCCGAGGCCATGGTGGATGCGTCGCTCGTCGGCCTCGACAGCGGCGAGATCGTGACGATCCCGGCTTTGCAGGACGGCAACGATTGGACGAAATACGAGGCAGACCGGAAAGTCTTGTCCGGCAAGCTCAGCAATGTGAGTCCAGCGCCGCGATACGGCGTAAAAACGGCGGAAGCGGTTTAAGCGAGAGCAACCTCACCAGATCAAGAACGAAACCGCGCGCAATTTGGCGCGCGGTGCTTCATGGCGCCGCGATTCCGTCCGCATCCGTTACCGGAACTTGTGCGATTTGACGACTGACCGCTAGAAGGTGGTGAGTTCGCAATTGCATGATGGGATGGCCCGTGACCAAGCTCGAGACGGTTGTCGAAGAGATTGTCGATGACATGCGCGCCATGTCGGAGCGCGGTACGGTCGCGTCGTATATCCCTGAGCTGGCGCGCGTCGATCCCAACTATTTCGGCATCGCCGTGATCGATCACGAAGGCAACGTCGTGGTCGGCGGCGACGGCGACACGCCCTTTTCGATCCAGAGCATTTCAAAGGTCTTCACGCTGACCCTCGCGCTGGGAAAAGTTGGAAACCGGCTTTGGACACGCGTCGGCCGCGAACCTTCGGGAAGCCCGTTCAACTCCGTCGTCCAGCTTGAACGCGAGCAGGGCATTCCCCGCAATCCCTTTATCAATGCCGGCGCGATTGCCGTGACCGACCTCATCCTGTCAGGCCATCTGCCGCGCGAGGCCTTGGGCGAAATTTTGAGGTTCATGCAGTTCCTGGCCGACGATCCGACCATCATGATCGACCACGAGGTCGCTGCATCCGAGCATCGAACAGGGTTCCGGAACGCCGCTCTCGCGAATTATATGAAGTCTTTCGGCGTCCTCGATAACCCTGTGGATTTCACCCTCGGCGTCTATTTTCACCACTGCGCCATCGCCATGTCTTGTCGGCAATTAGCCATGGCCGGACGCTTTCTTGCACAATTTGGTAGCAATCCGTCGACCGGGCTGGCCGTTGTTCAACCCGAACGAGCGCGTCGGATCAACGCGCTCATGCTGACCTGCGGCCACTACGACGGATCGGGCGAATTCGCCTATCGGGTCGGTCTGCCGGGTAAGAGCGGCGTTGGCGGCGGCATCATCGCGGTGGCGCCTGGGCAGGCCTCGATTGCCGTCTGGTCGCCCGGCCTCGATCCGTCCGGAAATTCGCGATTGGGACAGATGGCGCTGGAGAAGCTCACCAAGAGAATGGGCTGGTCGATCTTCGGCGCATAAAGCGCAGCGCCGGCGCTGCGGCCTCTCGGGGCCACGTGTCTGCGGGCTGAAGCAGTCAAAAAGAATAGCCCGCGTACCGCGGCCAGCTCAATTCATCCACGAGCAAAAAGCCCACAAATTTCGATAAATTTGGAATCATAAGGACGATCACACCAGCGCGCGCAAAAGGGTCAACCTTTCGCGCGTCGTCTATCGGACCGTGTCGTAGGGGCGGGCGAGCTCACATACGCTCGCGATATCGCTGCTCAATTCCAACGCACCATCTCGGCGTTATCTTGAATGGCGACTTCATGATACCAGCAGGCGCCAAACTCGATGTGTCCAACGCCGCGCGGTGGGACGAGTGAAGCCGCTGACTTAACCAAGCGCTGGCCGTGCAAAGACGCACGTCCGCCCTGTGGGAACTGGTAGATTTTTGCAGTTTGTCGCATCTGCCTTTCTGTCATTTTCGCCTCTCGGTTCGTTTCGTCGGCCATCCGACGCAGTCACTTATATAGGATATTCTCCTGATTTTGCTGATGCCTCAATTAAAATCAGCATTTGCATATATTATAGGCATGCTTGATTTTGCATCTTTCGGTAGCATCACCAGCGGCGGTCAACGCGTATTGCTGTGATTGCGTTCCGCCACATGCCTTTGGCACTGATGGGCATGCTTCATTTGTGGAGGTTGGATGCTGACTGCCGATTCCCAGGTCGAGAGCGAATGTCTCCGCGCCGGGAATGCGTCTCGAAGCATCTATCAAGCCGCTATTTACGTTGCCCGACGGCGTGACGGCGGTTTCCGAATGACGGCAGTTCCTCACCAACGCCGGAGCCCGTTTACCGCGCCCCCCACGTCTTCGGGCCTGTGCGGCCCGTCGCGCTATCGGCGGCCGCGCACCAGCTAGGAATTCACAGAACGTCAACTTAGGGAGCTGTCTAGAATGACGAAGTATAAGCTTGAGTATATTTGGCTCGATGGCTACACGCCGGTGCCCAACCTTCGCGGCAAAACGCTGATCAAGGAATACAGCTCGTTTCCGGATCTCGGGGATCTTCCGAACTGGGGCTTTGACGGCTCTTCCACCAAGCAAGCTGAAGGCAGCAACTCCGATTGCGTCCTGAAGCCGGTTGCCCACTACCCGGATCCGGCCCGCAAGGACGGCGTCCTCGTGATGTGCGAAGTCATGATGCCGGACGGAAAGACCCCCCACTCCACGAACAAGCGCGCCACCATCCTTGACGACGCCGGCGCTTGGTTCGGCTTCGAGCAGGAATACTTCTTCTACAAGGAAGGCCGTCCGCTTGGCTTCCCGGCTGCTGGCTATCCGGCACCGCAGGGCCCTTACTACACCGGCGTCGGCTACAAGAACGTCGGCGACGTCGCTCGCACCATCGTCGAAGAGCATCTCGACCTCTGCCTCGCGGCAGGCATCAACCACGAAGGCATCAACGCCGAAGTGGCAAAGGGTCAGTGGGAATTCCAGATTTTCGGCAAGGGCTCCAAGAAGGCCGCCGACGAAATGTGGATGGCTCGCTACCTGCTGGAGCGCCTCACCGAGAAGTACGGCGTCGATATCGAATATCACTGCAAGCCGCTCGGCGACACCGATTGGAACGGCTCGGGCATGCACGCGAACTTCTCGACGACCTTCCTCCGCGAAACCGGCGGCAAGGAATACTTCGAGGCCCTGATGAAGGAATTCGATAAGAACCTGATGGACCACATGGCTGTCTACGGTCCGGACAACCATATGCGTTTGACGGGCAAGCACGAGACGGCGCCGTGGAACAAGTTCAGCTACGGTCTTGCTGATCGTGGCGCCTCGATCCGCGTGCCGCACTCCTTCATGAACAACGGCTACAAGGGCTACCTCGAAGACCGTCGTCCGAACTCGCAGGGCGACCCATACCAGATCGCTTCGCAGATCCTGAAGACGATCTCGGCTGTGCCGGTCGCCGTCGCCAAGGCTGCCTAACGCTTTTCATGGCGCCGGCTCTCACCAGTCGGCGCCATGAGTCTATCTGGGCCACCAACACGCCCTTTTCCTCCGCTGCGCCGCAGCACCGTTCCCCGGCTCGTATCGCCCCGAACATTGTAACGCTCCGACTCGACGCTACGTACTCATCCACGTGTCCCCGCTCGCTCACGGGCGGCCCGCCGGCACATGACAGTACGTTCACGATAAGAGATCGGAAATGCTCCTGCTCCTCCTCGCATACCTCGGCGGTGTGCTCACAATCGTCAGTCCCTGCATCCTGCCGGTCCTGCCGTTCGTCTTTGCGCGCGCCGACAAGCCTTTCCTGCAAAGCGGCTTGCCGACGCTGGTCGGCATGGCGGCAGCGTTCGCCGTCGTTGCGACTTTGGCGGCGGTGGGCGGCGGCTGGGCAGTCGCGGCGAACGAATACGGCCGCTACGCAGCGCTGTTTCTGGTCGCTCTGTTCGGTCTCGCGCTCGTTTTCCCGGAACTCTCCGAGCGTCTCTCGCAACCGCTCGTCGCCTTGGGCGGCAGGCTGTCGCAAAGAGCCGATGAGGCCGCTGCAGGACGTGCTGCGATCTGGCCCTCGCTTCTGCTCGGCGTCGCGATCGGGCTGCTCTGGGCGCCCTGCGCTGGGCCGGTCCTCGGCCTCATTCTGACAGGCGCGGCGCTCAACGGCGCGAGCGCGATGACGTCCTTGCTTCTGCTGGCCTATGCCGCCGGCGCCGCGACATCCCTGGCCCTGGCATTGCTCGCCGGCGGGCGCGTGTTCGCCGCGATGAAACGCTCGTTGGGCGTTGGCGAATGGGTCCGTCGCGGTGTCGGCGTTCTCGTGCTTGTCGCGGCTGGCGCCATCGCCTTGGGCGCGGACACCGGCGCCTTGACTCGCCTTTCGCTCGCCAGCACCGCTACGATCGAGCAGCGCCTTGTTGACGCGTTCGGCGGTCATGGCGCGATGTCGGACAACTTGAAGACCGCAGATGCGACCGAGGATGAGGGCAACCTTCCGGTCGAAGGCAAGATGCCGCCGCTCGACGGTGCCGTCGAATGGCTCAATTCGCCGCCGCTGACGAGAGAAGCCCTAAAGGGAAAAGTGGTCCTGATCGACTTCTGGACCTACTCATGCATCAATTGCCTTCGCGCGCTTCCCTACGTCGAAGCTTGGGCGGAGAAGTACAAAGACCAGGGGCTCGTCGTCATCGGCGTGCACGCACCTGAGTTCGCGTTCGAGAAGAACATCGCGAACGTCAAACGCGCGGTCACAGATTTGGGCATCACCTATCCCGTTGCGATCGACAACAACTATGCGATCTGGCGCGCCTTCAAGAACGAATATTGGCCGGCGCACTACTTCATCGACGCCGAAGGAAACATCCGTCACCACCACTTCGGCGAAGGCAGTTACGATCGTTCGGAACGCGTCATCCAGAAGCTGCTCACGGAAGCCGGGCATAAGAACGTCGCGACCGGCGTGGTCTCGGTCAGCGGCTCGGGCATCGAAGCCGGTGCGTCCAGTACCGTGAAGTCGCCCGAGACCTACGTCGGCTATCGTCGCGCGGAAAACTTCGTCTCTCCGGGCGGGGCGGTTCACGACACGTCGCACGACTATAGCGGCGCACCCGCCGAGCTCAACGATTGGGCTTTGGGCGGCAATTGGACAATCACGCCCGAACACGCAACGCTCAACGTCGCGAACGGCAACATCGGTTACAAATTTCACGCCCGCGATTTGCACCTCGTCTTGGGTCCCGGCCCCGACGGCAAGCCTGTGCGTTTCAAGGTGACGATCGATGGCAAAGCCCCGGGAGACAGTCACGGCGCCGATACGGATATCAACGGCAACGGTACGGTCACGACGCAGAAACTTTATCAGCTCGTCCGCCAAGCCGGTCCGGTTACGGATCGCGTCTTCACGATCGAGTTTCTAGATCCCGGAGTTCAAGCCTTTGCGTTCACGTTCGGATGACGTGTCAGCGGCCGCTGGTACGGCTGAAACAGGACTGTTTACGCGATTAAGAGACACGCCGACCATCCGCCAGAACGCTGCCATCTTCGCGGCATCGTGAAAATCTTGCTGTTCGGCGATGCGAAATCCCTCGAAGCGAAGGATCTGGCGGAGCGAGCACGTCAGAACGAGGCCGGACGTCCGATGCTTCAGAACGGCGGTGAGTCGAGTCCGGACGACGCAGTCCTCGCCGCGAATGGATTGTATGTGCGTTCTGCTGTCGACGATATCCATCGCGGCATTGAAGCGGCGGCGGAGATTTTCCTTTCCCCGAATCGTCAAAGTTTCGCCGTTGGGACCACCGGTATTCGTAATGTAAACGAGATCGTCTACGTATTTGTCCAGAACTCCTTCGACGCTCCCGGAGGACCAAGCCTCCTGAGCAGCTTCCAATACCGCTGTGATCGTGTGGATATTGATGGTCGAAGTGGCTCTGTTGAAATTGAATTTTCCGGGCGCTTCGCGTTGAATCGACGCACACCACCGACCGACTATACACGAGGCTGACGGCGAATAGCCAGAAGGCTCATTCCGATTTCGCAATTTCGCCGGTGCACGGAAAATATCGACCACGGACGAACATGCGTTCGCCACGCTCGGAGCTTGTCTTGTCGCTACTCTATTGCGGTGGACTTCCGTGCGGAAAGCGCCGCCCGTCGCGAGCGCGTCGAGTATTTTGTGAATTTTTTGTGACGACTTTTGCGCGAGGCGCGCGTCATCGCGGGCTTCGGAGGCGGCGGTGTTACGTCGGCGATGAGTTCGACGGGAGCCTTGGCCTTGAGTTGGACGACCTTGTATCCGCCAGCCTTCAGCTTCGCGAGAAGCTGCGGAACGGCGTCGGCAGTCCATTTGTGAATGTCATGCATCAGGATGATGCCGCGTCCGCGCGCTTTGAGACCGGCCATCACTCGCGCGACGACCGGAGCGGAACTTCGAACGCGCCAATCGTTTGAATCGATGTCGACGGCGAACTGCCCGATGTTGCGACTCTTGAAGTAGTCTTCCGAGAGCTGACTGCTGCTGAGATAGGGATACCGGAAGAACGGGGCGACCGGCACCGGGCTATTCTTTTGCACGAGATCGAACGTCGCTTCGACTTCGTGCCTCAACTCGGGCAGCGTCAAGCGCGCGACATTGGGATGCGTCCACGTATGGGTGCCGATGGTGTGCCCTTGCGCGGCAACCTCTTTGACCATCTCCGGATGTACGACGACCATCTCTCCGACCATGAAGAATGTCGCCTTCGTACATTGCTTGGCGAGCGCCGCCAGAATTTCGCGTGTGTCGTTTGGCGACGGACCATCGTCAAACGTCAAAACAACTTCCCCCGGGGCCAGGAAATTCCGATCGCCATGAGGCTCGCCGAACCACGGGCCGCCGGTCGTGTCGACTTCGATCGTTCGCGATACGCCGAGCGTCCCGGCCGGGCAAGTGTCGTCCGCGCGCGCTTGCTGCGGCATCGAAAGTGCCGCCGCGACGAGGGCCGGAACGACAAAGCTACGCTTCCAAATCGGCCTCATCCTGGCCACCCCCAAAGAGCAAAAAAATCAGCGACCCAAAGTCACAAAAAAAGCCCATCAGTCGCGGTCGAGACTTCTGCTCGGCCGGAGGTGGTTCGTCAATACAACACGGCGTAGCAAAGACACATTTTGCGAAGGCGCTCGGCATTGCGGTCAACGCTTTTGCTGTCCCACGACCCCTGACAGATAAAGCCGAAGCCTGAGTCAGGAAATCGCATTGGGCGTTGGTCGTAAACGCACGTTCATTTACCTGGTCGCAATCGAATCTCTGCCACACTTAGCTAGCAAAGTCCTTAATTCGTGCCGACCAGGAGCTGATGTGCGCAAGTTCGTACTGTTGTTAGGTTGTTTTGCCGCAAGCCCTGTGGCCGCTGGGGAAACCCGGCTGATGGGTGAAGCGATCAAAACGACGCTGAGCGGTTCGGTGCTGGCGCTGGATACACCGGTCGGCAGTACAGTCTCGGTTCGGATCGGTCACGACGGTCTAATGTCGGGCGAGGCGGGTACCGCCCTCGGAGCAGTGCTGGGCGCCTCCAAGGATCGCGGCCGCTGGTGGGTCGCCAACGATCAAGTCTGCTTCAAATGGTTTCGCTGGTTCGACGCCGAACCACGCTGCGCGACGATCAGCGTGGACGGTAAGAGAATGTCATGGCGCCGCGACGATGGCGACACTGGAACGGCAACCATCGTCGAGCAGAATAAGCCGGACGTGAAACCCGCCGTGATCGTTGCTGATGCCAAGAAACCGGTGATGCCCGTGCAAAAGCTCGCGGAGAAAAAAGGCGACGTCCTAATGGCCGCGAACTCGCCCGAGGCCGACGCGAACCAGGCCGTTTCTGCTCACAAGTCCGCCGCCGCCGCTGTCCCGGCAATCATTACACATCGCACCGAGGCCGTTGAGGTGGCGCTGCATGTGCCGGCGCCGCGTCCCGCCGTTCGTCCCAACCGCCACGAGACGATCGCCGTCGAGTCCGTGAAGCCCCAATTCTTCAGGTCCGAAAAAGTTCGGGCAGCGAAAGTTCAAGCCGCGAAAGTCGAGATTGCGAAAGTTGAGACTCCCAAGATCGTCCGCAAGCCGTTTCGGGTCGCAGGCGTCAATCCCGCCGACGTCTTGAACATTCGGAACGGGCCGTCGCCGGATTATCAGAGCGTCGGCGGCATTCCGTCGGACAGTCACGGCATCACGATTACCGGGCCGTGCTTGAATGACTGGTGCCCTGTGAAGCACCGCACGTTGATCGGCTGGGTCAATCGGCGTTATCTTGCCGAGGAGACGGTGGCTGAGACCACCGCCGCGACCGATCTGAACTATTGGGACGCCACGCCCTGATCGCGCCGGTTGGGCGCGCCAGCCAGTTTGTACGTGGCCGCGCAGAAACTGATTGCACCTTTCGAGCAGTAGCACGAAGTCGCCGCGGGCACTCGCCGCCCAACATCGCCTGCGGCCAAGGCGCGTTGCGCCGCTGCCGCGCCTCCAACGATACGGCATCGCCAATGAGTGCGAATTACAATTCGGCGTGATGCGAAAATAAACGCTGGTTTGCGGATATGCATTCCGAATTAGGCCGTCGAGCTTAATACGTGAGAATTGTTTCCCGTCATTTCGTTCGCAGGATTTCCCTGACGGAATAAATAATGCCGCGAAATATCAAAAATCGATTTGGGATTTGAATATGAAATATATGTCGTAAGAAAGTTGTTATGTTTCAGTAGCTTAGAGTTCTGGAAAAATTCAAAACGGCACGCAATATGCAGAGGATGGACGGGGGGTTTATTTTTATCACAATGTGAGATCTAATAAGAATTATTCTATTTGGCTAGGATGTGCTGAAATTATTGAATAGGCCATGGAATTAAATTCTGAAAATAATTTGAATTGAACTCTGGAATTGCGCGATATGAATGCCACCTGTCAGTCGCCGTTGAATTGACGGCGCGTGCTGCATGGCGCGCATCTTAGGCAGGCCTCACCATATCGTGGTGCGGCTCCCTTCATCGATGGTCAATCATCGCTCGAGGAGTACCTGACTATGATTCACAGCGACAATCTCCATAACGCATTCCAACAGAATCCGAACAGCGCCTACGGCGGCGGCTGGAACGGCAACCCAGGTCAGGCGTGGAGCCAGGCATGGGGCACGGGTATGCAGGCATTCGCCCAGCCTCAGCACGGTTGGGGCAATGGCTTGGGCCAGCCAGCGTTCGGCTATGGTCCGAATTTCGGAGGCGGCCAGGGATGGAACCAGAACTTCGGTGGCCAATTCGGCGGTCAATGGCCGCAGCGGCAGCTGTCTCATCAGGACGTCGGCGAAGTCGTTCGCCAGTTGCTGCCGATCCTTCCGCAGGTCATCGCCCAGGCCCAGCAGCCGCAAGCCGCCTTCGGACAGGGCGGATACGGTTCGGGTTTCGGCGCGGCCTACGGACCGGCGGCCCGCAATCTCTCCCAGCAGGACGTCAACGAAGTTGTTCGCCAAATCCTTCCCGTCCTTCCTCAGATTGTTGGGCTGTTGCAAGGCTCGCAGCAGCACGGAGGTTACGCAAACGCAGCCTACGGCGGCGGCCTGGGCTCGAACAACCAGGGCTGGAATAATCAAGGCCTTAATAACCAAGGCTGGCATAATCCCGGTCAGTACAATCAGGGCGCATACGGGTACGGAAACCAGAACCCGTATCAGCTTTCGCTTTTCGGGCAGAACCAGCCGAACGCCTTCGGCCCCTTCGGTCAGGCGGCCTTTGGCGGCAATCAAAGCCAAGCCGCCTTCGGCGGCAATCAAGGTAATCAGCGTCAGCTGAACCAGGTCGAGGTCGGCGAGATCGTGCGTCAGTTGACGGCGGCTCTCCCGCAGGTGATCGCGAACCTTCAGGCGATCAACCAGCAGCCGAACATGCAGCAGCGTGCCGCCTAGTCACGGCAACCGCTCGTTCGAGACGCAATCGGAAGCGCTGCCCCTGGGGGATGGCGCTTCCTTCCCAATTCCCGAATGGAGAAACACGAATGTCGAATGATCAACAGCGCTCCGATCAGAGCGGCAGACCGCAGGACTCGCGCGAAGATACACAGGCGCTCATCGGGCTGCTCGAAAACCTCGTGCCTCTGCTCATGCGTTTCCAGACCGATGCGTTCGGCCATCAAGGCGCGGCGTACATCGGCGGAGGCAGTGCCGCGCAACTCGAGCACCAAGCGGCGGTCGCCTTCACAGAGGACATCATCCTCGAATCTCTGCGCAACGTGTCGGCTTATCTGCAGAAGAATGCCGGGCGTTATCCTGGCCTCGACACCTATAACGGCGTTGTGGAGCAGGCACGTCGGGCATTCGATGCACGCGATTATCAATCGGCGCTCGCGCTGATCCTGCAGGCTTATCGCGCCGTCGCAGTCATCCGCTCCATTCGGCCCGAGTTGCCCCCCATTCGCGAAAGAACCCAAGGCGAGCAAAACGGATCGGGAAAAGCCATGCACTGAGTGCGGCCGTCGATCCTGGGATTGGGTCCAACGAGCGCGCCGCTCGGTTTGATTCGAGTTGGCGCGTTCTTTCGCTGGATACGGTTTGCCGGGGGCGGAGCGCGCATACGTGTCCGCGAGAACCGTGACCGATAAAGCTCATCTGCGTGGTCGCGCGCCGTTTTCGTCAGTTTTTTGACGATCGAGTGCGTGACTGGCGCGAAATTCGCAAAACTCCTGATAAGCTTTACGACGCTTATCGGGGAACAGCGAATATCGTGACCTTCTCGGAAGATTTCGGCACCAACCTCCACCACGATCGGTGGCCGTCATTCCATGTCGATGGAATTCCGGGCAGCGCCGCATTCGATTTCCAACGAGCCTTCGCTCTATTCGAGCGCAATGCCGATCCGGACTCGACGCATCGAGCACCTCCCGCCCGCGCTGAAAATGACCGCATGTCCCGGCAGGTGCGCGCCGGCCTGCTCTTACTTTTGGCGTCATGCGGTTGGATCGCGGGCGGCGACGAGGGTGCCAAACGCGCCGTAGCACGCGGCGCCCATCGGCTCGACCGTAGCCAACTCAATCAAAACACTCACCACGGACATTTCTTCGTCCGGACATTATCGCCATCGGATGCACCGGAACTGTTCGCCGAGATCGATCTCATTTGCTGGCGAGCCAAGCTGCAGCGGCGACCGCGAATTTGCGTAATTGCCGGGCACAGGGCGATGAACGCCTATGCATTCGGCGGCCCCGATGACGCGATCATCACCTTTACCGAAGGACTGCTGCGCGGGATGACGACGCAGGAAGTCGCGGCGATCTTCGCCCACGAGATCGCGCACATCTGTAATGGCGACAGCTTCACGATGACGTGGGCCGCAAATTTTCAACGTGCGATCAACGACGTTTCTGCCGAGGGTTTGGCAACGAGCGCGGCTTTCGGCGATTCGAAACCGCAATCCTCGCTCCGCTGGCTTCTCGAGCGCGCGCCCGCGCTCGCCGAGCTTCTGATGCTCTCACTCTCGCGCTTCCGGGAAATCGAGGCAGACGCATTCGCTTTGGTACTCACGGGCGACGCCAAGACGTTCGAAAGTGCGCTCGCCAAACTCGAACGGCATCATCGCGCGATGCATGGCATTCCCGAAAGCCACATCGAAGATCGTCTCGATGCGTATCTCCGCAGCCACCCGATGACCAGCGAGCGTATCGGTCACCTGCGCGCGTCATCGCCTTGCGGCGCACGCTGACGCCACGGCTACCTCTGGGCGGGCTGGGGAACTCCAAACCCACTTGAGAACGAATGTCGCGGCGGCCCGGAACACTCTTCCGTGGGCTTGCCGCATGGCCTAAAGGTGCCGCCTTACCGGCGTGACCGGGCCCCATGCGCACGGCGATCCGGCGGCACTTGCCGTCGCAGCCAGCGCTCAATAAAGCGCGCACATGATCCGTCTCGACAATATCGGCAAGCAGAACGGCCACCAGATCCTTTTCATCGAAGCCTCGGCCGCCCTCAATAGGGGCGAGAAAGTCGGTCTCGTTGGTCCGAACGGCTCCGGCAAGACGACACTCTTCCGCATGATCATCGGCCAGGATCAGCCCGACGAGGGTCAGGTCTCCGCCGATCGCGGCGTGACCATCGGCTATTTCAGCCAGGACGTCGGCGAGATGTCGGGCCGAAGCGCCGTGTCTGAGGTGATGGACGGCGCCGGTCCTGTCAGTGCGGTCGCGGCCGAACTGGCGGAGCTAGAGGCCGCAATGGCCGATCCCGACCGCGCTGACGAGATGGACGCGATCGTCGAACGCTACGGCGAGGTTCAGGGCCGCTTCGAGGAACTGGGAGGTTATGCGCTCGAAGGCCGAGCGCGCGAAGTGCTCGCCGGACTTTCGTTCAGCCAGGAAATGATGGACGGCGATGTCGGCGCCTTATCGGGCGGCTGGAAGATGCGCGTGGCGCTGGCCCGCGTTCTTCTTATGCGCCCCGACGCCATGCTGCTCGACGAGCCGAGCAACCATCTCGATTTGGAAAGTCTCATCTGGCTCGAAGATTTTCTCAGGGCCTACGAAGGCGTCCTGTTGATGACCTCGCACGACCGCGAGTTCATGAACCGGATCGTCACGAAGATCGTCGAGATCGACGGCGGCTCGTTGACCACGTATGCGGGCAACCATGAGTACTACGAGCAGCAGCGCGCGCTCTCCGAGAAGCAGCAGCAGGCCCAATTCGACCGTCAGCAGGCGATGCTGGCCAAGGAAATCAAATTCATCGAGCGCTTCAAGGCGCGCGCGTCCCACGCGGCGCAGGTGCAGAGCCGCGTCAAGCAGTTGGCGAAGATCGATCGAGTCGAACCGCCCAAACGCCGCCAGACGGTCATGTTCGAATTTGCAACGCCGCCGCGCTCAGGCGAAGACGTTGTAAGCATCAAGGGTGTGCACAAGAGCTACGGCAGCCGCAGCATCTATGAGGGGCTCGATTTCCAAGTTCGTCGCAAGGAACGCTGGTGCATCATGGGTGTCAACGGAGCCGGCAAATCAACGCTTCTGAAGCTGATCGCGGGTTCGACGCAGCCGGACACAGGGATCGTCAATGTCGGCGGCAGCGTGAAGATGGGCTACTTCGCACAGCACGCGATGGATCTCCTCGACGGCGACAGTACGGTGTTTCAGTCTCTGGAGAACTCGTTCCCGCAGGCGGGACAAGGCTCGCTTCGTTCGCTGGCTGGTTGCTTCGGCTTTTCCGGCGACGACGTCGAGAAGAAGTGCCGCGTGCTCTCGGGCGGCGAGAAGGCGCGCCTCGTCATGGCGACGATGCTTTACGACCCGCCGAATTTCCTGGTGCTGGACGAGCCGACGAACCATCTCGACATGGCAACGAAAGAGATGCTCATCACCGCACTCTCGCAGTACGAGGGCTCGATGCTATTCGTCTCGCATGACCGGCGTTTCCTTGCTGCGCTGTCCAATCGCGTGCTGGAACTGACGCCCGACGGTATCCACAAGTACGGCGGCGGCTACACGGAGTATGTCGAGCGCACGGGCCAGGAAGCGCCCGGTTTGCGTGGTTGAACGCACCTCGCGGACGGCAGCGTTATTGGGGAATGTTAGGCTCGACGAGCTTCGCCAACTGGGCAAGGGATTGCTGCCAGCCGAGATAGCAGGCTTCGAGCGGGATCACGGTGGGCACGCCCGACTGTTCGATGTTGATTTCCGTTCCCACCGAAACCGGTTTCAGGGTGATGGTCACGTCCATGACGCCGGGAAGATTCGGATCGTCGAAGCGGTCGGTGTAGCGAATGAGTTCATGCGGCACGAGTTCGAGATATTCCCCGCCGAACGAATGACTCTTTTCGGTCGTGAAATTCTTGAATGACATCCTGAACGTGCCGCCAACTTTCGGCTCCATATGCTCGACGTTGCACGTAAAGCCTTCGGGCGGCAGCCATTTGGCCATCGCGCCTGCATCGAGAAAAGCCCGGTAGACCTTCTCGAGTTTGGCGGCGAGCACGCGGTGCAATTTGACGGTATTCGTGCTTGTGGCTTTTGTCTTTGATGCTTGATTGACCGACACGGTATGCTCCTTTCAGTTATGTTCGGACAAACGGTTCTTCCACGATAAAACCGCTCTCTGCTATCAAGACGCTGGGGTCTTCCCGCATCCGACACGTGCCCGAAGATTTTTTCCGATTGATATGGCACCACCACGGCGGCATAAGCCATTCCCCTTCGACCCTCGGCCGTAACGCAAAGGATAACGCTTGGACTCGATCAGCGCCCGCATCGCCAAAGAACTCAATGTTCAAACGGTGCAAGTCGCCGCCGCCGTGGCGCTTCTCCATGAAGGCTCGACGGTGCCGTTCATCGCGCGGTATCGCAAAGAAAAGACAGGTGGCCTCGACGACACCCAATTGCGGAAGCTCGAAGAGCGCCTCGGATATCTGACGGAACTCGAAGATCGGCGTGCCGCAGTCGTAAAGAGCATCACCGAGCAAGGCAAGCTGACGCCTGAGCTGCAGCGCGCCCTCAACGCCGCCGATACCAAGGTCGAACTGGAGGATCTCTACGCTCCGTTCAAGCTGAAGCGGCGAACCAAAGCTCAAATCGCCCGCGAAGCCGGGCTTGAGCCGTTGGCCGATCTGCTTCTCGGCAATCCGACGATTGACCCCTCGAACGAAGCTGAAAAATATGTGAGCGCCGAAAAGGGCGTGGCCGATGCCAAGGCGGCGCTCGATGGCGCACGGTCGATTCTGATCGAACGGTTCGGCGAGAACGCCAAGCTCGTCGGTGACTTGCGCCAGTGGCTCTGGACGACGGGACACATCACGTCAAAAGTTTTGAAGGGCAAGCAAACAGAAGGCGCGAAATTTTCAGACTACTTCGATTTCTCGCAGGCGATTTCGAAGATCCCGTCGCATCGCGCGCTGGCGCTTCTGCGCGGACGCAATGAAGGCTTTCTCGATCTCGATCTGGATGTAGAAATCGAACCGGGCCGTTCGCATCCGGCGGAAGCGAAAGTCATGACGGCTTTCAACATCGCCGAGCGCGGCCGCTTGGCGGACAAATGGCTGATCGATACGGTCAAGCTCGCCTGGAAGACGCGACTGCACACGTCTCTGGCCGCCGACCTCCTGGTACGCCTGAAGGACGACGCCGATGCCGCCGCCATCGGCGTTTTCAAATCCAACCTGAAAGATCTGCTACTCGCGGCGCCCGCCGGACCAAGGGTGACGATGGGCCTCGATCCCGGCATCCGAACGGGCGTCAAGGTCGCCGTCGTCGATCAGACCGGTAAAGTCCTCGATACGTCGACCGTCTATCCGCATGAGCCGCGAAACGATTGGAACGGGGCGCTGGCGACGCTTGCCGCGCTGAGCATCAAGAATAAGGTCGACATCATCGCCATCGGTAACGGCACCGCCAGCCGCGAGACCGATAAGCTCGCCGGCGATCTGATGAAGAAAATGCCCGACCTCAAGCTCACGAAGGTGATGGTCTCGGAAGCTGGTGCTTCGGTCTATTCCGCGTCCGAAATCGGGGCTCAAGAATTTCCGAACCTGGACGTTTCGTTGCGCGGCGCCGTATCGATCGCCCGACGTCTACAGGATCCGTTGGCCGAACTCGTCAAGATCGAGCCGAAAGCCATCGGCGTCGGCCAGTATCAGCACGACATCAACCAATCCGCGCTAGCGCGTTCGCTCGATGCCGTCGTCGAAGATTGCGTTAACTCCGTTGGGGTCGATATCAACATGGCGTCGGCGCCGCTTCTCGCTCGCGTCGCCGGACTGACCGCGACGATCGCTAGCAACATCGTTCTGCATCGAAACGAGAACGGCGCTTTCAAAAAGCGGACCGAGATCAAGAAGGTGGCGCGTCTCGGACCGAAAGCCTACGAGCAAGCCGCCGGGTTCTTACGCATCGTGAACGGCACGAACCCGCTCGACGCATCCGCCGTTCATCCCGAAGCCTACGAAGTTGTTGAACGCATCGCGGAAGCGACGAAGCGGCCGATCAAAGCCATGATTGGCGACGGCGCGTTCCTGAAATCGCTGAATGCCAAACAATTCGCAGACGAGCGGTTCGGCACGCCGACTGTCATCGACATTCTGGCCGAGCTTGAGAAGCCCGGCCGGGACCCGCGCCCGGAGTTCAAAACGGCGGAGTTTAAGGAAGGCGTCGAGAAAATCGCCGATCTGCAACCCGGCATGATGCTCGAAGGCGTCGTAACGAACGTGACGGCCTTCGGTGCGTTCGTCGATGTCGGCGTGCATCAGGATGGCTTGGTGCATGTGTCGGAGCTCGCCGACACGTTTGTAAAAGACCCGCGCGAAATCGTAAAAGCCGGTGATGTGGTCAAGGTCCGCGTCAAGGATGTCGACGTGGAACGCAAGCGCATCGCGCTGACCATGAAATCCGGTGCGATTGAATCCCAAACCACGCGTCACGAACGCAGCCCGGACGTTCGCCACTCCAACACCACCGTGTCGAACGCAAAACCCGGGGTGGAGTCGGCGCTGGCCGCCGCTCTCCGGCGTGCCCGCGAGGCCGGTTAATGATGAAAGCAGCGTCCTAGGAAGCAGCGCTCGGGTTATCGTTCAGAACCCGCATTCGTCGGAAAGGCCGCTTAACGCTACGGCGCCTCATCGGCGACGTCGGAAATATCATGTGTCCCGGCACCTGCTTCATCGCGGAAGCAGGCAAGTTATCAGGCGACGAGCGCCACGTAATCCGGAGCGGATTCTTCTTCGATCTCGAACGAGTAGGGAAGTCCGGCGCAGCAGGTCTGGGCGGCTCGTTCCGCATCATCTCGCGAGTCATAGCTGTTGAGTACATAGGCATTGTCGCCGCTCACATCACACCAGACATGAATCCGATATCGCGTCATCTCAAATCGCTCCCTCAAGCTGCCAAGCAGCAATGACACCTTCCGACATTCGCAATGAATTGAGGATGAATGGTTTGGTCTGCTTAGCGACGAGACTGGGACAAACGATTGCCACAAACAGGTATTGTATCCCGTCGCCGAACCCAGAGTTCAGATCAGTAGCCGGCAGCCCAACCCATCATCAGCATGAAGACGAACATCGCCGACATAAGGAACGTGAGCGCGAAATAGGATGCGCTCCTTGCCGCTGCGCTGTCCGCCGCGATCGCCTTGGCCTGAGCCCGCGAGCGACTCGTCGCACCAAAATTGTGTCCAGTCGGGGTCATCTCGTTTCTCCTGTCTTCAAGAAGCCTGGAGACGATATCGCCACACGGTCGACCGCGCCGCTAGCCAGCGCTTGGTCTGCTCCCATCATCCTTTGGTTTGCTTGAGCCGAACTGGAGGGAGACCGGAACCGCTTCGCCAGCGCCGATATTCTAATGCGCGCCCGCGCAATTGCTCGGAGCAGCAGTTCCTGCGAACCGGTCCGCCATCCAATCCACAGACGGCTTGGCGGCGTCGCGGCTGATCATGCCGTGGCCCACGCCATTATAGAGCAGTGTCAGTACTCGGCTGCCCGCGCCGCAAAGTGTTTTAACGTATGCGGCCGTTACCGGCGGATCGACGACATTGTCGGCGGTTCCCTGCGCGATCAAAATAGGGATGCCGGGCGGAAGCGTTCCGATTGTATTTTCGCCGAGAAGACGGTGCCAGGGCTCCATCATCGTCGGGTCTGGCACCTTCAGGAATTCTTGCGACAGATCTTTTCCGATCATGCCACGCGGCCGCAGGTCGATGATCGATTCAAGGCAGATGTTCGCGAGCCTGTCGACGTCCGGAATGGCTTCCCGAACGACGATCTCCTGCATCGGGGCATTGAAGACTCTGTTCCAGGACCATAGGGTCATCGCCAGCAGGTTCTTGCCGCCAGCCGTCGCGATGTCGGCACGCATCAGGGCGCCGAGTTCGGTCGCGGGCGCGGCGGCGACGATCCCCAGAATAGTGAGCTCGGATGCATAGCTTTTGGCGAGCTTGCCGGCGAAGAGCACAGCCTGGCCGCCTTGCGAGTGCCCCCAAAGAACGGACCGCGCGCCGATACCGCTTCCGGGTAAGGCTACGGCCGCCCGGATAGAATCCAGCACGGCCCGGCCTTCGCTCACACCGACCAGATAGGGATGAGGCCCCGGCGTCCCCAACCCTGGATAGTCGGTCGCCGCGATGGCGAGGCCGCGCTCCAGCATCATGCGCAGCCCGGGGATCTGCTGGAAGAAAAAATGCGCCAGCGTCGGCGCGCAATGCGGAACGATACCCGTCGTCGGATGTGCCCAACCAATGACGGGCCAGCCGCCGGGTGGTGGCGTTCCGCCGGGAACGATCACCGCGCCCGACACCGCAATGGGTTCCCCGTTGAGCCCCGTCGAGCGATAGAGAACGCGGACCGCTTGCGCCCCGAACCAACTGTCGCCCATCGCCTCCGTGCGGATGATCGTCCCGGGCGCGCCGGCGATTTCGCTTGGCGAAGCCTGATAAAAATTGGATTGCGCCTCGGCGGGAGCGCCCGAAAATAGCGCAAGGAATGCCATCGCGGCCGCAGCGATAAGCGTGAACGCTCTAGCGATCATAAGCGAACCTCCGCCGGACCGGCAAGCGTGGCATGGCCATGACCCACCGATATCGCGACAATCCGGATATATCTTGTGCTGCGCATATTTTGCTCCACGCGCGACGCGCGCCGATGCAAATAATCAGTAAGCGAATGGAAAGCTTCGCGACAACTTCGGAGCCACGGGGTAGCGAGAGCGGCGTTCTGGCTGTCGCTTTCTTTTGCAATGGAAGTGAGGCCGCGCTCTGTTCGCCAAAAAGGCAAATGAAGTCGAGAGCGGCTCCTCAAGGATGTCTCAACGCCGGCGGCCGCGGTGTCCACCGCCACGTCCCCCACCGTGTCCCCTTTTCGGCGCATTGAACTTACGAGCATGCCCGCCGCCATTTCCGGCCGCTCGGTGCGGACGAGCCTTGAATGAGTTTCCTGCCCCACGATTTTGGCCTTGGGACTGACGCTTATGCCGGAAACGTGCAGGATCTCCTCCGCCGCGCTTGCGATCGACATTCGCTGGAGCAATCTTCGACCGATTGACATTGCCATCCGTGCGGCGAAGATCCTTGTTTAGCTCTCTCCGGCGCGTGGCGTCGCCGGCCGCGTTGTTGTGCGGTCGCATCGAGCCGCGATGACGGGGGTTATGTTTCCATTGATCGGATGAAATGTGGTTGTGTCGCCCGTTGATCCGGTTCCACCGGTTGACGTCGACGTGAATGTCGTGTCGGCGCCAATCCCAGCGGTTCCAGCCCCAGATGCCGCCTGCGATCGCGAAACCTGCCGCTCCCCACCAATAGCCGTTGTTGAAAACAGCTCCTGGGTATCCCCAATAGTACGGTGGGTAGTCAGGATACCACCAAGGGCCGTAAACGACGTCCGGCTGGTAGGTCGGCACGTAAACGACGTCCGGGTCCGCGGGCTCGATGACGTAGGTGTCGCCGTCCTGCTTGATCGTTTGCTGCGAGTTGTTCTTCAGATGACCGGACGCGGATGCTTTTGATCGCAAGAACTGAACTTCATCCATGACTTCCGCTTGCTGGTTCGTAAAAGCGGTACCCAGGTTCTGCGTCCAGTCCAGCTGATCGCTCATGGTCTTCAGAACATCCGGGAACAGCAACAACGCCTTGATGCTCGGATCCCAGTCCTTTGACTTGACCGCGTCGGTCAACGCGTCGCCCTCGAGCTTGACGTTTTCCGGCTCACTGCGCCAGCGTTGCGCTTCAACGATGTCCAGCGGATATGTCGATCCCATCAGCACATTCGACAGAAGATCATCGGGATAGAGCGCGATCGGCGCTAGCATCTGATCGAGTTGCTGCTTCGAAAATTTCACGTCATCGGCGAGCGCCGGCCCGGTATGAAGTGCGGCGATAAATAGGAAAGCCAGCCAATACGCAAATCGCACTTTCATGGCGAAACTCCTTCGGGCTCGGTACGGATCGACCTCGTTGCCGGTTTCAACCATCCGTAGCATAACCCGATCTAGCATGGGAGCGGCCGTTACGTCATCCGCCGATATCGTCGTTTCGCAGTGCAACCTGATCATGGTTGATCGAGCAATACCGGCAGGACGGAGATGATCCACATGCTTCAATCGGTGGATCTGAGCGCTAGCTCGGATTGGGATGCGGCGGTCCGGCGAAGAATGCCTCGCAGTCTCTGATAGTCGGGCATGATTGCATAATCCGCGCAATGCGAAAGGTCTTCCTCAAGATCATCCCATTGCATGGCGAGAAGCTGATCGCGGGAGAAGCGGCCGCGAACGCGCGAGGTGTGCATTTGAACGACGGGATTGCAGGCACCCGCCGCGAGGGACGCAGCAATCGCGCCGTCGTCGCTTGAGATAAATGTCAGGAACGACAGGCCGGCCTCGCTCGGCACAACGTCGTGATGGACGAGAGCATTGATTTCGACGAACGCGACGCCGCCTTTTCCTTCTATCGGGCCGCTGTCTGGGGTGATTGCGCGAACTTCGAGTCGCCCGGCGAGACGCGCAGGCGACGCGGTATAAGTTCCCCCGCTGATGTAAAAATCGATATCGCCGTCGATGAGCGCGCGGTTCAGAAGATCATGGTCCGTCGTAATCATCTGCGCCGATCGATAAATGGCACGGGCCGTCTCGGAGAAAACAGCGAAGGCGGCGTCATCGAACGCCGCGAAGGGATTGAGGTCCGCCGCGATCGCGACATGCATGACATTGAAATCATCGTAGGAGAGAATTCCGAACCGTCGATGGAAATCCGAACGCAGCGTAAGCTTGAAACCTTGCTCGCGCGCCAGAGCTGGCGATAGCGTGTCCTGATTGATGACGAGATTAAACGGCCCACACCTTTGTGGAACTCCAATTACGTTTCCGCCGCTACCCCGTGCGGCGGCTGCGAAGCGTTCGAATGGGTCAGAGGGCTGAGACCCCAAGGCTTCAGGGAGCGAGTGGATAAATCCAGCCGGGTCCAAAGTGTCCCGGACGAATGGCGTGTTGATGTTGATGATGTCCCAGCAACCCGGATCGCCCATAAGCTTACGGCACGCGAGATCGTCGGACACATGGTTCTCACCGCCGATATTCAATCCGGTCGCGGCACGCAGCGAGGAAGGAAAGTCGCCGTCGGCGTAGCCTTCCCAGCCGAGATATCGCAGCGTTGTCATTCCCCGGCGCGCTCGAAATAGGATTGATCGAGCGGCGCCTCCTCTGACTTGCCTCGCTCGACGAGGGCCGAAAGATCCTTGACCATCCATGCGAAGAGTTCGCGTCCCTGTTCGACGCGTGCAAGGCTCGGCGTGCCCGTTACGCCGTTGAGGCTCGTCCGGTTCACGGGATGAGAAAAGACCAGACCTTCGGTGCGGTCGGGATCGTCCGAAGCCGGGATCAGCTCGGTGCGCACAATCTCAGGGGCTTCCGCCAACATGAGGGCGGTTTCGGCGGCGTTCGCATGCCAGTCTTGCGCGTCCGAAAAGTGCGCCAAGCGTACACGCTCGCTGATGGTTGCCGTGTTGATCACCGCAACCATCATATCGTCGTGCTCGGCACGGAGCATTTCAAGCGCGCAGCGGAGCGGCGCCGCGTTCGTCACATGGCTGTTGACGATGAACAGTCGTCGAACGCCGCTGTGATACGCCCAATCTCCGATCTCCTTTATCACCGTGATCAAGGTGATCGGCTGCAGAGCAATCGTCCCAGGCCACCGTCGGCTGTGTCCGAGCGAGCAACCATAGGGAAGCGTCGGAAGCATCGGGACCCCCGTCTGCGCCGCGACGGCTCGGCAGAGTTTGTCCGCGAGAACGAAGTCCATGCCGGTGCCGAGATGCGGCCCGTGCTGCTCGGTCGCGCCGATGGGTAGAATTGCCACGTGACTGGACTTCGCCAAATCGCTCGGCAATTCGCTCCAGGTTCTATCCGCCCAGTTCATTGTCGCGCCATCAGTAGAATTTCAGATAGCGGGCATGTTCCCAGTCGGAGACGTGGTTGATGTAGCTCAGCCATTCGTCGCGCTTGAAATCGACCCACGCTTTCTTCATCGCGGGGCCGAACGTCGCCTCGCTCAACGGATCGGCATCGAAGGCATTCACCGCTTCTTCGAGCGTACGCGGAAGATGATAGACACCCAAGTCTTTCAGTTCGGCTTCGCTCTTCAGGTACATGTTTTCGGTATGGGGATCGCCGGGATCGAGCTCGTTGGCGATGCCCTCGAGACCCGCGGCGAGCACGAGCGCAGCGCCGAGATAGGGATTGCAGGAGCTGTCCGCGGCCCGGAGTTCGACACGGCCGCCGCCGAGCGGAATGCGCAGCGTGTTGGTGCGGTTGTTGTTGCCGTAGCAGGCCCAGACGGGGGCCCACGTAAACCCAGACATCGAGCCCTTGAGAACGAGGCGCTTATAGCTGTTCACGGTCGGGGCGACGACGGCACAAATTGCGGGAAGATGTTTCATGATGCCGGCGAGGAACTGATAGCCGAGCTTCGACAGGCCGCAACCGCGCGAATCCGACGGGTCGGAGAACAGGTTCTTGCCGGTGGCTTTGTCCGAAAGAGACATGTTGAAATGCGCGCCGCTGCCGGCGCGGTCGCCGTAAGGCTTTGGCATGAACGTCGCGAAGCCGCCGTGCTTGCGGGCGATCTCATGCGCCATCATCCGGAAGAAGACGTACTTGTCGGCCATCGAGAGCGCGTCGAAATAGCGAAAGTCGATTTCGAACTGACCGATGCCGTCTTCGTGGTCGAAGCTGTAGACGTCCCAGCCGAGACTGTTCATCGAGTCGATCAGTTCGCCGATCCAGCCAAGATTATCGAGCGTTCTCGCGACATCGTAAGCCGGCTTTTCGAGGTTCTTGCGGTCCGAAAGCGGCTTGAAGCCGAGAACCGGATCGTCTTGAAGAACGAAAAACTCCGCTTCCATGCCAAGGTTGAGGCCGTATCCCAACGCATCGGCTTTCGCGAGGGCGCGCTTCAGAATATTTCGGCTGCACGCTTCGAATGGCTTTTTCCGGCACCAGAGATCGCTCGCGAACCACGCGACGTCCTTCTTCCATGGGAGGACCGCGCAAGAAGCGGCGTCGGGGTGCGCCGCCACCTCTTCATCGCTGACATCCTGTGGGATGCCATCGAGAGCCGCGCCGGTGCAGAGTTCCGAACCGGCCATCATGTTGCGCATGTGCGCGATTGGAACGGCCTTGCCCTTGGAAACGCCGTGCATATCGACGTAGCTTGCGAGCAGATACTTGACGCCTTCCGCAGCAAGTTGGCTTTCGAGCTCTGTCGGCCCTTTTTTGACGATGGCGTCCATTTTCGTTTCGACTCCGTTATAGGACTTGAATTGCTGAGGGGTGAAGCAAAGCGCGGCCGATACTTCCGTTTCGGCCGCGTTGGATTTGCTCTGGACTATTTCGCTGCAACCAGTGCGCTGACGAACGTCGCGTCGTAGGTGTCTTCGATCTTCGGCGCGGCTTCGATCTGCTTGCGCTTTATCAAGACATCCGCGATCAGCTTTCCAGACGTGTAGAGAGACTTCGCATCATCGCGCGGCGTGAAATATCCAGACATCTCGGAGACGGGGATGTTGTAAGCGCCTTTGGCCTGCTCTTTCACGTCATCGACGGTCGTTGAAAAATACTTCGCGACGATCGCGTAAGCTTCATCGGGATGCGCTTTTATAAAGGCCATGCCATCAATGTAGCCCTTGATGACCGCGTCGATCGCCTTCGGGTTCTTGGCGATGTAATCGGTCGAGAAATAGAGAATATCCGTGATCAAGCCGGGAGCGGACGCCGACGTATAGATCGCATGGTAGCCGCCGTTGACGTCGAGTTTCAGGATTTTGCTGACGTTCGGCTCGTAGGTGGCGCCTGCGACGGCGCCGCCGACTAGGGCCGCGGCAACGTTCTCCGGCGTCGTATCAAGGCCTTCGACATCGGCTTCCGTCAAGCCTGACTTTTGCAGTCCATAGGCGACCAGAAGGTTATCGCAGGTAGCGAAGGGATACGCGACTTTTTTGCCCTTGAGGTCCGCCATGGAGTTGACTGAATTCAGCGCGACGACGGCATCGGCGCCGTTCGAATAATCGATCGGCATCACGACACGAAATGCATTTTTATTCGCCACGAGATTGATCACCTGATCGTAGGTGTACATCGCGCCTTGAACGCCGCCGCTCTGGAGTGCCGCGGGAATGAGAGCGGGGTCTGCGAAATCCTTCAACTCGACTTTGACGCCGTATTTCTCGAACAGGTTCTTCTCAACGGCAACGTAGAACGGCGCATAGCCGATCCAGGCAACGGTCGCGAGCGTCACCGTTTCCTCTGCACGAGCGGCAGTTGCGTGGAACGAGGTGACGCCTGCCAACGCGACCGCGCCGACCATTCCCAGGTTTCGGATTTTTGTCCAAAGCTTATGCATGTACGAGGTACTCCTTCAGGAAAGGTGCCGGGCGTTATGCTTCGGCTCCGGTGTTTGCCAATGCAGATGCGTCAAGCGACATGCCAACCGTCTTGCGGACGCGTTCCATAACGGTCCGCTTCAACGCCACGAAGTTTGGGTCGACGCGCATCATGACGTTGCGGTCTCTCGGCAACGGCACGTCGTAGATCGTGTCGATTCGGCCGGGATACGGGGACATCAGAACGACGCGCGAGCCGAGATAAAGCGCTTCCTCGACATCGTGCGTGACGAACACGATTGTCGTGCCTTCGCGCTCGACGACGCTCAAAACGAGGTCCTGCATGACTTCGCGTGTCTGAGCGTCGAGCGCGCCGAAAGGTTCATCCATCAGAATTATCGACGGCTTCGACATGAGTGCGCGCGCGATGGCGACGCGCTGGCGCATGCCGCCGGAAAGTTGCGACGGATACGCGTCCTGAGCCTTGGACAATCCGACCAGCGAGATGAGTTTCAAGGCGCGCGCGTCTTCCGCACCGCGTTCGAGCGCCAAATTATCATGACTGTTGGCCGCGAGGCGCCGGCTGAAGATAACGTTCTGCTTGACGGTCAGCCATGGGAAGAGGCTGTAGTCCTGGAAGACCATGGCTCGGTCGACGCCGGGCCCATTGACCGGCTGGCCGCCGACAATGACCTTGCCGTTATCGGCGGTCTCAAGACCCGCAAGAATCCTGAGAAACGTTGATTTTCCGCAGCCCGATGCGCCGACAATCGTCAAGAATTCGCCGGCGGCGATCGAGAGCGAGATGTCGTCGAGCACGAGCATACTGCCACGCGCGGTATTGAAGCTTTTGAAGAGATGTTTGACTTCAATCGACGTCGTCATTGGTTATTGCCTCCTCAAATAGGGGAAGAGGGCATGATGCAAGGCGCGCAGAAGCTGATCTTGGATGAGGCCAAGGAAGCCAATGACAATGAGACCGGCGAAGATTTTGTCCGTCTGCAAGAAGCGCTGCGCTTTGAGAATAGCGTAGCCAAGCCCGGAATTGGCAGCGACGATTTCCGCAACGACCAGATAAGTCCAAGCCCATCCGAGCGTGATGCGGCACGTCGTTAGAAGAGCCGGTGCGGCTGAAGGGAAGATGACCCTGTAGACAATTTCCCGTCGTGTGCCGCCCATCGTCTGCGCGGCTTCGATCTGCTGCAGGGGGACTTTTCGCACGTCGTCCGCGAACATCAGAACCATCTGAAAAAAAGTCCCGATGAAGATGATCGAGACTTTTGAAAGTTCGCCGATACCGCACCAAAGCATCATCAACGGAACGAAAGCCACAGCCGGCATGTACCGAATGAAATCCATCGCCGGTTCGATAATGGCCTCAGCGGGCTTGAAGGTCCCCGCGAGCAAGCCGAGCGGGAGAGCTATGACGAGCGACGAGATAAAGCCGAGACTTACGCGCTCAAGGCTGATGCCGAGATCGCCCGCGAACCCTTCGTTCGCGATCCATGACCAAAAGCGCTTAAGCACATCCCAAGGTCCGGGCATGAATATTTTCGGCACGATGGCTGCCTCGCTGAGGAATGCCCACAGGAGTATCGGAGTGGCGACGCCGAGGATCGCGTAAGCCGCATATGGACGCCGACCGAGCGCTCCCCGGATGGTCCACTGACGTTGAGGCGCGGCGCGCTTCGGCATCGTCGCGCCCGTTCGCTTGGGCGAGATCTCCGTGGTGGAAGCGTTCATTGCAACAATCCGCATGTCGAAACGCTCATCGTTCCATCTGTTCCGGTCGGCTTCCCGATAGAAGAAGCCGCTTGCATGTTGGATAATTAGACGATTAATTAATATGGAAGCGCAAGCGATTGCGTTGGACAAAGTGCGGATTTTTTGAACAATTTTTCCACCATGACGCACATTCTCCAGGCAGTGATGTGGGGTGCAACCGCTCTTCGTTTGCTAAGAAGGTAGAGCAAGAAAGAGATTCGGGAGGTTTGAGGTTTGGCAACGGATAATAGAGCGCCGGTCGCGGTGAACGCGTCGCGTCGGCAGGTTCGCAAACCAGTGAAACGCAAGCCCGCTCGTGTAGGACGTCCGAAGTTCGACGTCTCGTCGCGAGATGCCGAGACTCACATCCGAGAAATCTCTCTCGATCTATTTGCCGAACGCGGATTTTCGGCTGTCACCACGAAGGACATTGCCGACGCGACCGGATACAATACGGCGATGATCTATTATTACTTCGGCAGCAAGGAAGAGCTGTTTCGCAACGCCGTGACGCTCGCTGTTGAACGGGCTTTCCAACAGTTCAGCATCGCAAGGGAAGGCCTAAAGCATCCGCGCGAGATTATCGATGGGTGGCTCGACAATCACGTGAAAGAGTACGAGACGATATCAAAACTAATAAAAATTTCAGTCGACTACGCAAAGACATCGAAGCGCAACGTGCGCATCGATGGGGCGATCCGGCGATTCTACGTAGATGAGCGTGATGTCTTGCGCGCCGCGTTGGTCTCGGGGATCGAGCGCGGCGATTTTCGCAAAGTGGACGTCGACGAGACGGCGAGCTTTATATCGACCTATCTCGATGGGGTCTTTGTGCGCGCGATGATCCTGAAGGATTTTGACCCGATAGAATCGATCGGCGATCTCCGGTCATTCTTGGGCGCGTATCTCAAGCGCGGGAAGTCCGTCATGCGATAATTGGCGCGTGGTTGTTCGATTGGGCGGCGAACCCTTCCGGCAGCAAGTCACGCAGGCTCGTGTCGGTCGGCTTTGGTGCTGAGTAGCACCGTGTTTGTGCTTCGCGAAAAATGTGTCGTCTCCGCTTGCTAGGCAGCTTCTCGCCCGGGAGCACGAGAGAACGATCTCACCGCTTGAGGGAGGGGCCCGTCGCCCGCTGCCGCGAGCGCGTCGCTTATCGAGGCATAGTGATAGTGCATGGCCGTCTTGACGGCATAGGTGAAAAGCAGCTGCGGCTCAAACCGCCGCGTCCGAAAAGCCCGGAAAAGTTGAGACCGGTATTTGGTTCGCAATGCGCGATCTTCGACCGATGAGACCAAGCGCCCGGCTAGCACGAAAAACATGATGTAGTTTTCAATGAAGCTCTTTACCCAGGCTCCGCGGTGGTGCCGCCAATACTCAAGCTGATGCACGGCGAATTTGAAATTGCCATCAATAAATAGCGCATCAACACGCTCGAAATAGGCGTCGGCCGTATAGGTTTTCCCCGTGATCTCGACGAAACCCTTACGCAAATCTTCCCGCGACATACCCAATGGAGCGACATTCGTACCGAAGGCCGCGCTGTCGTCATCATCGTTCAACCGGCCTTCCTTCTTCAGCCGGTCGTAGAGGGGGGTGGTCGGGATCGCGTGGAGTAGTCCAATGAGGGCATTTGCGATCCGCGCATCTGCAAGAAACCGGGGGAGCTCTCGAAAGACGGAGGGCTTGTCGCTGTCGAAACCGACGATCATTCCGCACCAGACATCAAGGCCACTGCTTTGGATCCGATGCACGCGCTCAAGCAGCGTTCCCGCTCGCTCTCGAACATTCTGAAGTTTCTTGGTTTCCCTCAGCGATTCTTCATTGGGGCTTTCGATGCCGATAAAGACACTTTGAAATCCGGCCTGACCCATAAGCCTCATAAGTTCATCATCTTCGGCCAAGTCGAGAGACGCCTCTGTGAACAAGGTGAGGGCATAAGCATGCTCCTCCTGCCATTGGATCATATCGCGTAGGATGGGTTTGATCGCTTTCTTATTTCCGATCAAATTATCATCGACCACAAACACGATCTTGATACCGGCATCATAATAAGCCTGGAGTTCCGCCATGACTTGTTTGCTCGATTTCAGTCTGGGTTTGCGACCGAAGGTAACGATGATGTCACAAAACTCGCAGGTGAACGGACACCCGCGCGAAATCTGCATGCTGCCGAACATGTAATGCTGTGATTTGAGAAGATCGAGCCTCGGCGCTGGAAGCGTCGTCATGTCAGTCCTTTCGGCCTGGACGTAACGGCTTCGATGTTTTCCCAATTCCCATTCGCGCAAAAACTGAGGAAACGTCTCGTCGGCTTCGCCAACGAAAATAATATCGGCCAAGCCATCGAGTTCTTCGGGTTCGACGGTCGCCATGGCGCCGCCGACGACCGTGAGGACGCCACGTTTGCGAACCTCAACGAGGATTTCTCGAAGTCGCCGCCCTTGAATGCTCATCCCCGTTACGCACACCATATCTGCTCGGGCGAGACGGTCGAAATCAATCTCCTCGACGTTCTCATCAACGAGCGTGACGTCGTGATGCTTAGGAACCAATGCCGCAAGGAGTGGAAGGCACGCGACCGGTAAATTTGCGCGCTTGCCGAGCATGCTCATACATTTTTCCATCCCCCAGAAGGACACATCGAAGCGCGGATTGATTATGACTATATCGGCCACAGTCGGTCCCTCCGTATTCGCCCACAAGATAACGTCCGATCTTGCCGCTACGAAGGCGCTCGTTATACGGCGGAGTCAGGGGTTAAAAGCTTTATAGCCTCGACAATGTTCCGATGGGCTACGTTTGACGCGTGCTTTCAGACGTTCAATAGCTCGTCGGACAAGCCCGCGCCGATCCGGATCCGCTGGCGCTTCGGCCACGGCCAACTTCATCCGAAAAGGCGCACCTCACAAGCTGCGCGGCGGAGTTCCGCCCTTGGCCATAAGCGGATATGGCTTACCGCTTCCAAAAAGCATTACGCAATACAATCTAGGCCGTCCTCGTAAATCCAACATTGTCGGCGATAACGGTCGTCGGGCCGATAGGAAGCGGTTCCGGGTTGGCGATGTCGAGTTTCTGGAAGCCGATTTTATCCTTCCATATCTTCCGCAGAAAATCCTCGAAGACTTGGATGGTGAGTTGTTCGCCGGGACAGCGCCGGTACCCGAAGCCAAAAGACGCGAAGCCCGCGTGATCGCATACGGGGAATGGCTTGTCGTCGATGATGCCATAGACCGTTCCGAAGCCGCTGTTGTGCATCGTCGCCTTTCGTCCATCCCGGACGTCGAACGACGTCCTGTCGAACGGACATTTTGCAAAGCCGATTTGCTCGGCTTTGGCTTCGTCGATTTGATGACTCGTTGGGACGCTGTTGTAGCGGTCTGGATCGAATTTATCGGGATCCTTCCACTGTACGGGATCAAAGCTCGTGTCCCAATGTGGACTGACGACATAGCCGAACCGTTGAAAGGGAGGGGGCCTGACTTCGTTCATCGCGGAAATGCTCCCGCCGTTCGGCGTGATCGTGCGGAACAGCTCCATCACGAACCGTTCGAGGGGCGTGAAGGCCTTGCCGTCGGCGTTATCGAAATCGCTTTCCATCGTCTTCTTGAACCAAGTCTTCGTATCGGGATCGCCGGTATCCTTCGCCAGCTTGAGCATGATGTTGTAAAGCGTATTACCCCATTGGCTCAGCGCGACGAAGTTGTGGAACACCTCGAAGACGACATCCTGGTGCGCAAAATATTCACCGTCTCCGGCATTTTTGATCCAGTAATAGGTGAACGTCTTTTCAGGATGAGGCGTCGCGCCGCTATTGAGATCTGCGATTTTCTCATCGATCCATTCCTTCAAAAACGCCAGGTGTTCACGGACTTCCATATAATTGTCGTAGACAATCTTTTGGGTTGGATCGCGATAGGCCAGGACCGTGTTGAAACTTTCGCCGATCTGACGAACTCTCTTAGGAACCGCGTCGCCTTTGACGCCGAGGTGCAAATCCCAATACAGGTCGAAATAGCTCTCCAAGTAGGGACGCATGAGAGGCTTGTTTGAGTTGGCATCGCTGAGCAGCTTATCGAAGAAGAGCTCGACCTTCTCGCCGTACATCGGGTGGTACAAATCCGGCGTCAGCGCCGACATGTAAATTCGCTTCCGGCGATTATCAGGTCCGCGCTTTTCTAGCCCCTGGAGGAAAACGGTGACTCCATCTTCCGGAGCAGGTTTCCAGCTTTCGCTCAGTAGACCCCAAAGATCGTAAGGAAGGGCATTCTCTTTGGTGAATTTGACGTCGATCATCGGCAAGCTCAACCGCTCGCCTTGGTATGTACTGACCAGAAAATGCGGAACGATCACGTTTTCGACATACGCAGCGTCAAACTCCGAAAGGTATTGTTTTCGCAGCCGGGCAACAGCTCCCTCAATATCGCTTGGCGCTAATGGTTGTCCGGGAACGGGGGGAGATTGTGAGGCAGCGGGTTGAGCGGTCGTTGCAGCAATCGCCGTCGCAGTTCCAATCAGAAATGCTCTACGTTCCATTTGAAATACCTCGCGATCTGGACGCTCCTGAATAGGAAAACGCCTTTTCAGCCGGGAATTCGTAGCTAGGCGTTCTTAGGGTTCGCTTGGTGAGAAAGTGTCTTCATATTCGGGCGGACGATGAATCCGCAAAATTTTTAATGCGCCGGAAAAGGCTCGGAAATTACGCTCGTTGCTCCGCCGTGGCAATTACTTACAGGGTTAATGCCGATAGCCATCTGCAGGGCGAACTGGCAATTGAACAGCAAAAGCGAAACGTACAATTTGAATTATCGACGTGTCCCAGATCATAAAAAATAATTCCAGGACATATGAGGCGCGTCTCCTCTATACTGCGGAATAGACGGGGGACACTTGGAGGAAGACCAAGGAGTCCAGACGATGAAATATATTTTCGCGACTGCGGCCGCTACGTTTCTCTTGGGCGCTGCGACTATTCCAGCAACAGCTGAAGATCAACCCGCCGCGAACAGCTCATCCCATACAATGGGCGACAGCGGCAAACTTCCGGCGAGCGGCGCAGTCAGTGGCCGCGTTCCGGATATGGGCGCTGGCACGGGATCAAGCACCGGCACGGAAGGCACCTCGCACCGGATGGGCGACGACGGCAAGCTTCCGGCGACGAATTCCATGAGCAACGAAGTGCCTAAAATGACCTCGCCAAGCGCTACCGATAAGTAAGAAATTTCAGGCTCATCCTCGTCACTGAGAATTGCGATCGGCGCCTTGTCTCGAAACGATAAGTTCGCTTCCGGGCAGGGCGCTTAACATTCATTTCTTTGAGTTTCTGGGAGGTTCGACATGACAGCCAGACCAATACTTGAGACGCGCTCAGAGACGGCAGATCCCAGTTGGTGGGGAGCAATTCTGGTTGGCGCCATCTTCATTTTCGCCGGACTCTTCGTTCTCGGCGACGTCGTTGCAGCCACCGTGATCAGCGCCGTTCTCATCGGCATTTTGCTCGTTGTAGCCGGCGCGTCGGAGGTATTTCAGGCCTTCTCCGCGCAGCATTGGCGTGGCTTCATTTTGAGGCTTCTCGTCGGGCTGCTGTACGCCGTCTGCGGATTGATGCTCATATCGGATCCGGCGCGAGGATCTCTCATTCTCACTTTCGTATTCGCGTTGTCGCTGATCGCTTCCGGCTTTGTACGGATCTTCCAGGCCATGCAGTACTGGGAGTGGTTTGGATCGCTGCTGCTTATCTCCGGCATCGTCGGCATCGTTGCGGGGCTCGTCATTCTCGCGAAGTGGCCAGTGAGCGGAATGTGGGTGTTGGGGCTTCTAGTTGGCATCGACCTCATGCTCCATGGCGTGTGGTGGATTTCACTCGGCGGTCGCTTGAGGCAGGAAAAAAGTCCTGTCCCGGAGTGACGCGGTCGAGAGTTGATTGTTGCGGCTCGGCGTTCGGGCGACGGATTCGCGGGTTCAATTGAGCGACGATGGCTGCTGAAAATTCCAACGCTCACAGGACGCTCGACAGAGAGACCTGTTCGGTCGACTTTGCCTTGCAGGGCGGTGGCTCCCACGGCGCTTTTACGTGGGGAGTCTTAGACCGCTTGCTGGAGGAAAGCTGGCTCAATATCGACGGCATTTCCGGTACGTCGGCAGGTGCAATGAATGCCGCCGTTCTTGTTGACGGCCACGCTGAGGGCGGCGCCGCAGGAGCGCGCGCCGCCTTGGAAAGATATTGGCGCAACGTATCCCGCGCGGCGTTGCTTAGCCCTTTCCAGCGAACGCCTCTCGACGTGATGCTGGGACGTTGGACGCTCGACACATCGCCGGTTTTCGTTGCGATGGATTTGATGTCGCGCGTTCTCTCGCCGTATGACTTGAATCCGGCAGGATCAAATCCGTTACACGAAATCCTGAATCAAAACATCGATTTCGACCGGCTGGCCCGTGCGCCGATCAAACTGTTCGTTACTGCAACCAACGTGCGCACGGGAAGAGGCCACGTGTTTCGCAACGTCGATATTTCTCCCGAGGTTTTACTCGCGTCTGCGTGCCTGCCCACCATGTTTCAGGCAGTCGAGATCAACGGAGAAAGCTATTGGGACGGCGGTTACGCCGGCAACCCTACGATTACGCCTCTCGTCCGCGAATGCACTTCTAAAGATACGATTCTTATTCAAATCAATCCGATCGAGCGTCCCGAAATCCCGCGCTCTGCACGCGATATTCTCAATCGGCTTAACGAGGTTTCGTTCAATACCGTGTTGATGAAGGAGCTTCGCATGATCGCGATGTTGCGGCAGGTCGCCGATCCGGGCAACTGCGAGGGCGCACTCTGGGCCGGCATGCGCATTCATCGCATCTCGACCGACGCGATGCTGGCTCTGGGCTATTCCTCCAAACTCAACGCCGAATGGGAATTTCTGTGCATGCTGCGCGACGAGGGGCGTCGGTCGGCCGAAGCTTTTCTTGAGCGGGATGGAAAGTGTTTAGGTCAACGGTCCTCGTTCGACCTCGACACCCTTCTCGACGGAGTATGACGCGGTGGGTCTTGTCGGCATCCTAATTGCTCTTGGTCTTCTTGTTTGGTTTGCCTTCCGGGGTTGGAGCGTACTTTTGCTGGCCCCCGCAGCCGCGCTCATCGCTGCCGCGTTCGCGAGAGAGCCATTGCTCGCCCATTGGACGCAGACTTTCATGGGAAGCGCAGCGCAATTTCTCGCGCAGTTCTTTCCGATTTTTCTTCTTGGTGCGCTTTTCGGCAAGCTGATGGAAGACAGTGGATCGGTTGCTGCCATATCCAACTTTATGACGGAACGGCTCGGGGAAAAGCGGGCGATACTCGCCGTCGTACTCGCTGGCGCGATCGTCACCTATGGCGGCGTCAGCCTTTTTGTTGCATTTTTTGTTTTGGCACCGATGGCCCGAGCGTTGTTTCGTGCCGCCGCCATTCCACTCCGGCTCATGCCGGCGGCGATCGTTCTTGGAACATCCACTTTCACCATGTCTGCGCTTCCGGGAACGCCGGCCATTCAAAACGCGATCCCGATGCCGTTCTTCGGAACGACGCCCTTTGCCGCGCCCGGCCTTGGCATTATCGCTTCGGCTATTATGCTCGGCTTTGGCCTGTGGTGGCTCAGCCGCGCCGAAAACGCCGCGCGCGTCGCCGGCGAAAGTATCGGTGACTCGATCGTGAACGTCGATGCGGCAGTGGATGATGAACTTGTGCGGGAACTCGCAACGACCGCACGTGAATTCGATCCGGCCGAAATCCATCGAGGCCATCGCAGCAGAACCTCTCCTCCCATCGCTTTGGCCGCGTTGCCGTTGATCGTGGTCGTCGGCGTCAATTTCTTGATGTCGATGTTTGTCCTGCCGCGCTTTAACGCCGATTTTCTCGCTGAGCCTCGGTGGGGCTCGACATCCCTCTCGGCCGTTGGTGGCGTGTGGTCGGTGGCGGCCGCGCTCTTTGCGGCAATCGTGACGCTTATCATCATCAACCAACGACGTCTGCCGGCCCTTCGCGAGAGTATGGACGCTGGAGCAAACGCTTCGGTCTTGCCCGCATTCAGCGTGGCGAGCCTTGTCGGATTCGGCGCGGTCGTGGCGGCGCTACCCGCCTTCGCGATGGTGCGAGACTGGGTCTTATCGATCGGCGGCGGACCGCTCGTCTCCCTCGCCGTCGCCACTAACATTCTTTCCGCGCTGACAGGATCGGCATCGGGCGGATTGACGATCGCGCTCGACGCCCTCGGCCCGACGTATATGAACCTCGCAGCGCAACACGGGATCGATCCGGCTCTTTTGCACCGTGTCGCGGTGATCGGCTCGGGTACGTTGGACAGCCTACCCCACAACGGCGCAGTCGTTTCGCTGCTTGCCGTCTGCGGCTCGACTCATCGGGAGAGTTATTTTGACATCGTCATGGTCGCTATCGTCGGCGCGATTATCGCGTTGGTGGCAGTGATCGTGCTAGGTTCAATATTCGGATCGTTCTGATCGGCTGGTTATCGCGTGCTGATGTCGCGAACCGATCGCATAGGAGACACAACGCAATGCGCCCGATCGTCGACCCGCGTCACGGCGATGTCGAGGACGACGCATCGAGCACAAAACGGCGAACGTTAATCTCGTTGGCCGGAAGCCTATTGGCTGAAATCAGCCTGCCGAAGCTCTTTGCCGCGTGGGCAATTCTCATTGTGTTACCGGCATTGCTGCTCGGAGCGGCGCCGTTGCTTGCATCGATCTGGATCAGCGCCGTCTCGTCGAAGGCAGCAGCAATTTATACGGGCCTTTTGGCTCCCATATTATTTGCCATTCTGATTGGAGTGGGCTGGTTCGGCGGAAAGCCGTTGTGGCGGCTGATCGAGACGAATTTCTGGTCGTTGAACGCACTGGCCGTGCAACCAGCCTATGCGCTGTCGCGCGAGGCTCTGCGTCAGCTCGCCGAGAGATTTCTGCCGATCGACGTCGATCAATACGCACGCGCCACTGCGCGCGCGATCAGTTCCGCCGCCTCGGGCCTGCTGATCTGCGGGCTGTCGCTTTGGGTCGTCACGCTCGCTTGGCCGGGCACACGCTGGACAGGATCGCTAACCGATCTCTCATCCCCGACTGCTCTCGCCTATGCCGCACTCCACAATAGCGTCGTCATCATCGCGGCCTATACGGCTGTCGCCGGGCTAGTGTGGGGGCTGGCAGATACCGTCATGACGCAGCCGCTCGATCTTTTGCACTTCGGACCGAAGCCGCTCGGCGGGAAAATTTGGCGGGTGGTTCATCTTTCCGACATTCATGTTGTCGGGGAAAGATTCGGATTTCGCCTCGAGGGAGGGCGTTCCGGTCCGAGGGGCAATAATCGCCTGAAGCAAGCACTTTCGAAGCTTGATGCAATCCATGCGCGCGATCCCCTCGATCTCATATTGATCACGGGGGACATCACAGATGCAGGGCGTTCTTCGGAGTGGGCGGAGTTCATCGATACGCTGTCTCCTTATCCGCGGCTCGTCGAGGTGATGGTCATGCTTCCGGGAAATCACGACCTCAATGTCGTGGACAGGGCCAATCCCGCCCGCCTGGATTTGCCAACGAGCCCAAAAAAACGTCTGCGTGAAATTCGGGCGCTTTCGGCGATGGAAAGCTTGCAAGGCGACCGCGTCCGCGTCGTCGACGGCGCGACCGGAAAACTCGGCGCGACTCTCGATGAGTTTCTTGAACCCCACGCCGAGCGCATTGCCGACTTCGCCGACCGGGGTACTGCGCGCCTGACATGGGAGTTGGCTGAGCTGTGGCCGCAGACCTTTCCCATGGTGCTGCCTCCCGATACGGAGGACGGCCTCGGAGTCATGCTTCTGGATTCAAATGCGCAAACGCATTTCTCGTTTACCAACGCGCTTGGTCTCGTATCTACGGAACAGATGCGAGCGATCGAAAAAACGGTGGAGAATTTTCCCAAGGCCAAGTGGATCGTCGCGCTGCACCATCACGTGGTCGAATATCCTAAGGCAGCAAAAGCATTATCCGAACGAATTGGTACAGCGCTCATAAATGGAACGTGGTTTGTACGCCGTATGCAACCGCTGGGAAGCCGAGCGGTGCTCATGCATGGACATCGCCATATCGACTGGATCGGACGTTGCGGAGATCTCGTCATCGTCTCGGCTCCCTCACCTATCATGGATGTGACGGACGATCGGGACACATATTTTTACATTCATAATCTCGGTATTGGAGCAGATGGTAACATCGCGTTGTTCGAGCCGGAGCGCGTCGTTCTTCGTGGCGGCGTCAATCCGGCGCCGGCGGCGGAACCCGTAGCTGCTATCGGCGATCTGCTGGAGGCGAGCCAAGAAGGTCGGCGATCCAGCGCGTCGACGGATGTTCCTCACAAAGCGTGAGGAGAGCTATCACGATCGGAACACCGATGAAGGCTCCGGCGAGGCCCCACAGAAAGGTCCAGAAAAAGACCGAGAACAAAACGACAAAGGGCGAAATCGATAATGCATTACCGATGAACCGAGGCTCCAGATAGCTGCCCACCACGAATTGAATAACGTTGAGGCACGCGAATACAAGGACCGCCATTTGCCACGATTCGAACTGTGCCATGGCGAATACGGTGGGAAACACGGTCGCGATCAAGGGGCCTATGAATGGGATAAAGTTCAGCGCGAACGCGATGACGCCCCATTCGGGAGCAAGCGGCAGCCCTGCTAGCCACGCAAATCCCCACACCAGAAGTCCGGTCATGGCGCTCATCAATGTTCGAACGAGCATGTAGCGCCGGAATTTGAAGGCGGTTTTCGAGCCCCCGGCGAGCAAAACCTCGCCCAGCCTTCCGCGCCGCCATGCTCGGAGTTTGCGGGAAACGTCATCGACCTCCAGCAGACCAAGCAGAACGTAGATAAAAACCACGATCAAAAAACTGACCGCCGTATTGAGGTGAGCGGTGACCTGCTGAGCCATGCGGATCAATTGATCGACGCTAAAATAGTTCGCCCAAACTCCGGCAACTTCGATGCCATGGCCTTCGAGCCAAGAGGCAATCGAGCCGTAAAGCGCCTGAAGGCGGCTCGCGTCGCTCACGACGAAGCGTCCTACGCGACCTGCGGCCCAAGCAACCAACGACGCAAAGACGACTGCTACAAAGATCGTCGCCGCCATTGTTAGAGCGAGTGCGAGAAGACGCGGCATGCTGGCCTGTAAACGCCGCTGGAGCGGCCACGCGATCGCTATAACAAAGAGCGCGAAAGCCAGCGGGGCGAAAACAGACTGTGCCAGCGAGAGCGCGGCTGCCACCAGCACAACGGTGCACAAGCCGACCATCGCAATAAGCGAACGGCTGGTCTCTGACTGAGGTGAGGATTCGGGATCTGTCACGACGGAAAGTCTGGGCTTGCGACTTCCGTCGGTCAAGTCATCCCCGTTCGAAAGAAGAGCGGACGTCAAATTTAGGGATGGCTGCGCCACTTTTTAACTGAACCAGAATGTTAGGTTCCGCGATAGCGCCGTGGCCCGTAATTCTAACCGCCCGTCATTCATAAGTCCCGACAGTCAGCGTACTGGTAGCACTGCTTCGGGAGCGCCGGAATTTCCCACCCACCCAAAACGTGAATCTCGCTGCTCTGCGGTCATTCTGCACATTTCCGGTCATCCCAGGTGCCTTCAAAAAGTTGGTGGAGCTGCAGAGATCGAATGAAGTTCAGAAAGGATACCCTCGGCGTGTGGGGCAGCGCCGGCGAAGTGGCCGGACCTGCTGGTCGCGAGCGTCATGGCGGGGGTGTTCCTCACCTCGTCCGCGCAGATTCTGCGCCAGGCCTAGGCTGAGCGCCGGCAGGCAGTGGCGGCGTAGTATCGCATTACGCATTATCATCGGTCATTAAGGCGGCAGCGCCTATGTTGCGGTGCAGCCGAAGGTGTGCCACTCTCATGCTCGTGAGAAACCGTCTGTTCCAGCGCTGGTTTTTGGTCCTCGGCATGGTCGCCATGTTGGGGGCGCTCCTCTCCATGCCGATGGCCTCGACTTACGCCTTCGCGATGTCCGCCCAATCAACGTCGATGGCGGCCGACAGCCACGACACGTCGATGGCCTCGATGTCGAAAGACATGGACTGTGCCAAGCCCGCAAATCATTGTCCGAATTGCCCGCAGAAGTTTTGCCCGGAAATGGGCAGCTGCTTGGTCAAATGTTTCCAACCCCTGTCGCCGCCCGCCGCCGAGGCGCGGCTGCAAGGGGTTGTGCCCCGCGAACGGGTGATGCCGACACCGTCGCGCGTCACCGCCAGTTCCCTGATCCCACCGCTCCTCCGACCTCCCAGCGTCTGAACCGCGCCCATCGGGCGTGACTGCGGCCGCGGCTGACGCCGTGGCTACGCGCGCGCGTTAGCCATTGTGGCCCGCGCCGGTTCACGACAACAGGAGATTTCCAACATGCAAGGTTCCTCATTGCGTGCGGCCGCCATCGGCGTCGCACTCCTCATGGGTATGGCTGGATCGGCGATGGCCGATACCAAGGACTACGAGTTCCAGCTTCTCGACAAGGAAGTGAAGCCGGGCGCGGCGGTCATTTCGGTCAAGCTCGTCCACAAACCGTCCGGCCGCGCCATCGCCGACGCCGTGATCTTTGCCAAGCGCATCGACATGGGCCCCGACGGCACGGAGACGATGACCGCGCCGATCGAGCTGACCTCGTCCACCGAACCCGGCGTCTACCGCTTCAAGACCGACCTCGGCATGGCCGGCGGGTGGGCCTTGTCGCTCGGTGCCAAGGTTCAGGGCGAGACCGGAACGGTCGAGAACAAGCTCATCGTCAAGGCCACCCAATGAGCCCGCTCAAGGGATTGGTTGCCGCCGTAGCCATTTTGGCTGCGGCGGGAGCCGGGCTGTGGGCCGGCCAGACGGGCCTGCTCAAGCTTCCGATGACGCAGGTAGCGGTCATGACCGAAGCCCACCCCGCCGCCATCGGGCCGGTTATCTATTACCGCGACCCGGACGGCAAAGCGTTCTATTCGCTGACGCCCCGCAACACCGACGACGGGCAAGCCTATGTGGCCGTCCTCGCCAGCGAGGATGTGTCCTTCGATCAAAAGACGAAGGCCGCCTCTGCCGCGCAGGTCGCCGATGCACCGGCGGGCGCCAAGAAGATCAAGTTCTACCGCAACCCGATGGGCCTGCCGGACACCTCGCCCACGCCGAAGAAAGACTCGATGGGGATGGACTACATCGCGGTCTATGACGACGAGGACAGCGACGACGGATCGGTCAAGGTGTCGCCGGGCAAGATCCAGCGCATCGGCGTGGAGACCGTCGCCGTAAGCCGGCATCCCATCACCCGCACCATCCAGGCGCCGGGCACGGTGGCGATTGATGAGCGCCGCGTCGCGGTGGTGGCCCCGAAGTTCGACGGCTATGTGGTCAAGGTGGGCGACGTCACCACCGGCACCCACGTGAAGGAAGGCGACGTGCTGGCGACGGTGTTCGGCCAGGCGATCCTCGACCAGGCCGCCCGCCTGCTCATCGAAGAGAGTTCCGGTTTTACGCGCGGCGATGATGCGTTCACTCCTCCTGGCCTCAAAGGCCCCGGCGGCGTGGTCGGCGCCAGCCGCCGACTGCAGAACCTCGGCGTGACGCAGGAGTTCATCGACCAAGTTAAGCACGACCGCGAAGTGCCGGACACCTTCACCATCCGCGCGCCGATTAGCGGCGACGTGCTGGAACGCAATTGGAGCGACGGCCAGGGCTTCAAGGCCGGCGACGTCGGCTTCCGCGTCGCCGACCATTCCGTGGTGTGGATGATGGCCGACGTGGCCGAGGGCGACATCGCCGCCGTGAAACCCGGAGAGCGGGTCAAGGTCACGACGCGCGCGTATCCGGGCCGCACGTTCGAGGGCCGGGTAACGGTGCTCTATCCTCACCTGATGAAAGAGACGCGCACTGCACAGGTCCGTATCGATCTACCCAATCCCGACATAGCGCTGCTGCCGGATATGTACGGCAACGTCGAGATCGCCACCGGTGGCAATGCCGATGCGCTTGCGGTGCCAGAGAGCGCGGTGATCGATAGCGGCAACCGGCAGGTGGTGCTGGTTGACCTCGGCGACGGTCGCTATGAGCCGCGCGACATCAAACTCGGCCGCACCGGTGACGGGTTCCGCGAGGTTCTCAGCGGCGTTTCCGAAGGCGACAAGGTCGTCGTCAACGGCAACTTCCTGATCGACGCCGAAAGCAACCTGCAATCGGCGCTGAAGGGCTTCGAGGCGGCATCGCCGACCACGCCCTCAAACACGGAGGCAAGCCAATGATCGCCCGTCTCATCGCCTGGTCGGCGAAAAACCTGATGCTGGTATTCATCGCCACCGCCTTCGTGGTGGTGGCAGGCGTGTGGGCGGTGAAGACCTTGCCGCTGGATGCCATCCCCGACCTCTCGGACACCCAGGTCATTGTGTACACCGAGTTCCCGGGCCAGTCGCCGCAGGTGGTCGAGGACCAGGTCACCTATCCGCTGACAACCGCGATGCTGACGGTGCCGCGCTCCAAGGTTGTGCGCGGGTTTTCCTTCTTCGGCGTCTCGTTCGTCTACATCATCTTCGAGGACGGCACCGATATCTATTGGGCGCGCTCGCGCGTGCTGGAATACCTGAGCGCCGCCGCCAAGCGTTTGCCCGCCGGTGTGACGCCGACGCTGGGGCCTGACGCCAGCGGCGTGGGCTGGGTCTACCAATACATCTTGCAGTCGCCGAACAAATCCCTCGCCGACCTGCGCTCGATGCAGGATTGGGACGTGCGCTTCGGCCTGTCCAAGGCCGAAGGGGTGGCCGAGGTGGCCAGCGTCGGCGGCTTCGTTAAACAGTACAATGTCGTCGTTGACCCTAGCCGCCTGCGCGCGCTGAACATACCTCTCTCCAAGCTCCGCGACGTCATCCGCGGCAACAACATGGACGTCGGCGGCCGGACACTGGAGCTGTCCGAACACGAGTTCATGGTACGCGGCCGCGGCTACCTGCGGGGCATCGACGACCTCAACAACATCATGGTCAAGTCCGACGGCGGTACGCCGGTGCTGCTTAAGGATGTCGCCCACGTCGAGATCGCCGGCGACGAACGGCGCGGTATCGCCGAGCTGAACGGCGAAGGCGAAGTGGCAAGCGGCATTGCCCTGCAGCGTTCCGGCGCCAATGCGCTGACCGTCATCGACAACGTCAAGGATCGGCTGAAGGAGATCATGCCGTCGCTGCCCGCCGGCACCGAGGTGGTTTCGGTCTACGATCGATCGCAATTGATCGCGCGCGCCATCGAAACCTTGAAGCACACGCTGTTCGAGGAAAGCGTCGTGGTGGCCCTGGTGTGCATCATCTTCTTGCTTCACTTCCGCAGCGCGCTGGTGGCGATCCTGATGCTGCCGGTCGGCATCCTCATGGCCTTCACCGCCATGAAGCTGCTCGGCCTCGGTTCCAACATCATGAGCCTCGGCGGTATCGCCATCGCCATCGGCGCCATGATCGACGCCGCCATCGTGATGATCGAGAACGCTCACAAACACCTCGAACGCGCGCCGCCGGGGAAACCGAGAACCGAAATTCTCATCGAGGCGGCGGCGGAAGTAGGTCCGGCGCTGTTCTTCTCGCTGCTGGTCATCACGGTGTCGTTCCTGCCGATCTTCACATTGGAGTCGCAGGAAGGGCGCCTGTTCGGCCCGTTGGCCTTCACCAAGACCTTCTCCATGGCGGCGGCCGCCATCCTGTCGGTGACACTGGTGCCGGCGCTGATGATCCTCTTCGTGCGTGGCCGCATTATCCCGGAAGCGAAGAACCCGCTGAACCGCGCGCTGATCGCTATATATCGGCCGGTCATCCGCGCCGTGCTGAAAGCCAAGACGCTCACCATCGTGCTGGCCATGGCGATCCTCGCGGTGTCGGTCTGGCCGATCACGCAAGTCGGCAGCGAGTTCATGCCCAACTTGAACGAAGGCACGCTGCTCTTCATGCCGACGACATTGCCCGGCGTGTCGATCACCAAGTCGGCGGAGCTGCTGCAGATGCAGGACCGCATCATCAAGTCGTTCCCCGAGGTCGCTTCGGTCTACGGCAAGGCAGGCCGAGCGCAAACCGCCACCGACCCGGCGCCGACCGAAATGTTTGAGACGGTGGTCAACCTCAAGCCGAAGGAGGAATGGCGGCCCGGCGTGACGACCGACAGCCTCATCGCTGAAATGGACAAGGCGCTGCAGTTCCCCGGTGTCTCGAATGCCTGGACGATGCCGATCAAGGCCCGCATCGACATGCTGTCCACCGGCATCCGCACGCCCGTGGGTGTCAAGGTGATTGGTACTGAACTCACGGCCATGGATCAGGTCGCCCGCCAGGTCGAAACCGTCCTCAAAACCGTCCCAGGCACCTCCAGCGCGTATGCCGAACGCGTCATGGGCGGCTATTATCTCGAAATCCTGCCCAACCGCGAACAGCTTGCCCGCTACGGCCTGATGATCTCGGATCTGCAGGATGTGGTCTCGATGGCGCTTGGTGCAGAACCCCTCACCACCACCGTCGAAGGGCGTGAACGGTATACGGTCGCCCTCCGCTATCCGCGCGACCTGCGGTCCGACCCGCAAGCCATCGCCAAGAACGTGGTGGTGTCGCTGCCGAACGGCGGCACGGTGCCGTTGGGTGAGATCGCCGACATCAAGCTCACGCAAGGACCCACCACCATCCGCACCGAGAACGCCAAGCTCGCCACCTACGTCTACGTCGACATCCGCGGCCGCGACCTCGGCGGCTACGTGGCCGCCGCGCGCAAGGCGGTGGATGAGCAGGTGAAAATGCCGCCCGGGACCTATCTCGTGTGGAGCGGCCAGTTCGAATACCTCGAACGCGCCGAGGCCCGCATGAAGCTGGTGGTGCCGGTGACGCTGATGATCATCTTCCTGCTGCTCTATCTCAACTTCCGGCGCCTCACCGAAACCCTGATCGTCATGCTGTCGCTGCCGTTCGCGCTGGTCGGCGGCTTCTGGCTGATGTGGTGGCTGGGATTCAATATGTCGGTAGCGGTGGCGGTGGGCTTTATCGCGCTGGCGGGCGTTGCCGCCGAGACCGGCGTGGTGATGCTGATCTACCTCGACCACGCCTCACGGGAAGTTCAGGCCGAGTGCATCATCGAGGGGAGACCCTACACGCGCGCCGATCTCTACAACGCGATCATGGTCGGCGCGGTGGAGCGCGTGCGGCCGAAGATGATGACGGTGGTGGCCATCATGGCGGGGTTACTGCCCATCATGTGGAGCACCGGTACCGGCTCGGAAGTGATGCAGCGTATCGCCGTGCCGATGATCGGCGGCATGGTGTCATCAACGCTGCTGACGCTCATCGTCATTCCCGCGATCTACGCCTTGGTGACAGGTTGGCGCCTGCCGGCCAAGGCGCCGGCGCGGACGCACCGGCTCGAAGCGACCCCGTCATGAAGGAGAAGCCACGATGATGGGCAACGGCAGTGCGGGCATGATGTGGACGATAGACATTCTCGGTCTGCTCCTGCTCGCCGCGCTCGTGCTCGGGATTGCGGCGCCGCTCAAATATCTATTCTCGCGCAAGTCGCCGGAGGCCCATCACTGCAGTCCAACCGGCTTACTTGAACTCTCAGGGCAAGCGGACCGGACCGTTCATCTGCCTGTCAGAGGAAAATTAGAAAACCACCTAGCGCGTTGTCAGCAGCGTCAGAGTGTCCTTGCCCTCTTTGCGGATAGGCACCAAACGGCCGAGGGCGTCGGCGCCGCTGAGGTCGCTGTCGTTGTCCAGTTTTCGGGAAGTTCGCGTGGTGTCCTAATTTCGTTTTGAACGTACCAATTTGAACTCTTTAGCTGACGTCGGATTCGGGGGGCTTTCCGGATTCGAATTGGACACCATGGCACGTCTGGATGGGGCGTGAGCGGACGTAGTATTAGAAGTCCTTCGGAATCTATTCACTCTTCAACCGCGAACGCGGCTTTTAAGCGCTGGAGCACGTAAGGCTGCGAGTGGTCATCTAGGTTCTGCCACTTAAACCGCGAACGACGTCGGCAAAGCGATCGCCATAAGACGTGATATGGCGCGGTCGATATTCGCTGACGTTCCCGAACGCGCTGTTATGCCGATTGGACGCGTGCGCTCTCCGATGATGCGGATCAGCTCCTCTCTATTATCCTGGGGAATATTGCGGATGTGAGCATGTCTGGCGATTGCGAGGAAGTCGTTACGCCACAGCGCTGCCATGAGCGCGAGAGGGCCGAATTGTTCCTTCTGCATGACGATCGCTTTGTGGCCGCCGTCCATGCCGGCCGCGCGAAGATATTCTTCGTAGTAGTGGCTCCAGTGACGGGCCGGCTTCTGATGATGCTCGACGTGATAGTCAAAGCCGAGATTGCCGTGCTCGGCATCGACAAAGTCGGTCGTATGACAATGAACCTCGTGCGGGTCATCTGGATCGACAAGGCCGTGCTGGTAGAAGGTGATCAGCGTAATGAACGGGCCGCCGAGAAAGCGCGAGATGAAGAGATAGATGGCCGCCGCTGGATTGAAGATCGCTACAGCGAGCACAAACCCGTACCAAATCGCGAAACCCTTGATGACTTCACGCAGCTGCCGCTTCTTGCCCTTCTTCACGAGATAACCGATCAGCAGGTACCCGGTGACGAGATCGATTGACTGCCAAAAGGCGTGGCGGCTGAAGTCGAAAAAGCTCGTGCGGTCATAAGGTAGCGTCGATTGAGTATCTAGCGGACCGTTGTCTTCCGCATGGTGTACGTAGACGTGCTGCACGCGGTAGAAGCCCGGCACGCGCGACGTCAGCAGCGCGAAGATATATTCGAAATAGAACTGCAGCACGTTGAGCAGCATCTTGATGCGCGGACCGGAGCCGATCTTCGGCGCAAAGACGCGCGTATGGATGTTCTGGTGTTCGACAACCTCCTGTGGGAATTGGCCGAGCAGAAGTGTCGTCGCATATGCCATGATGACGAAATAGTTGATCGTGTAGGGCAGGATAAGCAATAGCGTCATCGGCGCCATGAGGACGGAGTTCGCGACCCAGACGCGGGTGAAGACTGCATCGACCGGATGATGCAGCACGTTTGCGAGCCAGCGCTCAAGAGGGCGTTGAGCGATTGACGTATTGAGACCGTCGAAGGTATCCGCGCACTCGGTGTAAAGAAGGTAGGCGCGCGCGACGAGGCCGAGCGACAGCCAGAAAGAAACCTCGAGAAGTACTTCACGCGGGTTGCTGTAATCGGGAAAGAACCCGGGCACCGACTGGGTGAGGGCCGTAGTCAAGCCCGACGCTGCGATGAGCCATGCGCATGGGTGCCGCTTGATGATGGAGCGCGGAAAAATCCAGGCGCCGAGCGCGCCGGCTCCGGCAACCAGCCAATAGAGCATGCCCGCTGCCAGAATGAAGTACCCTGAGAGCACACTTGCCAAGGCCGTCAACAATCCGCCGAGAAATGAGGATTCGCGTTCCACATTGCCGCCTGACTGAGGCTGCAAAGCAAACTCCGCAATGTTCGACTGATACAATCCGTTTGCCATTCTCGCGATCCCCAAGCTGAATTGTTCAGCGATATTATCTGGGGGCCCACGCCCAGGCTGTTACCCCGGTAACTGCTCCTCTATGTCCAGTTTTGCTGTGTGGATGTCTCGCCCGATGGGCTGGCTCAGCGGCGACGCTCGATCGCGGTCGACATCCAGGTGCGCGTTTGCAGTTGGATTGGCGTTCGCGTCCGGGTCTTCGCCTCGAGGCGTGATCCGACAAGGGGCATCAGGCTATTGACCGGAAAATTGTAGCTGGACGGCTGAAATGCTTTGAGACGCTGTCTCAATTGCTCAAGTGACTTTCTGGACGTAGACGCTCTCTTTGTATGGTCAATTTATCTCTTCGTTGCATATTGTGAGCGAGCGTACGCAATGTGGCAGCCTGCAAGATCCAAAGGATACGCCGATGAGCGCGACGGCTGCTATTCGCCCTAGCAACTACTGGATGGCGGGACGGCCTGTGGCCGAGGCGACGCCCGCTCTTCGGTCCAACGTGAAGGCTGATGTCGCAATCATTGGCGGCGGCTATACCGGCCTATCAACCGCTTACCATTTGAGGGCCGCAGATCCGAGTCTCGAAGTCTCGGTCTTAGAGGCTGAGACCACGGGCTTCGGCGCCAGCGGCCGAAACGCCGGCTTCGTGATGACGTTGTTTGGCGCCTCCACCGGTTTGATGAAGAGATTGCACGGCAGTCATGCCGTTCGAGATGCGCACACGTATATGGAGCGCGCTATTACGGCGCTTGAGGAGACACTGCACGATCATTCGCTCGATTGCGATTACGAGCGCAACGGCTTTCTGAAAGTCGCGACCTCGCCAGCCTATGTTATGCGCATTCAAAATGAGATCGAATTCTTTCGCTCGCTCGGCGTCGAAGGATTCGAATGGTTAGATCGTGAGCAGACGCAAGAGCGCGTGCAATCAGAGACGTACCTCGGCGCCTGCTATGAGCCGCGTTGCGGGCTCATCAACCCGATAAAATGGTCGGACGCGCTGCGGCGTCTGGCGCTGCAAAACGGCACGCGGCTTTACGAGAAGACGAAAGTTCTCGATGTAAGGCGCCAAGCGGGCCGCTATTACATCGTTACGGACGGTGGCTCGATCATCGCCGAACGCATCGTTTATGCGACGAACGGATACACGCATCGTCTGCCAGGAATTGCATCCACGCAGGTGCCGGCGTTCGCGTATATCGTCGTTACCGAGAAACTTTCCGACGAGCAACGCGCCTCGATGGGCTGGATGGGACAAGAAGGAATAGAGGACGGTCGCAATTTCATGCACTTCTATCGCCTGACGCCAGATGGGAGGCTGCTCGTCGGCGGCGGTCCGGGAGTCGTCCCCTTCGCTGGCAATATGGACAACGACGCCTATCCAACAGCATGGAACCACCTCGAGCAATTTATTGGCACGACGTTTCCGGCGCTGCGAAACATAGGCATCGATTACAGATGGGGAGGCGCATTTTCCGTTACCTCGAATTCAACGCCACAGGTTGGGACTGTCGATGGCGGCGCCGGGATATACGCGGTCGGTTGCACCGGCCATGGTGTGGCGATGACCCACATGAATGGTCGCATCATTCGCGACCTCGTGCTTGATCGAAAGACCGACCTCACCGATCTCTGGTTCGTCAATCGTCGGTCGCTTCCGCTACCACCGGAACCGCTTCGCTCGATCGCTGCCAAAGCCGTGACGACAGCGATGAAGATTGACGACTGGTTGTGCGATCGCGGAAAGGCCCAATAGCACTCCGAAGCATCGTCGGCTTCGGGTCATTCGCGAAGCATTTGGCGTGTGCAGGATCACGTCCGGTTTGGGGGCGATCTCGCAGGGTTGTTGCTGTGGTGATAAGGGTCAGGGCATAGAGTTCGGGTGTGTTTCTCACGGATAGCGTCCGATAATCACGCTTAGTTTCAGACGACTGTCGGGCATTCCTGCGGAGCGCCTCCATTCCAAGATTTGACGATGGTGTCCGAGAACCTTTTTTTTGCTAATGCCCGCCCAAATGGCCGCGCAGTTCGAGCTCCGGGACGCCCAATGGTCAGCTCAGCCAAAACGAAAGAGATGAAGATGGATTTCTTCGAAAGCCTAATCGAGCGCAACGCGGAGTTTGCTCACACCGGCATAAACCCGAAATTAAAAATGATACCGTCGCGCCAGACGATGATCATCGGTTGCGTCGATCCCCGCGTCGACCCAATGGAGCTTTTCAAGCTGGCGGGTGAGGTGGCGATCATCCGCAACGTCGGCGGAAGAGTAATGCCGTCGCGCTTCGAGACGATAGGCATTTTGAGAGTTGTGTCGCGCGTGGCGGGGCAAGAGGTGGGCGCTGGTTGGGACCCTTTGTGCTTCAACACACAGACTGCGGCATCACCCATTGCTATAACCACGCCCCGGAGCTGTTAGCGAAGCATATGGGCGTTCCGCCGGAAGATCTCGAGTGTCTGGCCATCACCGATCCGTTTAAGGCAGTGGCCATCGATGTGGCCAAGCTAAATCCAATCCCAATCTCCCCGGCGGGTTTATGGTCTCGGGCCTAGTTTACGACGTCGCAACCGGAAAGATTGAGACGATCGTCCCACCCGAACTCCTTCGACCGGACAAAGGTTGACAGCGGAGGCCTTGCATCAAAAGGGACCCCTTTCGCAAACGCGGATCGGCGCAAATGAAGGATTGCCATCCTCTGGTTGCCAATTTAGGCAGCGGAACACGCCCGAGCGTCGGAACCGTTCAGGCGCGGTGAGGGCCCGCATGGTAGCATGAACAATCTGGATTAGCGGCAACAACGCATTCTCAGCCGCATTTTCTTCGCGGTCGAGAAGCATAGCGTCGTGCCAGACTCCTTCGGCTACCCCGAATTATTTTTCCGGCGAGCAATCAGGCCCGAGGTATTTCCCGTCGATCGTCACGCCCATGTGTGCGACGCCATTTTGCGCCGGGTCGAACGTGATCTTCGACATGGCATGATACCACGTCGTGAAATCCCCCGTCAGCACCGTGCTTGTCGTTTCCTTGCCCGCTGGACTTCGGCAAACGACATCGACGTAGCGCTCATCGCCCAATGTCTTGACGGCCGAGGTCTGGCAATTCTTATCGCCAATTCCCGTGATCACGGGATCTACCGCCGTAATGCAGGTATCGAACGTCTTCATGCCGACGGTCTCCGCGACTGTCGTCAGCCGCCAATGCCCTGCCTTTCTGACGGGCAGTTCGTCGGCGAATGCCGGCGACGCATAAATCGTGAGCATGACTTCAAGAACCAAAGCCGCAAACGATAGAGAAGATAATCGCATTGTGAGAGCTGCTTCCATCTAGCGGTTGATGCGAGAGCCATTAAGCGACAGCGCATCGCAGCCCAATGTTTTTTCGAGCGCTCGGACGAGATCCTCTACCGTCTCGGCAGTGAGGTTGTGGCCACCAGTCGCGTCGGCCAGACACTTAGCGCCGGATACCAGCGGGCGGCCATCTAGAGATTGCAGCTTGTAGCCGATGACGTGGACGACGGTGTCGGGCCACGTCGCACGCAATTGGGTTGCGAGCTGACAGGGATCGCCGCCGCACGTCTCCTCCCCGTCGGTCAGAAGAATGATAGTGGCGGCTTTATCAGCCGCGCCAAGCGCATCCGCAGCAAGTGCGACGGATTTCGTAAGCGGCGTTCTTCCATAAGGGGTCAGGCGATCGATCGCTGTCTGGATCTTCGTCGCTGCATTCGGCAACGGCCGAAAGCGCAGGTCTACATTTTCACAGTCGTCACGATGAGATCCGGGGCCGTAAACAACAAGACCGAGATCTCTCGCTGAAGCAACGCGCGGCAAAACGTTTTTAAAAGCCTGCCGCACGCGATCAATTCTATTCGACTCTCCGCTGGGAAAGTCGCTCGCCGACATCGAGCCAGACGCGTCGAAAACAATCATCGCATTCGATGTGCATGTCACTTTGTCTTCGCCCAACGCACCGTGGCTCGCGGCCAGGACCAGTCCCATCACGATTGCGGGGAACAACTTCGGCATGGTGTGTCCGATCAACGGCTCGCGCCTAACGACGGTTCACGTCAGTTGGCGGAAACGGACGGAGGATCGATCGTCAAATCGCGGTCGACCGAGAAGGTCCCATCATAGAGCCGCTTGTTCGGATCGGTCACTGGAGTAACGATATTGCGAACCGGCAAACCCGTCGTCCTATCGATATAGACGTTTTGCAGGTTCGGGACGCTCATCGCTGTGACGCGCGGACCTTTATCTTTCGCGTCTGCCGAAAGTGGCATCGCAAGCGCGGCCTGATAGAGAGCATACGTCTTACCCTCGAAATCCTTGTCACCGATACACTTGTAGTCCGTCGCGACCTTCGGCGCCTCGGCTACGGTCTCTTTGATTTGCTCAGCGACTTTGTCCGCGAAATTTTGCGGAAGCTCCGCCCAACCGCCTCCCTGATTGGACCACGCCTTCCTGCCGATCACGACCATCTCCATCGGCACGCCGTCGCCGCCGAGGGTCACGGTCTGGCGCATGCGATCCGGCAGCACATAGTCTGCCTTCATCTTCAGCATTCCGTCGGTATTTTTGATCGTCGTTTCGAGGCGGAACGCCTTTTCTCCGCGTAACTTGGCGAACGCAGCATCGACTTGCTCTTTGCACGTCTCGCCGGCAAACGCCGGAGCGCCAATGAGAAGAAATAATCCAACCAGACCTGATCGCATGAAGGTGTTTCCCGAGCAGTTTCTTGTGTTTTGGAAAACAAACAAATGACGCAAGATGGCCTGCCGTGTCATGGCAATTCGGGCTACCAAACCTTCCCGAAACGCATCGGCTGGACTGGCCTGTCGTTCGCCCGCTGCCCTGACATCTCCGGGAGATGGTCGATCGCGATACGCATCAACTCGGGTAGCGACCTGACGCCAAGCTTCGTCTTGATCTGCGAGCACGTATTCGCGATTGTCTTGTAACTGACGTGAAGCTCCTCCGCGATCGCGGCGTATTGCTTGCCTTGGGCAATGAGTTCCAACGTCTGAAGTTCGCGCAACGTCATGCCGTTGAGCGGGTTGGTCCGGCCTTTCGTCTCCATCACGGCGATGGCGGACGCGATGGCGTGGCTCAGAAATGCCTTGCCATTCCGGACCGCTTGTAACGCCTTCACGATATCGACCGACGAGGTATCTTTCAGGATGTAGCCGTTGGCGCCGAGCCGCAGCGACTGGCTGGCGATCATCGGATCCTCGTGCATCGACAGCACGAGGATCGGCGTGTGCTTATCGTGAATGCGCAGGCGGCGGATGAACGACAGTCCTCCGAGCACGCCCTTCTTGATCGCAAGATCGACGATGATCAGATCGGGTTTGTCATGCCGGTAAGCACGAAAACCATCGATGAGATTAGAGGCGAGCGTGATGTCCACTATGCCGGCGTCTTCTAAAACGCGACGGCATCCCTGAAGCACGATCGGATGGTCGTCGATTACGAGAACTTTGGTCATGCAGAAGCCCGGTTAAACGCATTGATGGAGCCGCCGTGAAGATCGCTCTGCCACAGCGGAATTTTTATCGAAATCGTCGTTCCATGCGGCTCATGCCCCGCGATGACGAGGCTGCCACCGGATGCAAGCACGCGCTCCCTCATCGCGGACAATCCGAATCCGGCTTCGTTATCCGGCTTAAGCCCGACTCCGTCGTCGCTGATGCGCAACGCGATGACACCGTGATTAGCCCCGTCGCCGGTGCTCTCCTCCCGAAGTTCGACAACGATATGGGACGCCCGGCTGTGACGGATGGCATTCGTCAATGCTTCCTGCGTCGAGCGGTAGACCGTGAGATCAATGCGTTCGCCGTAGGCCTTGATGAACGGCGCGACCGACAGACCGACTCGAACATTTGAATGCCGACGTTCGAAATCGAATACCAATTCCTGAATGAGTGCCGAGAGCGGCACCTTGCCGACCGACACAGGGTGAAGACGCTTTAGAAGCGCGCGGTTCATTGCTTTGAGCCGCGTGGCTATCGAGAGAATTTCGTCGGTCCTCTTTCGAATGGAATCGCCGTCTTTCGCGGCAAGAGAATTCGTGAGGCTGCCGATGGATTCCGCATTCGCCGTGATTCCGAAGAGGCAGGGACCCGCTTCGTCATGAAGTTCTCGCGCGATCTCGCGTCGCTCATCTTCCTGCACAGACTGTATTTGCCGGTAGAGCTCGCCATTCTCTGCCCGCGCCTGATCGAGCGACGCGGCCAACGAGTTGAACTTCATCGCGATGTCCGCTACTTCGCTTACCTTCGGTATGTCGAGGCGCCGCGAACGCTCGCCGGCCTCGAGCGCGACCAACCCCTTTGCCAACGCGGTCAGAGGATTGAGGATGCGCCCAAGAACAAAATAGAAAGCCGCCATGATAAGAACGATGGCGATGAGGGCAACAGTTGCGAACGCGGAAAGTTGCTCCCATTTTTCCGCGATTTCGTCATCCGGGTCGCCCTTAAGAATCAGGGACCGACCGTTCATCTCGATATTTATCACGCGGGTATGATCGTTGCCCCCTTTGGGCATCATGAGCTGCTCGAACCAATCCGGTGTCCGATCCTCGGCGTCTTCGACGTCCGAAACGGTTTCCGGCGACCGCAACATCCGCTGTGGCTTGTCGTTATCTTGAATGTAAACGCGAGCATGACGCAAATGCTGAATTTCACGCGCCACGAGGTCGTCGAGTTCCGACAACTTGTTCTCGGCAGTGATGCGCCGGACCAACTCGCGGAGATACCCTTCGGCGGTATCCATAGAGGCTTCGATCTCGACGTTCACCGATTGCCGGCCATTGAGAACGGCCGTGGTCCCCATCAGCACAGTCGCAAGAAAAAGCATCGCGGAAATTGCGAGTAGAACTTGGTGGCGGATGGAGCGGCCGAACCACGCCGCCTCCCTTAGGCGGTCGCCAAAGCCGAAAATTCGAGATGACAGCTGCATCACTTTAACTCGGTGAACCGTACCGCTTGGAGAGCGCGTCGATGGCCTGCTCACCGGTAAAGCCGGCCTTGCGCATATTGTAGTATTGTTGCCCTGCAGCGCCGAAGCTCTCGATCCGGCCGGGTGCTACCGCTCCATTCAGCCGGCTGATCAAGACGATTGCTGTTTCATCACCGCCTTCTTCCTTGAGCATTCGCTCAAGCTGCACCGCGCGATTTGCGATCATGCGAGGCGTGTCGTGAAACTTCTCGGACGCAGCAACGAGTGAGCGGTGCACCTCACCGGCATCTCCGGTCGATGGCTTCGAGCCGGCAGTCGTTTCATGTTCAATCAACCAGACCTCCGGCCTCACGTCATCCTGCGGAGTCAACCAACTGATCGCGCCGACTTTGGTCAGACCGGAGCGTTGCTCAGCGTGCTTTTGCTGTGGTTGCGCATCGCCGCATCCGTTTAGAGCGGCCCCAAGCAGAATGGACAGAGCAAAGACGAATAAGAGCTTTTGCATCACGATTATTTGCACTCTTTGAGAGCTTTTAAGCCGGTTTCCACCAGCTATGGCAGACCCCCTCCGAGACTTCCAGGACAACATCTGCAGTCTTCTTTGCCAAAAGTTCCCGGCCCAATTTGCCGATCAATCTGAAGACCTCGCAAAGTTACATCGTTACGGTCCGGCCCGTGCTGATTGCGCAACCATCGGACGACCAGCGATCCGAACGCACGGTACGCATCTAAGAGCGGCAGCGGGATTTAACCGTCTACCCGTGATCCGCTCGTGCCTCAGATGGTCGGGGGCGACTAAGGACCTCCTCCGGTTTTCCGGGGAGACCGCTTTCGGCCGAAAAAGAAAAAGCTGGGTTTAGGAAACGCGAGGTTAAATGGGCATGAAAAAAGTCGTTGGCACCTCAATGCTGATGTCGGCGTCCTGCATGGCGATAGCTGCCGCTATGCAGCTCGGCGCCGCAACCAGCGCTTACGCAAATGACAAGCTGATCGAGCTGTCGAAAAGCAAAGACAACTGGGTGATGCCGGGCCGTAATTACGACTCGAACAACTACAGCGAAGACGATCAGATCAACGCCGAAAACGTTAAGCAATTGAAGCACGCTTGGTCATTCTCGACGGGCGAATTGCATGGCCATGAAGGCGCTCCCCTCGTCGTCGACGGAATTATGTACGTCCACACGTCATTCCCCAACAAGACGTTTGCTCTCGACCTGAACGATCCGGGCCATATTCTTTGGCAGCACAGCCCGAAGCAGGATCCGGCCGCTCGCTCCGTCGCGTGCTGCGATCTTGTGAACCGCGGTCTCGCTTACTGGCCGGGTGATGGGAAGGTTCCGCCGTTGATCATCAAGACGCAGCTTGACGGTCATCTCGTGGCGCTCAACGCCAAGACCGGCGAAGAATTCTGGAAAGTCGAGAACGCCGACATCAAGGTTGGCCAGACCGAAACCCAGGCCCCTTACGTCGTGAAGGACCTTGCGATCGTCGGTTCGTCGGGCGCTGAGCTCGGTGTCCGCGGCTACACAACCGCCTACAACATCAAGACCGGCGAACAGGTCTGGCGCAAATACGCAACCGGTCCCGACAACGAAATCGGCATCGGCGACGACTTCAACAAAGCTAACCCTCACTATGGTCAGAAGGGCCTCGGCCTCGCGACCTGGGAAGGCGACGCTTGGAAGATTGGCGGCGGCACCAACTGGGGCTGGTACGCTTATGATCCGGCTGTGAACCTCATCTACTACGGATCGGGTAACCCGGCTCCGTGGAACGAAACGATGCGTCCCGGCGACAACAAGTGGACCATGACGATCATGGCTCGCGATGCTGACACTGGCGAACTGAAGTTCGGTTACCAGAAGACGCCTCACGACGAGTGGGATTTCGCTGGCGTTAACGTCATGATGCTCTCCGAGCAGAAGGACAAGGACGGCAAGGATCGCAAGCTCCTGACGCATCCTGATCGTAATGGCATCGTCTACACGCTCGACCGTGAGAACGGTGATCTTATCTCGGCGAACAAGCTCGATGATACGGTCAACGTCTTCAAGACCGTCGATCTGAAGACGGGCCTTCCTGTCCGCGATCCGGAATACGGAACGCGTATGGATCACAAGGCGACTGAAGTCTGCCCGTCGGCCATGGGTTATCATAACCAGGGCCACGACTCCTACGATCCCACGAAGCAGTTGTTCTTCATGGGCATCAACCACATCTGCATGGACTGGGAGCCATTTATGCTTCCCTACCGCGCAGGCCAGTTCTTCGTTGGCGCAACGTTGTGGATGTACCCTGGTCCGAAAGGCGACCGTCAGAACTTCCTCGGTCTCGGTCAGATCAAGGCCTACAACGCCATCACTGGCAAGTATAAGTGGGAACACATGGAGAAGTTCTCTGTGTGGGGCGGCACGATGGCAACCGCGGGCAACCTCGTGTTCTACGGTACGCTTGATGGCTTCATCAAAGCACGCAACTCGGATACGGGCGAACTGCTTTGGAAGCACAAGCTGCCGTCGGGCGTGATCGGCTACCCGATGACGTATGAGCACAATGGCATCCAGTACATTGCGATCATGTCGGGTGTTGGTGGCTGGCCGGGCGTCGGTCTCGTGTTCGACCTCAACGATCCGACGGCGGGTCTGGGTGCGGTCGGCGCTTTCAAGAGACTGCAGAACTTCACTCAGATGGGCGGCAGCGTCGAAGTGTTCTCGCTTGACGGCAAGAACCCCTACGACGACGTCAACGTCGGCGAGTTCGAGAAGGGCTGATAACCAGCTCTGGGTTGCGGCATCGGCAAAAACTGCTGATGCCGCAACACTCTATATCTCTCTCGGCATCCGGATGGATCCGGGCCGCGCGGCGGTAGTCGTTCTTTAGCTTCACAACGGCGGCTATCTGCTTCGCGAGCACTGCATTCGATTTCTTGGATGAGCGGTTCAATCCGCGCGACGACATCGGCGGCCAACCGCCATACCGATTTGAAAGGCCTTGTTCAAACCATGGCTCCAGAACTCGAAACCACCGGCTCCAGAGAAGCAGCGTCGCGCTTCTGGCAGATCGCAGCCGCCGTCGGCGTGTCGCTTCTTGCCCTTGCCGTCTCGAACCCATCCAAGTCGGATGAAAACAATGCCGTCAAAACGGCTGCGGACCCATCGGTTCTGCGCGTTTGCGCGGCGGCAAAAGAATTGCCCTATTCCGCCGACGACAAATCCGGATTTGAAAACAAAATCGGAGAAATTCTTGCAGACGGCATAGGCCGAAAAGTTCAGTTCGTCTGGTCGGATAAGCCGGCGATCTACGCTGTCCGCGATCAGCTCGACAAGAACCTGTGCGACGTCATCATCGGAACGGACACAGGCGATCCTCGGGTGCTGACATCGAAGCCCTATTATCGGGCGGCGTATGTTTTCATTCAGCGCAAGGACTCGCCGCTTAAGATCGATAGCTGGGACAGCCCCGATCTGCTGAAGGCGCATCCGATCGGCTTCGTGCAGGGAACGCCCGCGGAAGTCATGATCACGAAGCTCGATCTCTATAACGACAACATCAATTACGTCTCGTCGCTGACGAACTTCAAGGACAAGCGAAATTCTTACACGCGCGTCCCCCCCGAGCGCATGGTCGGGGAAGTCGCCGAGAAGAAGTCGGATCTCGCGATTGGGTTCGCGCCTGAAGTGGCTCGCTACGTCAAGGCCAACGATGCCCTGAAGCTGATCGTCATTCCCGACAACAACGTTCGCGCCGACGGCGTGCCTGTTCCCCACCATTTCGACCAGTCGTTTGCAGTACGCAAAGACGACAAGGACTTGATGGCGGCAATCAACACTGCGCTGCCGAAGGTGCAGGAGAAAATCGACGCGGCTCTGAAGGACGAAGGAATACCCTTCGAGGCGCCGCAACCGCCGACGTAGAGGCGCAAAGCCCGCAAACGCCGGTTCAGTCAGAAGAGAAAGTAGAAGAGAAATTGCAGATGAAATTTGGAGTTCTGGCAGCGGCATTCGCTGTCTCGGCAATGATCGCAGGCGGGAAGATTGCTCATGCTGATGGGCTTGATTTCAGAAATACAATCACTGGAGATCCGCTCGATATCGACAGCACTTCGCCCAAGGAAGGGCGCGATACGCCAGCAGTCAAGAAGTTCATGGAAACGGGCGTTGACACTTATGTCGAGGTCCCAGGTTGTCTGCCGAAGGGGGAGGAGATTTATCTCGAGTCCTGCTCCGGCTGTCACGGCCATATCGGCGAAGGGAAAGTCGGGCCCGGTCTCAACGATAGCTATTGGACCTATCCTAAGAACGGAACCGACAAGGGCATGTTCGAGACGATCTTCGGCGGTGCCGCCGGCATGATGGGGCCGCACGGACAAGACCTCACTCTCGATGACATCATGCATGTCATCGCGTGGATCAGACACATGCAGAAAGACGACGTCAAAGACGCCGAGTGGTTCACGCCTGAGCAGAAGAAAGCGTTCAAGCCGTTCAACATCGAAGAATGGGAAAAAACGGGACGCGCCGCCGCTGCAAAGGAGCAGTGCAAGATTTCCGGCAACTAGCTCATCGCCCGATAAGGTCCGCCTTACGGGAAATGGCTGGTACGGAACAACAAGAACGGATCGGACCGTTCGAAGACGAGTAAAAAAATGGAGGAATGCCTATGAAGAACCTTTCACTCACGCTCGTTGCCGGAATTGCATTTGCCGGTCTCGCTGGCGGGATGGCCCCCGCGGCCATGGCCTACGACGGTACGCATTGCCAGGCCCCGGGCAACTGCTGGGAGCCGAAGCCTGGTTTCCCGGCCAAAATCGCGGGCTCGAAGTATGACCCCAAGCATGACCCAAAGCAGCTCGCAAAGCAGGGCGAGTCGATGAAGGCCATGGAAGCGCGCAACGCACAGCGTGCTGAAAACTTCAAGAAGACCGGCAAGTGGGTCTACGACGTTTCGAAGATCGAGTAGTCCGGCCAAAAAAAACTTCCTCGGATCTTGCTACGCTTGCAGAACGAAATTGCTTTCGCTCCGAGGCTTCTGGGGTGCTGCACAAACAGCACCCCCCTTTCGTTCGAGCAAAGACTAGCGCCCAGCTGTTCGGCCGGCTGGAATGCGATACGCTTGGAAAACAAGAATAATGAATAGCCCAACGCTTGAGAACCAATCTTCTGCCGATGGGCCCGAACCCATCGATCTTGAGACTTGGCGAAAAAACGCCCAGGCTTTCGAACGCGAAATTTCCAAGGCCGTCATCGGACAGGAACGCGCCATCCGTCTTTTGACAATCGCGGTCTTTGCGCGCGGTCACGTCCTTCTCGAAGGTGATGTCGGCGTCGGCAAGACGACCCTTTTGCGAGCCGTCGCACGCGCTCTTGGCGGTTCCTACGAACGTATCGAAGGCACAATCGACTTGATGCCATCGGATATGATTTATCACACCTTCCTCAATGAGGAAGGCAAACCGCGAGTTGATCCCGGCCCCGTCCTCCGCCACGGCACCGATCTGTCCGTCTTCTTCTTCAACGAGATCAATCGTGCCCGCCCCCAGGTCCACTCGCTTCTTCTAAGGTTGATGGCCGAGCGCAGCATTAGCGCCTTCAACAAAGAGTACTTTTTTCCAAACCTGCTGGTCTTCGCCGACCGCAACCGCATCGAGCGCGAAGAAACATTCGAGTTGCCCGCCGCCGCGCGCGATCGCTTCCTGATGGAGGTCGGGATCTCGACACCGACAAGCGATGCCGCACGACGCGATCTCGTCTTCGAAACGAGATTTCACGACGTCGATGCGCTGATCGGATCCATCAAGGAGAGTGTGATCGATCATCGTCGCCTCAACGCACTCGCCAAAGTCGTTCAAAGCACGATCATCGTCAGTCCTGTTCTCGAAAAATATGTCCTCAATCTCTGGAGCGCTATCCGCGAGCCAGACAAGGCCGGCATCCCGGTTCCCGGCGTCGATGTTTCGCGCCTCGTTGCAGGCGGCGCCAGCCCGCGAGGCATGAGCTATCTCATCCGCGCGGCGCGTGTGCAGGCTTGGCTTTCCGGCCGCGAGATGGTCGTTCCAGAAGACATCCGCGAAACCTTCGAAGAATGCATGGCGCATCGAATCTTTCTTGCACCCGTGTACGAGCTTCGCCGAGACGAGATCGTTCGATCGCTCATCAGCGGGGTCTTTTCAAAGGTACCGGCGCCATGAACGAGGCGGCGCGCGATCTCGCTTACGCCATTCCCTGGCGCACAAGCGGCGTCCGCATCGGCGCGCATAGAAGCTATCTCTCGGGCAGTAGCGGGCTCTTTCGGGACATCGTCCCCCTTACTTCCTTCCCCGATCCGCGGCGCATCGCGATCCGCGCATCTCTCAGCGATCCGTTCGAAAGACTTCTGGTTCGCCGCGCCGAGCAGCCGAGTTCCATCGACGTTGTCGTTCTCGTCGACGTGTCCGCATCAATGGCTTTCGAGGGTCGTTGCAATAAAATTTCTGTCGCGGCCGATCTTGCGGAAGCTCTAGCCATCTGCGCGGGGCGGACAGGCGACACCTTCGCGCTTTTGCCTTTCGACAGCACCCTTCGGCGCGATCTCGTCCTTTGGAAAACCCTGTCGCGCGCCGCGCAATTGGATGCGGTCGAGCGGCTCCGCCACGCAACGACTGAACGTAAGGGCGCCGAAGGCATCGCTGAAGCCGGTGGCGCGATTGCCGGATCGCGTAAGCTTGTCTTTATCATATCGGACTTCCTCTGGCCTGAAAGCGTTGCGCAGGCGGCCGCCGACGCGCTCGCTTTCCATGACGTGGTTCCAATCGAGATCCGCGACAGCCTTGAGCTCGAAGACTTGCCGAGTTGGGGTCTTCTCAATTTGCGCGATCTCGAAAGCGGGGGGCACCGCCTCGTCGCGATGCGGCCGTCCCTCAAGGCGCAATGGCTCACGCTCCGTAGCGAACGACGCGCCCGCATCACGCGCGTTCTCGATGCGAATTCGCGTGAGATGTTCACCGTTCGAAATTCCGTCGATTGGATGCAGCTGACCGCTTACCTTCTCTACGGAGCGGCCTGATGCGCGGCTGGTGGATGGCTGCAATCTTGCTTTTAAGTGTCCGCCCAGCAGCGGCGGCCATCGACGCGGTCAACGTCTACGAGCCACGGACATTCGGATATTTTATCGGCGATACGCTCGAGCGCGACGTAGAGGTGATCACCAGCGGCAATACGGAGCTTTTCACCGCGGCGCTTCCGCGCCCGGGCGCCCTCACCTATTGGCTGGACCTTATTGCGATCGATCACAGCGAACGTGAGGAAAACGGCCGCAAGATCTACGACATCAAGCTTAAGTATCAAATTTTCTATTCCGCCATCGAAGCGACAGGTCTCAATATCCCGGCGTTACCGCTGAAATTCAAGAATCCGAACAGCGTTGCCTCCGACGCGACCGCATCCGACGAACCCGCCGATCCGGCCGCGAAATATTCGGCCTCTATACCTGCGCTTGCCCTAACGATTGCGCCGCTCCGCAACCTCGTGCTGACCGACCTGATGCCGGACAAGACGAAAGAGCTTTCCGACATTTTGCGGCCCGACGCCCCCGCACACGAACTGGCGACGGCGCCAAAGGAAAGTGTGCTCGCAATTTCCGGCGTCTCGCTTCTCATCTGCGGGCTCTTGCTGCTTTGGCACTATGCGATCTGGCCGTTCAAAAAGCGGACGGGGCGTCCGTTCACACAAGCCGACCGTCAGATCCGGGATCTGCTGTCCTATGGCATGGGAGATCCGACGTATCGCGAAGCGCTCTTGATCCTGCATCGCGCCTTCGACGAAGCCGCCGGCCGTCGCCTCTTTGCCGAGGACGCTACCCGGTTCACCGAGGAGCATCGTCGATTCGCCGGACTCTCCTCGCGGCTCAAAATCTTCTTCGATAGCTCCCGCCTCTATTTCTTCTCCGATGACCGCAGAGCGGCCGAAGAGCATTTTCCGATCGAGAACGTCCGGAAGCTCGCCGGCGATCTCGCGCGAGAAGAACGAGCGGCCGCATGATTTTTACGAATCCGATTGGCTTGTATCTGCTGCCGCTGATGCTCGTGCCATTCTTTCTCGGGACGCAGCAGCAGGAAGGATATCCATCGCTCGCGTCGCTTCCCTCCGACCGTCTTTCGCAGGCCATCACTTGGGCTTTGCGGATCGCGGGCGTTATAGCGACCGCGGGCCTGATCCTCGGACTTTCCGGCATCGCGTTTCGCGAACGCACGATCGAACGCTTTGGCCAGGGAGCCCACATCGTTTTGCTGATCGATCGCTCGGCAAGCATGAACGATACGTTCGCTGGCCGGCAGCCGAGCGGCGCTGAAGAATCGAAATCGTCCGCGGCCAAGCGGCTCCTCAAAGATTTTATCCTCGAGCGCACACACGACCGCTTCGGTGTCGCGGCGTTCTCGACAGCGCCGATGCCTGTCGTCCCGATCACCGACCATAAGGGCATAGTGCTTGACGCCATCAACGCCATCGACCGCCCGGGGCTGGCCTTTACCGACGTCGGTCGCGGTCTCGGTATGGGATTGAGCATGATCGACGAGGACGTTTTGCCCGGATCTCGCGCCATCGTGCTCGTCTCGGATGGCGTGGCCGTGATCGGACGACGCGTACAGGAAAGTCTGAGAATGGATTTCGCGCGCCGCCCCGTGCATCTCTATTTCCTCTATTTGCGCTCCGAGGGCTCGAACAGCATGTTCGCGACGCCGCCTTCGGATGCCGAAGATACGCCGCAAGCGCTTCCCGAACGCCACCTCAACAAGTTCTTTGAGAGTTTGCGCGTTCCCTATCATGCCTATGAGGCGGAGAACGCGCAGGCGGTAAAAGCCGCAATTGACGACATCGGTAAACTTGAACAGACGCCGATCATCTATACCGAACGTACCCCTCAATACGACATGTCGCGCTGGGCTTATGCAATTGCGGCATTCGCTTTGGCGCTTCTGCTCGCTGCAAAGCTCTGCTCGCGGACCCTTAGATCCGAAGTGCGAGGCGCCCATGCACATTGAGCAACTGTTCTCGCTTCTCGCGGACCAGAGACGGAGGATTCTTTGGCTTCTCGCCGCGGCAAGCGCCGTGTGGTTTGGCTATGCCGCCGACGATTTCTTCCGCACCGAACGCGCCAATCGCAACATTCGTGAACTTGTCTCACGTCACGACATCCCAATCGACGTCCGCCAGGCGGACCCGCAGGAAATCCTCGCGCGGATCAACGAATCCATCCGGCGCGATCATATCGATGACGCACAGGCTGCCCTCAGCACCGCGGAAGTGAGCTTGCCGGCCAATGTGCGTGGCGCAGCACTCTATAACATCGCGAACGCCAGAACGCTTTTGGCTGGTGAAGCTGTGCGTAAAGGCGATCTCGACAGCGCTGCCGCGCTAGTCAATCTAGCGAAATCCGAATACCGGCTCGCGTTGCACCTCGATCCCGAAAATTGGGATGCCCGTCACAACATCGATGTAGCCATGCGCGTCGTGCGCGACCTTCCCCAAGCGGACAATCCCGAGACGACCTCTCCCGACGCACCGAAGAAATTATGGACTGACCTGCCTGGCGTCCCGAAGGGGTTGCCATGACCGCCCTCGGTATCACGTTTGACCGCAGAATGGCGTTGCTCCTCGCAGCCCTAGGTCTGGCGATTGCTGCGATTATCGGGTTCCATCTCGTACGCAATCAGCGGATCGCCGACGTTCTTGCTGTCGTCGATATCACGGGCAGCATGAACACGCGCGACATGGGAAACCCGCGCGGATCGCAGAACCGCCTCGAAGCCGCCAAGACCGCGCTCACCAATCTCATGCAGGATGTACCGTGTGAATCTCGACTCGGGCTTGGTGTTTTCACCGAGCGCATTTCCTTCCTGCTCTTCGATCCCGTCGAGATCTGCGATAACTACGACGCCCTTGAAGGCGCCATTTCCGGACTCGACTGGCGAATGGCATGGGAGGGTGACAGCTACATCGCAAAGGGGCTTTATTCCGCGATTGACATCGCGTCGAGCCTGAAATCCGATCTGATCTTCATGACCGACGGCCATGAAGCGCCGCCGCTTCCCTTCAGCGGCATTCCCGACTTCGATGGTAAGCCGGGAGTCGTCAAAGGACTGATTGTCGGTGTCGGCGGCAGCGAAAAAACGCCGATCCCGAAGTACGATGACGAAGGACGACAGGTCGGGGTCTACGGCGAAACCGACGTACCGCAGGACAATCGCATCGGCCCGGCGCCGAAGGATGCTGAAACGCGCGAAGGCTATAATCCGCGCAACGCGCCTTTCGGTGCAGCGGTCGCGAGCGGTGACGAGCAGCTTTCTTCGGTCAAGACCGCGCACCTCGAAGATCTTGCGCGCCGCACCGGGCTTCACTACGCCGGGCTTCAAAACGTCAGCTCCGTGGCGCCGAGCCTTCTGGCCGCGACCGAGCCGAGGCTCGTACCCATCGATACAAACATGGCTTACGTGCCGGCGCTTCTCGCGCTGGTCTCGCTATTGACGCTCTACGCGCTTTCGCTGTTCGAGACGATGCCGGCTCTGAATATGCGGCGCCTTTCGAAAATCCCTTTCACGTCCCACGCTAAAGGAGCCTTGGTTTATGGCAATTAAGTTACGGCCGCTTCTCGTCCTCGCCGCCATCCTCTCTTGCTCGGGCACGGCCTGGGCGCACGGCCCGACGCCGCAAAAAGTCGACGAAAAGATTACGATCGCAGCACCTCCGGCTGACGTCTGGAAAGTCGTGAAGGATTTCGCATCCATCGGGTCTTGGCATCCCGCCGTCACGAACATCAAAGTCGAAGGCACCGGGAACGAAACAACACGGACACTGAGGCTCAAGTCCGGCGGTAAACTCATCGATAGCCTCGACGTTATCGACGATAAGGCGATGGAGATCGATTATCGACTTCAAGACGGGGACTTGGCTGCGCTTCCCGTCAGTTCGTATTCCGATGCGATCACCGTGCAACCCGCCCCCGGCGGCAGTGAGGTGGAATGGATTTCTCGCCTCTATCGCTTCGATACGGGAAACGAGCCGACCGACGATAAGAATGACGAAGCAGCGGTGAAGGCCTCCACGGCTTTCATCAAAGATGGCCTCGCGGGGCTCAAGGCAAAAGTCGAAGGTAAATGAGGACACGTCTTCCCGTCGCTGTCCTCTTGAGCGCCATTGTCATTGCGTTGCGAAGCGCAATGGCAATGGCCTCCTTGCAGAATATTTACGTTCTCAGTCAGGATGACGGCATCCTCTCAGTCATCGACACCGACACCGACGAGATAGCGGCGAAGATCGCGATCACCGGCAAACCGGCCGCCTTCACCATCGACTCAGCGTCTCGCAAGGCATTCGCGACGCTTCCCGACGCAGGTGAGATCGCGGTCGTCGATCTCGAACGCCGCGTCGTCCGGTCGATGTTGAAAATCGGAGGGCAGCCGTTCGGCATCACGTCCGATAACGCCGGCCGATTGTTCATCAGCGACTGGAGCGCGAACCGGATTTCCATCGTCAATGAGACGACAGGCGTGATCGAGACAACGCTTTCAGTCGGCCGTTCGCCCGCGCATCTCGTCGCGACGCGCGACGGAACCCGCGTCTACGTCGCCGATCGCGAGTCGAACACTGTCGCCGTTATCGACACCAGGGGTCTGAAGATTTTGACTGAGATTGCCGTCGGCCGCGCCCCGTTTGCGCTGTCGTTGAGCCCCGACGACAAGCAACTCGTCGTCGCCAATGTTCAGGCCGCGACACTCTCCATCGTCGATACCGACATGTTGCGGATCGTGTCGTCGCCCGCGACCGGCAAGATGCCTTACGGCGTCACCATCACACCCGATAATTCAGAGATATTGGTTTCAAACCAGCACGGCGGAACGGTTTCGATCTTCGACGCGCGGACGCATGAGCCGCGCGGAGAAATCAAGGTCGGGCGTTACCCCGAAGGCGTCGCGGCGCTAAGAAACGGGAGAAAAGCATATGTCGCAAATTGGTTTTCAGGGAGCGTTTCGGTCCTCGATCTCCAAACCAAAACCGAGATCAAAAAAATCAAATGTCCAGAAGGCCCGCGCATGGTTCTCGTCGACACTACGGCGCACTAATTTCGCTATCGTGGCGGCCGCGATCTGGATGTTTAGCGCGACGAGCGACGGTCGCGCCGATACGTTTTGCGCGGCAACCGTCAAAAGCGGCATCGCGACTGGCACAACCGAGGCCGAGGCCAAAACCGCCGCAACGACGTGGTGGTCATCTCGTGCGGGCGCACTTGGCGAAGGCTACCAGGTCTGGGACCGGGCGAAGGACAAATCCCTCAGCTGCGATCCCGGCCCATCCGGAACATTCAGATGCAAGGCATCTGCAAGGCCGTGCCTTCCCGACGGCAAACTACCCGACGACCCGCAGAAGCGCGATCTGTAATCAAGCGAAGCCGACGATCGTTATAGTTCGCTGAAAGTCCTGGTCGACTGCATCGAACCGAAATACGTGCCCGTCCAGCGCTCGACTTTCTCCGGCAGGAAGATGAAGCTCTGAACCTTGTAGACGAGCCCGTTGCTCAGAACGGTTTCGTCTTTCACCGGGATGGCGTTTGCGGGGAGAAAGTAAGCACACGTCTGCTTTCCAACGACCTTGTTGACGACGTTCGCCGCGATCTCTTCGGCATCGCCTTCCGCCTCACGCTGCAGAAACGCAACCTGCTCATGCTTGGCGCCACAGAAGTATCCCGACACCCTGACCGGATCATCGGAGCGCGCGGGCGCCGATGAGCAAAGCGCAACGGACGTAAGAAGAAGAGCTATTCGAGGAAGGCTGATGAAAGGCATCGAACGTCTCCAAAGGCTAAACGGTTCACAACCTGCGTGAACCCAAACCCCGAGCGCGCCTCCGACCCTTTTTCTCAATTTCTTTTAGCGTGAAGGAAGAGTCGGCAGACCTCAATGGCGATGAGGTCACATGCGTCGCGAAATCCCGGGCAAGCACACAGATGAAAGGGCTGCCCGGCCGCGACTTGCATACGGCCAGGCAGCCAAGGAATTTTACTCGACGACTAGCAGGAAAGATTTCCCCGCATCCGTCGCGAGTTCAGCGTCATCGAGCGTACCGTCGTTGTCGGGGTCGGCGGCCTTGAAGCGGGCCTCGACGATCGTCTCGTACTCTTTCGCATCAAGCGTACCGTCGTTATCGGGGTCCGCCGCCTTGAGACCAGCCTCGTCGACGCGGCCCGAAAGCTCCTTGGCGTCGAGCGTTCCGTCCTTATCCGGATCGAGCTTGGTGAAAACCTTTGCCGCCGCGGCTTTCGCTTCCGCAATATCGGCGGTTCCGTCGTTGTCGGGGTCGAGCGCTGTCAGCGAGGCCGAAGCCGCCAACACCGGTTTTGCGGGATGAAAGAACGCAAAACCGGCGACCGCCAGCAAAGCCGCGACGCTCAAGAGTCTAAATTTCATATCGAAAATCTCCTCTATGGGCCGCGCGAATTGCTTCCCCGTTTGGAAGTCAGTTCTTAAATTATCGAGATCATTTCCCGAAGCGCGCCACATGGAGCACGCTATCAGAGGACTATTTCCCGTATTAAGGTGATAAATTGGAATAGATTTCAGGAATTTATTCCCGGGCGGATGTCCAGCTGTCGACCGCTGCGATCAGCATCAAATCAGCTTCATCTCGAGGGCGATGCGCACCATCTCTGTCGATGTCCGCGCCCCCCAGGAGCAGTCATTTCGGCCGTCTGCCATAGCATCTCGCTATCGAATCCGAACACCAATGGCATTTCAGCTTTTGCGAGGCGCGAGGCACTATAGCATTATTGAAATTTGGCCTCATCGCTCATTGCGGGCGTTTTGGGGGGATCTCGTACGCTTTATCGGCCGCGAAGGAGAACTCCGCTGCGGACCGAAGCTGGTCATCTAAACATCCGGATCGCGCATTTGACCCGAACTCAGACCCTCGCCGATGCCTTTGCCGACATCTGCATGATGGACGCGCCCTTGAATGCACGGCTGGCAGCTTATGCCGGTAAACTCCGCGAGCTGAACTTTCCCTTCGCCGAGGCCTATGACGATCTCGTGACGCGCCTCTACACCGGGGAGGTCGGAAGGGTCGCACCTTCCGTTGGCGAGGTGATGCCGCCGTTTATCCTTCCATCCCGGTCAGGAACGCTCGTGAGCCTCGATGATCTGACCGCGAAGGGATCGGTGGTGCTAAGCTTCAATCGTGGTCACTGGTGTCCCTTCTGCAAAATCGAGCTTAAGACCATCTCCGACTATCATCTGGAGATCGAAAGAGCGGGGGCACAGGTTGTTTCAATCATGCCGGACCAGCAGGAATTCATGGACGGCGTCAGAACGCTGACGCACGATGCCGTCCTAATCCTGACCGATATCGATAGCGGTTATGCCCTTTCGCTCGGCTTGGTGATGTGGGTCGGAGAAAGCTTGAAGAAAATGATGAAAGGGCGCGGCTATCACCTCGATGCCTTCCACGGCAACGACGGATGGTTTTTGCCGGTCCCTGCCACATTTGTCGTCGGACAGAATTCCCAAATCAGAGCGCGATTTGTCGATCCGGATTTCAGAAAGCGCATGGAAATTGATGATATAATCGCGGCTCTCCCGAGGAGCGAGGTCTGATCCGCGGTTGAGAGCCGGAACGATTCAGACTAAGTTTTTCGCGCGGATGTGTGTGGCGCAACGACAGGGCACATTATCCGCGGAGAATGCCTGAATGGCCTCAAAGTCGCTATCGGACGCCCTCCAGGAATGCACGACGCGTTGTCAGACCATGGATGCGCCGCTGCCCTTGCGGCTCCAAGCATTCGCGAATGACGTCCGCAATCTAAGTCCTGATTTTGCGGACATCGTAGACCGTATGGTCGCGCAGCTTAGGGCTACCGGTCTCGGCGAGAACGCGCCAAAACCCGGCGAACCCATGCCGGATTTTGTGATGCCGGACCAAACGGGCCGGCTCCATAGTCTTGGCGAATTGATCGAATCCGGGCCAGCAGTGATCGCCTTTCATCGCGGACATTGGTGCCCTTACTGCCGCATCAACGCAGGAGGGCTCGCGGCGATTCATGACGACGTGCGCCGCCTCGGTGCACAGCTTGTCGCCATCACGCCGGAAATGGAGCGGTTCAATGCTCAGCTCCGATTGGAGGGCGGAGCGAAGTTCCCGATCCTTTCCGACATGGATAACGGCTACGCGTTGATGCTGAACCTTGCCTTCTTGGTCAATGATGAAAAGCGGCACGCGATGACGGAAGCCGGTTGGGATTTCTCGCCCTATCAAGGCAACACAAATTGGAGTCTGCCGATCCCGGCGACTTTCATCGTCGACCGCGACGGGCTGGTCAAGGCCCGCTTCGTCGATCCCGATTACCGAAAGCGCATGGACACGATCTCAATTCTGAATGAGCTCAGGTCGCTGGCGAATTGACCGCCGCCGCAGGGGCGCCGCCGCTTGCGAGAAACAATTGCTCTTCGACGACCCTCCAGTCGGCCGCCCGAAGCATTTTGATGAGTGTGCTCGCCGCCGTGGAGCGCTGTCTCCCAGCAACACCATAGACATAGACGGTTCTCTCGATCATCAGACCGTCAAGGTCCAGCTGTTTGGATTTCATGCTGAGCACCGAGCTTCGGGGTGCAATGCCAATACCGAAATTGCTTTCGAGAAGTGTTGTCAGATCCTGCTCTGTCGAAACGTCGTGCTTTGTCTTGGGGCGAGCGCATCGCTCGTCGAGAAATTGCAGAATTTCCTTCAAGTTCTCGCAGTTGCTGCGGCAGAGCAGACGTTCGCTTGCAAGCTCGCAAGGAGAAACGACACCGGGAGCGGAAGCCAGCCGGTGACTGTCTGCAACCACCAGTCTGTAGGGTTCAGTGAACAATGGCCAGGAATCAAGCCGCTCCCAGGTCCCATCGATCGGCCCGGCCACGCCAACCTCCACTTCCCCTTTTTTCAAGAGTTCCGCAACTTCGCTGTTGGTGCCGCGATAGAAGCGAAGTTCAAGGCCTGGGAACGCTCGTATAAGTTCCGACAAAAACGAGATAAGTAACATAATATTGACGGTCACCGACAATGCGATCGCAAGCGGAGCGACGGCGCCGCTCTTCATCGATTTTGCCAAAGATTTCGCGGTCAAAGCGCTATCGTAGCACTGTTGGAGCATCGGCAGCATACGGTGTCCAAGCTCTGTCAGATGCGAAAGATTGCGTTCGCGCCTGAAAAGCTCGCCGCCAAACTCGTCCTCAAGCTGCTTGATCGCTCGTGTCAAAGAAGGCTGAGCAACATTGCAGCTTTCCGCCGCGCGCGTGAAATTGAGCTCCCGCGCCACGGCCAGGAAGTATCGAACCTGATGCATTTCCATCGGGAATAGTCCGAAACTCTGGGTCGGGCGGATATCGTCCGGGTAACGACGTTCAAAAGTGCCGATAGTCAGAAGGTATCGAAACTTAGCTCAAACGATATTTCTGATCTAGCGCCAGCACAGATAGTTTGAATGCGGACAAAAGCCAAGAAATTAGGCGCTTAGCCAAAGTCGCTTCCTCCGCGCCGGCTCAAGCCGAAATCGAGGTTCGCAGACAGCCGTTACGCATCCCTAGGCGTCTGCTATCGGGACCCGGCGACGCCTCCCCTGTACCGGCCGGGTCCCTCCTTTTTTGCGACACCCAGAATGGAGCCGACTATGCAAGCCACCGACGCAACGCTGGAAAGGTCAAAGCTTAACCGTAACCTGCGAGGAAAATCTGCAATCGTCACGGGTTCGACGAGCGGAATAGGTCTTGGCATCGCCCGCGCGCTCACAGAAGCCGGCGTAAATGTTATGTTCAACGGCTTTGGATCGTCGTCCGACTTTGATCGCCTTCGCAAAGCCCTGGAGGACGACAACAGAATAAAAACGGCATTTTCCGGCGCCGATATGTCGAAGGAAAGTGAGATCGCGGATATGATCGAAGAAGCCAGAACGGCGTTCGGCCATATAGATATTCTCGTCAACAACGCCGGAATCCAGCACGTCGAGGCAATAGAGACGTTTCCCGTGTCGAAGTGGAACGCGATCATCGCCATTGATTTATCGGCGGCGTTTCACACAATTCGGGCGGTCGTTCCGGAGATGAAGGCGCGTGGATGGGGCCGGATCATCAACATCGCGTCCGCCCATGCGTTAGTCGCATCGCCGTACAAGTCCGCTTATGTGGCGGCCAAACATGGAATTCTTGGGCTTACCAAAACTGTCGCGCTTGAGGTTGCTGAATACGGCATCACGGCAAATGCAGTCTGCCCCGGCTACGTACTTACGCCTCTCGTAGAAAAGCAAATCCCCGAGACCGCAAAAGCGCGCATGCTGACGGAAGCGCAAGTTGTGCGCGACGTCCTCCTGCACGCACAGCCGACACGCAAATTCGTCACGACGGAAGAACTCGGTGATTTGGCAGTCTTCCTTTGTCAGGATGGCGCCAAGTCGATCACCGGCGCTGCACTCCCGGTCGAAGGCGGGTGGACCGCACGATAATAGTCAGAGCAGCGGTGCAATGGTGCGTCGGCGCCCTGGGCTGGTGCACTTCTTTGTTCGTTACATACCGTGCAATAGCCCCGCGCTATCAAACAGAAACGCAATCGATATTTCAAAGAAGACCACCGAACTCCCCATTGTGTCTCTCGGAAAGCGCCCCCGCGCTTGACAAATGAAACCCAATTCGGAGTGACACACGATGACATCATCCTTCAGCAAGTCCTGGATCGCGATATTGATTGCTGGCGCTCTTGCCGGCACTATGGTTGTCGGCATTACCGCAGCAAGCGCCGGCGAATGCCCGGCCGATAAAGTTGTGGCGAGCGATGGCCAGAAGCCCGGCGCGACTGCGCACAAGGGCGTCACCGAAAAGCTTCTTGGTCAAATCGATCTATCAAAGGAAAAGATCGCGCTCGCGGATCATCACCTCCGCATGCGCCGGCTTGAGATCGCACCGGGCGGGGAAGTCGCGTGGCATAGCCACGATGATCGGCCGGCTCTGATTTACATCGTCTCCGGCACGATCACGGAATACGCGAACACATGCTCCGTTCCGATCGTCCACAAGGCCGGCGATCTTTCGATCGAAAGCCACCTGTCGCATTGGTGGAAGAACTCGTCGAGCAAGCCAGTCGTGCTGATCTCGGCCGACATCGCGACCGACGTGCACGACCACAACATGTAAGGCCGTCGTTCTTCAGTTTGTCATCCCGGCTCTGCGTTACGGCCGGGATGACCGAGACAACGCAGCGGGACCCGCGCGGATCAAACGCAAACGAATGGAAGGAAGCCGCCTATGCCGATGAGCCTCACGCGCAAAGAACTGGAGATGGCATTGATGCCGGCAGTCACAGTGGTTCCCATGTTTAAATTGCTCATCATCATGCTGACAGCATTTTTGACCGTGGTCGACTTGTTTGCGACGCAAGCACTTCTGCCGACACTTGCCGCTCATTATGATGTCAGTCCCGCCGCGATGGGGCTTGCCGTGAATGCCTCCACGCTGGGTATGGCTATTGGCGGACTGTCAATCGCACTTTTAAGTCAGCATATCGACCGGCGGACCGGAATTCTTGCCAGCCTGCTCGTATTGTCGATTCCTACGTTGCTGCTGGCCTATGCGCCCAACCTTGCGATATTTGCATCATTGCGCGTGGCGCAGGGTCTCTGTATGGCGTCGGCATTCGGGCTGACGCTCGCCCATCTCGGCGAAAGCTTTACAGCCGAACAATCGGCCGGTGCGTTCGCCGCCTACATCACAGGAAATGTCGCCAGCAATCTCGTCGGACGCTTCATCGCGGCTGCGGTTGTCGATCACGCTGGGTTGGCCGCAAACTTCGTCGTCTTTGCCGGGCTCAACATAGCTGGTGCTGCGCTGGTCTATACGACTGTTAGGCAAGTGCCGATGCCAAAAAAGTCCGCGATCTCAGCCGAGGTACATCCCGACCCCTGGTGGATTCACATTAAGGAAACGGAGATGCGCGCGGTTTTCGGCATCGGGTTCTGCATCCTCTTCGCGTTCATCGGCACGTTCACTTACGTGAACTTTATTCTCGTCGCGCCGCCGCTTGCCGTCGGCATGATGACGCTCGGTTTCATCTATTTCGTTTTCCTTCCTTCGATTGTGACGACGCCGCTAGCGGGCTCGGTCGCTCGCAAGATCGGCCATAAGCGGGCTCTCTGGGGCGGCCTCGTCGTCGCCGCCGCAGGTCTGCCGTTTCTTGTTGTCCCATCGCTGCCGGCCGTTCTTGCAGGCATGATCCTCGTCGCCGTCGGCACATTCTTCGCCCAGGCGCTTGCGACGGGCTTTGTCAGCCGCGCAGCGAAGTCTAACCGTGCGTCGGCGAGTGGAATCTATTTGGCAAGCTATTTCGCCGGCGGCCTTGTCGGGAGTGCCGTGCTTGGTCAAATTTTCGATCGCTTCGGATGGACGGCATGCGTCGCCGGAATCGGAGTATCGCTGGCTGCCGCTGCCTGGCTGACTCAGTATCTCAACGTCAGCGCGGCCCGGATGCGAACCTGAATCTTGCCACGCGCGCGGCGTTCTCGGCAATCACCCGAGCATTGTCGTCGCTCGCGGCGTTCCCGGCAGGGACGCCCCGAACCTTGACCATTGGGCTCGACCAGACAGGCACACGCGGACAGCCATCGCAACTGTCCTTGTAGCTCATCATTGTGCGCCAGGATTTGCCATAGACAAAGCCGTGACCGAAGGCGAACGGCCGCTTCTCATCATCGAGCGCCTCATCGTGGCGAGCACCGATCAGATGGCCGATTTCGTGTGCCATCGAATACATGTTCGCCGCGCAGTCGTGATGGACGACAGCAAACGCCCGATCGGGTCGGGCGTGGACCTCAGCTGAGAGACCGCAGCCGTTCGGGTCATTCACAATCAGGATTCCGACATCGGCTTGGTATTTGTCGCGCAACTCGTGCACCTCGTCCATGTAGCCGTCGCCCTTGTCGGCGAATCGGAAGACATGATCGAAGTGCGTGCCGCTCTCGACATAGTTCGTCTCATACGCGTAAGCGAGCTCCAGTTTCACATTGGTGATGCCGCTGTTGCGGAACGACTCGTTGGCATCCTCGATGGCAAGTGGGATGAGGTCGGTCTCGATGTCGTTGTAGTGCGCGGCGGCAGCCTTCGTATAGGCGATGATAAGCCGAATGGTTGCCTGTTCGCGCGTCTCATCCGCGGGCAGGGGAGTGTGCGTGATATCCATTGGGCCGGGGCCTATGACAGTGGTCTTGGCAGGCGCCGCGTCCTCCTGGTTGCGCGTACGCGACCGGTCGAGGCGGTCCGGCTTGCCCTGCGCTGGTTGAAGCTTCTGCGGGTCGCCCATGAGCGTGCTTGCATCACCGTGCACGACGAGCGGATCTTCCTTCAGATGCATCTTCTTCATCATGTCGAAACCCATGGGGGCATGCTCTGGCGGCATCATCGCGGGGTTCATTTCGATGACAGTATGCAAGCCGTTGCCGAGGTCGTGCACCGCATAGACGTGACCTTTGGAGGTGACGGAACCCGACATCTTGCCGGACGGCCACCAGAGGAGTGTCACGGGTTCGCCCGTTTCCTCGACAGCCCCGTGCCAAGCATAACCGCCGGCGACCGGCGCGACGCCTATCCGCACGGCGGTTACTGTTTTACCCTCCGCAAGAGGGAGGAGAAGCTTCGGCCGCGGCGCGGTCGGATCGGTATCGTGCATACCTTTGGTCAGCGCGTATTCCTCGACGCTCGGCGAGCGGAGCGCCATCATGCTGATCGTAACGGCGGCCTTGGAGTCCATCTCCTCATGCATTATCGAGGTCTGCGCCGAGGTCATCGCACCGGTTTTCGCCATCGGCGTCATCACCTGATTCCACCCCTCATCGAGCTTTGTAAGCTTGACGCCTGCGTTCGCGGCGGCCGCCGTGACGGCACCCCATTTATCGCCCGGAATTGCCCAGACCTCGGCCTTTGTCATGTCGAGGATATCGCGATGCGGATGCCCGGCCGCGTTATAGATCGCGGCGTAGGCCGGGCTATCGGTAACCGGAAGGTTCGATAAGACGGATTCTACCGTTGATTGGCCGGGCTCCCCGGCGGCAAATCTAGCGAGTAGAAACAGGCTCGCTGCCGTTAATGCCAAAGGTGCGGTCAATCGGTGTCTGCGGATCGAAGGCATAGGGCGGACTCCGCGGAATCGTCAGCGCGAGTAGGCACGCCGGTTCTAAAAAAAACCTCGCAGGCGCCATGCCCACGAGGCTGTAGCACATGGAACGTTGTGAACGCTGTTACTTCCCGTGCTTGGCCGCCATGTCAGCTTCGATTTGGTCCCATACGCCATGCGGAGAGAAACCGTCTCCGGCCTTGCAGGAATTGTAAGCGTCAAGCGACTTGCGTACGGCGTCGGCAAGCTCGTAACCGGACATTTTATCGATATAGATCGACATTTTACCCATATGGGTCTTGAAGCCACCGTCGCAGTCTTCAGCCGCATAAACAGGCGACGCGAAAACCGCGAAAAGCGCGATGAGTGCAGATGCGGAAATGAGTTTCATTGGGGGTTCTCCTTGTTGCTTTGTCATTGACCGCCACTCTTCCGTGAGCGGGGTTGGCGAGAACCTATTGGGAGGCGGGCCCGGACTGAAATGCCGTTTGGCGCTTGAATTCATAGCTCCGCGCTATGTCACGAACATTTAGATTGCCTTGACGGCCTTCCCGCCTTCCAGCGCGCCAAATTCTCTCAATAGGCGACGACTATCGACTTCGAAGCCAATCTATATTTCCGGAAAGAGCAGCACCTCGTCATTGTGGCGATATCCGAACCACAGGTCTCGTTGGTTCAATCAATGAGGAGACAACCATGACGTTCAAGCCATCAACGCTGCTCAGCGCGTTGCTCATCGCGACGGTCACCGCTTTTGCAATACCGCTCGCGAATACATCGACCTCAGCCTATGCCACAACGAGCGAAGACGGCGTGGTCAAGGTGAAGAGCGCCTACGGCTTTGACGAAACGATCACACGGATCGAGGCCGACATTGCGAAGAAGGGCATTAAGTTCTTTCTAGCGGTCGATCAAACTCAACTCGGTGCGTCCGCAGGCATCAAGCTTAACCCGTCGACTTTGCTGATCTTCGGCAATCCACCACTCGGCATTCAGTTTCTGACTTCCAATCCGGATTCCGGGCTCGACTGGCCGGTGCGCCTTCTCGTTCGGCAAGACGCCGACGGTCGGGTTTGGGCCGTGTATACGGATTTCGGGTGGATTGCTAAGCGGCACGGCATCACCGACCGTGAAGCGCAATTCAGGATGGCGTCCGACGTCATCGCATCAATCACATCAAGCGTCGCTTCGAAACAATGATCCGCTGTTTGCGGTCCGAGGAGGAGTCATGACGCTAGTACCGAAAATCAAAGCGAACGCGGAATCCCGCGCACGGCCCGACAATCGGACGGCTGGGTACGGCCAAATTGTACTCGTCCTCCAGGGCGGGGGCGCGCTCGGCGCTTATCAGTCCGGCGTCTACCACGCCCTTCACGAGGCAGGCATTGAGCCGGATTGGGTGATCGGTACGTCGATCGGCGCCATCAACGCGGCGCTCATCGTCGGCAACGAGCCAGACAACCGGCTCGCGGCGCTGCAGGAGTTCTGGGGACGTATGACGCAGCGCGCGGCCTGGGACGCATTAATGCTCTGGCCGCAACTCGCATCAGGGCTTTCCTATTGGCAGGCGCTGACGAGCGGAATCTCGGGCTTCTACAAGCCGAACCCAATGGCCTTCTTCGGACCGTACGTTCAACTCGGGGCCGAGAAGGCGGGTTTCTACTCGACGTCGGAACTGGAATCGACGCTGAACGAGCTTGTGGATTTCAGCCTCATCCGTCGCAATAGGCCGCGCTTGACGGTCGGCGCTGCGCAGGTGCGCACCAGTCAGATGCGCTACTTCGACAGTCTCGAGACCGAGATTGCGGCGAAGCACATCATGGCGTCGGGCGCTTTGCCGCCGGCGTTTCCGGCAGTGCGCATCGACGGCGAACTCTATTGGGACGGCGGCATTCTGTCGAACACGCCCGCCGAGACCATCTTCGATGATCAACCACGCAAGAACTCTCTCGTTTTCGCCGTGCACATGTGGAATCCGGTCGGTCCAGAGCCCGAGACGATCTGGGACGTCCTGCATCGGCAAAAGAACATCCAATACTCAAGCCGCGTGGCGACCCACATAACGCGACAGGCGCAGATCCACCGCCTTCGACACATCATCAAAGAACTCGCTCAATACATTCCGGAAGAGCTGCGAACGCGAGAAGATGTGCGCGAGTTGACGGGCTACGGCTGCCTGACGCGCATGCATTTCGTGCGCCTTTTGTGGTCCGGCCACGAGAATGAAGACCATACGAAGGATGTCGACTTCACCCCCTCCGGTATCAAAAAGCGCTGGCAGGCGGGGTATGATCAAACAATGCGCACGATCGAACAGGCGCCGTGGCAGCGCAAGGTCGACCCGATTGAAGGCGTCTTCCTGCACGAGCCGGAGGATTCCATTTCGATCGAGGAGATGATGACGCGCGATGCGCTGCCTTCGCAAGCCATATCCGCGCCAGGGCGTAGAGCACGAGGCGAAAATTCGCGATGAGCCGTACTCGCTTACTCGGCGGCTCGGCGCAGGGCCGACAAGATATCGGCTATTTCCATGCGGTTACGAAAATCGGGATCAACGTACCGATCGATAATACGGCCGTCTTTATCAACGACGAAGGTCGCCGGTATCGGCAGAAACCAAGTGTCGTTACCGCTATATTTCTGAAGCTCCAGGCCGTGCTCGAGATAGAGCCGGCGCGCATCGTCGCCGAGCCAGATCGCGAGGCCGAGTTCGAGCGCGTAGCCGTTGTCGATGTCGGAGACGATGGTGAATACATCGTGATGATCCATTTCCGATATGTGGGCTTGCGATTCCGGCATGATCGATACAACGCGCGCGCCGTGCAGAGCGAACTCTTTCAGCGCTTCGCGAAATGCGGTAAGTTCGATGAGGCAATATTCGCACCAGTGCCCGCGGTTGAAACTGATGACGGCAGGACCGTCGCGCACGATGTCGTCGAGCGTGACAAGCCTGTTCCGGCCATCGGGCAACAAAAATGGAGGCATCTGCTCGCCGATATTTGGGGCGCTCTGGCCAGCCCCTCCCGAACGAATTCGCTCCACAAGGGCGTCATAGACGTTTGCAAAGGGAAGCGAGAAGCGGTGAACCGCTTGTGAAAACGCATTCAGTCGCTCGCTCAGCGGAGCCTCGGAGGCACAAATTCGGCGAAATGCGTCTTCGAGGTTCTTATCGTTCATTATGTGAAATGTTCCGGGGTCGCCAAGCGCGTGCACGATAAAGTCGTTTGTTGATTGACGCTAGGGCGTCAGGGTGGAAAGGACCGCTTCCGCTTTGCCCGCGAAAGCAGACTTTCTAGTGACGCGGATGCTGACCTCGCCGAACGTCAAACCGATGTCGGCTTTTGTATACGAGCGGACTAGAGCGGACGTTTAAAAAGCGGAGATAGCTGACATCGTGCTGGAGGGAAGTGGAACGAGCGCGGTAGCGGTTTAAAGCCGCCGGTCCTCCCTTTTAGCTTTCGCTGTCGGTGTTACGCTGCGTTGCGCGGTAGCGGCCGGGCGACAAGCCGTAGTGCCGATGGAACAGCTTCGAGAATGCGGCGCTCGTTTCGTAGCCAACTCGACTCGCGATTCTCGCGATAGCCTCATCGCTTGATTGGAGCAGAAATGCAGCCTCCGCCATCCGACGCGCGATCAGATAACGCTGCATCGGCTGGCCAACAAGCTTTGTGAAGCGCGCCGAGAATGCCGAGCGACCAAGGCCCACCCCATTGCCTAGTTCTTGAAGTGTCCAAGGCCTCTCCGGTCGTTCGTGAATCAACTGCAGCGCAGGTCCGATATGCGGATCACCCATCGCTCCGAGCCATCCACCTTCTCCCGGACGGAGCGATGTAATCCAGCTTCGCAACACTTCGACAAAAAGCACCTCCGTCAATCGCGAGAGCGCAATGTCCTGGCCCGGTCGCGCTAGCGCCGACTCGGAGACCATGCGCTTCAGAATCGCATCGAGTCCCTCGCCGTTGGTTGGCGGTCGCAGCAAAAGCACGGGAGGAAGGAACTCAAGAACGCTGCTGCGTAAGGGCTGCGATACCGTGAAATTGCCGCAGATCATTGTCGCTGTCGGCTCCGAATTGCCGCCGTGTTGCACGACCCCGAGACGTCCGGACGGTCGTTCGAGGTCCATGAGCGGGAACGGCTTGGTCAACCGATCAGAATAAAGCAGATGTTGTTCGCCGCTGGTAATGACGACGAAGTCGCCGGCGCTCATATTCAAATCTTCTCCCTGTTCGAGAGCCAGAGTGGCGGCGCCTTTACTGAGGTAATGGAACAGAGCGTAGGGGCGCTTTGGGAGTGCCAAGCTCCAGGGATGCCCGAGCTCAAAGTGGAAAAGCAACGTTCCCCCGAAGCGAACACGATCAAGAACGTCAGCGAGCACATCCATACCTGCCACTCTAAGCCACCGCACGATCCGACACAATATTCGGACGGAAGACGCCTATCGTCCGAAATGCCCCCATCCTAAATGATGTCGCGCAGGCTGAAGCGACGTGCACCGATCATCCCGAAATCGGTGATAGAAGAACCGCGTTCCTGCTGGAAACGCCCACCCACTCAATGGACCTGGGCTGTCCGACTTTCCCAAAGGAACATTCGATGCGAAATCTTCTGCTGTCCGCCGCCTCCATTCTCTCGGCCGGTGCAGCAGCAATCGTGACCTCTGCCCAAGCGGCTGAGCTACCCAAAGGGGCGGCTCACAGCATTGTGTTGGTCCATGGCGCTTTCGTTGATCAAACGAGCTGGAAGCCGGTTGCGGATATCCTCTCGAAAAAGGGCTACAACGTAACCCTCGTTGAAAATCCGCTCACATCCCTCGCTGCAGACGTCGATGCTACCAAACAGGCGCTCGCAAAGCAGGACGGCAAGACTGTCCTTGTCGGTCATTCCTGGGGTGGCGTCGTCATCACACAAGCGGGCAATGATCCCAAAGTGTCGGCGCTTGTTTATGTGTCCGCATTCGCACCCGATGTGGGACAGTCCTTGAAGACTCTGTCCGACAGCGGCCCCGCTACCGAAGGCACGGCCGCAATTCATCCGGACGACAAAGGCAACCTCTACATCGACCCCAAAGTATTTCCATCGGCGGTTGCAGCCGACCTGCCTCCCCAAATTGCAGAATCCTTGGCCAACCACCAGCTCCCACTGAATCACGTGGCCTTCGAGGCTCCCGTCGATACGGCAGCTTGGCGCGACAAGCCAACGTTCTATGTGATCACCACCAAGGACAAAGTTATTGCGCCCGAGGTGCAGAAGATGTTCGCCGACCGAATGCGTGCCCACGTCACGGATGTCTCTGGCAGCCACGCCTCGCTCGTTGTTCATGCGGACGAAGTCGCTGCGGTCATCGAAAAGGCGACGCTTGCGAAGTGACGTTAGACTCCCGGCGCATTTGCGCCGGGACTCCTCCATTCGCCTTTGATGCTGCTGCCGTCCAACCGAGAGGAATGAAGAAATGTCTTTCGTTAATGTCCCGAGCCAATCGATCGATGTTGGCGGAACCCCGTTCGTCTACCGGGAGCTTGGGAAAAAGGGCGGGGTGCCTGTCGTTCTGCTTCATCATTTGACCGCAGTTCTCGATGACTGGGACCCGAGGGTCGTAGACGGCCTGGCGGCTGAACACCACGTGATCGCATTCGACAACCGGGGCGTTGGCGCGTCCGGCGGTTCGACGCCCGCTTCCGTCGAAGCGATGGCCAGCGATGCGGTCGCGTTCATCCGTGCGCTGGGTTTGAGCAAGGTCGACTTGTTGGGTTTCTCGCTGGGAGGTTTCATCGCGCAGGTGATCGCACAGGAGGAGCCCGACCTCGTCCGCAAGATCATCATCGCCGGTTCTGGTCCCGCAGGCGGCGAAGGGATCTCGAACATGAGCGCAGTTCTACAAGACGCGGTCGCTAAGGCAGGCGCCTCAGGAAAGCATCCAAAGCATTTCCTGTTCTTCTCTCAAACTAGCAACGGCCAAGCCGCGGCTGATGCCTTCCTCGCTCGCCTGAATGAGCGTACGGCAGATCGGGATGCTAGCATCAGCAACGAGACCATCGGTGCACAGCTCACCGCCATTCATGCGTGGGGGCAGGGAAATCCTTCCAAGCTTAGCGAGATTCATCATCCCGTTCTCGTTGCCAACGGCGACGATGACGTGATGGCGCCGACTATTAACTCGTTCGAGCTTGCCCGCCGCCTCCCCAATGCACAGCTGAGCATTTTCCCGGATGCCAGCCATGGCGGCATTTTTCAGTATTACCCCGTTTTCGTTCAGCAGGCTCTGGATTTCCTCCGCTGATGAGCCCGATCGAGGCGGCGTCTCTCGATCGTCGCCTCGGTCTTGCGAACATCCGCCAGTGCTCGGCTTCGGGGTCCGAACATAGTCGCGATCTAGACGCCCCCCGCTGAGTCGACGTGACACGCACTGTCATGTTCAAGGCTATCCAAAGGAGAAAGCCATGCCTGCTGTCAAAGTATCGTCCACGCAGATCCCAGTCGAACACGTACGGATCACTTGCAGACGAGCGTTTGCCGAGGTGCGTGCCACCATCGAGGCCGATCTCCCGAAGCTCGACGAGCACATCAAGGTTCTACTGAGCAATGGTGATCAAGAACGCATTAAAGAGATTGAGGAGCACGGCCCTAGGCTCTTTATGTTCCTTTCTCGCGACCATGGGGAGCTACTGGAGATCGCGGGCCGGAAGCGGAACGCTGTGCAATACGAGATTGGAAATCCAATTACCGCTTCTAAGATGACGCGTCACAATCTAGGTGCAGCGCTCTACGCCCCCCTCCGCGTCGCACTTCTTGAGACCGAAGCGGGAGATGTAGTATTCGAGTATGACAGGCCATCGTCACTTTTCGGGCAGTTCGAGAACGAGACGATCAGCGAAGTGGCGCGATATCTCGATCGTGAGCTCGAGGCGGCGCTGGTCAAGGTGGCCGGCTAGCGTCCTATAGAACCTTTATCGTGCGTTTTTACACGATCAAGGCCCAAAGCGGACATTTCGACGTAGTAGCATACCGAACTCGAACGGCTTTATCGGCGCGCTTATAGATCAATTGAGATCAACTGTGACGCGCAAGAAGGTTGCAGAAATGGAGGTCGCCATCTCGCTTAGGCTTCTGTTCTGCGTGTTGAACAAAGACTCTAGCTCCTTCCGCAGATCGTCTGCACGACCGTTCATTTCTGCTGCATCGAACGCGTGCATGGTTGGCCCATAATATTTTCTGAATGCATCAGCTAGTTCTGATGGCGGGCTGGGAAAGTTGAAATTGTAGGCGCCTCGGGCGAATGATATCTTCTCTTTTGAAACGTTTGCGGCGGCAAATCGCTCGACTACGTTATCCTCGATTCCCCACGTCATTGGGCTAATAAAGCCTTCCGGCGGCGGTGGCGAGTACGAAGAGCTAATTTTCAATATTTGCGCAACCAATGTCGGATCATTTGGAATCCAATTCCCCATAATGATCCTACCTCCTGTTCGGGTAACTCGCACCATCTCCTTGGCCACATAAAACGGTCTTGGAGCAAACATAGCTCCAAAGATGCTGATGACGAGATCGAAAGTATCGCTTTCCAGTTGATGCAAGTCCGACGCGTCGCCTTCCTGGAACTTGCAGTTGGTAAGGCCTTCCTCTTCTGCGCGCTTGTTGCCTGCCTCGACTAAGTTCCTCGCTATATCAATGCCCAATACGTCTGCTCCGAGTTTCGCCTCCGGTAATGCGGTCGTTCCGTCGCCGCATCCCAAATCGAGAATTTTCAGACCCTTTATGCTTCCAAGTCCGCTGACGAGCGCATCACCACTTTCTCTCATGCTCTCCGCAATGCGCGTAAAATCGCCCTTTTCCCAAAGTTCTTTGTTCGGATTCATGGATTTTCTCTATTTTTTTAACCGGTAATTGCTACTGAAATGACTTCGCATCGGCTTCAAGTGGCGCGAGAAATAAGCTCAAGAAAGAAGCTATAGCGCTGCAGGGATTCATCTACGTCGGCTTTGTATTTTGTGGCTGGGTTGCGCGCCAAGGCACCAGCATCGACACACGGTCCTTATAGCGTTGGTACTCGTCGCCGAAGAGATCGATCAAATCGCGCTCTTCCAACATTATGCCAACGAAGATGTATGCGGTTGTCCCCGCCGCGAACAAGAGGTGGCCAACAGTCATCGTCGGCGCTGCCCAAAACGCGATGATCAAACCTAGGTAAAGCGGGTGCCGCACGAACCTATAGAACAGTGGGGTCAGAAAACGTGGTGCCGCTGTCGCGTGGCCGGCGAGATTGCTGGTCACTTGATGCAGCCCGAACAACTCGAAGTGGTTGATCAAGAACGTGCTAGTCAGCGCGAATAGCCAACCTGCGAGCGATAAGCCTGTCACTGCGGCTGCGGTGTGAGGACCTCCAATATGCCAGACCACTGCCGGAATTGGCTGCCATTGCCAGAGCAGCAGGGCAAGCGCCAGACTCGCTAACAAAACATAAGTGCTGCGCTCGATCGTTTTTGGCACGAATTGCGTCCACCATCTTTTGAATTGCGGGCGTGCCATCACGCTGTGTTGGAGGGCAAACACCGCCAGAAGGGAAATGTTGATGATAATTGCTTCGGCCAGCGGGGTCTCGTGACCGCTATCGATAGTCTTTGGCACTACGAGGCCGTCAACGAAGCCTATGGCGTAGAGAAAAGTGATCAAGAAGACGGCATAGGCCGCAACTCCGTAAAGGAAAGAAATTACCCGATTAAGGATGCCTCTCTTGCCGGCAAATGTTATGTGCTCTCCAGATTCTCGCGCGTGCCCTTCGTGAGATTTAATCATTAGTTGTTCCCTTTACTTTGCATCAGTTGCGTGATCTCAGGCAGTGGCGTTTGCCTCTACCGGGCCCTGCCGGACGACGACGGTGTTGACGACCGGGAAGATCTCATCTCCCGACGCCCCGGGCATGCTCGCGGAACAATTCGGGATCTTTCGCCCGGTAAACGGAAAACGATCCGAGCCATCCGTTGGCCTCCATAACGATATAGCTGCGCATCCGGCGGACCCGGTCGGGCATCTCTTCATTGCCGAACTTGGCTGATTTGACGTCAGCGGCTTCGAGCTCAGCCAAGTTTGCCCATGCGCTCAGGCGGCAAATGAAATAGAGATACATGACGTTTGCTCCTATCGTGGAAGCGTTCGAGACCTCGGTTTCCTAAGGAACATTGCAGCGAACGCGAATGACTAGGCGTCCGCGATGCATGACGCGGCGTCGGAAATCTCAGCTTTTTGATAGGGCGTCTTGATAAGATGCTTGGGCGTCCAGCGGAGATGGAATGGCAGCTGACGCGCTATCTGATGTCTTGAAGACGGTTCGGCTTACCGGCGCGACGTTCTTTGACGTTGTCGCCGCGGCCCCGTGGGTCGCAGAGTCGCCGCCGCGAGAGATGATCCTGCCGAAAATCTTGCCGGGTGCCGCGCATTTGATCGCGTACCATGTGATGACCGAAGGACGTTGCTTTGCCAATATCGTCGGTGAGGAGCCAATCGCGATCGAGGCTGGCGAAGTCATAGTCTTCACCAAAAGCGATCCGCATATCCTAGCTAGTAGTCCGGGCATGCGGGGCCCTCGCGGCGCGCTCGACGCCGCGGCCGCCGGCCAATTGCCGTTCTTCATCAACTACGGCGGCGACGGGCCAGTCTCGGCTAAGTTCGTGTGCGGTTACCTCGCCTGTGACGCCCAGCCATTCAATCCGCTTCTCGAAAACCTCCCGGCGGTCATCAAGGTTGGTGGCAAACAGGGTGACGACGCAAACTGGCTCAGCCAGTTCATCCGCGTGGCCATGCTCGAATCGGCGAACAAACGTGCCGGTGGCGAAAGCGTGTTGGCCAAATTGAGTGAGTTGATGTTCATCGAGGTCGTTCGCCGGCATCTGGAGGCCATCACGCCGGAGGAGGCGGGATGGCTTGCTGGTCTGCGCGACCCGTTCGTCGGCAAGGCCTTGTCACTGATGCATGCAAAGCCGGCGCGCAACTGGACAATTGAGGAGTTAGCGAAAGACGTAGGACTGTCGCGCTCGGTATTGGCGCAACGCTTCGCTATCCTCATCGGCATGCCCCCCATGTACTATCTCGCGAAATGGCGGATGCAGATCGCTTCGAGACTTCTGAGCGGCGGGAGCACCAATATTGCGGGAGTTGCTGCCAAGGTCGGTTACGGTTCTGAGGCAGCTTTCAGCCGAGCTTTCAAAAAGTTGGTGGGCATACCGCCATCGGCCTGGCGTCACCGTTTCGATGACAACGGATCGCGGCGAACTGCCGGGTCACTTTCCCCCGATCCTTGGCGCCAGAGATCATAGCATTGGGGCTGCTGTTCCTTGTCCAGTACCGAACCGGAAAAAAGCCCGCTTATGTCGGCTTCGGACCGATTTTGTTGACAAAGTCGCCAAGTAGATAGGAGCGCTGACCGCGACGGCGCCTGTCGGTGCTACCGCTCTGCTCCTGAGCGGCATGTAACTCGCTCACTGACGCCACCTACGCAGACGCAATGCACGCTTCCCGATGGTCTGGGCGGCCGGATGAGGAGCTTCGCGAGCTTGCGTAGGTTCTGCGCCGTGGTAGCGAGCAGGAACTCATCTCGTGCACCGCGCGGCCCGCATAGGCGCGAGATCCACAGACACTCACGCTCGATTCAAATGCTTTCGCATACCGGAATGAAGGCAATGGAGGGTGCTGAGACGGTCGCCATTTGTGCCGATCGGTCGCCTTTGGCTTAGGAACCGACGCGACCGATCCGGAGTTGAAGGGAAGTTACGAAACGGAAAAGGTCCGGGTCCCCCGAGCACTTGGCAAATGACCATCAATCGGCGAAACGTTTTGTCTATCGCTGGTGGCGCAATTATATCGCCCTTCTGTGAAAGCGAGGGTTGTGCCGCAGCCACCTTCGGCCTCTTATCTTCAGAACTTGGTACCGCGACGAAATTTTCATTTGATGCAATCAAACACGAAGCCGAATTGCTTTCAAAAAAGCCGTATGTGCCTTTGGCACGAACGGAATCAGAGCTCGTCAATAAGATCGACTACGACGCCTACCAGGGCATCCGGTACCGGAAGGAGCGCACGATCTATGCGGGCGCGGATGTTGGTTACCCGATCCAACTTTTTCATCTTGGACGATATGCTCCGGACACCGTTGACATCGCAATCGTCTCGAAGGGCTATTCACGAAACATAATCTACAGGCAGGACTTGTTTGACATTCCCGCCGATAATCCGGCCGCCGCTCTTCCAGAAGGTATCGGCTTCGCTGGCTTGCGCATTATGAGCCAAGACCTTTTGTCGGACTGGTTTGCGATGATTGGCGCTTCGTATTTTCGTAGCGCGTCTCCCTTCAACCAATATGGACTTTCTGCCCGTGGAATTGCCGTGAACACGGCATCCGCCGTCCCGGAAGAATTTCCCAAATTTGTTCACTTATGGTTGGAACAATCCATCGAACCCGGGAGCCCCCTATTTATTTATGCGCTTCTCAACGGCCCAAGCGTTACCGGGGCGTACAAAATGCAGGTTCGGCGCGCTCCTCAGTCGAATCGAATCTCGAACTCTGAGATGAATATTGAAGCTAATCTCTACCTCCGTTCCGACGTGGAAAGGGTTGGTATCGCTCCGTTCTCAAGCATGTTCTGGTATGGCGAGGCAGCAGTTCAACAGCCGCGCGATTGGCGTCCTGAAATTCATGACAGCGATGGACGGGCGATGTTCACTGGCGCCGGCGAACGAATCTGCCGTCCGCTGCGCAATCCACCGCAGATCACGACAAACACTTTTGTGGACCACAATCCAAAGGGATTTGGCCTGCTGCAGCGTGATAGGCATTTCGATCACTACCTCGATGACGGCGTGTTTTACGATAAGCGCCCGTCTGTTTGGGTTGAGCCAATCGGAGAATGGGGCGAAGGCGCTGTCCACCTTGTTGAAATGCCGACAGGCGAAGAGACCTGGGACAACGTTGTGGCGTACTGGTGCCCCAGCTCCTTCCGGAAGGCGGGCGAGAGTCGAACTTTCCACTACACGCTGAACTGGTGTGATCAGCCAGAGTTACCGCAAGGCCTCGCCAGCACTATTGGCACTTGGACCGGAATTGGCGGACCGCCAGGTCTCGGCTTCAAGGAAAGAGAGCCGAATAAAGTCAAAGTCGTGATCGATTTCAAAGGCAATTGCTTTAACGGACTTGATCGAGCAAGCGGCGTCGAACTTATCGTGGATGCCTCGCGGGGAGCTGTAACGAATAGCGTAAGTTATCCCGTTGTTGGAGAAGCTTTGCGATGGCGAGCCATGTTCGATGTTGAGACGCTGGGTTTAGAAATCGTGGATCTTCGAGCTTATCTTCGCTTTAATGGACAGGCCTTGACTGAAACCTGGATTTATCAGCTCAATCCTCTGACCGTATGATTGCATGCAGAAATTTATGTGCCAAAGCGGCCGTAAAAACCTCAAGAAAGCCAGGACGTCGATAAGGCGTCGGTCAGCGCTTAAGCGCAGTTGGAGAACGAGAACCTTTCCGTGATTACTCCACGTCGGAACTAGCCGAGCGTTTAATATTCGGACTTCTCGCCCTTGGCGGGCACCGATGTCGGCGTGCCGACGACCCCCGCGTAAGTGACGATGATAACAGTCGGTACGTCGCCGTCGTTCACACCTCGGTGCACGTCATGCACCGTCTCCGCGAAAGCTTCGCCCGCATGCAGCGTTATGGTTTTTCCCGACTCCTTATCCTGAATGGTGAGCGCGCCGGACAGAATGTAGCCCGCATTGGGTTCGGGGTGCGTATGCCAGGGAAGCGCCGTATGAGGCGCGACGGTGAGCTTCAGCATCGTCAATTGCGGTTGGCCCGAGGGATAGCTTCGGTAAGGAGATCCGTTCCATGCGTGGTCCGTCTGGAGCAAAGTCTCTTTTTGTGCCGGCTGAGCTCGCGCTTCGCCGCGAGTTGCTAAGAGGCAGCACGCCACGGCAATCATCATGGTTGAAGTCTGCATTTTATTAGAACCTCTCTTATGCTACTCGACGGGCGATAAATCGCCGCCCTTTACCGCTTCACCTAATCCAAGTGGAGATCACCGTGGGGATGCGAACCTGACTTTACCTAAAAACTAATTTCAACCTGGTGCCGAACGACGAGATCGAATCTAAGCTTTAACTTTGACCCTGGCCGTCATTCAATTACGTCTGCTGTTGAAATTATAGCAGACAACTCATGGCCAGCGCCCTTCGCTAGACAGGGATGGTCGGAATTGTCGGCTTTCTCTGCAAAACGGGCTCTGCGCCCATGGAAATCGTGTCGAACTCATATGGCGCTTTGCCAAGCGGACCTAATGTCGGGAAGGCCTCCAAGAGCGGACGTGTGGCACACGACTAAGGGCAAGTTTCGCCCGCATCGCTGAGACGACCAAGGCTATTCTGGCATCTCGTAGCGGCTCCGATTCTTAAAGTCGCAATGGCCATTTCGCAGTCGATTAGCGACTTCCTTCCGCCCGACGAAAACCAAGAAGATCGTGAATCTTACCTCGAAGAGGCCCGAAAGGCGGTGAAATTATCGATGTCAGTGTAGGGGCGAAATGCTTTGGTTCTCTGGCGGAGTCGGCAAGATCGAGCCTTTCCGAGACGGCTCGGACGATCGACGCATCGACCGACGGTTTATTCTCAATCTTCGAGAGGATCAATTCAAGGAACTGCTTCTGCCACCGTGTTCTCAATGGCATTCCTCGGATCAATTCCGAAGTGAGGCCTTGCGGAAAGGGCCACGGTTCGGCGACGCCGGCGGCGAAGAAATTCAGTTTGGTCAACACGCACTTAGGGCAGACACCGCAATTTTCACCAGTACGCGGACCAGCCCAACAGACACGGAGGTGTGGAACCAGTTCGCGATGTCGACCGACGTACTGAGCCCGGTCTATTCGGTTATAGGCACCGCCGTCAGATTCGATTTTTAGCCGTGACGACGAAAAGAAACGATCCGTCCAGAAACTGTTTCCCCATACGGGAAAGCTGTTCTGATAACTCTCTTCCGTCGCGATCAACGCCACGTCATGCGCTTTCGAAAATTGATGCAGAACCGAAGCCAAGCCCGCCCCGAAAGTCATCTCCCAGTTGGGAATTATGCTTCGCCAGTTCGTTTTCACCGTAACAAGGTCTACTCCGAGATCCGCACATATGGCCGATCCGTTACGAGCCAGCGTTTCAAAACCGTCATCCGCATTAAGAGGCATATCGAAACCATGCACCATCACGGCGGTCTGAACATTTCGGACCGCCCGACCAGCATCTCCCCTTGCATGGCGGCTTAAAGTGAAGGTGCTATCGAGACCTGAAGAAAATGCTGCCACCGCGTTAGGAGTGCGATTATAGACGGGAACACGGAGATACTCGCCGTCGCAGGAAATCTTGATCTTCTTCTTGAAGATATCCGGTCGCCACGCGTGCCAGACCTCCTGAAAGTGATCTAACCCGTCCAAGAGCGCCGAATCGACTTCGAATTCCGCATGCAAATCCGTCATCGCGTGCATTGCGACAGGCAACATTGCGATGAGTGCGAAGTCGCAGGCATCAAATTCCGGAGCGACGGCACCATCTCTAGGACACACTTCAAAAAAGAGATCGGGTAGTTTGCTTTTGCTGCGAACTTCGCGACGAAGTCCATCATCGGAAACGTGCACTTGAAGGCTCGGCATTATTAAATTCCGGCTGTAAAAAACGGATAACGTTGCGAGTAGCCTCAGTAACGATAGTGGCGCGTCGCGGCGAAAGAGAGGGACGTCAAAACTTCATGAGGACTGCAATTCCAACATGGCGCGAGGTCGATTTCCGAGAGATCCTCACCGAGAAGAACGACTTCGTCTCCCGCCCCATCCTCAGGGCCGGCCTCGACAAACGCCGACTGCATTCCGACTTCCAGAATTCGAGATTTTCGACCGTTGATAACGCATGGTCCCTTGCGAAGGCCGTGCGAATAGCCGACGAGAATCACACCGTGACGCGGGGACGTAAAACCGGAATAGCCCGCAGGGCCGCGCGCATCTCGAAGTTCGACAATTTGTGACGAAATGCTGATCGCGTTTCGATACATAGCCAAGCCTGGCCGCACAGCATCAAGCCGGGCTACCGGATGATGTAGCAGGCTGCTAGCCGCCGCGTGTCGCTCCAGATCGTACTCGGAGGTCAATTCCATGAGTGTTTCGACGTGGCAGAGCTGCGTCGCGTGCGTAAATGCCTCGCGGCAATCTCCGGCGATGAGCGTTTCTCGGCAAATGTGGGGAGGACAGGAAAAGCGTTGCATTCCGGTATCGACGCACAGGGCCGGGCGCGCCCTACGGAGCTGTAGAGCTTGAATGGGGTTGCATACCGTCGGCGTTACGCGGAGGGCGATGTAATCGTCCGGGTCCGAAGACTCTGGTGGCCCAAGCGCGAGCACGCGTTTCCCGGTGCGCTCCGCCAACTGCGCGGTGATCGCTTCCCGGGCTTGAAACACACAAAACCCAGCAGCCAGATCCGCAATCGTGTCACAGACTTCTTTAATACCTAATCCGTAGGCGTCGGCCTTCACCACCGGTAACAAAGCAACTCCGACTGCAGCGGCAATGGCCTCGACGTTGTGCCGAACAACACTGAGATTAACACTCAATTGCAAATTTGGATTTCTGAATTGCCCGCGATCGCGTTCGGCCGTCCGCAACCGCGACGGTATGGGAGCAATCATTCGCGGCAATACGTTCATTGCGTCTCGCCGCTTCGCAACCAATCGCGCGCGAAACGGTGAGCGCGGTTGGCCGCCTTCGCAAATAGAGACTTCTTCAACGGCGGCTTGTCCGCGATCGTGGCGCCTGCGCTTTGCTTAAAGGAGATATTACCAAAGCGATGGAGGCTGTATGCATAGACCTCCCGGTTCTTGTTGTAAGAGTTGTCGAGAAGCTCGCAATTCTTCCCGAGAAGAGCGCAAGCTATCGCGACATGCAATCGATCCGTGATGACGCGCTTCGCCGCCGAGATCGTTTTTAAGAAGCACCAAGCCGCCAGCTTGGATGTATCAACGTCAGCGACAGGACCGAAGGCTCCCGACACGTCGAGGTCGCTGGCAGTTCTCGATGACCGGGCTTCGCGATCTTTGCGCATGAAGCGCACGACAGGAAGCTCGGAGAGCCGTTCAAGAGTTGTGCCGCTACGCACAAGGCCGTCATTCAGCAGGGATGGACCGACCTCATTACATTCCGGGTCACACAAGAATTCCTCGACGTCACAATGAAACGCCATATCGTGACCAATGTGGCAATCCAGATCGGGGTTGAGTTTGCGGACGTACTCGAACGATCTCCATTCCCGGCAGCACACAGTAAAGCGACTGTCGAGAGACTCGATCAATTCGCGGTTGCCTCTGATCGTATGAGGCAACAAAATGACGCGCGCAGCTTCAGAACGGCAAGCTTCAATTGTTTGACGCATACCTCGGTACACGCCGACGAGATTGCCGCCTCCGCCCAGGAAGACTGTGCGGTTCTTGAAGTCGGCGCCATCATCCGCGATTTCAAAGTTGATCGAAGCTCCGGCCATTGCCTTCAGTGTTGAAGCAAAAATCAGACAATCGCCGGCATTGCCCTCATTGGGCACAAATAACACGTTCTCACCGCTAAACTGATCAAGGTAGCGCTGCATCTCGGTTCGCAGGCTGTCGGGAGGGTCGCCCATGGCTTCCTACTACGGATCGAAATTTGACTCTGATGCCGCAACGGTAGCGCGAAAATTCAAACATTCGCTAGCAACTCTGCCGGCGAAGATGTGGACAAGCAGCATTGTGCAATCGCCGATTAGCTCTTCTTCCAAGCTTGCCCAAGCCGAACGTTGATAACTTTTCGGTTGCCATGACGGCTCCTGCCTGTTGAGCGGCTCATGCGAACGAATCGCGGTAATCGAATTGTGTTTGATCCGCGGCAGGTGAGATATGTTAAGGCGCCAATCTTTTCCGGCATCCATTCCAGCATTTTATATAAACCTCGACCGAGATCTGGCACGGCGCGAGATATTGGAGCGGGAGCTCTTGATGGCTGGTATCTCGGCAGCGCGCATCTCTGCAGTGGATGGCCGTACCTTGCCTGAGTGGCTTCTGCCATTTTATGATGATCGAATGGGTCCGGGAGAGGTTGGGTGCTCAGCGAGCCATCTTACGATATGCAAAGCTATCCTTGAGACAGGACTGCCTTTCGCGCTGGTGCTCGAAGATGACGCGCGTATCGAGAGCGATTGCCTAGCGGCGATCGAGAGCGCCGTGCAAATGGCTCCAAGAAATTGGGACGTCATTCGTTTGATTGAAACCTCCTCTCGGCCATTTCAGGTCGTGGCACAGATCGGGGGCGGAAGGAGCATCGTTCGCTATCTGAGAGTTCCGAGAAGCACTACGGGATTGGTGATTAGCGCTTCGGGAGCCGAGAAGCTTCTGACGCCGCGTCTTGTCAACGAACCAATCGATGTCGAGATTAGGTGGCCCTGGCAGCTTGATCTCAATGTTTACGGAATTGAACCGCCGCCCGTTACTCAAGCAAGCGGCATAGATCTCGAAACGACTATACCTGTCAGAAGCCGGCCTCAAAAACGCAACCAAATTCGCCGGATGATATTTAATGTTCGCAAGATGGGGATCGCGAACTATCTATCTTGCTGTTTCAACGTCGGACGAGCGGCAAGCCAATTGTAGGAATTCGGAAGCACCCACTTCGGGCGTCCGCTCGCTTCGCTTAGTTGAAGCGAGAGTTCCCCCTGCACATCGGGTACTGACCCTAAGTCGAAGTTTCCCATCGGCACACGAGTTCAGCCTAGAGCCGTGAGATCGCGCAGGCGATTATCGATGCAATTGGAACTAAGAGTGCGAAGCACAATGCGAATCGCGTCCTCGCGCCTACCGGCGTCGCTCATTTTCCCACTGAATCTTCACCTCGCGCAGTCGTTAGGCGGCGTCGTTCGCCCCCGCCACGTCCTTAAATTTCTCATCGAAAGTTATTCCGAGTGCTGACGAACTGTTAGGGTAGTTTCTAGGCTCTTGCGGTCATATCAACAATCCCGTCGCGGCGTGGCTGTTCTGGACCTAACAACAGATCATAGTGTCCGCGAAATCGAAGTCTAAGACGCGGAAGTGATTTTTTCCGGAATTGTCTCTCGGATTGAGAGCATAAGAAAGTGCAACAAAAATGTTTAGGCAATCCGCCGCGCTCAAAAGAGTTTCCGCACTTGCTATCGTGGCAATGCTTCTCGGTGCCTCGGCACAATTCGTACAAGCCTGCACGGGCATTCGTCTCATTGCTGAAGACGGCACCGTGGTGCACGCCCGGACGTTAGAATTTGCCACCGATATCCACTCCGAACTTATAATGGTCCCGCGCGGCTATGCGCGGATCGGAACCACTCCAGACGGAAAAGAAGGACTGAAGTGGACGACAAAGTACGCGAGTGTCGGGATGAACGGTGTCGGACTTCCGATCCTATTCGACGGGCTTAATGAAAAAGGCTTGGCCGCTGGGATGTTCTACTTTCCAACGTCGGCTGGATATATGCCATACACCGCAGCCGACGCCGGGAAGACCATTGCACAGTGGGAAGTCGCATCCTGGATTTTGGAAAACTTCGCGAGCGTTGACGAGGTGAAGGCCAATATCGGCAGCGTTGTCGTCCCTTCCGTCGTGTTTGCCGGATGGGGCTTCGCGCCCGAGGCCCATTATATCGTGCACGATGCCACCGGCAAAAGTATCGTCATCGAGTATGTCGGCGGCAAACTCAACGTCTACGACGATCCGCTAGGCGTGGTGACCAACTCGCCAACGTTTGACTGGCACATGACAAACCTTCGTAACTTCGTGAATTACTCGATGACCAGCGCGCCTCCCGTACAGCTTGGCACCATCAAGCTGCTACCGACAGGCCAGGGCTCGGGCATGGCTGGGCTGCCGGGAGACTTCACGCCGCCATCTCGCTTTGTTCGAGCGGTCGCCTTCAGCCAGTCGGTCTTCCCCTCAAAAACTGGGCGCGATGCCATTTTGCAAGCCTTCCATATCTTGAACCAATTCGACATACCTAAAGGGGCCGCCCGCGAGCAGAAGGACGAGCACGGAAACATCCCAGCGGACTACACGCTCTGGACCTCGGTCAGCGACCTCAAAGCAAAGCAGTACTTTTTCCGCACTCACGAGAACAGCCAGATCCGCATGGTCGATCTGATGAAGATGGACATCGACGGCAAGAACATCGTCAAAACGTCCATAACGGGCGACGAGGTCATCAAATCACTCGCGCCTTGAACGCAACCCGAGGGCAATATGCGCTTAAGAACTCTGCTCCTTTTGTCAGGTATTGGATTTCTGGCTGTTATATCGCCGGCCAATGCGAGGATATCTTCAGCGGCAATTCTGCATATGCTGGACAAGGACAACGATGCCACCGTTGATATTGCCGAAGCCAAGCAAGCTGGAGCCGCGGTGTTCGATCGACTGGATTTAGACAAAGATGGCACCCTGGATATTGACGAACTGAGTGGCCGTCTCACCAAAGAAGAACTCGAGGCAGGCAACCCAGGTCACAAGGAAACTCTGACCAAAGATCAGTACTTGGCGATCGTGGATCTACGATTCAAAGGCGTAGATTCAAGCCACGACCAAAAACTCGATATTCAAGAACTTTCGTCTCCATCTGGCGAGAGCTTGGTCAAACTCATCGTCTATCGCATTCTTATCTGAGTCTGCGAATTCTTGCCTTGGACGACTGTGGTGGCCGACGTGGACGTGTCCGCCCGCCGCCTTAGCCGTAGGTGGTCAGAAGCGGGCGCTGCCTTTGATGCCAATGCTCTGGATCTGCGTCGTCTCGCCAAGCTGCGCGTCGTAGGAGAAGCGCAACACGGCATCCTCACCGCTAATGACGTCGATGCCGGCGCCGACGACACCCATCACGTTGTCGATGTCCGTGTTGATCGTGAAAGGTGAAACTCCGAGCGGTGCGCCTGCGAATGAACTTGTAAGCGCGAATTCGGCGCCGTCGTACCATATGGCCCCGCCGCGAAGGAGCGGACGAAGCAGGGTCCCGTTCGATAGCCACCATTCGCTGCCCACTTCGAGAGTGGGCGCTACCGTAAATACCGTATGGCTGTCAGCCGCCACTGAGAGCGCCGCTCCGCCCCCGCCACTCTCGATAAAGCTGCCGAACTCCAAATGTGTGAGGCCGACATCGAGGATGGGCTTGTAGTACAGTTGCGTCGTGCCCAGCACGTAAGCCGCCCGTAGTGAGCCTGCCGCAATGCCAATGTCCTGGTCACCTTTCGCTACGCCGGAGAAGCCGCCGAATGACATGGATCGCGTCGTGTCGTACCACGCGCCGCCGCCATTGATGACACCGGCGAGCAGGAGCGGTCCGGGATTGTACTTAACCGAAACGCCCGCCTGAGCGAGTGAGCCTTCGCTCTTGGCATTGCTTCCGGTTTGCAGGGTGCTGGATTGATAGCCGGCTCCGAAGCCGATGCGCCAATTTTCACTCGGCACCACCTGGACGCCGGCGTTGAACAGGCCTGCGGACTCACTGAAACCGATCTGGTCGCGAGTGGCGCCGTCGTCGATGAAGTTGGCGCTGGCGCCGACCCAAAGGCATTGTCCCTCGCGAATGATGGACGTCGTGCCAGCACCGTTCACCTTACAGCTCAGTAGGCTGTTCGAAAATGCAAGGCTGGAATATAGCGAGGCGATCTGAGCGTCGGAATAAATCTCTGGCGAAAGCTGATCGAGGGCGTTTTTGAGCTCCGCAATATCGCTTACATTGAGTAGCCCGAGGAGAGCCGGACCGAGCGTCCCCACACCCGCAAAGAGGGTCTGGTTGAGGTTCTCCCCTATCGCCCGCTGGTTCGGATTTAGCCCGTCTGTATTGAAATCCACGGCAATTCCGAGCACGACGTCGGTCGGATTGGGGTAGATCAACGCCGCGTGCAGGGCGGGGCTAGCAGTGAGCGACAGACTGCTGTCAGTTACGCCACCAAGAGCCCGCACGATCCGATAAGATTGCACTGCCGTCGTCGGGAGGCCGTTCAACGCCACGGCCACCTTGCCGGCGAGATCGGCGGAGGAAGTAAGCTCGATCGAGTCGGCCGTGTTGCTGGCGCCGTCGATATCGACGGCGAAAACGCCGGTGGATGTCTGGGTAAGGCTGCCGTCGAGCGCAGTCGTCTGCACCACGCCCCGACCTGCCGGCGCGATGATTCCGCTGTTCAGGACGGAGCCTGCCGTGACCTCGGCACCGGAGTTAAAGAGTGCACCGAGATGATTGATGAACTGGCTTCCCCCGCCGGTGTCGGTCAACCTGACGTCGCCGGTGACCGTGCCGAAATTCTCTACCGTGTTGCTCTCGCCGATATTGTCGATCGCGTAGTCGGCCAATCCGGCGGTGATGATACCGAAGTTTATTAGGCTGTTTGCATTGAACGAGCGCTGTATCACGCCAGCGCAGCAAGGGCCCCCGACGACGCTTCCGGTGTTCACGACGATGCTGCCTGCATAACCAGCGGCGTAAATGCCGGCCGAACCGGATCCGGTAGCCGAAATACGGCCTGCGTTGAAGACCGCTGCCATTCCGTTGCTGCTGACGACGTTGATGCCATCGGACGTATCACCCGTGGACACAATGTTGCCGAATGAGGCAACAACAACCTCGCCGGCGCCATAGGCCGTGATGCCCGGCGAGTCATTGCCGAAAGTGCGAATGTTGCTGCTCGAAAGAACGGACGTGCCCGTGTATCCCGATGCCGCGATAGCCGGTGCATTGTCGCCGCTTGTGACAATTGCGCCGACAGAATGAACGGTCGCCGTTGCGCCCGCCCTGGCGTAGATCCCGATTCCGGTCTGCCCGGCCGTGGTAATCGTTCCGTAGTTCGTGACCAGCACGTCGTTGCTTTGGGACAACGCTAAAATGCCGACCGAGCTGTCGGGGCCGGAGGTCACATCGCCGAAGTTAGTGATGGTGACGTCGCCTTGTGTCTGGACGTTGATGCCGATAGAGGCTGTGCCGGAAACGGCGATGTTGCCCTTCGACGTGATGTCGACCGGTCCGTAGACCGTGGAGGCATTGATGCCGATGGCGTCAATGCCTGACGTCGTGATGTCGCCGGACGAATAAATCGTGATGGCGCCCATTGTCGTGCCAAGCTGACCGATGCTTCCCACGTTGATGCCGGCGGAAAAAGTGCCCGTTGTCGCGATATTGCCGGTCGAATTGACGATTATGTCGCCGTAGACGCTGCCCGCAGCAATGCCGAAAGCATTGTTACCCGACGTCGTGAGATCCCCCGAAGACGTGATCGTCATCAGCGAGTCTTGGACGCTACCCTGAATGCCGGTCGCGCCGGAGCCGGTAGTGATGACGTCTGCCGTCGAGCGAATGGTGACGGTGCCGTTGTTGCTCGATACGAATATGCCGTTTGCATCGCTGGTGAGGATTGCAAAGGGACCGGAGTTGACATTTAGCTCCGCGGCACCGTTGCTCGTAAAGAGTATACCGGCAACGCTTGCGGCCGGGGAAACGTCTGTCGTCAGATTGCCGACGCCGAGGACCTCGAACGGGCCTCCTCCGTTCGACAGCTCGACGCCGGATGAAAGATCGCCGGAACACGTAACGACCGTGCCGCCGCCGGTGATTTGATTGCACGGCGGCGCGGGCGGAATGGTTTGCGCGCGCACGGGGCGGCCGCCATATGTAAATAGCGCCGCGCTTGCTACACCCGTCGCTAACGCGGACTTCCAGGTCGAGAGGGTGTGCATACGCGGCGGTCCACGCGCGACGACCTCAAGAGCACCGACTCGGTTGCGATCCCTGCACGATTGACGTTGATTGCTGTGCGCCACTCGCTGCTCCGCCATGTAACCAGGAGTCGGATACGGAACAACGCACTTGCGGAATGGACAGCCGCGTGCACGTTAGGTGCCCGGCCGAATTTCATTGATGGTCGCAGAATCAGACGTAAGTCAAAGTGGCTTTCGGCTGAGAAGGATGATTCCGGTCGGCAGGAGGCGGGCCTGCAACTCAACAACACCTATCGGTGCGGGTCATCGGACGGCTTTCTCTTAGCCGGATGGAGAATGCACCTTGTTGATGCGGTGCCGCATAAGAGAGAAGATGGGCACTGCGTTCCCACGCCTATAGCTTGAATGGGTGAGATGCGACGCGCTTCCATCCAATAGTTTAGGAACAACGGTCCGTGCAGATATCTTGCTCACGCGGGTTGGCAGACTGGCAGCTCCGGAACAATGTCAGCCTGGCCTTCACGTCCTATCAAACGGGCCGTCTCTATCTCGTCGGCGTCGATGCAAAGGGCCAGACGGCTTTTCACGAGCGATTTCTCGCTCGCGCCATGGGATTGTGGGCCGATCCGCAGCGCATCGTCGTGTCGACATTGTTCCAGGTCTGGCGCTTTGAGGACGTACTTGGTGGGAAGGCGGCACCGGGCACTCCAGACCGGCATTACGTTCCGCGCGTGGCGCACACGACCGGCGATCTTGACATCCACGATATCGGAGTCATGTCCGACGGGCGCATCGTGTTCGTAAACACGTTGTTCTCGTGTCTCGCGACGCTTAGCCCGACCCACGCTTTCCAGGTCTATTGGAAGCCACCCTTCATATCCAGGCTGGCGGCCGAGGACCGCTGCCACCTCAACGGTCTTGCGATGAGAGACGGAGTTCCAGCGTTCGTCACTGCGACGAGCCGTAGCGACGTCGTCAATGGCTGGCGTGCGCGACGTGCCGAGGGAGGAACACTCGTCGACGTGAGGAACGACGCGATCGTGACCGAAAAGCTCTCGATGCCGCATTCGCCCCGCTGGTACGATGGCCGCGTCTGGTTACTTAATGCCGGCACTGGCCACCTCGGGTTCATCGACCCCGATACGAATGTCTTCCAGCCAATAGCATTTTGCCCGGGCTTTCTGCGTGGACTGACGTTTCACAATGGGCACGCTATCGTCGGACTTTCGCTTCCGCGCGACGGTTCATTCTCCGGATTGGCGCTCGACGACGAACTGAAGAAGCGTGATGCCGACCCGTGGTGTGGTGTGCAGATCGTCAACCTACTCTCCGGCGATATTGTTGAATGGATCAAGCTTGATGGGGGTGTCAGCGAGCTGTTCGACGTGACGGTACTTCCGGGCGTCCGCTGGCCCGTGGCGACAGGATTCCTGACTGACGAAATCAACACAGCATATACGTTCGAGGCCTGAGATTGATCGACGGCATCGGGCAACTTCAAATGCGCGGAAAGTTGGCTCAACACGCAACAATGCGAGACGTTCACGCAGGCCGCGTAAATCCCTCACGGTGCCTAAGTTCGCCAATGCGGACTCAAGATCGCGGCATCCTCGTGGTTACACATTCAGCAAAAGTGAAGAGCTGCCAACGGCAATCTCCTTCATCACCAGCACACCTCGTTTCGCGTGGTATCCCTTGAATGCGGCGCCTCCCGAAGAAGCTCTGCCTTTGCACGTATCTGACGGACTCTGTGCCTGACAATGCCCGTTGGTTGCCCTGACGTCACTTCGTAGATGTCTGCTCTTGAAGGCATTTCTGACGTGCTCTCCGCTCGTCTGAATGCCGCGCGCTGAGATCATGGCGACTTCTGCTTTCTCTGTAGGCTGTGTGAAAACCCGCTGCTGGTTCTCACACAGCCTACAGAGAAAGCGGACGTTGACCGGTTTAAAGCCGCATGGCTCTCGTGTCGGAAGAGTATGTCCAGTGCGATCGGTAAGCAGACGTCAAATTTCTTTCGCTTTGAGCCATGGGGACACGTCGTAGTAACGGGTCTGAGCCAAGGGTTCGGACTATCATGCCGCTCACGCGACCGCGCAAAAAATTCTTTCGGCGGATCTGGCCCGTAAAAAGCTCGCATTCAACGATGCTCTGTGTTGGTGCCTGAATTAGATAACGCTGCCCGACCGTAATCATCCGATGTGATTGAAGATTGGGGCATTCGGTGCCGCACCAATTATTGGGGCGAGACTTACGCCGACTGGGAATCCGCCGTCTCCACAGAGGTCGCGTCACCATTTGACGAAGGGACCGTTGCCGGTACTTGCCCAACGCCGGAAACGTCGCGTGATATTGCTTGCAGACGTTGCTGCAGTCGGGGCGCCACAAAATCGAGGAAGGCTCGTAACTTCAGCGGCTGTTGCTGGTGCGCGGCATGTACCAGATGGACTGGCATGGCCGGCGGGCCTCGATCGTTCAATATCGGGACCAACGTGCCTGCCTTGATGCTAGCTACCGCTTGGTAGGAGAGCAGGCGCGCGATCCCTACTCCCGCTACTGCTCCTCCGACCACTCCATCAGCCGTATTGATCGAGAAGCGCGGGTTGATTGTAACTTGCTGCTGCGCATTCCCATCGACGAAGGGCCATTCCCGGTAGCGTTGCAGTCCCTCGAACGCAATGCAGTCATGATCGGCCAAAGCCGCAGGCGTTTCCGGCGCGCCGCGTCGTTGGATATAGTCTGGGCTCGCGCAGATCACCCATCGAATGTCGCCGACCCTCCGCGCGACGAGGGAACTGTCAGGCAGGCGGCCGATCCTGACCGCGACGTCGACGTGCGATTCGATGAGGTCAATGACGTTGTCGGACAATACTAGCCTGACCGTCACATCGGGATAGGCCGCGAGGAAGTCATGAACGATTGGCGCGACGTTGAGCGAGCCGAACGCGATCGGCGCTGTGACGAGCAACTCTCCCCGCGGCGCGCGATACTCGCCCGAGGCGGCACGCTCCGCCTCTGCCAGTTCGTCGAGCACTCGGCGGGCCGAGATGACATAAGCCGTCCCGGCCTCAGTGAGCAGGAGTTTGCGGCTCGTGCGAACGACGAGTTGAGATCCTAGAAGGGCCTCGAGATCGGAAACGCGACGGCTGACCGTCGGAAGAGGGATGTTCAGCGTTCGGGCAGCAGCGGAGAGGCTTCCACCGTCAATCGCCGCCACCAGCGTGCGCATCGCCTCAAACCTATCCATTAGCCCTCTCGCTTTACGGAAGTCATGGTTTCCAAGTTAGCGCCTGCTGGACCAACCTGGAAGGCGGTATCTCTTCTCGGCAAGTCGCGAAAACGCTTAACTGGGGTTTCATGAATGTCGCGGATTCGTATTCCTAGTGTAGAGAATGTTCCGGCGGCCTCACGGGTTTTACTCGCGAAGGCTGACGAACGTCTCGGCACGGTACCCAACCTTTACCGCATCGTGGCCAACAGCCCGGCAGCCCTGGAAGCCCTGGTCGCTTTCTACGGTGCTCTCGAAAAAGGCGATCTTGACCCGCTTACGCGTGAGCGCATCGCGCTCGCAGTCGCCGAGGTTAACGGCAGCGACTATTGCCTGTCGGCGCAGACCTATCGCGTTCGTGAGCGGCACTTGCTCGATGACATCGAGATTACCGCCAACCGAAATGGCGCATCGAACGATATCCGCGCCAATGCTGCCGTGCGCTTTGCGGTCAAGTTGGCGCGCGGCCGCGGCAAGGTGAGTGATGCCGACTTCGCGGCGGTGAAAGACACTGGTTATTCCGACGCCGAGATCGTGGAGATTATCGCGCATGTCGCCGTCAACATCTTCGCTGGCACTGCGAACTCGGCGCTGCAAACCGACATCGACTTTCCCCGCATAGGCGCACGCAAGTCCGCCTGAACTCTCTGAAGACAAAACACAACGACGTGGACGCACACCGTGCGTCCGCGAACCCCAGAGCACGTCCTCAACTCAAGGAGACTTCCGATGACTGTTCGTTTCAAAACTACCGACGTCGATGGCCTGAAGCTGTTCTATCGCGAAGCTGGCGATCCGAGTCGTCCGACCGTTCTATTGCTCCACGGCTTCCCGAGCGCTAGCCATATGTTCCGCGACCTGATCCCCGAACTCGCCGACAACTATCATGTCGTCGCCCCAGATCTGCCCGGCTTCGGCATGACCGAGCAACCCGATCGGGGACAATTCGCATATAACTTCGAAAATATCGCAAATGTGGTCGATCGCTTTACAGAGGTGATCGGTGTCGACAAGTTTGCTGTCTATGTCTTCGATTACGGCGCCCCGGTGGGCTTCCGGCTCGCGGTGAAACATCCGGAACGGATCACAGCCATCGTGACCCAGAATGGCAACACCTATCTCGAAGGCGTGTCGGAGGCCTTCGCGCCGGTCCAGGCCTATTGGAAAGAACCGAACCAGACCAATCGTGACGCTCTGCGCGGTTTCTTGGCTCCCGAGACGACACTGTTCCAGTACACCCACGGCGTTGCGGACCCAACTATGGTCTCGCCTGACGGCCGCAATCTCGACGACCATTACCTGGCGCGTTCCGGCAACGATGAAATCCAGCTCGACCTGTTGCTCGACTATCAGACCAACGTCGCGCTCTACGATACCATCCAAGCCTATCTTCGCCAACATCAGCCGCCCTTGCTAGCGATCTGGGGCAAGAACGACCCATTCTTCATTCCGCCGGGCGCAGAGGCGTTCAGACGTGACGTTCCTGCGGCCGATATTCGCTTCGTCGACAGTGGCCACTTCGCGCTCGAGACCCATGCCTCTGAGATCGGTGCGGCGATGCGCGAGTTCCTCGCCAAGCACGTGGGCTAACCACCCATTGGTCCGGTCGTCGCACCGCGAGCCGCCCGGACCATCACACCACTGGCGGCGAACCATGCATAAAAAAACAACTCGGAGACGGACCATGAACTCTTCGCAAGACATAATCCGCAGCTTCTACGACAACCTTTCCAGCGGTAATGCGCCCGGCGCGCTTGGCCTGATGGCGCCGGACATCGAGTGGATCACGATGTGGCACTACAAGGTCGAGGGCCGTGGCCCCGACCGTGTTGCCGAGGGCTTGTTCAAACCTCTCATGGCTGAATGGTCGAGCTTCTCCCTCGTGCCGAACGAGTTCATCACCGAAGGTGACACTGTCGTATCCCTCGGCGAGTTTATCGGCGTGCACGCAACGACGGGCAAGCGGTCGGAGGCCCGATACGCCCATGTTTGGACCCTTCGCGACGGCAAGATCAGCCGCTTCCGCCAGTATATCGACACGCAGGCGATAGCCGAGGCGAGGCGCTGATGGCGCGCGTCGCAATCGTCACCGGCGCCAGCCGCGGCATTGGCCGGTCTACTGCGATCCGGTTGGCCCGTGACTTCAGCGCCATAGCGTTGGTAGCCCGGACGCCTGAGACTCTCGCCGAGACCGCTGATTTGGTCGTGTCCGGCGGCGCTGAGGCGTTGATGCTGGCGCGTGACCTGCGGGAGCCAAAAGCGGCGGCCGCGGTCGTCGCAGCCACGCTCGAACGGTTCGGTCGGATCGACGCGGTTGCCTGCATCGCAGGCGCCGTGCCCCAACAAGACCTGTTCGACCTGACCGACGAGCAATGGGAAGATGGACTTGCGCTCAAATTCCATTCGGCCAGGCGGCTGACCATTGCTGCATGGGATGCCCTCAAGGTTTCGCGCGGCTCGGTCGCGATAACCTCGGGGACTTCGGCATTAACTCCGAAGGCGTCGCTGGCTGCGGTGGGCACGATCAACGCTGCCATATTGGCACTCGCCAAAACGTTTGCCGATCGGGGCATCAAAGATGGCATTCAGGTCAACACCATCCTTCCGGGATCGGTCATGACCGACCGGCGGCGCTCGATGCTGCAGGGCTATGCCAATACGCATGGCCTCGGACTCGGCGCTGCAATCGAGCGCTTCGCGGTCGAGATGGGCATCGCTCGCTATGGGCAGCCCGAAGACATCGCCAACGCGATCGCCTTCCTCTTCGCGGCTGAAAGCCAGTGGCTGACCGGAACGGCCTTGCGCGTCGATGGCGGTGAAACCAAAGTGATCTAACTTTAGATTTGAAATGAACGCGCGGCCTTGAGCCGTAAGCGACCGAGAAGAGCGAAGACAGCGCTCAAACTACCGAGGGCTCGCACGTCGGATCCGTGGAATCCACCGTCGAACAGATTAGATTATTTATAAACGCGTTTCCCCAGTCGGACCGAACCGTTCCGTCCGGATATGACTCTCAGTGTGGCCCATAACAACGAGTTGCTCGGCTATTGCCTCGACGAACGTCGTCGGCCCGCAGACGTAGACGTCAGGGCTTCCGGCCGGCAAGAATAGTCGGCGGGTTAGCATCTCGCGATCAATTCGCCCTCGCTCACCGGACCATCCCGTGGGAACGGCGCGTGTCAGCGTATGGCTGAGCGTGAAATTATCGGACTGCACGGCGAGGAGGCCGAGCTCAGAGAGGTATATGATCTGCTCGACGCTCCGCGAGGAATAAAGCAGACGTGCGGGTTTGGTTGCTCCAACTGAGGCACGCGAACGCAGCATCGACATCAGCGGCACGATGCCGGAGCCGCCCGCAATCAGTAGCAGTCCATAATCGTGTGCGGCGGACCATGCAAAATAACCGCCGATTGGTCCACGTATCTCGATCTGGTCACCGATGCGCAGCTCTTCGTGGAGAAAGCCCGAGACTTCGCCATCGGGGATAGCATCGACGGTCAGTTCGATAAGCGTCCCTGGACCGGCGCCCGACGCGATCGAATAGCTGCGCTGAGCGACGTACCCATCTTCAGCCGTCAGGCGCAAATCGACATGCTGCCCGCCGAGATGCCCGGGCCAGTCGGGAACATCGAAGCTGATCGTTTTGACCGTCGCTGTTTCATCGCGAATTGCCATCACCGTCGCGACACGCCATTGCGCCGCCGCAGTCGCGGCGTCGATCATTGGTCGCCCTCGTAGCGTTGTTCGCGCCATGGATCGCCGCGCATATGGTAACCCTGCGATTCCCAGAAACCCGGAGTGTCGTCGTTACGAAAAGCGAGGCGCCGCACCCACTTCGCACTTTTCCAGAAATAGAGGTGAGGCACGAGCAGGCGCGCGGGGCCGCCGTGAGAAGGGAGAAGCGGTAGATCGTCGAAGTGCGTCGCGATCATGGCGCGCGCTTCGACCAAGTCGGCGACGAGCAGGTTCGTCGTATATCCACCGTCGCAATGCGCCATGAGGAAGCCGGTCGGCGCAGCATTCAACCCCGCGGCGCGGAGCAGATCATCGATCGTGACGCCACGCCAGCGTGTGTCGAATTTCGACCATTTCGTTACGCAGTGAATGTCAGAGGTCAACTCGGTCTGCGGTAGAGCATCGAACTGCTCCCATGTCCATTTGCCAAGCAACGATCCCCCATGCTGGAGGGAGAGGCTCCAACGATCGAGCTGCGTGTGCTGCGTGGGACCGGCGGTCAGCACGGGGAATTCGGGTGTAAGGAACTGTCCCGGCGGCAACCTCAGGCGATCATCCTCACCGCCGCGACGCTTCCCTTTGAAGCCTCTGGTCACATGCATCGCGTGTACTCCTCGTCCGAGCGTGAAACACTTTTAAAAGCTTCCATCACCGATCAATCCCGGCAGTTGCCATGAAGCGAAGTATAAGCTCGGCGATCTCGTCGTTCTTTTCGTCCATCGCGAAGTGGCCTGCATCTAAGAGATGGATTTCAGCGTTGGGCAAATCGCGTTTGTAGGCCTCGCCGCCTGCGGCAATAAAGGAGGGGTCGTTAGCTCCCCAGACGACCAGAGTAGGCGGTTTGTGCTCGCGTAGCCAAGCCTGCCAAGCGGGATACGACGCGACGTTTGTGCGGTAATCGTAAAGAAGAGCAGCCTGAATTTCTCGCTGGCCGGGTGCCGAGAGATGCGCGAACTCGTCGGTCCAGCTGTCGGGATTGTAAAGTTCCGGATGCGAGGTTCCGGCAGTGTGGCGCGTCTTCGTGGCATCGAAGGACAGAAACGCATCGACCACCTCAGGGTGAGCCTTGGGATCAACCCAATACTGCGCAATCTTCGCCCACTTCGGTCCCAGACCTTCGCGATAGGCATTCCCGTTCTGGACGATGAGAGCTTGTATCCTCTCTGGATGGGCCGCCATGATCCGAAACCCGACCGGCGCTCCATAATCGTGGATGTACAGAGAGTAGGTTCTAAGTCCGAGCTTCTCCAGAAGATGATCCGTCGTCGTTGCGATATGATCGAACGTGTATTCGTATGCGGCTGGAGGGGGCGCATCGCTCTGGCCGAAACCCGGAAAATCCGGTGCGATCAGGTGATAGCTCTTCGCCAAGAGCGGGATGAGAGCATCGAACTCCCGTGACGACGACGGAAATCCGTGGAGCAAGATGATCGTCGGGGCATCGCGTCGACCCGCTTCGCGATAGAAGATCCGGATGCCGTCGACGTTTTCGTAGTGATAGGTCGTTGGCATCGCCTCCGAAGCGGCCCTCGCCGGCTGACCGAAGAAAAGTGCGGCGATACCGATCGCCGCAAATTTCAATTTCATCATCTTCATTCTCCGAAAGCTGTGTGTCACCGCGATCATTTAGACGATGTGGCCCGGGAGGCGAGAAGAAGAGTAACTGATGCCGCCAGAAGCACGAGGTCCTTCAGAAGGAACTGTCCTGGTAGAGCCGAAATAGCTGGGAAACCACCGGCTGTCGGCTCGAAGACGCCGGGTGTACTGACGAAAAAGGTCAACGTGATCACATACGTCGCGATGGACATGGCGGCGCCGACGGCGGAGAGAACCGGAACGAATGCCCCAGCGATCAACGCCACTGCAGTCGACAACTCCAGGACTCCAATGACATCGCTCGTGCCCTGGATTCCGAAAAGCGTGTGCATCCATCCCATAATAGGGCTGTTCGCAACGAACGGAGCGATAGCGTGCGCTTCGTAGTTTGTGAATTTCATGCCGCCGAACCAGAGGAAGATCACAATCAATGACCATCGCAACGGAGCAACGATTGATACGGAGCCAAAATTTCGTTCGGCTACCACAAAGCGCGTATGTTCAGTGTTGTTCACAATATATCTCCTCGAAAGATTCTGTCGGGGCGTTGTCGCCCGCAACGGGGAAATACGGCGTTCCGCAAAGTTTCATCAGACCCAATCTCAGAAACCGTCACTTCCGTATTCCGAGAGGGCACGGTGAGAAGGGTCCGACGCGACACGCACTTTGTTCGTAGCCGAAAGCATCGAAGGCAAAGCGCAATCGCGCGAACGCCCAGCTTGAGAGGTGGTCAAAGCGTATCATTTAGATTTTGAATGCGCTGGAAGACGGCGCAAAACCTTGTTACCGGAATTGACCGTCGGAAGAGCGACAGACGATCAACAGCTTCAAGATGCACGCCAGCATGTCGAAGGTCCTGCAAGGAATATCTTAAGCCGGAACATCGGTCACCGACTGTGCAGGGACCGAAGTTTTACCCCGCTATTTTCCTTTTGCCTTTTCCGCCATCTGCCGTTCGATCTCGTCCCAGACACCGTGCGGCGAGAAACCGTCACCGGCTTTGCACGAATTGTACGCCTCGTAAGAGCGACGAACAGCATCAGCCAGCTCATACCCGCTCGTCTTATCGATGAAGATCGACATCTTCATCATGTGATCCTTGAAGCCTTTGTCGCAATCATATTTTTCGGCCGAGGCGGGACCTGCAATCAGCGTCAATGCCCCTAACATGACGACAGATGTAACTAGCTTCATAAAAAGCTCCGAGTTTTGTTGGCAACTTTCACTTGTGCCCGCGCACGCGCGCACTTGTGCACTCTATAAAGTCGCCGATGACTCGGAATCCGAATTGAGTGCCAATTCGTCTAAAAATGAATGATGAAGAGTAACAGGAGAGAGCTCTTTGAGAGCAGTGAAGATCAAGGTTCGACGCTAGAGCTTTCGTCTTCCACGATCCACATGTCGTCGCCCGCGCGACGACTGCCTGCACGATAGTCTGTGGGATCGACGCCGTAGATTGCTCGGAAAGCGCGGGAAAAACTGCTCCGGTTTACATAGCCGACAGCGCTGGCGACTTGTTCCACGGACATCATTTTTGCGTCCAAGAGGTTTGCCGCACGGCGCATCCTCAATTCTCTCAGGGCCGCCAGAGGAGAAACACCCAATGCCTCCGAAAACCGGGACATAAACGCGGAGCGGCTGAGTCCGGCGACCCGTGCCAATGTGTTTGTTGTGTGGCTTTCGCAGGGATCGGCGATCATGGACGCAAAGGCGCGTGCAATTTGCGGATCATTCATAATTGGAAAGCGCTGTGTCCAGAGCCCTGGCTCTTCGAAAGATCGGCGCAGCACGGATACAATGACTTGCTTTAGTAGCGATCCGATCATTGCAGCGCGGCCGACGCGTTCGGAAGCAGTTTCATTCAAGACGGCAGCGAGGCTTTGATCAAGGCGATCGGCAGGATCGAACTGTTCAACGATTGGGGCGGTCAGCGTAGTGAAGATATCAATTGATCTCCCGTATGAGGATTCGAAATAGCCGCACATAAGGATAAGTTCTGGCCCACCCGATCCTGCAACAATTTCGTCGATCTTTCCCTGCTCGAGCTGGCTAACGTCGAAGCATTTGGTGTTCGACGGTACGGGTCGGGTGATTTCGACTCGCACTGGCAACATTGAAGGGACGATGACCATCGAATGAGGAGCTAACTCGATGGGAGGAAATTCGGCCACCGTCATCGTTCCGTGGCCGCGCACCACATAGTGAATCGCAGTCTTTTGGCCCGCGGTGAATGCCAGACGCCAGCCGGGATTGATGATGCAATGGGCAAGGCCTCCCATCTGAACCTCGAGGCCGATCATCAACTGATCAATATCGCGGGTTGAAACGGGCAATTTTGGACGTTCGGCGACCATTTATGGACCCTTGATGCAAGGCGTTGAACTAAGATTCTCTTAGTAGCGAGACCGCCCGTAAGAGTGAAGAGCTCACTGAAGGTCTCGACTTCCACAGATCAAGGGGAGTTCCATGAAAAACCGTCTCATCGCCAGCGCTTTAACCGTGGGTGTTAGCGTGGCGGTGACTGCTTTGGCTGCCTACGCGCAAACTGCACCCAACGGCACATCTTCGAGGGTGCGTTATTTGCCGGAATACACCGCAAGCGGCGATCTCATCCTGCCGAAGAACTTCAATGAATGGGTTTATGTCGGATCGCCGCTGACACCTAATGGGCTCAACGGCGGGCACGCGAATTTCCCTGAGTTCCATAACGTCTATATAGAGCCCGTTTCCTACGAAATTTACAAGAAGACGGGAGTTTTTCCGGAAGGGACCATTCTCTTCAAGGAACTGCAGTTAGCGCTTCCCGGTGAAAATCCCGATGGATCGAGGACAGAGCCCTCTGGGCGCGGCTATTTCCCGGGCGCGTTCAACGGAGCTGACGTGACTGTCAAGGATACAAAACGCTACGCGGATTCCGGCGGTTGGGGATACTACAACTTCAATCACCACGAACCAAAAGCCGCAACAGCAAAGGTGAAGCCTGTAAGCGAATGCGCGTACTGTCACCAGCAAAGTGCAAAGAAGGATGAAGTGTGGACGCAGTTTTACCGACTGCTCGATGACTAATTTCCGCTTCCATTTTGCTCTTCGTGCAAGGACGTGAACTATGAAACTGATCTATCAAGCGGCGGCGACCGGTCTTTTCGTCCTCTCAGTCGGCGTCGTGACAACGCTAACGCACGCTCAGGAGTCGACGCCGGAGCAAGAACTCATCGATGCCGCCGGAAATATCAGAATTCCGACGAATTACAGGGAAATGTATCAATATTTAGGGAGCTGGTCTCCCGCCGCCGATAAGCCGGGGGAGGGGAGCAAGCAAGCGCACAACGTCTACGCGTCGCCAGGAACAATTGAGGCGTTTCGCAAGTCTGGGAAGTTTCCTGACGGCACGGTGCTCGTGAAAGAGGTGTTCTCGACGAAGAACGATCAGATGACGACGGGGCTCGTAAGCCACGTCGACAAACTTCAGGGTTGGTTCATGATGGTCAAAAAGACCAACAACAGCCATCCTGAAAACAAGCTGTGGGGCGATGGTTGGGTATGGTCGTGGTTCGATGCCGGTCAACCGAACAAAACGACATCGAAGGATTATCAAACCGACTGTAAGGGCTGCCACGTGCCAGCCCAAGACACGGACTGGATATACTCTTCAGGCTATCCGGCTCTCAAAAACTAAAGCTGCGGCCCGTGCGAGCCGAGGTGCCCCGTTTGAAGCAAGTTATGCTTTGGCTTGCATTCGCCGTCTCCCTTATTGTCGCCCCGACTGAAGGCGAAGCGGCAGAGCCCAGCAAGCTGGTTGTTTTGATTTCCGGAACGACGGAGGCTTTATCGGTGGGGCGCGCTACGGTGCTGCAACCGGGTGGCGGCATCTTTCTTCGTCAGCTTCCATTGTCGAAATCGGAAGCCTGGCGCATTCCGACCGCGCAAGTTTCTTCCATTGAATCGAAACTTGGGCAGCTGGGGATCACGTCTTCAAAAGTTGCAGCGAAAGGCAACGAGGCCACGCTACCGACCTCCCATGATCACATGAACTCCGGCCAGTCATCAATGCTGTCCGACGCGAAAAATTCTATGGCCATGGTCGATTGGTGCGTGGTGACGCTCCCGAAGCCCGAGGTCATGGAATATCTCCTCACCCAAGGAGAAGGTACCGCAGATAAAGAGCCCCAAATCCTGACGATAGCGTTGCGAGCGGATCTCAGCGTCCGGGCGAAACAACGGTCCGTTCGCGTCATCGAGAGTGGGTACGTGTGGCACGGCATCATCGAATCCACGGGAGAACCGGTAACGCTCGTCTGGCGACTTCCCTCAAAACTTACGGGGCAAGTTTATTGGCAGCACCACCAGTATGTTTTCCGTAATTTGGGAGCAGGAAAATTCGCGATCGTCGAAATAGATCCGAAAATGATGCCGACTGAGCATCCTGCGATGGGTTCAATGGATCCCATGCCCGACTCGGCTTCCAAAGCTATTAAGAACGAGATTGAAGCTCCCGCGCGGCATCGGCCACCCGCTCTGCACCAAAAAGATTTAAAAGACGCGGAGACGAGCGGAGGAAAAATTGAGTTGGCCTTCGAGACTCCGCCCGCCTTGTCCGCAGCGAAATCCTTGCCGCAGGTAACTATCGACGTGATGGTTGCTTACACCGCGAAGGCGGCCGCTCACTACATCGATATCAATGACGAACTTATCGACCTCTCGATCGAGGAAGCCAATCAGTCGTTTATCAATAGTGGGGTCAGAAATGTGCAGCTGCGCCTCGTGCATACTTACCGAACGGGCTACATCGAATCCGGTACCCATTTCGATCACGTCTTTCGAGTCGCCGATAAAGGCGATGGCTACATGGATGAAGTCCACGATCTTCGGAACAAACACCATGCGGATATCGTGGTGCTCATCGTTGATAATTCCAACGGGTGCGGTCTCGCGGCCGGTGTTGCACCCGATGCGGAGCACGCCTTTGCAGTTGTCCATTACGAGTGTGCTGCAACAACCTATTCACTGGCCCACGAGATCGGCCACATCCTCGGTGCGCGTCACGACGTTGCGCTCGATGACGGCACCACCCCGTACAGCTATGGTCACGGCTACATCTTTGGCAACAAGTGGCGGACGATCATGAGTTATGGCGAAGACTGCGGCGGGTGTCCGCGCCTTCCCCTATGGTCAAATCCACTAGTGAAAGTTGGCGGCATTCCGGCGGGCGATCTTCTCGCAAATAACGCTCGCGTGATCGAGAGTTCGGCGATGCGCGTTGCGAGCTACCGCTGAGCGCCGCCGGTTCAAACGCGACGCGGGTGTCTCAATTCGCTTATGGGATCGACCCTCGATCGAGCTTCAGCCGTTCGCCGTCTGTCGAGATGGTCCCAGCTTCTATCCGATGCGCTTTCTCGCAATATTCGTCATTGACGTTGCGCCAGTGTCTATTTTGTTGTGTTCCTTTTTATTGGACATGGCAGATCCCTAGTCGGGGGGTGTGAACATAAAATCATACGCGCAGCGCACAGGCTCTGAGGCCGCTACGGACGGAGGCATTCAAAATGCGAAGGCGTGCGCGGAGTAAGCGCTCGCTCCCTTAGCCAACGGGTGAGAGCACATCGCCTAGAGGACGCTACGCGCCCAGACTCGAAATCCGATGAGCTCTGGAAACGCTCACAAAAAAGTGAAATACGGGCATTCCACTGTCATTCCCCGAGCATTCCCTGGCATTGCCCACTCACAAAAAACGATCCTTGCTGGAGTTACAGAACTAGCGAAGAATATTGGGAATTTCTTTGCAGAAGGAGATCGGCAGCCACTTCAGAATAGATCATCGCTATTTCTCAGAACGCGAGTGAAGCGGGGTCCGTCGAGGATCTGACCGAACTTCACGGCGGCGTTCAAGCGCTCAAGCGCGCTCCGCCAAAAGGCGAAGCCTAAACTAGTACGTCCCTAAGTGGCGGAACTAGCGATGCTGGCTGAATTGTGGCGCCCCGTAGGGGACTCGAACCCCTGTTGCCCACGTGAGAGGCGGGTGTCCTGGGCCACTAGACGAACGGGGCTGGCGCACAGCCACGTCTAGTAGTCGAGTGTGGGTCGCTGATCAAGTCCCGTGATCGCGGCAATACAGTCCGCCATTTTCCACCCCCCGAGCGGAGCCAAAGCGCGCCACGGTGGAAGAGACGACCAAAACGCCCGGAAAGCACCAGGCTCAATTGCGCGGCAACGTCTCGACCGGCTTCATGTCGAGGACGCGGCGGCCGGTGCTGGCGTCAAGAATGGTGATTCCTGGCCCCGACGGACCGTCGTGCTGCACCGCGAGCCGGTCACCCGAGAGGGATATCGAGAGGATCTTGGCGCCTTTCGGAAGTTCGAACGACACCGCATCGCCGGCCGGAGGCGCTACAACCGTTCGTGACGACGAGCCTTTTCCACCCGACCCAGAGTACCCGATGATACGAACGGCCACGGCTCCAAGTCCCACGAGAATGAGCACTCCGAGACCGGCAACGAGAATCTTCAGATTGCGCTGAAGCCGCTGTTCGCGCATCAAGTCGTCCGAGGGCGGCTTTGTATTGGTCATCTCTCAGGATTTCTTTCAGGTCACCACGTGCCCATCGACGAAAAAATACCGACCCAAATCGACGTCGTCGCCGGGCCTGAAGATGCGGGTCAACGCGTTGACCGGTGGCTCGCGACAAAAATCGACGGCATCAGCCGCGCTCGCGTCCAAGCGCTCATTCGCAATGGTCACGTCAGTGCAGACGGGACGATACGGGAGCTGCGTGCGCCGGTCAAATCGGGTCTGACGTATAAGGTTAGCCTTCCGCCCGTCGAGGAATCCGGCATCCAAGGCGAGAGCATAGAACTCCAAATCGTCTACGAAGATGACGACGTAATCGTGATCGATAAACCAGCCGGCCTGGTCGTGCATCCCTCGGCGGGACATGAGGACGGAACGCTCGTCAACGCCCTGATTGCGCACTGTGGCGACAGCCTGTCCGGCATCGGCGGCGTGAAGAGGCCGGGCATCGTCCATCGCCTCGACAAGGATACGTCGGGGCTACTCGTCATCGCCAAATCCGACGCGGCGCACCAGCGGCTCTCCGAGCAATTCAAGAGCCACGGCCGCGACGGACGACTGCATCGCAGCTATCTCGCATTCGTATGGGGACGGCTGTTGCGACCGGCCGGCACCATCGAAGCACGCCTCGGACGAAGTCGAACGAACCGCATGAAAATCGCGGTCACGCGCGGCGTAATCGGGCGCGAGGCCAAGACGCATTACGAAGTTCTCGACGTTTTTCCTGGCGAAACTCCGGCGGGAGATATCTCACTGCTGCGCCTCGTTCTCGAAACCGGGCGTACTCATCAAATACGCGTGCACCTCACGCATATCGGCCATCCCGTTGTGGGTGATCGGACCTACGGCACCGGGTTCAAAACCCGGCTCGCGTCCATTCGTGCGAATGCGAAAGACCCAGCGAACGCATTGATGCGACAAGCGTTGCACGCTGAGCAACTGCAGTTCGAACATCCGGTTACCGGCAAAAAGCTGAACTTTTACAGCAAATTGCCACCGGAACTCGAACGGCTTGGAGAGGCGTTGAAGCCTATGCCGGATAAACCGACGGATAACCGCCGCCGCCGGCGTTCGTAAAATATACGAAGCTTCCAAACTTGGGGTTCGCTGATCGAGCCTTCAAGTGGAAGTGACAGGTCCCATGATGAAAATTTGAATTTTACTACTATGTAACACTACGCGCTGGAGCGGGCGTATACCTCCAGCAATATGAAGGGAGCGCAGACTGAACCGGAAACGGGCGAAGGTCTGGGCAGAGGGCAATGGCATCAAGAGCACTTCCGTCACTGGCCGGCGGCTCGCTGGGCCTCACGCGGTACATGGAAGAAATCCGCAGATTTCCGATGCTCGCGCCTGACGAGGAATTTATGCTCGCCAAGCGTTGGCAGGAACGTGAAGACGCGGACGCCGCCGAGAAACTCGTGACGTCGCATCTGCGGCTCGTCGCGCGCATCGCAATGGGCTATCGCGGCTACGGCCTGCCGATCGGCGAAGTCATATCCGAAGGCAACGTCGGCCTGATGCAGGCCGTCAAGCGCTTCGATCCGGACAAGGGCTTCCGCCTCGCTACCTATGCGATGTGGTGGATTCGCGCCTCTATTCAAGAGTACATTCTTCGCTCCTGGAGCCTTGTAAAGATGGGCACCACGGCGGCTCAGAAGAAGCTGTTCTTCAATCTGCGGCGCGCGAAGAGCCAGTTGCAGGCACTTGATGACGGCGATCTGAAGCCCGAGCACGTCAAGACAATCGCGACCAAGCTCGGCGTTCCGGAAGAAGACGTCGTCAACATGAACCGTCGTCTCAGCGGCGACGCTTCGCTCAATGCGCCGATCCGTGCCGAAGCGGAATCGGGCGAGTGGCAGGACTGGCTGGTCGACGATACGCCGACACAAGAGGATCGTCTCGTCGAGGACGAGGAATTGCAGCGTCGCAGGTCCTACCTGTCGTCCGCGATGGCGGTTCTGAACGACCGCGAACGGCGTGTTTTCGAAGCTCGCCGGCTTGCGGAAGAGCCTGCAACGCTTGAGGAACTGTCGGAAGAGTTCGGCGTCAGCCGTGAACGCATCCGCCAGATCGAAGTCAGGGCTTTCGAGAAAGTCCAAAAGGCCGTGACGTCGACGGCGCGGCTGGCGGAAGCGCCGACCGCCGCGCTTGAGGCGCATCGTTAAGGCAAACAGCGGACTTGACGCGGCAACTCGCGGCGCATACGCGGTTTCCCATCAGCTTATTTGGCGGCGCTTTCTAGCGCCGCCATTGTCTTATGGGGTCATGCCAAGCCGATGCGCCGCCGCTTTGCACTCGTTTTCAACGCGACAGCGGGCGTCGCCATGCCGAGGCTTCTCGACGGGGTGCTCGCGGCATTGCGCTCCGAGAATGCCGATGTTTTCCAAGTTCCCGCCCGTAGCGCGGAGGAAGCCGCCGAGCGCGTTGCGGAATTGGCGCGGCGAGACGTTTGCGATGCGGTCATCGCGGCTGGCGGCGACGGGACATTCCGGGCCGTGGCGACGGGCGCGGCCGCGAGCGCTTTGCCGGTCGGCGTCATTCCACTGGGAACGGGCAACGTCCTTGCTAACGAAATCGGCTTGCGTAAGCGGGCCAAGGACGTTGCCGATGTGCTGTTGACCGGCGGTGTGGTCGATGTCCGTGGCGGCCTCGTCAACGGATCGCCCTTCTTTCTGATGATCGGCGCCGGGTTCGACGCCCGGGTGGTCGCGAAACTCAGTTATCGGACGAAACGGGCTTTCGGCCGCGGTGCTTATGTCTACCCGGTCCTGAAAACATTGGCCGAAGGTCCTCGCCGTTTCGACGTCGAACTCGACGGTCGACGGTTCGAGGCCAGCTGGATCATACTGTCGTTCGCGACGCGCTACGCCAGCGTCTTCGAGTTGGCGCCGGACGCCGGCGTCGGACGCGACCGGCTAATGGCGGTCGTTATGGAAGCGGGCACCCGGCTGGGGACGGCGGCACATCTCGTATCTCTGGCGTTTGGCTGGCTGGCGCGGCCCGAAACACGCCCTGCTGGCGTTCATGTCCTGCCGGTCGACCACGCCCGGATCGGACGCCTGACGACGACGCCTGTCGAGATCGACGGTGACGAAGCCGGTATCTCGCCGGTCGAGGTTCGCGCGGAGGGTAAGCCCGTGCGTCTTCTTGTGCCCGCCCGTTATGTTGCTGATCTCACGAATCGTCACGCGAATCGCGTAGCTTAGGAATCGTGAAGAGTTGTTGGGCATGCCTTCTACGCATGTTCCTACAACATTGTGCGGGCGTCAGAGCGAGAAACAGGGGTACATGCCCTTCTCTTCTCTGAACCGGATCCGAATGGACCGGCAGATGGCTTTGAATGACGCGTGGCAGCGATGGACAGAGCTGCCCGAGGGAGCGTTGTTCTTGCCCAGGCTCGACGGCTTCACATCTCTGTCCAACCCTCCCCGCCCCTTCGATATCGAACCTGGAACGTTAGCGCGCCGCTCAGCGAGCCCGAGTGCTGAGAGTCCGCGTGCGTTGTCTCGATATCGAAAAACTCGTTCTACGGAGCGAGTTGGCGGATACCTGGAAGATGGAGTGCCTCATGCAGAAGCGCTGTCACCGGCCAACCGAATTTCTCCGATCAAGCGGAGCGTATTCTTCGCGCGATATGTCGAGGAAACGTTGGCTTATTCTGCTCTGGCGTCAACACCGCAAGCATCCTCCATGTAGGAGATAACTGATGCACTGCGGGAGATCGGTGCGACGATCTCCTGCCACACTCAGATACCAAGGCCGGCTTTGATGAGCCGGCCTTTTTTTTTGGCGCAGCCAAGCGCAACTACATCGGCAATCTTGCGATATCGCGTGAGAAATAATTTTCGATGGCCGCGACGATCGAATGCGCCACCTTCTCTCGCCACTCGTCCGATTTGAGGTTCTTCGCGTCGGACTGGTTCGTGACGTAAGCGAGTTCGATCAGCACCGACGGAAACTGTGCGGTCTTGAGAACGCGGAATGCGGCCTGCTGCTCGGGCTCGTTTCTGAGCGGCGTGCTCTCGCCCATGGTCTCGATGACGGATTTCGCGAACATACCCGTGCGCTCGTGGGTCATTTCGACGTCGCGATCGGCAAGATCCGAGAGAATGTTCCTGACGGTGTTGACGTCGCCGTTGGCGCTTTTGACCGTATCGATCTCTTCGTCGGTCAAAACATTTCGAGAGATGCTGCCTTTGGCGCTGCGCTCGAGCGATTTGGCGACGCCGTCACGCAATGAGTAGATCGTAGCGCCGCGCGCCCGCGATCCTTCGTCGGAATAGTCGGCGTGAATGGCGATGAACAAGCTCGCCTTGTTCCGCTCCGCGTAGCGCGTCCGCTCATCGAGCGGAATGAAAGTATCGTCGCTGCGTGTCATCAGCACTTTGTAGCGGCCGGTCTTTTCGAGGAGATCGCGAAGCACGAGTCCGAACGCCAGCACGACGTTCTTTTCCACGGTGCCGAATTTTTCCGCGCCCGAGTCCATTCCGCCATGGCCGGGATCGAGCACGATGATCGGCTTGGAGGTTCGTGCCGCCCGTTCCTTCGGGCTCTCGGCGAGCCGCGGGAGTGGGGGCTGCAAACCGACTGGGCTCAATCCGGCCGGCGACGATAGTCCTTTGCGCTGGCCGCTGAACGCCGCACCGGCTGGAAGGATGGAGAGCGAAAGCCGGTACTCGCCGCTTTTCGGGTCTTTGGCTATGCCGTAGTCCTCAACCACGACGGGCTGCGTCACGCCGATCACGACCCGCATCTTGCCTGCTGCCGCAAGCCCGGCCCGGACGTTCTTGACGAGACCGACAGGTGTCGTTCCGTCGAGCTTCGGAAGGTTGACGTTGACCTCCGGCAGTTCGATCACGACTCTATTCGGGTTCGACAGCGAAAAGACTTGAAAGGCGACCTTGCTATCGAGGCCGATGACGAAGCGGGTTCCCATGACGCGATGTGCGGGAACAGGCGAGGGGACCGCCGTCGCGGCTGTCGCTGCCACCTGCAACTCGTCGGCGTAAGCTGGGCACGCAGCAGCGGCGGCAATGACTGCCGCGAAGACGCCGCAAAATGCGCGTCGAGCCAAGCTACGCATAAAGTCGTTTCCCCTAAGGCGCGCCCGCCCAACCCCGTGCGCCACAGATTGAATCTGTTTGCCTACGGAAGATGGCGTTTTAGCGGTCAGAGTGGCACAAGGATTAAGGTTATCGGCCCGGCGGAGTTAAGCACTCGTTAAGTCTCGGGCTTCAATTCGAGCGATCGGCCGCGCGAATTTCTATTCGCTTTTCGAAAACCACGCGGACGCAGCTTCATCGTCGCTCTCGCGGGCATCGACCCAGTCTGCACGGCCGCCGGAAAGCGCTTCTTTCTTCCAGAACGGCGCTCGCGTTTTGAGGTAGTCCATCAGATATTCGGCCCCGGAAAATGCGTCCTGCCGGTGCGGCGCGCAGGCAATGACGAGCACGATGTTATCGCCGGGCTTCAACTCTCCGACGCGATGCACGATCAGGGATGCGGAAAGCTTAAACCGCTCGCGCGCCTCCGCTTCGATGCGTTCGAGTTCGGCCTCTGTCATCCCCGGATAGTGTTCGAGGGTGAGGGAGGCGAGCGGCTCGCCCTGAACGTCGCCGCGAACCTTGCCGACAAACAAAGCCACGCCGCCGATGCCGGCATCGCCCTCGGTAAGCTTCGCCATCTCCGCGGAAATATCGAAATCGGCGGTCGAAACCCGGACGGCCATCGTGTCAGCCTCCGGTGACGGGCGGAAAGAACGCGATCTCGCGCGCCGCCCCGATCTGAGAAGTCGGCTTGGCATGAGCATGATCGACCGCAACGCGGATCGCTTCCGGTTTGGCGAACGCCTGATCGAAGGGATGGCCGCGGCGAGATTGCCAGCGAAGCAGATCGCCGACGGTGATGACGTCGGGCGGCAGCGTCAGGCGTTCCTCGCTGACGCCCGCCCGTTCGCGCAGCCATGCAAAATAGCGCAGGGTAACTTCGGAATTGATCTTTTGATCGGTCATTTCGCTCTCAGCGATAGATCGCGTGGCGGATCCCGGCTTTCAGATAGTCATAGCCTGTGACGAGCGTAAGGAACGCTGCAATCCAAAGCAGAATGACACCGGTCATCGTTGCCCCCGGCATAAGGTCCTCGGCAGCCGGCCCTGCGAGCAGCATCGCCAGCGCAATGAACTGGACAGCCGTCTTCCATTTCGCCAGCTGCGTAACGTGAACCTTGACGTTTAATTCCGCCAGAAACTCGCGCAGCCCCGAAACCAGGATTTCCCGCGCCAGGATGATCAGCGCCGCCCAGATCGACCACCCGCCGATGGTATCCTTGTAAACGAGCATGAGCAGGGTTGCCCCGACCAGCAGCTTGTCGGCGATCGGATCGAGCATCCGCCCGAGATTCGACTGCTGCTCCCAGATCCGCGCCAGATAGCCGTCGAGCCAGTCCGTGATGCACGCCACGACGAAGATCGCGAATGCCAGCCAGCGCGTAGCTTCGCTCGTGCCGAAGAACAGCACCCCTGCCAGTACGGGCACGGCCACAATCCGTCCGTAGGTCAGGATATTGGGCAGGCTCATTGAAAGCGAGCGGTGCGCGACGTGATCCATGGATTTGGGTAGCCGTAGCAGCGCCGGGCCGTCAATCCCCAGACGACACCGTGCGCGCCGATGGTTACCCGCTCAGGGCAGAAAGCCGCAGTTGAACCTCAAGATGCGGCCGCCGAGACGGGCGCCTCCGGGGCAGCGACCGCTGCCCCCACGATGCCGGACCGGCGCAGGGCCTCGAAGACCGCCACCCGAAGGTCGGATTGCACTCTTGTGCCGTGCGTAATGTCGGGCAGCACCACACGGAGGGTGTAATCGGTCGTTGTCGTGGTGTAGCCCTCGAAGATGGCCATGGGCGCCGGTTCACGCAGCACGTTCGGGTGCCGGTTGGCGCACTCCGACATGATGGCGAGGACCCGCCTCGGATCGACGTCCGGTGCGGCTGAGAACTTCAACACCACCCGGCCGAGGGCGCTCCGGTGCGTCCAGTTGAGGACGCGGCCCGTGATGAGCTCCGAATTGGGCACGATAAGGCTCGCGCGGTCGAAGGTCTCGATCTCCGTCGAGCGGACCGAGATGCTTCTGACCGTCCCTTGCTCGTTGCCGACCACCACCCAATCGCCGACCTTGATGGGGCGCTCGATCAGGAGAATGAGTCCGGAGACGAAATTGTTGACGATCGACTGCAGGCCAAAACCGATGCCGACCGAGAGCGCGCCGGCAACGATTGCAAGGTTCGTGATGTTGAAGCCGGCGTAAGAGATCGCCATCACCGCGGCGAGCCCTGTGCCGGCGTAACCGACCGCGGTGTCGATCGAGTTCGCGATGCCGGGGTCCATCCGTGGCGCGATGAGCACGTTGTCGCGCAAGCGGCGTTGCACCAGGCGGGTGACGAAGACCACCGCCACGAACAGCGCGAGGCCGACGAGGATCCGGACGATGGAGATTCGGATCGAGCCGATCTCGAAGCCAAAGAAAAGACGCGTCAGCCAGTCACGAATATCGGGCGCGGCAAAGCCCCACTGCAGGAGCAGCACCGGGGCGGTCAGCAGGACGACGCCGAAGGTCAGGACGACCTCCGTCAGCCAGCCGAATTGCCTGCGGCGCACTTCATCGAAGCCCATTCGCTCTTCGAGAAGGACGCTGATGTGTCCCCGCGATGTCGTGCTGCCGCGTGTGAACGCCCGGATCGCCAGATACAGCAGTGTCGCGACCAGAGTGACGACGCCGGTCATGACAAGTTGCTGGGCAAGAAATCGCCCTAGCGCGATGTAGCCCGTGAGGCAAAGCCCAATGATGCCCAACGCGGCGATCCAAAGCGGGATTTTGAGCCAGACCGGTTCGCTGCGCGTGACGGGTCGCGTCAAGCTCATTTCGCTCGATTCGAAAGGCGTCAGCAGCAGACCGATCAAAACCAGGGCGAACGCGATGCTCGTGAACAGCGACTGCGCCACGCTCATCGCCAGCGGGAAGTAAAGAATCTGCGCGAACTTCGAAAGGAAGATATCGATCGAATAGATCAGCGCCAGAATGACCAGGAGCCGGCTGATGCGCCGCGCACTGCGATTGGAAAGGAGCATCAGGCGCCGTTCTGGGCTGCGTGGCGCGAAGACCGTAACGATGAGCGCCGACACGGCGACGAAAATCAATGCAGCCCCTAGCAAGGCTACGCCGACAGGGGCCGCTGTTGGATAGTAGAGCAACCCGAGGTATTCGAGCCCGCCATAAGCCAGGAAGGCGGCGGCGATCCCAGGGATCGCCCGCACGGGCGCGATCCAAGCCGCAGATGCAGCGCGCTGGAAGAAGCTCGGCGGTGTTGCATTGGGGCCGGGCCGATACCGCGTGAGGGCAACGACGAACGTCTTCAGCAGCAGATAGAGCCCGGTGACGGCCGCGAGCAGCATAAGCGCGCTCGCCTTTTGCCGGTTGACCGCCGACCACCAGTCTCTCGCATTATAATCGAGCCGCCACTGGACGGCGTCTCTCCGCTTCTGGAAATCATCCCAGAAGTCCGGAAAGATCGGGCTCGCCATCTGTTCGGTAAGGCTACGCACGAACAGTTTGAGGCGCAGATCGGTGATCTTGTCGATCGCTTGACGCGCCCGCCACCACGTGACTTCGAGGGTCTTGATGGCGCCCGAAACTTCGCTCTCCTGGGCATCGAGCCGCGACCGTTCGGACGCGACGGCTGCCGCTTCGGGCGGCGCGTCTTTCGCGGGCGCTGCGCCCAGCCGTTTAATTTGCGCCTGAAGGTCGGAGAGGCGAGGACGCAGGCCGTCGGCCGTTTGCGTCGTCTTCGAAATCACCTCGTCGATATTGTCGCGCAGGCGGCCAAGATCGGTGTTGACGCCCGAGATGGTCGTGAGGGCCTTTTCGGCCCCGTCCATCTCACCGACGACATTGGTAATCGTCGAATTGACTTCCGGAGAGAGTACCGGCGCGGGCGGCGGCAAAGGTGGAGAGGCCGCCGCAGCGGCAGCGGGGACAGCCCCTGCCGGAACGGCCGCCGCAGCCGCTGCGGGCGCTATGGCCGGTGCAGCCGGAGCGGGAGCCGTGGTTGTGGCCGGAACATCAGCTGGATCGGTCGCAGGCGCCGCCGGTGCGTGCTGTTGTTGGACAGGTGCTGCCTGTGCCTGCGCCTGTGTAGCGGCTGGCGTTTGCTTGGCCGGATCGGCGACCGTCGTCCAGCCGCTCGCCGGCGCGTCCTGGGCTTGAACCCCCGGGATGGCGAAAAAGACGGCGAGGGCGGTGATCGCGAGTGCGCGTCTGAGCATCGGCAAAACGGAGCCTTTGAATGACAAAAGTAAGATGACAAATGGACGGAAGGTCCTTCGCCCCGAAGTGCCGCGAAAATAGGGCACCCGGCATCCCCCTGGCTAGCCACTAAAAAATGTTTGCGGCTATCCCGTCCGCTCGTTGAAAAAATCGTAGATTTTCTTGGCCATGTCGGCGGATATGCCATCGACGGCCTTCAGGTCTTCCACACCCGCGCGCGATACCGCCTTGGCGGAGCCGAAGTGCGTTAGAAGCGCGCGTTTGCGCGTCGGTCCGATGCCCTCGATCTCGTCGAGCGGGTTGACGCCAAGCGACTTCGCGCGTTTCGCCCGATGCGTGCCGATGGCGAACCTGTGGGCTTCGTCGCGTAGCCGCTGCGTGAAATAAAGAACCGGGTCCTTGGCTTCGAGCATGATTGGCCGTTCGCGTCCGGGAATATGAAAATGCTCCCGCCCGGCATCGCGGTCCGGGCCCTTCGCGACGCCGATCAACGCGATGTCATGCAGTCCAAATCCGGCCAGGACCTCGCGCGCCACCGAAAGCTGGCCGAGGCCGCCGTCGATCAACACGAGATCCGGCCGATCGGGAAACGCCCGTTCGTCCATGGTATCATCCGGATCGTCGACGACGGGAGAGAGCGGCCCGCCGCTCACGTCCGATGCAATTTCCTCGACCTCCGTCTCGATCTCTTCGAGCACTTCGGCGTCCGCAATGCGTTTGAACCGGCGCGTCAGAACTTCCCGCATCATCGCGTAGTCGTCGCCCGGCGTCGTATCCGGCGACTTGATGTTGAACTTGCGATATTGCCCTTTGACGAAGCCTTCAGCCCCCGCGACGATCATCCCGCCGACAGCGTTGGTACCGGAGATGTGGCTGTTATCGAAGACTTCGATCCGGCGCGGAACTGCGGCGAGCCCGAAGCGCTCCGCGATACCTTCCAGAAGGCGCGCCTGGGACGAGCTTTCGGCGAGCTTTCTCCCAAGCGCTTCACGGGCATTGCCGAGCGCATGTTCGACCAGAGTCGATTTCGTCCCCCGCGACGGAACGCGAATTTCAATTTTGCGCTCGGTTTTCGTCGTCAGCGCTTCCGCGAGCAGTTCGCGGTTCGGAACGTCGTGCGAGAGCAGGATCAGCCGCGGTACGGGTTTATCGTCATAGAACTGCGCGATGAAGCTATCGAGCACGTCTTCGACGTTCAGTGCTCGGTCGGCCTTCGGATAATAGGCGCGATTGCCCCAGTTCTGGCCTGTGCGGAAGAAAAACACCTGAATGCACGTCTGCCCGCCATCTTGATAGGCGGCGAACACGTCAGCTTCCTCCACGCCTTCCGGATTGATCGATTGATCCGCCGTGACGTGCGCCAGCGCCCAGAGCCTATTGCGATACTTGGCCGCCGTTTCGAATTCGAGCTTCTCGGCGGCTTCCGTCATCAGCCGTTGATACATCTCGCGAACCGTTTGGCTTTCACCGCTGAGGAAGCGCTGAGCTTCGTCGACGAGCCGGCCGTAATCATCGAGATTGATTTCGCCCGTGCAGGGCGCCGAGCAGCGCTTGATCTGATAGAGCAGGCACGGCCGTGTCCGGCTGACGTAGACACTGTCGGAACAGGAGCGCAGAAGAAACGCGCGCTGCAGCATGTTGACGGTGCGGTTGACGGCCCCCGCCGACGCGAACGGGCCGAAGTATTTGCCTTTCGTGTTCCGCGCGCCGCGATGCTTCATCACCGCCGGCGCTTCATGGTCCCGGCCGATCAGAATGTAGGGGAAAGACTTGTCGTCGCGCATCAGCACGTTGAAGCGCGGCCGGAAACGCTTGATGAGGTTGGCTTCGAGAAGCAGCGCCTCGGCTTCCGTCTGAACCGAAACGAACTCCATTGACGCGGTCGAAAGGATCATCCGCGCGATGCGGTTGGTATGGCCGTTGAGACGCGCATAGTTCGAGACGCGGGCTTTGAGCGACCGCGCCTTTCCGACATAGATCACAGCGCCGGCCGCATCGAGCATTCGATATACGCCGGGGCTCTGCGGCAGCAGCTTGAGGTAGGCGGCGATCACCTCCGGCCCCGTTTTTCCGGGTTCCGCCTGGGGGGATGACAATGTCGTGGGTTCTTCAGTCATGGCGCACCTAAAATTGGGCGGCCGTCGAGGTCAAGCAAGGCATTCAGTGCTGCGCCACAAAATCACCATGCCGAGGGCGTGCTGTCAAAGCTCATTGAAAGTCCGGGGAATAGTGCTGCGCCGAGGGGGGTGTCATGCGTCGCGTCATCGCCATTCTTGGCCTCGCAGTGCTCGTTGTCTTACCGGCATTCGCTCTCGCGAAGCCTATGAAGGAGAAGGCCGAGAAGCCATTTCAGAGCACGGAAGAGCTTCTCAAGTGGATCAACGGCTACCGCAAGGACCCGGATCCCAGGCGCCTGCCGCAAGCCGTGAAGGCCATGTCGGCATTTGGCGCCACGAGGGATATCGACCAGTCCGGCGTCTTCATCGGCTTTGTCGCAGGAGTGTTGGGTGCCAATCCCGGCATCGCCGAGGATCTGATTACAAAGATTTTCCCATTGCCGCCGGAAGATCAGGTCGTGGTGATCAAGGCGATCGCATATTCCGGCCTTCCGCGCTGGCGCGCTACAATGACGAAATTCGTCGAGCGCATGCCCGCGCGAAAAGTGCTGATCGATAAATATGTCTTCGGCAACAAGCCGACGCTGACGGAACTCTCGGTTGAAACCGATCCCGGCGTGATCGACCTTAACTGGGGCTATTACTTCGCGACGGGTTGGGAAGCGCCCGTCCGGCGTATCGTTGCCGCTCTCGAACTATCCCTCGACAAGGATAAGGTCGATTATCTGACGACCGGCGCGATGGCGAAGTGGACGCTGGCGCAAAACGCATCCCGCAACGAAGATCTGCTGGCGATGCTGAAAAAGATATCGAGCGACGCCGATCCCAAGATCCAGAAACCGCTCGGCGAAGTGATCGACGCAGCCGAGACGCTGGAGCTCTCGAAGCTGCGTAAGGACGCGCTCGCCTCGATCGAGGAACTGAAGGCGAAAGGTTCGGAATCGCTGCGGAATTACAATTGGTGGGGACAGGCCGGGCAGACGGTATTCGCTCTCGGCTGTGTCGCCGCCGGTGCGCTGGGCCAGGTCGAGTTCGGCCTTCCCTGCGTGGTCGGTGGCGCGGCGTCGACTGCGGCGCTCAAATATCTGGCCCCATCGCCGCAATAGCCTCGCCGCTTCAACCGTCGGGGCAATTGACCTTGGCGTCGATAAGCGCGGATTCCGGCGTTGAATATTCGCCGACGATCTCGGCCCCGGACGCTTCCGTTCTCACGTAGGCTTCATACATCGGCTTCTCGAAGCCATCCATGATCGTCAGCGCCGTGTATTGTATTTCCGCTCCGGAGTGCGTGCGGATCAGCAGCGTTTTCCTGCCGCCATAGCTGGCCGTAAGCACCTTGCATGGAGACGGCGAAGCTTGTTCCGCCGCCTTCGCCGCAACGCCAAGCTCTGCCGGAAGCGGCCCGCCAAGTCGCGACGGCTGCGGCGGTTCGGGAGAAATTCGGAAGGTCGGCAGCCACGGCAGAAAGCTCGCGATTTCGGATTTCTCCGCGACTTGCTCGGTGGGCGGCGCAGCCCCCTCACTGGTCGCGGTATCCGTCGCTGCGGGCACACCCGTCCCATGTTCAACGACCGTGGCAGACATCCAAGACGACGCGGACGTGTGTCCCGCTGTCGACGCGTGCGAAGCCTTCTTCGTCTTATGATCTGACTTCCGCGCTTTCGCCGTCTTCGTCTTGGAGGAAGGCTTCTTCGGCGCAACCGCGACAGGACGATCGGAACTAACGGGCGCCGCGGTCTTTTTCGGCTTTGCAATCCAGGTGGGCGCGTCGCCGCCGTTTGATTGGTCGTCCGGCACGGGGCCGCCTAGACCGGAAGGCGGCCGGAAAGGATAGCGCCACTCGTGTCGGATTTGCAGAGGCGAAGGCGCCGACGGAATATCGCTTTCGGCTGCGCGCGCCGGCTGCTCGCAGTAACGAACACGAAAGAGATTCGCGACGAAGTCGATCGACTTGCCGTAGGCGCGGTCGGTGGCCCATCGCCGCGCCAGATCGCCGAACGTCACTGGCCGTCCGAGCCGGTTGGAGCGCGCGATGATATCGTCTTGATTCTCGCGCGTGCGCTTTGCGATCGGAGCGACGAGGTGCTCTCCCGAATAAGCGACGAGGTGTTGAATTTGGGCGTGGACGCCGGTCTTGACGTCGATAAAGCGTTCGCCTCTGACGCCGCCGCCGGTCGCGCCGATCCCGGCAAAATTATTTTGCGTCTCCCAGACGTCGCCACGCCGTCCGTCGCCGCGCCGGTAAGTGAGGAAGTTCGTTTCGAGTGCCATCTGATAGAAGGCATAGTCCCACCGCACGCGCCAGCCTTCGCCGTAGTATTTGTACCAGCGCGCGATTTCGCGGAAGCGTGGATCGATCTGCCGGTTGCGCTCGCCGAGAAACGCCATGAGCCGTTCCGGCGTAACGCAAGCCGGAACCTCGTTCCCGTCGCTTATCCTGATCGGAGGGGCCGCCTTGACGCTATTCATGCTCAGCATGAATAGCGTCGTCGCCAGGGCGCCAGTCAGACTCCCGGATGCAAGCGGCTTAACTGTCACCATCGAAAAAAGTCCCTCTGCGACGGTTTCTAAGATCAGCCGTCTGGGCAGAGTTCGAAGGCCTTATCGAGGGCTTGCGACGGGTTTGAGAATTGGCCGACCGACACACCGCCCTTGGCATAGGCGGAGATGTAAGCGTCGGATTCGCGCTTCTCGGACCCTTCGTTGACGTCGAGCACCGTGTAGTTGTCCTGGGCGTCGGCGCGAGCGCGGATGATCACCGAATGACCGCCACCGTAGCTCGCCGTCCAGACCTTGCACTTCGGCTTGACGCCGACGGGCGGGATCATCATCGCCGACTTTACTCCGCCACCCGTGAAGGATGATTTGGTGCTTGATTTCGTACCGGCGCCGAGTGCGGCGGTCTGAGTTTTCTTGCCGGAAGTTTTCTTCGATGACGGTTCGACGGGGGCCGAGTCGGCCGGGCCGCGAGCTTCATCGTCGGTTGCGGCGGCGTCAGGCGACGCCGATGCGTTGATGATCTTGAACGAGGTCGGCGCCGTGTCCGCGACCGGCGGTTCGCCGACGGCTGGCGCGGTCTCGGAAGGAGAGACCAGCGATTCAGCGCCGAGGCCCGAGCGAACGAATGAGCCGGACTTCCGCGCCTCTTCGACCGCACGCCGCGCGAGGTCGGCGCCCGAAAGCTTGGTCGTGGCATCGTCGGACGAGTCGTCAGCCGATGCGACCTGGGTCGACGAAATATCGGTCGCCGGAGTCTCCGGCGCAGCCGATGCAACGGCCGCCTTGGATGCAGCCCCTCCGGGCTGTCCCAGAGCTAGAAGCTCGGGCTGCGGATCTGGGCTCTTGCACGGGCTGCCGTAGAACGCTTCAGCAAGCGCCGCGATGTCGCGCGAATAACGTCGCGAGGTCGGAGCCCACTGCTTCGCGAGCTGATCGTAACTGACGGGACCCTTGAGCGACTTCTGCCAATCGGTCAGAACGCCCCACTCCTGAACCTTGCGCGTACGCTCAGCGACCGGATCGTCGATGTGTTCACCCGCATACATCAAGAGATGCTGGAGATGGGCTTTGACACCCGTCGCGACGTCCGAAAAGCTTTCTCCGGGCACGTGATTGCCCGTCGCGCCCATACCGGCGAAATTGTTCTGCGTGGATGAGACGTCGCCCTTGAACGTCAGATTGCCCGTCTCGAGCATCATTTGGAAGAAGGCGATGTCCCAGCGAATCTTGAGTTCGTTGCCGATACGCATGTAATCGGCCGCGATCGTTTGAAAACGCGGATCGACGTCGCGATTTCGGCCTTCGAGAAAGCCCATGAGGCGGCCAGGCGTCGTACACGCCGGGACCTTGTTTTTTGCGCTGATTTCGACCTGAGGAAGACCCGCTGCCTGTGTAGGCAGCGACATGGCAGCCAAAGGAACGGCTGCAGCGAAGACGAACGCGCATGGCGTCCGAACGCAGCGAAGCATGGTTACACCCATAAGCACGCGGCACCCCCAGTGAAGGCGCCCAACAGAACTATTAATGTTCGTAGGCGCTTAACGTTAATAAAGTGTTGATGAGCCCCCCGTTTGGACCCGAATCCGACGTTCGCCAAGATTTTGGGCGGTATTGAGAACAGCGCGCGTTGAGATTGCGGCAGAGTGCGGAATTCCGCGCGAGCAGCACGATTCAAATCAGATCGAAGGCGAGATCGTCGTCAGGTCAGGTGCTGTCCGCCGTCGAGCGCAATCATCTGTCCCGTAAGCGACGGCGTCGCGAGGATGAACCGCACTGCCGCCGCGATTTCATCGGTCGTAGCCCCCCGGCCCAGAATCGTCGAACGGCTCTCGCGCTCGAAATCATCGTCGGTTTGATGGATGCTGCGCAGGACGGGGCCGGGACCGATGGCATTGACGCGGATTCGCGGCGCCAAAGCTTGCGCCAGCGTTCGCGTCGCGGTCCACAGACCCGCTTTCGAGATCGTGTAGGAAAAAAACTCGGGCGTCAGGTTCCAGACTCGCTGGTCGATAATATTGATGATGTTTCCCTGGCAGCCATCGGGCAGGCTGGCGGCCATCGCCTGGGCGAGGAACACCGGCGCCTTCAGATTGATGGCGAGATGTAAATCCCATGACCCGTCATCGAGACTTTGGATGCGGTCGGGCAAAAATTCGGAGGCATTGTTGATGAGAACAGTCGGTGGCCCGAGCGCGGCGACGACATCGGCAACGAGGGCCTGCGGCGCATCAGGATTGACGAGATCGGCCCGAAAGGCTTTGGCGCAGCCGCCCCGCGCCTCAATTTCCAGCGCCAATTGATCGGCATCCGCCGCTGACTTCCTATAGTGTATGGCGATCGTCCAGCCGGCGCTCGCAAGATCCAGCGCCAGGTCGCGTCCGATTCGTCGAGCGGAACCCGTGATCAGCGCTATGCGAGGCCCATTTTCAGATTGAGTCATGATTCCGAGCCTCGAATTGGGGAAGAAAAGCGTGTTGCAGCAGCCACAATGAACTTGCCGAGGGACATTAGCAGGAGGGCGGCTGACGCCGGTTCGAAATCGGCGTTCAAAAATTGCTGCTCCTTTTTGCAAACTGCCTCTAACTTGGCTTTCCGCAGGGCGCCGCCTTGCCCAAATTCAAGGCATTTCGCTAAACCGCAGGCTTCTTATGTCAGCACCGTTGCCAAGAGGTAACAGACGTAGGGCAAGTCACACAGTGTGGCCCCTAAACGCTTGTGGTTCCCGCCCAAAAAAGTTTTCTTAACGCCAGAGCGGTTGAGAGTCGCGTTGTCCGCATAGAGCGGGTGTTGCGAGCCGCAGATCTGGGACGGGGGTTGTCTTATGCAGAATATCAGAAATTTCTTGAGCGCTGCAGGCGTGGCGGCAGTCGCTGCGCTGGGCATGTCGACGGCAGCGCTCGCCGATGACGAAAACAAGTTCGGTTACTCAATCACGATCTCGGGCACGTCGGACTACGTCTTCCGCGGTCTTTCCTACACGAACTCCGATCCGGCGTTCCAGCCCTTCATCGAATTCACCTACGGCAAGCCTGACTTGACGTGGTACCTCGATTTCTGGGGTTCGAACATCGCCGATCCGTACGGCCCGTTCGAGCTGGATATGTATGCCGGTGTCCGCCCTGTCTTTGGGCCGCTCGCGTTCGATCTCGGCATCCTGTACTACACATACCCAAACAACTCGATTCCGGGTAAGAGCAACGGCGATTACATCGAGCTCAAGTTGGCGGCCACCTATACGACGCCAATCCCCAATTTGGTCGTCGGTGCAACCGGTTACTTCACGCCGGATCAGGGCATTAACTGGGGCCAGACTGAGACGATCGAAGGCAACGCCGCTTATACGCTGCCGACAGTCGCGTCGTTTACACCGGTTGTCAGTGGCGTCGTTGGCTACACTCAGGGTGACGACGGCTTCTCTCCCTACGGCGGCAACACCGATAGCTATGTGTACTGGAACGCGGGCTTGAAGCTGACAGTAGACAAGTACTTCATGGACTTCCGCTACTGGGATACGAACCTCAGCAAAGCTGATACCGCCGGCGCTGTGCAGCCTTTCGACACCGTCGACTCGCGCTTCGTCTTCACGGCTGGTGTGAACCTCCCGTAATCACGTAAGTACAGACAGACCCATAATCCCGTCGCAGATGACCGGAGCCTTCCTCAGGGCTCCGGTTCACTTTTGTGGCGGGATTTCTCATTGTGCGGACGATAGTTTTCACCAAGCGATTTGCGTATCGAGCTTGAGAATTGCTGCAACTCAGCTCAGAAATTGACGATTGGGTTCTGGCATCGTGCGGCTTCTCCAGTGCTTACATCGGTCGTTGTTCTCGTTCTTCTGACCATTGTCGTCGCCGCGACGATCGTCGTGCCGCGGCTTGTGCCGCATCATATCCGCCTCGCCGACAATCCTGACCGGCCCCGCTCGTTCGGGCGCGACATGGCTTGGCTCGCCGTTCGGACGGAAGACACCACGGCTGTCGCCGCCGCGCTCGGACTTTCCAGGCTGCGGGCCGCCAATTGGAGTTCCGGCGTCGGGGCGATCTACGACCGGGAAATTTCGAATTCGCTGGTCTTCATCGCGCCGCCCGTAAAGGGCTGGACTCTGGTTGCCGCCGAGTCGCTGCCGATTCCCGCCGGCTCGGCGTTCATAGACAAGATGACGCCGCTCATGCGCCATCTGGCGATTGAGTTTCCCGCCGTCCAGTACTTCGCATCCTTCCCGATCATCGATTTCTACGCTTGGACGCGGTTCGAGCGTGGGCGCCGCTCCAGAGCATTCGCAGTCGGCGACGACGGTGTGATCTGGAACGCCGGTAAGCCTTCTCCGGAAGAGCGGCAACTGGGCTTGTCCCTCATCGAAATCCGAGGCATCCGCGAACGTCACGGAGACCTGGGCGGGGAACTGCAACTCTATCCGACAGAGGAGCACGTCTTTGCCATTGCGGGCGGTTGGAGCGTCAATCCGATGGCGATTGAAATGCTGCGAGCGCCTTTCGGAGTTGGCTGGATTGCGGATGCTCCGCGCTCATGGCGTCCGGAGAGAATCCGGAAAGTCGCCTGACACACCCACTGACGGTGTATCGCCGCAACTCGTCGTGCTTGCCGCCAAGAAAGGTTTCACCTACGCGCGCCATCCAGCAATGACGTTCATTGCGGGCCGGGGAGGTGATCGGCGCCGCGGGAATTCGTGTACGGTAACGTCGGTAGCTGCACCGGCTGCTCGTTCAGCTGGTTTCGCGCCGTCGAACGCGACGGCGGCACGAACACCTGATTGGCGCTGCAGAGATTACGCCGGTTTTCGTTCTGACCGCAGTTGCGTGGAGCGCCGTCCTTCGACAAGCAAAGCCGCACCTCCCGCAGCATGCCGCCCGCACCACCGCAAACGACGGTCATCATATCCGGCCCGAACTGTCGGTTGGCCTGAAGAAATGCGCGTTTGACGTCGGCGGCCGATACGATCTGGGACTCGAACGGGTTTTGGAACCGCTCCGGAATATTGATTCCGTCGAAAAGCCGATGCGCCAACGCGAAATACCCCCCCGGGTCCATTCCCGAGCATGTGCCGTGTGTCCGGTATTCGTGAATGACCAAGCCGCGGCTCGGCATGATGTCGAGCATGTTGTTGATGACAGTGTCAGGCACGAAAGGCCGCCGCGGTGTTCTGCAGTTTGACGGATAGCCGTTGTCGTATTGCGGCCAGAGACCATGCAACACGAAGGAATAGCGTCGGCCGTCGCGGCGATTGCACTGCGTGTCGTCGTCCTGGCCTTTGTCGGAGCAGTAGGTCGGGCTCCACGATAGCACCAGCGCGTAATAGTCGAATTGGCCTGGAACGTCTCGCTGTCCGCTTTGATCGTCGTTGGCGCTGCCGCCCCAGTTCCGATCGTCGTCGTTATATGCCTGCTTGTCCGGGCGGGAACTATTTCCTCCGCCGCCATTTGCGCGATTGGAATTTGCTGTTCCGATCGTGCCCGCACTCGACCCTGTGGTTCCGTTGCCACCGCTGACGGTGCTGCCCGGCAACGGCTGCAATGTCCGTTGCTCGCTCATAAAGTGGGCAACGTAGGCGCCGAGCGCGACGAACACCAAGATCGTCAGAAGAAGGTGAGGTCTGAGCATGTCTTCGTCTCGGGCTGCGGCCTTGGGAATGCAACGTACGCTGAACAGTCGTTTCGATCTAAGCCTGTGGCTTGGCGAGCGCCGCGAGGATGCGCGCCCAGCTGCGTGCGCCTTTCTCGAAGCTTCGAATATTGTACTTCTCATTGGGCGAGTGGATGCGATCGTCGTCCAATCCGAAGCCGACCATCAGGCTGTTCATGCCGAGCGCATCGCGGAACGATGACACGATGGGTATCGATGCGCCGCTTCCCATCAGGACGGTGGGCTTTCCCCATTCCTCTTCGAGCGCCTTCGCTGCAGCGCGCATCGAAGGATCGTTCGTATCGAACATGATCGCGCCGGAGCCATGATGGCCAAGCCAGGTGGCTTTGCAATCGGCGGGGATGAGCGTCGCGACGTAATCGCGAATGGATGCCATGACATGCTCGGGATCTTGGCCCGAAACCAGCCGGCACGTGATCTTGACCGACGCCTTCGCCGGAATCACCGTCTTCGATCCGATGCCCTGATAACCGCCCGTTACGCCGTTGAATTCGAGTGTCGGCCGCGACCATAGCTGTTCGATGACCGAGCGGCCCTTCTCGCCCGCTGGCGCCGACAGGCCGACCGAGCCAAGGAACGATTGCGCCCTGACCCCGAGCGATTGCCATTGCGCGAGTTGGTCGGCGGTCGGCTCTTGGACCCCGTCATAAAAGCCTGGAGCCGCGATTTTTCCGGTGTCGTCGTGCAGCGCCGCCATGACTTTCGCCAGCACGCGAATGGGGTTCGCGACGGGGCCACCGTAAATGCCGGAATGAAGGTCGCGCGTCGGCCCGGTAATGACGAGTTCGTCGCCCACGAGCCCACGCAGCATCGTCGTGATGGCGGGCGTGTCCTTGTCCCATTGCCCGGTATCGCACACCAGCACCAGATCGGCCTTGAGCTCGTCGCCATGAGACGCGAGGAACGCGGGAAGCGACGGCGAACCGCATTCTTCCTCGCCCTCGATCAACACCGAGACCGCGATGGGCAATTCGCCCGCGACTTTTTTCCAAGCGCGCGCCGCTTCGAAGAAGGTCATCAGCTGACCTTTGTTGTCTTCCGCACCCCGCGCCACGATGACTTCGCCGTTCGCCGGATCGTTCTCGATGCGCGGTTCGAACGGCGCGGTTTTCCAAAGGTCGAGGGGATCCGGCGGCTGCACGTCATAATGGCCGTAGAACAGGACATGCGGTAGGTTCGGGTCACGTTTGACGCGGTCGTGCGCCACCACCATGGGGTGACCGCTTGTTGGCACAACCTTAGCTTCCACGAAACCGATGTCTTTGAGTGTCGCCGCACACCACTCCGCCGCCTTCAGGCAACTTGCCTTATATTTCGGGTCAGTCGAGACGCTGTCGATGCGCAAAAGCTCGAATAAGCGGTCAAGTCCTGCTGGCTTCGATTGGCCCAGCGTATCGAGAACGGTTTCGAGCTTGCTCATCCTGGTAGACTTTCCGACTTGTTGCCAGCTTCGGCGGATCAGGCGGCGCTAGGAATGCCGAGCCTCATTTGCTATGGCACCTCTCCCTGATACCGATCACTCCTTGGCGGGAATGATGGGCAGCATGAAGACCGCATCGGAGGTCTGATGGCACAGCCGCACGCCGACGGCAAAAGGAAATGGGTTTACGCGTTCGTGCCCGGCAACGCCGAAGGCAGCGCGCAAATGTCCGAGCTTCTAGGCGGCAAGGGAGCCAATCTCGCCGAGATGGCGACGCTTGCCCTCCCGGTGCCGCCGGGTTTCACCATTACGACTGAGGTTTGCGAGGCCTTCTTTGCCGCAGGGCACAAGTTGCCCGAGGAACTGAAAGGCGAGGTGATGCAGGCCCTCGACGTCGTCGGCAACACGGTGTCGGCCAAGTTCGGCGACGAATCGCGGCCGCTGCTGGTCTCCGTAAGGTCCGGCTCGCGGGCGTCGATGCCCGGCATGATGGACACGATTCTGAACCTCGGTCTCAACGACAAGACGGTCGAGGGCCTTGCCGCGCTGACCGGCGATTCCCGCTTTGCCTTCGACAGCTACCGCCGCTTCATCCAGATGTACGGCGACGTCGTCCTCGGTGTCGATCACGGCGCGTTCGAGGATATTCTTGAGAATTTTAAGAACCTGAACGGATTTTCCGCCGACACCGACCTCGATGCGGAGGCCTGGCACGAAATCATCGCCGACTATAAGGCCGCAATCGAGCGCGAGCACGGCGCTCCGTTTCCGCAGGACACCAACGAACAGTTGTGGGGCGCGATCGCGGCCGTTTTCGACTCCTGGCATAACCCGCGCGCCGAGACATATCGCAGGCTCCATGACATCCCTGAAGACTGGGGCACCGCCGTCACCGTCCAGGCGATGGTCTTCGGCAACCTCGGAGACAACTCCGCGACGGGCGTTGCCTTCACGCGCAACCCGTCGACGGGCGAAAGGGAAATCTTCGGCGAATATCTTCCGAATGCGCAGGGCGAGGATGTCGTCGCCGGCATTCGTACGCCGCACGCGCTGACGAAGGATGGCGCGTCGGGAAGGCCCGAGACGTCGCTCGAAATCGCGTTGCCCGACGTCTTTGCTGCGTTGAAGCAGATCTTCGACCGTCTTGAACGCCACTATCGCGACATGCAGGACGTCGAATTTACCGTGCAGAACGGCAAGCTCTGGATCCTGCAGACGCGCTCCGGCAAGCGCACCACCGAAGCGGCGCTCCGTGTCGCGGTCGATCTGGCGGCGGAAGGGTTGATCTCGCAGGAGGAAGCCGTTCTGCGGGTCGAACCGGCGCAGCTCGATCAGTTGCTGCATCCCGCCATCGACCCAGCTGCCGAGCACGACCTGATCGCGAAAGGCTTGCCCGCGTCGCCGGGCGCCGCCTCCGGCGAGATCGTCTTTCATTCGGAAATGGCGGAAGCCCTGAAGGCCAAGGGCCGGGAGGTCATCCTTGTCCGCTCAGAGACGAGCCCGGAGGACGTTCACGGAATGCACGCGGCCGTCGGCGTTCTGACGGCCCGTGGCGGCATGACGAGCCATGCGGCGGTCGTCGCTCGCGGCATGGGACGGCCGTGCGTGTCGGGCGCGGGCACGCTTCGCATCGATGCCAATACGGGAACCATGCGTGCCGGCGCTCGCACCTTCAAATCCGGCGACATCATCTCGATCGACGGCAGCACCGGCCGAGTTTACGCGGGTAAGACCAAGATGCTGCCGCCGCAGCTTTCGGGCGCGTTCGCGACTGTCATGGAATGGGCGGACAAGACGCGCCGCATGAAGGTGCGTACCAACGCCGACACCCCCCGTGACGCCCGCCAGGCGCGATCCTTCGGCGCCGAAGGCATCGGCCTTTGCCGCACCGAGCATATGTTCTTCGAGGAAAAACGCATTCTCGCCGTCCGCGAGATGATCTGCGCCGAAGACGAGGAAGGCCGCCAGCAGGCGCTCGACAAGCTCTTGCCCGTTCAGCGCGCCGACTTCGAAGAGCTGTTCGAGATCATGGCCGGTTTGCCGGTGACGATCCGGCTTCTCGATCCACCTCTGCATGAATTCCTGCCGCACGAGGATCGCGAAGCGGCGCAAGTCGCGGCGGCGCTGGGCATGGACCTGATGCGCCTCAAAGCCCGCGTCGCCGAGCTTCAGGAATTCAATCCGATGCTCGGCTTCCGTGGTTGCCGCCTCGGGATCAAGTTTCCGGAAATCACGCGCATGCAGACTCGCGCCATCTTCGAAGCCGCGATCAATGCGCAAAAGAAAACCGGCGAAGCCGTGCATCCGGAAATCATGATTCCGTTCATCGCCTATCGCCGCGAGTTCGATCTGCTGCGCGACGTCATCGAGTCGACGGCGAAGACAATCGAAGCGGAAACGGGCGTCGTCATCGCTTATGATATCGGCGCCATGATCGAGCTGCCACGCTCAGCCCTGCGCGCTGCAGATATCGCAGCCGGACCCAAGGGCGCCGACTTCTTCTCGTTCGGCACCAACGACTTGACGCAGACGGTGTTGGGTCTATCGCGCGACGACGCCGCGCCGATCCTGTCGAACTACCTCGAGCACGAGGTGATCACGACCGATCCCTTCGTATCGATCGATCAGGCCGGTGTCGGAGAGTTGGTGAAGATCGGCGTCGAACGAGGACGCTCGGCCAAGCCGGGGTTAAAGACCGGAATATGCGGCGAACACGGCGGCGACCCGCGCTCGATCTTTTTCTTCGAAACCGTCGATCTCGATTACGTGTCGTGTTCGCCCTTTCGCGTGCCGATAGCGCGCTTGTCAGCGGCGCAAGCGGTCATCCGACGTAAGCGGCGGGAGCAGGCCGCGTCTTAAAGCGGCCCGTTTTCGTGACGGTCGATCTCGTCAAGCGTCGGCCGGCGCGGGCGCGGACCTTTGTTACGCGGCAGCAGCAGCAGCCACAGCACGACCGGCGGCACGAGAAAGCCCCATGCGATCCAATGGGACGTGTCGCGATTTTTGATGCTCGCGAAAATGCCGCCCAAAATCGAAGCCGTGATGGCGGTGACGCCCCAGAGCACGATCCATTGCATTGCGACGGACATTTCCCGATCCTCCCCAACCGCGCGAGAGATTCGCTTCTACCACGATCAGCCAGATGCGAGCCGACTATGGCGAATTCAAGCAGCGCCGCCCAAACTCTTTTTTGAAGGCGTCACGAAATCGAGCCCCAGATCGAGAACGGGCGCCGAATGGGTCAGCGCGCCGACCGAGATCAAATCAACGCCGGTCGCGGCGATTTCCTTGACGGTATCGAGGTTAACGCCACCCGAAGCTTCCGTTAGGCAGCGCCCGGCGACCATCGTCACGGCTTTGCGCAACTCCGCCGGATTCATGTTGTCGAGCAGCACGCAGTCGACTTTTTCCCGCATGACGACATCGAGCTGGCTGAGCGTATCGACCTCGACCTCGATTTTCGTCATGTGCCCGGCGGCGTCTCGCGCGGCCTTGACCGCCTCCGCAACCCCTCCGGCGGCGACGATGTGATTATCCTTGATGAGGATGGCGTCGAACAGCCCGAAACGATGATTGTGGCCGCCGCCGCAGCGCACCGCGTATTTCTCGAACACGCGTAGCCCCGGCGTCGTCTTGCGGGTATCGACGATTTTCGCCCGTGTGCCCGCGATCGCCTCGACGTAGCGCCGGGTTAGCGTCGCGATCCCGCACATCCGGCCCATGAAATTGAGAGCCACGCGCTCGGCCGTCAGAATGGCGCGGGCATTGCCGCTGATGCGCGCAATCGTATCGTCCGCCGTAATGCTTTGCCCCTCGTCGATAGTCACTTCGAAGACGCACTCGGGATCGAGTTCCCGGAATGCGGCTTCGGCAAGCGCGAGACCCGATACGACGCCTGGCTTTCGCGCCACCAGCAGCGCATCCGCGCGCACGTCGGCCCCGACCGTTGCGTTGGTCGTGATATCGCCGCTAAGCCCAAGGTCTTCGTCGAGCGCGCTGCGGACGGCCGAAAGCACGAGATTGTGTGAAAGCATCATGTGGAAAAATCTATCGTCGCTGTCATGAACCGACCGCGGTGAGCGGCCGTGCGGCCGAACGAAGCTTCGGCGGTTCCTCCAGCGCGTCGATATCCGCGAGCATAACGAATGACCGGTGCGCGAGTGCGGCGTTCGTGCGCGGATAGTCGGTGCGGTAATGACCGCCGCGGCTTTCCTTACGCAACAGCGCGGACGTTGCGATCAGTCGAGCCGCCAGCAGCATGTTCGAGAGCACGCGGTCATTGGCGCTGATTGCGGTCAGAGCCTTTAACTCAACGAGCGCGGCCTTCAGCCCTTTTCCTGAGCGTTGAACACCGACGTACTTCGTCATGATCGACCGCAGCGACGTCATCGCCTCCTGCCGCGATGCCGTATCGGCGGCTCGGCCGCTGCCGGGAATGCGATGCGGCACGACGAAGTGTCCGATGCGGTCGTGCGGGAGAAGCGCGCGAATGTCGTCTGCGGCGCGCGCGCCGAAAACAACGGCTTCAAGCAATGAATTCGACGCGAGGCGGTTGGCGCCGTGCAGGCCGGTCGATGCAACTTCGCCGACGGCCCAGAGCCCCGTGAGGCTGGTGCGACCGTGCTTGTCGGCGGCGATCCCACCCATGTGATAATGCTCGGCGGGCGCGACCGGGATCAAATCCTTCGACGGATCGATGCCCGCGCGCTGGCAATGTCCCCAGACCGTCGGAAATTCTTTTTCGAAGTGCGCTCCGATCGCCGCGCGGCAATCGAGATAGACCCGGCGACCGGCATTAATCTCATTGTAGACGCCACGCGCGACGACATCGCGAGGAGCAAGCTCGCCCCTGGGATCGATCGCCAGCATGAAGCGCTCGCCGTCTGAATTGATAAGCGTAGCGCCTTCGCCGCGCAGCGCTTCCGTCGCCAATGGCGCTGGGTCGATCCCGGCGTCGATGGCTGTCGGATGGAATTGCACGAACTCGAGATCGGCGATCACCGCGCCGGCGCGCGCCGCCATCGCCAGGGCTTCGCCCTTTGCGTAGGATGGGTTCGTCGTCAACGCGAACAACGCGCCAACGCCGCCCGTCGCGAGCACGACAGCCGATGCCGGAACGAACGCATAGCGGCCATTGCCGAGCGTCGTAGGGCGGATCAGCCGAACGCCTTCGACGCGGTCGTTCGCGACGATGAGATCGTCGGCCTCGTAGCCTTCGAGCACACGGATCGACGGTGTTGCGCGCACAGCCGCGATAAGCGCCTGCATGATGGCCGCGCCGGCTTTGTCGCCCGAAACGCGGACGACACGCTTTTCCGAATGCGCCGCTTCTTTCGAAAGCATGTAATGGCCTTCAAGGTCGCGATCGAACGGCACGCCGTATCCCAAGAGATCGCGAATGCGATCGGGGCCTTCCTCCGCCACGAGACGCGCGACGCCGGCATCGACGATGCCAGCGCCGGCTTCGATCGTATCCGCCGCGTGCTTCGCCGTGCTGTCGCCTTCGCCCACCGCCGCCGCGATGCCGCCCTGCGCCCACATGCTCGAAGCGCCTTCGCCGAGTGGCGCCGCGGCGATCACCGTCACCGGCAGCGGCGCGAGCTTCAGCGCCGTGAAGAGCCCCGCGAGTCCGGCGCCGATGATTGCGACATCGCCGGGTCCGGGTTCTCCAGTGAAACCTTTGAAGTCCGCTGTGGCGGGTAGCGTTTTCGATGCGGCCATGAGCTTGCCCTCCTGGGCGGAAGTGAACCCCAAGCGCTTAGTTCGTCAGATTGACCATGCGCTCGACGGCACGACGCGCACGCACGGCGACATCGGCGTCGACGGTCACCTCGTGACGCATATGCACGAGGCTGTCGTAGATGTTTTCCAGGCTGATGCGCTTCATGTGCGGGCAGAGATTGCACGGCCGGATGAACTCGACGTCGGGCGCTTCGACGGCAACGTTCGACGCCATCGAGCATTCCGTGACGAGCATCACCTTCAGAGGCTGCTTGTCCTTCACCCACTTGATCATGCCGGACGTCGATCCCGTGAAGTCTGCCGCTGCGATCACGTCGGGCGGGCATTCCGGATGCGCGATGATTTTAAGTCCCGGTTCATCGGCGCGCATACGTTCGAGTTCTTCGCCCGTGAAGCGCTCATGGACCTCGCACGCGCCTTTCCAGGCGATCACTTCGACTTTCGTCTGAGACTGCACCCACTTCGCGAGATACTGGTCTGGTATGCACAAAACGCGTGGCGCGCCGAGGCTTTCCACAACCTTCACGGCGTTGGCCGAGGTGCAGGTGATATCGCATTCGGCTTTCACCGCCGCCGAGGTGTTCACGTAGGTCACGATCGGCACGCCAGGAAACGCCTCGCGAAGCATGCGAACGTCTTCCGGCGTGATCGATGACGCGAGCGAGCAACCCGCGCGCATATCAGGTATGAGAACGGTTTTTTCTGGGGAAAGCAGCTTCGAGGTTTCCGCCATGAAGTGCACGCCAGCCTGAACGATAACCTTGGCGTCGGTGCGTGCCGCTTCTTTCGCGAGTTGTAGCGAGTCGCCGCGGAAGTCCGAGACACAGTGGAAGATCTCGGGCGTCATGTAATTGTGCGCCAAGATGACGGCGTTGCGCTGCTCCTTGACCGCATTGATCGATTTGATCAGCGGCGCGTAGTGCGGCCACTCCATCGGTGTAATGACGTGCTGAACCCGCGCATAAAGCGGCGCCATCTCCTTTTCGAGGGCAGGAGACCACGAATAGGCAACAGGCGCCTTGCCGCCGGTTCGCGTTTCGGAACCACGAGCCAATGCTGAAACCGCAGAAACCATCGCCCTTGCCCTCCACATATGCTCCAAGAGAGCATATTTAGTTTGTGAAGCACGCCGGCAAACCCGCCGCACACGCCCCGTCTGGAATGCTCAATACGAGCACTCTAGTCCGCTTTAAAATAGTAGATTTGAGAACGAATTTCCAGGGCGGTGGTTCCGCCCCGGATATTTAAGGCCCGGATTTTAGACGCCAGGTATTAAACGAACGTCGTATCAGCTCCGGCTCGGCGGCGCGGAGACCCTGACGCCAGGAGCAGGCCGCTCAAGAAGCACCTCGCGGCGGAACCGGAAAAGCTTGGCCGGTCGGCCGCCAGTGCGCGTTTTCACGTCTCCAGTCGGCTCTACGAGGCCCGCGCCTTCGACGAGTCGACGGAAGTTCTGTTTGTGAAGGTGCGGGCCGAGAATGGCTTCCACGGTCTTCTGCAGCTCGTACAGCGTGAATTCGTCCGGCATCAGCTCGAATACGACCGGGCGATATTTGATCTTGGCGCGCGTCCGGCTGATCGCGGTTGCTAGGATCCGCCGATGATCCGCCTGCATCGGAAGGCCGAGCTTCGGCCGGTCGGTCCATTCCCGCGCTGCCGGGCGCCCGTCCCGCGCAGCCTCTTCTGCGAGGCCGGCTTCGTAGAGCAGTTCGAACCGCTCGAGAACTTTTTCTTCGTCCCAGGCGGTGCCGTCCAGGCCGAAGCAAATGCGGGCGCGATCGGCACGCGCAGTGGGTGTCTGCGCGGCTGACGTCGACGCAGACTTCTCCGCCCAAGCTTTCAGGCGTGGCTCGATATCCCGCGCAATGATCTCGGGCCGTCCGCGGCGCCAGTCTTCCCATGGGAAATACTGATACCAGCTACGCCAAAGGCCATTTGTCAGCCCATGGTGTCCAACAGCCGTTGTGAGGGCGAGATAACCGATCGAAACGACATGCGGCGCCGCATCGTCCGCATCCGCCTGTCGGCCACGATCGGCAAACGTATAGAGCTGCTCGGCATAACCGAGTTCTAGACCCGTTTGGTCTTGAACCCATGATCTCAGGCCGCCTTCGAGCGTGCGATGCTCGCGCGGATTGAACGGCCCGTATGGCAACATATCGGTAGCACCGATGCTGTCAGGCTCACCCCGGACGACCAGCGCTACCGGTTCGTTATCGGATACGGCGACGATCGCCGCGTTGAGGCCAATACCGACGGAAGGCTCGTGATCTTGCTCATCATCAGGAGCTCGCTGAGACTTGTCGGGCGTCGGCTTTCTCCGGCCAGAAAGTTCCATGTTCATCTGTATCTTCCCCGTGCTCCCCATGAGGCGAGCTAGTCGTCGATCATGGCGATTTTCAGATAGGCCTGCGAAACGAAAACCGTGAAACAGCCCCAAAAACGCCAGATTGTCAGTGCGGCAACAATTCCGCGAACTTGGCAAGGAAGCGTGTTTGGGCATCAGTCGCCGATACGGCTTTCAATACGTTCAGGCCGCCATGAAGTTCCGATGGTAAATTCGGAATTCCAAAAAAAAGTTCGGCCTCAGACCGTTCGAAGCCCGCAAGACGAGTTGCTTCGTAGTACGCCGCGATCGTATCGGCTTGTTTAATCGCAGCCGCCGCCTCAAGGCTTAGATCCGGAATTTCGAACCGTATATAGATCGCTTGGAGGAGGTTGAGTTCGAACGATTTATAGTCCAGCCCGATCGCCGTTTTGAAAGGGCTTATGAGATCGCCGATGACGTATTCGGGCGCATCGTGCAGAAGCGCCGCAAGCAGCTCCTTCGAAGAAAACCCCGGCACTAGCGCATGAGCGATATCCGTTACGACGAGACTGTGTTGCGCGACGGAAAAGGCATGCGCGCCTTTTGTCTGGCCGTTCCACCGCGCGACGCGCGCCAGCCCATGCGCGATGTCTTCGATCTCGATGTCTTTTGGATCGGGAGAAAGGAGATCGAGCCGTCGGCCGGAGAGCATTCGCTGCCAAGCCCTCGGCGGATTGCGCGACGACGTCATAGCCCGGCGATCTTCAATTTCTTCTGAAGCTTCGCGCACGGAGCATGGCGAAAGCACGTGACGAGGTGGTCGTTGACCATGCCCGTCGATTGCATGAAGGCATAGAGCGTCGTCGATCCGACAAAGCGGAAGCCATCGGCCTTGAGCGTCTTGCTCATCTTCTTGGAGATGTCGCTCTCGGCCTGAATCTCCTTCGATGATGTTATCTCGTTGATGATAGGGCGACCATCAACAAAGCCCCATAAATACTGCGAAAACGGCATGCGTTCGGAAATCGCGAGAAAAGTCTTCGCGTTCGAGATTGAAGCTTCGATTTTTGCGCGATTGCGAATGATGCCTTCGTTTTTCATCAGGCGTTCGATGTCTCGCGCCGTGTAGCGCGCAATACGCTCGGCATCAAAGTTATGGAACGCCGCGCGGAAATTCTCACGCTTGCGCAAAATGGTGATCCACGACAGGCCGGCTTGAAATCCTTCCAGCGTCAGCTTCTCGAAGAGCGCGCGCTCGTCGGTCATCGGCACGCCCCACTCTTCGTCGTGGTAGTGGATGTAGTCGGCATCGGCGCCGGTCCAGGTGCAGCGTTTTATCTCTTTCGATTTCATCATCATGATGTCTAAAGCGCGGTTGAAGTTCGTGCCGCCGCGGAGGCGCGATATCGCCCGACCGCGACGTCGTCCGGCGTGACGATGACGCCGCCTGCGGTCAACGGCTGATCCTTATTCTCGGCTTCGATAACACGGTCGAGCCGAAGCATAGCGATGGCATCTGTTCCATCCACAGTACCGATCCGCCCGACCGGGATGTCGCCGAGAAGAATATCGGTATGAGGGGAGAGCGGAGCGCTGCCGGAAACCTTAACGGCGCGCTTGCGGACGACAGTCTTGTTTTGCATCCGCGCGACGACTTCCTGCCCGACGTAACAGCCTTTGGTGAAGGAAACGCCATTTAGCAAATCGAAATCGGCTTCATGCGGATAGGCGTCGCCGAATTCGTAATCTTTGCCGCCTTCCGGAATACCGGATTGAACGCGAAGCGCATCGTAGTCGCGGCGCGAATCGCCACCCTGTTCGCCCCCGCCGGGCGTCGCCGCGATCTCGTCACTATTGGACAAAAGTCTTAGGCCGATTGTCGGGTGCCGCGGGTCTTTGAACGAAATGCCGCGCCCGTCGACGAGCTTTTTCGAATCAGTCCCCCACGCTGCGTAGACGTTGAAAGATTCGGTAACGTCCGTGATCGCGACATCGGCGCGGAGCTTGTACAGCGACAGCCGCTTGGCGAGATCCCCGGCCTTGGCGCGGGCCACGTCGAGCAGGTATCCGTCGTTGTGCCGCACGACGAAGAAGTCGAACAGGATCTTTCCCTGCGGCGAGAGGAGGCCGGTGTGGCGCGCTTCGCCCTCCGCAAGGTCTTCGAGATCGTTGGTTACGAGACCCTGCAACAGCTTTTCGCCGTCGGCGCCCGTCACGCTGACGACGCCGCGGTCGGCAAGTCGCGCTATCTTTGCGGCAGACATTGGCTCACGCCTCGGTTGCAAACGGGGAGAGAGTTACGTATGCGGGGTTCCTCTCGATAGCAAGACCGGGGAGTTCCACGAAATGGCTGAGACGTTCGACCTCGTGATTCGCGGTGCGACCGTCGTCAACCATGACGGTGAGGCGGTCCGCGATATTGCCGTCTCCGCCGGGCGAATTGCTGCGATCGGCGACCTTCGGGCCGCGTCCGCACCCGAGATCATCGAAGCGGACGGCCTCCACGTTTTACCTGGCGTCATCGACACGCAGGTTCACTTCCGCGAGCCCGGCCTCGAACACAAGGAAGATCTGGCGACCGGAAGTCGCGCCGCCGTCGCTGGGGGTGTAACGGCGGTTTTCGAGATGCCGAACACCAAGCCGCTGACGACCAGCGCCGAAGCCCTGGCAGACAAGGTCCGCCGCGCGCGTCATCGCATGTTCTGCGACTTTGCATTTTTCGTCGGCGGCACCCGCGACAACATCGCCGACATTCCGCACTTCGAGAAACTCGAAGGCTCGGCGGGCATGAAAGTCTTCATGGGCTCCTCGACCGGCGATCTCCTCGTCGATGACGGCGTTTCGCTCGACAAGATCATTGCCAAGATTTCGCGCCGCGCCTCGTTTCACGCCGAGGACGAAGCGCGTTTGAAGGCGCGAATGCATTTGCGCCGCAAGGGCGATCCGTCATCGCATCCCGAGTGGCGCGACCCCGAAGCGGCGCTGATCGCAACGAAGAAACTCGTCGGCCTTGCCGAGAAGCACGGCAAGCGCGTCCATGTGCTGCACGTCTCGACTGCGGATGAGATGGAATTCGTCCGGGACCATAAGAATTACGCGACAGTTGAAGTCACGCCTCATCATCTGACGCTCGAAGGGCCGGAATGCTACGAGCGTCTCGGCGCCTATGTTCAGATGAACCCGCCCGTTCGTGACGCGCGCCATCGTGCGGCGATCTGGGCCGCGTTGGAATCCGGCGTCGTCGATGTTCTCGGCTCCGATCACGCGCCGCATACCCGTGAGGAGAAAGACCACGTCTATCCCGACACCCATTCCGGCATGACCGGCGTGCAGACGCTGGTGCCGATCATGCTCGATCATGTCAACGCCGGACGCTTGTCATTGCAGCGCTTCGTTGACCTCACGAGCCACGGACCCCAACGCCTGTTCGGCATTCGTGGCAAAGGCCGCATCGCTGTCGGCTACGACGCCGATCTTACCGTGGTTGACTTGAAGCGCACCGAGACGATCACCGATCGCTGGATCGAGAGCCGTGCTGCCTGGACGCCCTACGACGGCGTGAAAGTGAAGGGGTGGCCGGTCGGGACGTTCGTCCGCGGCCGGAAAGTGATGTGGGAGGGCGAGATCATCGCCCCCGCTGGCGGGGAGCCCGTCGGTTTCCTCGAAGGCTACCCCGGCTGAAGTCTCAGCCGTCGCGATCCGCCATGCGCGACAGGTTTGGCGGCAGCCGCTTCAACACGTAGACGGTGGTGCCGACATCCACGAGGCCCGCGAGATGCGTGACGTTGCCGTTGGTCATGCGGATGCAGCCCGACGATGACGCCGTGCCGATCGACGACGCCTCATTCGTCCCATGGATCCGATAGAGCGTGTTGCCGAGATAAAGCGCCATCGCGCCGAGCGGGTTTCGAACGCCGCCGGACATCCGCACGGGAAGGCCAGGCTTACGGGCGCGCATTTCCGCTGGCGGGATCCAATCGGGCCACGCAACTTTCCTTGAGATTTTTTCGGTGCCGGACCAGGCGAAGCCCTGCTTGCCGACGGCAATCGGATACCGGTACGCCGTCGTCGATGAGAGCACGTAGTAGAGTTGACGGCCCGCGGTATCGATAACGATCGAACCGGCGCCATAGCCGCTGCGGAATGACACTTTCGGCGGAGCCTTCGCCGAGATGTGCGGCTGGCCGCCGCCGGTCAGGGTCTGCTTGTTGTCCGCGCGCTCGTCGTCGTCCTTGTCGTCGCGCTTTTTTTGCGGGCTGCCCCAATCCCATCCCATGCCGAACAGCGCCGCGTCGTCGGTCTGCGCCGTTGGGTGCTCCTTATGATTGAATTTCTTCGGCGCGACGTAGCCATACGTTTCGTCTGCGGGATGAAAGGCGTAAGCCGGAGCGGCAATGCTGCAACTCAAAATAACGGCCGCAAGAAGCGACAAATTCTTCATTGAACTAACCCTCGCTCTTCAAGTGAAGTATGATGAGCGGGATACAGTCAAGCTGCGGGGCTGACCACCCCACTGCGGCAATTGGCGGATATGCAAGTCGAACGTCACCGAAAAAGTGAGGACTTTCAATTCCCCTTCTTGAACATCGTCCATGTTCCGTCTGCAGCGATCACCAGACGCCACCACAGCCAGCGCTTCTTTTCCCGCATTTCCGCTGCCTGCGCCGGAGTGACGAGGCGATAGAGATCGACCTGCTCGGATGGCGTCAACTTGTCGAGCGAGCGCATCGAGAGATAGGGCCAGACGTAGATCAGATTGTTCTCGATGTCGTTGCCGAGTGGCAGGGCGACAGGCGGCATTTCCAGAATTGCGACCATGGCCGCGAGCGTATCTCGCCCTTGCGGATCTTCCGATCGGTCCTTCAACGCCTTGATCGGGTCCGAGCGGGGCGAAACGCCGAGATCTGGAACGGCGCCGCTGACATCGAACGCCGAATTCAAATCCTCGATGTTGCCCGAACGCGCCGCGCTTAGAATCGCGTCGCGAAGATCCGCGACGTGTGCGGGTAGCTTCGGGCCGTCGGCAGCTTCGGCGGCGCGCGCCCGCGAGACATGGACAAGCGCGGAAGCCGCCAGTACGACTAGGATCAGATGTGCTGTTTTTATCAAGGACACGGGCTGGACCAACTGTTGATGTCTTTTCCACGTCACTCGGGAAGTCGCCTGGGGAACCGCTCGCCGTTGCTGTTGCGCCTTTCGGCGATCCATGTCGTCGTGGACGATGTGTGCGAGCCGCGCCCCACCGGCGACATCCATGTCCCACATCGAGCATTTTTCCCTTGCTGAGTTACATCCCCAATCCACTCATCATTCCAATCGGCCTCGTGGTGGGGATGCTCATTGCGGCCCCGGTTGGCCCTGTCAATGTTCTATGCATTCAACGCGCCATTGAGCGCGGATTTTGGGGCGGCGTCGCGGCGGGCATTGGCTCGGTGGCGGGCGATGCTCTGATCGCCCTTTGTGCCGGCCTGGGTGTCGGCACGGTCTCGGGCGTGGTCGAGACCCATCGCGCATTCATTCAGGTCATCGGCGGCATCGCACTGGTCGGGTTTGGATTGCGCCTCTATTTCAGCGCCCCGCGGCTAAAGCTCGAAGCCGATGGTTCAACGGCCCGCCTCAAGGATTTCGTCTGGGACATTCCACAGACGTTCTTCCTGACGATCACCAATCCCGGCGCCGTTCTCGGACTTTTCGCGGTCTTCGGTGGCGTCAGCACCTTCGTCGAGGTGCATTCGACGATCGACGTGCTTCTTCTGGTTGCCGCGATTGCCGGCGGCAGCATGCTGTGGTGGGTCGCCCTCTCGAACTTGATCGGGCGCTACCGGCATCGCATCGACCTGCGCGTGCTCAACATCATCAACCGGATCGCGGGCAGTCTGCTCGCGATCTTCGGTTTTGTTTTGATCGCCGAAGTGATCTGGAAGGCCGGGCATTTCTGACAAGCGTCGAACAGCGAAGGTGCCGAAGTCGCTTCCGATTGCACCTACCCGTTATTGGTCGCGGCGCGTCAGCGTGAATTCCCCTTCGTTGACGCGCTTTTCCAGCCCCCGCGTCAGGTGAATGACGGCATCTTCCCCATAGATCGCGACGAGGTCCGTGAGCGCGGTGAACAGGGCCGCATAGGCCATCTGTTGCGGCTCGACGCCGGTATCGACGCCCTCGTCCCAGGCAGCGAGGATAAGATCGAGCGCCTTTAGCGTCGGATTTTTAGTATCGATATCCTCGAAACACTCCATGCCGTCTACGATCCTTCCCTCAACTCTCAACCGCCGAACATGGGCGGCCCCCCCTTCATTGTCACCTAGCATGGCCTTTTGCGATAGGTCGTAGCTGCCACTATTCACAGTAAACTGGGAAGAAACGATATTTAGCTCGGTAAACAGCGGTTGCTCCGAGGATCGAGCCACACGCTTCAGTTCGGGAATGCTTTGAGCATGCTGTCCGAGAGATCGGAACCTTCAGAAAGGAACCGGGTGATCGCCGTTTGCGCGGACGGACTACAGGTATTGTAAGTACGGCTGTAGCTCCGATACCCCTGGTTGAATGCACGCGTGAGTTTCGCCCGGCGAAGCGCGGTCGAGCCCTCCGCATCCATGAGTTCGCGCATTCTCTCCCGCCAGTATTGGCCCTCGTTGGCGCTGCAAAGCTCGCGGAGGTAGTGGATGGCGCCGAGAATTTCCGACAGGCGCAGCAGTCGGTCATCGTAGGGCTTGCTGTCGGACGCCGCGCTTGCCGAGCCGCACGCCGTCCCCAATGCCAGGGTAAGCACAAGAAGTCGTTGGCAAACCTTGTGGCGGTGACGTCTCACATTTCCGTCCTGCGCATTGAGTGTCGTTTCGCCGAGCACATCCTGGCGGCGAATCCGCCAACGCTTATATTCCGGATTCATTCGGCATCAAAAGGACAGGCCTGGGGTGTGTTCGCGGTATAGTCTGACATCTCCACCGGAAGCGGTGCGTGACCTCTTCGATACGCCGGGCGTCGATGCTTTCCCGCCCCGCTACAACATCGCGCCGTCGCAGCCCGTTTTGATTGCGAGAAGCGACATCAAGGGCCGCCCCGAGCTTCAACTCGTGCGCTGGGGGCTTATTCCGTCTTGGGTGCGCGATCCCACGGTGCTGCGCTCGCCGTTGATCAACGCCCGCGCCGAGACGGCAGCCGAGAAACCGGCGTTTCGCGGTGCTCTGCGGCACCGGCGCTGTCTCATTCCGGCAACCGGATTCTACGAATGGACCGGCAAGCGTTCAGCCCGGACGCCGCATCTCATTACTTTGAAAAACCGAGAACTTTTTGCGCTTGCTGGCCTCTGGGAAGGGTGGCTCGGCGCCGACGGCAGCGAGATCGAGACGATGGCGATCCTGACGACCGCGCCAAACGCCGAAATGGCCCGTCTCCACGACCGCATGCCGCTGATCCTCGACCCGGAAAACTTTGAGCGTTGGCTCGATTGCCGCTCGGGAACGGCCGAGCACGTGCTCAATCTCCTGAAACCCTCCGCCGACGGCCGCCTGACCGTCACAGCCGTCAGTTCCCGCCTCAACGATGCCCGCGCCGAAGGGCCGGACCTCCACGAGCCGGCGTCGTCAGGCCTCCTGCTGTAGTCCCTTATTGTTTCGCAGTGGCGGCATTGGTCACCTCTGCCGCACGCTACCAAGGAAATATAGCGAAGGCGTCCTTGCGACTCGCAGACGAAATGAATCGGGGCTAACCTAAATGCCAACTTAAAAGTCAAGACCTTGCCGATATCGGCGTGTAAATAGCTGAGGGGTGGCTGCGGTTCTTTGGCTTGCGGGAGTCGGTGCCCGACGGGGCGCCGCGGAGAAGAGGGGAGACGGTTACATGGCGTACCACGGCGAGGATCTTGATCTCAGGACACCGCAAACCTGGGCCTCCGCGCCGGCCGACGTGATCCCTCCGGGTGAAACGGCTTTTGCGAACGGCAAGCGTGGAACCTTTGTTACAGGCCCTGTGCTCGTCGACGAGACGGTGCTCGCCTGTTTCAACCAAGCTTACGACATCGCATCCGCCCATCGTGCCGGCGAAGTTCGCGTCGAGCATCTTCTCAATGCCATGACGCGTCTCGATGCGGCCGCCGCCGCGCTCGAAATGCATGCTGTCCGCGTCATCGCCCTGAAGCGCGAGACGGCGACGATCATCGCCGGCGACATTCCCGCCGTCCCCGGCAATGGAGCGGTTTCTCCGCGCCGCTCCGAAGAACTCGCTGACGTTCTGAAATTCGCGACCGCATTCGCCGCCCGCCGCAACGCAGCGGTGACGATCGACGACATCCTTCAAGTGCTGTTCGATCACAGGCAGGATTTCACCGCCTCCGAACTGCTTCTGCGTTTCGCCTCCCGCGTCGCCGAGCCATTGCCGCCCTTGACCCGCGCCGAACCGCGTTACGCCCCCGCCGCCGCACCACGCTATTCCGTCGACTATGCGCGGCCGGCGTATCGAACCGAATACCTCAATACCCCGACCGACTCCCTGCAGAATTCACGTATCGAAGCTCTTGAGCAGTCGGTGCGCGCGCTCGGTCACGATCTCTCGAATGAACGTCACGCGATTGCCGGCATCGTGCGCGACTTGGCGCGCGATACCGTCGCCCACCAGGACGATCAGGGCCGAACGCATTCAATTTTGATCGATCGACTTGGCTCGCTTGAATCAGCGTTCCGCGACGGCGGTGTTCCAAGCTCCGGCGAGCCGTCGGCGCTCATCGCCAAGCTTGGAGATATCGAGGCCGGGCTCGAACTTCGCCTCCAGGAGATGTCTCAGTCGTGGTTGGTGCTCTCCGCTCGCCTGCAGGAACTTGAAGCATCGATACGGGAACGACCTGTTCCAATGGAAGGCGGCGCCGCGCTCGACGATATCCGGCAAGCCGTCGATCTGAAGCCGATCGCCGATCGCCTGGACGTTATCGAAGAGGCGGTGCTTGGCGGCGATCAACGCGGATTTGTCGAACTCGGCGATCGTCTGGCGCGCCTTGAAGACGGCATCGGCCTTGTGCTGGCGTCCCCGGCCGGTGACGGCCGTCGCGACGACACCATCGGCGGCTTCGACAAGATCGAAGGCTTATCGGGAAGCCTTGATGGCCTCTCCGGCAAGTTCGACACGCATTATGGTTCGCTGTCCGAGTTGGTCATTAATCTTGCGGAACGCGTGAGCGGCGCCGAGCGTGCCATAACCGCCGAGATCGAAACCGCAGCCGCGAAGCATCAGGCCTACACGCAAGACCTCACCGAAGTCCACGAGGCGCTCCTCAAGGTCAATCAGAACCAGCACACGCTCGCCGGTTCGATGGATCAGGCGCGCACGGATTCGGCGAACGATGTCGCCTCGATCATCAACCGTCTCGCCGCTCTCGATCGCGACACCGCGCTCCCCGCCGAGACGCTCGGCGCGCTTAACACCCACATGGATGCGATGAACCGCTTCATCATTGAGCGTTATCACCGCCGCCACCGCTTCATGTATTGGCTGTTCGGCACCGACGACTGGATGAGTGCCAGTTGGCCGTCGACCCGCGCCACGATCGAGACGGATCAGCATCGCCTCAAGGTCGTCGGGCAAACGGAAAGCTGACGGCCGCATTTCGTCCCAATTCGGCACACGCGTTCACCATTCGTCGAGGAAATGTCTTGAGCGCCACTCCGCGTCCGTGCTTACTCTTAACAGAGTGTAAACGCGCGTGGTGTTGGGGGCGGGGATGTTGCGTCGGTACCTGATTGTCAATGGAACTTCGACGGCGTTGCTTTACGGCGCCATCTACGCAGCGCTTCCGTCATCGCTCCACCTTCTCGAAACGGTCCGCGAAACGTTCGACGGCTACGTGATGCAAAGCCCTATCCTGGGACCGATCATCAATAAGGTCGTTCTCGTGGTCAGCTGCTTTTAAGTCGCGCATCGCCGGATTACGCAGCGTCACAACTGATCCCGTGGAGCCGCCGCTCTACGCAACCGGTCGTTGATCGCCTCGCCCAATCCGTTTGGCGGAATGGGCGTCGCCGCAATCGACATCGCGCCGGAAGCATCCAATGCGCGAAGCGCCGCAAAAAGATTTGCCGCCGCTTCGACCAGATCCCCACTCTCGCTAAGATTGATGAAGGCGTGCGCAGGCCGCTGGGGGATCGCTCCAAACGCGAGGATCGCTTCATCCGGCTGCCAGTCGTAAGCGTTGAGGCGCAAATGCGCGCGCGGCGCGTAGTGGCTTGCAAGCTGCCCCGGTGAGGTGAGGCGTTTGCCGGTTTCCTCATGTCGCGCCAGCCGCCCGCCGATCACCTCTTCGATCGCTTCCGCCGTCACCGCGCCGGGCCGCAGCAATACCGGAACGTCGCCGACGAGACTTACGACCGTCGACTCGAGGCCGAGAAAAGTCTGCCCGCCGTCGAGAATGAGAGCAGCTTTGTCGCCGATATCTTCTCCGACATGCTCGGCCCGTGTCGCGCTGACATGCCCCGAGCGGTTGGCCGACGGCGCCGCGAGAGGGCGATGCGCTTCCGCGAGAAGAGCCCGTGCAACGGGATGGTCCGGCGACCGCAGTGCAATGGTCGTAAGACCCGCCGAAACGAGATCGCTCACATCGGACGTTGCAACACGTGACACGACGAGCGTCAGCGGTCCCGGCCAGAATGCTTCCGTCAACTGCCGGGCAATCGGTGAAAACACGCCGATGATGAGCGCCTGCTCCAATCCCAGCACATGCACGATGAGCGGATTGAATGTCGGCCGTCCTTTGGCGTCAAAGATGCGCGCGACAGCCTCACCGTTCGTCGCGTCGGCGCCGAGCCCGTAAACCGTTTCGGTCGGAAATGCGACGAGCGCACCCGCCCGGATCATCTGTCCGGCTTCGGCAATCCATTCCTTGTTGGCGGGAACGATCCGGCCCTTCATTTTGTGCGCCACCTGGTTTGCTTGTGCTTCCGTTCGGCTTAGTGTCCAGATGCGAAAAAGAGAGACACCGAGAGACGATCCATGACCTATCAGGCTCCAATAGACGATATTGTCTTTGCCCTTGAGACGGTGGCGGGCCTCGATGACATAGGCGCTCGCGGGCTTTATCCGGGTCTCGACCCTGAAACGATTGTCGCGGTGATTCAGGAGGCAGGTAACTTCGGCGCCGAGGTCCTAGCACCTTTGAACGCAATAGGCGACCGAGTTGGTTCCAGGCTCTTTGACGGAAAAGTGACAACGCCTCCGGGCTTCCGCGAGGCCTATCAGGCCTTCGTTGCCGGCGGCTGGAGCACGCTGCCATGCTCTGAGGCTTACGGTGGCCAGGGGCTTCCCGAAATTGCAGCGACCCCCGTCGGCGAAATCTGGAATGCCGCGAACGTCTCGTTCGGCCTTTGCCCGTTGCTGACACAAGGCGCCATTCACGCCATCGAGGCGGGCGGCAGCGAGGCACTGAAGGCGAAATATCTCCCGAAAATGGTCGCCGGTGAGTGGACCGGCACGATGAACCTGACGGAGCCGCACGCCGGTTCCGATCTCAGCCCGCTTTCGACGCGAGCCGAGCCGCATGGCGACGGCACCTATTGCATCACAGGTACAAAGATTTTTATCACCTGGGGTGAGCATGAGATGGCGGAGAACATCATCCATCTCGTCCTCGCCCGGCTACCCGGCGCGCCACCGGGGACGCGCGGCATCTCGCTGTTTCTCGTTCCGAAATTTCTCGTCGGCGACGATGGTTCGCTCGGCGACCGCAATGATGTCGTCTGCGCCGGTGTCGAACACAAGCTCGGCATCATGGCGAGCCCGACGTGTGTGATGAAATTCGGCGAGAAAGGCGGGGCCATCGGCTATCTCGTCGGCGAAGAAAATCGTGGCCTCGCGACCATGTTCGTGATGATGAACGCAGCGCGCCTCGGTGTGGGTGCACAAGGCGTCGGCGTTGCCGAGCGTGCGACGCAGCACGCCGTCGCTTATGCCAAAGACCGTCGCCAGGGCAAGAGCTTCGCGGCCGGTAAAGGCGCTGCCGGCATGAGCCCCATCATCGAGCATGCGGACGTGCGCCGCATGCTTCTGACGATGAAGGCGCTCACTCAAGCCGCACGTATGATCTGTTATGCGACCGCGAAAGAACTCGACGTCGCCCACCGCGCCACCGACGACAAAGAGCGCAAGGCCGCGCGCGATCGCGCTGCCCTGCTGACGCCGCTCGCGAAAGCGTTCTCGACCGACATCGCCAATGAGGTTGCTTCCCTCGGTGTCCAGGTGCATGGCGGCATGGGCTTCGTCGAAGAAACGGGTGCCGCACAGTTCCTGCGCGATGCCCGCATTCTGCCGATCTATGAAGGCACTAACGGGATACAGGCGATCGATCTCGTTACGCGAAAGCTGACGCTCGACGGCGGTGCTCCCGTGACAAGCTTCTTCGCCGAACTCGGCGCCATCATCGCGGACGTGCGTGCCGCAAGACGCAGCGAATTCGGCCACTCCGCCGAGCGCTTGATGGAAGGCCTGAGCGCCCTGCAAACCGCAACATTATGGATGGCGCAGGTGCTGCCCGGCAATTCGGAAAAGGCGCTCGCGTCCGCCACGCCGTATCTGCGGCTGATGAGCCTCGTGGCCGGTGCCACGTATCTCGCGAAAGGCGCGCTGACGAAGGATGCGGCGTCGCCTCATGTCGCCATTGCCAGGTTTTTTGCGGAAAATCTTTTGACGGAAGCGCGAGGTCTGTCCGATGCCATACAATACGGTGCGGATGCCGTGCTGGTCGATGCCCATGGAGCGGCGTTTGCATGACGTCTGAAATTGCAATCTGGCGCGATGGCCCAATTCAAGTTCTCCGCATCGCGCGGCGCGAAAAGAAAAATGCACTGACCGGCGCGATGTACCGTGCCTTGGTGGACGCCATCGAGGCGGGCGACGCCGACGATACGATCGGCGCGCATATCATCACCGGATCGGACGGTGTGTTCACCGCCGGTAACGACATCGGTGATTTTCTCAGCACCGCGCGCGGCACCGGCGATCTCGGCAAGGATGTGCTGAGGTTCATCCGTCTGCTGCCCGTCATCAAGAAGCCGTTGATCGCGGCGGTCGACGGCAATGCGATCGGCATCGGCACGACGATGCTTTTTCATTGCGATCTCGTTTATGCTGCCCCCGACGCGACATTCGCGACGCCGTTCCTCGATCTTGGCGTTGTTCCGGAAGCTGCATCCAGCCTGCTGATGCCGCGGCGCATGGGGTATGCGCGCGCCTTCGCGATGCTCGCGCTCGGCGATCCGCTTTCCGCCGATGACGCGGTCGCTGCCGGGTTCGTGAATGCCATTGTTCCCGCCAGCGACATCGAGGCAACTGCAATCGCGGCCGCGAAGCGGCTGGCGAGCAAGCCGCCGGAAGCTTTGGCGATCGCCCGCCGGATGATGCGCGGCGACCCTGCCGAAATTCTTTCGCGCACGGACGAGGAAGTCGCGGCCTTCCGCGCACGCCTCCGTTCACCGGAAGCCATCGAAGCTTTCACCGCATTTTTCGAGAAGCGCCCGCCGAATTTCCGCAAATCCGCCTAGCTCGTAGGCTCATTCGAAGGCGAACGGCGAGAGGGGAAAGCGGTCGTGCATGGAATGGGGCGGACACAGCTGGCAAGTGCGCTCATCCTGGCGCTCGCCGTGTGGAGCGCTGGCGAGAATTCCGCGCGCGCCGGCTGGTTCACGTCCCTCGTGCGCGAGACGGCGGAAGTCGGCAGCGAAGCGGCCGGACGCGCCGGTCGATCCGTTGAACTCGCCCCGCTGAAATCCGCGGCCAGCTACCTCGATAACCTCAACACCGCTCCGAAGGACGCGCTCGCGGCCCACGCCACGCTTGAGGGTCATTGGCAATTCGTCAATCGCGAGGGCCAGACCTTCACCGTCGGAACGCCCGACGAAATGAAGCGCGTTCTTCCGACGCTCATGCCCGATGCGTCCGCGACCGGCGACAAAAGAATGACGCTCTATCTCTCGGAGGACAGCGTCTTTGCTAACAAGGCGGCGCTGACTGAACTTCCTAGCGACGCGAACTTGAACGTCGTCATCGACAAAGTGGCCTATCCCATCGCTCGATCGGGGAAGGGGGCGGACATTGTCGTGAAAGCCAAACTCACCCCAAATCTCACGATGGAACTGCGCGATCAGGCGGCGTTCGAGGAAACGGCTTTTCTGCTGAGCCGTCCGCTCAACAAATCGAATATCCGCACCGTAGCATTCGACACCGGGGCAACGGCGTCCATGTCATCGGCACCGAAGCTCGATTCCGTCACGAAGGTGCCCCTTGTCGATCAACTCGATCCCGCACAGATTGGCACTGGCCTTCGCCCGCTGCGCGGCCAGACCGTGCTCGTGACGGGACGAGTGGAGGGCGGCAATCTGATCGTCGCGCCCGCAAGCGGCGGCGAAATGGGCGTGCCGATCGATCGCATTCTCGCCGCGGCCCGCGATAACGACGTCAATCTCGTCATTCTGCAGTCCGACTCGAGCCGCCAGGCCGGGGGCCGAAATTGGCTCTGGCAGAAAATCAAGATCGGCGGCCTCGACGCCGCGACCGACACGGCGACGTTTGGCGATTTTCTCGATGCGCTGGCCGACCGGCGCGGCGGCTTTCTTTTGAACGCCAACAGTGACGGCGCCAGCCGAGTGCGCATCGCCGCTATTCCGGATGTCGGCAGCGCCGGACTGTCGAACGACACTTCGAACGTCATCGTGGAATTGGTTAGCCACGTGACCGGCGAGGTCGTGACGAATGCCGTCAGCATCGAAGCGCGCGATCGTAATACTCAGACTGAGAGAGACATCCGTCTCATCCCGTGGTTACCGGCGAGCGTGCAAATCATTTATCTCGCCGGGGTCGTGTGCGGCATTGCAGGGCTGGCAACCGCCAGAAAATGGTGGTCGGCGTTGTTGCGTGCCGTCGGCCTTCGCAAGTCAACGGCAACGCCCCGCATTCACTGGCGGATAGCCTCCGGGACAATCTTTGTTTTGGTCTTCCTCCCGGTCGTCGGTTTTCTCGCCTTTACCGTCCAGGCCATTCACCAGTTGATCCTGCTCGTCCTCGCGCCTTTCCGGTGGATCAGGCGCCGGGTCCTGCTGAAGCAGGTCTAGACACCCCTTACCTTATCGCTGCCAAGCGATTAGTCTGCTCTCGTCGTTGACTTGGAATGAGAGCAGTGGAATGGCGGCACTCAAGGGCAAGACCCTTTTCATAACGGGCGCCAGTCGCGGAATAGGATTGGCCATCGCCAAGCGGGCTGCCCAAGACGGCGCCAACATCGCGATTGCCGCCAAGACCGTCGATCCCAATCCCAAGCTCGAAGGCACCATTCATTCCGCCGCCAAGGAGATCGAGGCCGCAGGCGGAAGCGCCCTCGCAGTTGAATGCGATGTCCGCGTCGAGGAAGACGTCCAACGCGCCGTCGAGCAAACGGTGGCGCGCTTCGGCGGCATCGACATTTGCGTCAACAATGCCAGCGCGCTCTCACTCACGCCCATCGAGAAGACAGATCTCAAGCGCTTCGATTTGATGTTCGCGGTCAACACGCGCGGCACGTTTTTAGCTTCGAAGGCCTGCTTGCCATACCTCAAGCGCGCCGAAAATCCGCATATCTTGATGCTATCGCCGCCGCTCGATATGCATGCCAAGTGGTTTTCCGGTCATGTCGCATATTCGATTGCGAAATACGGCATGAGCCTTTGCGTGCTGGGCCTAGCCGACGAGTTGAAGAAGGACGGCGTCGCCGTCAACGCGCTCTGGCCACGGACAACCATCGCGACGGCCGCCGTAAAGAACATTCTTGGCGGCGATAAGCTCATGCGCATGAGCCGGACGCCGGATATCGTCGCCGCCGCGGCCCACCTCGTCTTTAACCAACCCGCGAAATCCTTCACCGGCCACTTCCTGATCGACGATACCTTCCTTCATGAAACCGGTGGCATTCAAGATTTCGAGATTTACCGGGTGGATAAGTCGATGCCTCTCGCACCCGATTTCTTCGTTCCATCCGAAAGCAAGCCGCCGCCCGGCGTTCAAATCGCGCGCCTGTCGGAATTGTCCCCATGATGCCCGGGAGCCGTGCGCGGAATAAATGACGACCGTCCTGATCACGCATCCAGCTTTTCTCAATCACGATACCGGTGAGCACCATCCTGAGCGGCCGGACCGGATGCGTGCCATCGACAAGGCGCTGTCCGCCGATACGTTTGCCGAACTCTTTCATCGCGAGGCGCCCCTTCGCGACGACGACAAAACCTACATCGAGCTGACGCACGGGCCGCAGCATCTCGCGAATGTCACGGCCGCCATCGAGAACATGGCGAGCGGCCATAGGCAGGTGGACTCCGATACCGTCGCCTCGCCCGGGTCATGGGAGGCGGCGCGGCGCGGCGTCGGCGCGGGCCTCGATGCCGTCGATCTTGTCATGACCGGCAAAGTCACGAATGCGTTCTGTCAGGTTCGCCCGCCCGGACATCACGCAGAGAGCAATCGCGCGATGGGTTTTTGCTTTTTCAACAACATCGCGATCGCCGCCCATTATGCTCGCGAGAAGTATGGCGCCGAACGAGTCGCCGTCGTCGACTTCGACGTTCACCACGGCAACGGCACGCAGGAAATTTTCTGGTCCGACAAGGATCTATTCTACGGCTCCACGCATCAGATGCCGCTCTATCCCGGCACCGGTGCATTGCGGGAAACCGGTGTCGGCAATATATTCAATGCACCGCTGCGGTCGGGCGACGGGCGCGAGCCGTTCGAGGAAGCTTTCCGCCAACGTATCTTAGCGCCTCTGCATAACTTTAGCCCGGATGTGGTGTTGATCTCGGCGGGTTTCGACGCACATCACCGGGACCCGCTCGCCGGGCTCGAACTTGTGGAGGATGATTTTCAATGGGCGACGGAAGCCCTGGCGGATGTCGCGCGCCGCCACTCAAAAGGACGAATCGTGTCGATGCTTGAGGGCGGTTACGATTTGAAGGGGCTTGCCCTCTCAGCCGCCGCCCACGTAAAGGCATTGCTCGACGCGGACGCCTGAGCGGCAATCCTTATAATCCGCCGTGTGTGCCACAAAAGCAGGACGACATGAACACCACCAAAGCACCAGCGGCGAAAAATCTTGCCGACATCAAGGACATGACCTTCGAACGCGCCCTGAAGGAGCTTGAGGTTATCGTCGGAAAGCTCGAACGCGGTGACGTCGAGCTTGAGGAAAGCATTGAAATTTATGAGCGCGGCGAAGCGCTACGCAATCATTGCGACAGGCTGCTGAAGGCTGCCGAAGCCAAGGTCGAAAAATTGACACTGGGGGCCGACGGCGCGCCGTCCGGAACCGCCCCGCTCGACAAAAACGGCGACACGCCGTTTTAGCGCGGTCCGGCCTCAAGCTTCTGCGTCAAATGGCATTTTTCATATCGCTGCGGCACGCGGGCGCATTACATCTCGTCCGCCGCAGCGCTCTTTGGGGATCGAAGATCGCTGTCATGCATGCTAGCGTGGCGGCTTGGAGCGCTCGTACTCCACGCGTTCCCGTCATCTGATGATCGCCCTATCAAGGTTTCACAGTGAGCAAGACACCGTTACTCGATAAAATTGCGACGCCGCACGATCTGCGTCAGTTGTCGGAAGATCAGTTGCCGCAAGTGGCCGCCGAGCTTCGCGACGAGATGATCGACGCTGTCTCCGTTACAGGCGGCCACTTGGGTGCGGGCCTCGGCGTGATCGAGCTGACGGTCGCCCTGCATCACATATTCAACACGCCCGACGACCGCCTGATCTGGGACGTCGGCCATCAGGCCTACCCCCACAAGATCCTGACCGGCCGCCGTGATCGCATTCGCACGCTGCGTCAGCCCGGCGGGCTCGCGGGATTCACCAACCGCGAGGAGAGTTCATACGATCCCTTTGGCGCCGGCCATTCGTCGACCTCGATTTCCGCTGCCCTCGGCATGGCTGTCGCGCGCGATCTCGCCGACAAGTCGAACAACGTCATCGCCGTCATCGGCGACGGCGCGATGAGCGCTGGCATGGCCTACGAGGCGATCAACAATGCGGGCGCTCGCAACGAACGCCTGATCGTCGTCCTCAACGACAACGATATGTCGATTGCGCCGCCGACCGGTGCGCTCTCCGCTTATCTCGCACGCGTGACGTCAAGCGGAACCTACGTGCATCTCCGCGACTACGCCAAGCAACTCGCCAAGATGCTACCGAAAGCCTGGGAGCGGCGTGCCGCGCGCGTCGAGGAATATACCCGTCATCTGTGGCAGGGTGGAGCATGGTTCGAGGAACTCGGCTTCTATTACGTCGGGCCAATCGACGGGCACAGCTTCGAGCAGCTGATGCCGGTTCTGAAGAATGTCCGCGATCTGCAGCAGGGCCCGATTCTCGTCCACGTCGTAACTCAGAAAGGCAAGGGCTACGCGCCAGCCGAAGCCGCCGACGACAAGTATCACGGCGTCAACAAGTTCAACGTCGTTACCGGTGCGCAGGTCAAGCCGAAGCCCAACGCCCCGAGTTACACGAAAGTGTTCGCCGACAGCCTCATCGCCGAGGCCCGGAAGGATAAGCGCATCGTCGCGATCACGGCGGCGATGCCCTCGGGCACGGGACTTGATTACTTCGGCAAGGAATTTCCCGATCGCACCTTCGACGTCGGCATCGCCGAGCAGCACGCGGTGACGTTCGCGGCAGGTCTCGCGACCGAGGGATACAAGCCGTTTGCCGCGATCTACTCGACGTTCCTGCAACGCGCCTACGACCAGGTCGTGCATGACGTTGCCATCCAAAAGCTGCCCGTACGCTTCGCGATCGACCGCGCCGGTCTCGTCGGTGCCGACGGCGCGACGCACGCCGGATCGTTCGACATCGCCTACCTCGCTTGCCTGCCTAATTTCGTCATCATGGCCGCCGCCGACGAAGCCGAACTCGTCCACATGGTCGCGACGCAAGCGCAAATCGACGACCGCCCGAGCGCGTTGCGCTATCCGCGAGGCGAAGGCGTCGGCATCGAAATGCCGGCAGAAGGCATTCCGCTCGAAATCGGCAAGGGACGCATCGTCCGCGAAGGTTCGAAGGTCGCGCTGTTATCGCTCGGCACACGACTCGCGGAATGCCTGAAGGCCGCCGACCAACTCGCGAGCTTCGGCCTCTCGACCACCGTTGCCGACGCACGCTTCGCAAAGCCGGTCGACGAAGCGCTCATTCGCGATCTCGCTGCCAACCACGAAGTGCTGGTAACGGTCGAGGAAGGCTCAGTTGGCGGCTTCGGCAGCCGCGTCCTGCAGTTCCTCTCGAACGAGGGCCTTCTCGATCGTGGTCTCCGCGTGCGGGTCAAAGTCCTTCCCGACGTCTTCATCGACCAGGGCAAGCCGGAAGTGATGTATGAGACGGCCGGGCTCAACGCCTCGGGGATCGTCGAGACGGTCTTCACTGCCCTTGGCCGCGCAGACGTGCTAAGCGAGCGCGCGTGATACACGCGAAATCAACGGCTTGATCATGCGCCTCGATCAGACGCTTGTGACACGCGGCTTGGCGCCGTCTCGAGCCCGCGCGCAGGATTTGATTAAGCGCGGCTTCGTCTCGGTCGGCGGAGCAGTTTGCGATAAGCCCTCGTTCAACGTGAAGGATGATCGGGTGGTCTCAGTCGCCACCGAAGCGCCCGGTTACGTCTCGCGCGGCGCGGAGAAACTCGCCGCCGCCCTCGATCGCTTTGGCTTCGAAGCCTCAAGCCGCGTCGCCCTCGATATTGGCGCTTCGACGGGTGGCTTTACCGAGATTCTACTGGAACAGGGCGCGAGCCGCGTTTACGCCGTCGACGTCGGCACCGCCCAGCTCCACCCACGACTGAAAGACGATTCCCGCGTCGTCTCGCTCGAGAACGTCGACGCTCGCGCGTTGACGGCCAACGAAATCCCCGATGCCATCTCGGCAATTGTCGTCGATGTCAGTTTCATCTCGGTCACGAAAGTGTTGGACAGCATCTTGAAATTCGCAGCCCCCGGTTGCTGGATCGTCATTCTGGTAAAGCCGCAATTCGAAGTCGGCCGCGATAACGTTGGAAGCGGCGGCATCGTGCGGGACGAAGCCGCCCGTCAAGGCGCCCTCGACACCGTCCGGGATTGGGTTGGCAGCCAGCCCGGATGGACGGTCATCGGCGAAATGCCGTCGCCTATTCTTGGCGGCTCCGGTAATTCTGAATTTCTGCTCGGAGCGCATTACAATGTCTGACGTGCGCGAGCTTTCCATCATCCGCCTCGGCGCTCAGGGCGACGGCGTCGCCGATATCGATGGACGAAACATTTTCGTGCCGTTTGCGCTGCCGGGTGAACGCATCGCCGCCGAGATCGAGGGCGAACGCGGTCACCTGCTGCGCGTTCTTGAACCAAGCCCGGAACGCGTTGCGCCCGTCTGCAAGCACTTTCGCAGATGCGGCGGCTGCAGCGTCCAGCACCTGGCGCCCGATGCCTACGCCGCTTGGAAGCGGGGGCTGGTTATCGATGCCTTCAAGGCGCGCGGTCTCGAACCCGATGTCGGTCCGCTGCAAAGGCTCGCTGGGAAGCGCCGCCGCGCCGCGCTCAAGGCGGTGCGGTCGGAAGCCGGGATAGAACTCGGCTTTCATGAAGCCGCCTCGCACGATCTCATCGCGATAGAGGAATGCCCGGTTCTTGAGCCGAAGATCGTCGCGGCGCTGCCCGCTGTCGGCAAGCTAATCGCCCCACTTCTCTCAAGACGCGGCGAAGCGCGCGTGACGATCACGCTCACGAAATCCGGTCTCGATGTCGATGTGGAAGGCACGGAGCGAAAGTTGACGGCGCAAATTCGGACCGCTCTCGCGTCAGAAGCAAGCGCCCTCGGCCTCGCCCGTCTCGTCATCGGCGGCGAAAGCGTCGTCGAAACGCTGCAACCGTTCCTGACCTTTGGCGACGTGGACGTGATTCTTCCCCCTGCCGTTTTCGTGCAGGCCGTCGAAGCCGCAGAAACCGAGATCGCGCAACGGATCGTTGCCGCTCTCGGCAAAGCCAAGAAAGTCGCGGATCTCTTCTGTGGCTTGGGCGCCTTCACGTTTCCGATGGCGGCTCGCGCCCGTGTCTCGGCATTCGACGGTAGCCAGGTGGCGGTGACGGCGCTTGCGAACGCCGCGAAAAAAGCATCCGGGCTGAAGCCGATCACCGCCGTCGTCCGGGATCTTTTCCGGGACCCGCTGTCGGCGCTCGAACTCAATGAGCATGACGTCGTCGTCTTCGATCCGCCGCGCGCCGGAGCCGAAGCGCAATCGCAGCGATTGGCGAAATCGAAGGTCAAGACAGTCGTGGCCGTATCCTGCAATCCGGCGACGCTCGCGCGCGATGCCCGTCACCTGATCGACGGCGGCTACAAAATCGAGTCCGTCACGCTCGTCGATCAGTTCATCTATTCGGCGCACGTCGAAGTCGTCGCAGTCTTCCGCCGCTAGAGCGTTTTCGAGCGAAGTGGCTACCGGTTCGCGTGAAGAAAACGCGTCAAAACAAAAAACTAGAGCTCCGTTCCGATTCAATCGGGACGGAAAATGCTCTAGCCGCCGCCGAGGACGCGATCGACGAAGGCGGGTACGATTTCCGTCGCCCGGCCATAGATCGCTTCATCGAATAAGGTCGCGCCCTCCGACGGTTCGAGATTGAGCTCGACCGTGTGCGCGCCGTGTTCGCGCGCTTCGGTGACGAAGCCCGCCGCTGGATAGACGTGCCCGCTTGTGCCAATCGATACGAACAGATCCGTTTCGCCGAGCAGGGCCGTGATCCGCCCCATCTGATACGGCATTTCGCCGAACCAAACGACATCGGGCCGCATACCGCCCGGAAGTCCGCAAAACGGACAAGAGGAGTCGACGAAAAGATCGTCGTGCCACGGAAAGCGGTGCTTGCAGAAGGTGCAGAGCGCCTTGAACAGCTCGCCGTGCATGTGGATCAGCGACTTCGATCCGGCAGCTTCATGCAACGCGTCGATGTTCTGCGTGACGATCGTCACGCCGCCGTGCTCCGCTTCGAGCCGGGCCAGCGCCAAGTGCGCGGCATTGGGCTTGATGCTCTGATGTGCGCGCCGGCGCGTATTATAGAAATCAAGAACGAGCCCCGGATCGCGTTGATAACCTTCGGGCGTCGCGACATCCCGCCAGTCGTATTTCGACCAGATGCCGTCGGGATCGCGAAACGTCGGAACGCCGCTTTCGGCGGATAAGCCCGCTCCTGTCAGAACGACGATCTTATCGAACTGCGCGATTACCGGACCCTCGGAATTTATGCGCCGATCTGGCCTCGGTGCCGCAGGAAGTGATCTGCAAGCACGATGGCCATCATCGCTTCGCCAACCGGTACGGCGCGAATTCCGACGCACGGATCGTGCCGGCCCTTCGTGATGATTTCGGTTTCGTGGCCTAGGCGGTCGATCGTCCGGCGCGGCGCCAAAATCGATGACGTCGGCTTGACCGCGAACCGGCAGACGACGGGCTGCCCCGTCGAGATGCCGCCCAGAATGCCGCCCGCATGGTTCGACAGGAAATCCGGTGCGCCGTCGTTGCCGATGCGGATTTCATCGGCGTTCTGCTCGCCCGTCAACTCCGCCGACGCCATGCCGTCGCCGATCTCGACGCCCTTGACTGCGTTGATGGACATCATCGCGCTCGCGAGGTCCTGATCGAGTTTGCCGTAGATCGGCGCGCCCCAGCCCGCAGGCACGCCTTCCGCCACGACCTCGATGATCGCGCCGACGGATGAGCCGGCCTTGCGAACTTTGTCGAGATAGTCCGCCCAATGATCGGCGGCCTGCTTGTCGGGCGAAAAGAACGGATTATTCCCGACCTCGTCCCAATCCCAGTTGCCACGATCGATCTTGATCTGGCCGATCTGGACCAACGCGCCGCGAATTCTAACGCCAGGGATGACCTTTCGCGCGACGGCGCCCGCTGCAACTCGCGACGCCGTTTCTCGCGCCGACGAGCGTCCCCCGCCGCGATAATCGCGAATCCCGTACTTCGCGTCGTAGGTGAAATCGGCGTGTCCCGGACGAAATTTATCTTTGATCTCGCCGTAGTCCTTGGACCGCTGATCGGTATTTTCGATTTCGAGCGCGATCGGGGTTCCCGTCGTCACCTGCTTGCCGGAGGCATCGGCAAATACGCCTGACAGGATTTTGACGGCATCGGCTTCCTGGCGTTGGGTCGTGAAACGCGACTGGCCCGGCTTCCGCTGATCGAGATAGGCTTGAATCTCGGCGGCTTCGAGCGCGATGCCGGGTGGACAGCCGTCAACGACGGCGCCGATGGCCGGGCCATGGCTTTCGCCCCAGGTCGTTACGCGGAAAAGATGGCCGAAGGTGTTGTGAGACATTGCCTGAATATGTGGAGTAAGGCCCGATGAGCGCTTCGATGGCTCTGCAACGATTGTTGCTGGGCTGCGTCACCGCCTTTTTTAGGTGTCCGAGGGGAAGGCGGCAAGAGCGCATCGAAGACAAACCCGCGTGACAACATCGGGCGACGCAGATTAACTCGCATGAGTACCGCGTTCGTCAGCAGTTTCGTCGCTCCAGCGATGGGACGAGGCAGGCACAAGTCCGTATTTGACCGGCAACTCGGCCGAACCCGCACCCGCTGCCCGAAAGCAGCCCGCGGTGTTTCGAAGGATCGCACGTTGAAGGCGGTACGGAACGGTCGCTCCATCGAACGGCCGCGGTGCGAGCCAAGTCTCATTTGTCCGGAACAGCTTAGCTGTCGGCTAATAAAAAGACCGTTCTTCCCGGATTGAGCCCCGGGTCGAGGGGGCTTTCAGTATGCACTCCTTATCGAGTGCCGAAGAGTCGGAGAGCCGCATCTCCGGCTCTTTTGCTTTTGCGGCGTCTCAGCGCGGCTTAAAGCCACTGCATCCGCCCCTCAGCGAGCTTCAGGATTTTATCCTGGGGAACTTCGAGGAATGGCACGAAACGCCGATCTATTCCAAGCAAGGCTCCGCGCGCGACCCGGCTGACGCCGCCGTGACTGACGGCGATGGTGTTCGCGGTCAGGCCGCTGAGCCAACGCGATGTCCGGACTTCAAGATCGTGATAGCTTTCGCCGTCGCGCGGACGCCAGCCGTAGGGATCGGCAGATTTGGCCGCGACGCCGGCGGGATCCTTCGCTGGCAGCTCGGCGGCAAGCTCGCCTTCCCAATGGCCGTAGCTCAGTTCGGCGATCTCTGGCGCGATGCGAAAATCGTCCGGATCGAGCCCGAGTTCCGTCCGGATGAGCCGCATGGTCTCAATGGCGCGCAGCAGCGGGCTAGCTACGAAGTCGAAGCCGGCGATTGACGGCGTAAGGGCTTTCAGAAAATCCCCGTGACGCCGCGCCTGTGCCCGTCCCGTATCGTTCAACGGAATGTCGCGCTGCCCCTGGTAGCGCGATTCCCGATTCCAGTCGGTTTCGCCGTGGCGGATGAAATAGAGGATGAGTCCTGGCTTCAGGGAGACAGTCGCTGCCGTCTCGCCGCTCAAGCGTCGTCGCTCTTGACGACGGAGATATCCGGCGCGTCTTCGTTCTTCATGCCCTGGACATGATAACCGCTGTCGACATGATGGATCTCGCCCGTAACGCCACGCGAAAGGTCGGACAAGAGATAGAGGCCGGCGTTGCCGACGTCTTCGATCGTCACGTTGCGCCGGAGCGCCGAATTGTATTCGTTCCACTTGAGAATGTAGCGGAAGTCCGCGATTCCCGCCGCCGCGAGCGTCTTGATCGGGCCAGCCGAGATCGCATTGACGCGAATGCCGTCGCGGCCAAGGTCGGACGCGAGATAGCGCACGCTCGCTTCGAGGGCCGCCTTGGCGACGCCCATGACGTTATAATGCGGCATCACCTTTTCGGCGCCGTAGTAGCTCAGCGTCACGAGAGAGCCGCCGTTGGGCATCAGCTTCTCGGCGCGTTGGGCCAGCGCCGTGAACGAGAAACAGGAAATCAGCAAGCTCTGAGTGAAGTTCTTTTCGGTCGTGTCGACGTAGCGTCCGTCGAGTTCGTTTTTGTCCGAAAAGGCAATGGCATGAACGAGGAAATCGAGACTGCCCCACGTCTTCTCCAGCGCCGCAAAGACGCTGTCCATCGAGGCCGCGTCGGTCACGTCGCAATGCAGCACGGATTTCGCGCCAAGCTCCGCGGCCAGCGGCTCAACCCGCTTCTTGAGCGCATCCCCCTGATAGGTGAGGGCAATTTCCGCCCCTTGCGCCGCGCAGGCCTTCGCGATGCCCCAGGCGATCGATCGGTTATTCGCGACGCCCATGATCAGGCCCCGCTTGCCGGCCATCAAGGTGCCTGGGGAGACGGACATGTTCGCTTGAGGCCCCGCCATGGGCGCTATTTCCTTAATTATTCCAATTTGGGATTGGTGAGTTCGGCCGCATCCTACACAAATGCCCCTCCCGGTCCAGATGCCCGGAAGGGCACAGTGCGCGGCCATTGGCCCGAGGGCAACACTTAAGGACAAAGCCCGTGATCGGCCGTCCTTTCTGGCCCTGAGTGCGCGTGCGGCCTAATGCGCGGCCATTTCGACCGTTTGTCCGGAAACCTTGGGCCGTTCGGAACCGGCAATGCGGCCATCATCGATGGTGATGATACGATCCGCGTACTGCAAAGTCCGGTGGTCGTGGGTCACCGCCAGAACAGCGCGCCGGGTATCCTGGGCAACGGTCGCGAGCAGCTCCATGACCGCCATGCCGTTCTTGGCGTCGAGCGCCGCCGTCGGCTCGTCCGCCAGAATGACCGAGGGCGAGCCCGCCAGCGCCCGTGCAATCGAAACGCGCTGCTTCTCACCGCCCGACATTTTCGACGGCATGGCGTTGAGGCGATGGCTAAGCCCTACGGCTTCGAGCGCATCGATCGCTTGGTCTCGCGCGTCGGGCCCATTGAGATCCCGGAGATCGAGCGCCAGCATTACGTTCTCGACCGCCGATAAGGTCGGAACGAGATTGTAGGACTGGAACACGAAGCCGACGTGCTTGCGCCGGAGCTTGGCAAGCTGCTCTTTATTCATGTTCTGCGTGTGCATCCCGGAAATCGACAGCTTGCCCTGTGTCGGCGACAGGATGCAGCCAAGGACCGACAGAAGCGTCGTCTTTCCGGAACCTGAAGGACCCATCATCAACGTCAACTCACCAGTATGGAGTTGAAGATCGATGCCTTTCAGAACTTTGTTCTCGTTCGGCGCCGTCCCGAGCATCTTTACGATGCCCTCGGCTTCGACGATGACTTTGCTGTTGCTCGGCTCGGTCATGTTAAGTCTCCCTGGAATTCGGTTAGCGGCTGAACACGACGGCCGGATCGATACGAACGACTTTTATGATGGCGCTGATGGCGGCGAAAATGCACATGCCGATCGTTATCGCGAACAGTTGCGCAGCAAGTGGCGCCGTCATGATGATTGTGAGTTTGGTATCCTGCGCGAAGTGAATGGCGGCCAACGCGAGAGCCATCCCCAGCACATAGCCGATCAGCCCAGAAAGCACGGCTTGGATGAGAATCACCTTGACGATGTAGCCGGCCCCGGCCCCGAGAGCACGCAACGTCGCGAACTCGTTGATATGGTCTTTGGTGCTCGAATAAAGAGTCTGGGCCACAATGACAATGCCGACGATCAGCCCCAGAAGTTTGCCCGCATCGAGCGCCGCACCGGCACCTGTCTGCTTCAGCCAGTAGTCCTGGCTGCGGGTCCGAAACTCGGCCTGCGTCAAAACTTCCGTATCCGGCAACCGCGTTGCGATATCCTTGCGCACGGTCTCGATGTCGGCGCCGGGAAGCAAGCTCACGCGCTGATAGGTAGCCTGTTCCTGATTGGCGCCTGATAACTGGCGGGCCTCGTCGAGCGACGTGAACACGAAGGGTAGCGTCGTGAAAGAACGCACCCGCTTCGTAATGGCCACGAGCTTCACGGCGGTGCCGTTGATTTCAGCATGGTCGTCGAGCTTGCTGACGCCAAGGTCGTTGAAATAGCTGCGGTCGATCGCAACGGTGTTTGGCGCGTCGAGCGCGCCGATGCTTCCGGCGATAATGTTCGTCGGCAACGCCTTCGGGCTGTTGGCTTCTGTACCGATCAGCAGAACGGTGGTTTCGCCACCGAGCGGCTTCCGCCACCGCGCGAATGATACGATCATGTCTTCCGAATCCGCGACGCCCGGTACCGACAGCGCCATGTAGCGCTCGCGGCCTGAGAGGAACGAGGGGTCGTCTAAACTTTTCGTTCCAAGCGGAACGACCCAAAGATCCGCGGGTGCCGCGTCAATGATGGTCGCGATCTTGTTCGCCGAACCGAGGTAGATGCCGGACTGAATGGCGACCAGCACCACCGAGAACAGGATGCCGACGATGGTGACGAAAAAGCTCAGCCGGTCATGGAAGAGATTGCGATAGGCGAGTTTGACGACCATCGGCAGATGCCGCCCGCGCGATCGCGGCGGCCGGGAAGGAGCCGTCCTCTGGCTCAAAAGCGCCGGTGCTGTTGCTGCAATTTCCATGACCTGGTCCCCTCCTTGAGGCGTTGGTCGAATATTCGACGATAACGTCCGGGTTGAAAGTTTCCCAGGGCACAAACCAGTCTTGGCCCTGGGCATTGGCGTTAGGCTTTATTCGCAGGGGACATCGACCAACTCGGCGATGGCCGGTGAATAGCGGCGGCAGACGTGCTTGGTTTCCGGCACGGCCGTTGTCGTTTCCGCATCCGCTTTCACGGCTGCGGGTTTATCGGCCGAAGCAATCTTGTCAGCGTTCACCGTGGCTTTCGTCTCGGTCGATGCGACGGGTGTCTTGGCGATCACGGTTGTCGTCGCCGGATCCGAGGTGAGCTTGTCGTCAGCCTTTACCGTCTTCACCACCGGCGTCGTGGGCTCCTTGACGGACGCCTCCGCAACCTCGGTCTGAACCGGTCGCTTCGCCTTGGCGACTTTGCGAACTGGAGCGTCGTCTTGATAGTCGCGGCGCACATAACGTGACCTCTCGGCGCGGCGATAATCGCCGCCGCCGTAATTCTCGTTCGAATGCGCGACGAACGACCCGAGCGGGAAGCCGAAGCCCAGGCGAACCGCGCCGGCATTGGCGGCGCTCGTCATCATCGTCGTGCCAGCCAGCAGCGCAGCAGTGAGAGCGAGGGTCATCTTGATCATCGTAGCCTCCAGGGCGTCGTTGTTTTGTTTCTTGCGCCGGTCTTCACCGGCCATGACGTGACAATGCCTTCGAGCGCCCTCCGAAGCTGTTCCTGCCGGAACACGACTTCGCTCTTTTAAATATCGGAAATATTGCAGCCATATCATCGGGTTAAAAGCGAAACGACCGGCCGCGTCAGCCATAGGATAGTCTTCCTAACGACGAGGATTAAGCGGCGAGCGGCAGCGTCATGTCTTCCTGAAGCTCGTTCGCCGGCATCGCCGTCATTGCGTCGAGCGCAAGCAACAGCCGCTGCGGGTTGAACCCAAACCGGACGTTCAACGGCCGCACCGCAGCCTCTCGCGCAATCGCCGCAAGCAGGCGGAAACCGCGTTCGAGAAACAATGCCTTGAGACGCCGGCTCGCGAAGACATCCAGAACGGCTCGGAAGCGGAGCGCCACTGCAAGGCGGGCCTGATTCGAACCTTGGAACTCGGTCCAGATCCGGTCCTCGATGACGCGGATTTCGTCCTCGTTCAAACCTCGGAGCAGCGCCAATCCCTGGCCGTTCTCGACCAAAAACTGCATGACCAAGCCAAATTCCGTTGCCTCGACCGCCGGCACATCCGCCAAGTTGAGATTGCTGTGCAAAGCACTGTCTCCCTGAATGCCGTTCAAATGCCGATGTTGCCGAAAGCCGCCCACGGTGAGCCCGCAAGCACGATGATGTCGCGCGCCTTCAGCTCCCCAAGTTCGAAATGAACTTCATGGCCTTCGAGGTCGTCGAGGCGGTTGCGGATCTGGCCGCCTTCAAACCGATAGCTCCGGCCGTCTTCCGCGCGAATGATGCCGACGCCGAGATCGCGTCGGAATTTCTTGATTTCTCCGTACATTTTTCTCTCCTCGCTTCATCGGTGTTGTTCGATGTTGGGATGATGCAGGAAGCCTGGACTTTCCGCTGTTCCGGGAGAGACAGGACGTTGAACGGATTGTTTTCTTGGACCGAGGGAACGAGCCGGGGAGGTCAAGCGCCTCGGAGCCGCGAGCGCAAAAAAGTCGGCGGGGAGGCGTGCCGTTCGGGACCGCATTCCCGTTCGGCACGATCCTCCCCGCCTTCGGGATCGGCTGCGGCTCCACTAAGGAGGAAGCGAGCCGCCGCAGATCTTTCCAGAGACTTTTAGGGTTGTGATGCCAGCATCACGCGCCGGGCTTTTCCCGAGGGGGAGATATCCTTCCCCCTCACTTGAAAAAAGCGTCGGCCCTCATGCCGGGGAGGAGCGGCGGATTGCCCTGAAGATCGACCGTGACCTCCAGCACTTCGACATCTGTCGGGCGGCGCGCACCGCGCAGCGAGAACTGTGGAGATGTCAGCGTCGGCGCAAGCTCGGCAACGGTGCCGTCGAATTCCTTGCCGGGATATGCGTTGCTCTTCACCGTCACCTTGTCGCCAACCTTGATCTTCGCGACGTCCATCTCATCGACCTCGGCCTTAAGACGCACGACCGACATATCGCCGAGCACGACGAGCGACTGCTCCGGAGACGGCGAAACCATCTCGCCGGCCTTCGCGGGCAGCTGCAGAACGGTGCCGGCGACAGGCGCACGAATGCGCGTTTTCTCCAGTAAAGCCTCGGCAACCGCAACGTCGGAACGAGCCGCCTGAAGCGCCGATTCCAAACGGTTGGGAGCAGGCACGTCGGCCTTCGACTGCGCTGTTGCGTAAGCGGCGCGCGCTTTCTGAAGCTTCGATTTGGATTTTGCGAGGTCGACACGCGCATCGGCGACGCGATCAGCGCTGCCGTTGCCCTGGCGCTCGGCCTGCAACTCGAATTCCAGTCCGAACCGTGCATTCGTCAACGCCCGTTCGGATGAAAAGACGTTGTCCTCGGCGGTACGTAAATCGTCGCGCGCCTTGTCGAGAGGCTGCGCATCACGCTCGCGTTTGCGCGACGCGGCTTCCGTTTCAGCGGCTTGCAGCCGTGCGCGAGCCTCGTCGTCGTCGAGCCGGATCAGAAGCTCGCCCTCCTCGACCTTATCGTTGAGTTTCACGTTCACTTCGGCGATGCGGCCGAGGAGCTGCGCGCCGATGCGGACTAGACCCGTCTTCGGTTCGATGCGGCCGGGGGCTGCGGCCACCCAGTCGATCTTCGGCGCTGCGTCTTCGGCGTTGATCACGTCGTCGTTGCCCGACTTCGAGTCGAGCAGATCGCTGCGTGAAATCGCGATGGCGCCAAAGGCACCGACCCCGACGGCAACGAGAAGAAAAAAGGCTTTCGCCAGAAAGCCGCCCCGTCGCGGCTGATAATTGTCATCAGTGCTCATGTCGCTATCCTCCTTAAAGATGCATTCGCCGGCAGGAGCAGAGGCTCGCACCAACATCACGAGCAACGGTAGGGATCTTAAGCGGACTTCGCTGTTTCGGTCGGAACAGGATCGAATTGTGATGAAGAATGACGATCACACAACTGAGGAATTTGCGAAACCGCCTGAACAACCGAGCCAAAAAGAAAAAGCTCCGGGAGGTTCCGGAGCTTTTGTATATCGAGCCCGCAATGGGCAATTCTGAACGATGTACTGAAATCGCCTTACTGGCACATCTCGCGAAGCGTCCAGCCGACGATCCGGCAGCTCTCGGTGCCGTTGGCATTCGTTACGCATTTACGGTTCGGCAGACGCTGATAATCGCAGTAGTAGTTGTTCGAGTACCCGGAATAGCCGTGCATCGGCTTTGCGAACTGATAGTCCTGCACGAAGAATTCCTTTGCACTGCCACCGGCGTTCGCGGCTGACGTGCCAAGTGCAAGTGCGCCAGCCACCAGGGCGAAAACTGCGGCGATCGAAAATGTGCTGCTGAATGTCGTCATGTTGAAGTCCTCCTTTGAATGAGCGTTCGCGCTCGTGTCATTCGATGGAGGGTAATCTGGACGTTGGCGTTGCCGGGCGCTGTTCCGGCAGGAACATGCATGCCGAGCTTTCGATCTTGAACATGCCAAGCCCAAGATTACTATATAACAATCCGCTATAAACGTCGTCGCGAATGCGACTGGAACGGGCATGAGGTGAAAGTTGCGAAAGCTCTGGAATAAAAGCGTAAATATCTTCTCCATGCTGACTGCGGACAAAAGCACGGCGCCCAGCAATCCGGTTGCAGGTTCGGCCTACGACTTCGAGTTTAAGAGCATTGACGGCGCGCCAATGAAACTCTCGGACTGGCGCGGGCAGCCGCTGCTGATCGTCAATTCAGCCTCGCTGTGCGGCTTCACGAAGCAATATGCCGGGCTGGAAGAGATTTGGCGGCGCTACGAGCGAGACGGTCTTGTGGTTATCGCGGTGCCATCGAACGATTTTGGCGAGCAGGAACCTTCGCCCGACGGCGAGATCCAGACGTTCTGCCAAGGCGTCTTCGGGGTGACGTTCCCACTGGCGTCCAAGCACCCTGTCGTGGGCGAGAATGCCCATCCATTTTACAAATGGGCTGCGGACGCCATGGGGCCGACCGGCGTACCGACATGGAATTTCCACAAGTATCTCGTCGGCCGGGACGGCCAGCTTGTTAGGTCGTTCACGACGAAATTATCGCCGACCTCGCCCGAGATGATTTCGTGGATCGAGAAGACGCTGGCGGAGGCGGCTCCGGCCGCAGCTTAGGCTCGGACTCGCCCAGTATATCGACCAAGGCGCGCGGCGTTGCGCGCGCCTTTTGCGTTCTTGGTCTTACCGCGCCGGTCCCGTCTCGATGGGAAGCCCGTTCTCCTGTCCCCACTCCGCCCAGCTTCCGTCGTAGACGGCGGCATTGGTCTGGCCAACCACGGCAAGAGCCAGTGCCAGCATCGACGCGGTCACCCCGGATCCGCAGGTCGTAACGACAGGCTTCGTCACGTCGACGCCGATGTCGGCAAAAAGCTTGTTGATCTCGTCCGGAGATTTATAGGTGCCGTCCGGATTGAGAAGCATTTGCGACGGCAGGCTTTTCGAGCCCGGGATATGTCCCTTCCTAAGGCCGGGACGTGGCTCCGCGGCCTTGCCTTCGAAGCGCGCGGCCGGGCGGGCATCGACGATCTGCACGCCATTCTTCTTGAGAAGAGCTTTCATGTCTTCGAGATCGCGCAGGATCTCCGTGTTCTGCAGCGGTGAATAATGCCGCTCCGACCGCTTCGGAGGAGACCCGTCTTCCAGCGGCCGTCCTTCCGCCTTCCACTTGCGCAGGCCGCCGTTCAGCACCGCCACGTCCCGATGCCCCATCGCCCGGAACGTCCACCACACCCGCGCCGCCGAGAAGATGCCGGTCGTGTCGTAGACGACGATGCGGGCGCCGTCGCCGATGCCCATTTTCTTCATCCGCGACGCGAATTTCACCGTCGATGGTAGCATATGGGGCAGGGAAGACTTCTCATCGGAGAAATCGTCGATATCGAAAAACAGCGCGCCGGGAATATGCTCGGCGAGATATTCCTTTTTCGCATCCCGTTGCTCGGTCGGCAGATGCCAACTGCCATCGAGGATGATCAAATCTGGCGAGGAAAGGTGGTCGGCGAGCCAATCCGTCTCGACGATCCAGTTCTTGGCGGTATCAGGCAAGGAAATTCCCACAGGTTAATCGGACAAGGCTTTGATACGGGCTCAGAGCACATAGGCAAAACTTGCCCGCCTCGCAAGTTCGAGCGCCCAAATTCCGCCCGCAACCCGGTTTGCGAACCCGACGCGAGGCATCGCCGTCCCGGCGTTCGTTTACGCGTTGTTTTCGACCGGACTTTTCAGTATGACACGCGCTCCTCGTTGGGCCGCGGCGGTGCCGCACGCTTGTCGGGGCTGGTCGGAAAAGCGAAATCGCGCAGAAGCGATCTCGTCGACGAATGCGGGCGTGGCGGAACTGGTAGACGCACTGGATTTAGGTTCCAGCGGCGAAAGTCGTGGGGGTTCAAATCCCTCCGCCCGCACCAGTCCTTTGAGATAACATCCTGAAAGCATGAGGGTTATCGGATGAACGCTGGGCCGCAGGCTGCGGTCCTTGCGAATTTCTTAAGGCGCCTCTAAAGGGTCGGTCAGGCACGCAAAGCGAAGCTTTTTCTCATGATTCGTCGCGGCGCCGATCTCGGCCCCACAAGCTCGAAAATGGACGGGTGATGTCTCCAAAATGGCTCGTCGCCGGGGGCGGAATATCAGGATTGGCCGCAGCTCAGTGCTTGCAGGCCAATGGTCGCGATTACCTCCTTCTCGAACGCTGCCCCGCCGTCGGCGGTTTGACGCGGACGACGCAGGTCGAGGATTTCTGCTTCGATTACACCGGCCACTTTCTGCACCTCCGCCGCTATCCGTCGCCCGCGCAAGTGCCTTTTGCCCATTTGAACGACGACGACTGGGAGACGGTCGAGCGCAAGTCGTACTTCTTCGCGGGTGGCCACCTGATTACGGCGCCGATCCAATACCATCTGGGCGAACTGCCCGAGGACCTCCGCGCCGAGTGCGAGAAATCTTACGACGAGCGTCCGAAGGTCGAAGGCGACGTCACCGGCTTCCGCGATTTCATCGTCTCGGGCTTCGGCCAGTCCGTCGCCGACCGCTTCCTGATCCCACAGAACGAAAAGACGATGGCGACGCCTCTCGACCGTCTGTCCATCGGCGCCGTGAAGCGCTTCTTTCCGCTGCCCGATGAAGACCGCATTCGAGCCGGCTTCGCCAACACCGGTGAGCGGTTTGCCGAATACAACACGACGTTCTGGTATCCCAAGCGTGGTAGCATTGATGTTCTGACGCGCGGTCTCGCGCATGGACTCAAAAGCGTTGCCACGACGGAAGAAATCGCAGCCATCGATCTCGATCGCCGCATCGTCACGACGAGCTCTGGAAGGAGCGTCGAATGGGAAAGGATGTTTCCGAGCATTCCCCTCAAAGCGCTGTGCATGCTGACGCGAGACACGCAGCTCACAAACGCCGCCGCGAAGCTGAGCCACAGCTCGACGATCAGCTTCAACTTCGGTGTGCGCGGAAAATTGCCGAGCGAACTGAAAGACGCGCACTGGGTCTACGTTCCCGATCGCGACATTCCGTTCTACCGTTTCGGCTGCTATTCCAATATCAGCGCCGCGATGTCTTCGCCGGGCATGAGCGCGGTCTATGTCGAGGTCGGCGTTCCGGGCGAGAGTATCGCTAGAGTCGATATCATCAGCAAGACGCAGCGAGATGTCGTCGCCGCGCTCGAAGCGCTGGGGTGGGTCAAAAGCGAGGACATCATTTGCGCCGTCACCCACGTTATTCGCTGCGCCTACGTTCACCACACACCCGAGCGCGATCGACTTGTGGACGAAATCCTGGCGCGGCTCAACGCGTTCGGAATTCACCCAATCGGCCGCTATGGGCTATGGGACTACGTAGGCATGGAAGACTCAATCAGCTCGGCGCTGACGACGGTCGAAGCCCAGCTCTGAGCCAGTTCTGAGGGAGATCAGCGTTTGAAATCTCTGATCGTGACCGCCGACGATTTTGGAATGACGGTGCCCGTCAACGAGGCCATTGAAGCCTCGCACAAGAACGGCATCCTGTCGGCGACGAGTTTGATGACCGGCGGCGAAGCCTTCGCCGATGCAGTGGATCGCGCCCGTGGGCTGCCTGCTCTTGGCGTCGGCCTCCACATACATTTGGTCGATAGCCGCCCTGTTTTGCCCCCCGAAAAAATTCCGGATCTCGTCGGTCCGGACGGGAGTTTCTCGAACAACCCCGAGCTTTTCGGCTTCAAACTTTTCTTCTCGCCCGAGATGCGCCGCCAAGCGGAAGCCGAGATCACGGCTCAGTTCGAGCGTTTCGAAACGACCGGCCTCATGATGGATCATGTTAACGGCCACCATCATTTCCACATGCATCCGGTGGTGACGGACGCGATCGCCAAGCTCGCGCCGAGATTCGGCTCTCCGCCGGTTCGCTTCCCTGTCGAACCGTTCGGGCCGTCGTTGCAAGCGGGAGGTGACAAACCCATCCGGCGCTTCTTCAATTGGGCATTCTATGCCGGATTGACGCACCGCATGCGCAACAAGCTGAAATCGGCAGGATTGTCGCTGAACGACCACGTCTTCGGCGTGACTGACACCGGCGGCATGACGGAAGCGCGCATTCTTGCGTATCTCGACCATCTGCCGGAAGGAATCACCGAGCTTTATGCCCATCCGGCGATGGGCGGCGATGGGCGGCCCCAATCTTATCCCTCATTTGAGGAATACCGCGGCCTGATAAGTCCAACCGTCCGGGCCAAAGTTGCGGCACTTGGGCTGCACCCGCTCACGTTCAAAGCTGCATTCGCGTCCTGAGGGGTCGAAAGCCGCCGCATTTGTGCTACGCCGATCCTGCCTAATCGCGGCCAGCCCGTGGCCGCCTCGACTTTCGCTTTGGAGACGCCTGCCGAATGCACTTGCCGATTGTGGTTCTCAATCCTTTCGTTATCGCCGGTATCCTCCTGGGTCTTGCGGCACTGGCCTATCTCGTGCTCGCACTCTACTTCACCTGGCGGTTCCGTGAGCGTCCCGTTCAGGCGCCGCAAGGGTTCAGGCCGCCGGTCTCGGTTTTGAAACCGGTGCATGGCGCTCAGCCCTTTCTTTACGATTGCCTCCGCACCTTCTGCGATCAGGACTGGCCCCAATACGAGATCATCTTCGGCGCACATTCCGAAAACGATCCTTCCGTCGCGGTCGTGAAACGGCTGATCGCTGAATTCCCGGATCGCGATCTGCGGCTCGTCGTCGATGCAAGTCTTGCTGGCCCCAATCCGAGGGCGTCGAACCTAGCCAACATCTACAAGGCCGCGCGCTACGACATCCTGCTCGTCGCGGACGCCGATCTGAAAGTCGACCGCAATTGCATCGCCTCGCTCGCGGCCCCCTTCGTCGATCCGAAAGTCGGCGCGGTCGCGTCGATCTATAAGGGGCTTCCCTACGGTGGCGCCGCCGCCGCCGATTTCGGCGCGATGAACATCAGCGATTGGTTCGCCCCGTCCGTTCTCGTCGACGTCGGCCTGCGCGGCATCGATTTCGTGTTTGCGATGGCGAGCGTACGCCGCGAAGCGCTCGACTCGTTCGGCGGCTTCGATCACCTCTCGCATTTCTTCCCCGATGATTTCGCGCTCGGCAACCTTGTCGCGCAGCGCGGCTACAAGGTGGAACTCTCGCCCTACTGCTGCGATACCATCGTCGCCGAGAAAAGCTTCTCTGAACTCTTCCGCCACGAGATTCTGTGGCAGCGAATGGAACGGTTCTGCCGCCCGAGCGATCACTTCATGTCGGTGATCACATGGCCGTTGCCGCTGATCCTCGCGCTGCTATTGCCGTGGCCGACCATCATCGGACTGGCAATCATTGCGGCTGAGATCGTCCTGCGGATCGCGCTGCATTATCAGGTTCGGCGTACCTTCAAGATGAATACACCCGCCCAGCCATGGCTCGTCCAGATCCGCGAATGCGTGTGCTTTTTCGCTTGGGCGTTCGGCCTTTTCGGCAACAGGGTAAAATGGGGTAGAAACATCTTCACCTACGAGGCATTTCGCAAGCTTATCGCTGACGGCCGAAACATCGGAGCCGCCAGCCACGAGCGTCTCGCCACGACGCTCGGAGAGAAATGATGATGAACGCCGAAGACATTTCATCGCGCATCAAGATCAGTCCGCGGACAGCGCTGTTCATCGCCGCGACCTGCGGCATCCTTCTTGCGATCTGCCTCGTCATCTATTTCGGCATTTCCGAGGTCTGGGACGCGCTCGCGACGGCAGGGTGGAGCGGCATGGCCGCGATCCTGTGCGCCTATCTCGTCTCGCTGCTGCTCTGCGCCTGGAGCTGGCGTGTTCTCCTCGTCGAGAAATACCCGCAAAATCGCATCATGTTGTTCCTATGGGCGCGCTGGATCCGTGACTGCGTCGGAAACCTGCTGGCGATTCCCGGAGCCGGCGAAGCGGCCAGCGCGCGAGAACTTGTCAAGAGCGGCGTAAAGCTCGACGTCGCCGCCGCGACGACGATCGTCGACATGACGACCGAGTTATTGAGCCAGTTGATCTACACCTTCATTGGATTGGTGCTTCTCTTCGCTTACCATCCGGATGAGCCTGCGGCTTGGTGGGCAGCGGGCGGTCTTTTGATCGCGACAGTCGCAGTTGTCGGATTTCTGATCGCCCAGAGGAACGGTCTGTTCCTTTTTCTGGAAACGCTACCCGAGAAGCTCGGCCTTACGCGCGCTTGGGAAGGGCAGTTGGACTCCGGCAGCATCCACACCGCAATCCAAAACATTTATCGCGAAAAGCGCGAGGTCGCAGCTTCTGCCGGATTGCACCTCCTGGGTTGGCTCGCAGGCGCCGCCGAAACGTGGCTGGCATTGTATTTCATGGGAAACCAACTCTCGGCTGGCGACGTGCTCTCTCTTGAAAGCCTTGTCTTCGCGTTGCGGACCGCGGCGTTCGTCGTTCCCTGGGCGGCAGGCGTACAGGAGGGCGGCTATATTGTCGTTGGCGCGTTGTTCGGCCTCGGCCCCGACGTCGCGCTCGCGCTGTCGCTGCTTAAGCGAGCCAAAGAGGTTATCGCCGGAGCGCCGGGCCTCCTTGCGTGGCATTTCGCGGAGGGCAAACGCTTCTGGAAGGGACGGCTTGCTGAGTCCCAGAAGTAACGATCGGACGCCTTCCGTCGTCGCGCGGCAACATCAAACCTTCATGCGAACGCCGTATCGAGTTAACCTAACCGCAAAATCGCAGCCCGGATGCCGCCATGAAACGTTTAGCCCTCGCGTGCCTGCTTGCCCTGACCGTTGCGGCGCCCTCCGCCGAGGCCAAGCGCACGCCGCGCTGCGACGGCAATTTCCAGTTCGTGAGGGGCGCATGGGTCTCGACGCCTTATTGCCGCGCCGATCAAATCGCCCGTGTCGCCCGCGAGGTGGGCATGCATACCACCGCAGAAGCGTTGCTCGCGCACCCCGCAGATGCTGAGGAAGTCTGCCGCTTCGTCGGTTCCGATTACAGGGTCCATCCCGCCTGCGAGGAGCTTTATTCCATCTTCCAGATCAACATCGGCCGCGGGTTGACGGTTGACTTTTAAGCGCCGAGCAGGGGATCGTTAAGATCGTGTGCGGTTTTTCGTTTCGCGATCCCTTTCGATCTTATCGAAAGTCGCTAGCATGATCGACAGCGCTCGATAGCTAGCCCCGAGGATCGATTGGAACTTTCAAAGGCCGCTCTTCTTCGCGATCTTCCCTCGGTCGATGCCGTGCTCAATAGCGGTGTCGCCACGTCGCTTTCGCAGCGCTTCGGCCGTGTGGTAACGACCGATGCGATCCGTGCAGTCCTTGCGGAAACGCGCGCGACGCTCAAAGCTGGAACCTCCACGATCCCGACGACGGAACAGATCGTCGCTTTTGCTCTTGCTCGCCTCGCCGCGAATGACCGCTCGACACTGCGTCCGCTCTTCAATTTGACCGGCACGGTGCTTCACACCAACCTCGGGCGTGCGCTTATTGCCGAAGCCGCAATCGAAGCCGCCGTCGAGGCCATGCGCGATCCCGTGTCGCTCGAATTCGACATCGCAACCGGCAAGCGCGGCGAACGCGACGATCATATTCGCGATCTGCTGCTTGAGTTGACGGGCGCCGAAGACGCGACCGTGGTCAACAACAACGCGGCCGCGGTCCTCCTCGCGCTCAACACGCTTGCGGGGGGCCGCGAAGCCATCGTCTCGCGCGGCGAGCTGATCGAGATCGGCGGCGCCTTTCGCATGCCGGACATCATGGCCCGCGCCGGCGCAAAGCTCGTCGAGGTCGGTACGACGAACCGCACGCACGCGAAAGACTATCGAGCAGCCCTCACCGCCGAGACCGGCGTCATCCTGAAAGTCCACACCTCGAATTTTCGCATTCTGGGTTTCACCAAGGAGGTCGAAGCCTCAGAGCTTGCCGAAATCGCCGCCGCCGCCAAGGTCCCGCTGATAAACGACCTCGGCTCCGGTTCTCTGATCGACCTCGCAGCCTTCGGAATGCAGCGCGAACCGACCGTCCGCGAAGCCGTGGCGGAAGGAGCGGGCATCGTGACCTTCTCCGGCGATAAGCTCCTCGGTGGCCCGCAGGCGGGCTTCATCGTCGGCAAGCGCGCGTTGATCGAAGCCATCAACCGCAATCCGATGAAGCGCGCGCTGCGCGTCGACAAGATCCGCCTCGCCGCGATCGAAGCGACTCTGAAGCTCTATCGCGATCCCGACCGCCTTGCGGAACGCTTGCCGACGTTGCGCCTGCTCGCGCGAACGCGTGCGGAGATCGAAGCCCAGGCGCTGCGCATTCTGCCGCGCGTTCAGTCGGCTGTCGGATCGGGCTTCACGGTCGAGCTTCGCGAATGCCGAAGCCAAATCGGTTCAGGCGCTCTGCCGCTCGACACCATCGAAAGCTGCGGCCTCGCCATTCGCTCGAACTCCGGCGGCGCCGCCCTCGAACGTCTCGCAGCCGCTTTACGTGCTCTCTCGCGGCCCGTTATTGGCCGCATAGAGGACGGGGCGATAATTCTTGATCTCAGATGCTTGACCGACGAAGCCGCGTTTCTATCTGTCCTAGCGACCCTCAATTTCAGTCTCCCGGCCTAATGTAAGCCGGACAAACGCAGCCGATAAAGCAAATGATCATCGGCACCGCCGGCCACATCGATCACGGCAAGACGGCGCTGGTCAAAGCCTTGACCGGTGTCGACGGTGATCGGCTGAAGGAAGAGAAGGCGCGCGGGATCACGATCGATCTCGGCTTCGCCTATATGCCGACGGCGAATGGTCGCATTATAGGCTTCATCGATGTGCCAGGCCACGAACGCTTCGTGCATACGATGTTCGCGGGCGCCAGCGGCATCGATCTCGCCCTTCTGGTCGTCGCGGCCGACGACGGCATCAAGCCGCAGACGGTCGAGCATCTCGCCATCCTCGATCTCCTGGGCGTCAAGTCGGGGCTGATCGTCGTTACGAAGGCCGATCTTGCGAGCCCCGGGCGCTTGGCCGAAGTCACTGCCGAAATCAAAGTAGCAACCGCGGGAACGGCGCTTGCCGACGTCGACATCATGCCACTTTCGGCCGTAACAGGGCACGGCATCGATGAATTGCGCAGCCGTCTCATCGCCGCCGCCGATGAGAGTCCCGCGCGCTCGTCCGAAGGCCGGTTCCGCCTCGCCGTCGATCGCGTCTTCACGCTATCTGGCGTCGGCGTCGTCGTAACGGGAACTGTTCTCTCGGGCTTCGTCGGCGTCGGCGCGCAGGTTCAGATCAGCCCGTCTGGACTATCGGCGCGCGTACGGTCGATCCACGCTCAGAACCGGCCGTCGGAGATCGGTTGGGCAGGCGACAGATGCGCTCTTAATCTCGCCGGTCCGGGCATTTCGAAGGATGCCATCAGCCGGGGCGACATTGTCCTCAGTCCCGCGCTGCACATGCCGACAGATCGTATCGACGCAGTGCTGCGCGTTTTGCCGACAGAGCCGAAACAGATCGGGCAATGGTTTCCGGTGCGTCTTCACCACGCCTCGGCCGAGGTCGGCGCGCGTGTCGTTCTCCTGGACGATAAAGCCCTTGAGCCCGGCGCAACGGCCGACGTGCAACTCGTTCTTGACGCGCCGATTGCGGCCGCCGCGACGGATCGCTTCGTCATTCGCGACGTCTCGGCGCAACGCACGATCGGCGGCGGAAAATTCATCGATCTGAGAGCGCCCGCCCGCAAGCGGCGAACGCCCGAGAGACGTGCGCAACGCGCCGCGCTGGCGCTCGACGAGCCTGATCGCGCATTCGCCGCGTTGCTCGACGCGCCGCCCTTCACGGCCGATCTTGCGGCCTTCGCGCGTGACCGCGCCCTGTCGGATGCCCAAACCGAACGACTCGCTTCAGATCTCGATCTCACCGTGATCGAAGCGAACGGCGCACAAGCGGCGATTTCATCCGATCGCTGGCGATCTTTCGTCGCGAGCCTCATCGAGCGCGTCACCCAATTTCATGCCGATAATCCCGATCTCCAAGGCATTGGTCGCGAGCAGCTTCGTCTCTTGCTTGAACCGCGCCTCGCCAAGCCGGTGTTCACGGCCGCGCTCCATAAGATCGCGGAGAAGGGCGAGATCGCGCTCGACGGCGCCTTCGTTCGATTAGCCTCGCATCAGGTGCGATTATCGCCGAGGGACGAAGACGCTTGGAAAATCATCGCGCATAGACTTGGCGGCGCGGAACGATACCGGCCGCCCCGCGTGCGCGACATCGCGGCCTCGACGAAAAGCCCTGAGCGCGATGTACGTAGGCTCATGAAGCTCGCGAGCCGCCTCGGCCGCGCGGACGAAGTGGCCAACGATCATTTCTTCCTGCGCAAGACGGTATCGGAGATGGTCGCCATTGCCGCCGACGTGGCGACGACGGCGAAAGGCGGTTGGTTCAACGCCGCCGACTTCCGCGACCGACTCGATAACGGCCGTAAAGTCGCGATTCAAATTCTCGAATTTCTCGACCGCAACGGCGTGACTCTCCGCAAGGGCGATCTGCGCCGCATGAACGAACATCGACTGGACTTGTTCGGAAGCCTCGTGCATCCGTCCGCGTTGGCCGATGGAGGAGAATCGTCCCCGGTGGGGCGTTCGGACTTCAAATCCGAGTGGGGCAGCGAGCCTGTCCTTGGTGGGTTCGACTCCCATTCTCCTCCGCCACCTCTCGCGAAGAAGAAACGCTCGTCCTAGCCGCCCCCATCTCGGCCGTCGTCTCTCAGACGATACGGACCTGCGGCCGCCCAGAAGTCACCGACCCGATGATGCGCGCCATCGGATACCCGGCGCTTTCGATCTGGCCGCGAATGCTCTCGGCCTCGTCCGCCGCGCAGGCAACGAGAAGTCCGCCCGACGTCTGTGGGTCGGTTAGCAAGGCTTTCTGCCATGGCGGAAGGTTATCCGCTAAAATGACGTCGTGTCCGTAGCTCTCCCAATTGCGCCCTGACGCGCCCGTCACGTATCCGGCTTTCGCCAGAGCCGCCGCGCGTGAGAGCAGTGGAATCTGATCGTAAGAAACGTCGATACTCACGCCGCTGCCGCGTGCGACTTCAAGCGCGTGACCCAGAACGCCGAAGCCGGTCACGTCCGTAATGGCGTGGACGGCACTGTTTTCGCCGAGTGTCTGTCCGATGCGATTGAGCAGCGTCGTCGACGCCATCATCTCGGCATAGGCCTCATTCGAAAGTTCCTGCTTCTTGAATGCCGCCGAATAAACGCCGACGCCGATGCCCTTCGTGAGGATGAGCTCGTCGCCCGCCTTGGCTCCCGCGTTCCGTCGCACGTTCTGAGGCTTGGCGAGCCCGATCACGGCAAGTCCATAGATCGGCTCCGGCGCGTCGATGGAATGCCCGCCAGCGATGGGGATGCCGGCCTCCGCGCAAACGGACGCGCCGCCTTCCAGAATCGCGCGAACGGATTCCACGGGAAGCTTGCCCAGCGGAATGCCAAGAATGGCCAGCGCCATGATCGGCTTTCCGCCCATGGCGTACACGTCCGAGATCGCATTCGCCGCGGCGATCCGGCCGAAATCGCGCGGATCATCGACCATCGGCATGAAAAAATCCGTGGTCGCGACAATGCATTGCGCGTCATCGATTTGCCATACGGCGGCGTCGTCGCCGGTCTCCGTACCAACGAGAAGCCCCGCGAACGGACCAGCAGCCGGTTGTTTGGAGAGAAGTTCCTGAAGCACCGACGGAGCAAGTTTGCAGCCGCAGCCGCCGCCATGCGCTAATTCAGTCAAGCGAATTGTAGGGCCCGACATGTCTCTTGCCTTGTCTCGAAGCGGAGTTTGAAAAAAGAGCCTGCGCGAAAAAGGCAGACCATCATATGAAGATATAGGTGGACACGCTGACCGTTGCGACGGCAGGTTTCCCGAAACGCATAGCTTTCGGAGAAGGTAATGAACGCCACGCGCCAAGCCGACATGACGCTGCGGTGGATTGTATTCCTGGCAATTCTGATCGTGGGCCTCTTCTACGTGAAGTGGTTTCCCTACTACAATAAATCGTTCGTCGCCGCCGCCAACCATTCGATCGGCAATTCCATTCTGATGGGAACCGCGGCCGCGCCTCCTGCACCGTCCTGGGATGCAGCACTGAATTACGCGCTCGCTTACGGCAAGGCGATTTGGCAGGCGATGGTCTTGGGTCTTTTGCTGGGCTCGGCTGTCCAGGCGCTGCTTCCCGCCGATTGGATCGCGCGCATGTTGGGCCGAACGGGTTTCGGCAGCGTCGCTACGGCGGGCTTACTTTCGGTTCCGAGCATGATGTGTACCTGCTGTGCGGCGCCTGTCGTCGTCGGCCTACGTGCGCGCGAGGCGTCGCCCGGTGCGGCAATCGCGTTTTGGCTCGGCAACACGGTCCTCAATCCGGCGACACTCATTTTCATGGGCTTCGTTCTCGGCTGGAATTGGGTCGGACTGCGCGTCGTCCTCGGCATCCTGATGGTGTTCGGCCTCGGTTATCTCGTCAACCTCATGGTCACGCCGAAGGAAGCCGAAGCCGCAGAAGCAAAGATCGCGGAGCTGACGGCCAAATCGAACGCCGACAGTTCGAATGCTTCGAACGCTTTCGTCCGCTGGATCGAGATCTTCACGCGCATGGCCCTGCGCCTCATCCCCGAATACATCGTTCTGGTTTTGCTGCTTGGGGCCGCCCGCGCGTGGCTCTTCCCGGAAATCGGACCGGCTGTCGGCAACGAGATCTGGTGGATCGTCGCCTTCGCCGTTGCCGGTATGCTGTTCGTCATTCCGACAGCTGGCGAAGTGCCGATCATCCAGGCCATGCTTGCGCTCGGCATGGGCGTCGGCCCGGCCGGCGCGCTGCTGATGACACTGCCGCCCGTTAGCCTCCCGTCGCTCGCGATGGTCGGCGGATCGTTCCGGCTGCAGACGCTTCTGTTCGTGGCGGCTGGTGTCGTCGTTTTCGGGATCGTGGGCGGCCTGCTCGCGGTCGCTCTGATTTAGCCGACGAGAAGCAGCGGATTGGGCGCGTGGCGCGCCCATCCGGCCTCGGCGACCATGATGTCGAGGCCAAGCGAGGCAAGGTCGTCGGCGTAGGGATCGACCTTGGTGTCCTTGGTCTGATACAGCATCTTCGCGTAGGTTTGGCAGTCGTCGCAGGTCTCGGCCTGGACGGCGCTGGATCCGCCTTCGACGCCCTTGAGCGAAAGGCCGCCCGAACTCTCGCATGTGATGCAGACGGCGCGTACGTGGGTCCAGGCCGTCGAGCAGAGAGAGCAATAGAGATACCGCGTGCCGGGCGTTCGGCCAGACGCCGTTATCACCCCGGAAACCGGCGATGATCCACAACACGGGCACAGTCCGCGCTGGAGAAGCAATCGCAGCGTGGAGGCGTCGAGCCTGCCTGCAAGGCGCGTGAAATAGACTTGCAAAGCTGCTGCAACATAGAGCGCGGGACCGGCTTCATCCGCACTCATCGAGCCGCGTAGGAAGCTGTCCGCCAGATCCTCGATCGTCTCGACCGAATATCCGCGCATGTCCGCGATGATGGCTGCGGCGGGCGCGGGAATATCCGCTTCACTGAGTTCGTCGAACAGCACCGACAAACCATCACGCCACGCTGAATTCCGATGATGCCCATCCGCCGCGATGGGAGGAATGCGCGCCGCGACCGATTGCTCGATCAACGAAGGCTCGATGGCGGGCATGGGCGGAAGCGTTGTCGCGGCCCTATGCTGCGCCTCCGAGAGACGCGACATGAAGCCGAGCCACTCGGCCATTGGGTGCCCGCTGGCAAGCGCCCGGAGACGGCCAGCCGTGCCGGAAAATCGCGTGGCCGGATCGGGCAGCAGCAGCGGCTCGGGCGCGGCGACGCCCCCTTGCGGACTACCAACCCATTTTCCGGTTGGCGCTGCGCCGCCCTGCTTCACGAGACAATCCTCACTTGTGCGTATGCCGATCGACGTTCGGCTTCGGACCAGTCGAACCCGTCGTTGCCAAAGAGCGGAACCATTTGCGATGGTGCCGCCAAGCCCAGCCCGGCGTGACGTACCCTTGGGTCATGGCGCGCATCGACCCGCGAACCCAAATGGCGGCGTAGACATGCACGATCCAGATAATGATCGCGGCGATTGCGCCCAGCGAGTGAATGAGAAGCGCGGCTCGTTGCGTCGGGATCGAGGTATAGGTGCCGAAATAATATTCCCAGATCACGAGACCCGTAAAGAACAGCGCCGGAACGAGAAGCGCCATCGACCAGAAGACGAACTTTTGCCCGGCGTTGAAGCGCGCGACCTCCGGAACGCCTTCTTCCTTGTTGACGAGCACTTTGTCGATCGCCATCAGCCAGGCAATATCGGCCTTGGTCCAGAGGTTATCTCGCCAGAACTGGATGATCAGTCCGCTGTAACTGATGAGCAGGACGACACCGATCCACGGATGGATCGTGCGTGTCCACTCTCCGCCGCCAAACAGACTCGAAAGCCAGAACAGCAGCGGATCGAACATCGACAGACCTGACAGCATCAGGAGAACGAAGCAGGCCGCCGTGAGCCAATGATTGAGACGGGTTACCGTCGCGTTGCGCGTCAATGTTCCATACGGGCGACTCATGTTTGATGCTCCGCTCGATGAGGGCCTTCGTCCTCTGGAAAGTTGTTTTCTTTCAGCACGCGCTTGGCTTCTTCCTCGTCTTCAGGCTGCACCTCATTCGGACCGGCGATGACCCAGTGCAGGAAGCCCGAGATCGCGGCGGCGGCGATACCAGCCAGTGCCACGGGCTTGATGAGGCCTTTCCAGAATTCGACCGTCGCGCTGATCTTGGGATTTTCCGGCAACCCGGCATAGATCTGCGGCTTGTCGGCGTGATGCAGCACGTACATCACGTGCGTGCCCTGCACGCCCGGCGGATCGTAGAGGCCCGCGTTCTCGAAGCCGCGCGACTTAAGATCGACGATGCGGTCGCCGGCCCAATCGGTCATGTCCTTCTTCGAGCCGAACATGATCGCACCGGTTGGGCAGGCTTTGACGCATGCGGGCTCGAGGCTAACGGCAACGCGGTCGGAACAGAGCGTGCACTTGTAAGACTTGTGATCGACCTCACTGATGCGCGGAATGTCGAACGGACAGCCCTTCACGCAATAGCCGCAGCCGATGCAGTTCTCGCTAATGAAATCGACGATGCCGTTGGCGTACTGCACGATCGCGCCGGGAGCCGGACACGCCTTGAGACAACCCGGATCCTCGCAGTGCATGCAGCCGTCTTTGCGGATCAGCCATTCGAGATCGCCTTTATCGTCTTCGTATTCCGTGAACTTCATCACCGTCCACGTGTGCGGATCGAGGTCCAGAGGATTGTCGTAGGTCCCATGGAACTCGCCGACCTCATCGCGCAAGTTGTTCCACTCCATGCACGCCGCCTGGCACGCCTTGCAGCCGATGCAACGCGTCACATCGATGAGCTTGGCGACCTGATCTTCGAAGTTCCGCGCCGACGGGGGCGTCGTCGTCGTCGCCGAAATCCGGATGTAGTCCTGTGACTGAAGGTTGGACATGTCTTCTCCCTCAGACCAGCGGTCCGTTGACACTTTCGACATTGACCAGGAACGCCTTGAATTCCGGCGTCTGGGTATTGGCGTCACCGACGGACGGGGTCAGCGTATTGGCGCCGTAGCCCTTCTTCGCTTGGCCCGTGAAGCCCCAGTGTAGCGGCACGCCGATGACGTGGGTCGGGTTGCCGTCCACTATCAGCGGCTTGATCCGCTTCGTCACGTAAGCCTTGCAGACGACGAAGCCGCGCTTGGATGCCACGCGAACCCAGCTATTCTGCGCAATCCCTTTTTCGTGCGCGAGAACTTCACCTATCTCGACGAACTCTTGCGGTTGCAGGATCGAATTGATGCGCGCGTGTTTGGTCCAAAAGTGAAAATGCTCCGTCAGGCGGTAGGTCGTCGCGACGTACGGAAATTCCGACGGCTTGCCGAAATCGGCTCGGTCATCGGCAAACACGCGGACTGCCGGATTCGATTGCACTTTGGGATGGAGCACGTTGATGGCCGGAGACTCGAGCGGCTCGTAATGCTCGGGGAATGGTCCTTCGACCATCTGGTCACGCGCGAACAATCGCCCGACGCCTTCAGCGTTCATGATGAAGGGACCGACCGAGTCCGACGGCTTCACGGTCGGACCGTAATCGGGAACGTCGATGCCGACCCACTTCGTGCCGTTCCATTGGATGACCGGCTTCGCTGGGTTCCATGGGTTGCCCGCGACGTCGGCGCTGGCGCGATTGTAGAGAATGCGCCTGTTTGCGGGCCACGCCCACGCCCAGTTCGGTGCAATGCCTTGCTCACGCGGATCGGACGCGTCGCGCCGCGCCATTTGGTTGCCCTTCTCGGTCCAGCACCCGGAAAAGATCCAGCAGCCGGATTCCGTCGTACCGTCGTCGCGAAGCTGGCCAAATCCGTCGAGCAACATTCCCGCCTTGGTGACGACGGCGCCGGTAGCGTCCTTGAGGTCGGTGCGCGCCCGCCCGTTCATGTCCTTCGCCAGTTCTTCCGGGTCGGGATCGGTCGGGTCGGTGTATTTCCACGTCAGATTGAGAATCGGATCGGGGAAAGCGCCGCCCTCCTTGCGATAGAGTTCGCGCATCCTGTGGAAGATGCCGGACATGATCCAAATGTCCGATTTCGCATCGCCCGGAGGCTCGGCGGCCTTCCAATGCCATTGTAGCCAACGCGCCGAGTTGACGAGCGAGCCGTTCTCTTCGGCAAAGCAGGTCGTCGGCAGCTGGAAGACTTCCGTCTGGATATCAGCGGAAACAGCCGGGTTCTGAGGTCCGAAGTCCTCCCAGAACCGCGACGTTTCCGTGTCGAGCGGATCCATCGTGACGAGAAACTTGAGCTTCGAAAGACCGCGACGGATTTTGCCGCGATCCGGAAACGCCTGCTGCGGATTGAATCCTTGGCAGATATAGCCGGTCATCTCGCCCTGGTTCATCATCTCGAAGGCCTTGATGACGTCGTAGAGCGGAATGTCGAGCTTCGGCAGCCAATCATAGGCCCAATTGTTTTCGGCCGTTGCGGCATCGCCGTAGATCGACTTCTGGAAGCTTACAAAGAACTTCTTGTAGTTCTGCCAGTAGCTGGTCTGACCGGGACGCAACGGCTTGAACAGCCGCGTCTTCATGTAGTCGTCGAACGTCACCTCGTGATCGGCCGCGAGCGTCATGTAGCCAGGCATGAGGTTCGACAGAAGCCCGACGTCCGTCAGCCCCTGGATGTTGGAGTGGCCGCGCAGCGCATTCATGCCGCCCCCTGCGATGCCGATATTGCCGAGCAAAAGCTGGACCATCGCCATCGTCCGGATATTCTGCGATCCAACGGAATGCTGAGTCCAGCCGAGCGCGAAGAGGCTCGTCATCGCCTTGTCCGGCGCGGCAGTTTCCGCGATCATTTCGCAGATGTGCAGGAACTTGTCCTGCGGCGTTCCGGTGATGCGCGACACCATCTCGGGCGTGTAACGCGAGACATGCGTCTTCAAAAGATTCATGACGCAACGCGGATTCTCCCACGTATCGTCGACCTTTGCGAAGCCCTGCTCGTCGAGTTCGTAGTCCCAGCTCGATTTGTCGTACTGGCCCTTCTCGTGATCGTAGCCGCTGAAGAGACCGTCCTCGAAGCCATAGCCGTCTTTGACGATCAGACTGGCGTTGGTGTAAGCGCGCACATACTCGTGCTGGATCTGATCTTTTTCGAGCAGATACCGGATCACGCCCGACAGGAACGCGATGTCGGAGCCGGGACGTATCGGCGCGTAGTAATCGGCGACCGACGCCGTGCGGGTAAAGCGCGGATCGACGACGATGAGCTTCGCCGCGTTTTCGATTTTCGCTTCGATGACCCACTTGAAGCCGCACGGATGCGCTTCGGCGGCGTTTCCGCCCATAACGATGACCAGATTGGCATTCTTGATATCCTGCCAAGTGTTGGTCATTGCGCCGCGACCGAATGTTGGAGCCAGACTGGCCACCGTCGGTCCGTGTCAGACACGTGCTTGGTTATCGAAGACCAACATTCCGAATGAACGGGCGACTTTCCAAGTCAGGTACGACGTTTCGCTCGATGAGGCCGAGGCCGCGAGCATGCCAGTCGAGATCCATCGGTTGACGGTCGTGCCTTCGGCGTTCTTGGCGATGAAATTCTTGTCGCGGTCGTCTTTCATCAGACGCGCGATGCGATCCAGTGCCCAATCCCAGGAGACTTCCTCGAACTCGGTGCCGCCCGGCTTGCGATACTTCGGTGCCACCAGACGTGTCGGCGCATGGACGATGTCGAGAAGCGCCGAGCCCTTGGGGCAGAGCGTTCCGCGGTTCACGGGATGATCCGGATCGCCTTCGATGTGGATAATGTCCGAGGTGGCGTTCTTGGCGCCGTCTCCGAGGGTATAGATCAGAATGCCGCAGGCGACCGAGCAGTAGGTACAGGTATTCCGCGTTTCCTTTGCGTGCGTGAGCTTGAAGGGTCTTACGGATTCCGCGACCGCTTCGCCGCATCCACCAAATCCGAGGGCGCCCAGGCTTGACGTCGCGAGGGTCGCGCCGCTGAGCTTTATGAAGCCTCTACGAGTCAGATTCATCCTGGAAGCTCCGTCCATTCCGCATGCGCAACTTTTAACAGTTCCAGATGGCTGCCGTATAGCCCCCATGATCACGCCGGGAGGAATTGGTCGCAGTCTTTCAAGAGCTTACGAATAGCCGCGCGGAAATAATCGTGCATTTACGAAAGACAACGCGCGATGCCGGGCCCGGTTCGATATTCTCGAGCACGTGGCCAATTTTGAAGGTGGTGCGACAGCGTATTGCCATTCGCCGTGAAAGGCTGTTTAAGCCACGGCATAGGCTTCCAGGCGCGTGATGCTGGTATTTCCCCTCAGGGAATGGCCAAGCGTCCGTGGCCCGCGGCGGTTTAAAAACGTAGCAAATTCAAAGCAATATCTGTGGGGGCTAAACTTCCGTCCGCACGAGTGTTGCGGCAGCCGGCGGTGTTAGCGCTTTGTGGACCCGCGGGCGGCTCCCTAAATAATTGGTCGGCGAGGTCTGATCGCGCGTTTCGACCTCCAATCAGGACACGGACGATGCAAGTTACGGAAACGGCACGAGAAGGATTGAAGCGCACGCTGCAGGTGGTCGTCGGGCAAGCGGAACTGAGCGAGCGTTTTGCGTCTCGCCTCGACGAGCTCAAGGACCGCGTGCAGATCAAGGGGTTCCGCCGCGGCAAGGTTCCGGTTGCGCACCTGAAGAAGCTGTACGGCAAGTCGCTGATGCAGGAAGTGATGGAGCAGACGCTCAACGATACGAGCGCGCAGGCCATCAAGGATCGCAACGAACGCCCGGCGCAGCAGCCCAAGGTCGAACTCGTCGATTTCAACGAAGAGTTGTTCGATAAGATCGCGAGTGGGGAAAGCGACCTCGCTTACAACATGTCGTTCGAGGTTCTGCCGCCGATTCCGCTGGCCGATCTCAAGTCGTTGAAGCTCGAAAAGCTCGTGGCCGACGTCGACGACGCCGCGCTCGATAAAGCGCTCGCAAACCTCGCCGAGCGCAACACCGCTTACGACATCGAAGAGGGCCGGGCGGCAAGCGAGGGCGACCTCGTGACACTCGATTTCCTCGGCAAGATTGATGGCGAAGCGTTCGAGGGTGGCGCCGCCGAAGGGCAGAGCCTGACGATCGGTAAGAAGCAGTTCATTCCGGGCTTCGAGGAAGGTGTGACGGGCATGAAGGCGGGCGACGAGAAAGTCGTCAGCGCCACGTTCCCGGCCGAATATCCTGTCGCAGCGTTGGCTGGCAAAACGGCGGACTTCGACGTGAAGGTAAAGGGGGTTTCAAAACCCCGGACACCGGCTGTCGACGAAGATTTCGCCAAGGGCGTCGGCGCCGAAAGCCTCGAGCAGCTTCGCGGCTTTATCTCCGAGCAGATCAAACGCGAGTACGATCAAGCGTCACGGCAGAAGCTGAAGCGCGAACTTCTCGATGCCATCGATGCGGCACACACGTTCGAGCTGCCGGCCTCTCTTGTTGATTTCGAATTCAACAATATATGGACCCAGTTGGAGAACAATCTCAAAGCCACGAACAAGACGTTCGCCGATGAAGGCAAGACCGAGGACGAGGCCCGCGCCGAGTACCGGAAGATTGCCGAGCGCCGGGTACGTCTTGGCCTCGTGATCGGCGAGATCGGCGAGAAGAACAATCTGCAGGTTTCCCAGGAAGAGTTGCGCCGGGCTCTGGTCGAACAGGCTCGCCGCTATCCCGGTCAGGAGAAGCAGGTCTACGAATATTACGAGAAGACCCCAGGCGCGATTGCCGAGCTTCGCGCTCCGATCTTCGAGGACAAGGTCATCGATTACGTGATCGATGAAGCCAAGCCTACCGAAAAGAAGGTCACGCGCGATGAGCTGTTGAAGGCCGTCGAAGAGGTGACGGAGCGCTAAGCCGCATTGGCGGCTTAAGCTGAATAACGACACTGAATGCGTGCGAGTCTGGCTGGTGCGGCCGAAGGGCCTGCCCGCCGCAATGAGGAAAGACAACGGCGATGCGCGATCCGATCAACACGTTGACGAACACCTTCTGGCCGATGGTCGTTGAGCAGACGACGCGCGGTGAGCGTGGCTACGATCTGCCGTCGCGCCTCCTGAAGGAACGCATCATCTTCGTGACCGGCCCCGTGGAAGATCACATGGCGGCATCGATCTGCATGCAGCTTTTGTTCCTCGAGTCCGAGAATCCGAAAAAAGAGATCTCGATGTACATCAACTCGCCGGGCGGTGTCGTCACGGCGGGCATGGCGATCTACGACACGATGCAGTTCGTGAAACCGCCCGTCGCCACGTTGTGCATCGGTCAGGCTGCCTCGATGGGTTCGTTGCTGCTTTGTGCTGGCGCCAAGGGATTGCGTTACGCGCTCCCGAACGCTCGCGTCATGGTGCATCAGCCGTCGGGCGGATTCTCGGGACAGGCCTCCGACATCGAGCGCCACGCCGAGGACATCATCAAGATGAAGCGCCGTCTCAACGAGACCTATGTCAAGCACACAGGTCAGACCTACGAGATGATTGATAAGACGCTCGACCGCGACTATTTCATGACCGCCGAACAGGCGCGCGATTTCGGACTTATCGACAAGGTTCTCCAGGACCGCGACGAAGTGGATGCCGGCGTCTTCGAAACCGGCAAATCGATCGAATAAGCGGCGCATGCAACGCTGAGATGGTTATACTACGAGAAATGGAGCGGGCGAATTGCCGCCCGTCCAAAAAGAACAAACGCTGTACGGCAGCGGACGAGTTTAGGTAAATGTTGGCTTTGAATCGCCTCTGTTGCCTGCTCGTTTATCAACTGTGGCAATAGCGCCGCTTGCGAGCTATGGCCGCGTAGGCTCCATTAATCCAATCTTGATCTGCTGAACATTAGCGTGCTCAGATTGGTTATGAAGTTCACGCCGCCGCAGAATCGGCTCAGCGCCGGGCGTGAATGGCGGGCCAAAGCAAGAACATCGCGTTGATGGGGCTTGCACGGAAGGTGAGAACAAATGGCTCAAGAGAAGAACACTCTCTACTGCTCTTTCTGCGGCAAGAGTCAGCATGAGGTCCGCAAACTGATTGCTGGGCCGACAGTATTCATCTGCGATGAATGCGTCGAACTCTGCATGGACATCATCCGCGAGGAGAACAAGAACACTCTGGTCAAATCCCGTGACGGCGTTCCGACGCCGCAGGAAATTTGCACCGTGCTCGACAGCTACGTCATCGGGCAGTACCACGCCAAGCGCGTTCTCTCCGTCGCCGTCCATAATCATTACAAGCGCCTGAACCACGCCTCGAAGAACAACGACGTGGAACTCGCGAAATCGAACATCCTGCTTGTCGGTCCGACGGGCTCGGGCAAGACGCTGCTGGCCCAGACGCTGGCGCGTATCCTCGATGTTCCGTTCACGATGGCGGACGCCACCACGCTTACCGAAGCGGGCTACGTCGGCGAGGACGTCGAGAACATCATCCTCAAGCTCCTGCAGGCTGCCGACTACAACGTCGAGCGGGCGCAGCGCGGCATCGTCTATATCGACGAGGTCGACAAGATCAGCCGCAAGTCCGACAACCCGTCGATCACACGGGATGTCTCGGGCGAGGGTGTGCAGCAGGCCCTTCTGAAGATCATGGAAGGCACCGTCGCCTCCGTTCCTCCGCAGGGCGGCCGCAAGCATCCGCAGCAGGAATTTTTGCAGGTCGACACGACGAACATCCTCTTCATTTGCGGCGGCGCCTTCGCCGGTCTCGAAAAGATCATCTCGCGTCGTGGCAAGGGCTCGTCCATCGGCTTCTCGGCCAAGGTCACTGGGCCGGATGAGCGGCGCACGGGCGAAATCCTGCGCCACGTCGAGCCGGAAGACCTCTTGAAGTTCGGCTTGATCCCGGAGTTCATCGGCCGTCTGCCGGTTATCGCGACGCTCGAAGATCTCGACGAGACCGCGCTCGTGCAGATCTTGACGGAGCCCAAGAACGCCATCGTCAAGCAGTATCAGCGCCTCTTCGAAATGGAGGACGTGAAGCTGACGATCACGCTCGACGCTCTGAAGGCCATTTCGCGCAGGGCTATCGAACGCAAGACGGGTGCCCGTGGTCTCAGGTCGATCATGGAAGGCATTCTGCTCGATACGATGTACGATCTTCCGACGCTCAAGGGCGCAGAAGAGGTCGTGATCGGGCCGGAGGTTGTCGAAGGCTCGGCAAAGCCGCTTCGGATCTATACCGACAGGGCGGAGGAAAAGGAATCCACCGCCTAGTTCATCGCGACGATTAGGGCTGTCCGGGAGCTTAGTCCCGGGACTTGTTTGCGGGACGCCGGTCCCTATTTGTTCGGAGGGAATGGCGTCAAGCAGCCAGCCGAGTATCTCTCCGAAAACCGGTATCCAGGGCTTGGGTCTCACCCCGCGCTCGCGCTCACGAGAATGCCAACCGTTGCCACAAAAAGGGGCGGGAAGCATGGCTCCTAAAGTGGAACGAGTGTGGAATGTGCCGGCAGGTTGTGAAAGACCTGCGGCGCACGGCGAATAGGTAGCGAAATGAGCGAAGACAAAAAGACCAAGGAAAAGGCCGTCGGGAAAGAGTTGTTCCCGGTTCTCCCGCTCCGAGACATCGTCGTTTTCCCCTACATGGTCGTTCCTCTCTTCGTCGGGCGCGAGAAGTCAATCGCGGCCCTTGAAGAAGTGATGCGTGCCGACAAGCAGATCTTGCTCGCCGCGCAGAAGAACGCCAGCGATGACGATCCGGCTCCCGACGCAATCTACGAGATCGGCACGCTTGCGTCTGTGCTGCAGCTTCTGAAGCTGCCCGACGGAACCGTGAAGGTTCTCGTCGAAGGCAACGCGCGCGCCAAGATTTCGCGTTACACTGCAAACGCCAATTACTTCGAAGCCGAGGTCGAACGGGTCGTTGAAGTTCCCGGCGCCAAGGAAGAACTCGAAGCGCTTGCGCGTTCGGTCGTGACCCAGTTCGAGAGCTACGTGAAGCTCAACAAGAAGGTCTCGCCCGAAGTCCTGAGCAACGTCGGTCAGATCGAAGATTATGCGAAGCTCGCGGATACGATCGCGTCGCATCTCGCCATCAAGATTTCCGACAAGCAGGACGTGCTCGAAACCGCCAGCATCTCCGAGCGGCTTGAGCGCGTCTATACGCTGATGGAAAGCGAAATCTCGGTCCTGCAGGTCGAGCGTAAGATCCGTTCGCGCGTCAAGCGCCAGATGGAGAAGACGCAGCGCGAGTACTATCTGAATGAGCAGATGAAGGCCATTCAGAAGGAGCTGGGCGATTCCGACGAGCGCGACGACATCGCCGAGTTCGAGGAAAAGATCGAGAACACCAAGCTGTCGAAAGAGGCCAAGGACAAGGCACTGGCTGAGCTGAAGAAGCTCAAGCAGATGTCGCCGATGTCGGCCGAAGCGACGGTTGTGCGCAACTATCTCGATTGGCTGCTGTCGATCCCGTGGGGGATCAAGGGCAAGGTCAAGAAGGATATCGCTGAGGCTCAGCAGATCCTCGACCTGGAGCACTACGGCCTCGATAAGGTCAAGGAACGCATCCTTGAATACCTCGCGGTGCAGGCGCGGACGAACAAGCTCAAAGGTCCGATTCTGTGCCTCGTCGGTCCCCCGGGTGTCGGCAAGACGTCTCTTGGCAAGTCGATCGCCAACGCGACCGGCCGTGAGTTCGTGCGCATGTCGCTCGGCGGAGTTCGTGACGAAGCGGAAATCCGTGGCCACCGTCGGACCTACATCGGCTCCATGCCGGGAAAGGTCATCCAGTCCATGAAGAAGGCGAAGCGGACCAACCCGCTCTTCCTCTTGGACGAGATCGACAAGATGGGTCAGGACTTCCGCGGCGATCCTGCGGCGGCCCTCCTTGAGGTGCTCGATCCGGAACAGAACCAGTCGTTCAACGATCACTATCTAGAGGTCGACTATGATCTCTCGAACGTGATGTTCGTGACGACGGCCAATACGCTGAATATTCCTGCGGCCCTGATGGACCGCATGGAGATTATCCGACTTGCCGGTTACACCGAAGACGAGAAACTTGAGATCGCCAAGCGCCATTTGATACCGGAGCAGTACTCTGCCCACGGTCTCGAGCAGAGCGAGTGGTCGATCGAAGATGGCGCCGTGAAGGAAGTCATTCGTCGCTATACGCGCGAAGCTGGCGTGCGTTCGCTTGAACGCGAAATGGCCAAGCTCGCACGCAAGGCGGTGAAGGAAATCCTGACGTCGTCGAAGACTTCGATCGTCGTCACGGCTGAGAACGTCCATGACTATCTGGGCGTGCCGAAGTACCGCTATGGCGAAGCGGAACTTGAGGATCAGGTCGGTATTGTTACGGGTCTTGCTTGGACCGAGGTCGGCGGCGAGTTGCTGACGATCGAAGGCGTCATGATGCCCGGCAAAGGCAGGATGAGCGTCACGGGCAACCTGCGTGATGTGATGAAGGAATCCATCCAAGCCGCGAACGCGTACGTGCGCTCGCACTCGGTTGATTTCGGCATCCACCCGTCACTGTTTGAAAAGCGCGACATCCACGTTCACGTGCCGGAAGGCGCGACGCCGAAGGATGGACCGTCTGCAGGCATCGCCATGACGACTGCGATCATCTCGGTTCTGACCGGCATTCCCGTCCGCAAGGATGTGGCGATGACGGGCGAGATCACGCTTCGTGGCCGCGTGCTGCCGATCGGCGGTTTGAAGGAAAAGCTCCTCGCGGCGCTGCGCGGCGGCATCAAGACTGTCGTCATTCCGGAAGAGAACGCCAAGGACTTGGCGGAAATTCCGAGTGAGGTCCTGACGAAGATGGACGTTATCCCGGTATCGCGCCTCGAAGACGTCTTGAAGATCGCACTTGTGCGCGTGCCGGAGCCCATTACCTGGGACGAGGCAGCGGAGGCGGAGGCCCTTGAGGCCAAAGAGTCCGCTAAAGGCAGTGCGCGAGCGACCGCACACTGACTCTTGCGAATATGAGTAAATTTATGCCGATTGATGCCCCTGCACGGTAACCGTGTGGGGGCATTTTCTTTTGCGCCGATTGAGCATTTAGATGCGCTTTTGTCCGGAAATACGGGCTTTTTCCGCTTGACGGGCGGGGCGATTGGGCGCTTTTAGCGCTTCATGCGCGGCCGGCTTCTCCCCGAAATGGCCGCCTCGGGCTTCGAGCCAATGAGCCGAAACCCACCTCCCCACATTAGAGGAACTACGAGATGAGCAAGAAAGATTTGATTGATGCCGTTGCCAGAGATTGCGAGCTGACAAAGGAGAAGGCGAGTGGCGTGGTGGATGCCGTTCTCGCCCACATCCGTGCCGCGATGAAGGATGGCCATGAAGTGCGCATCCCGGATTTCGGTACCTTCAAGGTCGCTGCCCGTAAGGCGCGCGAAGGCCGCAATCCGGCAACCGGCATGACCATCCAGATCCCTGCTTCGCGCGTGCCGAAGTTCACGCCGGCCAAGGGTCTGAAAGACGCGCTGAACATCAACTAAGCGCCGTGTCGCAATTTTTTACACGCGCGTTGCGGAAGCGGCGCGCGTGTTTGTTTTGACAGCCTTATGCAGACGGACTAGCAAAGGCGCGTCGGGCGGTTAGCTCAGTGGTAGAGCGCCTCGTTTACACCGAGGATGTCGGGAGTTCGACCCTCTCACCGCCCACCATTTTTGATTGCCTTTGCGATTTCGTTTCGCAGAGCCGGCCGCACGGACGGCCCTGTTGAAGCACGCATTCCGCACACTACCTGACTGCAGTCCGTTCTCATCAACGAAGAAAGCATAACCATGTCCGTATCGATGTACGACGTCGCCGTTCCGACGTTCCAGAAGCAGCTCTCGGGACTCGAAGCCTTTCTCGACAAGGCTGCCGAGCAGGCCGCGGCGAAGAAGATCGATTTCGCCGTATACCTCGGATCGCGGCTTTATCCCGATATGTTCAACCTGACGCGTCAGGTGCAACTCGCGACCGATTTTGCCAAGGCCGCTCCTGCTCGTTTAGCGGGTGTCGAGGTCCCGGGCTTTCCCGATGTCGAAACGACGCTACCCGAACTCAAGGCTCGCATCGCGAAGATTCAGGCTCTGCTCGCCGCCTACAAGCCTGAGCAGTTCGAGGGATCGGAAGCAAAGATGCTGACCCTCAAGGTTGGCGGCCAGGACGTGACCATGACCGGCCGCGAATACCTGCTCCACGTCGCTTTCCCGAATTTCTATTTCCACTGCGCGACCGCCTACGACATCCTGCGGCACAACGGCATCGAGATCGGCAAACGCGATTTTGTTACGCGGCGATAAGGCTTAGGGCCATTCGTCAAGGAAATCCGCGTTTAAGGGTTGAACGCGGCTTGACGACGGGGCGGCCATCACGTATCTCGACCCTGTGACGGCGGGCGCTTCGGCGCCCGTCACTTTCTGGATTGCGGGAGTAGCTCAGTTGGTTAGAGCGCCGCCCTGTCACGGCGGAGGCCGCGGGTTCAAGTCCCGTCTCTCGCGCCATTTTGCCAAAAAATCAGATTGTTAAGCGAAGCCGGCGGAAAACGGTTTCCGCTGCCCAGTCGAATTTGGAAGGCTTTGCGAGCACCCGAGCAGCGAACCAGCGTTCCTACGTCGACGACCAGTCCTTGCTGAATTCATGCGCAACGTGATGCACCGGCGAAACGTGGCGCTGTCCGAACAAGCAAGAGCGGTGTGGTGGTCGCATTTGCGCATGCTCGGCGCGCGCGTGGGCGAAAAGCGAGAAGAGCCGCCAGAATGGTCGCGCTATTAACTCGGCCTCCGGCCATACAGCGGTTATCGGAAAATCATGAAATGAAATGTGATGATCGTTGCTCGGCGGTTCGCCCGAGATCGTAATTACTCCGCATGCCGAGTAAATACGGGGATCGGTGTTCGGCGACAGCTGCCTATCGACTTCGCGATGACAAGAATGGGAGCATTTCTCGGACCAAGTTTCGCCATCCCACGATTCCGATATGCGGTGGGGAAGACCGCATAGTCGCATTTCCATGCTGAATACCGCTGCTCGCAAGCAGTGAAAATGTAGAGCACGCAATTCGCACGGAGATGACGACGGGGGCCTCGGCCATCAACGAGGCACGGGAGGAAACGTAATGACGACGACGTTTCTCGATCTAGTCGTTGTGCTCGTGTGCCCACTCATTTTGACGGCGGGCGCCTGGTTTATTTTTTCAAAAGTCGTGGCCGGAACCGACGAAATTTCCGATGTCGTCGAAGCTCTCACCAGAGCGAATGGCGTTCAGGAAAACATAAAGCGACGAGAACGCTTGCCTTCATCGGCGCGATTTCAGCGCGATCGTGACGGCGAAAGGCCGAGCGATGAAAAGGGCCGGTTTTCACGAAGATGACATGGCGTCCAGCATTTCCGCGATGGGGTCACATCGAACTGCTGGCAATTCGCGAGGTGGATTATGTCGCCAGTGATATCGAGGTCTCCGGCGCGAATAGCGCTTCTCGCTTTGCTCGTCACGGAGCTAATGCTCGTAGGCGCGCCGCACGCTCATGCTCGTCGATTCGAATTCGATCAGCGCCGAACCGAGGTTCGCTTCGTCTTTAAGATGGGTTATTCGACGCAGCGCGGGCGTTTCACAAAGGTAAACGGCACGCTCGACTATGACGAAGCAGCACCGGGTAAAAGCAACATTCGGGCTTCGATCGGCGCTGCGAGCCTCACGACCGGCGAAGCGCTCGTCGACAGCGAGCTCAAGGGCGCAGCGTTTTTTAACGTCGAAGTCTCTCCCGTCATCGCCTTTAAAAGTCTTGCGGTCCGGCTTGACTCGGCCACTGCTGCAGAAGTTCTCGGCGAGATCACGGTCAACGGCATCACCAGGCCGGTGACACTCAAGGTCAGTATCAACCCACACGACGACCCGACGCTCAAGTATGATGCCGGCGCACGGCGATTTATCGCGACGACGCGCATCCAGCGCAGCGCATTCAACATGACGGACTATCAGGCGATGGTCGATGATGACGTCGACATCGAGATCGATGCGGTCGCCCGCCCGAGATGAAGGGGCCGGACGTTCTGGTCCCCTATTCGGCGGATATCCAAGAGACATTCATCGTCCATGACGTCGCCGGCATCGGCTTTCGCTCAGAACTTGCTACGTAGCTCGGTGCGGAAGCCGAAATTGTCCTCGGTGCCCTCTTGGATCTGATACGTCGCATCGGCCCGGAACAGCCACGATCGAGTAATCGGAATCTGATAGCGAACGCCGAAGCCGTACTGGGCATCTTTGGCTCCGATGCCGTCGTTCTCGTAGGGCTGGACGGTGGCCACCTCGAAGACGAGCTGCTGATCCAGATTGAAGAGGTATTCTAGGCCGAGTGCCCCGCCGAAGGTGTTGGACGCGGTGTCGTCGAGCTTCGGGTAACCGGTCAGAGCATCGGTCTCGAAGTTGATGCCGACGTTCTTCAGTATCCCCGCGTTATTGCCATCGACCAGAGGTTCGGGATTGCCGACGCCGACAAAGAAGTTGGCGTAAGGCAGAAGCGTGCTTGGCAGCGGCGAGATCAGGCTGTTCTCCGAAATGAAGGCAACGCCATCGCCGGTTCCCTGATTGTCGTCTCCGAAGTTCGCGAACACGCGCGTCGAGTTCGATATGGTGTTGGCATAGCGCCGACTATAAGCCGCCGTCAGGAAGTGCTGCTCGACGCCCTCCTGGGGGCCGGTGCCTTGCAAAAAGCCATAGCCCGCTTCGATGTACCCACCAAACGCGTCAATGAAAGTCGTCGCGCCAAGGAGGTTGGCATGGTCGTTATCGACCTTGCCGTTCGCTTTGACGAGGCTCGCATTGTCGACGTTGTCGAACGCCGCGAAGAAAGTGATGTCGTAGTTGGAAAGGCCTATTGTCGGGGAGTTCCGCGCAGGCAGGGTCACTGCGCCGCCGAGAATAGCATCGTTCGCCCATATTCCGTTCTGCAGGAACAGCGGGAAAAGACCGACCGTGAAGGGCAGATCGAAACCAGCGTACTGACCCGAGACACCCGAATAGATGGAACCGAGATCACCCTCGAAAAACAGGGTCTGCGGATCGAGGTCGATCTCATCATTGAATTTCTGGTCGCCATCGCGACCGCCGAATTCGAAGCGGGAGAACTTTGCGTTGCCGTCCTGAAAGGGGGTGAAGAAGGCGTGTATGCGCTCCGTCGCCGTGATCTTAAAATCGACGTCGAGGTTCAGTCGAGTTGCGATCTGGGCAATGTCCTTGCCGTTATTATTGTTGTAGGCGACCGCTGTCCGCCAGTCGCCGTAAACGGACAGACCCGGGAGGAGCGGATTTAATTTTCCGAAGAGCGTGCTGCTCTCGTCGTAAAGTCCCGAGGTGTATTGCTCGCGGCCCAACTCGAGCAGAGGGCGCGGCGGTTCGACGGCGGTTTTGCCGCCGTAGATGTCGGCTTGTCCCTCAGCATTATATTTTTTGTCGTACTGCGGATCGGAGCGGAAGGCGCTCTTGGTCGATTTGCCTTTTTTGCGGGGCTTTTTGTTGCTGTCCGCCGACGCGTCCGGCTTGTCCGCACCGCTCATATCTGCGCCCAGGTGCTGCTTGGGAACGATGGTCTCGTTGCGATGCGTTGGCTCCGAGGAAACATTAGGCGGAGCATCGTTGGGTGATGCTTCGGCCGTCTCGTCGTCCTCGCGGCTCTCATTACGATCTTCCACCGGCGCCGTTTCCGCAGTCGTGCCGGACACCATCAGATAACCACTGGCCATCACTGCGATAACGGCGATGGCCGTTCCCGCGCAGGACCGATCGTTGCCTTTTACGGCACAAGTCATACAGAAGCTCCCACATCACGCCTCAAGCCCGCGAGCTCGCGTCTGGCAAGAGGCTTCGGAGAGGCTTCGGACCCGCGTCTTTGGACTTTCCCCCGGTCCAAATCCGAAACGCTCAGTTCTTCGGTGCTAGCCCTTCACGTCGATATTCACTTCGAAATCGTGGAAGTTCATGATCCGCTCGTTCATGCTCTCCTCCATGACTTTGGTGGCGCCGACGAAGCGCATGAAATAGATGGGCTCGGCGCGACTACGCATACGGAACGCAAGGCGGTATTTGCCCGGCTTGTTTATGAGGTTCCCCGGCACCTGATACTTGGCCTCCTTCACACCAAGTGGCGTTAGCGAGTGGTTCTCCATGCGCACCAATGGAGGATGGTTGAGAACGGTTGTCGGGATGCTCGGCGGGCGCAGCTGCGGCAGCGGATCGATGTCGAAGTTCACCGGCAGGTACATCTCGCGGTCCGTGCCCTTGACGTTCGTCGTCAGGAACTTGGTCTGAAGGTTCACCAGCATTTGGTCGGTATCGATGCGACCCGCCGCTACGTCGAGGCTGTGCAGATCCGCCATATCGCCATTGCTGTCGACGTAGCCCGACTCCCAGATATTCAGACCGTCGGGATCGACGAGAGCGACGTTCACCCAGAGTTGCGGTTGCGCGCCGAGCGAACCGGATGGCAGGTTGTGCCCCGTATTGATGTTCTTGATTTTGTAGGAGAACGCCAAATCTTCGCCGACCTTCGGCGTGCCCTCGACGTAGGGACCGTCGACTTTGCTGCTGTTCTCCATCACCTGACGTCGCAGCACGTCACGCTCATCGAGTTTCTTCAGATTCTCGTCGATGATCTCACGGGCGTCTTCACGATCGTTCGAGTCAGCCCAACGCTCTGGAAATTTGACCTTGAGCTTGCCGCCCGCGACCTTGTCTTCGAACTTGCTCGTGCCCCAGCCGCCGCGCCAATCGAACTGCAACCAGTCTTTGATGCTATAGGCTTGGGCCTTGGTGTTGTGAGGGAAAATTCCGGGGTGGGCGATTGAGTAGCCCGGACCGATGAACCGATGGTTCGCGTGCTTGCGTCCCGGATTGATCTCCTTGCCACCGACAATCGCGGAAGGCGAAGTCGCGTAGCCCTTGGGCTGTCCCGGAACCTTACCCATGTGGCAGTCTTGGCAGGTGACACCGGCTTTGCGCGCCGGGCTGTCGCGATATTGATCCCAAACGATTTCGAGCTTGATACCAAGGTTGACGGCGACCTGGTGGCAGCTGACGCAAAACTCCGACTTGGTGATCTGGTCGTTTGTAATCATGCCTTTGTGGATGTCGTTGCCACGGCCCTGAGCGTTGGTTTTGACGGAGTAGGTTTCCTTGTTGGCGAGAACGTTTTTGATGACGCTCTTTTCTCCGCTGCCGAAGACCGGCTCGTAGATCTTACCCGGCTCGACACGGCGCTCGCCGTTGACCTTGCCGAACTCTTCCTTGACCCGGTGACAGGTGATGCAGGTCACGCCCTCGCGCGAGATTTGGCTGCGCGCCCAAAGTGGAGCTTCGCGCGCCTCCCCCAGCTGGGTGCCGACCTGCTGATGGCACCGCACGCAAAACGTGCCGACCGTACCTTGTGTGAGTGTCTGGAACTTTTGCTCGAATTTGTGGAACATCGGTGAGATCGAAGCATAGGCATGCTGCGAGGACGACCACTCGTCGTAAATTTGCTTGTGGCATCCTCCGCATTGAGCGGCGATCGGATAAAGGGACTCATCGCCAGAGGCGCCGCCATGGACGTCAGGCTTGGTGTCTTCCGCTTCCGTGGCATTTTCCTTCGGAGCATCTGATTTTCTGACGACTCCCGTATTTTCCGCGACCTTAATTTCACGTGACGCTTGATGGACTTGGATCGCAGGACTGCCGCTGGTTCCGTCGGGAGCGACTTGCCGAACGATTGCCGCGTATGCCGGCGCGGCAGCTGCGAAAGCGCAGCAAAGCAATGCGATACTGAATAATCGCTTCATGGCCTCGTCCCCCGTCCTCTGTACATTTCAGGGCGGCATTTCAATCTGCATCGATCGCACAAACGACATTGCACAGCGGTCGAAAAATGATTGCCTGCTGATCAATTGATACGAGAAAGGGGCCTCGATATGGCCGTCTCAATAATCAAAATCGGCATAAAGGCGATGAATCGACATTTGAAATAATTGAAATATCTAATTCGGATTTAGCCAATAGTGAGAAAATATCGCTCAGCATGCAGATGAGAAATGATCGCTTAAAATGCTGATTTTACGTACGGATAATTGCGTCGTGAAGCACTAAGCGTCCAGTCATGGATATTCCGCCATCCAACATGGCCACAATTAAAAACCAACGAATTCGCCGACTATTACTCTGCATCGAGCTTTCTATTTTTAATCGTCATTTGACAGATCTTTCCCCCGCTGCCGCGTCATTGTCTGACCACGATATCTCCTTAGTGGAATTCTCTGTCGCCAAATGCATTTCAAATTTGGCGTCAAATCTTAGCGGGACAAAGCAGACGTAGATCAGCAACTTGAAGCCTTCTGGGACAGCGCAATGGCAAGACGTCACCAAATTACGATCAATGGAAAATCCTTTTTCGCACGAGACGGTGAACTGCTGCTGGACGCTGCACTGAACAATGGCATTGACCTGCCCTTCGACTGCCGCGCCGGACACTGCGGCACTTGCTGCGTGCAACTCGTAGCTGGGGAAGTGAAGGGCGGCGAAGGGTCTGAGCCGGGTGTCGTTCACGCCTGTCAGTGCCGGATCGTTGGCGAAGCGGTTATAGAGAGAGGTCGGCCGACGGATGTCCGGACCGTCGATGGCGTATTGAGCACATTGCGCCCGTTATCATCCGACGTCATGGAAGTCGGCATCAAGACAGACCGCGCGCTTCCCCATCACGCTGGCCAATATGCCCAGGTGCGGTTCAATGGCTTTCCCAGCCGTCCTTACAGCATCACACATCCTCTCCACCGCAATCCGGATAGCCACATGACGTGGTTCCACATCCGGCGCGCAGAGGATGGGCGCGTCACCTCCGCTCTCGGCAAACATATCAAGTCGGGCCACAAAGTTAAGCTGACGGGACCGTATGGTTCGGCGCATTTTCGGCCGAGTTTCGGAAGCCGGATCGTTCTCGTTGCCACCAACACCGGGTTTGCGCCGATCTGGGCGATTGCGGTAGCGGCGTTGCGCGAGAACTCGTCCCGCCGGATGATGGTCATCGCCGGTGGTCGCAGCATCGAGTCGCTCTATATGGGGCCTGCTCTCGTTCAGCTGGCCCGTTTTCCGAATGTTCTCGTCGTGCCAGTCTGCAGTTCGTCTCGAACATTGTCCGATGCCATTCGGCCGGGCCGGCCGACCGACTATCTGCCGCGACTGTTGCCGACCGATGTTCTCTACGCTTGCGGGGCACCAGGGATGGTCGATTCCGTGAAGTCGATCGCGGCACGCGTTGGCGCAGTCTGCTATGCCGATCCGTTTCTGCCGACAACAGATCAAAGGGCCACTGAAGGCATTCTCACTCGCGCCATTGGGAAGCTCACTGCGCCCGTTGGCCGGCAACGTCTTCAGCTCGCTTCCGATCGTGCCGGTGATCTGCGCTGACAAACGGCGTCCGCGCGATGATGGCCTGAACAAGGACAGCATGCATTGTGGTTATTAGAGCGTTTTGCATTCGGTCGATCGGATTCGGACAGAAGGTCCCCCTTTTTCACTCTGTGTTTTCTCCCCGTCTCGCTGATGATTTTCTTCTTTGGCGTGCACGGCGCCATCGCGTCCGATCCTGCCAAGATCGTCGGACCGAACGCCTGTGCCGAATGTCACAAGCAGGAGGTCGAAGCTTGGAAGGAGACGCATCATTTCAAGACCTTCCGCGACCTGCCGCGCGACGCGGAGGCAAAAAAGATCGCGGAAAGAATGGGAGTCCGGCGCATCAGGTCGGAGAGCCTATGCGTGAATTGTCACTACACGGTGCAGCGAAAGGACGACAAGGAAGAAGCCATTGCGGGCATTTCCTGCGAATCATGTCACGGCGCCGGGAAAGATTGGATCAAGATTCACAGCGGGTTTAGCGGGAAGACCGCCAAAACTGAGACCAAGGCGGAGGCACAGGCGCGTTGGAAACTTGCGGAGTCGAAGGGCATGATCAGGAGGCATGCGCTCTATCAACTGGCGAAGAACTGCTACGGATGCCACGTCGTCCCGCAAGAGGATCTCGTCAATAAGGGTGGCCATCGGGCGGGCAGCGCGTTCGAGTTGGTGTCCTGGTCGCAAGGCGAAGTGCTGCACAACACTTGGTATTCCAGGGGGAAAGACAACGTACCAGCCGACGCGGCGCGCAAGCGGATGCTCTATCTTGTCGGCCTCGGCGTTGAGCTTGAGACGGCATTGCGCGCAGTCGCAAAGGCGACTGTACGAAAGCCCTATGCATTCTTCATGGCGCAGCGCGTGGACCGGGCACGCAACCGACTCGTGGCCGCGGCAAAAGTCGCGCCGAATGTGCCGGAAATCGCCAAGATGGTCGAATATGCCCATTCGGCGGCACTCAAGCTGAATAACGAACGCCTCCTGACAGCGGCCGCCGACGGCGTTTCCAATCTGCTCACCAGCATTACCGAAAAGTACGACGGCACCACGATGACCGGCCTCGACGGCCTTATTCCTGTAACGGGCCAGTTCAAGGGTACCGCAAGAAAGGCAAGCGCGGTCAATTGATCCCGGACCGGCGGCCGAATGGCAACGAGTCAGGTGGGCTTAATAGGAGTTGGCAATGGGCGAACTTGGCGGATTGGCGTGAGATCGGTGCTGCAGCACCCATCTGTTGGCGCGATTGGGGGGCGCGGATTGAGTTCAGCGGGATCTCTCATCACGCGCACGATCCGTGTCGTTGTGCTCGCGGCGATTTCCGTCGGCCTGTTCTCGCTGGTATCGATCTACGGTTATGCGCTCCGCGATCCGCGTTATCTCGATGGCTGGGTTCTGGCTGGCGGCATGAGCTTGCAGCTCGGCTTTCACGTCGCCATAAAGACGAACAAGCTCTCGCCGAAATCGGTCGCGAGGTGGCGAAAATTCCATATTTTCGTTGGCTATCTACTGATCGCCGCCTTCCTATCGCACACGAATTTCTCTCTGCCGGACGCAGGATTCGAGTGGGCGCTATGGACGGGATTCGCGCTGGTGATGCTCAGCGGAATTTTCGGCACCTATCTCACTTGGTCGGCCAAGGCCAAGGGTATCGACGACCGCTTCAGCTCTGACCCCATTCCCTCCCGCGCTGCCGAACTGGCACGCGAGGTCCGCGAGGTCGTCGCCATGCCTGACCCGGCTTCCGTTGCGAGCGCATTGCCGGCGCCACCCCATGATGCCTGGATCGCCGATCTCTACGCCAACCATCTCAAAGACTATTTCGAAAGGCGTCGCAATTTCTTCTCGTGTCTGGTTGGCTCGCAAAACGCTCTTCAGCGGCTGACGGCCGAAATCGACAGCCTCTCACCCTATGTCGACGCACGGCGCCAGGAGAAGTTGGCGGCGATCCGGAATCTGGTGATTGAGAAGGACAGGCTCGATTTCGCGCGCGTCCACTCCGCCCTCAGCAGGGGCTGGCAGTTTGTGCATGTGCCCGTCACTTACGGACTGATCGTGCTATCGGTGTTGCACGTCCTTGTTGTCTACTCCTATTCGTCGGGGGGTTGGTGATGTGGCGATTTCTCTGGCCGCCACAGAGCGAAAATCCGCAGCCACCGAGTTTTCAGCGCGACCGTTTCGCGCTGTTGGTCGCGCTTCTTACGACCGTCTCCGCGGGCGCTGCCTTCTTTCTCTCCAAAGGTACGCAGTTTCTGATGCCCGGACCGCTCACGAGCGCTCATGCCGCAATCGGAAATTGCGCCCAATGCCACACCCAAAGCGGCACCGGAAAATTGAGCTGGGTCCACGGGCTCATCGCCGGCAATCCGCGCGCAGATAGCAATGCTTGCCTCACCTGCCACAAAATGCCGGCGACCGCCTTCTTCCCGCACGGCGCCTCGTTCAATGTTTTAGCGGAGAGCACCAGAAGGCTGAGCAAGGTCGCCGCGACGACGCATGAGCCGCTGTTGGTCCGGGCGCAAGACACAGCGTTTCCGGCTAAAGACGTCATAAAAAGCGGTCTTTATTGCGCGACGTGCCACCAAGAGCATCAGGGCATCAATTTCGATCTAAGCAAGATCTCCAACGAACAGTGCCGCTCATGTCATGTCGTGAAGTTCGATAGTTTCGACGGCGGCCACCCGCAATTCGAGAGCTACCCGTTCAGGCGTCGCACGCGGATCGTTTACGATCACGCAAGCCATTTCGACAAGCACTTCCCCGAGGTTGCGAGGAAGGACTTGGCAAAGCGCATTCCCGCGTCCTGCTCAACGTGTCACGACAGTCACGACGACAAGCGGGTTATGGCGGTAGTGCCGTTCGAGAAGACCTGCAGCGGTTGCCATCTCGACCAGATCACCGGTAAGGAGCGAGCGACCGGCCCGAAAGGCATCGCCTTTCTCGCGCTCCCCGGCCTTGATCTGCAAACTCTGAAGAAGAGAAACGCGGCAATCGGCGAATGGCCGGACGCTTCCGAAGCCGAGCTGACACCGTTCATGAAAGTGATGATCAGCCGTAACGACAAGGGCCGTGCTCTTATCAAGGCCGTGGACCGATTGAACCTCCAAGACTTGGCCAATGCAAACGACGATCAGATCGCAAGCGTGAAAGAACTCGCTTGGGAGATCAAGCGGATATTTTATGCAATGATTTCTGGAAAAGCTTCGGACGTCCTCGGTGATCTCAATATCGGCAGCAGCGGAAAGTTGAGCGCAACTCTCGTCGCCGATCTTACGGCCAGCATACCTCGCGATGTCGTCATCGGTGCCCAGCAACAGTGGTTGCCGAACCTTGCGAGGGAAATCACCGCTGGCCCGAACGCACCTGATCCGCAGCCGGCCGTGACTGATCGGGAACAAGGCAATTCGAGCGTTCCGATCACGGAGGAGCCTCCTGTTTCGGATGCGCTCAAACCATCCGCCGAGACCGGTCGGAAAGAGGCACCGAGCAAAGAAGCGAGCAAGACAAAATACGATCCGCCAGCGTGTCTCATGCGTGTTCTTGGCCAGTGTCTCATGTCCGCTGGACAAGAGAATAAGCCCGAAAGCGCTGAGGCCGAAGGAACCGCCGGAGATGCCGACGGCGCGAATGGGAAGACGAATGGCAACAAGGAAAAGCGCTCCGCCGGCAACTTGCCTGAACCGATGAGAGCAGGTCTGAACGGCGACGAACCGGCGGCAACGTCTCAAATGCCTAGAGAAAAGGTGGCGAACCAATCCGATGACCTGCTTCAGCCTACGGAGGAAGAACTTCGCGAAATGAAGTCTCGTGACAAGGGCGGCGCCAGCGCGTCCCAAACTCGCGGAGCAGCGGCGCAGCCAAACGTGATATCTCGACCTCAGGCGAAGACCGCGCCGTTGATCAGTATAGAAAGCAATGTCGATCCGGAAAGCTGGTCCGAATACGGCGGCTGGTACCGCCAGGATTACGCGATTTTCTATCGTCCTGCGGGCCACAAGGACAAATTCATCTACTCGTGGCTCTTTTTAACCGGTCCCCAAGCCCCGAAAGGTGATCGAAGCCCGGCGGCAGCTGTCTTCGATTTTCTGACGAGCAAGGACGCTCAGGGGGCGTGTACGAAATGCCATAGCGTTGATGACATACAAGGCAAGGGGCGGGTTGTTAATTTCTCGCAGCCATCGGCGGAGACGAAGCAAGGAAGCTTTACGACTTTCATCCACGAACCACACTTCGGTGTGATGGAAAATCGCGGTTGTCTAACCTGCCATAAGCTCGAAAAAGGCCGCCGTTATCTGAAGAGCTACGAACAGGGCGATCCGCATAATTTTGCCTCTAATTTCGGGGCAGTGAGCAAGGATCTATGCCAGACGTGCCACGCCACCAAGAAGGTGCGCCAAGACTGTCTGACGTGTCACAAGTATCATGTGAATGGCGTTATCATGCCGATCATAAATACGAAAATTCCGATGCCATAGCTTGACCGTGTCGCGATACGACTGTTCCGGCGCTCCTTCGAAAATATGCGCCGCAACTCGTCTGGCTTTGGCGCGCCCTGATGATTGCCCTCGCCACGTTGCATCTCGTAGCCCCAATTTGGGTCCCATTCTTCCGCCATAAGAAGAAAAGTTTGCGAGGATGGGACATGGCACAGCTGTATGCGACGGTCGCAGCAGGTACGGCCGCCACATTGCTGGCGACGGTGCTGCTCCTATTGCGCCTGAAATTGCACGGTCGCCGGCCGATAACGGCACTCACTCGCCAGTGGGTCGCGACGAGCACGCACACCTCGGGCATTGTATTGGCTCTGCTCATCGCAGCCGCGATTTCCTGCTTTGCGGGCATTCCTCGGAATGACGCGAGTCCTTCGGGGAACGAAGCAATACTGAGCATCGATGACCCGCCGTCGGGAAAAAATTCGGCGTCCGATTCCGATGGGTCGGATACGACGCAAGCGCTGGAGTCCCTTCGCGCATACGCGAACTCGGTCGATTCCAATCGGGATCCGATGGCGGCCAAGTCATCCGCTGCAAATTCGGCCGATTTGCCTGATGTTGAGACGATGATCGCAAAGCTTCTCGCACGCCTCGAAAAAGATCCCAATGACGTGAATGGCTGGAAAATGCTCGGGTGGTCGTACCTCAATACGCAGAGACCCGGCGAGGCGGCGAAGGCTTACGAAACCGCACTCAAGCTTGAACCCGGCAACACGGAAATCGCGAAGGCGCTTGATCAAGCAAAATCTGCGCAGGTCGCGACAGGTGAGCCTTCGCCGTCCGGTTCAATGTTGAATCCGACGCGCGATGACGCCCAACATGTAGAGGGTCTATCCGAGGCTCAGCGTAGCGATATGATCCATGGCATGGTCGACAAGCTAGCTGCCCGTCTCGAAACATCTCCCGCGGACGAGAATGGCTGGTTGCGTCTGATGAGTTCGCGCATGACTCTTGGCGAGAAGGATGCTGCAAAGGCAGCGCTGTCGAAAGCTCTCGCCGCGTTTGCGAGCGATGCCGATGCAAAGACCCGGCTGACGGCTGCGGCGCGAGAACTCGGCATCGAAAGCGACTAGTCACGAACCCTTCGACGGTCTTACCGACGTCGATGGCGTTGTGCCGACCAGCAACGGGACCCGTCGAGTGAGCCAGAAGCAGCAAGAACACCTCCACGCGATATGCCGATGCGGCAGGGTTAAATTGGAGGCAGTCGGCCGGCCGATTCTGACCGCCTCCTGCTATTGCGCGAGTTGCCAAGAAGCCGGACGTCGCTTCGAGCAATTCGCTTCGGCGTCGCCCATGCTCAATCCCGACGGTGGAACAAACTACGTCCTATATCGAAAGGATCGAGTGCGATGTGCCTCGGGGCAGGAGTATCTTGAAGAGCACCGGCTCAAGTCAGAATCTCCGACCCGGCGGGTCATTGCCACATGTTGCAATTCGGGAATGTTCCTCGACTTTACCAAGGGGCATTGGTTGGCGATGTATCGGAACCGCTTTCCGGCAGATGCTCCGCCCGTTGAAATGCGGGTTATGACGCAAGACCGACGAGGTGGCGTTACGCTTCCTGATGACTTACCGAATTATGATGGTCACTCCGGCAAGTTCATGTTGAAGCTTATCGCCGCTTGGATCGCGATGGGTTTCCGCCGGCCAGAAATCACCTTGGGAAAGACGGTCGGCAAGTCCCACTGACCACGTGCAGTGGATGCAACTTCACGCTGATACGATGATGTATTGAGTCTTGAACGGCCACGCTAACCACTCGTGCTAGCGACGAAAACGATCGCCAATTCGGTCGATAAGCAGTCCCATGACGAGCAAGTTGATGATCCCGATAACCGTCCAGATGAGGAAGTGCTGGTAACCGCGAAAGCGGCACACGCCGGTTTTCTCGAATGTCGAGCACCAAAAGGTCTCGGCGAAAAGCGTCATTGCTTCTGTTAGATACTTCCAGCCAATGACCGCAAGCGCGATTAACATCGCTCCGAGCGCGACCAGTGCGGCCTGTCGAGTTACGCTCATATCGGTCTCCCGATTCGTCTGGCCTCGGATTGCAAACAAGGCGTTCGTATTTCTCATGGCGGGCCAATTTCAAGACGGCTGCTTTCGCCACAACGTCTCTCTTTCAGGAAATTCACCAAGTAAGCGATAACGCAACATCGCCGGGCATTCCGCCAGGGAAGCTTATGATCTCCGCTCGCAGCTTGTATCCAAGTGGACGAAGTTCCTTCTCGTAAAAATCAAAGGCGTCCTTGGCGAAGCCGGTGAGCGTGCTCGGCCATTCTGCATCGGCGATATTAATACGTCTGCCACCATCGCTGCAGAAGGTCGAAGGGAATGTAATGACCTGGAGATGATGCTGGCCGTTTTGAGCTGCGATGCGAACTGCGTTGTTGATGCGGTCGATCGCTTCCGGCGCGACCTTCCGGGACATGAAGGTTTCGCGCAACTCTTGTTCCTGCTGTTTCTTCTTCTGCTTGAGGCTTCGCTCGCGGTCGAGTTCCTCCATCTCCGCATCGGAGGCGATCATTTTCAGATCTTCGGGGCGCAATAGTCCTGGCATCGCATTTCTCCTTCCATCTTCCAGTCAACGGAGATCGGGCTTATTCAGTAATGTTTCGAGCTTCTGACCGTCCGCTCAGACCTACGCCTGCCTGCTTGAATGCACAGGCTTAGGGAACTTGCGGTCGTTGGCTTCCAACTCCAATTCGAACTTCAGCACATGCGGCGCAGTCTTGGCTGCGTGGCCGTGATACATCGAGCTTCTGCGATCGAGCACATCAAGAAAGAGCGCACCGCGCCGCCCGGCGTCTCGCAACAAGCAGCATGCGTACAATCGTCGGCAGGATATGCCGCCTTCGATGAAAATCAAGATCGGAAACGTTTTAGGTCGAGTGGGGTTCGGTCGAATATTCAGGGCTAAAAATCTTCGATACGCGATGCTGAACGTCATGCGGCGTTAACTTCGAGTTGGCAAAAAGCCATGAAGCGGCTCAGTCATTGAACCTTGTCGGGATCAGATTTGTGCTCTGCGATATCGCCTAGGCGCGAAGGTAAACGCCGTCGTCATTCACGATTCCATAGCGGCAAATCTGTTGCGATGAAGCGTAAACAGGAGCAGCTTTGAAGTATCGCGATCAAGGTCTCCATATGGTGCCTTTGCATGACCGTTGGTCCCACCGCTTCGTCTGCACCTGCACAAAGCCAGATCTTGCGTCCGCAAAGGACGATTGATCAGACCGGGCTGACGCGTTGGTTGCCGGGTCTCCATACGCTTCGTCATTACCAGCCGGGTTGGCTGCAACATGATGTCGTTGCCGGCCTCGTGCTCGCGACAATGCTGGTTCCGGTCGGGATCGCTTACGCCGTCGCATCCGGATTGCCCGGCATCTACGGGCTCTATGCGACGATCATTCCGCTGTTGGCGTATGCCGTTTTCGGCCCGAGCCGTATCCTCGTTCTCGGCCCGGATTCGTCGTTGGCCGCTGTGATACTCGCGGTCGTGCTGCCGCTATCGGGCGGAGACCCGATGCGGGCCGTGGCGCTCGCCGGAGCAATGGCACTCGTCTCGGGCACCGTCTGCATTGGCGCGGGATTGGCGCGGTTGGGATTCGTTACGGAGCTGCTGTCGAAGCCCATACGTTACGGCTACATGAACGGCATTGCCTTGACGGTTCTGCTGAGCCAAGTGCCAAAGCTGCTCGGCTTTTCGATTGAAAGCCACGGTCCCCTGCGTGACCTGTGGTCGATTACGAACGGCGTCGTCAATGGACGCGTGAACTGGACAGCATTCCTCGTCGGGATCGGCGCACTGGCTGTGATCTTCCTCTTGAAACGCAGCAAAGTGGTGCCTGGGATATTGATCGCCGTTGTCGGCGCTACGGTGGTTGTCGGAGCTTTCGGATTGGCGAAGAGCGCTGGAGTGGCGGTTTTGGGACCGTTGCCTCAGGGGCTGCCCTCTTTTCAAATCCCGTGGATTAGCGCGACAGATTTCACCGCCGTTATATCGGGCGGTCTTGCCGTTGCTTTGATCTCGTTTGCCGATACGAGCGTGCTCTCGCGTGCTTACGCGGCACGAACACGAACATATGTCGATCCCAACCAAGAGCTCGTCGGGCTTGGGACAGCCAATCTCGCGGCAGGCGTTTTTCAAGGCTTTCCGGTCAGCAGCAGCTCTTCGCGCACACCGGTCGCCGAGGCGGCCGGCGCCAATACGCAGATGACGGGAATTGTCGGCGCGGTTGCGGTCGCCCTGTTAATCATTGCGGCCCCCAACCTGCTTCAGAATTTGCCGACAAGCGCGCTCGCGGCCGTCGTCATTTCTTCCGCCATTGGACTCATCGAGGTTCAAGACCTGATCCGCATCTATCGAATGCAGCAATGGGAATTCTGGCTTTCGATGCTGTGCTTCGCTGGAGTCGCTGTTCTTGGAGCGGTTCCGGGGATCGCGCTCGCCGTGATCGCCGCCGTCATCGTATTTCTGTGGGATGCGTGGCGGCCGCACTATGCCATTCTCGGTCGAGTGGCAGGGGTCAAAGGCTACCATGATATCAGTCGCTACCCCGATGCGCGTCTCATTCCCGGACTTGTGCTTTTCCGTTGGGACGCGCCCCTCTTCTTCGCGAACGCGGAACTCTTTCAAGAGCGCGTCATTGCCGCGGCGGAAAATTCTCCGACACCCGTACGATGGATCGTGGTCGCGGCGGAGCCGGTGACGAGCGTAGATGTCACAGCGGCCGACGTCCTGGCCGAGCTCGATAGCACTCTGCGGGAAGCGGGCATCGAGCTTTCTTTCACCGAGCTGAAAGATCCAGTCAAAGACAAGCTGAAGCGCTTCGGACTGTTCAAGCAGATCGGCGAACAATCCTTCTTTCCGACCATAGGTGCAGCCGTGAGCGCCTATCTCGAGGCCCATCCGGTCGACTGGATCGATTGGGAAGACAAGCTTCCGTGAGAAACGCGAGCATCGGGAACAGGCTATGTGGAATTGGCTCTTAGGCTTCGTCCCCATCGTGATTGGACTCGAATATCTTGCGCCGGCCCATCACGCGTTGATCTTCGCAACCGCTGCAATCGCCATTCTTCCGTTGGCGGCTTGGCTCGGGCGAGCGACCGAGCAGTTGGCGGACCGTTCCGGCGAAGGCATCGGCGGTCTTCTCAATGCGACCTTCGGCAACGCAGCGGAGCTTATCATCGCGCTCGCGGCCTTGCGCGCGGGGCTCCATGACGTGGTGAAGGCCACGATTGTCGGGTCTATCGTTGGGAATATTCTTTTGGTCCTTGGCGCGTCCATGCTGGCCGGCGGCATGCACTATCACGAACAACGCTTCAATCCGGCAGGCGCCCGCGCGCAAGCCACCATGCTCACCCTCGCCACCATCGCACTTATCATTCCGGCGGCCTACGGCGCGCTCGTCGGCGAGCAGTACGCGGGAGGCGAAAGCACGCTCAGCATCTCAATTTCGGTCGTACTTTTGGCGCTCTACGGCATGTTTCTTCTTTTTTCCCTAAGGACACATCCGTCCTTTTTCCTTGCCTCTGCCGCTTCGGACGAGGGTGACCAGGACCAAACGTGGTCCGTCACCCGAGCGCTCGTGGTACTCGCAGCGTGCACCGCAGCTATCGCGTGGATAAGCGAAATCCTTGTTGGCTCCATTGAGCCTACGGCGCGCTCTCTCGGCCTGAGCGACATCTTTGTGGGCGTGTTTGTCGTCGCCATTCTCGGAAACGCCGCCGAGCATTCGACCGCAATCACCGCCGCCATCAAAAACAGAATGGACTTGAGTCTATCGATCGCCATGGGATCGAGCGTCCAGGTCGCCCTTTTCGTTGCGCCATTGCTCGTTCTCGCAAGCCTGTTGTTGGGCCCGCGCCCGATGGATCTTTTATTTGGAAAGGGTCTGGTTCTGACCGTGTTTCTAGCTGTCGTCATCATGGGGCAGGTGGCCGGCGACGGCCGGTCGGATTGGTTGAAGGGTGTTCAACTACTGGCCGTTTACCTCATCCTCGGTCTCGCCTTTTTCCTGACGCCGCAAGTCTAGTTCAACGTCTGCGTGGACACAAAACTGTCCGCCGCTGTCGCAATGCAATACTGAATTTGACGGCGGCAGGGCGTGTAAGATCTATCTAAAGCGGAGCTTATCGGCGAAGATCGAATGAATTTTTTAGAATTGGCGATGGCGGGGCGCTCCAATTGACCGAGGCGGCAAATGGAAGACAACAAAAGTGCGAGCGCTATCCCGCAGGATGAAGCGGATTCCGACGATCGAACAGCTAAGCTCAAGCGAAAGGATTACGAGCGCAAGCTGAAAAAGCTCCACATCGAGCTCGTCAAGCTGCAGGAATGGGTTCGCCACGAAGGCAAGAAGATCTGCGTCGTATTCGAGGGCCGGGACGGCGCCGGCAAGGGCGGAACGATTAAGGCCATAACGGCAAGAGTCAGTCCACGTGTCTTTCGCGTCGTCGCGCTCCCTGCGCCGACCGAACGCGAGAAGTCGCAAATGTACATTCAGCGATATCTTCCTCACCTGCCAGCAGGGGGTGAAATCGTTATCTTCGATCGCAGCTGGTACAATCGCGCGGGCGTCGAGCGTGTCATGGATTTCTGCTCGGAGAAGCAGGTCGATCGCTTTTTAAGGATCGTTCCCGCAGTTGAAAAAGCCATCATCGATTCCGGCGTGATCTTGATCAAGTATTGGCTTGAGGTTAGCCCCGATGAGCAAACGCGCCGACTTGAGGCGCGCATCGATGATGGCCGAAAAATCTGGAAGCTTTCGAATATGGATTTGAAATCTTACACCCGATGGGACGACTATACGCGCGCCCGCGACGACATGTTTGCGGCGACTGATACAGCCTGGGCGCCCTGGTATATCGCGCGATCGGACGACAAACGGCGAGCACGCCTCAACATCATTGAGCATCTTCTCGGCCAAATACCTTACACGGAGGTGAAACACGAGAAGGTCAAGCTCCCGAAGAGGCATATCAGCGAACCTAAAAAGGGTTCCGCCTATCCGTTCAAATTCATTCCTGAAACATAATAGATGAGAGACAGCCTCAGGGGGCGGCTCGATACGCACGTTTCAAGCGCCGCCCTGACGATCATTGCTTTTGGCGTTGTCATTGCCGGCTTGGTTTATGGCCGGCCTTTTCTGCTTCCGCTCGCTCTGGCAATATTCCTCTGGAACCTCATGGAAGCGATGGTTCAGGGCTTTTCGAGTGTCGAGATCGCGCACAACCGCGCGCCACGATGGCTTGCGACCCTGCTCGGAGTCCTGACGGTCGGATTGGGCTTCTACCTGATTTTCACGGTGCTGCTCGGCCAGGTCGATGCCATAAACGCCGCCTTGCCGCATTACCTCACCCGGTTCCAATCGATCGTCGCCGACCTCACCGAATGGCTTGGACCAGAAAGGTCGACCAAAATCAGGGATGCGTTTGGAGGCATCAACGTCGCCGCATGGCTCCCCAGCGTGATCTCGTCGACGCAGTCGATCGTCGTGACGGCCCTTCTGATCATTGCCTACATCGCATTTCTTTTCGTCGAACAGGGGCAAGTCGGTTCAAAAATCGCCGGCATATTTCCGGACAAGGACAAAGCCGAAGAGACGAGCAGGCTGCTCAAGGAGATTTCGGGCAGCGTCCGGCGTTACATCTGGTTCAAGACCATTGTAAGCGTGCTCACGGGCGTAGCCTGCTACGCGGTTATGCGCCTCGAGGGCATCGACTTCGCGGAAAGTTGGGCGCTTCTCATCTTCGTGCTGAATTACATACCCAATATCGGTTCGATTGTCGGCGTTGCGTTCCCCTGCCTTTTGGCGTTGGTGCAATTTGAAACGCTCACCCCCTTTTTCGTGTTGATTACCACCCTCACGTCAATCCAGGTCGTAATCGGAAGCGTTCTGGAACCCATGCTGATGGGCCAGGGCCTGAATATGAGTCCCTTTGCAATCATCCTGTCATTGGCGTTCTGGGGCATGATTTGGGGGATCGCCGGAATGTTTCTGAGCGTCCCAATCCTCGTCATTATTATCGTCGTCTGCGCCCACGTCCCAAAATGGCGGTGGGTGGCTGTTTTGCTATCGAAGGATGGGAAGGTCACAGTGTGAGAATTCATCCGTTGACCGCACAACGTCTTCGCGCTCGAACACGCGGCGCAAAAAATTTTAGCGCGTTTGGGAGTGACCGAAGACATTTGCACGCCTAGTATGCTCTCCGATGCAACGCCCAGAAATCATAAATAATAGCGATTGAAGAATTGTCCTGATCGCAGAAAATATTGGGAGACCGTAATGCGTCCTATCAAGTTGGCGGTCGTAGCAGTTTGCATCGCAGCACTCCCGGCGCGCGCCGATGACGCCCCAAAAGATGCTCCCAAAATCGCTGTCGGCGTGGTTACTGCTGAGCGCAAGCCGGTCTCGGGTGCACTTGATTTTGTCGGGCGGGTCGAAGCAATCGACCGCGTCGAGATCAGAGCCCGCGTAACGGGTTATCTTGAAGCCGTCGAATTCAAGGAAGGTGAGCTGATCACGTCAGGCTCTCCGCTCTATCGCATCGAAGATGGGCTTTTCAAAGCTGCGGTCAGTGAGGCGGAAGGTGCGCTGGATCGCAGCAACGCCGCCAAGATTTTGACCGCAGTTCAGCTCGACCGCGCCAAGGATTTGCTGGCCCGCGACGTCGGCACGGTCGTCGCACGGGACCAGGCACTCGCGGCGGACGAACAAGCCAAAGGAACAATTTTAGTCGACCAGGCCAATCTTGATACGGCCAAGATCAACCTTGGCTACACACAAATTCTCGCACCCGTCACTGGGAAGATCGGTCGAACAAACGTCACAAAAGGAAATGTGGTCAAGCCGGAAACCGGGCCGTTGACAGTCATTGTGAGCCAGGACCCAATGTACGTGACGTTTCCCGTCAGCCAACGCGAATTTCTGCGCATCCAACAAAATGGCAAGTCGCTCGACCTTTCTCAGCTGAAAGCGACCTTACGCTTTGCCGATGGGCGGACCTACGATCATCAGGGCGCCATCAATTTTGTCGACGTTACCGTAAACCGGTCCACCGACACCGTCTTGGTGCGCGCGACATTCCCCAATCCCGACAGCGCATTGCTCGATGGGCAGTTCGTGCGGGTGGCCGTCGAATCAAGCACCCCGACAGAGAAGGTCGTCATTCCGCAGGCGGCGCTTATCGCAGATCAGCAGGGCGTCTATGTCTTTGTCGTCGAGGACGGCAAGGCCGCAATTCGCAGGGTGAAGCCGGGAGGACAGCTCGGAAGCAGTACCGTGATCGAAGACGGCCTCTCGGGCGGCGAGCAGGTGATCGTCGAGGGTCTGCAGGGAGTGAAGCCCGGAGCGCCGGTGATCGCATCGCCGTTGCCGCAAGCGCTGAACCGGAGCTGATCGATGATCTCCGCCATCTTCGTAGACCGGCCTCGGCTTGCGATTGTCATCGCCCTCATCACCACGATCGCAGGCGCCTTGGCCCTCTACGTTATTCCGCTCGCCCAATATCCCGACATCGTCCCACCCCAGGTGCAGATCACGACCAGCTATCCCGGAGCTAACTCTTCCGTTGTGGAGAACACCGTCGCGCAGCCCATTGAGGCGCAGGTCGTCGGCGTCGACAAGATGATCTACATGAAGAGCGTCAGCGGCGACGACGGCAGCTACACGCTCATTTGCTCATTCGAACTTGGCACCAATCCGGACATCAATACCGTCAACGTCAACAATAGGGTTCAGGTCGCCCTTTCGAGCTTGCCGCCGGAGGTACAGCGGCAGGGCGTCTCGGTAAAAAAGAAATCTTCGGCACTCCTCGGAGTCATTGCGCTCTATTCTCCTAAGCACACGCTCGACCCGCTCTTTCTTTCCAACTACGCGACAATCAACCTTCTCGACCAGATAAAAAGCACGCCGGGCGTAGGTGACGCGAGCCTGTGGGGCCCGCAGGATTATGCCATGCGTGCCTGGGTGCGGACGGATCGGCTCACCGGTCTGAACCTCACGACGGGCGACATCATCAACGCGATCCAGTCGCAAAACGTACAGGCTGCAGTCGGCCGCATAGGCGCGCGGCCTATTTCGGATGAACAGCAACTCCAGCTCAACATTCAAACGACGGGGCGCCTCAATAGCGTCGCCGATTTCGAGAAGATCGTGCTGCGGACGAACCCGGACGGATCGGTGCTCCGCCTCGGCGACGTGGCGCGCCTCGAACTTGGCGCGGCCAATCTCGATCGCGAGACGGCTTTCAATGGCGGTCCCGCGGCCGTCATCGCTATCTACCAGGCCCCCGGCGCCAATGCGATCGCGACATTGAAAGACGTCCGCGCAAAGCTCGTAGCGGCGGAAAAGAGATTTCCGGAAGACCTGGCGTGGAAAGTCACCTACGACCCGACGGAGTTCGTGACCGACACGATCCACGAAGTGCAGAAAACGCTCATCGAAGCGTTCATCCTCGTCGTCATCGTCGTATATCTATTCCTCGGCAGCGTCCGTGCCACGCTGATACCGACGTTCGCCGTGCCGGTAAGTTTGATCGGCACCTTTATCGTTCTTCTCGCGATTGGATACTCCGCGAATACGGTGTCGCTGCTCGCCATCGTTCTCGCCATCGGCATCGTCGTCGACGATGCCATCGTCGTGGTCGAGAACGTCGAGCGCGTGATGGAGGAGAATCCGAAATTATCGCCTGCGGATGCCACCAAACAAGCGATGCAAGAAATTACCGCGCCAATCATCGCAATCACGCTTGTGCTTCTATCCGTTTTCGTTCCCGTCGCTTTCATTCCCGGTATTTCCGGCGAGTTATTCAGACAGTTCGCCGTAACGATCGCCGTGTCGATGTTCCTTTCCGCGATCAATGCACTAACGCTCTCGCCGGCTTTGTGTGCCATTCTCCTGAAACCCCATCACGGCCCACGTCGAGGATTGATCGGCATGGTGATGAGGGGGATTGATCATGTGCGGGACAGCTATGGAGCGGCCGTCGCGCGCACGCTCCACTTCTCGATTATCGGCCTTATCCTTGTCGCTGTTTCCGTTGCCGGCATTATCGGACTGGCAAAGGTCACGCCGACAGGTTTCCTTCCCGAGGATGACCAGGGCGCGCTCTTCGTGATCGCGCAGTTGCCGGGCGGCGCATCGGTCGTTCGTACCGAGAATGTCGTGCGCCAAGCGGAAGCGATCCTGAAGGACGAACCTGCCGTCGAGGATGTCACATCCGTCATCGGCCTCAACTTCATCGATAACTATTCCCAACCGAACGGCGCCTTCCTGGTCGTGACGCTGAAGCCCTTCGCCGAACGGAAAGACCGTTCGCAGGGAGCAAACGCCCTGATCGCGCGACTCGGACCAAAGTTCCGCGAAATCGCCGGCGGGACGGTCGTGCCGTTGGCACCTCCGCCCATAATCGGCTTAGGATCCGGCGGCGGTTTCGCCTATGTCCTGAAAGACCTTCGTGGCGGCGATCCGAAAGCGTTGGGGCAGGTGATGCGCGGCCTCGTCGTTGCCGCGAATGAAGATCCGAAGCTACAGCGGGTGTTCAGCACCTATTCCGCGAGCAACCCCTCGCTCTACCTCGATATCGACAGGGACAAAGTGCAGGTCCTCGGCGTGAAGCTGAGCGATGTCTTCCAAGCGCTGCAGGCTTCGCTCGGCGGCTATTTCGTCAACAACATGAATCTCTTCGGCCGGACGTGGCAGGTTCAGGTCCAGGCGGATGCAGCAGATCGCGCGCGGGTGGATGACATTTACCGGATCAACGTGCGCAACGACAAAGGTGAGATGATCTCACTGCGAAGCCTCGTCGAAGTACGCCCCGTTATCGGCCCATCGGCAATCATTCGTTACAACAATCTCCGCGCAGTGACCGTTCAGGGAAGTCCTGCTCCGGGCATTTCCTCAGGCCAGGCCCTCAATGCCATGGACGGCGTGGCAGCTCGCACGCTGCCCGACGGCTATGCCGGCGAATGGACCGATACCGCATTCCAGGAGAAACGCGCCGAGGGCAAAACGACAATTATATTGGGATTTGCACTGTTGTTCGCGTATCTCTTCCTCGTGGCGCTCTACGAGAGCTGGACCATTCCTGTTCCCGTCTTGCTGTCGGTCAGCATCGCCGTGTGCGGAGCCTTCGCCGCCATCGTGATCGGCGGCCTGACACTCGACCTTTATGGGCAGATCGGCATGGTCGTGCTCATAGGTCTTGCCGCTAAGAACGGTATCCTGATCGTTGAATTCGCCAAGGAGAAGCGCGAAAGCGGCGTCGAACTACACGAAGCGGCGACCGAAGGCAGCCGCTTGCGCTTCCGGCCAGTGATGATGACATCGTTCGCCTTTATCCTCGGTCTGCTTCCGCTCGTTATTGCCATTGGTGCGTCCGAGCTTGCCCGTCGCAATGTCGGAACCCCGGTATTCGGCGGCATGATTTTCGCGTCGTTCATCGGCATATTCGCGATCCCGCCCCTGTACGTGACTTTCCAAGCGCTTCGCGAGCGCTTGAGACCGTCCGTCCGGCCTCACGCGGAGAAGACGACGCCCAATCAGAGTGCCGTAACGTCTGAGGGATGACCAGCGTCCGTCAGCGAGTCGCGAAGCCGAGACCGCCGATGATCACCCAGCCGAGGGCCAGACGCTAATCAGCGCCCGCACCGTGGGCGCCCTTTACCGACGGGGATGCAACGTATCCTCTGTGTGCTGGCTGCAACGAGCCTGGAAGCCTCGCGTCCGGTTGAGGCGTCGAGAAGAACACCCATGCCGTCCTGCATCACATCGTAGAGCGAGACGGGGGTGTCGCGGTGGCTGATCCCCTCATCGCCGATGAGCAGTCCGACCTCGTCCAACTTCGACCCGAGATCTTAACGGGTGGAGAGGCCGCTCGTCATCTCGCCGATAGAGGCGCTACGCCGAAGGCAGCGAAACCCTCAAGGCTCGGGCGCGGGCGATACGTGACGAGCTGGCGCAAGTCCTGGCGCTGGCGCTATCCGAATGCGCGGGGAGAGAATCTGGAGATCCCGACGCCCAACTGGCGGCTGGTCAGCTCTTGGCGACCTGGACCGTGGCCTTTATCCAAGCTCACGGGACTTTTCGGCAGACGCGAGATGCAGAAGACGCGAAAGCCGCCTTTCTCACGATTGTCGATAAGGGGACCATCGGCCTGAAAGCCGCCATGGCAGGCACGCCTTTCGCTTGAGCAATCGGCTCTTGTTACAAATCTGTACGGTTGGCGCCGCAAATAAATTCCCTTTCCCCGGCTTTCGTTGACGTCGAGAAATTGGCCTTGGAATCTACGATGCCCACAAGAAGGCTCGCCTTGGCGCTTCGCAATTTCGCGACCATTGCGAATTTCGATTGCTCTCGGAATTTGCGCTTCCCCGTGGCAACCGACTGAGAAGCAGCCGAAAGATGCCAGAATTCAATTCGTGGCTGCCGTGGGCACTGATGTCGGCGGCATTCGCGGCTCTGACCGCCATCCTGGCCAAGATTGGCGTGCAAGGCATCGATTCCACCGCGGCGACCTTCATCCGCACGATCGTTATCGTCGTCATTCTGGGCTGCATCGTTGCCGCGAGTAAGGTGATGCCTCCGCTCGGCAGCATTTCCCCACGTACGTATATTTTCCTCGGGCTTTCGGCGCTCGCGACCGGCGCCTCCTGGCTCTGCTATTTCCGCGCCCTACAGCTTGGCGACGCCGCGCGTGTCGCGCCGATCGACAAATTCAGCGTCATTCTTGTCGCCATCTTCGGCGTGACGGTTCTTGGCGAGCGTCTCTCGGGCATCAATTGGCTCGGCGTCGCGTTGACCGCCGTCGGACTCGTACTGGTGGCGCTTGGGTAGTTTCGACAGTCTCATTGGTAGGCAGCCTGATCGCAGGCGGAGGCCAACTTGGTTCGTGCAGATCGGTACATTCGAGGAGGAATGATGAGCTTGCCCAGCACGGACCAGACGCAAGGAATGGTCTCCAAAGTCGCGCAAGTCACGCTCGCATTCTGGATCATGAAAATCCTCGCGACCACACTCGGCGAGACGGCCGGCGACTTCCTCTCGATGTCCCTTAATCTCGGCTACTACGTCGGTCTCGGGATCACCTTCGCGATCCTTGTGGCCGTTCTCTTCATACAAATCGAAAGCAAAACGTACCGTCCGCTGGTTTTCTGGCTGTCTGTCATTGCGACGACAACAGTCGGCACGGAAATATCGGATTTCATGGATCGCTCGCTCGGCCTGGGCTACCTCGCCGGTTGTATCATTCTCGCGTCAGGCTTGGTTTTGACATTGGCCGTTTGGCATACCCGCGAAGGCACGCTCAGAGTCTATCCCATCGTCCGGCGCGACCTTGAAATCATGTTCTGGACCGCGGTCCTGTTCTCGAACAGCCTCGGCACCGCATTCGGCGACTATCTCGTCGATGACGTCGGCCTGAGCTTTATCCAGGGAGCGTTCGTAACTGCCGGCATCATCGGCATAGTGGCTTCGCTCCACTATTTAACGCGTATCAACGACGTCGTCCTATTCTGGATCGCGTTCATCTTCACACGCCCGTTCGGCGCAACGTTCGGAGACTTTCTGACGAAGCCCGTCGATGCGGGAGGACTGAACCTTCCACGCGGGCACGCGTCGCTCGTAACGATGGCTCTTCTGCTCGCCGTTCTTTACGCTTCCGTCCGCCGGATCGGGCAAAGGCGGTAAAACGCGGCTAACGGATCGCAACTCTCGCAATCATACAATTTTGAAACGAACCCGCCGCAAAGCAAGCAAGGAGTTTCCTAATTGTGAACTCAGGAAACGCTGGGGAGCACTCAATTTGACGGCGGAAAATGCAGCCGCGTGGAAGCCAAATAAGACGGCTGCGCATAAAGACACTCTTGCGACGGCTGTTGCGATGTTTTTTGGCTCGGCGGCCGTCGGTATCTGTGCCGCGCTGTTTTTCTACATACATCCGCGCTTCGATCTCGCCGTCGCGGAACTGCTACATGTTTCAGCGCGCCGCTTTATTGGAAGCGAGTCCGTCTTCTTTCACACGCTCCGCAACACCTTCAGCACGCTGTTTTACATAGTCTGTGTGTTTGCGGGTCTTGGATGTGTTGTCACGGTCAGCACGCGAAAAAGCTGGTTGACGCTGTCCGCTCGCAGTTGGCTCTATCTCGCGGTTTGCCTCCTTATCGGTCCACTGACGATTGCCAATCTTGGATTCAAAGACCATTGGGGCCGCCCGCGTCCGATCAACGTCACGGAATTCGGCGGCAAGAAGGCCTATGAGCCCCCTCTCGCTCGGTCCGATCAATGCGATCGGAACTGCTCGTTCATCTCCGGAGAAGCTTCATCGATCTACATCGTCTGCTTTTCAGCCGCATTCCTTTTCCCCGGCGAAGCAGCCCTCTGGACCATCGCTGGCGTCGTTCTCGGGAGTTTTGCGGGGTTCGTTCGCATGGCGGAGGGCGGACATTTTCTGTCCGACGTCCTTTTCGCCGGGGTATTCATGGCGATGACGGCCGCCGTCATTCACATGCTCTTCGCGATTGTGGCGCGCGATCCTGCTACGACTGGGTGAACCGCACCTCGACGATCAGGCCAGGGGAATTGTCGGAGAGCGTGACGGTCGCGCCGTGAAGTTCTGAGATTGCGGCCACGAGGCTTAACCCAAGGCCGTTGCCGGAAGTCGTGCGGCTCTTTTCAAGCCGGTACAGGCGGCGAAACACTTTCTCCCGCTCATCTCCGGGAATACCAGGCCCCGTATCGCGCACGCGCACGACAGGATGGCCGTCCGCAACGGCGAGTTCGACGCGAATGTCGGCCGGGTCCGAACAATGGACGATCGCGTTTTCCAAAAGATTGAGGAACAGCTGATTCAACAGTCGGCGATCTCCCCGCACGACGACCGGTCCGGCAGTCTGTTGAGCAGGATGCAGGCGATGCTGCCGTTCGTCAGCAACTGCCTCCAAAGCATCGGTGATATTGGTCAGCAGCGCGTTGAGTTCAACATCAACGAATTTGGCTTTTCGAGCGCCGGCTTCGATTTCGGAAATGCGCAACAGCGCGTCGAAGGTCTCGGCAATCCTGTCGATCTCGTCGATCGAGGAATCGGTTGCTTCCTTGTAGGCATCAATGCAGTCGGGTCCGGCCCGGACGGTCTCGAGCCGTTGGCGCATGCGGCTGACGGGCGTACGTAAATCGTGTGCGATATCTACCGAGACCTGCCGCAAATTTGCGAAGAGCCGCTGCAGGCGATCCAGTGTGGAATTGATAAGTGCCGCAACGTGATCAACGTCGTCCGCTCCCGAATCTCGCGGAACGCGTCGCTCAAGGGAGCCACCCGCCACGGCATCGAGCGCTTCCTCTATCTCGACGATCCGCCTCTGCGCTTTGAGGCCAAGTAACCATCCACCGAGGACAGCGCACACCACAGAAAGCCCTATTCCCCACAACAAGCCTTTTAGAAGCAGCCTCTGCGCATCCCGGATATCGCCATTGCCGTCGCCGACGAACAAATAGCCGCCCCTGATCGTCGTCCATCGTCCGATAACCGCGTCGCTGGCTCTGTGAGATGACCAGTTGCCAACCAGTTTCAAATCTTCCCACGGAATTGTTCGCCAGCCATCGAACCGCTGGAGAGAAGCTACATTGCCGGCAAGGCGCTTTTCCGTTTGGTCTATCAGGAAATAGATATCCTCATCCGATTGCGCGACGCGGGCATGCCCCTCGACCATCGTCGTGAGTTCTTGAAAGCCTTCGCTTTCCTCGCCTTCCACATCGATGAGCGTTTTCCTCACTTCATCAACGTGGGCGCGTAAGTGCGCCGCCATCTGCTCGCTGATGGAAAAATAGAGCGCCGTGAATATCGCGACATTCGTCAACGTGACGATCAGCGCGACGAAGCCCGCTAAGCGAAAAGCCGTGCTGCGGGTAAGCCTATTGCGCATCGTCGATCATGTACCCAAGTCCCCTCACGGTGCGGATCAAAGCTACATCCCCGGGCCGGTCGATTTTGAGTCGCAGCCGACTGATGTTCGTTTGGATAATCGACGACTTGGTGTCCAGCTCCAGGCCCCACATTTGCTCCAGGAGCATGGATCGGGTCACAACACGCCCGCGGTTTTGAAGAAGTATTTCGAGCATCTTGAATTCGCGCGGCTGCAAATGAATGATGTCGCCTTTGCGCCGGGCCACGCGCTTCACGAGATCCACTTCCAAAGTTTCGATCTTAAAGACGACCTCTTGCATCGGAGCGGGCGGGCGACGACCGAGAGCCGCGACCCGCGCGACCAGTTCGCCTAACGCGAACGGCTTTACAAGATAATCGTCTGCACCGGACTCCAGACCCTCGATCCGATCCTCGATACCGCCGACTGCGGTTAAAAAGATGATCCCCGCCCGAACCTCAGCGTTTCTGACGTTATGGACGATATCCAGTCCATTGAGGCCAGGAAGCATTCGATCGACGATCAAAACGTCGAAAACACCGACCACCGCCATTTTCAAGCCTTCAACGCCATCGCTCACGGCGACCACGTCATGGCCGTGCTTAACCAGCGTTTCTTGAACGAGCCGAGCCGTTTCCCGGTCATCTTCGATGAGGAGAATTCGCATTTATCAGAAATCGCTGGCTCCGCGCCCAAAAAGGCTCCGATCGGAATTCGGTGTTGAGCTTGGCACAACTGCGACGAGAATCTCACAAATTTGTATTACGGACGAGGTTTGCTTTTTTGGCCCTTGGTTTCAGGAGCCCACGGGCGTTTTCGCGAGCGACACGAGCACCGGCCGAAGATCGGCAGCCGATGTGAGCGGGCTGTCGAACCAAAGACGGGCAATACGGTCGCCGGATGCCAGATCCAATCCTTCGGGATCGAGGGTCGTCAGGCGCCAGCCGTTGGGTTCCGCTCCAGCTCTAATGGCATATCGTTCGATCGCATCCAGATGATCCGTGTTCATATGGGCCACGGCGCCCTCTTCGATTTCGGAAAGCGTCTCAATCCCGTCGAGTGACGTCGCGAGGTCGTCGGCCGTCAGGGCGAACGCCTTTCCAAATCCGCCGTTGAGTGAAGCACGCGTCACCTCAAATCGCCAAAATGAAAAATCGGGAAAGTCGACATATAGGGCAGCCTTTGGATGTCGCCGGAGATACCGGTTCCGATCGTATGTTTGCTCCTGGCCCGGTTGGAGTTGCACAGCGTTACCGATCAACGTCATGCGCGGATGAGCAAGAGGATCGCCTTTGCCTGGTTCGCCGACCAACAACGAGCATCTTCCGTCTGCACTCAGGTTGGTGCAGTGGCCGGAAAGCCGGGAAATGAGAAAAATTGGCGAGCCGTCCATGGCGGTCGCGAGACTGACGCGACTGGCGGAAGGCGAGCCGTCCAATGGGTCCAGAGTCGCCAACGCGCCGTAGCGAGCACTCCGCACGAGCGTCCTGCCGAGCCTCTTGGCCGTGTCGTCCACCGGTTGTAGGACGTCGACTTTCTTCTTGTCCATGCTGCACCCCCTCGATTGACCACGAGTTGCCCCGCGTGGAATTAGGTCCGACCTAAGTCCCGGCTTGTCGGCTTGCGGCCGAACCTACACAAAGGCGGCCGCCGCAGCTATACGGGACGACTCGTATCGCGCCCCGATGCGACCACGAAAAGAGATTGGAGTACTTGAGCCGCATGCATCCCGTCCAAATCTTCGAACTCGTTTTCGTCATGCTGCTTGCGATCCTGGTGCTTCACTGGCTTGCGCTGCGCTTGGGCCTCCCGCCGGCGGTGGCGCTGCTGGTCGGCGGCGGCGCTCTGGCTTTCGTTCCGGGGCTACCGGTCATCGTGCTCGATCCAGAATTTGTGCTCGTGCTGTTTCTGCCTCCGCTGCTGATGGACGGCGCTTATTTCACGGCCCATTCTGAATTCCGTAAGCATCTGGCCGGAGTCCTTTCCCTCGCGTTCGGCGCCGTCGTTTTCACCACCTTGGTTGTCGGCGCTGTCACGCATTGGCTTTTGCCGAACCTGCCCTGGGCGGCCTGCTTTGCGCTTGGCGCCATCGTCTCACCGCCGGACGCCGTTTCGGCGCGCGCCGTCCTGCAGTCGGTGAAGCTGCCGCGACGGCTCTCGACTCTGCTTGAAGGCGAAAGTCTTCTAAATGACGCGACCGGCCTCGTGCTGTTTCGATTTGCCGTCGTCGCGGCGCTGACCGGCACATTCTCCGCAAGTGCCGCCACCGGCCAATTCCTGGTGCTCGCGCTCGGCGGCGTCGCCGTCGGTGTGGTGATCAGTGGCCTTTGGATGCTGCTGCTACGACGCCTCGACGACGAGTATCTCATCATCGCGGCATCCGTGTTGTTGTGTTGGGCCGCTTATCTCGCGGCCGAGGCCGTGCATGTATCGGGCGTCATCGCGACCGTCGCCGCGGGCCTTGTGTTCGGATGGTTCCAGCACACGATCTTTTCGGCCCGCGTGCGTATGCGCGCGCTCGCCTTTTGGCAGGTCATGGTCTTCATCTTCGAAGCCTTCATCTTTATACTCATCGGCCTTTCTCTCCGTGGCGTTCTCGACCGCGTCGGCGGGATCGACGTCGTGTTTCAGCAAATGGCGGTTCCGGTTCTCGCGATCGTGTTGGCCATGACGGGCGCGCGCTTCCTTTGGGTTTTCGGCAGCGACACCGTGCTTTCCATCATCAAGGCATTAGGCGTCGCGCACGCGCGTCCGCTCGGCGCACCGGCGGCGACCGTGCTCAGCTGGGCAGGGATGCGAGGTGTCGTAACGCTCGCGGTCGCGCTGACGCTGCCTGAAACAATCCCGGGACGCGACTTCATGTTGGTTGCGGCGTTCGCCGTGATTCTTGTTACGGTTCTCTTGCAAGGCACGACGTTGGGCGCACTGATCCGACTAATGCGCCTCCCCGAAGACGAGAGCAGCGCCAAGCTCAACGCCTCAGAGGCGGAAGCCGTGATGATGGACGCGCAGAGAAAGGCCGTCGCCACGCGGGCCTATGATAGCGACGGCAAGCTTATCCATCCGCAACTTCTCGAAAGATACACGCGTCGCGCAAACATGGCCGTGAGCTACGCGACCGACGAGGAGGGACACAAGGACCGCGTCAACGCGCACTTCGACGTAATCCTGGCGGCGGTGGCAGCCGGTCGCAAGGAGCTGATGCGATTACATCGCGTCGGCGATATCGACGACGAGACGCTGCATTCCCTTGAAAAAGATCTCGACATCGAAGAAATCGGCGCGTTGGAGGGGCGTGTCTAGGACGAGGGCCACACGCCGTATTCGGCCGCCGCGCAGCGGCGCTAGACCGAATGGCTAGTCCGAGATGCCGGGCCTCGCAACGGGAGATTTTATCTCTCTTTTAATGTGCAATGCTGATCTTTGTTGCGGCGGGTCTCGGGATCATCGCAATGCGTTCCGCATACATAGTCTTGGCCGCATTTGCGGTATCCGTCGCCACCACGGCGGCAAATGCAGGCGAGGCGAATTTGGCCCCGCAGCCGGTGATGCAGAATTTATTCTTGGCGGAATCCGGACCGGTCGATCCTCCGCCAGCCTTCAAACGCTTTTGCATCGAGTCACCCGATGAATGCATTCCGCGCCAGCAAGGAAAAGACTTCGCGGAAAGCGCAAAGCGTCTTGAACAGCTCGACGAAGTGAACCGTCGGATCAACCGTGCGATCGCACCCGAAACGGACATCGAGCACTACGGCATCGAGGATTATTGGACGCTGCCCAAAGACGGCAAGGGCGACTGCGAGGATTACGCCCTATTGAAGCGCCACATCTTGATCGCGTTGGGCTGGCCGACACGCGCCCTCCTCATGACGGTCGTCCGCATCGAGAACGGCGAAGGACATGCCGTTCTTACAGCACGAACGAAATTCGGCGACGTCATTCTCGACAACCGGTCCGACGAGCTTAAGCCCTGGTATCGCACGCCCTACAGCTACAAAATGATCCAGTCGTCCTACGATCCGAAGATCTGGCTCGACCTCGATCCCGATGACGATAGACTCCCGGCATCGATCGCAGTTCCGCAACTTTTATACGATCTGACGCACCCGCACTGAATTTTGAAATCGCGATAATGAGACGACGCCGCACGGCGCACCTCCAGTAAGGCCTGGAAGCTTGCCATTGCGGCTGTGTTCTCACGATAGACTACGTGGCCTAGCTTCGAAATCGAGTCACGTAGGCGAACGCTCATTCTTTGGGATGAACTGGCAATGCAATTGATAACTTTCCCTGGGGCACATAGAAAATAATCCTGCAAAGAGAAAAATTCAGGAGAGAACGCCCTTGATCGTCCGGCCGAAAGCCTCCGTCTTCGACATCCTCTTTGCGGTTCGAGGGTCCATCGCGGGACGGGTGGCGTGGCGATGCTTATTCATCACCGCGCTCGCGTGTTTGATCGTCTTCACGGGCGACTTTCATTTGGAGACGATGACCCACTTTGGCGCCGCGCCATTCGGTCTGATCGGCATCGCGATTTCGATTTTCATGAGCTTCAGGAACAGCGCTGCATACGATCGCTGGTGGGAAGGGCGTAAGCAGTGGGGCGAGCTTTTGGTGCAGGTCCGCTCGCTGTGCCGGGAATTATCGGATCTCGATGCCGAAACCAAAAAGCGCATCTTCATGCCGCTCATCGCGTATGCGAAGGCACTCTCCGCGCGCCTCCGTGGCGAGGATGAAATCGCGGCGGCGCGTCCGTGGGACGTCGCAGTCTCACCCGGACCCAATGTCAGCGACGCCATTCTGAGACAAATCGGAACGGAACTAATAGCGCTCAACACGTCCGGCAAGTTGTCGGATTGGCGCTATTCGTCCGCCGCTATACGCATGAATGGAATTTCAAGCGTCCAGGCCGCGTGCGAACGCATCAAGGCAACCCCGTTGCCGTTCGCATATACGCTCCTTATTCACCGCACGGTTTATCTGTTCTGCGTCTTGCTGCCGTTCGCGCTTGCGCCGCAACTCGGCTGGGGAACTCCGGTCATTGTCGCATTCATCAGCTATACGTTCTTTGGCCTCGATGCGATCGGCGACGATCTCGCCGAGCCTTTTGCGGTCGCCGACAATAGCCTTCCGATCACCTCTCTGGGCAGGGTGCTAGAGCGCGAAGTCATGAGCTTCCTCGAAATGACACCCTTGCCCGAGGAACTGCAGCCGGTCGGATACGTGCTGTCGTGATGGCCGCGCGCTTCGGCCGCTACTTGAACAGCGACGTGAGCGAGAACGACGACGCAACGACGATTGGCGGATTTTCCGCGACCTGCGGATAAGGCTCGTCGATATACGCGTTGACGCCAATCGCGCGTCCGCTCTTGATGAGGGAGGCGATATAGGCCCAGCCTTTCGCCTCCAGGCCGAGGCAAGCTTCCGACATTTCGCCTTTTAGCCGCTCGTGAATTGCGATATTTCCGCGCGACAGGATGGCGGCGGTTTGCCGGGCAGTGAACTTGTCCCGGTTCCAAAGCTTGGTCAGATAAATGCCGGCTACGTTCCGCTTGGTCTTTGGACCCCACGTAATGCGTTGTTCCGCGTTGTTTGCACCGAAAGAATATTCGCCGGGCGGCAGCGGACCGACGGCGCGAGTCGCGAGACAGTCGGGATCGGGATTGTTGCGGCACATCTCGCGCCCCGATATGGCCCAGGCGATGGTCTGCCCGTTCACCTGCGGATCGCTCGAAATGACGAACAGCCGCCCGGTCCGGATCGTGTAACCAAGGCGGAACTTCACGGCGGTGAATGGAACCTCACGGACCACGTCCTCGTAAGGATTGCAGATTTCGCCGCCCGTCAGCTTTCGCGCGTATCCGTTGAGCTGGATCGTGACGAAGTCGACGCCCGGCGCGCAATCCCATTGGGGAAGCGTTTTCTTGTTCGCGATGGAGATGAGCGGGCCGGCAGGGATCTTTGCGGGTGGCTTCGGCGCCGCCGGGATCGGCGGTTTTTCGTCGACCGGTGGAACGAGATTGGCGGATTCTTCCGGTTGCTTTGGCAGACGGCGGATCTGTTCGCACTTGGCTGAGAGCTTCGGTGGGTGGATCTGCCTGACCGCGAGTCGTCGCGCGACGGCGGCGCTCGCTCCAGCCTTGATGTAGGCGACGATCAGCGCCTGCTGAATTTCGATCTGTTCCTGAGACAGCTCGAAGATGCAGTCTTCGTAGATCTGATCGCCGACCTCGCCGAAGAAATCGGCAATTTGGCCAGCCGCCTCGGCCGCTGAGGCTTTTGGAGCGGCCGGGGGAAGTTGCTGCGCGTGAGGGGCGTCGGTGGTGAAGACCATAAGAACGGCCATGACCAGCAGGACCGCAGCCCGGAGCATGTTGGCGGACTGGGCCGCCCGCAACGTTGCGGCGCGTGGCGCGCATCCGCACGCGCTACGCGCGGTTTGCCAGCCGGTCTGGTTCCTCTGCTTCATGGGCTATCCCTAACCCAAGAGTCGGGGCAACAGCGAGGCTATCGGCCAAATTGCGCACATTCGTCTGCCGGGTTGTGCTGCGTGAAAAACATGGATCGGAGGGTGGCAATTGTGATCGTTGGAACCTGCGCGCCAACCCGAATCGGCGCGCAGAATGAACCGTCAGTCCGTCGGGCATCCGAAGATGATGTCATCTCCAGCCGCGATGGCCGCCCCAATGCCCGCGATATCCGCCATACGGGCGCCCGCCCCAATAACGTCCGCGCCAATATGGCCGGCCCCAGTAGCCGTGGCGATAGGGGTAATACCCAGCATAATAGGGATAAGGCCGATAGAACCGCGGAGCGTAATAAGCGACGGCCGGAGCATCGTAATCATCGTAATAGCGACGCGAAACCGGCGGACCTTCGACCACAGGGCCGCGATCGATATAGCCTCCGTTGTATCCATCGAGGTCGGCGGCCTGCGCCGCAACTGGGACGAGGCCAACAACGGCGAGCGCAGACAGTGCGAAAACAAAAGCTTTCATGAGGATTTCTCCCTGGAGAACTTCAATCAGATAACGCCCTGGACCGTGAATGGCTCCTGAACACGTCTTCTCATTGTGGCACGTCTATTTGATGGAAGAAAAATGCTCATCGAATAGCTATCACGGTGAAGAAATGCTGCATTTGGAATGTGAATGCGCGCCGTTGAGAGTTATTTCAAACGCACCGAAAATAACGCGGCGAATTCGAGAGAAACGCTTCTCTCCATTTCGGTGAAATCGACGGGCCGTGAAACCGAGCAAACAACCCTACGCCGGTAAAGCCGATGCAACTTTTCTCGCCTCAAGCTCGGCCAGCGAAAGCGACCACGCACGCTCGCCCCCAATGTGACAGATTGCCGTCGGGCCGATGGGCAATATCCATCTCGCGTCAGAGTGATAGAGAACGAAATGCGCTGGCGGCCCGGCAAGGGGTGTTGCGCCGCAAGACGGCGTAGGTTAACACCGGACGGCGACAAAAGCGCTCGGACTCTCGTGCAAGCGGACGCACTGCAATGATGGATCTGACTACGCAATATTTGCCGATCGCGATTTTCATCGGCGTAGCGTTGCTCATCGGAGCCGCGCTCATGATCGCGCCCTTCCTCGTTGCCGTTCGAAATCCTGACCCTGAGAAGGTGTCGGCCTACGAATGCGGCTTCAACGCCTTCGACGACGCTCGCATGAAGTTCGACGTACGGTTCTACCTCGTATCGATCCTCTTCATCATCTTCGACCTCGAAATCGCGTTCCTCTTTCCGTGGGCCGTCGCCTTGAAAAGTATCGGCGTTTTCGGCTTTTGGTCCATGATGGTCTTCCTCGGCGTCTTGACCATCGGCTTCATCTACGAATGGAAGAAGGGCGCGCTGGAATGGGAGTGATCGTCAAGGACGACGGGCTGCCGGGCCTTATCTTTGATCGCACCTTCGACCGCGTTCGCGAGGGTGCCGCCGCGACACGCGCAACTGCCGCCGATCCGTTCTTTACCGACGTCTCGAACGAACTCGCCGACAAGGGCTTTATCGTCACGACCGTCGACGATTTAATCAACTGGGCGCGCACCGGCTCGCTCATGTGGATGACGTTCGGCCTGGCGTGCTGCGCCGTCGAGATGATGCACACATCGATGCCGCGCTATGACGTCGAGCGTTTCGGTTTCGCTCCGCGCGCCTCGCCCCGGCAGTCGGACGTGATGATCGTTGCCGGCACGTTGACGAACAAAATGGCTCCCGCGCTCCGCAAGGTCTACGACCAGATGCCCGAGCCGCGGTACGTCATTTCGATGGGAAGCTGCGCCAATGGCGGCGGCTACTATCATTATTCCTATGCCGTCGTCCGTGGCTGCGATCGCATTGTGCCGGTCGACGTCTATGTGCCTGGCTGCCCGCCGACCGCCGAGGCGTTGCTTTACGGAATTCTCTTGCTGCAGCGGAAGATACGCCGTACCGGCACCATCGAACGCTAGGCACAATTGAAAGTCGCCAAGGCCGGCGTCGCCGGTCGTCTCGGGAGTTTGTCGGCCGATGACGGATTTGACCGCGTTGCAGGATGCCGCGAAATCGGTTGCGGGCGACGCCCTGCGCCGCGCGGCCGTCGCCTACGATGAATTGACGATCACGGTCGCCCGCGAAAATATTATCGACGTGCTGACCAAGCTGCGCGACGATCCGAAATGCCTTTTCGAAATCCTGATCGATATTTGCGGGGTCGATTACCCTGAGCGCGCCGAGCGCTTCGATGTCGTCTACCATCTGTTGTCGCCGCGCCTCAATCAGCGGCTCAGGGTCAAGATCTCGACGGACGAGGCGACGCCGGTCGCAAGCGTCAACGACGTGTTTCCGGCCGCCAATTGGTATGAGCGGGAGGCCTACGATCTGTATGGCATCCGGTTCACAGGCCACCCCGACCTCCGCCGGATCCTGACCGACTACGGCTTTCAGGGCCATCCGCTGCGGAAGGATTTCCCGCTGACGGGTTATGTCGAAGTCCGATACGACGACGAAAAGAAACGCGTCGTCTATGAGCCCGTAAAGCTCACCCAGGAATTCCGCGATTTCGATTTCGAAAGCCCATGGGAAGGTCCGACTAACGTTCTCCCGGGCGACGACAAAGCCGGTGCGAAGTCATAAATCCCGCATCTGATGTTTCGCATTAAATGTTCGTTGGTCTTGTCTTGTCATCCAGTCGATCGGCAGCGTTTCTTGAAGCTTCCAGGTCAGAACCGGATCTTGCGTTTGTCGATGTTCGGGTCGAGCCTCGTTTTTGCCAGCGTCCGGCAAAAAAATGCATCGGAGGTTCGAAATGGCAGTGATGCATAGGACCCACGTAGCAATGGAGTTGGAGCTAAGCGTCGCCGTCGCCGCAACGACCATGATCGTGGCCTTCATCATCGACTGGCCACGGGCGCTCATCGGGCTGGCGCTTGGCGTCATCTGCCGCTTCCTGCCTTATGGCACCATCGTCGTTCCATTGGGGGCCGTCGTCGCCTCCGCGCTGGCCGAACTTTTTTACGCTTGGTTCGACCGTGTCTCGGAGCCGCATTTCTGGAACTTTTTCATCGGCATCTTTGCCGTGGCTGGAACGGCGGCCAGCCTCTATATTACGACGCGCAACCTGAAAGACAGGCTGTGAGGCGTCGAGCATGAAAAACACGCTCCAACCCGGCGCGAAGACGCAATTCGCCTATCGTATCCCCGCGACCAAGACCGTGCCGCAGCTCTACCCCGAGGCACACGAATTCCAACTCATGCCGACAGTGTTCGCCACCGGCTTCATGGTCGGGCTCATGGAATGGACGTGCCTCCACATTCTTACGCCTCACCTGGATGACGGGGAGGGGTCGCTCGGCATTCACATCAACGTCTCACACCTCGCGGCCACAGTCCCCGGTCAAACGGTGACGGTTGATGCCGAGTGCACAAAAGTCGCTGGCCGCCGATTGTATTTTCATGTCAAAGCCCATGACGGTATGGATCTGATTGGCGAAGGCGAGCATCAGCGTATGGTCGTCAACTGGGAAAAGTTCGAGCAGCGGGTCAACGAAAAGGCGAAGATCGCCAGGCTTGCACCCATTACGCGCGGGACCGTTTGAACATGGCCGAGACCGAGATCCGCAACTTCAATATCAACTTCGGGCCGCAGCACCCGGCGGCACACGGCGTGCTTCGACTCGTGCTCGAACTTGACGGCGAGGTCGTCGAGCGCGTCGACCCGCACATCGGCCTGCTTCATCGCGGCACCGAGAAGCTCATCGAGCATAAAACCTATATGCAGGCGATCGGCTATTTCGACCGCCTCGATTACGTCGCTCCGATGAACCAGGAGCATTCGTTCTGCTTGGCCGCCGAAAAGCTCCTCGGCCTTGAGGTTCCGCGCCGCGGCCAGCTCATCCGCGTGCTCTATTCCGAGATCGGGCGCCTGCTCTCGCATCTCTTGAACGTCACCACGCAGGCGATGGACGTCGGCGCTTTGACGCCGCCTCTCTGGGGCTTCGAAGAGCGCGAAAAGCTCATGGTCTTTTACGAGCGCGCGTCGGGCTCGCGGATGCACGCCAAATATTTCCGCATGGGCGGTGTCCACCAGGATCTGCCCGAGAAGTTGATCGACGACATTTACGCATGGTGCGATCCCTTCCTGAAGGTCGTCGACGATATCGATGGCCTGCTGACCGAGAATAGAATTTTCAAGCAGCGCAACGTCGACATCGGCGTCGTCTCGCTCGAAGAAGCTTTCGCATGGGGCTTTTCCGGAGTGATGGTGCGCGGTTCAGGCGCCGCCTGGGATCTGCGCAAATCGCAACCCTACGAGTGCTACGCCGAACTCGATTTCGATATTCCGATCGGCAAGAACGGCGACTGCTACGATCGCTATCTCATCCGCATGCAGGAAATGCGCGAAGCGACCAAGATCATGAAGCAGTGCTGCGAGCTGCTGAAGTCGGCGGGCGGGCAAGGCCCGCATGTCGCCCAGAACAAGAAGGTCGTTCCCCCGACGCGCGGCGAGATGAAGCGCTCGATGGAGGCGCTGATCCATCACTTCAAACTCTACACCGAAGGCGTTCATGTGCCGCCGGGCGAAGTCTACGCCGCGGTCGAAGCGCCAAAGGGCGAATTCGGCGTTTATCTGGTCGCCGACGGCTCGAACAAACCATATCGCTGCAAAATTCGCGCACCGGGCTTTCCGCATTTGGCCGCCATGGATCACATCAATCGCGGTCACATGCTGGCCGACGTCTCGGCGATCCTCGGCTCGCTCGATATCGTCTTCGGTGAAATCGATCGCTAACGCGTCATGGCCCGTGTGATCGAGACGTCTGTGCTGATCAAGGCGCCTCCATCGCGCGTTTGGTCGGTCCTGATGGACTTCGCTGCCTATCCATCATGGAATCCCTTCATCCGCAGTCTCTCGGGCGAAAAGCGGGTTGGGGCCAGCTTGGAAGTTGTCATCGCCCCGCCCGGCAGCAAGCCTCAGACGTTCAAGCCAGTTGTGATTGAACTCGTGGCCGAGCGTGGCTTCGGTTGGCGCGGCGCGCTCCCGATTCCCGGGCTCTTCGCGGGCGAACATCGTTTTGCGCTGGCCGAAGAAGCCTCCGGCACGCGCTTCACGCAGTCGGAAGCGTTTTCCGGGCTTTTGGTGCCGATTTTCGGGAGCATTCTCGAGGCAACGCAACGCGGTTTTCGCGCCATGAATGACGAACTGAAGGCGCGATCCGAAAACCAATGATTTCGAGATTGCGAAGGTACGGCTGGCGCCGGCCGCAAAGCCCTGGCAGATTGGAACAGCGTTTGAAGCGGAGAGAAAGAAGGAGCGCGTTATGCTTCCCGGTGCAGCCCCGATGGTCGACAACCTCTTTCTGCTGGCGATTGCGGCGCTCGGATGGAGCTTGAGCCTCGCGACCTACCGGCTGTTCGCGCGAACGCGAGCTTGGCCCATGGGAGCGCTTCAGGCCGATCTTCCGTTCGTCCCAGTTCTTATCGGCCTCTTCGGGCTCTTCTCCGCGCTGTTGTTTGCGACCGCGCGTGGCGCCGACGACGGCGGATGGGTGATCATAGTGCTGGGACTTCTGTTTGCGGCTCTCTGGACGGGCTTCCTCCGCGTCGGCTCTCAGATCTCGCTATTCCTGGCGCCGATCGCGACGTTCCTTTTGCTGCTCGGTTGGCTCGCCGTGCCGCTCGGCTTTTCTGAGCGCAGATGGGCGACGGAGAAGCCGACGGAGACGCTGCAGCGGCGCGGAATTCTGCCGTCGGAGTCCTCGACGTCTCCTCCAACGACCGCTCCCTGATGGGCCGCGCGTATCGTCGCACCTGAACGCTGATGACGATCACGACTTGTCACGTGTGACAGATCGACAAATGCTTGCTTTGCTCGCGCGATCCTCGTACTGGACCGCATAAGCAAGAGAGAGTTAATGTCGCTGCCTGGAACGGCGCGGAATAACTCGGGCAAGCGGTCTCATCTGCCGTTCGCTCGTTATATTTCGGCGGCATAGGATTGATGTTCGAGGGAGCCGTGAATGGCCGTTCGCCGACTGAATCCTGAGCAACCTGCCCAATTCGTTTTCACTGCCGAGAATCTCGGGTGGGCGCGCGAGACGATCGCCAAGTATCCCGAAGGCAAGCAGGCATCAGCCATCCTCCCGCTGCTATGGCGGGCGCAGGAGCAAGCCGGCGGCTGGCTTCCTGAACCGGCGATCAGGCTGGTCTGCGATATGCTGGATATGGCCCACATTCGCGGCATGGAAGTCGCGACATTCTACACGATGTTCCAGTTGTCGCCGGTCGGCAGCAAGGCCCATATCCAGGTTTGCGGCACGACGCCGTGCATGCTGCGTGGTTCAGGCGATCTCGTCGCTGTTTGCAAGGATCGCATCAACGGTCACGCCCACGAAACCAACGCCGACGGCACCCTGTCGTGGGAAGAGGTTGAATGTATCGGCGTCTGCGCCAACGCCCCAGTCGTGCAGGTCAATAAGGATACCTTCGAAGATCTGACGCCCGAGCAGCTGAACGCGATCCTCGACGGTTTTCTTGCCGATCGGAAGCCAACGCCCGGCTCGCAGATCGGCCGCACCGCGTCGTGCCCGATTACCGGGCCGACCTCTCTGACCGATCCGACGCTGTACGATGGTTCGACGATTGGCGCCTGGAAAAAGCGCTTCGAGGAAACGTCCGACACTTCGCTCGACAAGGCGCAAGAAACCGCGCCGCCATCCGCTCTTGCGTCGCCGGCGCACAAGGAGCAGGTCGCGACCGGTACATCGCCGGCTTCGCCCGCCAACGCGCCGACCGGCGCACCGCCTATCCATCCCGCAGCGTTGACCGCGATGGCGAATGCCGGTCTCGTCAAGGAGCTTGAGGCGCGCGGCGACGGCAAGCCGCTCTCCGCAGGCGAACTCAGCAAGATCAAGTCGGACATGATCCGCGACCGGGCGATCGCGGCCGCGGCAGCAGCATCGGCCGTTTCCGACGCGACCGACGAACCCGAACTCTTGCCCGAACTCTTGAAGGAACCGCGTGGCGGCGCCGCCGACGATCTCTCGCTCATCTGGGGTGTCGCCGATAAGATGGCCGAGAAGCTCCACGCGATGGGGATCTGGCATTTCGATCAGATCGCCAAGTGGACGCCAGAAAATATTACATGGTTCGAAAGTCAACTTGACGGGTTCAAGGGTCGCGTTACGCGTGACAAGTGGATCGAGCAGGCGCAGAAGCTTGCCTCGGGATGGCGTCCGGACAGTAAAGCCGGCGAAAGGCCGAAGGGGTAGCGCGCATGTTGCATGATCGCGACCGGATTTTCCGCAACATCTACGGCTTTCACGATGTGAGCCTCAAGGGCGCGCAGAGCCGAGGTGTGTGGGACGGCACGAAATTCTTTATCGACAAGGGCCACGATTACATCATCGACGAGATGAAGAAGTCGGGCCTGCGTGGACGCGGTGGCGCTGGCTTCCCGACGGGTCTCAAGTGGTCGTTCATGCCCAAGGCCGATGCGCGGCCGAGCTACCTCGTCATCAACGCCGACGAGTCGGAGCCTGGTTCCTGCAAGGACCGCGAAATTCTCCGTCACGACGCGCATCTTCTTATTGAAGGCGCGTTGCTCGCGTCGTTCGCGATGCGTGCCCACACGAGCTACGTCTACGTGCGCGGCGAATACATCCGCGAGCGCGAGGCGCTTCAGCGCGCCGTCGATGAAGCCTATGCTGCCAAGCTCATCGGCAAGAACAACATCCACGGCTGGGACTTCGACCTCTACGTCCATCACGGCGCCGGCGCGTACATTTGCGGCGAAGAGACGGCGATGCTCGAAAGCCTCGAAGGCAAGAAAGGCCAGCCGCGCCTCAAGCCACCATTTCCAGCGAACGTCGGCCTCTACGGTGCGCCGACGACCATCAACAACGTCGAAAGCATAGCCGTCGCCGGGGAAATCCTTCGGCGCGGATCGGCGTGGTTCGCGGCGCTCGGAAAGCCGAACAACACGGGCACCAAACTTTTCCAAATTTCGGGCCACGTCGAGCGGCCGTGCGTCGTCGAAGAAGAAATGGGCATTCCGCTCAAAGAGCTGATCGACAAGCACTGCGGCGGCATTCGCGGCGGCTGGGATAATCTGCTTGCCGTCATTCCCGGCGGCTCGTCCGTTCGCTGTATTACGGCCGAGCAGGCCGAAGCCGTGACGATGGATTTCGACGCCCTCGGCAAGCTCGGCTCGGGTCTCGGCACCGCCGCCATAATCGTCATGGACAAATCGACGGACATCATCGGCGCCATCCGCCGCCTCGCGTACTTCTATAAGCATGAGAGTTGCGGCCAGTGCACACCCTGCCGCGAAGGCACCGGCTGGATGTGGCGCGTGCTCGAACGCATGGAGCGCGGCGAAGCCGAAAAGCGCGAGATCGATTTGCTTCTCGATGTCACGAAGCAGGTCGAGGGGCACACCATCTGCGCGCTGGGCGACGCGGCGGCTTGGCCTATCCAGGGCCTGATCAAGAACTTCCGCCCAGTGATCGAGCAGCGCATCGACGATTATCAGGCGAAACACACGCGCGTGGCAGCGGAATAGGCGGCGGATAAGAGCGATGCCAAAGCAACTCATCGTCGACGGCACACCGATCGAGGTCGAAGACGGCACGACCTTGATGCACGCTTGCGAGTTGGCGGGTTCTGTCATTCCCCGCTTTTGCTATCACGAGCGTCTGTCGATCGCCGGTAACTGCCGCATGTGCCTCGTCGAGGTGCAGGGCTCTCCGAAGCCGGTCGCGTCCTGCGCGATGCTGGTCAACGATCTACCGCCGAACAAGGATGGTTCGGCGAAGATCGTCAGCACCTCGTCTCCGATGGTCAAGAAGGCGCGGGAAGGGGTGATGGAGTTCCTCCTCATCAATCACCCGCTGGATTGCCCGATCTGCGATCAGGGCGGCGAATGCGACCTGCAAGACCAGGCGATGGCGTTCGGCGTCGGCGGTTCGCGCTACCACGAGAACAAGCGCGCCGTCGAAGAGAAGCACATCGGCCCGCTGATCAAGACCATGATGACGCGGTGCATCCACTGCACGCGCTGCGTCCGCTACATGACCGAAGTCGCGGGCGTCGAAGAACTCGGCCTGATCGGCCGCGGCGAAGATGCCGAAATCACCACCTATCTCGAACACGGTATCATGTCGGAGATGAGCGCCAACGCCGTCGATCTCTGCCCGGTCGGCGCCCTGACCCACCGGCCGTGGGCCTTCAGCGCCCGCCCCTGGGAAATGGAAGCCGTCGAGACGATCGACGTAATGGACGCTGTCGGGTCCTCCGTCGTCGCAGACGTGCGCGGCGCGGCGGTCATGCGCATCCTTCCGCGCAACAACGACGCCGTGAATGAGGAATGGATTTCCGACAAGACGCGGCACGTTTCGGACGGCCTCAAGACGCAGCGCCTGGATCAGCCCTACATCAAGAAGAACGGCCGCTTCGAGGCCGCGAGCTGGGATGACGCGCTGAACCTCGTCGCCGGAAAGTTAAAGGCGGCCACGGCCGATAAGATCGGCGCCGTCGCCGGTGACCTCGCAGGCGCCGAGGAGATGTTTGCGCTGAAGGATCTCCTCACTCGCTTCGGCGCAGCGTCGCTTGATTGCCGCCAGGCAGGCGATAAGCTCGATCCGAAGCTCGGCCGCGCCAGCTATCTCTTCAATTCGAGCATCGAAGGCATCGAGCAGGCGGATGCCATTCTGCTGGTCGGCGCCAATCCGCGCATCGAAGCGACGGTTCTCAACGCCCGCATCCGCAAGCGCTGGCGATCGGCCCCGACAAAAATCGCGCTTGTCGGTGCAAAAGTCGATCTCACCTATCCCTATGAATATCTCGGCGCCGGTCCCGATACTTTGTCGGACATTGCCAACGGCCGGCATCCTTTCGCCGATGTTCTGAAGGCGGCTGCGAAGCCGATGGTCGTTGTCGGCGAGGGAGCGTTCGCGCGCGCCGACGGCCTCGCCGTCCTCTCGCTCGCGGCGCGCATTCTGCTCGCGGCTTCCGCCGGAAAAGACGCGAGTTGGAACGGCTTCAACGTTCTTCATACCGCCGCTGCCCGCGTCGCCGGTCTCGATCTCGGCTTCGTGCCGGGCAAGGGCGGTAAGGACATCTCCGGCATCCTCGGACCTGATACCGAGTTTCTTTATCTTCTCGGCGCCGACGAATGCGATCTCTCGCATCTCGGTCCATCAGCCTTCGTCGTCTATCAGGGAACGCACGGCGACAAAGGCGCGGAACGTGCCGACGTCATTCTGCCCGGCGCCGCCTACACCGAAAAGAGCGCGACGTTCGTCAATGCTGAAGGCCGCACGCAACAGACGGCGAAAGCCGTGTTCCCGCCGGGCAATGCCAAGGAGGATTGGACGATCCTCCGCGCCTTGTCGCAGCGTGCGGGCGCGACGCTTCCCTATGACAATCTGAAAGAACTGCGCGCCGCGATGTACCGCGCGAGCCCGCAGCTCGCCGCGCTCGATACCATCGAGCAGCGCGTCGCCTCGGGTCTCGAAACGCTCGCCAAGCTTTCAGGCCAGACGTCGTCCGAGCCGTTCGCTCCGGCCATCGCTGATTTCTACCTCACGAACGCCGTCGCGCGCGCGTCAGCCGTCATGGCCGGAATGAGCGCGCTGAAATCGTCCAGCAACCAGAAACTCAACGCAGCGGAATAGGGACCCATGCTCGAATCGCTGCAGACATTCATGACCGACTACGGCTGGAATTTGCTGGCGTTGATCGGCTTTTCCCTGCTGGTTCTCGTCGTGCTCCTGATCATCATCGCGTTCCTGCTTCTCATGGATCGCAAGGTTTGGGCCGCCGTGCAGATGCGGCGCGGCCCGAACGTCGTCGGACCATTCGGACTTTTGCAGTCGTTCGCCGATCTTTTGAAGTTTGTCCTGAAAGAGCCGATCATTCCCGCAGGCTCCGACAAGATCGTGTTTCTGTTGGCGCCGCTCGCCACGGCGGTGTTCGCTCTCGCAACCTGGGCCGTCATTCCGGTCAATGAGAACAGTTGGGGCAAGTGGGTCATTTCCGACATGAATGTCGGTATCCTCTACCTCACCGCGATTTCGTCTCTCGGAGTCTACGGCGTCATCATGGGCGGCTGGGCGTCGAACTCGAAATATCCGTTCATGGGCGCGCTGCGCTCGGCGGCTCAGATGGTCTCATATGAAGTGTCGATCGGTTTCGTCATCGTCTGCGTCATTCTTTGCGTCGGTTCGCTGAACGTCACGGACGTGGTCAACGCGCAGAAGTCCGGCATCGGCACGCGTCTCGGCCTTACGAACTCGCTGCTCGATTGGCACTGGCTGACGCTCTTTCCGATGTTCGTCGTCTTCTTCATTTCAGCGCTCGCCGAGACCAACCGCCCGCCATTCGATCTCGTCGAAGCGGAATCGGAACTCGTGGCGGGCTTCATGGTCGAATATTCATCGACGCCCTACCTGCTTTATATGCTCGGCGAGTACGTCGCGATCACCACCATGTGCGCGCTGACGACCATCCTCTTCCTCGGAGGCTGGCTGCCGCCGGTCGATATCTGGCCGCTCAACGCCGTTCCCGGAATTCTCTGGTTCCTGATTAAAGTCGTGATGGTCTTCTTCATGTTCGCCATGGTGAAGGCGATGGTGCCGCGGTATCGCTACGATCAGTTGATGCGTCTCGGTTGGAAGGTGTTCCTGCCTCTGTCGCTCGTCATGGTCATCGTCACCGCCGCCGTGCTGCAATTCGGAGGCTTCCTCTCATGAACCTGGCACAGGGCGTAAAATCGCTGTTCCTCACCGAGTTCGTCTCGGCCTTCTTTCTCACGATGCGCTACTTCTTCTCCCCGAAGAAGACGCTGAACTATCCGTATGAGAAAGGGCCGCTCTCTCCGCGCTTTCGCGGCGAGCACGCGTTGCGCCGGTACCCCAACGGCGAAGAACGCTGCATCGCCTGCAAGCTGTGCGAGGCGATCTGCCCGGCTCAGGCGATCACCATCGAAGCAGGTCCGCGCCGCAACGACGGTACGCGCCGCACGACGCGCTACGACATCGACATGACGAAATGCATCTATTGCGGGCTGTGTCAGGAAGCCTGCCCGGTTGACGCCATCGTCGAAGGTCCGAATTTCGAATTCGCGACCGAAACGCGCGAAGAACTGTTCTACGATAAGGACAAGCTGCTCGCGAACGGCGACCGCTGGGAACGCGAAATCGCGAAGAACATCGCGCTCGACGCGAAATATCGGTAGAGGGCACGGTTATGGCATCGGCTCTCTTCTTCTATTTCTTTGCGGTCCTGGCAGTGGCATCGGGCGCTATGGTCATCCTGACCAAGAACCCAGTCCACGCCGTGCTGTTCCTGATTTTGGCGTTCTTCAACGCCGCCGGACTCTTCGTGCTGCTCAATGCCGAATTCCTGGCGATGCTGCTTGTCGTTGTCTACGTCGGGGCCGTGTCGGTGCTATTCCTCTTCGTCGTCATGATGCTCGACGTCGATTTCGCGGAGCTGAAGGCCGGCTTCATCAAGAACGCGAAAGTCGGGGCGTTGATCGGCGGTATCGTGCTCGCTGAGATTTTGGCGCTCGTCGGTTATCGCGGCTTGACGGTCGCTGCTGCAACGAACGCAGCGTCGCCCGTCCCACCCGCGAGCTCAGGCATCACCAACACTCAGGCGCTCGGTGAACTCCTCTATACGAAATACGTCTACTTCTTCGAGGGCGCCGGGATGATCCTTCTCGTCGCGATGATCGGCGCCATCGTCTTGACCTTGAAACACCGCGAGGGTGTCAAGCGCCAGTCGATCAGCGCCCAGGTCGCGCGCGGCCCGAAGACCGGGATGGAAGTCATCAAGGTTCCGAGCGGCGGCTCCGTTATTCCGCCCGCCGTCAAGCATCCGGAGGCTGCTGAATGACCATAGGTCTTGGACACTATCTGGTTGTCGCGGCGTGTCTCTTCACGCTCGGCATCTTCGGCATCTTCCTGAACCGCAAAAACGTCATCGTCATTTTGCTGTCGATCGAATTGATGCTGCTGGCGGTCAACATCAACTTCGTCGCGTTCTCCCACTTTAACGGCGATCTCGTCGGCCAGGTCTTCGCCCTGTTCGTATTGACCGTCGCCGCCGCCGAATCCGCCATCGGCCTCGCGATCATGGTCGTTTACTTCCGCAACCGCGGCTCGATCGCGGTCGAAGACATCAACATGATGAAGGGGTGAGATCGTGATCTGCGTCATCCAGGATTACGGGTTGTCCCATCTCCCCGCTCGCGGGGAGCATGACGGGGCGAAGGGGAACGTCTCCATATGATCTACGCCGCCATCGTTTTTCTACCGCTCGCGGGCGCGCTCATCGCCGGATTTTTCGGTCGCGTCATTGGCGCCCGGCCGAGCGAGATCATCACCACGTCGTTCCTGATGCTCGCGGCGCTGCTGTCGTGGATCGTGTTCTTTCAGGTCGCGCTCGGCCATGAGACGCACGACGTCACGCTGATGCGCTGGATCACGTCGGGCGAACTCGACGTGTCTTGGTCGCTGAAGATCGACACGCTGACGTCGGTTATGCTTGTCGTCGTGACGACGGTATCGTCACTCGTGCATCTCTATTCCATTGGCTACATGCACGATGACGACTCGCGTCCGCGCTTCTTCGCCTATCTCTCGTTGTTCACCTTCGCCATGCTCATGCTGGTGACGAGCGGCAACCTCGTGCAGATGTTCTTCGGCTGGGAAGGCGTCGGCCTCGCGTCCTACCTTCTCATCGGCTTCTGGTACACCAAGCCGTCGGCGTGCGCGGCCGCCATCAAGGCCTTCGTCGTCAACCGCGTCGGCGACTTCGGCTTCGCGCTCGGCATCTTTGCACTGTTCTACGTCTTTCACACGGTCAATCTCGACGCGCTCTTCGTTGCTGCGCCGACAGCTGTCGGCAAGACTTTCAATTTCGCGGGGCACGACGTCGACATCCTGACGACGATCTCGCTGCTCTTGTTCATGGGTGCGATGGGCAAGTCGGCGCAGTTCCTGCTTCACACCTGGTTGCCCGACGCCATGGAAGGCCCGACGCCGGTGTCGGCGCTGATCCATGCCGCGACGATGGTCACGGCAGGCGTCTTCATGGTCGCGCGTCTGTCGCCGATCTTCGAACTGTCGCCCGATGCCTTGGCCTTTGTCACGTTGATCGGCTCGATCACCGCCTTCTTCGCCGCGACCGTCGGCCTGGTGCAAACCGACATCAAGCGCGTCATCGCCTATTCGACATGCTCGCAGCTTGGCTATATGTTCGTGGCGTGTGGCATCGGCGCTTACGGCGCGGGCATCTTCCATCTCTTCACGCACGCATTCTTCAAGGCGCTGCTGTTCCTTGGCGCGGGTTCGGTCATCCACGCGATGCACCACGAGCAGGACATGCGCGCGATGGGTGGCCTTCGCTCGAAAATTCCGTGGACGTTCGCCGCTATGCTGATCGGCACGTTCGCTCTGACCGGCGTCGGCATTCCGCACCTGACAGGCTTCGCCGGCTTCTACTCGAAGGACGCCATCATTGAGGCATCCTACGCCGCGGGCACGCCGAACAATTACGCCTTCTGGGCACTCGTCATCGCGGCGCTGATGACCTCATTCTATTCCTGGCGGCTCGTCTTCCTGACGTTCTACGGCAAGACCCGCGCCGATCATCACACCTATGATCACGCCCACGAAAGCCCGCCGACGATGATGATCCCGCTGGCCGTTCTGTCGATCGGCGCGGCCTTCGCCGGTATCGTCTTCACCTCCTATTTCATCGGTCACGACCAGAAGGAATTCTGGGGAGCCGCGATCTTCACCGGCGAACACAATCATATCCTGCACGAAATGCACGACGTGCCCGAATGGGTCAGCTACTCTTCGTTCGTCGCGATGCTCTTGGGCTTCGCGATCGCCTGGGTCTATTACATCGGCGCGCCGTGGCTACCGGCGGCGACGGCACGCGCACTGAAGCCGCTTTACCTGTTCCTCTTGAACAAGTGGTACTTCGACGAACTCTACAATTTCATCTTCGTCCGGCCTGCGTTCGCCCTCGGGCGCCTGCTCTGGAAGGCCGGTGACGGGTCCGTTATCGACGGAGCCATCGACGGCACCGCAGCGGGCGTGGTTCGCGTCACGGATCGCGTCGTCAAGCTGCAAACCGGCTACATGTACCACTACGCCTTCGCGATGCTGATCGGTGTCGCCGCCATCCTGACGTGGCTGACGTACAACGGGCTCTTCGGCGGGGTGCTCAAATGAGCAACATTCTCTCGGTCACGATCTTCCTGCCGCTTGTCGGTGCCCTGCTGATCGCGACGCTCAACGCGGAAGCGAAGGGCAACGCGCGCTGGATCGCTCTTTGGACGACGCTCGTGACCTTCGCGGTGTCGCTTCTCGTCTGGATCAACTTCGATACCTCGACCGCTGGCTTCCAGTTCGTCGAGGAACACCCTTGGCTCGGATCGTTGAAGTACAAGCTGGGGGTCGACGGCATCTCGATGCTGTTCGTCATCCTGACGACCTTCCTGATGCCGCTCTGCATCCTGGCGAGCTGGCAATCGATCCAGGTTCGGGTGAAGGAATACATGATCGCGTTTCTCATCCTCGAGACGATGATGCTCGGGGTATTCTGCGCGCTCGATATGGTTCTGTTCTACCTGTTCTTCGAAGCTGGTCTCATCCCGATGTTCATCATCATCGGCGTCTGGGGCGGCAAGCGGCGCGTCTACGCCAGCTTCAAGTTCTTCCTCTACACGCTCCTTGGCTCCGTGCTGATGCTGCTCGCGATGATGGCGATGTACTGGCATGCCGGCACGACCGATATCCCGACGCTTCTGCAGACGAAGTTCCCGCCGGAAATGCAATGGTGGCTCTGGATCGCGTTTTTCGCGTCCTTCGCCGTCAAGATGCCGATGTGGCCGCTCCATACGTGGCTGCCGGACGCACACGTCGAGGCCCCGACTGCGGGCTCCGTCATCCTCGCGGGTATCCTTCTGAAGATGGGAGGCTACGGCTTCCTCCGGTTCTCGCTGCCGATGTTCCCGAACGCGTCCGCTGATCTCGCGCCCTTCGTCTTTACCCTATCGATCGTGGCGATCGTCTACACGTCGCTCGTCGCCCTCGTTCAGGAAGACATGAAGAAGCTCATCGCCTATTCGTCCGTCGCGCACATGGGCTACGTGACGATGGGCATCTTCTCGGCGACCCAACAGGGCGTCGATGGCGCCATCTTCCAGATGCTGTCGCACGGCATCGTCTCATCCGCCCTTTTCCTCTGCGTCGGCGTCATCTACGACCGCATGCATACCCGTGAGATCTCAGCCTACGGCGGCCTCGTCGAGCGAATGCCGAAGTACGCCTTCGCCTTTATGGTCTTCACGATGGCCAATATCGGCCTGCCCGGCACCAGCGGCTTCATCGGCGAATTCCTAACGCTGCTTGCGGCCTTCCACGCCAACACCTGGGTCGCGATCATCGCCACCTCGGGCGTTATCCTGTCGGCGTCTTACGCTCTGTATCTCTATCGCCGCGTCATCTTCGGTGCGCTCGAAAAAGCCAACCTCAAGGGCATTCTCGATCTGTCGCCACGAGAGATCGCGATTTTGGCGCCGCTCATTCTGCTCACGATCTTCTATGGCGTGTACCCGTCGCCGGTTCTCGATGTCACCGCAACTTCGGTGAAAAACCTCGTCGAGAACTACCAGTCCGCTCAGGCGACAGCCGCCGCTTCGCTGACGACACGAGGATACCAATGATCGATAGCGCGGTCCTACTGGTCGTATTGCCGGAACTCATCCTCGCGCTCGGCGCAATTGCGCTTTTGATGATCGGCGTTTTCATGCCCAACGGCGAAGCCGCCGGACGCACGGTCTCCTGGCTCGCGATCGGCGTGCTTCTCGCCGCAGGAATCGCGGCGATTGATCAAAGCGGGTCGTCGATCGTCTTCGGTGGCGCGTTTGTATCGGACAGCTTCACGCGTTTCCTGAAGATCGTGATTCTCGTCGGCGCGGCGCTGACGCTTCTGATGACCTTAGACAATTTCGGCCGCGCCAAGCTGTTGCTGTTTGAATATCCCGTGCTAGTGCTGCTCGCGACGCTCGGCATGCTGATGATGGTGTCGGCTAACGACCTGATCGCGCTCTATCTCGGACTCGAGTTGCAATCCCTGGCGCTTTATGTCATCGCCGCCTTCAAGCGCGACGACGTTCGTTCGAGCGAAGCAGGCCTCAAATATTTCGTTCTCGGCGCGCTGTCGTCCGGCATGCTGCTGTACGGTGCTTCGATGGTCTACGGCGTCACCGGCTCTACGAGCTACGCGACGATCGCTGACGTCGCGAAGATGCCGGAAATGGCGTCAAACATCGGACTGACGTTCGGCCTGGTGTTCGTTCTCGTCGGTCTTGCATTCAAGATCGCCGCCGTGCCGTTCCACATGTGGACGCCCGACGTTTATCAAGGCGCGCCGACGCCCGTGACGGCGTTCTTTGCCGGCGCACCGAAAATCGCAGCCATGGCGCTTTTGCTGCGGTTCACGCAGGCCGCGCTCCCGGGCATCGCGCCGCAATGGCAGCAGATCGTTATTTTCCTTTCGATCGCGTCGATGGCGCTCGGCGCATTCGCGGCCATCGGCCAGACGAACATCAAGCGCCTGCTCGCCTATTCTTCTATTGGGCACGTCGGCTTCGCGTTGCTCGGATTGGCCGCAAACAGCCCCGAGGGTACGAGCGGCGTTCTTATTTATCTCGCGATCTATGTCGCGATGACGCTCGGCGCGTTCGCCTGCGTGCTCTCGATGCGGCGCGGCGATCTCTACGTCGAAAACATTTCCGATCTGGCCGGGCTCGCGAGATCCGATCTGACGTTCGCGACGATCCTTGGGCTTCTCATGTTTTCATTCGCCGGTGTTCCCCCGCTCGCGGGTTTCTGGGCGAAGTGGTACGTCTTCTTGCCCGCGATCAAGGCTGGGCTCTATCCGCTCGCGGTCATCGGCATGATTTCGAGCGTGATCGGCGCCTACTATTATCTTCGCGTCGTGAAGATCATGTTCTTCGATGAACCGGCGGAAGCCTTCGCGCCGCGCGAAAGCCGGACCTTCGCTGTCATGGCCCTCTCTGCGGCGTTCACCGTGGCCTTCGTCCTTCCCTTCGTCGGCGGCGCTCTTGTGGATGCCGCAACCGCTGCCGCGTCGGTGCTGGTTTCAGCACACCCGCTTTAGCCCGCGATGGACGGAAATATCCTGCCCCGAATTCTCCACGTCGCCGAGACCGGATCGACGAACGCCGACGCCATGCGTCTCGGTCTCGCCGGCGAATCGCTTCCCCTGTGGGTGATTGCGGACGTCCAGACGGGGGGCAGGGGGCGCTCCGGACGAACGTGGGTATCTCAACTCGGGAATCTTCACGCCAGCTTGGCCTTTCGTTGCACCGCACCGATGGAGAAGGCGGGCCAATTGTCACTTCTCGCCGGAATTTCCGTCCTAGACGCCGTTCGCATCACAATGGACCTTGCGCCGGGCGCCGAACTTCGCCTCAAATGGCCGAACGACATTTTGATGGGCTTTGCCAAGGCGGGTGGAATTTTGGTCGAGAGCACGTCGTTACGCGAAGGCTCCGGCTTTTTAGCGATTTTGGGTTTTGGACTAAATCTCGTGGCTGTCCCGAATGCGATTGGACGCGAAGCAGCGGCTCTTGCCCATTACGGCAAGCCGCCGGAACCGCGCGCCCTGCTGACGGCGCTGTCCGACCGCATTTTCTTCTGGCTTGACCGCTGGAACGCCGGGGAGAACTTTGGTGCAATCCGCGAAGCCTGGATCGAGCGTGCCGGCCCGATCGGCGAGCCGATCGTGATCAACACGACCACGGGCCCGGTATCGGCGACCTATCAAGGTTTGGCGGCGACCGGCGCGCTCCTTGCAAAGGTCGATGGCACCGTCCGGGAGTTCAACTACGGTGATGTCGCCCTGGTTGGCGAAGTCACACGCGATGGGGATTCATGAGCGAACGTCCGACGTCATCCCCGTCCCCCGCAAAGTTCAAATCAGACGAACTCGTATTCATGGCGCTCGGTGGTCTCGGTGAGATCGGCATGAACGTCTATCTTTACGGTTTCGGGCCGCCGAAGGCGCGGTCGTGGCTGATGGTCGATCTCGGCGTCACGTTCCCCCACGAGGGCGAGCCCGGCGCCGACGTCATATTGCCTGATCTTCGCTTCATCGTGCCCGAGCGGAAAAACCTCGTTGGCCTCGTCCTGACGCACGCCCACGAAGATCACGTCGGCGCCGTCATCGATCTCTGGCCGTCGTTGCAATGCCCGATCTTTGCGACGCCGTTCACATCCGGAATGTTGAAGACGAAGCTCGGTGAGTTCGGCGGTTCTCTGACGTTGCCGATCACGGACGTACCTCTCGGCGGCCGCTTCAAGGCCGGCCCGTTCGATATCGAATTCGTGAGCCTGACGCACTCCATCCCCGAGCCGAACGGTCTCGCGATTCGCACGCCCGCGGGCTTGGTGTTTCATACCGGCGACTGGAAACTCGATCCGACCCCCGTCGTCGGACGACCGCACGACGCCGCCAAGCTGCAGTCGCTGGGCGACGAAGGCGTGCTCGCTCTCGTCGGCGATTCGACGAACGCCATGCGGGAAGGGCGCTCCGCCTCCGAAGAGGACGTCGCCAAGTCCCTGAAAAAGATCATTGCCGATGCGCCGCGCTGCGTCGCCGTCACGCTGTTTGCGTCGAACGTCGCGCGCGTTGCTTCAATTGCCGCCGCAACCCATGCTGCCGGACGGTCGCTGGTCGTTGCGGGCCGGGCGTTGCACCGGATCATCGAGGTCGCGATCGAAACGGGCTACCTCCCGCGAAGCTTCACGTATCTCGATCAACAGCGCTTTTCCGAGTTGCCGCGCGATAAGGCCGTCGTGCTTTGCACCGGCAGCCAGGGAGAGCCGCGCGCGGCGACGGCGCGGATTGCCGAGGACCAACATCCCGACATTTCGCTCGACAAGGGCGATCTCATTATTTTTTCGTCCCGCACTATCCCCGGCAACGAACGCGCCGTATCGCGCATTCAGAACGCGCTTGCTAGGCTCGGTATCGAGATCATCACCGACGCCGAAGCGCTCGTGCACGTTACGGGTCACCCCCGCCGCGACGAACTCAAAGATATGTATGCGTGGCTTCGCCCGAAGATTGCCGTTCCGATGCACGGCGAGGCGCGCCACCTGAGGGAGCACGCGAAGCTCGCTCGTGCCTGCGGCGCTCGCGAGACCTTCACCATGGTCGACGGTGAAATCCTGAAGCTCTGGCCCGAGCCTGCAGCCGTTATCGGCGAGGCTCCGGTCGGCCGCCTCTATCGCGACGGCAACCTCATCGTGCCGGACGTCGAAGGCCCGGTGAAAGCTCGCCGCAAGCTCTCTTTCGTCGGCATCGCAGTTATCGCGATGGCGTTATCGAAGCGCGGCGAGATTCTGGGCGAACCGGGCGTCGTGCTTGAGGGCATCCCGGCAGCCGACCGGGACGGCGATTCAATGCGCGAGATCGTGCTCGATGCCATCGACGGTACCATCCGTTCAATCCCACCGAAGCGGCGCGGCGACCGCGGTATGGTTCAAGAAGCCGTCCAGCGGGCAGTCCGTTCGGCCATTAACGAAGCCTGGGGCAAGAAGCCCGTTGTCAAAGTGCTGCTCTCCGTGGTGGATGGCAAAACTTGAAGTCTTAGGGCTTCGCCAAACCTCAACACCGCGCTGGAGAACGGAGCATGATCGGACGCCTGAACCACGTCGCTATCGCGGTTAAGGATCTCGAAAAGGCCTCAAGCGTCTATCGAAACGCGTTGGGGGCCAAGGTCGGCGAACCGATGGTGCAGGCCGAGCACGGCGTAACGGTCGTGTTCATCGAGCTTCCGAATACGAAAATTGAGCTTCTGGAGCCGCTCGGCGAAGGTTCTCCCATCGCGAAGTTCCTCGAAAAATCTCCTGACGGCGGCATCCATCATGTGTGCTATGAAGTGGATGATATCATTGCCGCGCGCGACCAGTTGAAGGCCCAAGGCGCGCGCGTGCTCGGTGACGGTACCCCGAAGATCGGCGCGCACGGCAAACCCGTGCTGTTCCTGCATCCGAAGGACTTTTGCGGCACCCTCGTCGAGCTGGAACAGGTGTGAGCCGGGCCGCCCGCAGCGGCTCAGGAAATTAGGGGCAGTCTGATGCGCATGTCGGTCGCGGTGGCAACGTTCTTTTGCATGTGGTTCATCACGCTGTTCGTCGTGCTTCCCTTTTTCGCGCATACCCAGGACGAGGTCGGAGACGTGGTCCCCGGCACGCCGGGAAGCGCGCCTCACAAGTTCAATTTCCTCAAGATGTTCTGCGTCAATACCGCCGTGGCGATCGTGGCGTTCGCGGGCGTCTATGCGATCATCGCCAACCTCTGAGAATACACGGCCCTGAGCCGACGCGCGTGTGGGAATTGTGCTCTCCCGCCATTGCCAGCCCCGCGCTTACCGGCTATTCGGCAGGGGCTCAATTTAGCTGCCATATGATGTGGCGCGGCTCGCCCGCGCGGATTCAACGAGCGAGCTTGCAATGCCTCCTGCCGAATTCCATTCGAACATTTCGCCCCGCGTGTTGGGAGCTGCCCGATGAGCAAGCGTGCGCTCTCCGTTTCCCGCGATGAAAACTTCCCCGAGTGGTATCAGGCCGTCGTTCGCGACGGCGATATGGCCGAGACGAGCCCCGTCCGCGGCTGCATGATCATCAAGCCGTGGGGCTGGGGCGTATGGGAGCGCATCCAGGCCGATCTCGATGCCCGCATCAAAGAGACCGGACACGACAATTGCTATTTTCCGCTCTTCATTCCGATGAGCTTCATCGCCAAGGAAGCCGAGCACGTCGAAGGCTTCGCCAAGGAAATGGCGGTCGTCACCCATCATCGCCTCAAGAACGAGGGCGGCAAGCTGGTCGTCGATCCAGACGCAAAGCTCGAAGAGCCGCTGATCGTCCGACCGACGTCCGAGACGATCATCGGCGACGCGTTTCAGCGTTGGATAAAGAGCTATCGCGACCTGCCGCTGCTGATCAATCAATGGGCCAACGTCGTGCGCTGGGAAATGCGCACGCGTCTGTTCCTGCGCACGGCCGAGTTCCTCTGGCAGGAAGGCCATACGGCGCACGCGGATCGAGACGATGCGGTTGCCGAAACGCTGAAGATGCTCGAAGTCTACCGCATCTTCGCGGAAGATATTCTCGCGATGCCCGTCGTAGCCGGAGAAAAGCCCCCGAACGAACGGTTTCCTGGCGCCGACAACACGTACTCCATTGAAGCGATGATGCAGGACGGCAAGGCGTTGCAGGCCGGCACCTCGCATTATCTCGGCACCCACTTCGCCGAAGCTCAGAACATTCAATTTCAGAACGCGCAGGGTCAGCTCACGTATTGCCATACGACGAGCTGGGGCGTCTCGACGCGCCTTATCGGCGGCGTGATCATGACCCATGGCGACGACGACGGTCTGCGCCTGCCGCCCATGATCGCTCCGCGCCAGATCGTCATCATTCCGATGCTGCGCGAGAAGCCCGAGGACGCAATCCTCATCGAATACTGCGCCTCGATCGAAAAGGAATTGAAGGCAGCCGGTATTCGCACGCTCGTCGATCTGAAGCCGGTCAAGTCGGCGGAGAAGCGCTGGAACTGGGTGCGTCGTGGCGCGCCCATCATCGTTGAGGTCGGCGGCCGCGATGCGAGCGGCGGTAACGTCACGTTCATGCGCCGCGACCGCCTGCGCGACGGCGACAAAGTGATCGCGAGCACGATGCCGCGCGACGAGTTCGTTTCCGGCGCAACGGGGCTCTTAAAAGAAATCCAGGCTTCACTTTTCGCCGAGGCCAAGGCGCGACTCGACGGGAACATCGTCACGAACATCAAGTCGTTCGACGAACTGGCCGAATATTTCGGGCCGGGCGAAGCCGAAGACGAGGCGGGCGCCTTCAAAGGCTGGGTCCGCATTCCTTGGTCGCGGCCTGAGGGGGCCGTCCTCGAAGGCATCGCGGATCGGCTGAAGGCGCTGAAACTCACGATTCGCAATGCGCCGTTGGGTCAGGAAGCACCCACCGGAGTGTGCCTCTTCACCGCAGAACCGGCGAAAGAGTACGTGCTAATCGCACGCGCATACTAAAACGGCCGCAATGCGGTGAAATGGCCTTAACTGCGACACAGGGAGCTGCGATGCGGCGCGCAATTGGGGAAACGTCAGTGAGGCCACGATGACGGTTTCAGCGCAGGGCGGGTTGTCTGCTCGGGTGCCCTCGGATCGGGATTCGCTCGGCGAAACCAAACCGTTCTCGGCATTCGAATGGATGATCGCAGGCCGCTACCTCCGCGCTCGCCGGAAAGAAGGCTTCATCTCCGTCATCGCCGGCTTTTCGTTTCTCGGCATCATGCTCGGCGTCGCGACGCTGATCATCGTCATGGCCGTGATGAACGGCTTCCGCCACGATCTCTTCGACAAGATCATGGGCCTCAACGGTCACGTCATCGTTCAGAAGCTCGGCGATCGCTTTATGGATTACGATGCTGTCGCTGAAAATGTCCGCAAGGTGCCGGGCGTCAAAACCGCTATGCCGGTGATCGAAGGCCAGGTGATGGTTTCTTCAAGCTCGCAGGCGCTTGGCGGCCTCGTGCGCGGCCTGCGCGAGAGTGACATCAAATCGCTGAAGCTCGTATCCGGAAACATGCGCGCGGGCACGCTCGACGGCTTCGACGACCAGCGCGGCATTGCAATGGGTGTGCGGCTCGCGAACCAATTGCACGTCGGTCTCGGCGACACAGTAACGCTTGTCTCGCCGCGCGGCGCTGCGACGCCCTTCGGCACCGCGCCGAGATCGAAGGCCTATCAGATCACGTCGATCTTCGAACTCGGCATGTCGGAATACGATCGCATGATGATTTTCATGCCGCTTGCCGAAGCGCAGAAGTATTTCTCGAAAGCCGGTGAAGTCGATGTCGTCGAGGTCATCGTCGACAGCCCCGAGGACGTCGATCGCTACGACGATCTGATTAAGAATGCCGGCGGCCCGACGATCGCCGTCAACGATTGGCGCCAGCGCAACGAGACGTTCTTCAACGTGCTCTCCGTTGAGCGCAACGTCATGTTCATCATCCTGTCGTTGATCGTCCTCGTTGCCGCGCTGAACATCATCTCGGGCCTGATGATGCTCGTGAAAGACAAGGGTCGCGACATCGCGATTCTGCGAACGATGGGCGCGACGAAAGGCGCCGTGATGCGCATCTTCCTCATTACCGGCGCCTCGATCGGCATCGTCGGCACGCTCGCTGGCCTCGCTATCGGCGTGCTGTTCTGCTGGAATATCGAGCATATCAAGAATTTTGTGTCGTGGGTCTCGGGCACGACCGTGTTCGACCCGAGCGTCTATTATCTGACGAAGCTTCCTGCTGAGATCGACGTCCACGAAACCGGTGGCATTGTCGTGATGGCGCTCGTGCTGTCGGTCATCGCGACGATCTACCCGTCGTGGAAAGCGTCGAAGCTCGATCCTGTCGAAGCCCTGCGGTACGAGTAGGACAAATGGATACCACAGCACCGCTCGCTCCGATTTTGCGCCTTGAGGGCGTCACAAGGTCTTTCCGCCAGGGCGAGAAGGAAATCGTTGTGCTGCGCGGCGTCGACGCCATGCTTTGGCCGGGGCAGGCCGTGGCGCTCGTCGGTCCATCCGGCGCGGGCAAGTCGACCTTGCTCCACATCACCGGTCTTCTTGAATCTCCGTCGAGCGGTCGCGTTGTGGTCAACGGCCACGATTGCGCGAAACTCTCCGAAGCCGAACGTACCCGCCTGCGTCGCAAGGAGATCGGCTTCGTCTATCAGTTCCACCAGCTGCTCCCCGAATTCAGCGCGCTGGAGAACGTCGTCATTCCGCAGCTCATTCTCGGTAAGAGCCGCAAGGCAGCGGAAGCTCATGCGCGCGAATTGCTTGCAGGCGTCGGCCTCGCGCAGCGTGCGGACCACCGCCCCGCCGAATTGTCGGGCGGCGAGCAGCAGCGAACTGCCATCTGCCGCGGCCTCGCCAACGGTCCGCGGCTTCTCCTCGCGGACGAACCGACGGGAAACCTCGATCCCCACACCGCCGATCATGTTTTCTTGCAGTTGATCGACGTCATCCGCCGACAAGGCGTTGCAGCTCTCATCGCGACCCACAATATGGAGCTTGCCGCCCGCATGGACCGCGTGCTGCAAGTCCACGAAGGCCAACTCGTCGAAATCTCGCTGTCGCAGACGCGCTGATCGCCGAATTGACCTAAGTTCGAGCGCAAGCAGCTTGTTAATCCCGCGTCTTTGCGCCGAGACAGACGCGGGCAAAGCGCGCAAAATGAAGCCATGAACGCTCCGATTCGCATCACTCCGCCCGCACCCAAATTCATTCACCTGAAGGTGCATTCGGCGTATTCGCTGCTTGAAGGCGCGTTGCCGATCACGAAGCTTGCCAAGCTCGCGACGGCCATGAACTTTCCGGCCATCGGCTTGACCGACACGAACAATCTTTTCGGCGCGCTCGAATTTTCCGAGAAGCTCTGGGGCGCGGGCGTGCAGCCGATCGCCGGCACGACGCTCGATATCGATTTCGGCGATAATCGCGACAGCGGTCCGATGGCCTTACGCGCCATGAGCAACGAGCCGCGCGTCAAGCCTGCGGGTAAGCTCGCGCTCCTCGCCATGAACGCTGACGGCTTCGCCAATCTCATGCGGCTGTCGAAAGCCCTCAATTTCGAACCGGCGCACGACGAGCCTGCCCACGTCAAGATCGGGCGGCTCGAAGAATTGTCCGAGGGGCTGATCGCGCTGACCGGCGGTCCGCAAGGCCCGATCGACTTGGCGCTCCGCAACGGTCAGCCCGATTACGCCGCCGAGCGCCTCAAGACGCTCGAAAAGATCTTCGGCGATCGGCTCTATGTTGAAATCCAACGGCACGGACTGCCCGAAGAAGCCGAGGTCGAGCCGCAGCTTCTCGAACTCGCCTACGCGCGGCGCCTGCCGATCGTCGCGACGAACGAATGCTACTTCGCCGTCCGCGCCGACTATGAAGCCCATGATGCGCTTCTTTGCATCGCCGACGGACGCTACGTCGTTGAAGACAATCGTCGCCGAGCCAGTCCCGAGCATTATCTAAAAACCGAAGATGAAATGGCGACACTGTTCGCCGATCTGCCGGAGGCCTTGGCGAATACCGTCGAGATCGCGATCCGCTGCGCGTTTCGTCCGGAAGGAAAAAAACCCATTTTGCCGCGCTTCATCGCCGGCGACGATAGTCTCAGCGAAATCGAGAATTTCCGTCTTGAAGCCGCGGAATTGAAGAACCAAGCCATCGAAGGCTTGAAGCACCGTCTTGCGGCGCACGGGCCTTCCGAGGGCTTCACGGTCGAAGATTACGATAAGCGTCTCGCCTACGAACTCGACGTCATTACGCAGATGAAGTTCCCCGGCTACTTCCTCATCGTCGCCGACTTCATCAAGTGGTCGAAGGCGAACGGCGTGCCGGTCGGTCCGGGTCGCGGTTCGGGCGCAGGTTCACTTGTCGCCTACGCGCTGACGATCACAGATCTCGATCCTCTGCGCTTCGGGCTGCTGTTTGAGCGCTTCCTCAATCCCGAGCGTATTTCGATGCCGGACTTCGACATCGACTTCTGTCAGGAAAAGCGCGACCGCGTCATCGACTACGTGCAAAAGAAATACGGCGATGATCGCGTCGCGCAAATCATCACGCACGGCAAGCTCCAGGCGCGCGCCGTGCTACGTGACGTCGGCCGCGTGCTGCAGATGCCCTATGGTCAGGTCGACCGTCTGTGCAAACTCGTGCCGAACAACCCGGCTAATCCCGTCACGCTCCGCGAAGCCATCGACGGCGAGCCGAAACTTCAGGAAGAACGCGACAGCGAACCCATCGTCGCCCGCCTTCTTGAAATCGCCGAAAAGCTCGAAGGCCTTTACCGCCACGCCTCGACTCACGCTGCCGGCATGGTGATCGGCGACCGCCCGCTCGAAGAGCTGGTGCCGCTCTATCGCGATCCGAAATCGAACTTCCCGATCACGCAGTACAACTGGAAGATGGTCGAGGCCGCCGGCCTCGTGAAGTTCGACTTCTTAGGACTAAAGACGCTTACCGTTCTCGAAAAAGCTGTGCAGCTCATCAAACGCGTGCGCGGCATAACGGTCGATCTTCCAAGTTTGCCGCTCGACGACAAAGCGGCCTACGAGATGCTGGCGAAGGCCGATACGGCCGGCGTGTTCCAGCTTGAAAGCACGGGCATGCGCGAAAGCTTGAAGCGGCTGAAGCCCGACCGCTTCGAGGACATCATCGCCATGGTGGCGCTCTATCGCCCCGGCCCGATGGACAACATCCCGACCTACATCAATCGCAAGCACGGTGAAGAGCCCGTCGACTACCTCAATCCGATGCTCGAAGGCATTCTGAAAGAAACTTACGGCGTCATCATCTACCAGGAGCAGGTCATTCAGATCGCGCAGGTGATGGGCGGCTACACGCTCGGGCAAGCCGACTTGCTGCGCCGGGCGATGGGCAAGAAAGACAAAGCCGAAATGGCGAAGCAGCAGGCGCGCTTTGTCGAAGGCGCGCTGGCTAAGGGCGTCAAGAAGGAAGAAGCGATCTACATTTTCGAGCTCGTCGACAAATTCGCGGGCTACGGTTTCAACAAATCGCACGCCGCCGCTTATGCGCTCGTCAGCTATCACACGGCCTATCTGAAGGCGAACTTCCGCGAAGAATTCTTTGCGGCGTCGATGACGCTCGATATGGGCAATACCGACAAGCTCGCGATGTTCGCGTCCGAAGCACGCAAGTCCGGCATTCGTATGCTGCCGCCATCCGTCAATCATTCGGGCGTCGATTTCGGTGTCGAACCGCCCTCGGGCGAGTCCAAGCTCGGCGACATCCGCTATTCGCTCGCAGCCTTGAAGAATATCGGCGCGAGCGCGGTCGAGACGATTGTTTCGGAAAGAAGCTCCAGCGGCCCGTACGAGTCGCTGGCCGATTTCGCCTCCCGCGTCGATGCCAAGGCCCTCAACAAACGTGCCGTCGAAACGCTCGCCAAGGGCGGAGCTTTCGACTCGCTGAATTCCAATCGCGCCCTCGTTACCGCCAACGCCGATACCATCCTCGCGTCAGCGCAGCGCCGCTCGGCCGACGAAGCTCAGGGCACGACCGATCTCTTCGGCGCCGCCGGAAAACCTGCCGATCTCGTCTTGCGCGCGACGCCATCGTGGACCGCAATGGAGAAGCTTTCCGAGGAATTCCAGGCCATTGGCTTCTATCTTTCGGGCCATCCGCTCGACCAGTACGACCGCGTGCTGAAAAAGCTTGGGATCAAGAAGTTCAGCGAATTCGAGCTGCTTGTTCAACGTGGCGCCACGGCCGGACGCCTTGCGGGTATCGTCATTGCCGCCCGTGAGCGCCGCTCTCAGAAAGGCAACAAGTTCGCGTTCGCAACATTCTCGGATGCCACCGGCCAGTTCGAGGCCGTCATCTTTTCGGACACGCTCGCCGCGAGCCGCGGGCTTTTGGAGCCGGGAACGCCCGTGATCGTCTCGGTCGAAGCCGAGCGCGATGGCGAGACGATGAAAATGCGTGTCCAATCAATCGAGGAACTCGACAAGGCCGCGTCTGCGGTGCCGCGCAATCTGAAGCTCGTTCTCGACAGGAAGTCGGTGGTCGCAAACGCGGCTCCAGTTTCCGACGTCGGCAAATATTTGAGACCAAGCGCGCGTGGCGGCGAAATCCGCATCGTCTTGCCGCTCGAAGATCGCAATCGCGAAATGGAATTTGTCCTCGCAGGACGGTACGATGTTACCCCGCGTGAGGTGACTCGCATCGAAGCGCTGCCGATTGTGGCGGAAATCATCGAAATTTAAAACCGCCGGTTGCGTGCACGAATGTTACACTTGATCGACGGAATATTTATCGACATCAACGACGGCTTTTACTTCGGCTAAGCGTTAGGGGTTCAAGACGTGAGAGACCGCGTCTTTTCAAGATAGGAGCCTCTAATGAAAAAGAGCTTGATTGCAGCAGCGATAGCTGCCGCCATCACCCTCGGTGCCGCTGCCGGCGCCGCGAACGCGGGGGTCGCTGGCGTTGGCCTCAATGGCATTGGCGCTCATGCGGACAAAACCGCTGTCGAGCACGTCTATTACAAGAAGCGCTATTACCGTCACCGCCATTATAAGCATCGCAAGTGGACGTGCGGCTGGCGTCATGGACACCGCCGCTGCTACTGGCGCACGTGGTAGTCGACGTTACGCTTTAGTCGAAGGTAGCGCTGCGGCGCTGCCTTCTTCCGACAAAGTTTGAGTGCATAGCTCCGCACCCCCAAGCTAGCCAAAAACGAGGCAAGACATGTCAAAATTCTACGCCGCCTTGGTCGCCACTTTTCTGCTCGCGCCGGCCGCCTATGCCGCCGACGACGAAAAGGAGCCGCCGAAACTGAGCGCGGCCGACATCACGAAGAATCTCACCGCCGCGGCATCCGACCCCGCAAAGGTCAAAGCCTACTGCGCCATGTCGAAGACGATGGACGAGGTCGGCGACGACGAGAAGAAGGCGGAAGCCGCTGGCGACCAAATCGACGGGTACTTCAAGACGCTCGGCGAAGATTTCGAGGCCGCTTGGGATTCCGGCCAGGATGCCAAGGACGGTTCGCCGGAAGCCAACGCCATGGACGCTGCGGTCGCGACGCTCGACGCGAAGTGCAAATAATCCAACGGCGAGGCCCGCAACATTTCCAAGCCCATCGCAGGTGCCACGCCGCAAGCCTGATCAATTTCCCAGAATAAATGGAACGCGCGATAGCTCCCCTCTTTACGAAGGGGCGTGGCGCGTTCTGCTTTTGCAGCCGCGACGGCCGGTTGGCCTGTCGATACAAGTCAGCGTAGCCCGTCGCGACTTGCGCAAAAGCCCGTTCCCCCGTATATAGCCGCCATCTCACACGCGAGACATATGCGCCATGCGGATGAAAAGCCCCGCGTCGCGCTCCGGTGGGGAAATGTTAAGCCAGTGAAAAGGCTTGCAAATCTCTTCTCAAGTCTCGCGGAGGTCTAACCGGAAAAGGATACGTTACGATGGCACTTCCTGCCTTCAACATGCGTCAGCTATTGGAAGCTGGCGTTCACTTCGGCCACCAGTCTCACCGCTGGAACCCCAAGATGGCGCCATTCATCTATGGATCGCGCAACAAAATCCACATTCTCGACCTGACGCAGACGGTGCCGTTGTTGCATCAGGCGCTTTTGAAGGTCTCCGACACGGTCGCCGGCGGTGGCCGCGTATTGTTCGTCGCAACGAAGCGCCAGGCATCCGATGGCATCGCCGAAGCAGCCAAGCGCAGCGCCCAGTACTTCATCAACCACCGTTGGCTCGGCGGCACGCTGACCAACTGGAAGACGGTTTCGCAGTCGATCCGCCGCCTCCGTCAGCTCGACGACATCCTGGCCGATCCGCAGGGCCGCACGAAGAAGGAAATTCTGACCCTGACGCGTGAGCGCGAGAAGCTCAACCAGTCGCTGGGCGGTATCAAGGACATGGGTGGCACGCCCGATCTTCTCGTCGTCATCGATACCAACAAGGAATCGATCGCCATCCAGGAAGCCCGCAAGCTCAACATCCCGATCGTTGCGATCGTCGATACGAACTGCGATCCCGACGGCATCGACTTCCCGGTTCCCGGCAACGACGACGCCGGCCGCGCCATCACGCTCTATTGCGATTTGATGGCCCGCGCCGCTCTCGATGGCCTTGAGCGCTCGCAGGGTTCGGCTGGTGTCGACGTCGGCGCCTCCGATGCGCCTCCCGCCGAAGAGCTGCCGAAGGTCACGTTCAAAGGCATCGAAGCGCCGCGTGGTGAGGCCGATGACCTCAAGCGCATCACCGGCATCACGCCCAAGATCGAGCAGCGCCTCAACGACGCCGGCGTCTACCACTTCTGGCAGATCGCCGATCTCGACGCCGATTATACCGAGGCGCTCGACCGGCAGCTGAAGCTCAAGGGCCAGATTGCCAAGGAAGAGTGGGTGCCCCAGGCCAAGAAGCTCGTTGAGTCCGTCAGCGTCTAAACGGCGTTGGGAATTCGACACAAAACTGACGTGCTTTTGAAGCGCGAACGTGAATGAACATTGATGAGGCGCCCAACGGGGCGCCTCGAACCTCATAGGTGACAGGAATGACGACGATCACCGCCGCTGATGTGAAAAAGCTGCGCGATATGACCGGCGCCGGCATGATGGATTGCAAGACCGCGCTGACCGAAACGAGCGGCAACATCGAAGCGGCTGTCGATTGGCTCCGCACGAAGGGCTTGTCGAAAGCTGCGAAGAAGTCTGGCCGCATTGCCGCCGATGGTCTCATCGGCATCGTCGCCAAGGGCCGCGTCGGCGCCGTGGTCGAAGTCAACTCGGAAACCGACTTCGTTGCCCGCAACGAACAATTCCAGACGCTCGTCCGTGACATCGCGAGCCTCGCGCCCGCCGCGAAAGGCGATCTCAATGCACTTCTGGCCGCGACCTATCCCGGCACGAAGAACACGGTCGAGTTACAGCTTCAGGAAGCCGTCGCGACCATCGGCGAGAACATGACGGTGCGCCGCACGGCGGCCGTTGCCGTCAAGGAAGGCGTCGTTTCCGACTACATCCACAACCGCGTCGCCGACGGTCTTGGCAAAATCGGCGTGCTCGTCGCGCTCGAAAGCGCCGGCGACGAGCCGACACTGTTCGAGATCGCACGCATGATCGCGATGCACGTCGCGGCCGCCAGTCCCGTCGCCCTCGACATCTCTGCGGTTCCCGCCGAAGTGATCGAGCGCGAAAAGGCGATCCTTGCCGAAAAGAACCAGGGCAAGAAGCCCGAGGTTCTCGAAAAGATCATCACGGGCGGCATCAAGGCATTCGCCAAGGAAAACTGCCTGCTCGAACAGCAGTACATCCACGACACCACCAAGACGGTCGCCCAGGCCGTCAAGGAAGCCGAGAGCCGCGCCGGAGCTGCGATCAAGGTCGCGGGCTTCATTCGCTACGCCCTCGGCGAAGGTATCGACAAGAAAGAAGAAGATTTTGGCGAGGAAGTCCGCAAGCTCGCGAGCGGCGGCCGCTGAGATTAGCACGGTGATGGCCGGCAATCGGGGTAACCCGCTGGCCGGAATCGCCTGAGCAGGTTAGGTATCCACCGGCTGGTCAACCCGACTGGCCGGTTTTTCGTATCAATTTGGCTTTTCGTGCCGATCGGGAGTGAACGGAATGGCGGATGCGCGGGGTCTCAAATACAAGCGGCTGCTGCTGAAGCTCTCCGGCGAAGCCCTGATGGGCAAGCAGGCTTACGGCATCGACATGACCGTTGCCGACCGCCTGTCGCAGGACATCGCCGATGCCGTCGCGGCCGGCGCCGAAATCGCCGTCGTGATCGGCGGCGGTAATATTTTCCGCGGCCTGTCCGGCGCGGCCAAGGGCATGGACCGGGCGACCGCCGATTACATGGGTATGCTCGCGACGGTCATGAACGCGCTGGCGTTCCAGAATTCGCTTGACCACCGCGGCGTCCCGGCTCGCGTGCTCTCGGCCATTCCGATGCAAACGATTTGCGAAAGCTACGTGCGCCCGAAGGCCTTGTCGTACCTTTCCAGGGGACAGGTCGTCATATTCGCGGCCGGCACCGGAAATCCGTTCTTCACGACCGATACGGCGGCGGTTCTGCGCGGCATCGAAATGAATTGCGAAGTCGTCCTGAAAGCGACGCAGGTGGATGGCGTTTACTCGGCTGATCCCAAGAAGCACAAGGATGCGGTCCGCTACGACCGGCTCAGTTATTCTGAAGTTTTAGCGAATGATCTCAAAGTGATGGACGGAGCGGCCATAGCTCTTGCCCGCGATAACGGACTTCCGCTAATTGTGGTTTCCATCGAAGAACCGGGAAATCTCTTGAAGGCGCTGCGCGGCGAAGCTCGCCAGACCCTCATCGAGGGAACCGGTTGAAGGCCGTTTTAAGCCCTCACTGCGCCGCGCTCGAGCGGGGCGCAGCCCAAGGGCTTTTCACGCACCGGGAAGGAATAGGAAATGTCTTCGGATACGCACGATATCAAAGAGCTTGAAAAGCGCATGCGCTCTTCGTTCGATGCTCTGAAGCGCGAGTTCTCAGGTCTCCGCACGGGCCGCGCCAGCGCCAACCTGCTCGATCCCGTTCAGGTGATGGTGTACGGCTCGCGGATGCCGCTCAATCAGGTCGCGACGGTGTCCGTGCCTGAGCCGCGCATGATTTCGGTGCAGGTTTGGGACCGCAGTAACGTCATTGCCGTCGACAAGGCGATCCGCGAAGCCAATCTCGGCCTCAATCCGATTATGGACGGCCAGATCCTGCGCCTCCCAATTCCCTCTCTGACGGCCGAACGCCGTCAGGAATTCGTCAAACTTGCCCACAAATATGCCGAACAGGCGAAGGTTTCGGTTCGCAACGTCCGGCGCGAGGCGATGGATCTACTGAAGAAACTTGAGAAAGACGGCAAAATGAGCCAGGACGAACAACGGGGCAATTCCGAGAAGGTTCAGGAGCTCACCGATCGCCTGATCAAGGAAATTGACGCCACTCTCGTCGCGAAAGAAGCTGAAATTCAAAAAGTTTGATGGCCGTGGCCGTTTTGCTGGCTTGAATTCGTGTAACGGTTTTTGAGATCTCAATTCCAGAGGGCCATTCGACAGTGGCGCCACCAGCAAAGCCTACCGACGAGCGGTCCGGTCTTCCGGCGCCGCCGAGGCATGTTGCCATCATCATGGATGGCAACGGCCGTTGGGCGCGCGAACGCGGATTGCCGAGAGCGCTTGGTCACCGTCAAGGTGTGGAAGCTGTCCGCCGCGCCGTGCGAGCAGCGATCGAACTCAAGATCACGTATCTCACGATCTTCAGCTTCTCATCTGAGAATTGGAACCGTCCGATCGACGAGATCGACGATCTTATGGGCTTGATGAAACGTTTCATCCGTCGCGATCTCGCCGAGCTGCACGATGCCGGCGTCTGCATCAGGGTCATCGGGCAGCGCTCGCATGTCGACAGCGAACTGATGACCCTCATCGACGAAGCCGTCGAGCTGACGCGCAAAAATAGCAAGCTGACCCTCGTCATAGCTTTCAACTATGGCTCGCGCACGGAAATTGCCGTCGCAGCACGCAAGCTCGCCGAGCAAGTGGCGTCCGGCAAGCTCGACCCGTCTGAGATAACGGTCGAATGCATGGCCGATGCGCTCGATACGTCAGGCATTCCCGATCCCGACCTTCTCATCAGGACGTCGGGAGAGATGCGACTCTCGAATTTTCTTCTTTGGCAGACAGCCTATTCCGAATTCGTATTTCTTGACTGCTATTGGCCTGATTTCGACAAGTCGGCGTTTGACGGCGCAATCGCGGAATTCCGTTCGCGTGAACGTCGTTTCGGCGGTTTGACCAAGCGCTCGATGGCCTGAGGGTTTTGGTCATGCCGTCAGAGAACCCGGAAGGTCAGCGGCGGTTTCTCGGCGGCCTGTTCGATTTTATTCCCCCCGAATTGAGGCTGCGGATCGTCTCGGGCGTTGCCATAGGCATCATCGCATTCGCGATGCTGTACTGGAGCCCCGGCGCGTTCGCACTACTGACATTTTTCGTTGCGGCGGCGATGAGTTGGGAATGGGGACGGATCGTCAGGGGACCAATGCCGGATAGCGGACTGGTCGTTCATATTCTTGCGGTTCTGGCTGCCGCCGTTCTGACAGCGTGGGACATGGCGGGAATGGCGATTGTAGCCGCGATCATCGGCGCGGTCGCCGTCTCGGTATTGGTGATGGGATCGGACCGAACGCGGCTCTCCGGCGCAGGCGTGCTCTACACGGCGCTTCCGGTCGTCGCTCTCGGATGGCTGAGAGGCGACGAGCCGCTCGGATTTCTCGCGACGCTGTTTGTTGTCCTCGCGGTCGCCGTGACCGATGTGGCAGCGTTCGCCGCCGGCCGAACCATAGGCGGCCCAAAACTTTGGCCCGAGGTTTCGCCGAACAAGACCTGGTCGGGCCTAATCGGCGGTATCGCCGCAGCCGCAGTTCTTGGCGCGCTGTTTTCTGTCCTTTCCGGCACCGGCGGCGCAATCTGGCTCGCAAGCCTCGGTCTCGCGGTTGGCTTAGTCGCACAGTGGGGAGATTTGGCGGAGTCGGCATTAAAGCGGCATTTCGGCCTAAAAGATTCCGGCGGCTTGATCCCCGGCCACGGCGGCTTCATGGATCGCATGGACGGTCTCGTGACCGCGAGCATCGCCGCCGCGCTTATCGGCTTCTCAATCGACGCGTTTGCACCCGCGCGCGCACTCTTATACGGATCATAGTGGATGGCAGTCACTGCGAGCGTGCCGTATCGTTTGCCCGAGCGTTCAACGTCGTCGCGGCCCATGCGGCTCAGCGTGTTGGGCGCGACCGGATCCATCGGTACGAGCACGCTCAATCTCGTCTCGCACACGCCCGAACGCTTTGAGATCGTCGCTCTCACGGCCCAATCGAACGCCAAGGACCTCGCGGCACTTGCCCGCCGCCATAACGCCCGGCTTGCCGTCATCGGCGACGAAACGCGTTTGGACGAGCTTCGCGCCGCGCTCGCCGGAACCACGATCCGAACCGCTGCCGGAGCCGAAGCCCTGGTCGAGGCGGCCCTCGAACCCGCCGATTGCATCATGGCCGCGATCGTCGGCGCGGCGGGCCTCCGGCCGACGTTTGCGGCAGCTTCCCAAGGGGCCCGCGTTGCGCTGGCAAATAAGGAATGCCTCGTTTCTGCCGGTCACGTCTTCACGGCCGCGATCGCGCGTTCGGGCGCTGAGTTGCTTCCCGTCGACAGCGAACATTCCGCCGCGTTCCAGGTCTTGGCCGGAGCCGACCCCGCATCCATCGACAAAATCATGTTGACCGCGTCCGGCGGCCCATTCCGCTCCTGGACCCGCGAAGCCATCGCGGCGGCAACGCCCGAGCAGGCGTTGAAGCATCCCAACTGGTCGATGGGCGCCAAGATCACGATCGATAGCGCAACCCTGATGAACAAGGGGCTTGAACTGATCGAAGCCTTCCATCTCTTCCCCGTGTCGGTGGATAAGCTCGATTGCATCGTCCACCCGCAATCGATCGTCCATTGTCTGGTGAGCTACGTCGACGGTTCGGTGTTGGCCCAGATGGCCTCGCCCGATATGCGCACGCCGATCGCCGTTGCCTTGGCTTGGCCCGACCGCATGGCGGCCCCTACGGAAAAGCTCGATCTCGCCCGCCTCGCGACATTGACGTTTGAAGCACCCGACGAAGATCGCTTTCCCGCCCTTCGCGTCGCTAAAGCGGCCATGCGCCGTGGCGATACGGCCCCAGCTGTTCTGAACGCCGCCAACGAAATCGCCGTGAAAGCCTTCCTCGACCGCCGGATCAAGCTGCTGGATATCGCGGCGCTGGTCGAAGATACGCTTGCGGCAGCCGAGCGTACGGGAGCCATCCGACCCGCTGAAAGCCTCGACGATATATTGGCGGTCGATGAACTCGCCCGCTCCATATCTAACGAGAAACTTAGTGGCTATTGAGGCGCTGCGTGCTTAAGTTCCACTGCTGACTTCATTCCGAATCACGATCGAGGACTGCGCAACTATGGACTTTTTGGCGTCGCTCGCAGGCGGCATTTGGCAGTACGGAATCATGTTCCTGCTGGTGTTGACCCTCGTCGTCTTCATCCACGAGCTCGGACATTTCCTCGTCGCCCGCTGGTGCGGCGTCACGGTCAAAACCTTCTCGATCGGCTTTGGCCCTGAAATATATGGGTTTTATGACAAATACGGCACCCGCTGGCGCTTCGCCTGGATCCCCTTGGGCGGCTATGTGAAATTCATCGACGACGAAAACCCGTCGTCGTTTGGGGGCGAGAAGCAGCTCCAGCCTTCGGAGCGGGCAGGCGCATTTCATTCCAAATCGGTCGGCGCCCGCGCCGCCGTCGTGGCGGCCGGTCCAATTGCCAACTTCCTACTCGCGATCGTGCTCTATTCCGGACTGAACGCCACGGTCGGCCTGCACATTTTGCCCCCGCTGGTCGATGCGGTGGTGGCCAACTCGCCTGCCGAGCGCGGCGGCTTCAAAGCCGGTGACACGATTATCGCGATCAACGGCCGCAAGATTGATCGCTTCGATGATCTGCAGCGCATTGTCGGCTCGAGCGCGGGCGAAGAGCTATCGTTCACGGTCGATCGCGGCGGCCAGAACGTTGTGCTCAAAGCGACGCCAAACGTCGACGAGCAGAAGGATACCATGGGGCGGACATTCCGCCGCGGTCTGATCGGCATCCAGCGCGCGATCTCGCCCGACAAGGTCCGGACAGTCCACGTCAGCATTCCGGAAGCGGTAATGCTTGGCGTCAGCGAAACCTATGGCAACATTACCGCGACCTTGGCCGGCCTTGGCGACATCATCACCCGCCGTCAATCGGCGGAGCAGATGGGCGGCCCGATCATGATGGCCGAAGTGACCGCGAAAGTCGCCGAACTCGGGCTTGAGCCGATGCTGCGCTGGATCGCCTTCATCTCGGCCAATATCGGCTTCCTCAACTTGCTGCCGATTCCGGTCCTCGATGGTGGCCACCTTATGTTCTACGCCTTCGAGGCGGTGCGCAGGAAACCGGCCAGCGAACGCCTGCAGCAAATGGGCTTTCAGGTCGGTCTTGCACTGCTCATGATGTTGATGGTTTTCGTGAATTTCAACGACATTATGAATGTTTGGCGCCGTTTGACCGGGGCCGGCTGAGATCTAGCAGAATCATGCTGGGGTGACGTAAACTTACCACTTTGCGGGGCCTTTCTGAATCGTTAAAAGCGGTATGCTGCGCAGCATGTTATGATTTCGACTCGGGGGGCCGAAACGAAGTCAGTTGGAATGCCTTCGCGGTCAGGGACGTCACGACGAACACCACCAATAAGAAACGCACGACACGAACAATAAAAATACGACGAAAAAATAAAACGCATGAGTGTGTCGCTGCCGCCGACAGCGCGCATGTGAATTTGGGGGTCGGCGGCACACGGGGGCAATTCCGCGTATGCAGAAATTCAAGATCATCTTGGCGGGACTGCGCCTCTTGGTGGCGCTTCTTGTCCTCTCGCCGATGGTCGCGATGGGGGATGCAACCTGGACGTCAGGTCCAGCGTTCGCTCAGAGCGTGATCAAGGACATCAACGTTGTCGGTAACCGGCGGGTGGAGCCGGAGACCGTGCGTTCCTATTTGCAGCTCAACGCTGGCGATGCCTACAACGCTTCGAAGGTCGATGCGTCGATCAAGGCGCTGTTCGCCACTGGGCTCTTCGCCGACGTTTCGATCGACTACAAGGGCTCGACGCTTATCGTGACCGTGAAGGAAAACCCGGTCATCAATCAGGTTGCCTTTGAAGGCAACAGCGAAGTCGACACCGCAACCTTGACCGGTGAAGTGCAGCTGAAGCCGCGCTCGGTCTTTACGCGCGCTAAGGCTCAAGGCGACGTTCAGCGCATTCTCGACGTCTACCGCCGTCAAGGCCTGTTCGCCGCTAGCGTCGAGCCGAAGATCATCGAGCTTGAGCAAGACCGGGTGAATCTCGTCTTCGAAATCAACGAAGGCGTCGCCACCAAGGTCAAGGGCATCAACTTCGTCGGCAACCACGCCTTTCCCGACAGCCAGCTGCGCGACGTCATCTCCACGACGCAGGTCGGCTGGTTCGACTTCCTCAAGGGCACGTCGGTCTACGATCCAGATCGTATGAATCTCGACCGCGAGCTTGTTCGCCAATACTACCTGAAGAACGGCTATCCGGACGCGTCCGTGACTGCGGCTAACGCCGAGATCGATCCGGACGGAACGGGCTTTATCATCACGTTCGCGATCGACGAAGGCCAGCCCTACACCTTCGGCGCGATCAATATCGAAAGCTCGCTGGCTGGTGTCGACACCAGCACGCTCAACGGCGATCTGTTGACGAAGGACGGCGCGGTCTATGACGCGTCCCAGATCGACAAGACATCTGAAAAGCTCACGCTCGACATCGCTGACCAGGGCTACGCCTTCGCGCGCGTCCGTCCCCGTCCGATCCCGAATGCGGCCAACCATACCGTCGGGATCACCTACGTCGTCGATGAAGGCCCGCGGATCTATATCGAGCGCATCAACGTCATCGGCAACACGCGAACCAAGGACTTCGTGATCCGTCGCGAGTTCCGCCTAGCGGAAGGCGACGCCTTCAACGGCTTGATGATCGATCGTGCCAAGAAGCGGTTGCAAGCGCTGGGTCTGTTTAAGAACGTCGATATCAAGCGGCGCCCCGGTTCGGCACCGGACCGCATCGTTCTCGACGTCGTTGTCGAAGAGCAGTCGACGGGCGAACTTTCGTTCGGCGCCGGTTATTCGACCAGTGAAGGCGTCATCGGCGACGTTTCGATCTCCGAGCGAAATCTGTTCGGTAACGGCCAGTACGTTCGCTTGAAACTTGCGGGATCCTTCCAGCGTGCCCAGGTCGATTTCTCGTTTACCGAGCCACGCTTCCTCGACCGTAACTTGGCGGCAGGCTTCGACCTCTTCTTCAAGCAGCTCGACTACACCGATCAGTCGGGCTTCGAGCAGAGAAAGGCTGGCGGCGACATTCGTCTGGGCTTCCCGATCGCCGAGAAGCTCTGGATGCAGACGTCGTACGCGATTTCCCGCGACGAGATCTTCGATGTTCAGAACAACGCTTCGCTGGCGATTAAAGAGGCGTGCGGCGATACCAACTTGACTAGAAACGGATCGACAAATTGCCAGGACAGCGGCTATTGGACGTCGCTCATCGGCACCACGATCAGCTACGACCAGCGCAACAACGCGGTCAACCCGAACCGCGGCTACTACATCGAAGTCGGTAACGACTTCGCTGGTCTCGGCGGCGACGCTCAGTACTGGCGCGTCAACGCTGAGGGCCGCTTCTACTATCCGATCACCGAAAAGATCACCTTCGTCGGCCGGGCCGTCGGCGGTGTGATCCAAGGCTGGGGCGGAGAAGACGTTCGACTGCTCGACTCGTTCTTCAAGGGCGGCGAAACGGTTCGCGGTTTCGATATCTCCGGCTTCGGTCCGCGTGACGTGAATTCGTCCAACCAGGACGCCCTCGGCGGTCAGAAATACTGGGCCGCAACGGCCGAGGTTCGGTTCCCGCTGCCGTTCGTTCCTGAAGACATCGGCCTCAGCGGCGCCTTCTTCGCCGATGCCGGTTCTCTTTGGGACGCGACAGGCGGCGCGAAGAAAGCCCTGGCCAACGACCCCGGAGCACTTCAAGACAGCGACTCGATCCGCTCGTCTGTCGGCGCCAGCTTGATGTGGGCCTCGCCGGTCGGCCCGCTCCGCATGGACTTCGCCAAGGTTCTGACCAAGGAAAGCTACGACCAGACGCAGGTCTTCCGCTTTGGCGCGCAGTCTAAGTTCTAGGATTGAACGCCTCGAACGCAGGCTTCGAAACTTGAAGATGCGACGGATACAAAGGGCGGCGCGAACATGAGCGCCGCTCTTTTTTGTCCATAGGGCGCCAAGGCTATGGGCAACTCCCGGCCGGGGACTTGCTAATATCTTTCAGGTCGTTCATTCAGAGTCCCCAACCATTCATCTGTAGCAATGACGTGCCGGAGGCGGCGCCATGGAGCATCCCGGTTTTTTTGAACGCACCGGGCCATATACGTTGTCTGAAGTCGCAACGGTAACAGACGCGCGAATCTCGGCCGGCGCAAATCCGAATGCCGTGATCGACGATGTGCGGCCGCTCTCCGAAGCGATGGCCACGCATGTGTCGTTCATCGACAATAAAAAGTATTTCGCCCAGCTCGCTAAAACGGCGGCCGGGGCTTGCCTTGTCATTCCTGCGGCTGTGGACCGTGTGCCTGCGGGAACCGCGGCGCTGATCACGCCGCTGCCGTACCACGGCTTCGCGCGCGCCCTCGCACTATTTTATCCGTCCGCCATGCAGCCGATGGTTGCTGAGGCTGGAGCCCCGCCGATCGATCCGTCAGCCCGCCTCGAACAGGGCGTGCTCATCGAGCCGGGCGCGGTCATCGGCCGCGAGGCCCAGATCGGCAGCGGGACCCGTATTGCCGCAGGCGCTGTCATCGGTTCACGCGTGTCGATCGGACGGGATTGCTTTATCGGTCCGCTTACGACCGTTACGCACGCGCTGGTCGGAGACCGCGTCATAATTCATTCGGGTACCAGGATCGGTCAGGACGGTTTCGGCTTCGCCATAGGCCATTCCCGGCACCTCAAAGTGCCCCAAATTGGCCGGGTCATTATCCAAGATGATGTGGAAATAGGAGCCAATACAACCATAGACCGTGGCGCCCTTAAGGATACCATCATCGGCGAGGGCACGAAAATTGATAATCTCGTTCAGATCGGCCACAACGTCATCATCGGTCGGCATTGCATAATCGTTTCGATGTGCGGCATTTCTGGGTCGACCGAGCTTGGCGATTTTGTTGTCATGGGCGGTCAATCCGGGACCGTCGGTCACATTAAAATCGGTAGTGGCGCTCAGATCGGCGGGTCATCGCACGCGACGCACGACGTGCCGCCGGGGGCTCGCTATTTCGGCACCCCGGCAAAGCCGCTGCGCGAGACCGCGCGTGAACAGGCCATGCTCAAACGGCTCGCCGCGCGCGACAAAGACAGGTATGACGACGGGTCGCCGGAGCCGGACGTAAGCTGACCGTTGGAAGTCGGTGAGCCAGCTCGACCGATCGTAATTTTTTTGGAGCAGACCACTATGGAAGGCAAGGCCACGACGGTCAGGGATCTCGGCACCGCGGACATCAATCGCGTGATGAAGCTATTGCCGCATCGCTATCCGTTTCTGCTCGTCGATCGCATCTACGACATGGACGCCGATGACAGCTGCGTCGGCGTCAAGAACGTCACCATCAATGAGCCTTTCTTTCAGGGCCATTTCCCGCAATTCCCGGTAATGCCGGGCGTCTTGATCATCGAAGGCCTCGCCCAGACGGCGGGCGCGCTGTGCGTCTCGAACGTCGGCCAGGACTACAAGGCCGAGCTCGTTTATTTTATGGGCATCGACAACGCTAAGTTCCGCAAGCCCGTTCTCCCCGGCGATCAGCTTCATTACCATGTGAAGAAGGTCCGCAATCGCGGCCGCGTCTGGCGGTTCAAGGGTGAAGCCAAGGTCAACGGCAAGGTCGTCGCCGAAGCCGAGATCAGCGCCATGCTCGCCGATAGCGCTGATGCGCGCGCATTTGCGAGCCAAAATGGCTGAGGTCGAAGTCCACCCGACCGCCATCGTCGAGGATGGTGCCGAACTCTCTGCCGGCGTGAAGATAGGGCCTTTGTGCGTCGTCGGGCGTGAAGTGAAGCTTGGCGAACGCGTCGAGCTCGTCAGCCACGTCGTCGTTGCGGGCACGACAGATATCGGCGCCGGCACGCGCATCTTTCCGTTCGCGTCCATCGGTCATCAGCCGCAGGATTTGAAATACAAGGGAGAGCCTTGCTCGCTCTCGATCGGCGCCGATTGCATCATTCGCGAAGGCGTGACGATGAACCCCGGTACGGCCGGCGGCGGTTCCGTGACGACGGTCGGCAACGGTTGCGCATTCCTCGCCAACAGCCACGTCGGCCACGACTGCCGCGTCGGAAGCGGCGTCATCTTCTCGAACAATGTCATGCTCGCGGGACACTGCGACGTCGGCGATTTCGCGATCATCGGCGGCGGCGCGGCCGTGATCCAATATGCCCGCGTCGGTCACCACGCCTTCGTCGGCGGCATGTCCGGGCTTGAGAACGACCTGATCCCCTACGGCATGGCGATTGGCAATCGCGCTTATCTCTCGGGCCTCAATATCGTCGGACTGCAGCGGCGCGGCTTTTCGCGTACCGACATTCACGATCTTCGCCGTGCTTACCGGCTTCTCTTCGCCGCCGAAGGCACCCTTATCGAGCGCATGGACGATGTCGCCGAGGAATTCGCCGGCCACGCATCGGTGCAGGAAATCCTGGCCTTCATCCGTCAGGGCGGTAAACGCTCGCTGTGTACGCCGAAAAACGGCGCTGAAGTCTGAGCCCGGCGATGGGCGCTGACGCAATCAAGCGCATCGGTATGATCGCGGGGGCCGGCTCGCTCCCTCTTGAGGTCGCGCAAAGCATCGTCGCTCATGGTGGTACCGTTCACATCATCATGGTCGACGGCGCGGGTGCGTCGCTCGACGCGTTTCCGCACACGGCCGTGAATTGGGCCCAGCTCGGGCGCGTGACAACCGCGCTCAAGCGCGCCGGAATTCGCGATATTCTCATCCTTGGCGGCGGAGCCCGGCCGAGCTTTCGCAATGCGCGGCCCGACTTCGCATTTTTCCGCGAACTGCCTGGCGTATTGCGCCTCTTGAAGGCGGGAGGCGACGACGCTGTTCTCCGCGGCTTTGTGGGCGTGCTCGAACGACAGGGCTTCAGCGTGGTTGGAGTAGGCGACGTCGCGCCCGAGTTGCTCGTGTCCGAAGGCAGCCTCACCAGCCTCGCTCCGTCGCCGAGGGATGCGGCCGACATCGCCCGCGGTTTTTCTCTTATCGCAGCGCTCGGACGCTTCGACATCGGGCAAGCGGCGATCGTGACTGACGGCCAGATCGAGGCCGTCGAAGGCGCCGAGGGCACCGACCGCATGCTGAAGCGCGTGGCCGACGCTCGCCTCAAGGCCGGTTTTCAGGGCCGCCAAGGCGTTCTGATCAAACGACCGAAACCCGGTCAGGATCTTCGCGTCGATTTGCCGGCGATTGGACCGAATACCGTCCGGAACGCACAGGCCGCTGGCCTCGCGGGCATCGCCGTGATGGCTGATCACGTTCTCGCGGCCGAGCGTGCCGAAATGGTCAGCCTAGCGGAGGAGCAGGGCGTCTTCATCGTTGGCGTTCGCAATGAGGCGCAGGGAGCCGCGCCGCCACGAACGACCGGCGCAAACAGAGAATTCTTGAACCTCGGATTGGTGCCAGTCGCGACGGGAGCGACCGGTGATATGGCGCGCGCGGTCGGCATCCTGTCGGCGCTGTCGGAGTTCGGCATCGGTTCCGCCGTTGTCATCGACGGCGGTCGCGTAATCTCCGTCGGTGCTGGGGAACCGGCAGCCGATGTTATCGGCCGCGTTGCGAGCTTGCGCGGCAGTAACCGAAAGCGAAAGGGAATTGTAGCAATCGGAAAGGGCCAGCGCCTCGACGAAACATTGGTACAGGCCGTGAGCGACGTAAATCTGATCGGCGTCGTCATCCCCGATGCTAGTTTCGAAGGTAAAGGGAGCGCCGTGCGCGCCGCAGACCGTCTGAATGTCTTCATCGCCCAGGATAAGGCTCGGAACATGCTCCCGGAACCAGGACCGAAACGGCTGAGGATCTTCCTCGTCGCCGGAGAGCATTCCGGAGACGCGCTCGGCGGCAAGCTGATCGCCGCACTAAAGAAGCGACATCCCGACCCGATTGCGTTCGCAGGCGTCGGCGGCGAGGAGATGGCGCACGAGGGTTTTAGCTCGCTCTTCCCCCTCGAAGACGTCGCCGTCATGGGCCCGATGTCGATCCTGCCGAAACTCCCGCGCATCATCCGTCGCGTCCATCAGACCGTCGATGCCGCCATTGCCTTCGCGCCGGATCTGGTTGTCATCATCGATAGTCCCGAATTCACGCATCCGATCGCGAAGCGCATCAGGAAGCGCGCGCCGCACATCCCAATCGTCGATTACGTCAGCCCGAGCGTTTGGGCTTGGCGTCCGGGACGCGCCAAGAAAATGCGGCCTTACGTTGATCATATCCTGGCACTGATGCCGTTCGAGCCCGAGGCGCACGCGCGACTCGGCGGTCCGCCATGCACCTACGTCGGCCATCCGCTGATCGAGAAGCTCGACCAAATCCAGAATGCCGACGCCAAAGGCCTCGCATCGCGCCTGAACCTCGATCCCGCGCGGCCCGTTCTCCTCGTTCTTCCCGGCAGCCGCACGTCCGAGGTCGAACGCCTGATCGGCGATTTCGGCGATGCCGTCGCTCGGCTATCGGCATCGATCGGGCCGATCGAGGTCGTCATCCCAGCAGTGCGTCACGTCCGCGACCGCATCGTCGAGAAAACAGCCGGATGGACCGTTCGTCCGCACATCGTGGACAGCGACGACAAATACGCGGCGATGCGCCTAGCCCGCGCCGCGCTCGCGGCGTCTGGCACCGTCACGCTCGAACTGGCGCTCGCGCAAACGCCGTCCGTCGTCGCTTACAAAGTCGATATAGTGATGGCAAACCTGCGCTTCCTGCTGAAGGTGCCGAGCATTGTGCTGGCAAACCTCGTCGTCGGCCGCAATATCTATCCGGAATATTTGCAGGAAGCCTGCACCGCCGAAAATCTCGCGGCCGCGTTGGAGCCGCTTTTCGGGGAAACGGCGGCGCGCGCCGCGCAACTCGAAGGCCTTGCACTGGCGCCGCAGAAACTGCGGCTCGCCGCCTCGAGTCCAAGCGAGGCGGCGGCCGACGTCGTGTTGTCTATCGCCGAAGATCAGGCGGCGGGGAAATCCCGGCGCGGCTGACCGATATAGAGCTGGCGCGGACGGCCGATGCGCTGCTCCGGATCTTCGATCATTTCCTTCCACTGCGCGATCCAGCCGACGGTGCGCGCCACGGCGAACAGCACCGTGAACATATCGACCGGGAAGCCCATCGCGCGCAGCGTGATGCCGGAATAGAAGTCGATGTTCGGGTAAAGCTTCTTTTCGATGAAGTAATCGTCTTGAAGCGCTATGCGCTCAAGTTCGATCGCCACCTTCAGCAGCGGATCGTCCTTGTGGCCGAGCGCGTCCAGCACCTCATGGCAGGTCTTCTGCATCACCTTGGCGCGGGGATCGTAGTTCTTGTAGACGCGATGGCCGAAGCCCATGAGGCGGAAGCTAGACGATTTGTCTTTCGCCTTCTTCACGAACTCTGGGACACGGTCGACGGTGCCGATCTCTTTCAGCATGTTGAGCGCGGCTTCGTTCGCGCCGCCGTGCGCCGGACCCCAAAGGCAGGCGATGCCGGCCGAGATGCAGGCGAACGGGTTTGCACCCGACGATCCCGCGAGGCGCACGGTCGAGGTCGAGGCATTCTGCTCATGGTCGGCGTGCAAGATGAAGATGCGGTCGAGCGCGCGCGAGATGACCGGATTGACGATGTAGGGCTCGCACGGAACAGCGAAGCACATCTGCAGGAAATTCGAGGTGTAATCGAGATCGTTGCGCGGATAGATGAAGGGCTGCCCGATCGAATATTTGTAGGCCATCGCCGCGATCGTCGGCATTTTCGCGATCATGCGATGGCTCGCAATCTCGCGCTGCTCCTGATCGTTGATGTCGGTCGAGTCATGATAAAACGACGATAGTGCGCCGACCGTGCCGACCATGACGGCCATCGGATGCGCGTCGCGCCGGTAACCGGTGAAAAACCGCGTCATCTGCTCGTGCACCATCGTATGGTGCGTGATCGTCTTGCGGAAGTTGATGAATTCGCCGTTGTTCGGCAGCTCGCCGTAAAGCAGCAGGTAGCAGACGGCGAGGAAGTTCGTGTTCTCGGCAAGCTGGTCGATCGGATAGCCGCGATAGAGCAGTTCGCCCTTGTCGCCGTCGATGTAGGTGATCGAGCTTCGACAATTCGCCGTCGACGTAAAGCCCGGATCGTACGTGAAACAGCCGGTTTCTTTATAGAGATTGCCGACGTCGATCACGTCGGGGCCGATTACGCCCGAACGCACCGAAAGTTCGACCTGCTTGTTGTCGACCGTCAATGTCGCGCTGGGCTTCGATGTGCCCTTCGCCGCTTTGTCGTGGATGTTCATGATCGCCACCTCGCCCCGGAAGACACCACCGACGCCTGAAGTAACTATCGCATTCCCCGACGGGTTGGGCCCAGATGCTTAAGGACCCTGGAGAACGTTCGGTGGCCTTCACGGAAGCAATCGGTAATTGCACGATTTAACGGATTTTTTGCAGTGCGGCAAGAGATCGTTAGTCGGGCAAGCCGTTGGTTAAGCTGCGGCGTCTGCGATCCGCCCTAAGCTTTCGTCTCGGCCGAGCACGTCCAGCACGTCGAAAACCGGCGGTGAAACGCTCCGCCCGGTGAGCGCAGCGCGAAGCGGCTGCGCGACATTGCCGAGCTTTAGCGCTTTCTCCTCGACATAAGCCTTAACCTTGGATTCGAGCGCGGCCGCGGCCCATTCCTCGACCGATACCGCCGACAACAGCTTGAGCAGTTCGGCATTCGAAGCGCGTCCCTCGGCCCCGAGCAGCTTTGCCGCTTTGTCTTCGAGCTTCAACGGACGCTGCGCGACGATGAAAAGCGCGCCGCTGACGAGTTCCGTCAGCGTCTTCGACCGCTCTTTGAGCGAGGGAATGGCGCGCGTGAAGGCCTCCCAGCCTTTAGCGGCGAAGAGATCGGCGAGTTCTTTTCCCGAGCGGATGCCGGGCATCTGGCGCTGAACTTCGCGTGCGAGCGCGACATCGGCGCGCGGCGGAACTTTCGGATCCGGCGCGATTTCGGCAAGCGCCTCGAAGTTCAGGTGCGGCAGCATCCCGCGCACATGAGCCTGCAACTCGTCGTCCCCTGCCGCGCGAATGTAATGGCCATTGAGATCGTCGAGCTTCTTGAAATCGAGCCGCGCCGCGCTCTTGTTGATGTCATCGATGTCGAACCAGCGGATGAGGTCATCCGTCGAAATGATCTCGTCATCGCCGTGGCTCCAGCCGAGGCGGACCAGATAATTGCGCAGCGCAACGGGCAGATAGCCCATGTCGCGATATTCCTCGACGCCTTGCGCACCGTGGCGCTTCGAAAGTTTCGCGCCGTCTGCCCCGTGAATGAGCGGGACGTGCGCAAATTCCGGCACTTTCCAGTCCATGCCCTGATAGATTTGCGTCTGCCGGGCCGAATTCGTCAGATGATCGGCGCCGCGAATGACGTGCGTGACTTCCATGTCGTGATCGTCAACGACGACCGCGAGATTGTACGTCGGATTGCCGTCCGACCTGAGGATGATCAGGTCGTCGAGGTCCTTGTTCGGAAACGCGACGCGGCCCTGTACGTGATCGTTGACGATCGTTTCGCCCTCGCGTGCGGCTTTGAGGCGGACAGCGGGCTTCACGTCCTTCGGTGCGTCGTTCGGATCGCGGTCGCGCCATGGCGACAGGAAAATCTGCGGCCGGCCTTCAGCTTTGGCTTTTTCGCGTGCGGCTTCGATCTCGGCAGGCGAGGAATAGCAATAGTAGGCCGAGCCGCGCGCCAGAAGTTCGTTCGCGACGTCACGATGCCGGTCGGCGCGAGAAAACTGCGAGACGACGTCGCCGTCCCAATCGAGGCCGAGCCATTTGACCCCGTCGAGAATTGCGGCAACGGCGGCTTCGTTGTTGCGCTCGCGGTCGGTATCCTCGATGCGCAAAAGAAATTTTCCTCCGCGGCCGCGCGCGTAAAGCCAGTTGAACAGCGCCGTGCGCGCGCCGCCGATATGGAGAAATCCGGTCGGTGAGGGTGCAAATCGAACGATGGGCGCGCTTGGTGTCACGGTCTCGGCCATTGGACCTTATGCTCTGTCTGCCATTGAGGGATTGAGGCTCCGCTCGTAGCATGTGAGGTGGGACAAGTTAAGGGGGCGGAACTTCCGGCCTCCCAAGGCTTGCATCGAGGCGCGCATCGCTGCGCCTAATGGGCGGGAGCATGTCGGTCGAAGCCAGGGGGTTGGACGTCGCATTTCCGGCGCTTCCGGAAGATCGCTTGAGCCGCGCCGCCCTTTTGCTCGAGGCGGAACGGCAGAGCTTCTTCCTTTGGGGGCCGGTTTGCCTCGGGCTGGGAATTGCCGCTTATTTCGCGCTGCCGGTCGAGCCCGCGCTCGTCGTCTCGTTCGCGCCTCTCGCTTTGGCGCTGATACTGCGCCTGACGGTGCGCTCCGGCACGCTTGCCGCAACGCTGATGACCGCGCTGATCCTGGCAGGAGCAGGATTTGCTATCACCAAGCTGCGCGTCGAAGCTGTGCGCGCTCCCGTGCTTGCGAAGGCTCTTCACAGTGTCGAAGTCACGGGCACCGTGACGATGGTCGAAGCCAAGCTCCCGCGTGGCCAGCGGCTGACGATTGCGAACCCGGTCATCGCGGGCCTTGCGCCGGGATTGACGCCTGCCGTCGTGCGCATTCGCACGATGTCGTCGAAGACGCTCGCAGCGCCCGGCGACCGTATCCGCATCAAGGCGAACCTCTCGCCGCCCGCGAAGCCTGCACTTCCCGGCGGGTTCGATTACGCGCGCACGGCGTGGTTCGATTCCGTCGGCGGCGTCGGTTACGCGTTTGCCGCCCCGACGATCGAAAGTCATGCCGATCCGAACACCGCCTCGCAATGGTATCACCGCACCATCGAGGACATTCGCCAGGCCATTGCCGCGCGCGTTCGTCAAGTGCTTCCCGGCGAAACCGGAGAGATCGCCCTCGCGCTGATTACGGGCGAGCGCGGCGGCATATCTGCTGATACCAACACGGCCTTCAAGAATTCCGGCCTCTTCCATATTTTGTCGATTTCCGGCCTGCACATGGTGATCGCGGCCGGCGCCGTATTCTATTCGCTGCGCCTGCTGCTCGCGGCCATTCCCCGGATTGCGCTGACGATGCCGATCAAGAAGATCGCCGCCGTGCTTGGCATCTTGAGCGCCATTGCCTACCTCGCGATTTCAGGCGTGCAATTCGCAACCGTCCGTTCAGCGCTGATGATCCTCATCATCTTCGGCGCGATGCTACTCGACCGGCCAGCGATGGCTTTGCGTAACGTGGCGCTCGCTGCGTTCCTTATTCTGGCCGTCTATCCCGAAAGCCTGCTCGACGCAGGGTTTCAGATGTCGTTCGCGGCCGTCACGGCCCTCATCGCCTCGCACGAATGGCTGAGCCGTTTGCTCGGTCGTGATTCAAAACCTCATCCGGTGATGCACGTCCTGAAATTCTTCGGCGAAATCATCGCGTCCACTCTGATCGCCAGCGTCGCCGTCGCGCCGTTCGCGGCTTATAATTTCCATCAAAGCCAGCAGTATGCCGTACTTGGGAACATGATCGCCATTCCGATCTGCAACCTTATCGTCATGCCGGCCGCCCTCATCGCCATGGCTCTGATGCCGTTCGGTCTCGAAGGGATCGGGCTGAAGCCGATGGGTTGGGGCATCGAAGGCATGACGTGGTGCGCCAACAAGGTCGGCGCGTTGCCCGGCGCCGTCGGCCATATTCCGGCAATTCCCGAGCTTGCGTTTGTGCTGATGTTGATTGGAGGACTTTGGTTCCTGCTTTGGCAGACACGCATCCGGATGCTCGGCGCTGCCCTGGTTGTCGCCGGTATCCTCGTCGCGCCGTGGATGCCGCACCCCGATGTTCTCATCGGTCAGAAGGGCTTGCTCGTCGCCGTGCGCGACGCCTCGGGAAAGCTTGCCGCCATGCCGGGGAAAGGCTCGAAATACGATCTCGATCGCTGGCTCGAATACGACGGCGACGGTCGCACCGCGCGCGACGTCAGCGCCGGCGAGACGTTCTCGTGTGATGCTGTCGGATGCATTGCGCACGTCAAAGGCGCGACCATTGCCGTTGCGCGCCACCCCGCCGCCGTAACGGATGACTGCTTAAACGCCGACGTGCTCGTGCTCGATATGCCGAAACCCGACGACTGTGCTACTCCGCGATCCGTTATCGACGTCTTCGATCGCTGGCGCAACGGCGCCTACGCCCTCTATGTCGACAGCAGCGACGACAGCCCTGAGCCGCGCGTTCGTCTGGAGAACGTCGCCGCCCATCGCGGCGAGCGGCCGTGGAGCGCGATGCCCGAGCGAAAGCAGCCCGTTCTGCCGAAGCCCCAAATTATTGACACGCCGGGACCCGCAGCTCCGGTCGCACAGACGGCCGAAGCCGAAACCACACCTCGCACATCCGCCGAGGACGATCCCGGCGAGGGCACGGAACAGGATATGGACGACAATGCCGCCGCCATCGACGGTCAGTAGCGCCGCATCAGTCCGACGAGCCGCCCCTGGATGTCGATCTGATCGGGGCCAAAAATCCGCGTCTTGAATTCCGGGTTCGCGGCTTCGAGCGCGATCGTTGAACCCTTCTTGCGCAGCCGCTTCAGCGTCGCTTCTTCACCCTCGACCAGCGCCACGATGATGTCGCCGTTCTCGGCCGTATTGCAGCGGCGAATGATGACGGTATCGCCGTCATGGATGCCGGCTTCGATCATCGAATCGCCTTTGACCTCAAGCGCGAAATGCTCGCCGTTGGTCAGGATGTCAGGGGGCACGGCAATGTCGTGCGTATGATTCTGTATGGCGCTGATCGGCGTACCGGCAGCGATCCGGCCCATGACGGGAATCGACACGGTTCGCGCATCGATCACATGCGACGGCGGCGGCGACGCCACGCTCGACCTCGGCGGCCCCGAACCCTCGATCACGCTTGGCTGGAAGCCCCTTTGCGGCGCATTCATAGAGGGCGTCGCTCCGGCGCTTCCGCCGGTTGGTCCAGGACCCTGTCCCGCAATCTGCCCCGACATTTGATTGTCCGGCAGCTTGATGACCTCAATGGCGCGAGCCCGATGCGGCAGGCGGCGAATGAATCCGCGTTCGACCAGCGCCGTGATCAGCCGGTGAATGCCCGACTTCGACCTCAGATCCAGCGCGTCTTTCATCTCGTCGAAGGAGGGCGGCACGCCACGTTCCTGCATGCGCCCATGGATGAAGAGGAGGAGGTCTTTCTGTTTCTCGGTGAGCATCGGGTCCGTCTCAAACCTTTCCTGGTGCGCGAGGGTGGCGGCCTGAGACGCTGACCGCCGTACATCGCTCGCTCAATCACAGTACAAATCGTGTCTGTACACTACGCGTTCTTGTCTCGTTCCGCAAGCAGCACCCGCATATTCATGCACAGCGTCCGCGTGTGCGGCCTCGAAGGCACACACGAGGACCGCGCGGGTCTGTCGTCGGACGCAGCCGATCACGTTTTTTTGGCGCGTCGATCGCGCGACGGAAAGTGCTGGGCTCAACTGTTCATGGAGCCGGGCATTTCATATTTCGGCCGTTGCGATAGGGCATCGTCAGACCATGCAGGGTTGGTTTTCTCAGATCATCATCGGTGTCATCGTCACTGTTATCGGGACGTTCATCGCCGACGCTTTCACCGGCGGCCACGTCGGCCGGCATTTCGCGCACGGCTATCACGCTTCATCGCGCGGGAATTAGTTTTCGTCGGCGTCTTGCGACACTGCTGAAGTTTCCGCGCGCCATCTCAAAAGAACGACCCAACACGCATGTGTCGACGGCCGGCTCCCTGCAGGGGAGTCGCCGGCACCATCAAGAAAGCACGAAGCGGACGGGTTCCGCGGCTGGGTCGTGAAGCTTGAAGGTACGGAACCGATCCGCTCCGTGACAGACCGAGAACAGGGTCTCGGCAGGGCCACTTTACGTCAGCGGGATGCTCCGCACACGGGTTTCTCACCCCGTGCGAGCCGTGCCGTTCGCCTTGTCCGGAAGCGCGCGTCACGCCCCGGGTCGGGCTGCCCCACCCGAGCCCGACGCAACGCCTTGCGCACGAGCCCTTCACCGGATGGGCGAGGAGATTATGCAAGCGGCCGCGAGCGCGGGGATAAGTTTTTTTGGAGGAGGGAGCGAGCGGGCGCGCTGCACTGCGGGATCAAATCTGCACGCCAGGGCCTATACAGATGATCTGCTCTGCGCATAGTTAACGCATTGGGTGCGGGCTAGTGATGTTGCGTGGGGGTGTTGGAAATGCACGAGCAGCGAAGTCTATTCCGGGAACTAGGAATATTTTTGCTACTTTATTTAGTACTGGGCGCCGTGTGGCTTAATTGGGGACCGGGCGTCGAAGTCATCTCATCTTTAGAGCGAAGCCTGAACGCGTCTCTTGGCAGCTTAGCAAGCTGGTATCAAACCAAACTGGAACAATCCACAAAACTGGTGGCACCGTTGGTGACGATCATCAGCGGAACCTTTGCGATCGTTACCGCACTTAGCCTCGCAGAAAGTCGTTTGCTCAATCGCCTACGGGATTTTCTTGAAAGGGAAGAAAAACGTTTGCGCGGAGCACGGGATCAACTCCGTCGCACGATAGAAAGGCCCGGGCCGGCCCGCCCATTCGAAATGCCTTTCTTCGCAACAGGGGAGTTACGGTCAGCAATGCGTGAGCTTGGCTGGGGCAGTTATTTCCTGCCGCCTCAGTTGGGATATGTGGAGCTTCAATTGGGCGAAGCGCTAACGAAATTAGAGAAGCAAGTAGATTTATCTAAACAACACCAAAGAAAAGTTAGCGAACAGCTTGCTACGGCTCATCTGCTTAAAGGTGCAATGATGATTTCGAGGAACGGAAGCGTTCAAAATCAAAATTTTACCGATCGGGCAAAGCTTATCGAAGCACTTCACCACTTCGAAGCAGCAATTAGCGCGAGTTCGAAGGATCTAGATGCGCTTGAATATGCAAGCTACGTTCACGTTCAACTTGGTCAATTCGCCGAAGCAGACAAGTACATTGATCGACTACTGAGGCTCACGGCGAAAGATCTAAAGTCGCTCCAGCGTTCTCGCGCGCTTCGGTCCAAGGCTTGGATAGCCCTGTATGGAGCGCCGAGCAGACCGCTAAGGGCAAAAAATTGGATTGATGACGCTATCCGGGCACTCCCTGATCTGACAGGCGCTGAGCAAGTCGAGGAAGCAGATTTGCATATGTTCCTCGGCGACGCGCAGCAAAAGCTTAACGCAAATCGACAGGCGCGTTCGCAATGGGAGATAGCGCGAGCTGTCTATAAAGGTGTCGATTCGGACGAAGCGCGGGAAGGCCTAAGTGTCGCCGATGAAAGGCTAAGCTAAGATAATTTGAACACGCTCAGTCCAATTAGCCCATAGGATAAGCGAAGCGGACTAAAATACCCAATCCAAACGCCGCCCCACTCGCCAATAACGCATGACCAGCGCTCTGCCATTGCGCCATCGTCAGCACGTGGGAAACGCCGAGGTTCGTAAACCTCGCCGCGAATCTTCGCTGCTCGCGTAGCGAGCTCGAAAACAGTACGCCCGCCCCGAAGAGGGTTACCCAAATTGGCGCGCCTGCAAACGCTGCAAGCGCGGTCAGCAATATCGATGTAAAAGCCAGCATCTGAGCCCCCAAATATCGGGGCGATCATCCGTGATTCGCAGCCGCCACCTTGTGGGTATTTCGGCATATGCTGTTGTTAACCGGGCAACGCAAACGGGGGGCAGCGAGTTTCATGACGAGTCATTCGGAGATCAGCCATTGAATGAAGCAACGTCGAAGGCATCTCCCCTCCGCATCCTCACCGCCACCCTCGTCGCCATCGAGACGCTGGTCGCGATCTTCTACCTCGTGGTGTTCCATCAGCCGGGGAGCAGCAACGCCATCACGAACATCGCCGTCGATAGCGTGACGTTGATCATCGTCGCGCTCTGGCTGGTCTTCGTGCTGCCCGCGCTCATCTTCGTCGTCCGCGACACACGGCTTGAACTGGCGCTGGGCCTTGCACTCGCCGCAATCCTCGCCTTCGCCGCCGGCTTCGTGATTTTTTGAAGAACGAAGACACAAGCCCGCGCGTGCGGCCGGCTCCGCGCAGCGGAGTCGCACGCGCCAACAAAAAGCCGCCAATAAAAAAAGGCGACCCGGGGGAGGTCGCCTTTTTCATCAGTCTGGGGGGAGAGGATCGTTTGGGGAAATCAGGATTCGAGCTGCCAGATGCCCGTCGGCAAACGGCAGGCGACAATTTCGGTGCTTTTCGTCGATTCGGTCACGCTCAACATCACGACGGCGTGACGGCACACGCTGCCTTGCGTATCCTTGAACGAAGAGACAGGCTTCACGACGCCGGAAAGCTGGCCGTGGGCGCGATACCAGACATAGCTTGAGCCGTCCGCGACTTCCGTCAAGGCGAACTGCACGCTCTCGAGCGCCGCATCTTCGTCGCTCTGATCAAGGACAATCTTGGCGGTCTTGACGCTGGGCAATTTCGCTTGGACCGCGAGCGCGCTACACTTCGGGCACGCGGTCGCTGCAAGGCTCTGGTCGGCGGCCAAGGAATAATTGAACGGCACGAAAATGGCCGCAACCAGCGCAAATGCCGTCGCGCCGGCTGCGGCTAAGGGAAATAAACACGGATTTGCTGACATGACGCAACTGACCCTTACGCGACGAAAAAAACTCAACTCCGCCTAACGAGGCGACACGAAGCAGTCTGCCGTCGTATGGTTAATATGGACTAAAGAACGAGCCTGCTTGTCGCCCGACAGTGCGGGTTTGCGATGAAAATCAAGCGTTGAGCACGCAACATGAGCAACACTGACAATGCCCCCCCGCTGGAAGCCGCGCCGGATTTTTCCGCCGCAGCCGATCCGTTCCAGTTGTTCGACGCCTGGATGCGCGAAGCCGAGCGCGCGGAGCCGAACGACCCGAACGCGATGTCGCTCGCGACCGTCGACGCCAACAGCATGCCGGACGTCCGGATCGTGCTCCTGAAAAGCGTCGACGCGCCGGAGAGCCCTGATCGCGGCTTCGTTTTTTATACGAACTTCGAAAGCGCGAAGGGCCGCGAGCTGCTCGCGAACCCGAAGGCGGCGCTGCTCTTTCATTGGAAGAGCCTGGAACGGCAGGTGCGCGTGCGCGGACCGGTTTCGCTCGTCGGCCACGGTGAGGCGGACGCTTATTTCGCCTCGCGGCCACGCCTGAGCCGTATCGGCGCCTGGGCCTCGCACCAGTCGCGGCCATTGTCCTCGCGCGATGTGCTCGAAGCGAAAGTCCAGCACTTCGAGACTAAGTATCCGGACGAAGCTATTCCGCGCCCCGCTTACTGGTCGGGCTTCCGCGTGGTGCCGATAGAAATCGAATTCTGGATGAGTCGCCCGTTCCGCCTGCACGACCGTATCGTTTTCCGCCGCGACGCGCCGCGCGACTCCTGGCACAAAACCCGCCTCTATCCCTGAGATGATCACAAAAAGGCACGACTTGGGGTAGAGAAGGCGGAGAGGTCCGGTTACGAGACCGGGGAAGGGGAACGCTTGAGGCTCGGATGGTAACGGATCGCATCGACGAGCGCCGCGCGAAAAGGCGGATGCGCGATCGCTATCGTTCGACGCGGATCTATTACGCCGCCGATCAGCCGCCGTCGTTCCTGGCGATGTGGACGAGCCGCATCGCGTTGTTTGCCGCTGCCGCAGCCGTCGTGACGGCGGGTTTGCATCGGCTGTCGCTGGTGCAGACGCCGGTCGCGCTGACGATCGCCTATCTGCTCGTTGCAGGCGCGGCGCTGTCGCTCGCCATGGCGCTGATCGCAGGGCTCGATGTTTGGGTGACGGGCCGGCAGGGCGCGGCGCGCGTCTTCTGCGGTGCCATCGTCGCCCTCGGGCTTCTTGCGGTTCCGGCTGGCGTCTGGGCCATGAGCCTGCGTCATCCCGCGATCAATGACGTCACGACCGACTTCGCCGAGCCGCCGGAGTTCACCGAGGCGAAGGACGAACGCGGCCCCGAGACCAATCCGCTCAATTATCCCGGCGATCAGTTCGCGGATCTGCAACGCCAAAACTATCCCGATCTCAAGAGCCTCGTCGTTCCGCGCACGCCCGACGAAGCCTACGAGCTTGTCCTGCAGGCCATCCGCAAGATGAAGCTGAAAGCGACGCTCGAAGTTCCCCCCGAGGATGAGGACGACTCGCCGGGCTTCATCGAGCTTTCCGAGCACACGCAGATTTTGGGCCTCGTCGACGACGTCGTCATCCGCGTTCTGGGAGACGACAAGAATTCCCGCATCGACGTGCGTTCGGCGTCGCGCTACGGCAGCAACGACTTCGGCCGCAATGCCGAGCACGTGCGCCTGATCTTGAAGGAAGTCGCGTCGCGCTTCGAAGCGTCCGTTCCCGACCCCGACAAGGAAGCGGCGTTGGCGAGGAAAGCCCGGCTCAAAGCGGAGAAAGGTCGCGGTCAGGCGTCAAAGGCTGATCGGAAGCGACCAAACCTTTCTCGATCAAATATTCGACGTGCGCCTGAACGGAAAGCGTCGCGGCAGGGATCAGCTGGGGCGCGAGGTCGCGATAAACCCGGGGCACAATTCGACGAATAGTCGTGGCGCCCGCCGTCAGCGCATCGAGCACCGACTTCTCGCGCCAGCTCCGGTGCAAGAGATAGGCCCTGACCGCACGTTGCGGACTGTTGAGGCGGCCGCCATGCCCCGGCAGAAAGACGTCGTCGGAGCGATCCAGAAGAATTTCCAGCGAGGCGACGTAATCGGCCATCCGGCCCTCGGGCGGCGCAATCACGGTCGTGTTCCAGGCCATCACATGATCGCCGGAGAACACGACGCGGCGGCCTTCGAGCACGAAGCAGAGATGATCCGGCGCGTGTCCGGGCGTATGGATCGCGGTCAGCGCCCAGTCGTCGCCCGTGATGGTATCGCCGCCATAAACCGCCATGTCGGGCGAGAAATCGTAATCGACGAAAAACCGTCCCGACGGTGAGTTTTCGAGCGCGATCCGTGCCGCTTCGGGGTCGCGCGGATAGGCGGCGGTGACGGCGCCCGTTTCCGCTTGCAGCTTGGCGACGCCGTCGACGTGATCGCGATGCGCGTGCGTCGTGATGATGTGCGTGATCTGCCGTCCGCCCGCGGCGCTCAAGATCGCGTTGCGATGGTCGTCGCTATCCGGACCAGGATCGATAACGGCGAGCGACGTCGATCCCACGAGATAGGTATTGGTCCCTTTGAACGTCAGAGGGCTCGGGTTCGGCGCGACGAGGCGGACGATCCCCGGACCCATCGGCGACGGCTCGCCATAAGTGAAGGCCATGTCTGTTTTGAATTCGAGTGAGTCCAAGCCCCGTAAGCCCTCATTGACGTTCACCGATTATAGGAAACCTCGGCGAATAACGAATACCTGGAAATTCGACGCAGGTTAACGTCGTGTTTTGAGGCGAACGTGCTCGGGCCGGAAGCCGAGGCCGATCAACCGCCCGGCGAGATGCGCGAGGATCGGCCATCGCGCGATGCCCTTGATGAAGCCGGGAGGTCCCGAACGCGTTGCTTCGCTGGCTTCGCGCTTGCGCTTATCGCGCCGCATCATCAACTGAAGTTTTTGCGTCGCTTTGGTCGGGAACGTGCGGCGCCTCTCGACGGCCGCCAGATGCCGCTCGGACAACTGCCCATCTTTCAATGGACCCGCGAGAATGTTCGCCGCCGCGACCGCGTCCTGAATGGCAAGGTTCACGCCGACGCCGCCGATCGGCGACATCGCGTGCGCCGCGTCGCCGATGCACAAAAGTCCCGGCCGCCACCAGCGCTTCAGCCGGTCGATGCGCACACTTAAAAGATGCACGTCGTCGAACGAGCGGATCTCTCCAACGCGTTCTACGGGCAGCGGCGAGACGGCCGAGACCATCGCGCGGAACGCTTCGATGCCGCCCTCTTTGATGTCGGCATAAGTTCCTTTGCGAACGATATATCCGCATTGCCAGTAATCGCCCCGGTCGATCATGACGAAACCCTGCTGCGGCCCTGCATGCCCCATGACCTGCTCGGGATCGCCGGTGAGATGCGAGAGCTTCATCCAAAGCACTTCGCTCGGGACGCCGAAACTTTCGACTTCGAGACCCGCCAACGCGCGCGTGACGGAATTGCGCCCATCGGCGCCGACGACGAGCGGCGCGCGGATCGCGACCGCACCGTCCGGCGACGTCGCGCGCAAACCGACGACATGGCCGTTCTCGATCAGAAGATCCGTTACGTTCGTCCGCATCATCAGACGGAAGTTCGGATAGCGCTTCGCTTCCCGCGCCACAAAATCGAGAAATTCCCATTGCGGCATGAAGGCGATGAAACGGTTCTTCGTCGGCAGCCACGAGAAATCCGCGATGGTGATGTCTTTTCCGCCGATCTCGGCATGAAGCGTGCGCGCTTCCGTGTGTGGCAGTTTCAAAAACTCGTCCGCAAGTCCAAGCTCATGCATCACCTGCAGCGTCGAAGGATGGATGGTATCGCCGCGAAAATCACGCAGGAAATCTTCGTGCTTCTCGATGACGGTCACGTCGACGCCCGCCCGCGCCAGTATGAGGCCGAGCATCAATCCCGCCGGTCCTGCTCCGACAATGGCGCAGGCGGTCGAAAAATCGAGCGACGGATTGGGAGCCACGGAGTTTTCCACCGCATCCACGATCTCGCCGTGACTGCTCGGAGCGGTCATAAAGCGGGCTCATACGGAGCGGCTCTGAGTTCGACCGCATCGCGCTTCGGCGGCGTGCCGAACATGCGCGCATATTCGCGGCTGAACTGCGATGCGCTTTCATAGCCGACTTGATAGGCCGCATCCGAAACGTGGATGTTGCCGTCGCTCATCAAATGTCGCGCCCTGAGCAACCGCAACTGCTTTTGATATTGCAGCGGCGTCATCGATGTCAGCGTCTTGAAATGCTGATGGAACGACGACGGGCTCATATGCGCGATGGACGCAAGCTCATCGATGCGGACGGGATGTGAGAAGTTGTTGCGCAAAACTTGGATCGCTTCCGACAGCCGCCGAGTGCGGCTGTTCGGAAGAACGACCTTGCACACTTCGGCCCCATGCGAGCCGGTCAGCAGCCAGAATGAAATCTCGCGCATGATCGCCGGTCGCAGAACCGCAATCGCCCTCGGAGTCGCGAGCAGGCGCACGAGACGCACGACGCAATCTGCAAGCGGGCCTTCGAAATCGGCGACGAAAGCCCCAAGACCGATGTCGTCGTTTGGCGGCGGCGGCGTCTCGATCTCTTCCATCACCTCTCGCATGATGTCGGTGTCCAGCTCGATCACGAGTCCGATAAGCGGCTTTTCCGGGCTGGCTTTCGTCACGCGGCCGATAGCGGGGATCTCGACGTTGACGATCAGCGCCTGACCTTCGCGGTATGTCATCAGCGCCTTGCCGAACATCACCTGCTTTTCACCCTGCACGACGACGCACAGCGAGGGCTTGTAGATGATGTGCTGCGGCAGGGTTTCGCGGCTTGTGCGCATGAACCCGAAGCCCGGAATCGGCGTCATGAACACGCCTTCGCCACCGCCGTTCGCATCGGCATAAGCATTGAGGGCGTCGATCAAAGCCGTTTGCATCGTGCAACTCCGAAATCCTGCGGCAGGTCCGAAATCTTCGGAACGCGCGACCTAATAATAAGCCATTCAGCGACGCCGTCCAATGCGCTTTGGAGGAATAGGCAAGAAATTCGAGAGTTCCGGTATTCAGCGAAATGCCTCGGAAGCTTAGATCCTACAGATCGAAACATCACTCCAGGAGCGCATTATGGCACAGGAAAACGCTGCTAATTCAAAGAATAAAGTCGCTATCGTGACGGGCGGCAGTCGCGGTCTCGGCCGCAACACGGCCGTCAGCCTCGCAAAGCACGGCGTCGACACGATCATTACGTATCACTCAAATCGGGCAGAAGCCGATACAGCCGTGTCGGAGATCCAGGCGCTGGGTCGAAAGTCCGTGGCGCTCCAACTCGACACCGGAAAGAGCGCGACGTTCGACGCGTTCGCCGTCGAGGTGAAGCACGCGCTCAACGACACTTGGGACCGCGACACGTTCGATTACCTCGTCAACAACGCCGGCATCTCGGCGCCGGGTTCCATCACCGACATGAAGGAAGAGGATTTCGACCGCCTCTACAATATTCACTTCAAGGGCGTCTTCTTCCTGACGCAGAAGCTTCTGCCATCGATCAAGGACGGCGGCCGTATCGTCAACATTTCATCGGGCCTCGCACGCTTCGCGCTTCCCGGTTACGCCGTATACGGCTCTTTGAAGGGCGCAATCGAAGTCATGACGCGCTACATGGCGAAGGAGCTTGGGCCGCGCGGCATCGCCGTCAACGTGGTGGCGCCGGGTGCAATCGAAACGGATTTTGGCGGCGGCAGCGTGCGCGATAATCCGCAGGCCAATAAGTTCGTGGCGTCGATCACGGCGATGGGCCGCGCCGGCCTGCCGGACGACATCGGGCCGATGATCGCCGTGCTGTTGTCCGACGAGAACCGCTGGATGACGGCACAGCGCCTAGAAGTTTCCGGCGGCATGTTCCTGTAGTCGCGGACAGCCGGCACCGTCATGCCGACCTTCGGCGGCATGACGGGATTTCAAACGCCGTAATACGATCGGTACCAGGAGACGAAGCGCGAAATGCCGTCGTCGATCGGTGTTGACGGCCGGAAGCCCACATCTCGGGCGAGATCGTCGATATCCGCATAGGTCTTCACAACATCTCCCGGCTGCATCGGCAGGAAGGTTTTCTTCGCTGTGCGTCCCGTGGCCTTCTCGATCGCCGCGATGAAATCCATCAGCGCAACGGGATTGTTGTTGCCGATGTTGTAAACCCGGTAGGGTGCGGAAGACGTCGAGGGGGCCGGCGCATTGCTGTTCCAGTTCGGATCGGGCGCCGCGATTTTATCTGCCGTCCGCAGCACGCCCTCGACGATATCGTCGATGTAAGTGAAATCCCGCGCGTGGTCGCCGCCGTTGAAAACGTCGATGGCTTCGCCCGCCAGAATTTTCTTCGTGAAGCTGAAGTACGCCATATCGGGGCGGCCCCACGGTCCATAAACCGTGAAGAAGCGCAGCGCCGTGATCGGCAGTCCGTAAAGATGCGCGTAGGCGTGTGCCGCAAGCTCGTTCGCCTTCTTGGTCGCCGCGTAGAGGCTCAGCGGATGATCGACGTTGTCGTGCTCGCTGAACGGCATCTTCGTGTTGGCGCCGTAGACCGAACTCGACGATGCCATCACGAGGTGCGCCACGCCGTTATGGCGACAGCCTTCGAGCACGTTCTGTGTGCCGACGATGTTTGAATCGATGTAGGAGTGCGGATTGGTCATGCCGTAACGCACGCCCGCCTGCGCCGCGAGATGAATGACCTTATCAAAGCGCTGAACGCGAAACAGCTCTGCCATCGCAGAGCGCTCCGCGATGTCGAGATGCAGAAATGAAAAGCCCTTGCGGCCGCCGAGATTTCCGAGGCGAGCCTTCTTGAGGTCCGGATCGTAATAGCCGTTGAGATTATCGACGCCGACCACCTCGTCGCCGCGATCCAGGAGGCGCATGGCGGTGTGGAAGCCGATGAAACCGGCAGCGCCGGTCAGCAGAAATTTCATTGCGGCAGTCCTCGTCCCGGAATTCGGGCCTGACCCAAAATGTGTTTGCCGGGTTTAGTCGGTCCATCATCCCTGTCAATCGACGAGAGGCCGCGCCGGCGTCTTACCAAAATAAAAACGCAAAAACTTATCCCCGCCATTCGGCGCGCCCCTATCTTCATGCCTGGGAGTTTTGATGCGGATATTTGCGCGGGAACATGAACGATACGCCGAACTTGGAACTGCCTTATATCCTGGCCTCTCAGGCGCAGAAGCACGTCACGCATAACGAGGCGATCAGAGCGCTTGATTGTCTTGTGCAACTGTCGGTCGAAAGTCGCTCGCTGACCGCGCCCCCCGCGAGCCCCGTCGACGGCAACCGCTATCTCGTCGCCGTCGCGGCAACCGGAGATTGGACGAGCCAGAGCGAAAAGATCGCTGCGTTCCAAGACGGAGCCTGGGCGTTCTACGAGCCGAAGGAAGGCTGGATCGCGTGGGTCGCGGACGATCACGAACTCGCCGTTTACTCGGCCGGAGCTTGGGCGGCATTCAGCGGCGGCGGGACTGGCGGCTCGGGAGACATCACCGAACTCGACGATCTCGACCATGTCGGCGTCAACGCCGCCGCAGACTCGACCAATCGTCTCTCGCTTAAAAGCCCGGCGAGCCTTTTCGATAACGAAGGCGCGGGCCATCAGCAGAAGATCAACAAACACGCGGCGGCCGACACCGCCTCCGTCCTCTATCAAACGAACTACTCCGGCCGCGCCGAGATTGGGTTGGCTGGCGACGATGACTTTCACTTCAAGGTCAGCGCCGACGGCTCGGCGTGGCACGAAGCCATCAAGATCGATCGCGCGTCGGGGCGGGTGGATTTACCGGCGACCAATCTGCTTTCTCCCCGCAACCGTGTCCTCAACCCGATGGGCCAGCTTGCGCAAGCGGGATTAGCCTCGGCGGCGGACGGCAGCTATACCGGCTTCGATCAGTGGTACGCCCTGACCCAGTCCGGCGCGATCACACCGTCGCAACTCGCCGACGTGGAGAATGGCACGCCCGTCATGATGCGCCTGACACAGGCTCAGGCGACCGCGCAGCGTTTCGGAATTGTTCAGCCGTTTGAGAAGACAGCCGTGCGCGATTTGCGCGGCAAAGCCATATCGGTTCGTTTTCGCGCCCGCATGTCGGCTTCGACGACCCTCCGATGGGCGGTCGTGGAATGGACGAGCACGGCCGACAGCATCACCAAAGACATCGTGAACAGTTGGACGAACGGCACGTTCACGCCCGGAAATTTCTTCCTCTCATCCAACCTGACGGTCGTGGGAACCGGATCGCTAACGCTGACCGCAAACACGCTCGCTGACTGCATTTCGAACACCATCGGGACCGTCAGCGGCTCGATGAACAATCTCTATCTGTTCATTTGGACCGACAGCGCCCAGGCTCAATCCGTCACGCTGGACATCGGAAACGTCTGGCTCGGCGCTGGCGCAGCGGCTCCAGCAGTATTTGATCCCCCGCCTCCGCAAAGTGATCTCGTCAATTGTCAGAGGTATTATGCGAAGACGTACCCGGTCAGCGACGCGCCGGGGACCGTTTACGGAGCGACGGGCGGCGGCGGCCCCCCGGGCGGATTCGTATGGGTTACCGTCAACTATGCTGAAGTGGTCGACTGGTTATTCCCGGCCGCCATGCGAGCGATCCCATCGGTGAGTCTGTATTCGCCGTACACGGGGGCATCAAGCAAGGCCCGCGTGCAGAACGCCGGTATAGACGTCGCGGCCAACACAAGCGCGATCGGAATCCTGCACGTGTATGTTCAAGTTAACAACGTCTCGGTGTCGGCAAACGACATCATCTACGCCCACATAACCGCCGACGCGAGGCTATGACGAATGATAACCGATGCGAAATGGACCGACGCCAGCAAGACAATCATTAACGCGAACGTTGATGGGCGAAATATCTTCATCCCGGCCGATCCGGCGAACAGACACTATGCCGCTATTCTGGCTCAGGCGGTCGTCATCGCCGATCCCGATGAGCGAAACGCATGATGAGATCGCTATGTGGCGCGCGATCAACGGCGTCAGCACCTACAAGAAGGGCGGTATCGGGGGCGTTGTTGCTGAGGGCGACCGCTAAGTCATTGAAAAGACTGGTCGGAGCGAGAGGATTCGAACCTCCGACCCCTTGCTCCCGAAGCAAGTGCGCTACCAGGCTGCGCTACGCTCCGCCCGACCGTCTGTCAGCCTGAATTTAGGCTTTCCCCCGCGCCATTGCGAGCCCCGGGAGACGCGCGTTATAGCGGCCTCGATCCCAACCCGCAAGCGTCTCAAAATAACGAATTTTCACGTTCCTCATGCAACAATGTCTGAGCTGCCGGGCCAAGACGCTCGCCCGCCACACGACCTGTTGAAGTTTGTTGCGCGCTTTGCCCCGTGCCATTGCCCGGCCGCGGGATCGCGTGGCAGACGATGTTCGGACGATCGTTTAAAAGATATCGGCCCAAAAGTCAGTTTCGAAAGATGATCCCTTTGCTCCAAGATCGAAGTCGCCGCTTTTGGACAAGGGCTAACCAAAACAATCAGTATTTTGCGCGAATGTCGGCGTCGACTTGAAAACTAATTCTGGCTTTGGAATAATCTCGCACCACCTTTTGTGGAGGTGACCCACGCTCCTCATTGGGGATTTGGATCGCATCTGAGAGAAGGTCTCGGGCGACGTAGATCGCGCATATCCCTCGGGGGGCAGGTCTCTCGTCAGGTGAGAAAATATCCTTAATGCCTCAGTAAAACGAAATTTTCCAGCGGTTGAGCGTCAGCGGCTCACGCCATGGTGTACGGAGGCATGCAACGATCCCATCGGCTGCGCAAGGGTGATCCCGCTTTCCCCAAGTGGAAACGCGCCAGGCTACATAATTGCAAGGGAGAGATCCGGTGATGAAAATCCCAGCAAGCATGGTGGCGGCTAGCTCGGTGACGGGTGCATTTCTCGTCTCCTTGATCTGTCTCGCTTGGCAGGGCACGGACGAAGCCGCCGAGGATAAAAACGCAAATGCTACTGCGCCCGAAGGAACCGTTATTTTCTTCGATGACTTTCTCGGGACATCCATCGATTCGAAGAAATGGATAGTTTTCGATCGCTTGAGTGATCAGGCCAACCACGAAGTGAACTGTGTCGTTCCAGAAAATGTTAGCGTGAAAGACGGCGTACTCGAGGGCGTGTCCAAGTACGAGGATCATCGCTGCGGGGACGCTCTGGAATCTACAAAAACCGTGCACTACACATCATGGCAGATTCAACAAGCCACAGAACCGTTTCTTTACGGCACGATCGAGGTCCGAGCGAAGGCGCCAGGCGGCGTCGGGACATGGCCGGCGATTTGGATGCTGGGGTTCGAATGGCAGGCAAGCCAACCCTCCACGGCCAATATACCCGGGCACCAATGGCCCAATGCAGGTTGGTGTGAAATCGACATTGCGGAATTTTGGCAAGGAGGTCGTCGGGAGGTGAACACAACGGTTCACTACAATAAGCATGGCGGCCTCCATATCAACAGTCTCCCGTTCAATGCCGCGACGCGTTTCGCAGTATATCGTCTCGAGTGGACTAAAATGGCCTTGACTTGGTCCGTGGATGCCGAAGACGGAAGGGGGTTCCGGACGCTCTACTCCGTGCGGGATTTGAGCAGTATTCCCAATGTGCCAATGTACTTAATGATACATACGGCGATTGGAGGAATAGGCGGCGGCGAACCGGATCCAAGCACCTTCCCTCAAACCTTCCGTGTGGACTACGCGCGCGTCACTCAGTGGCCGCACTAGAAATTATGCGAATGGAACTGCACGAGCGACCCGCAGCAACTGCGCCAAATTTAGGGATCGGTGGAAAGACACATGACGGCGGATGACAAGAGACAGGCGCCTGTTGTCTCGGTGATGATACCATGCTTCAACCAAGCGCATTTGAGGTAGGCTCGATCAAATCAAGGCAGAATCCCGTCCGGTGTACTGCCGCCAATCGTCGCCCGAGAATGCTGGGCTGCGGGCGGGCAGTAAACTCGTTATATTTGGGTTTGGATGGGATGTGACCAACCATCCCAACACCTTGCGGCGCTGCTTAAACACTGCTATCGCCCCGTCTTCCCATTGGGATGTCGCCAAGTGGTAAGGCAGAGGATTTTGATTCCTCCATTCCCAGGTTCGAATCCTGGCATCCCAGCCAACCCTTTTGGGTTCCAGAAAAGCCTATAGATTCAGTGGCCCTGGCCCGCAGTTTTTACCACTGCTTGCCAAAGTGCTTGCCAAAACGCTTGCCAACGGCGACGCGTCAAAGCATGGCGTCACATCAAAATCAGGTTGGGCAGGATCAAACGTCAGCGAAGCGGGGGCGTCCGCTCATGGCTGATCGGAAGCACCTCCGCCTTTGCGGCCTCCAGTGGCATGTCATCGTCGCGGTGCCACGTTCGCTTCAGGACATCATCGGACAAACGCAGCTCAAACGTTCGCTGAAGACTGATAGCCTGACCGGCGCTCAGGACCTCAGGTGGACAGTCGTCCGAGAGTTCAAGCGCAAAATCGCAGGCGCGAAGCGGTTGGCGAAAGGCACGCCTGGCGACGCGCTGACGCAGGAAGCAATCCGTTTCAACGAAGAGATAAAACGCGATGAGGCCCGCGTAGAGAGCGGCGAACTTGATCCCGAAATGCAGGTATCCGCTGGAGAACTCCTTGACGATCTCGTTTCGGAAGTCATCGCGCCTAAGCACGGAAAAGCAGCGGCCCGCAAATATCATGCGATCGCATCGGGCAAGGCGACCCCCATCATGGTCCACATCGAGCAGTGGCTCGGCGAACTAACTGTAAACGATGACACGAAGGACGATCACCGCCTTGCGCTTCGCGAATTGTCGGAATGGGGAGAATCTCAGGGACATGCAACACTTCAAGGAATTACGCAGAAGGTAGCAGGTGAGTTCGCAGCCTATTTGCTCACGGAGGGAAACCGCAAGGCCCGTGGACAGCCGATGAGCCGCCGCACAGTCGCTAAGCGCCGATCCAGTCTCGCTGCGTATTGGGATTGGCTCACAGAGCGAGACCATTTGCCGGAGGAAAGCGCAAACCCGTGGCGTCGCCTTCGCTCCCTCGCGCCAAAGAAGAGCGACGCGAAGCTATCACGCAAGCGCAAGTTCACCGACGTTGAGATGCGCCACCTTCTCTATACGGGGGAGCCTGACGCAGCCTTGAAGGATTACATGTTCATAGGCGCTCTGAGCGGAATGCGTATCGATGAGATAGCGCGGCTGAAGGTGGCTGACTGCAAAGGCGGAGTATTCAACGTCGTTGACGCCAAAACTTCTTCAGGGATTCGCGCCGTCCCGATTCACTCGGCTCTACGCAAACTCGTCGCTCGTCGATCAAAGGACAAGACGTCGGGGGAGTGGCTCATCGAAGATGTTGACTTGGGTGGCGGCGGCCACAAGACGAAGCGCACAGGAAAACGCGGTGATAGGTCTATGCCGGTAAGCAAACGCTTCGGCCGCTTCCGTCAAAGTGTCGGCGTGCATGACCAACGCGAGGACGAGAGGCAATCGGCTGTCGACTTCCACTCATTCCGCCGTTGGTTCACGCAGCAAGCTAAGGACGCCGGGATTCCTGAGCACGTCACCGCCGCCGTGGTCGGACACAAATACGACAAGCTCACTTATGGCCTATATGCGAAGGACGAACTGATGGCGAAGTTGCGTGAGTGCGTAGAGTCCGCCTTATTGCCATCCAGGCCGCGTACTTCGCGCTGACTCCGAAGGCGCTCACTTAATTTAACTCTATTCTCAAAAGCCTTTTGGACAAATTCCACGCGTTTATTGTCCAAGCATGTATTGGCATTGATATCAAAACTCAACGCAATCAAATGCGTGAGCGATTGACCGTAAAACGTTTGGTGTTATCGCATCTTTTCCAAAGTCTTGTGCCGAATGCGAAGTGCTCCAATTATGCTGTCGCCGACGAAATGCGACGGGCATCAGGAGTGATAAATTTGAGCATCCGGGATAACAAAGAACCAACTTGCGCGAGGGGGAGTGGACGTCGAAAAGCCAAGGTCACCGAGACCAAGATGACGCCTGAGAGTGCGGTCAGAATGGAGGCCGTCAAAGAGCGCTTCGCAGGATATAAGCCAAGTTATGTCAACGAGAATGCGGAGCCGTTCTATCGGGAAGAATTTGACAACGGGGATCCGGCCGCCTGCAAAATCCTATCAGGTGAGCCCTGGCCGGGCGAGAGCAAGTTGCCCCGATACGTCTCCTTGAGTCGGTCTCACGCCGAAGAAATTGCCGGGATGCCCCAAAATTATTTCGGCCGCGATTGGGATTGGAGATGGCAAACCAATAACGGCAGCGACTATGTTCTAATTAAACGAACAGAAGCAGGTTCAGTGGGAAGGCATATCGCGGGGTTAATAAGAGGAAAAAAGCTCGTCGATAAGGAGGTGGTTTGGCTTCGCGATCGTAATGCCCTTAATCTCACCAAGTCGAACATTGAGGTGGTAACGAGGGCGATCGCGCGGGCGAGAGGCCGCTCCAGTCAATACGCGAAGCTAAGCGCTAGCAAGATGCCGTTGGACGGCACTGGCCTATATGCAAAAATGAAAAAGGCACAGCTTCGGGCTGAGTCCAATCCCGACAATGAAGGCAAGCCGATCAACCTTCGTGGCGAAATTCCGCTGTTGCCGTGGGTATACGAGCGTATGCCGGATGGTCGGGAGGTCGCGGCGAAGTTTGCAAGTGGCAAACGGCATGGCGAAACTGGTCTTCTGATGTATTTCGTCGTGGATGCTGTCGTCGCTCGTATGCTTGCAGCCGAAGAGAATGCGCGGTTTCGTTCGGATCCAAGAGAATTCAAGCCTACGTCCTGGTCGCTAAACTCGAGCGCTTCGCTGATGTTCGGGAGGACGTCTTGCATTTCCCTTGCTCGCCTCGTTTGGCAGGTTGCGTTTCCTGAAAAGCCTCTCGCGGCAGACGAGCGCGTCACGTGGCGGAATCGGAATCCGCTCGATATGCGCGAAACGAACCTCGTCAGCGAGCCATCGCCTTTCAAAGGTAAGCGGCGGTCCGGATAGGCTAGCGGCGGTCACTTTCTAAGGGCGGTCCCGCTCGCTCTCGCACATCGTTTCAACCAAGGATACATATCCGATGACCCTCTCGTCTCTCGACGAAGCGGCCAGACGCATGGCCCTGCTGTGCGGGGAACGAGCATTCGACGCTCGCAAGCGCTCTAGCGTACAGACCATCCAAGCGCGTAACGCATTTGCGCATAGCCATACTCACGCGTCGGCTGCGGCCGGGCCGTCCCGAGATGCCTGCACCAGCGACGACGACAAAGATGGTGCGCTCCAACAATTGTTTGGCAAGCCTGACCGGCCGAATACATTTTGGCGCGTCAAGCCGTCTGAGGCCGATCCCTATTATGACCAATGGTGCCGCGTCCACCCGAACACTGGGAGCGCTTCGTTAACGGCCATTGTACAGGAGCTGACCGCCGACATTCGCGCTCGGCGACAAGAAGACGGTAAGCCGCCCCGCAAGCGTAAGCCGGATGATCAGCTCACATATGACGTAATAGCCGAAGCCGTCACCGCCGCGCTTGTTCGACGTCACCTGACGCGGCCGGGAGCTTGGACTCGGATAACGTTAGGGCATTCGCGTTACAGTCCCAAAGTCCAACGGGAGCAACCCAAATCTCAGCTTCACAAGACGACCGGCGGTCGCCAATGCCGCTACCACTCTCGCGCAATCGCACCTGTGATGCGAAGAGTAGTGGACGCGCTTGAGGCCACTCGCTTCATCCATTTGCGGGTCGGGAAGATGGAAAAGAAGGAGCGCGAACCTTCGTACATGCGTGCAAGCAAACGGTTCGCCGCACTCATCGAAGAGTATCAAGCAGCACTAAATGACTTCTATCGCGATGCCAAAGAGCCAGTTCTCGTTCTGAAAGATCGCAGGCCGGAAGGCCGCGACGGGCGGGGCCGCGCCCTCCAAGCGCAGAGGGTGGATTATTGCGACACGGACGAGACGGATCGCATGAGTGCCGAACTTCGAGACATCAACGCGTGGCTCTCATCAGCGGACATAAAGTACTTATCCAATGAAGTGCGATTAGACTGCACCAATAATCGCTCCCTGCGGCGCATCTTCAACAACAACTCATTTGAGCAAGGTGGCCGTCTGTTCGGCGGCTTCTGGCAGCAGACGACAATGCGTTTAGCGAACGCAGTGGGCGGCAAGCCGTGGCGCGGTCATATCCGGATCGAAGGCGAACCCGTTGTGGTCATCGACTTCAGCTCTGTCCTCTTGCGATTGCTATACGTGGAAGCCGGGGTACAGCCTCCAGCTGGTGACCTCTATCTGGGATTCGATAATCTCGGCTCCGAGCACCGCGATGCTATCAAGCAGGTCGTCAGCGCAATGCTTTTCCGGACGAGCCCGCTGTCGAAGCTTCCACGCGGAACGGCCGTGCTGTTGCCGAAGGGCTGGGGCGCAAAAAGGATAGAGAAGGCGATACTGAAGCGCCATGCTCTGGTCGCAGATACCTTCTATGCGGCGCTGGATCGTCACTCTACACCGTTAGGTCATCGCCTCTTCTATCGAGAGAGCGAAATACTATTAGCGGCGCTTCGGCAATGCCAAGCAGAGGGCGTTGTCGCCCTGCCTGTCCATGACGCGATCATTGTCAAAGAGAGCAATGCCGAGCGTGCTAGTCGGATCATGCTCGATGCCTTTAAGGCCGCGACCGGATTCGAGGGCCAAGTCGGCGAGCCGAAGCGTCCTGGCGAGCCTGCTGCGCTTCCAGACACTGTGTTCGATGATAGCGGTGAGTTGCCCTCAGAAAAGGACAAGTCCGTTAGATGGCTGGAGCGGAACTATCCTCGTGAAGACGTCGTCCGCGCAGTTCTTGGGGACGCCCAAGCATCCGGAGATGGCTCCTACCCGCCTATCGGAACTGATGATCACGATATTTGGTAGAAGTCGTGGGGCAGCGCCTTTATGGGACGTGCGCCTCGCGGGCCTCCTAACGTTTCGCCGTAGGCCCGCACTGGATGTGACATAAGACCATGATATATATAGTTATATTACTTATGTAACTGCACTAGCCTTTCCCGGTGGCTCCCCTCCCGCGTTCACGGCTCGGGGTTATCCATCAAGAGTCATCACCCTTCCATCATCGTCAACCTACGCTAAGTCAAACTTGGGGGGAGAGAGCAGGAGAGCGGCAAGCTTTACGCTGTCGCGTCGGCTCTCGTAATCGGGCCGAGAACCACCTTGCTTCGTGCTCCCTTGATGCGCGCGCGTGAGACGAACCTCGTCCCGTCAACCTCGATAACCTCTATCCCCGTTCGTTCAAAGAGCGCCGCCATCTCCGCGCCGATCTCTCGGGCTGCATATGGCTCTTCTCCCAATGCCTCGCACCAATTGTGATAGGCGGAGTGCAGCTTCGCGAGGGGAGTGTCTGTAGCGGCGGGAGCGAGAACGTCGCGGCTAAAATGCAAGGCGTGCTCACGAGCTGTAGGCCTCTCAATGCTTTTCACGGAGACGAGCACCGTAGCGGAGGCTGTACTAGGAGAGGAAAGAGGGAGCGACTTGGCCTCCCGCGACGCTACCGCCCGTGGCCTCGCCCGTTTGCGTCTCGCTGTGCTGCCACCGCCATGCGCTCCAAACGCAATGAGAGCCCCGCCTAATCCGTTCACTGCGAGGCTGCGCAACACCGCTGCTAGGAGATCAAGCGAGCTGGCGTCAACGTGAAGCCGATCAGCGAGGGGCGTGGCGGAGCGTGGTGCGGGCATGGCGTTAAACGCAAGTCGAGCAGCATCAAGCTCACGCCGGGCGTCCGCTTTAGCTCCTTCCAAGAGTATCCGGCATTCGTGCCTACAGCCGGGCTTAGGAGCCTCGCTGATGGCAGCGGCGTCGGCACGTGCTTTGGCCTGCTCCGCGTTCGCGACGCGGCCCTGTGACTCAATGCGGGCCTTCTCGGCGGCTTCCAGTGGGGCGGCCGCAGCGTCACGCGTGGCGATCGTCGTCTCAGATGTGGTGATGATCGCATAGCCTTCGCCCGCCGCTAACGTCGCGATGATGAACGCAGCGAGAGGCCATCGGCGGTCGCGTTGGGCGGCCCCTACGCAGAGGCTCCCGACGCAGAGGCCGAGACCTACCGCGATAAAGAGCGGGGCCGTGGGAGCATCATAGCCGCCCGATGCTACGACTGCGACGTGAACCATCGCGCCGATGATCCCAAAGCCGGAGAGTAAGGCGAGTGCTCTAAGTAGCATCGCTCACCCTCTTGTAACCCTTCTGCTTCGCGAGCAACTCGACAGCCTGTTCGAGCATGTCAGCGATCGACACATCTTTGCCCGACTGTGCAGCCATGTGCCCCGATAGGCCCGTCGCGAGACGCTTCAAGCTTGGCGTGCAGCGAAAGTTCATTTGAATGGTGCGATTGCGGCTCTCGCCTTTTGAGCGCTGCTTGTCCGTCATCACAGCCCGCCGCTCCGCCTTCACTCGCGAAGCCGTCTTGCTTGCTGACTTGGGCGAGCCGTAATTGACCTTGCTGAAGGCGTTGGCGAACGCTGTCTCGTCTTCGTCATTCATCGTCACCATCTCAGGCACCCTTCCGCGCACGTGCCCGAGCAGCCTTCAACGTAGCGGCTTTGATCTCACGCCAAAGCGCATCGATCTCTTGCGAGGCCGCCGCGTCCCTCTCGGCTCCCGTCTTGCCGGAGGCCATTGCGGTGATAAACGGTGTGCGGAGCGTGACGGCTGTTTCGGCGAGCGGGACGTGTGCCTTGATCAATCCGGCGCGAGCATCGGTGAGCAACTTGTCTTTCCCCGAGCCGCCCTTGCATTGGTTGAACACAACGAGGTATGGCACATCCGCTGTCCGGCAGTAGCGCACTGCGTCTTCCGATGCGTCGAGATCGATGACGCTAGCCCGCATCGGGATGACGACTAGATCGCTTGCGCGTACCGCGTCTTCGGTCACGGGGAGAGCGCCGGGCGGCCCGTCAATGAATACCCACTCCCAACCCTCGCGTTGTAACGACTCCATAACGTCAGAAGCTCGCTCGGCTTGCTCTTCAAGTCCCGGGTTGTCGTTTTCACCCCTTCGCCGCCACCAATTGGAAAGGCTGAGTTGAGGGTCCAGGTCCATTATGCAGACGCGCTTGCCGTCAAGCGCCGCGCGAACCGCAACGGCTGCACATAAGGTGGATTTGCCGACTCCACCCTTGCTGTTGAGAAATCCCACTACGTTCATTGGCGCCCTTTTTCCCCGATGAATAGCGCGATGTTATGTATAGCAGCGATATATAAACTAGCATTAATAGCATAGCGTTACATGCTTCACATCTAAGGAATGGTTAGCGTTGCAAGGCATGAGAGTGCCATCACTCAACGAGTCGATGCAACTCGGGTTAGCGAAACGTGATGGCGGAGAGGCAACGAGGCCAGGCACTCCGATCCGGTGGGATGCGAACGCCGATAGGCCTCAACGAACACGCGCATCCGGCACGAAGTGATTGGGAACGCAAAGACTGATGATAGCGAGAGTGAGCCCCCGTTTAATCATCGTCGATCCCATCCGTACTCATGACGCTGTTATTCGCTTCATCGTATACGCCGCTCAATCACACATAGCGATTGCCTTATAGAGGCCGCTCTCTGCGCCCGACGCAGTAACTACGCGATCGATCGACTGGACGCGGGTCTAGCGAGTCGGAGCAAGCCGAGCCGCACCTTCGCGATCAACATGACTTACCCCTCGGCCACCGGCAGAACGTAAGTGACGTCGCACAATCTGGATCAGCGCAGGGCCAATGACATCTGACAGGCCGCTCGTATCATGTTGCATCATCCGAAGCGCGAGTTCAGCGTCACGCTTAGACACAGAGCTATCCTTATCTAGCGCCACAGCGTTCAGGTCGTGTAATGCCTCACCGACCGCTGCATCGAGATCAAAGGCACCCATCTTACGGGGGTCCATGGGCCAGAGCAGACGGAGTCTCTGCATCGCGCCATGGAGGCTCACTGTACGCTTCTTCAGCCTGTATTTTATCTTCGCTGTGTCGGTCATTCGCGTCCCTCCCATAGCCTGGGCAATAGGAGAATGCTCCCATAATTACAGCGGTCGAGCAAGCGAGTTAGGATGGAAAATTAAATGATTTCAATGGTTTGCGTGAAGATCGGTTACCATATCCGAGCCGAGATCGGTTTCTCTCTCCTAAGCCGCTGGCTTCGTTAGCCTCATCACTGTGCCGACGCCAACGCCCAACTCGCTAGCGATTCTCCTTATGCCGACGCCCTTCGCTCGCAGCGCGACAATCGCCGCCGCTTTCCTCGCTCCCTCTGTGTCGAGAGGCCTGCCGGACGCGTCGCGTTGCTCCAGCTTGCGACGCCCGAGCGTGACGCCTTCAGCCTTTGCTCTCGCCAATCCCGCATTGACGCGCTCGCGGATCATCGCCCGCTCGAACTCAGCAAAGACGCCGCACATCTGAAAGAGCGCCCGGCCTGATGGCGTCGAAGTGTCGAGTGCCTGCTGATGGAGATAGAGGTCTGTGCTTGTCGCATTGAGGTCGCCGAGTGTCTCCACCAAATGCTGTAGCGAGCGCCCCAGCCTATCGACGGACCATGCTGCGACGAGATCGAACTCCCGTCGCGTCACGCCTTTGAGCAGAGCGTCGAAGCCGGGTCGCTTATCGCGTCCCTTTGCGCCGCTCACGCCCTTGTCTTCAAAGCGAGCGACGATCTCCCAACCGTTGTGCTTCGCTACGGCCTCAAGCTCGTGCCTCTGGTTCGCCGTCGATTGCTCGCCAGTTGAGACGCGGAGATAGATCGCTACCCGCTTCCGGCCGCCGCTCGCGCGTCGCTTGCCACCGCTCTCTTGCTTCGCCATTGCCCGTCCTCAGTCCTCTCACAACTCGGATGTGGAGCGTTTCTACAGCAAATAGAGTGTTCTGTAAACAGGTATATTCGGAACACTTCGCGGCTAATGCGAGGGCTATTGATTTGACTCGCTTTTCTGGATCACTTTGCAGAGGGGTTTTCGGAACACCCTAAGAGGAGAACGGCGAAGAGAGACTACGTGACTAGCGAGATGCTTGACCATGCCTTCCGTCGTCTGAGCAACTCGATCCTATGGGCGTGGTTGTGCAAGGCGCAGGCATTTCGCAAGCGATGGCCGGGCTGTTTGCTCTTGTGTTGTGGTGCGTATATCCGGAAGCGAACCGCCGACGTGTGCTAGTGCGCGATGAGGCGAGGGCCCTCAGTGGGCAACCACAGCGCTCCACGGTGCGTGGTGGCACTGCGCGGGAAAAAGCGCGGCAGGCACACGGGGGGAAATCAAAACGGACGCCTTCCGGGGTAGGTGTTCAAAAGTGCGATCCTTAAATCGATCACGTTGATAGTCAGGTTAGATTGGCGTCGCAGTATTCCACACGGAAGTATAATGAGCGATTTTATCGCCCGCTATCTGCTGATCTGCGACCTGGATGATGGTGGCGGGCGATCGCTTGGCAAATGCGTTCAAAGACTGGGTGAGCATCCAGACTGTCGCGTTGTCCACAATTATGAATCTGTCGTGAAGTTTTCTTGGAGCTGTTAGCCGGGATTCTAAAGAACGGGATTGGGTGTACTGTGTTTTCCAGGTGGTAACCGCGGGTTTGAGGTCCGCATGAACATTCTTAGAATCTGCGAGCAATCGAATTGCTACTTGGTCAAGTGCGGTTACTGCGTAAGTGGTGAGTGCCTGCGAGTCCATGTAAGGGTCTATAATTAGTACGTCAGTTTGGGCTTGCTTTAAGAGCCTGCCAACCGCAGCGAAGGCATCATGTGCATTGCCAGCCGGGATAAATGCTCCTTGTTGGCCGACTGGCAATTGCAGCTCTAATTCATAAAATGTTCTCTGCAGGATGCCGTGGATAGCGCTGCCATCTACGAACATGGACCTAGTGCTCGCGCGGTCAGAGATTTCACGCGCGTTCTTCGTGTCGGTGCCGTCGCCTACCGCCTTAATTAGCGCCGCTGCTCTTTGTATCCAAACCCTCAATTCGGGTGGAAAGCCCTTCGTTGTGTCTGGAAACTGAGCCAAATGCTGGCCGATTTGGTTATATAAGACTTGAACATCAACGCCCATGGATATGGTCACGACTTCGAAACTGTTACAGAACACGAGGCGCTTCTATAGCGCTAGGGTCCCCGAGTAAATCTTCTTTGTCCTTGCCGCTCTGCACAATCCGCATTGCGCTCGGCTCGAAGCTCCTCGCCAACGCAACGCTTCGTCTGTCGATCCCGTAAGCCACGTCTCGAAGTCCCGCTCCTTGCTGAGCAACACGGCCATGCGATCGTGGTTTGATGCTGTCTGTAAGGGCACTCGGAGCGGTTGTCATGAACGAGTACATGTCAAGCTCAACCGTGGGGCCGTCCTTCTTCAAGCGACCTTTCCATCGCCGCCATATGCCGGGAAACGCATAAAGCCTTCGGTCCTCGTCATGCCCGGGCGTCACGTCCTCGCCGTTTACAGCGAACCAGAATCACTTGGCGGGCTTCTCGGCGTTGGGCTCGCAATAGGACGACGCGGGCACGAGGCAGCGTCGCGCGTCGAAGGATGGCCGCCAGAACTTGGACGTCAGAAACTTGTCGTCCCTCACGTTGGTGACGCGGCGTGGCAATTTCCCGTGTTGGAGAAGCACGAAGCCCCAACTCATCGTAACGAGTTCCCGCTCGCGGTCAGCGGCGCGGCGGATCACGGGGGAGTTGTAGCTGGGGAAAATTGAAGGCTGCGGATCGATGCGTGTTGCGCGGTTGTCGGAAACGCGAAGAGGCGGCGTATCGCTTCGACATTGCGGGTCTGGCTGTAGAGGTTACACACGCGCTGGCCCAACTCCTTGCGCCGTGTTCCAAAGGCTGATGGATTCGGCCTCAAGCTCTGCGATGGGCCGCTCGCCGATATCGCCAAAACGGCAGGCCGTCGAACGAGGCTAGTCATGTCACCCTATGATCCAGAACACTATCCCTCCGAAGCCGACATCGACCGGGCATATCGCCCGACGCCTAGAGATGATGCGTGCACGCGTGTCACGGTCCAGCACATTATCGATCGTGAGCGGCGATTGCGCCTTGGGTGCTGCGGCTGTCAGCGCTTCCAAATAGTTTCGCTGCGCGACCAGTATGCCGAGAAGCATGGCGTGCCGGTGGACATGCCGCTCCTAACCCTACAGTGCCGCATTCGCTGCCCCGCTTGCAACGCTCGCGTCATTCACATCACGCCGGAGTCGTATTCCATCGAGCATGACGTGCTCGGGAAGCCGAGGGATTGACCTCGCAATTGGGCTCCGACCCGCTTCAGATTTCAGAACCTAGGATAAGTGGAACAGATACCTATTTCGCCTTTGTAAGAGCAGAGGTATCACCTTACAAAAAGAGAAATCGTCAGGGCGGCTAAAGCACGCGCAATGTTTGAGAAGGCTCTAATCACACGGACTGGCAACACTGACCTGGCCGTAGACGCCGGGTTACTCGCCGAGACGCTGTTCTTTTATGGCTCCACTCAATTGCTTCTAAATCGCGGAGCGCTGATGGGCCTTTGTCAAACGCTTCCACGGGACGATTTGCTAGCGCTCCTGAAACATGAGCGCATGCAGTTATCATATCTGAACACCGCCTTCGTCACACTGTCCAGTGGTCCATTTGCTGCGATGCAATTCACAGCGATGCAAATGGCTAGTGCCGGGAAAGAAAAAAGAATTCCAAACTATCAAGAGGAAATCGAGGAAGTATTGGGAAGAGCTTTGGGAACGGGAGCCTCCACGAGGAATCTCACGAGGGCGCTCACGGACAAAGCAACACCGTTTCGGTTCGGCCAACGAACTCTTAAAATGGAGGAGATACTGGAGGCCGCCCGCGCCGACCTTGCCAACCGCGGTGATCTTGCGAAGGCCGTTCGCATCGCTCTCAACAAATTAGTTCCGACCGCGATACTCCCCCCAACTATACGATTTGAGATGGTTCCGATCAATAGCGGGGGTTTCCTTATCGATACGAATCTCGACTTCAAAATGTTAAACGTCGAGTACCACAAGCTTGTGCCGCCATCCCACAGTACCGTCACCACCGAATTCCTACTCTCCTTTATTCTTGATGCACGCTGCGAGAGCGCATTTGCGGCGAGCTACATGGCTGAGCTGGTCACTGCGCCGCTTTTTAGCGAACTAATCCGCGCAAAGCACTTTAGCTTTTTGAGGCCGCGCGAGGACATTTCGGCCGCCATCGATGAATTTCCTCAGATCGTGTTGCCTGGCTTTCCGACAATCCGAGAGACGATCAACTCTGGCGCCAAAACGATCGTCGATTTCCTGAAGCTCTTAGATCAAGCAGACCAATTCAAGTCGTGGCTTCAGACTGTCAATCCTGATCGCGGGTTAATCGCCGAATACGTCACGAAGGCAACCGAAAAGAGTTGGGCGGATAATTTGCCGACCAAGAGCGTGCGATTTGTAATAGCGAACGGGATCGGGCTAGCAGCCGAGGCGGTCGCGCCAAGCGGGCTGGGAGTTGCAGCGGGGTTAGGTTTTAGCGCGATCGATACCTTTTATTTGGACAAGTTATTGAACGGGTGGAAGCCGAACCACTTTATCGAAGGTCCATACCGGGAATTTGTTTCTCGGAGTTAGCCTTCGATGCAACACTTGCAACGCCCGCATCATTCACATCATGCCGGAGCCGTACTCGGTTGAGCACGATAGGCTTCGGACGCCGCGGGAGTGAGAAGTAGTCGGGCCCGTGGGACAACAGGGTGTGCAAAAGCGTGGCGAGAGCGCATCGCAAATATTGTAGGTCGTTGCGAACCTGTTATTCTCTTGCCATGCAATTTAATTTTTGAGGTTGTCTTTATTGTCTCTCATTTGATGGCCAGCTCCCTCCTCGAAAAGCTGAAGCAGTTGTCGCCGCGGGAGCGCTCAGGCGCCCTAGCGATACAGCGTCTCGACTATCAAATCCATTACACCATTCTTCGCATTGTGGAGATGCTCAAAACCGACCGTCCCTTTGTTATGGCTTTTGATTATTTCGACGATCTCATCACAGTCGACAGCTTAGACAATCCGAACACGATAGAATTCATTCAAGTTAAAACGAGGAACACCGGCAACTGGACCGTCAGGGCAATATCCCGGGAAGTGGGAAGGGCCCCACCAAGTTCCATCGTGTCGCGGATGTATGATCACGTAGTGAAGTTCCAGGGAGAAAATCTGAAGTGTTTCTTCGTCAGCAACGCGCTCTTCATCGTGAAGAATGCGAGTGGCGGTCAAGTGCGCTTCCACAAGTTTGATTTTGGCCAATCCGCCGTTCACGACTCCGAAATCGAACATCTGAACGCCGCCGTAGAAAAAGATTTTAAACCCCCATTGATCGACAATTGGGAAGCTTCAATAGCAGTCGAAAATTGCCCCATGGGCCTTGATGATCAGATAAATTCGACCCGCGGATGCTTGGAGGCCTACCTCGATGAGCTCGCGGATGGTGCGGCAATCAGAGTGAAACCGCTATACGAATCCTTGTTCAACACAATCCATGCAAAATCCGGTGACTGTGAGTGGACCAACGACAACCTACAAATGTTGAAAGATAGAAGCATCGGACGCGGCGAGTTGGAGGCTTTGTTTCGGACGGCGGTTAAATACGGGAAGCCCTCTTTTTTGCAATATTGGGGCGATATCCGTAGCGAACTCTCCAAAAGTATGGGGACGCTACGGCTTATGGAGCTGCATCGAGACGCTGTTGAGTTTCATGCTAAGCGGGTGGCTGGCCGCGCTGATGCACTGCAACTTTCGCTTGGGGTTCGACAAGCTTTTAAAAAGGTCTCGATAGACCCCTCTTTAGGCATCTTGGAATTAGTTCAACAGGTATCGCGCGTGGTTGAGACAGATGGCGTGCAGTCAGTCAATCATGTGAATGCTGCGTGTCTCGTCGAGATTTGCGAGGTGTTTAATGAGACGGAACTATTCGGGACTTCGGAGATTGCTCCGCAGCTTGAGGATGAGCGCGGATGAAACAACTTCGATTTTTGAGTCTCTGCCTACTCTCGCGGAAAGAAAAAGCCGGGTTCAAGATCAACTTAGACAGGCCGAAGACATTGCTCGTCGGAATAAACCACGGAGGAAAGTCCGCGGTCCTGAAAAGTTTGTATAGCACGCTCGGTGCAAAGCCCCACAAGATCGATGAAAAGTGGAGGTCCGCGAAAGTCATTTCGCTTTTGGAGTTTGAAATTGATGACGCGAAGTTTGCCATCATCCGAGACGGCAGTAGGTTCTCGTTATTTGATGCCGCGAAGCGTCGGATTTTCGACACCAAACATATCGTGAGTGAGCTAGGACCAGAGATTGCAAACCTGCTCGATTTTCGGCTGATCTTGAACAAGAGAGCAGGCGAACTCTTTGTACCTCCACCTGCCTTTGCCTTTGCGCCATACTATGTCGACCAGGATCAAGGTTGGTCGCGCCCGTGGGCATCTTTTGAAGATTTGCGGATGGTGAGTCGCGCAACCAAACCTTTAAGCGAGTATCACAGCGGCATACGGTCTAACGCATACTACATTGCCAAGGCTGATAAGGAGCGCTGGTCGGTAGAAAAGAATAAGGTTGCGAGCGATCGTAGAGTACTCGAAGCGGCGTTCCTGAAAGTAAAAAATGAAGTTGAAGCGATGCCCGTGACTCTCACTCTCGCAGACTTTGAGATTGAGATGGCCCAGCTTGTTTCTGAAATGGAAAAGCTTGAGAACGTGCAAGCGAGGTTTAAGCAAGTGATAGGGCGGCTTGCAGAGGAGCGCGCTATTTGGTCGGACGAAGTTAAAGTCCTCGATAGAGCAATCACAGAATTAGCGCAGGATATTGATGTCTCGCTCGTCCTTCCGTCTGCTGTCGACTGTCCGATGTGTGGGCAGCACTATGCGAATGATATCAGCAACCAATTTGAACTTGTTGCGGACCGTTACGACCTCGAAGAGGCTAGGAAAGCGGCCATTGCTCATCTCAGCCACATCAACAGCGAAATTTCAACGCAGAGGGTCGCTCTCGGCCAGACGTCCGATGCATTCTCTCGTATCGCTGAGATTTTGGCGGCTCGCAGAGAAGATGTGTCTGTCCAAGATATTGTTTCTGCGGCCGGGAGAACCGAGGCATTGCGCATTCTGGGCGAACGAATATCAGAGCACGACGACCGGTTGGCAGAGCTGAAGCGTTTGATGGCGGAAGCTGAAGACCGCATGGCGGCTACCGACGACCCCAACCGCGCCGCTAAGATTATGGAGTTTTACCACGCTGCCCTTAGGCAAAATGCCGATGATTTGGATATTTCCGTTGATGACGACACGAGCTTGCAGGGCATTGAGATAGGGCGCGGAAGCGCTGGGCCTCGCGGGCTTGCAGCTTACTATTACGCGTTTTGCGAAACGGCCCGGCACTTTCCAAACTCGGCGTTCTGTCCGCTGGTACTAGACGAACCAAATCAGCAAGGTCAGGATGAAAAGCACTTGCCAATGGTCGTTCGTTTTCTTTTTGACCGCGCCCCGCCCGGTGCCCAAGTGATAGTTGCCGCGGAAAAAGCCGTCCCCTCGTTAGAGGCGGAAGTTATCGATGTCTCATGGCAACGCGATAAGCTGCTACGTCCAGACAAGTATGAAGAGGTGTTGGAAATTATCGAAGGTTATTCTTCCGGTCCCCGGACCACTCCGGAAATTAGGAATTGAAAGCTGCCACACACGACTGCTACACACGCAGCGTCGGGCATTCAGAAAAACGTAATAAAATCAATGCTGAGCAGGGGGCTCGTTCGAATCCAGCCCTCTCCACCTATGCATCACGAAGTTACAAGTACCTATCCGCTATTCACCTAGAAGGCGCCGCACCCCAGCGACGACATGGGTCGCTTGCTCGTTAGTGGCGCGCGCGGGTGTGTGAACGACGCCATTGCGCAGGGCAATCCATTCCTGGACGATATCGCGATCTCTGGCATTAACAAGCCCGTGCCCGATCGCGCGGTCCACAAGCGATCGAAGGGACATAGGATTCGGAACCTCGTCCCATTGGAGTTTATCCAGTCGTTGCCGAAGTGTCGCCTCTAGATGCGCCATAGCTGCGATGACCGCGGCATTGTATTCGCCTTTGCCAATTAGGCGTTCGGCTTCATCCCCTCGGGACGGCTCGCCTTCCGGAACACCGCCTCGCAGCCGCTCGACCAGTTCGGTAACAAATGCATCGGGATTGTCTAACCAACGCGATTGGCGAAAAAGAATTTGGGATTCTCTAGCATCAGAAGCGAGCGGCTGACCCTCTTCGCGCACGATGATCAATTGGAACGGGCCTACGCGCTGCTTATATTCGTCGGTCCCCTTCAGCCGGGCTTGTGCGAGAAGCATTTCAGACACGGTGCCCGTGGTAGTGGGCTCAACCACGACCGCGGTTGCCCGCTCGATGAGTGCTTCCACCTTAGCGCTGACACTGTCGCCAGGCGATACAACGTCGTCCGCCGTAATAGGTACAAACCCCACCGCTTCGACAGAGGGAAATACCTTATCTCGATACTGGGATAAAAGCTCGATCGGTAGCGCGAAGAAGCAAAGTCGCGTGCCAGTATCGAACGGCATTCGCAATTCACGAAGCGGGCGTTCTTCTTTGACCGCGCTTACCTCAATGACGCCCGGAAGCCAATACTCGCGCAACTCCCTAAACGTAGCGGCCAGAATCTCGCCATATCGAGACTTCTGCCCTGGAAGGTTAACCACCCTGACGCCGCGTCGCTCAAACCGCGAAACCTCGGAAGCATTTGCACCGACCATCAACGCGTAGGCCGGACGACGTGCGCGGCCAAGGCGCTGCGTCACCACGTGCCAAATCTGTCGAAAGTCCGGATCATCGAGGCTGTAGCCAATCAACACCGCAGTCTTGGTAATGAGTTGGTTTGAAACGTAGGTTGCCAATAAAGGATACTTTGCGAGAAACCCATCGTAGTCAGCCTCAGTAGCAATCAAGCGCTCCGGATGGTGCATATCGCCGTGAAATTTGAGCAGAAGCGTTGCAGACTGCGGGGGAGTAAGGGACAGCTGGTCCTCGTTTACTACGGGATACATGGACCGGGGCGTCGCCTCGTATTGGCGCTCGAGAAGAAAATCAAAATTAGTCGTGCAGACGATAGAAAACGGTAGGGCGCAAAAACCCCTGTGGGCGTCACCAGGCATCGCATCTCGGATGAGGAGTAGCTCGAATAATCGCTCGACTAGCCGAGTACGGCCAAATTGGTGCTCATACGCGGAAATGGCATCGATCGGATTATTGGATGCGAAATTTTTCATGTCATCTTCGAGCACACGCGCGAGATCAGACCAGACCGGCATCTTCTTTCCGGGCGACGTCCGCGCATTAAGCGACATTCCGGCACCCACAATAGGCAGCCAGCGGCCGTGGACCAAATCGTCCAGCACAGGTTTTGGAAAATGCTTTAAATATGTCATTGTGGCCTCCACCTTCCAAGAGTATGAGCGGCGCCTGCGCAACCGTCGAATACCTGCAGGAGGTGAGTCGCAAATATCCCCATGAAAGTGAGTTCGGCGCCAAGGCCCCCCCGATGCCGGTTTGCCTCGCCGTTCTTGGGCTCTGGCAATAAGGCGTGGGTCTTTCTCGGCGTTGGATTTCGGCGGAGATGCTGCCCTGTCATCGTTACTGCCTCGGAGTTGGTAGGCATCTCCAAATCATCTTGGCTTACGTACTGCTCCGAGCAGCAGTCGTTCAAATTTCCGTCTGATGGGGCATTGATGAAGCGTCTGGATTTAAACGCCCAACAATTCGTTCAGTACGGAATCTCGTCCGAGTTGGCGGCACGCGCGGCAAGCGCGGGCCTTACCGTTTCGAAAGTACGCACACTTTCGCTGGACGATTTGGTCAGCAAATTCTCGCTCACAAGCTCGGAAGCGAAGGAGACAAAAAAAGCGGCCCAGCGGCAACCCGTCGATAAGGAGACCATGTTCACGCTGCTCGAACGCAGTAACTACACCTGCAACGTATGTCACGGCACGAAGGGTTCGTCGTTCATCATCCACCACATCAGACCCTACGCAAAAACACAGGACAACGATTACCGAAATCTGATTGTTCTTTGCCCGAACGATCACGACCTCGCCCACGGCGGCGGCCTTACAATGGGCATCCCGGCCGAAGGTCTGGAGCGCGCCAAGGAAAAATGGGAATTGCAGGTGGAGAAGGCGAATGCTTTGAAGGCAGCGCAGGCCGTAGAGGTCAATGAAAGTGCGATCGATTACATAAATGTTCGCCGGATTGAAGAACTCTGTCTCCAACTGTATGGCAAAATTCCGCTAACTCGCGCGACCGAAAGTCTAAAGGCAAAAGGCATCATCGACGCGCATGGCTCTTTTCAGCAGGCGTATATCCAGTCGCACCTTTCCGGCGGGAAATTCCTATTCGATTACATCAATTCGGGGGAGACGCTACACTACCGCGATTTGATGGCTTTAATCGCTAAGAAGGTCGAATTTGTCGATCTCTCCGAAGCCATAGATCACGGAAAGAAAAAGGTCGCCGCCGTGGAGGGCTGTTATGCATTCTTCATTGGCGGAGTTTACTCAAACCGTCCTGAAATTCCTATCACAGTTATCACGCCAGCGGTTGTGATGTACTACACGAAGAGAAAGATACGGGTGGAGTGGACGCTCGATCCCAACTTCCTATTCTCAATGTCTGCCATCGCACGGCAAGGTTCAAAGAACAGATATATCATTTACTGCCTTGTGCGGACGATGGACGCCGACTCCACGCCGGGAAAAGTCTTGCTGAAGGCCAGTCCTCTACTGATCGCACAACCTTCGACTTTCGCGAACCGCATTCCCGGAGTGGGCTGGACTGAGAGACACGATAAAATCAGCCACGACGAGCATTAGGATTCACTGAAGTGGATGCCCATGAAGCGATTATCCCGTCAAGCCGAGAAATTTGACGCGCTTGAACTCTACTCCGCTGTATCCCGCAAGCAGGGGTACAAGATCGGCGTCGTGCGCGACCTGCAAGACTTTCATAGCCGTATCGGCGTGTCTCTCAAGGCGTCGCTCGACAATCCGGCGATACTTTACGGCAAACGCGTGGAAGCCATGTTCGCGCACGTCCTTGGGGCGCTGGGGAGTTGCAGCCTGATCAAGCAAGAGGACGCTGGTACGATCTTTGCTGACTCGGCTGACATTCGGATCCCCGACTATCGGATCGTCACAGAGGCCGGCGACATCATCCTTATCGAGGTCAAGAACTTTCACATGAAATCACTCGATTCACGGCTTTACCTTCAGCGATCCTATTTGAAGAAACTGCGTGCCTATGCCGACATGAACGGTGCGTCGCTCAAAATAGCTGTGTACTTTTCGCGCATCAATAAGTGGGTTCTCTTGTCTCCAGAGGCATTCGTCGATGCCGGTAGGCGCGTATACATCGACTTAAGTTTCGCGATGGCAAAAAACGAACTGGCACTTCTTGGTGACCGAATGATTGCCACCCTGCCACCTCTAAGCATTGAGTTTCTGGGTGACCCGCACGACGAGAGGGCTATTGTGAAGGAGGACGGCAGCGCGGTCTTCACGATCCGGGAGTTGAGCATGAAGTGCGGGGGCAACACGATTGTTGCCGAGATTGAAAAGAACATCGCGTTCTATCTGATGCGCTACGGAAGCTGGAAAGAGGCCGAGATGCCCGCTCGAATTGTCAATGGGAGGCTAGTGGCATTCGAGGTCGTTTTCGCACCTGATGAGCCCGTCGACGAACAGCCTTTCCAGATTCTCGGCCACCTGAGTTCGATGATCAGCAATGCATTCCGTGAGCTGACCAGTGGAGACACAGGCGTCGTCTCGCTCGATGTGAAGCACGATCCGATGTCGTTTCAAGTGGATATCCCTAAAAAGTACAGAGGCTCTGCAATGCCGCTCTGGCAGTTCGTAATTCAGCCGAACTCGAACTTTCGGCCCTAGACTCTGGCGAGCTGAGGAGATGATTTCTGGGCAAATGACCCTAGGTTGTGAGTGCCCTGGGAGAAGGGCGCACGATGCCCAAATTCGAAATGGTCACCTCATGGTGAACGCCGAAATGATCGTCGATCAACAACTCCATTCTTGGGATAGTCGTAGGCGAGCTAATGTCGTAATTCACGCTCTAGTTATGAGCCGCTTGCCAAAGTGCTTGCCAAAATGCAATTCGAAATAGTCAGCGAAAACAGACACGTCCAGGAATTACAGAGGCTTAGGAGAGCGCGTCAGGGATTCCTGGCATCCCAGCCAATCTTTCAATGGCTTAGATCTCTTCAGGGTCGGCGCCTCCAGTCGCCCGCAAAAGCCGTTTGCATTCCCTTGCAAACCTCTCGACGTTGGAGCAGGGCCGTCGGCGCGGAGAACTGTTTCAGACCATGGCGAGTGATATCGAAACGGTTGTGATCGGCGCCGGCGTCGTCGGGCTCGCCATCGCAGCGGAGCTTGCGGAAGCGGGGCGGGACGTCCTCGTCATCGAGCGCCACCACACATTCGGCACCGAAACGTCGTCGCGGAATTCCGAGGTCATCCACGCCGGCATTTATTATCCGGAAGGATCGCTACGCGCGAAACTCTGCGTCGAAGGCCGCGACCGTCTCTACGCGTTCGCTAAGGCATATCATGTGCCGGTCCATCGCTGCGGAAAGCTTCTCGTCGCCACGACTGAAGCCGAGGTCGCCCACCTCGCGGCGATCGAAGCGAAAGCCGCGCGCAACGGCGTTACCGATCTCCGGCGCCTGACGTTGGCGGACGTCCACCGCCTCGAACCCGACGTTCGCTGCGTTGCCGCGACGCTTTCGCCGTCGACCGGCATCATCGACGGCCACGCGTTCATGGCGGCGCTCGAAGCGCGCGTTTTGAACTCGGGCGGCCAGATCGTATTCAATTCGGACGTCGTCGCCATCTCGGCCGACCCGAGCGCCGAGTTTCGACTCGCGATTTCATCCGGAGGCGACGTTTCCGATCTCTCGTGCGCGCGCCTTGTCAACTCCGCCGGGCTTGGCGCGTCGCGTATTGGCCATATGATCGAAGCCGGTACATCCGGTTATGTCGTGCCCGGCCTCTTTCCCGCCAAGGGACATTATTTTTCGCTGTCGGCGGGGGCGCCGTTCAAGCACCTTATCTATCCGATGCCGTCAGCCGACGCGCTCGGCGTCCACCTCACGCTCGACATGTCGGGCGCGGCGCGGTTCGGTCCGGATATTTATTGGCAAGACGATCTCGATTATGCGTTCGTCGATGCCGACCGGCGGCGCGAGGTTTTCGCCGCAGAGATCAAGCGGTATTGGCCGTCTCTCCCGGAAGACGCGCTGACGCCCGCCTACACCGGAATTCGTCCGAAAATTTACGGCAAGGGAATGCCGCCCGCCGATTTCGAAATTCACAGCGAAGCTCAGCACGGTATCAAGGATTTCGTCGCGCTTTACGGTATCGAAAGCCCCGGTTTGACGTCATCGCTGGCGATCGCAGCGCACGTCACCGGATTGCTCGACCGGTAGGTGTCTCGATTTAAAATGGATTAAGGGACTTTGGTCCCATAATGGTCGCCATGTCATGCTTGGTTCAAAGCAGGAGACGCCATGGAAGAGATCGAGAGACAGACTCGGGATTACCTGAGAGCGCTTTACGGCCTCGGAACGCCGTCCGTCGAAATTCTACCGGTTCAAAACTTGCCCGCCGTTCTGGCTTTTGCTCGCTTGCAGCGATGGATCGTTGAAGGTCCAGATGGCGGCCACGGGCTATCGCCGCTGGGTGTCAAAGAGATTGCGGATAACGCTCAAACGTCCTAGCCCGCGTTGCCACGGGCTAGGAAAAAAGGCGCTACGTTAGGCCCGCGAACTTTGCGCTCTATCGTTAGTGAGCTGCGACTTGGGCTTCGTTCGGTTCGGGCTGATACAAGCCGACCGGGTTGCCATCCGGATCCTGAATGATCGCGATGCGCCCGACGTTGTCGACATCGGCTGGAGCCTTCAGCACCTTGCCGCCCTTCTGCAACGCCTGAACCAAAGCGGCGTCAACGTCACCGACTTGGATGTAGTTCACCCAGCCGGGCTTCGGATCGTTCGGCTGTTTGGCGTCATACGTCGTGAGGCCGGCCTGCTCGGTGCCGTCCGCCGTGAAAAGCGTGTAATCGGACTCGCCCGGCGCCGGTGGCCGCGTGTTGTCATCGGCCGCAACGATCTTCGGCGTCCAGCCGACGACGCTTGCATAGAAATCGCGGCTCTTCTGCGGATTGGCGCTGACCAACTCGCTCCACCACACGCTACCTTTTTCGCTATTGGATGCTTGCGGCGACGGGCTCTCGGCCATGGCGGGAATTGCAGCACACGCCGCGAGGGCGACGGATAGGACCGCGGCTAAGCCGTGGCGGGACTGCGAGACAGTTCGGGACATTGCTTCACTCCTGGATCGGACGAAATCTGCTAGGTCCTAAGCAAGTGAAGTGCCAAGTCGCGGGTGCGGTCTATTTCGGGGCACATTGCAGAATGTACGTGAAGCCCCGAAAGCCGCTGTAATCCTTGCTCTTAATAAAGGGCGCGATCTTAACGCTCTCGCCGTCGCCCGGCGGATCGTTAAGGCCAAGCATATAGAGCGGATCGATCAGCGCGGCGGTCTCGTTCCACCAGTCGGCGGCGCCGTAGCGGTTGGTGCGCCAAGCGATTTTATCGTTATCGACTTCCCACACTTCCCAGTGAACTTCGGGCAGATAAGATTCATTTCCGCCGGGCCGGGTGACACGCGCGAGCCGCTCGCCGCGTTCCACCCGTTGTCCCACTTTGAAATGCTCGATCTCGTCGAAGTCGAGATGATCGAATTCGGAATAGTAATATTTCGGGCCGTTGGAGAGGTTGACGTCGCCACGGTCGTGCTTGATCAGCAGCGCGCCCTCGCGGCCCCACTTCCAGTCGGCTTTCCAGACGGCGCGGACCGTTCCGCCGGCAGGCGCCAAAATCCAATCGCCGAGCTGCCCGGCGTCGACACCGGTGTGGATCTCGTCGCGCCGCGTGCCGTCGACGTCGATCCACGTCGCGTAGGGTGACGTGATCGGCGAGCAATCGTATCCGGCCGGATAAATCGGCTTGAGACCGGTCGGCGTCGTGCCGTAGCCCTTTTTCATCGAGACCTGCATGTCATACGGCGGCGTTTGTGCATTCGCGAGGATCGAGAGCGCCAAACACGCGGCGGCAAGCGGTGCGATGGTTCGTAGAAATGAAAGCACGGCTTAGATCGCGCTCCGATATCCGGACGGCAAGGCCCCGGGCGCGTCTTCTTTGACCGCGATCGCGACGGGGACGAGGGGGCCGCGTCCGTTTACATTAATATCAGCAATTTGATCGGTCATTCCTTAGTGGTCCGTTAATGGGCTGATCTTTGCAGAACACGTCACTGCGTTTGCGCCAGAAAAGGCCAGCTCGGTGATTGGTTTCGAATTCGTTGCAAGTATTGCTCCAATTTTAGCGTTCCGCAGACTGAGCGGATGGCGCGATTCTGCGGGCGTTTCGGAAGCTCGCGTTCGCGAATGCTCCAATCCGGTGTCGGGGCTCGAAATTTCGCCGGGTGTCCGGATTTGGTACGTCCCGCACGGACCTTGGGACAGGAGAGCGGATCGTTGCGCGACATTCGTGGCGGAGGACGTCGCGGAATTTTCCGCGATCCGCGATATCGCCGTACGCCGTCGTTCGTTAACGACGCGCGCCGCGCTGCGCATCGCGCTGTCTCAAACCGTCGACGGCCGGGTCGCTCCGCAGGCATGGCGCTTTGGTCGGACCGAGACCGGCAAGCCGATGCTGATCGGTGGTCCGAAAGCTCTCCATTTCAGTTGTTCTCACACGGAATGGGCCTCTGTTATCGCCGTTTCCGCGAGCCGGGACGTCGGTATCGATATCGAAGCTTCGGTCTTTCCATCGACCGGCCAATGGCTGTCCGACACCTTCACCGCGTCCGAGCGGGCGGCGGTTAACACTTTGCCGAAAGGCGAGCGGGATCAGGCGGTTTCCCGCCTTTGGACGCTGAAGGAAGCCTACCTCAAGATGCTTGGCACTGGAATTGCTGACGCATTGTTAGTTGCGTTCGATCCCCGCAACGATCGCCTCGTGTCGGGACAGCAGGACCGCCGGGCGGCGACATCGTTTCAAACGTGGATCGTGAACTGCCAAGGGCAGCCTCTCTCTGTGGCCATCGCGATGAGCGACGCCACGACGAAAGGCGCCTTCTGGCGCCAGTCGATTGAGGAATGCCGTGTCCGTTTACGAGCCAGATTTGCTCCCACTCGCAATCGAGCGAACCCGGGAACCGCGCTTGTTGCATCACTATTTCGAGGTGCAGGCGCGGCGGCGGCCGGACCATCCAGCGGTTGAGTTCGCGGGCGAGACGGTAAGCTATGAAGAACTCGATCGGTCGGCAAATCGTATAGCCAACTATCTGGTCTCCAAGGGCGTCGGCCCCGATGCGCTCGTCGGCATCTACCTCAAGAAGTCGCCGCGCCTTTACGCGGCCATTCTCGGCATTCTGAAAGCCGGCGGCGCCTATGTCCCGATTGATCCGCGCGCGCCGTTGGAGCGCATCCGCGCGATTGCTGAAGACGGCAAACTGCACTCCATCATCACCGAGGAAGCACTCGCCGATCAGATCGAAGGTGAGCTCGAAACCCCGCTTCTGCGCCTCGACCGCGAGCAGCAGGCTCTTGCCGGGCAACCGGCCGAGCGTGTCCTGCGCATCGACGCAGAAATCAGCAACAAAGCGCTGAGCTACGTGATCTTCACCTCCGGTTCGACGGGGCGCCCCAAAGGCGTGATGATCGAGCACCGCAACGTCGTCGCCTTCGTCAAAACGCTGCAAACCGTTTATCGCGTCAATCTGAACGACCGCGTCTATCAGGGCTTCTCGACCGCGTTCGACGCTTCCGTTGAAGAAATCTGGGCCGCATTCTCGCGCGGCGGAACGCTCGTCGTCCCGACTGAAGACGTCGAACGGTCGCCGGTCGACGTCGCCCAGTTCATCGACGATATGGGCATCACGTATTATTCGACCGTGCCGACGATGCTGGCAATGATCGACCGCGATCTTCCGTCGGTCAAAACCCTCATTCTCGGCGGCGAAGCTTGCTCAAATGAACTCGTAACGCGCTGGGCGAAACCCGGCCGGCGGATGCTCAACACCTATGGCCCGACGGAAGCCACCGTCGTCGCCACCTGGTCGGAGTGCGTCAGCGGCGAACCCGTTGCGATCGGCCAACCGCTGCCCGGCTATTCCGCCTATGTGCTCGATGAAAATTCAAATCCCGTGCGGCCCGGCGAAAGCGGCGAGCTGTTCATCGGCGGCGCGGGCGTCGGCCGCGGCTACATGAATCTTGAAGCTCTCACCGATCAGCGCTTCATTGCCAATACGATCGAGCCAGAAAATAAAGATCGTCTTTACAGGACGTTTGATCATGTCCGCCTCGGCCTCGAAGGCGAACTATTCTTCCTTGGCCGCCTCGACGACCAGGTGAAAATTCGCGGCTTCCGCATCGAGCTGTCGGAGATCGAAGCGATCCTGATGGAGCATCCCGAGGTCAAGGCGGCGACGGTCGCTGTCATCGACCGGGACGACACCAAGGATCTCGCGGCATACGTCGTCACGAACGGCGGCGCGGACGCGCTCAATCGCACGGAAATCGATGCGCTCCTCAGGCGGCGGATGCCGGCCTACATGGTGCCGCAATATCTCGACGTCATCGACAGTCTCCCGATGATGCCGAGCGGCAAGGTCGACCGGAAAAATCTTCCCGCACCGTCTACGCTGCTGAAGGGGCAGAACGATATCGTCGAGCCCGCAACCGATCTCGAACGCCGAGTCGCGGCCGCTTGGAGCGAAGCCTTCCGCCTGGCAAGAGTTTCGGTCACGGACGATTTCTTCCTCGACCTCGGCGGCCACTCTCTCATGGCGTCTCGGTGCGCGAGCCTGCTGCGCGAGCAAATCATCGGCGTGCAGCTCTCGGTCCGTGATTTCTACGAGTACCGCACAGTCCGCCGTCTCGCCGCAATTCTTCAGAAGCGGATCGAGGCGTCCGGCCGAAACACCGTCGCGAACGACAATACGCAAGCGCAAGGCGTCTCGGGCGTTCATCCCCTGACGCGCTGGACGACGGTCACGCTCCAGGCGCTGAGCGTTTCGCTTTACTATGCCATCCTCGCAGCGCCGCTCGCTTATCTGGTGTTGACGACGACCGCCGTTATCGACGGCAAAATGGATTGGGTACAGGCCGCCGAAATCTCGACCTACATCGGCTTCGGGACTTGGCCGTGCATGCTGCTGTTCAGCATTGCCCTGAAATGGCTCGTCATCGGCCGCGTCAAACCGGGGCGTTATCCGCTCTGGGGCGCTTATTATTTCCGCTGGTGGCTGGTCACCCGGTTCCAGGCGTTGAGCTGGGCCGAGATGTTCACCGGCACGCCGTTGATGAGCCTCTATTGGCGCGCGATGGGTGCCAAGATCGGCCGCGACGTGACGCTATGTACGTCACTTTGCGGTGCGTTCGACGTCGTCTCGATCGGCAGCGGCACCAGCGTCGGACTGGAAACCCACATTCTCGGATATCGCGTCGAAGACGGACATCTCGTGATTGCGCCCGTCGAAATCGGAAACGACTGCTTCATCGGCATGCACTGTGCGCTCGGCCTCGATACCCGCATGGGCGACGGCGCCCGTCTTGACGATATGTCGTTGCTTCCCGATGGCACCGCCATGGTGAGCTACGAATGCCGTCGTGGATCGCCGGCGAAGCTCGCCGAGGTCGTTCTGCCCGAAGGCAAGCCTGTGCGTGCCCTGAGACTGAAGCGCTTTGTCTTTGGCGTGCTTCACCTCGCGCTGATTTACGTGATGGGCTATTTCCTGATCGCAACGATGATCCCGTCGATCGTCTTGATCGCGGGGGGGCTCTGGTATGCAGGCCCCATCGGCGGCATCATCGCGGCGTTCGTCGCCGTGCCGGTCGGTATTCTGAGCTACGCTTTCGGCGCGATCGACATGGTGCGCATCATCCGGCCGGTCGCGCCGGGGCGCATGTCGCAGTATAGCGTCAAGTATCTGCGCCATTGGTTCGAGAGCTACCTGCTTGAAAACACCAAGACGATTCTGCAGCCGGTCTATGCAACGATCTACTGCCCGGCCTTCCTGCGCGCGCTCGGAGCCAAGATCGGCGCAGGATCTGAAGTCTCGACGGTCGCGCACATCAATCCGCATCACCTCGAAGTCGGGGAGGGTAGCTTCCTTGCCGACGCCTGCCTTGTCGGCGGCCAGCGAGTGTACGGCGGCGGCGTCGAAATCGGCGCCGTCCGCGTCGGGTCTCGCAGCTTCATCGGCAACAGCGCGCTCGTGCCCGGCGGCTACTCCATTGGCGACGATGCCTTGATCGGTGTGGTCTCGACTCCTCCGGCGAACATGAAAAACGTTCCCGACAACACCCGTTGGCTCGGTTCGCCCGGCTTCGAGCTGCCGCATACTCAGCGCAACGTCTGCTTCAACAACGCCGAGATCTTTGCTCCGACGCGAAAAGCTGTCGTGGCGCGGACATTGACCGACACGGCTCGCATCCTGTTGCCAGGCTTCATCATGGCGGCCGAAGGCGTGGCGCTCGCGTCCTATCTCGTCGTCGGCTACCGCTCGTTGCCGCTTTGGATGGTCATCGCCGGCATCCCGCTGGTGGCGACGGCGCTGGCCGCCGCTTCAGTGCTGATCACGGCCCTCGTCAAGAAGCTGATCGTCGGTCGCATCACGCCGACCGTCAAACCGCTGTGGAGCCGGTTCATCTGGAATAACGAGCTCGTCAACGGTGTTTTCGAAATGAACGCGGCAACGGCGATGACGCCGCTGCTCGGCACGCCGTTCGTCGCGACCTGCCTGCGTCTGATGGGCTGCAAGATCGGCAAGGGGTGCTATCTCGAAACGACACTCTTCTCCGAGTTCGACCTCGTCGAGATCGGCGACCGCTCGTGCTTGAACCTCGGTTCGACCGTCCAGAACCATCTGTTCGAGGACCGCGTCTTCAAGGCGGACCGTATCAAGATCGGCAAGGATTGCTCCGTCGGCAATATGGGCGTGGTCCTCTACGGCACGGAAATGCATGACCGCTCCAGCCTCGGCGCGCTGTCGGTGCTGATGAAAGGCGAGGATCTTCCCCCCGCGACCCGCTGGCATGGAACGCCGTGCGAACCTCTGGCGGCACAGCCGGAGGCCGTCATTCCGATCGTCGGTTTGGCGACCGCTACAAGTTTGTGTGCACAACATTCCGGTCCGCGGCGTCAGATCAAGAAACGCCTGGAATTATTGCCGTTATCGGCGTGATTGCGGGCCGGGTTGTGGCTTTCGGGCAAATAAGTCCGGCCAAAGACTCTTGACTAACGACCTGAGCATCGACGGGTAAGCGCGAATCACGTTCCACTGTCCCCAAACAGAACGCAGCCAAACGGGACGTTAACCCTTTGGCTGCGAAATAGGCCGCGATCGCGGTCATACGCTCGGGGAATGTTGATGAAGAAGACTTTGGCGTTAGTTGCTTTCGGCGCGGCAATCCCCGCTTTGAGCGCATCCGCGTTGGCGGACGGCCCGTTTTCGCTGAAAGACACGCCTGTACAAGTCGAGGTTCCAAGTTGGACGGGCTTCTACTTCGGCGTCGGCGCCGGGTACGGCCACAACCATTCGAAGAACAATTATCACGACAACGCGGGTGATCCGGTGACGTCCAACTCGTCGGTCAATGAATCGGCCGACGGCGGTTTCATCTCGACGATGTTCGGCTACGACCGTCAGATCAACGACCGTTTCCTTGTCGGCGCTTTCGTCGATGTCTCGACCTCCGAGTTCACGCGCGGCAATGAAGATATTCACGACGGTCTCGTCATCGATCGCTCGTGGGCCATCGGCGGCCGTCTCGGCTACCTCGTCAACGATCGTACGATGATCTATGCGAACGCGGGCTATACGCAGGCTCACTTCTCGAACGATGGCTGGTGGGATATCGACGCCAACGGAGTCGGTCCGACGCTCGCAGGCAAGGGCGGCAACTGGTTCAGCGGCTATTTCGTCGGCGGCGGTTTCGAGCGCAAGCTGAACGACAACTTCTATCTTCGCGGTGAAGCGCGCTATTCGGACTTCGGCAGTGAGGTTACCAACACCGGAACCTTTGAGGGCACCCACTACGTCGACCGCGAGGCTCCCTCGATCGTCACCGGCGAGCTGGCGCTTGTTTATAAACTCGACCGTCCGAGGTTCTTAGGCGGGAACGCGACGCCCATCGATGAAAATCACGGGCCGCGCACGATCACCTATCAGGGCATCGATGCCGCGCCGGACTCAGTTTACTATTATGGCGGCACCGTATTCGGTCTGACGAACGACCTCTATCACAACGGCTTGCTCCTCAGAAGTGAGGGCGTCATTGCCGACTACAACTATCGCGAGTCACAGGCGCCGAATTCGAAGATCGACGTCGACGATCGCTCGCTGGATATTATGCTCGGCTATCAGTGGATCTGGGACAACTGGAGCGCGATTGGCTACGTCGGCTACGAGGTGCGCAACGCCCACTTGTCGCCTGACGATCCGAACAGCGACGTCAAGGGCGGCGCCGATGGCTTCAAGGTTGCGGCCGAGCTCGAGTCCGACGACGAACTTCCCTACTACGCCAGCCTTGAAGGTAGCTACTCGACGGCGTTCGACTCCTATTACGGCCAGGCCCGTATCGGCTGGAACAAGCAGACGATCGTCTTCGGTCCTGAAGCCGCGGTCTACGGCGATGGCGCCGATTACGCGCCTCGTGTCGGTGCCTTCGCGACCATCCCGTTCAAGATGTGGTGGATCAACGTGCCGGCCAAGATCACATTTGATATCGGCCAGCAGTTCGCGGGTAACGGCGATGGCGATACGCGCGCCGGCGGCGAAGGCGTCTACGGCGGCTCGATGCTCCGCCTCGATTTCTGATCAAGCGATTTCTAATGCCGACGGGGGACGAGATTTCGTCCCCCTTTTTTTGTATTTAATACCTCACGATCACGCGAACGCGCGTGCCCCGCGGCAGCTGCTGCGGCGAAAGTTATACTGGTATCGTCGGCCCCGGACCCGGACCGGCAGCACATAAATCATATACAACCAACTATTGCGCCAGCTCATGTGGCGCGCCCTTTGCTGATACGTCGCTGAAGCAGTCCAGCGAGTGTCCAACAATGAAACCTGCAAACCATCCGTCGGCCAGAAGGTCGAAGCTCTGCCATCAGAAGCACGTGAGCGATCGCGCCGTTCTAATCCGGGACATGGCCGACGCGCTCGGTATCACTGCGATCGAAATCGAGCTGTCAAATCTGCTTAAGAATACATTCCGCGTTCAATTCGGCGATTGCACCGGTCGAATGCAGACCCTCTTTATTTCAGCCGCCGCGACGCCGGCGAGGGTCAACCAAACCCTCAGATTTGTTTCGGGGCCACGTCTGAAGGCAAGTTGAAGATTCGTGTCATCTGGACGGTCGTCTCGTGGCCTGCCCTTCGGTTTCTACGCGGATGAAAGCGCGTCGCCGGGAATGCGACTGATTCTGCCTAAGCCGCCGAAATTTGCGTTTCTACCTCGATTGAATCCCTATACAAATTGATGCGAGAAGGCCAAATACAAAACAGGTTATCGCGAACTCTGCTCATGAACCATATGGCTCGTATTTCCGCGCAGGATCCGGTGCTCAGCGTCGAGGAAGTAACCGGCGAAGCGGGATTGCGCGACTTGGCCGCGGAGTGGGATTCGCTCCACGAGAAGATCTCGCCGCGGCTGCCCTTTGCGACACAATTGTGGACTTCGACCTGGTGGCAGCATTTCCAGCGCAACAATATTAGAGCGAAAGATACCCCGAGACTTTTTGCACTGCGCAACCAAGATGGGGAGTTGGTCGCGGTTGCGCCAATGGTATTGACCCGGCGGCCGGGCTTTGGACCGTTGACCGCCAAGGAGCTTCAATTTTACGGGGCGGATTCGAATGTCACCGAGCTTCGTGGCCCGCTTTGTCAACCTGAATACATTTCTGCGGTTGTTCGTTCGATTTCTGCATTGCTGGTGGACGCGAATGATGCCGACTGGGTCCAGTGGCGGGGTTTGCGAATGCAAGACCCATCTCAGATACTGCCAGCGCGAATTCGACCAACGCCGCAGTTAGATAAGACACTTCATATTCTCAAACTTCCATCCGACTGGAACGATTTTCGCTCGAACTTGTCCCGGAATATGAAGGAAGCCCTTAGAAAGTGCTATAATTCTCTCGCCCGCGATAACATCTCTTTTCATCTGCGTATCGTGGCCAAAGTAGAAGACACCCCCGCAGCTCTTGATCGGTTTTTTGCTCTTCACGCAACTCGTGCCAGACACGTCACCTCCGTCAAACATCCCGATGTCTTTGTCTCGAGCGTCAGCCGCTCGTTCCTGGTCCAGTACTGCACGGAACTCGCTCTACGTGGAGAACTGCGAATTTTTGAGCTCCTAATCGATGATCAGGTGGTGGCGAGTAGAATTGGCTTCAAATTCGGTGACGAAATATATTTGTATTATTCCGGCTACGATCCCCGATGGGGCCGTTACAGCATCATGACGACGGTCGTTGCCGAGGTTATTAAATGGGCAATCGATAACAAGCTTCACATAGTGAACCTGTCGAGCGGGACAGACATTTCAAAAACTCGCTGGCGGCCGGACATGATTACCTATTATGGAGGATTTGAGGTTCGCAGAAGATATAAGAGCCAAGCTTTATTCGACCTGATCTCCCTTTGCCGGCAGCGGTTGCTCCGGGGATTAACCCCATTTATGCTTGCCGCTTATCATGTGCCAGATAGTCTCCAATTGCTTCCGCTCTGATCGTGAAGGCTGAAGTGCTCCGATGTGCATCTACGTGAAGTATCGGCCAGGTGGCAAACAAATCGTCGCCCTCCGTAAGGCTGCACACACCGTCCGCTAATTTTCGTATCGTCTTTCGTGCTTGCCATTACCCCCGGAAGGCAAAACAAGTACCGAGGTGTGCTTGCAGGATTTGTAGATGACGCTGTCAAACACGACGGAATTTCTCGGCATCGCGTTCGACGGCGGTACGACCCAGTCCGCAATTGATGACATATTGAACAGCGTAGGACAGCCGTTCAGATATGTCGTTACGCCCAATGTGCAGCATGTCGTCGAGATTCACGAACAAGGGGACGCACTGCGTACCAAGTACGCCGCAGCATGGCGAATTTATTGCGACAGTCGTGTGCTCAGCAGATTGGCTCGATTGTGCGGATCGAAGCTCGACGTCGTAACCGGTAGCGATCTGACCGCCGCCCTTCTGTCGCGAGCATCCGGCCTCCGATTGAAAATCGCCATTGTCGGCCCAAGCGCCGCCGATTGTGCCATCCTCCAACGCCGCTTCCCAGGTCTCAACATCGTCTCGTACACGCCGCCGATGGGCTTCATCGCCTCCGATGAAGAGGTGCGGAAGTGCCTCGCGTTTGTATTGGCCAGCGGCGCGGACCTGACGTTCCTGGCCCTCGGAGCGCCGCAACAGGAAACATTGGCATACCGGATTCTGGCGCAACCGGAGGCGAGGGGAGTGGCTCTTTGTATCGGCGCATCGATCGACTTTCTGACCGGCAAGCAGCAACGCGCTCCACTCTGGATTCAGAATTCTGGATTGGAGTGGCTCCACCGCCTTGCGTCGAATCCCAAACGCCTCGCGAAGCGATACCTAGTCCACTGCCCGAAAATCTTCGGGTTGATCGTCACACATGCAATGGGCGCAAGGCTGCGCCCTTGATCGCCGCGAGATCATCTTGGCGCTGCGGTCGTTTGTCGTCCACGTGATACGGTGTTACGAGGGTCCTGTGATGTGAGAGGCCTCTCCCGGCAATCCGGCTCGACTTTGTGAATGAACGATTGATTTGATGGTGTCTCACGAAATGGTCGTTGCCACCGCTGCCGCGTTGATGTCGGGAACTCTAGGTGTGATTGCGTGCCTCCTATTCATTCCTGTTGTCGTCCTGCTGCTCGAAGTGTTGGCTGCGACTTTGCTTCCACAACGAAATTGGCAACGCCAAAGCGATTTCACACGACCCTCCCTGGCCGTCCTCGTACCGGCCCACAACGAGGGCGCAAATATTCTCCCCACATTGGCCGACGTATTGCGTCAGATTAATCCGCGCGATCGCCTGCTCGTAGTCGCTGACAATTGTTCGGATGATACGGCGAGCATTGCGCGCGCCGCGGGAGCGGAAGTTATAGAGCGCCATGACGACGAAAACCTCGGCAAAGGCCATGCTCTCGATTACGGCATTCGACACCTCTCGGGCGCGGCGCCCGAGGTCGTAATAATGGTCGATGCAGATTGTCGTCTCGAGGGCGGAGCCCTCGATTCTCTCGCCGAGCGCGCATTCTCGACGAAGCGGCCAGTACAGGCGCTTTATTTAATGCGCACCCCGGATGACTCGCCCGTTAACGATCAAGTCTCGGAATTCACCTGGCGCTTGAAGAACTGGGTGCGCCCACTCGGTCTTTTTAATTTCAACCTGTCTTGCCAGTTGGTGGGCACAGGAATGGCATTCCCGTGGAGCGTCCTGACCTCCGTAAATCTCGCGACGGGGGCGTTGACCGAAGATCTAAAGCTTGGGCTGGATCTGGCCCTAAAGGGCCACGCGCCGCTGTTTTGTCCTTCAGCGGTGGTAACAAGCCACTTTGCGTCCTCTGAGCAAGGACGGAAAACGCAACAACAGCGCTGGGAGCAGGGCCATCGGGAGCTGATTGTTTCAATGGTGCCGCGCGCTTTTTACTCGGCAATTGCCAACCGCAATTTGCGATTGCTGGCGATGGCATTGGACTTGGCCGTCCCGCCAATTTTTCTACTCGCCATGTTGCTCTTTGCGCTAACGGCCATCACTGGGTTGGCCGCGGCAGTCGGTCTGTCCGTATTTCCCTTCTATGTCATCTGCGCCGCCATCGTCGTTCTGTCCGGAACCATCGTGATCGCCTGGTCCAAGTATGGCCGCGATGCCTTGCCGCCAAGATCTTTGGCGTCCATTGTCCCTTACGTTATCTCAAAATTGCGCCACCACCTTCGCGTTCTCGCAGGCAGACGGGCGACGAGCTGGGTCCGGACAGACCGTAACTGACAGTCCTCGGCTCCGGGCGCGTCCGGAGAATTGAAACCTGAGTTGACAGCTCCTCGTGAGCTGGCCGGAGCCCACCGCCCGTGACGCGAGTCCCGGACAGAACCCCGGCCCGGCGAACTCGACAACGATGTGTTAACGAGTCGGCCCGCGATTTGTCATGAAAGCATAATTTACGTTTTTACGCTTTTTCCCGCGGCACTCACCGTTTCGCAAGTTATGTTGGCGCAACTTGGGGGCTCATTGCCACTAACGGTAAGTGCGCAGGGATCGGGAAGGCGTTGATCTCGGAACCGGAGAACTGCCGCGTATCGAAGGCCATTCGTAAGATCGTGGCACGGAGACCGAAATGAACGTCGCGACCAAAACCGAAACGAATCTATGCTGGCGATACGGCGCGATCATTGCGGGCGTTGCACTGGTCGCGGCATTGGCGATGATATTCGGCGTCTTTCGCGCTCAAAGCCTCGTCGCGAACACCGGCGATCCCTATCACTACGGAGAAATCGCCCGCGGGTTTGTTGAAAACGGTTTTACTAAACTGACCCGCCGCGCGGCCTCGCTCTATCCGGAAGCAATTGCGCTTGTGTACCGCTTCGGAGGCAGCGATTTAGTCGTCGTACTCCTTCAGAGTCTCTTGCACGTCGGCACGTGTTTGTTGGTATTTTCCCTGGGGCGGCACCTCTACAACGCACGAACGGGATTTTTGGCAGGGTTGTTCTGCGCCCTGCATCCTATGCTTCTGCGATACGTTGCGGACCTGCAAATGGAAACGCTGCTGACGTTCCTCTGCGTGCTGACGGTCTGGTTGACTGTGCGCTTCCATGAACGGCCAACGATCGTAAACGGCATCCTGCTTGGCGTTGTTGGAATGTGCGCGACGCTGACGAAAGGCGTGATGCTGCCGGTCGTGGTCGCGTTCGGAATCGTGAGTGCCGTTCTGGCTATCAAGCGGCACTCGATGAGAGGTTTCATCGCTGTTGCCGCCATGTTTGTGACGATGGCGGTCGTCCTGGCGCCTTGGACGTACCGAAACTACCAGGTCACGGGCGGTCGGTTTGTCCTTCTCACGCCGGGCGCCAGCGATTCCTTCCTGCGTGGATACATCTTCACGCGATACGAATTTGCCACGCTGCAAAAGCCGCCGTACACGGATGCTGAGAACGAATCCAATGAATGGTTCCGGAAAATCGCGCGCGACGCGGGCACGGAATGGGAGGCTGACGAAGTCGTTGACGAAGCGAACAACGCTCGCGTCGCGAAGCAATTGATTGTCACGCAACCCCTCGATACCGTTCGGAAGATCGTTGTCGGGTTGTTCACGTTCTGGTACGAAATGACGAGTTTAAAAAATTCTCTAGTTCCGGCTTCATTGGCGATCATTTGCTGGGCGCTAGCATTTATCGGCTTGAAGAGAGCGCACGAGGAGGGGCGGCCGTCTTGGCTGCTTTGGCTTCCTATCGTTGTCATGAATGTGTTCGTCGCAATCTTGATCCCCCTCGGCCGCTACTCGGTGCCCATCCTACCATTACTGATGATATTGGCAGCGTTCGGCGTCGACACGCTCTTGAAGCGGCGGAACGTCGGCGGTGCCATTCGAGAAACATTCGGGGCCGCGGCCTGACGTGACGGTCATTAACTTCTGCTGAGCACACAGGAAAGAGTTCAATCAATGGTATCGTCGGAAAGCGCTATGCCGGGTAACGCGGCCCATCGCGCCGGTTTCAAGGAATACCTTGCGATCGCCCGACTCGATCACAGCACTAAGCATATCTTTATAGTCCCGGGTATTGTTCTCGCTTACTTGTTGCGAGGAGTTCGCAGCGATCACCTTCTGTTATCGCTCGTGCTTGGGTTTGCCACCGCGATCTGTATTGCCTCGGCCAACTACGTCATCAACGAATGGCTGGATCGCGAATTCGATAAGCACCATCCCGCCAAGTCTCAGCGTTCCGCCGTGCAAAAGGTCATGAGCGGCAAGCTTATCGCGCTTGAATGGGCGCTTCTGGTCAGTGTGGGCCTCATCTGCGCGGCGCTGTCGAGTGAGCTCATGTTCATTATCGCTTGTCTCTTCGCTTTGCAGGGAATCGTCTACAACGTCGCTCCACTGAGAAGCAAAGATAAGGCCTATCTCGATGTGATTTCGGAATCGGTCAACAATCCAATTCGCCTGTTGATTGGTTGGGCGATCGTTGATCCCACATCATTGCCTCCAGCATCGATCATCCTATCCTATTGGTTTGGCGGAGCGTTCCTCATGGCCGCAAAACGCCTCTCCGAATATCGCGAGATCGTAGCGGCTCACGGTGTCGATCTCCTGGTGCGCTACCGAGCGAGCTTCGCCCGCTACACGGAAGTATCGCTGACCGCATCCTGCTTCGCTTATTCGCTGCTCTCGGTCTTCTTCCTCACTGTCTTCTTGGTAAAGTACCGCATCGAATTCGTTCTTCTCATTCCGATCGTCGTGCTTCTGTTCACGACCTATTTTTCGATGTCGACGCTCCCCGGATCGTCCGCTCAAAAGCCCGAAAAGCTTTTCCGCGAGTCCGGGCTCATCGCTATTGTTATGGCCTTGGCCGCGATGTTTCTCTTTACGAGCTTCGTCGACCTCCCGTTCCTGAACACTCTCGCGGCGCAACGCTACATTACAATTCAATGACGCCTGAATCCATCGATTGGGACACGGTGCGCCTCGTCGTTTTCGACGTGGACGGCACATTGTACGACCAGCGAGCGATGCGTTTACGCATGTTGAGCGAGATCGTAGGCGATGTGGCGCGAACTCGCAGCCTCGCGACGCTGCGGGTTTTGCGAACCTATCGCAAACTTCGCGAGAGGCTCGGTGACGCGGAGATCGACGGCTTTGACAACGTCCTCGTCGCACAAACGGCAATGGCGAACAAAATCGATCCGGATAAGGTACGCACGATTGTCGCCGAGTGGATGGAGAGACGTCCTCTCGCGCACATCCGCGCCTGCCGCTACCCGAACATTGCCGAGCTATTTTCGGCGCTGAAGCTCAAACGCAAGTCGATTGGTATATTCTCGGATTATCCAGCGCGCGATAAGCTGAGCGCCATGGAACTCGGGGCCGACTACGTAGTAGCTGCGTCTGATGCAAATGTCGGAATTCTGAAACCGCACCCTCGTGGGCTTCAGCTGCTTATGACGACAGCAGGGGTCACCCCCGACGAAACGATTCTTGTCGGGGACCGGATCGAGAGAGACGGCGAGGCGGCCCGCCGCGTCGGAGTAAGGGCTCTCATCCGTTCCGACAGGCCGCTCGATGGTTGGCTCCGCTTTTCGAAGTTCTCTGACGCGCTCTTCGCGCCGTTATTCGAACGATCGCCAGGATGATTTCCAAATTCGTCCGCTACATCGGAACGGGTGGTCTTGCAGCGATTGTCGACGTTTCCGGATTTCATGTCTTCCTGGCGGTGGGAATGCCCATCGCTCTCGCCGCTGGTCTGAGTTGGTTTGTTGCGGCGTTCGTGAATTACTACCTGACGAGCCGATTTGTCTTCAATCAAGCCGAAGGAAGAACTCGACTATCGCAATTTTTGCTTGGCGCTGCCTGCGGATTTTCCGTCAATGTCGGGGTTACGCTAATCTGCGCCTCTCTCATTGGCATATCGCCCACCCCCTCCAAAGTAATCGGCATTGGGATTGCCTTCGTCTTCAATTTTCTGATCAACCTCCTCTGGGTTTTCAGGATTCCACCTGTAGACCGAGGGCGGTGACGACACCGGCGCGCAGCTAGTATCTGGAAATACCAATGCGCTGCCACCGGCTCATGGAACGCCGATCCGGTTGGCCTCACGTCGCCTTCGTCATCTCGTTGCGGATCTTGCCCCTGAGACTGCTGAGGGAGCCCATGAGATTGAGCCCGGCAGACAAGATGCCCTTGGACAGCAGATCCGGACGAATCTCCACGCCGATATCCCCGAGGTGCTTGCGCTGGAATTCCCAAAATCCCTTCTTTTTCTCGCGGCGGACTTTGTCCTTGAGCCACTGCTCGCCGAGCCCGCGGTACATCTCCGAGGTGACTTCGTCATGGCGTATTCGGAATTCGTCCGGGGTCAGGAAATCACGGCCGTATTGCTCCACCATGAGGTAGTGCAACAACGGCCATGAATTGAAATGGCTGGCAGTATCCGTCACTGTGTCAGCTTGATAACGACTATAGGTCAAAACCTGATGCACGAACCCGAAATCGCCGTCCGCCAGCAATCGGAACGCGATATCCACGTCCATGAAGAACCGGTCTTCGGGAAAGAACTTCGGAGCCCGTTTGCGGATGGATTCAGCATTGTACATAACCGTGGACTGGCTTCCGAAAGGGAAGGCGGTGCCGAACAGCTGCCAACGGCAGGGCTCTTTTCCCGGAAACGAGGAGCGCTCCACAGGGACGCCAAAACAATCGGGCCTATCCCCGATCAAGCGGTATGCGCTCACTAGAACGATGCGAGGATTTGACTCTGCCACTTCGACCATCTGCTGGAGGCACTGAGGGTACATCCAGTCGTCCGAGAGCAGCATCTTGCAGTATTTCGCCCGGCTATCGATCTGTCGCAGCGCAAAGTTGAAGTTCTTGGCCTGAGGCACGAATTCCGGCGGGCTCACAACCCGGATACGCGGATCTCTGGCCGCATAGTCTGCCGCGATCTCGCCTGAGCGATCCTTGCTGTGATTGTTGCAAATGATGTACTCGAAATCCTGGTGCGACTGCGCCAGGACACTCTTGATGCACTCCTCAATATAGGGCTCGTCGTTATAGACGGGCGTAACCACACTCACGAAGGGCCCCGGCATTATTCACTCCTGAACTTGATGGATTGCCCAGCCTTTGTCGGGAGGCTGGCTCGAACGTGCGTGGACACGCGATAGTCGATGGTCATGACATATGATGTCGGACGAGGGATTACGCTGAACGACGCGAGCAGATATATCGCTGCAGAATGATTCATCGCACTCCCTTACGGATTAATCCGCAATCGGATTGGGAGACCGATCCAGCGAAGAATGCTTCGGAGCAGTTGTCGGCTGCCCGCGATGCTGTCCCGGACGGAACCGGCCAGCAGCGCCGTCCGCAGCTCCTCGCTCGCCTGGAGAATTACGACGAAGGAATCGAAACGAATTGCACTGCGCACTTTTCGGCGGGTATCGCGACCGAGTGGAGCATTCCACCACTTTCTATCTACAGCCAGCAACCCCTCATACAAGCTATTCTGGTGGGCGGTCGGCAACTGCCGATATTTGACTGTCGGGTTATCGAGGCGGTGAATCTCGCCGGTGAGCGCGAGCTGTATAGTCATGTCCTTATCTTCGGCGTGGAATGGTCGATGAGGCCTGCACAGGTAACTGTCCCAGCCAGTTGTTTTCCTGAACGCCGAACAGCGGATGAGAGACGAAGAGGGTATTGCCCGAAAACGCGACCAGATTGCCTCAAGCGGAGTTTCAAGTTCACTGTCCGCTATCTTCCGCCGGCCATACCTTGTCGATGCCCACCGAACTCGATCCTGGTCGATGCCCAACGACGTGCCGTCTTCGTCAATCAGCAATGGCACACTGTAGCACAGAGCCGCCACGGGGTGCTCATTCAAGTGCACGACCATCGTTTGCAACGCATCCGGCAATAGCACGTCGTCGGCATCCAAAAACAGCACGTACTCTGGTTTCGTCCGGCAAGCTTCGAACCCGAGGTTTCGCGCCCTACTCACGCCGCCATTCGAGAGACGTAGAAGCGTCACATCGGTTCCGAGCGTTGCCGACTGCACAATATCCCACGAACCATCGGTGCTTCCGTCATCGACCACCACAAGCTCTACGGGTGCGTAGGTCTGAGTCAGGACACTCTCGATGCAATCCCGCGCGTACGGAGCTTTGTTATAGACGGTGACGACAACCGCTACCGGGCTTGGTCTTGCACGCTCGCGGGAAGGGGGAATGATCATCGTGTGCAATCCGGGGGCGCGGTATCCTGCGGTGTGAAGCTTAAGCTGATGAAAACGTCTATTCGCGACAGTTTAGCGCCACGTGCCGGTGTCTTCGCAAAGCGGACCAGATACACAATATTCGCCGCTAATTAGCGCCTGATAACTGCCCGGACTATAGCTGGCGGAGCGCCGCTCGGGAAATACGTCGGCCGCACGAGTTGGTTACTCGGGCTGCTCCAAGCGCATCCGCGCTATTGCGCGTCTCACATCCCGCAGGCGTCGCCAAATGAGTTCCTAATCCCAGCAAAGCATGCAAACAGGCCACCACGTAACTCCACGCCACAATTAACTACGCCCTTATTATAGTCAGACGAATAAATGTAAAAATAGATAAAAGTTCGTATTATATTGCTGATACCGTAACATTCTTAAGAGGCAGCATCGTCCCACGAGAAGTTTGCTTCTTCGCCCTTACGGGAATATCCGGAACGCAGTTCAGGCGAATGCGAAAGTGCGGAAGTAGGTCGTAACAACAGAGTAGGCACTCCAGTGCAACTGAGTACTCATCGCCGTAGCTTCGTTGGTACGACAATCGCGGCGATCGTCATCTCCGTCGCCATGATCACCCTGGCCGGCGCGGTCCTTTATGTGCGTTGGCAAGCCGCTGGCCGGCATCATTTGCCCGAGTGGGGAATTCAGCTTTTAGTCGGATTGTTAGCTGTCGCACTGTTTGCGCTTTCCGCGGTTGCTGCGATCGTGGCCTTGGGTGGGCTGATCGTCATCGTTCGAGACATGTACGAAGAGCGCGGAGAGCCATATGTTTCAATTGGGCCTCGCGAGCGCATTTATGGTCCGACGTCGCTTGCAATCCGACGGTTCCTCAACCCCGGTGGGAATCTTCGGCCAGGTGAAATGGTCGAAGTCCGGAGTCTGCCTGAGATTCTCGCAACTCTTGATGAGCGAGGCTGTCTCGACGGGTTGCCGTTCATGCCAGAGATGGCAGCCTTCTGTGGACATTGCGTTGCAGTCCAGCGGCGCCTCGAAAAAGTGTGGGAGTATGCCCACGGCACCGGAATTCGGCGCGTCCGCGACGCAGTGCTGCTGCAGGGGTTGCGGTGCGATGGCAGGAGCCATGGGGGGTGTCAGGCAGCCTGCCAGTTGATCTGGAAAGAATCTTGGCTGAAGCGCCCGTCAACCGATGGCCCCCGTACCCTTCTCGCTCATGGCCAGCCGGTTCTTGACGCGAATACCCACGTCACGGTTGAAGGAGGGCCGCGCTATGTTTGCCAGATGACCGAGATCCAGAGCGCATCAAGTCAGCTAAACATGCGAGATGTCGGCCACTACTGGCGAGATCTCAGGGTGGGCAATCTCCGGCTACTTCCTCTCCTCGTTGCAATGAGCGTCCGATTGTTCAACGGGATACAGTGGCGGCTTGGACGTTCTATTTGGCCTATCATGGAGACCACGAAAAGCGGCCCCACCCCGTACCGGAGTATCGGCTTGCAACCCGGACAGATGGTGCGGGTAAAATCGAAGCATGCCATCGAAGAGACGCTGAATCCGAATTTCCGCAATCGCGGCCTTGAGTTCGGCAAGGACATGATCTTCTACTGTGGCGGCAGCTATCGTGTTGCCGCCAGCATCGACCGCATCGTGCATGAGGGCACAGGAGAGTTGCTCCATCTCAAGACGCCGAGCATTCTTCTTGAAGGCGTGACGGCCATAGGCGGAAGCATCCTGAACCCACAGAACGAGTTCTACTTCTGGCGCGAGACCTGGCTCGACCCGCAGCCATCCGCCACTGAAGTATCTCCCGATAGCCGCTCATCTGTCTCGGGCATCGCGATGGGCGCGGTCGAGGGGGCGATCGCTCTAGCTCCTGGCGCCAATTCCACAAAAGCAACAGCCGCCTGCTCGGCCGACGAACTCGAGCGCCCAGTTACGACGGTCTAAACCTTAATCGCTTTTGGCTGGATATCGAATTGTCATTGACCACAATGCCACGAGTCATCTTGTCTAAAATCATCTGGTGTAGTGCTATGCGAACTTAAACGCGTATGGAGTAGGGGCAATGTCGGCCATTTTGGTGGATCCACAACTTTCAGAAGGTGCGTGCCGAGACGCATTGTACTCAGGCAGCACAGTGATGCTGAAACCCCAAGTCGCGTCTAAGAAGCTTTGCGCGTTTGCATGGCAAATGATTCAAGATGCGTTTTACCCCCTTCATCCTGAGCAAGCGCAACACGAGTTGCCCGTGGAGAAATTTGCCGCGATCATAGCGGCGTTGAAGCCGAAATTTACTCATAGCCCAGAATCGAAGCAGTTCCTGAAGGAGTTATTCGAGGAACTCGGATGGGATCCAGCGAAGACCTATTTCGACGTGCCCAAGCTCCGTATTGTAACCCATAGCTCGTATCTGACTTCGGGGATGGGTTATGCCTACAAGGCACATAGAGACGTTTGGTATTCCGCTCCCCCCTGCCAGATCAATTGGTGGACGCCAATCAACGAAATACAAGAGCGAAGCGCGATGGTCATTCACCCGCGCTATTTTAATCGTGAGGTGCCGAACAATTCTTCTTCATTTGACGCTTACAAATGGAATGCCGAAGGCAGAAAGAATGCCTCGCTTTATGTAAACAATGACCCTCGTAATCATCCGCACCTTCAAGAAAATATTGATCTCGATTGGCAGGTACTTGTGGGGCGCCCTGGATCGCTCATGCTTTTCTCAGCGCAACAGCTGCATTCGACGGTGCCAAATGACTCTGGAAAAACAAGATTTAGCATAGATTTCCGGACCATCAACGAAGACGACATCTTGGCCCACAGAGGAGCCCGGATGGTCGACGCGTCATGCACCGGAACAACTCTTCCGGATTTCATCCGGAGCACGGACCATGCACGCTTTGCGGAAGATATTGTAAAGACATATGAGGTGGGTGGGCGCGCGGAAGATGGCGTACTCGTTTTTGATCCCGGGGCGTAACTGCCGGATCGTCCGTGGCATCCCTACAATCGCTTCCGCCTCCCGCAAGCTCCTCCCTAATTGTCGCCACGCCAGATCGGCGGGGTCACGGGCGCTACAACCAAGTTGTCTGAGACGGTGAGGTCTATGGGAACGCGCAAATTCCGAGAATTTATTGCGGCTGATAGCTCGGAACAGGAATGCCTGCAATCCGCTAGACAAAGTACCGGAATTAATGCATTTCCGTGGGCGTCAGATCTTTTTTGTTTTGCAGTGCACCGCTAGCACCCGGTTTCCGTTGAGAAAAATTTCATGATCGCCTTGGCAACTCGGGTTTTACTCTACTTGGGTTCTGCTTTAGGGTAATCGGAAAAAAAGTCTTGTCGGCGCGCAGCTTACTCGCGCGAATAATTATCGCCGCGAGTTTCACCAAATTTGGATGACGACCCGGTAAGGGAAATTGGGGCGGAAACCCACTCGGCCGCAGTTGAAGTTTGAGTGACCGGAATTGATCGGGAGCAGGGCGTTGAACCAACGCGGCGTGCAGCTAATTTCAGCACTCGTTTGCACATGCAATCGCGGTGAGTTGGTCGTAGACACCGTCTCTTCTATTTTGGCGAATTCCCACCCGAATTTCGAGCTGGTCGTCGTTGACCAAAGTAAAAATGATAAGACTGAGACGGCGCTGAAACAATTTAGCAGCGACCAACGATTTAAATATCTCAAAGTCTCATCGGTTGGCAAAGGTCGAGCACTGAATGCGGGTTTGAGCGCGACCAATGGTGAGATCATAGCAATCACTGATGATGATTGCGTTGTTCCTCCCCACTGGTTGGAGACGTTCGCCTCAGTCTTTGCTGCGTACCCTGATGTCGCGGTTTCGTTTTGCCGTGTAGAGGCTGGCGAACACGATTCAACCGCGGGTTTCATTCCAGAGTACATTCTCGACAGCGATCGAATGTTGACCACGATTCACGACGCGCGAGGCTTTCGCAGTCTTGGAGCTGGCATTGCTGTCCGGCGTAGGATGGTTGAGAATTTGGGGGGGTTCGACCCTATGCTCGGCCCGGGATCTAAGTTTCATGACTGCGACGACCGCGATATAGCCATGCGAGCCCTGCTCGCAAATTACCATGTCTATGAGACATCGGCGATTGGGGTGAAACATTTTGGCTTTCGGACTTGGCAGGATGGTCGCGAACTCGCTCGGAGAAACTTCCTTGGCATCGGCGCGGCGTATTCAAAATTCGTGAGATGCGGCCGTAAAGACGTAATATATATTCCGGCATACGAGTTTATTCGATTTGCGCTATGGCCCCCGCTTCGGGATTTATTTTGCCTGCGGCAACCGCGGGGAGTCGTGCGCATTACCGCCTTTCTAACGGGATTTACCGAGGGACTTCGCGCACCTCTTGATAAGGCGACGATGGTATTCGTTGATGACTAAGGCGTCCTGGACCTCCGATCCGCGCTTGCGATGAGTTTGATCGATCGCCGTTTCACTATTCGCTAGTCCGAACTCCCGGCCGGATAAGCAGCCGATACCGGCAGGACGATCGGTTGCGGCTGCACTCCATGCCGTCCTTGGCATTTCGGATTCTGACGGCGAAGTCCGTCAAATCCAAGAATTGTTCTCGACCGCTTCGAGGCGCGAACGTCCCGATAGGTAGCCGGAGATCTTTGGCGTGACCTCCGTCGAGCATCCCACCCTAACCAATTCTAGAAAAAGTTAGAGCGATCGAGGTCAGAAAGACTTAACCTTCGGAACAATCCGCACCATGAGAAAATCGGTCGATGAGACAGCGTTACCTGACCAAGTAACGCGGCGTGAATAAATCGGCCTTAGGTGTAGGACCAAAGCCCGGCAAAATTGGCACTGAATTTGCTTCGCTCCTGGATAGCTGCATTCTGATCTGGATTTCTGTATGAAAGTATTGCTCACCGGCCACCTGGGTTACATCGGTGTGGAGGCTGTATCAGTTCTTCGGCAGATAGGTCACGAGGTGGTTGGCCTCGATGCCGGCTTCTATAATGAGTGCGACTTCGCGGCCCTTCCTGACGAAATCCCGGCACTGGAAGTTCGCGATTTCCGCGATGTCACATCCGACGATCTTGCTGGGTTTGATGCCGTCGTTCATCTGGCGGCCCTTTCCAACGATCCGCTCGGAGATTTAAATCCAAGCCTTACATATGACATCAACTTGGAAGGTTCGCTCAGACTTGCGCGCGCCGCTAAGATGGCAGGTATTTCGCGGTTCCTGTTTTCGTCATCCTGCAGTTTGTACGGCGCCGGTTCAGACGAATTGCTTGACGAAAACGCGGCCTTCAATCCGGTTACGCCATATGGAGAATCGAAAATTCGCGTGGAGCAAGCTCTCTCGGAACTTGCCGACGAAACATTCTCCCCAACCTATTTCAGGAATGCAACAGCGTACGGACTTTCTCGCCGCCTCCGGGCCGACATAGTCGTAAACAATTTGGTGGGCCACGCGGTTACCACGGGAAAGGTTCTGCTCAAGAGCGACGGCACGCCATGGCGCCCCTTGGTGCACATTCGAGACATTATAGCTGCGCTAGCCGCAGCCCTCGCCGCGCCGCGCCAATCGATTCACGACCAAGCCTTTAATATCGGCAAGAGCGGCGAAAATTATCGGATCCGCGACATCGCGAATATGGTGGCCGAGATTGTTCCGGGATCCGAGGTCGCTTTCGCGGAAGGCGCTTCTCCCGACATCAGAGATTATCGCGTCGACTTCACCAAAGCCGAAAGCCAGCTTCCCGGCTTTGCTCCCGCTTGGACATTGCGAGCCGGAATCGAAGAACTTTACACAGCCTATAAAGAGACTGGGCTGACAGCCGAAGAGTTTCTCGGTCCGCGCTATTATCGTCTGAAGACGGTTCAAGGGCTTATCGATCGGGGCGCCCTGGATCGGCAGCTACGCTGGGTCGCATAACCAAGCCCACACTGCAAAAGAAACTTCGAGGATTTCAGGTTGAGGACGAAAGCATGAAGGCGGTAATTCTGGCCGGCGGTCGAGGTACGCGCATTAGCGAGGAATCGCTTCTTCGTCCCAAGCCGATGATCGAAATCGGCGGCAAGCCGATCCTGTGGCACATCATGAAGACCTACTCGGCAGCCGGCATCAACGACTTCGTCGTCTGTCTTGGCTACAAGGGTTATCAAATAAAAGAATATTTCGCGAATTACTTCCTCCATACCTCCGACGTCACGTTTGACGTCAAGGAAAACAAGATGGAAGTGCACGCGAAACACGCCGAGTCGTGGCGAGTAACACTCGTTGACACCGGCTTGGAAACCATGACCGGGGGACGCATCAAACGCGTGGCGCCTTATATCGGAGACGACGATTTTTGCATGACGTATGGCGACGGCGTCAGTGACATCGACATACCAAAATTGCTGGAATTTCATCGAACGCGCGGCCTCGCCGCGAGCGTGACAGTCGTCCAGCCGCAGGGCCGTTTCGGGTCTGTTTTCGTAGATGGAGAAGAGGGTCGCGTAACGAAGTTTGAGGAGAAGCCAGCGGGAGATGGCCGGTGGGTGAATGCTGGCTTCTTTGTCCTGTCGCCGAAGGTATTCGATTATATCGAAGGGGACTCCACAATTTGGGAGCGTGATCCGCTGGATGGTCTCGCGCGCGACGGTCAACTCGGCGCATTCAGGCATAGTGGCTTCTGGCAGGCGATGGATACTATGCGCGAGCGCGAGCACTTGGAGGAATTGTGGAGTTCCGGGAATGCACCATGGAAAACCTGGTCCACTTGAACAACGATCGGAGCGACTGGTGAAGCCTATCTGTAGACACTGCGGCAGTGAACTGAAAGTGACGTTCTGTGACCTGGGAATGTCGCCGTTAGCGAACTCCTATCTCGAGGCGAGCGACCTCGATAAAATGGAGTGCTTCTATCCGCTCCACGCCTACGTCTGCTCCGAATGCTTTCTTGTGCAGCTCCAGGTCTTTGAAGCGCCCGAGGCCATTTTCAAGGACTACGCCTACTTCTCCTCGTATTCCGATAGCTGGGTCGCTCACGCAAAATCCTACGTCGACAGCATGATTGAGAGATTTGGCTTCGATGCGGCGAGTCAAGTGATCGAGATTGCAAGCAATGACGGATATTTGCTGCAATTCTTCAAGGAAAAGGGTGTCGCCGTTTTGGGCATCGAGCCCGCTGCGAATGTCGCAGAGTTTGCCGAAGGCAAGGGAATTCCGACCCTGGTCAAATTTTTCAATTGCGATACGGCGTTATCGTTAGCGGGTGAGCGTAAGCAAGCGGACTTGCTGATCGGCAATAACGTCCTCGCGCATGTGCCCGCTCTGAACGAGTTTGTTCGCGGCTTGAAGATTGCGTTGAAGCCGCGCGGGATCATCACGATGGAGTTTCCGCACTTGCTCCGGCTCATGCGCGATAATCAGTTCGACACGATTTATCACGAGCATTTCTCTTACTTGTCACTGACCACTGTGGAGCGGGTTTTCGGTGAATTTGGCCTCAAGATCTTCGATGTCGAACAATTGCCGACGCATGGAGGCTCTCTGCGCATTTACGCGACGCACGTAGACAATGATGAACGCCCAACCACGGACGCTGTCCTCTCTCTTAAAGATGAGGAGGATGATGCGGGGCTTCGGGACCTTGGAACTTATGAAGCGTTTGCAGCCCGGGTGAAGACGACCAAACGCTCGCTTCTCCGGCTGCTGGTGAACGCACGTGACCAGGGCAAGACGGTGGTCGGTTACGGAGCGCCGGCAAAGGGAAATACTTTGCTCAACTACTGCGGTGTTCGCGAAGATTTGGTCGATTACACCGTCGATCGTAGCCCGCACAAGCAAGACCGGTTTCTGCCGGGCGTTCACATTCCTATTTACGATCCGGAAAAGATCCGCGAAACGAAGCCTGACTATGTTCTGATCTTGCCTTGGAACCTAAAGGACGAAATCATGCATCAAATGTCGTTTGTGCGTGACTGGGGTGGGAAGTTTGTCGTGCCGATCCCCGAGGCACAGATCCTTCCATGACTGAGCGCATCCCGATCGCGGGCCCCTGGATCACCGAGAAGGAAGTTGGTTGCGCAGCCGATGCCGCCGCCAACGGTTGGTACGAGCGGGCAGGCTACTACGTGCAGCGATTTGAAGACGCCTTCGCGAATTATCTTGGCGTCAAACACGCGATCGCAGTGCCTCACTGCACCTCCGCGATTCACCTTGCGCTCGCCGCGCTAGATATTCGAGAGGGGGATGAAATTATCGTCCCCGATATCACATGGATAGCGAGCGCCGCCCCGATCAACTACGTGCGCGCGACACCGGTATTTGCCGATATTGATCCGACCACGTGGTGTCTTTCCGCCGACTCCGTGCGCGCGTGTGTTACCGAGCGTACCAAGGTAATCATCCCTGTTGGACTCTATGGCCTGATGCCCGACATGGATGCCCTTCGCAAGGTTGCCGACGAGTACGGGCTTCACATCGTCGAGGACGCCGCGCAAACGATCGGAGCGAGATACAAAGGTCGATTGGCCGGGACATTCGGCGATGTCGGAGTGTTCAGCTTTCACGGTACAAAGACGCTGACGACTGGCGAGGGCGGTATGTTCGTCACCGATGACAGTCGCCTATTCGAGCGAGCACAAATACTTCGCGACCACGGCCGGACGAAAGCTAATTTTCAAAATTTCTACAACACGGAAGTCGCTTTTAAATACCGCATGAGCAGCGTCCAGGCAGCGCTTGGATGCGCACAGCTAGAGCGCATTGAGGAGCTTGTCGGGCGTAAACGACAACTCTTTGGATGGTACAAGGAGCGGTTGAGCGATATTCCGGGACTTCAGCTCAATGCGGAACCCGACGATTACTTCAACACATTTTGGATGACGACAATTGTCGTGAATCCTGATCTTGGATTGAACGCTCAACAGCTGATATCTGCGCTCAGCGAGAATGCCATCGATACGCGGCCGTTCTTTCACCCGCTGAGCAGCTTGCCCGCGTATTCGCATCTCCCACGAGTAGCAGAATCTAAAGCACGCAATACGACAGCTTATTCTATTAGCCCACGGGCGCTGAACTTGCCGTCGGCAATGAAGCTCACCGAAGCTCAAATCGACCGCGTGTGTGTGGTGCTGAGACAACTACTGGTCTAGAGCTCCTGCCCCCGGGCGGCGCCAGTATGAATTGCAATGGCCGTTGCGACAATCATCATAGGCGAGATGCTTGGGCCCGGAGGACGCGGTGAAAGTCGAGAGCAGCTAACGGCCCTCGCAAGGGCGGAAAGTCTGCTTAGCGGTCGATCGATCTAATAACTCTCGCAGGCTGTCCGGCAGCCAACGAGTAGGGAGGAATATCGCGGGTCACTACACTTCCCGCGGCGACCACACTATTCGCTCCGATCCTCACCCCACTTAGCACGATGACACGCGCGCCGAGCCAAACGTTCTCCTCCAGGACGACCGGTGCGGAGGACGGTCGCACCCATCGTTTGGCGGGATCGATCTGATGAAAATCATTGTCCATCATCAGTACATCCATACCGAGCTTGCAGTCGGGCCCGATACTGACGAGCTTGGTAGCTAGGATCGAGCACCCGTAATTCATGAAGGTGCGCGCACCTATTTCGAGCGTTCCGTCAGCCTCGGTGGTGAGTTGGATGGGGATGGCGGTCGAAAACAAGGTTACGCGCTGACCTATGATCAGGCTTCCGAGATTACGAATAACCGGCCGTCCCCACACTCGCGGGCGTTCGCCGACTGAAGTTGCACGCCGCAAATACCATCGCGCGCGCATCAGGGCGAGTCCGTCGTTCCATATTTGCGCCGGCGTTGCCCTTCCGACGCTCATAGCCCTCACCTCCGGAAACAGGCGTTCGAAGGGCGGAATCATGCGGAGTTCCTTTGCTCAACGGAAGATGCCGGGTCATAAACTCAGATTGGACTGACGCTTCGTCGCAACGCAAAGCTTTGGCGGTCGGTTACATCTACTTGAAATACGGAGGCACCGACTATACGCGGTAATGTCTCAGCTGGGACACTGGTTAACGGCGCGTCTAGCAAGAACCCTTAGCTGCTGCGGCTTCTCTGTTGCGAGAGTGTCCCATGATATCTCGGTGCCGAAAGGGTTTCACTTGGTCATGGTCGGGCGGGCGAAATGGACTCTCGCAGATGATCGCTCAGAGCGCGATCACTCCATTTTCGTTTTCGAAATCGCAAAGGCAAAAAATGTTGAATTCGCTTGCGAGTCTCGCGTTCGAACAAGCTCGTTCGGCGTCCGCTAAGGGGCGAATAAATTCCATTGTCCGTTTTCGTCGCCTGAAGTGCGGTTTGGCCGTTTTTCTATTCAGTCTCGCAGCGACGGCGGGAGAAGGCAAATCGCAGACCTTGCCGCCTCGGGATGTAGCGTCGAAGGCCAATCTCGTGCCTCCGACAGGCGCTCCAGGCGTTTGGGAAAATGTGACCTCTCCAGCTATGCCCGAGGCAGCTTTTACTGGTCCGGACGGCTTTGGTGTCGGTAACATCGTCGTTGATCCGGTTCGCCCAAGCGACCTTTACGTCGGCGGCTACGGCGCGATTTGGAAGTCGACCGACTTCGGCATAACCTGGACGAAATTGGCCAGCCGACCCAATCCACCGTACTTGCCGCTCGGCCACGTACTGGCCGTTGCCGGTACTTCACCTCCAACGCTTTGGATGGCCAACGGCTATGGAGATAGGAAAGTATTCAAGTCGAACGACGGCGGGTTGACGTTCAGGCTGACGGGTACGCTCCCGGAAAAGTTCGATCAGAGCTTCTATTCGATCGTTGTCGATCCTTACGACCCGACCCACTTAATTACGGGCTTCCATGAAGTTGACCGGCTCGCGGAATCAACGGACGGCGGCGAAACATGGCAGTTCGTGTCCGGTGGCGACTGGCCGAAGGGCGGTAAATCGTGGTTCGCGTTTTTCGTCGACACAGGCGACGCGGCCACAACGCGCAAAAGCTGGTTTGCTATCGCGCAGGATGGTGGCTCGGCAGTTATGACCAGAGACGGCGGCGCGAACTGGACGATTCCTAAAGGTATCGAGGGTCTCACGCACCCGCACGGCAACTCACAGCTTTACCAAATGGGCCAGACGCTTTTTATCGCCGGCTCCGGATCAACTGCAGGAAGCGGAATTTTCCGCAGCACAGATTTCGGCATGAACTGGACGCGCGTTACCGATGGCAATGCGGCGATCGTTTGGGGCTCCGCCAAGACCGTGTACGCCATGTGGGGCTGGGCGTGCGCGAGCTGTGGGGTCAACGAAGGCGGTCCTCAATGGCAGTCGGCGCCGCAACCTGGCGATATCGACACCTGGACCAAGAGGTCGAATCCGACCCCGGGACCCTCTTGGGGGCCCAACAGCGTCGCAGTGACGAAGGATGGTACCCACACGATCTTCGTCGGCTCGATGTGGTCAAAAGGACTATGGCGCTACGTCGAGCCGTAACGCGTGCGCGACCCAATTCGGCACTGCCGAAAGCCGCTTAAGACAAATGCAAAAATTTAACGTCATGCTTATCGAAACCGCGTTCACCATCCAGGAAAAGATGCTGCTCGTCGAAAATGAATACGTGATGAACGTTTTCTTACGCCGTCTATGAACGAGCCGCGCCGATATTGTTCACGTTAGCCCTGTGGCAAGTGTCGCAAGACAGACCCTTGCCTATCGTGAGAGAATGTCGAGATAAAATATTGAATGCCAGATTAAAATGTACGGTCGGTGAGCCTCGGGATATGTCAATCCGCGTACTCTTCCTCAATACTCGCGACCGGTGTGGCGCCGACGTCGCCGTACACCTCACGCTGATGGCCAACTTCGTCCCAGACGAAGCAGAGGTTTTCGTTGTCTCCAACAGCCAGGCGGCAGACGCAGATGAGATGCGGATCCGTTTAGCCGGCATGCCGAATGTGTCGAGCACGTTTCTCCCACTCGGAAGACCGGCTGAGGCGCTCGCAAATAAGAGTCTGCTGAGTAAGGCTCTCGCCTATGGTCCCAGCGTGGCTTCGTTGATCAAGGTCGCGGCGTTCATCCGTCGTAATCGCATACAGATCATTCACTCGACCGATCGCCCTCGTGATGCGAGTTACGTGAACTTGCTTGGACACATGACCGGCGCCGTCTCGATAGTCCATATGCATTCTCACCTCGGGGATTATCATACACTCCCGACGCTCTGGGGGATGCGCAACGCCACCGCGATATTCGCGATCTCAGACTACATAAGGGACGGGCTTGTCCGTATGGGGCTTAAGTTAGAAAAAATACATACGACTTATAATGCGGTCGATACCGATCATTTCGACCCTCAAAAAGAACTCGAATCGCGACAGAGCATTCGAAGGCAGTTCGGTATTCCCGAAAAGGCGCCGCTCGTTGGAATTGCGGCGAGAATGAACCCTTGGAAAGGCCAGATCGAACTCATAGAGGCGGCATCGCTCTTACGTCAGTCGCATGCCGATCTGCACGTGATCATACTCGGTTCGAACGTGCCTGAAGTTCGCGCGGACTTTGAAAAGAGAGCGCGAGAAGGTGGAGTCGCGGACCGTATTCATTTCGGCGGATTTCAGAATGATGTTCGACCGTTTCTTCAGGAATTCGATCTCTTCGTTCATCCCTCCTACGGCGAGCCCTTCGGCCTGGCGATCACTGAGGCGATGGCTATGCGGAAGCCAGTCATCGCCTGCGGGACGGGTGGCGTCCCCGAAATCATCACTCACGGCAAGGATGGATGGCTTGTGGAAGAGCGCTCGGCGAAGGCGGTTGCTGCGGCGATCACCAAATTACTCAACGATCCTGAACTTTGCCGGCAAATGGGCTACAATGCCCGCGAAACCGTCCGCACGCGCTTTTCTCCGCGCCAGCAATGCGCCGCCGTGGCCCAACAGTATAAAAGTCTGGTCGCAGAAGCCCGACGTAAACCGGTTGGATATATTTCTAGTCTATTGCGAACTGATGGAGGTCCGCGATGTTAACGAGCGACATAAATCCAGGCGGAGCAGGGTCGAAAAGCAATCCGCTTACGGAAAAAGAGATCGGCGTTCTGAAGGAGGCGTTTGACCGCGATGGCTACTTTGTCATTCGCAATGTTGTCTCGCCGGAGAGGTTAAGAGAACTGCACACAGCGCTCGAACAGGAATTCGATGCGGCGACAAAGTCCGGCGCTTTATTCTCGGGAGGCGGGGGACTGAGCGGCCATCTCAACTGTTTTCCCGGCGAACGCGCTCGGTTCGTCTACGACACTTTGCAAGAACGAGGAATTATAGACCTGATCAAGCAGCTGGATCCAAAGGTTGTTCGCATGCCGAATGTCGGTTGCAACTTCAATCTTCCCGGCAGCCACACTCAGCATTTCCACCTCGACCGCCCTTTCACGCGTGACTTCATGATCGCCAACGTTGCTGTCGTCGACACCAATATCGAGAACGGCGCGATGGAGGCGATTCCTGGCACGCACAAGCGATTTTACAAATACTCGCAGTTCGTCCTTGATCGCGTCGCGAGCAAGAGTGCGCGCGTCCTATTGAATCGTGGCGATGTGCTCGTTCGGACGTCGAATGTGTGGCACCGCGGGACGGCGAACAAAACGTCTGTCCCACGCCCGATGCTTGCCATGACGTGGGAGGATGGGGGCAACAACCTCGACGATCCGTTTGCGGCCGACGGCGGAAAGATCCGTTTTCTCCCGAACTGGTTCAAGCCGACTAGGGCGGGACGGCTACGGGAGCAGTTGTTCGTCAAGGTTCCGATCACCTATTCCGCACTCCGCTTTGCTCGTTCACTCGTGGATAAAGAGTATTAGGTAGAGCCCGAACGATGAGAGACGGGCTGCCGTGCGGTCGGGGGGGGGGCGTATCCTCTCGCGGATACGTGAACGTCAGGCTCTCTGTGAATATCAGGGATTGGGATACAACTTAATGGCTTGATCGAAAACCGCCGATACCTCGATTAAGGCTGAAACGATGCTCGAGTAATGAGCAATCGGACTCAGTTGCCTAACCATTGGCGTTTTGAATGAGCCTTGCGGATCCGTGACCAAACATCTCATGCCGCGATGACCCAAAAGAGCCAGAAATACCCCCCGTTTGCATCATTGTAACAGGCGCTTACGCATCAACAATTATATTCGTAAACCAACGTTACATGCTATTGTGGGTACCCTGGGGTTCAATCGCTAAAACATCGCGCAAATCCAACCGGGTTTCCCAGGTAGACCAACATCATGCTCGCAGCAGACGACAATTTTTCAGTTCCGGTGGAAGCTCGCCGATCCAGCGCCAATGACCTGAGCGCTTCGGATATCCGGTGGATCTTGCGACGGGGATGGCTGTGGCCGGTCGCCGGAACAATTGCCGGCTTAATCTTGGCCCTCACGGTCATCGGATTTATGCCGCAGCTGTACACGAGCAGCGCACGTATTCTCGTAGACCGAAGCATGAATCGGTTTTTACAGGACAATAAGATTGTCGACGAGCCATCGCTCGATGATGTCGATATGGCAGGCCAGTTTTACGTTCTGTCCTCGGACAGTATTATTGTGCCGGTCATCCGCTCCTTGCATTTGACCAGCGATCCCGAATTTGTTGGCCGGTCTTTAGCGAATGCCAGCGCCCGCGACGGCGATGTTGATCCTTGTTCAACGATTTTCTCTCGCTCGTGCTTTTTCTCCGGCGTCGGCAAAGCGACGGCCTTTGTAAAGTGGGCGATCGGACGGAAACCGCCCCCAGCGATTGATCCCAATACCTTGCTTGAGAGGACCGCCGTCGAAACGTTTCTCCGCCAGCTGAACGTCGAACGGGGAGACGTCAACAACGTCATCAATGTCAGCTTTAGTTCGGAAGACCCCAATAAAGCGGCAAAAATAGCAAACGCGGTCGCCGATACCTATGTCGCAACGGGCGGTGAACGTAGGCTAAAATCCAGTCAGCTCGTAACCCAATTACTTGAGGATAGGCTTGTCGACATCAAGCAACAATCCGTCAATGCCGATAGAGCTCTGCAAGAATTCAAAGCCGAGAACAATTTAAAAGGAGCGGCAATTCCGGATAACGGGCTGATTACGAGGCTACGATCAGAGTATGTCGATTTAGAAAGAAAGGCGAAGGAAATATCCGACGCCGTGGGGCCGGATCATTTAGCGGTAGTCAAAATTCGCAAGCAGATGGAGGGGTTGAATGCGGCGATGCGGAGCGAGGAAGACCGGCTTGCTGGCGCGGAAGGGCTAGGTTCGGCGACGGGCGGGGATGGTACTGACTTTGACCCAGGACAGATTGCCGCGGACAATAGCGAATTGTCCGCCAGTCTGTCCAAATTGGACGGCGATAAACTCGCCAAATACCGCGAGCTCGAAATATCCGCACGTACCCTGCAGACTCTCTACAATGTCGATCTGCGCAAGTTCAATGAACTGAATCAAAATCGGCCCGATACCCAAGATGCCCATATTATTACCCGGGCCGCTCCGCCTTTGCGCAAGAACGCCAATAAATCACTACTGGTGTTAGCGGGAGGCGTTATATTTGGGTTTTTATCTGGCTTGGGAGCTGCGATCGGGAAAGAATGGGTGGCTGGCGTCTATCGGACCTCGGAACAGGTTACGCGGGGCACCGGCATATATTGCGTTATCTTACCGAAAGTCGACATGCGCAAGAGTTCCGGCGGCCGCCTCGCTGACTACGTTTTAGACGCACCATTTTCGCGGTACACGGAAGCAATTCGCAAACTACGAGCGTCGATGCGTGCCTATCCCGGCCCAAATGGTGACAAGGTCATAGGTGTCGTTTCGGCGGTAGCTAATGAAGGCAAATCGACGGTTGTTCATAATTTTGCGGCTCTGCTGAGCGCATATTCCAAGTGCAGTACCCTAATTATCGATTGCGATCTCCACCGGCGAAATTTGACGGCAGAACTTACGCCCAACGCCAGCGTGGGACTGCTGGAAGCGCTGGAAGATCCCTCCAGGTTGTTGGAGTTCGTTTCTAAGCGCGAGCGCTCAGGAGTGGATGTCCTGCCCTGTGCTCTCTCCAAACGCAATCCGAACGTCGCTGAACTGCTCGGTTCGCCCCGGATGGCGAAGCTTCTGGATATTGCTCGCGAGAATTACGATTTTATCGTAATTGAGATCGCCCCAATCATGTCGGTCGTCGACATCAAGATGATTGAGCGTTTTGTCGATAAATTCATCTTCGTCGTGGAGTGGGGCAAGACGAAGCGCAGTCTTGTTGAAGATGCCCTGTCCGAAGCAGAAGTGATCGATGGGCGCATCGCGTGCATGGTCCTCAACAAAGCAGATACTGCCACTTTGCGAACCATTGAATCCTACAAGGGGCGGCGGATCGCGGAGTATTATGAAGAGTGAGGAGCTGCCGGAACCCAGCCGGTAGCGGAGACAAACAATCCGCATTGGAAAAGTACCCCCCGGGAAGGTGGGGAACGGCGTGTTTGATGGGGCTGTATCCGTCGGAATCCCGGCTCCCACGAAACCAGCGCGACGTCAGTTCAGCTCGCTTATTGGTGAGTACGTCGCGAAGACCGGCGCCGCCGAATTGCCAGAATCGACGTCTCAGAGCTTTGGCGCCCCCCGCTGGCGATAGAGTGACGTAGCCAAGCCACACCCGCGTTGCAATACGATACAGACGTGGACACTCCGTTGACGGAATCACTTATAGTGGTCACACGTCGAGGCTTGAATTCAGGGGGCTGATCTGTATTTTGCGTCGTAATCGCAATGGCTTAGTAAAGTGGGGGGCTATGATCTCAAATTGGCAAAAGCTCCTCGTTTCCCTGGGGACCATTTTGGCGACCGGTATTCTTTCCGCGTGCACGCAATTGCCCGTGAATGGACCCAGCTATCGCGACATACACACAGGAGCAACTTCGACGCTCTCGAACGGGCGCGATCCGATGCTGGTCTATACGAGCCGGGACGCCGTCGATTTTAATTATGCACTGATAGATATCAATCCATTCGTCGTTAGCGCGCTCGGCGGCATTGTTCCGGACTCATTCTACGGGAGTTTTGGTGCGCCGCGCGGCCCGGTTCCCGTGATTCGGGTTGGTGTCGGCGATGTGGTGCAGACTTCTATTTTTGAATCGTCAGCAGGCGGCCTTTTTGTTGCCGGAGACGCGACAGGCCGCGTTGGCAACTACATCACGCTTCCACCTCAAACGGTCGCCGGCAACGGGACGATTTCAATCCCGTACGCAGGTCAAGTTAAAGCGGCGGGACGGACAACCTACGAAATTCAGCATGATATCGAGGCAAAGCTCGCCACTCGCGCGATAGAGCCTCAGGTCATCATCAATATAACCGAGCAAAACGCAGATGCGGTTATCGTCATCGGCGACGCCGGACAAAGCAGAATTAAACTGACGGGCGCTGGCGAGCGCGTCTTGGACATGATTTCGAAAACGGAGGGCGGGGCGAATAGCGGGAAACTCGCGCCTTACGACCTCGAAATAACGCTGCAGCGGAAAAATCGGGTTGGAACGGTTCGTCTCTCGAATATCATCGATAACCCAAGAGAGAATATATACGTCACCGCCGGTGATGTCATTTACGTTCACCGAAAGCCAAGAACATTTGTAGCGTTCGGCGCGCTAGGAAATGCCACAGGCGGGACGACGGTCGGTGGTGGCGATGTTATCGGGTTGGACGGTATATTCCAGTTCGGTCAAGAGCGGCTGACGTTAAGCGAGGCAGTGGCTAAAGCTGGCGGTCTCGTGGATGAGCGCGCCAATCCATCTCAGATATTTATATATCGCGGCGAGCGCCGCCAGACGCTCGAAAAAATGAATGTCAATCTCACCAAGTTCGCACCAAATCAACAAACGATACCAACCGTTTACAGAGTGAACTTTCGTGACCCGTCCGCGTTCTTCATGGCGCAGAAGTTCCAGATGCGCGACAAAGACATCCTCTACGTCGCCAACGCGGATTCGATTGAGGTTGCGAAGGCGCTTAACTACATGACGCTTTGGACCTCGTCTGCTGCAGGTTACATGAGCAGTGCTGCGACCGTCCTGACGAGCGCCCAAATATTAGGTGGTAGTAGTAGTGCCGGGACTGCTCTTATCGTGGGGGGCGGCGGGACCATCCCCTGAGCCGGTTCCATCACCAAAGCGATTTTGGGCTCATCGATGAAGCGATCTAGCTGAGTACTTGAGCATTTGCGGCGGTCGAAACAGCGAGTTTTCGGGCGCCGCGATCTTGCTCTGCCGCAAAATACTAAGCCGACGCTAGCGGCGGACCGTCGCCGGCAAGCAACCCGGCGACCAGCGGCTACAATGCTTAGCTCCATAGCTAAGCGAACAAATCTTGCGGCGACGCCACTCGCTTCCTTTTTTGCGGATCATTGTGCAAAACCTTCGCGGTACGGATTGAGAATGGTCAATTCATAAATCGCACCAGCACATATCAAGTCAGCAAACTGCTCGCCAACGGCTATTCAGGACGTCGGGCTTGGGATCTTGCGGCATCAATTCACCCGGGCCCTCACAAGGTCGATTTTGATTGAGTTTGATTCTTCCGGGCTTGGATACAAGTCCGTGCTTCGCGGCCGCCACTGGGCAAAAGGCCGTACTTAAAGTCGGACACAATGGCTATTACACTGAGCATCGAAAGCGAAAGATACTGAGGAAGCTTATGGCCGATGATCGCCGCGTCGTTGTAGTTGGGAGTGGTCCGGCAGGCGCAATGGCCGCGCACGAACTGGTACGCCAAGGTATTCCCGTAACCCTGATTGAAGCCGGGGACGATATCCAACATGGTGCGCTGATTAGGTTGGGGGGAAGAAACCTCTATCGCCGCCTTCCGCCAATGCAACGGGCGGCTGGTTTCGTCGTAACCGGCGATCCGGAAACCAATCTCGAATACACTTACGCGTTGGGCGGCCTTTCTAATCAATGGACCGGAGCCGTGCCCCGCTTCTGCGCCGACGACTTTACGGCTGGTGAACAAGTTCACGAAAAATTCCGATGGCCGGTGAACTACGACGAACTTGCGCCTTTTTACGAGATCGCCGAAAGAACGATGCGCGTAACTGCGGACCCCAGGAACGTCCCAAGCTTGCCTGCTGGCTTTTGTGATTACCAACATCAAATTCCGAGTGATTGGCAATCCGTCGCCCGTTCAGCACTCAAGTATGGTCAAGGGCTCACGACAATGCCGCTTGCCGATGGACCGCCATTCCTGCTGCTTCGCCGCGGTACGGCCTTCAATAGTTTTTCCGTCCTGTTGGATCGGCATCTCAAAAATCCTGCCTTCAGCATTATCACCGGCGCGCGTGTGTTGAAGCTGGAATGGGACGGTGCAAAAAAAAGAATAGGGGCTGCCATCTACCATGACAGCAAGACCAAGTCTCAAAAGCGCATAAGCGCTAAAGCATTTGTGATCGCCTGCGGTCCCCTCAATTCGCCCAAACTTCTTTTCAACTCGGCCTGCAGCGATCACCCGAACGGCCTCGGGAACAATGGTGGGGTGCTCGGAAAATATCTTCACGATCACCCTCGCGAGTGGTGGGCCGTCGACATCGATAGGCCGATCACCTCATTATCACCCCCTGCCTATCTCACGCGTCGGCCGCATGCGACGTCCGATCCGCTCCTTGCGTGTTCCTGGACACTCGGAGCCTTCGACACGATCGGCAAGATCAAGAGTCGCTTTGGACAGAAGTCCAGTTCATTTGGGGTGCAGGTTTTCGGAACGATGATCCCCGACGAGAAATATTACGTCCGCCCTTCGATCAATCAAAAAGACGAGTTCGGGTATCCTACACTGGACGTTCACATCGAATTCGAGCCTAAGGTCCTCGCGAACGTCGTCGGCGCAAGGGAGCACCTGCTCCAACTCATGGACGATGCCGGCCACAGGGCGAAGATTCGTGACATCGTCCCGCAGCTTTTTCCTGGAACGGCCAAGCACTATGGCGGGGCGGCCCGCATGCATCTCTCGCCGAAGTACGGTGTGACGGATGGCTATAATCGCTTGCACGACGTTCCCAATGTTCTCGTGGTCGATGCAAGCTGCTTCACCACCGGGGCTGAGAAAAATCCTACACTGACCGTTATGGCGTTGGCGGCGCGATCTGCCGACCAACTCGCGCGAAATCTGAAAGCCATGTGACAGGAGCCAGCGTGCGTTATCGAGCATTTGGAAAAACCGATTGGAACGTGTCCGAAATCGGATTCGGAGGCGCGCGAATTGGGGGACTCCTCGCTCAAGACGGTGGCCGGGCAACATCACTCAGGACGCTCGCGGCGGCGTTGGACGCGGGAATCAATTTCTATGATACGGCAGACATGTATTCCCAGGGGGAGAGCGAGATCCTTATCGGAAATGCCTTTCGTAAGGCACGAGATAAGGTTCTCATCGCGACCAAGGGTGGCTATTGCATCCCTGCGGGAAAAAAAATCATTCAATTCGTGAAGCCGTTCGCGAAGCCGATTATCCGTGCGCTGAAAATTCGGCGAATGCCTGCCGCGTCGGGAATTGGAGGGTCGATACCGCAGAATTTCTCACCAGGTTATATTCGGAACGCGGCCGAGGCGTCGTTGCGGCGACTGCGGTCGGATTACATTGATCTCTACCAAATGCATAGTCCGTCGCGGGAAGTTTTGCGGAGCTCGCAATTCGAGGACACCCTCGGGGAACTGGGGAAACTTAAGTCGGAAGGAAAAATACGGCAGTACGGCATCGCGCTCGACTCGGTGCACGACGCGCCTCACTGCTTCGACTTGCAGGGAATATCGAGTCTGCAACTCCCGTTTGGCATTCTCGATATGGAAGCTCTCGACGGAGTTTTTGAAGAGACATCGAAACGCCAACTGGGAATTATTGCGCGCGGTTGCTTTGCCGGGGGAGCACTGAAAGGCTCTCTCACGGAGGCTGACCTTCAAGCCTCAGAACCCAAATGGGAGCGCGTGCTAAGGCTGCGACGCATCGCAGAAAAGTTGGGCCGGTCTCCGATCGAAATCGCGCTGCAGTTTTCGCTGCGGGAGCCTCGCATCGGTGTCAATATTATTGGTATGCGAACGCCGGCTCATCTTGCATCCAATTTCCAGCACTATTCTTCGCGGCCGCTCTCGGATGAAGAATTTCAAAAGTTGTTGACGGACGTCTCGGCCGTGGGGGTGTAGAGTGGGCGCTTCGCTGCGCGCGCCGCATCTCTCGCGACGCCGTCGAACGGAAAGCGAAGGGATCTCAGCGGAGAAAAGGCAGGGATTGGGCGTCGGCCATCTCGTCGCGAAGCCCCTTATAATATTGAAGATTAAATAGGGCGCTGTAAGCAACTCTCTCTATTTCATCGGCATGTAGCGAGGTGGCCGTGTTGGCAGCGAGTTTCAGGCTGGACATCGTGAGGGAAGTCAGCCGCTCGCGTCCCCTGCATGCGCGCACGAGCGCACGAATGAGAATGTGACGTTGCCGAAACTCGGTTTCGAGCGCCGAAAGCAGCCATTCCTGGTTGCGATCACGCGCGAAAATGACATCGTTGCGTCCATAGGTATACGCAGCATCGAGCCATGAGCTGAAGCTACGCTCGGCGAAATGCATGCCCGCAGCCTCCATTTTGAAGATGAAATCCAAACCCCTGTCGGCTAGCCGATAGGCCAGCTCGACATCTTCTGCGCGGCGAAAGTATTCATCAAAGCCACCAGCAGCAAGAAACTGAGTCCGTGGTAGCGACGCGTTCCCCGTATAAAATTGCCGGGCCGAGGGCTGCCAAACGCCGCCAATCAAGGCTCTGTACTGCTTCATGAGCATTTCTTGCTCCCAGCGGACCCAAGGCGTCATCACAAAGCCTTCTGGGGAAAGTAACGGACCTACGACGACCACATCACCACTTGCCTCGCGGTGCGCACGCACGTGTTCGGTCAAAAGTTGCGGCCGCGCCACGACGTCGTCATCCACAAAGACGATAAGCTCTCCTCTCGCCTCTTTGACGCCCGCGTTGCGCGCGGCGGCGGGACCTCGATTTTCTTGGGCGAACCATCGCAAGGTCCTCTCCGAGCGGTGGTCTTTCAAGAAGTCGTTCGTGCCGTCCGACGAACCATCGGACACGACGATGACCTCGTAATCTTCCGCGGGAAATTGCTGTTGTTCGAGAGCAGAGAGGACATGCTGCAATCTGCCGACGCGATTGTACGTCGGCACAACAACGCTAACTTCGGGGTGGCCTACCTCCACTGCGTCCTGTCCTGGGGATATGCGCTCGCCGGACCAATCTGTCAGCGAACAACGTTAAGCAACGAGACAAGTGGGCTGCACGGATCATCTTTCATCAATCTTGAATCTGCTACCATGAGATCTCGTGCTCTGTCAGGATTATGCAACGAGCGCGACACTTAATCCGACATTCAGAATTTGATGGAAGGCGATACAAACGTTAGTCCGCACGGCGTGGTGGTACAACCCAGGTAACATCAGAGATTAATCAACAACGCGAGCCAACGAAATCGAACAATGCTCGAGCATTCTGGCGTGCGTCGAAGCGAGCAAGTGCCGCCTGTCTGCCGAGCAGCCCCATCCGGTGGCGCGTTGCCGGATTCGTGACAAGCTCGAAAAGAGAGTCGCCAAGAGCGTCTGCGTCATCAACGTTTAGCAAATGCCCGGTCGCACCATCATCTACGATATCGGGAATACCGCCAACTTTCGTCGTCACCACGGGCAGCCCCGACGCTAAGGCCTCCATGCAAACGAGCGAGAAGCAGTCGGCTCGAGTTGGGAGCACGAATATGTCAGCTTCACGGTATAGCTTGAGGAGAGCGGGAGAATTCGGCGCCACATCGTTGTGAACTCGAACTCCGGGCTCTGCAGCGACGTCGCTCCGCGTCACCAAGTCGAGTGTCGCTTTGGTAAGGAAGCGCCGGCGAAATACCTTCAGCAATAAATCGCCGCCCTTGCGCTCGAAGTCACCGCCTACGAAAAGGATACGCGGCACCTCGTTATTTCGCTCCGGCATAACAAAACGGTCGACGTCAATTCCTGGCGGAATGACCGCGACGTCTTCCGCTCGACAGCCGTAGTCATCGACAAAGCTCTGCTTTGCCCAGTTCGACCATCCAACGAAGCCGCGGGCCCGTGCAAACACTTGGCGATTGAGCATGCGCTTACCCAGTTCTTGAGCGCGCCATTCCGGCCTCAACCCGTAGTCGCTGCGCATACTGCGTTTATTCATGGGTGTGCCGTCGGTCGACAGGACCGTCGGCTTGCGTCCGAAGCTATCTGCGTTCAGTAGCGCAAGTGTCAGCGTGTGGATGAAGACGCCATCCACGTCGTCTATGAGCGGTTTGAGTGCCCTCCGCGCGGCTAAGCCGCCGGTAACGGTCCACGGCAATGCGCTAGCGTTGAATTCCACCGGCAACCAGCATGGCGTGAAGTCCGGCGAAGCATCTTCATGGCGTCGCAGATTCAGATAGTGGGTGATGTTGCCCAGCGTTTGCTCCATCACGTAAGCGATCTTTCGATCATTCATGATGCCAGCCGTAGAGACAAATCTCAGTCATAAGCATCAACCATGAAACCAAATTCTAGCATCCTCTTTGATCAATGAGGAGGAACAGAAGGTGCGCGTTGGATCAGGGATTGAGGTGTGCTCTGGCAATGAGTTTTTCACTCGCGACGCCATCCATCAGGAACCTCTAAGCTTCGAATTGGCCGCGCCGGTGCCCCCGCCGCGACTGTCCGTGCCGGAATGTCGCTCGTGACGATTGACCCCGCCGCAATGACTGCGTGATCGCCAATGGTGACGCCAGGGAGGAGTATTGCAGAACGGCCGACCCAAACATTTACGCCCAGACGGACCGGGGCGACCCGGGTCGCCCGCGACGGCTCCATCTGATGATGATCCGTATCAAATATAGCTACGAAATCCCCTATAAGGCAGTCATCGCCGATTATTATGTTATGATTTGCTATAATAGTTGCCCCGGTATTGATAAAGACCCGTTCGCCGAGAACCAGGGACGCATTCTTGGCTGCGCCGATTTCGACCGGCACCGTCTTGCAGCGCAAAAACAAGCGGCCGCATGTAATCGATCCAGCGGTGAGGATGACCGGACGCATGCCGTCCACAGTTACCACGGCGGATCGGGCACCGGCACGGCGAAACTTGGCCGTGGCCCACAGGCTGAAGGGCACGTCGAGAAGCCTGATCACTGATGCACTGTCCCCTCAAGCGAGCGGAGTCTAATCGACACTTCCGAACAGCCTCCGAACACCGGGGGTAGACGCGATTTCTGGCATCGTCAAGACGCGCGTCGCGGGGAGCTTCGGCGAGAAGGCCGCGCGCGGAGCATCGCCACCCCCATGCGCATCCCGCTATCGTAAGGGGGGAGGGGCACCCAAATCCGCAGCAACTTTTTCGTGCCCAATCTACGTCGAACCCCAATTCCAAGGCCCGACGCAAACTGAAGAAAGTTGAAGGAAAGTTGACATCGTGCTCCCGACCACAGCACTATGAATTGGGAAAAAAACGCAATTTCGAACCCTGAGGGAGCTTCTGAATCTTCCCCGTTACGTCATCGCACGAAATGTTAACGGGAATTTCCGAAGCTGTGTTTTTCCGATCGACGGTGGCTCAGGAATGTTAAACGTCAATTCCAGTGCGGGGAAGTCCCAATTCTCCAGCAGGGAAGTTTTTGGCGGCGGTATTCTGGCATGTATGCCGGTATTCGTTTATTTTTATATTTTGCTTGTTCTTCCTTTTATGGCCGGCGGAGGAAAAGCACGACCAGAAAATATCCTATTTTGGCCTGTGATGGCCGCGGTGATATTCGCGCTCGTGCTGCAGAATTGGTCTAGGATAAATACTGCTTTCCTTCGATCCCTGCCCATCGCAAGTTTGATTGCGTATCTGGTTTTCGCTTCCGCAAGTGTGACTTGGGCTTACAGCCCGAACTACGCTTTCAGCCGGGCTGTCGTCACGATCCTGGCCGCTTTCATTATCGTAATGCCATATGCTTTGCCCATAAATACGAAGCATACGATTGCACGTTTGCACATCTGCTGTGCCGCCGCGCTAGCGATAAGCGCTGTCTATGTCTTGACCACTCCCTCGACGCCGATCGGCCATCCAGGATATTTTACACACAAGCAGGAACTGGGACTGCTCGCCGCTACCGGACTGATTTTAGCCAGTCATGAGCTGTTGTTTGGCAGTTGGTGGAGGCGGATTATCGCCTCTGTTTCGATCAGTTTGAGCTTCTGGCTCGTTTTCGCAAGTCAGTCAAAGAGCGCCTTGGCGTTTGCGTTGGCGGCCCTTGTGACCTCGGCAGTCGTGCTGGTTATTTGCAAGAAAATCCGGATCACCCCCGCGCATATTGTAGGCGCAGTCGTCATTGCCTCGTTGTTCGTGCATAATCCGATCGAACGAATAGGATACAGAATATACGGAGACTCCACACTTACTGGGCGCACGGGGATATGGGAATTCACGAATTACCAGATATCGCGCAGGCCTTGGCTCGGGTGGGGATTTCATTCGTATTACTTTGTCCCTAATTCCCCGCAGAATGAGGCAAAGGGGTACATCAAGGATATGCCATCGAGCCACAGCGGGTATTTGCAGCTGAAGCTTGAAACGGGACGCTTGGGTTATTGGATATTTTTGGTGTTTATTTATGCGTCCTTGTATTTCGTGGAGCTCGTAAGGCGCAGGGACCCAGTCAGAGCGTGGTTCATTCTCTCAATCGAAATTTTCGCGATATTAATTAATTTGACCGATACTGTGTGGTTAACACTCACGGACCTCTGGATATTGTACCTGATCGTTGTTGCGGACTCGGTGAATTACTCGCTTTCACCCCAACTTATGCGAGGCGTCCGCCAGATCTCCCGGAGTCGCATTGTTGGAAAGGTCGTGCGGACAGCGCGTCGTCCTCGGTTGTCCAACGCCTAAGTCGCCGCGACGGCTACCGTCTCCACGTTGATGTTCGGCCGAAACCCACACGCCCAGAGACTGAAGGTTCATGTTGCCTCCTGCCTCAAGCGCCTGACCACGCACATGCAACGTATTTGTGATGGCGATCGCTTTTAATTCTTGTAATGGTGTGAGGCGAAGTATTTCGCCAATCGGCTTAAAAAATAACGCCCGCCCAATAGCGTTGGCCGCTTTTAAAGAGTTTTTCATACGTCATTCTCTGACGCTAAATTTCCGCGGACGATTCGAAATAAGAAGTGGGGCGGGTTTGTCTCGTGCAACCATATTTCAAGCCCAGGCCGACTCCGAATTCAAATTTGCGTTAAGTTTACACAGGTATGGGATAAGCGTGGACAACACACCGTCTCGGTCTATTGAAATTCGAGCCGCTTGGTGCGGACATAGCACGCATTACCGGCATAAACTGAAGGCAAGAACTGAAAAGTGGCTCATCAAAAATCGATTCTGGTAACCGGCGGCGCTGGCTTCCTCGGCTCGCACCTTTGTGATCGCCTCATCGCCCAGGGACACGAGGTCATCTGCCTCGACAACTTCTTTACGGGCAACAAAAGGAATATCGAGCATCTAATCGGCAATCCGCGCTTTGAGTTTATACGTCACGACGTGACGTTTCCGCTCTATCTCGAGGTCGAGGAGATTTATAATCTCGCGTGTCCGGCATCGCCCGTGAACTACCAGCACGATCCCGTCCAGACGACGAAGACGAGCGTTCACGGTGCAATCAATATGCTGGGCCTCGCGAAGCGTCTCAGATGCCGCATCTTCCAGGCTTCTACTTCCGAAGTTTACGGCGATCCTTCTGTTCATCCGCAAACCGAGGGTTATTGGGGCAACGTCAACCCCATTGGGCCGCGCTCGTGCTACGATGAAGGCAAACGCTGCGCTGAAACCCTGTTTTTTGACTATCACCGCCAACACAATATCGAGATCAAGGTTGCGCGGATATTCAACACCTACGGTCCGCGCATGCACCCCAACGACGGCCGCGTCGTTTCCAACTTTGTAGTCCAGGCGCTCAAAGGCGATCCGATCACGATCTACGGGGAAGGAAAACAGACGCGTTCCTTCTGTTATGTCGACGACTTGATCGAGGGCTTCGTGCGTTTGATGAACAGCCCGAGCGACGTGACCGGGCCGATCAACCTTGGCAATCCGGGTGAATTCACGATCAAGGAGTTAGCGGAACTCGCTATCGAGATGACGGGGTCGAAATCGAAGCTGACTTATGTTGCCTTGCCCCAAGACGATCCCCAGCAGCGGCAGCCAGATATCTCACTCGCCAAGAAGACCTTAGGTTGGGAGCCGAACATCCCGCTTCGTGAAGGCCTGGCGCGAACGATAAGGTATTTCGATAAGCTCCTGTCGGAAAAGGATTAGCGCTACGATCGTCGCCATAGTCCGCAGTTCCGAAGAATCCGTTGTAGCTTGATAGGAATGTTCCGCTCGTCGCCGACGCGACAGCTTGTGCCGCGGTTGCGAACCGTTGAGCGGAACGTCTTCGCTGGGGAAAGTGGTCGCCCGTCTGGCTTTCTGGGATCCCGCCGTTGCGCAAGCACGGGTCTTATCCGCATTCACTTTGAAGGCGAAGGTTGAGAAATGTGATCGGTACGAAACAGGTATTGATAACGGTTTCTGGAACCATCCCAGAGGATATTTCAACGCGGATTGCCGACGGTCTGCGTCCCCGCGCAGACTATCTGGAACTCGCGCGCGGCCTGGATGCCGATGTTATCGATTATGCAGAGGCGCGAGTCGTTGCCGGACGTTTCACTCGCATTCTGGAGCGGATAGGAGGCGCCAACTTAGTCCTCGCGTATGTCTGCTGGAAATTGCGTGCGCAGTATAGATTGATCCTCACGGACGGCGAACAAGTTGGACTGCCTCTAGCATTATTATTGAAGTTCACACTCGGCCGTCGACCTCGTCATTTTATGATTACGCATGTCATCTCTGTTCCTAAGAAAAAAATTGTCCTCGACGTTTTAAAATTGCACACCCACATCGACGGCTTCATCGTATATAGCCGCTGGCAAAAGAATTTCATTCAACATCGGTGGCGCATAAAAGAAAGTCGGGTATTTTTCACGCCGTTTATGGTCGATGACCAGTTTTTTGCGCCCGATAAAATCGTGCCGAAGTCACTTGTCCGTCCCCTCATCTGTGCGGTTGGCCTCGAACGCCGTGACTATCCAACTTTACTCCAGGCGGTCGAGGGATTGGAACTCGATGTCGTGATTGCGGCAGCGTCGCCATGGTCAAAGCGCAAAGATTCTACGACAGGCGAACGGATACCTGACAACGTCACGGTAAGTAAATTCGATCAGTATGCGCTTCGGCAGCTTTACGCGGACGCCCAGTTCGTCGTCATGCCATTGGAGCCCGTCGATTTTCAGGCCGGAGTGACGGCTATTCTAGAGGCTATGGCTATGGGCAAAGCAGTGATTTGCTCGCGAGTTTCAGGTCAGACCGATGTTGTCGTCGACGGAGAGAACGGCCGTTACGTGCCTGTGGGTGATCCATCTGCACTGCGTGCCGAAATTTTAAATTTTTTAAATAGACCTGACGTTGCAGCTCGTTTCGGTGCGAACGGCCGCAAACTCGTTGAGCAGTCGATGAACCTCGAAAATTATGTAAATCGGTTGACTGGCTTTCTAAGCGAGACACGGAATTGAATGTTCATGCGCAGAAAACGCGGCCAAATGCGCGACAAACACCGCATAGGGGTGAGGACGCCGAGTCCCGCCTACGTGCTGGGAAAGCCGACCGCTTTCTGAGAGCGCAACTGCGCCCATTTGGCCTGCGATGCGCGATGAGCTTCACAATATGCGGAGCGCCGATATATGGTCCCTCGTGCAGCGATTTCTACCTCGACCGGAGTCGGCCGTGAAATCAAACACCACTAGGCTTCTGGTTCGTAACGTTTTCCACCTCGGAATCGGGCAGGTCGCATCGACAGCCCTCGGGGTGGCCCTAGCCGCGGTTCTAGGGCGCGCACTCGGTCCGACAGATTTCGGCATCCTCTATGCCATCTCGGCAATTTGCACATTTGTGTACGTCGGAATCGATTGGGGTCAGGGCACTTATCTCGTACGAGAAATGGCTCGCGGGCGAGACGACGAAGCCGGAATAATTGGAAGCGCCATTCTGTTCCGTCTCGCAACAACAGTAGCAGCCTCCGCTGTCGCTGTCGCCGTTGCGATGGCGCTGGGTTACAGCCGCGAGATCATCGAGTTGACGCTCCTCGCGGTGATCGTTGGCATTCCAGCGACAATATATGCCCCGTTCGGCTTTAAGTTTCGAGGCAAGGACCGGATGGACATCGACGCCTTTGCCAACATCGGCAATAAGGCGACGACGCTGGCAGGTACCGCCTTGGCTTTGCACTTGGGCGGCGGCCTCCTTTATGTGATTTTGATGCAGGGCCTCGGCGGGATTTTTGCGCTGATAGTCGGCGTTCTGTTCGCGCTGCGGCTGGGTTTCAAAGTCGCGGTTCCCAGCAGGAAGAATTTTAGTGAGCTTTTTCGGCAAGGGACGCCGATCGCCGCGTTTTCGCTCGTGGTCGCGTGGCAACCGTTTGTCGAAACGATGATGCTGTCCGCGTTTGCGGGGCCTGCTGTCGTCGGATGGTACGGCGCGTCCCGAACGATACTGGGCATAATCAACTCGCCCGCGATGATAACTTTGACCGCGTTTTTTCCGGAACTCTCGCGCGCATCCCTTTCGCTACCAGACTTCCGCCGCATGATCGATATAAGCGCGCGGGTTCTATTCCTTGCCGCAGCTTTTACATCGTCGGCGCTCTATGTTTTCTCGGATCTCATAGTCGCAACGATATATGGAAGCAGACACTTTGAACAAGCCGCAGCGATTTTGCGCGTGAACGCTATTTTCGTGCCTCTGCTCTTCTTCTCCGTTTTGCTGGCATCTGCCATGACGGCAGTTGGGAGAAATAGTATGATGGTGGCCATAAGCATCGTGAGAATTGCATTCTGTTCGATTATGGGTTGGGTCCTTCTTGGTTTTTGGCAGCAGCATTATGGTAATGCCGCGATCATACTGGTGATTATAGCCGGCGTAGCCGAAATACCTTTGGTCATTGCGTGTTTGTTCTTGCTTCCAAAGGGAGCGGTCGGGAAAACCACCATTCTAAATCTTGCGCGAGCGTACTTCGTCTCGGTCTGCACGGTCCTCCCGTTTTGGTTCTTGGGGCCGCTCAAAATTTGGTACCTCGCGCCGCTCTTTATGCTGATATTCGCAGTGGTGGCGCTGGCCACTCGGCTTATTGGGCAAGCTGATCTTGTGCTTGCTTTGGATATGGTTCGTAATGGACTGTCGGCATTTCGGGGAGCAAAAACCCCGATAACTCCGGCGTCAGGCGCTTGAAGTTTAACGCCGGTATGGCCTCGCGCAGATGCACCTGACGATGCCTCATTCCTCTAAATCGCCGAACAATTGCTGATCGATGTAGCTCGAAAAGATTCGATCGCGCTCCAACAGGATGGATAGCCGGAAATCTCTACGCGATGCCGTGCGTCGCGACGGTGATGTTGTTCAATTCACATAGGGTGACAGTGCCAAAATATAGGCCGCCTGATAGGCCGTGCTCGGCTCGGTAACGGCCCACGAATTTGCTGGCCAAGGGTCATTGAACTGGAGATAGGATTTGGCCGGCGGTTGATTGAGCGGCGGTATGAAACTGCGGCGGCACAGAGAAAAGGCAGCCGACATATAACATTTGAAGCCGGGCGCCCCGGAAGGAGCGAAGCAACAGGGATCGAGTCCATAGGATGGGTTTGGTCCCCCGACGAGATAACCCGGAGCGGGACCGGGGGTTGTTTCGGTCACTTTCGACCAAAGGCGTGAATCGTGCGTGAACCAAGCGTGGAACATCGTTGTCGCCGAGTTCTCGGCGCCCGCGGCTTTCATATTTGTCAGGTACACAAGTCCAAGCGGGTTTACGCCGTGGATGTAGTGTAGATATCCGAGCGCAGATGATTTTGCGAGTGTCGCCAAACTCGGGTCAGCGGCGAAAGATGCGTACAATTCGTACAATCTCGCCTGCGAAGCCTTGGAGAGATTGCTACCCCAAGTGAAATCTTTCATCGGCGCCCGATACGGATCCCTTTTGCCAATGACCATTGGCAGTTGGTCAGCATTTTGCGTCATCCGAACGACGAATTTCGAGATGATCGCCGATTTGACGGGATCGCTCGCACCGGGCAGCCGCGCATAATACAGTAAAGCCTCCTGGCCGACGGCATTCCACTGCGACGGACCCCAGTCAGGTACGATAGACGCGAAGTTTGCCTCGACGAACCGGCCGTAGTCTGCGCCGCTTGTGATCTCAAAGAGATACACCGCTGCTTCAAACCGGGCGACCAAACGTTGGGCGTCGTCCATCTCCTGTTGGCCCGCTGCGAGTCCCTGCGAACCAGGCTGCTTCCCATTGTCATTGTTGTAGTAAAGGACCGCAGGATTTTCTGATGCCCACGCCCAAGCTGCTTTGGCTCGTTTCGCCAAGTCCGCCGCGAATGCTTTGAGTTCCGGCTCGGGGCGAGCGGAAAACACCTTGGACGCATAGGCGAATACGGCCGCCCCCATCAGAGTGGCGCTGGTGGTTGGAGGACCGTAAAAGCTTGGGCCCTTCGCGGCCGACGGAGGGCTGGCTTCGGACAGCGATTGAACGCAGAGCACAGACCCGTCTGGGTTTTGCATGCGCACGACCCAATCCAAGCCCCATTTGACTTCGTCGAGAACATCCGGCACTCCGTTGCCGGATTCCGGAATTCCAAAGTCGTCTCCAAACGCTTTCGGGTTCTCATCGTACGCGCGCAGCAGAGATATGATGTTGCGCGCGGTCCAGCTTGTATATTTGTTGTAATCGCCGGCATCGAACCAGCCTCCTCTCAAGTCCTTCACCTGTGCGGGGTCATCTTTGAATATCCACGAGTGGGTGAAAGGATCTTGCCCAGGCCCTAGATGGTTCGCTCGGTCGGCCCAAGATGCGCCAGCGGTCTTCTCCGTCTTCTCGATTCCAGCACGCTGGTAGAAGAACATCCGAACAGCATGTTTGAGAACGCGTCGGTAAACGTGGTCGTCGATGTCGAACTCTACGGAACGTACATTCCGTTCGACGTCCTCGATCACGTACGTTCCTGGAGTCTCGACGTCCGAAAAGTCGAACCACCAAACCTGATCGCCTGAAATGGCGTCGGCCGCGCCGTTGTTCCACAGAGTTGGGGCAGCACTTTTTATGATTTTCCCTGTGCTGCGTTCGATCACCCGATATTCGCGACCGGGCATGAAAGACGCGCTTTTATCGTATCCCAGCTGAGGATTTCTGATGATGGCAACTTTGCTGCTTTTCGTCGGATAGCCAAATTGGTCGACGACAATGACGGGTATCACCCCGTTTGGGCCGAGCTTCAGCCCCTCGCTCCACGAGGTGTCAGTACTCGGTTTATCGGCCGACGTGTAAGTTGTGTTCTCCGCACCCTGATGGACAATATTTTCAGCGGCATCGGCATCCGTGACCGATGCATTCCAAATCGCTGCGCTTCCGACGGCGATAAACAATGCCGATCCATAAACCACAAGCTTGCGCATCGATCTCAAATTCATACCCACGTCCACCTTCTCGGCTTGGTTGCGCGCGGGAACCGCCCATAAAGGCATGACACCCCGCTTGCATGCATATATATGTGCCGTCGTTATCATTAGCGATTAACGCGGCGTGCCGACGCGCCCAACTGAAATCGTTCTTAACTCCGGGTTTGCGCAGTTTGCGAGAGCAAGAAGCATTCAAAGACAGCATCTCGACGTCGTAAGTACGACATCTGTCCTCGTCTTCGGTGTGCAACGTAATTTGCGAATTGCTTCGATGGAATTTCGGGCTTCAGACGCCCTGTGGCGGCGATCCGATAGCCCGAGGGTCAGTCGCCCCGGTCCGGTTTAACGGTGATATCTCGCGTTCGGAAGCCTACCGACCGCCAAGCGGGCGGAGCAGAAAATCGGTCGGATCAGTGCTCCGCAATCTAAAAGGCCCCGCGAAAAAGGACGAAAAAAGTCCGGACCATGATCTCGACGTCAAGCCATATCGACCAATTGTCGATGTAATATAAATCATGTTCCACGCGCTTGCGGATATCGAGAGTCGTCTTGGTCTCCCCGCGAAAGCCGTGAACCTGCGCCCATCCCGTGAGACCGGGACGAACACGGCGGCGAAGCGAAAAGCGATCGAGCTGCTGTTCGAACAGCTGGTCGTGAACCAGCGCATGCGGTCGAGGGCCGACAATCGACATATCTCCGGCTAAAACGTTTAGCAGTTGAGGGAGTTCGTCGAGACTCGTACGGCGCAGAAACCATCCAACTCTTGTCACTCTGGCATCGTTACGTTGAGCCTGTTTGACGTGTTGCCCGTCTTCAGTAACAAACATGGTACGGAATTTGAAAATTCGAAAAATGCGATTGTTGTGTCCGTACCGTCGCTGGCGGAAAAACACCGGTCCGGGGCTATCGATCTTAACGGCGAGGATAATAAGGCCGAGAAGCGGCGAAAGAAGGAAAAGGCCAACTGCGGCTAGGATGTAATCGAGCGTCCCCTTTAGAACTCGATTGCTTTCCGACAGCGGCACCAAATTGACGATGTCGGCGCGAAGAGTCCCGAAGTGACGGGCGCCGCGAACGATCAGGGGTTCGCGATCCAGCTTTGTGCACAAGAGAAGCTCTGTAGAATACGACGCCAGACCGCTAACAGCGGCTTTAATGCTCGCAATATCTTCCGCCGGAAAGCCGATGATAACCGCGTCGTAGCTCTTGCGCTCCACCGCGCGCTTGAGTTCATCGAGTCCGCCATCAAACAGAAGGTCCTCGCTGCGATCGCCTGTCGGCTCCGCATAAACCCCATCGACAGCGGCCAAGGAATCCGAGCTTTCGATGCGGGCGTTTAGGGCAGCGGCGAATTCGGGGCTTCCGAATATGGCAATACGCTGTCTAAGCCCGCCCTGCGCCACCATCCGGCGGATATAATGCATTCCGACGGCACGCGTCGTGCTCAGCAGAAAACTACTTATGCCAAACCACGTAAGGAACCATCCTCGCGAATACCAGTCAGCGAACTTGAGAACGTACAGAATCCCGAGAAGAAGGAGGAAGGACGTCAGCAACGCCCCGAAAATCCTTCCATAGGCGACGACAGGTTCGCCGAGAGCGTCAGTATCGTAGAGGCCCGCCCGCTTCAGGAAAAGGTAAAGCGTGACGGCCAGGACGGGCGCGAGAGCCAAATATGGCCACCACGGCTGCGATGGACCGATGAAAAGATCAATGTAAAGAAATTTGGCCGCGATCGCTGCCAAAATTACGGCAGAGGCCTCCACGACAGCGAATACGGAAACGCATGTCTCCACCTTCGACAAGTTGGATTTCCCGACGGTCGAAAGCTTAGAAAATTGCCGACTGTAAAGAGCACCAAAATCTACGCGGACACTGGTATTAACCATATACGCCACCGGCTAGATTAAAACATCATTCGAGAGCCGTTGGAGGGCTTGATGCGCCCCCTTTGATATTGACACCTGATCAATTTCTTCAAAATGCCGCTATTTTTTTTGGACGTTTTCTACAACGAGTTAAGAACTTGGCAAGTATTAGCGCTTGCGACGGTTAAAGCACTATGACAATTAGCCCCTTCGCGTCGATACAAATTTCATTAGGCGGGCGCCTCGTTTTGGATTACCGCACTCCGCGCCTTCGCAGGGGATCATTACGCATCCGCCGGTCCATGCTGACCAATGTTTCATCGCGAGCTGCAATCTGTACTTTTCAATAAATCGCTCGCCCTTCAAATTGAGGCAGCGAATTTGGCTCATTTAGAATTCCACATATGGTGTGTCGAGCGCTTTGACAGCCGTGTTCTCGGCACACACAGGTTTCTCGAAAGTCCCGCGAATGCGAATGGCATGGTCGAGACCTTCAACGACCGAGCGTAAAAAGTTATTCGAATTGCCTGTGTGAGTTAGATTCGCTTTCGCGAATAAGGAAATTATCGTGTCGTTGCAGATTGAAAATGCGACCGCAACGCTTGCCGGACCCGGAGCTCGGAATATCGCCGACGCGTTCAAGGGCGTTCGCGGGTTCGAACATCGGGCCACGAACGACGTCGTCGAAGATAACGGATGCTCGTTGATGGCGCCACAGATGTGCCTCCATCCCGAAGTCGGCACAGCATCCAATCTGATCATCGCCAACCCTCATCACCGTCCACCAATTCCCGGCTTCGCTGCGCGTGCTGCCACAACGCGAGAATTAACGTCGTGAGCCACTTCGCAGAGCTGCTCGATCCCAGAATTGCGATCGCTGAGGCGCCGCTGACGGGTGAGCCTCCAGACCTGCTGGCTGACGAAGCGCTCAGCGTTGCCGCTGCAGTTCCGCGCCGCCGTTTGGAATTTGCGATGGGCCGAGATTGCGCTCGGCGAGCCATGGTGGTCCTCGGTCACGCAAAGGCGCCTTTGCCTCGGGGACAGGATCGTATGCCGATCTGGCCGGACGATCTCGTCGGCAGCATCACGCATACGGACGCGTGGGCGGCAGCGGCCGTGGCGCGGCGTGACGAGGGCTTCGTCGCGATCGGGATCGACCTCGAACCGGCAGATGAACTGGCGCCAGATCTATGGGAAACGGTCTGTACGCCAGCAGAGCAGGCAACACTGGCTGCCGTTCTCGGAGTGACGCAAGGCGTCGCAGCTCATATCGTCTTCGGGATGAAGGAAGCCGCCTTCAAGTGCCAGTTTCCGATCAGTCGCACGATGCTGGAGTTCGCCGATCTCGCCATCGACGTCGACGTCGAAAGACGCACATTTACCGCCACGTATCAAAGGGCCGTACCTCAGTTCGAGGTCCATGATCGGCTCTTCGGACGTTTCGCCATATCGGCTGGCCATATCGCGGCGGCCGTCGTCGTGACGTCGAAGGCCCCGCGATGAAGCAGGCATGCACCGGCCGGCTGGGAGTCGTTCTCGCCGCCTTGATCACGGTCTCGGGCAATGGAGGCTTGGCCATGAGTGAAGAACAACGCGAAGCCGCGGGCACATCGGCCTGGGCGCCCAGGGATCGCGTTCGCGCCTTCTATTCCGGCCACAGCCTCAGCGAAGGTGTCCCGGAGGTCGTCGAGCAGATCGCCCGATCCATCGGACAACGCCTGGATTTCGAGGTGCAGGTTCTCGGCTATTCCCTTTTGCGCCAACGGACGAAAGGGGAGGTGCCGTCGGCTTCCGATTGGCCGGGCTATCGTGCCGGTCATAATCGAAGCGGCGCCGGCTTGGACGTCGCCGAGGAACTGCGGTTGCCCCGGCGCCTGGCGCCCGGCGACAAGTACGACGTGCTGGTCGTCACCGAGCGTCACGACTTACCGGGCATCGCCCGCAAAGAGCGCACGGCATTCTATCTGGCCGAGATGGCAAAGCAGCTGATAGCCGGCAATTCCGACGGCGAAGTTTTGCTCTATCACACTTGGCTCAACGTGGATCCCGACGCACCTTGGCCCTGGATCAACTACGAGCGCACGGCTTTGTCGATGTGGGAATGCATCGCCAGCAGCGCGAACCTCGACCTGCCCGCGCGCGGCGATGTTCCGCGCGTACGCGTGCTTCCGGGGGCAAGCGCGCTGGCGGAACTGGCTGCGGCCCTTTGGGACAGCAGAGTTCCTGGCGTCACGGCGACTTCTCCAGGCGCGCGCGTGCGCCTCCTCTTCGCCGACACCGTGCACATGAGCGACATCGGACGCTACTATATGGCGCTGATCCACTACGCCGTTCTCTTTGGCCGAAGCCCCGAGGGTGCAGCAGTTCCCGCGCCGATTTCCCCCGAAACAGGCCGGTACATGCAGACAGTCGCATGGCAGTATGCTGTCTCGTACGGCGATCGCACCAACGCCGCCGCGCGGCGCGACATGGCCGACTGTCGGACGCTGATGCAGGAGAAAATCTGCCCGGCATATGCGGCCTTTCGAAATGACTCGAGTATGCCGGTGCTGGGCGCAATCAAGCGCCACTTCGATACCAATTCCTGCCGGCGCGACTACGGCAGCGCGGAAGATCCTGAGAACCCGTTCGCTTCACCTTAGGATGATCGAGGCTGCGGCACTCGCGTGCGATCTAGCTCGCGATCGCTGTGGCCGGGCGGGGCAGTTCATCGGGCAGGCTGCACGCCTTTTCGAGAGCCTTGTTGAGGTGTCCCATCAGCTCTAGCGAATTGGGGCCGAGCAGGAGGGTGTTGTGATCGCCGGAAATTACCACGGTTTTAATGCCGCCCATGATCACCTTGTCCCAACCATAGGAGAGCCCCCCGCCGCTGAAGATATAATTCGCGCTTGCCGCCCGGAAAAGTATCGCTCGCCCAGACCACGGCTGCGGTGAGTATTGAAAAGCAGCGCGGCCGAAATTATCCGTTAGCTGACGGTCGCGCAGTTCGAAAGGAACGATTTTAGCTTGCCGCAGGCATTTTTCGATCTGCCGACGCTCGTACACCTCGCGAAGCCAATCGCGCCTAACTTTAGCAACGTGGCGGAGGTAACTGAGGCCTTCGTGGCGCAGGCGTGAAACCCGGCGGCGAAAATCTACGGATTGGATCGGCATTTGCGGGTGATAGGTATCGAAGAAGACGACGAGAGGTACGTCCTCGCCGAGTTCGGTCAACTGCCGCGCCATTTCAAACGCGACCACGCCCCCGCCCGAATATCCCGCCAGAAGATAGGGTCCACGGGGTTGCTGTATGCGGATCTCCTCAAGATAGACCTTGGCCATCTCCTCGATGGAGCCGTGCGGCCGGCTCGCTCCGTCGATGCCGCGGGCCTGGAGACCGAAGAATGGCTGTTCCTCATGCAGTGCCCGAGAAATATCGCGGAAGTTGAGGACATTGCCACCGGCACCATGCACGCAGAATAACCCCGGGCGATTTCCACCCTTGGTGATGTTGACCAAATACTGAAAGCGCGTCGGAGTGGCCGCAGTTCTGGCGCTGCCCTCGGTGGCCGCTCCCAACCCATTGATGCTTGCCACCGGGCTCGCAACCAACGGCACGTCGTCTCCAGCAGGCTGCGAAAGTCCTTCCGCTTCGGTCGATCTAAAAGGACCGCGCAGCAGTTCGGCGGTTGCGGCAATCGTCGGAGCTTGAAACAAGACGGACAGAGGCAACTCAACCTCGAAATGCTTGCAAATTCGATGGAGAAGACGGACTGCAATGAGCGATTGACCTCCGAGCTCGAAAAAGTCGTCCGTAATCGACATCTGCAATACGCCGAGCACCTCCATCCACATTGCAGCGAGTTGCCGCTCGACCGCGTCACGGGGCGCAATGATGCCGGCGCGGCCCGCGTCCAGCGCGGCGAGGGGAGCGGCCGTATTCGCGGCCGGTGCGTCGTGAGCATCGGTATCCAACCGGGAAAGCCAGAGTTCCGGGTCCAGCGTGGAAGCTACGATCTGCGGGGAGACGTCGTTGGCCAGGATGCGGTCGAGCGCTTCCAGCCCCTCCGAGGACGTCATGCCCTCGCGTAAATAGCTTTCCGCCGCGATCCCGGCGGCCCGCGACCTCGCCGGGGCGAGGGCGGCTGAGGGCGCGGCCTTGATCGCAGCGAACCTCTTCGATTGGCGCAAGATGTAGCGCTCGACGGAGATGAGCACGTTGCCATCCTCGTCCAGCAAGGTGGCATCAAAAATCGCGCTCTTGCCTTCAGCCGAGCGCAATCTCACGTGGCTGTAGAGTTTGGGCGTGAGGGGCCGTCGCATCAATACTCGGCCATAGGAAAACGGGACGTAGAAGTCCTCAAGGGCGTTGAAGCCAGGAAGCAGCATCTGCGCCGCGCCGGTCGCCATGTCCATCATGCCCGGATGCAGCGCGCACTCTGAAAGATCGGAACGGAAGGCATCCGGCAATGCGATGTCGATGAGCGCCTCGTCCTGCCCCAATCGGATCGACTGGATATTGGCCCAGCGTGGACCAAAGTCCATGAAATGCTGAACAAGTTGGCCATCCGAAACCTCGACGAGGCGGGAACAGCGTTGGCGGATGGCCGACACCGATTGCTGGGGTAATGCCGGTTCATCGACATACGCGACCTGCGCTGTCGCAAAAGGCTGCGCCTCGGAACCGTCAAACGCCGTGAAGGAATGATCGTCGTTGCGGCTCAGCGTGATGTTCAGCGTGCGCGTGTCGTTGGCGCCGACAGCGAAGGGCTGCAGGAAAGTGAGATCGCGGATTTCGATCGGTCGGTCTTCCGGTCGATGGGCCAAAGCCGCACGCGCAAGCTCCAGGTAGCCTGTGCCGGGTATCACCGCTTGCCCGCCTTTGACGACATGATCTCCAAGGAGCCAGTGCGTTTTCGGGCTCAGCACGGAGCGGAATCGTGTCTGTTCCGCGTCGTCGCTCACGCAATCGCCGAGTGGCGGACCGGCGCGGGCGATGGCCCCATTCTGCTGCGGCTCGCGAAGCAGCGTCGCAAGCATGCCGACGTCTTTCCACGCGTTCCAGTCGATGCTGATGGTGCGCGTGCGACAACCGCGTGCCGAGCGCGCTTTTGCGAGCGCATCGAGGAAGGCATTGGCGGCAGTATAGTCGACCTGTCCGGGGAGCCCGAGGATCGAACTGACGGACGAGAACAGCACCAGGATGTCTAGATCGCTGTTGGCAAACAGCGATTGTAACACCAGGGCACCCTTTGCCTTCACATCCAGAACCGCCGAGCGGGCCGTCGGCGGCCGCAGGGCGATCAACTGATCCTGCAGCAGGCCAGCACAATGGAAGACGCCGTTTATCTGGCCGAAGCACTGTCGCGCCTCGGAGACCACTCCGGCCATGGCCTTCCGATCCGTGACGTCGGCCGTGGCCAGCGTCACCTCGGCTCCCAAGGCGCGTAGCCCTTGGACGCCCCTGATTTTGCGCGAGGTATCGTCATCCTCGCTGTGCTCTTTCAGCCAGGAATCCCAGGCCGTTTCTTCAGGAAGCGCCGAGCGGCTTACGGAGATGAGGCGGGCTTTTCCATGCCGCGCCAGATGCCCCATGACTTCCAAACCAATGCCACCAAGCCCACCCGTGATCAAATAAACGCCGCGCTCTGGTAGCCAAGTACGCGGGCCTGATGCGGGTTCGAGCGGCAGCGGCTCGAAGCGTTGGACCCACCGTCCGTTCTTGCGCAGGACGACGAGAGGGCTGCGTTTGTTTCCGTGGACCTCGGCAAGCAGGCGATCCGCGAGTTGGGCCTCGGCGTCTGAGCCGGCCGGAGGAACCATCACATCGACAACAGAGCATGCGGCCTCGGGCATTTCGTGTGGCAAGACCCGGCAGACTCCAACCAAAGTTGCCTTTTCTGGATGCACCTCGCACTCGCCATCGAGTGCTTCTATCGCCGTACCGATCGCGGTCAGCCGGAAGCTTTCCGCCCCAAATGCAAACACTTGTGATAAATAAAACAGACTGTCGTAGTAGCGGCCGACGTCTCTATCCCAGGCGGCAAGATCGGCGTCGGGGGCGGACCTCAGGAGCCGCCACGGGCGCTGCGCCAAAGCCCAGAGGTGCACGAAATGCGCAGGGGTAGAGTCCTCCCCGCGTAACGCCGCTTTCAGGCTCGCATAATCTTCGGCATTCGACGGATCAATGCCGAACGCCAGTCCGCCGCGAGCGCTGAAGCGTTCCGCCGGCTCGACGGTCGCGACTTTCGCGCCTGACCTGCGGAGGCGTGTGACGAGCGCCTGGGCCAACGATGAGCCATCTGTAAATATCAGCCACGGTTTCTGCAGCTCTTCGGTCGAAAGCGAGGTCGCAGGTGCCGCGCGACGGAATGACGGCGCAGAGAACCATTGTGTCAGATCGCTCCTTCGCTTGAGCGTGGGCGAAGCGGCGGCAGGCTGGCCTTTTTCAATCCAATGCCGCTGACGTTCGAAGGGATACGTGGGAAGCGGTACCCGGTTTTGCGGACCGGACTTGAGCCGGCCGAGATCGATATCGCCACCTGCGACCCAGACCTTACCCACGGCTCCCACCAGAAACGCGACGTCGGAAACGTTCTCCTGCGGATGGCGCAACGTATTGGCGACTGCGGCGGCCTTCACCGGCTGCTGTCGGCAGAGGCTGGAAAGAGTGCGTCCCGGCCCCACCTCGATCAGCGCGCGGCTCCCGGTTTGCAGTAACGTTGCCGCGCCTTCGTCGAAGCGTACGGTATTGCGCAAGTGGCGAACCCAGTAAGTGGGGTCCATCGCCTCGGCGTCGGTGATCCAGGTGCCCGTCAAGTTGGAAACAAACGGGATGCGTGGTTTCTGGAAGGCAATCTGCCGGCAGTAGCGTTCGAACTCCGGCAGGATTGGGCCAAGCATCGCGGAATGCGCCGCCACATCGATGTGAATGCGAGAGTATTCGACCTGCGCTGCGGATAGCGTCTTCTCGATGTCCGCAATCGCCCGAACCGGGCCCGACGCGACGCAAAGCGCCGGACCGTTGATCGCGGCGATCGAGAGTTCAGGGCCGAGGATCTCACGTACGTCTTCCTCGGGAAGTGCAATAGACAGCATCGCGCCGCGAGGCAGCTTTTCGAAAAGTCTGCCGCGCATCGCCACGAGCGAAATCGCATCTCGCATCGAAAGAACGCCGGCGACGCATGCCGCCGCGTACTCGCCGGCGCTGTGGCCGATCAGAGCGGCAGGCGTCACGCCCAACGATCCCAGCAGCTTGGCTAATGCGTATTCGGTTGCGAAGAGGGCGGGCAGCGCAAGCGACGGTGCCTCGAGCCGCAGGTTGGAGATTTCAGCGGCGCTCGGCGGCACATACATCAGCGAGCGCAGATCGACACCAAGTTCTGGTTGGACGATGGCGAGGCATGCGTCGATGGCCTCGCGATATACGGGAAACTTTTCGTAGAGTTCTGCTCCCATCCCGGCGTATTGCGCGCCGCCGCCGGGGAAGAGGAACACCGTGGAGTGAGGCTCGCGCGCGGCCTTGCCCGTGAACACCCGGCGCGGGTCGTTCTCATCGAGCAACGTCGCAGCTGAAGCCGTGCTGTTGGCCACGATCGCGCGACGATGCTCGAAGGTCTCGCGTCCATTCGTCAGCGTGAAAGCGATATCGCCCAACCGCTGATGAGGATGCGTGCGTAGATGATAGGCGAGGTTTTTCGATGCCGCGTCCAGCGCCTTGTTGCTACGCGCCGAGAGCACCAGCAACTGCGGTTCGCTTTCACGACCATGGGTTGCCTGTCGCGGTGGCGCCTCTTCGAGCACAAGGTGAGCGTTTGTACCTCCAGCACCCAAGCCCGTGATGCCGGCGATCCTCCTCTTGCCGGGTCCCACGTCCCATGGCTGAAGACTGGCATTGACGAAGAACGGCGTATTCAACAGATCGGCCTGTGGGTTTGGCCTCTGGTAGTGAAGAGTTGCTGGAAGTTCCCGGTGCTCAAGCGAGCAGATCAGTTTGATAAGGCCGCAAATGCCGGCGGCCTCTCCAGCGTGCCCGATATTGGACTTGAGCGAGCCGATGGCGCACGACTGCTTCGGCACGTCGGGACCAAAGGCCTCGACAAGCGCAGCAATCTCGATCGGATCGCCCATCAGCGTGCCTGTGCCGTGCGCTTCAATATAAGATATTTCGGCGGGATCGACGCCGGCCAGATTGAGCGCTTCGGAGATCACCCGCACCTGACCGCTGACACTTGGAGCAAGGTAGCCGACCTTGTCGGAGCCATCGTTGTTGACGGCGGAAGCGCGTATCACCGCCCGAATGCAATCCCCGTCTTGGATGGCGTCCGAAAGTCGCTTCAGAAGAACGCAACCCGCAGCCGAAGCCATGACGGTGCCAGTGGCATCGGCGTCAAAGGGGCGGCAATGGCCGTCTGGAGAGAGGATCTCCCCCGGCCTGTAGAGATAGCCGGTTTGCTCCGGATAGATTGTTGAAGCGCCAGCCAGCGCCACATCGCATTCGCCGTTGAGCAGGCTCTGACATGCGATATGCACCGCAACGAGCGACGATGAGCAAGCCGTCTGCACGTTCATGCTCGGGCCATCGAGATTTAACTCGTAGGAAACGCGCGTGGAGAGAAAATTCGGGTCGTTACCGGTATGGCGCAGAAGCCACGCTCCGATCGTTTCCAGCACCTCGTGGTTGGTGACGAGATTATAAGTAAAATATTCGCTGGCGCCGGAGGCGGCAAAAACCCCGACCGGGCCATCAATCTTTGCGCCTACGTATCCCGCGTCCTCGAAAGCTTCCCAAGAGCATTCCAAAAACAAACGGTGCTGAGGGTCAAAGACGGCGGCGTCGCGCGGAGATAGTCCGAAGAAGGCCGCATCGAACTGCTCTATTCCATCCAAATAGCCACACGCTTTCACGTATGCCGGATCCCGGACGAGTTCTAGCGGAGCACCAGCGGCAAGCAATTCTTCTTCGCTGAATACGCGAATGGATTCGCGACCCTCTCGGAGGTTTTTCCAGAATGTGCCAACACTTCCTGCACCAGGGAACCTGCCCGATATGCCTATGACCGCTATCGCGCTATCTTCGTGGTCAGTTCGATCCTCCTTGCCCATGCTTCCTCCGAGTGTTTACCCCAAGCTAATTCCCGGATAGCAAATCTTCAGTTGATCTATTGGCAGAAGCGGCGCGTTAAAAAACAACTAACCTTAACCCGCTTCGGCCATGAATGGACGGCGGCCGCTATAAGCAACGAACAGACTTAAAATTAGTGTAAAGGATGTATGCCGCCTATCTTCGCGCGGTTAGCTTCCGGGTTCAAGTCCTCGGCCAAAAGGTATAGGCCGTCCAAAAAGTAACCGTTCGCCGTCTTTTTGGGTTTTGGGTGCGGCGCGAAATGTCAATTCGTTATCGCGCGCAATGCCATCGGAAGCTGGAGCCATGATCCAAGATTTCTACCCTCTTTCGCCCCTCCAGCAGGGGATGCTGTTCCACTACCTTGAGGCTCGGACCCCGGGCGTCGATGTGGAGCAACTCGAGATCGAGATCAACGAGCCGATCGATGCCGATCTCCTCGCGCGCGCCTGGGCCATTGTCGCTGCGCAGCATCCGATCCTGCGCACCCGCTTCAGCTGGAAAGATTTACAAAATCCAATCCAGGAAGTTCTGACCGAAATCAAAGTCCCCTTCGAAGTGCGGGATCTGGTGGCATTGTCGCCTGAGAAGCAGGTTGCGGCTGTAAGCGCCTTCCTGGCGCAAGATCGATCGACGGCCGTGGCTTTAGACCTTGCGCCGCTCTGGCGTGTAGCCCTTTTGCACCTAGGTGCAGACCGACACCAGCTTATCTTCACATACTCCCACGCGATCCTGGACTCGAGCTTCGCGTTTGTAATCCAGGATGTGTTCGACGCATACGCCGCGCTGAGGCGTGGTGATGAACCTTCCCTCTCGTACCGGCCACCATATCGCGAGCATATCGCGTGGCTAGGTGAGCATCTCACGACGAATGCGGATGCCGCCGAAAGCTACTGGCGGACCGCTCTTGCTGGGTTTCTTACGCCGACGAACTTGGAGGCTCTGCGTTTTCCGGGAGTTGCGACGCACTCATCCGGGCCTCACGCCACGCTCGACGTGGAACTGTCTCAGGCGCACACCGCGGAGCTTCACGCACTCTGCGATAGGGCCGGGTTACGAACGTCCACGGTCATAGAGGCGGCCTGGGCGCTCGTGCTGTCTGCGTTTTCCGGTCGCGACGACGTGACTTTTGGCGTTACGCGGACTTGTCGCCGGTCGTCAATTCAGGACGCCGATCGTATCGTCGGGCTTTTCATCAACACGCTACCCGTGCGGGCGAAGCTTCCCAGTGACCTCAGTGCGCTCGAACTCTGCCAGCAATTACGGCGCAATCAGGTGGAGATGCGCGGCTTCGAACATTCCCCGCTCCACGACGTTCTTCGCCACAGTGACCTGCCGCGCTCACAGTCCCTCTTTGACACCATCATCGTCTTCAACGCGCAGACCAACGACGCACGCTTTAAGTCGTTCGGACCCCAGTGGCAGCACCGGCATTTCAAACTTCACGACCAGACGAACTTTCCGTTCAACGTGATGGCGTACGACGGCCCTCAGGTAACGTTCAAGCTGTCCTACGATACTGGGTGCTTCTCCCGATCCGCAGCCGAGAGGATCGCCGACTTGCTGCAGTCGCTGCTTGAAGCGATTGTTGACAATCCGGACGCGAAGATTAGCGATCTGCCACGACTTCCATCGCAAGATGCCCGCTTGGTGCTGCGGACATGGAACGCGACCGGCAAGCCGTTGACAGGTCCGGACTGCGTTCACGAAGTCTTTGAGGCTCAGGTCGATCGTAGCCCGGATGCGATGGCGCTTATCGATGGCGGCAGGTCGATCACCTACCGCGAGTTAGATCGGCGCGCCAATCAGTTGGCCCACGAGATCCTTGCCCAAGGTGCCAGTCCGGATCAGATGGTCGGAATTTGCATCGAGCGCTCGATCGAAATGGTGGTCGCTGCGCTCGGCATTTTAAAAGCTGGCGCGGCTTATGTGCCGATGGATCCGTCTTACCCCGCCGAGCGCCTCGCGATCATGCTCGAAGACACGCGTGCGCGGGTCGTGGTGACAACGTCCGACCTGAGTAGCAAATTGCCCCCGGGGCTAAATCTTATCTTCGCAGATGCGGTCACGCGGCATGGCAATACGGAGCGGCCGCGCTCCGCCGTGACCGGTAACAATCTCGCGTACGTGATCTTCACGTCCGGCTCCACCGGACGGCCCAAAGGCGTGATGCTGGAGCACCGCAACGTCACCAGCTTCTTCGCCGGCATGGACCAGACCTTGGGAACGGCGCCCGGTGTGTGGCTGGCAACAACGAGCATCTCGTTCGACATTTCGGTGCTTGAGTTATTTTGGACGTTGGCGCGTGGATTTACTGTGGTGATCCAGCAAGAAGCCGAGCGCGTAGCACGTGCGGGCCAACGAGCAAGCAAAGCGCCGATCGATTTCAGCTTGTTCTATTTTGCCGCCGATTCAGATGAGGCTGCCGACAAGACCGGCGGCAGATACCGTCTTTTGCTTGAAGGCGCAAAATTTGCCGACGAGCATGACTTTTCCGCGATCTGGACGCCGGAACGTCACTTCCATCCATTTGGCGGTTTGTACCCAAACCCCGCGGTGACGGGTGCAGCGGTAGCCGCTGTCACCCGACGCGTCGGCATCCGCGCCGGCAGCGTTGTGCTCCCCTTGCACAGTCCCCTGCGTATCGCCGAAGAGTGGTCGGTCGTCGACAATCTGTCCAACGGCCGCGTCGGTCTGAGCTTCGCCTCGGGCTGGCACGTTCGTGATTTCGCTCTGCAGCCTCAAAACTACAAGGCCCGCCGCGAGATTTTTGCCAGTGGCATCGAAACCGTCAAAGCACTTTGGCGCGGCGAGGCCGTCGAGATGGTCGATGGCGACGGTCAGGCGGTTCAGGTGAAGGTCTTCCCGCCACCGGTGCAGCGAGAACCGAAATTATGGGTAACCGCCAGCTCCAACCCCGATACGTTTGCTCTTGCGGGGCGACAGGGGGCCAACGTTCTCACAAACCTCCTGGTGATGAAGCCCGAACAACTCGTCGAGAACGTCGCCGTTTATCGTAAAGCCTGGGCGGATGCCGGCCACGCAGCAGCGGGGACGGTAACGTTGATGCTGCACACCTTCGTGGGGACAAACGAGGAAGAGGTTCGACGCAAGGTTCGCGGCCCGTTCCTCGAATACCTCAAGACGTCCACCGATCTCGTTGCGAAAATGCGGTGGGAGTTGACCGCATTCGCTAAGGGCGATGACCGCAGCGGTTCGGACCCTCGTATGAGCCTGTCGGATCTACAGCCGGACGAACTCGACGCCATCATGGAGCACGCCTTCGGCCGCTACTTTGAGTCCGCGGGCCTATTCGGAACTCCGGCGTCTTGCGTCGCGAAGGTGGAGAGACTGAAGGGGTATGGCGTCGACGAAATCGCCTGCCTGATCGATTTCGGCATCTCGACCAATGACGTGCTGGCTCACCTTCCGCACCTCGATGAACTACGCCGGTTGGCCAATCCTTCCACCGATGATCTGAGCCAAGACATTCCCTCGCAAATCGTCAGCCACGGTGTGACGCACCTTCAGGCCACTCCGTCCCTTGCGGCCATTCTGGCTTCGGACGACGTTTCGCTCGGTGCATTGAGCAATCTGCGCATGCTGCTACTGGGTGGCGAGGCGCTTCCGCGTGAGCTGATCGAGCGATTGCGTTCAAGATACCAGGGGCCGATCCATAACATGTACGGCCCGACAGAAACCTGCATTTGGTCGATGACAGCGGCTATCGCCGCCGCCGACGACCCGATCACCATCGGCGGGCCGATCGCAAACACACGCGTCTACGTGGTCGATCAGTCCCTGCGTCCACTGCCCATTGGAGTGCCCGGTGAAATCCTCATCGGTGGCGCAGGAGTTGCGCGCGGATATCTGGAACGTCCTCAGCTGACCGAAGAGCGGTTTGTACCCGATCCGTTCGGCGAGAGCGATGATCGTCTCTACCGCACGGGCGATCTCGGGCGCTGGCTTCACGATGGTACGGTTGAGTACCTCGGCCGACTCGATCATCAGATTAAGATTCGCGGTCACAGGATAGAGCCTGGAGAGATCGAGTCGGTGCTATGTAGGCATCCCTCGGTGAAGCAAAGCGCTGTCGTCGCGCGGTCGGACGAAGCCAGCGGCGAGCAGCGCCTCATCGCCTATGTTGTGCCTGTATCCAAGGGTTGCGGCGCATCTGGCGCTCCGAGTACGGCGCACTGGGAAACGGTCTGGGACGAGACGTATCAGGACTCCGGCGGCGCGGTCTCTGAAACGGTGGGCTGGAAGAGCAGTTTCACCGGCGAGCAAATCCCCGAAGAGCAGATGCAGGATTGGATCGAGCGAACGGTCGAGCGGGTCCGGAGTCTCAGCCCGCGGCGGGTCCTCGAGATCGGCTGCGGAACGGGCATGATCCTTTCGCGCGTCGCACCTAACTGCGATCTCTACCACGGAATCGATCTTTCCGCGACGGCCCTCGCCCGCGTGAGGGCCGAGGCCGATCGCCGTGGTTTGGGCAATATTGTTCTCGATCAGCTAGCAGCGGACAAACTCGCCTCGATCGACGACGGACCGTTCGACACCATCGTAATAAATTCCGTGGCGCAGTACTTTCCAAGTGTCGATTACTTTGTCGATGTCCTCAAGCAAGGCCTTGAGAAGCTGGCGCCAGGCGGGGCGATCTTCGTTGGCGATGTGCGCAGTCGCGCCCTTCTAGAGGTCATGTTGGCTGAAATTGAATTGCTCAAGGCCTCGCCCGAGACGTCGGCGGATGAACTTCGTATGCGTCTGCGCAAGCGGCGCGAAGAAGAGGCAGAGTTGGTGCTCGACCCCGAACTGTTTCTATCGCTACCGGGGTTCATCCCCACGGTCGAAAGCATCGAGGCGGAACTGAAATCCGGGTGCGCCCCGAGCGAGATGACACGCTTCCGATACGACGTCGTCATCCGTAAGCGAGGTGGAACGTCGCTGCCCCTCCCGGTAACGACGATCAAGCAGGCGCCGCAACCATGCACGCTTGAAGCAATCGGTGACATTGTTCGATCCGCGCAATCTCCCATCCGCGTAACCGGAATCCCGAATGCCCGAGTGGCATCGGCGGTCGCGGCGCTTGATGCGCTGAACGCTCTATCACCTTCGGAGAAGCTGGGATCTCTCACCGGTCATGCCACCAACAACGGCCGTCTGCGCCCTGAGGGTATCGACCCTGAAGATGTGAAAGCGCTCGATGAAAATAGCAATGCGGCCATCGAGTGGTCAGCCGCCGGGCGCGGCTACTTCGATGCCGTCTTCCGTCCTCGGATCCCGGCAGTAACACGAACGAATAATTCGCCGGTCGGTATGGCACCCGCCGCTAATGGCTCTGCGCCGGATTGGTCTCAGTATGCCAATAGCCCGGTACTCCGGGAAGCTGAGGGAGCGTCTCTTGTTCCGGTCTTGCGCCAGCATCTTCGTGGGACGTTGCCGGATTTCATGCTGCCGTCGGCCTTTGTCTTGCTCGACGCGTTGCCTTTAACTCTCAATGGCAAACTCGATCGGCAGGCTCTGCCGGCGCCCGATCGAGCCCGTCACGAGACTGCTACAATCTTTGTTCCGCCAACGACGGACGTGGAACGCAGACTGGCGAGCATCTTCCAGGACGTTCTGGGATTGGCCGAGGTGGGTCTCGACGATAACTTCTTTGACCTTGGCGCCAGTTCCTTGACGATGGTCAGCGTAGTGGAGAAGATTCGTGCGGCGATGGGCACGAAAGTGTCGCTTGTGCGCCTTTTTCAGTTTCCCACCTTGCGAAGCTTGGCCGCGGCGCTGGCAGACCACGATCGTGAGACGGTAACGGTCGCGCCAGAGCAGAATCGCGCCAATGTTCGCAGGGACATGATGCAGCGTCGGCGCGAAGCCCGCGTTTCGCGAACACCCGATAGTTGAGCCTTCAGCGGGAACACTCCAACAACGGCTTGCGAAGTTTTCGTGTTGCAAGCCACTGGGTGGGTTCACGAGCCGGATAAGCCGCTGCCCACGCCGCACGGCTTCGAAGAAAGAAGCAATTTTAACTAATAATATCTTCGAGCCACTGAATATTTTCCGCTCGATCTATCTTATGAGCCGGCGATATTCAGTGCCGTGAATGTACGGCGCGCCTCGCCTGATAGTCGATTTATTCCAGCGGTCGAGAGGGATCGGAAAACATGAAGATTTGCATGATTGGCGCAGGCTATGTTGGGCTTGTCTCAGCCGCGTGCTTTTCGGATTTCGGCTGGACTGTGACTTGCGTCGATAAAGACCCAGATCGCCTGGCGGACTTGAGGGCCGGGCGCTCGCCGATATATGAACCGGGCCTCGATGCGCTCATGGAGCGCAATATCAAGGCGGGCCGCCTTCTGTTCACTGACGAACTCGGTCCCGCTGTCGCCGACGCCGATGTCGTCTTCGTGGCTGTTGGAACGCCGATGCGGCGCGGCGACGGTTATGCCGACCTTTCGTACGTATATACCGCCGTTGAAGAGGCGGCGCCGCATCTCAGAGGCTTTACTGTCGTCACCACCAAGTCGACGGTGCCGGTCGGTACGAGCCGCGAGATCGAGCGTCGGTTGAAGGCGAAGCGGCCGGATGCCGACGTTGCGGTCTGCTCCAATCCGGAATTCTTACGCGAAGGGTCCGCCATCCAGGACTTTACCCATCCCGATCGCGTTCTTGTCGGCACGGACGATGAGCGAGCACGCGAGGTGCTGGGGCGTCTATATAAGCCGCTTGCACTCCGCGGCTCGCCAGTGATGTTCGTCGAGCGTGAATCGGCGGAACTGGCGAAATACGCGGCGAATGCGTTTCTTGCGCTCAAGATTAGCTTCATCAACGAGATATCAGATCTTTGCGAGAGCCTTGGTGCCAATGTGCAGGAGGTCGCCTCCGCCATCGGCAAAGACCGGCGCATCGGCGATAAGTTCCTGCATCCGGGCCCCGGTTACGGCGGTTCGTGCTTCCCTAAAGACGTGTCGGCTCTCATCCGCACGGCGCGGGAAGCGAGATCGCCGGTGTCCATCATCGAACAGGTCGAACGCGTCAACCATGAGCGCAAGCTCGCGATGGCCATCCGGGTCGTAGAGGCGGCGGGCGGCTCCGTTCGCAACAAGACGATCGCCGTACTCGGTCTCACTTTCAAACCGAACACGGACGACATGCGCGATGCGCCGAGCCTCGTCATCGTGCCGATGCTGCAAGAGCGCGGCGCAATCATCCAGGCTTGCGATCCGCAGGGACGCCGTCAGGCGGAGCCCCTCCTTCCTGGCATCGTCTGGTGCGATGGCGCCAATGAAGCCGCTGATGGGGCGGACATGCTTGTCGTGATTACCGAGTGGAACGAGTTCCGGGCTCTCGATCTCGCGGCCATAAAGGCCCGCATGGCTGGAAAAACCATTGTCGATCTGCGAAACGTTTTCGACGCCGATATCGTGCGCGGACTAGGTTTCAGCTATTCGGGCATCGGCCGCGGCGACGCCGGCACCTCAATGGTCGGGCAGAAGCCTCCTCGTGACCAAACACAAAATCAATCCGGCAGTTCCGCAATAGCTCCTAGCGTGGCTTGATTGGTTCGGTTTAATCGGCTTCGCGTTTCGACCCTGCCGGATACCCAATCCGGCAAGGCGACCTGAATCAGTCGGCGGATCTCGCAGCGGCCGTCGACTACGGCGCGGGCGCCTATAAGTGATTTCTCTTTCCCAAGAGATGAGCATATCGCGGATGCGGTATGGCGGAATTCAACCAGCTGGTTAATACCACACTACGGCATGCTGGCCGAACCATCTGCGATAGGCGCAGAGGGAGGCTCGGTTTTCGATTGGCCGCCCTTCGTGGGAATCGGAGAAACACTTTCGTCGCTGCAGTGCTTAAGCGTGTGCGCTTCTTTAGCGGTAATTAATCAATCCCCTGACTTTGTGTTAATTCGGCTTCTGCCAGTCGCCGCAGAGCCTTTGATCGCGGCCGAGCCAAGATACCTCATCTAAAATCAATATTTTTTTTACGGATGGAATTTAACGATGGGGGTTCGTCTATACAATCTTATGCGTTTCGTTAGTTGCTTAGTTTTGGGGGACGCACCGGCGTTTGGACAGGTGAACAGATCGATCACCGCGGGAGCCGGCGGCCCAGAAGCTTGCCGCTCGATCCAAGCCGGGTGGACGTCAGGCACCCGCAAGCTTGAACGGCGGCAGTTCCGGCTTTGTAGGCGTCGCCTCGGATGCACAATGATAATCGCCAACGGCAGTCGCTTCGTCACGCTCGTCGGACAGTTAGAATGGGCGCCGCTCCGGCAACGAAGCATCGTCATGCGCCGATGAATACCGATCAGCCCGCGCCAAATGAAATGTTGCCGGACCACTGCGCGCAGGAATGCGGCGGTGTTGGAGAAATGCCGCTTTCTCAAGCGCAATTGAGTTTCTGGCTTGCCCAGATACTTGATCGCGACGACCCTGCATTCAATATCGGCGAATGCGTCGAGATCCATGGCGCGATCGATCCGCAACGATTTGAGCTGGCGTTACGCCAAGTCGTCGAGGAGAGCGACGCGCTTCATCTCCGAATTTTCGAGACCGACAATGGGCCTCGTCAATTTTTCAAATACGATCCAGATTGGGAATTGGCGCATCTCGACTTCAGCTCGGCGGCGAATCCCGTCGAGGTGGCGAACGCATGGATGCAAAAAGATATGGCCCGTACATTCCGGATGGATGACGGACCCCTTTATCGCTTCGCGCTGCTGAAGATTTCGCCCGATCGTTACTTCTGGTACGCGGTCAATCATCACATCATCAATGACGGCGTCGGCTGGCGGCTTGTAGTCCTCAGAGTGGCTTCCGCCTACACGGCGATGATGAAAGGAACACCCGTCGAAGACCAAACCGGCGGCTCGTGGCGAGAGCTGTTAGCCGAGGAACTGGCCTACAAAAGCTCGGATCATTATGGACGTGATAGAAAATACTGGACCGAGCTACTTGCCGATCTGCCACAACGCGTCACGCTATCGGGAAAGCCAGCGCGCAGACCGCTAGGATTCATCAAGCACGTAGGCTGGATTCCGCATTCGCTCGATTTGGACGCCGCCGGCCGGCGCCACGAGGCGAGTGCTGCTGCGGCTCTCGTGGCGGCTGCCGCGATCTATCTGCATCGCATGACCGGCGCCCGTGAGATGATGATCGCCACTCCGGTCGGCGCTCGGGTGGGGTCGAAGATGCGGTCGATCGTTGGAATGACGGCGAACGCTGTGCCATTGAGAATGGCGGTTTCCCCCGACGACCGAATTGCCGACGTCGTCGAGCGAGCCGCTCGAGGCGTGCGCGCGGCCTTGCGCCATCAGCGCTATCGATATGAGGACATGCGGCGTGATCTTGGTCTCGGGCCGCGGGACGGCGAGATCGCAGGCACCGCTGTCAATTTCACCCCGCACGACGACATCATGTTCGGCGATGCGGCGATTGTTCGAAACCCGCTTGGCAATTGGTGGGTGGAAGACCTTCAGATTGTGTTCTACGGAGGCGATCATCCCTTGGGATTGCGCATCGATTTAATTGCCAATCCCGCATGCTATCAGCCGGACGATCTCGCACAACATTGCGATCGCTTCATCGAACTCTTATCCCAAATCGCTGTTCTACCGGTGGACACGCCGATCGCTCGAGTGCAGGGTTTATCACCGGCCGAACGTCAGCGGGTCCTTTACGATTGGAATGCGACGGACGCCGATTACCCGTCGGATCGATGCATCCACGAACTCGTCGAAGAGCAGGTTACGAAGACCCCCGAAGCGGTCGCGGTTGTCTTCGAGGATGTGAAAGTCAGCTACTCCGAGTTGAACGCGAGAGCCAACCGACTGGCGCACTGGCTGATTGCCGAGGGAGTGAAGCCGGACGAGCGCGTGGCGATAGCGTTGATGCGTGGCGTCGAGATGGTGGTGGCACTTCTGGCGACACTGAAGGCTGGAGGCGCATATGTACCGCTCGACCCGGCATATCCGGTAGAGCGGCTCCAGTTCATGTTGCAGGATAGTGCACCGCGTGTGCTGCTGACGCAGGAGTCAGTGCTGCCTGGGCTGGGCGAGATACCGGCAGGTCTTTCCGTGCTTTCGATGGATGACGCAGAGGAGACATGGCAAGACTATTCCTCGTTAAACCCTGATCCGCGGGCCATGGGGCTGACGTCATCCAACCTCGCCTACGTGATCTATACCTCCGGCTCAACCGGGCAACCGAAAGGAGTAGACGGGCTGCATCGCGGATTGGTCAACCGATTGGCTTGGATGGCCACGACATTTCCTTTTGAAGATTCCGGTCCCGCACTTATCAAAACGTCGCCCGCATTTATTGACGGTATCACGGAATTGTTCAGTCCGCTGATTTGCGGAGTAACCGCCGTGCTTGCCGATCCTAAAGCCGGACGCAGTCCAGCCGCCATTGTCGAGATGGTGAAGCGCTATGCTATCGGCCGTTTGACCGTTGTTCCAAGCCTGCTCGCAACAATTTTGGAAGAGGGGGATCGCCCGCGGCTCGGGACTTGCAAATTCTGGATCACGAGCGGCGCGACTTTGCCGACATCATTGGCTCGTCGCTTCTATGAATTGCTTCCCAACGCACGCCTCTTGAATCTCTATGGCACCTCGGAAGCCAGCGGCGACAGCCTGTTTTCGGTTTGCACGCCCGACGACGTCCCCATTGGCCAGCCGATCTGGAACACCCAGGCCTACGTGCTGGACGAGGAAATGCAGCCGGTGCCGGTCGGCGCTGCCGGCCTCCTTTATCTTGCCGGCGTTGGCTTGGCCGCCGGCTACCATGGAAAACCAGATCTTACAGCCGACGTCTTTTCGTCGAATCCATTCGGTCCGCCAGCCAGCCGAATGTACAGGACCGGCGATCTCGCTCGCTGGCGGTCCAATGGCACACTCGAATTCCTCGGACGGAGGGACGATCAAGTCAAACTGAACGGCATACGCATCGAATTAGGCGAGATCGAAGAGGCGCTTCGCGCGCAAAGCGGAGTGAGCGATGTCGCCGTCGCGGTGCTCGAGGAGGGGCCAGACAGCAAGCGCCTCGTGGCTTTCATTGTGTGTGATCCATCCGGTTTGCCAGTGGAGAAGTCCGCGATCCGTGCAGGCCTTGCGAAGCGGTTGCCGAACGCCTTCATCCCGTCGGCTTTTATCGTGCTGCCAAAGCTGCCGCGGTTGCCTAACGGCAAGCTCGATCGTCGCACACTCGCTGAGTCAGATATCGCGTCCGGGGCCTATAAGCCGACCACCGCTCCTTTGCATACGCCGACCGAATTCGCTCTCGCGGAAATCTGGTCGGACATTCTGCGTCGGCCTGTGACCGACAGAGCTGCCGATTACTTTGAGCTTGGCGGCGATTCCCTGCGCGCCACGATCTTGCTGACTCGAATACAACGAGCCTTCGGCCTCGACCTTCCGCTCAAAGAGGTGTTCGAGACGCCGACGCTCGAGGCTCTCGCGAGTCGCGTCGATGCTGCAGCGAAAGAGAGCCGCTGCTCTTCGCCGGTGCCCGCCATTCAACGCTTTGCCGACGATCGTCCGGCCCCATTGTCATTCTCGCAACATCGCATGTGGCTGATCCAATCGCTCGATCCCGGCAATACCGCCTACAACATGGCAGGCGCAACGAAGCTCACCGGAACTCTTGACGCGGCTGCACTTTCTCGGGCCATCGACGAATTGCGCTACCGTCACGAAATTTTGCGGACAACATATGACGTGATTGACGACGAAGTTGTTCAGCGCGTTCAGCAATGGGAAAGCGAACCCCTCAAGATCGTCGATCTGACAGATGAACCTGACCCCGAAAAGGAGGCGGTCCGGCGGATAAGCGCTCTCGCACAAACGCCGGTTGATCTGGCGTCGGGGCCGGTGTTCAACTGTACTCTGATGCGCATCGGTCAGGATGAGCATATCCTTCAGACGACAGTACATCATATTGCGGGCGACCAATGGTCGTTCGGAGTGCTCGCGCGCGAGGTTGCTTCGCTTTACAACGCGGCACGAAGCCGGCGCCCCGCCGGTCTGCCGGCGGCGCAGATCCGATACCGCGACTTTGCGAGCTGGCAGAGGAATTGGCTCGAGAGCCCCGAAATGATGTCGCAGTTACAATACTGGCGTCGCACCCTCGACAGTGTGCCGCCCCTGAACTTGCCGACCGACCGACAGCGTCAGCGGCTTCCGACTCTCAGAGGAACGTATTGCCAGTCAAGCGTTCCCGCCACGCTACTCGAGAAACTCGAACAACTCGGACGCCGTGAGTCGACCACGTTGTTCATGACGATGTTCGCAGGCTTCGCGGTCCTGCTTCATCGCCTCGCCGGCCAGAACGACATCCCCATCGGCGTGCCATTCGCCAACCGCACGCACAGCGCGGTGGAAAACGTCGTCGGCACGTTCGTGAACACCCTGGTGCTGCGCGTCGATCTTTCCGGTGATCCCACATTCAGCGAGCTGCTCGGTCGGGTGCGGACAACCGCTTTGGATTCCTTCGCTCATCAAGACATGCCCTTCGACAAGCTTGTGCAGGAGATCTCCTATTCGCGTGACACGAGTAGGGCGCCATTGGTGCAAGTCCTGTTCAATATGCTGAACGCCCCCATGTACGGCATCGAGCTAGACGGAATCCAATGGGAACCTGTTTTGATCGATCGGGGTGGCGCGCAGTTCGAAATCAGCCTCTCGGTCGATCCTCAGGTCACTCACACTGTCACGGTCGAGTACAATATGGATCTGTTCGAGCGGGCCACGATCGAGCGCTTTATAGAGCGCTACCTTTGCCTGCTGGAAGGCGCCATAGCGGATCCCGGAAAAAGACTTTCCGAACTCGATATCCTGTCGCCCAGCGAGCGGCGATTGATGCTGCACACATGGAATGCCACGAGTGTACCGCCGCCGCCCCGGCCATTCATCGCGATGTTCGAGGAGCGCGCGGCGCAATTGAGCGATGCAGTAGCGGTGACGTTTGAGGGCAACTCGCTGACCTACGGAGAACTAAATTCGCGTGCCAGCGCCATGGCGCTGGAACTCAGGGCGTCGGGAGTCGGACGTGGATCGACTGTCGGCGTTTGCCTTGAGCGTTCGTTGGCCATGCTTGTCTCGCTTCTCGCGGTTCAGAAATCGGGGGGCGCCTATGTGCCACTCGACCCAAAGCTTCCTCCTCAGCGCCTGGAGTATATGGTCTCCGACAGCGGTCTTAGGCTGGTCGTCGCGACTGCGGAGACTACTCGAAAGCTTGATCTGCCACCGGACGTAAAGGTTATGGAGGTCGGGGCCTCGGCGGCGGAAGGGCTGGCCGACGCACCCGATTCCGGATATCTCCCTTCAGCGTCCGATCCCGCCTATATCATTTACACCTCTGGCTCGACCGGAAAACCTAAGGGCGTAGTTGTTTCGCATGGCTCGCTATCGAACTTCCTTTGCTCGATGCAAAAGGAACCCGGCCTCGCAGCGACGGATGTCTTGGCGGCGGTCACGACCATATCGTTCGATATCGCCGGTCTTGAGCTGTATCTTCCGCTCCTGACCGGAGCCCGCATAGAGCTCGTACCGTCGGCAACATCAAGCGACGGCTTTGCGCTGTCGCAACTGCTTCTCGCGAGCGGCGCTACCGTGATGCAGGCAACGCCGGCCACATGGCGGATGCTCTTGGACGCGGGATGGCAGGGTGGCGCCCATTTTCGCACTTTCTGCGGCGGCGAGGCACTATCACGGGAACTCGCCGATCCTCTGCTTGAGCGTGTCGGCGAACTCTGGAACCTCTATGGGCCAACCGAGACGACGATATGGTCGACGGCTTGTCGGATCAGTCCGGGCGACGCTCCGATCAGCGTCGGTAAGCCGATCGACAACACGCGCGTTTATGTGCTCGACGGCGATACTCCGGCGCCGATCGGTATCGCCGGAGAGATCTGCATTGGCGGCGATGGCGTTGCGGTGGGTTACCGCGGGCTGCCGGAACTGACCGCCGAACGGTTTCAGGCGGATCCGTTTATCAAGGACAGCTACGCTCGCATCTATCGCACGGGTGATCTCGGGCGCTGGGGCACGGATGGCCTGCTGTACCACATGGGCCGCATAGATCATCAGGTCAAGGTTCGCGGGTTTCGCATCGAGCCGGGTGAGATCGAGACGACGATCCACGCGCATCCTTCGGTCCGGGAGGCGGTGGTCGTTGCCCACGAGGCCGCGTCAGCCGACACGCGGCTCGTTGCATACGTGGCATATGAAAATGGCGCCGAGCCGACAGCCAGCGACATGCGCCGCCACCTTCGCCAGACCCTGCCGGATTACATGGTTCCCTCGCTAATTGTCGCGCTGGACAGCCTGCCGCTCACGCCGAACGGAAAGATCGACCGCAGTCAGCTCCCCGATCCTTTCGCGAGCACCTCCGAAGCATCTACCGTCGGCGAGGAGCCGGCACCTGGCATGGAAACGATTATCGCCGATCTGTGGCGCGAAATTCTTAAGCTCGACAGAGTAGGTGCGGAGGACAATTTTTTCGATCTGGGCGGTTATTCGCTCTTGGCCCTGCGCGTTGTTACACAGATCGAGAAGCGAACCGGAGCCCGCATGGACCCTCGAGTTTTATTTTTCCAGAACTTGCGCCAAATTGCGGCCGGGCTCGATGACATCAAGGTCCGCGACTCATGACACCGTTCCATTTCGGGAGCTTGGAAAGGCGCTTATTCGGTGTCTACGATCCCGCCCACAACGTCGGCCGCGCGTTGCGTGCGGCCGTGGTATGTTATCCTTCGGGCGATGAGCAGATCCACGCGCACCGAACTCTGAGGCAGCTTGCGACGCGAATGTCCCAGACAGGCATTCATGTTCTACGGTTCGACTATCACGGTACGGGTGATTCTTACGGCGAGACGAGCGATGGTGACACGGCCGGCTGGTGCAGCGATATCGAGACCGCCATTGCCGAGCTGAAGGACATGACGGGGGCGGCCAAAGTGTCATTGGTAGGACTGAGACTAGGAGCAAATTTGGCGGCACACGTCGCGGCAGCGCGCCCGGATGACATCGATAAACTCGTCCTCTGGGAGCCGCTCGACGTTGAAGAACATCTCCGCGCCGATGGCGAAAAGGATGCCGATTCGTGTCGCATCGATCTGTCGTCGGTCACCGTCGGCCTGCCGATGCGCACGTTGGTCATGCTGACTGAACGGGCCAGACGTCAGGCCGGATTCGGAGAGCTGCGCGTGGAAAAGCTCGTGAGCGTGTCGCCCTGGATCGAAGAACGCACGGTCACCGGGACAATCCCTGTGGACGCGATTCAACACATCGTGAATTGGCTGAACTGATGGCTAGCATCGCCGAGCAAGCTCTCCTGTTTGGCCGATCGAAGTCGCTCGTCGGCGTCCTTGCGCGCGCCTCGTCCGAGCCGCCGGCCAGCCGGCCTACAGTTGTCATTCTGAACAGCGGGATCGTTCATCGGGTCGGACATCACCGGATGTACGTAACGATGGCTCGGCAGCTCGCGGCCGCCGGCTATAACGTCTTGCGCTTCGATTTTTCCGGCATCGGTGACAGCCCTAGCCGGGGCGGCGACCTCAGTCCGATCGCCAACTTCCAGATGGATATTGCCGAGGCGCTCGATTGGCTTGAGGCTTCGTGCGGGGCGAGCAACTTTGTCCTCGTCGGCCTGTGTTCTGGGGCGGATACGGCTCTTCAGTATGGACACTCCGATAAACGTGTCGTCGGACTCGTGCTGCTGGACCCGACGATCCCGCCGACTGCGCGTTTCTATCTCCACTATATAGGCCAACGGTTGATCCGCCTGCGTAGCTGGCTCTCGTTCGCGCGCGGGCGCGGTCGGATCTGGCAGGACATGGTTGAGCGTATGAGTTTGGCCGTCGCGGGGAAACGCTCCGGAAGCCGAACGAGCCTGATTGACCCCGGGATGCGCGGCCAGCTTGAGCGAGTGTACGCGTCCTTGGGCGCACGCGGCGCTAGACTACTCGTCGTACTGACCGGCGACGCGTCACAGGGACGTCAAAGCTACCGTGAGCAATTGCTCGATGCATTTCCAAATGTTCCGTTCGAGGACAAATTGTGCCTGGAGCATTTCCGGAGTTCGGACCACACTTTCACTTCGGACGCCGACCGCGAGAGGCTGAACGAACTCGTGCTTACGTGGATCGGCGCGACGCCATTCGGTCTGTCAGCATCTTCCGCGAACGTCGGTGCTGGGGACACAAACGTCGCCTAGATCCGCGCAGGCCGTCTGATCATTCGCAGCTTCCACGCCGGGCTAGCGCCGGAAGAACGACAGCCGGACCAGAGCAGTGGCCGCTTGAACGAGTTCGCTCCAAAGCGAATGCCCAGTCGCGGAGAGCGCAATGATCCACCCCGCGCCGCCGAGCGCAACCGCAACGACTGCGCCGGCCAACGGCATATCGGACCGAAAGGCAAGAGACATGATGATCGGGCCAATGGCGGCAGCCAAGGTTACGACGCCGCTCCGCGCGAGGACGGCTCCGAGTTCGCTCCAGCGAAATTCGATCCTGCCGCGCACGGCTAACAGCGACATGCCCGCGTTTACCGGCATCGCCGCCAGCATGCTCAGCGCCGCCGCATGCAATCCGTATCCTGCCGTGAGCGCGAGTGCCGTGGTCGTTACGATGGTTTGCAGCACGAGCAGCCGCGGCAGGATATGAACGCCGCTCGCTGCAACAAGAATCGGAAATTGCAGAACAATGGGCACGGCAAGCATCAGCGCCGGACTGAGGATGCGAACCAGGGGGACTGCATCGAGCCATTGGCGTCCGAGCACCAGAGCGACGACCGGCTGCGCCAGCAGCGCAAGCATCACCATGATGGGCCAATACACGACTGTGATGGCAGATATTGCCGCGAGATAGGCACCCTTCAAATCGCCACCCTCGCGTGACTGTCGCGAAAGCTCGGGCAACGCGACCGCGCCGACCGCGGCCAAAACCAGTCGCTCTGGAAACATGCACAGAAGCACGGCACGATGCCCGATCGCCAATTCTGCTGCGCTGAGCAGTCTGCCGAAGATCAGCAGCGGCGCGGCTTCGGCGAGCATGCCGAGAATGGCCGACGTGCTGCTGTATGCCCCAAATCTGACGACGCTTCGCCAATCGCTGAGCGAGGGCTTGTAGATCGAAAAGTCACGATGAACGATAAAGCACAGCAATGTGCCGACGATGGCGGATGCGACGCCTGCCCAGGCGAAGCTATTCGCACCAAACCCCGCAAGGGCAAGAACGACGGCCACCGCCGCTCCAACAAAGGCCGAAGCGCAATTGACGACGGCTAGCCGGTCAAACGCCATGTTTCGGCTCATGAGCGCCTGCTGCGGATGAAAGAAAGGTCCGAGCAGAAAGCCGAGGATGGCAATGAACAGGAAGGGCGCGAGCGCCGGCATCTCGAAAAAATGGGCCAGCGGTTCTGCCAACAGAGCAAGCACGACAGCGACAGTGAATGTCACCAAGAAGTTAACGGTCGTCGTTGACCGGATTTTCCCATGCGTCAAATCGTGTTCGCGGATGAGGAAGGTGCCACCCGCCAGTTCTCTGATCGCCTCGGCCACACCCACAATCGCGCCGCTCAGCGCGGAGATTCCGTACTCGGCAGGCGTGAGCAAGCGCGCAAGTACTAACGTAGCCGTGAAGCCAATGGCAATGTTGAGGTATTGTGCGACCGATGCCCATGCGACCGCGCGGCGAAGGCTGCTCATTTCGTTCCTTAGCCTGGGTGGGCGCTAATCGGCTTACCATCTATAGCGGTGCAAAGTTGCCGCCCGCGCCTAGCGGCAATCAAGGTCGTAACTCAAGCGGGCTCGAGAGATCATGTCAGCGCTGTCTGAAAATTAGCTGAATGGCGGCGGCGGTGACACAGGTGCCACTCAGCCGAGGCCAGGACTTCAGCGGACGGATCAGCCGTGTTCCGCTGCCGGGACGGCCGATGTGCCCCTTCCGCCGCCGCGCGAAAACCTAACTTTGAGCTTCTCCAGCAGCAGATAAATGACCGGCGTCGTGTAGAGCGTCAGGATCTGTGACACGACGAGGCCACCGATGATGGTGATGCCGAGTGGCCGGCGCAACTCCGAACCCGGCCCGATTGCAACCGCGAGCGGGATCGCTCCGAGGAGCGCCGCAAGCGTCGTCATCAAAATGGGGCGGAACCGCTGCAGGCATGCGTCGTAGATCGCATCGTGCGGCGAGAGTCCAAGCTCGCGTTCGGCGTTGATCGCGAAATCGACGAGCATGATGCCGTTTTTCTTCACGATGCCGATCAGCAGAATGACGCCGATGAGCGCAATCAACGAAAGATCCATATGCGCTATCTGCAACGCGAGCAGCGCGCCGAGCCCCGCGGATGGCAGCGTCGAGATGATCGTCAGCGGATGCACGAGGCTTTCATAGAGAATGCCGAGCACGAGATAGATAGAAACGAGCGCGGCTACGATGAGCAGCGTTTGCGCGCGCGCTTGTTCCGCGAAGGCTTTGGCATCGCCAGCCGGTTCGGCGCGGATCGATTCCGGCATGTGCAACTTCTGAAGAGTCTGATCGATCGCCTGGAGACTCGTGTCGATGCTGACACCAGGCTTCAAGCTGTAGTTGATCGTAACCGCGGGAAACGGCCCCTGGTGATTGACGACGAGCGGCGCGATGCCCTGCGTGAGCGTGACGACGCTCGAAAGCGGGACCTGCCGCGTGCCGTCGATGGTCGGCACATAGATGCGCGACAAATCCTTCGGCTGGCCCTGTAGATTCGGATCGACCTCGATCACGACTTTGTACTGATTGCGGTCGGTATAGATTGTCGAGAACTGCGTTTGCGAAAAGGCATTCGATAGCGCGGTGTCGATATCGGCGATCGCAACGTTAAGGCGCGAAGCGACGTCCCTGTTGATGTCGACGTTGAGCTGAAGGCCACCCGCCTCTCGGTCTGAGCTGACGTCCACGACGCCCGGAATTGCCCGGACGGCTGAGAGCGCTTTCGGCGCCCAGTCGTAAAGGTCGTCGGCGTTGAGCGACCAGAGCGTATATTGATAGTCGGCTTTGCCCGAGCGCGCTCCCGCGCGGATATCGCGTGACGGCATCAGGCGCGTCGCGAGCCCGACGATTTTGTTGAGCGGCTTTCTCAGTCTGTCGATGACTTCCGCTGTCGCAACATTACCGCGCTCGCTGAGCGGCTTGAGACTGATGAACATGCGGCCTTGGTTTTGGGTCGGATTGAATCCGCCCGCCCCCATCGATGAGCCGACATTGTCGACGGCAGGATCGGCGAGGATCACCCTCAGCGACCGGTCTTGAAGCGTTTTCATTTCGGCGAACGAAACGTCCGGATTGGCTTCGGTCGCCGCGATGATCAGCCCGGTATCGTCATCCGGTAGAAAGCCCTTCGGCAACACAGCATAGAAATGGACCGTCAGAATGATCGTTGCGATGAAGACGCTTAGCATGACAAGTTGATTGCGCAGCGCGATCCGGAGCGTGAAGGCATAAGACCGCACGATGAGGCTCAGAGCGCCCTCAAAAATGCGGTCTGCGAGATTGCGATGCTCTTCGGCGCCGGCCTTGATAAAATGTGCGCAAATCATCGGCGTGACTGTCAGCGAGACGATGGCCGAAATGGCGATGGCGAATGTGAGCGTCATCGCGAATTCGTGCAACAGCCGTCCGGCAATGCCTGACATGAATAGTACAGGGATGAATGCGGCGATGAGAGAGACTGAGATGGAAAGGACCGTGAAGCCGATCTGGCGGGAGCCTTCGAGCGCGGCCGCCAGCGGTTTCATGCCCTTTTCCATATTGCGGTAAACGTTTTCGATCATCACGATTGCGTCGTCGACGACGAAGCCGACGGCGACCGCGAGTGCCATCAATGTGAGATTGTTGATGGAGTATCCGGCAATCCACATCGCCGCGCACGTCCCGGCAAGCGACAGAGGCACTGTTATGCCCGCGGCGATGGTCGGTGTTGCGCGTCTGAGGAAGACGAACACAACCGACATGACGAGCAGGATCGTCAATCCCAGGGTGAACTGCATATCGTGCACCGAAGCGCGGATCGTCGTCGTGCGGTCGGAGAGGATTGAGATGTCGATGCCAGCCGGAATCCATTCCTTAAGCTGGGGCAAAATGGCCTTCACGCGATCAACCGTGTCGATCACGTTTGCCTCAGGCGTCTTTGTGATGATGAGGAGCACCGCTGGCGCCGTGCCGAACCTCGCCAGTGAGCGCGCATTTCGCGTCCCATTGATCACCTTGGCAACATTGCCGACCTTAACGACATCGCCGTTCGGCATGTTCTTGACGACGATGTCCTCGTAATCCTCCGGTTCTGTCATTTGCGAGTTGGATTGCAGGATGATCGTCCTGTTCTCGGAGTCGATCGAGCCGATTGGCGACAAGTCGTTGGCAGCCGAGACGGCATTTTTGACATCGTCAAAACTGACGCCCATCTGCGAGACGAGCGTTGGGTCGACCTGGATACGTGTTGCGGGTTGGTCAGCGCCGCTCACATTGACGTCAGCGACGCCTTCCACCTGCGAAATGCGCTGCCCGAGGATCGTATCCGCCGTGTCATAGATGTCACTCGTCGTCATCGTCTTGGATGTCAGCGCCAGAATGAGGATTGGAGCCGCCGACGGATTATATTTGCGGTACGTCGGCACCTGCGGAAGATCACCCGGCAGATCGGCGGTCGCGCTGTTGAGGCCAGCCTGCACGTCCCGCGCCGCGCCATCGATGTTGCGATTGAGATCGAATTGCATCGTGATCGAAGCCGAACCGAGAGAACTGGTCGACGTCATTTCCGTTACGCCGGCGATTTCACCGAGGCGGCGCTCGAGCGGGGAGGCGACGCTGGCAGCCATCGTCGCCGGATCGGCACCCGGACGCGTCGCCATGATGCGTATCGTCGGAATTTCGATCGCAGGCATGCTGGCGACCGGTAGAACGACATAGGCCACCGCGCCGACGAGGAACAGGCCGACAGCGAGAAGCGCCGTGCCGATGGGTCTTTCGATGAAGATGCGAGAGACGTTCATCGGCCTACTCCGCAGCCTCGCGGTTGCCAGTCATCGGCCCCGGCTGCTGCGCGGCGGATTGGGTTATCGGCTCGCCGTTGGCATCGAGTGCCCGGCCGCCGCCGAGGCGCGCCCTGAGCCGTTCCATCGCGAGATAGATCACCGGCGTCGTGTAGAGTGTCAGCAGTTGGCTGAGCAGCAAACCGCCGACAATCGTAATGCCGAGCGGGTTCCTGAGTTCCGATCCTGTGCCGCTTTCGAGAGCCAGCGGCAGCGCGCCGAAGAGCGCGGCCAGCGTGGTCATCATGATCGGACGGAAGCGAAGAAGCGCCGCTTCCTTGATCGAATCCCTCGGCGAAAGTCCGCGCTCGCGCTCCGCTTCAAGTGCGAAGTCGATCATCATGATGGCGTTCTTCTTGACGATGCCCATCAACAGGATGATGCCGATCAGCGCGACGAACGACAGATCGTTGCCGGTGAGTTCCAGCGCGAGCGCCGCGCCGATGCCGGCGGAGGGCAGCGTCGTCAAAATCGTGAAGGGGTGGATGAGGCTTTCGTACAGCACTCCGAGCACGATATAGATGGTCACGATCGCCGCCAGGAGAAGCCACGGTTGATTCTGGAGCGACTTCGAAAATTCGGCCGCATCGCCGTAGAATGTCCCCGACACTGTCGGTGGAAGATCGATTGATGTTTTCGCAGCGTCGATCGCCGCCAACGCGTCACTCAATGATGCATTCGGCGCCAGGTTGAAGCTGATCGTGATGGCCGGGAACTGATCCTGGTGGCTGATCGCGAGCGGCGCAGTCTCGTACTTGACCGTTGCGACCGCCGTCAGCAACACGGGCGTCCCGGCCGTGGTTGAAGCGACATAAAGTCGGTTCAAGCGTGACGGATCGCTTCGATATTCGGGCGCGGCCTCAAGCACGACGCGATATTGGTTCGCCTGCTCGTAGATGGTCGAGACTTGCCGCTGACCGAAGGCATTGCTCAGGGCGTCGTTGACGGCCTGCATCGTTACCCCGAGACGGCCCGCCATCACGCGATCGACGTCGACGCGCGCAACAAGGCCGCCGTCGACTTCCTCGGTCGCGACGTCCCGCAGGAAATGCGACGACTCGAGCGCGCCGGCCATCTTCTTCGACCACTCGGCGACTTCGTCTCTGTCGGTGCTGGCGAGCGTATATTGATATCGCGCGCGGCTCGACTGCGTCGAAATTTGCACGTCCTGAACCGGCTGGAAGTAGACGATCGTCCCCGGAATCTCCTTCACAGCGTGCTTCAGGCGCTGGATCACCGCGATGACGTTCGACTTCCGTTCGTCGCGCGGCTTCAGCATGATCTTGAGGCTGCCCGCATTTTGCGTCGCGTTGAGCTGGCCGATGCCGACGATCGAGGCGACGCCGGAAACGTCGGGATCTTTCGCAACGATCGCCGCCACATCTTTCTGCATCCGCGTCATTTCGGTGAAGGAAATCTGCGGTGCCCCTTCGACGACGGCGGTGATGGCACCGGTATCTTGATCGGGCAGGAACCCTTTCGGCATAATCACGTAAAGCCAGATCGTGATCGCGAAAGTCATGAGCGCAACCAGCAGCGTCGCGCCCTGGTGCCGGAACACGAATTCGAGCGAACGCCCGTAGGCGCCAATCACGCGTTCGATGAAGCGGCCGATGAGTCCCGACTTTTCGTCATGACCCTCGCGCAAAAGTTTCGAGCACATCATCGGCGTCAGCGTCAGCGAGACAATGGCGGAAACGACGACGGCAATCGTCAGCGTCAGCGCGAATTCGCGGAACATGCGCCCGACGAGACCGGTCATGAAGAGCAGCGGGATGAACACGGCGATGAGCGACAGCGTCAACGAAATGACCGTGAAGCCGATCTCGCGGGCGCCATCGAGCGCTGCCTTCATCGGCTTCTCGCCCTTCTCGATGTGGCGCACGACGTTCTCGATCATGACGATCGCATCGTCGACCACGAAGCCGGTGCCGATCGTCAGCGCCATCAGTGACAGGTTGTCGAGACTGAAACCGCAGAAATACATGACGCCGAACGTGGCAATGAGCGAGACCGGCAGCGCCACGCCCGCGATGATCGTCGCGCGGATCGAGCGCAGAAACAGCAACACGACCATGACGACCAGCCCGACACTCAACACGAGCGTGAACTGCACATCGTGAACGGAGGCTTCGATGGTGCCGGTACGATCGCTCACGATCATCAGGTTGATGCCGGCGGGCATGGAGCGCTCGACGCGGGGCAACTCGTTTTTGATCCGGTCGACGGTATCTATGACGTTGGCGCCGGGCTGCCGCTGAACATCGACGATGACGGCCGGCTTGCCATTATACCAGCCGCCGACGCGGGTGTTCTCCAACCCCTCGCTGACCTTCGCGACGTCCTTGATCCGCACCGGCGCGTCGTTCCGGTAGGCAATGACGACGTCCTCGTAGATCTTCGGCTCGATGATCTGGTCGTTCGCTGCAATCGTAAAAGATTGCTTCACGCCATCGATCGAGCCTTTGGGGCCGGAGACATTGGCGGTGGCGATGGCGGCGCTGAGATCGGCCATGCTGAGGCCGTAGCTCGCAAGCCGCGAGACATCGGCATCAACGCGCACGGCCGGCTTGATGCCGCCTTCGATCGAGACGTGCCCGACGCCCGAGACGGATGACAGGCGCTGCGCCAGAAGGGTATCGGCAAGATCGGAAAGCGATCTGAGCGACTGCGTCTCGGACGTCAGCGCCAGCGTTATGATGGGTGTGTCGGCTGGATTGACCTTCGAATAGGTCGGCGGATAGGGCAGGTTCTTCGGCAGGGTCGAGCCGGCGGCATTGATCGCGGCCTGCACGTCCTGCGCGGCGGCGTCGATGTCTCGATCGAGGTTGAACTGCAGCGTGATGCGGCTCAAGCTGAACGAGCTCGTTGACGACATCGAAGCCAGCGACTGGATTTGCCCGAATTGGCGTTCGAGCGACGCCGTGACCAGCGTCGACATTGTGTCGGGGCTCGCGCCCGGCAGCTCAGTCGTGACCTCGACGGTCGGGAAATCGACCTGGGGTAACGACGAGATCGGCAGCGTAAAGTAGCCGAGCAGACCGCCGAGGATGGTGGCGACCGCGAGCAGGGATGTCGCGATCGGCCGCTCGATAAAGGGACCGGAAACGCTCATGGCGATGCGCCGTTATCCCGATTGTGATGGTGATGTTTACCTGTGCGCTTGACGTCTTCCGCGGTCGAGCCCGTAACCAGCGCGGCGGCTTCCGTTGCGCCCTGCGCGTTCTTGTCTAACGAGGTCGACTTTTTGCCTTCGGGCGAACTCTTGCGGTGAGGTTTTACGTCCGCGGGTGCGGAGGTGCCGTCGCTGACCGAGACCGTCGCGCCGTCCTTGAGGCGGCCGAACCCGCTCGTCACGACCTTCTCTCCGGCCGCCAAGCCATCGGCGATGACGGCATATTTATCGTCCTGCCGTGTAATCTTGACAGTCCGCATCTGCACGGTGTTGTCGGCGGCGACGATGAAGACGTAGGTTCCATCCGGCCCGCGCTGGACCGCTTCGGTGGGAGCCACGATGACGCCCTTGAGCGTATCGACGAGCAGCCGCACGTTGACGAACTGGCCTGGCCAAAGCTGGCGCTTGTCGTTCGGGAATTCAGCCTTGAGGCGGATTGTGCCTGTCTGCGCGTCGACCTGGTTGTCGATGACCTTCAACGTCCCGGCGTCGAGTTCGGTCTGGCTGTTGGTCGAAAGGGCCTGGGCCGAAAGCAAACCGCCCTCGAGCGCCTTTGTCAGCGTCGGCAATTCTTGCTGCGGCAGCGTGAAGAGCGCGGTGATGGGCTGCACCTGCGTGATGACGACGATGCCGCCGGTATCGCCCGCGTGCACGAGATTGCCTTCGTCTACCAGCCGGATGCCCGTCCGGCCATCGAACGGCGCGACGATCGTCGTATAGCCGAGGATGGCCTGAGCGTTCTCGATTGAAGCGACGTCGGACTTGACCTGAGCTTCCTGCTGTTTGATTAGCGCGACCTGCGTATCGATCTGCTGTTGGGAAATGGCGAGCGTTCCGACCTTCTGGAAGCGTTCGAGATCGTGCTTGGTATTGGCGAGCAGAGCTTCGTCGAGGGCTTTCTTGGCGATCGCCTGATCGAGCTGCGCCTGATAGGTCGCCGGATCGATTTTGGCGAGCAGATCGCCCCGTTTGACGTCCTGGCCTTCTTTGAAATTGACGCTCAGCAGGCGGCCATCGACCTGGGCGCGGATTGTTGCGGTATTCAGCGCTTTGACCGAGCCGACGCCTTCCAGATAGACGGGAACGTCAGCCGTTTCCGCGTCTTTCGCGATGACCGACACCGGCCCGCCGAAGCCGCCGTTTCGCGCACGCCGCCCTTCCGCCGCCCCATCAGGCGCGTTGCTGCCGTGCATCGTATAATAAACGCCGCCCGCTATCGCTCCGATAACGACGACCGTAGAAACCCACCGCAGCAGTGCCATCGTGTCTCTTTTCAGCTTTCGTCAGAACCCCAGATGCCTCCGCAACTCGTGGCGCGCCGAAGTTCAGTCCCAAACACACGCAGAAGGAAACGTACCGTTCTGCGAAATCCGTTGCCCTAGCAAGTGATGCTTCTGCACCAGCGAAGGCGCTTCGGATTAGCCGCCCGGAATGGCCGGAACATGCCATCCGGTCCGGCGCGCCGGGGGAGCAGCGCTTAAAATCCGAAATCGTGCGATATTATACTTAAAATAAGCATATGTGTCGTAAATCCACGCCTGGCCGCCAACGGAGACCGATGGCTGACCCCTCTAGTTCGAATGGCTAGCCAAAGCGTCACGAAAAACCACGCGCGGCGCATCGGATCGTTAACGGCTAGGGCTCTAATTTGGCCCGTCGCGACCGGCACTGAGGCGATAGAGTGAAATTATCGAACAACTACGGCGGCTGGAATTGGTCGTCCGCTCATAGAGATCAGCTCGCGAGCGTTGCCCGGGCCACACCCGCCGCAATGGCTGGGTATGCGATCAACGTAGCGTTGGCAACGATCGCCTTTCGCGATGCCATTCCGCTTTCCCAACTCGCCCTCTGGACGATCTGCTCGCTGGCTCTCTGTGGTTATGTCGGCATCCGCTCGCTCCGAAACCGTCGAGCCGTACCCGAAATACCTGCCGGCAAAAAAGCGCCCCTTCGGCCGGCGCGTAACGCCCTTCTGTTCAGCACCCTGCTGGCGCTTCCCTGGAGCATACTCGGAACGGCGTGGTCCGGCTCGGTCGGCGACAATGAAGTCATCCTGATTGCCCTTCTTGTCGGCATGGCCGCGAGCGGCAGCGTGCTCCTCGCCCCAATTCCCTCCGCCGCCACCCTCTACGCGGCGACGATCCTCGTTCCCTTGGTTTTCAAGTGCCTGTTCTTCTCGCCCGCCAATCATCTCATTCTCGGCGCGTTGGCCCTTAGCTACCTTGTGTTCCTCGTCGGTCTCATCGCCTCAAGCGCCCGGATTTTTGCCGAGCGCGTCGAGGCCGTCGAAAAGCTGAAGGAGACTGTCGACGCGTTGGTGTCTGCACGCGAAGAAACCGAACGCACTGCCATGACCGACGGCTTGACCGGCGTCGCCAACCGTCGCGCCTTCATGGCCCGGCTGGATATGCTAGGCCGCAGCAAGGTGCAGCCGCCGGAATATGGCGTCTTCTATATCGATCTCGACCGCTTCAAAGGCGTCAACGATGCTCTCGGCCACGCCGCTGGCGACGCCGTGCTTCGCATAGCAGCGTCACGCATCGCGACGACGGTACGGGAAGGAGACCTCGTCGCCCGGCTTGGCGGCGATGAATTCGCGGTTGTCGCCCACGATATTCCGGGCCGCGCCACGGCAAATGCGCTCGCGGAGCGGCTTGTTTCGGTCTTGTGCGAGCCGTTCTTCCTCGAAGGCCAACGCATCCAGGTCAGCGCCTGCGTCGGCGTATCGATAGCGTCCGAGAGCGACGCCGAGGGCGATCTGCTTTTGAAGCAGGCGGATCTCGCGATGTACGCGGGCAAGTCGGAAGGCCGCAATTCCCACCGCATCTTCGAAACCCAGATGCTGCGCTCCGCTGAAGAGCGGCAGGCCGTCGAACTCGGGTTGCGGAGCGCGATCGCGAAGAACGAGCTGGAGCTTCACTTCCAGCCGATCCGGCGGCTTCTCAAAGAGAGCATCACCGGGTTCGAGTGCCTCATCCGCTGGCATCATCCGCAGCGCGGCATGCTGCCTCCAGCGCAATTCTTGAGCGTTGCCGACGAGATCGGCATGGCCAACGAGATCGGCGGCTGGGTCATTGGCGAGGCCTGCGCCCAGGCTGCAAAGTGGCCGTCCGATATTACAGTCGGTATCAATCTTTCGCCGCTCCAGATCGCGTCCGACGACGTCGCTCATCGCGTCGAACTGGCGCTTCGCGCGTCGGGCCTCGAAGCCAACAGACTCGAAATCGAAATTACGGAAAGCAGCCTGCTACAGAACGACCCGATGACGCTCAATCAGCTCAGGAGGCTGAAGGAGCTCGGAGTCTCTATCGCACTCGATGATTTCGGAACGGGATTTTCCTCGTTGAGCTATCTCGTCAGTTTCCCGCTTGATCGCATCAAGATCGATCGCCTGTTCGTCAGCCAGCTCGGACGATCGCGGGAAAGCGACATCATCGTGCGTTCGATTTCGCAGCTTGCGAAAAACCTGAATTGCACGGTCGTCGCCGAAGGCATCGAGACGGACGAGCAACTCCAAAGGTTGCGCGCCCTGCATGTCGGCTATGGCCAAGGCTACCTGCTCGGCAGGCCACTTCCGGCCAACGAAGCGACCGAGCTTCTCGCTTCGGGCAAGAGATCAACTCTCGCCCAAAGCGCTTGAGATGGGCCGACCGTCAGATCACGCCACTTTAGGGGTGAACTTCAGCGCCACGCCGTTCATGCAATAGCGCAGCCCCGTGGGTTTCGGGCCATCTTCGAAGACGTGCCCGAGATGTCCGCCGCACCGGTGGCAATGAACTTCCGTGCGCGTCATGAAATAGCTGGTATCGGTCGTCGTGCCGATGGCGTTATCCAGCGGTTTCCAGAAGCTCGGCCAGCCGGTGCCGCTGTGATATTTTGTGTCGGACGAAAAGACCGCCAGCGAGCATCCGGCGCAAAGATATGTGCCTGCCGCATCGTTCGCATCGAGCGGCGAAGTGCCCGCGCGTTCCGTGCCTTGTTTGCGCAGAACATCGTACTGTTCCGGCGTCAGCTCTTTCTTCCACTCAGCGTCTGATTTCGTAACCTCGAACTTATCGGTCGCCGCTTCGGCCGCAAATCCGGTAGCCGACTTCAGCGCAGCCGCGCCGCCCGCCAGGGCAAGCCCCAGCCTCGAAAAATCGCGCCGTGAATACATGTGCCGTCACCTTAGGTTTCGTTTCCTTGCCGGCGCCCTAAACGCCGTCTGCAGGAGAGTACGTTGCCTCTCTCTTGTTCGTTTCAGCCGTTGACCGGCCGTCTCATTAAAGATCCGCAATCTCGATGCGGTTCGCAACCGTGATTTCTGTAGGGCTGAGTTGGCATTTATAGCAAAGCATTTCGACGCCTGCGGCGGCGGATTTCGCAAAAGCTGCGGCGTATGCCGGGTCTATGTCACCCGCGAGCCTGAAGCTCTCGGCGTCGCTGCGCTGCACAAGAAAAACCATGACGGCGCGATGACCTTCGCCGACCATGTTGGCAAGTTCGCGGAGATGTTTGGCGCCGCGTTCGGTCTTGCTGTCAGGGAATTCCGCGACGCCGCTTTCGCGCATCAGATGTACGTTCTTGACTTCGACATAGCAGTCGCGCTTGTCCCGCCCGCCCGACAAAAGCACGTCGATCCGGCTGTTGAGCCCGTATTTGACCTCGCGGCGAAGCGTTGAATATCCCGAAAGCTCCTCGATCGTCCCGCCCTCGATGGCCTCCGTCACGAGTGCATTGGGCCGTCCGCTATTGATGCCGACGAGATGCGGCCCAGTTCCAAGGTCGGCCTCGATCATTTCCCAGGTATGGCGATATTTGCGTGTCGGGCTGTCGCTTTCCGATAGCCACACCTTTGAACCGGGCATCGTCAGCCCGAGCATCGATCCGGTATTCGGGCAGCTTGCGGTAACGGTGACGCCGCCCGCGGTCGTAACGTCCGCGAGAAAGCGCTTGTAGCGCTGGATGAGAATGCCGGGAATGAGTGAATGAGCAAATTTCATGCGCAACGCCATATCGGCGTTCGGCGGCGCGCGGCAAGTATTTTCGTTGCGTGTCGGGCGGTGCTATGACAGCGCCGCAGCGAATTCAAACGGTGAGCGGAACCTTGACTGAAGAACGGATTGTGACGGCGGCTCTGCTGGTCATCGGCGACGAAATCCTGTCGGGACGGACGAAGGACCGGAACATCGGTACTGTCGCCGAGCACCTGACGAATATCGGCGTCCGTCTGAAGGAAGTGCGCGTCGTGCCTGACGAAGAGAGTGAGATTGTCTTGGCCGTCAATGCGCTGCGCGCACGCTTCACGTATGTATTCACGACGGGCGGCATCGGCCCGACCCACGACGACATCACGGCAGATAGCATCGGCAAGGCCTTCGGCATCCCGGTCGGCATCGATGCGCGGGCTGAAAAGATCCTTCGCGATTACTACGACGCCAAGGGCTTGGAGGTGACGCCAGCGCGTCTGCGTATGGCGCGGCTTCCGGCCGACGCCGAATTGATCGACAATCCGGTATCTGTGGCGCCTGGATTTCGCGTCGCCAATGTCATCGTTATGGCGGGCGTCCCGAACATCATGCAGGCGATGCTCGAAGGCGTCACGCCGAGCCTCGAAACCGGCGCCAAGCTTTTGTCGGTGACTATTCCTGTCGATCGTCCGGAAAGTGAGATCGCGGAAATCCTATCCGCGCATCAGCAGCGCTTTTCCGACGTGGCGATGGGAAGCTATCCGTTGCTGCGCAATGGCCGCCACGCATCCGATCTGGTATTGCGCTGCTCCGATCCCGCGCGCCTCGAAGAGGCGGCCCTCACGCTGAAAGCTGCGCTGTCTCTTTAGAGGCTGCGGCTGTTGCGCGGTTGCGGACGCCGCCGTCTTCCGACCGATCCCATCTGAGCGCAGAAATCGATGCAGCGTCCGGCGGCAACATTAGGAAATCACATGTGATTATCGAATCATTGTAACGGCAATTCTAAGATTGTCGTTGTGCGTTGCGATATCTATCGTGCCCCCATCATCGTTTTTGTTTTGTTCCATTTGGGATGGAACTCGCGGAGGCAGATGGCGCGTTGGCCCGCGTCAGTAATAACGGGAGCAGGGATAGTGTCGAGTAATCGTCAGCAGGCGCGCGTGCGCGATGCACTATGGACGTTAATGGGCGCCGCGGTGCTCGCTCTAACATCGGTGATGGTCCTCACCGCATCCGCCGAAGCGAAGACACCCGGAAAGACATACTGCTTCAACGGCGTTTGCCACCGCGTTCTGAGCATCCCCGAAATGGTCGCCATCGTCGGCCGGGACCAGAGCTTCCAAGCATCCTATTACGATGACTGCCGTCGCGATCGCTACAACCCGTGCGGCCTGACATCGTCCGGCGAAGCGTTCCGGCCGGATGAGGCCGACAGCGCTGCGAGCCCCGTATATCCGGACGGCACAATTTTGCTTATCCGCAATCCCGAGAATGGCAAAGCCGCCGTCGTCCGCGTCAACAACGCCGGTCCGTATTGGCGTCAGCGCAAACTCGACGTCTCGCGTGCGGCGGCCGTCAAACTTGGTTTCGCTGAACGCGGCGTAGCAACGCTTGAGGTGCGGGTTATGTCGGCGCCGTCGATTATCGACGCGACATACAAACGCCAACGCCGCTACGCTGCCGTTCCAGGGCCGATCGGCGCCTTCGCGTCGCTTGATCAGGCGCAGGGCGGCATGATGATGGCAATGGCGCTCGACGCCATGTCAACGTCCGTATTCGCGCCGGTCGCCGGCAAGATGCTGACGGCGGTGAAGACGCTGACACCGGCGCTCGCCAATGTGCTCCGCACTGACCCGACGCGCGTCGCCTCGGCAGATGGCACAGTGCCGCCGAGCATCGCCGCGAATTTCGAGAAGTCCGTTTCCGTGGCTGAAAAGCCGTCGGCACCCGAACGGCAGGCCGCTGTTGTAAAGAAGCGCGCGTCCGTCGCGTCATACACGATCAGACGGACGGCGGTCAGATCGGCCCGCGCTGCGAACCGGCAAAACCGCGTCGCGAACTTGCGAAAGCGCCCGCGCTGGGCCGCGTCCGCGGCACCCCGCTATCAGTTTAGGGAAACCCGCTCGCTCTCGTCGAGATCGAACCGGCGCGTTGTCGCGGCCACCGGCTCCCCTTCGACGAAGAGATCGTATTGGACGTCGAGAGCGTCCAAGAAGGCCGCCGCCATATCGAGAAGAGGCCCGAGAGCCATGCGCTTGGCGACCATGAAACTGTCGTCGATCGTGAGATCCGAGGCCATGCGGATGGCGGCAGCGTCCGGAGCGATGAGGCCGCGGCCGCGAACATAGGCGATGATCTCGTCGCCCGTGTCGAAATCCGTGCTGCGTGCGTCGCCGCTCTCCTCGACGGCGTCGAGCAGAATCGCGGTGCCGGAAGCGAAAAGCTTGCCGACCACCCGGAAGCGATCGTCATATTCGGCAAGCGCGAGCGCATGATTGCGCGCCTTCAGTATCCGCGCGACGAGCATCAATTCGAGGCCGCGGATCTCGTCGGCGACCTTGCGCTGGCGCGTCGCGAACTCGGCCGGATCGTCGGCTTTGTCCGCAAGCTCGCGCCAATAAATGCCGCGCGCCACGATATCCTCGCCGGCGGCAAGTGCGGCGTCGAGGTGATCGGCGAGCATGTAGACCGATAATGGCGCATGCGTTGCCTGCTGTTTCATCTCGAACTCCGCTTTGCTTCTCAGTCGCTTGGATACGGACCGAAGTGACCTGATTCGCACCGGCCGAACTAGCCTTTGCCGCCGAGCGCAAGGAGAATGGGGAGAGATGAGGATAAGGTGTGGAGGCGTTTCGCGGCGCCGCTCCGGGAGGGATGAAAAAACGCGAAAAACAGCGCGTTTTCAGAACATCGGAAGCGAATCGCTTTGGGTGCTAAACCGGCCGCTGGGGCCGAATCTCCAATCTTTTTGCAGGCTGATGTGGCCCGTTCGACATGGCCTTTCGGCTTAAAATCGAACGCTAGGAAGCGGGCGCGGACAGCACCCGGGAGACGCCGTGAGTCGCGCCGAGGATCTTCGTCCGAGCTTTCGTCGAGGCGAACGCGATAGCGTCGCCCGCTTTTCGACCGATACGGCGAGCCGGTGCTTTCTCAGGAACGCTTTTAGGCACGAGCACTCGCAACTCTTTTGCGGCTGCGGGCTCGGCGGGCTTGCGCGTCGTCTTTGGAGTCTGCCGGATTTTGCGATCGCTCGCTTCCCGAAGGCGAATGTCTAGACTGATCGCCTCTCCGCTGATCCAGCGATCGCGAAGCCGAACGGCTATCGGCGCGCGGGACTCCTGATGGACCGGCGCGTCGTCGGGCGTCGCAGGTTCAGAAGGCGCGGCCAAATCGGTAAGCGGCGGCGCGGGAACCACGGCCTCCGGCATCGTCACTACCTCTGGCGTCGGTGGCTCGACAGTCTCCGGTTCTGACCCCTCTCGCGATGATGTCTCCGATGGCGGTGTTTCCGCAGCGGCCGTCAGCGCGGCAGCGGCCGGAGGTGGATTGGGGGCGGCGGGCGGCAACGTCGCGACAATGCTCGGCTTCGGTTTTGGCAATGGCGGCAACGTCGCGGCGACGCTCGGAGCAAGAGCAGTCCGCACCGCCGCTGCCGCGATCCGCGCCGACATCACCGCGCTCGACGCGAGCGGATTTCTGGTGATTTCGGCGCGTAGCTCAGGAGCAGGAGGCGAGAGTTCAATGACGTTTTCGAGGGCCGCTTCAACTGTTGGCGTAGGCGCAAGTTCGACGCTCGCCTGAGGCGGCTGGGCAAGCGGAACGGTTGCGACCGCGGGCGCCGCGGCTGCGATCGGCACGACCGGCGGGGACGGATTTTCGACCGCGACGGCATCCGATACGCGAGAAACGGTCTGCGCCGGAGGCGGCTCGCGCAGTCGGTGGCCGACCCAAGCAAAAAATCGATAAACGATGCCAAAGGCGACAACGAAGAGCAGAGCCCAGGCGAGGACTTCCGGCTGCAAAGGGAACCTCCAACAACAACGCGCGGCGGCACAAGGTTGTCAAAACGCGGCGGCGCGTCAACAGCCGGCCGCGCATTTATTCGTTCGCGATCATATCTGCATCAGGGGCGGGAGGCAGCCGGTCGAAAACAAGAAAGGCGCGAGCCCAGGGGCGCGCGCCTTCCAAATTTGCAGAACCTGATGGGCGGCCCGCCGGAGCAGGCCTCGCAACTAGAAGATCTTTGCGAACAACACGTAGAGGCCGCCAGCGAGAAGGATCGAAACCGGCAGCGTCAGCACCCAAGCCAAGAGCAGGCTGCGAACGGTCGCCCACTGCAGGCCCGAGCCGTTGGCGGCCATCGTTCCGGCGACACCCGACGACAAGACGTGGGTTGTCGAAACCGGCAAGCCGTAGGCATCGGCCGCGCCGATCGTGGCCATGGCGACGAGTTCGGCCGAAGCACCCTGTGCGTAGGTCAGATGCGTCTTGCCGATCTTTTCGCCGACTGTCACGACGATCCGCTTCCAGCCGATCATTGTGCCGAGGCCGAGAGCAATCGCGACCGCCACCTTCACCCAGAGCGGGATAAAGCGCGTCGCGCCGTCGAGCGAACCCTTGAAGGCCTTGAGTTCGGTGACTTCACCGCTGCTGAGGTTGTTCGCCTTGTCCTTGAGAAGAAGACGCAGCGCTTCCGACGACAGGTACATGTCATTACGCACGTTCGAGACGGCAGCCGCCGGCACCTTGTCGAGCGAACCGTAGCCGTCGACCTGCTCAGAGATATTGCGAACGAGTGCCGCGAGGCTCGGATACGTGCCCTCATTAATCGTGCGTGCCGAGATGTAGCTCTCGACAGCCGGACGCGGGTCGCCGAGGACGTTATAGCCCGAAGCCTGCTTGTCGATGACCTTCGCCGCAGCTGCCGCAGTCATCTTGAACTCGGCGATGTGTGACGGACCGGGTGCCCGGTTCAGCGCATAGGCCATCGGCACGGTGCCGATCAGGATGAGCATGATGAGGCCCATGCCCTTTTGTCCATCGTTCGAACCGTGCGCGAACGAAACGCCCGTGCAGGTGAGGATCAGAAGGCCACGGATCCACCACGGCGGCGGTTGGTTGCCGACCGGCTCCTTATAGAGCGCAGGATTGCGGATGATGAACTTCAGGATCAGAAGCAGAGCCGCCGCGAAGAAGAAACCGACGAGCGGCGAGATGAGCAGCGACATGCCGATCTCCTGCGCTTTGCCCCAATCGACGCCCGAGGTGCCGTTGCCGCCACGCATCAGCGAGTTGGCGACGCCGACGCCTATGATCGAGCCGATCAGCGTATGCGAGGACGACGACGGAATGCCAAGCCACCAGGTTCCGAGGTTCCAGATGATGGCGGCGATCAGAAGCGCGAAGACCATCGCGAAGCCGGCGCTCGAGCCGACCTGCAGGATAAGTTCGACGGGAAGTAGCGAGATGATGCCGAAGGCGACGGCGCCGGTCGACAGCAGCACGCCGAGGAAGTTGAAGAAGCCCGACCACAGCACGGCGACGTTCGCGGGCATCGAGTGCGTGTAGATGACGGTCGCGACGGCGTTGGCCGTGTCATGGAAGCCGTTGACGAATTCGAAGCCGAGAGCGATCAGCAGGGCGACGCCCAGGAGGAGGAAGGGTAGCCAAGTCGTGACCGGCATCCCCGCGGCTGAGATATCCTGGTAGAGGCTGTAGGCGGTGAAGAATAGGCCACCTGCCAAAAGCGCCAGAAAAATCAGTGTCGTGATCAGGTTCGAGCCGTGATCAAGATTTGGCTTGCTACTAGGCGAGCTCGCTCCGCCAGGCAGTGCGCCACTCAACGCCACGTCAGACATGGTTTACCCCGCTCCCATTTTGAGTTTTTCGCGGGGACATAACGCTGTCCGTATTACAGTGTCGTGACAGTTTGCGGCGATGCAAAACGGCGCGTTTCGGGCGTTTTTTCGTTTTGGGAAGGTACTTTGCCTCTCAGCGCTCATATGCGCGACGGGCATCCGACTTTAGCCCAATAGAAAATTTTTCGTCGCCTCATGCGCAGCGGGACGGTGGGCTGCGTCCGACGACCCTGCCCCCGCAACGAAAAAAACCTTCGGAGCATTTGAATTCTTCTTCTTTCTCTTTCGTGGAACCGCCGCCTAGCGTCGCTCTCGCAGCCCGAGGCCGGCTGTGGCTATTCTTGGGAAGAAGAAAATGAAAATCGGACAGGTAATTTTGGTCGGAGCGTTCGTGCTTGGCGCGAGCGTGTCTGCGAACGCGGCGACATCGGCGCCGAGGCTGCATGCTCCCGGCGTCGCGACGCATACGGCCGCCGACCCCGCAAAGGAAAAGAAGAAGGTGTCGCACAAGGCGCACAAGCAAAAGACCACCCAGGCACACAAGGTCAAGAAAGTGAAGAAGGTCAAGAAGACTTAAGGACGGACCGCAAGCCGGGTGGGGGGATACTTCCGGCCTGCGTTTGTCCATTACCGCCGTGAGCCCTCCGTAGCGTCGCATCTCCGGAGCGCGCTCACGGCGGGTTTGTTTTCGGGACCGCGCCCTGACCGCAATTGATAGCGTCGCGACTCAAGCCGACACCGCACACCAAGAACGTCATCTCGGCGAAGGCCGGGGCTGCGGCTGGAACCGGGATTCCATCCTAGACTTTGGGGTCATCCCGGCGCAGGCCGGGATCCAGTCAGCCTGAAATAACGACACTTGCTCAGCGCCGTTCCCATCGTGCAATTTGCAATGCGGGGGAGATTTCGCGTGCGGATTAAATCGCCGACCGTCTATATCCTGGCAAGCCGTCAAAACGGCACGCTCTACATCGGCGGGACGAGCGCACTCCATGATCGCATGGCGCAGCATTCGCGAAAATTGATCCCCGGCTTTACCTCGCAACATAATGTGACGCTGCTCGTCTACTACGAGATGCACGAAACGTTCGATCGAGCCATCGCGCGTGAGAAGCAACTGAAAGAGTGGCGGCGCTTATGGAAGCTGCGTCTGATCGAACAAATGAACCCGCAATGGCTCAACCTCTTCGATCCGCAAACGGGCGAGATCGCTGCGGGGCCGTTCGATAAGTCGGAGCACTTCTTCGACGAGTGACATGCTCCCTGTTGTCTGGGTGCCGACCTCCGTCGGCATGACGGTGGGGAGGCGAGAAACACGTACATCCCATTCCCGTCATCCCGGCAAAAGTTTCATCTCCTGCGGCGAACTTCCGTCATCCCGGCGCAGGCCGGGATCCAGACAAGCCGAAGACGGACAAGGCGCCACTTGCGATGGCGCCTTGAGAAAAGTCGGTCGTCTTCGACGAGTCTAACGCTGATTTCCCGAACGCGCGTCGCTCCGCTCACGCGTTCGAGGATGACTGGGGCTGCCAACGCATCTCAACCAACACCAACGGTGGGTGGCTGTCGAGAATAGACCTGACTCCGCCCTCATTTCCCCAGTTTTGGTCGATCATAAACCGGTAGTGCGGACCATCTCCCTGCGATGGCGACCAAGTCAGGAAATAATCCTGTCCGCAGCACAGGCCTTCATTGCATTTCGCAAAAACACATATTGCGAGCGCACCCCAAATAATTCGATCCGGGAGTTGCAGCGTGCCGTCAGATAAAATGAAACTTGCTTCGCCCTGCGTCGAATTCTGCAACTCAAATTCGCAGGGCAAACTATCGCCGTGAACCAACGGGCAGCGAAAGACATGATATAAAACGTCGGCGATATCAGGAGCTGAAATTATCTTTTCGCGGCCTTTTATCTGCAGGTTCGTAAAAAGCGTTCGCTGTAGATCGATACCTCCGCCCATCATCATGTGAAGACACCAAACGTGGTCGCGAACCAACGCTTTGTAGTCTGATCTTTGCGAGGCATCCCTTTTAAAGTGACGCCTCGCCGTAGCATCAAGTGCGATGCATGCATGCATCATCGCCGAGACGCGATCACCCTTTTCAAAGGCGCCGATCGAGTCTGCGACCAATGAAGCGATGCGGTCCATATTGACCGTTCGCCGATCAACTGCACCCGCTCGTGCTGCCGCAGGTGTCGCACTTCAGGCACGTCCCGTTCCGGACCATCGTGAAGTTGTGGCACTCGCTGCACGAGACGCCTTCGTAGCCGCGCAATTTGGCTTCCGAGACGCGCTGCTTAAAGAGCTCCGACTTCGTCATGATGGGCGCCACCGAAACCGCCGCGTGCATCTCTTCGCTCGCAATCGACAAGGCATTGGCGCCGTGCGTTAGCGTCGATTCAACGTAACGCGATGTCACATCGTAGCTCGTGTTTTGCACGGCCGCCGCCCCAAGCGATGACGCTTTCGGCGACGACGTGGTCTGTGTCATGCGGCTCGCGAGACGAACGACCGGCGCGCCGCGTACGAGACCTTTCGAAACCATCTTCGTGACGCTCTCAGGCAGATCGAACGCCAGCTGCTCGTCGGTTTCCTCGTCAGAGGACCCAAGGCCCGTCTCGCCCACGATCTCGCGCGGATCGACGTGAGCGAGGTCGTTACGGCCGAGATACGACACCGCGAGTTCGCGGAAGATATAGTCGAGGATCGACGTCGCGTTCTTGATCGTCTCGTTACCCTGCACAAGGCCGGCCGGCTCGAAACGCGTGAACGTGAAGGCTTCCACGTACTCTTCCAGCGGCACGCCGTATTGCAGGCCGAGCGAGATCGCGATGGCGAAATTGTTCATCAGCGACCGGAAGGCAGCGCCCTCCTTGTGCATGTCGATGAAGATTTCACCGATCCGGCCGTCGTCGTATTCGCCGGTGCGCAGATACACTTTATGCCCGCCGACAGAGGCTTTCTGCGTGTAGCCCTTACGGCGGCCCGGCAACTTGTCGCGAGCCTGCGCTTTCTCCTTCTCGACGTAGATGACACGCTCGACGATCTTCTCGACCAATCTTTCCGTGATGGTCGCCGTGCGCGCCGCCATCGGCTGGCTCATCAGCGTTTCGGCAGCGTCCAGCGCCTCGTCCTCGTCATCGCCGAGAACCTGGCTGTTCAACGGCTGCGAAAGCTTCGAGCCGTCTCGATAGAGCGCGTTGGCCTTGAGGGCGAGATTCCACGACAGCATGTACGACTGTTTGCAGTCGTCGACCGTCGCGTCGTTCGGCATGTTGATCGTTTTCGAGATCGCGCCCGAGATGAACGGTTGCGATGCCGCCATCATCCGGATGTGACTCTCGACCGAGAGATACCGCTTGCCCTTCTTGCCGCACGGATTGGCGCAATCGAACACCGGCAGATGCTCGGCCTTCAGATGCGGCGCCCCTTCGAGCGTCATCGCTCCGCAGACGTGCTCATTCGCGGCGTCGATATCCTTCTTTGAGAAGCCGAGGTGGGCGAAAAGATCGAACGACGGATCGTTGAGCTTATCGGCTGGCACGCCGAGCTTGCCCGTCAGGAACTCGTCGCCGAGCGTCCAGCGGTTGAAGACGAACTTGATGTCGAACGCCGTGCCGAGGCCCTTTTCGATCTTGGCGAGCGCGTCGTCCGTGAAGCCCTTGGCTTTGAGCGTCGCCGTATTGATGGCGGGCGCCTGAGCGAGCGATGCATGCCCGACCGCGTAGACTTCCATCTCCGCGATTTGAGCTTCGCGATAACCGAGCGAGCGCAGCGCCTCCGGCACCGACTGGTTGATGATCTTGAAGTAGCCGCCGCCTGCGAGCTTCTTGAACTTCACGAGGGCGAAGTCGGGCTCGATGCCGGTCGTATCGCAGTCCATCACGAGGCCGATCGTGCCGGTCGGCGCGACGACGGTCGCTTGCGCGTTGCGATAGCCGTGCTCCTGGCCAAGCTCGAGAGCCCGGTCCCAGGCGCGCTTTGCGGCTTCCCCAAGTCGAGCGTCCTTGAGCGCTGCGTGGTCGAGCGGAACCGGCGCCGTCGCGAGTTTCTCGTAGAACTCGGCCTCGCCATGGGCCGCGCGGCGATGATTGCGCATGACGCGCAGCATGTCCTGAGCGTTCGGCGCATAGCCGGGGAAGGTGCCGAGCTCGGCCGCCATCTCCGCGCTCGTCGCGTAGGCAATGCCCGTCATGATCGCGGAAATCGCGCCGCAGATCGCGCGGCCTTCCTCCGAGTCATAGGGAATGCCCGACGACATCAGCAAGCCGCCGATGTTCGCGAAGCCAAGACCCAAGGTCCGGTAACGATAGCTAAGCTCCGCGATCTGCCGCGACGGGAACTGCGCCATCAGCACCGAGATTTCGAGCACGATCGTCCACAAGCGGCAGCCGTGCTCATAAGATTCGATATCGAATGACGCATCTTCGCGGCGGAAGCGCAGCAGGTTGAGCGACGCCAGATTGCACGCCGTATCGTCGAGGAACATGTATTCCGAACACGGATTCGATGCGCGGATCGGCCCTGACTGCGGGCAGGTGTGCCAGTCGTTGATGGTCGTGTGGAACTGGATGCCGGGATCGGCCGACGCCCATGCCGCGAAGCCAATCTGCTCCCAGAGATCCCGCGCCTTGAGCGTCTTCGTCACCTTGTTGCCGAGGCGCGAGCGAAGGTTCCAGTCCTTGTCCTCGGCGACCGCGTTCAGGAACTCGTCCGTCACGCGCACTGAGTTGTTCGAGTTCTGACCGGCGACCGTCAGATAGGCTTCGCTATCCCAATCGGTATCGTAGGTGTCGAATTCGATCTCTTTATAGCCCTGCTTGGCGAACTGGATGACGCGCAGGATGTAATTCTGCGGAACGCCGTCGCGCTTGGCTTCGCGCACCGCGATCTTGAGCTTCGGGTTCTTCGTCGGCTCGAAGCAGGCGTCGCCTTCAGCTTCGCAGTTGACGCACGCCTTCATCACGGCCTTGAGCCGCTTCTGGCAGATCTTGGAGCCGGTCACGAGAGCCGCAACCTTCTGCTCCTCGCGTACCTTCCAGCCGATGTATTCTTCGATATCCGGATGATCGACGTCGACGACGACCATCTTGGCCGCGCGCCGCGTCGTGCCGCCCGACTTGATGGCGCCGGCCGCGCGGTCACCGATCTTGAGGAAGCTCATCAGGCCAGACGAGCGTCCGCCGCCCGACAGCTTTTCGTTGGCGCCGCGCAGCGACGAGAAGTTCGAGCCCGTGCCCGAACCGTATTTAAAGAGGCGCGCTTCGCGAACCCAGAGGTCCATGATGCCGCCGTCGCTGACGAGGTCATCGGCGACCGACTGGATGAAGCAGGCGTGCGGCTGCGGATGCTCATAGGCCGATGTCGATTGGACGAGTTCGCCCGTCTGATAATCGACATACATGTGGCCTTGGCCGGGGCCGTCGATGCCGTAGGCCCAGTGCAGGCCGGTGTTGAACCACTGCGGCGAGTTCGGCGCCGCCATCTGCATCGCGAACATGTAGCGAAGCTCGTCGAAGAACGCCTGCGCGTCTTCTTCCGACGAGAAGTAGCCGCCCTTCCAGCCCCAATAGGTCCAGGTGCCGGCGAGACGGTCGAAGACCTGCCGCGCGTCGGATTCGCCACCGAAGCGCTCTTTTTCGGGAAGTTCGGCGAGAGCGGCGTCATCCGGGGTAGAGCGCCACAGCCACGACGGAACCTGCGTTTCTTCGCACCGCTTCAAGCGCCGCGCGACGCCGGCTTTGCGGAAGTATTTCTGCGCCAGGATATCAGCTGCAACCTGGCTGAACTGCTCGGGGACGTCGAAGCCGTCAAGGCGGAAAACGATAGAGCCGTCGGGGTTCTTGATTTCGGACGTCGCACGCCGGAACGGAATCGAAGCGTAGGGAGAAAGGCCGGCTTTCGTGAAACGCCGTGTGATCTTCATGTGGAAGTGCCCCCGAATTGCGCGGCAAACGGCTCTCTAGCCGGACGCCGTATGTGATTTGGATGCCTATGCTCCGGAGCCCTGCAACGCCGGCGCATTTGGCAGTTCGAAACGCAATACAAACGCACGTCGGAACATGTCCGCTCGGCACAAGCTTTCCCCGCATCCGCAAAAGCGGTCATTGACCGCGATCCGCAGACGTTTTGCCGACCAGAACTGTCTGATGGCGACGAGGTGCTCGTGCGCTACGCGAACTGGAAAAGGTTGCTCTCAGTGCTGCAAATCGCTGGTCCACAACCCCGATCGGGACCGTCGCACGATTGCCTCACAACGACCAAGGTAGGCGATTCGAACTGGCTGTCATAGATAGATATTGTGGTAGCAGGCGCAACTGACACTACATCTAGTAGTGTGGGCAACTTTTGGCGGGAGCCCGGTTTTGGCCCGATTTGATTGGATTTCTTGGAGGTCGGCGCCTTCCGCACGGTGTGGATGGCGCTGTATGAGCCGTTTTCGACCCTGCCTGACGCTACTTTAGTGCGATTCCGCGTCATGGCTGTTGCGCGTCTGCATCTGCGCTCTGGCGTCTGGACATCAGTACCGAAGAACAGCTAATTCGTAGCCCTGGGATGGCGGCGGAAAAGGAAGCACGGACATGAGCTTGTTCAGCGAGATCTTCTGCTGGTGGGGCGGCAATACCTGGGGAACACGTTTATTCACGTGGCGGAAGGGTAAGTTCGTCGGCGAGGATCAGTCCGGCAATCGCTATTTCGTACAACGAAGCGGCGTCGGCCCCTTGGGCGTCCCTGCCCGCTGGGTCATCTATCCCAAGCTGTCTGAAGCAAGCCAAGTGCCGCCGGAATGGCACGGCTGGCTGCATTACACCGTTGATACCCCGCCGACCGAAGAGCGCTATCATCCCCGCCCGTGGCAGAAGCCGCATCAGATGAATATGACAGGCACCGCCCGAGCCTACCGCCCGAAGGGATCAATCCTCGGCAAGGGTGAGCGCGCGAAGTCGTCGAGCGATTACAAGGCGTGGAAGCCGAATTAATCTCGATTAATCCGGCCGAACGAAAAATCGCCCGCTTTGCCGGGCAATCCGGCGAGGCGTCACGGCACGCCTCTGGGGAATGGATTTGCATTTGAGACAGACGTTCTTGCGCCATGCAGCGCACCGCACGAAGGCGCGCCGCCGTGCGCGACTATTCGCGTCTGTGGCGCTGCTATCCGGTGCGGCGAGTGCGATGACCACATCGCCCGTTGAGGCTGACCGCATTGAAAATCAAGTCGCCGTTTTCTCTGCGCTCGATAAGGTGACGGCGCACATCTCGAAGATCGAAATTCCTGTCAACCAAACGTCGACGTTCGGCGCCCTCAAGATTACGCCGCGCGCTTGCTATTCGCGCCCGCCGACTGACGAGCCGAAGACGACGACGTTCGTCGAAATCGACGAGACGCAGGTGGACGGTTCCGAGAAGCGAATTTTTACGGGTTGGATGTTTGCGGAAAGTCCCGGCATCTATGGCCTCGAACACCCGACCTACGATGTCTGGCTGACGGAATGCCAGAAGCCGAGCCGCACGATCGCCGAGGATAACCCCAATCCCACTACGCAGGCGCCATCGGATCAACCGGGGCAAGCTGATGGAAGTGGCGGAGCCGCGACAGGTAACCCGCCCGCCGCCGATGCGTATTCGCCCGACCAGGACTTCCGCCGCCGCGTGAGGCGCTAGAAACGCGCGTCGCCGTCATGGCCGCGCAAACGGTCGTCAACGACATGACCGCCTCGATACTGCCCGTAGGCATCATTGTCTGGGTGCCGACCTTCGTCGGCATGACGATGCGGAGAGTTTTCGAGACAGCCACAAATACCGTCATCCCTGCGAAGGCCGGGATCCAGGCAAGCGAGTGGATAACAACGAACTCTACTCCGCGAGCAACTTCGCCACTTTCGGTGCGAAGTACGTAAGCACGCCCGACGCACCCGCACGCTTGAACGCGAGCAGGCTCTCGACCATCGTCTTGTCGGCGTCGAGCCAGCCGCGTTCGAATGCGCCCGCCAGCATCGCGTATTCGCCCGACACCTGATACGCGAACGTCGGTACGCCGAACGTCTCCGAAACGCGCTGCACGACATCGAGGTAAGGCATGCCTGGCTTTACCATGATCATATCGGCGCCTTCGTCGAGATCGAGCGCGACCTCACGCAGCGCTTCTTCCGTGTTCGCCGGGTCCATCTGATAGGTGCGCTTGTCGCCCTTCAGAAGTCCGGTGGAACCGACGGCATCGCGGAATGGCCCATAGAACGCGCTCGCGTACTTCGCGGCATACGACATGATCTGCGTATTCTTGAAGCCCGCCGTTTCGAGTGCGGCGCGAATGATCCCAATGCGCCCATCCATCATGTCCGACGGCGCGAGCACATCGGCGCCGGCTTCCGCCTGCACGAGCGCTTGCTTGACGAGCGCTGCATTCGTCTCGTCGTTGGCGATCTCGTCGCCGATGATCAGCCCGTCGTGGCCGTGGCTCGTATAGGGATCGAGCGCAACATCGAGAATAACGCCGATATCGAGCTTCGCCGCCTTGATCGCGCGCGTCGCCCGGCACACGAGATTGTCGGCGTTGAAAGCTTCAAGCGCAACGTCGCTACGTTTCTTCGGATCGGTGAACGGAAAGAGTGCAAGCGCCGGTATGCCGAGGCGCTCCGCTTCTTTTGCCGCTTCGACGATAAGGTCGACGCTCAACCGCTCGACACCCGGCATCGACGCGACTGGCACGCGCTGGGCCTCGCCGTCGATGACGAACATGGGCCAGATCAGATCGCTCGCCGACAGTCTGTGTTCGGCGATCAGCCGACGCGACCACGGGCTCTTCCGGTTACGGCGCATGCGGGTTGCGGGAAAGCCACTGGAAAGGGCATCTGCGGGTGCGCCGGTTTCTGCGGCGCGATCCCCGGAGCGGGCGCGAGAAGACATGTCGAAAATCCTGTGAATGTCGGTTCGTTTCGGGCATTCAAACTCGGCGGACAATGGGCACGGCCGGAGCCGCCTTGCAAGCCGCCCGATGCAGACCAGGAATGCCGAACCTCGGTCTTAGATCGTCTAGTCGCAGATCTTGGTGAATTTCCGCGGCGCCATATCGACGTGAAAATGGTTGCGATGATCGGCATTGGCCTCCGGCCCAAGCGTCGTGCCGAAGATCTGGCAGGCTGTCTCGTGCGCTTCGTGCAGGAACGCCCGCATTTGCGGATCGGGATTGTCGTATGCCTTGGTCTCGAAAAACGTCGCCGGGCGGACGTTAGGAGCCGGTTTCGCGAGCTTCGGCGTAGGGCCGCCGAGACGGTTCGCGTCGCCGATCGGCGGCAATGACGCGGCGACGCTTGTTTCCGGCATGCCCTCGACGATGGTCGATCGCACGAGTCCGGCTGCGGCCGCCCCGGCCGTCGAGGGGAGGGCAGACGGCAGCGCGCCCTGCGCGGGATTGCCCGCGATCCCCGCTTGCGCCGTCTTGGCGGCTGCGTCCTCTGCTGCCTGTTTTTGCGCCTCGGCTTCGGCGACGATCTCGCGCTGCGGCTTGCCCCAGTCGTCGAGCACTTCGGCAGTCTTCGCCGACGCCGTGATGAAGCCACCGATGTCGAGCGCGTTCGCCAGGCCGTGCTCGCTGAGTCTGGTCGTCTTGCGCCCATAGGCGTTCCGGCACGAATACGAACTCATCGTTTCAATTCGGATGATCGGGGATTTGAAATGCTTGAGCGCGAGTGGTTGCACGTCTTTTTCAAACCAGTTGGCAAGTTGCTCGACGAGATCGCAACGCACGATCGCGGGCGGCGACAACGCCACCTCTGGATTTTGCCCGATGCTGATCAACTCGACCGGCGCCGGCGCCCCGCATGCGCCTTCGCGGATCGGTGCGTGCGGCAGCGCCACGGCATGGATTCGCTGCAAAACGACGGCGCAGTGCGCTCGCGCGTCGGCAATTTCGGCGTCTGACCACCTCTCCGCATGCGTATTCGTGGTCTGCGTGACGGGTTTGGCGGGGTCGGAGGAAACAGGCGCCACCCCGGCGGGGGCTGCCTTGGCCGGAGGCGCCGTCGCGGTCGCATCGCCCGTTGGCGCAGCCGCCTGCTCAGCCGAGTCGTGATGTTTCTTTTGTTTCGCTTCCGCTTGCGTCGTGATGAAGCCCGGGGCTGCGAAAGCAATAATTGCGGCCGCAAATGTGGCGCCTCGCCAGGGCTTCCTTTTGGCCGAGTTGCTATCGGACGATGGCGAAGTCATTGTATCTGCACAGCCCTTGCACTCCGCGGAGCGCGAAACAAACGGAAGCCGACGAAAAGCCGAGGCGTGACGTGATGCCCCCACGCCGTCACGCGAGAAATATTATCGCAGAGTTCGCCGGATCGGCCAAGCCGCTGGCGTTGTTGCTCCGAAACAAAGTCTGCGGCAAACGTCGGAACTCTGTGAATGAATGCGCTTTATCGCCGCAAAATCTAGCGGCGTCGGCGGAAAGGGCGCATAGCATCCGAACTTGGAATCAAATCGGCGGTTATCAATCGGGTTTGCAGTGAACGAGCACAATAGTGACATTAGAACCGCCGCGCCGACGCAGCCATTGAAGGTCGTAGCCGCCCAGACGCGGGCCCTGCAGACATTCACGCTCAACCGGCCGCTGTCGCTGAATGCGCTGGACAACGAAATGTGCCGCGCGTTGAGCAGCGCCATCCCGCGCGTCGCGCGAAACCCGGACATCTACATCGTCGCGCTGGTTTCAAGCAGTCCGAAGGCGTTCTGCTCTGGCGGCGACGTACTGGCACTCTCCGCCGCCGCAAAGAACGATCTCGCGACCGCGAAAAGCTACCTGAGGGACGAGTATTCGCTGAACTGGCTGCTCGAATGCTTTTCCAAGCCCACCGTCTCCCTCATTGACGGGCTGTGCATGGGCTCGGGCGCCGGCCTCACCGCTTTCAATACGCATCGCGTCGCTGGCGAGAATTATAAATGGGCGATGCCTGAGACGAAGCTTGGACTTTTTCCGGATGTCGGCATCGCCCGCGTTCTTGCAAAGATGCCTTGGCCGGTCGGACTTTATCTCGGCCTCACGGGGCGTTCGATCGGCCGCGCCGACGCGCAATGGCTGCGGCTCGTCACCCACTGCATTTCCTCGTCTCACTTTGAAGCCATTCTCTCTGGGTTGGCCGACGCCCAACCGGTCGATCCGCTGCTCGACGGCTTGAATGAAAAGCTGGAGCCGGGCGATGTGCAGAAAGATCTCGGCCACATCAACGAGCATTTCTCCGAACCGACGCTTGATGGAATATTTCGCTCGCTGGCTCGCGCCGATGCAAAGGGATCCGAGTGGGCGAAACGCACGCTGGCGGGTCTCAGACGCTGCTCGCCCATTTCGCTCGCGATTACGCTCCGCCATATTCAAGCGGCGCTCTGCTTCGATATTCGCCAGACGCTAATTCAGGATTATCGCCTCGCGGTGCGTTGCCTTGAAAATCATGATTTCCATGAGGGCGTGCGCGCGATTTTACGAGAGAAAGACGGCAATCCCGTTTGGAAACCGGAGCGTTACGAGGATCTCGTGACCGATGTCATCGACGAATATTTTACGCCGTTGCCCGATGGTGATCTTGAATTGCCGCAGAGGAATGAAATGCAGGCGGCGCGCGTTTAATCATGGTCTGCAGAATTGATGGCAATTGTGATCCAGTGTGATCCAGGCGTTAAAACATATATCACCAAGATCTCAATTCGTTTCCAATTCTAGTTAAAAAACCATTCGAAACCGGGCCTGGTACTATTCTTTTACTATATCTATTTAGGCGAAATTCAGTCCTCCAAGTTATCTTTTTGTCAAAACCCGGGGCAAACCGGGCGGCGTAGAAAACATGTGAGGCAGGTAATGAGTTTAGCGTTTGAAGTAGCGCGTCATCGCGCTCCGGTTCAAGAAGAAGGCTTTCGCGGCGAATATCTGCAGGCGCTCCGCCTGATCGAACGCCTTCACCGCCTTCTACTTGATGTCATCAAAGACGAATTCGATCGTCAGGGCGGCGCCGAACTCAATAGCGTTCAGGCTTTGCTCCTTTACAATATCGGCGAAAGCGAATTGACCGCCGGCGAATTGAAGACCCGCGGCTATTACCTCGGCTCGAACGTCTCCTACAATCTGAAGAAGCTCGTCGATATGGGCTACATTCATTACAAGCGGTCGGACACTGATCGCCGCTCAGTGCGCGTCAGCCTCACCGACAAGGGCCTCGAAGCCCGTGACGTCGTGAGCAAGCTCTATCTCCGCCAGCTCGGATCGGTTCAGACAGTCGGCGAAGTCTCGGGCGATGACGTCAAGAGCCTCAACAAGGCCCTGGTTCGCCTTGAACGCTTCTGGTCGGACCAGATCCGCTACCGCCTCTAATACGGCCGCTCGGGCCATCTCCGGTTTGCCATGCTGTTGTCCCGCAGCATAAAAAGGGCCGTCCTGTGAAAAGCAGGGCGGTCCTTTTTCATTTCCGGCAATTCAGTTAGACTGAACCCGTTCGAAAGCGCGAATTGCGAACGATCGGGGAGGGGACATGCCCGTGGGACAGCCGAAATACGGGGCAGCCGGCCGTACGGGCCGAAAAATCGCATCGCTTGTGGTCGGTATTGGTTTTGTCGCCTTGTCGGCGGCGGGCTGGGCCGGGCAGGGAGGAGCGGCCGCCCAAAGCTTCGGCTGGATCAATTTCGGCCCCGTCGGCAATGACGCGCCCGGCTCGTCGCTCTCGACCAATCCGACCGATCCGGATTTCGTGCGGGAATGGGAGGCGAACCCTCCGAAGGGCTTCGCGACGCTTGCGAAAGCTAACATTGAAGCCACGAAAATGGCTGTCCGCCAGTACCTCATGATTGTTAGTCGGGGCGGTTGGCCGACAATTCCTGAACCGCCGAACAAGACCCCGCGCGATAGCCTGATGCAATACGGGACGACCGACCCGAGCGTCGCAGTTCTTCGCGCCCGCCTCACCGCGTCCGGCGATCTCAGAAGCGGCAACACCACGTCGACCTATTTCGATAACGACCTCGACAAAGCGCTGAAGCGGTTCCAGGCGTCGAACGGCCTGACCCCGACGGGCATCGCCGACAAGCGCACCATCGTCGCGCTGAATGTTCCCGCCGACGTCCGTCTCAAGCAATTGAAAGTCAATCTGGCGCGCCTGCAGGAGGCCATTCCGACGACCTCGAAGAAATACGTCGTCGTGAACATTCCTGCTGCCCACATCGAAGCGGTGGAAAACGGCCAGATCGTTGCCCGCTATGCCGGCGTCGTCGGCAAGGCGGACCGGCCGACACCGCTGCTCCACACGCCGATCACCGATTTGAGCTTCAACCCCACATGGCGCCTGCCGCCGACGGTAATCTCGGAAGATTTGATCCCGCGCGGTCAGCAAATGCAGTCGAAGGGGCAGAACGTCCTTCTGAAGTTCGGCATCGACGCCTACGACGGCACCGGCAAGAAGGTCGATCCGGCGAAGATCAATTGGGACAAGGTCACGCCTGGCACTTACCGTTACAGCCAGAAACCCGGCAAGGAGAACCCGCTCGGTTTCCTAAAGATCAATTTCGACAGCGCCCACTCTGTCTACATGCACGACACCCCGTCCGACCGCATTTTCGGCCGCAACTTCCGGTCGGAAAGTTCCGGCTGCATCCGGGTCCACAACATCGAAAATCTGGCGGCTTGGTTGCTTGCTGGACAAAGCGGCTGGGACGCTGAAAGAATCGCGCAAATGAGGGAAACGGGTAAGCCCCTCGACGTCCGGTTGAAGAAGCCCGTCCAACTGCTCTTCGTTTATATCAGCGCCTGGGCCACGGAGGACGGGGTCGTCCAGTTCCGCCGCGACATCTATCAGAAGGACGGCGTCGGGGAGATCGCGGCCTCCTATTAATTTAATCGCCCCCGTCTCTTACATACCTTGGTATGCTTTGACGCGCCTCAAGGTCGATTGCGGCGCCCCGGCATAGTTGGGAAGGTCTAATTCTGGTCCCTTTGTCATTGAAGAATGTGCTTGCATCTGACTAAAATTTCATTCTTCTGCGCGACGAAACGGCACTGGTCCTTTATGAGTCACAGGTCCATAAAGGCAAAAAAATGAACGTCGTGCTTTTGGGAGCGGAAACCAGAAGATGAATTACGAGCAGAAGCTCTCTGATGCCCTCGCGACCGTCAAAAAAGAGGGCCGTTACCGGGTTTTCGCCGATGTGAAGCGCCGCCGAGGTGACTTCCCGAAAGCAGACGTCCTCAAGGGCGAAGCGGCAAAGCCGATCACCGTTTGGTGCTCCAACGATTATCTCGGCATGGGTCAGCATCCCGATGTGCTCGCCGCCATGCACGAAGCCATCGATCTCGTCGGCGCCGGTTCTGGCGGAACGCGAAATATCGCTGGCACGACTCACTATCACGTCGAGCTTGAGAATGAGCTTGCCGACCTTCACAACAAGGAAGCCGCGCTCGTATTCACGTCCGCCTTCGTTGCCAATGAAGCGGCGCTGTCGACGCTCGCAACTCTCTTTCCGGGCTGCGTGATCTTTTCCGATGAGAAGAACCACGCCTCGATGATCGCAGGCATCCGCAATGGCCGCGGTCCCAAGCAGATCTTTCTTCACAACGACATCGCCGATCTCGAAGCCAAGCTGAAGTCGGTGCCGCGCGAGACGCCGAAAATCATCGCTTTCGAGAGCGTTTATTCAATGGATGGTCACGTCGCGCCGATCGGCGCCATCTGCGACCTCGCGAAAAAGTACAACGCGCTGACCTATCTCGACGAAGTGCACGCGGTCGGCCTTTACGGCCGTCGCGGCGGCGGAGTCGCTGAGCGTGACGGCGTGATGGATCGCGTCGACATCATCAACGGCACGCTGGCCAAGGGCTTCGGCGTCATGGGCGGCTACGTCGCTGCCTCGAAAACCCTCTGCGACGCCATCCGTTCCTACGCGCCGGGCTTCATCTTCACGACGTCGCTGGCCCCGGCCATCGCCGCCGGCGCGCTGGCATCAATTCGCCACCTGAAGACGAGCAGCGTCGAGCGTGAGCAGCATCAGGAGCGGGCTCGCACGTTGAAGCGGAAGCTGGCAGCTGCCGATCTTCCAGTCATCCCTGGCCCAAGCCACATCGTGCCTGTGCTCGTCGCCGACCCGGTCCGTTGCAAGGCGTTGACCGACGTCCTGCTCGATCGCTTCGGAATCTATGTCCAGCCGATTAACTACCCTACTGTCCCCCGCGGCACCGAGCGGCTGCGTCTGACGCCGTCGCCCCATCATACCGATGCCGACATGGATCATTTGGTTGGCGCGCTCTCTGAGCTTTGGTCTCAGTGCCCGTTCGCCCTCATGGAAAGCCTCGCCGAAGCGGCGGAGTAAAGCGGTGTCCGGGAGTAGGTCCGGGGAGTAGGGTAAGACTGTCCCTTTGGGCCGAAAGTCCCATCCGCGCCTATATTACGCGGGCGTTTGAGGTGTTGAGCGCTGGCGCCTAAGCCCTTACTATGATTGAAACCGCGTCCGGCCGGGCTTGCCCACGGGCTCCCGCCAACGCTACAAAAACATTTCCAAAATCAGAGGAAAGCCCATGTCGACTGCCCCGGCCGCAGCAACTTCGCAGACGTCGCGCTTCTTCAAGGCGCACCTTTCGGAGACCGACCCAGAAGTCTTCTCCGCGATCCAAAAAGAATTCGGGCGCCAACAGCACGAAATTGAGCTCATCGCGTCCGAGAACATCGTCTCCCAGGCCGTGCTCGATGCTGCGGGCTCGGTCCTGACAAACAAGTACGCCGAAGGTTACCCCGGCAAGCGCTACTACGGTGGCTGCCAGTACGTCGACATCGCTGAAGAACTGGCGATCGATCGGGCCAAGAAGCTTTTCAATTGCGGTTTCGCCAACGTGCAGCCGAACTCTGGATCGCAGGCGAACCAGGGCGTCTTCAATGCGCTCGCGAAGCCGGGCGATACCATCCTCGGCCTCTCGCTCGCAGCTGGCGGACACTTGACGCACGGCGCGTCGGTCAACCAGTCGGGCAAGTGGTTCAACGCCGTGCATTACATGGTGAAGCCCGACACCAACCTCATCGACATGGATGAGGTGAAGAAGCTGGCGCATGAGCACAAGCCGCGCATCATCATCGCGGGCGGCTCTGCCTATCCCCGCAAGATCGATTTCGCGGCGTTCCGCGCCATCGCGGATGAAGTCGGCGCTACGTTCCTTGTCGACATGGCCCACTTCGCCGGTCTCGTTGCGGCCGGACTCATCCCAAGCCCGTTCCCGCACGCTCACGTCGTCACGACGACGACGCACAAGACGTTGCGCGGTCCGCGTGGCGGCATGATCCTGACGAACGACGAAGCCATTGCGAAGAAGATCAACTCGGCGATCTTCCCGGGGATTCAGGGCGGTCCGCTCATGCACGTCATCGCCGCGAAGGCCGTTGCCTTCGGCGAGGCGCTGCGGCCCGACTACAAGGTCTACATTAAGAACGTCATGGACAACGCCAAGGCGCTTGGCGAGGTCATGGTGCAGAACGGTTTCGCGCTTGTCTCCGGCGGTACCGACACGCACCTCATCCTCGTTGACCTTCGTCCGAAGAAGATCACCGGCAACAAGGCTGAAAAGTCCTTGGAGCGGGCGCACATCACCTGCAACAAGAACGGCATCCCGTTCGACCCTGAGAAGCCGATGGTGACGTCGGGCATTCGCTTGGGTTCGCCCGCCGGTACGACGCGCGGCTTCGGTGTCGCCGAGTTCCAGGAGATCGGCCGTCTCATCTCGGAAGTTCTCGACGGTCTCGCGAAGAATGGCGAAGAGGGCAACGCTGCCGTCGAAGCCGCCGTCAAAGCCAAGGCGACGGCGCTCTGCGATCGGTTCCCGATCTACGCCTGAACAGAACTTTGAGTTCAAACATTCGAGGGCGCCGGATCATTCCGGCGCTCTTTTCTTTTGGATTTACCCGTTACCGGCTGTAATCGCAGCCAAAGCCGAGGTTTGCTGCGCCATCCAGTGCTCGACGCCTTTGTCGTCCGAGACGGCGGCAAAAACGCTATATGTAAAAATGAAGCTCGCGATCGTCGCCACGGCGAAATAAGGAAATGTTTTCATCTTGAGGCTTTCTCATTGTTGAAAACTTCCCGACGACCATGTCGGGTATGTGTGTTGGCGCTGGAATCTGGCTTGTGGTTAAGAAGAAATCTGTCCCTCAGGAAACAACGGTGCGTCGCGCCGGCGTGGGTCGGCGGGTGATGGAAAGGGATTGAAGGATGCGCTGTCCGTTCTGCGGAAGCGAGGATAGCCAGGTCAAGGATAGCCGGCCGTCGGACGAAAACGCCGCGATCCGCCGTCGGCGTATCTGCGCCGATTGCGGCGGCCGTTTCACGACGTTCGAGCGTGTGCAGCTTCGGGAGCTGACGGTCGTCAAGCGTTCCGGCCGGAAGGTTCTGTTCGATCGCGACAAGCTTTCGAAGTCGATCTCTGTTGCAATGCGCAAACGCCCAATCGAGCCCGAGCGTATCGATCGCTTGGTTTCGGGGCTCGTCCGCCAGCTCGAAAGCTCGGGCGAATCGGAGATCACCTCGGCCGAGATCGGCGAACTCGTCATGGCGGCCTTGCGCGGCCTCGATCCTGTCGCTTATGTACGCTTCGCATCCGTCTATCGCGATTTCCGCGACGCGGCGGACTTTCACGCAGTTCTCCGCGAGCTCGCGAGCGATACCCAGAATCCGCTGGATCTCAACGAGCGGTTCGGAACCCCCGTCATCGACGAGCTTGCGGGCGAGAAAAAGCACTAAGCCGTATGTCGAGTAACAAAAGTCATGCGTTTGACGCCGAGATGATGGCGATCGCGCTTCGCATGGCCGAGCGCGGGCTCGGCGCCACGGCGCCCAATCCGTCAGTCGGCGCTGTGATTGTCGATGAAGCGACGGGCGAAGTTGTCTCGCGCGGCACCACGGCGCGAGGCGGCCGTCCCCATGCCGAGACGCAAGCGATCGCGCTGGCCGGAGACAACGCGCGCGGCAAAACAATCTACGTCACGCTTGAACCATGCTCCCATTACGGCCGCACGCCGCCGTGTGCCGACGCCATCGTCGCTGCCGGTTTGAAGCGCGTCGTCGTCGCCATCGAAGATCCCGATCCCCGCGTCGCGGGCCGCGGTCTCAATCGGTTGCGCCAAGCGGGCATCGAGGTCGTGCGCGGTGTCGGCGCGGCTGAAGCCCGCTGGATCACGCGCGGCCACATCGTGCGCATCACCGAGCGCCGCCCGCTCGTAACATTGAAGCTCGCACTTGACGCCAACGGAGATATCGCGCGCGGCTCGGGATCGGCTCCAATATGGGTCACGGGTGAGCTTGCCCGTCTTCATGGTATGCTCCTGCGCAAGGAGTTCGACGCCATCCTCGTCGGCAGCGCGACCGTCAGAGACGACGATCCCGAACTGACATGCCGGCTGCCGGGTCTTCTTGATCGTTCGCCCGTGCGCGTCGTGCTCTCGCGGTCTCTCGATCTCTCCGTCGGCGCCAAGATTTTCCGCAGCGCGCGGACGGTTCCCGTTTGGCTGATGACTTCGGCCGATAGCGATGCAGCGAAGAAAAGCGCTATAGCCGAAGGCGGTACCGAAATTGTCGATGTCGGCGTCGTCGGCAACGCGCTCTGGCTGCCGTCGATCATGGAAGCTCTGGTGGCGCGCGGCATCACGCGACTGCTCGTTGAGGGCGGCCCGGCGATTTGGCGCAGCTTCGCCGGCGCAGCGCTGGCAGACGAGATCATGCTCTATATGGCTGGAAGCCCATCGGACAGCGACGCCGACACGGCCGTCACGAGATGGCTGGGCAACCTTGGAATGACCGCCGTCGAACGCCGAACAATCGGCGCCGATACGATGTGGCGGTATCGCCGCCTCGCGAATAAAGAAGGACGCTGATCAGATGTTTACCGGATTGATCACCGATGTCGGCGAGGTGGTGGCGCGTTCGCCGGGGCACTTCACGCTCCGGACCGCCTATCGCCTGAAGCCGGAAGAAACTGGCCTTTCAATTTGCTGCGACGGCGTTTGCCTCACCGCGACGGCCATCAAACCGATCCCGGCCGGTGCCGAATTTAACGTCGACGTCTCAAACGAAACGCTGGCCAAAACCACCCTCGGCGCCTGGAAGCCGGGCCACCGCGTCAATTTGGAGCGATCGTTGCGGGCCGGAGACGAACTTGGCGGGCATATCGTCTCGGGGCACGTCGACGGCGTCGCGAAAATCATCTCGATCACGCCCGACGGCGACAGCCGGCGCTTTCTTTTGGAAGCGCCCGAGCATCTTTCCCGCTATATTGCACCTAAGGGCTCGGTTGCGCTGGACGGAACCTCGTTGACCGTCAACGAGGTTGCGGAATCCCGTTTCGGGGTCAATCTCATTCCTCACAGCTTGACGGTGACAACCTGGGGCGCGAAAACCCCCGGCGATCTGGTCAATCTGGAAGTGGACGTTTTCGCGCGCTACGTCGCGCGGCTCATGGAGTTTCGCCCCTGATGTCGGGCTCATCGAATCTACAAGCCGCTTCGAGCGGCAGCGTATTGTCGCCGATCGAAGAGATCATCGAAGAGATGCAGAATGGCCGAATGGTCATTCTCGTCGATGCCGAAGATCGCGAGAACGAAGGCGATCTCATCGTCCCGGCGCAAATGGCGACTCCGGACGCCATCAACTTCATGGCCAAGTATGGCCGCGGGCTCGTCTGCCTTTCGCTGACGCAGGCGCGCGCCAACGAACTCAATCTCGATTTCATGGTCCGGCACAACGGCTCGCGCAACCGCACCGCCTTCACGGCGTCGATTGAGGCCCGCGAAGGGATCTCGACAGGCATCTCGGCATTCGATCGCGCGCGCACCATCGCGACCGCCATCGATCCGACGAAGGGTGCCAACGACATCGTCTCGCCCGGTCACGTCTTCCCGTTGATTGCGCGTGAAGGCGGCGTCCTTGTCCGCGCCGGTCACACCGAAGCCTCGATCGACCTCGCGAAGCTCGCGGGCCTCAATCCGTCGGCCGTCATCTGCGAGGTGATGAACGAAGACGGCACGATGGCGCGCATGGCTGATCTCGCGGCGTTCGCCCAATTCCACAACCTCAAGATCGGCGCGATCGAAGATCTCATCGCCTATCGCCTGAAGAACGATCGCATCGTCAAGCGCGTCGCTCAGGCGCCGGTTCAGACGACGGCAGGTGATTTCAATCTCTACGTCTACGACACGACGGTCGAGCCGGGAGAGCATCTGGCGCTCGTCAAAGGCGATGTCTCCAAGGGCGGCCCGGTGCTTGTCCGCGTTCATGCCGTGAATGTTCTCTCCGACGTTCTCGGCGTCGATCAAACCTGCGAAGATGGGAGTGCCATCGCGCAGGCGATGCGCGCCGTCGAAGCTGACGGCCGCGGTGTCATCGTCTTGATCCGCGATCTCCGTCCGAAGTCGGTATCAGAATGGGTCTCGCGGCGGACGACGCCGGGAAGCGCTGAGGATTCGAGCAAAGAGCGCCGTCAGGTCGAAATTGGCGTCGGCTCGCAGATCCTGGCCGATCTCGGCGTCAAGGACATGGTGCTTTTGACCACTTCCCCGCAACATGTGTACGTGGGCCTCGAAGCGTTCGGGCTGCGCGTCACCGGAACCCGGAAAATCGAGTAGCCTGAGCCATGGTCCAGAAAACTCCAGGAGCGCCTCAGGACGATAAAGGCGCGGCTCCGATTCGCGCGCACGTTCTTTTCATCGAAGCGCGCTTCTACGAAGACATCGCCGATCTGCTGATCGAAGGCGCCGTCGCCGAATGCGCCAAGCGCGGCGTCACCTTTGAACGCATTTCCGTTCCCGGCGCGCTGGAAATTCCCCAGGTGCTCGCGGCCGCTGCCGAAGCGCGCGCGGCCGGACGCGCGATGTTCGATGGCGCTCTTGCGTTGGGCTGCGTCATTCGCGGTGAAACGGCTCATTATGATATCGTCTGCAACAACGCCAACCACTGGCTGATGGATGTCGCAATGCATCAAAGCATTCCGGTCGGTAACGCGATCCTCACCGTCGATACCCGCGCCCAGGCTCTTGCGCGCGCCGAAGGCGGCATCAACGGCAAGGGCGGCGATGCCGCTCGCGCCTGCCTCCGCCTTATCGAGACGAAGCGCGCTTTCTGGGGCGCGCAGGCATGACCGCCAAGGGCAAACCGAGGGTTGGGGAAATCACGCAACGCACGGCAGCGCGCATCGCGGCCGTGCAGGCGCTCTATCAAATGGACATGGCTGGCACTGACGTGAATGACGTCATTGCCGAGTTCATCGAGCAGCACTTCGAAGGAGAAAACCGCAACGAGACGCTGGCGACCGCCGACCGCGTTTTCTTCGCCGATGTCTTGCGCGCCGTCGTGCGCCGCCAGCGCGAAATCGACCCGATGATCGACGAGCAACTCGCAACCGGATGGCGGCTCGTGCGCGTCGATTCGATCCTGCGCGCCATTCTCCGCGCTGGTGTCGCTGAAATTCTCGACCGCGCAGACGTTCCCGCTCGGGTGGCGATCAACGAATACGTGAACGTCGCGCACACCTTCTTCGACGAGGAAGAGCCGCGCGTGGTGAACGGCGTCCTCGACAAGCTCGCGCGGCGACATCGCGGTCACGAATTCGTTTCAAAGCGCGTAACGCCGTCCTGACGGCGTCGGAGCGTCGGGGTCTGAACCATGCCGCCAGCGCCATTCAACGATAGACCCGGCTCGGGCGATCGGATCGCCAACGAAACCGATCTGATCCAGACCTATCTCGCACCGCTCACGCGCGGCGCTCCAGGTGCGTTCGGACTGCGCGACGACGCAGCCCTGCTGTCTCCGGAACCCGGAACCGATCTCGTCTTCACAAGCGACCCCATCATAGCGGGCGTGCATTTTTTCGCTGCTGATAGACCCGCCGACATCGCCTGGAAAGCGCTCGCCGTCAACGCCTCCGATCTCGCCGCGAAAGGCGCGCGCCCGCTCGCGTATATGCTCAACCTCGCCCTTCCCGAAGCGCCGGATAGAGATTGGATGAGCGCGTTTGCCGAAGGCCTCAAGTCGGCACAGGAAAGCTTCGGTTGCCATCTGATTGGCGGGGACACCGATCTGACGCCGGGTCCGCTTTCAATCGGCGTGACGATTGTCGGCGCGGTGCCTCAGGGCGAATTCGTCCGCCGCCAGGGGGCAGCGATCGGTGACCATGTCTTCGTGACAGGCACGATCGGCGATTCCGCGCTGGGGCTCCTGGTTCACGGCGATCCGTCGGCCTTGCCCGCTCTCACTGCGGAGGAGCGCGCGTTCCTTGCGGGCCGCTATCTCCGGCCGATGCCACGTCTGGCGCTCGGCCCACCGCTCCGCGCTTATGCGTCAGCCGCGCTCGACATCTCCGACGGGCTGCTGAAGGATCTGGCGCGACTCGCTGGCCCTCTCGGATTGACGCTCGACTTCGGCTTAATTCCGGTATCGCGGGCGGCAGCGTCCGTCCTGGCCCAAGATCCCACTCTAACGCAGGCCGTCTTGGGCGGCGGCGACGATTACGAACTGCTGATGGCCGTGCCCCCGGCATCCGTCGCAGCATTTCAGCGGGGAGCGGAGACGGCCGGCATCCCGGTACATGACCTCGGCGCACTTCAAGAGAATATTCCGTTGCGCGTACTCGATTCCGACGGAACTCCGATCGAGGTTTCGCGGTTCGGATACGATCACTTCTCGCGATAAGCGTGCTTTCGGCGTGCTGCGGAATGAGCGCGGCACGTGGGCCACATTGCATCGTATTTCGTACGCTGAGCCGACGGGATCGGCTTGGTAAAGCGTCACTCTTTAGCCATATGCGTGATGCCAGTTCAGTGGCTGAAAAAGCACGTTAGCAGTGCAACACGGGGTTGCGACAATATTCGAAGCCTCGCTCGCGTGGATTTATTTATGGTGCGCCTCATTGAGGAAAGAGCCGAGAAAGCTGGATGAAGGACGTGACTTCTACAACGCGGTTTGGAACGCCAGTTCTTAAAGCATCCGCGCTAGGTCTACTCATTGCGATTGCCCAGTTTCTCCCGCAGTTCGTTACGCGGGGCGATGCTCAAAGTTTCTGGGATCAGCTTCAGCGAAATTACGGCTCAGACACGAGCACGAACAGCGCGCCCGTCGAGCGGCGGCCTGAGAAGCTCGACGACCTGCGCCCCGATTCGACGCCGTGGCGCAGCGACGTCATGTTGAGCGCCGTCGCGGCCGCGATTGAGCGTTATCAGAATATTGTCAATGCCGGGGGTTGGCCTGTCGTTCCGCCGGGTCGCATGATGCGCGAAGGCGACGACGACGAACGCATTCCGATTCTGAGAAAGCGTCTGCGGATCACCGGCGATCTGTCGGCGAAGAGTTCCTATTACGACTCGACCACATTCGATTCCGAATTGACCGAGGGCGTGAAGCATTTTCAGAGGCGCAACGGCCTGCGCGAGACGGGGCGAATCGAGCGTTCTGTTTATCCGGTTTTGAACATCCCCGCCGATCAGCGGGTCGCCGAACTCAAGCTCAATTATGATCGCATCAAAGGTCTGATGCAAAACGTCGAGGATCGCTACGTCCTCGTGAACATTCCCGCATTTCAGGCCGAGGCCGTCTCGAAATTCGAAGTGCAGTTGCGGTTCCGGACCATTGTCGGCCGCCCAGAGCGCGAAACGCCCGAAGTTGCTGCGATGATCAGGAACATCAACTTCTATCCGTATTGGCACGTGCCGCAGAGCATCGCGACCTTGGATCTCATTCCGCGCCTTCGGAAAGAGCCGGGATATCTCAGCCAGGAAGGCATCCGCGTCTTCACCGCGAACGGCCAGGAGCTCGATCCCACTAAGGTCGACTGGTCGTCGCCGCAAACGTCGACCTATCGCTTTAAGCAGGACCCCGGCGCGAAGAACGCGCTGGGCTTGCTGCGCCTCGATATGACGAACCAATACGGCGTCTACATGCACGATACGCCGATGAAGACCCTATTCGATCAGCGCAGCCGCCCCTTCAGCGCCGGATGCGTGCGCGTGCAGAACGTATTCGATCTCGCTGACTGGATTGCCTACAACGAGCCGGGCTGGGGCGGGCCGGGCAGTGTCGGCAAACAACTTGCGACGGGCCAGCCGATGGAGTTGAAGCTGACCCACCCGGTGCCGGTGCACTTCGTCTACATCACGGCGTGGGCCGAGCCTTCGAACGGCGAGGTCCAATTCCGTCAGGATATTTATGGCCGCGATGGCTCGGCGTTGCATGCCGGCTACGAGCGCGATGCCGACGACGCACCGAACGCCAGTTCGGCAGCGGCCCTCGCGCCTTAATCCTTGGCGCAGGTGCCTCTCCTTCGTCGAGACGGCCGCCTGCGCAAAACAAAAGCTCTCAACGCAGCAAGCTCGATGCCGGCAGGGATCTGCTCGCGACCTCCCGCAGCACGAAGCTGGAGTGCAGCCGCGCGACGCCCGGAAGCCGCGAAAGTTGCTGCTTATGGATACGCTCGAAATCCGCGAGATCACGCGCCAGCACCGTGATCAGATAGTCGTCCTGCCCCGACATCATGTAGCAAGACACGATTGAGGGCGCTGCCGCAGCCGCCTTCTCGAAGGCATCGAGCAACTCTTCACTCTGGCTTTCGAGGCTGATCTGCACCACGGCCATCATCGTCAGGCCGAGGGCCTTGCGGTTGATCCTGGCCTGATACCCATCGATCACGCCGGACTGTTCCAGCGTCCGGATACGCCGCGCGATGGCCGTCGGCGACAGCGGCACCTGCTCGGCCAAGTCCACCTGGCTCTGGCGACCGTCGGTGATCAGAGCCGCCAGAATGGCCTTATCCAGCGCATCTAAGGATATTTCCGCCATTTTTCTGCGCCTAACCACTATTTTACGAAGACTTTCCGCGAAAAATGATCTGAGCACAACCAAATTTGCCGACTAACGAACCCGGACGTGTGGCAATCTACACCGTAGAAGACAGGCACAAGCGCTTTACAGGAGCGAACTATGCGGATCGGCGTCCCAACTGAAATCAAGAGTGACGAGTTTCGCGTCGGTCTTGTCCCAGGCTCCGTTCGCGAGCTCGCGGCGCGTGGCCATGAAGTGATCGTCCAGTCCGGCGCCGGTGCGGGCATCTTTGCCGATGACGCAGCCTATGAGAAGGCGGGCGCCCGTATCGTAAAGACGGCCGACGAAGTCTTCTTCGACGCCCAGATGATCGTGAAGGTCAAGGAGCCCCAGCAGGTCGAGTGGAAGCGCCTGAAGTCGAACCAGATCCTGTTCACGTATTTGCACCTAGCTCCCGACGCCCCCCAGGCGATCGGCTTGATGGAATCCGGCGCCACGGCGATCGCTTATGAAACCGTGACTGACGCGAATGGCGGCTTGCCGCTTCTCGCGCCGATGAGCGAAGTCGCTGGCCGTCTTTCCATCGAAGCTGCCGCTGTTGCTCTGCGTCGCCCGACGGGCGGTCGCGGCGTTCTCATGGGCGGCGTGCCCGGTGTTAAGCCTGCAAAGGTCGTTGTACTCGGCGGCGGGGTCGTCGGTACGCATGCGGCGCGGATGGCGGCCGGTCTCGGTGCCGATGTTTCGATCATCGACCGGTCGCTTCCGCGCTTGCGCCAACTCGACGAGCTTTTCGAAGGCCGCGTCAGGACGCTCGCATCGACGATGGATACGATCGAGAACGAAGTGCTCGCCGCCGACGTCGTGATCGGAGCCGTGCTCGTTGCGGGTGCCAGCGCGCCGAAGCTCGTCAACCGCGCGATGCTGAAAGAGATGAAGAGGGGCGCCGTGCTCGTCGACGTTTCTATCGATCAGGGCGGATGCTTCGAGACGTCAAAGGCGACGACTCACGCGCATCCGACATTCGAAGTCGACGGCGTCATTCACTACTGCGTCGCGAACATGCCCGGCGCCGTGCCCGTCACGTCGGCTCAGGCTCTCAACAACGCAACGCTACCATTCGTCATAAAGCTTGCGGAAAAGGGACTTGCAGCCTTCGACCGCGATCCCCATCTCGCAGCAGGATTGAACGTCAAGGATGGACGCATCGCGCACGCAGCTGTTGCTGCTTCGCTTGGCTTCGACAACATCGAGAGCAGCCGGAACCTTCGTCACGCTGCTGAGTAGTATAATTTCGAACCCCCGTGCCGCTGGATCCCTCACCAGTGGCCACCGCCGGTCGCTCCTCCCCCCGGAGCGGCCGGCTTTTTTTTTGCCTTTTATGGTTCACCGGAGATTCATCGGCGGGAGCGTCTAATGACTCATCGCCTTCGAAATGTCGCGAAGCTGATTCATGATCTTGGCAACGAATCATCAAGACTTGTGATCGTTTTGGGGCAAGCGACGGATCTAGTCCGTTGGTAGCGTTTGGCGGGACAGGCACATCGTTTCGGTGGGAACGTAACAATGACGAAACTGAAAAAGATTATCGCTTCTTCTCTGGTTGCCGTCAGCATGACGGCGACTTTTGCTGCAACTGAGCAAGCTGCGGCAGCGCCATTCGGCGCTGGCGTTCCGACGCTTGCGAAAGACGCAGGTGTCGTGACGCACGTCGGTTGGCGTCATGGCGGCTGGGGCTGGGGACCAGGCGCTTTGATCGGCGGCATCGTCGGTGGCGCGCTGATCGCTTCGGCCGTTGCGGAACATCGCGCCGATCGCAACGACATGGATCGTTGCGCCCGTGATTTCCCAGACTTCAGCTATCGCACGGGCACCTTCATCGATCGCCGCGGCGTCGAGCGCGTCTGCCCGTATCTCCGCTAAATCAGCTTTCGACGTCGATGCCGAAATAGCGACTGCGTGCTTTCCGCAAGGAAGGCGCGCAGCGCGAGATTTTGCGTGCCCGTCGCCCAAGCGATTGGAGAAAACTCTCCTGGTGCTTCCCGATGTTTTTGCGCCGGATGCGCGAGCTAGGCGCGTTAAACGCAGAGTAACCTTCACCAAGGAGCTGATATGAAATTTGCAATCGTGCTTGCCGCCGCCCTCGCGTTGGGATCGGCCGCCTCTTTCGCTGCCGACAGTGCGGCGCCGGCATCCGATGCCGCAGGTCCGGCGGGCGGAAAAGGCGCATGCAAGGCTGACGTTCAAAAATTCTGTGCCGGCGTCGAGCATGCCAAGGGTAAGATTCGCGAGTGCTTGACGCAGCACTCCGCCGATCTCTCCGACAGCTGCAAGCAGCGGGTAGCCGCCCACGCTGCGAAGCCGGCAACGCCCGCTAACTAAGTTTCCTCGTCGTCATCCCCGGCCGAGCGCGCAGAGCGCGTGCCGATGGTCGGGGATCGAGCACAAGACTTGCCGAAGGCTCAGCGCAACAACGTGCCTTCGGCTCTCCTCACGCGAAAAAACTATTTCAAGCTCGGGAAGTTGAACTCGGCGCCCTTGCGGATCCCGGCCGGCCAGCGCGCCGTGACGGTCTTGAGCCGCGTATAGAAGTGCACGCCTTCCGGCCCATAAATCGCGTGATCGCCGAACAGCGACCGCTTCCAGCCGCCGAACGAGTGATAGGCGACCGGAACCGGCAGCGGTACATTGATGCCGACCATGCCGACTTCGATCTTGTCCGCAAATGCTCGCGCCGTATCACCGTCCCGCGTGAAGATCGCGGTGCCGTTGCCGTACTCGTGCGTATTGATGAGATCGGCGGCTTCGTCGTAGCTCTTTGCACGCACCACCGCGAGTACCGGCCCGAAAATCTCCTCGCGATAGATCGTCATGTCGCGCGTGACGTTGTCGAACAGCGTGCCGCCGAGAAAGTATCCGTTTTCGTAGCCCTGCAACGTCAACCCACGTCCGTCGACGACGAGCTTCGCGCCTTCCGCGACGCCCTTGTCGATCAGCGAGGTGATCTTTCGCTTGGCGTCCGCCGTGACGACGGGGCCCATCTCGGACTCAGGGTCCGTCGCCGGGCCGACCTTCAGGCTGCGCACCCGTGGTGCGAGCGCTTCGACCAGCTTGTCGGCAGTCTTTTCGCCGACTGGAACCGCGACCGAAATCGCCATGCAGCGCTCGCCCGCCGAACCGTAGCCCGCGCCCATGAGCGCATCGACGGCCTGATCCATGTCGGCATCGGGCATCACGATCATGTGGTTCTTGGCGCCGCCGAGTGCCTGAACGCGTTTACCGTTCGCAGTGCCGCGGCCGTAGATGTATTGCGCCACCGGCGTCGAGCCGACGAACGATATCGCCGCGATGTCCGGGTGATCGAGAATGCCATCGACGATCGTCTTGTCGCCATGCACGACGTTGAACACGCCAGCCGGCAGTCCGGCCTGCTGGAACAGTTCCCAGATCAGCATCGGCGCCGACGGATCGCGTTCGGACGGCTTCAGAATGAATGTGTTGCCGCATGCGATGGCGACGGGAAACATCCACATCGGGACCATGGCCGGGAAGTTGAATGGCGTGATGCCGGCGACGACGCCGAGCGGTTGCCGGTCCGACCAGCTGTCGATGTCTGGCCCGACGTTGCGGCTGAACTCGCCCTTCAGCAGATGCGGAATGCCACAGGCGAAATCGACGACATCGATACCGCGCGCCAACTCGCCGAGCGCGTCGGCGTGCGTCTTGCCGTGTTCGAGCGAAATGGCGCGCGCGATTTCGTCGGCGTTCTTCTCAAGAAGCTCCTTGAACTTGAACATCGGCCGCACGCGCTTCATCGGCGGCGTCGAGCCCCAGGAAACCGCGGCCTTCTTCGCCGCCGCGACGGCTGCGTTGAGATCCTCGACGCTCGAGAGCGGAAGTCGTGCGACCTCTTCGCCGGTCGCTGGATTAAAGACGGCCTGCGTGCGAGCGGCGTGAACCGCAGTCTTACGCCCGTCGATGGCGTTCTCGATCATGTGCATTTGGAAGTAACCTCGCCTTGTATTGTTTATTCGTCATCCTCGAACGTGAGAGCGCAGCGCTCGCGTTCGGGGATCCAGCGTAAGAAGCGCCGTAGGCTCGTTATTGCGTCTTCGACGAAGTCTTGCGCTGGATCCCCGACCTTCGACGCAGCTTCGCTGCGCTCGGTCGAGGATGACGGTTCAGTTCGTCGACTTCAGCACCTTCGTGAAGGTGTCGAACAACTCGTCGATCTCGGATTTTGAAATGATGAGCGGCGGCGACAGCGCGATGATGTCGCCCGTCTGCCGCACAAGAATGCCGGCTTCGAACGCCTTGACGAAGCGCTCATACGCGCGTTTTCCCGCCCTCTCCGGATCGGGCGCGAATTCGATCGCGCCGATGAGGCCGATGTTGCGAATGTCGATGACGTGCGGAAGCTCTTTGAGCGCATGCATGCGCTCTTCCCAATAGGGCGCAAGCTCAGCCGCACGCGTCAGCAGGCCTTCCTCCGCATACGTGTCGAGCGTGCCGATGGCCGCCGCGCAGGCAACTGGATGCCCCGAATACGTATAGCCGTGGAAGAAGTCGATCATCCACTCGGGGCCGTTCATGAAGGCATCGTGGATATGCGATTTGACGAACACCGCGCCCATCGGGATCGTGCCGTTCGTCACGCCCTTGGCCGTCGTAATGATGTCCGGCGAGAAGCCGAAGTAGTCCGAGCCGAATGGCACGCCGAGGCGCCCGAACGCTGTGATGACTTCATCGGCGATCAGCACGATGTCGTGCTTCTTTGCGATTGTCTCGAGACGCTTCAGATATCCCTTCGGCGGGATCAGGACGCCGGTCGAGCAGGCAACCGGCTCGACGATGACGGCCGCGATCGTAGAAGCATCATGCAGGGCGACGAGCCGTTCGAGATCGTCCGCGAGGTCGGCGCCGTGCTCCGGTTCGCCGCGCGTGAAAGCATTCTTCGCAAGGTCGTGCGTATGTCGCAAATGATCGACACCGGCGACGAGCGCGCCGAACATCTTGCGGTTCGGACCGATGCCGCCGACCGACATGCCGCCGAAGTTGACGCCGTGATAGCCGCGCTCGCGCCCGATCAAGCGCACCTTCGTGCCGTTGCCTTTGGCGCGATGATAGGCGATCGCCATCTTGAGGGCCGTCTCGACCGACTCCGATCCGGAGTTCGTAAAGAAGACGTTGTTGAAACCTTCCGGCGCCAAATCAACGAGACGGTTCGCGGCTTCGAAAGCGCGCGTATGGCCCATCTGGAAGGTGCCCGCGAAATCGAGCGTCTCGACCTGCTGCTTGATGGCTTCGGCGATCTTCGGGCGGCAGTGACCGGCATTGACGCACCAGAGGCCGGACGTGCCGTCGAGCACCTTGCGGCCGTCGTTGGTGACGTAGTGCATGTCCTTGGCGCCGACGAAAAGGCGCGGATTGGCCTTGAACTCTTTGTTCGCCGTAAACGGCATCCAGAACGCCGCGAGGTCATTAGGTTTGATTTGGACGTTCATGGGCTAGTCCTTTGTTGGCTCCCAGCAACGCCCCGCAGGGAAACGGCCGCCGGGAGCGATTCCAAATATCAAGCTACTTTAGCCATCGCGTCGGTCAGCGAGGCTTCGAAGACGTCCATGCCTTCGCGAACCAGTTCGTCGTTAGCGGTCAGCGGCACCAGAAAGCGGATGACGTTTCCATACGTGCCGCACGACAACAGGATCAGGCCGCGCTCGCTGGCGGCTTTGAGCAGCGCCGACGTCAACTCTGGCGCCGGCTCGCCGCTAGCCTTGTCCTTGACGAGCTCGACCGCGCACATTGCGCCAAGGCCGCGCACGTCGCCGATGCAGTTGAGATTCGAATTCTCCTGCAGAGCCGAGCAGCGATCCATAATGATCTTGCCGATGGCATTCGCACGGTCGCACAGCTTTTCGTCTGCGATGACGTCCAGCACCGCATGCGACGCCGCGCACGCGATTGGATTGCCGGCATACGTGCCGCCGAGGCCGCCGGGGTTCGACGCGTCCATAACGTCGGCGCGCCCGACGATGGCCGAGAGCGGTAAGCCGCCCGCAAGGCCCTTCGCCAACGTGACCACATCGGCCTTGACGCCGAAATGCTCCATCGCGAACAGCTTGCCCGTGCGCGCGAAGCCGGTCTGGATTTCGTCGGCGATGAGAAGAATGCCATTGTCGTCGCACAGTTTCCGAAGCGCGACCATGAAGTCCTTCGGGACGACGTTGAAGCCGCCTTCGCCCTGCACCGGCTCGATGATGATGCCCGCGATCGTTGACGGATCAGCTGTATGCTTGAACAGCGACTTGAGGCTCTGAATGCTCTTCTCGGTGCTGCCGCCGTGATAGAGGTTCGGAAACTCGACGTTATAGATCTCTGGCGGAAACGGCCCATAGCCCTTCTTGTAGGGCACGACCTTGCCCGTCAGCGCCATGCCCATGAGCGTGCGGCCGTGAAATCCGCCGGCAAATGAAATGATGCCGGAGCGTCCGGTGAATGCCCGCGCAACCTTTACGGCGTTCTCGACGGCTTCGGCGCCGGTCGACGCCAGCATCGTCTTCGCCGGACCGGCGATCGGCGCGATGGCATTCAAGCGCTCGGCGAGGCTCACATAGTTTTCATATGGCGTAACCTGGAAGCAGACGTGACTGAAGGCCTTGAGCTGCTCTTCGATTGCCTTGACGAGACGCGGATGTTGATGCCCGGTATTGACGACCGCGATGCCCGCGCCGAAGTCGATGTAGCGCTTTCCGTCCTCGCTCCAGATTTCGGCGTTCTTCGCGGTCTTGGCGAAGATCTGCGTCACGTTTCCGACGCCGCGCGGAATGGCGGCGACGCGACGGGCCTGAAGCTCGGCTGAGGTAGCCATGGGACATCCTTCGTTGTTCGAGAGCGGGCAAGGCGTTCAAAGCTTCTTCGGCGGAGCATTAATCGAAATGCCCCGCCGAAACTTGACTGCTAGGCGTTAATGCCGCCAAGGCAGATGAATTTTGTTTCGAGATATTCCTCGAGACCGTCGTGTGCGCCTTCGCGACCGAGACCCGATTGCTTGACACCACCAAACGGCGCGACTTCGTTCGAGAACACGCCTTCGTTAACGCCGATCATGCCGGCTTCGAGGGCTTCGGCGACGCGCCAAGCCCGCGAGATGTTCTGGCTGAACAGGTAAGCGGCAAGGCCGAACGGCGTGCTGTTGGCGATGCGGATCGCATCCGCTTCCGTCTCAAACCGGATGAGCGAGGCAACCGGCCCGAAGATCTCCTCGTTCGCGATTGTCATATCGGCGGTAACGCCCGTGACGACCGTCGGCTCGAAGAACAACGCGCCGTGATTGTCCGGCTTGCCACCCATCTCGACCTTGGCGCCGTGCGCGACCGCATCGGCCAAAAGCGTTTTCACCTTGTCGATGGCTTCCGCGTTGATCAGCGGACCGACCGTCGACTTGGCATCGCGGCCGGGCGCCACGACGAGCTTTCCGGCCGCGTCCTTAAGAGCCGCGACGAATGTATCGAAGATGCCTGCCTGAACGAGGATGCGGTTCGCGCAGACACACGTCTGACCGGCGTTGCGGAACTTCGAGGCCATCGCCCCGGCAACAGCCTGCTTCAAGTCGGCGTCGTCGAAGATGATCAGCGGCGCGTTGCCGCCGAGTTCGAGCGTCAGCTTTTTGATCGTGTCGGCCGACTGGCGATAAAGAATGCGGCCGACTTCCGTCGAACCCGTGAACGTCAGCTTGCGGACACGATCGTCCGCCGTCAGCACCTTGCCGACGCCGGGGCCATCAAGCGTCGTGATGACGTTGATCACACCGGCCGGAACGCCAGCGTCCATGGCAAGCTTGGCAAGCGCAAGAGCCGAAAGCGGCGTTTCTTCCGAAGGCTTGACGACGATCGTGCATCCGGCTGCCAGCGCGCAGCCAACTTTGCGCGTGATCATCGCGATCGGGAAGTTCCACGGCGTGATCGCCGCGCAAACGCCGATCGGTTGCTTGATTGTGATATAGCGGCGCGACGCCACGGTCGTTGGGATCGTGTGCCCGTAGGCGCGCTTTCCTTCTTCCGCGAACCATTCGATGAAGGACGCGCCGTAAGCGACTTCGCCACGCGCTTCCGTCAGTGGCTTACCCTGTTCGGCCGTCATCAGCTGCGCAAGCGATTCCGTCTCGGCGGTGATGAGATCGAACCAGCGGCGCAGGATGATGGCGCGCTCCTTCGCGGGCTTCGCGGCCCAAGCGGGAAACGCCTTATGCGCGGCATCGATGGCGCGCTTGGTATCATCCGGCGTCAGGTCCGGCACATCGACGAGTTTCTCGCCGGTCGCCGGATCGAAGACGGGGAACGTCTTTTTCGAGGTGATCCATTCGCCGTCGATCAGGGCGGCGGTGGGGAAGGGGGTCGAGGGCTTGATGTTCATTTCACTGCCTCCGGGGGCGTTCAGAGTGTGATCGAGACCGACTTCAGGTCGGCATACTTATGTAGTGCGTGCAGCGAGCGGTCGCGGCCGAAACCGGACTGCTTGAAACCGCCGAACGGCATCGTGATGTCGCAGCTGTCCCAGCCGTTGATCCAGACGAGGCCGGCACGGATCTCGCGCGCGGCTCGATGCGCAAGAGTGATGTCCTTCGTCCAAAGACCGGCGGCGAGGCCGAAGTTCGTATCGTTCGCGATGCGGATGGCGTCGTCCGGCTGTCCGAAACGCGTGACGGCGAGCACCGGTCCAAAAACCTCTTCGCGCGCCAGCGTGTTCTCGGGCAGGACGCCGTCGAATACGGTCGGCTCGACGTAGAAGCCGCCGCTCGCTTCGAGCGCACGATGACCACCGAGCGCCAGTGAGCCGCCCTCGCGTTTCGCCGTTTCGATGTAGCGGAGCGCCGTCTTCATCTGTTCTTCGCTAACCATAGCGCCCGAGGTCGTCGCCGGTTCGAGTGGATCCCCAGCGACGATTTTTCGAGCAACCGTTATGAGCCGATTGGTGAAATCATCGGCTATCGCGTCCTGCACCAAGAGGCGAGATCCGGCGGTGCATACCTGCCCTGAATTATAGAAGATGCCCCACGCTGCTTCCGTTGCGGCGCGGTCGAGATCGGGGCAATCGGCGAAGATGATATGCGGAGACTTGCCGCCGAGTTCCAGGCTGACGCGCTTAAGATTGCTTTGTCCGGAATACTGCATCAGCAGCCGGCCGACGCCACCCGAACCTGTGAAAGCGATCATGTCGACGTCGTTGTGCAGTGCGAGCGCCTTGCCTGCTTCACCGCCGAAGCCCGGAACGATGTTGAGCACGCCCGCCGGAATTCCAGCTTCGAGTGCCAATTCGCCGAGTTTTAGGGCCGTCAGAGGCGATTGCTCCGCAGGCTTCAGAATGACCGAGTTGCCCATCGCCAGCGCAGGCGCCACTTTCCACATCGCCATGTGAAGCGGGAAGTTCCACGGCACGATGGCGCCGATGATGCCCAAGGGCTCGTGCAAGACGAACGAGAACCGATCCGGCGCCCCCGGCCCGACTTCGCCGTAAATCTTGTCGAGCGCCTCGGCGTAATAACGCAGCGTACGGATCGCGTTGGGAACATCGCCACCGAGCGCGTTCGAGATCGGCTTGCCGACATCGAGGCTTTCGAGCACGGCAAGCGTTTCGAGGTCACGCTCCATCAAGTCCGCGAGTTTAAACAGAACGCGCTTCTTCTCGCGATAATGCAGCTTGCGCCACGATCCTTCCTCGAAAGCGCGGCGCGCGCTTTTGACAGCCAGATCGACATCTTCCGGACCGCATTGGGCCACTTGGTTCAGGACGCGCCCGTTGCGCGGAGAGACGTTGGCGAACGTCTTGCCGGATACGCTGGCGACGAGCTTGCCATCGATTACGGCTTCGCCCGGAATTTTGATCGAACCGGCGACGGCTTCAAAGTGTGCGAGCGATGTCATGATCGTTAAGCCTTATGCAACTTGAGCGTACCACTCATAATCGAGAGACGTGACGATACGTTCGAAACTGATCCGTTCGGTCTCTTTCAGGCGATAGTAGATATCTTGGAAAGTCGCGCCGAATGCATCCCGCACGATGTCCGATGTCTTGAATTTTTCGAGCGCGTTGACCCAAGCCGTCGGCAACTCCGGCCCGTCGAGTTCTTCGGCATCGCCCTCGGCATGCTGGCCCGGATCGACGCCGTTGACGATACCGTGGCGGACGCCAGCCAGAATCGCGGCGACGACCAGGAATGGGTTGGCATCCGCTCCCGAAACGCGATGCTCGATGCGTGTCGCCGGACCCGAGCCACATGGAACGCGAAGCGCGACCGTGCGATTGTTGAAACCCCACTGCGCCATCGTCGGCACATAGGATTCGGGTACATAGCGGCGGAAGGCATTGGCCGACTGCGCCCAGACCGCCATGAAGTCCGGCATGGACGTGCGAAGTCCGCCGATCGCATGACGGAACATCGGCGTCATCGGCTCACCCGCGAACAAGTTCTTCCCCTGCGGATCGACCAGACTGACGTGGATGTGCATCCCTGAGCCCGTCCAATCGTGATGCGGCTTCGCCATGAACGTCGCTTCGAGATCGTGGGCGCGGGCCGCAGCCTTCACCGCGCGCTTCAGCAAGACGCCATCGAGCGCCGCCGTCATCGCATCGGAATGCTTCAGGTTGATCTCGAACTGCCCAGGACCCGATTCCTGCATCACCGCATCGACCGGCAGGCCCTGTGCCTCGGCAATACGATAAACGTCGTCGATGAACGGCCCGAGCGTGTCCATCTCCTCGAAGCCGAATGTCATCGGCTGTTCAGGATCGGCGGAGAGACCGGGCGGCGTGACGAGAGCGAACTTCCCATCGGGCGTGCGCCGCGTAACATAGAATTCGAGTTCGACCGCAACGATTGGCTTTTGTCCGGCCGCCGCTAATCGATCGACCTGGGTCTTGAGAATGCCGCGCGGATCCATATCGCAACCATCGACCGGAACCATCACCGCTTGTCCGTGCGTTCCTTTGCCGACCGATACCGGCTTCAACGTGCCGGTGAGAATGCGGAACGGAATGTCGTGATCGCCCGTCTCCCATAAGCGCCCGGTTTCAGCGATCGAGTTTCCACGCGGATCAAGGACGTAGACGGAGGCAGGAAGAAGAAGACCGCTCCTGGCAGCACCGACGAGATCGCCGCGGCGGACGCGCTTTCCGCGCGGCATGCCGTTCATATCGAACAACAAGATGTCGATCCAGGAAACGCTCGGATTGGCATCGAGGAATGCGGTGGTCTCTTCTACGGTTAGGAACGTGTCGGTCATGCGGCCTGGCCTTTCGCGATCATACCTCTCGCGGCGTCGCCGAAGCGGCGGAACAGCGCCAGGGATACTGGGTTAGAGTGAAGCTGCCATTCGGGATGCCATTGCACCCCGAGGGAAAATGTGTTGCCGGCGGCGACACGGACTGCTTCGACCAAGCCGTCCTCGGCGAATGCCTCGGCGACGAGTGGTTTGGCGAGGTCCTTGATGCCTTGCCCGTGAAGCGAGTTGACCATGATTTCGTCTTGGCCGATCCACTTTTTGAGTTCGCCCGTGAGCTTGATCGGGTGGCGGACGGCGAACATCACATCGAAGTCTGTGACCTTGGGCTCGCGATGGTCGGCGTAACCGTCAACGGCATGGACGGCCTGATGCAGCGTTCCGCCAAGAGCCACGTTGAGTTCCTGAAAGCCACGGCAGATCGCCATGATCGGCACCTTGCGTTCGATCGCGGCGCGAATGAGCGGCAGCGTCACCGCATCCCGGTCGCGATCGATCGCATCCGGCAGCAGAGGTTCCTCATTGCCGTAGTTGTCCGGATGGACGTTCGCAATCGCACCGGTCAGAAGAATTCCCGAAGCGACATCGAGAACCGAGCCGATGTCGGCCAGGCCCTTGCCGACAGGCAAAAGCAGCGGCTGGCATTCGGCGCCCTCGGTCACGGCGGCGGAATATTTCCGCCCAGCCGTGTCCGATGTTAGGCCGCTCACCGTTTCCGTACTGCAAGGAATAACGACGATAGGCCGCTTCATGCCGCCATTTCTCCACTGACGGCCATGAGCGTCTGGTCGAGCGCCTTCTGGATCACCTTGCCGGCCTCTTCGAACTGCTCTTCCGTCCAGATCAGCGGAGGTGCACAGACCATCGTGTCCCAGACGGCGCGCATGATGAAGCCCTCGCGGAAGAAGTGGTCGCGGCAGATGAGGCCGACGCGGCCGGGATTGTCGAAGCGCCGCCGCGTTTTCTTATCCGCGACGAGTTCGATGGCGCCGAGCATGCCGACGGAGCGAACCTCCCCGACGAGTGGGTGATCCTTGAAGCGCGCCAAGAGCTTCGCCAGCGCCGGTCCGGTCGTTTCCTTGACTTTCGGCACCAGCCGCTCGCGCTCCATGATTTCGATGTTCTTCAGCGCAACGGCGCACGCGACGGGGTGGCCCGAGAACGTGTAGCCGTGGTTGAAGTCGTCGTCCTTCGACATCAGCGCTTCGACGATTTTGTCATCGACGAGCACGCCGGAAAGCGGGATGTAGCCCGACGTCGCCGCCTTCGCGAACGTGATGAGGTTCGGCCGGATGCCATAGAAATCCGAGGCAAACCACGTCCCAACACGTCCAAAGCCGGTAATGACTTCGTCGGCGAGGAGCAGGATGCCGTACTTGTCGACGATCCGCTGCACTTCCGGCCAATAGGTCGAAGGCGCGATCTTAACGCCGCCCGCGCCCTGCACCGGTTCGCCCGCGAACGCCGCGACGTGCTCCGGTCCGCAACGAAGGATCTCTTCTTCGACGGCGCGTGCCGCGCGAAGACCGAACGCTTCCGGCGTCTCGCCCGGGAAAGAGTCCCCGTACCAGTAGGGGTCCATCACATGGCGGAATCCCTCGTATACGGGATAGCTGTGCTGATGCATGTGGCTCATGCCGCCCATAGAGCCCGCCGCGATCGTCGAGCCGTGGTAAGCCGTCTTGCGGCTGATGATGATACGCCGCTTCGGCTCGCCCTTGAGCGCCCAATAGTGGCGGATGAGACGGATCGCGGTATCGTTCGATTCAGACCCTGAAGAGCCGAAGAAAACCTGGTTGAGGTGCGGCGGCGCGATCTCCGCGAGCTTGCGCGAGAGTTCGACGACCGGCGGATGGGTGGTCTTGAAGAACGTATTGTAGAACGGCAGCTCGACCATCTGATCGTAGGCGGCCTGCGCCAGCTCTTTGTTGCCGTAGCCGATGTTCGTCGTCCAAAGACCGGCCATGCCGTCGAGGATGCGATTGCCCTCGCTGTCGATGACGTAAGGGCCTTCACCCTTGACGATGACGCGAACGGCCTGACTGCCCCTCAGCGACTGATGGTCGGTGAAGGGATGCAGGTGGTGCTGCGCGTCAAGTTGTTGGATTTGCTTGGTCTGAAAACGGTTGGACACAGGTCTAGCCTCCAGCAGAAAAAGGAAAAAAAGGCAGGGCAGTTAGGCCCGCACAGCAAAAAAGCTGGAAGACGGTCAGTGCGGCGTATAGCCGATGCGCGCACAGAGCTTCAGAAGCTCAAGCTTTGGATGCGGGATGCTGCTCATGGAGCGCTGGCCCTCGGGGCGGTGAACGATATCACCCCCATCGTAATAAGCCGGCAACCCGATATGCAACAGTGCCATCACGCGACGTTCTCCGGGCGAGCCAGCCTTGGAGAGCTAGCTGCGACACTCAAGCGCTGACGCGAGTCTGGCTTGCTTCCTGGGACGATCTGGTTTTAAACTCTACAGTGTAGAAGTCAAGAGGCTGGGCGGATGACTGAGGCAAAATCCAGGGCACGGCGGGGAGTTGAGAGATCCGAGATCCTGCAGGCGGCGTTCGATCTGTTCGCCGAAGTTGGAGAGATTTCGTTCTCGATCCGTAAGCTCGCCGGTATCGTCGGTGTCGACCCCATGACGGTTTTGCATCACTTCGGTTCGAAGGCTGAGTTGCTGCGAGCGATCGCCGATCACGGCCTTCGCAGCGTCGAGATGCCGTCGTCGACGCCGAATTGGCGCAATGACTTGAAGGCCGTCGGGAATGCTTACAGGACGCTCGCCCACCATCACCCGCGCGTCTTTCCGCTGCATTTTCGCTACAACGCGACGGGGCCGGCGGACCATATCTCCAGCGAGATCGTCTATTGCGCTCTCCGGCGGGCGGGTCTGACCGATTCCGCGGCGGCGGGGCTCGGCTTGGCGTTTTACGCATTCGTTCTCGGCTTTGCTCTCGCTGAAGCGGAGGGCCTCTTGCGGGCCATCGGGCCGAGCGAAGAAGCGGAATTGAGTGCGCTCGACCCTCAGACCTATCGGGCAACTCAGGATCTCATTCCTGCGTTGAAGACACTCGATCCTGACGCGGCGTTTGAGGATTCGATGGATGTTTTCATTGCGGGCATAGCCGACCTTGCCAAAACCAGACCGCGCCCGACTCCGGTCCCGAACGGCGCCGCGCAGCTCGTCGCCTGACCGCGTGCCCTTCAATTGAGCGGTCGCATGACACGAATTGAAGCTTGCGCGCGGCCGATTGAAGGACATTATTGCGCGAGCAACCGGCAAGATCTGGAGACAAGCCATGTATCGGGTGCACGCAGGCGGAACGACCTACACGTTCTCCTCCTTGAAAGAGCTTTTGGCGAAGGCGACGCCGCCACGCTCGGGGGACGTGCTAGCGGGCGTCGCGGCGAAATCGGCTGCTGAGAACGTCGCCGCGAAAATGGCCCTTGCGGATGTGCCGCTGAAGCAGTTTCTGAACGAAGCCATCATCCCCTACGAACAGGACGACGTAACCCGACTCATCATCGACACCCACGACGCGGCGGCTTTTGCGTCCATTTCGCATATGACGGTCGGCGAGTTCCGCGACTGGCTCTTGTCGGAGAAGGCGACGCCCGAGAAAGTCTCGGCCATCGGTCCCGGGTTGACGCCCGAGATGGTCGCGGCGGTTTCGAAGATCATGCGCAATCAGGATCTCGTGCTTGGCGCCAAGAAGGCGCATGTCGTCACCAAGTTCCGCGACACTATCGGATTGCCGGGCCGCATGTCTGTGCGCCTGCAACCCAATCATCCGACTGACGACATGAAGGGCATCGCCGCGTCCATGGTCGATGGCTTGATGTACGGCAGTGGCGATGCCGTCATCGGCATCAACCCCGCGAGCGACAATCTCACGGCGATTACCGATCTCCTGGTGATGATGGACGACGTCATTCGCCGTTTCGAAATCCCGACTCAGAGCTGCGTCCTGACGCATGTCACGACGAGTATAGACGCCATCTCCAAGGGCGCGCCCGTTGACCTCGTGTTTCAGTCGATCGGCGGCACGGAAGGCGTCAACTCGTCGTTCGGCGTGACGCTCGCGCACCTGAAGGAAGGGCACGAAGCCGCTCTCAGCCTGAAGCGCGGAACGGTCGGCGACAACTGCATGTATTTCGAAACGGGGCAGGGATCGGCGCTGTCCGCCGATGCACATCACGGCTGCGATCAGCAGACAATTGAAACGCGGGCCTATGCCGTCGCCCGCCAGTTCAAGCCGCTGCTCGTCAATACCGTCGTCGGTTTCATCGGCCCGGAATATCTCTACAACGGCAAGGAGATCATTCGCGCCGGTCTTGAGGACCACTTCTGCGGCAAGCTTCTCGGCCTGCCGATGGGCTGCGATATCTGCTACACGAACCACGCCGAAGCCGATCAGGACGACATGGACATCCTGCTGATGATGCTTGGCGCCGCTGGCGTCAACTTCATCATGGGCATCCCCGGCGCCGACGACATTATGCTGAATTACCAGTCAACTTCGTTCCACGATGCGCTTTACGTCCGCGAGGCGCTGGGATTGAAGCACGCGCCCGAGTTCGAGGCTTGGCTCGCGAAAATCGGCGTCACGGATTCGACCGGGCACCTCGCTCCGCATGGCCCCGGCAATCCGATCCTGACACACGCCCGGGGGTTGGCAGCGTGACAACGTCCGAAGATCCCTGGGTAAATCTCAAACGGTTCACCGACGCACGCATCGGCCTCGGCCGTTCGGGTTCCGCCATGCCGACGCGCGAAGTTTTAAATTTCGCCTTATCGCACGCGATGGCGCGAGACGCCGTCACGACGCCGATCGACTGGACGCCAATTGAAAAAGGTCTTTCCGGTCTCGGTCTTTCCACTCTCAGGATATCGAGCGCAACGAGCGATCGCTCGGAATATCTGCGCCGCCCCGATCTTGGCCGGAAGCTTTCGGATGCGTCCCGCGAGGCGCTGGTTCGCGCGTCCGAAATGGAAGCCGCCAAGCCCGATCTCGTCGTGCTTGTCGGCGACGGGCTTTCCTCGATGGGCGTTGCCGTCAATACCGTACCGTTTCTGAATGCGTTCCTGCCCTATGCCGCGCAGGGCGGCTGGACCTTGTCGCCGGTCCTGCTCGCCGACGATGCCCGCGTGGCGCTGGGAGATGAAGCCGGTGAAATTCTCGCCGGCAAGGCCGTTCTAATGCTGATCGGCGAGCGCCCCGGCCTATCATCCCCCGATAGCCTCGGCATCTACCTCACGCTGTCGCCGCGCGTCGGCCTCAAGGACGCCGACCGCAACTGCATTTCAAACATTCGCCAGCGCGGGCTGTCTTACGAAGAGGGCGCTTTCAAAGCTGCGTGGCTCCTGCGCGAAGCCTTCCGTCGCGGATTGACGGGCGTCAGCCTGAAAGACGAATCCCAGTTCCTGATCGAAGGCCAGAAAGGCCCCGAGCTGATCGGGTAGCTTATCATCGTCATCCTCGGCCGAACGCGCAGCCGGCGCGTCGATGGCCGGGCCCAGCGTGAAACTCGCCGAAAGCACGCGTCTTCGACTAGTCTTGCGCTGGATTCCCGAACGCGATCGCTGTGCTCACGCGTTCGAGAATGACGCGAAGCCTCAAACCGCCGTAAAGCAGTTGTCGACGAAGATGGATGCGCCGTTGACGAAGCTCGCTTCATCACTCGCCAGAAACAGCGCCGCCTGTGCTACTTCTTCCGGTTTGCAAAGGCGGCCCTGCTGAACCGAAAGCGCGGCCTCGGAGGCGTCCACGCCGAGCTTTTGAAGCTCGGCGACTTCCCGTAGCCCGTGCGGCGTCGCAACGAACCCAGGGGCGACGGCGTTGCAGCGAATGCCCTTGTCGCGATACTCGACCGCGATCGAGCGGGCGAACATGTGGCAGGCGGCTTTCGACGTATTGTAGGCCGTCTCGAGCGGCGTCGCGGCAATGGCCGAGATCGACGAAGTGCACACGATGGAGCCGCCGCCGATCTCGATCATGCCGGGCAGCACGGCCTTCGTCATGAGGAACATGCTGGTCACGTTGATTCCCATCAGCCATTCCCATTCTTTCAGCGTCATCTCGAGGAACGGCTTGATGATGATCGTGCCGGCATGATTGAAGAGCACGTTCGCTTGGCCAAGGGCGGATGTAACCTTCGCGACCGCGTCGTTGACCTGGCCTTCGTCCGCAACATCGGCGGCGAAAAAAACGGCCTTGCCGCCCTTGCCGTTGATCTCGTCGACAACGGCTTGCCCTTCTTTTTCCCGGCGGTCGATAACGCCGACCGCAGCGCCTTCGGCCGCAAACAGAAGCGACGATGCTCCGCCCATGCCGGTCGATCCGCCTGAAATGATCGCAATCTTGCCCTTGAGCCGGTCCGCCATTTTTGCACTCCTTATCGTAGCCGTTTGGCGGGATGGTGTAACAGAAACGGGCCGGATCGTTTGATCCGGCCCGCATGATTTCTTGACATCTGATGAGGTGCCGCGCCCTTCGGGCCTATTGCGGCGATTTCGCTCTGGCGACCTGGTCGGTCAACGGTTCGATCCGGTAAAGTGCCGCCTCGCTGTTGTCTTGCAACAGGTAAACGTAGCCGTCGGGCGCGACGGCGACATCGCGGATGCGCCCGATCGTATGATGCAGATAGCGCTCTTCTTTCACGACGTGGCCCGAGTCCATACGCAACCGGATCAGAGCTTCGCCGGCCAGCGAGCCGACAAGGAAATCACCCCTCCAGTCGTCCGGCATGACATTGCCATAGTAGGAAACGAGGCTGCCGGTTGCGAGCGAGGGCACCCAATAATGAACTGGGTCGACAAGGTCCGGCGCCGACGTTTTATCGGAGATGATAGTGCCATCGTAGTTGGTGCCGTAGGTGACGAGTGGCCAGCCGTAGTTGCTGCCCGCGGTAACGAGGTTGAGTTCGTCCCCACCTTTCGGTCCCTGTTCGACCGCCCATAGCTGGCCATCGCCGACGTTGCCGATCAGACCCTGCGGATTGCGGTGGCCGTAGCTGAAGATTTCCGGAAGGGCATCGCTTCGACCGACGAATGGATTGTCGTCCGGGATCGATCCATCGGTGTTGATTCGGATGATCTTGCCGCCGTCATCGAGCAGGTTTTGCGCGCGCTCCATCTGGAAGCGGTCGCCGATCGTGAGATACAGCGCGTGATCAGGTCCGAAGGCAAGGCGGCCGCCGATCTGATCGAGGCCATTGGCGGCCGGACGGCTTTCGAAAATAACGCGCTTATCGATAAGCTCGTTGCCCTCCAGAACGGCGCTCGAAATTCGAATCGTTCCAGCTTCTGGCGTGCCGTGCATATAGCTCAGGAATATCCGGTGATTATCCGAGAAATGCGGATCGACCAGAACATCGAGCAATCCCGAATGGCTGCAGCACAGAACGCTCGGCACGCCGGATACAGGCTCCGGCTGCAACTGATCGCCGATGATGACGCGCAAACGGCCGGGCCGCTCGGTGACGAGGATGCGACCGTCCGGCAGGAATGCCAGGGACCACGGGCTTTCAAGCTTGTCGGCTACCTTGCGCAATTCATAGGGAAAATCACTATCGGGAACATCGCGGGGATCTTCGGGAGGCTGGGCTGTATCGAGGTGCGGCTCGTCCGAACCGATCTCCGCGCGGCTGACGTCCGGCGTGCCCAGAAGACAGGCGGCGAACATCGCGGTCGCGAAACCCGATCGAATGCTCAAGCTCCTCCCAAGCGATAAAATTCTATTTTCCAATTTGCCCCAATCCCTCGATGCCCGGCGCCGCGGCCGAATTTGTGATATAAATAAGACTATGCAGAATATTGGCGCGAGCAAGCCCAAAAAATGAACGTTCGCTCACCTGCTTGGCTTAGGTGAGTTCGTGTATCTTGTGTGCTTGCTAACCTGCCCTACTACAAGCCGGCAGGCCTTAAAGTTCCTCGATCGCAGAGGTAGGCATGTAGGGAAGAGTGCCGCGCCTTGGGCTGTGTCCGAGTGCGTCCGGTCCGACGCTTCCGCCCGGAGGCCGTCGCTAACGTCCAGTGGCGGATCATCCTATTCATGAATGCCGGACCGAAACGTCTCCAGCTTGCTCTTCTCATCGCCGCGGCGCTGTTGGCTAGTTGCGTCGCGCTCCGCATTGCCGACCCCGAGCCCGTCGCCCGCCTCAGGCTGTCGGTCTTCGATTCCTTCCTGCGAAGTGCCCCGCGCGCTGTCGACCCGTCGTTTCCGGTGCGGATCGTCGCCATCGATGAAGCGTCATTGGCGCGCGTCGGCCAATGGCCCTGGCCGCGCGATCGGCTCGCCGAGATCGTAAAAAAGCTGGTAGCCGCCGGGGCCGCATCGATCACCTTCGACATGGTCTTCGCCGAACCGGACCGGCTGTCGCCCGACGAACTGGCGCGATCCTTGGCGGGTCGTCCGGGGCAGTCGACTCTCGCCGCGGAGCTTGCCACGCTCCCATCGAACGACGCCCAATTTGCAGCAGCCATCGCTGCCGCGCCGGTGGCCCTCGGAGTGGCGGGAAGCGAAAGCGGAGCCCATGAGGTTGCACGGTATCCCGGCGCCATCTCCTTCGCAGGCGACGACCCCGCCGGTTTCGTCCACGCCTTTGCGCGCGGGGTCGAGAATATACCGGCGTTGACGAAGTCCGCGCATGGCATAGGCGCCGTCAACTGGTTGCCCGAAAGCGATCAGGTCGTTCGGCGCATCCCGCTCGTCGTGTCGGTGGCGGGAGTGCTTTATCCGTCGCTCGCGCTCGAAGCCTTTCGCGTCGGAACCGGGCAATCGACAATTTTTATCAAGTCGTCGGGAGGCAGCGGTCTCTCGGCTTTCGGGCAGAAGACGGGCATCGAAAGCATTCGTGTCGGCGAGACGATCCTGCCGTCGGACGGTCACGGCGAGCTTTGGCTCAAGTTCGCGCGCAGCGATCCCCGCCGCACGATCTCTGCCCTGAGCGTGCTTGATGGCACCTTCGACGCAGCTGAAATCAAATCGCGTCACGTCATTATTGGCGCGACGGCGACGGGCTTGCTCGATTTGAGAGCGACGCCGCTCGAAGCCGCCGTCCCAGGCGTCGAAGTTCATGCGCAAGCTTTGGAACAAATCCTTGCAGGCGTTCATCTCGTGCGGCCCGCCTACGCAGCCGGCGCCGAGATCGCGTTCCTCTTGGCGGTCGGAGCACTCGTCGCGTGGCTGATTGGACGCTCAGGCGCTCTTGTTGCTGCAGGCGTTGGCTTGGCGGCGATCGCGCTGGTCGTCGCCGGTTCCTGGTTTGCGTACAGAGAGAGCGGCCTGCTGTTCGATCCTGTTTACCCATCGCTCTCGATCGCGTTGCTCTATCTCGGTGTTTCGCTGACGAGTTATCTGAAGTCCGAAATCGAACGTGCCGAGATCCGCTCGGCGTTCGGCCATTACGTCTCTGCACCCCTTGTCGAGGAACTCGCGCGAAATCGCGATAAGCTGAAGCTCGGCGGTGAAATGCGCGAGGTCACGCTGCTGTTCGCCGACGTCCGCGGCTTCTCGAAAATCTCGGAAGGCATGCGCGCCGAAGAGCTGATTGGCTTCGTCAACCGCCTGTTCACGCCTTTGACGGATGAGATCCTCAACCATCGCGGTACGATCGACAAGTTCATGGGCGATGCCGTGATGGCGTTCTGGAACGCGCCGCTTCCTGATCCCGCGCACGCTGCCAACGCCTGCCGCACCGCTCTTGCAATGCTCGACGCCCTCGCGCGTCTCAACGCGGTGCTTGAGGCCGAAAGCCGGACTGCGGGAAAATCCTGTATCCCGGTTCGCATGGGCATCGGCTTGAACACCGGCGAATGCGTCGTCGGCAACGTCGGCTCGCCGCAGCGTTTTGATTATTCCGTCCTTGGCGATGTCGTGAACGTCGCCGCGCGCTTCGAGGAAGCAACGAAGACATATTCCGCCGACGTCATCGTCGGTGAGCGGACTGCGGCCGAAGCCCCGGAATTCGCGATGCTTGAGCTTGGCACCGTAACGCCGCGCGGCAAGGACCGCCCCGAAATTATTCTTGCGCTTCTGGGCGATGAAACATACGCGGCGCAGGAGCATTTTCGTGGCTGGGAAAAAGCGCACGCGGCGTTCCTTTCGGCGCGCAACGAGCACGATATCGGCCGGATCGAGCAGGCGATTGGCGATTGCCTCCGCTTCGCGACGGGCGGCATGGCCGACTATTATCGCAAGAGCGCCGTCGGATTGACATCGCGCACCTGACGCGCCAGGCGCACGATGTCGGAATTCAGATCAACGCGCACGACCGCCGCCATAGCCCCCACCATCGCCGCCACGATGGCCGCCGCCTCCGAAACCGCCCATGCCCCCACCGATGGCGATGCCCATTCCGGTCACGCAGCCCGGGCAGTCGTCGCCGTAGCCACCGTCGCCGCTCTTGGGCTTACGTGTCGCGACCTTCTTCTTCTGCGGCGTCTTTTTCGGCGCCTGGGCTTTCTTCATCTTGACTGGCGGCTGCGGTATGATCTGCGGATGCGGATTGATGCAGTCCTTGCTCGGCTCGTCCGTGAAATTCGCTTCGATGATCTGCGTCCGCGTCAAAAGCGGATTGGGATCGATCGTCGGCGTGTTGATTACGAACGGAAACGCGGTATCGAACGCCACCGCCGCATTGTCGGGAAGCTTCGACCAATTGAACGGCCCCGTGACGGACCCATCCTTTTCGATGCGCATCATCTGTCCCGGCCGGTCGAGAACGCGGCAGACGTTCTTCTTGCCGGTCGCTTCAAGCGCGCCTTCGTGCAACAACACCCACACCGATTTGTCGGGCAGCACGTAAACGTCGAAAATGGTTCCGCGAACGGTGATTGAAGCGTTCGGCGTGTTGATCACATACGTCGATTTCGTCGCCACGCCAGTGATAAAGCGAAATGCGCCCTTCGCCATCTCCATGACGATTGAACCGGCTTTCTTGTCGCTGTCATAGACGAACTTATCGAGCATGAGCCGAGAGCCGGGGCCGAGCGCGAGTTTCGTGTCATCGTCGAGCTTGAACTCCCCCTGCGCGTCGGTATTGACCTCGATGATGTCGTCCTGGCGGACGTTGTCTCCGCGCGCGAGCTTGCGTTCCTCCTTGGCGAAATCCGCCATGACGATATTGGTGATCACGACCGCATCGCCGATGCGATCACCCGACGCCGCCAATGATGGACCGGAGAGGGCGGAGAGTAAGGCTCCGCTCGTAGTCGCAAGAGCTAAGGCGAACGTCGGCAGAGAAGATTGCGGCATGTCACGGCTCCAGATGTCCGAAACGCTATGCGCATATAGAATACCACAGTTGCGCGTCATAGGCTCGTCTAGCGGAAACGTCGGCCGGTCGCTGTGCCGAGCGTGACACTCGGACCTCCGCCGCGCGCGGCGAGGCGCCTTTTTGGCGATGGATTCGAGATAGTTGATGGACTATAACGACGGGCGGTGGCGGGAAGATCTGAACGCGGTTATCGGAGGAACGTATGCACATCGACGTGCAGGATCTTACGGAATTCGACATCGAAAGCGATGGCCGCAGCGTAACTCTGCATGTCGTTGATACGAAGGGCTCCCCCGTCGAACTCAATCTTCAGGTCGCACAGCTCGGCATGCTGGCCATGACCCTGCCGAACCTCATCGACGCCGCGATCCGCCGCCAGTACGGAGATTCCGGATGCCGTTTCACGTATCCGCTGGAATCCCGGGTGGTCGAGCAGTCCATCGATCCGTCCCTTGTGATCCTGACGCTTCGGACGACCGATGGCTTCGGCGTCAGTTTCTCATTGCCGCGCAAGAAGGCCGATGAACTCTCCGAATCGATTGCGATCGCCGTTGAAAAAGAAATCGAATTGATCACGCACTGATGGATCTTCGCGTTGTGTCTCGCGTTGAGCAAAGGCCGCGCCCGAATATGATACGTTTTCGTCCTTCATACGCTCATTATATGTCGTGTATAATTTAAAATATACTTCAAAAAAGTGCGGTTCCGAATGGGACCCCATGGCGGCAACGGGAGGAACCATGATGAAGTCGAAACATAAGGGCTGGGCAACGGCAATTGCTGTTGGCTGCGCGCTCGCGTTCGCCACCCAGGCGACGGCAGACGAACTGAAGCCGATCGAGATTCCGGGCGATCAAGCCTATCCGGAGAGCATGTCGGCGGCGTCCGACGGCACGATTTACATCAGCAGCGTCGGGTCAGGCGGTGTCGCGCGCGTCAAGCCCGGCGCATCGAAAGCCGAGATGTGGATCAAGCCCGGCGCTTTCGATACGCGCAACACGTTTGGCGTTCTGGTGGATGAGAAAACCAATACTTTGTGGGTGTGTTCGAACGACATATCCGGCATGGGTATTCCCGGTCCGAGTTCCGTTCCCGGCGCTCACCTGAAAGGCTTCGATCTCGCCACGGGTGAAGGAAAATTCAGCGCGGCGTTTCCGGGCAACGCTCATGTCTGCAACGACATGGTGATCGCTCCCGACGGAACGACGTACGTGACCAACACGGCAGCACCTCAAATTCTGCGCTTGAAGCCGGGCGCCAAGGACCTCGAGATCTGGTTCGAAAATGATTTGCTCGCACCCAAGAATGGCGCTGGCCTCGACGGCATTGCGCTCGGCGACGACGGCAATCTTTACGTCAATACCTACGGCGGCAACGAGTTCATCCGGATCACGTTGAAGGATGGCGTGCCCGGCGCCGTCACGAAGCTTGAAACGTCGAGACCTATTAAGTACCCCGACGCCCTGCGTCAGCTTACCGGCAATACATTCTTGATGGCCGAAGGCGGCGGTACGGTCGATCGCGTGACGGTGAATGGTGATAAAGTCGATATCGAATCCTTGAAGGATGGCCTTAACGGTCCGACATCCGTTGCGAAGGTGGGTAATACGATTTGGGTCGGCGAGGGGCAACTTGGCCACCTTTTCGCTGCCAAGCAAAGCGGACCGCCCACGCTTCCCTTCCAAGCCGTGCCGATATCTCTCGGCAACTGAATTGGGTTTCGGGGTCCTTGTATGGACCCCGACTCCGAAGTCCGACTTCCAGGAGAATGATCATGCAACTTGCTGCAACGATGCGCACGCTGGCGTCCGCGGCACCGCTAGCACTTACGCTCGCGTTTGTGACGCAATTCACCGGAGCGACATCATCGCTTGCTGCCGAATGTCCAGGAGACAACGGCGGCCTAAGTTTGCCCAAAGGCTTCTGCGCTACGATTTTCGCGGACAAAATCGGTCACGCCCGGCAGATGGCGGTCGCGCCGGACGGCACCGTCTACGTCAATACGTGGAGCGGCGTTTACTACAAGAACAACGATCTGCCCGCTGGCGGTTTCGTTGTCGCCCTGAAAGATACGAAGGGCGCCGGAATAGCCGACGTCGTCAAACGCTTCGGCGAGACGCCGGCCGAGGGCGGCAAAGGCGGCACCGGCATCTATCTCTACAAGAATTTCGTCTACGCCGAGATCAACGACCGCATCGTGCGTTATCCGTTGAAGGCTGGCGAGATCGCGCCCGAAGGGAAGGGCGAGACGGTGCTGTCTGGTATCCCGATCACCGGCGACCACCCGATGCATCCTTTCATAATCGACACGATTGGCAATCTATTCGTCAGCATGGGTTCGGCTACCAACACCTGCGAAATCAAGAACCGCATGCCGCATTCGAAAGGCAATGACCCTTGCGTCGAGCAAGAGACGCGCGCGGGTGTCTGGAAATACGACGCCAACAAGCTCGATCAGAAATTTTCTGCCGCTGAGCGCTACGCGACAGGCATCCGTAACGGCGAAGGCTTCGACTTCGATACGGCGGGCAAGCTCTACCTGACCCAGCACGGCCGCGATCAGTTGCACGAGGATTGGCCCGAGCAATACACCGCCCAGCAGGGCTTCGACCTCCCGGCGGAAGAAGTCGTCGAACTGAAAGCCGGCGGTGATTACGGCTGGCCGCACTGTTATTACGATGGCATGCAGCAAAAGCTCGTTCTCGCGCCGGAATACGGCGGTGATGGCGGCAAGAAAATCGGCGTGTGCGGCGATAAGCTCGGCCCCGTCGCGATCTTCCCCGCGCATTGGGCGCCGAACGACATGAAGATCTACAAGGCAACCGCTTTCCCTGAGTCTTATCGCGGCGGCATGTTCATCGCCTTCCACGGCTCATGGAATCGCGCGCCGGGTCCGCAGGGTGGGTACAACGTCGTCTATCAGCCGTTCGCGGACGGCAAGACGACGGGCAAGTTTATCGTTTTCGCCGATGGCTTCGCCGGAACACACAAGGATCCCGGCAGCGCTCCGCATCGCCCATCTGGCCTTGCCGTCTCGTCGGACGGTTCGCTTTGCGTCTCGGACGACACCGCGGGCCGCATCTGGCGCATCACTTACGTCGGCGATCCGAACTCTAAAGAACTCGACGCCGCGCCCGAAGTTCAGGTCCAGGCATCGGGTGACAAAAACGTCCTGCCACCCGAAGGCGTCCATCCCGATGCCGGCGCGACGGCTGCGCTCCCCGTTCCTCCCGGTTCGACCGCAGACGAGGTCGCGCTCGGTAAGAAAATCTTCGACGGCGATGTGGCGGGCGCGACGTGCGCCGGATGTCACGGTGCGGGTGGCGTCGGTAGCCCCGTCGGTGCCGATCTGACCGCCGGAACTTGGCTGTGGAGCGATGGTAGCATCGCTGGGCTCACCAAGACGATCATGGAAGGCGTCGAGACGCCGAAGGCGCACGCAGGCGCGATGCCGCCGCTGGGTGGCGTTGACCTGACCCGCGACCAAGTGAAAGCCGTCGCCGCCTACGTCTGGGCCATCGGCCACGTGAAGAAATAATTGACGCTCGTCATCCTCGGCCGAGCGCGCCATTGGCGCGTCGACGGCCGGGGATCCAGCGTAAGACCCGCCGAAGGCGCAAATGAATTTGCGTTCAAACTCTTAGAAAAGTCGCGCGCCGTTTGGGACTTTGATGTCCGGCGCGAACATGACGACTTCGCCGTTCTCATCGGGAAAGCCAAGCGTCAGAACTTCCGACATGAACTTTCCGATTTGCCGCGGTGGAAAATTCACGACCGCCGCAACCTGTCGTCCAACGAGTGTGGCCCAATCGTAGTGCCGCGTGATCTGCGCGCTCGATTGCTTGACGCCGATGCCACCTCCGAAATCAATCCTGAGCTTCAGCGCGGGCTTCTTCGCTTCCGGGTACGGTTCCGCCGCGACGATGGTGCCGACGCGGATATCGACAGCGAGGAACTTATCGAAACTGATCGCCGGTGAGGGCGGAGCATTCGCGTCTTGCACCAGATGCATCTTGAATTCCTTAATTCGGTTTGCCGTCGAGCTTGCCGGTCAGAGGTATGATCGAAAATTATGCGGAAACGTCGACGACGAGACGGCCACGGATCTTGCCGGCGATCAGGTCGCGCGCCGCGTCGATGGCCTGTGATAGCGGGATCGTCCGCGTCATGCCGTCGAGCTTCGCGAAGTCGATTTCGCGTACAAGGCGTCCCCACGCTTCGACGCGGTCGGTAAGCGGACGGTAAACCGAATTGATGCCGACAAGGATCACGCCGCGCAGAATGAAAGGCGCGACGCTTGCTGGAAAATCGAGGCCTTGAGCAAGTCCGCATGCGGTGACGACGCCGTCGTCCTGCATTTGCGCGCAGACGTTCGCGAGCGTGTGGCTGCCGACGCTGTCGACCGCTCCTGCCCATCTCGCCTTCTGCAACGGTCGGCCCGCCGCCGAAAGCTCTTTGCGTTCGATGATCGCCTTCGCGCCAAGCCCTTTAAGGTAGTCGGCTTCTTCGGGGCGTCCCGTCGAAGCCGCAACGTCATAACCAAGATGCGACAGCAGAAGGACCGCAACCCCGCCGACGCCGCCGCCTGCGCCTGTCACGATGATCTCGCCTTTGCCGGGCGTGACGCCCTGCTTTTCGAGCGCCATGACGCATAGCATCGCCGTATAACCTGCAGTGCCGAGCGCCATCGCTCGCGCCGGGCTCATGCCTTCAGGAAGTGGGATCAGCCAATCGCCTTTGACGCGCGCATATTCCGCAAGGCCGCCCCAGTGGCCTTCGCCAACGCCGAAGCCGTTGAGCACCACCGCGTCGCCCGCCATGAAGCGCGGGTCCGTGCTCTCTTCGACGACGCCCGCGAAATCGACGCCGGGCACCATCGGGAACGAGCGCACGACCGGAACCTTGCCCGTGATCGCGAGACCATCCTTGTAGTTGAGCGTCGAATGGCTGATGCGAACCGTAACGTCGCCGTCGGGCAGCGCCGACTTATCGAGTTCCGCAACGCGAGGACCGGACCGTTCGCTGCTTCTTTCGATCAGGATCGCTTTGAACATCTGCGTCTCCGTCGCGGCTGCCGCATGGGGGGTCTGGCGCGTTTACCCCTCGGACACACCCGATGCAACACTGGCCGCAAACAAAAATCGCGGCCGAGAGGCTCCTCGGCCGCGATTTGCATGATAGTCATGCGCCGCTTACATCCGGACGCGCTCTTTCTTCGGGTCGTAGAACGGGAATGGCACAACTGTCCCCTTGAAACGCTTCTGCAATCCGTCGAGGCGTCCGATTTCCAGCGCTGTACCGTTTTCCGAATGTACGGCCTCGACGCGCGCGAATGCCAAGGTCTTTTTCAGTAGCGGCGACCGCATCGCACTCGTCACGATGCCAACCTGCGCCCTGCCGACGTAAACCGGATCTCCATGCGACGGCTTTTCGTTGCCGGCAATTTCGAGCCCGACGAGTTTGCGCATGGGATGGGCGCGGCGGTTCTCGATGGCCGCCTTGCCGATGTAGTCCTCTTCCTTCTTGGTCGGCACCGTGAAGCTGATGCCGGCTTCGAGTGGATCGGTCGTGGAATCGAAGTCGTGGCCGCCGAAAACGAGCCCCGCTTCGATACGCACCATATCGAGCGCGTCAAAGCCGAACGGTTGGATCTTGAACGGCGCGCCGGCCGTCATGATCGCATCCCACACGGCAGGCCCATCTTTCGGATGACAGAAGACCTCGAACCCAAGTTCGCCGGTATATCCCGTGCGAGACACGAGAACAGGAATGCCCGCAACGCCGCCTATACGTCCGACAGTGAAGCGGAAAACGCCGAGTTCTTGCATCGTCGGCCGGCCCGGCGGCGTCTCGATGATCTGCTGCAGGATCTCGCGCGACTTCGGCCCCTGAACGGCGACGTTGTTGAGTTCGGACGTTGCCGTCTTGAGTGTCACTTTATAGTTGGTCTTCGCCAGCTGCTCTTTCAGCCAGATGAGGCTCGCGTCATCGCCGCCGATCCAGCGGAAGTTGTTTTCGCCCAGTCGGAATAGCGTGCCGTCGTCGACCATGCCGCCGTGCTCGTAGCACATCGGCGTATAGTAGATCTGACCCACAGACAGTTTGCGAACGTCGCGTGTGATGATGCCTTGCAGGAACTGCTCGGAATCAGGCCCGAGCACTTCCATCTTCCGAAGCGGCGATAGATCCATGATGACGGCCCGCTCGCGGCACGCCCAATATTCTTCGATTGCACCCGCGTTCGCATAGCAATGCGGAACCCAGAAACCGCGATAGTCGCCGAAGTTACGGGTGAGAGCCGACGTGCGCGGGTGAAATCCCGATTCTCTTGTCAGCTGAAGTGGAGCATCCGATGCCATTCTGTATCCGATCGCGCGCTTGAACGGGGTATCCTTCGGGTAGACCCGAACGTGTATTTCAGTGAGATTCCAGCCGTTCGACGCATCGATATCGGCGGGGCAAGCAGAGGTGCCGCAGACGAGATCCGTCAGCGCGCGCATCATCACGTAGTCGCCGGGACGCGACCACGGCTCGTCGGACCATATGTTGTTATGGCTATCGACGTTGGTGTTGAAAAAGAAGTTGATCGCCGGCCAGCCTTTGTAGCTTCCGATCGGGTAGTCCTTCAGCGCATCGTTGAAATTGTCCGTGCAGTTCGGATGGCCGAAGTAGCCCATGTCCTCGTAGTAGCGCGTCGTGCAGGCGAGATTGAACGTGTCGTGCCGCCCAACTGTATCCTGAACGACTTCGACGAGCGGATTGCGATCCCTGTCGAAGAACTTGGAAAAGAGACCAGGTTTCGGATAGGCGGTGCCGATCATCGACCGCGTCGTGGTGGAATCGAGGCCAAGCACGTTGCCTTTATCGAGTTCCTTGCGGTTGAAAGCGAGGAAGTCCGAGCATTGCCGGCCCTGGACGTCGATGATCTGAATGTATTCTCCGGCGTGAACTTCGAAGCTCTCCGCACTCGCAATGTTGATACGGATGTCGAGGCGAGGTTCCGCGATCGGATCGGGAAGCTTCGCTTCGTTGAGAAGCTTCGGATTAGCACGCTGAATGAAAACAAGGACATCGGTCGCGGGCGTCTGGTCCCAGACAATCATCGGCTCAGCGGGCGCTCCGATAACGACGAGAACCGATTTCTCGGCCTGCAGCGAAACGACGTCGCCGGGAACGGAATCAGGGCCAAGCACGCGTGCGGCCTTCACCCGTCCGATATCGAGCCCGCGCCGGAAAAGCCCGAAGCGAACGCGCTGAGCGTCCTCGCTGTCGGCTTCGAGCGACTTCTGAATTCCTACGGGCTTGTCCTTGCCCTTGAGACCGAGTGCGCCGAGATCGCTCTTGCCGCCCGGCGCGAACGCCGCGATTTCGACGGTCTGCCCACCCTCCAGCGGAGTGATCTCGACTCGGTCGCCCTTATCGAGTTCGTATACGGCTGTGCCGCCGCCCTTCAAAACATAGCGCTCGACTCCGGGCTCCAGCGAAGACTGGCCCGGAACGAAAAGCTTGGGTCGTGCGGGGGACGTCAGAACACTGTCGCTCATGTTGTCCTCATCTCGCTGAAGCGATAGTGAACCGACGGTCAGAAAGCCATCGGTCCACGATCGGTTGTTGAAGTATCGAAGGCGGCTATTCTGCAGCCACCTTGGTTCCTGGCTGGTTGAGGAAGGCTTCCATGGAATCATCAGCCGCCTTCATCCAGGGGGTATGATGGATCGGCGCCTGCGTACCGGTCAGCACCGACTTATGCGAGCGGTCACGGTACGTCAGGATGTCTTCCATCTTGTGATGTTCCCACTCCTTGAACATCTTCGCGACGGCGTCGACATCGAGGCGGGGATAGTCGGTCGGCGCCAATAGATCGCGCATGTATTCCGTCTGGAAGTCGATCGCACCCTCGGCGTCCGGAATGGCCTCTTCCATTTCCGTCCACTTCTGGATGTCCTCGAACATATCCGATTTCGACGGCAATTTGATGCGGCCGAGAACGACATCGCGCGCATACCACGCCTGCGCGTCGAACATGTTGAATGTGTAGAACTGGTCCTGCATGCCGATGTACATCAGCTTCGGATTGTCGATCCAGAAAATGCCCTTGTAGAGATTCGGCGGATAGAGGCGGTTGCGCGATTTGAGGCGCAGCGAGTCATCCATGAACGGGTGATGATGCAGGTAGCCCGTGCACAGAACGATCGCGTCCACGTCTTTCGTCGTGCCGTCCTTGAAGAATGCGGTCTTGCCTTCGACCTTTTCAAGCAAAGGCACTTCGTCCATGCGTGCCGGCCATTTGAATCCCATCGCGCGTGTGCGGAACGAGAACGTGACGGACTTGGCACCGTACTTGTAGCACTGAATGCCGATGTCTTCCGACGAATAGCTGGCGCCCACGCAAAGAACATCTTTCCCAGCGAACTCGTCCGCCGAGCGGAAGTCATGCGAGTGCAGTGTGCGTCCGAGAAACTTTGTGAGGCCCGGAAATTCAGGAATGTTCGGCGTCGAGAAGTGGCCACTGCCGCAGAAGACGTAGTCGAATTCCGAAGACGTGAGCGTGTCGGCCACGAGGTCCTTGACCGTGACCGTGAACTTGCCCGTCTCGTCGTTATAGGTCACGCCGCGCACGGTGTGGCTCATCTTGATGTAGTGCATGATGCCGCTGCGCTCGATGCGGCCCTTGATGTAGTCGTGCAGCACAGCGCGCGGCGGGAACGATGGGATCGGCCGGCCGAAGTGTTCCTCGAATGAGTAGTCCGCGAATTCGAGCGCTTCTTTCGGGCCGTTCGACCAGAGATATCGATACATGCTGGCGTGAACGGGCTCGCCGAATTCATCCGTGCCAGTGCGCCAAGTGTAGTTCCAGATGCCGCCGCAGTCGGCCTGCCGCTCGTAGCAGACCATCTCGGGGATCTCCGCGCCGTTCTTCCGGGCGCTTTCGAATGCGCGCAAAACCGCCATGCCGCTCGGGCCGGCGCCGATAATCGCTATGCGTTCTGCCATTTCGTGTCCTTCCGACAATGTCCGTGTTTATGTTTCTGAATTGAGAAAAATGCGATCAGCTTCCGTCACGCGGGTGCGTGCGAAGCCGAAGCGGATCGTAGAACGGCATCTTCACCACGGTCGCTGCGAAATCACCCTTGTCGTGAATAACGAGCGGCGTCCCGAGCTTGGTGTAGGCCGGATCGATTTGCGCCATCGCCAGGGATTTCATGAGGTACTTGCTATAGGTCGTGCTGGTGACGACGCCGACGTCCTTGCCATCGGCGGTGATCTTCGCGCCAGGTTCGATGGCGCGGTCCGTGTCGACCTCGAGGCCCGTAACGAACGAGCGTTCCTTGCCCTTCTTCTCCGCGAGCGCCGCCTTGCCGATGAAATCCGGCTTCGACATATCGACGGTCCAGTCGGCCTTGACTTCCCAAGGCGTCGTGTCGCCGTGCGGCATCTCGTAGGGGAAGAACAGGAGACCGCCTTCGACCCGCACGATGTCGAGGCAAGCCCACGACACAGGTATGACGCCTTTGTCCTTGCCCGCTTCCAGGATGGAATCCCACATCTTGTGAGCGTCTTTGGCGGTGCAGAAAACTTCGTAGCCGCGCTCCGCCGAATAGCCGCCACGCGCAAGGCGAACGGGCGTACCGAAAAGCGTCGTCGCTCCGTGCTTGAAATAGCCGAGCTTGGCGAGGTCCATCGGCGTATGCGGCGCGAGAATCTCGAGCGACAGCGGCCCCTGGAACGCCAGGATATGCGTATCGTCGTCCTTCTCGACCTTGACGTCGTACTTGGGCGCGAGCGCGAAAATCGCCGCTTCGAGCGTCCCCGCCCCATGAGACAATCGATACTCGGTCGGGCTGTCGACGTAGATGAGAACGTCGTCGATCAAGCCGCCGTTCTCATCGACGATATTCGAAATATGCGAATCGCCGGGCTTGGCCTTCGACACGTCAGAGGTCAGCAGATGGTTCAGAAGCTTTGTGGCTTCTGGTCCGGAAACATTGATCATCTGCAGCGACGAGACGTCGAACAGTCCCGCGGTGTTTCGAACGGCGGCGACCTCGTCGTTCGGGTCGGTCTTGTAGGTCTGCGGCAACGGCATGTTGTTCCATGACACCGAATTGAGGTCGGCGCCGTTCGCCAGGTGGCGATCGTTCAGGATGGATTGCCGGGGCAGGTGGGCTAAGGACATGAGCATTACCTCTTGGATTGGGTCTTGACTGGTTGTGGTTGACGTTTTTTATCGATACGCGCTCAGTCGGGTCCGCCGCCGGGCGATGTGGGGGCGCCGTCGTCGTATTTTGACAGCCAATCGATCGCAGTCGCGCGATACCGGCCGAGAGCCTTGTAATCGACGAGCTCCGGCGGCAGCGTCGCGAGGACGCGTGGAAGTCGACGGCCCCACTTCGGCACGGTGACGATCTGTTCGAGGCTCATCAGATAGCCGCGGATCGAGAACATGATCGCGTTCGAGCGCGGAAGCCGGAAAAGACCTTGCAGCTCGACGCGCAGATGCAGCTTTTTGCCGACGTTCTCCGGCGTGATCGTTGTCCGGTCTTTGCCCCACTTGTGATAATTTTCGGGGCTCGTATCGAGGCGCGGATTGATCGTCATCGTCCAGTTGAGGCGGCGAACGGGACTGCCGATCTGCAAGTTGAGAAGAAACTTCAACGCCCGTTCGAAGACGCCAGCCTCGTGTGCCAGCGGCACGGGGCCGTGCCATTCAAAGAAGTTCATGCCGACATCGAAATCGAGCGACCAATCGGCCTGCGATGTGATGATGCCGGCGTCCATCCAGAGCTGGTTGTCGCGCTGATCTTGGAGCGAGAAGTCGCCCTGCGTCTGGCGGCCAATGTATTCCATCGGTTCATAGGGGAGGGTATTCACCTCACCGAACGTGAATTTCTGATCGATGCCGAGCGGACGATTGATCCAGTGCCAGTGCGCGCCGTCACGTTCGAGCGTGAAGAGGTCGGGATAATCCCGTGCGAGCGACGTCATGATGAGTTCGAGCATGTCCCATTGCGCTGGCATCATGTGCGCCAATGCTTGGCAACGGCCCGGATCGGCGTCGAGAACCATCGCCCGGTCGCGCATCTCCGAAACATAATGCTCGTCGATATCGAAGGCGTACTCGTAGACCGAACCTTTCGGCCCCGGCGTATGCGGCTCGATGTTCACCGAGTATCTGTATTTGTCTTCGATGAACGGAAACGGAAACCGCCGTATCGTGGACGGACTGTTCGAATAGGTGAAATCGTCTCGAAACGTCTCGTCTTTGAACGTCAGCGTCATGCCGTGGTCTCCTGAAAAACCTGAATTGAAAGATGCCGGTCAAAGGTCGAGCGTTATCGATCCGGTTTGAATGCGGGACATGCAGATCATGATTTTCTTGCCGCCGACCCTTTCCGGTTCGGTCAGGAAGTGATCGTTGTGCTGGATGTAGCCATCGCACGCGATGACGCCCGTTTCGCATTGGCCGCACGCGCCGCCACGGCACAGGAACGGCGCGTCGACGCCGTGCTCTTCGACCGCTTCGAGAATGCTTTGATGTCCCTTAACAGGAATCTCGCGCCCCGATTTCGCGAGTTTGACGACAAACGGATTGCCGAGCGGCGGCGCGCTGAATTGCTCGGAATGAACGTTCTCAGCGGGCCAGCCGAGAAGCTCCGCCGTCTGTAGTGCCCAATCGATCATCGGCTTCGGACCGCAGACGTACATATGCGTGCCGAGACGCTGATCGCCGAGAATGCTCTCAAGCGGAATCACCTGACCCATATCTTGGCGATATATGTTGATCCGCGAGCCATACCGCGATTGCAGATATTTACAGTACGCGCCTTCGTCGAGCGACCGGACGCCATAATGCATCTCGAAGTCGGCATGGAGCCCGTCAAGTTCGTTCATCATCGACATGAACGGCGTGATGCCGATGCCGCCCGCGACAAAAACATGCCTCTTTGCGAGCTTGACCGGGGGGAACAGATTAAGCGGCTCGCTGATCTCGAGTTCCGTGCCGACCGCGACGTTCTCGTGCATGAACTTCGAACCGCCACGCGAGTCGTCGCCGCAATGGAGAACGCTGATTTGATAGCTCGATGTATCGATCGGCGAACTCATCAGCGAATAGGGATTTCGCATCAGCCTGTCGCCCGAATGCATGACGACGGAAATATGCGAGCCGCCCGAAAATACCGAAAGCGGCGCATTATCGATATCGACGAAGCGAAAGCGCTTGATGCGATTGGCGACGCGCTCGACCTCGGCAACGCGAACCCGGCGTAGAAGAGATCCGCTCATTGATAAATCGCCTCCGTTTCTGGAACATCGCCGGGAACTTCGGCGTCGATACATACGCCCTGGAATGCCGCGAGCCGTCGCGAATAGTGATCACGCACCATGAGTGTCAGGCCGCAGTGCGAACAGGTCACGGGATTGGTTGTGACGTTCTCAGTAAATCCTTTGCAATGCACGCATTGCACGCGGCGCATCAGCGAGCCGCGATGCTCGGTTTTGATTGAGAGATGATCGATCGAATAATCGGCGCCGGCCTGCACCACCGAGCCGATCAGTGGTTCGGTGCCAGCCGCGTAAAGCCGCACGCCCATGGGGGCCGCGTCGAGGATTTCGCGTAAGCGCGCAATGGCGGCTGAGAGCGTCGGCAGAAATTCGATCGCAGCCGGCGCGATATCCGTCGCGAGCGTTGTCATGTCGCCGTCGCTCAGCGTATCGGCGACGAAGACGGTTGTGCGTTTCGCGAAGGTGGCGTCGGCGCGTGCCAACAATTCCGAGACGGCGGCGGCTCCCGCCTTGTCGCAAACGATGAGATTGCTTCGGGCGTTGAGATCCGGACTGAGGCCCGGATAGATCGGACGGCTTTTATTCGTGCTGATCGTCATCAAGTGCTCCCTAGTTCCGATGGGCTTTCTGACGGAAGCCCGCGGAAATCCATTTGAGCAGACCGGAGCGGCTGTGAAAACCGCCCCGGTTTGCTCTTTCTCTATGCAGGCAGTTGGAAGAACCAATTGGAAACGAGCACGATGACGAGCCCTAGGAGAAGCGCCAAGTATGGCAGCACGCCGGCCTTGCGCACGCCGAGATCCTGCCCCGTCAAGCCGATGTCCTCGAGGGCGCCGGCCGGGAAATGGCCTTTGTCCTGCACATAGTGGCGGAAGGCGAAGACCGGGATGATGAGCGCTGCAAAGCCAAAGCCGACCCAGAGCGCGTTCGAATAGCCCCAGACCTTGGCGCCGGCGCCCATGAACAGCGCGTTGACGAAGGCCAGGATCGTATTCAATCCGATCAGCCAGCTCGGCGCCCGATAGGGACGCTCGATATGGCCGCTGTCGACGCGATGCATCCATCCGGCGTTGAGGTTCAGGAAGTTGAAGATGATGTAGCCGACGTTGGACACGGCGAGAATGAAGAAGTAGCCGGCCGAGTCGGAGGCGATCGCGAGCAGGAAGAGATTGAAGACCAGGTCGGTCCACATGGCGCGGGTCGGCGCGCCGTGCGAGTTGGTGTAGCTCAGATAGCGCGGCAGCCAGCCGTCGACCGAACCCTGGTAAAGGGTGCGCGAGGAACCCGCCATCGCCGTCATGATGGCGAGGACGAGAGCCAGGATCATCAGGCCGACGAAGATCTCCTTAATGATCAGATTGCCGCCAGCGACCATGTTGGCCATGGCGTCGGCAACGCCGGTGCCGGCGACGATGCCGGGGTCCTTCATGCCGTCCACGCCAAGGACGCCCTGGAAGGTGAAGGGCACCAGGATGTAAAGCAGCAGGCAAAGCAGGCCCGAGTAGAAGATGGCCTTGAAGGTGTCGGTCTTCGGATTGCGGAATTCGCTCGTATAGCAAACGGCCGTTTCGAAGCCGTAGGTCGACCAGGCGGCGATAAACATGGCGCCTAGAAACATCGTCCAGCCGACGTTGTCACCGACACCGGGCAAATAGGGACCGGCGACGTTGGCCGCATGGAAGCCGCCGTTGAACAGCGGCACGATGCCGACGATCAACATCGGAATGATGACGAGAAGGCCGATATACTTCTGGGCGCTCGCCGTTCCGAGAATACCGCGGTGCTGAATGGCGAAGACGATCAGCATCAGCAAGGCGCCAATGAAGAACGACGAGTTGAAGTTCAGCGTGCCGAGGCCCGGGATTGCCACGCTATAGGCATTGAAGGCCTGAATCGCGGGCGTATGCAGCGTAGTGACGGCGGTGATGGCATCAGCTGCCACTTTGCCGGCGTGGGTCGGATCGGCAAGCCAGGAGACGACCTCCGGTGATTTATCGGTAAAGACCGGAATGGGCGCGACGGCATTCAGAATATAACCGGCGGCAATGGCGCAACCGAGCGAAAGAACCGGCGACCAGGCGAACCAGTTGCACCAGACCGAGAGCGGCGCGATCAGTTTCGAATAGCGAAGCCAAGCGGTGGCACCGTAGATCGAGGCGCCGCCGGACTTGTTCGGAAAGAGACCGGCGATCTCGGCATAGGTAAACGACTGGAGGAACCCCATGATCATGGAGACCGTCCAGACGACGAAGGCGAGCTTGCCCGCGGTTCCGGCTATGCCACCGATCGAAAACAAGACGAGCGCCGGAACGCCGCTGGCGACCCAAAAAGCTCCCTTCCAGTCAATGGCTCTAACAAGTTGACCGGACGAGGCGCTTTGCCCGTCCGCAGTAAGCGTTCCAGTTTCTATCGCCATAGTCGCTCCCGACTGTTGCTGTCCGGTGATGCATTTTCGAGCAACTTCCGGTCTCGGCGCTGGAACAACAGGGTGCCCAACGATCGATGGCGAAAGTGCTGCGAAGCTCCGTCGGGCAGTGCTTTGGTCAAAGGCAACCGGATGAAAGTATGCCGGAAACCAATTTAAACCAGAAATTACCGCAATCACCCAACGCCGGCCATGGTAGGGGATCGCGAGTGACCTGCAAGTCAAAAAAATCACCATCAGGAAACGCGGTTTGACTATTTCGCAGGCACAAAACGCATATTCTATCGCGATGGGTGGGGCTTATAGCACATATCGCAATTGCGAACCTAAATTGGAGCGAATTGGTTTAACCCGGTTGCTTTTTGGTCCCGGACAAGCAACCATTGGAGCCGGTGAGTAAGATCGAGAGAGATTTTCGCAATCGCGATGCAGAGCGTAACGGCAAGCAAGGCTCAGAATTTATGGATGGAATCGAGCGTGCGCGGGATCGAGCGCGTGTCTCGCGCGCGCTTCGGCGAGGCGGCGCGCTGCTGGCTCGAAGCCGATGCTGCCCTACCCATCGGCGGCCGTGAGTTCGATCCCTTAAGCGCCGCGAGTCGCTCGAATGCCGGCGCGGCGCGCCTGCTTCTCGGTCATGAGCATGAAGCGGAGCAGTGCTTCGATGCCGCCGAGCGGTCCTGGCAAAAAGTTATCGCGGCGATCGCGACGCTCGATGTGCCGATGACCGGTGCAAGCTCGTCGTTCCACCTTCGCCTTGCGGCGACCGTTCCCGAGGCTTTGATCAATGCGCGCAGAGAGCGATATCGCCGCCTCGCCGAATCCGCTCTCGCGATAGTGCAATTCAATCGCGCACTGGTCGATATGCAGAACAGTGCGCCCGAAACCGTTGCCCGTCTCGCGGTCGCATTGCGCGTCACGCTTGCCGAAGTTTTGGGGGCGACCTCGCCCGAGGCCCGTCAGCTTTCATTATCCGCTGGATCGGCCGGGGGCGCCGGCATTCTTGCGATTTATGCCGACAAGCTCGCGGAAATCTCCACCCGCCGGCAGACCTTTGCCGCTGCTCTTTCGGAAGAGTGCGCGCAATTGGAGAGCGCCGTAACGCTGACGGTTCTCCTGGGGCCCCAGATGATCAATTCCGCTGGTTTCCTTGGCAAAGACCAGACGAACACCTCTGCCAGTTCGCGCCATCAACTTGAGTTCGAATGATGTTAGAAACCTATGATCTTGAAGCGCCGCCTTGGATTGATGACGTCTCGCGCCATCCCCTTGTTACGCCGCGCGTGAAAGAGATCGCGACGCGCCTCTTCGCCCGTATCGCGTCCGGAGAATTTCCCTTTGGAACGCGCATTCCCGCCGAGCGCGATTTGGCCGACGCCTTTGGCGACAGCCGCGCGACGGTTCGCCAAGCGCTTGAGTTTCTGTCGGTCTACGACATCATTGCGCGCCGACCCGGCAGCGGCACGTTCGTCTCCTATCAGCGCAAACCAGCAATAAATGGAAACGCGGCGCTTGGCCCGTCATCCTATCTCAACATCGACCAGCTTGCGGAAACGGCGTCTCCGTTTGCCATGAACATCGCCGGTTCGATCCTTGCACCTGAAATGACCCGCTTGGCGACGATCTATATGTCGACGCGCGATGTCGCCGACCTCCACGCTCAGTTGCAGCGCATCGAAGCCATCGTGACGGAATCCGATACGTTTGCGATGCTCGAAGAAGAATTCATGATGACGATCGCGCGCGGCACGCACAATTCGCTCATCGTCGCGATGTATGCGATTTTGCACGATGTGCGCCGCCATCCCCAATGGGCGGCCGCTCGCCGCCAAGTGCTGACGCCCGCCAAGATCAAGGGAATTCAGCTTCTTTTTAGATCGCTTTATGATGCGATCGAGCGGCGCAATCTTGAGACGGCTGTCGAGATCATGAAGCTGTACGTGGCGAATGCCCATGAAGACATGATCTACGAGTCCTGAGCGGTCAGGCGTTCGAGCGTCTCGGCGGACGCCGCGAGATGCTCTCGCTGATCCCACATCAGGTTCAGCGCGCGCATGTGCTTGACGAGGGTCGATCTGTGCGTCGACCACCAGTCCGCAATCGAGCCGAACTCTTGAATCCGTGCCTTGCCGTTGACGATGGCGACGACCGGCCAGTCGCCGACCAGCGCGTTGTCGATGCCGAAAAGATCCTTGCCCCACCACCGCGCTTCCCCAAAGGCGTGCTGGCCGATGCCGCCGATTTTCATGGCGGAGAGAACCGAGAAAGGCTCGAACGAACGCGCGCGCTGCACGGCTGATTTCCATAGTTCGAGCGTCGAGGCGTATTCCCACGACACCGCGCTCCACGTGCCCGGATAGCGCCGGCAGAACTCGTCGTAGAAAGCCCCAGGATCTTCGAAGTTGATGTGTCCCTCGTTAAGGCGGGGATCGTCGAAGTCAGGAAATTGGAACACGAACCCTTCCATGAACTCCGGGCTCGTGCGCCGGATCAGCTCTTGGTAGTTGTCGCACGTGCACGACAGCAGTCGCCCGCGGAAGCCGCGCTTGTAGGCTTCAATCGTCAGGGCGTGGACGAACGGCTCGTAGGCTGTATCCCAGCAGAGGATGTCCGGCTCTTTTGCCATCAACTCTTCGACGATCGGCGCGAAATCGCTGGTATCCGGTTCGAACAGTCGCTCGGCGACCAACTCGATGCCTGCCGCTTCGAATGCGGCCCGGTACGTCGCGACGGAGGGCAAGCCGAGAAGGTCGCGCTGGGCACACAGCGCCGCCGTCCTGATGGCGGGTTGGGTCTTCTTCAGCCACTCGACGCCGGTGACGTTATAGATCGGATGGACTTCGCTGGGCGCGACGAGCGTCGGCGCGTCCGGTGACAGGTCGCTCGGCAGAAGCGTCGCGACGAGCATCCGATGTTGCTGGATCAGCCGTCGAACGTCGGTCGTGAGATCGTTACCGCCGATCATCAGGATGAGCTTTACGCCATCCTCCATGATCAGCTTCTTGGCGCCCTGGAGGGCCCGCTCCGGGTCATACATGGAGTCATGCTGGACGAGTTCGAGCATATAACGGCGGCTGCCGACTTTCAGTCCGCCAGCCGCGTTGACGCGCTCGATCCATATGAGGCTGCCGTTGAGACCGGGGAGGGCCCAGGCCTTGAGCGGGCCGGTGAGGGGAGCAAGAAAGCCGATCCTGAGGACGGTCGATGACCCCAGTCCAAAGTCCCTCATTGCGACCGCTAAAGCCGACGCAACCGGACTTCGTGGTCTAGCGGCCATGGCCTGATTTTACCGCACTTGAAATTTCTCGCCGCACCTGGATCAATTTCACCGCATTCCGTATGGCCTACACGCGTTGCGCTGGCCGAAAATTTTCTCTCGCACGAACCGAGCGTTACGCTAAATCCAGGGGCGTGTCTTGTCGATAGCGCCAGATCAATGTCGGCGCGCTGCTTTTCGCGGACGGACGAGTAAGAGATCGCTAGCGCGTCGCGCCGGTTGTGGCCATCGCCGATGTTTCAAGGCTCGTCGCCGGTTGGTCTGAGCGCTCCGTCGCGACCTGTACCTGGCTGCCGCGGACCTTCGTCAGGAAGCGGTCGAGGCTCGGTCCCCAGATATCCCAGCCTTGACGGTCGTCGGCAATGGTGTGCCCGTCAGCGCCATAGGCGGGAAGGATGTGTTCTTCGACCGTGCCGCCGCCGCTGCTCCAGGCACCCGCAAGCGTCTGCGCTAGAGCGGGACCGAAATAGCTGTCGTTGCGAGCATAGAACCAGATGGTCGGTTCCCGCGCCGTCTTGCCATAGAGGTGCGCCGCCGACAGAAGATCGCTCTCTCCGCAGATCGCATTCGCCTGCCCATAGGCATGGCCGCCGCGCCCGCCCGCGAAATTCACAATTGCTTGGACCTGCGGAAGATTGCGCGCCGCGATCGCAAGGGACGCCCATCCGCCGGTGGAAATACCCGCGACGATCGCACCGCCCTTGGCAATGAAGGGCTGCGCCGTCATGTATTTGATCGTAGCTGCGATATCATCGGCAGCGATATTTCCGGATTCAAAGTGGTTGGGGTTTGCGCATGTGCCAATCGCCTCGGACAACGTGCCGCCCGTCGCGCCGTGGCCGCGGCGCTGGGGAAGAACGACGGCATAGCCGCGTTCGACGAACCAGCGCGACAGCCAATAATACACCGGCATCGAGACTGCGAGGCGGGTCGATTCATCCGTTCCATGATTGATCACGACGAGCGGAAATTGCTTTCCGGGCGACTTGGGGTCTTCGTCGGGCCGAAAGAGCGTCGCGCGCAGCGACCGTCCATTTTCGCCGCTCGGCAGGATCCAAAGTTGTTCGCGCATGCGCTGGCCCTCGGGCCCGAAGCCGCCGAAATCGCGCTCCCCAGCGATAACGGCTCCGCCAAGCGCCGCGAACCACATCGCGGCCGCGAGAAGGACCCCCACGCGTCGGACCGCACTCCGCGCGCCGGCCATAGCGTCGCCGGAGACGAAATTTCCCTTCGAGAAAGCCATTAAAAGTTCCCCGTGTCGCGCAATTCTGCGCTGCAGCATTGGAATTGGCTTGAGGGTCGTCGTCAAGACCCGCGACGAAGATCGTTGAAATGCGATTTTAGCCCAGAATTACTGGACATTTCGGCGGTGCCACACACGACAGCGTTAGCGGCAAGCCTTCAAATTTCCGCATTTCGAATGGCCGAGCTTCGCTGCGTCAACGCGCTCTTGACGCGAAAACGCCGGGACACTGGCCCCGGCGCTGTTCGATCCTGTCGTCAGATGCAATCACCACCAGCACAAGCCGATGCAATAGCCCGGCCGCGCCGCGTTGGGCCGATAATACGGCCGCTTGTAGGAATTGTAGTAGTAGTGACGGCGATATGGATAGTCTTCACTGCCATAGTAGCGTTGGCGCCAATTGCGGTTGCGCCAGGCCTGACGCTGACGCCATCCGTAGCCGTAGTGACGTCGGTAGCCGTAGTGACGCCCGTAATAGCGATGGCGCCAGCCGTGCCGATAACCGCAGCGGCGATATCCATTGCGCCACCAGCAGCGATACCGTGCTTTTTCTATGAGGTTGCCCTGGTCGGCTTTTAGCGCCAGGACGCTGTTCGTAAGCGCGCCAGCACGCGCTCCGGGCGCGTAGACGCCAAATGCCATGGCCATCGCGCAGCTGAGCGCGATGAGCGAAAGCAGCTTTCTCATTGCTTTGTGCCCCTTCTCGGTCGTGCCCGTCCCGATAAGGCGTTCTGCCTATTCTCAGTTCGGGTCCCGCCGATACTGCATCTGAGCCATGTCAGTACAACCCCAATATGCCCGATTACGGTGCGCCAAAGCCGTCTTGTGGCAAGAGTGTGGCAAGTGCGCGCCACCATAGCCTCGGAGGAGCGGGATGGCTGTCTGAAATTTGGACTAAAGAGCAATCCCAGGGCGAGCGGTGCTGCGCATAAGCATTACGAGTCCTTATCGTCTGCGCATCGCCGCCGATAAGCTGAGCGCAGTTCAGTTTCCGAAGATCTCTCGCTGCCGGGCTTCGAGTTCTTGGCGATAGCGGCGAAGCGCGAATGCTTCCGTGATGTATCCCAACGCGTGCTTCGACGTCTCGTTGTCGACGATGATGAGACGTTCCGTCTCCCGCTGTTCGAAGAGATGCACGAGTTGGTCGAAGCGTGTCGACGCCATCACCCAGTCGTTGCTGTGCTGCAGCGCTGGCTTCAGCTGTTCCAAGGTGACATCGGGATTTTCGCTCGGAAGATCGGCATGGAGCGCGGCAATGTCCACGAGACCGGCATAAGCCGCGTCTTGATCGGCGACCGCGACGAATTTGGTCGATCCGATGGGGAAGCGCGAACAAAAATCGGCAAGCCTCATCGTAATCGGCACCGTGTTCAAATCCCGGCGCATCAGGTCGCGCGCCGTCGTCTGCCGGACCCAGCCGACGTCTTCGCCGCCGAGGATGGCTTCGCCACGAAGATGAAAACGCCACGTCGAGAACGAATATCCAAACACATGCCGGACGGTCATCGTCGCGGCGAGAATGCCGAGCAAGACCGGCTGGACGACCGTCAAGTCGCCGGTGACTTCAAGCGCCAAGAGGGCCATCGCCATCGGTGCGCCGACCACCGCGGCGCCGAAGCTCGCCATTCCGACGAGGCTCATGATCGCCACGTCGTGCGGAGCGACTACTCCTGCGTCGACGCCGAGGTTTCCGACAATTGCGCCGGTCGCCGCGCCAAGAAAGAGCGACGTCGAGAAAAGGCCGCCGCGGAATCCCGAACCCAAGGATAAGGCAGACGCGATGATCTTTCCGACAAGCACCACGCACAGCAACGGAAGCGGCCAGCCGTTCTGCAAGATGAAAGCCATGGCGTCGTGACCGGAACCGAGCAGATGGGGAACGAAGATCGCCATTGCGCCGACCAGGAGTCCGCCGAAGCATGGACGAAAGACGTCGCGGATTCCGCTCTGGCGAAACAGGCGCTCGACCCACGTCACGCCCCTCATCAATCCGACTGACAGGAGCCCGCACGCGACGCCCATAAAAAGCGCCAGAAACACGTATCCGTCGCCGCCAAATCCATCCGGAGTGATTGGGATATGATAGGAATGTCCGACTAGGAGGCGCGCCGCGAGATGCCCGGCGACGGCGGCCGCAACGACCGGCGAGAGCGTTGCAACGGTATAGCTTCCGACAATGAGTTCGAAGCCGTAAGCTGCACCGGCAAACGGGGCAGCGAACGCGCCCGCAATGCCGCCCGCAGCCCCCGCGCCGACGAGCATTCGCACGTCGTGCCGGCGTCGGTTCAAGAGCCGCCCGACTTTCGAGCCAATGGCGCCGGCGGCTTGCGTGAAGCCGCCCTCGATCCCGAGCGACAGGCCGAAGCCGCTCGATAGAAGCGACTGGAAGGCAACGAACGCGCTGTCCTTGAGCGACATGCGCCCGCCGTAAAGAGCGTTGGCCTCGATCGGATCGACGATCGCATGCCGCAGCCGTGACTGATACCAGTACGTCGCTCCGACGAAAACGCCACCCAGGGTGACGACAAACAACACCTGCACGAAAGGCAATTGCGTCGCCGAACTCAGCCGCTCACCGGGCGCAAGGCGAAACAGGAACGTGTGCCCAGTTTCGGCAATGACAATCATCAGCGAGGCAACCGCTCCGCTCACGGCTCCCACGCAGGCGGCTGCCAAGACGAGGACAAAGGTATTGTCGCGAAGCAGCCGCCGCAGAGAGCTTCGGTAGACGCGAATGGCGGCGACGGCCCACCTGAGCGGCTTTCGTTTACGGCCAAGAGCGAAGAAGCGCATGCGGGAATTTGAGCGGTGAGGGGGCTGGGACTTAGCGGGACGTAGCACAAGCCGAGCGCCTCTGTCATCGCGGACAATGTCCACCGCCCGCGTTCCCGAAGCGCGAAAAATGAGGAACGATTCTGCATCATAGGCAATAAACCGACTAAGCATGTTTGTACGCGGGCGACATCGGCATTCGCACGGCCATCGTCGTCGTGTAGCGATTGCGCTCTTATCGGCAGAAATCCACAGCTAATGATAAAAATAGCTCGACAGCTATTTCGAGTCGTTGCACCCTGACATTCTCTATGCAGACCTTTGAGGGCCTCGGCCAAATTCCCAAACTTAGGGCCGGGGCCTTTCTCTGCGACGAGAGCAAGGGTTCACTCTTCCGCGAAGCCAACCTCCGGAATGCCTTGCACGTTGCCGTAGTATTTATACGGCAGAAACTTTCCCGACATCGTGATGCGAACGCGGTCGCCCTTAGCGTTCGGCTGCCGTTCGATGTCCATGTCGAAGTCGATGGCCGACATGATGCCGTCGCCGAATTCCTCTTCGATCAACGCTTTCCAAGCTGGGCCGTTGACCATGACGAGTTCGTAGAAGCGATAGAGCAGCGGGTCGGTCGGCGGCATCGTCGTCCCTCGATACGGCACCTCGTTCAACATCCGCTCTTCGACGTCGGATAGCTCGAACAGCGCGGCGGCCTTCTTCCCCAACGGCTTTACGAGCTTCATCTGGCCGAGCAGCGCGCCGACGACGAGAACCGGGGACATGCCGCCGATCTCTGAGGTGATGTGCTTCCACGTCCAGCCCTTCGCCCGCTTGATGTCGAGGATCTTTTCCGTCAGCTCTTCCCTGCGCATTGCGATCTCCGTCGTCTGAAAGGAAATCGGAAGCGCCGCGATGGCGGCGCTTCCGCATCTTCAGCTTAGACCTTTTTGAACTTTGCAGCTTCTTCCGAGCCGCCGGTCGCGTTGCCGGCGCTGTAGGAATGCGCGCCGACGCCAGCGAGCTTGCCGCCCTGCACGATAAGGTATTCGTCCCGGATTGGCTTGTTTTCGAAGTAGCATTCGAGAATTTCACGCGTACCGGCAGCGTAACGTGTCTGTGCCGAAAGCGACGTGCCCGAAATGTGCGGGGTCATGCCGTGATGCGGCATCGTCCGCCACGGATGATCCTGCGGTGGTGGCTGCGGGAACCAGACGTCTCCCGCGTAACCGGCAAGCTGCCCGCTTTCGAGTGCGCGGACGATGGCATCGCGGTCGCAGAGCTTTCCACGAGCCGTGTTGATCAAGTAAGCGCCGCGCTTGAAGTTCTTGAGTGACGTGTCGTTGATCATGTGCTCCGTTTCCGGATGCAGCGGGCAGTTCAATGTCACGACATCGCAAGCCTTGGTGAGGCTCTCGACCGTGGTGTGATGCGTGAGATTAAGCTCTTTCTCGACCGCATCGGGAAGCTTGTGGCGGTCCATGTAATGGAGGTGCACGTCATAAGGCTTTAACAGGCGCAGGACGCGCAGACCGATACGGCCTGCGGCGACCGTGCCGATATGCATGCCTTCGAGATCGTAAGAGCGCGAGACGCAGTCGGCGATGTTCCAGCCGCCCTTGATGACCCAGTTATAGGACGGAATGTAGTTGCGCACCTGCGAGAGGATCATCATCACCACATGCTCGGCAACGCTGTTGCTGTTGCAGTACGTGACTTCGGCGACCGTGATGCCGCGATCCATCGCCGCCTGCAGATCTGTGTGATCCGAGCCGATGCCGGCCGTCACGATCATCTTCAGCTTCGGCGCTTTCGCGATCCGCTCCGCCGTCATGTACGCTGGCCAGAATGGCTGCGAAATGACGATCTCGGCGTCGGGCAGTTCCTGATCGAGCTTCGAGTTGGCGCCATCCTTGTCGGACGTCACGACGAGGGTATGGCCGTTGCTTTCAAGGTATTTGCGAAGGCCAAGCTCGCCCGAAACGCTGCCGAGCAGTTGGCCCGGAATGAAGTCGATGGCGTGCGGCGTCGGCGTCGTCTGGCCGTCCGGATACTTCGTGATCTTGGGGATGTCGTCGCGAGCGTACGACTTGGGATATCCGGTTACGGGATCATCGTAGAGCACACATACGATCTTTGCCATTTCGAACTCCATCATGAATGAGGCCATGAGGGCGCGTTTCGTCCGGAGGTGTCCGAACGACTGACAAATGTGTCGGTGAGGTGAGATGGGGGCAGCTCTCATGAGCCGCCGGCATCGCTCCTCTCGCGCTTCCTCGCCCGGGCGTCGGCCATTGAAAGCTCTTTCCTCGCCCGGGCGCGCGAGTTCTCGTGCTTTGCAGGCCAGACAGTCAAACGAAGGAGATTTCTCGGCTCATCGACGCCGTCGATCAGTGCGCGATCGGCGCCGGAGAAAACAGATCGTCCTGGTTGAGGCGCGCGGCGCAGCGGACAAGCGCATGGGCCATGGGAGAAAGGGGATCGCGGTCCGACACGACCAAGCCGATGGCCTGACTGTGCTTCGGCTCGACCAGTTCGATGAGGGCAAGCTCCCGGCAACCGCGGAAAATATAGGAGAATGTGTGTGGAATAATGCTCGACCATTCTCCGGTGCAGACGTGCGAGCAAATGGCGAGATAGGAATTCGATGTCACCGAAGGTGTGAGCGTCAGTCCGAGCGATTGAGCAAGCTTATTGAGAACGCGTCTATTCTGCATGCTCTCGTTCAAGAGGCAGAGATTTTCTGCAACAGCTTCGTTCCAGGAAATCGCATCGGATTGGGCGAGTGGGCTATCGACATGAGTCACCAGCAAGTACCGTTCGCGATAGAGCTGCGTCTTGCGCACGTTGCTTAAGGGCTCGTTTTCCAAGTACGTGAGACCGGCATCAAGCTCGAACTTGTCGATACCGCTTTGAATCTCAGCCGATGTCATCGAGAAAACGTCGACCGTGATGCCCGGGTGCTTGGCGCAAAATGGCGACGTCAGCTTCGCCACGGCTGGCATCGCCGCCGGAATGACGCCGAGGCGCAGCTTACCCTTCAAGCCTTTGCGAAGACCCGCCACGTCCTGTTTGAGATTCTCATAATCGGAAATGATTTGCGATGCCCACGCCACGACCCGCTCGCCCTCGGGCGTCAGATCGATGAAACGCGGTCCGCGCAAGACGAGGCGCATGTCGAGTTCGCGTTCGAGAGCCTTGAGGCCGGCCGAAAGCGTCGACTGCGTGACGTGGCATTTCTCGGCAGCTCGCGTAAAATGCTTTTCACGCGCAAGGGCAACCAGATAGCTCATCTGACGTACGAACATTGAAAAACTCGGGGGGTTGCCGAAATCGATATAGCCCTGCGAATATAACGATCGCTATCCCCGTGGGGAAGCGCCTTTTATTGCGTGCTATCGCGTCCGGAACCGGTGGTCGCCCAGGACCTCCTTATTGATCGCGGCTAACCTTGAACGTGGCGCGATGGACCACGCCATCTGCCGTCCAGTGTATTATGTACTTTATTAGTAATCAATCGATGCCGCACCGTTCGACGTTACGAAAGGGTGTGAAAAGGGACGATGCCCTCAGCTCGTCGAGTTGTTCTCTTCCGTGAACGCGCCAACGGTTTGGGTCGTAATACGTGAATGCCAACTAAGACCGGGCAACGCCGGTCTCACGTCGACATTTTTATATCGCTGCCGTGCGTTTCTCTACAAACCTTGCGGAATGGGGAGCTGCGGCGTCTGTGGTCTAACTGTGCACGGAACGCTGCTCTTTGGTATGGAGTAGCATGGTCTATATTCGGCCGATGCCGATTGGGCGGCGCTGGCGGATACCATGATGCTAAGTGTGAGCGCTGTCGAAATTAATTTAAACATGGTTGTTACTCCCGAGGCTAAAATGTTCTTTGCTGCTCGTGAAGGCTCAGTTGATCGGGCACGTGAGAGCATTCGCCTCGTGCGAACGGGCTCAACTCTGCACGTGACGACCACCCGCGATTAAAATTTGGCAGACCGCACGTCCCCTTCGTAGTGTGTTACCGTATGCAACTGCCGCAAACGCTGGCTCGGCCGTCGCCATTTCGGTGCACGATGACGGTCACGCCAGGGATTTGCGCGAGCGGTGCTGATGAGAATGCCGTTCACGAGCAGCAAAAACGTATGCTGAGGAGCGGTCCGTTCGTGCAACCGCGACGGCGGCGGTTGCTGAATCGATTGTCAACGAAACTCTCGGTGGGGTGCGGCGCAGTCTTATGCGGCGCATAATTGATTTCAAAAGCGCGTCAGTTGCTTCTCCAAAACATGATGGCGATCAGGAAAATCAAGGCGAACCCCAGACAGCTGACGGCTGTATCCGGCCAGGACCCCCAGAAGAAAAGCCAAGACGGACTTGGCGGAACATAGGCGACAGCGATGCTCATTGAGCAGCCAACGTGTAATTTGCTGTGGTTCCCTGCCCGATAAGCCGCCGCACTTCAGCGATTGCCTGTTTTGTCCCACGGCGAGCCATCGTCACCAACACGCGGTTTCCGCCGTCATCAAACGCGGAACACCTGTCCAACTCGGCGAGTTCGCTCAGGAGTCGCTCTAGCTCTTGTTGTAACTCGCCCATCGAACTGATCTCCGCGAAAAATGTCCCAACTTTCGATGGCGGAGGATAGCGGCTTTTAATCGACCCGCCTGTTCCGTTGGGCACGCTTTCACGCACATATCGTGGCAGAAGCCGCCCCGCTGGTCAGAGACGCGGCTCGTATACAAAAAGACCAACATCGGTGTGACGTACGTAACGTGGGCGCTCTTCAGCGTTGAGGACATGCGTTTCGCACCGGAGGAACCACTTAAGACGAGCTTTTTGCGATCGGACGCTGCTTCTTCAGGTCTTCATCGTCCGGCTCCCGAGCGTGTGAAAACAACACACCGAATAACGCGTGGATCGCGACCAGAAAAGCGACGGGCAATATCCAGGCAAGGGCAACAAGACTGTGCATGATGTGATCTGGAGATTTAAAGAACGATCGCGGTGCGTTTTGCTGAGCAACCCACTGGAGCACGCATCCGCCCCTGACGTCGCTTCGGCTATCAGCTCTAGATCGCGCGACGTATTGATGCGGATTCCGACCTCCGAAGCGTGGCGAGACACGGTTGGAGTGCTCCAACTCTGCGGCACTGCAGCAAAAGTCGTGATCACTCTGGGTTTGAACAGCATCCACTGAGAGCGTGGCAAAATCGCAATACGCGAGTCATCACTATTTTCCCGAAATCGCCCGACTTACTTCCCGCTATTTCGTACTCACCGTTTGCGGGTTGCTGCAATTCCCTGCGAAATTCAGCCGTTTCCTCGACAAATTGACATGCGGAAGAAATGCTGTTGCAAGCTTGTCGAACGGCTGCGAAACGGTGGCATATTCGCCCTGCTCAGCTTTACTCCCACCGTCCGGGCCGATACTTTTTATTATTGGAGGCGGTCGGCGGGGGCTCTGGAATGTCGGTAGGGACCACAATCAACCAGAGTTTTCGGCAACAGACGCTAAGCTCTCAGCGCTTGGCGACGATCGCCGTTCTTGTCGTTCTATCTCTCTTAAGCATCACGCTTTTCCACGCGAGCTTGAGACTGTACTTCATCAAAGCCGCCCCTCACAGCGCTCCAATAGCTTTCGCTCCGCTTCTCGTCAGCGCACTGGCATGCCTGTTTTTACACCTGAATTATTCGACCTTGGTCCCGGTGATGCGAATTGCATTGCGGTCATCGAGCCTTGGATTGCTGACGTATCTCCTCGTCGAGCCCCCCGATCTCACTCTCGCGGCGACCGCTTTCGCCGGGGACGCTCAGTACATTTCCGTTGGATATTATTTCGCGGTCGCTTGTGGCATCGCAAGCATTTTCTCCCCTGCACTCAATATCCCTGTGGCCATCTACATCCTGTCGAGTCGTCTCATGATGCAGGGGATCGCCGGGATGTCGACGTCGCTCCTCGACATTCGATACATGGTCGACATGACGATCTACCTGACGGTCTTTTCCATGATCGTCACACGCTGGGGAAGCATCATCCTTCCGCAGTGGGATCAGCAGGAATTACAGGAAGACGTAACTTTCATCGCTTTCGGCCTGCATCTCGGCAATTACTTCTGGTCTGCTATCGCCAAGGCTGCTGCTGGGCCGCATCTCTGGACATGGATAGTCGAAAATCAGACGCAGAATTTGATCCCGTACGCCTTCGACAAAGGGGCGCTGCCGATTGCGCAATGGCCGTCGCTCGTACAAGCGGTATATGACGGGATGCACGCTCTCGCGGTTCCGCTGAATCTCGTCATTTTCGGCTTTCAGCTCTTCGCTATTTGTTGCGTTTGGCGGTTGAGTTGGCTGAAAGTTGCGACGGTATTTTATGACATGTTCCATATCGGAATATTTGTCATGGGCGGACTCTTTTTCTGGCCGTGGATATGGAATAATTTCACCGTCTTGCTCGCAGCATATTCGCTCAAGCAAATTTCCAACTCCGCAAAGCTTGCATGCTTTCTGACGATCGCATTGGGAATTCCCGCGCTCCATCTCTACAAACCTGCCCGGTTGGGCTGGTTCGACGTCGCCGATGCGCGGCAATCCTATTTCGAGGCTGTGACCGATACGGGGAAGGCTCGAGTACCGGCCTCTTTTTTCCTGAGCCAATCGTTCGGCGTGTCTCTGGGTTACATGGATACGGCCAGCCATGCGGGACAGTATGATTACACCCCGTGGAACGCCGCCCGGGCCTATAGTCGACAACTGACGTCGGGATACTGCCCACCTCCAGAACCGGCTGTACCAGCGAGCATAGAGAGCGACGACGCAAAGGCCAAAAGATTGGAACGGATCGGACGGTTCGTGCGCGCCCATCACGCCGAAATGCTGCAAAGGGAAGCAACGCTTGGGAGATATAACTACTTGCTGAGGGTTCACCATCAGCCGAGCAATCCCTATCTGTATAGGGAATTTACGCAAATCCCTCTCAAAGACGTGCGAGCTTACAACCTCGTGGTCGAGTCTGTGTGTTACAAGCTTGAGGATGGTCAACTGAAGAGAACGGTCGTTGGGCATACGGCCGATAGGATCGATGTTCGATAAGCAAAACACCTATATCGTTTACGACGGTGATTGCCCGTTCTGCAGCAGGTATGTGGGCCTGCTGCGGTTGCGCGATGCTATCGGCAAAGTCGAGTTGGTCGACGCAAGAAGCTCGCATCCTGCGGTCGGCTATGTCGAAGCCGCGGGAGTTCAACTTGACAACGAAATGGCGCTCATGTTCGGCGGTAATATTTATTCCGGCGCCGACTGCATCAATCGGCTCGCGTTGATGACGACGCCGTCCGGGCTCATCAACAGACTTAATGCTCTCGTATTTTCTTCGCCTCAAATCTCTCGAGCGGCCTACCCGGTCCTCCGGTTCGGCCGCAACGTGACCCTCCGTATGTTGGGCCGCCTTCCGATACGTTCTGCCTAGATCCGGTCACCGGTCGGCGTCCGGGATCAGAAGCGGATGAGCTGATTTATCCGCAATAGCGGCCCCGACGAGATTGTGCAGAATTTGATGAAGAGACATCGTTTCCTACTTGCGGTCCTTGATATACCAAGCATCGCCGTTAGAGACATTCGCCAAGACTCGCTTGTAGCCGAATGGATTTAGAATCGAATCGAACTTTTCAACTCGACCGGGCACTAGATTATGCTCGATCGTCATGACCGAAACGTCCCATTTCGAAAAATCGAATGCCTCAAGGATAAGGGTTTCAGAGCCTTCGGTGTCCATCGATATAAAGTCGATCTCCCTCGGCGCGCCGTGCTCTGTCAGGAGATCATTCAGCGAAACGGTCTTTACTTCGACCTCTTCACCCCACCGGCTGTGGCGATCAGACTCAGTGAAGTCGGCGATCGTCGAGAGCAATCCGTAAATTCCCGGTACGCAAAGGAAGCGCACCGTGTCGCCGGAGCGAGAGTAGCAGGCGCGCGTGTCGAGTATCGACGATCGCGCTTCTCTGATCGAATTTGCGTAGTTTGGGTTGGGCTCGCAAAGAATTCCACGCCAGCCGAATTTTTGTTCCAGTAGAAAAGTATTCGAGTAGGCGACCCCTGTACCGACGCCGATTTCCAAGAAAAAGCCATTCCGCTTGAAGTTTAAAGTTTCCAGAGCAAACAGCTCCTGCTGATGCTGGGAAAAGGAAAACACACCCGATGTGCTCACCGGCAGGTACGGCTGGATATGCGCCATGCGGTCACGAAGCCGTTGCGCGGACGCCAGATCATACTCTTCGGTCCCGGCTGCTCCGGAGCGGTTAGACAAATTTGCCCGTAGTTCTTCATTCTCGCTCTGCAGAACGCTAATGCGTTGATTGAGCCTGGCAATTTTCGTAGACGAAGTCACCGCTTTCCCTGTCAGCCTTGAAAAGGCATGTCCGAGCGCGCTCATCGCCGGTTTCTCCTCTGTCTTTCTTGGAGCCGATGCTCCGTCCGGCATGTTCAATCCGAAAACATAATCCGCTAGGAGCGGCTGATCTTGAGTTCAGCCGATGTAGCAGTCGTCCTCAGACTAAAGCAGCAGTGATAATACCTGCCACTCAAGCTCCAGGGAAAATGCGAGCCCACTCCGTCGTTTATCCCCGCAAGCGCAGTCATTCAAGTCCGCGCAAAATATAATCCGCATGTCCCCCCAACGTTAGTGACGACGTGCTCGCCGGCATTGCAGGAGGCAGTAACGTCCGGCAACGTTCGATCTAAGCCGCTAGTTGACGTGAGCTATCTCGACCCTTGGACCGTAGTGCCGCTCAGCAGATGGCTCGCTTCAAGGAGCCCATGCCCGTTGGACCAAAGCTCCGGGTTCATTTTCTAGCTCCATCATCGATGGCCGATAGCGCTAGGCAAGGATGCTCCAAGAGCGGATGTTCAGCGCGGAGCGCGAATGGCTTCGACAATGGTCCGCTGGGCTTCCGCCAAGCGAAATCTGCGGACACTAGGCGCGAGCTATCTGATTGATTTTCTGGCTCCGCGGGTAGGAGTGCGGTGATTCGGTGTCGCATTGAATTTGCTGAGCTTTTCGACGCTCTGTGTTACAATTTGTGTGACAGAATGTGTGACAGGGATTCAGATCATGACCTCGTTCCGGAATTGAATGTCGTCGACGTAACTAGCTGTTATCCGCAGCTGAGAATAAAAACCGTGATCCGGCGATTCGTCATAAGCGACGAGCAACGATTTGAGAAGTTTGAAGACGTCGATTGATGCTATTTCTGCGTACTTCATCGCACGCACAGCCTTCGCCAATTTGATGGCATTCTCAGGAGTGACCCGGGGCATTTCCCCTGCGAGCAGCTTCGTAATTATTTCCTCGTAGTTCTTTCTGCTTTCCGTTGGGAGCTGAAGACCTAGAACGCGCGCAGAAATTTTGTTGGCTGTGTATTTGCTGACGTCGCGCTCTTCCTCGATCAACTTGATAAGCGTGTCTTTCTTCAATGCAGCGTTGGCCGCAAAGAAGAATAGCGGCAAAAGCTTGTACTGTAGGTGAAGCTGCAAACGAATGTATTGCTTTGGATCGTCTGTTGGTCGTTGCTGTATAAAGTTGCGAACAATGTCATGCTCAGACAGTGCGTGACCTCGCACAACAATGGTAGTCGGCTTGGGAGTTTCAATTGGCTCCACTTCACCAATCAGGCGCAGCGTTGGGGCTCCAGTCGTTTCAGAAAATTCACCCTCCTTTACGAACCGCAGCTTTGGAAGAAGGTCCTCATCGATTAGAAAAGTGCCGTGCGTACCTTCCACACGCCCGGTATCAACATCTAGAAGGCCAATATTTTCCACTCCGATATTAGACACCCGGGAAATCAGACGCGAAAAATCTTCCCCGGCCCGACGGTCGCGAGATCCCAAAATCTCATTGAGTTCCGCTGAGCGAACGTCGCGTGTTGAACCGACGTAGCGATAATAAATCGCACCGTCTCTAAGGCCTTCCGTGTCCATCCTAGAAATAATCGGCTTTCGAGTTGCGGTGTAGACATAAATTACTCCCACCACCTTGCCAGCTACCACGAAGCTCGTGCGATCCCAGCGAATGGCTGGCGCTAGGAGCTGGTCAAACCTCATCGTCAAATCTGCTTTATCGGTGCTCGCGAACCGACCATCGGGAAGCCCGACAATTTCGAGTGTTTCGTCTTTAACTCCGAATACAATGTACCCGCCCCCCGCGTTCGCAAGGCCCGCTGCGGTCTTGGCGTACTTTGCGAACTGAGCACCTCGTGTATGAAACGTTTCCTTTGCTTCGTACAAATCGCTTTCGTCTTTTAACAGACGATCTGGTCTGGCCGGATCGACCTTCAGCAAATCAGTAAGGGTTTCCGCCGAAAGGGGATCGACCTCCGTCGGCGTTCGCAAAGGTGCTTTACCGAAATCCCTGACAAAAATTTCGAGTTCTTCCTCAGACGCCCGCTCAATGTCCCGGCCAATCCTCCCCGACTCAATATTGTGGATCCGACCGTAGTTGACGGTCCGATCGGGTCGCGAAAAATAGGATTGAATGCGGTCTTTCGAAAAGTCTCCTCGCCCGAGCATTGCTTTGATGAGAGCGATTTCCTGCCGAGAGACCCGAGGCTGTCTAGGCATACATTCCCGCTCGCTAATCTCGATCGAGGCCCCTCAACAGAACAAAAATGCCGGCCTAAAAAGGTAACAAAATGTGTGACAATTTGTGTGACAAATTCAAAATTGCATTTTTTCGTTCTAAAAATATTTATATTTTTCAATAAGTTATAGCGTTTTGTTCTGGCTCCGCGGGTAGGATTCGAACCTACGACCATCCGATTAACAGTCGAGGTATTTGAAGATAAAACATAGCAAAATCAATAGCCTATTGATCATTCAGGAGTTTGAACGGGGGACCAGAGCGGAAAAAGTTTGAATGGTGCCGAACTCCAATCTCCGCATAGCAATGTCTGCGGTGCGCCCATCCAAACTTCACCGGCTCATTCGTCACCATCCACATCAAGACTATCCATCATCGCTCGGCGCTTTCTGACCGCCGCCAGCCGCTGCCGCTCGGTCCGCTTGATGTATTTGCGCGCTGCCTCAGGCGACCGGTGTCCCGACGCTGCCATGATCTGTGCTTCCGTGGCGTCCGCGTCGCCCAATTCCGTCATGCCGCCGTGCCGGCAAGTATCGAAGTTGACATAAGCCGGCAGCTTCGCCGCGATCCGTGCTTCCTTTGCCCTCCGGCAGGCATATTCATGGCTATAGGGATGTCTCGCACCGCGCACGCCAGGTGTCACGACCACCACGTCACCGATCTTCTCGAGCTCCGCCAGATAGGCTTCAATTTCGGGAAACAGAAGCACGACCTTACCGTCGACTTTGTCTTCCAGCGGCATCCACACCTCTTCGCCGGTCTTGGTATGCTCGATACGCACAGCGGTAGGCCGTTCCTCAGGGCGCCAATCCGACCATTTGAACGATCCGGCAAGCACGTTCTCCGGCCGCTGATGCCATTCGTAACAGATCAGGGGCACGACCCCGAGATGGGGATGGCCAGATTCCTTGATCGCCGCCGACAAAGCATAAGCCTGGGCCCTGCTCGCTGCTTTCTTTGACTTATATTTTTTGCGTGGCTCCAGATCTGTCCACGGATTTTCGATCGGAAATTCTTGCCGATATTGCCGCCTGACAAGCTTCCATGCTCGCTTGATGACGGTGATCGAATAGTTGGCAACCCGGACGGCTTCGCCTCCGTCCGCACCCTCCAGCATGCGCTGATAGATGCGATCAGCCGCCAAGGGGGTCAGCGCTTTAAGACGATATTCCGCAAGCGGTCGCCCCTCTTTGCTTTTAAGTTTCAATGTCCGGTTGATGACCAACTCGTAGCCCTGCTTCGTTCTCTCCCGTAACGCTTTGAACGCCGTCGTTTCGAAGTAGCGATCAAACAGCCACTTGATCGTCCCCGTCTTCTCGCCGACCAATTCTTCGCTTGTCGAAATGCCGAGCCTGAAAGCAGCCAGCGCGGTGTTAAGCTCGTTGGCACGCGCCTGCGCAGCCGCATAGTCACCGCCCAATGCCATCGACGCGATTTTAAAACCCTTCTTCACGTCGCGTGGCGGCGGCTGCCAATAATACCCGACACCACCCGTTTTGAGCGGGCGGTCGTGCATATAAGCGGGCCACCCCGCCGGCCGGCGCAAGCCATTCTTCAGAATATGTCGGCGAGGTCCGAGCGGTGCTCGGGCTTTGTCGTCAGCGCCTCGATTGCCAAATCCAGGTCGTCTTTCAGCCATCGCTCGTGTTTGCCTTTGATCTTGAGCGGCCGGGGCCACAGCTGGCCAACGGAATCGCGGAACGCTTCCACGGAAACTTCATCGCAGTACGCGGCAGCCGTAACCGCCGACATCAATCGCGGCCAGCCGGCAATCGCTCGCGGACTACGCATGTCACCAAACTCCAAAGCCAACGGGAACGAAATTCTAGAATCTGTCAAGGTATGGAGGCGGGACTTTCGAGCGAGTATTCGCGAAGAAAGCGAAGCAGACACCCGCACCCGATGCGCCGCTCATGCATCCGATATGCATATCTTCTAGTCGGGCCCCTGCCCCGGCCGCGTCGATTACTTGCCATGACTGGAAAACTCTTGATTGAGCCCCGCGCCATGCAGCGCCATCAACATGCCAGCGTACGCCACACGGGCTGCCTCGTAAGCAATGAGAAACTCATCCCAACTGGCATTTGTTGGCAAGACGACGCGAGGACCGCGCTTATTCGGACGGTAATAGATGCGCGGCTTACCGTGACGATCAAGAAAGCGTTCGACACCCTTCAAGACCCGACGCGCCATGACGCCACCGCCTATACTCTAGCCGCGAACGGGAAATGAGCCCTGCCCGCGAGTGCCACACTACTAAGCACGTACGAAAAACCGTGCCCAAGGCCGAGAGTACGGCAGTAAAAAATTGCCGACAAGAAAATAGGAATCGAAAATCTAGAATTTTAAAGAATTGTTAAGCCGCGCCTGGTCGGACTTATGTTTTACCACCAGCACTGCTTAATCATCACCTCGAAGAGATTGAAATCATGCCTGACGCGCCCGACAAAAGCTCGTTTGCTCGCCGCGCCGACGTCATGTTGTGCGGGCGCTTTCCCGAACTCGAAACGCAGATTTTCGAAGTGACGCCTCGAAACTACGTCATTGTATTTGATCGGGACCAACAGTTGGCCGAAACAATTGCTGCCGAATTGATAAATCCATCCGCCCCGCCACGCTTCCGATATCGCTCTCAAATGATGTTCCAGCACAATACCTTCGTCGTCTCGATCCGATCGGCGATGCCAATATCGCCAAAGACTTCGAAGGCGCGTCGTTCACGATCTTCGACATCAGAAATTATCTCGCTTCTCGATTTCCTCAGTTGCCGCCTTTGCTCGCCATTGGTGACCGGACCTGTCCGCGCTTATCGGTGACCTTTCCCCGTTCGCTGGCACCGGACCCATCGTCAAGTCGGAGCTCGACGCTCTCATGCCGGGATGGATTCCGGATCTGAATGTCGGGGCGCCACCCACCGAAGCGAACCCTAAACAGCCAGCCAACCCCCTGCGCATCGTGGCAGCAAACCTTCGCCCGATAGCCCCGAGCTTCGTCCGCCACGACCAAATGCAACCTTGATCGCGCACTCGCATGGGCTCGCAGGCTGGCAAACCATACAAGAGGCCTTGGCGCAACGGCTCAACTTTTACCGGAATTTCAACGACCGCATCGCGGTCGATTGGCCATCAGTGAGCGGCGCAAATTTCAGAAGCTCGAGAGCATCGCGACCTGAGGATTTCTACTCAATGCGCTGCCCCCCACGAACAGCGCTGCTAGAACCCGTGTCGCGGACAAACCAAATCAGACCGCTGCCGCGAGCAGGACCATAACTATGACAATGCCAATCTCAGCGTATTCCGTCTTTCTGTTATGGTCACAATCGGCTCGCCCGGAGCCTCAAAGCATTCCCAATCACCGACACTGAACTCAGAGACATCGCGAGCGCTGCGACGACCGGACTGAGCAGGATCCCGAAATTCGGATAGAGCACGCCAGCCGCGATCGGAATGCCGATAGCGTTATAAGCGAATGCGAACACCAGATTTTCCCGGATATTACCCATGGTCATCCGGCTGAGGGCCCTTGCGCGTGCGATGCCCGCGAGATCTCCCTTCACCAAGGTGACCCCGGCGCTTTGCATGGCGACTTCGGTGCCCGTGCCCATGGCAATGCCCACGTCGGCTTCGGCCAGGGCTGGCGCGTCGTTCACACCGTCGCCCGCCATAGCAACAACCTTGCCTGCCGCGCGCAGTTTCTTGACAATACGGTTCTTGTCTTCGGGTAAAACTTCCGCCTGGACGTCATCGATACCAAGTTGGCGGCCGACTGCTTCAGCCGTAGTTTTGTTGTCGCCCGTCAGCATGACAATGTGGATGCCATCTGCGCGCAGGCTCTCGAGCGCCGACCGTGTCGTAGACTTTATCGGATCGGCAATAGCAATGACCCCGCCTGGCTTGCCATCCACACCGACGAAGAGTGCGGTAGCTCCAGAAGCTCGCAGTTCGTCCGCCTTTCCAGCAAGGTCACCCAGCTCGATGCCGTTGTCGTTCATGAGCTTTTTGTTGCCGAGCGCGACAACACGGTTGCCAACTTTTCCGGTCACACCTTTGCCGGTGACGGATTGGAAATTGGTCGGCTCCTCGTTGGCGATATTCCTTTCTTTGGCGGCGGCGAGGACGGCCATGGCGAGCGGATGTTCGCTCGATCGCTCGAGACTTGCCGCCAACTGGAGCAAGTCGCTGTCCTTCACTCCAGGTGCGCACACCACGGCTGTCACCTTGGGTTTGCCCTCGGTCAGCGTTCCGGTTTTATCGACGACAAGGGTGTCGACCTTCTCCATCCGTTCCAGGGATTCTGCCGACTTGATCAAGACGCCGGCTCCAGCGCCTTTGCCGACGGCGACCATAATCGACATGGGAGTAGCAAGTCCCAAAGCGCATGGGCAGGCGATGATGACGACCGACACGGCTGCAATCATAGCGTAAGCGAGTGCCGGTGCAGGCCCCCATATCGCCCATGCGATAAAGGCAATGACGGCGATGCCAAGCACGACCGGAACGAAATAACCGGATACCGTATCCGCCATGCGCTGGATTGGCGCCCGGCTGCGCTGCGCCTCGCTAACCATGGCGACGATGCGCGCGAGAACGGTGCCAGCGCCTATTGTGTCGGCGCGCATGACGATCGAGCCGTTGCCATTGATAGTGCCGCCGATCAACTTGTCACCCGAAATCTTTGGGGCCGGCATAGACTCGCCAGTGACCATCGACTCATCGACAGCACTCTTGCCCTCCACCACGACACCGTCGACGGGCACACCATCGCCGGGGCGAACACGTAAGCGGTCTCCGACCTGAACCTGCTCCACGGGGATTTCTTCGTCGTCGGTGCCATCCCGCAAGCGTCGCGCGTATTTTGGCGACAGGTTGAGCAGCGCGCGAATGGCCCCGCCGGTCTGGTCGCGTGCACGCAACTCCAACACCTGTCCGAGCAGTACGAGAACGGTGATCACCGCGGAGGCTTCATAATAGACGGCGACCGTACCGCCCATGCCCCGGAACCCCGCTGGGAACATCCCCGGCACGAAGGTTGCGGCGAGGCTGTAAAGGTAGTCAGTCCCGGTGCCGAGCGCGATCAACGTGAACATGTTCAAGTGGCCCGAGCGTACAGATGCCCAGCCCCGCACGAAAAATGGCCAGCCGGCCCACAGCACGACAGGCGTCGCCAGCACAAACTGAATCCAGACCGAGCCCTGCGGTGACACAAGGTCATGCAGACCGAGGCGTGAGACGTGACCTCCCATCTCAAGGATGAAAACCGGCAAGGTCAAGACGAGACCAACCCAGAAGCGCCGCATCATATCGTGTAGTTCGACGTTCGGTTCTGCCTCTGCGGTTACTTTCACCGGCTCAAGCGTCATGCCGCAGATTGGGCAATTCCCGGGGCCGACTTGCCTGATTTGCGGATGCATCGGGCATGTATAAATCACGTCAGACGGCACCGGTTTCATTGTCGGCTTTGGCTGCACATACGAGGTTGGCGCAGCGTCGAACTTCGTTTTGCATGTCGTCGAGCAAAAATAATACCAATGGCCGCCGTATTCGGAGCGTTGCTTTGCGTTGCTCGGATCGACGGACATCCCGCAGACGGGATCGCGGATCTTCCCTGCATCGACCTCTGGAGAAGCGTGATCGTCGTCACCTTGGAATTTTTCTAGGACGGTCATCGTGATTTGTACTTTCTGAGCGACGTCTTGATCGGGTGCGCGCTATTCCAGCCGCGACATACACCGCGCTAGCCGGGAATTTGAAGGTTCGCCGGTCAGCCGGATCGGCATTTTTCGCGCACGCAATCGCTCTAGGCCAAGGCATCACGAAAAAATTATACAACGTTCCGAAGATCATACCAGCGCCATGCGAAGCTCTCCACGAGTCCAAATACAAAGCTCAGTCTCAGCAACTCGAATTCCACGTAGAAAGAGCGCCAGCATAGCGTCGCTGATGGAAAGGCCCGTTGCCCAACTGCTTGGCGCTGGCCATCCGCGCCCGCCTAGGCAGCAAGCCAAGGACGTCAAAAGGAATCACATCAGCCGGCGAATAACTCAAACGAGTGCTTTGCGGCGAGTTTCGTATTCCTCGCGTTCGATTTCGCCTTAGGGGAAGCGCGCATCGAGAATTTCTCGAGGTGTTCCACGCTCCGACTCTCGACTATCGGGACCGCTGCTCTGTCGCCGAAACATACTAATCGCAACCACGAAGACGACGAGGAGGAGTCCGATCCAGAACAATGAACCAAACCACATACCGCCGCCTCCCCAGCCCATGTCCCATCCATTCATCACGACTAGACTCCGAATCCGAGTGCACATAGGTGATTCTAGGCGATCGCAAGCGAAGCAGGCAGTCTCGGAATGTACTCAGTCTCGCTGGCGATGTCCGGAGCTGTAAAGATTCAGAATTCGTATGCTGCATGCGATCCCGGCAACTAGATTGTCGTGCGCGACGCGGGCGCCAAACTCGGACAGCTTCGAAGCGCAGCTCAGCCGTCTAAATTCTCGTTTCCGAACCGCTGCGGAAATTAATTTCAAATTTTCGCATCACGGGCCACATCAATAACCATCATCAGGCCGCCGCCACCCTCCTGCTCGGCATTATTATTCGTGGTATGGTGTGAGATGTGGCAGTGAATCAACCATTTGCCCGCCTTTAGCGCGGTCCAGAGCACGTCGTAGCGTTGCCCGGGCCCGACATTGATGGTGTCGGCTTTATAGCGAGCCGTCGGCGTAAGTGCCTCGCCATCACGAGCAACCACAAGGAGCGGACCGCCATGGACGTGCATGGGATGAATGAATCCGCTGCTGGAGCCGATGAAGCGAATCTTGAGTGTTTCTCCGACCTTCATCTTGATGGTGTCGGTTGAAGGGTAGGCGCGACCATTGATGGTGAAATAGTTCGGCATGCCCCCTTCCATCGGCATCGCTGGATAGGTCAGGCCGTCCCGCACCAGCCACTCTTGCAATTGGATGGTGTAATCGTGGTCTGCAGCAATCTCGTCGGCGGGATTTGCCGGGTCGATAATGAGTGCGCCGTAAAGTCCCAAGGATTGCTGTCGGTCGACGTGATCATGCGAATGATAAAAATAGGTTCCGGACTGTGCAGCTGTAAACTCGTAACTGTACGTCTGTCCTTTTTCGATGGGCGCTTGCGTTACATGAGCCGGGCCGTCCATGACGTTGGGCAGGATCAGTCCGTGCCAGTGCACGGTGGTCGAATCCGGTAGCCGGTTGGTCACGTTAATTCGCACGCGGTCGCCTTGACGAAAGCGTAACGTAGGTCCTGGTACTTGACCGTTGTAGGCATAGGCGTCGACGAAGATCGAAGGCAGTATTTGCCAGCGGATGACGGATGTTTCCAAATCAAAGATTTTTACGCCGCTTTCGATGCGAGGCGCCAGCGTTTGCGCTCCGCGTTTGTCCAAACCATAGCTAGCGGTCACTTGGCGAGGATCCACGGCTGCCATGTCGAGCATCGCGGCGGCCGATGTCTCCTGAGTCATAATCATACCTGGCGGCATGATGGTCCCGCCGACCTCTTCTGCGGTCAGTCGCAAATTGAAAAAGGCTGATGGCAAGGTCATCCCCGCGAGCAACATCAGCAATGAGAACACGGTGACGGCGACCAATTGGGGGCGCGTCGCAGCATTCTGCATGTCATGCGTTGGATTGGTTGTAGGATGGTTGTGATGCATGGCTGCGACGATCGAGATCTGGCCTTGCGGGCCCTGATGGCGCGATTGCGCCCCAACTGCCGCTGGCTCGGCCATCTGCATGCCATGTTTCGTGCCGCCGGTGTCGCCCACAGATTTTCCATCATGGTCGCCGTGTGAGTCTTCGCGCACGGTCATGAGCCCGTGCTTCATTCCGCGCGACACCATCCATACGTTGACCGGATACGCCACCGCGAAACCGGCGGTGATACCAAGCGACATCACCACCCAAAACAGCGGCTCTCCGGGCAACATTGCGCGCATGTCACGCCCCATCATGAGATAAATCATGACGGGCGCCATTCCGGCCATCATGCAGTTCATCGAGATGAGTTCGGGGAGAAAACTTCGGCGAACGTTTTCGACGTAGCTGCCTCCCATGATTTTGCGCATGAACAGCGCCTGAAAGATGAGAAGGCCGAACAGGAACCCGGCAGTGTATTCGACGATCAAATCCAACCACATCGGCAGTCCGATCAAGGCGGTAATGACGGCAGCAACCACAATGCCGGTGGCATCTCCGGCAACACAATGGACTGTCGATCCCACACCCTGCTTCCAAAGCGGTTTGATGAACTCTTCGTGGCCTCCCGGTTGGGGTTCTTTGTCCGCCATAACATACAGCAGCAAGCCAATAGGACCCATATAGAGGGTTATTAAAACAAAGCCCCACTTCATGACGGCCGGTTCGGGGTTTGCAGTGAATTGGTCCCACGCCACATACGCAGCCGACAGCCCCGCCACGATCAGCCAAGCGTAGACGAAGATGTCGATCGGTTGAATCAGCATCGGTTTTTCTCTGTCAAATCGCCGTGTTGCGGCGGACTATGATAGCGTATTAAGCAACGCAGGGCGTTTGGTTTTGGCTATTCGGTGCCAGGGTACCGATGTTTCACGAAGGTGGCTTGGTGCAAAAGCGCTCGGCTCTATCAACAAGCTCTATCATGTGGACGGCCGCTTGGCTTGTCAAAGGATGAAGGGTGAAGCCAGGCCGGGGCGAAATATATTTCGCCATTTCGCGGGCGGCTTGGAGCTGTCGATCAGACGCTCCAGCGAGCAATGCGATTACCAAGTTCTCCAGCGCGATCACGCGAATGCGAATAAGCGCCAATTCGGCATTTGTGGGCTCGATATACGCATACCGCAGATTGTCGAAAATTGAGAACTCTTCCGGGCCAAGAAGCTTTTCGCCAACCTCGCCGCCACCGCTTGCAAGCGTATCGTCGTTCTTTGACACGATCTTTCTCCTGGGGATTCTAAAAATTTGCGCGGTTACATTAGAGCCACAAGAAGAAGGGCGTCACACTCGGAATCTACTCACGTCCGCTCCGCTGCGCCCGCTCTTGGCACTGCGGGACGATCTTTTAGGATTGTCCGATGAAATTGGTGGTACGTTTCCGTGACGTGACTGGTCGACGTAGTGCTCAAAAATAGCTGCTCCGCACAAGCATCGACAACACTTAAGGAGCGTGCATGAACGCGGAAGCGGCGCACAATATCGAACGGCTCAATACCGACTGTGCCTGCGTCACGCTGGATATTGCGGCTCTGCGGCAAGCGGCCGAAGGAGTCGTGAACGATCCCGCATTTTTCCGTGAGCTTTCAGAAACGCGCCCTTATTTGCTCGCGGCGCAACCGTTGTTCTTGTCTACGGCTCACGCCGAACAAATGCAGACGATCATACGCGGCATCGAGATGGTTGCCGGTCTTCCATCCTACCAATCCGCCGTCTTGGACCATGCGCCTAATATTGCGCGCTTCCGGCCTGGACCCATCGGGGTCTTCATGGGCTATGATTTCCATTTGGGTGCGGATGGGCCAAAACTTATAGAGATTAACACCAACGCGGGTGGCGCTCTCATCAATGCTTACCTGTTGCAGGCTCAGCGGGCCTGTTGCAATCAGATAGGCACCTCAGCCGCCACGCTTTTCGATCTGCACGCGCTTCTAGACCAGTTTATGGCAAGCTTTGAAAGTGAATGGCGCCGTCAAGGTCGCACGAGCCAGCTGCGGTCAATCGCGATTGTGGATCACTCGCCTAAGGAGCAATATCTCTACCCGGAATTCGTCCTGTTCCAGCGGATGTTTGAAGCCCGCGGCATAACGGCATTCATTTCCACGCCGGACGCGTTGTCACTTCGTGATGGCGCGTTGTGGCATGCCGGGCAGCGTGTTGATCTGGTCTATAACCGTCTTACTGATTTCGGCTTGGCCCGACCGGAGAGCCAGCCCCTTCGGGAGGCCTATCTGACTGGCGAAGTGGTCATAACCCCCAATCCGCACGCGCACGCCCTATTCGCCAACAAGAAGAATTTAGCCATCCTTAGCGACGATAAAATCCTGAGGGCGTGGGGCGTCGCGGAGGAAGTGATCGCCGAACTGGTTACCGGTATACCGCGCACTGAGCTGGTGAAGCTCGCAGATCCGAAGGAATTATGGAGGCGACGCAACTCGCTATTCTTCAAGCCAAGTTCGGGCTTTGGGGGTAAGGCGGTTTATCGAGGCGACAAGGTCACTCGCAAGGTATGGGATGAGATTTTGACCTCAGACTATGTGGCCCAGGCGATTGTACCGCCCAGCACGCGGACAATCTCGATAGATGGCCAAATCCAGAGCATGAAGGCAGACCTGCGAAATTACACCTACGCCGGCAAGGTCCAGTTGATCGCTGCACGAATTTACGAGGGACAAACCACCAATTTCCGGACCCCCGGCGGCGGTTTTGCGCCGGTCTTCGTCAGCGAGGTATCACAGCCTCACACATGCTCGAAGCCGATGTCCCGATGAGAGGGATCAAACTCCTCGGCTTAGGCGCAATGCAGCACTCGTTTTAACTCCATGGCAAATCTTCCCCCGCTCAAAGGTTTCGGCTCCGGGCGCTCGGCTTCAGTGTGCCGGGGCCAGGTCTTTGGCGTCCGGCGGCGTCGGATTGCGCTCGAGGTCAGAGATCAAGGCCTTCATCTCGCCTATCTCACGCACCTGCGCCTCTATGATTCCATCCGCGAGCTTGCGGACGCGGGGATCGCGAATGTGCGCTCGCTCGCTTGTCATGATTGCGATCGAATGGTGCGGGATCATCGCTTCCATGTAGCTGACGTCGCTCACTGTCTCCTGGCTGCGGACGAGCCACAATGCGCCCGCAAAGACGACAACACTTACGGCTATAATCGCAGCATTAATGCGCGCGTCTTTGTACATCGACCACATGAAGACGAGCATCAAAATCGCCATCACTGCGCCCATCACCGCTGCCATCCACATGCGCGTCTGGCTGTAGAAAACATGGTCAAGGGCGTAGGTGTTTAGATACATCAATCCAAACATCACGACGGTCGCGGTGGCGATCATTGCTGCAAAACGCGCATACGACATTAGAGACTCCTCATTTTCATAAATACGTAGATCGTTTTTATTTCAAAAGGTGGTCGGAGGCTTGAAATGTAACCTCGCGGACGATGCGCCGTTCCCGATAAATTCGCCGTAGGATTTTCTCGCAATCTTGTTCGCTTTTCTTGAGAATTTGAGGAATGTCGACGAAGTCAACTCAGCGCATGCCGGTCGAAATCCCCAATTTGCGGATGGCGTCCAAAGCACCTTGATGGTGGGGATTCAATTTGAGCGTCTGTCGAATGTCCGCCAGGGCCTCTCTTGGATGCCCGAGCCGGAGATACACGATGGCCCGGTTATAGTACGCTGGCGCATATGCTTGGCTGAGGTGCACAGCGGCGGTAAGATCCTGCAAAGCCAGAGCAAGTTTCCCTTCACGGCTATAAACGTTGCCTCGGTTGAAGTAGGCTCCGGCAAAATTTGGATCCCGTTGGATCGCCTCGCCATAGTCGGCCAAAGCCTTGTCGTCATTTCCGGACGCGAGGTAAACATTGCCGCGATTGCTATACAGGCCAGCCTGGTTTGGGTTCAACTGAATGGCCATGTCGAGGTCTGCGAGGGCACCGATATGGTTGCCCACCGCTTCCGAAGCGTTGGCGCGGTATGCATATGCATCGGCCAAATTCATCGGCGCGGGTGCGCCGCTCTCGATCACGATACTGCAGCCTTGCATCGCCCGGACGGCATTTCCTGATCTGCAATCCGTCACCACGTCGGCGAGCGAAATCCCGGCACCGGCTGACACCGCGAGCACAGCGATAGAAGCTCGAACAAAGGGGCGATGGTGTCGGTTCATGGCCGTCTATCGCGATGCGCGAGACGATGCCGGTGCAGTGCGCCGGTTTCCGGAGACGGGTTCTGATCGCGCGTGCCTCCGCTCCCCGGGGGCGCCGCATCCTTCTGCCCGAATTTGCGCGTATAACACTCGACGAATCGCCTTCCGTTATGGCAGTGCCGATAGGTGCGATTGTCGACCAGATTCATCCGAAGTCTTTGATGGGCGCCCGCAGTTTGCAAAGTCGGAAAAGCCGCCGCGTCGACGGCACTTCCCGCCAGAACACCAATGATGAGCGCCATCCCCCTCGATAGACGCGTGAATGATTTCGTCGTTTGCGACGGTTGCATATTTAATCCTGCCGCTGAAACAGCCTGTTTGAAAGTTGTACGAATTGCGGGCGACCGACGGGGGTACGGCGGCCGCCCGCCTTCGGTCACTTGGCCTTTTGAACCATCATGACCGTGATCTGACCGTTGACCTTGTCCGCGCTGAACTTGATCTTGTCGCCGGGCTTTACTTCCTTGAGCATCGCCGGGTCGTTGGCTTTGAACACCATCGTCATGGCGCCCATGTCGAGGTTGGTGATGGCGTCGTGCTTGATCGTGATCTTGCCGGTGCTCTCATCGATCTTCTTCACTTGACCGTTGATCATCGGCAAAGTCATCGCGTCCGCCGCCCATGCCATAGACCCGGTTGAAAATAGCGACGCGAAGGCGCCCAGAAACATTGCAGTTCTAAATCGCTTCATCGAACAAACTCCTTGTGATGGTCGGAAGGTGTGGGCGTTCGCCCTCTCGGTCGCTCATTTTACGACGACCTTTCCGTGCATCCCGGCTTCGTAGTGGCCGGGAATGAGACAGGCGAATTCGAACTCGCCCGGTTTTGAGAACCGCCAGAGAATTTCCTTCTCCTTGTCCGGCTCGACGGATTGCGCGTTAGGATCGTCGTGTTCCATTTCCGGATTTTTTTGCATTTCGATTCGGTGGCTTGCGTTTTGCTGTATCGAAGCTAGATGGAATTCGTGCCTGAGCGCGCCGACGTTATGAATGACGAACTTGACCTGCTCGCCGATTTTCACATCGACTTCGGCGGGTGAATAAATCATCGCCCCTTCTCGCTCGGACATCGTGACTTCGACGACGCGAAACGGCTTCTTCGCATCTCCGGGTTCGCCGGCGGCAAAGTCATCGTCGTCTTCGCCCTCGTGCGCAATCGCGTGGGCAAGCATCAAGGGGGGAACGCCGAACTGCATTGCGCTACCGAGGATCAGAACGGCAACGAAAATTTGAGCCTTGCGCGACATAGATATCTCTCCGTTTGCGATTAGTGGTTCATCGGACCCGATGGCTTCACCACTCGAAGTTGCACATCATCGGGACTGCGGTCGGCTGTCGGCGCTGTCTCCGCTTCGGCGAGTTCGCCACTCCACTCGCGCGCGACGGATCCCTCGGGATAATTGAACCAACCGGGATCTTTGTAATTGTTGCGGTCAAGGCCTTCACGAATCTTCACCACCGTAAACATGCCCCCCATTTCGATCGGACCGAATTGCCCGTAGCCGGTCATCATCGGCAGCGTGTTATCGGGAAGCGGCATTTCCATCGCGGCCATGTCCGCGCCGCCCGCCTCTCCCATCGGCATGTAGCCGCCGGGGATGACCTTCGAGATCTTTTGCTGCAAGCTTTTGAGGTCGACGCCGACGTAGGTTTTCACGTCATGCCCCATGGCGTTCATCGTGTGATGCGACTTGTGGCAGTGAAACGCCCAGTCGCCCGGGTGACTTGCGATGAACTCAACCGCGCGCATCTGTCCGACGGCGCAATCGACCGTCACCTCCGGCCAACGCGATTCTGGCCTGGTCCAGCCGCCGTCCGTGCAGGTGACTTCGAACTCGTGACCATGCAAATGCATGGGATGATTGGTCATGGTAAGATTGCCGAAGCGAATGCGCACCCGATCGTCTTTGCGCACCACCAAGTGATCGATGCCGGGAAACGCCCGACTGTTCATGGTCCACAAGTTGAAATCGAGCATAGTGTTGACCTTAGGCACGTAGGCGCCCGGCTCGATGTCGTAGGCATTTAGGAGGAACACGAAGTCACGGTCGACACGATGCTGAGTGGCGTCCTTCGGATGCACCACAAACGAGCCCATCATACCCATCGCCATCTGCAGCATCTCGTCCGCATGCGGGTGGTACATGAAGGTACCCGAGCGGCGGATCTCGAACTCGTAGACGAAGGTCTGCCCGGGCTTGATCTGCGGCTGTGTCAGCCCCCCAACGCCGTCCATGCCGTTCGGCACCGGCATGCCGTGCCAGTGGATGGTCGTGTGCTCCGGCAGCTTGTTAGTGACAAAGATTCGGACCCTATCGCCTTCAACGGCTTCGATGGTGGGGCCCGGCGATTGGCCGTTATATCCCCAGAGATGGGCCTTCATGCCCGGCGCGATTTCGCGAACGACTGGCTCGGCGACGAGATGGAATTCCTTCCAGTCGCCGTTCTGCCGCCAAGGAAGCGTCCAGCCATTAAGGGTGACCACCGGCTGGTATTCGGGGCCGCTCGAAGGATACAACGGTGGCTGCATCAGAGGGGACGGCTGGGTGGGCGCTTCAGGAATCGACGCGGCGGCAACGCGGCCGGTCACCTGCGTAACGCCCGCGAGCGCGAGCCCGGAGGTTGCGAGGAAGTTGCGACGCGAAAAGGTCATGGGGTTTCGTTCCTTCATTAATTGTTCTGCGCTGTGGTTTGCTGCATTTGGCTCGCACCGCCGGAACTCGTGCTTCCTCCACCGATGATCGCGGCATGCAGATCCACGTCGGCAAGCCAGAAGTCGCGCTTGGCGTCGATGGCCTGCACGTTGGCGTTGATCCGATCGCGCGCGTCGGTCAAAAGGCCAAAGAGATCGGAAAGCATGCCATTGTAGTTGAGAAGCGTCTGCTCTGAGATCGTCTCGCGCAGCGGCAGGATCGTCTTGTCGTAGTAGCGCGCGATATCGTAGGCGCCGCGATAGGCCTGATAGGCTTGGCGCGCGTCTGCCCGTACGTTCACCGCTTTGTCCACGAGCATGTTTACGGCGCGGAGATATGTTTGTTCGGCGCGCTTAGTCTTGACCTCCCCAAAATCGTAGATCGGAATCTCGAAATTTAGCTGGTAACCGTTACGGGGAGTCCGCTCGCCGCTCTTGATTTCGTTTCGGCTCACGCCGCTGGCTTCAAGCACGTCGATGAACCGTGTCGCATGCGCAAGACCGTACTCCTTGGCGAGAGCGGCCAATTCCATTCGCGAGGTCTGGAGATCAATGCGCGATGTGACCGCCTCCGTTTCAACATCCGCCGTCGTGCGCGGCATCGCCGGTAGGGCGCGGAGTTTGACGGGCAAGCGATATGCGAGTTCGGCCCCCCAAAGCCCGAGCACGCGGTTAAGTTTCTCGCGTTCGCCGCGTTGCTTCAAACGCGCGACGGCAAGCTGCCCGCTCACTTCGGCGTAGAAAGCGTGTTCGCGCGCCTGATCGAGCTTCGGCATGGCGCCGGTCTCGCCCAACTTCTTCGCCAGTTCCGACACCGCGTCGGCGGACGTGCGGGATTGCTCGAGGAACTTTACCGTCTCCGCTGCTGCCACTGCCCGATAATAGGCCCGCCGTGCTTCAGCAGCTGTCGCCAGGGTCGCCTCGATAGCTTGAGCTTGGGCAACCTTGAACCTGTCCTGCGCGATTTCACGGCGACGTGGCAGGGTCAGCAGGGCGAGAATGTTTTGCGTGATTTGCCGCTCGATCTCGAGTTCGGCGCCTGTGAGATGGGTGAATGAAAACGACGGCGCGGGCGGAAGACTCGCCTCAATCATGTCTGCTTCGGAGACGCCCAGATCATTGTAGGCCGCCTGAAGTGCGCGGTTGTTGAGTAGCGCTACATTCACGGCGGCATCCGTTGTAAGAGGATTGGCCAAAAGCGATTTGACGCGCGACTGCGCTGCGGCAGCATCAGCCTCATTGCTTATTTTCACCGCCGGCGCACCGAGAACACTGCCAGTCTGATCTGCGACGAGAGACATCCCGCCATCCTTCGAAAAATGCGCGCACCCTCCGAGCGTCAGCCCGGCCGCCGCGATCATAAAAACGGAAACAGCGCCCCCGCGCCGGACCGTTCGGTTTCCCCCACACATGTGGTCCCCTCTTTTCCAACACGCAGCCGCTAATGGGCGTCGTGGTCCATTGGCTTGGATTTGGCATCAGGTTGCTTGGGCGTTACGCGGCGATTGGCGTCGCCCCACGGCATCGGCTCAACCGGCTCATAGTTCTTGGTCCCGGCGCCGACCGGCGCATAGGACTGCTCACGTACGGGGACCGGCCGGTCGGGCATCGGCCCCTTCATTGGCCACGGAGGCTCGTCGCCCCAACCGGCGAGCGCCGGCAACAACAGGGCGGCCACGAAACCACGGATAATCATTCCAGACCTCGGTGAATGAGGTGAAGGTCCCCCGACGACGTGCTGCTCTGGCGATTGCCAAGCCCGAAGCGGAAGCGAAGCAGTTTTTGTAAGTCGCGCGAATGAGTGGCGAAGGTTTCGCGCAGGGCAACGGCCCGCGTCACATTGGACGCACTTAGCCTCGAGGAGGTCGTTCGAAGCCGAATTTACGATCGAGAGCCTTTGAAATAGCCTCATACCTGACGTCGATAAGCAGTGACGTAGGCTCGAATGCAAACCCTAAACCCGATCCCTGAACTGCAGACGCCGACGGTCCGCAGGGCGCACAATGAGATGGGCCCTGGCAGCAGCACGCCCCTGTGCAAGGATTACTTGTGACAAACTCGCTTGCTTCGAAATAAAACTGATTAGCTGGGGTCGCCGCATTAGCGCCAGCACCCATCGATGGTGACGAACGGCTGAGCATCCCGTCATCATGCGCGCTCGCCGGTCCCGCCGAACCGAGGATCGCCATCAAAACAGCAATGAATGCAAGCCACGTTCGCAAGTGAATCGAAGTCCCTAGCTATACTGCATCGGTTATTTGCTTATTTGACCTGCCTCAAGAGCTAAGCTTCGTCCGCGTTGATTTCAAGGAGTTATGATGTTGCCCGGCAACGCCCGGATTGAGAGGCGAGCACTTATCCTACAGAGCAGCTATAGGCTCCATTGTTTTTTGATTTGGCAGGCAGATTGTAACGTTCAGCCCACCTGCATCACGATTTCGCAGGGTGATATCCCCGCCGAGTCCGCGCACGAGGCTGCGCGCAACGGTCAAACCCAACCCCGTGCCATCGACGGCGTCGTCGCCAAACTGCCTTAGACGCCGGAAAGGCTCAAAGACTTCGGTTTGCAGCGTCTCGGGAATACCTGGTCCTGTATCGTCGACCGAGATTTCGATCGATTCATTGAGCGTCATCACCGCAACACTCGCACACTTGCCATATTTGACGGCGTTTTCGATGACGTTCGACATGACACGATGTAATGCGATGGGCTTTGTTCGGATAACGACGTGCGGTGGACCATTGACCGAGACGTCGTCGCCGACATCTATGAGATCATCACAGACGCGCTGTACCAGCGACATCACATCTACGGCTTCCGCGGCCTCTGCTGAAAAATCGAGACGCGCAAATCTCAGTGTGGCCTTGATCATCCGGCGCATCTGATTGAGGTCGGCAAGGATTGGTTCCCGCATCGATGCATCCGAAATGTCTTCTGCCCGCAAGTGCAGGCGCGTGATCGGCGTGCCGAGATCATGGGCAATAGCTGCCGCAAAGGCGACGCGGTCTTGTACGAGGCGGCGGATGCGATCTTGCATCAGATTAAATGCGCGTGCAGCTGTACGAACTTCAAGCGGGCCTTTCTCTATCAAGGGCGGGGTGTGGATGTCTGTGCCGAGCCTCTGGGCGGCGGAAGCGAAATAAGTTAGGGGCTGCGTCCACCGGTGGAGAACCCATGCAGCAACAGCGAGTACGGAAGCAAGCATGGCAGCGAGCGGCATCCCGATCTTCCAAGGCGAGAAAGCCTGGACGCTGAGCAACGGCGAGACCGCCTTGAGCCAGGTACCGTCGCTGAGTTTAATCTCCGTCGCTACCGCGCCGATAGGATGAATTTCCGCCAACGGCTTTGCCGGCAGATGGTCGATCTCGGCATGAGCAGAACCGTTGACGGCCGCAAGAAGTCCCGTCAATCCATCGTTGTTTTCTGACGCAAAATAAGCGATGCGAATGTTGTCATGTGTTGGCCGATTGAGAAATACGCTTAACAGATGTTCGAACACGTGCTGCCTTGAGCCTTCTGGAAGTATCTCGCCAAGCGCTGCTTCCGACGGTTGTGAAAAACGAACGAGAGGACCGCTGACAAGGTTAAGAAGACCGCGCCGGTCCAAAGGGGGTGTCTTCTCGACAAGTCTTGAGATTACAGCCACTCGCTCGGCAAGCAGAGCGTCATGCAGAAGCGTAGTTGCGGCTTCACTGCGCTGAGCGTAGAGCCACAGTCCGACTAAATGTGACAACGATAGAAAAATGAGGAGGATGAGAACTATTCTTCCTTTGACGCTATCGAGGACCTGTTTCATGCAGCTTCTCCGGCGACGTCCGGAATAAAGACGTATCCCTTGTTACGTACCGTTTTGATCAGCTCAGGTTCGTCGGGATCGGTTTCAATCTTGCGTCTTAGCCGCGTGACCTGCATGTCGATGCTGCGGTCGTAGGCGATGGCCGAACGGCCGCGGGCGAGATCAAGAAGCTGTTCGCGCGACAGCACGACCTGAGAATGTTCGGCAAAGGCGACGAGCAAATCAAACTCGCCGTCAGTAAGCACCACGGAGACCCCTGTCGGCGAGATCAGGCGACGCCGGGTGCGATCGAGATTCCAGCCATTGAAGCGCAAAACGCCCGCTTGCTGCAAATTGTTTTGTAACGGCAGATCGTTGGCGCGCCGGAGAACGGCTCTGATGCGCGCCAGGAGTTCGTGTGGATTGAACGGCTTCGACACGTAGTCATCGGCACCCATTTCGAGCCCGACAATGCGATCGGTATCCGATCCGAGAAGCGTCAGCATAATCACAGGCACGCGGCTCTGGGCTCGAAGGTCGCGGCAGAGCGTCAAACCGTCTTCACCGGGCATGACGCGATCGAGCACCACAAGATCGACTTTCGATTCGTCTAGGCGGCGTTTCATGTCGCGGCCATCGGCCGCCACATCGACACGCAATCCGTTTTTGCGTAGAAATCGAGACAGCAGTTCGCGAATGTCGCGATCGTCATCGACAACAAGAATATGCGGCTCGGTCTCCATCACCTGCCCCAAATCAACCAGCTTTTCCCCTCTGTAACATAGTGGGCACGAAGTCTCCATCTACGCGTAAATTGGTAACAAAGTGTAACATGGGCCCGTCGCGTGACCGCGAGTTACGCGAGTACAAACTTTTGGGTAGCGATTGGCAGTAGCATTTTCTCCGACATGGTCGAACTGACAATATTGGCCGAACAGGAGATCAATAATGGCGGCGCTCATAACGCTAACGGCGGTTGTCCTGACCGGGATTTCTGCGCCTATTAAGCCCATTCAAAAAGACTCTGCGCTTTATGCGATGCGGGACTTGCTCGTATTCGTCGACGCGCATTCCTATCGCCATTGCCACAACATCCACACGCGCACCTATTGCCACAAGCGTGATCGCCTGCCGACCAATTGGCCGCCCCTTTCCGACACGCCGCACCAAGGCCGCTAGGTCATGCGTCGCGCGCTAGATTGTCCCGTTTCGATCATCGGGCGAAGCGTCGCAGTCATGTCTAGTCACGATCTCGCGATTTGTTCAAAACTGTAAATAAGAACGAGCATACCAATGTCAAAGCTCTGACCATGCTGACCGCCGCGGCAGGTCTCGCCGCGCTTGCGACGACATTCCCTTCCGCCGCAAGGCGACTGTGTCAGCGCTGCTAGCCAATTGAATCCCGATTGCGGACACGACTGCATTTTCGCTTCGCGCGCTGAGGAAGCAGTCATTCGCATCGTCCCGCTCATCGGATACCACATGACAATCGCCGCTGCTGCGAGGTCGCTTTCGTCAATCAGTATTAAGGCAAATGTTCTCCGCCAAAAGGCGGCCGGCACCGGACCCATCCCCGCCGTATGCCCTAACGGATCGATCCGCGAGCACTTCCGAGCCACGTAGGCAACTTTACCGATGAAACAGTGACGACGTTAGCTGGCTCATAAGGCGCCTGTTGCAATCTGTTACCAAATTTCCCAAGCCAGCGGCCTCGCTTGAGGTAATTCGGCCCCGCAATCGAGCGTACAGTTTCGCGTCTCCGGGCTTAGGCTGTCGGAATTCTTGACGTGTGGGAACAACTGAGAGAGCTTTGATGCGATTCAATCTATGGCTTGCGGCGTTACTATGCCTGGCGTCTTTCACGGCGGCATTACCGGCTGTGGCCCACGAGGGGCACGATGACGGATCGCCGGCGGTCGCAAGCCCGATATCGGCGCATCCGCGAGCTGTTGCCACGAGCGAGAGCTACGAGATCGTCGCCGTTCCCAATGGCTCTGAGCTGTCTGTCTTCGTCGATCGGTTCTTGGACAATACTCCAGTCACCGATGCAAAGTTGACGATCTCCATCGACGGCGTTGAGTTCCCGCCGCAATCGGCTCCTGGTGGCGTTTTCAAGCTAAAAAGCGAGGCGCTCCTCCAGACGCCGGGTGAGCACGAATTCATTTTCTCGGTGCAAGAGAGCGATAAACGCGACCTCCTGATCGCCGGTCTCAGTATTCCTGTGCCAAGTGAGGTAAAGGCTACCGCGCCGGCATCAGCATTTGGATGGCTGGAAGCCGCAATACCGCAATCAACTACGATTCTAGCGAGCCTTGGTGCCATTGGCATATTGGGATTGGCCTTGGCGGCTGCATTCAAGCGACGCCTCCGGAGGAAGGTCGACCAACAATCGATGGTCCCCGAAGCTGAAATGCCAATAACAGCGTCTGATACATCGACCGTTCAACGGCTTCGGCCAAAATCGGCGGGGACTGCCGCCGCTGCTGTGCTCTTCATTATTCTGGCCGTACCTCCCCCAGGCGCCTTCGCGCACGGAGACGAGGATCATGGCGATGCAAAGCAGCCGACGTTCGTTGCTGGAGACTCTCCGCGCCGGTTGCCCGACGCCAGTGTCTACCTTCCAAAACTTTCGCAACGCTTACTGGACGTAAGGACGGTCCGGGCTGCTGAAACCACGGCCAAACCCAGTCTCTCATTGGTCGGGCGTATCATCGCAAATCCAAACCGCAGCGGGCTTGTACAAAGCACGCTGGGCGGGCGCTTTACGTTGGCTGAGAACGGTCTTCCGGTACTCGGTCAGGCCGTCAAGGCCGGAGATGTGCTGGGCTATATTACGCCTTACATCGCCGCAATCGACAAGTCCGATGCGACTCAAACAGCTGGCAACCTCGATCAAGAAATCGCGCTAGCCGAGACCCGGCTCGAACGTGCCAAGCGTCTATTTGCGGTGAACGCCGGCACGCGAGTCCAGGTTGAGGACACCGAAATTCAGCTCAACGGTCTTCAGGCGCGGCGAGCCGCCTTAAACGTGAGCCAGACAAAGCCTGAGCCTCTCATAGCACCCATTGACGGCGTCATCGCCAGCGCCAAGGTTGTCGCCGGTCAAGTCGTCGGCACGGCAGACGTCCTGTTTCAGCTCGTCAACCCTTCGAGCTTATGGGTCGAAGCTTTCTTATTTGACCCATCGACGCCCAACACCTTCACCGATGCGACTGCTCTCGCTCAAGGGGGGACAAATCTCTCTTTGTCTTTCATCGGTCAGAGCCGGACGCTGCAACAGCAATCGACGGTCTTGAACTTCGAGATCAAGGATCCGCCGGCTTCGCTCAACGTGGGCATGCCGGTGACGGTGATGGTTCGTCTTGGGAAGCCGGTGCAAGCGATTATATTGCCGAAGGCAGCGGTCGTGCGTGCTTCCAATGGCGAGAATATCGTCTGGCTTCACACCGAGCCAGAACGCTTCGTCGCGCGATCAGTGCGTATCAATCCGTTTGACGGAGATAGGGTCCTCGTCGCGGCTGGTCTTGAGACGGGCCAACGCGTCGTTGTTCAGGGCGCCGAACTCGTCAACCAGGTGCGCTAGGGTAGCTGGTCGATGTTCAACTTTCTTGTTCGCACCAGCCTTAAGAACCGGCTGTTTGTCCTAGCGGCGGCCTTGCTGCTCATCGGTTACGGCAGCTACGTGTTGCCGCGCTTGCCTGTCGATGTATTTCCGGACCTCAACAAGCCAGCTGTCACGCTGATCACGGAAGCAGAGGGCCTAGCCCCTCAGGAGGTTGAGCAACTCGTTACCTATCCGATTGAGACGGCGATGAACGGCATGCCTGGGGTGACGCGGGTTCGCTCTGTATCGGGCGTCGGGCTTTCCATCGTCTACGTTGAGTACGACTGGGGCAGCGACATCTATCGCAACCGTCAGCAAATTGCCGAGCGCATGTCCTTAGTCCAGGCTCAGCTACCACAAGGAACGATTCCTCAAATGGGGCCGATCTCGTCCATTATGGGCGAGATCATGCTCATCGCGGTAGCCAGCGACGGTGTCGGCCCGATGGACGTGCGCGAGATTGCCGATTTCGTGCTCCGCCCGCAATTGCTGACGATCCCCGGCGTTTCGCAGGTCATTCCGATTGGCGGCGAAGTGCGACAATACCGCGTCACGCCCAACCTCGTGGCGATGCAAACGCTGGAGATCACACCGGAAGCTGTCGAGACTGCCATCAAGCGCTTTGGGTCCAATACCGGTGGCGGGTTCGTCGATCAGTACAGCCGCGAATATCTGATCCGAAACATCGGCCTTACGAACAAACTTGAAGATTTGCGAAACGTCGTCGTGGCATATCGCCAAGGCCAATCTATTGTTCTTAGCCAAGTGGCCAGCGTTGATTTCGGCGCCCGCGTCAAGCGAGGAGACGCGGGCTATCGAGGGAAGCCGGCCGTGATCGTTTCTGTGCAAAAGCAGCCAGGCGCCGATACAGTCAAGCTCACCAAAGCCATAGAGTCGACGCTATCGCAATTGCAAAAAACCCTGCCAAAGGGGATCTCAGCGACCAACATCCAATTCCGGCAGGCGACCTTCATTGAAACATCGATCGGAAACGTAGAGAAAGTTTTGGTCGAAGCGGCCGGCATTGTCGCGATCATTCTCATCCTTTTTCTACTTAACTGGCGGGCAACGGTCATATCGCTAACGGCTATTCCGCTTTCTATTCTCATCACGGTCGTTGTCTTTCAGGTCTTTGGATTGACCATCAACACAATGACCCTCGGTGGTCTTGCGATCGCGATCGGCGAACTCGTCGATGATGCAGTCGTCGGCGTTGAAAATGTCCTGAGACGGCTCAAGGAAAATCGGGCGCTGAGGCTGCCCGAGCCGGTGCTCGATGTCATAGCGCGGGCCTCTCAGGAGGTGCGTTCCGGCATCTTCTACGCCACGATCATCATCGTGCTCGTTTTCGTCCCGCTTTTTGCGCTTTCGGGAATTGAAGGCCGGCTGTTTTCGCCGCTTGGCGTCGCCTATATCGTGTCCATTCTGGGGAGTTTGATCACGTCGATCACTGTCACGCCGGTTCTCGCCTATTATCTGCTGGGCAAGACGCGTCAAGGTCACGAACGAGATAGTTTCGTGGTTCGCATCCTCAAGTCTGGAAATCGAAAAGCGCTCGAGTTTTTCTTCAAACACCCCTTGCCGCTTGTGACAGCGATCGTGCTAGGCGTCATGGCGTCGGCGTATGCGGCAACACTTTTGCCGCGGTCTTTCTTGCCGCCTTTCAACGAAGGCACGCTAACGATCTCCGCGCTCTACAATCCCGGAATTTCGTTGGCCGAATCCAATCGTCTCGGCCTCCTAGCCGAGAAACTAATCTTGGAAGTGCCCGAAGTGACTTCTGTTGGCCGGCGCACTGGCCGCGCAGAACTCGACGAACACGCCGAAGGCGTTCATTCCAGCGAGATTGACGTCGATCTCAGACGTTCCAATCGGTCAAAAGAAGAGATTTTGGCTGAGGTTCGTGCGCGACTTTCGGCGCTGCCTGTCTCTGTCAACATCGGTCAGCCGATCTCACACCGTCTCGACCATCTCCTATCGGGAGTGCGCGCGCAGATAGCGCTTAAAATTTATGGCGAGGATCTTGATACGCTCCGCACAGTTGCCGAGACGTTTCGTGCCGACCTGGGCGCCATCCCGGGCGTCATAGACCTGCAAGTCGAAAAACAGGTGCGCATCCCGCAGCTTCGGGTTGCAGTCGAGCACGATCGTCTCGCGCTTTACGGCCTGACTCCCTCGGCCGTAACAGAAGCACTCGACAGTCTCTCGAATGGCCGGGTCGTCTCACAAATTTTGCAGGGCAATCGTCGCTTTGATGTCGTGATCCGTTTATCAGAAGCTGACCGCTCGACAAAAGGTCTGAGCGAGCTCCTGATACCAACGCCCTCGGGGCACATTCCGCTGCGCCTCGTTGCCGATGTGCAGGAGGACGACGGACCCAACCAGATTCTGCGCGAAAACGGCCAGCGCCGCATTGTCGTATTGGCGAATACAGACGGCAAACGCGATATGACCCAGATCGTCTCCGACATCCGAAAGGTCGTAGCCGACGCGCGCTTGCCGAGTGGCTACCGTACGAGCTTGGAGGGCACGTTCCAAGCGCAAGAAGAGGCGACTCTACTGATCGGCGGCCTGTCGCTGATCTCTTTGAGCCTCATCTTCCTCGTACTTTACGCGCGCTATCAATCGGTGGCTTTGACGCTGATCATCATGGGCAATGTTCCGTTGGCACTGATCGGCAGCATTCTTGCTTTGTGGATTGCCGGTCAGCCACTTTCGGTTGCGAGTATGATCGGCTTCATAACGTTGACCGGCATCAGCGCCCGAAACGGAATTCTCAAGATCAGCCACTACATCAATTTGGCGCTTTACGAGGGTGAAAGTTTCGGTCGTGACCTCATCACCCGCGGCAGCCTTGAACGATTGACGCCTGTTCTCATGACGGCTCTTTCGGCTGGGCTCGCTTTGTTGCCTCTGCTTTACGGGGCCGACGAGCCGGGGCGGGAGATCCTGCATCCTGTGGCGGTCACGATTTTCGGAGGGCTGGTCAGCGCGACCCTTCTCGACACCTTCCTCACGCCGGTTTTGTTCCTGATGTTGGGGCGAAAGCCGCTCGAGCGGATCCTGACTGGCAGGGAAACGGCCCTCACACCCGCGGAAGCATTTTGACCTGAAACAAGGAGACGACAATGCGCTTAAGCCCATTTCTCATCGCTGCTTTGTTCTTCGCAAGCCCTGTCGTCGCATTGGCGCATGACGAAGCAAACGGTCCCAATGGCGGACAGGTCACCGAGGTTGCGGGCCACCACGTGGAGTTCACGACCAAGGACAAAGAGATTGTGCTGTATCTGACCGACGGCAGCGGTAAGCCGATCGAGTCCAAGGGGGCCTCGGGTCGCGTCATCATCCAGAACGGGGCCAAGCAACTCACCGCTGACCTATCCCCGACCGATCCAAATCAGCTTTCGGCTAAGCTTGATGCCCCGCTTGCAGCTGGAGCGAAGGTCGTTGTGTCCGCGAAGCTCGGCGATGGTCACGGCTTGCAAGCGCGTTTCATCGCAAAGTGAAAGATTTGGGAATATCGCGTCAAGGTTCCTTGAGGCTTTTGTTGGCTCCACGATGGCTCGCCCATCATTTGCGGCGTGCCGATAGTCGAAACGCCCGGACGTATAGGTGGCGCGAATTCTTGATGCTGGCGCACGTCACAGCAAGCTGCGCGTCGCCGTCCAATTTTGGGAGCACGGCAGATGTTACTCGGTTCGCAAATGGGGGGCGTGACTTTTGCCCATGCTAAAGCTTTCTGGTTCGGAGTTGGAGCGGTCACTATTGGGGTTGTCGCGCACATTCCAATGTATTTAATGGCCCGCGAGAGTGGATATCGACTATCTGGCATGCCCACGGATCCGGTAATGTTCTTTGGAATGTTGTCGATTGCAGTCGGCTTGCTTGCAAGCCTTTACGGGCTCCTTCCGCGTTCCGCGGCCACACTTGCGAAGCGAGCCTCCCAACTTCAAGTCACAACGCTCGATGACGCGAAGATCAACCGGGCCCATGTGGGTTTGATGATCACGATGGCAATTGCTGTGACCATCGATGTCATGAAGCCAACGACTCTGGCGTTCGTCATGCCGGGCATGGCACTGGAATACAATTTATCGTCACCCCTTAACCCAGGAGGAACTACTCCAGTCGCGTACATAGCTCTTTTTGCTATCGTCGGGACAGTGCTGGGTTCGTTTTTGTGGGGTTGGCTCGGCGACCGAATTGGTCGGAGGGCATCGATTCTCTATGCGGGCATCGGTTTCATTGCCACTGCGATTTGCGGCGCTATGCCAGACTTCTCGTGGAACCTCGCAATGTGTTTCCTAATGGGGATGACAGTCGGCGGAATGCTCCCCATTTGTTACACGCTGCTTGCTGAAACAATTCCGGCAAGGCACCGCGGCGCGTTAATGGTGCTTATAGGCGCGGATGTTGCTGGAGCGTATATTCTTACCAGTTGGCTCGCGACAGTGCTCGTCCCAACCTATAGCTGGCGAATCCTGTGGCTGATTGGATTGCCCACTGGCTTGGCGCTGATCGGACTAAACCGATGGATTCCCGAGTCCCCGCGCTTTCTCATCGCGACCGGTAAAAACTCTGAAGCAGCTGAGGTAATGGCGCGCTTTGGAGCGCGTGTGACCGATCCAGCCCTCATAGACACCATGGCCGGAGACGCCAAAACAAGCCACTGGTCAGAGTTGTTTAACCCTGCGCTTCTAAAGCATACTCTGGTAATAGCTTTCCTTGGTTTCGGTTCAGGTTTGGTGCTGTTCGGATTCAATCTTTGGATGCCGACCAACTTGCGTCAACTCGGGTTCGCAGATGCGGACGCAATTCTTCGGAATGCAGCACTTTTGGGTTTTCCTTTGGCGCTGCTCGTCGCTTGGCTTTATGGTTTCTGGAGTAGTCGCAAGACGATGATACTCCTATCGTCAGCTATGGCGGCGGCACTCTTTGGATTTGTCATTGTCGGAGACGCAATCGCTGGCAAACGGTTCTTGCTCTATATCCTAATGACAATGCCAATCTGCGGCATGAGCTCGGTGGTGGCGGTCGTGTCTGTTTACAGCTCTGAAGTCTACCCGACCCGCATACGCTCAAGGGGAACCGGACTGGCCGCCGGCGTCAGCAAACTCGGCGGAGTTGCCGTCATCGCTATGGTTGTCTATGGGAAAGCTACGCCTTCAATCACAGCCGTGGCGCTGATCGGAGCCGTTGCAATGACCTTGGCCGCAGCGTTAGCAATGAGCCTCGCGGTCGAGACTCGGAACCGACGGCTTGAAGAAATAGGTAGCCAAGAAGTTTGCGCGTCGAAGTCGTAAACTGCAGAGCGCATAGCGGAAGTGATTTATGGCCCAACCATTGCGCAGCATCACGATCGTTGGCGGTGGCACGGCCGGCTGGCTTACAGCCGCCTTTCTCAACCGCTTTTGCAAAGCAAAGGATGCCAAGCACGATGTTGAGATAACGCTGATCGAATCGCCAAACATTCCGATAATCGGGGTCGGCGAAGCTAGCCTGCCGAGCATGGTCATATTGCTCCATCAGCTCGGCATATCGGAAACCGAATTCTTCAAGGCCACCGATGCGACCTTCAAGGTTGCCGCCCATTTCATTAACTGGCACCACGACGACAACGGCCAACCCGTCGAGTTCTTGAACGTCCTCAATGCTCCACCTTCAATCGATACGCGCCAGCTCGCGGACTACTTCGTGGCTTTCGATTCGCAGCGCGCCGCGTCGGTGGCAGGCATGGCCTACGTGCGTGCCTATTCGCCAGTCGTTGACATCGTTCGCGGCAATCTCGCGCCGCGACGCCCGGGCCAGCCCGATTTCAGCGGCGAGGTCGGCTATACCTATCATTTCGACGCCACCAAGCTTGCCTCTATGCTGAAGGACATTGCGACGAGTCGCGGCGTGAGGCACATTTTGGACGATGTTGATGCCGTCAATCTTGACGACCGCGGTTTCGTCAAATCGCTGAACCTACGCCGCCAGGACGAGCACCCCATCGAACTCGTCATTGATTGCACCGGCTTTAGGGGCTCAATCCTTCAGCAGGCGCTTGGCGAACCTTTCGAATCCTATAGCGACTATCTCCTAAACGACCGCGCAGCTGTTGTGCAGATTCCCCACAAGGATCCCCGCGTAATAGCGCCGACGACGCGGGCAACCGCTTTCTCAGCTGGCTGGAATTTCAACATCCCGCTAACGTCGCGCATCGGCACTGGCTATGTCTTCTCAAGCCAGTTCATCTCCGACGACAAGGCCATCGAAGAACTTCTCGCTTTTTATGGCGACCAGGCTAAGGGCTGCGAACCGCGGATCATCCCAATTCGGACGGGGCGCGTGCGCAATGCCTGGGTAAAGAATTGCGTCGCTCTAGGTCTTTCGAGCGGCTTCATCGAGCCTCTCGAGGCAACGGCAATCTTCATGTCGGATGTGGGGGTGCGCTGGCTCTACCACTACATGCCTACGCTGGATTTCGAGCCCGAACTCGCCGCCGCATATAATCGCCAGATAAGGCGTCTCTACGAGGAGGTGCGCAATTTCGTGCAGCTCCATTATCATCTCAACAATCGTCAGGACTGCGAGTATTGGAAGGCGGCCCGCGAGGGTGTGAAACTGTCCGACCGTTTCCGGGAGAACCTCAAAATTTGGCGCCACGCCACGCCCGAGGATGTGGACTTGGAAAGCACTTTCCTATTCGGCGGTCCTGTTTACACTCTCGTCCTGATCGCGAAGGGCTTCTACAAAGATGCTCATCTGGCGACTGCGGGTTGTCTGAGTCGCTCGAACTATGAGCGATACCGGCACGCCGTGCGCGAGAGCCGGCCGGAGCAGCTGAAGGGTCTGATCGGCCACGCCGAGTTTCTAAGAACCGGAGGCAAGGCGCCGACCGGCCCATTTGCGGTCCCTCACCCTGCCAACTTAACGGACTTCGGCCCGGGTAATATGAAGATCAAGCTCCCGGCCTATCCCCAATTTCCCAAGCGCAGATGATCGCTTTTGCGCAGCCATGGATTTGTGCCAGCATTGGCCGGCTGATATCTGCCGGCTGGCAATAACATGATGCCACGGCGGCTTGTTGCTTCTGTAGCGCTGCACCGGACAATGCGCCGCCCGTCATGGCTTAAATCTGCATGACCATGCAGCTCCATGTCTACTGCAAATGGTGCATCCGCTGAATTGCTGTGCTGCGCCGGGTCCGGCGGGCCTGCAGAGCACGTGCATGGATCGCGACGCGATCTCCTGACAATGTCGTGTAGCAAGCAACCCTTGGCGGGAGGTTGTGACAGACGCGATAGCCGCGCGTGTCAACAGGAACCGTTTGGGCAGGGACAAATCGTAATTCCATCGGATAGGCATCGGCTCGCGGTGCGAACGCGGCGGCGGATAACCCAATGGCGATCCATGCGAATGAGGTTGAGACAAACAAAACGAGAATGAGCCCTGTACCCTTGAGTTTTCTCCCTAAATTGGCGGGGACGGCACAGCCGTCCTCCGCGTTGGTCGACTTGTCGCTATTTCGCTTTTTTAATCGACAGCACGGTTAGCTGACCGTTGACCTTGTTGGCGGTAAACATGATCTTGTCGCCGATTTTAACGACTTTGAGCATCGCGGGATCACTCGCTTTAAAGACCATCGTCATGGCCTCCATGTTGAGGTTGATGATCGCGCCATGCTTTATGGTCATCTTGCCCGAAGCCTCGTCGACCTTTTGGATTTCCCCGGCAACTATCGGCAAGCTGGTAGAGGCAGAGGCGGCCGGGTGTTCCTCGCCCTCATGGGCAAGAGCCAGTGGCACGCCTAACAGGCTAAAGCTGCATATCGCCACGGCGGCATTTAAGAACATCATTCTCCGCATTCGTCTTCTCCATGTTGAAGGTGGTAGGCTATTTGCGACCGCAAGTCCGTGTATCCTGCCTTTGGAGTGGCAAGGGCCAGCCCTGCAAATCGACGGTTGTAACGTTCCAAAGGTGTCGCCAGAATTTTTCTGGATTCGTAGCTGGGAGGTAATCCCGCGGGAATCCGCCCGGCACCATTTCGGGGATTTCTTCATTGCGATCGTATGATCACTGCTGCGGCCATCTTATTCGCCGCCCTTTTCGCATTTCTTGTTTCCTTGTTGTTGCGGTTTTTCTCGCTCGTGAAGCGGGTGCGCCCGCGTGCATATCCGCAGGACTGGATGTGGCGCCGAAATGCGCCAAAAAACCTAAGTTAGCCGTCGGTTTTTGATAACGATAACCAGAACACGGCGAACGACTATCTTTGTCGGTGTGGAACTAAGCTCTCAGGCGCGATCCGGCCAGCTCTTCGTTCGCGCCTGCCATCTATCTATCTAAAGTCGGCCGTTCTCTAACTGCCTAGCCGCGTAGCCGATCAGCTACTGACCCAAATGCACATGATGCACATGAAATCGTTTCACTCCGTGCAGCGTTCGCTTCGCCTCGACTTCGCTGCCAGCGGCATACCGAGAGGTTGACGTAACTCGGGGTTCTTCGTGCGGAACAGAGTACGGAACGCCACTCTTGGGCAGCCACCGTATGATAGTGTGGGCCTGCGCTTGGCTGGCAAACGAAGCAAGCGCAAATGCGAATGCCACGATGGTGGTTCTTGAGATCGTTTTCATGGATGTTGTCCTTCTCAATCGAGAGTGTCGGGAGACGTCATGGCGAGGATTTGCGTGGGCCAGTCGCGCTCAGTGCCGCGGGTCGTGAACTCGGTTCGCAAGACGTCGGTTAGAGCTGAATTCAAGGTGCGCGGTCGGCGCACGCAACCAGTCAACCAAAAATTGGTCGGCAGGATTTGCGTTGTGTCGCAATGTGCGACAATTAAACCATCACGATCGAGGAGGAGGAGAGGGGGGCTCAATTGACGAAGAGGACAGTTGTGTGTCGGCAAATGTTGGAAACGCGTCGTGATCTGGCCGAATTGTTTCGAACGCCACCGGAACGACGCCCCACGCTGAAAAGCATGGGCTGGTGCAACCGTGAGCGCTTCCGCATACTTTCTTCGCTTCACAATTTTGCGTGCAGCTACGGCAAAGACAATCATTGGACGGCGCTACGTTTGTTTGTGCAGCTACGCTGCTCGACTTTGCCATAGCCATTCCGACCGTGGGTGCGAAAGCCACTGTCATCGACAACATGAGGGCGAATATGATGTGGTGCATGGCCATAAAGAACACTCACTTTGCAATCGACAGATTGCTCTCGGTCACTGCAAAATCAAGTGAACTCTCGACAGCTATAGCGTCGTATTTGTAACGCCGCGTAACGCCCGACTGGCCTTGACCTTTTTCGTGCGCGCAGCGAATTTGTTTTGCTCCGATGATAATGAAGCCGCCCAACCACGACGATCCAGAGGAATCGTCTCCACAGCAATTAAACCGCTGCTGCGTCGTTCACGTCCGATGGCTGAACGGTTACGGCATTGCCTGTTAGATCTAACCTAAGTGCTACGTACCGGCTCGAGATCCGATACATTTCGCTAAGCACAGGGTTAGTATTCAAATAGAAACGACCGCTGACCAATTGAAGGCGTGCTTGATGCGGTGCTTGTGCTCTGCTTAAGTGTCGGACGTGCCATCACGATGCTGTCGGAGCGACCGCAGCCCTTATTCTGCGTAACATTTTGAGCTGCTGACGGGCCATCGTTGAAGGGGTCATTGTGCTCTGCATCTGGCAGCCAAGCTGATCACCGCTATTGGCATGTATACGGGTTGTTTGGGTTCGTCGGATATGGTGCCGCTTCACACGACATTACGGCGGCAGCGTTCGCCAAATAGCGACAAATCTTAAAACGTCATCAAGCATTTTGCATTGCCCCAACACAGCCAGTCATCACGAGGGATAAGTTCTGCTTCGTAAGCGCCAAAAAAAAATGAGTAGTCGCCATGTTTGAACGATTGCCCGGCCGTCGCATCCTCCTAAGCGATATCTTGAAGCCGGAGGTCAATAGTTTCGGCGTCGTCCGGTTGGCTGGCCGTCGCCGTGCTGGTGTCACCTGCTTACTGGTCCACTGCCGGGCGCGGCGGAACTGAACCACTTTACGCGCGGACTGGGCATTCGCTCGGAGAACATGCCGTGTTTTTCATTTTGAGCGGCGTTCTTGTCACGACCAGTTTGCTGCGATCGCAAAGTGTAAATTTTGCCTGCGGCCGCGCACTCAGCATATTCCCAGGTCTCATTGTCTGCGTTTTGCTGACCGCGCTCTTGCTTGGACCTTTTGGTCAGCACACTCCAGGTGAGGGAATATTTCAGCGACCGCGCGCTGCCGTCATACATCATCAATACAATTCTGCTGACGACCCGAGACTTTTTCGATGTGTGAACGGCATTGTTTTTAGCGCGCAACCTCTCCCTGCATTGCGGAAGAAGGCCCTTGGACAAGGGCGCTTTCAAAAAATCTCCGGACCGCATCCCTCGTCTGCAGCGCAGGACGTTCCACCATGCGCCACGAGACCGATACAACAGCCAGTGCAAGCGGGAGTACGCAAGCTTTCAAGTTGAAGGCGGAGATTCCCGGCATTGCATTGATGAGCGCCTGCTGAATTGGACCGGCGTAAATGTACACCCCGAACGACAAATCGTTTGCGTGTGCCAACCGCCAAGGGCTCCAAAATTATATGATCCGATCACGAGCGTCGCATAGCCAAGGAACAGCGCCGAGGTGACTTCGGCAAAACGCGTTCCAATCGCCAGCGCGAAGGGCAAAGCCAGTGGAGGTAACGCCATACTGGTCAACGGCAAACGGTCTACATCTACGAGACGGTGGGCCAGTTTAAGTGTTTGGATCGACATCCATCATCAAACAACCGCCACCCTGTTGCTCGGCGTTGTTAATGGTCGTGTGGTGCGAGATGTGGCGATGGATTATCCATTTGCCGGCTTTGAGCGCCGTCCAGATCACGTCGTAACGTTGTCCGGGACCGACATTAGATGCTGTCGGCCTTGAATCGTGCCGCCGGCGCCAGGGTCTCGCCGTCGCGAGCGACCACCATGAACGGACCGCCATGGATGTGCATGGGATGGATGAAGCCGGTGCTGGAGCCGATGAAGCGAATCTTGAGCGTTTCGCCGATCTTCATCTTGATGGTGTCGGTTGAAGGGTAGGCGCGACCATTGATGGTGAAATAGTTCGGCATGCCCCCTTCCATCGGCATCGCTGGATAGGTCAGGCCGTCCCGCACCAGCCACTCTTG
>NZ_JBAZXX010000001.1:0-1121394 GCF_041659645.1 Hyphomicrobium sp. | reverse complement strand
ATGAACATCATGGGCATCAAGCCGCTGATGGCCGCGATCAGGGCGTGAGACAGTGGCTCGGACCGAAACCTGTCCCTGTCCACTGCGGGCAATCATCCCCCGCAGCGTTTTTACACGACCAAGACCCAGATCGGACGCGCATCGATGGCCATGCGGTGCGCGGTGCGCCTCATAAAGCGCAGTGCGGAAAATATCTGTGTCAGCAACGGTCGTTTACTTGGCAACTGCCAAGCACTCGACTAGCGTTCGAGCAGATTTGTCCGCGCCGGGGGGTTGCAATGCAGGTTTTCAAGTCAGGCTTCGTGGCCGCAGTTATGATGTGCGCACTGTCGGCGACGGCTCAGGCGGCCGAATGTACGAAGGTCGCAGCCATTGGCGATAACTTCACCCACGATTTGGCGGTGCTGTTCTCCCACAACGCACTCAAGAACACGATCGCCGGGAAAGGGCTTGTACCGAAGGGCCCGGTGAAAACCACCTGCAATTCAGGCGGCGCGATGATTGAGTGTTACTCCTCGCAGACGGCCTGCAAGGGCGGAACGCCCGCGGCCTGCTTGGGCCCCTGGCTCTGCTTCTGAACGCGGAGTTAGACGTGGACGCGTGACGCTTGGGCTACTTTGGCCCGAAGCAGACACTTGTCCCCGCTCTCTCTTTTGATTGCGCCCGGCGCTCGCGTTCCGCGAGCCGGCCGACCTGGGCGCGTGTAGCGTTGCTCTTCGGCTAGAATTCTTGATAGCGCGCATCCGGAGCCGTGCTCGACACGTCGGTCGCGCTGCCCTCGGCGCTCTTGTCCGTCATCTGAAGCTGCGCGAGCTGAGACTTGAGCGAGGCGATGTCCGCTCCGATTTTGCCCGCCGTCTCGTCGCAGGTCGTCCGCGCCTGCTGCATCGATTTGGCGTCGATCTTCTGCTGGAGCGCGGCCTCCTTGGCTTTGCCCGAGACGTCCTTCGAGCCAACGCGCGGGGCCGTACAAGTTGCACACGAAACCGCCGCGATCATGCCCCGCCAACTCCCCGCCAGCCTCCAAAACCATACCGGGCGCGTACGAACACTTCCCTCACGCCGTTACACGCTTCGCAAAAAAATTTGAGCACCGGGCATCCCGCGCTTTGCGGCCGGCACGCCGGAGGCGAGTCGCAAAGCGCCATGAAAAACTAAACCGGGCGGATTTCTCCGCCCGGCTGAAGTTCTAGTATGCGCGGGTCGACTACGTTTGCGGGAGCCGACCGCGTCGATTTACGGGCAGACCCACACCGGCCCGACAACGACGCATCCGCGCGCGCGCCAGCCATGGGGACGCGAATGATAGCGGTGCCACCCGCGATACCGGTCACCGCCGCGATAGCCGCGATTGTGCCGCCAGTTTCCGCGTCGGTAATCGCGCCCGTGCCTCATGTGCCGATTGCGCTTGTAGTCTGCGAGCTCGATGCCGCTGTGGCCATTGCTCAAGCCGCCGACCGCAGTCGAAGCGGGGGCCGCAGAAGCCGCACCCGCGGCACCAAACACGGTGCCCAAGGCCAGCGCACTGATGATCAGAAGACGTTTCATCCCTAGGGTCTCTCCTTTTGTCGGGATTGCAGGGAAGCAGCCTGGGGCACAGCCGGGCTGCATCGGATGCGCGGCGAGATCTGCCGCGGCATAATGAGATAACGCGCTCGCGGGGGAGACCCGGCGCTCAAAATGCAGTTTGAACGCTGTCTTTACGTTGATTTTCGAAAAGAAATTACGCGCTACGCACGGAACTTTTTCACGCCACCGAAAATAGACCTCCGCTTCTCTCTTGGATTGCGCCGGGCGACTCTCCTTTGTCCAACCGGCCGCCCGCGCACTCAAATAAACTTATCCTCGGGTCGTGCGGCTTGCGCGATAATTCCCTCACCCATCCGGCAAGGGCATCGCGCGAGGCGTCGCGCGGCGCTCGGGTGGGGCAGCCTCACCCGCTCGCGTCACGCGCGCGATGCGGACAAGGCGGAAGGCAGGTCCGCACGGCATGAGAGAAACCGTGTGCGGAAAAACCCGCTTCATTAAGTGACCTGTCGGAACCCTGTTCTTTGGCTGTCACGGAGCGGACCGGTTCCGAGACCAAACTTGCGAAGACCCGACGCCGCGGAACCCGTCCGCTTCGTGCTTATGTCTTTGGCGCAACCGACTCTCGTTCTGAGAGCCGGCCGGTTGCGTATGCCCGGTTCCTCGTTCGAAAGAAGCAACATCAAACGCGCCTGGCGGCCGGCTCCCCGCAGGGGAGTCGTCAGGCGCAAGCATAGGAAGCAACACGCCCTCAAGATTCTTCCCCTGCGGCCATCCGCGCGCGATCCCCGCTTCGACGAACAGGTGTCACAGGCTACAAGCAAAGATGAGGGTTCGGCGCCCGCTGTCCGCGCTCAGGCGGCCCGCGCCCGGAGGAAACAAAACGTCCGCGCCTGGCGGCCGGCTCTCGGAACGAGAGTCGCCCGGCGCAAACAAGAAGAGACCGCATGCGGTATTCACTGATCATCTTCGATCTCGACGGCACGCTCGCCGACAGTTTCCCGTGGTTCCTCGGCAGCCTGAACAACGTCGCCGACGCCTTCCGCCTGCGCCGCGTCCCCGAGGACGAAATCGAGCCCCTGCGCCGCGCCGACGTCCGTGAAATCCTCGCCCATCTCGGCGTGCCGCGCTGGAAGCTGCCGTTCATCGCCCGCCACATGCGCCGCCTGAAATCGACGCAGCTCGCGACGATCGCGCTCTTTCCAGGCGCCGACCAAATGCTGCGCACGTTGAAAGAGAGCGGCGTGACGCTGACGCTCGTCAGCTCCGACAGCGAAGAGAACGCCCGCGCCATCCTCGGCCGCGAGACCGCCGAGCTGTTCTCCGATTACAATTGCAGCGCCGCCCTGCTGGGCAAGGTCGGAAAATTCCGCCGCGTGATCAAGCGCGCGGGCGTCGATCCCAAACGCGTACTCGCCATCGGCGACGAAGCCCGCGACCTCGAAGCCGCCCGCGCCGCCGGCATCGACTTCGCAGCCGTCACCTGGGGCTACACCGCCCCCGAGAAACTGCGCACGCTCAACGCCGACATCGTCTTCGAGCGAATGGGCGACATCGTCCCGAAGCTTATCCAAGCGGCTTGATCATCAAATGCGGAGCCCTCAAAACCCGGAAGTTGCCCGCCGGGTTTCGAGAGCCGTCAGATCGTCAAACAGATGGACTTATTTCTTCGGGCACCAGGATTCCGTCGAAGACTTGCATGACGTCGAGTAGCCCTTCTGCAACTTCTCCGACGCAGCCCATTCTTTCGTATCGATGCTATTGTTGTTGTCCGTATCGATCGCAGAGAACTCCGGTGCCGGAACGAGCTTCACCTTCGCCACGTCATCATACTCCGCGCGGCTGATGGTGCCGCTGCCATCGGTATCGAGGGTCTTAAATTTCCCACTCCAATCGTCCGCCGCCGCGTAGACGGTAGAGGCGACGACGAAGGCGGCCGCGAGGGGCAGCAGTTTCTTGATCATGCGTTTTCTCCCAACTTCAATGATTATCGGTGTTTGTCGCGCGGTGGCTGGATAAGGCGTGTCCCCCGGCGAGCCGCAAGCAACGCCTGCGGCATGGCGGCAGGCAATGGGCCACCCTGGCAAATCGCGTCGGGAAAGTTGGCAACCCGGTCGCGCGACGCTTGCTCAGCCGCCACCGCATTCGCAGAAGTATGAGGGCCGCCTCGCCACGCAATCCCCGGACGGGTCAGAAGAATTCGGCGAGCAACGCGCTTGCAGCATTTGAGATGCCGACGATCTTGTTCGTCGCCTGACGATACAGCATGAAATTGAGCTCCGTCTCCGGGCGACCGTCTTTCCAATGGCAGAATGCCTTAAGCTGGCTCCGCCCCAACGGTGTCTTGGCGAGCGCGACCCGCCGAATCGTGATGCTGACGCGCGGCGTTTGCCGCACGATTCCTGGGGTCTTCGGCGTCGCTTCAGCCGACGTCACGATGCCCCGCGCGATGAGTCCCTGCCCGCCCTCGTTCTCGCTCGCGAACACGAATATCGTATCGCCCGCCCCGATGAGCTTGCCGCCGTACATCGTCTTTTGCGCGGTGAAGGAGAAGGTCTTCGCACGCGCATCGCGAACCTCAGCCTTGATCGCAAATGCCATGCTGTGCTTTTCCGGATGGTCCGATGATGAGCATGTTCAGGGCGCAGGCGCTTCCCCCGCGCCAACAAGCATACCCAAAAAATCTTATCCCCGCACCGCGCCCGTCGGCGATACTGCTCATACCCATCCGGCAAGGGCATCGCGCGTGGCGGCCCCCGCCCCCCCCAGCGAAGGCGGTACTCCGCCAGGCAGAGTCGGATGACGCCCTTCTGCCGAGATGACACCCTCGGACGAGCTTCTATTTAATAACCATAGCCGCCATAATAGCCCCGCGGGCCAACATAAATGCTGACGCCCGGGCCATCGTAATAGCCGTAATCGTTATCGCGATATCCGCGCCAGCGATAATCGTCATTGCCGCCATACCGGCGTAGCTGCTCGCGATCCCCGCGGTTCAAATACCGCCCTTGACGCTCTTTCGCACGCGCACCTTCGACGCCGGCAATAGAATCGGCCTGCGCCGCCGGCGCAAAAACGGCCACCATGACTACGCCGCCAACGAACGCCGCCCAGTTACATTTCATCGTCGAACTCCTTGTCCTCCGCGCTCCGGCGATTTGTCAGCCGTCTGAGCGACGTTGCGATCTGATGTTCAACGCGCCCGTCGCGTCTCCGTTCCGGCGCAACCGCTGTCACTACGTCGAGTTGCGCTTCGTCAATGCGAGCCCAAGCCGACTGTGACACATTCATTTTTGCTTTTAGACCATTGAATTGGGGCCAAATCGATGATCGAACATTCCGGGCAACCGAATGAAATTACGGCAAAATCGATAGGGATATTGGGCCTTATCGCGCTGATAGGCATGGCAATTGCGGCGCACACGTCGCTCGCGGCCGCGCAGCAGATGGATGCGCCGCCAACCCTTCGCGATGAACCCGGCAAGGCAGAATCAAAACGTCCCGATATTGAAACCGGCAATATCATCGCCCGCAAGCTCTGCTCGACCTGCCACCTCATCGGAGAGCCTGCAAACGCGCCGGTGCCGAGCGACGTTCCGGCATTCGCGAGCATCGCAAACCGGCCCGGTCAGACGGCCGATCACCTTTCAACTTGGCTCACGCGTCCGCATCCGCCGATGCCGAACCTTGATCTCACGCGCATGGAGATCCGCGATCTTACTGGATACATCCTGTCTCTCCGCACAGAAAAATAACAACGATGACAGGTCAACGAGGAGGAAAAAATGATAAGATCACGCGGTAAAATATTTTTGGCTGTCGGCATCGCTACCGCCCTCGCCTGTTCTCTACCGCTCTCGGCCCAGGAGATCGGCGACGCGCATCACGGGCATATATTCGCAACCAAGTATTGTACCGAATGCCATGCCGTCGAACCCGGCGCTTCATCCTCGCCCAATCCCGCCGCGCCGAGTTTCACGAGCGTCGCCAAGACCTCGGGTATGAACGGGCGCGCTCTCGCCGCGTGGCTCGATTCTTCGCACCCGACGATGCCCAATTTTGTACTTCGCTCGAACGATCGGAATGATGTCGTCGCTTACATTACGAGTCTGAAGGAACGCACGCCGGACTGACATCGTCGAGGCCCCGCCTATTCCCTTCCGCTTTCCGTCGATCAATCGGCCCCACGCGCTCGATGTCGAAGTGAGCGGCGAGATTTAACCCCGTCTCAACCAAAGACGTCGCGAAAGCTCGATCCGGCAAGACAGCGCGCTACGAGCCAAGTAGGCTGCGTGCGAATTTAAAGTGGATCCAGCATGTCTTGCCGCCTCGCTCTTATGACTTTGATCGCCATGAGCAATCTCACCGCGCCGGCACGCGCCCAAGCCTCGCTCGACGCGACGCTCGATCCTATCCGTGTGAAATACGCGCTCCCGGCGCTGGCCGCGGCGGTGGTGAAGGAGGGAAAGCTCGTTGCCGTCGGCGCTGTCGGCGTCCGCGTCGCTGGCACGAACATGGCGGTCACCGTCGATGATCGCTTCCACCTCGGCTCGGATACAAAGGCTATGACCGCAACGCTCGCGGCGATGATGGTCGAGGAAGGCAAGCTGCGCTGGAATTCAACCATCGGCGAGGTGCTCGGCGCCGACCTTCCTAATCTCAAGCCGAAGTTCGCCGCGATCACTCTCAAAGAGCTGCTCTCGCACACGAGCGGCATCCCGTCCGACAACGACGAGATCGGCAAACTCTATTTCAGCGCCGATGCCTACGATCACCCGTTGCCCCAATGGCGCCTGCATATGATCCAGGCCTGGGGCTCGAAGCACGATCCCAGCTTCCCCGCGTCAGGCAAGTTCCATTACGCGAACCTCGGCTACATCACCGCAGGCGCCATGATCGAGAAGGCTGCGGGCGAACCGTGGGAGCGGCTGATGTACGAACGCATTTACGAGCCGCTCGGTCTCAAGACGGCCGGCCTCGGCGCTCAGGCGACGTTCGGACTCTACGACGCGCCCGTCGGCCATCGCATCGACGACAAAGGCAAGCTAACGCCGTTCCCGTGGGGCGAGCCTGCGGATCTGCCCAGTTCGCTCGGACCGGCCGGATTAGCACACATGAGCATCAAGGATTTCGCGACCTGGGCCGGCTGGAACGCCAGCGAAGGCAAGCGCGGTCAGGAACTTATCAAGCCAGAAACGCTCAAGCTGCTCCACACGCCGGTGGTCGAGATGGAAATCAAGGACCCAAAGCCGGGCACGCCGAAATCGGGAGCCTATGCTCTCGGCTGGGGAGTGTCGAAATTCGCCTGGACGGACAAGCCGATCCTCACGCACAATGGCTCGAATGGCTTGAACTTCGCCTCCATCGAGGTCGACGTCGATCATGATCTCGCGATTGTGGTTACGAGCAACATTGCCGGCCCCAACGTCGACAAGGCCTCGCTCGAAGTGATGAAAACCCTTTATGAAACGTATGTGAAATAATTTCTCGCATGAGGCTCGCTAACGCTCATGAACCTTTTTCTTCCGTTTTGGCAGCGCCTGCTCGTCACCGTCGCCGCCATGCTCGTGGCAAGTTGGATCGCGGGACTTATCTGGCACGCGATCTTCAACTTCCCCCTGCCGAGCTATGTCGGCGGCGTAGTCGGCGGCCTCGCGGCGTTGCCTCTCTGGGATGTCCTGAAACGAATCCGGCCGAACTCACCCTAATCTTCGCGCGTGGCGGTGGACTCGCGGAACGCGAGCCGTCACGCCTAAAGGGAAAGTCGTTAGATCGGCAGAACGGCGCGGATTTGGTCTTCGTACTGCTTCACGGCGTCAAGCGCCCGGTTCTTCATCACTGGATCAACCTCGACCTGCGACGTAAAACCCTCGATCGCCTCGCGGGCATTGGTCACGATCTGCGTTGCGGCGTTCTGCGGGCTCATCTCCCGACTTACGATCTTCTGAAGAAGCTGCGTAAGGATGACGCCCGTGGCGAGCGACAACCCGGAAAGCTCCGCGATCTCGCGCTTCAGACTCGCGATCGTCGCGTCTGTGTCCGTCGTGTCAGCCATGGCCGAATCTCCCTTCATTCGCCGAATTTACGGCCGTTTGCTAATACCCCACGGTAAAGAGCGCAAGAGACCTCTGTATCGCAACCCAGGCCAGTGCGCACGCGCGGCGGCCATCTCAAGGACTCTCGCTTGCCGCCGACACGGGGAACGCGTGTCGGAAGCGCAAACGGCATAGCCCGAAATTCGCCGGAAATGTTCGTTACGACTGGCGGCTGCGGGAATTGTGTCAGCTTCGATACGGGTAAGAGTTCTTCATGCGCGAGCTAAAGCAGTCCACGGGCGTCGGCCGCACACTCTCCATTCCACGTACAGCAACGATCGAAGGCGGTATTGACTATCCCGGACCGCTCGTTGTCGAGGGCACCGTCCTCGGAGACGTCAATTGCTTGTCGCTCATTGTCGCCGAACGAGGCGTCGTCGAGGGCACGATCAAGTCCGAGATCGTGACGGTGATCGGCGAGGTTTCCGGAGAAATTTTCGCCAACGAGCTGACGCTAAAAGCCGCCTGCCTGGTCAATGCCGACATCGTCCACAAAAGACTGTCCCTCGAAACCGGCTCGTTTTTCGAAGGCAAGTCCCGGCGGCACGACAATCCGCTGCAATTGGTCTAACCGGACATCCTTCCGTCAGCCACCCACCCAACTAAAACCTCCATTCGCAAACAAAAATCCCCTAATTCTCCTGAAAAGGGCGATACTCCCTTAAAGACTTGTGGTGTGAGATCCCGATCCGACCCAGGGAGGATTTTCGATGCTGTCACGCCGACATTTTTGTTGCAGCGGCGCCATCGCGGGCAGTCTGCTGACGTTCGACCGTGCTTTCGCGGCCGACCAATGCACCGCTATGACCCCGGACCGCCGGGCGGCGATCAGCCCGGATGATGCCCTTGCCAAGCTCAAGGCCGGAAACGAACGCTTCGTTTCACGGAACATGCGCAACTGCGATCTGATCGAGCAGGTCCGCGCGACAGCGGGCGGACAATTCCCGTCATCCGTCGTGATCGGATGCATCGATGCTCGCGTACCGCCTGAACTGGTGTTCGATCAACGCATCGGCGACATTTTCAGCGCTCGCGTCGCCGGTAACGTAATCAACGACGACATCGTGGGAAGCTCCGAATTCGCAACGAAGCTCGCTGGCGCAAAGTTGATTGTCGTCCTCGGACACAGTGAGTGCGGAGCCATCAAGGGAGCCATCGACAATGCCGAACTCGGCATGCTCACTCAGCTACTCGCAAAGATCGAACCGGCAGTGGAAGAGGCGAGCAAAAACGCGTCCGGAGATCGCTCCTCGAAAAACAAGGCATTCGTCCAAGAGGTCGCGACGGCGAATGCCAAGCTCGGCAGGGAAAAGCTGACGACGATGAGCGACGTTCTCCGCGACCTTGTAGCCGCGAAACAACTCAAGATTGTCTCGGCGATGCATGATGTCGCCACGGGCCGCGTGACCTTTATCGAATAACCACGGCCTCCACGCCAAAACGACCGCGCGCCGAAACGCCGCCCGTGGAGTCGGCCGCATCGCGCCATACCTGTGAGCCGGCGGGTTACACAGTTGAGACGTTTCGCGACCGACACCGCGAGGCGGCGTCGATGCGTAGAGGAATAGACCCCACACCTTCTCCAGGCTGTTCCCAAGGGAACAGCGCAGCCTCGCCCCGCTGCCGGTTGTGACGTAGGATTGGCCCAGTAATCGTCTGCGGAGGGCGCCGATTCATGCCGAGGGTTCTTATTACCGGAACATCGTCCGGATTCGGGCTGACCACGACAGTCGAACTCGCCAGGCACGGCTGGGATGTGATCGCGACGATGCGGGACCTCGCAAAACGCCGTGAGCTGGACGAAGCCCTGCATAAAGCGGGTGTGAGCAAATCAGTTACGGTCGGGCAACTCGACGTCACCGACTCCCAATCGATCGATCGTGCGGTTGCCGATATCGACCTGCCAAATCGATCGCTCGACGCCGTCGTACACAACGCTGGCGTTGCGGTCGGCGGCGCCTTCGAGGATCTCGCCGAGGCAAACATTCGCCGTGTCATGGAGGTCAATTACTTCGGCGTCCTGGCGCTGACGAAACGACTGCTGCCGGCATTCCGCGCCCAGCGCCGCGGCCGCATCGTTATCATCTCAAGCGAATCGGCCTTCGCAGGACAGCCCGCGAACTCGCCCTACTGCGCCTCGAAGTGGGCTGTCGAAGGATGGGCTGAATCGATAGCCTACGAGGTCGAGCACTTCGGGATCGACATCATTCTCGTCGAGCCCGGTCCCTACCGCACGAGCATCTGGGAGAACTCGCCGCGCGTGTTCCCGAAGGACAGCGCTTACCTTCCACTGTTGCGACACCTTGAAGTGACTGTCGACGCCCTTGTCGCCAAGACCGCGGGCGATCCGATCGACGTCGGCAAGGGCGTCGCAAAAGCGCTGGCCGCCCGCCATCCACGGTTTCGCTATGCCGTCGGCCCGACGGCCAAATTCAACCACTTCGCGCGCGGCAAGTTACCGAGCACGGTCGTCCGCAAGATCATCGGCCGCTTCTTGGGCCTCAGCCGCGTCCGCTGGTAGCGCGGAGACGGCCCACAACGATCTCCGCACGCAAAAAACCCGCCACCGCGGACAGAAGCGGTGACGGGTTGAGCTATATTCCCGGCGCGAAAGCGGCCGAGCCAATTACTTTTTGGTTTCGCGCTTGTACTGTTCGATGTCGGCCTGCGTCACTTCGCTCGACTTACCGAGCGCGTGGATGCAGTCGTCGGTCAGCATTTTGCGATGTTCGCGCATGCACGAACGCGCCGCTTCCGTACCGACTTTATGCTGGCTGCAATAAGCGGCGAAATCGGAGCTGCATGCGTCTTTAACGGCCTGACTGACCGCGAACGCGCAACCCGATGAAAGGGCGAGCGCAAATGCCGCCAAAACCGCGACCCTCTTCATATCTTCGTTCCTTCTCAGTGAAACCCCGTCACTTAACGGAAATGCAGCCGCATTGTTCCGCGGTCAAGAGCGACAAACAGAATCGCAACAGCGCAAGAGCGATATGTTGATCGCCTTTGCCTTGATTGCATATCAGAAAACTGTTCTTGCAATGGCGGGCGGCGGATCAAACCCGCCATTTTCCGTGCGTTTCCGAAATGCTCCTGTCAAAGACTTCACATCCTCCGGAGCTTTCGGTCAGCCATCTCGACAATCTCCACGACCGGAAGACGTGGTGCGACTTGGTTGCGTCCATTCCGTTTCGCCGAATAGAGCGCCGCGTCCGCGGCCGAGATCACCAGCCCGACTCGAATTTCGCGGCTTAAGATCGCCGACGCCGCACCCAGGCTGACCGTGACGACCTCTCCTCGGCTTAAGGCGGGATGGGGAATGGAGGCGTCCTCGATCGCCCTTCGAATACGCTCCGAAATCCGAATCGCCTTCGGCAGATTGATCCCGCGCAGAACGACGATGAATTCTTCGCCGCCGAAGCGGAACACGTCGTCGGCGTAATCGCGCAGTTCGCTTTGGATGACTCCGGCGACGCGCTTTAGGCAGACGTCGCCCGCCTGATGGCCGGCCGTATCGTTGAACGACTTGAAATGATCGATATCGAGAAGGATAACGGCCAGCTCTTCGCCATCGGCTTTGGCGAGGCCGCAGGACTCGATCACTTCATCGAGCGACCGCCGGTTGCGCAGTCCGGTCAAGCAATCGCGGCGGCTCTTGGCATCGAGGTCGCGTCGCTGCAGCCGCCCTCGCAGCGACAGTAGGAAATTCATACGCGTCTCACGTTCGAGCACATAAGAGGCAAAGAGCGTCAGAACGACGGCACAGCCAAACACTGTGTTGGCCGAAATCCGGAACTCGGAGTCATAAACGGGTATCATGGCCAAACCTGCGGCATGGATCACGAAGCAGGCGATACATGCAGCCATTGCCCACCAAAACCTCACACGTTGGATCATCGTCACAAACAATAGAATCAGGATGATCGACTGGTGTTGCGCATCCTGGTGGATCCCCTGTCCGACCACCATCAAGTAGAGAATGCTGCCCGCGCCGAGCACCACGCCGACTGAAGCAGCCAGAAATTCGCGCACAGCGACAGGCGGACTGAGGTACAGGGCGGCGACCATCAGGAGTGCAATCGGCGTAACAATTCCCAGCCGGACCCAAAGCGCCGTGAGAAATGTCCCCGGCGCGACGATCCAATCCGGGATCAGAAACAGATCGTAGAGCAGGATGCCAAACAGTCCGCCAAACACAAGCTGACGACACCGGTCGCTGGCGACTTCCTGCTCAAACGCAGATTCAAGTTGCTGCTCGAATTTCAGCAGCGGAAAACCGGATGAGATCGCTCTTTCAATCGTGAACTGATCGACACCGGCAGGAATGGATTCGCCCGTCACTCGTTCCATCACAAGTACTTCCCTCGCTCATCATGAGCGTCGGCAACGACGTCACGCTAAGTGCCGCTCGTTAATGCGAGGTACACAGAATGGGTGAAGGTCGAAGCAACCATCTCCGTTCGGAACGCGGGAAAGGCCGCAGCACGCATAAATCCGCACACCTCGGCGTTCGGAAATTTTGAATATTATTCAGCTCTGCCAATAAGATACAGAATGAGACTCGCCGGTCATCCAAGCGGTAAACAAAGCCGCTCACCGACCGTCTCGTTCTTTGTGAGAATACCATCGATGTGAGAAAGCTGTTTGCCCGCCGATTAAGAATTCTCGGGCGCGTCGACTCCGGATCCCGCGCCACCGGTCTCCCGCCGTAAGCCGCGCGTGCCGAGCGGTCTCACCATGAAAAGCAGCAGTCCGGCGACGAAGATCATTCCGCCTGCGAGCTGAAACATGGTGCCGAGCGGAACGTCCCGCTCTTTGAGCATTCCACCCGCATACGTCATGAAGCCGCCTGCTGTCGTTCCGGCGAAATTCAGAAGCCCATAGGCCGTCGCGCGGTATCGAAGATCGACGACAGTACACGTGGCCGGCATCAAGTTGGCATCGAGAAAACCCTGCGACATGCCCGCGACGAGCACACACGCGAGCACGACCGGAATATGGTCCACCGCGCCCATCAGCACCAGGCAAGGTGCCGCCACGACGAAGCCGATCGCTGGAATGAGCGCGCGGGCTCGCATCGTGTATACCGACCACCGATCCGACAGGGTGCTGGCGATGAGCATCCCGACGAACGCCGCGCCGTTGAATGTCATTGGACCGTAAACACCTGCCCACGCCGGCGCGATACCGAGTTCGCCGCGAAAGAACTCCGCAAGCCAATTGCGAACCGGCCAGTAAGCCGCGCCGTCGAGCATGTTCATCGCGAGAAGCAATAGAAATCCCGGTGTCGACAACAGCGACCGGAATGCGTTCTCTCCGTGCGATGCGACGATGATGTCTTCCGGCGCTTCCGCAAGATCGTCCTGCGGCGGAGACGGAAACACGATCGCCAGCACCACTGCATACGCGACCCCAAGGCCGCCGATCACAAGAAAAACCGGACGCCATCCGAAAGCTTCGGCGAATGCTCCGCCCAATCCCCCGAGCACCGACCCAGCATAGACGCCACTGAGGTGCAGCCCGGTTGCGCGGCTACGCGTGGCCCCGCGGTGATAATCAACAATCAACGACACGGCCGCGGGCATGTAGAAGGCTTCGCTGACACCGAGCGTCGCGCGGGCAGCAAGCATGCCTCCGAACGAGGTGACGAGCCCGCTCGCGAACGTCGCCGCCGACCAGATGATGAGGCTCGCCAAAATCACCCGGCGTTTGCCGACCCGATCCGCGAGATACCCCGCGATTGGCGAGCAAAGGCCGTAGATCCAAAGAAAGACTGAGGAAAGCAGTCCGAATTTCTCGTCCCCTAGGCGAAGATCGGCTTTGATCGGCCCTGGCATCGTTACGAGCAGCTGCCGATCGAGGTAGTTGATCAAGGCAACCACCCATAGCAACCCGACAATGGTCCACGCGGCGCGTGTTGCGGCGGCCGTCATATCCCCTGGTTCGCTCCCCGGCTTGTTTCAGCCGCAGTACCGGCCGCCGAGCCAGATGGCAATTCGGAAAGTCCAGAGAGGAGGCCGCGCCGCCCGGGAACAACCTTAACGATCAGGCGTTACCGGCGCAGTCTGAGTGTATCGCTCGATCACAATCGCTCACGGTGGGAGATGACCATGAAAGTCGCCGCGCTTGGAATATGTATTGCCGCGCTGACGCTTGGCGCGTGCCGTCGGGAATCGCCTGATTACACGCCGATGAAACTCGGCGGAACGAACGCTGCGTCGGAAAACATTGCACACTAACAATCGCAGCATTTGTTTCCGGTTATTGCAAACAAACGAAATGGTGCAGCGCCGTGGCCACTCTCCCCAGACGACCGTGACGCTGCTTCACTTTGGCTATTGTGACGAGACCTGAGTCGAACTTACGCTCAACGCAATGTCATAAGAAACTTTTCGGGATCGCGCCCAGGACGGAATGAACGGCAGGTTTTCTGCCGCTTCGACGAACTGATTTGGAGCGATCATGACTGAAAAGACCGATGTGACCTTCCTCCTCGCCCTCCTCATACTGACGATTTTCGGCTTGGTCGTTTCCTCGGCCACGCACGCCGAAGAGATGCTCTCCTCGGTGCTGCCTTTTCATTAATCCTGCGAAACGCCTTCCCGCCGGAGCACAGCGCGAGATAGATGGCGAGAGACTGCGTGACGTGAAAACGTCAGTGTCAGTCGTAGATATACGTCACCATGAAGGTGCGATCCGCCTCATTAGAGCCCGCGGGTGGGATCGGATAGCTCGTCTGCTTGGCAGCAAAGACGACATCCTGATTGAGGGACGGATCTTTAGATCCCGCGAGTAATTTCACATTGACGACGTTGCCGCTATCCGAAAGAAAAATCCTGACGGTGACGCGACCGAGCGTATTGGAAAGCTGCGGCATTGTTTGCTGCAAGGCCCTGATCACCGCCCGTGCGAACGCGTCATTGAGGCCCGAGCGCGTGATGCCCGGAGGCCTCTGGAACGCCGCACCGCCACCCCCGCCGCTGAAACTTGGGGCAAGAGCCTGGGTTGAGAAATCGAGCGCGGCGACCTTCTTCTGCGCCTTAGCCGCAGACTTCTTCGCCGGCTTGCTCGCGCTCGGCTTCTTGGCTTCCGTCTTCTGTTCTGGCTTGGTCGTCGGTTTCGGCTTCGGCTCGTTCGAACTCTGCGCCTTCGACGGGTCTTGATCGTCGAGCGAGAAGAGATCTGGAGCCTGGCTCTCCGGACTCGTATCTTCCTGCTTGGCAACCTTCTCCGGCTCAGGCTTCGCCGGATCGGTATCTTGCGGCACGTCCGGCTGCGCCTCCTCTGGCGGCTGCGGCGTGTCCTGGGCTTGCGGCTCAGGCGGAGGCTGCTGCGGCTGCGGAGGCTGCGGTTCTTGCTTTGCCTGTTCCGGCGGCGTCGGCGGCTGTTGCTGCTGCGGCGGTTGTTCCGGCTGCGGCGGTTGTTCCGGCTGCGGCTTGGCCTGCTGCTTTTCCTGCGTTGGCGCGATCGGCCCGGGCGGCGGGGAAACCTGATCCACCACGGTCGCCTTGCTATCGAGATCCTGCTCCGTCACCAGCGAAACGCTGATCGCATCGTCGGCGCCGGTCTCACTGCCGAGCCTCTTCTCCGCGCCACTATTCTGCGCGGCGCTGATAAAGAACGAGGCATGAACAATTAAAGCGACCACCAGCGCGATGTAGAAATTCCGATCGCGCGTCGACGGCCCCGCAGCCCAATGTGCAAAGCCCGAGATGGAAAGACCAGCCGTTTGCCCCACGTTCTCGGCAGTCATGTGCCTGTGCTTGATCCCAACGGCATGAGGTTACAACGCTCGCCCCAAGCGCTTCCACCAATGATAAATGATCGGCAGAAAAACGCCGATGCTATGCCCCGCGATTATCCATGCATGCGCCGCGAGGTCGCGGGAAAAACATGAAGTTCCCCAGAATTATGGCGATTCGCTGAACGGGACGGGTTCACTCCTCGATAAGCAAAGGGAAAGGTTATGGCGCGTAAGGCCGAAATGACCAAATCCGGCGCCATCCGCGCTGGTATCGGCGGCTGGACATTTGAGCCCTGGCGCGGCGTTTTCTACCCTGAAGGCTTGGCGCACGCCAAGGAACTCCAGTTTGCAAGCCATCACCTTACCACGATCGAGGTCAACGGCACGTACTACAGCACGCAGAAGCCATCCACGTTCGCAAACTGGGCGAAAGAAAGTCCGCCGGGCTTCGTCTTCGCACTGAAAGGACCGCGCTACGCCACAAACCGACGCGTCCTGGCGGAGGCCGGCGATTCAATCGCCCGTTTCATCGATTCCGGCGTTGCTGAACTCGGAGACAAACTCGGGCCTCTGTTTTGGCAATTCGCGCCGACGAAGAAATTCGACGAGGCCGACTTCGGCGCGTTCCTCAGTCTGCTGCCACCGAAGATCGGAAGGCGTGAATTGCGACATTGCGTCGAGGTCCGCCACGCGTCGTTCTGCACGCCGTCCTTCGTCGCGCTTGCCCGCGAAAAGTCGGTCGGCATCGTCTTCGCCGACCACGCGACCTACCCGGCGATCGCCGACGTAACCACCAACTTCGTCTACGCGCGCCTGCAGACCGGACAGGATTCCATTCCGACGGCCTATAAACCGAAAGCCCTCGATCAATGGGCCGAGCGCGCGAAAGTCTGGGCGAGCGGCGGAACACCTGACGACCTCCCTATTATCGACGCCGCCAACAAGCCGTCGCGCACTCCCCGCGACGTGTTCGTGTACTTCATCCATGAGGGCAAAGTTCGCGCGCCCGCAGCGGCGATGGCGTTTCAGAAACGCGTCTCGCCGGCCGACAAATCGAAGGATATCGCGGACTAGGCCGAGGCGCCGCTCCCTAGAGCGGCGTCCGGGAAATCACTTATCGCCCGAGGGCTTGTCCGCAGCTTCATCGAGATTGAGGCACGCGGAGTTGATGCAATAGCGCTTGCCGCTCTCCGTCGGGCCGTCATCGAATACATGCCCCAAGTGAGAGCCGCACCGCGCGCATGTGATCTCGGTACGCACCATGCCGTGGGTCGTATCCGTATGGTATTCGATTGCGCCAGGAATGGCTTCGTCGAATGAGGGCCAACCGGTCCCGGAATCGAACTTTGCGTCGGACGAAAAAAGCGGATTGCCGCAAGCCGCGCACGCGAACGTGCCGTCACCTTCGGCATGAAGATATTCGCCCGTGAAAGGCGGCTCGGTGCCCTTTTCGCGGAGGATCCGATATTGCTCCGGCGTCAGGAGCTTGCGCCACCCGGCCTCATCGGCCGGCATCGTTTTTTTGTTCATGGCGCATATATCGGCGAATTATGGCCGCTCTTCAAGATCAGGAGAGCGTTAGCGGCGCTCGCGCCATGCGCGCCGAAGTTCGATCCGGCGCGGCCGCGGGGGGCCATACTGCGGGTAGTACCCGCTCGGCCGGCCATAGCGCCTCAACTGCTCCATGTCGTACGAACTGGCCACACCGGCGCGATACATCGCGCGAGCGTGCTCGACATCGAAAATCGATTGTGCGCTCGCACCCGTCACGAGGAGAGCGACGGGCGAAAACGCCAGGACGAAGGTGAGCACGGCCGATTTCATTGCCAATCCGCTTGTTCACGAGATCAGCGGCCCAACCGGCAGCCGATCATTTTGCACTTCTCAATTCCAGCGCCCGCTTGAGGCATCAGTAACCCGGACAGATCCGGGCACGATACCTGCGGCTGTAGTAGCAGGGCGGATAATCGGGATAGTCGTAATCATCATAATAATAATCGTTATAATACGGATAATAAGGGTATCCGCCGTAAAAGTAGCCGCCTCGGAAGCCTCGGCCGCCCCAGTGACCTCTACCACCCCAATGGCCGCCGCCACCGTGCCAATGACCGCCTCCGCCCCAATGACCGCCACCGCCGCCCCAGTGGCCACCTCCTCCTCCTCCGTGGCCCCCATGGCCGCCGCCATGCGTGAGCGTGACGCCACCCGGTACGCCCGCGCCAGCAGCGCCGAGACCTCCAGGGGCTGCCATCACTGGCCCGGAAATACTGATAAGTAGTAGCAACAAACCGCCGGCAAGCAGCCGAACTGTTCGGAACATGAACCTTCTCCGATCTGGAACCGCGCAATCAGCGACCCGGCACCTTTCGCCGCAAACGACCGTTTCGCGCACGACGAGCAATTTCACCGTTATATCCGGACTATGCTGAACAGTGTTGCCGGACCTGCGAACATAGTGATCAACTTCCTTTCAACGGTTTGCGCGCGGTCAAAAACTCTCCCGGGGCATAAGCAGGCCCCCCGCCTTAGCGTTGAAGATCGCCTCGCGCTTGCCACGTTGACGATGCGAATCTGGTAAATAGGGAGAATAAATCCGGGGCTCCGTCGCGATCGCCGTGCCCCTCGCCGAAGCAATAATGGAGCACATTATGTCGGACCGGACACAACTCGCCATCGGCCGCAATTCGATATCGGTACCGCGACTGACCAAGAGGTTCGTCGAAGCCGTGATTGCAACCGGCCTGACATCGCTCGTCGCGTTCGTCATCCTCGTTTTGAACAATGTGCTGACGAATCGCGGCGGTTGGATCGAGGGCTTCAACGTGTGGCAATCGTTCATGCGTCAGCCCGCCATCCTCGGGACGATGCTGCTGACGTCGCTCGTAACGGTGCTGTTTCTCTCCTGGCAGAGAGATCGCGAAACGAAGCGCTGACACAATCTGGAAACAGACCCCAAACGAAAACGGCGAGATGAAAATCTCGCCGTTGCCATTTCTGGAAAACTTTTAGCTGCTCGCCGTTATTTTTTCAGCGCAGCGTTGCACTGACTGTAATAACCGCCGCCCTTCTGAATCCATTTGAGGCCGCCATTGCCGGAGTTCGCCTTGTTGGCCCGGTATTGATCGAGGCAGGTGTGCATGCGAGCCCGGCCCGCGCTCTCCTTGGAATACTTAGAATCGACCGACTTCGGGAAAATGGCCCCCGACGGCACGGTCGTGGTTTCGACCTTCGCCTCCGGCTTTGCCTCGGCCGGTGCGTCAGCGCCGGCACATTCCTTCTTGCGGAAGTCGTTCCATGTCTCACCGTTCAACGTTCCGGCCGACTTCGCCGCCTGATACTTCACGCTGCATTCTTTGGTCGAAAGAGCGAAGCTTGGGCTGGCGCCCATAACAGCGAAAGCGGCAAGTGCAGCCGCGGATAGCAAAATGCGTGAGGTCATGTGAGTTCTCTCTCCTAGGACGGCGCACGGGCAGGCTCAGCCATGACAGCAATGATACCGCTGCCAGCCGGCAAGCTCAAAGACAGAGTAGCGCCTTCAGCCGCCAATTGCGCAGATATGGTATAAGAGGTTGCTAAATTCGCCGAAATGCAAATCGTTTCTACTTACGAAAAAGTATAAGCTTTCCGCGTCATCCTTCGCGTCCGCGCGGGGCTGTCAGATGCGCCGACTGCTGTGTACCCCGCATAAATATCGCTTAGAATTGCCGATACAATCATCAAGAGGGAGGACAGGAATGCGCTTCAGCCGGCCGAAAAGCCGAGCCACTTTGTTCTTCCCGGCTATCGCCTGGACGGCGCTTTTATGCAGCGCGGCTTGGGCAGCCGATCCGCCTAAGGATCTTTTGTCTGCCACGCGGGCCGCGATCGGCGCCACCAATCTGACCCCCTACGACGTCGGCTCGCGGTACGGGCAGGCCCTCGGCGCATCGGAGAATTGCCCCGGCGGAAAAATGACCGAAAAGGCTTCGGTCCTAAGCTCAGTGTATTCGGGCGCCCACCTCGAAGAATTCAGCGTCCAGGGAAAAAGGATCTACGACGCCTGGGTGCGGGCGAAACATTGTGTTCCGGAGGATAACCCGAACCTGTGTAAGGTCGTCATCGACGAAAGCTGCGCCACCGCGCTCTCGGAAATCGGTCCATCGGGATCGGCGCTCCCCGGCTTGCTCGAAATATCGCGGCCCTAGATCAATGAGCGGCGCGCGCCTGCCGCCACCATCGCGACAGCCACGCAAAACCTTCGACCACGGCCCATGCGATCAAGAGAACGGCAAGGATTGAAAACACGACCTCGCCGAGGCTCGCGGTCAGAACAAGATCCGATAGGAGAGGACCAAAGTCGAAGCCGTGGGCACGGCAGGGTCCCATCGCGGCATCGTTGATTTCGCAGCTAAGGGCCGATGCCAAAAGCGCCGCAGCAATCAGCCCAGAGAACGGCGCCAGGGCCAGCACCATCGAGAATGCGATCATGAACCAGCGAAAGCGATACAGCACGCGCCCTCCACAAAACCCTCGCATCACCTTCGAACGAACGAAGCCATCCCGTGCCACCTAGACCGCCGATGGTCCCTTTTGGGAGAGCGATGACGCATCGCGGTTAACGGCGTGGCAAGCACGCGCTCTATCGGTCCTATTGATCATTGCGAGAACGCCCCTTATGGCCCTTTCACCCAAGGAGGAGCATGGCAATGGCCGACCTTTCAAAGTTGCGCGTCGGGCTAAGCGGCTCGGCGAGCATGCTCGTCACCGAGGAACGCCTTGCCACCCGCGTCGGCAGTGGCGACGTGCCCGTCTTCGCCAGCCCGATGCTGATTGCCATCATGGAAGCAGCCGCCGTCGATTGCCTCAGCAGCCATTTGCCTGACGACCATCAGAGTCTGGGCGTGCACCTGGACGTCAACCATTCGGTACCGACGCCTATTGGCCTCACGGTGACGGCAACGGCCACCGTGAAAGCCATCGACGGCCGAAAGGTCATATTCGATGTTTCCGCCAGCGACGGTGTCGACCGCATCGGATCGGGCGTTCACACCCGAATTATCGTTGACACTGCTCGTTTCATGGCGCGCATTGCCGCCAAATCTCCGCCACGGGTCTAGGCGAAGCCTGTCAATCTCTTGCTTCCGGCACCCGACCGGAATTCGCCCGGTATTCGGCGACCCACCCTGGAGCTGCAAAGTCATGCGATCGATGTTCGCTCTCCTCACTCTGGCTGCGGGCGTTGCCGTGTATGCGCCAGTGTCGATCGCCGCGCCCTGCACGGCCAGCGATTTTGCGGTCGCCGTCGATCAGTCTGCTGCAAGCCTGCGGGCGCTGATGCTCGAAGCGCAGCCCAAACTCCAGGAGCGTCTCAAACGCTATAAAGAGGCATTGCATCTCACTGACACCAATTACGAGAATTCGGCGTTCGACGCGATCCGGGACTCGACGCTCGACGAATTCGACACCAGAAGCAGCCGCCTCCTGCTGACGGTCGATTCCCTCGGCCGCGTTGCTGACGGCACCGAGCCCGACTGCGCCAAGCTCGACGAACTGAAATTGTCCGCAGCCCAGCTCAACACCGTCATCAAGGCGAAGTCGGACTACATGCTGAAGCGCCTCGACGAGAAGATCGCCGAAGCTCAGCGCGCCCCTCCCGCGACCGCGCCGAGCGCAACGGCCGAGGTATCCCAACCGATCCCTTCCTCGCCGCCGGCTTCGCCGCCGCAAGCGTCCTCGCCACCGACCGCCAAGAAATCCGCTTCGCCCCCTGTCGCCGAAGCAAAGAAGCCGGCCGCCAAGCCCGCCCAACCGCCGGCCCAGGGTTGGTCTGCCCACACGAAACCAGATGCGACGGCGCTCCCTCCTGTCGTCGCGATGCAAGAGCCTGATCCGATCCCTGCCCTCCCGCCTCCCGAAAAAGAAGGCTACACGATCGAGGAAATTCGCGATGTCACGCGCGGCTTCTTCGGCTCGATTTCGACAAACCTGGCCTCCGCCATCGAGCACACCTTCAAGCAAGCCGGACGTCCGACAGCTTATGTGCTCGGCGTCGAAGGCGGGGGCGCCTTTCTTGCGGGTCTTCGCTTCGGCAAGGGCACGCTATTCATGCGCTCGCAGTCGGGGACGCGAGAGGTCTTTTGGCACGGCCCTTCACTCGGTACCGATTTTGGCGCTTCGGGATCGCGGACACTTTTCCTGATCTACCGGATGGACAATCCCGACGACCTTTATCGTAACTTCACCGGTATCGATGGCTCCGCCTATTTCGTCGGCGGCGTCGGCGTCACGTTGCTGAAGGGCGGGCAAGTCATCATGGCACCCATTCGATCGGGCGTCGGCGTAAGGCTCGGCGCCAACGTCGGTTATCTACGATTCACCGAAAAGCCGACCTGGAACCCGTTCTGACGGCAAAAATAAAAGCCCGGTTTCCCGGGCTTTTTTTCGTCGAAGGGAATGCTCAGTTGGCGTAGGCGTACCCGCCGGAATAGCGCTGGCGCTTCGACGCGTCCTTGTAGGCATACTTGCCGTCCTTGCGCCGGTAGACTTTTGTCCGAACGCCGTCGATGTAGACGTAGGTGGATTTCTTGCGATCTCTCTTAAGAGCTTCGCGCGAATCTTCGTCGTTCGAACTGCCACCCCAAAACCAGCTGCCACCGCTTGCGTAGTCGTCGTCACGACGCCTGTCGCGACGCGCAATCGCATCGCCCCAGTTCGGACGTCCGCGCACAGCGACACGCGTCCGCTGCAGGCCGTGGCGTTGCACAAGATTGTAAAATGTCTTCGCGTTGCCGGGCGCTAACCGGATGCACCCGTGCGACGCCGGACTTCCGAGCTGTGCAACGTGGCCGGTTCCATGAACCGCGACGCCGCCATTGATGAAAACGGCATTCGGCATCGGCGCGTTATCGTACTTCTTCGAGTACCACATGGCGGACGTCCACTGCGGACTGAAGTTTCCAGTCGGCGTCGCGAATTGCTGGGTCCCCGATGATATCCGCCAACGGTAGCGCTCCTCGCCATTGACCGAGACCGTCATCGTCTGTTTGGAAAGATCGACTGTTGCCGTAAGTGTCGGCGGAAGCGGGCGCGGACGCGGCTTGACCGCAGCAGGCTCTTCCTTCGCGACGACGGGCGCAGCCGCTTTTTCTTCTTTGGCTTTACCGAAGAAGGTTGTCGTTCCCGATTGTGTTTGTGTTGTCGTTGCCGCTCCACTGGCGGGCACTTCAGCCGGTTCGGCGATGGCCGAGACCGACGGAACGACGATGGCAACAGCCACCGCCAATAAAATAGTACGCAACATCGCAGCTCCCTACGCAATACCGTCTTGAGACCATACTACGGCGTTTGCCACCGCAATGTTAATGGAAATTGCCTATAAATCTCCGCAAACACAGGCAAATGGTTCAATTTACTTACGAAACAGTTTCAGGTTTCGCCGCATATTTCAAAATCGCGGGTGTATCTGCGCGAGCGAGCCTCCGAAGATGATGATCTCAAGGTTTAGCGGCTTTTGAACTCTCATAGGCCGCCAAAGCGCGGGCGCGCGCCGCTTTATGATCGACGATCGGCGATGGGTACGTTTTTCCGACGACGACACCGGCGCGTTTAAGCGTAGCCGCATCCGCAGTCCACGGTGAGTGAACCGCGTTCGCCGGCAATCGCTCGAGTTCGGGAACCCAGCGCCGCACATAATCGCCGTCGGGATCGAACTTCTCGCCCTGCAGGATGGGATTGAAGATTCGGAAATAAGGAGCCGCATCCGCGCCACAGCCCGCGACCCACTGCCAGTTTGCGGCATTGTTCGCGAGATCCGCGTCGACAAGCGTATCCCAGAACCACGCTTCGCCGAGCGTCCACGACAATTGAAGATGCTTCGTCAGGAACGACGCCGTGATCATACGGGCGCGATTGTGCATGTAGCCCGTAGCCCACAACTCTCGCATACCGGCGTCGACGATCGGATAGCCCGTCATGCCCCTCTGCCAAGCCGTGAGATCGGTCGACACCGTTGCCCATTTGAACGCCGCGAATTCCTCGCGAAGAGGCTCGTCCGGCATTTTGGGAAAATGAATGAGAAGAGAATAGCAGAACTCGCGCCAAGCCAGTTCTTTCAGGAATGTCTCGATCGATTGATCGCTCGAACCCTTGTCGTTCAACGCCGCCGACGCTGCACGCCAGCACGCCGCTGGCGAAATCTCGCCAAATGCAAGATGTGGAGAAAGATGCGATGTACCAAACTGATCGAGACGATCACGGCCGGTCGCATATGAGGAAAGAGTCCCCGCAATAAACGTTTCGAGACGCACCCGCGCGCCGTCTTCTCCTGGTTCCCACGCCGCCGTCAATCCACCCGACCAGTCGGGCTTCACCGGCAACAGCTTCCAATGGGAAATTTCATCTGACGCGATTTCGCGCGGCGGCGCGCTGAACCGTTCCGGAGCCGCGACCGGCCGCGATGGCGAGAAATCCCGCCTGAAGGCACGCCAGAAGGGCGTGAAAACCTGATAGGGATTTCCCGAAGCCGTGCGCAAATCTTCCGGCTCTTGCAGCAATCGCCCGCCAAAGCGTTTGAACGCGACGTCCATGCCGCTGAAAAGCGTATGCAGTCCGCTTTCCAGTGCACCCGACCAAGGCTCGTAACCCCGCGTAAAGTGGATGGCCGTTGCGCCGCTCTCCTCGACGGCACGCGTCAACTCGCGCGCCGTATCGCCCCGGCGCAAAATCAACCGTCCGCCACGTTTCGCGATATCGCGGCCCAACGCATCGAGACTTTTTGCAAGCCACCACCGAGATGCGCCGCCGGGTTTCCAGCGATCGGCGGCCGCATCATCAAGAATGTAAAGCGGAAGAACCGGCGCACCTGATTTGACGGCCGCGCTTAACGCCGGATGATCTTCGAGTCTGAGTTCGCTTCGAAACCAGACGATGACGGGGCTCGCGCCCGCTGCGCTCTTGGCCACGGTGGCTATACCTCGAACATCAATTCCCGAACAGGAATTCGAAAATCGACTTCGGCTTGCTTCTGCGTTGCTGACGCTCGGCTCGCTGCGCATCGTATGCTTGGTCGCGATTTCCGACGACCGCAACATTAACCGGACGCAGCTGATATTCGTCGGTCACGCCATCGACGCTCGCGATTTGCAGGCGATCTCCATCCCACGTCCAAGCCGCGACGCGCGTGCCTTGCCGATGTGGCTCGATCGCCATAACTTTTCCGGCGCCGATATCGATGATCGCGGCGAGCTCGGTGTCTTCGTCCCCATTTTTTCCGCGAACGTGACCGCCGGAAAACCGCAAAATACCGTAACCCGCGTAAGGTGGCTTCTGCACGTCCCAAGCCAAGAGCATTGGCACGCCTTCGCCCGTCATCTCGAGTGGCACGCGAATTTGCGGATACTCCTCGCTCGTCGCGAAATAATCCCTGCCGTGCAGCACAACATGCCATTTGGCGATATCGAGCGACGGCACGGGCTTGTCGTCTTCATCGTCGGTCGCTGCCCCAAGGCGCTTCAGCGCATCCGACGCGAATTGCCAGCTTGGCCGAAGCTGCAGCGCCTGCCGAAGGTCAGCGATTGCGGTATCGGCCTGGCCGTTCGCTTCTTCGATTTCGCCGCGTGCCCACAGCGCCTCTGGCGAATTGGCATCGAGCTTGATCGCCGTTTCAACGTCCTTGCTACCGATGTCCTGCTGGCTGTTTTGCTTATAGACATACGCACGGAACGCGAATGCCACCGGCGAACGCGGATCAAGCTCGATTGCCCGATTGAGATCGGCATAGGCGTCATCGAAGGCTTCCGCCACGCCATTGGTAAGGCCACGGCCTTCATAACCCGCGCTCGATTTCGGATCGAGTTCGATCGCACGCGAGAAATCCTTGAGCGCCGACGCCGTGTTTCCCGCAAGCAGATAAGCATAGCCGCGAACGACGTAGAGTTCGCCGTTGTTGGCATCGAACGCGACGGCCCGCGAAAGATCTTCGATCGCTTCATCACGCTGGCCGACAGCCATGCGTGCCTCCGCCCGGTTGCGGTAAGCGGAAGCAAAGCGTGCGTCGGCACTCACAGCGCGGGAAAAGTCCCGCATGGCGGCGTGTGGTTTTCCAACCGCGAGATAAGCGAGGCCGCGCCCCGAAAGCGGCGGCGCACTCGCCGGCATCAACTCGATCGCTTTTGTAAAATCCGCGAGCGCAGCCTCGGGCTTACCGATTTTCATCTCGGCGTTGCCGCGGTTTGAGTATGCTGCTGCGTAGCCCGGCGCCAGCACCAGCGCCCGATCGAAATCCTTGGTCGCTTCCCCGAGTTGCCCCAGCGCCAGCAGCAGGTTGCCCCGATTGTTGTAGGCAACCGGATATTCCGGAAAAAGCTCGACCGCGCGATTGTAATCCTCGAGCGCGGCCTTGGTCTCGCCAAGCCTCACGTTTGCGACACCACGATCATTCAGAATCGTCGCGCGCCGATCATTCGGAATCCCGGTATCCTTCAGGGCCGACGTGTAGGTTGTAACAGCTTTCGCAACGTCGCCGCGAATGAGCAAAGCGCCGCCTTCCTCTGCTGGCGAAGGCGCGTTGACGGCATCGGCAGCAAACGCCGACGCCGACGCCGCCGCCAGAGGCGAAGCCACGACAAGCCATATCGGCATCGCCCGGAAGCACTTCATAATCGTGGCCGAACCCTTTTCGATTCCTCGGAATGACGATTCATAATCGCTTTCGCGATATCGTGCCATTGTGGCCTCGACACGGGCAATCCTCAAATCCCGCCGCGACGCTCGAGACTGTTGACGTAAAGGTAAAGCCATCATAGGCGTGGGCAAGTTCGCTTCGGAAACCGGTGCATGAACCTCTGGTTCAGACTGATGTGGGTACTGCTGACGGCACGCCGCCGCGGCGCACTCACGCTGCCTAACGAAACATCCGTGCTTTCATTCCGCGTCTGGCCGCACGACTTGGACCTCTCAGTCCACATGAACAATGGCCGCTATCTGACGCTAATGGATCTCGGCCGCCTCGACGTCCTGGTGCGCTCGGGACTCTGGCGCCAAGTCCTGCGCCACCATTGGACGCCGATCGCCAGCGCCATCACCATTCGCTTTCAACGCGAGCTACGCCCGTTTCAAAAGTTCCAGCTGGAAACGCGCCTCCTGTGCTGGGGCCCGACGCTTGTCGTCATGGAACAGACATTCATCATCGACGGCGGTCCGCGTAACGGACAAGTCGCGACGCGGGCTCTTTTCAAAGGCGGCGTATACGACCGAAAGGACAAGAAATTCGTCGAAATCTCGCGGCTGATGTCGCTGCTTGGAGTCTCCGAAATTAGCCCGCCCTCGACGCCCGAGGTCGAGGCGTTCTTGCAGGCCGACGACCAGCTTAAACAAGCCGGGAGAACCGCCTCCCAATTTGGCGCTTAAGGTCCGCTCCTCAAACTTTCTCCGAAAAAAGACGCTGAAGAACCTTCGGCAGAACGTCGGGCAGATCCTCGGCAATCAAACCGATCCCGAACGTATTGGCGGCTTCTCCATGCAGCCAAACCGAGGCGGCCGCGGCTTCAAACGGCGACATGTGCTGCGCGAGCAGTCCGATGACGAAACCGCTCAGAACGTCGCCCGATCCGGCTGTCGCGAGCCAAGGCGGTGCGTTTGCGTTGATCGCCGCCAGCCCGTCGGGCGCCGCAATAACCGTATCCGCGCCCTTCAGAATGACGACGGCACCCGAAAGCTTTGCGGCCTCCCTCGCCCGATCGACTTTCGAACCCGGAAGTTCGCCGAACAGCCGTTTGAACTCGCCTTCATGAGGCGTCATGAGGACGGGCGCTGTCCGGTTCTTGATGGCGGCGAACAGCGTCTCACGCCGATGTGGTTCATTGCCGTTGCGTGCGAGAAATCCCATGCTTGCGTCACCGCGCGGCGTGTCGCCGGGCTCCGAGAACGACGTCAACGCATCGGCATCGAGCACGACCGCCGCCGGCGATTTGAGAATCGCCAGAACATCGTCCGCAGTCTCCGCGCCGACCGACGCTCCGGGACCGATCAACACCGCATTTCGCCGGGTATCCTGGAGAAATTTAGAGAGCGCCGTAGCACCAGCAACCGAGCGCACCATGATCGACGTGATCTGCGTCGCGATGATCGCGGCCGCCGTCGCATTGCCGACGAGCGTGACGAGCCCAGCGCCGATCCGCAACGCTCCACGAGCCCCGAGCCGCGCCGCCCCTGTTTGCAGCGCCGGACCCGACACGACGACTGCATGCCCGCGGTCGTATTTGTGGCCGCCGTCCTTCGGCAAGTTGAAATTTTCGATCCAGAGCGCCAAGCCGTTTTCATGGAGCGACGGCTTCAGAGTTTCGAGCACCTTCTCCGGAATGCCGATATCCGCGACGACGATCTCGCCGCAAAGCCGCCGCCCTGGCATCAGAACGTGGCCCGGCTTCTTGCGGAAGAACGTCACCGTCTTCCGCGCTTTCACGCAAACGCCGCGCACGTCTCCGCTCGTGCCGTCGAGACCGCTAGGAACGTCGACAGCCAGAACCGGCAATCGGCTTGCGTTCACCGCCGTGACGAGTTCCGCCGCGTCGCCGTCTAACGGACGCGACAGCCCCGCGCCAAACAGCGCATCGATCACAAGGTGCATGCTTTGGAGGGCGTCAGGCGTTGCCGGGCGGATGGGAAGCGGCCAGCGCCGCGCCATATCGGCGGCGTCGCCCTTGAGCGCGCTCTTTTCGCCGAGAAGAAAAACGCGAACGTCGTATCCCTTGTCCCGCAGATGGCGCGCCGCGACGAATCCATCGCCGCCGTTGTTTCCCGGTCCGCAGAGCACGGCGACTCGCCGGTCCGGTCCCCACACCATATTGACGGCCGCCTCGGCGACCGCCTTGCCGGCGCGCTCCATGAGGTCGAGCATCGGAACGCCAGCCTGGGCCGCCAGGCGGTCCGCATCCCCCGCCTCGGACGTCGTCAGTAATTCATTCATGCCGGTTACCTGAATCCCACCTGTTCTTCGACTTTCGGACGACTGCCTGCAAATTCAGCGCCGGAGCTCCATTCGCTCAATCCGCGGAAAAGTCAGCCCAAAATTTATGCAACGCGCGCCAATTTAAGGCTTATTAATCGGGCCACAACCATCTAAGAAGCCGTAACGACACGCTAAGCCAATGACATATGTGATGTTTCTTACGAACGTCACAGGTGGCACGGCCTCTGCTAGCCTTAGGGCCACTGGGCAGGCGTGGGTTAGAACCGACATGCTGTCCAAGATTCAAGGGGCGAAAATGAAAAAGATCGAAGCGATTATAAAGCCCTTCAAGCTCGATGAAGTAAAAGAGGCGCTACAAGAAATCGGCTTGCAAGGCATCACTGTCATCGAGGCGAAGGGTTTCGGGCGCCAAAAGGGCCACACCGAACTCTATCGGGGGGCCGAATACGTGGTCGACTTCCTGCCGAAGGTGAAGATCGAAGTCGTTTTGAGCGATGATATGCTGGACAAGGCGATCGAAGCCATCCAAAAGGCCGCGAAGACGGGCCGGATAGGCGACGGCAAGATCTTTATCTCGTCGATCGAAGACGCTATTCGGATCCGGACCGGTGAATCCGGACGCGATGCCATCTGATAAATAAGCGAACGATAAAAACACTGTCACGCTTGAACCGGCCGACTTGGCCAAACCATTTGGCACGCGTGAGTTGTAACGGAATGCCTAGACAGGGGAGTGTCTATGAAAAACGCAAATGACGTCCTGAAGTTCATCAAGGACAAGGAAGCGAAGTTCGTGGATTTCCGATTCACGGACACCAAGGGCAAGATGCAGCACGTGACGGCCGACGTCAGCTGCGTCGACGAAGGCGTATTCTCCGACGGCTACGCCTTCGACGGTTCTTCGATCGCCGGGTGGAAATCGATCGAAGCCTCCGACATGACGTTGATGCCCGATCCATCGTCCGCGCACGTCGACCCCTTCTTCGCGCAAACGACCGTCGCCATCTTCTGTGACGTTCTCGAACCCTCGACCGGCCAGCCCTATGAGCGCGATCCGCGCTCGATCGCCAAGAAGGCCGAGGCCTACATGATGTCGCTCGGTATCGGCGACAAAGTCTACTTCGGTCCGGAAGCCGAGTTCTTCATCTTCGACGACGTCCGGTTCACGACCGACATGTACTCGATGGGCTACCAGATCGACTCAAGCGAGCTTCCGTCGAACACGGGCGCCATCGTCGAATCCGGCAACCTCGGCCATCGTCCGCGCGTCAAGGGCGGCTACTTCCCGGTTCCCCCGATCGACAGTGCCCAGGACATCCGTTCCGAGATGCTATCGGTTCTGAGCGAGATGGGCGTTTCCGTTGAAAAGCACCATCACGAAGTCGCCGCTGCTCAGCATGAGCTCGGCGTCAAGTTCGGCCCGATGATCACGATGGCCGATCATATGCAGATCTATAAGTACGTCGTGCATAACGTCTCTCAGGCCTACGGCAAGACGGCGACGTTCATGCCGAAGCCCGTCTTTGGCGACAACGGCTCGGGCATGCACGTCCACCAGTCGATCTGGAAGGGCGGCCAGCCGATGTTTGCCGGCGACAAGTACGCCGACCTCTCGCAGATGTGCCTCCACTACATCGGCGGCATTCTAAAGCACGCCAAGGCAATCAACGCCTTCACCAATCCCCTGACCAACTCGTACAAGCGCTTGGTTCCGGGCTACGAAGCCCCTGTGCTGCTCGCGTACTCGGCCCGCAACCGCTCGGCCTCGTGCCGCATTCCGCACGTCACGAACCCGAAGGCGAAGCGCATCGAAATCCGCTTCCCGGATCCCGGCGCCAACCCCTACTTCGCGTTCACGGCGATGTTGATGGCCGGCCTCGACGGCATCCAGAACAAGATCGATCCCGGCCCGGCGATGGACAAGAACCTTTACGACCTTCCACCGGCCGAGCTTGCGAAAATTCCGACCGTTGCGGGCTCGCTCCGCGAAGCTCTCGACAGCCTCGACAAGGATCGCGAGTTCCTGAAGCCCGGCGGCGTCATGAACGACGATATGATCGATGCCTACATCGCGCTGCGCATGGAAGAAAACATGCGCTTCGAGATGACGCCGCATCCGGTCGAATTCGACATGTATTACTCGGTCTGAAGATCGAGTATTGCTCTGACGATATCGAGAGGCGGTCCCCGGGGGCCGCCTCTTTTCGTTGCGGCTAGTAGAAGACGAGCACGCCCGCGCACACCGCGATGAGCGAATAGTAGAAGAACCTTTGCTCACGGACCATGAACCACGTCACGACCCGGCGCGGAATGTCCGACCAATTGCAACGTCCGATGGCGCCAAGTGTCAAACCAAGCGCCAGACCAATCGTCAGAGATTCAAATTGCAGATCATCCGCCAGCGAACGCACGCTGTCTGGAACGTGCCCGGCAAGCCAAGGCGTGAGCGCAAAAACGGCAGCCGCGGTCATGACGCCGAAGGCCAGCACGGAAAAGAATGAAAGAACGGATCGCACGAACATGGGTAATATCGCTAGCAGGCGGAGTTGAAGCTTGCGCGAGACTAGCGAAAGGACGCAAACAAACGATTAACCATGATGGAGCGGTATCGAATTACAGTACCGCTCCCCGCCTCTCCAGCCGCTCCGCCACGATCAACGCCGGTCCGGACAGGAGCATCGTTGCGATAACAATTGCGACAAAGCCATGCACCGGATCGTCCGTCATCGCGATGCCCGCGCAGACAGGACCAACGAGCGCGCCGAGCTGATAAGTGATGATGAACGCGGCGTTGACCGCCGGGAGATTGCCGGCCGTTATGCGCTCGCCGATGATCGCCAAGCCCAGCGCATAAAATCCCAGAATGACGCCGCCGGTGAGGAACGCGATCACGAACGCCACGCTCGTCCCGGTCAAAGCCCATGGCAACGCCAGAGCCAGCATGACAAAAATGATCATGCACGCGATCATCAGCCTGAAGCGGGACATCTTGTCTGACAGCCAGCCAATCGGAAACTGAAGCACGACACCACCCAGCGTCGTCATGGTCAGCAAAGCAAGCGCGGCCCCCTCCGACCATCCGGCGGCGAGCGCCACATTCGGGATCAGCGAAAGAACGGTGATCTCCGCGAATCCGCCGATGAAAGCCGCGACCATTGCTGCTGGCGCTAGGCGAAATGCCGAAGCGACGTTTCGCTCGCCGTCATGAGCGAACGTCGGCGCGAGCCGCCGGCCGACGATGATCGGCAATCCGGAAATCGCGGTTACCAGCGCAGCCGCGATAAACGGCAGCGGCCCAACCAAACCAAGGGCGTGCAGAACAATAGGGCCAACAGCGTAACCGGAAAAAAATGCTATTGCATAAATGGCAATGACACGGCCTCGCGTTTCTTCCCGCGCGACTGAGTTGATCCATGTCTCTCCGGCGAGCCATGGCATCGCGAAGCCGGCACTCATCAGGAGCCGTATCGCGATCCACACCCACGGCGATTCAAAGAGGCCAAGCGCCAAGAAGCCAATCGAGCCGGCGAAACATCCCCCCGCGATCGCGGCGATCGGGCCTACCCTCGATATGACCCATGGCGCGATCGGAAGCGCCAGAAGGACAGCCAACGCCGGAGCCGCTCCGGCCAGTCCGATCATCCACTTGGGTTCATGCCAAGCTTCGAACGTCAGAGCGGTGAGCGGGAAACCCATGCCGAATGAAATTCCGACACCGAACGACGTCGAAAGAATAGCGGCAAGGCTCAAAGCCCTTTCGCGGTCCGTATATTCGCAATCTATAGTAGACGCCATGGCCGCCTCGACATTTCAACAGTGTTGGAATAATCCTTGACGTCGGCCTCCGCAAGGGCAATTTCAACGTTGATGAAAACGAGACACACACGCGGACAAAGAGGGCTGGTCGGCGCCGACCTGGTTCACGCGGCGCTGCTGGAGATTGAACGCGCGGGGCTGGAGGGGTTCAGCCTTCGTTGTGCCGCGCGAGCCATCGGCTGCGACGTCGCCACTTTGAGCTATCGCTTCGGCTCCAAAGAAGGCCTGGAGCGCGCCGTCGCCGACAGTCTGCAGGCCGAGGTCGAGGCCCCCGAACGACGCCTTCCCTGGCAGGATCGCTTCATCGCACTGGCAATGGCCTATAGAGCGATCTCCAAACGCTATCCAAATGCTTTTGCTCTTCTGCTGCGCTTCTGGACCACCGGCCCGAGCGACCTTCAAGTCGCCGAAGAATGGCATCAGATGCTCTATGATGCCGGTTTGCCGGAAGAGGATATTCCGGCCTTGGGTTTCGCCACGTACGCGGCAATCCTGGGCGTCTGCTCGGGCGAGATCGGCGGCCTGCTCCGTAAGCCGACGACGGATGAACTCGAAAACATCGAACGACAACCCGACCTGCCGCTGACACGAAAGCTCTTGCCGATTTTCGCCAATCTCCGCGACGAAGAGGTATTCGACGCCGCGATTACGAATATCGTGTCGGGTATTGAAGCGCAGGCAGCGAAAAAGCGGCCATCGAAAACGCCGTCGTGAATTGAAGGCCGATCGCCGCCACCTCGGTCAGCTTCAGTCGTGAACGCGCTCAAGCACGTCGGCGAGCGCGCTCGCAAAAACGTCGAGATCTTCGTCCCGCCCGCACGAAACGCGAATAAATTGCTCCAGCCCTTTGGCGACGGGCTTACGAACGAAGACATCGCGTTCCAGAAGCCCCTGCAGAACGCGCAACGCAAACGCGCCATCGGCCCCGCAGTCGACCGCAACGAAACTCGCGGCCGAGGTTAGCGGCTTGAGGCCATGCTCGACCGCAATCGCCGCGATCCGCGTCCTCGCTGCTGAAATCCGCCCAACCGCATCCTTGAGATAGTCTTGATCGAGAAGCGCCGCCTGCGCACCGAGTTGCCCGACGCGATTGATCCCATAGTGATTGCGAACCTTGTCGAACGCCTCGATCGCGCTCCGCTCGCCGACCGCATAACCGATCCGAGCACCCGCCATCCCATATGCTTTCGAGAATGTCCGGTAACGCAGGACCTGCGGGTTCGACACGTCGATCGGCGACGCCGTCCCCGCGGGCGCCGTATCGCAATACGCTTCGTCCAGAACGAGAAGCGTTTGCGACGGCAGCGCCAAAACGAATGCGTTGATCTCGTCCGCCGTCCACCACGTGCCCATCGGGCTGTTCGGATTGGAAACATAAATCAGCGGCGCAGACGTCGCTTTCGCCGTCTCGATCAGGCGCGGCACGTCCTCACGAAAATCCCGCATGGGAATGGCACGCACGATGCCGCCGTGCGCCATGACGTGAAAGTTGAACGTCGGATACGCGCCATCCGTCGTGACGACGCTGCTGCCCGGTGTCAGAAACAGCGAGCACGTCAAGCCGAGCAACCCATCGATCCCCTCGCCCACCACAACGCACTCGATCGGTATGCCGTGGTGTGTCGCGATAGCAGAGCGAAGCTCATAGCTCTCGGGATCGGAATACTTCCAATTGTCGGCTGACGCATCCCGCATAACCGCAATGGCCTTGGGCGACGCGCCGAAAATGCTTTCATTAGCCCCTAGACGCGCCCGGAACGGCCGCCCTCGCGCCCGCTCCATCGCCTCCGGTCCGATGAAGGGTACAAGCTTCGGCAGGGCTGCAATTGTCGGTGTAAACGGAGGGCGGGACATGAATGGCTCGTAAAAGTTCTGTGCTCAGATCAATCCAAGATCGACGAGCTTCTTGCGCATCTCGGCAGGCATCGCGGCGATCTGATCGGTCTTACCCGATTTGAGATCAGGTGGCGCGTCCGCTGCGTCGAGATAGCGCCAGCCTTGAAAGGCGCGCCGCGGCGTCGGCCGCACAGGGACCAATTCGGGGGCCAGCATAATGGTGCAGCACGCCGAACCATCGTCCTTTGTCCCCTGTTCGAATCCGACAAGCCTCTGGCGCACCAGAATAATGCCCTTGATGACCCAATACATCGAGCCGCCGTCGAGCAGGTCCGCCTCCCGCTTCGGGGTCTGAAATGTTCGATGGTAGGCACATGCCACGCCGCCCCGGCTCTTGCGCTGACGATGTTCCGTTTGCCAGGCCGCAAGTTCCTCGATCGTCGTCACGCCGACGCAAAGCTTTACGAGGTTCAATGTCATGGTGAGCGTTCTGCCCCAACCGGATTGAGAGAGCAACTCGGCTATCCACAGACCTCAGGGCTTGACGACGCAGCTCCCGGCGTATTGCGCGAACACCGGCTGCCCGAAAAGCCCGAAATGCCGTGAATGCACAGCGGGATACTTCCCCGTTGCCGGATCGCGATCGTAGATCGTCGTGAGGTTCAAAAATCCCTCGTTGACGACCTCAATAAAGTGATTGGCGTTGATCGCACGCACGACCTTGAGGCCGTTGGCCGGCTTGCCGCCGAGAATAAGGAGTGCCGTCTGATGTTCGAGGTCGATTTTGCCGATTTCGAATGCAAGGTCGGCGGGCGGCGTCATGTGATATTTTCCCGCGTCATAGGTCCACGAATAGCCTTGAGCGAAATCGCAGGCGAAGTGCGTTGGAAAGTCGTCCTGAGCCAATGCGGCCTCGCTCCCGAACAACACGGAGATGAGAGCAAACCCGATACGAAAATTCTGCATTGCCATGACCCGTTTGATAGCCCGTATTTCGGAAGGGGCGCCGAACGGCGAAGCAACACGACGAAGCCCATCGTCGTCAATGCCGCACATCTGCTCCAGCGTACCCAGAGTTTGCCTTGAGACCGCCCCGGAAATGTTATGGGCTTTGAAACTTAACTCTTCTTGCGGGCCCCTATGCGAACTTTTGCTCTGTCCATCCTCGTTTCTCTCGCCGTCGCCGTGCCGTCCACCGCCGACGCCAAGAAACAGAAGCCGGATACCCCCGAAGACAAACTTTCATGCAAGCAGATCGCGGGGCGCATGCAAGTGAGCATCATCGAGGCTCGCGGGTTTGCCGACCGCAAGCAGGCGTCCTCCCTGGCCCGGGGCATTCAATCGGGCTTCGCTGCAACCCTCGGAAACGCCGCGCACGGCATCGACCCGCAGGGCGAGCACGCCGCCAGCATCCAAAAACTCCGGGAATATAACCAACGCTTGGTCGAAAAGGGCTGCAAAAGCTACGACCTCGACGCCGAGTTGCAAAAGAGCGATATCTCCGATGTTCCGGCGCCAACCGTTCTGCCGCCGAAGAAAAAGAAAGCTTCGGCTCCGGCGGCGCCGTAGCCACCCGGCGGCCGACTGCCGCACGGCGCGTAGCGGCTGACTGGGATGCCATTTGGCGATAGTCTGGCTGAATGACCGACCAGAAATCAGAACCCATCGCGGCGGCAACCGGATTTCCTTGGCCGCCCGTGCTCTTCGTCGCGGCCATCGCTGTTGCCTGGACGCTGATGGTATTCGCACCGCTACCGTGGCCGGGCCTTGACGATACCGCGGCCCATTGGGTGGGGCTCGCGTTCGGCGCATTCGGACTTCTCGCGGTCGTCTCGGGCTTCGCGACGCTGATCGCACATCGCACCACCTACCTTCCCAACCGCGCCTCGACGCGGCTCGTCACGACCGGCCCCTTCGCCGTGTTCCGAAACCCGATTTACCTTGGCGAGGCGCTGCTGCTTCTCTATGGCGCCGAAATCACCCAATCGATCTGGTTCGTCGCAGCCGCCCTGCTTTTCGTGATTCTCGTTACTTTGCTGCAGATCATTCCCGAGGAACGCCATCTCGAAGCAGCGTTTGGCGACGAATATCTGGCCTACAAAGCTCGCTCGCGGCGCTGGATCTGATATCGGATCGCCATGAACTCCGCTTACGCCGAAAAGGAACGCGAATTCGTCGCCGGTCTCGCCGAAGACACCGGCCGCGATCTCGCAGCCTGGATGACGGCGATTGCCAGTAGCGGCCACACCGAGCGCAACGACATTATTGATTGGCTCCGCCATCAGGGCTTCCATTTTGCATGGGCGTCCTGGCTCGAACGCATCCACCACAACGGCGGTCGCCTGATCTACGCCGGCATTCTCCCAAACGAACAGCACCCCGCGAACCGCGCGGCATCGACTAGCGAAACAACCGAGGAGCCGCCGTCGCGGACTCGACCGGTCCGCTCTGTGCTCCAGCCTCCACAACCGTCGGGCGGCGACATTCAAAATCTCTTGAGCGAGGCCAAAGGCTTGCGCCCTCTTGCCGAGCACATTCTGCGCGAAGTGGGGCGTGCGGTGCCTGCGACGGAATTTGCAGCTGCCGGACCGCTGGTCACGATGTCGGCTCCCAAGCCCTTCGCGGCGCTTTATCCAGGTCCGAAAAAATTGCGCCTCTACGCCAATTTCGGACCGGCGGGCACCAATCGCAGCAAACCCGCCGAAGCCGTCAACAAGGGCGCGCCGCCATTTGCCGAGATGCTCGTTCTCGACGATGCCCGCAGCATCGACGAAGACTTCCGCCGCTTGATCCGCGCCGCCGCCGCCCGCTAACGCCGCGATAACCCGCGCCGTCGGAAGATTGCATACACCACGCTACGGCAGCACCATTGATTTGCCGGAATTTTCATCGCCATTGTCGCGCCGGAGGCACCCATGTCGGTTGGACGGAAGCCCATAGCGGCCCGGTATTTCGTACTTGTCGTGATGCTGGGATTTTCCAGCGGCGCCCATGCGCAAGCTGCGAAGCGCGATGCCATCGCCGATTGGCTGCGGTCCGTCGAAGGCAAAACGGCGGCGGGCAGCGACGCCAATGCGCTCGATCCCACGAAGAAGCCATCGAAACCCAGCGCCGATGAAGAAGCAGCAAAAGCCGCCGCCGCCGATCCGCGTGACGGCGACCCTCAATATGAGCAGGCCAAATCGCTGATGGCCGCCATTGATTCCATTTTGCGCGACGCCGCCGACACCCGCGCCGGCGAAAACAAACTGCCGAGCCGCGACGACTACATCATCCCGCCGTTCTGGAAGGAGACGCGCGAAGACCGCAACGCCAAGGTTCGCACCCTTCTCGATGCCGCACTCGGCATCGTCACGAACGCACCCGTGGTTGAAGTGCAAAAACGCGTCGAACTTCTGCGGCACAACATCCGCGAGCTTGAAGACGCCAACGTCAAGCTCAAGGAAAAGCAGCTCGTCGCTCCCAAGGACGCGAACTTTCCCGGGATTTTGACCGACACCGTCTCCTCTCTCCAGGATCAGATTGCGGAGAACAATAAGAGGATCGAGGCCAACCGCGTTGAGATCACAAGCTCGAAAACCGAGATCGCCGTCGCCTTGAAGGCCGCCGGCGTCGAGCTTTCCCAACAGCAGGTCGATCTGCTTCTCGATAGCGTCCTATCGGGCGATCTCGTTCGTCTCGTCGCCGTCTTCAACGCCGCGAAGCTGATCGACGCCCAACTCGCCAAACTTATCGGCACGACAGGCGACAACATGGAGGCCGCGCGCCGCTATTTCGCAATGCACGCCGCGCTCTTCGCTATGCTGGTACAGGCCCAGGACGCGACCATCGCCAAGATCGATACGCAATACCTGCCGAAGCTCGATGCCATCATCGCCGATATCGCCGCCGCCCGCGATCGCACCGCCGAGTTGCTTAAAGCCGACAACCGCCCTGATCAGCAACGTGCCCTCCAATCGAATCGCGAAAGCCAAAAGGTCGCCGACGAAGCCGCAAAGGCCTATCGCCACTATCTGCAACAGCAACGCGAACAGATCGCCGGCGCCCGCCTCAAGGCGACGCATGACCTGAAGATCGCGGACAACACTTACGAAACGGTCGAGGCCAGCGTTCAGCTTCGCAATTTGATTCGCGAGAGTTCGACCTCCTTCGAGGCCATCCAGAAACTCGAAGCCCCGAGCTTCGAACAGATTTTCAAGAACGACGAGTTGCGTAGAGAATTCGAAGATCTCACCAAAAAACTTGATGTTCCCGCCAGCTGATAAGCGTGTGTGACATCTGCGCAAGGCTTCTGTTTCCTTGCCGCATCGACTATGTTTCCGCTCGGACTATTACCGTAGTCCCATGAGCAGGTTTTCGATGGTGTTTACCGGACGAATTCGCGAGAGCGCAGCCGCGACCAAAACATTCGGGTCGCTGCGCATTGATCGCCGCGTGCTATCGACGCCGACGCGCACGATTGCCATCGCCAATATCGCGACGGTCAGCACCGGCACGCATGTCGCGCACAGGCCGACCGCAATCTATTGGCTGCTGACGCTTCTGTTTGTTCTGATGGCCCTAGGTTCGATGCGCCCGGACTTTACATGGGGACCGCTGGCGCCGACCGGCGGAACCGTCGTCCTCGGATTCCTTGCGGTTGTCTTCGCCGGCCTCGCACTTCGCCCCGACGACAAAACGCACTACCTGCTTATCTTGTCGGCCGATGGCGTGCTGTCGCGATTTACCGCGCCGGACCGCTCCATTCTCGAAGAAGTACGCACGATCCTCACCGACAAGATCAACCGCGCTGACGAGACGATGGTCTTCAACGTCAATTTCGACCGCGGCCACATCGAACAACTCGGCGGCAATTCGGGACAGGGGCAGCCCGCTTCACTGCCGCCGCCCGATCACGGTACTCAGCCGCATCCGACGCAATCCGGCCGCCCAAGCAATATCGGCGTGCCACCAGAGCGCGGACCGCAAACTGGTGGCAACAGGCCACGGCAAAATCCGGCGGAAAACACCGGACCGCCGTCGCGTCCCCTGCGCACACAGCCGACGCTATCGGCGTCATTGAACGGCGCGGCCGCGCCGAATGCCGTCGCCGAAAACTTCGTCGATTATTCCGGCGTCCTTCCGGCGATCGTCGAGATGCACCGCTTCTATGCACGCCAGGCCGGCACCCAGCACCTCGAACAACGGCTCTCGGAACTTGAGCTGCTGATGCGCGCCGGAACGCCGACGGTATCGCAGAAGACGCGCCTCCAGGAGTTATCGGGTGAAATGTCCCAAATCCTCGGAGCGTATCCGCAAGCGGTCGAACTATTCGACCACATCAACAGCCTCGTTTGACGAGGCTCAGCGCCGATACTGCACGAACTCCGTCAGCGTGCCGATGCGATCATAAAGCTTACGCGCCGTTGCGTTGTTGTCTTGCGTCGCCCAATACGTCCGGTCCGCGCCACGACGGTCGGCTTCGGCGTACGTTGCTTCGATAAGGGCTCGACCAACGCCAAGTCCCCGCGCGTCAGACGCAACGAAGAGATCCTCAAGATAGCAATACCAACCCGCCGACCATGTCGAACGATGAAACACGAGCGCCGCGATCCCGACGGCTTTTCCGTCATCGTCGACTGCGATCAAGGCCGTCATGTTGTCGTCTTGATCGAGAAGGCGGCGCCACGTCGTCGCAATGATCTCCTCGGACACGCTGGCCTTGTAAAAAACGACATAAGCTCGAAAGAGCTTCAACCAAGCTTCTTCGTCGCTCGCCACCACCGGCCTGACGCTGACCATCGACGTTCCACCTATTTCATTTCGAGCGCCGCTCTATCGCGCATTTCGCAGTCCTTGTCAGCCTTTGCGGAACCATACGAAAAAGTACAGAAATCGCGCATTTTTCGCTGCCAATCGTCAGCATTTGTTCACATTTCCGCCGATGCGGACAACGAAGCGATGCAAAACGCGGCACTTGAGTAACAGCGAAAAAAGGATCGGCAGGGCACAACCGCCGTTGCTTGATCATTCATAGTCGCCTCCGTACAAATCCGGCTCGGCTCCCATCATGAAGCGAGACAGATGCGGTACGTTTCCGTCTATATCCTGGCTTTTGCGTCCCTTCTGGCACTCGCCATGCATGATCCTCTCTTCGCGGAAGTCGAAGTTGGCGCCGCGGTCAAGCCGGACGCGTGCATCGGCGACGACACGAAGCTGGGTGTCTCGCGCGTCGTCGAAATCGATACCGAAGGCGGCGTCGACGTCGGCGGCGAGAAAGCCGGCGCCAAGCAGTTTTTGAACGACGGCGAAGTCGTCCTGACCTTCGATGACGGCCCGATGAAGTCGGTCACCGGACCGATCCTCAAGGCGCTGGCCGACCAGTGCACCAAGGCGACGTTCTTCATGGTCGGTCAAATGGCGCTCGCTAATCCGGAAATGGTGAAGGAAGTCGCAGCTGCGGGCCACACCGTCGGCTCGCATACGTGGTCTCACAAGAACATCCATGTCATCTCGCTCGCGAAAGCGCAGCAGGAGATCGAGGCCGCGATTTCGACCGTCTCGAAAGCCAAGGGCACCCCTGTCGCGCCGCTGTTTCGCTTTCCCTATCTCAACTCCACCAAACAGACCGAAGCCTATCTGCGCTCTCGCAACATCGGAGCCGTGTGGATCGACGTCGATTCCAAGGATTACCGAACGCGTAGCGCGAAAGTCGTCGAGCAGAATATTCTTTCCCAGCTCGCCAAGCAGAAGAAGGGCATCATTCTGATGCACGACATCCACGCTTGGACGGCCGCGCAGCTTCCCGACTTGCTGAAAGAGCTTCACGACCGAGGCTACAAGGTCGTACAGTTCGTTCCCAAGGGACAGATCGAGACGATCGCCTCCTATGACGCTGCCGCCGAAAAGGCGCTCGCCGCCAAAGCCGCCGCGAAAGCCGCAAACCCGATGGTGTCGCGCTCGATCGTTTGGCCGATGTCCTCTATCCCCGGAACGGACCTGGCCGCCGTCTCGCCGACCGGAACGCGCCTCAGGGCGGGCTCGCGCTATAAAAGGGTCGCGACCAAGCCCACGATTGTTGACGGCGTGGCCGACGATTCCGCTCCGGTGAAGATCCCTGTTTCAAAATATAAGAAGACCGCCAAGCCGAAGGACGAGACCTCGTCCTGGGGACTATTCAATTGATCGCGCCGCCAGCCGTCCTCGATGCGGCTCACGAACTTTAAATTTGCCGCGGCTCTGTTATTCCTGACGTCGACGGCGCCGGGAGCACAGGCCGACTGCACCGACCCGAAAACCGCCCTCGGCGTTTCCCGCATCATCGAGATCGATGCCAGCAAAGGCGGAATTTACGGCGCCGTTACGCGCCAAACGAAAGAGCCCTCGTTCCTGAAGCCCAAGGAAGTCGTCCTGACCTTCGACGACGGCCCCATGCCGTGGATCACGCGCTCAATCCTCGATACGCTCGACCGCTTCTGCACCAAGGCGACGTTCTTCGAAGTTGGCCGCATGGCGCTCGAGCATCCAAATGTTACGCAAGAGGTCGTGGCGCGCGGCCACACCCTTGGCGCCCACACGATGACCCATCCGTTCAATCTGCCGCGGATGGAGGAATCTGCCGCCACCGACGACATCGAGCAGGGTTTCGCCGCAGTCGCTTTGGCGGCCGGAACTCCGATAGCGCCATTCTTCCGGTTTCCGGGGCTCGCGGATTCGCCGGCTCTCATAAGGTATCTGCGCACACGCGGCATCGCCGCCTTCACCGTCGATGTGGTGTCGAACGACAGCTATATCCCGGATAAAAGCCGCCTCATTGCGCGCACGCTCGCCGGTATCGAGCAGTATCAGGGCGGAATTATTCTATTCCATGACATCAAAGCCGTGACGGCCAAAGCCCTCCCCGACATCCTCGCGGCCCTCAAAGCGCGCGGTTACACTGTCGTCCAGATGCGTTCGAAAATACCGGCGCAACTGCTGCCCGAAGCGGTTGCGGAAGTTACCATCGATGGCGGCAGGACGAAGCGCAGGCGGAAGCTGCCGTTCTATGCCTCCGTCGAGCCCGACCGCGCGGCGACAACGGCGGCGCTACGCGGCTATATAAAGAAGAAGACCCGAAACGGCAGAAAGGAGCCGTCCAAGGAAATACGCCGCCAAAGACGAACTTCGGCGGCGCACCGTGCCCATCGGGCCAATAGGTCCGAGCATTGAAAACCCGGGCCAGCGCGAATTAGGTCTGCGGAGTTTGCGCCATCGCCGGAGCGTGTGTCGCAATCGCATCGCGCAGCGCCTGCTCTTTTGTATTGTCGAGCGACGTCTTGAGCACCACGCCACCCGTGCCGCTGATCGCTTCAAAAACCTTATCTTCCGTCATCTTCTTGATTTCGACGAACAGAGCCGCGCTTCCCGGCTGCAGGCTCGACGACAGATCCTTCATGAAGTCGTCGTTGATACCGTAATCCGCAAGCGCACCGCCGAGAGCGCCGGAGGCCGCACCAACTGCTGCTCCGAGCAGCGGCATCAAAAAGATCATGCCGACCAGCGTTCCCCAGAAGCCACCCGAGAGCGCGCCCGCCGCGGTCGTATTGATGAGCTGGTTGAGTTTGACCTTGCCGTCTTCGTGCTTGACCGCGATCACCGCATCTTTGATCTCGATCAGATATTGTTTCTGAAGCTCGAACAGCTTCGTGCGCATTTCCTCGGCTTTCGCCTCGGTCGGATAAACAATGACGATGAGATCGGACATTAGGGTCACTCCACCTGCTGGTTTTTGCCACCCTACATCGGGCGTCCAGGCATTGTTGCCAACGAAATAGATCAAATTGACGAATGCCGGCACGCACGTTCGATGAATGCGGTAAATCTTAAGTTAGAGACGCGCGCGGAGTGAACGTCTGGATTAGTGCGACGTGCGCTTTGTGGCGCGTGCCCGTGTCCGCTTGTCGGCCATCAGCGCCCGAAGCTTGGTTGCGTCGCCCTGCACGGTGATCCGCAGATACGTCGGCAAACCGCCGTGGCCCTCCGCGCCGTCAGCAAAAGCGCTTACGAAATCGCCGATCGTCAACGGACCGTCGAAATGGCGCGTCACGATATCGTGGTCCGGATAGACCGCAGCGGCGTCATCGATATCCGCCAGAATGACCGCCTCGGCCTCATTGGCATTCCGCGAATAAAAACGTTGTCCCATCATCGTCACTCCTGAAGTATCCGCACACGGCGGACCACGCCTGTATTGACTGCAGAGTAGAACCTTCCGCCGGCTGCTTTCTTTCTCAATCGATCCCGGATTTTTCCGATCGCACGATAGTAACCGCTTTTTTCCTGAGCAATTGAGCCGAATGGAATAGGACTTTTACTTTCTAATTTTTAAGCCATTGGACGGATTCCGGAAAGCTTGGTTTTGGCAAATTCGCGTCACCCCCAGCCCGGGAGCGGTGCCATTGACGTGCGCCGACCCTCGAAGAACCAGGAAATCCGATAATGGACGAGACCAAGATGAACGCGGCGCAACATTCAGGCGGGCGCGTGATCGCAAACCACAAGATAAAATTAGCTGCCTGCGCGGCGATCGTCGCAATCCTCGGAGCCGGAGCCGTTCTCGCGGCCGACAAGCCGTTGCCGAACGCATTGATGACGCCCGTCGCCGATCTGAGTACGCCCGGAACTTCCCAGCTCGCCGTTCCAAGTTTTGCCGATCTCGTGCAGCGCGTGAAACCTGCTGTCGTCTCGGTCTTTGTAAAGGCCGAGCAGGTGGATGACGTCTCGGATACGCCGGAACAGGGCGAAAACCCATTCCAGGGCCTCCCCTTCCAGCCGGGTCCGCAATCGCAGGATCAGAACGGCCGCCCCCAGCCCCACCTTATGCAGGCCCAAGGTTCCGGGTTCTTCATCTCGGCTGACGGTTACATGATCACGAACAATCACGTCGTCGATCACGCCACGAGCGTCGAGATCATGACCACCGACGGCAAGCGCTACCATGCCAAGGTCGCGGGCACGGACCCGAAGACGGACCTAGCGCTTCTGAAAGTCGACGGCTCATCCGATTTCCCTTACGTTCGCTTCGCCTCCAAGTCTCCGCGCATCGGCGACTGGGTTGTGGCGATGGGTAACCCGTTCGGTCTCGGCGGCACCGTCACGGCCGGTATCGTTTCAGCGAACGGCCGCGATATCGGCTCCGGCCCCTACGACGACTTCATCCAGATCGACGCGCCGATCAACAAGGGCAATTCAGGCGGCCCGACCTTCAACCAGAACGGTGAGGTCGTCGGCGTGAACACCGCGATCTTCTCGCCGTCAGGCGGCTCGGTCGGCATCGCCTTCGATATCCCGGCAGAAACGGCGAAAAACGTTTCCGAGCAGCTCCGCTCCTCGGGTCAGGTCGTTCGCGGTTGGATCGGTGTCTCAATACAGCCCGTAACGGCCGATATCGCCGATAGCCTGGGCCTCAAGGAGGCAAAAGGCGCATTGGTCGACGAGCCGCAGGATGGCGGCCCCGCGGCCCAGGCAGGACTCAAGTCGCAGGATGTGATCCTTTCCGTCAACGACCACGAGATCAAGGATGGTCGCGACCTGGCCCGCACGATCGCGGCCGTATCGCCCGGTCAGCGGATCAAGGTTTCCTACATCCGCAACGGCGAAACGCGCAGCGTTGATTTGGACGTCGCTCGGTATCCCGACGGCAAATCGGCTCAGAACAGCGACAATGCCGAAAGCGATTTTAAACTCGGCATGACACTCGCGCCGGCCGATCAAGTCGAAGGCGCAGGTTCGCACGGCGCCGTTGTGATGAACGTCGATCCCGCAAGCCCCGCCGCCGAAAAAGGCATCCAGCAGGGCGACGTCATTCTGTCGGTCGGCGGCAAGACCGTCTCCGGTCCGGGCGATGTGAAAAAGGCGCTGAAGGAAGCGAAGAACGCAAGCAAGCGCGCCGTGCTCATGCAGTTGAAGACGGCACAAGGCAACCGCTTCGTCGCCGTTCCGACCAGCCAAGGCTGATCGCTCAGACGCAGGAATAGGATCGGCGGCAGACCTTTGAGCCTGCCGCCGATCAATCGTTTCAAATTTAGTTATCGAATATCCGGCCGCTAGTGCCGGGTAGCCTGAATATCGCGGCCGAGCGCCCTATCGATGCACTGGATCATCGCTCCGCCATCGAACGGCTTGCTCAGAAAACCGATCGCTCCGGCCGCATGCACCCGCTCGCGCGTCCGTTCTTCCGGGAATGCCGTAATGAATATCATTGGTAGATCATGTCCAAGCGCTAAAAGACGGGTCTGCAGTTCGACGCCGGTCATGCCTGGCATGTGGACGTCCGTGATGACGCATGAGGTCTCCTCCAGTCTGGAGGACTTCAAAAATTCCTCAGCCGAAGAGAACGTGCTCGCACCGAACCCGAGCGACCGCACGAGGTTCTCGGTTGCCACGCGGACCGCCTCATCGTCATCGATGATGCTGATCAGGGGATTTTGCGACACTTCGGCGATCCTTTTTCAAAAAAAACATGCGGTGTGAACCGCATTCACAACCACAAGATGCCGCTTACGGCGGAAGTTTTAAATCATACGCTGGTTTGTATCGACCCGCCCATTCGAAGGGTCCCCCTAATAAAAAAGCGCGCCGGTTGCGTTTAAAACCGGCGCGCCAGAGGCCTCGGGACATCTCGGGAGGAGGACAGCCCCGGGGGGACGGGGGCGAGATATTGCCGAGGACACCATGAGCTGGAGGGTCGTTAGGTTAACGAGGCGAGAAGGATTTTATCGTTCTCGGGCCCCGATACTGGCACCGCCCACTCAAGCGGTATTCTCCGTTCGCACAAGCGATTCCCGAAACGCATGATCGGCGCATAAGCGGAACTTGTCGTCCCTTTCACCGCTTCCCGAAGCGAACACGGCGGGGTCGAAACGAAACCATCGCGATCCTGGGGCGCCCGCTCTCGCCTCCACGAACTCCATACCAAAGTATGTAAGAACCAAGCTGACGATGTAGGTCCGGAAACGCTTGTAGGATAGAGCGCACCGGCTCGCTTCCGTACTTTCCCAACACACCCGACGGACTTCAATCGCACCGCATCGGCGCGATTTGGATGCTCCGGCCGAAACGAAAGCTTAGGAAACAGGGAAGGTCTTCCGCGATGTCGCTTCAATTGACCTCGGACTTTCAGGACAGCGCCGTACAGTATCAGCGCATCGGTACCAGCATCGGCGGAATGTCTCGCTTCGGTTATCACGAAAGCGCGGAATCACCGATTTTAGATCGTTTGGCGAAAGCCTTGGTCGAAGCCGGCGTCAATCCCGACAAGCTCGATCGTCGCGCCGAGAACGAGAAGCGGCTCGCGATCGTGGCCCGCCTTTTCGAGCTACCTGTTTCAACCGATACCGATCATGACCAGACGTCGCGGAAAGCACCGTCTGCATTGCCGAAGTGGCGCCTGAAGCGCGTAGTTGAATATGTCGACGCCAATATCTCGGAGCAGATCACACTGGCGGCGCTGGCCTCCACCGCGGGTATGAGCCGGATGTATTTCGCCAGCCAGTTTAAGGCCGCAACCGGAATGCGGCCTCACGACTATGTGCTGAACAAGCGTATCGAGCGTGCGCAGACTCTGTTGCTCACCACATCGGAGCCGCTTGTCGAGATCGCCTTGAGCGTTGGCTTCCAAACTCAGGCGCACTTCACTACCATCTTCAAGAAGATCGTCGGCAACACGCCACTCCGTTGGCGCCGCGGGCAACAGTCCTGAGCGGCGCGACCGCTCGGATTTCAATGCCCATCGGAGCGACAGCGGCGTCCCGATTGGATGTGCGCCAAGCCCGGAAGTAGAAGTACGAAACGCCAAATGATCGGCCATTGCCTTCATATCGGCAGCCGGTCCTAGACTTCGGCCGGTGCCTGAGAGCCCCGGCGCCAGCTCAGTGAGCCACTTTAAATGGTGCGGTCGAGAGGACTCGAACCTCCACGCCGTTTCCAGCGTTACCACCTCAAGGTAGTGCGTCTACCAATTCCGCCACGACCGCAGTTCAGACCCTTGGATCTGGAGATCGCGAAGGGCCTTGGCGCTGCCCAAATCCGCGAAGACGCCGACGTATCAGAGCGCTTCCAGGAACGCAAGCGGCAGATTGGCCAGAAACCCATCCAAGCCGCAAATGGCGGGACTCACATTATATATATGTGCGCCTCGGCGAATGACGTCCAGCGAGGTTGCCAGGTTCATTGGGCTGCCGCGCATAACTTGGGCGTTGAGAGAGCATCCCGCACCATCGCAACCGAAAGCGGCCGAAAGTGAAAGCTCAGCCATCCAAAACATCGATTGCTACCGGGTCGACCCCAGTCGACTGGGCGATTAGTGACGGCTATGTCGACTATGAGTCGGCCTTAAAGGTCATGAGCCACCGCGTGGTGGCAATCCGTGAGGGAAAAGCCAAGGAGCTTGTCTGGCTTCTTGAGCATCCCCCGCTTTACACCGCCGGGACCAGCGCCAAGGACCAAGACCTTCTGAACCCAAACGCGCTGCCGGTGTTTCGCACTGCACGCGGCGGTCAGTTCACGTATCACGGGCCGGGCCAGCGCGTAGCCTACGTCATGCTCGATCTCGAAACGCGCGGCCGCGATATCAGGGATTTCATCACCCGACTCGAGCTGTGGGTGATCAAAGCGCTCGCGGAATTCAACGTGACTGGAGAGATCCGTAGCGACCGGGTCGGCATCTGGGTCAAACGATCCTCAATGGGAAATGAGGTCGAAGACAAGATCGCGGCCATCGGCCTTCGTGTCAGCCGCTGGGTGTCGAGCCACGGCATAGCAATTAACGTCGATCCCGATCTTTCTCAGTTTCAGGGAATCGTTCCCTGCGGAATTCGCGATCACGGGGTGACGAGCATGGCCGACTTGGGCCTGCCGGTTTCGATATACGATGTGGACGTCGCGCTCCGCGGCAGTTTTCAACAAATTTTTGGACCGACGAAGCCTGTCGATCCGCCCCAATTTGATACGGACCCGGGCGGGGAAGCGCTTTGATCACCGGCCAAAAGAAAAGGCGCCTGCACCGTTGAGGTACAAGCGCCTGATTACCGATGCCGCAACCTTCTTCCTACTTCATCTTCCTTCCCGATCGTTCGAGGCGCTGCCAACCGGCGGCGGCGCACCCCCATTCACGGGCGAATCGTAGTAGAGAAAACCCCCTTCGACCGAAACGCTTTCCGAACCGTCCAGTTCGTACTCGTCGTTCGCATTGTCGTTGAGGCGGATGATACAGCTCTTCTGACAGACCCCGTCGACCACCTTACCTACTGCCAGAACATCGTCTTTGGTGGACGTGTCCTCGGTGATGGTGAGCTTGACCTCTTCGTCACCGCGGTTGGCAATCGTGGCTGCTGAAGCAGCCGAGGTCGTAAGAAGAACTGCGATCGCGCCAGCCGCTATAACCCGAAGGTCGAAACGGCCGCTCCTGCGATCGCGGCTGAACATCATTACTTCTTCTTCTTTGCTGCCTTCTTGGCAGGGGCCTTCTTGACGGCTTTCTTTGCAGCTTTAGCCATTTTTAGATCGTCCTTCCGTTTGCTCGTTGACAGACACGCGTCTGTCGACCTGACTCTAGTCGGGTCAATTTCGACATTGATGATAATAATGGTGATGCACAAACGAAATTTGATGTTTGGTGATATCGGAAATTTCGATAGATGAGTTTCTTGCCTCCGCGATGAGGATCTCAACGGATGGACGTCAATCTCGCTCGCACATTCCTCGTCGTTGCCGAAACGGGAAGCTTCGTCGACACCGCGCGCAAGCTGAACATCACCCAATCGACCGTCTCGGCGCGAATCAAAGGTCTCGAAGAACTGCTCGGGCGCCCTCTCTTCACGCGTTCGAAGTCCGGCGCCGAACTGACCGGCGCAGGCGAACTCTTTCAGAAACACGCCCTCGCGATGGTGCGCGTCTGGCAACAAGCGCAGCTTCAGGTTTCGCTCGCAGATCAGCATCCCGAGCACATTTCCGTGGGCGCGCCGCTGAGCCTTTGGAGCGGTTTTCTGTTGAAATGGGCGGCTGGACTGAGGATTCAAATCCCCGGAATCGCCGTGTCCGCGACAGCCAGCGCTTCTCCCGTGCTGAGCCAACGGCTGATCGAAGGAACCCTCGATCTCGCGATCATGTACCGTCCGTCACCGCCGCCAGGCCTCACGATCGAGCACCTCTTCGATGAAGAGTTCGTGCTCGTCTCGTCCGCCAAGGCTTCGGCCCGGCGTGGAGTTAACGACTATCTGCTCATCGATTGGGGAACGGATTTTCTTCAGGATCATGCCGCGGCTTTTCCCGAGCATGCGAACCCAGCGATAAGCCTCGATCTCGGTCCGATGGGCTTGGACTATCTTCTGGCGAACGAATGCTCCGGATATTTCCCGGCTCGCATGGTGCGCAAACTCATCAGTCGCGGGCGAGTGAGAGAGCCAAAACGGGCTCGAAAGTTCGTCTATCCGGTTTATATGGTCTATCCGGAGACGCGAAATGAAGAGGCTTACGAGCCGATTCTACGTGGTCTGAGGCGGGCGGCGTCGAAACCCGGCTAATGCCGGATCACAGACGTAACAGTTTATTTCAAACGCCGCCGCGCGATACCCTTCTCAGGCGAACTCGATGATCACCGCATCGACGGCGAGACTGTCGCCGGGCTGCGCCGCGATCTTCTTCACCTTGCCGTCGCGCTCGGCCTTCAAGATGTTTTCCATCTTCATGGCTTCGACGACCGCCAGATTGTCTCCAGCTTTCACGTCCTGTCCCTCGGTAACATTCACCGCCTTGACGAGACCTGGCATCGGGCAAAGCAGGAATTTCGACATATCGGCCGGGACTTTTATCGGCATCAGCGCCGCCAGCTCGGCTTCGCGCTGCGTATAGACGTAAGTCGCAGCTTGGATGCCGCGATAGGACAGCGTCAAACCGTTGGGAATCGGACGAACTTGAACCGCAACGTCGGCGGCATCGACCGTTCCGACCCACACCGGTTCGCCCGGCCACCATTCCGACGTGATCTCCATCGTCTTCGCCGGTTGCCCATCCTTGTCGAGGATCGACACGTAATAAGGACCCGGAATGGCGCCGAGAGCCTCAAGCTCGACCGTCGCGGACCCAATCTTCACGACTCGCCGCTTTGCGAATCGGACGCCAAGGCCCGACATCTGGTCGGTGATGTCGCGGCGGCGCGCATTGCTAAGGTGGTCGATCGCCCCGGCCACCGCGGCGAGCGTGACCAAATGCTGGCCTTCCGGCTCACGCGGCACGAACCCGTCGGGGAACTCGTCCTTGATGAAGGCCGTCGAAATATTCCCTGACCGCCAGCGCGGATGCTGCATCACGGCTGAAACGAACGGCACGTTGTGCTGGATTCCGTCAATATAAAAGGCGTCGAGTGCCGCCGATTGCGCGTCGATGGCTTCGAGCCGGGTCGGCGCATGGGTCACGAGCTTGGCGATCATCGGGTCGTAGTACATCGAGATTTCGCCGCCCTCGAAGACGCCGGTGTCGTTTCGTACCGTCACGCCGTCCTTCGTCCCCTCGGCTGGCGGCCGGTACTTAACCAGGCGACCGATCGACGGCAGGAAGTTCCGGAATGGATCTTCAGCGTACACGCGGCTCTCGACGGCCCAGCCCGTCAGCTTGATGTCGGACTGCTTGAACGGCAGCTTTTCGCCCGCCGCCACGCGGATCATCTGCTCGACGAGATCAACGCCGGTCACGAGCTCCGTTACCGGATGCTCCACCTGCAGACGGGTGTTCATTTCGAGGAAATAGAACGAGCGGTCCTGCCCGGCGACGAACTCTACGGTACCGGCACTGTCGTAACCGACCGCCTTGGCGAGCGCGACTGACTGCTCGCCCATCGCCTTGCGGGTCTTCTCATCGAGCAGCGGCGACGGCGCTTCTTCCAAAACTTTCTGGTTGCGACGCTGGATCGAGCATTCGCGCTCGCCGAGATAGACGACGTTGCCGTGCTTGTCGCCTAACACCTGAATTTCGATGTGGCGCGGATTTTCAATGAACTTTTCGACGAAGCAGCGGTCATCGCCGAACGACGACTTCGCTTCGGAGCGTGCGAGTTCGAAGCCCTCGGCCGCTTCCTTCGCGTCATAGGCGATGCGCATGCCCTTGCCGCCGCCGCCCGCCGACGCCTTGATCATCACGGGGTAGCCGATTTCGTTGGCGATCTGGACCGCGTGCTTGCTGTCCTTGATCTCGCCCAGGTAGCCGGGAACCGTCGAAACTTTGGCCTCAGCGGCCGCCTTCTTACTCTCGATCTTGTCGCCCATGGCCGCAATGGCGCGCGCGTTCGGCCCGATGAAGACGATGCCGTTCTTCTGCAGCGCCAACGGGAATGCTTCGCGCTCAGAGAGGAAGCCATAGCCCGGATGAACGGCCTCGGCCCCCGTCGCCTTGCAGGCCTCGATGATCTTGTCCATCACCAGATAAGACTCTGCCGCAGGCGCGGCGCCGATGTAAACGGCTTCATCGGCCATCTCGACATGCAGCGCGTCCCGGTCGGCGTCCGAATAAACCGCGACGGTCTTGATGCCCATCTTGCGGGCAGTTTTGATGACGCGGCAGGCGATCTCACCACGATTGGCAATCAATATTTTCTTGAACATCGGTGCGTCCCGGTCCTTCCCGTCAATCTTTTGGCTGCCTCAGCTTGTCGCAAGGCAACATGCCGTTCTAGAGCGTGTGCAAGGCCGCGTAAACACGCCGTTCGCACCACGTGTGCCAGGGCATCTGCGATCAGCTGCCGCACAGCGAAAGCCGCCCGCGAGGAGACCCGCCGGCGGCTCGAAAGTAACTATGGATGTGCAGCGTTTTCGCTAGGCCGCCTGCCCCAGCCGGCAAACCGCCTCGGTGATCGTCGGATGAATGCGCGGGCTCTCGTGATTTAAGTACGAGATGAGCGCCCGTTCGCTCGGCGTCAGTCTACCGTCGCGCCCGAGCCGTCCAACGAGCCAGAGCGGGTCCACCTCGGCGATCGGCTCATTCGTGATGATCTCGATGCGTTGATGTTCGAGCCGCGCCAACGCCCGTTCTTCCAGACTCTGGTCATGATAGGCGTCTTGCATCGAGGAAAGGTTCGCGTGAACCATGGCGAGCAAAGAGAATAGGATCGACGTCTGGCCGTCATCGTCGTCCAAATCCGCTTCCTGCCGGAGCGCCTCCTCGCGGGTCGGAACCGAATAGCCCGATGCCGACATCATGACGTTGGCGATGGCCTTGACGAAAAGATCGGTCCAAAGAGCATTAGGCGGCGATCCCGCCACGGCTTCATCGATATCGAACAGAACGTCGGCTTCGATCCGCGTCACGGCGACGTGACCGTCTCCCCCGAAGGCATAAAGAATGCGACGGAGAAGATCGACTTCGCATTCGCTGATCCTGCCCGCGGCCACGGACTTGCCGTGACGCAGCGGACCATGCCCGGTGATGACCGCGTGTTTGACCTGCTCGAGCACGAACTTCGACAGGCTCGCCGGCGCCCAGCGCGCCTTGCCGAGCACGGTGAGTACGAGATCGATCTCGGCCTTGGACTTGATCTTGCCGTCGCTTGTGACGCGATTGACCAGCCAGTTCGCGTTCGCAGCGGTCAGATATCCCCGCGGCGGCTCCTGAATAATGAGAAAGTCGGTGATCGCCTCGACGAAGAAATCAGCCCAGTCGGCATGCTGCACCATGCAACCGCGGTGCAGAGAAAACAGCAAGTCGGCCTCATCCGACGAGGTGACGCCATCTTCGTAGAAGGCACGCTTCAAATAGAGCATGTCGTCAAACTCGATCGCTTGCCGCTCCAGAATGTCGTCAATCGGCAGCGACCTCAAACCGCCCATCGATAGCCCCCTAACGCCACGCCCAATACGTATGAAGGGTAAGCAACGATGTTTAATTGCGTCTTAAAAGACGTAGGAAAATGGAAGAAGAAATCCGTGCATTTTCCGATGCGTGGCAACCGAGCCGCAGAACACTTGAATATCGGGACCGCAGCTCGACGCCGCGGCCCCGCTAGACCCTCCGTGCTCCCGCATGCGCAGAGGGAATGGAAATTCCACGCATAGGAGTTGTCTACGCATCAGCATGAATGCTTGCTGAAGGGAAACTGAATTCCCTCCTAAATCGACACCGTAAGGCAACAGTCCATCTTGATAAGTGAGAAGGCCCGTTCGGAGGGGGGATCCGAACGGGCGGTCGCTAACCGTGCGAGCGGTGTGGGTCGCAACGCCGGTCAAGTCGCAGGACACAACCGAACCCAGCCGATGAACGGCGAAATCCGGCGACGCATCCGATGGCCGTGAGGACGAAGCGAAACTTGTTCGCTTCCCCATGGTCAATAACAAGAACGGCTGTTCATGCTGCTTCCGTCGCCGCCGCCTCGGATTGCATTAAAAAATGCCGAACTACGGCACCCTTAGGCCGCGAGTTGCGCGACGAGGCGCATCCGTGTCTCCGGCAACGTCTGGCCTCTCGGCTGCAAAAGATGCTTCTCTATGAAATATCCCGTGAGCGCGAAGCCGAGATTCACGTCTTGCGCCGTGACCGGTCCCGACCTCTGCTTCGTCAGAAACTGCGGAAGCCCCAAAAGCTTGTCGCGATAAGGCTCTCCTGCCGACGCCGAAACGGCGCGCCCGGATTTAGGCGAAACATAGATAAGCTGATCGTTGACGCCAGTCGCCGCGCACTGGCTGAGATCGAGGCCGAACCCCAACTCATCGAGGAGAGCCAGCTCCCACCTGACGAGCAGCGCGGGCCAGACCGTCGCGTCGTTCAAAAAACCCAAAACGAATAGAGTAATTTCGTAGAGATTGGGGTGGGGATCGCGTTCGGGCAGCAGCCCGGTCAAGGTCGTTATGGTGGATAACGCCATCAGCGCTTGGGCGTCGTCCAGCGTTTCGGCAGCGAAGGCGCGCCGCATCTCGACGCTCATCGAGCCGAGCTGATCCGCAAGCCGCGCCTTCCAAGCCGCATCGACGTGATTTCCGGCCTGAAGGATCGGACGCAAGCGCCTCGATCGGCCACCATGCACAAGCCCCATGTGCCGGCCGTGGGCGCGCGTCCACAAATCGACGACCGCGGTCGTCTCACCGTGCGGTCTTACCGAAAGAACGATGCCTTCATCCGTCCACTGCATGGGGCTTCATAGCAGGCGACTCACGATTTGGGAAAACGCAGGCCCATTTCGCGGTACCGCTCAGGATCGCTTTCCCAGTTTTCGCGAACTTTGACGAACAGGAACAGATGAACGCGGTGCCCCGCCATTTCCTCTATCGCGTGCCGCGCCGTGCTCGAAATCTTCTTGATCGTCTCGCCGCCTTTGCCGAGCACGATTTTCTTCTGCCCGTCGCGCTCGACATAAATCGTCTGCTCGACGCGCGCCGAACCGTCCTTCAGACTTTTCCAGTCCGTCGTTTCAACGGTCGTGGTGTAGGGAAGTTCCTGATGCAGAAAGCGATAGACGCTCTCACGCGTCATCTCCGCAGCCTGCGTCCGCATCGGCACATCCGTGACGTCGTCTTCCGAATAGTGCCAAGGTCCCTTGGGCACGAGGCCCGCGAGATAGGTCCGCAAATCCTTGATGCCCTGGCCCTCAAGTGCCGAGATCATGAAGATGCGGTTCGGTGAAAGACGCTCCTCGAGGTCCTTGGCGAGTTCCAAAAGCTTCGGCTTGTCGTCGACCCTGTCGATCTTGTTCAGCACCACGATCTTAGGCATACGCGCACCCTTCAAGCGCTCGATGATGCCGTCGACATCGTCGCCGAAGTGCGTCGCGGCATCGAGCACCAACAGCACCGCATCGGCATCTTCCAGGCCGCCCCAAGCAGCTTCGACCATGGCCCGGTCGAGCCGGCGCTTCGGATTGAAAATGCCGGCCGTATCGATGAAAACGATCTGGCTGTCGCCTTCCATCGCGATGCCCCGGATGGGCGCACGCGTCGTCTGAACCTTATGCGAGACGATGGCGATCTTGGCACCGACGAGCGCGTTGACCAGCGTCGACTTGCCGGCATTCGTCGGACCGATGATCGCGACGAACCCGCACCGCCGATTGTCGTCCGTCGCCGGTTCCTTTGGCTCGTTGCTCTCAGACATCGCCGACATGTGCTCCAACACCTTCGCGCGTAAGCAGTGCGCTTGCCGCCGCCTGCTCCGCAATGCGCTTCGAAGCGCCTTCGCCTTGCGCCGGCGCCCTGCCCGAGATCAGCACCTCGGCCGTGAAGCGCGGCGCGTGATCCGGACCGTTACGGGCAACGACGGTATAGCGCGGCAGCGCCAGACCTTGCCCTTGCGCCCATTCCTGCAACGCCGATTTCGCATCCACGGCAACTTCGGGCACCGGCTCGGATTGATCCTGCCAGAGTTTGCTGACGACCGTCCGAGCCTTCTCGAAGCCGCCATCGATGAAGACGGCGCCGAGCAGCGCCTCCGCGGCATCGGCCAGAATCGTCGTCTTATTCCGTCCGCCGCTGTCGGCCTCGCTTTCCGACAGAATGAGATGATCGCCGAGGCCGATGTTACGCGCCACCTTAGCGCAGGCTTCGCCCCGGACAAGACGATTATACCGCCGCGCCAGTTCGCCCTCGTTCGCTTCAGGGTATTGCTTATTCAGCGCTTCCGCGATCGCGAGGCCCAGGACGCGGTCTCCGATGAATTCGAGGCGCTCGTTGTCCGACCGAGCGACCCTGCCGCCGCGCACGCTGGCATGCGTGAGCGCACGTTCGAGCAAGCCGGAGTCCTTGAACTTGTATCCGAGCTTCGTCTCGAGGTCTTTGAACTTGCGTGGTCTTAACATGGCGCAAATGCCGCTTCGCGGTCACCGCACGAGAGTGAAGAACCTGGTCCAGCGAATGTCAAATGGCCAAGTCCAAGGCGCCCACCAGTGCATTGCGTCGGGTCCGTCGACCTTAGCGGAAAAAAAGATGATTTCCGCCCGCCCGATGAAATTCTCATAAGGAACAAACCCGACCGCGCTCCGCACCCGGCTGTCCGTCGAGTTATCGCGATTATCACCCATCATGAAATAATGGTCCGGCGGCACCTTGTAGACGCCAGTATTATCGTACGGACCATTGGGATCGCTATCGAGAACCTTATACTTCACACCATTCGGCAGGGTTTCCTCGAACACCGGTATCGTCCGCTCGTGCCCCTCTTCCCAGGTCGTGAATTCGCCCGCGGGCACCTTCGGAACGCCGACCCCGTTAATGAAGACCTGACCGTCTTTCATCTGGATTTCGTCGCCCGGCAGGCCCATCACGCGCTTGATGTAGTCAGTAGAGTTGTCGCGCGGCAGCTTGAAAACCGCGACATCGCCGCGCTTCGGCGGCGCTCCCCAAATGCGGCCCGAGAACAAATCCGGGCTGAAGGGAAACGAGAACCGGCTATAGCCGTAAGACAGCTTCGAGACGAAAAGGTAATCGCCGATCAGCAGCGTTTCCTTCATCGATCCCGATGGAATGTTGAACGGCTGATAGAAGAAAACCCGGACAAACATCGCAATAGCGAGTGCTTCGACGACGATGATGATGGTTTCTGACCAACTCGATCTCGACGTCTTCGTACCAACACTCATCCGTGGCTCCTCTGCGCCGCCGACCGGCGTAGGCCGGGGCTCGCTGCGATTTAGCGGTCCGCTATAGCGAGTTTGGCCTGATGCCGCAACGACGGGCATAAACCTGACAAAAAGGTAAGGAAAACAGCGACTCGGTCGCAGTCGCTCCCCTCAAAAAAAACGAACTGCGAAAGATTTCCCGCCGAAGACGGCTCAACCCGGAAGATCGGCGCTCTCAGGCACCGCTGAAATGATCACGATCGCCTCGGCCATCGGGTATTCGTCGGTGAGCGTGACGTCGATCCGAGCCTTGAAGCCAGCCGGTACCAGCCTCGCGAGATGGCGCGCCGCACCGCCCGTCAAAGCCAGCGTCGGCCGCCCCGAAGGCGCGTTCACGACGCCGCTATCCTTAAGATAGACGCCGGCGCGAAACCCCGTGCCCAGCGCCTTGCTGGCAGCTTCTTTCGCAGCGAAGCGCTTGGCAAAGGTCCGGGCAGAGTGCGCGCGCGAAAACGCCTTGCGCCGCTCTTCCGCCGTGAACACGCGCTCCAGAAACCGATCCCCGAAACGCGCTATCGTCTTCTCGATCCGGCGGATATCGCAAAGGTCGTTGCCGATACCGAGGATCATTTCGCGCGCCGCACGGGAACTGGAGAGGGAACCGGCATCGTTTCTCGCGCTTCGTCCATCAGCACGCGCATGCGCCGAACGGCCATCGGCAGGCCACCAAAAATCGCCTCTCCGACCAGGAAATGACCGATATTAAGCTCGACGATTTCCGGAATCGCCGCGATGGGCTTTACAGTGTTGTAGGTCAGTCCGTGCCCGGCATGGACTTCGAGACCGGCTGCGGCTGCTGCCGTCGCTGCCTTCCTGTGACGCTCCAACTCGCGCGCAACGCCCGCCGCATCGTGTTCGAGCGCGAGATTGCAATAGCGGCCGGTGTGCAGCTCGACGATATCCGCTCCAACGTTCGCCGCCGCCTCGATGGTCTTTAAATCGGGTTCGATGAAAAGCGATACCCGAATGCCTGCGTCCTTGAGCTTGGCAATGAAAGGCTTCAGCGTCTTCACCGCCCCCTGAACCTCAAGGCCACCCTCCGTCGTGCGTTCTTGTCGCCGCTCGGGAACGAGGCAGCACGCATTCGGCACATGCCGCAACGCGATCTGCTGCATTTCCTTCGTCGTCGCCATTTCGAGGTTGAGCGGACGCGTCAGCTCGCTTTTGAGCCGCGTGATGTCGGTGTCGGAGATATGCCGGCGGTCTTCGCGTAGATGCGCCGTGATCCCGTCCGCGCCTCCCTCGATCGCGAGATGAGCGGCGCGCAGCGGATCGGGATGCATGCCGCCACGCGCGTTTCGCAGCGTCGCGACGTGGTCGATATTGACACCGAGACGCAATGCGCGAACGGACATCGGTGCGAAGCTGCCTTCAGGGGGCTTGCGGGTAATGGCCACGTTCTGTGCCACCGATTGCTAAGGGGTTTGCCGGACTGTTGGGAAAGTCGCGCGGAAAAGTTTACCCGACGTTGTGAAGTCGTTGAAAAAGGCGCACCGCGCGCCGCGTAGGATAGTAGCTGAAGACGGCTGCAATCAAGCCGACGAGAACTCCTCCGACCATCATAGGTTCGGCGATGGGTGAAAGATTGTCGACCGCGGCACCGAGCGTTTCGGGCGACGGCGCCATCAACGTGGCGCCAAGCACGTTTGCGGTCTCGCTCAGATGGTTGGCGGCATACGTCGGATCTTGCCCAAGCAACAGCGCCCCCGAAACATAGGACGCCGCCCAGATTGCGGGCCAGCTCAGCGGATTACCGACGAAGGTGCCGAGCACGGCGGCGGGCATGCTAACGCGGAATCCGAACGCCAAGGCGCACGCGAGGATTGTCTGGACCCCGAGAAACGGCGTACACGCCGTGAACACGCCGATGGCGAATCCCAATGCGACCTCGTGGGGTGTCGCCCGCACCTGAAGAAGCCGCCGCCAGAAATAGCGAAGCCTCGACCGCAGCCGAACCGCATTGAACGGCCAGTGGCTCGCACGAGCTTCAAGCGCTATATGCTTTTCGTCCAAACGTTATGATCCTAGTGGCCTTAAGACGCGAAATGATCGCGCGCTGTGCACCATAGCTTACTCGAAAAGCCGTTCCACCCTTGCGACGGACGGCTTCGCTCTGAGCCCGGCAATGATGTGGTTCAAATGCACCAGATCAAAAACCTCAAGTTCTATGTTCATCACCGTGAAGTCTGCGGCATGTCGGGCCATTTTGATATTGTCGATATTGCCGCCGGTCTCACCGATCACTTTGGCAATCTCGGCCAACGATCCCGGCGCGTTAACGGCAGTTACGCTGATTCTTGCCGGAAAGCGCTGCGGCCGTTCCGGATCCACGTCCCAAGTGACATCGATCCAATGCTCCTCCTCGTACTCTTTCAAGCGCGGAGAATGGATCTGGAAAACGCGAATGCCCTCACCCGGCGCCATCACGCCGACGATGCGATCGCCCGGAACCGCTCCACCTGGCTCGAATGCAACGGGTAGTTCCTGGCTCGGACCGCCGATCGACACCGCGGTCATGCTGTCGATCTCGGACGTGCGGAATTTGAGGCTCGTGACCTTATCGATATTGAACCAACCGTCCTGCTCGCGCGCGCGGCCGAAACGTCGCGTCGGCTTATAACCATCATCGAGAGTCTGGCCGTGAGGCAGAATGGCGCCGAGCACGTCCGGAAGCTTGACGTCATCCCGGCCGACGGCTGCAAGCAGATCGTCCGCCGTCTTGAAGCCGACTTTGGGCGCCGCCGCTCTAACCTTTTCCTCCGAATAGTCGACGTCAATCCCAGCGAGCGTCGACTGAACGAGTTGCCGCCCAAGCTCGATAAAGCGCCGGCGCTCCGCTTCTCGCGCCGCCCGCCGTATCGCCGACCTCGCGCGCCCCGTCACGGCAAACGCTTCCCAGGCGGCCGGGCGGACATGGCCCTTCGATGTTTCGATCACGACCTCGTCGCCATTGCGCAGATGCGTATCGATCGGAACGTGTCGCCCGTTGATATAGGCGGCAACCGCCTCGTTTCCGATGTCGGTATGGACCGCGTAAGCAAAATCGAGCGGCGTCGCGCCACGCGGCAGCGCAATGAGGCGCCCTTTCGGCGTGAAGCAGAAGACCTGATCGTGGAACAGCTCAAGCTTCGTGTGCTCAAGAAACTCCTCCGGATTCGCCGCTTCCAGCAATGAGCCAATCATGGTCCGTAGACGCCCATAAGGGCTGTCGTCGGACTCATCGTCCGGCTCAGCATCGTGGCCGTTCACGAGCCCCTGCTGTTTGTCCTTATAGAGAGAATGTGCCGCAACGCCGTATTCGGCGATGTGCTGCATCTCGTGGGTGCGAATCTGCAATTCCACGCGCTGATGGCGCGGCCCATAAACGGTGGTGTGGATCGACTGATAATTGTTTCGCTTCGGCGCGGAGATGTAATCCTTGAAGCGGCCGGGCACCGTACCCCAGGTCGTGTGTACGATGCCGAGGGCCCGATAGCAGTCCTCGATCGAGCCGACGATCACGCGGAACGCGTAGATATCTGAAAGCTGCTCGAGGCTGATCTGCTTGTGCTCCATCTTACTCCAGATGGAATACGGCTTTTTCTCTCGCCCGTATGTCTCCGCCTTGATCCCGGAATCAGCGCATTTGCGCGCGATCGCTTGGCGAATTTCCTCGACGAGACCCCGGTTGCGCTCGCGCATATCCGCGAGCCTTTCCGTGAGCGCCTCATAGGCTTCCGGATGCAGCCAGCGAAAAGCGTGATCTTCGAGTTCCTCTCGCAGCGCCTGCATGCCCATCATGCCGGCCAGCGGCGCATAGATATCCCGCGTCTCTTCCGAGTTCCGCCGACGACTCTCAGGCTTCATATGCTCGAGCGTTCGCATGTTGTGCAGACGGTCCGCGAGCTTGACGAGAAGCACGCGAATATCGCTCGAAATGGCGATGAGGAGTTTGCGGAAACTTTCCGCCTGCTCGGCTTTTTTAGAAACGAGATCGAGGCGCTTGATCTTCGTCAGCCCGTCGACGAGGCCGCCGATCTCAGGTCCGAACATCTGATCGATCTCGGAGCGAGTGGCGTCGGTATCTTCGATGACGTCGTGCAACAGCGCAGTCGCGATGGTCGCGTCGTCGAGTTTCAGGTCCGTCAGGATCGCGGCGACTTCGAGGGGATGGGAAAAATACGGCGCGCCGGACGCGCGCTTCTGGTTGCCATGCGCCTTCATGGCATAGACGTAGGCGCGATTGAGCAGCGCCTCGTCAGCATTTGGATCGTATTTCAGAACCCGTTCGACGAGTTCGTATTGCCGCATCATGACCCGCCGCACTCCTTCTGGGCGCAAGCGTAACCGAAGACGCAGGACGGATTAAAGTGGAACAGCCCGAGCTTGATGTCGCGAGCGGTTTGTTCCCACCGGCTCAGCGAGACCGGTCGCGCGGGTCGCGATCCCGCTCGCGGGGACCGCCACCTGACCCGATATTGGCCGAAGGCTCCAACGGCGTCATGCTCTCCAATCCGCGGAGAAGCTGTTCTTCCGTCATCACATCGACCTGCGTATCGGAGGAAAGGTCGTCTCGGCCAAGCATCGGGGCACGCCGTTCCGGCGGCAGGAGCGGCGCCGCGACGGCCTCCGGCTCATCGACTTCCGTATTCTTCTGAATGGACGAGATCAGCGTTTCGCGCATATCGTCAGGCGAGAGCGTGCGCTCAGCGATTTCGCGCAGCGCGACGACGGGGTTCTTATCGTTGTCCGCCGATATCGTGATTGCGCTACCATTCGTAATCGCGCGAGCCCGGTGAGCGGCGAGAAGCACCAGCTCAAACCGGTTTGGAATCTTGTCGACGCAATCTTCGACGGTAACGCGAGCCATGGGTTGGACCTTCCCTTGGAGGAATTAGACACAAAAAAGGGGCATTGAGGGCGCAAACAAGGGTTCGAGACAGCCTTTCAGCGCCAAGTTGATGCCTCTTTGCCACGTTCAACACGATTAAGCAAGCCGCTGGAACAGAGAAATCCACTGCGAGCTATTCCATCATTCGGAAAAAGCTTGCCAGATCGTTATATAGACTATTTGTCACAATTGTTGACTGACGGTCACTTCTGTTACCCCTTGAAACGATAGGGTTCTACGCCGTAGATACATTTACGAAGAGAGTAGATTTTCCCTTAAGCTTAAGTCCTTGTAGTCTTTAGCGAAGTGGTTTTCTCAACGATCCTCCCGGCGTCATTTCTGTACGTCGTTTAGTGGGAATTCTGCCTAGGAAACGCCAATGCATTTTTATCCGACCGAGCGCATCGCGCTCTTCATCGACGGCGCCAATCTTTACGCTACCGCAAAGTCGTTGGGATTTGACATCGACTACAAGCGGTTGCTCGGCGTCTTCCGCCAAAAAGGACAGCTCGTCCGGGCACTCTATTATACCGCGCTCGCCGAGGAGCAGGAATATTCGTCGATCCGTCCGCTCATCGACTGGTTGGACTACAACGGCTTCTCGATGGTGACGAAGCCCACCAAAGAATTCACCGACGCCACCGGCCGCCGGAAAGTCAAAGGCAACATGGACATTGAGCTGGCCGTTGATGCCATGCGTTTGTCGGACAGCCTCGATCACATCGTCATTTTCTCAGGAGACGGCGATTTCCGCAGCCTCGTCGCCGCCCTTCAACAGAAGGGCAAGCGCGTGAGCGTGATTTCGACGCTTCAGACGCAGCCTCCGATGGTCGCCGACGAGTTGCGCCGCCAAGCGGACCAGTTCGTTGACCTCGCCGACCTCGAAGACCAGGTCGGTCGGTCGCCGGGTGGTGCCGGGGGAAGCGGCGGCCGCACGCCGCGTGAAGGCGGTCGCAGCCATTCGGCTCGCGGACCACTTACGGTCGCGCGGGACGCCACCTACCAAGGCGATGACGATCTCGCGGAAGAAGAGATCTGAGCGGACTGGCGTCAACAAGAGCACGGGTAGATGGGCGCCGCCGCGGTCGAATTGACACTTGGCCCTGAAGCTCCGCCGAAGTGCTCGCGTTGCCCGCGTCTCGTTGCCTATCGCGCCGAAAACGAGCGCCAGGAACCCCAGTGGTTCAACGGTGCCGTGCCGTCGTTCGGTGCCTTAGACTCTAGTGTGCTCATCGTCGGCCTCGCCCCAGGGCGCAATGGTGCCAACCGAACAGGACGGCCATTTACCGGCGATTACGCTGGCGTTCTCCTCTACGACACGCTCCTCCGTTACGGTTTCGCGAAAGGCGAATATCACGCTCGCCCCGACGACGGCCTTAAGCTGCGCAACTGCATGATCACCAATGCCGTGCGTTGCGTGCCGCCGGAAAACAAACCTGAGCCAAAGGAAATCGCCAACTGCCGCCCCTACTTCGCAGCGCGGCTGGCGAGCCTTCCGAAACTCAAGATCATTCTGGCGCTCGGCCGTATCGCGCACGACCAGACGCTGACCACGCTGGCGAAGCGGAAAGCCCTTTATCCGTTCGCACACGGTACCCGTCACGAGCTTGCGCCGAACCTCGTGCTTTACGACAGCTTCCACTGCTCGCGCTACAATACCAACACCGGTCGGCTGACGACCGAGATGTTCCACTCCGTCTTCGAAGCGATCAGGCGAGAGTTGCGGTAAGCGATTGCAGCAGCGAGCGGGCGTGCTCCGCAGGAGCGTCGACCGGGTAAATGACGCGATAGATGACGCCGTTCCGGGTGATCATCGTCAACCGCGAGAGATACGTCACCCCGTCGGTTTCAAAGCGCGGCAGATCGAGCGCATCGGCAAACACAAGTTTTTCGTCGCTCAAGAGCAAATAAGGAATACCGGCGCGCGCTGAAAATGCGTGCTGGGCTTCGGCTGATTGCCCACTTATGCCAAAGACTTCGTAGCCCAGCAGTTCGAACTCGCCATAAGCATCGCGAAAACCTTCGGCCTCCGGCGTCGAGCCGTGCGCGCCCGGGATCACATCCCAGTCCGGCGGATTGGGAACACCGGGCATGCCCGTCATCGGATAGACAAAGACGATCGCCCGCTCCTGATAACGTGCGAGATTGACACTTGCTCCGCGTGTCGCGGTGAGCGCTACGTCGGGAAGCCGCGTCCCGGCAAGCAGATGCTTTGCCGCGCCATCGTCGATCGGTAGGGGCCAAGCCAAATTTGCTTCCATGGCGCGCACTCCAGTCGTTGCCGCTAGACCGCCGAATGACCCGAAGGCACGCGACCTCAACCCTTCTCACGCATGAGACGAGCCTTCTGCCGGTTCCAATCGCGCTTGGCGGCGTCTTGCCGTTTGTCCGAATGGTTCTTGCCTTCGGCAAGACCAATCTTGATTTTGACTCGGCCCTTCTCGTTGAAGTAAAGCTCAAGTGGCACCAGCGTCATGCCCTTCCGCTCGACTGCGATGCCGATCTTATGGATCTCGCTCGCGTGCATCAGCAGCCGGCGTTTCCGGCGTGGCTCATGCGGAAAGAGCGCCGCTCCGGGATATTCCGCGATGTAGCTGTTGATCAGCCAAACGCCATTATCTTCGACCGAAGCGTAGCTCTCAGCGATGTTCGATTGGCCACGCCGAAGCGACTTCACCTCGGAACCTAGAAGCTCGACACCCGCTTCCCAGCTATCCGTGATGAAATATTCATGCCGCGCTTTGCGGTTCTCGGCGACCAGCGTGCTGCCGTCGTCGCGTTTCGTAGCCATAAATCAGTGCTTTCCGGCAATCGTCACTCGGCGGCTTTCGCGCTCACGAGATCGAGGTCGCTAAGAACCTTGTCGATCGCCCGGCGCGACGCCTCGGTGAGCGGCACCATCGGCAGACGCATATCCGCCGTTCCGAAGCCCAGCCGCGACACGGCATACTTCACTGGCGCCGGATTGGTCTCGATGAAAAGAACTTCGTAGAGCGGCATCAGCCGATCTTGAATAGCAAGCGCCTTCTTGAAATCGCCCGCCATGCATGCGTTCTGGAGCTCCGAACACAGTCGCGGCGCGACGTTCGATGCGACGGAAATACATCCCGCCCCGCCGTGCGCCATGAAGCCAAGCGCAGTCGCGTCCTCGCCCGAGAGCTGACAGAACTCCGGTCCAAGCGCCACGCGCGTCTGTGCCGGTCGCGCAAGATTGGCCGTCGCATCCTTGACGCCGACAATGTTCTTCAGTTCGTAGCACCGCGCCATCGTCGCGACCGACATGTCGACGACCGAACGCCCCGGAATGTTGTAGATGATGATCGGAATATTGATCGCGTCGTTGATCGCCTTGAAGTGCTGATAAAGCCCCTCCTGGTTCGGCTTGTTGTAGTAGGGCGTCACGATCAAAACCGCGTCGGCGCCGACTTTCTCCGCATATTGCGAAAGCTCGACAGCTTCGTCGGTCGAGTTCGAACCCGTGCCCGCGATCACCGGAATGCGCTTCTTGGACGTTGCGACCGCAAGCTCAATGACGCGCGTGTGCTCCTCATAATCGAGTGTTGGGCTCTCTCCCGTCGTTCCGACCGGCACGATACCGTGAGTACCTTCGGAAATCTGCCACTCGATGAAACGGGTAAAGGCGGCTTCATCCACCTTCCCGTTGCGAAACGGCGTAACAAGCGCCGTAATTGAACCTCTGAACATGCGTTCGCCTTAACTTGAAACGGCTGAGATGGGCATCGACCGATGCCGCATCCCCGCCTCGATCGGGAAATCAACGTCAAAAGGACTCGAAACCATACGAGCATGGGTCACGGTCTTGCCGTACGCACATGCCATTCGTCCGGCCTGAACCGCTTGCTTCAGCATGCATAATTCCGCTTAATGCGGGGTATCGTTGCCAGCGACGCAAGCTCACTAACATTAAGCGCTCGTAAAGCTGGCTGCAAGATCGGGGCAAGTAGGGCGTTTTACCCAATGGGGAGCAATGCGACTAAGCCTCAATCCCAACACGCGAATTCGCTCTCTCTCACGCGTGCGATCCCGTCTGGCGGTCAACCTCGCCTTGATCGGCGTTGTTTTGATAGGTGCGTCCACCGTCGCCGAATCGGCGGTAAAGCCTGTACCCGCGCCCCAGCCCCTGGCTGCTGAGAAAGAACAGGCCCGCAAGCTCGATTCGGCCCTGAGCCCCCTTCTGTCGCTCGAACCCACCCCGGAAGACTTGGCGGCCCTCCGCGATGCGGCATCGGCCGTTCGCTCCAAAGATTTAGGCGCTTTCGCCGACGCAAAGGCCAAAATCAGCGATCCCGTCGGCCGCACGCTCGCCGATTGGATAAGATTTCGCGCCGGGCTCGGCGAGCCCGCCGAATTTCGCGCCTTCCTGCGCGACAACCCCTCCTGGCCGGATCGCTCGACGATAACGGAGGGCTTTGAAGAAGCCCTGTTCATGCATGGCGGCAGCGCCCAAGCGATCAAATCCTACTTCGTTACCACGATGCCGGAAACCGGCGCCGGCTATGCCGCGCTCGCATCGGCCAATCTGGCGGACGGCAACACAACTGAAGCCCGCAAGCTCGCCGCCATAGCCTGGCGCGAGATGTCCATTTCTCCCGCACTCGAAAACGGCTTCCTCGACCGTTTCGGAAACCTGCTCACGCCCGCGGATCACAAATGGCGCTTCGATCGTCTCGTCACCGATGACGTGCGCTATGCAGGCAATCGAAAGGACCGCGTCGCCCTAGCGAAGCGTCTCATTCCGCTGCTGCCCGCGAGCGAGCAAAAGAAAGCCGCGGCGCGCCTCGCGGTGTTCAACAAAGCCTCCAACGCTCAAGCCTTGATGAGCGCGCTGCAATCGGGAGGCCGCGACGATACTGGGCTCGCCTTCCACAAAGAGCAGTTGCTCCGCAAAGCAGGAAAGATCGAGGAAGCCGCCGACATCATCCTCGCCATTCCGCCGAATCCCAACAAGATCGCCGCGCTTGACGAATGGTGGGCCGAGCGCCGCGAACTGGCTTACGGCGCGCTGAAGCTTGGAAATCCGAAACTCGCCTATGATCTCGTCAAGGATGCCGGACCTCTGACGGTCAACCCACGCAAAGAACAGACGTTCATGGCGGGCTGGATCGCGTTTCGCTACTTGAATAAGCCGGCTCTCGCCGAGCGGCACTTCAAGGACATGGCCGCCGCCGCCGACGGACCGTTGAGCCAAGCCAAAGCTCGCTATTGGCTGGGCCGTGTCGAAGCCGAACGCGGTGACAAGGCCGGCGCCGCCGAGCAATATCGTCTCGCAGCCAAGAACCCCGACACCTTCCACGGCCTGCTTGCGATGCAAATGCTGGAGCCCGGACGCACGCGCTTGGAAATCTCCCAGCCCGCCTATCCCACCGCCGCGCAGATCCGGAAATTGACATCATCTGATGTGGCCCGCGCATTGGTCTTAGCGCAAAAAGCCAATCTCTCGCGCGAAATCACTCGCACGTTCCTGGCCGGACTCCGAAACGCCGCGCCGTCGGAAGCGGAAGTCGGCATGGTTGCCTACCTCGCCGAAGAAATCGGTGATCCGCAAATGTCCCTCCGCATCGCCAAGATCGCGATCGCGCGCGGGCAGAACCTGCTCACCTACGCCTATCCGCTGAAGCCCTTCCCCGGATATACGCCGCTGAGATCGCCGCCTGAGTTGCCCTTCCTTCTCGGCATCGCCCGCCAGGAAACCGAGTTCGATTCTCAGATCGTTTCCGGAGCCGGCGCCAAAGGCCTGTTGCAGGTCATGCCGATGACCGCGCGCCACGTCTGTCGCGATTACAAGATCAAATGCCAGATCGATCGGCTGCTCTCCGATCCGCAGTACAACGCAATGATCTCCTCGGCTTATATCGGCGACCGCTTGGACGAAGTCGGCGGCTCGTATGTTCTCGGCCTCGCGGCTTATAACGCCGGGCCGGGCCGCGCCCGACAATGGGTGAAGGAATTCGGCGATCCGAGAGATACCGACGTCGATCCCGTCGACTGGGTCGAGCGCATCCCGATCACCGAGACACGCGACTACGTCACCAAAGTCCTGGCCAACATCCAGATCTACCGCGCCCGCCTCGGCATGAAAAATCCGCTACGTCTGCAGCAGGATCTTACGCGCGATCGCGGCGACGCGAATATCCCGAAAGACAACGATCCCCGCGAAGGCGTCGCCGACAGCAACAGCGACGGTTGATAACCCGAGACACGAGGCGCGGCACTCACATGACGACCGAGCAGGCATTCGAAGACATTCATTTCACCGGACGCGATGGAACACGCCTCTACGGCCGCCACTACCGACCCGAGACCGTTTCGCACGCCCGGCCCGTCGTCTGTCTGGCTGGTCTGACGCGCAACAGCCGGGACTTTCACGACATCGCACTCGCGCTGCGGAGCGGCCCGAAACCGCGCGACGTCTTCACGCTCGACACCCGTGGGCGCGGCCTCTCGGAATACGATTCCGATTGGAAGAATTACGCCGTGCCGATCGAGATGCAGGACGCCATCGACTTCATGATGATGCTCGGCCTGCGCAACGTCGGCATAATCGGGACATCGCGCGGCGGGCTGATTTCGATGGTGCTGGCCGCCGCTCAGCCCTCACTCATGGGCGCCGTAGTCCTGAATGATATCGGCCCCGTCATCGAGGCGGAGGGCCTCGCGCGTATTGCTGGTTACGTCGGCCGCGTCCCGGTTCCAAAAAACTGGGCGGACGCCGCTCGCATCGTCGGAGATCTTTTTCGCCGCGATTTTCCGGAGATGACCGACGACGATTTTGCAGCGGTCGCCCGTCAGATTTTCAACGACAAGAACGGCAAGCCCGTCACCGGCTACGATCCGAAACTCGCGAAGTGTCTTTCGGTGCTCGACGGCCCGGTGCCGAAGCTATGGCCGCAGTTCGAAGCCATGAAGCGCATTCCCGTGCTCGTCCTTCGCGGCGCGAATTCCGATCTCCTGTCGGAGAAGACGGTCGAAGAAATGCGTCAGCGCCATCCGCGCCTGTCGTCTTTCACCGTTCCCGCCCAAGGCCACGCACCGCTGCTGCGCGACGCGCCGACGATCTCCGCCGTTGCCTCGTTCTTTGCCGAAACCGACGAACGGAACGACGGAACCCGTTACGGAACATTATCCCGCAGCGATTTCGGTCATGTCTCGCGGCTCGTATCGACCTCGCCACGATCAACGCGGCGCGAAAACTCGGTCTGACCGCCGCTCGCCAGGATGCGGGCCTGTTCGACCCAGCTTTCCCGCTCGATGCGCCCTTTGAATTCCAACATGCGGCTGACGCGATCAATATCGCCGCTGGTCCAATTCGCGATCTGATCGTAGCGGCTGATGCCCATTGCGTTGAGGCGCTTCTCGATCAGCACGCCGATCCCGCGGATACGCTTCAGGTCGTTGACAGGACCTTCGCTCGGCGCTTCGGGCTTCGCATCGGGTTTGGTGATCTCGACGCTCGCGGCCACCTTTTCGCGGATCGCGTCCGTGATCCGCGCTGGCATCGAAATCTTGGGATCGACCTTCGAGAGCGGCGAAATCGGCTCGATTGGTTTCAATCCGCGTGTGACGCTTGCCGATGCGGCAGCGATTGCGGCAGCAGCAGCAGCAGCCATTTCGGCAACCGACCGGCCCTGGCTCGCAGCCGCGACACCTGATAGATCCTCTCGCCGCGAACCGGTATTCTCGACAGTTGGCTGTGGCAAGGCCTGCGCGACTCTACTCGGATTCGATGCGCTGGCGTTCGGCGAGCCGTCCGCGGCCTTCGTCTCGGCGGAGGGCGCAGTTTGCGCCACAGTTTTCAGCATAGTTTTGCGATTGCGCGAATAATAGGTCTCGCCGCCCTTCGCCAGGATTTGCGCCTGCTCGACCCATTGCTCTCTGTCGATCCGGCCCGGAATCTCAAGCTCTTGTCCGATCCGCCGGACGTCGGACGCGCTCAATCCGGCAATGTGCTCGAAGTAGGTGATGCCACGCGCCTTCAGCTTTTGCTCGATGTCCGCGTCGATGGCACGGACGCGCTGAAAATCATCGCCGCCCTCGATGGGAGCCGCTGGTGCGGCGGGCGCCTGGACTTGAGGCGCAGGCTCGGGCTCCGGTTCAGCGACGACTTCGGGCTCTGGATCTGGTTCAGGCTCTGGCTCGGCAGGGAGGTCCTCCTCAAGTTCGGCCGTCGAAGGCTCGGCTTGAGTTTCGCCAACCTCCTCGGGATCGACTGGAACCTCGCCCCCAACGAACTCCGAGGCGTCGTAAGGCTCCGCTGCGGGCGCAACCACTTCCTCGGGCTCGGCAGCAGACTTTTCCACGGCAGTATTTTCGACCTGCGCCCGGCGCGACGTCCCCATGCCCGGAAAAGAAACGGACGCCGCAGCCGCCGCTTTCGCAGCCGCGACCGCACCCGCCGCCGCAGCCGTCGTCGCATCGCGCAATCTCGCCGCCAAACCACCCATTCGCGGCTCAGGTGTGGTCTTGACTTCCGGTTCCTGCAATTCCGGAATGTCCTCAGCCACCGGGATTTCCGGCAGTGGTTCCTCGACCGGAGGCGCGGGCGGCGGTTCCGGCGGCCGTGGCCTATAGATCCCCGTCACGGGCTTCAGAACGGAGGGACGAACCTCGACGATTGAGACCCTAGGCACACCTTCGTTGGGATCGGGCCCGATGAGCGCACGCTCGAAGCGCGACGGATCGAGCACAGTCGGCATCGGCCGCGGTTCGGGGCGGCGAAGCACTTCGATCCTCGGCTGCACCGGATCGATCGCCCTTGGCGCAACCGGCTGCGCCGGGCGCGCGCGTACCGGCTGCGGCGGCATGACGATGGGCGGCCGGACCGGCATGTCTGATTGGATTGGCGCCAAAGCAAGAGCCGGCGCCTCGGCGCTCGTGCCGTAGATGGCACGCTTAACCGAGCAGGCGACGAACGCGCCAAAAAAGAATGACGCGAGCAACAGCAGAAACGTTTGCAGCAGTAGATACGTCATTTCCTACCTAATCAGACGCCGGGAGATCCCGGTCTCGACAGTCCCCAACCAAGTGTCAGCTCTTTTTCTCCCTGCACGATATCCAGCCTGTGACGAGCCCTAGCGCGAATGCGAGCGCGACCCACCAGATCATCTTCAAGAACAGATAGTCCATCGATCGATCTCCGCTCCGTCCCTCAGTTGACCTTCACCGTGAATTCGATCCGGCGGTTCTTCGCACGGCCTTCCTCGGTCGAATTGTCCGCGATCGGCCGTGTCGATCCGTACCCGACAGCCGTCAGCCGCCGGACGTCGACGCCGTTCTGCGACAGAAAATCGGCGACGGCCCTCGCACGGCGATTTGATAGCCGATCGTTACGCTCGTCCGTGCCCTCCGAGTCCGTGTGCCCTTCGATTTGAATTCTGAAGGTCGGGCACTCGTTGGCTATCTGAGCGAGATCCCTCAGCGTCTGCGCGCTGTCGGAGGTCAGATCGGCCTTTGCGCGTTCGAAGTTGATCGTGCCTTTGGCCGATGCCTGCCGCATCAGCGTTTGGCAGCTATCGGCCGCTTTTTCCTCCGGCGACATGACGACGATAGCGTCACGGCTTTTGAACCCTGGCGGCAAATCGGTCGAAAGGACGCTGCGAATGTCGTTCGCGACCTGATCGCTTTCCGCCGCGCCTTTGATCGTGAACTCTTTGCCCGAAATCGAAACTTCGCCGTTCTTCAGGCGCGCCATCTCCTCAAGCCCGAGATGCGCCGCCGATGACCAAGGCTCCGGCGAAGCGCCGACGATCTTCATGTTATCGGTCACGCTCGAACCGGCATAAATCTGCTGCGCGATCTCGACGAGGCGCAGACGCGACGCATCATCCGGCGCTTCCCCCCCGATCGTTACCATGCCGTTTTGTTCGCGCGTCGCTTTCCACGACAGGTCGGTCTTCATCTGTCCCGTGAAGGCGATGTTCGTCGTCGCCTCGCATGTCTGACCGGCGGCCGCCTTCACGTCTCCGGGGACGGATTGCGAAGCCGCGTAGTCATCCGTATCGCCCGAGACCTCCAGATTATGATCTGTGAGGACCGACTTGCCTTTCTTCAACCGTGGCAGAGACGCAAGACCCGCGACGACGCATTGCTGCCATCCGTCCGGAGCTCCCGGGGCAACATGAGATTTGTCGTTGACCTGGCGTCCCGGGAAGCGCGCCTTGATCGCGTCGATGAGCGCGCCCCGCGCCGCTTCGCTCGGCACCATGCCGACCAGATCGAGCGACGTCCCGTCGTTTACGATCCCCATGACGTAGCCGCTGCCAGCAAGTGCGATGTCCGCTTTCGGGAAGCGGATTTGCTCGGTGATGCGGAAGTTCTGCGGCACCTCAAGCTTCAATGTTCTCTTGACCGTAGCGGCCGTCTGCGCGTCGGGCGCCTCACCCGAGAATGTCATCTCCCGGTCCCGAATCTCAACATCTCCCGTACGCAGCTGCGCGAGTTGATCGAGCGCCACGGCCGTCGCTTTCGCCCATTCTTGCGGAGCGCCGTCGCCGATATCCGTGTTGTCGGCAATCGTCATCGATCCGAACAGCGACTTCGCGCGAGCGCCGATCCGTTCGCGATCCTCGTCCGACGGCGCAAAGCCCGAAATCGCTATTCCCGCGCCACTCTTCTTGATATCCCACACAAACGGTCGAACCATCGGCGGCGTGATGGCTTCACGCGCCAAACCGAGACCGACTGGCCGCCGCTGCGCCAGCGCTTCCCGGACGTCACGGTAGGCATCCGAAGTCTTGGCCTCGCCCGCGATCGACAGATCGAGCATCGCGAGATTGGCCTGTCCCCGTTTCAGCTCCGAAAGATTTTTCAGGCTGAAGACGGCCCCCGCGAGCCAAGCGCCACGATCGATCGCACCGCGCGCCGGGCGCATGTCATCCGAGACGGTTGCACCGGGGAAGACGTTATGGGCTGCGGCGAGAAGCTCACGCCGCGCATCGTCGGACGGCACATCCCCCGCCAACCGGATCCGCCCGTCGCCGGACGACGTCGCCGACCAGCGATAATTAGCAACGCTTTCGAGAAGCTCCGACCGGTCGCTGGCGATCCGGACGCCCCAGACGTTCTCTAGACTCGATAGCGCCCGTGTCGGATCGCGTTCGTCCGGTGCGCGCCCCGTCAGAACGGCATCGCGGCCGACGAAATTAAAGCTGGCCCAGTTGAGGCCCGAGCGGCGAAGCGCATCGCTGGCCCGGCGGGAGAGATCAAGCTCGATCCCGCTTTGCTCGAGTTGAACCGCAACCCAGCTCAACATCGCGATCGGGACGAGTCCCAAAAGCCAATATGATGGATTGCAGCGCATGCGCACGCGACTCCGAATGCTACCGACGTCTCGCTGCCGCGGAACGACAAAAACTCAACGATGAGGGAAGCGACCCGCTAACCCCGCCCAGCGTGGCAAAACTCTGATCCGAGCGGACCCCCGAGCCGAAGTATAGACAAGAGGAAAGACCATTCCAAGCAGTGCGGAGCCACACCTTCGTCCCCTAAGAGGCTGATCCAGAAAGATTTTATTCAGGCCTAGCCGAACCGATCACACCCTGTGGCTCCAGGGCCGCTCAACCCAGTTGCTCGCATCCCTTCACGGCAACGGCATGGCAAGAAAGACAAATTTGCCTTGGAGGCTATCCTACCACCCGGTCAGGACGCCGAGCGGCGCGAAACGACAACCACCGATATACCGGCGGCGCGAAGACCGTCAGCTAGGTCGGTCTCGCCGTTGTCCGCGGCTCCGTACTGAGCCTCAGCCGCACGACGCGACTGCCGCCAGCTGCACGTCTAGCAAGCGCATCACCGACTTCCCGAGAATTACCCTGGCCGCTTGCGACCGGATGCCGGCGTGCTTCGCGACGAGCGAAATCCATGACAGCCGCCGGAATGCTTGTGTCGAAGAAAATATCGTCGGCCGCGCGCAGCAGTCGGATTGCGCCAAGCGTCAGCTCGTCAACATCCTCGCCGACGTCGATGATAGCGACAGGCTCAGGCCCAGCCGTCTGGCCCGCAATCAGATGATCGAGATCGTCCTGAGTTGGCCCACGGTCCGAACGTGCGATCGCCAGATCCGTAAAGCGCCGCCAAAAGCGCCGTTTCGCGTCCGGCGTATCTCCAAGGCGCGCGCCGTCACGGCGAAGATCGCGCGCGGCGGCGGCCCAGAGCGTGAAACTCTCAGGCAGCAAACTCTCGATCAGAGACCGAATGGCTTGTCCGAAGACTGGCGCCGCGCCGTCCGTCGAAATCCCGACGACGAGCGGCGATCGGTTGACGATCGCCCCGAACTGAAAATCGCAAAACGTCGGTCGGTCGACGACGTTGACCGGAACGCCGGCTGCGCGCGCGGCCGCCGCGAACGCCGCTGCATCGGCTTCGTCCCCAAACGATCCGACGGCAAGAGCCGCGCCCGCAACGTCGTCCGCCGTCCACCGCCGGCGAACGAGCAGAATTTGCCCGCTGGGCGGAGCCGCTTCCAACCCGGAGAAGCCATCTGCGAATGTCTCGGCAAAGACTTCCACATGCGCGCCGGACGCGGCCAAGAGTTCAGCCTTCCAAAGCGCCGGCTCACCGCCCCCAACGAGAACGACACGCTTGCCACCGAGCTTGAAGAAGACAGGCAAGTTCGCCAGCGGCCCGATCCGGGAACCACCACGTACAGAAGCCTGTCCCTCTTTGTCGTTGGACATGAAAACTCGAAATACAATCCGCGGCTCCGATGCCACGATCCTTCGAGCTTCCTAACTTTCAAAACCCGAGCGAACAAGCGACTTCGCTCGGGTCATCGTCGCGCGGAGACGATCCGCGCCCTACTGGGACGCCTGCCCGCTGATCTTCTTTACGTCGTTGGCCGTAATGCTGGACTTCTCAGCTCCAAACCTCGCCGTGACGTAGTTGGCAACCGCCGCAATCTCATCGTCCGAGTAAGCATTTCCAAACCCCGGCATCTTAACCACGCCGTTTGGCGTATGCCGCGTCACGCCCCAGATAATAGCCTGCGCGACGTTCTGCGCCGTGGGATCGTTCACCGTCCGGCCGCCGACGAAATCGGCGTAGGTGAGAATGGGACTCTTACCCGACCACCCATGACAGGCAGCGCAAGCACCCGCGAAGATCTTGGCACCGCGCGCATTCTCGTCGATCTCATGATCGCTTGGAAACGTCGAAGCCAACATCGTCTTCGGTATCGGAAGGGACGTGTCGGGGATTGGCGGGATCGTCTTGAGGTATACGACGAGCGCATTGATATCCTCAGGCGTCATGTGCCGAAGGCTCATATCGATGGCTTCGCCCATCGGCCCCGAAGCTGTTCCAAGGCCCTCGACATGGCCATGTGCGAGGAACTTCGCGGTCGTCTCCACGTCCCAGCTGCCGATGCCGGTCGTCTTATCCTGCGTCAGGTTGTAGGCACGCCAGCCCGCCGTAAACGCCCCCGCGAACTTCTTCTTGTTGTCGACGGCCTGCAATAGATTGCGCGGAGTGTGGCATTCGCCGCAATGCCCCAGTGCCTCGGCGAGATAAGCGCCGCGGTTCCATTCCGCGCTCTGGCTTGTGTTCGGACGATAGCGATCGTTGCTGTTGTAGAACAGCGACCAGAACATCATCCCCCAGCGCTGATTGAACGGAAACATGAGCGTGTTCGGCGGCGCTTCCTGCTTCACCGGCGTCAGGCTGAACAGGTAAGTCTTGATCGCAAGCGCATCGTCGTTGGTCAGCAGCGTGTAAGACGGATAGGGGAAGGCAGGATAGAGCCGCGATCCGTCGGGCGCGATGCCCTTGTGAATGGCATTGAGAAATTCAGCGTCCGTCCAGTTCCCGATGCCCGTCTCTTTATCCGGTGTGATGTTCGGCGAATAAAGCGTGCCGAAGGGCAGCTTGAACGCGAGTCCGCCGGCGTAGGGAACGCCACCCTTCGCGGTGTGGCAAGCTTCACAGTCCGCCGCGCGCGTCAGATATTCGCCGCGCGTAACAAGGTCTGCCGTCGCGAGGCTCGCAGGCACTCCCGTCGGATTTGTATCCTTATAGTCGCCGAGCGCAACCGTGCTGCCGCTGGCAAACGCCGTCGGCCCCGGCACGTAGATGATCCAACCGGCAACAACGAATACGACAGCCGCAACCGCCGCAAGAATCCAATAAAGGCGCTTCATACTGGCTTTCTCCCGGCGAGCGCTTCGCGATCAATCGGAAGTCGCGTCAGGCGAACGCCAGTCGCGGCAAACAGCGCATTTGCCAGTGCTGGCGGACCCGATGCAGTCCCCGGCTCGCCAACGCCGCCCGGATGTTCGGTGCTCGGAATGACATGCACCTCGATCTTTGGCGCTTCGTTGATCCGCAGCATGCGATAGTCGTTGAAGTTGCTTTGCTGGACACGGCCGTTCTCGATCGTGACCTCGCCGAAGAGCGCGGCGGTAAGGCCGAAGATCAGCGCGCCCTCGATCTGCGCCGCGATCGTGTCGGGATTGACCGGTATTCCCGCATCGATCGCAGTGACCAATCTGTGGACGCGTACCTCGCCGTTTTCATCGACCTCGGCCTCGCACACTGTCGCAACGAAGGTATTCCAGGCATTCTGCACTGAGATGCCTCGTCCCACGCGCGCGGACGTCGGAGCGCCCCAGTTGCCTTTTTCTGTGGCGAGATGGATAGCGGCTTTGAGCCGCGGATTGTTGTCGAGATGCCTCAATCGAAACGCGACCGGATCAACTTTTTCCCGGTGCGCAATATCGTCAATGAAGCTTTCGATGGCGAAGATGTTGTTGTTCGGGCCGACGCCGCGCCAAAAACCGGTCGGAACCGCGGGCGGTTCGGCGCGAATATATTCAACCTTGAGATTGGGGAAACCATACGGTTGATCGATCGCGCCATCGACGGCATCGCCGTCGACGCCGTCCTTGAATCCCGCGGGGAACCAGCGCGCCATAATGGACGAGCCGGTAATACGATGCGACCAGCCGACGATCTTGCCGTCTTTTAGCGTCGCCGAAACCGCGTTGTGATAGACCGGCCGGTAGACGTCGTGCTGCATGTCTTCTTCACGCCCCCACGTCACTTTGACGGGGCCATCGACGTGAAGGGCAACACGCGCCGCTCTGATTGTCATATCGTGGTCGAGCCTTCGCCCGAAACCGCCGCCCAAATAGAAATTGTGCACGGTCACTTTTTCGATCGGCAATCCGACAGCCTTGGCGACAGCCTCTTGCACACGCGCGATGACCTGAGTTCCCGTCCAAACTTCACAGGCATCTTTTGTGTAATGAACCGTGCAATTCAGCGGCTCCATCGTTGCGTGCGCGAGGAACGGAAGCTCATAGACACCATCATATCGCGTGCCATCGGCAAGCGCCTTGTCGACGTCGCCAGCTTGCTTCGCAACGGCGCCCGTTCCCTTGCTCGCAGCCCTCAACGCATCCCAAACCTGGGCAGAATTGACGTTCGCGTTCGGGCCTTCATCCCATTTGATATCGAGCGCCGTGAGGGCTTGCATCGCGGACCAAGTCGTATCGGCGACGACCGCGACGAAATCATCATCCGCTACGACCTGCTGAAAACCTTTGATGGCCTTCGCTTTCGTGTCGTCGACATGTCCCACCTTGCCACCGAAGATTGGACACTGCGCAATCGCCGCAAACTTCACGCCGGTCGGCATGGCGTCGATGCCGTATTTCGAACGGCCGTCGGTTTTGTCGAGCGTGTCCTTACGCTTCACCGGCTTGCCGATGAGCGTATAGTCCTTGGCCAGCTTGAGCTTTGGCTCTCCCACCGGCTTCATTGTTGCGGCAAGCGCGGCAAGCGCGCCGTAACCGACCTTCCGCCCACTCGCGTCGTGGATCACTTCACTGTTGGACGTCCGGCAGGTCGACGGTTCGACACTCCATTGCTGCGCGGCCGCTTCGACGAGCATTGCCCGTCCCGCCGCTCCGGCCTTGCGAAGCGGATCCCAGAACGCTCGCACGGACGTCGACCCGCCCGTCGCCTGAATCCCGAAAAGCGGATTGTTATAGGCCTTGTCAGGCGGCGCATGCTGCAGCACGACCTTGTTGAAATCGGCATCAAGCTCGTCGGCCAGGATCATCCCGACTGTCGTGTAGATGCCCTGCCCCATCTCGACTTGAGGCATGACAAGGGTCACAACATCGTCGTCGCCGATCCGGATGAAGGCATTCGGTGCGAACGTATCGCCGGCCGCTCGGGCGACAGGCAGACGAAAGCTGACAAGCAGAAATCCGGCCGCACCGGCCTTCAGAAGGTCGCGCCGCGAAAGGCCACGCGCTTCCAAGGATGCATTTGTGCTCATGGACACGGTCCTTCCTTACGCCGTCGCAGCTTTTTTGATCGCCGCGCGGATGCGGACATACGTGCCGCAGCGGCAGATGTTGCCGGCCATTGCGGCGTCGATATCGTCATCGCTCGGGTTGGGCTTGTGAGCCAGAAGCGCCGCCGCCGACATGATTTGCCCGGACTGGCAATAGCCGCACTGGATAACCTCAAGATCGAGCCATGCCTTCTGCACTTTGGCTCCGGCATCGGTGGCGCCGATACCCTCGATTGTCGTGATCGGGCGATTTCCGACCATATCGATCGTAAGCTGGCACGAACGCACCGCTTGCCCATCCACATGAACTGTGCACGCGCCGCACTGCGCGATCCCGCATCCGAATTTCGTTCCGGTCATGCCCAGCACATCGCGCAACGCCCACAGCAAAGGCGTTTCCGGCGACACGTCGACGTCATGAGGCTGACCGTTGACTTGAAGAGTGATCATCGAGAGCTCCCGGCACATAAATGATCATCGAAGCTGACGACGTTTCCATCGCAACTTTTGATGACCCTTATATTACCGCTATCATTCTCTCAATCAACGTCGCGGGAATGTCGGAAATTGCGCGATTTCCGACATGCGTGATAGCCGAACGGCGATATCGAAACATGACTCTGTGCCTTTCGATGAATTCGCACAGCACATGAAATTTATTCGGCCGCTTGCGTCAAATACGAGGCGATGGTCCGCGCGACCGGCGACGCGAGCAAAATATTGCGGTGTCCAAGACCTCTGAAATCCCGCAATTCCGCCGCATCGACTTTGGTCGTGATCTCCTCGGCGCTTTGGAAAGACACGTCCCAATCGTCACGATCGTGGATGACGAGCGCCTTGCATCCAATCGTCTGCAAGAAATTCACGATTGTGAAGCGCTCGAGCGGACGCCCACCGAGCCGTTCAAGCCGCCGTTCGAAGGCGTGTTGTCCGGACATTGTCAGGCCCCAATGTCTGGAAAAATCGCCCGTCACCTGCGCGAGGCGGTTGGGGCACGCAATCAGAACAATGCGTGGAATCTCAAGTTTGTTCGGCATCGGCGGATGCCCTTCCGCCGCGACGAGCGAGATCAGGCCGCCGAACGAGTGAGCGACGATCGCCGCCAGTGGACCGAAATGCGCGCCGACCACAGCCGTCGCTCGCGCGCAGTCGATCAGATTCGTCGAACTCGCGCCGCTGAGGCCGTGCGCGGGCAGGTCGAACAACACGACACGATAGCCCGCGCGCCGCATCGGCTCCGCAATCGCGGTCATGAACGACGCTTCCGCCGTCCAGCCGTGAACGACCAGCACTGTCCCGAGAGGCAAATCCCGATCGGGCTCGAAGATATACGTTTGGATATCCGCAACAGGAGTCGGAATGCGCTTCCAATGCGCCTTACGCAAATGAAAGCGGGCCCGCGTCGCAAGCTGCTGGTGATTTGGCGCGCGATATTGCGATAATTCCGGTGTACAGAAAATTTTAAATGCCCTATCGCCCGCAATTCCCCAAGGCAATCGCGAAAGGCTCTGATCGACCCACAATTCTTTCGGTATCCAAATCATTGCCCATTATTTGAATTTCAGACAGCCAATTCGCAAGAGCGGGCATCACTCTAATTATCGCGATGGTTGACAGCCCGTTGAGGGACCGCTTTGATAGCGTCCCGGCCCGAGCCTCACGCGATTAAAATCGCCCAATAAGCATTACCCAAGGCGCCACCAAGAGGCTCTCAATGAACTTCAGATCGCCTGGCGGCACGCTGTGTTACAGTGTGCTGTTCATGTTGGTGGTTATTACAATCGCGACCTGCGCGTATATCGGCGCCGGCTGGAGCTTTGCGGACGCGTCCTACATGGTCCTGTTGACGGTCTACACCGTCGGCTACGGCGAAGTGCATCCAATCGCTACACCCTATTTGCATATCGTGACCGTCGCGACGATGATTTTTGGGTGTACGGGCATGATCCTGCTTACAGGTGCCCTCGTCCAATTCCTCACAGTCAGTCAGCTGCAACAGATATTCGGGATGAAACGAATGAAGGCCGAGGTCGATAAGCTCGATGATCACGTCATCGTCGTGGGATTTGGCCGCATCGGAATGATGCTGGCCAAGGAGCTGAAAGCGGGCGGTATGAAATTCGTCGTGCTTGAGCAAGACGAAAGTCGCGCCCAGCACGTCCGCGATCTCGGCTATTTGTGCCTGGCGGGCGACGGAATGGACGAACGCAGCCTCTACGACGCCGGAATAACGCGCGCGCGATCTCTCGCCAGCGTATTGCCGAATGACGCGGCCAACGTCTTCATCACTTTGTCGGCTCGAAGCCTGAACCCGACGATCGAAATCATCGCTCGCGGCGAGCTTCCCTCGACCGAAAGCAAGTTGCTTCAAGCCGGGGCAAACAAAGTCGTCCTCCCGACGCACATCGGCGCCGAGCGCATCGCGGAGATGATCCTCTTTCCCGAAACATCCCGATTTCTCCGCGCTGGCACAAAAATGCAGGAACTCGAACGCTCGCTACGAAGCCTGGGTCTGGACATTACGCTCGTAGTCGTGCCCGAAAAGGGTGCTCTGACAGGATTGACCATCGGCGAAATAGAACGCAAGGCGGACGGCAGGTTTTTCATCGTGCAGTTGGATCGCCCCGGAGGCGAAACCGTCACGACGCCCGACCCATCGATACGTGTGCAAGCAGAAGACGGCGTCGTCGTCGTCGGCCGAAATGGACAAACCGCCCGCGCGATGTTTGAAGCGCCAGCCGAAAAATTACGTGCGGGCCGATTGACGTTTCGATGATCACCGGCCCTCTTGGGCATCGATCTGAACTCTGCGTCTCGATCCCCTTTAGGTCCTCTTTCATTTCATATCGAGTGACAGAAAAGCCGCGCGGTCCCTACAGCAATCTATTCGCAGCCCGGTTCGGGCTTACGCCCTCCGCGAAAAGGCAACGACGTTGATATCCCCTGAACAGCTACATCACTTGTTCGCGACGTACGGCGTATGGACAGTGGCCTTGATCGTCGGCCTCGAAAGTCTCGGCATTCCTCTGCCCGGAGAAGCGGTTTTGATCGTCGCCTCGGTTTATGCGGCAACCCACGACGGCAACATCGCAATGGTCATTGGGGCGGCGACGGTCGGCGCGATCGTCGGCGATAACATCGGCTACATGGTCGGACGTAAATTCGGCTACAGCCTTGTTCTGAAATTCGGCTCGTACCTCGGGCTGACAGAGGGCCGCGTCAAGCTCGGGCAATATCTTTTCCAGAAGTACGGCGGCGCTGTCGTTTTTTTTGGACGCTTTTTTGCGGTGTTGCGTTTTCTTGCTGCGTTCCTGGCGGGCGTCAATCAATTGGCATGGCCACGCTTTCTTGTCGCGAATGCGTTGGGGGGGCTTGTCTGGGCCAGCATCGTTGGCATATCCGCCTACACGTTCGGCCGCGGCATTCACGAGCTGCAAGGGCCAGTAGGCGCGGTCGCCTTCGTAGTCGCGGTGGGGATCGTAATTGCAATCTTTGTCTATCTGCGCCGCCACGAAGCGGAACTTCAGGCTCAAGCCGAAGCTTCATTACCCGGACCGCTCCCTGGCTTTGAACGCCGCGACTGAGCCAAGCCGTCGCAGGCGATGCGCCGCGCCTCGACCGCATCCCCGCCATTGCAAGACCCTCGGGTGAAAGATTCAAGCGATGAAAACCATGGCAATCACAGTTTTCGCTGCCAATTTGGCGGCCCTTGCCATACTTAAGCCGCGTCGAGCGCCGTCATGCCGATGATGCCGCCTCGCTTGCGTTTCCCTCACAACAAATACCGTCGTATCTCAAAGGCTTATATCTGATGAGAGGATTTCTCCGGGCAGTCTCGGATCAAGTTAAGTTGGCTCTCGCCATTCGTTCGTTGCTGCCGCCGCGCCCCGCCGATATGCATGCTCGCGCCGAGGCCCGCGAAGCCCGGTTTCGCAACCTGCTGCGTTACGCCGACGAGAACTCTCCCTTCTATCGCAAGCAGTTCCAAGGCATCGACCTGAAAACCTGCGCCATCACCGATCTTCCGACCCTCAGCAAGGCGAAGATGATGGCGAACCTTGACGATGTGTTCACCGATCGCGCGCTTCGCCGCGACGATCTCGAACGCTTCATGAACAATGCCGCGAACGTCGGCACTTATTTCGAGGGAAACTATGCTGTCTGTCACACGTCAGGCAGTCAGGGGCAGCCGGCGATCATCGTGCTGGATAAATCCGCGATATTGACGATGTTCGCCGCGCAGTTCGCCCGCGGCCAACCGGTCTCACGCAGGTTCCTCCCCCATCTGCGGCGTCTCTTTAATCCGGCCCGCTTCTCGATTATCACCCAGAAGCCTGGCTTTTATCCCAGCAGCACTTTCTTCAACTACTTTCCGGAACGCGCGCGCCGCTTCACCAAGCTGCAGCGCCTCTCGGTTTTCGATCCGCCCGATGTGCTCGTTGAAAAGCTCAACACCTTTCGGCCGAACATCATCACCGGCTACACGAGCGCGCTCGAAACTATTACCCGGGAGATGCAGGCCGGCCGACTGAAGCCTAACAGCGATCTTGAGCAGATAACCAACATCAGCGAGCCGCTGCCGAAAGCAATCGCTGAACACGTTCAGCAGGCATTCGGCATTCACGTCACCAACGTCTACAGCATGGCCGAATGCATGGCACTGACTTGCGGGTGCCAGGCGACCCACGGCAGCCACCTCAACGATGAACTGGCGATGCTTGAAGTGGTCGACGCCAACAACCGCCCCGTCCCGAATGGCACTCCGGGAAGCAAGGTTCTGCTGACGAACCTTTACAATTTAGCCCAGCCCATCATCCGCTACGAAATCGATGACATCGTCACGATCAGCCCGAAGCCGTGCGAATGCGGAAGCCTTTTGCCTCTGGTGGAGTCCGTCGATGGACGGTCAAAAGATCAGTTCTGGGTGAACATCAACGGCCAGATCCGGGAACTGCCGTATTACATCTTCCTGCTCGTGATCCATAACGAGACCAATCTCGCCGAGCACCAGTTTCTGCAAACCGGCGTCAACCAGTTCGTGCTGCGCGCTGTCGCCGTGCCCGGCAAAACGTTATCCGTCGACAGGCTGCGCGATCTCGTCCAGCAATCCCTGATATCCGAGCGTCTGGTGGGCATCGTCCACTTCGACGTCGAAATCGTCGATCAAATTTTGCCAGAAGAATCCGGCAAAGTTCGTCGGGCGAAGAATGTCTTCGGACCGCCCCCCGTGGCCGCGTCCGACCCGCAGCCGGCCTTGGCTAGCGAGATTTGAGAGACGACACGGCGGCGCGCAGGCGCCGCCTCAGACCAGGCCGTTAAATCCCCGCCGGTCAGCCGGATCCTCTTAATTTCCGAAACGAACGATGTTTGTCGTCGCTCCCGTTTTCAAATACGGGGCGAAGCTGTATGGAACCGCTGAAATTGATAGCGGAATGTCCGCCAGACATTGAAAATTAAGCCTACCACTCAGAATTGATCGCTTCCCCAATCAATTCAATCGCCTCCAAACTACCATTTGTCCCATGGCGCGCCAAATAGGACGCGTGCTTACCAACACGGAAGCCGCGCCTCACAATGAAATGTGAGCAGCGGCAGTGGCCCCGGTTTACGGCTGACTTTGGTGGAATCTGCGCAAGACGGGTACGGACTGGATGTTGAAACAAACGCTGCTGCCCTCCCAATCGAATTCCCACTTCTATCCGGCGCTCGCCCTTCTCGGCGCGACTACGATTTTTCTGATCGACACGTTCACTCCGCTCGATATCGCAATCGCGGTCCTCTATGTCGCCGTCATCATGTTGTCGGCGACCTTCCTGAGCCGAGAGGGTCTGCTGGCAATTTCCGCGACCTGCATTTTCCTGACGATCGCGAGCTTCGCTATCGTCCACTGGGACGACCTCGAAAGCAGCGCGATGATCCGCTGTCTGGTGAGCTTGAGCGCGATCATGGTCACGACGCTTCTGGCGCTCAAAAACAATAAGGCGACTCATGATTTGCGCGATCAGGCGGCCCTCCTCGACCTGACGCACGACGCGATTTATGTCCGCAACATCGATGACGTGATCGTCTATTGGAACGTCGGAGCCGAGGAACTCTATGGCTGGAAGAGCGAAGAAGCCGTTGGGCGCTCCGTGTTGGATCTTCTAAAAACCAAGTTTCCGAAGCCGATTAAAGAAATTATGGCGGACCTCGCTGACGCAAACCGCTGGCAGGGAGAAATCAGGCAGACCAAGCGCGACGGCACCGAAGTCGTCGTCGCCAGCCGATGGTCGCAACAGCGCGACGACAAAGGCCGCCCCATCGCGACTATGGTCACCAACAACGACATTACCGATCAACAACGCGCCGAGGATGATCTGCATAAGGCGCAGGGCGAGCTGGCTCACGTTACCCGACTGACGACCCTCGGAGAGTTGACGGCATCCATCGCCCACGAGGTCAATCAGCCGTTGGCGGCCGTCGTTACAAACGGGGAAGCGGCGCTACGCTGGATGCAACGCGACGTGCCCGACCTCAAAGAGGTGCATAGTTCGCTTGAACGGATGATCAGCAACGGCCGGAGAGCCAGCGACGTGATCGCAAGGCTCCGCGCGCTGACCCGCAAAACCGATCTTATCCGCGCTCCGCTCGACGCCAACGAGCTTCTCGAAGATGTCCTGCTTCTTGTCGAGCGCGAGCTGATTTCAAAGAACGTCGCCCTTAAACTCAACCTCGCGAACGTCCCTCTGCCGGTGCTCGGGGACCGCGTTCAGATGCAGCAGGCGATCATCAACCTCGCGGTGAATGCCGTCCAAGCGATGTCGACCGTCGCCGATCGGCCTCACGCCCTGCACATCCGCACACACATAGGCCAGGATGAAAATGCTCAAAAGACCGTGACAATCGAGATCAGCGACAATGGTCCCGGCATCGATCCAGCTGTCATTGGCAACCTTTTCACGGCATTCTACACGACAAAGTCCGAAGGCATGGGCATGGGATTGTCCATCTGCCGCTCGATCATCGAAAGCCATGGTGGCAAGATTGTCGCGACATCCGAGCCGGGACAAGGCGCGACGTTCTCGGTTCATTTGCCGGTCAGGGAGGATGCAGCGTGAAAAGCAACCCGGGTTCCGATCGCTCCGCCGACGCACGCGCATCTTCGTGCGTTTATGTGGTCGACGACGACATCGCTCTGCGCGAAGCGCTCAGCAGTCTTTTCAGGTCCGTAGGACTGCAGGTCGCAGTCTTTGGTTCGGCCGCGGAATTTCTGGAGAAAAAGCTTCCCGATATGCCGAGTTGCCTCGTCTTGGATATTCGGTTGCCGGGCGTCAGCGGCCTCGATTTTCAAGGCCAGCTCGCAAAGGCGGGCATTCGGATGCCTGTCATTTTCATGACCGGCCACGGCGATATTCCCATGTCAGTACGTGCCATGAAGGCTGGCGCGGTCGACTTTCTGACCAAACCATTCCGCGATCAGGACATGCTCGACGCAGTCTTCACAGCACTCGAAACCGATCGCAAGCAACTGGAATCCGACGCGGGTGTCGCGGAGCTGACGGCGCACTACCAAAGCCTGACGGCGCGCGAGAAAGAAGTCATGGCCTACGTGACGAAGGGACTCATGAACAAGCAAATCGCCGGCGAACTCGGCCTCAGCGAAATCACGGTCAAAATCCATCGCGGGCATGTGATGCGAAAAATGGCTGTCAGATCGTTGGCAGATCTCGTCCGTGCCGCCGAAAAACTCGGCCTCTCAAGCGTCAGCGCCTAACGCCACGCAAGCGATCCGGTTTCCCGATCGTTGAGATCCGCCAAAGCGGAACTCTGAGGCGCTTCTTCGGATGCGGTGCCAATTAAAAAAGGGGGCGGCGCTTCGAAGACGGGAGTATTCGAAGGCCTTTGGCAACCAAGGGGGTTTGGTGCCCAGACGACTCGCCGCCCACCCGAGAGTCCTCTAGCCGAAGAAAGATGCGGTCGAGCCGCTATTTGCGCCGGTCTGACAAGCGCTTCGAGCATTCGGCAAGCCATTGAAAACGGCGCGATCCTTCACACCGCGAAAGACAACAATGGAGCCGCGCGCGTGTTTCCGTGATGGCATCCGAACTGGTATTCTTTTCGCCGTCGCATAATCCGATTGGCGACCCGCAGGGATAGACCAAATCATGCAAATCTACGTCGATGCAGATGCTTGTCCGGTAAAGGCTGAAGTTATCCGCGTAGCGGAACGGCACGGCCTCACCGTACACATGGTGTCCAACAGCTGGATGCGGCTCGACGACAGCCCTCGGATCAACCGCGTCGTAGTGGCTGAAGGTCCCGATGCCGCCGACGACTGGATCGCCGAGCGCGTAGGAGCCTCGGATATCGCCGTAACAGCCGATATTTTGCTTGCCGCGCGGTGCCTGAAGGCCGGAGCGCAGTGCATCGGACCGACAGGCAAGCCGTTCAGCGACGCGAATATCGGCATGGCGATCGCGATGCGTGAAATGCAAAAGCACTTGCGCGAAACAGGCGAAAGCCGGGGCTTCAACTCCACGTTCACCCCGCGCGACCGCTCTCAGTTCCTCCAGGCGCTGGAACACGCCATTCAGGCCATCAAGCGCAGGGAATAAACAGGCTGTTCCGGAATGCGGCTTGCCCCGAGTTCAGCATGCCCAAATTGGCGGAGACGGAGGGATTCGAACCCTCGATACGCTTTAGGGCGTATGACGATTTAGCAAACCGTTGCCTTCAGCCACTCGGCCACGTCTCCCCAAATCAATGGGCAATGTGCCCCTATAGAGGGCAGGCCACAGCAATGCAAGACGCGTCGGATAACGTGAAGCCAGGATACAACGTTGTCTGGCCGCCGCCGCAAAGTCGTCCTAGTCTCCTGTGAGCAATATCGCTCCATGGAGACGGATTTCGGTCGTGAGTACTCAATTGAAATTTCTGTGGGGTACGGGCGTCCTGACACTTCTTGCCGCAGCGTCGGCTCAGGCGACGGAGCTCTGCGTTAAATGCACCGGCCCTGACGCCAACTACGCGTGCGTGGTCGCCGGCGGTTCGAACGCGACGCTCGATACTGTGGCGAAGTTCTACTGCATTACCACGCTCGCCAAAACCGGATCTCATGCCAGTTGCTCGATCGATCGGTCTGTGGCCGCGCCGTGTCCGGGAGAGCGCCGGGAATTACCGATACCCGCGCTTCTCAATGACGCTGCGGACGGTGAGTCTGGCGGCAGCGATTCCGCGACCGGCAAGCCGCCGCTCGACGCCTCGGCTCCCCCGCAAAATCACACAACCCTCAATACGCTGGAAGCAAACACCCCTCCGCCGCCGTCTGATCCGGCAGCGAACGCCACACCTTCAGAACCGGCGGCTAATGAGCCACCACCGAAGACGGTGCAGGAAATGATGGAGAAAAGCGCGAAATCGGCAGGTGGCGGCCTCGACCAGACGCAAAAGACGGCCGGCGACGCGGCGAAGTCAGCAGGCACGGCGCTCGAGAAAGCAGGCTCCGCAGTCGGCGGCGCTGCCAAGAGTTCGTGGAAGTGCCTGTCCTCGTTCTTTTCAAACTGCTGAAGCGACCAAGCGGCAGAGCCGTCGGCTTCAGTGAGCCGAGGCCAACCATTCGCGCGCCAATTTCTGCGCCCGGATCACTTCGGCTTTGCTCATGTCGCTCGACAGCTCTGACCGGTGGCGCTTGGCCTCGACGTTGCCGCGACTGGCGGCAATGTTGAACCACTTGTGAGCCTGAATGAGGTCGACCGTTCCGTCGCGTCCCGTGCAATAGCTGAGGCCCAGCTCGAAGAAAGCGTCCGATTGCTCTCCCTGCGAGGCGTATTCCAGCATCTGACGGGGAAACACGTCCATACGTGCCATATCTAAGAACTCCAAATCCGACCGCCGTTACGTACCTAATGTCGAACTGCGATCGTGCCCTGCGCTCCGAAGGGTTCACATGAAGCGCTTATGGACAATCGCAGCTGTTGGATGAAATCTCGTAAAACACCGAACAAAATTGGGGTAATTCCCGGGTAAACTTGCTTTACATCGCCTTTTCGGCCGTCCGGAATTCGAGCTTTTTTTCCACAACCAAACAGCTGGTGACAGGCCGTTAAGGCGGATTGCCATCATTTGCTAACCATGCTTCAAAAATGCCGTTTGGCGGTGCGCCAGAGCGACGGGGCTCAACGGTGTTCAGCCAAGGTTCAGCCGAGCGCTGGTAACCATGTTTTTGCGGGCCGGTCTCGGCCCAGACGTCAAGGAGGGTTCAAGCCGTCGAGGCGGCTTGATGAGGGACAATGGTTCACACGATGGTCTGCCGCTCGTTTGCGGCTGCGGGATTGGTAGCCCTGGCGGGCTGTGCACAGGACAGCTCAGGCGCGCACCCGGCTTTCATCGGTTTATCGGATCTTGCGGCCAGCAGCGCTTCGGCAAATCCCCAACCCGCCGACTCCGGCGATTCCTCCGATGTCCTGCGCCATATTCAGTCGAATAAGGTTCTCGGTGCCATGGCGTTCCAGAAAGTTACCGGCCAGACGGTCGATCCCGATAGCCTCATTGGCCACGACAACGAATAACTCCCGGCAGAGCCTTACGGCTTTTTCACCGCTAGACCTTTGCTCACCGCCGGACGCGCGCCGATATCGTTGAGCCACCTCTCGACATTCGGAAACTTCGTGATGTCCTGGCCAAGCGTCTTCCAAATCCGCGCAGCCGGAAAACTCGCGATATCTGCAATCGAGTAAGCACCCGCTAGATACGGCCTGCCTTCGAGGCGCTTGTTCATCACCCCGAAAAGACGTTCGACCTCCTTGGTATAGCGATCGATCGCGTAGGGAATTTTCTCCGGCGCGGAGTTCGCGAAATGATTTCGCTGGCCCACCATCGGGCCGAGACCGCCGACCTGCCAGAAAAGCCATTGGTCGACATCCGCCTTGGCCCGCTCGTTCGACGGATAGAACGCTCCGAACTTGCGCGCGAGATACAGCAGGATCGCCCCCGATTCAAAAATCGCGATCGCGTTCCCATCCGGGCCATCCGGATCGACGATCGCCGGTATTTTGTTGTTGGGCGAAATGGCGAGAAAGTCCTGATCGAATTGCTCGCCCTTGCCGAGATCCACGAACTTGACGTCATAAGGCACGCCAAGCTCTTCGAGCATGATCGCAATCTTGAAACCATTCGGCGTCGTCGAGAAATAGAGGGTGATCGGCTCCTCTTCTGCGTCGTCCAGCATTTTGCTCCTCAGGGAACGAGAATAACGGAGCCCGTCGTTCTTCGGGCTTCGAGATCGCGATGTGCACTGGCGGCCTGAGCGAGCGGATATCGGTGATTGGTCGTGATCCGAATCTTCTTGCTAAGCACCATCTCGAATAGGTCTGCGGCGTTTTCTTCCAAATCCTGAGTTGTCGCCGTATAAGCTAAAATCGACGGCCGCGTGGCGAAGAGCGAACCTTTCAGAGCCGTTAGCTCGAATGGAGGAACTGGGCCCGACGAATTTCCGAAGGAAGCCCAAAGTCCTTTCTGCCTGAGGCAATCGAGAGACTTCGGAAAGGTGTCCTTGCCGACGGAATCGTAGACGACGTCGCACCCCTTGCCCGCCGTTAAGTCTCGCACGCGTTCGACGAAATCTTCCCGCGTTGTGTTGATGACATGCGTGCAACCGTTCTCCCGCGCAACCTCCGCTTTCTCATCCGAACTCACCGTCCCGATGATTGTCGCGCCGAGCGCCCGTGCCCATTGGCAGGCAATGAGACCGACCCCGCCCGCTGCGGCGTGAAACAGCATCGTTGTACTGCCATCGACACGATAGACTTGGCGAAGCAGGCAGCGCACTGTCATGCCGCGCAGCAGCATGGCCGCTGCCAGTTCGTAATCGATCCCGTCCGGCAGCTTGACCAGACGTCCTTCGGGGATAACCCGCACGTCTGCATAGGCGCCGATTGACCCCGCATATGCGACCCTGTCACCGACCTTCAATCTCTCGACGCCCGGCCCTAGGCCGATGACCTCTCCGGCCCCTTCGGAGCCGATCGTCGCCGGAAAGCTTGGCAGCTTATAGAGCCCCGTCCGATGATAGATATCGATATAATTGACGCCGATCGCATGCTGACGAAGAAGCACCTCACCGGCGCCCGGCACCGGCATCGCCATCTCCTCGTAGACCAAGGCATCGGGTCCCCCTGGGGTGTGAACGCGAACAGAATGTGGCATTGAACTTCCTTTCCCAATGATCATGTGGAGCGAGAGATGCCGTTTCGTCGCGAATCTCGCTACTGGCTTGACAAGGGTCACATCTTGGACGGCCCTCTGCCACGAGCCCGCCACGCTGACTTTCTACCGGCAGATGGAAAAGAGAACGGAACCCGTCTTGCATAGCCACAGGAATTCGCAACGCCCCAGAAGCCGCAAAGTGGCGATGGCCCTCGTTCTAGCGTCATTTGCCGTCGGAGGATGCGCTGGCAACGAAGCGGCGTTGGGTGATCCCGCGCTCGGCCTCAAATGCGTCGACGATAGCAACGTCTGCATCAGCCAGCGCAAGATGGTCTTCGATTCCTATATGGCGGATTCATCCCACGCCTGGGTGAAGCAACCGGCCGGTCCCCATGAATACGCATCCGGCGTTCGCCTCATGGCGCTCAGCAAAAAGCGCAAGGAACTCACCTGCGCCGAACTCGCACTCGGTAAGGCGGAAGCCGATCACGGACCGACATCCCTGAGCGGCGGCGCCTACATCGGCCTCACCTCTGGGCAGGTCGCCAGAGGGGCAATGCTCTCGCGCGAGGTGTCGCGAGAACTTGCCCGGGAAATTGCGCGCCGGTGTCATTAAAACTTGAAGCTGCACACTGGCTCCTTATTTAGCCGCTATGGCGTTTCAGCCTCGCACGCCGAGAATCAAGAACAACGCAACCGCGAAAGCTTCTGAATGAGCGTGCACGAATTCGTCGATGTCATTGTTACCTTCGTAAGAGCCAACGAAAATTGGGCCATCCCCGTGGCATTCGGCGTGGCATTTCTCGAAAGCTTTTGCTTTCTGTCCATCCTCTGGCCGGGCACGGCAATCCTCATTGGAATTTCCGCGCTTCTCGCCAAAAGCGGCGTCGAATTGAGCGTGCTTTGGCCCGCGATCGCGGCGGCCGGAGTCGGCGGCTCTCTCGGCTACGCGCTTTCGTACTGGATCGGCCTCCACTACAAAGACGGCATCCGCGACATCTGGCCGTTCAACCGCAATCCCCAACTCGTGGACAGCGGCCAAGCGTTCTTCGACAAATGGGGCGCCTTGAGCGTCTTCTTCGGTCACTTTTTTGGCCCCGTGCGCGCCGTCATTCCCGTGGTGGCCGGCATGTACGCATTGCCGCAGTGGCAGTTCCAACTCGCCAATATCGTATCGGCGTTCATTTGGGCGGCGGGCGTCATCGCCCCCTCTTATTTCGGCTTCGGCTATCTTCTCGGCCCGGAAAGCACGCCGCCAGGCCCATAATGCAGCCTGAGCTTGCGCTCAGAGGCGCGATCTCGTAGAGGAACGCTCCAAATGCTGCGCTTAAGGCGTGGCCATCGGATTCACCCCTTTCGGGCATTGAGGCTGTTTTTCCATGTCGAAGACGTCGTTGAAGAATATTCAGAAGCAGAAGAAGAAGGCTCGCCGCATGATCGGCCGCCCGCCTCAGACGCGCATCCAGGGCAACACGCCCGCCGTTCGCAGGCGCCTCAAGAAGCTCTCGGGCATTGCACGCGCGAAAACAGCAGCGGCCTAAAACACGGCGCAGTCCGTCACTAACTACTCGTCAGCCGGCACACTGTGGTGACGAGAGCAACAACGCGATGACGACTGCGCTTTATCCGCCGACGGTCACTCCGGCCTCGCGCGCCCTGCCATTACTTCCGTTTCTCGGCCGCTTCGTCCGCAATCCGCTGCGCGCGATTCCGATTGCCGTCTACAACGAGCCGGTCGTCACATACGGTAAAAAGCGCCCGCTGATCGCATGGGTGACCGATCCGGCGCTCATCGAAGATATCCTTCTCAAGAAGGCGGACCTGTTTCCGAAGACGCGACTCGATCGCCGCGTCCTGAAGCCAATCATCGGCAACGGATTGCTGACGGCCCAAGGCGAAAGCTGGCGCTGGCAGCGCAGAATCGCGAGCCCGCCGTTCAGGCACACCGAACTCCTGACCTACGTCCCGACAATGGTCGAAGCGGCGAATGATTGTGTCGCGAGCTGGACGTCTCGCGGCTCCCAACCTTTCGTCACGAATGTCGAGGAAGACATAACCGAGACGACGTTCGCCATCATCGCACGTACGATATTGGCGGGCGTCAGCAGGCGCGACGGTGACTCTATCAAGCGTGCCGGCCGCGCCTATCTCGACCCGATTTCCTGGGAGGTTGCGGCCTCCCTGCTCCAACTCCCCGAAATGATGTGGCACCCCGGCAAGCGCCGCATGCGCAAGGCCGCGACCGAGCTACGCTCGATCGTGCGGAACCTCGTCGTTCAGCGGCGAAAGGAAAGCGTCCCCGGCACCGATCTCCTCGCGCGTATGCTCACGGCCAAGGACCCCGATACCGGCGAACCGATGGCCGACGAAATGATCGCCGACAATCTCGCGACGTTCCTGTTCGCAGGCCATGAGACGACAGCAAAGGCGTTGACGTGGACGCTCTACGTCCTTGCTCGCGCGCCGGAATGGCAGGATCGGCTACGCGAGGAGATTTTCGCGACTGTCGGCAGCGGACAGCTCGACGCCACGGCGATCGCAAAACTTCCCATCACTTCGCGCGTGCTGAAAGAGGTGATGCGGCTCTATCCGCCCGCGCCTGTCATGACGCGTGTCACGGCCGAGGACATGGAGATAGGCGGCAAACAACTTCCCAAGCCCACGCTCATCGTCATCCCTATTTTCGCCGTCCATCGCCACACAGCGTTGTGGCAAGATCCCAACCGCTTCGACCCCGACCGCTTCCTGCCGGAAAACGAAGCCCGCTATCCACGCACGCAGTTCATGCCGTTCGGCTACGGTCAGCGGGTCTGCATCGGCTCGTCGTTCGCAATCCTGGAGGCGATGGCAATCCTGGCCACCCTGTTGCGCAGCGTCCGCTTCGAATGGGACGGCCGTCACGCACCTGAGCCCGTGAGCCGCGTGACGCTTAGGCCAAAGGGCGGAATGCCCCTCATTGTCCGACCACTGTAACGCGTTCTCACGGCCGTCGTGGCGTTAAGCGGCCGTTTACCCCGAGTTACCCGTTCGCAAATTTCGCCGTCGCATTTGTAGAGGCCGCGTGAGCGTGGCCTAAAACAGTCAGTGCTATGATTTGTCGCATTAGAAAAACCGCCTCCAAGGGAGGGGCGAATAACAATGACAAAAATAGCTTATGTGATCGCGGTCATCGTGCCGTTCGGTTTGGTTTTCTTGGCGTGCATCGGCATCGCCCATGTCGCGATGGTTGGCCTCAAAGAAAGAAAGGCCAAGCGTTTGGCCCTTCAGACGGCACAGCAGCGCGGCTGACGGTTCTCGTCAAATCCCGAGCTTGGCTTTCAGGATCTCGTTGACGGCGGCCGGGTTCGCCTTGCCGCCCGTCGACTTCATCACCTGACCGACAAACCAGCCGAGCATCGAGGGTTTGGCCTTCGCCTGCTCGACCTTATCGGGATTGGCGGCGATGATCGCATCGACGGCCGTCTCGATGGCGCCGGTGTCCGTCACCTGCTTCATGCCGCGCTTTTCGACGATGTCGGCCGGATCGCCGCCCTCGGTCCAGACGATCTCAAACAGATCCTTCGCGATCTTGCCCGAGATGGCGTTGGAGCCGATCAGGTCGACGATGCCGCCGAGCTGCGCAGCGGACATCGGGCTGTCCTCGATCGACTTGCCTTCCTTGTTCAGCCGTCCGAACAGCTCGTTGATGACCCAGTTGGCCGTCACTTTGCCGTCGCGGCCCTTGGCGACCGTCTCGAAATAATCGGCCGACGACCGCTCCGCGACGAGCACGTCCGCGTCGTAGCCCGAGAGACCGAAGCTCGTCATGAAGCGCGCGCGCTTTTCGTCGGGAAGCTCGGGCAGCCCCGATTCCAAATCATCGACATAGCTTTGCGTGAATTCCAGCGGCAGGAGATCGGGATCCGGGAAATAGCGATAATCGTGCGCTTCTTCCTTCGACCGCATCGAGCGAGTCTCGCCCTTCACGGAATCGAATAGCCGCGTCTCCTGATTAATCTTCCCGCCATCCTCGATGATGTCGATCTGCCGGCGTGCCTCGTATTCGATCGACTGACCGATGAAACGAATGGAGTTGACGTTCTTGATCTCGCACCGCGTGCCGAGTTCATCGCCGGGCTTCCTCACCGAGACGTTGACGTCGGCCCGAAGGTTGCCCTTCTCCATGTCGCCGTCGGACGTGCCAAGATAGCGCAAAATGGTCCGCAGCTTCGTAACATAGGCCTGCGCCTGCTTGGACGAGCGAAGATCCGGCCGCGAGACGATCTCCATCAGCGCCACGCCCGAACGATTGAGATCGACGTAGGAATAATCGGGATGCTGGTCGTGGAGCGACTTTCCGGCGTCCTGCTCAAGATGCAGCCGCTCGACGCCGATCTTCAGTGTCTCGCCGTCAACCTCGATCTCTATTTCGCCCTCGCCGACGATCGGCTGCTTGTACTGCGAAATCTGATAGCCCTGCGGCAGATCTGGATAGAAGTAGTTCTTGCGATCGAAAACGCTCTTCAGGTTGATCTGAGCTTTAAGACCCAAACCTGTGCGGATCGCCTGCGCCACGCACTCACGATTGATCACCGGCAACATTCCCGGCATGGCCGCATCGACCAGCGAGACATGACTGTTCGGGTCTGCTCCGAAGCCCGTCGAAGCGCCAGAAAACAACTTCGACTTCGATGCGACCTGCGCATGAACTTCCAGGCCGACAATGACTTCCCAATCTCCCGTCGCGCCCGCGATGAGATTTTTCGCCTTCGGCTTTTCAGCGACTTTCTGAGAGCTCATTTCTCGCCTCCGGTCCGGCCCTTCATGGCATAGCCGATAGCTGCATAAATGGAGCCGGCGACAAGCGACACGATAAACACGCCCGCCGCCGCACGACCCAATGTCGGAGCGTCCCAAAGGCGGAGCAGCGCCAAGACATAAAGCACCCCAACGCCCGCAGCCGCCCCTCCAAAACCCGCGATCATGATCTTGGCTTTATCGTCGGCGCGCTTGCCGAGCATGTACGCCACGGCGATCGTCGCCGGATTGAAGACGCCATAAAGCAGAACTTCGGTCAAAGGCACGTCCGGCTGGAAATCAGGTCCCACCGTTTGCTCCTGGCTTGTCGGCCGCATCCTGCGCCTGTCGCAACTTTTCTTCTTCGAACTGAACGAACCATCCGATCATGTTACGCCACTGAGCGCCGACCATCTCGATCATCTCCGGCGGCATGTTCTTCGCTGCTGCGCGTTCCTTGACGCGATCGATAACCTGCTGAATGCGCCATTGCACGACAGCGCCTTCGCGCGTCGTCATCTTCAGTTGCCAGGCGCGATCGACGTAGCCGTAACGCTCAGCGATGAGATCGACGAGAGCGTTATCGATACGATCGATTTCGCTCCGCACCTGAGACATGTCTGCGCATTCCCAAGGCCGTTTAGGATCCATGATGTCAGCCCTTCTTCCACCATGCGTCCGGCACGGAAAACCGGCCGGCGGCATCTTCTATGACCTGAGCGGTCCGGAACAACGTTTCCTCATCGAAAGGCTTGCCGATGAGCTGCAATCCGAGCGGCGTTCCCTGCGAGGAAAGTCCGCCGGGAACCGACATGCCCGGCAGGCCCGCCATGTTCACCGTAACGGTAAATATGTCCTCTAAATACATCGCCAAGGGGTCGCCGGACTTTTCACCGAAGGCAAAAGCGGGCGACGGCGTCGTCGGCGTCAGCACGACATCGACGGTGTTCCAAGCCGTATCGAAGTCCTGCTTGATGAGGGTGCGGACCTTCTGCGCCTTGAGGTAATAGGCGTCGTAGTAGCCGGCCGAAAGAACGTAGGTGCCGATCAGGATGCGGCGGCGCACTTCCTTACCGAAACCGGCCGCGCGCGTCTTCTCGTAGGTGTCGATCAGGTTGTCGCCGTTGACGCGCAGGCCATACCGCATGCCGTCGTAGCGCGCGAGGTTCGATGAGCACTCGGCAGGCGCCACAATGTAATAAGCAGGAAGCGCGTATTTCGTGTGCGGCAGCGAGATCTCGTGGATCGACGCACCGGCCGCTTTAAGCCACGCGATGCCGTCGTCCCAGAGCTTCTGGATTTCCGCCGACATGCCGTCGACGCGATATTCCTTAGGGATGCCGACACGCAGACCTTTGACGCCCTTGCCGAGCGCCGCCTCGTAATCAGGAACCGGCGCATCGACCGACGTGGTATCCTTCGGATCGTGGCTCGCCATCGCTTTCAGCATGATCGCGGTGTCGCGCACGGTCTTCGCGATCGGTCCTGCCTGATCGAGCGACGACGCGAACGCCACGATGCCCCAGCGCGAGCAACGGCCATAGGTCGGCTTGATGCCGACCGTCCCCGTTAACGCGGCAGGCTGGCGGATCGAGCCGCCGGTATCCGTCGCCGTCGCTGCGAGGCAGAGGTTTGCGGCAACCGCCGACGACGATCCGCCCGACGATCCGCCAGGAACGAGTTTGTCCGTCGACGTTTTACCGTCGCTGCTCCTCCGACGCCACGGGCTGACGACGTTGCCGAACGCGCTCGTCTCGTTCGACGATCCCATTGCGAATTCGTCGTTGTTGAGCTTGCCGAGCATGACCGCTCCGGCGTCCCACAAATTCTGTCCGACGGTCGATTCATACGTCGGCTTGAAGTCGCCGAGAATATTCGAGCACGCCGTCGTGCGAATGCCATTCGTGCAAAAGAGATCCTTGTTGCCGATTGGCAGCCCTTCGAGCGGACGTGCTTTTCCTTCGGCAATCAGCTTGTCGCTGGCCTTCGCCTGCGCGCGGGCGTGCTCGGGCGTCGGCAAAACGTAAGCGTTGAGCGCGCCGTTGCCTGTCTCGATCGCGGAAAGGAACGAGTCCGTGAGTTCGAGCGCCGTGAAAGACTTCTTCCGAAGTCCGTCGCGCGCTTCGGCCATGGTGAGTTTGGTAAGATCGGTCACCGCTCGACTTTCCCTTTCAACCCTTTGCAGCGCTCGTACACCAGCGCTTCTGTTCCACTCGCAACCTCGATGCGATCAGCGTCGAGGCGCGTGAACGTCACCGTCTGCGGATACTCGTCCGCCCCTTCGGTGCATTGCATCTTGCTTTCGAAGACGTTGGCCTTCACTTCCCGGAGCGAGACGAAATCGCATCCGCCCTCCCAGCTTCCCGTTCCTTCGCGCGTCAATGTCAGCGGATAGGTCGAGATGTTGGGCGCCGCCTTGCCGCTTTCGATATCCTCAAGTTTCCCGCAGCCCGTGGTCGGCGAATAAGTACCTTCACCGACGAACGGCGCATCGAGCTTCGTCTCCTCGGACCACGCTGCGCTGGACACGAGCAAGAAAGCGGCAGCGGCAAGCAACGCCTGGAACATTCCTCACTCCACGACCTTGGGCACCACGAAGAAGTTGTCCTCCGACATCGGCGCGTTCGCCGTAACCTGATCGGCAATCTCACCGTCGGTCACGACGTCGTCCCGCATCGTGAGCTTTTGATCGACGACCCGCGTCATCGGCTCGACCGCAGAGGTATCGACCTCGTCGAGTTGCTTGACCCAGTCGAAGATACCGGAAAGCTCCTTCTCGAGACCCTTGGCCTCCTCGTCGCTCACGCGCATCCGGGCGAGACGCGCGATACGGCGAACGGTCGCTTCGTCGACCTGCATGAAAAGTCCCTTCAAGACATCGGGGGATTGCGCCGCTCTCATAACCGGGCGGGGCCCTCCAATGCAACCGGCGCCGCATTCTGTAAGGCGTCAAGTCACGGAAATGGCCGGGAAAGCCGAAACCGCCGCGCGCAGGCAATGCCAATTTGTCGCCGAAGCTGCTAGATCGGGCTTCCAATTCCTTGAACGCTTCCGAGATCAGGCATTCCCGAGTGAAAGAACCCTCCATTTCCACGCCCCATCCGCCTCCTCAAGGCCTAACCACGGAAGATCAGCAGCAATTCCGCGATGCAGCGGCGCCCGCGGGGCGCCTGATCGGGATCGACGGCGGCACCAAAACGCTCGGCCTCGCCCTCTCGGACGTGCGCCGCACGATAGCGTCTCCGCTTGAGACAATCCGCCGGACGAAGTTCACGGCCGACGCCACGCGCCTGTTCTCCCTCGTCGCCGAGCACGGCGTCACCGGCCTCGTTCTCGGCCTCCCCCGCAACCTCGACGGCACCGAGGGCCCGCGCGCCCAGGCAACACGCGCCCTCGCCCGCAATCTCAATAAGTTATCGCCACTGCCGGTTTTGCTCTGGGACGAGCGGCTGACGACGGCGGAAGCCGAGCGCATGTTGATCGGCGCCGATCAGACCCGCAAACGCCGCGCCGAGGTGATCGACAAACTTGCCGCGACCATCATCCTGCAAAGCGCTCTCGATCGCATCAATCGGCCGGTGTGAACCGCCGCTAAGCGCCGCATAAGCCACACTCACCGTGGCATTTCAGGCTCCGTTAAGGTGTTTGAGATTGATGTCGCGCCCCGACCTTGCGGCCCCATCAGACTCCCCCTATAGAAACGCCTTTAATGACATCGAAATCCAATTCCAGCGCGCTGAAGGTATTTCCGCGCCGCCATTTGCTGACTTGCGAAGGTCTGTCGGCGAACGAGATCAATTTTCTCCTCGACCTCGCCGACCGTAATGCGGACCACATCCGCAACAACGGCCGCAAACGCGATGTTCTCGCAGGGCGAACTCTGATCAATCTCTTTTTTGAGTCTTCGACCCGCACGCAATCGTCGTTTGAAATGGCAGGCAAGCGCTTGAGCGCCGACGTCATGAACATGAACGTCGCGACGTCCTCGGTCACGAAGGGCGAAACGCTCGTCGACACTGCCGTTACGCTCAACGCCATGCGGCCTGACATCATCGTCGTGCGCCATCACGCAGCGGGCGCAGTTGAGCTCTTGTCGCAGAAAGTCGATTGTTCGGTCATCAATGCCGGCGACGGCGCTCACCAGCACCCGACGCAAGCGCTCCTCGACGCCTTGACGATCCGCCGGGCGAAAGGCCGTGTGGCCGGGCTGACGGTCGCGATTTGCGGCGACATTCTTCACTCCCGCGTTGCCCGCTCCAACATCAACGTGCTGAACGCGCTTGGCGCCCACGTCAGGATCATCGCCCCGACGACCCTTCTACCATCGTCACCCGAACGTCTCGGCTGCGAAGTCTTCACTGACATGTGGAAGGGCATCGAAGGCGCCGATATCGTCATGATGCTGCGCCTGCAGCTTGAGCGCATGGATGCGTCCTACGTTCCGTCCGGCCGCGAGTTCTTCCACTTCTTCGGCCTCGATCACGAGAAACTCGCCCGCGCCAAGCCCGATGCTCTCGTCATGCATCCCGGACCGATGAACCGCGGCGTCGAGATCGCATCGACAGTTGCCGATCATTCCAGAAGCGTTATCCGCGAGCAGGTTGAAATGGGCGTTGCAGTTCGCATGGCCGTTCTCGAAGCCTTATCTGCGCACCTTCCCCGCTTCGCGGAGGACGCGCCATGAGGAAACCGATCGAAAAGCCGAAGAGCGTCGGCCCCGCCACCGTCTTCATCAACGCCCGCTTAGTCGATCCGGCGTCCAACCGCGATGAGCCGGGTGGCCTCCTCGTCAAAGATGGGCTTATCGCCGACCTCGGCGCGCATTTGCGTCGGAATGCACCGGAAGGCGCGACCGTCATCGACTGTAAGGGGCACGTGCTTGCTCCCGGCCTGATCGACGCCCAGGTCTTTACCGGCGAGCCTGGCTTCGAGCACCGCGAAACTTTGAAGACCGCGAGCCACGCCGCCGCCGCGGGGGGTGTCACGACCATCGTCGTCATGCCCGATACCAATCCGGTGATCGATCAGGTCGCGCTCGTTGATTTCATCCAGCGCCGCGCCCGCGACAATGCCCTCGTTCACGTCCACACGATGGCCGCGTTGACGAAGGGCCTAAAAGGCGAAGAGATGACCGAAATCGGTCTTCTGAAGCGCGCGGGCGCCATCGCGTTTTCGAATGGCAAATCGAGCATCGTCAACACGCGCGTGATGCGCAACGTCCTGAGCTACTCGAAAGATTTCAACGCCCTCGTTGTCCACCACACGGAAGATCCATATCTTTCGAACGGCGCAATGAACTCCGGCGAGGTTGCGGCTCGGCTCGGCCTTTCCGGCGTCTCCAAAATTGCCGAAACCATCGTGCTCGAACGCGATGTGCGCCTCGTCGAAATGACGGGCGGCCGCTATCACGCCGCAACGATCAGTTGCCGGGAAAGCCTCGACGTCGTCAAAAACGCGAAGAGCAAGAAGCTGTCCGTCAGTTGCGGCGTCTCGATCAACCACCTGACGCTCAACGAAAACGACATCGGTCCCTATCGTACGTTCTTCAAGGTCCGGCCGCCTCTGCGGCGCGAGGAAGATCGTGTCGCCATGGTGCAGGCGGTCGCGAACGGCGATGTCGATATCATCGTCTCAAGCCACGACCCCCAGGACGCCGACACCAAACGCCGGCCGTTCGCGGAAGCTGCAGACGGCGCCGTCGGCCTCGAAACGCTGCTCTCGGCGGCGCTCCGTCTCGTTCACTCCGGCGACATGACCTTGTCGGCGATGTTGAAGGCTCTGACCATCAATCCGGCGCGACTGTTGGGCCTCCATTCGGGACGCTTGGCCAAAGGCGCTATTGCAGATCTTGTGCTGTTCGATCCCGGCGAGCCGTGGGTCGTGAACAAGGACTTGCTGCGGTCTCGCTCGAAGAATACGCCATTCGATGAGGCCAAGATGCAAGGCCGCGTTCTCCGAACGATGGTCGCTGGCCAAACGGTCTTTGAATATGCTGGTGTCGAGCGTACCTAGGCAGTAATTCTCTCGTGAATGCCGAATTCGTCATACGAGAGATTTCAGTCATGAGCTTGTTGCCACCCTTGGCATTGCTGACGGCCGACGGCTCATGGCCTGCGATCATCATCGCGGCTATTCTCGGTTATCTTCTAGGCTCCATTCCGTTCGGCCTTCTCCTCACGCGCGCCGCCGGACTGGGCGATATCCGCAGCATCGGCTCGGGCAATATTGGCGCCACCAATGTTCTAAGAACCGGCAATAAGAAGCTTGCAGCCGCGACGCTTCTACTCGACGCCGCCAAAGGTGCCGTCGCCGTTCTGATCGCACGGCACACGCTTGGCGAAACGGCCGCGATGATCGCCGGTCTCACAGCCTTTCTCGGCCATGTGTTTCCGGTCTGGCTTGGGTTCAAAGGCGGTAAGGGCGTCGCGACGTATCTCGGCGTTCTGATCGCGCTTGCATGGCAGTTGGCGGTCGTCTTCGCGGTGCTTTGGCTCGCCGTCGCCAAGCTCGGTCGGATATCTTCGCTCGCCGCCATCGTTGCAACGATTGCCGTGCCAATCGCAGCGTGGATTTGGGGTGAACGCGATCTCGCAACCGTGACCACCCTGATGAGCGCGATAGTCCTCATCAAACATCGCGCCAATATCGAACGGCTGATAGCTGGAGAGGAGCCGAGAATTGGCTCCAAAACCTGATCAGCCGGAACTTTTCAGCGATCCATCTGCTCCTCCGCCCGCGAAACTCTCCGACGAGGAAAAGCTCGCGTGCCTGCGCTTGATCCGGTCGGAGAACGTCGGCCCGGTCACGTTTCGCGACCTCATCAATTATTATGGCGGAGCGTCCAAAGCTCTGGAGGTGCTCCCCTCCCTTTCGCGTCGCGGTGGTTCCGGACGCCCCATCCGCATTTGCCCAAAGGCCGACGCCGAACGCGAACTTGCAACTGCGCAACGCATCGGTGCCGTTCCGCTCTTTACGGTCGAACGTGACTATCCCGCCATTCTGGCACGCATCGAAGCGCCGCCGCCGATGCTCTACGTCAAAGGCAATCAAGAGTTTTTGAAACGGCCAGCCATCGCCATCGTCGGCTCGCGGCAATGCTCCGCCGCAGGCGTCCAACTGACAAAGCTGTTCGCGACCCAATTGGCGGAAGCGGGCTTCGTCATCGTTTCGGGGCTGGCGCGCGGGATCGACCGGGCCGCGCACGAAGCCTCTCTGGCGCGAGGCACCATCGCGGTGGTCGCGGGCGGCATCGACTGGGTCTATCCACCGGAACACGCCGAGTTACAGGCCCGTATTGCGTCCGAGGGATGCCTCGTCACGGAACGGCCGCCCGGCCTCCAACCGCGCGACAAAGACTTCCCGCGCCGAAATCGCATCATCGCGGGCTTGGTCTACGGCGTCGTTGTTGTTGAAGCTGCCTCGCGCTCCGGAACACTTGTAACCGCCCGATACGCCAACGAACTTGGACGCGAGGTCTTCTCCGTCCCAGGCCACCCACTCGATCCGCGCGCGGAAGGAACCAACCGGCTGATCAAGCAGGGCGCTATGCTGGTGACGGAAGCGGACGATATCATCGACGTCCTGCGCCCCATTCTCGGCTTGGCGGAACACCGGTTCGATTACGCGGGACCTGAGCCCACGTCGGCGGACCAGACCATCCCGCCGTCTCCGGGAACCGACTTTCCCGCCGAAGATGCGCTGAATGCCGTTCTCACTGCACTGGGACCGGCGCCCGTCGCCGTCGACGCGATCGCGCGCCAGACCGGCCTCAACGCCCAAATCGTGCAGGTTGCTCTCCTGGAGCTTGACCTTGCCGGACGCATCGAGCGGCAGGGCCACAGCCTAGTGGCGCTGAAAGCCCCCTAACTGGGGATGAGCGCTGAAAGCACCATAATGAAGAATGCGTCTCTTATGTACCCCGGCGATGCGTCTCGCGCTGAGCCTCAGCGTGCGATATGGCGAGCATACGAGACAGCTTGTGGCAGCCCTCGCGTTCCGCCATCTGCTGCAATTCGCCCAGCAGATCAGCTAGATACTCGAGGTGATCCCGCCGCTCGCCCCCCGCCCGGCCGGAAAGCCCGCTATTGTGCAAATCGTCCATCACGCCTGAGATCATTCCCGCCATTTTCGATATGCTTAACGTATCGGCATATTATACTTGACGTACCACGGCCAATTCCCTATGGTGATCTACATAGGGAGACTGGCCATGACAGACGTTCTTTCGCACAAGCGTTTCCACGATGAGCAGGCGGCCTACGATTGGGTCGAAGCTCACTTGTGGCCAGAGGGTCCGGTGTGCCCGAAGTGCGGCGGCAAGCATGACCGTGTTACGAAACTTCAGGGCAAGAGCACCCGGATCGGCGTCTACAAGTGCAAAGACTGCCGCAAGCCTTTCACCGTCAAGGTCGGAACGATCTTCGAAGACAGCCATATCCCACTGCGGATGTGGCTTCAGGCCATTGCGCTGCTGGCTGCCAGCAAGAAGGGCATCTCGTCTAACCAGCTTCACCGGATGCTTGGCATCACGCTCAAGTCGGCCTGGTTCATGTCGCACCGTATCCGTGAGGCGATGCGGTCCGGCGGCCTTGCGCCACCGATGGGCGGTTCTGGCAGCGTCGTAGAAGTGGATGAGACGTTCTTTGGCAACAAGAAAGGCATGCCGATCCGTCGCGGACTTTCGCACAAGCACGCCGTGCTGACGCTCGTTGAACGTGGCGGAGAAGCTCGGAGCTTTCATATCGAAAAGGCAAACATCGCGAACGTCGTTCCGATTGCCCGCGCCAACATCGACAAAGAGACGAAGATCGTCACCGATACGGCGTCTTACTACGGGCCGTTTGAAGTCGGCTTCGCAGGATACGATACCGTCAACCATGGGATTGCCGAGTACGTTCGCGGCGAAATTCACACGAACACGGTTGAGTCGTACTTCAGCGTCTTCAAGCGCGGAATGAAGGGTACGTACCAGCATTGCAACGAAAAGCACTTGCATCGGTACCTTGCGGAATTTGACTTTCGCTACAACGCGCGCATTGCGTTGGGAGTGAACGACCAGCAGCGCGCGGATCAACTTTTAAACGGCGCAAAAGGTAAGCGCCTTACGTACCGTGCCGCTGGTAGCGCCTGATCCAAAAACAACAGAATGGGCACTAAAGCGGTCTAAGAAACCCGACTCGGAGAGCAACAAATGACTGAGTTGGAAACCGAGCAATTGTTCGCGGAGATCACTCCAGATCTTCACGCTCAACGACTGATGATAGAATTGATTTTTCAAATGTTCCTTACGTTGGGGAACGCCGAAAAAGAAACCGCCGTCCAAAGGCTCGACATTCTTGCAAAGTCCCTTTCAAGCGAACTTTCCAAGGTAAGGATTGAATCAACTGATCCTGTTGCACAGGACAACGCGGCTCATGCTTTGAACGTATCGCTTGATCGAATGTTTGATAATATTCGTGCTCGTTTGAAAAAATCTTAGACGCGTCGTATCCGATTTGTGAAATTAACTCGCCCATCTTACGATATTGTTGCAGCATCATTGTGGCCCCATCCTTCGTGGTTATCCGCTAGCTATTCCTTCGAGAAAGACGCCAACACGATGCCTAAACGCAAAGAACCAGAACTAACACCAGCGGAACAATCGAAGCGCTTCAGGCAGGCGGCTAAAGAAGCGGGCGTAAGTTCAAAAGAGGAAGATTTCGAAGGCGCATTTTTGCGAATCGCGCGCGAGAAACCGTCCTCTAAGCCAGGGGCACTCCATGCTCGTCGAGGCGGGAAGCCACCTTCTGCATAAAGCCCTTGGTCAAGGCGAATAAATGCATAGCCTCATCTTCCGTGTAAACGCTTTCGACGTGCATGGTGTCGTCTCGGCAGCCGTCCTTAATGGACACAAGCGCCATGTGGATGCGGTCGAAAAATTTCTTATCGGCTAAATCGGTCCACTGCCGTGGATGCATAAGACTTTCCCGCGCTTCGATTTCATCTTTGATCACCTTCAGGACCGCCCCCCACGCCTTATGCTGGCCTCTTGTCGGTGTCGGCAACCCTAAGCAAGTCCGAATTGCCTCCAGTCCGACTTCAACTGTGCGCATGAGATGGCAAACCGCGCCGGTCCAGCGTTCCAGCGCGAGGCATTTGCCAGCCTCGGCTATTTCGAACCGTGCCTTTTTCTTAAATTTGAGATCGACGTCTTCGCCGAAAAGCGGTGCAGGTTGCGCGTAAAGTTCGATCTTGTTGGGCGATACGATCAACGCCGTTGGCCCCTCAAGGTCCGTCGGCATTCGATTTCCAAGCGCTGTCATAGAGGCGTGTAGCCTCTGCAGATTGATTGCTGAGAACAATACCCCGTGCTCGTTAGGGACGCCTCGATCAAGCAGAACGCGCACGTTATCCGCGTCGGACGCAATGCCTTTGAGGCCAATATCATTCGCTATGGAATGAACGCGCGAGATGTGATCGCGCAGCTGCCCGAAATCTGGGTTTGTGATTACCGTAGGATTTTCTGTTCCAAGCGCGCGCATTGCTTGAGCCCAACTAGCAATCCAGTTTGCGGCACGAACGAGTTCTCCAACAGGCAAGGAGTACATGGCAATGATTTCCCCCAGGCTAACCAGCCTGAAGCTCTTAGCTTCCCATACGAAAGCGGCTGGTGCATTCATCTAGCACCTGCCCGTTGGTACGTGAAGTATAATATGCCGTAACGTATACTACTCCCTAAAAAGTGGCAATATTAATAATACGGCAACCCAGGATTGAAGCAACCTGGGATTTGACAGCGCTGCGGCGATCAACCATGTTCCCGGCCCGCCGAGCGGCACCAGATAGAGGACCGCTGATCCGCAGCAAATGCGGGTGTAACGGCGCCTGGAGCAAAATCGCCAAATGAACGTCGTCATCGTCGAATCCGCCGCTAAGGCCAAGACGATCAACAAATATTTGGGTTCAAATTACAAGGTCATCGCGTCCTACGGACACGTGCGTGACCTGCCGCCCAAGGATGGCTCCGTCGAGCCCGACTCCGACTTCATGATGCACTGGGAAGTCGATCCGAAGTCCCAGAAGATCATGCGTGAAATCGCCGAGGCGTTGAAAAAGGCCGACAAGCTGATCCTCGCGACCGACCCTGATCGCGAAGGCGAGGCCATTTCCTGGCACATCCTCCAGATCCTCCGCGAGAAGAAAGCGCTGAAGAAGGAAACGGAGGTTGAGCGCGTAGCGTTCAACGCCATCACCAAGCAGTCGATCCTCGCCGCACTGAAAGAACCGCGCCAGATCGACGAGCCCCTCGTTGACGCCTATCTCGCCCGCCGTGCCCTAGACTATCTCGTTGGTTTCACGCTCTCCCCTGTGCTGTGGCGCAAGCTCCCCGGGTCGCGCTCGGCTGGACGCGTTCAGTCCGTCGCCCTGCGGCTCGTCTGTGACCGCGAAGCCGAAATCGAGGCGTTCAAAACCGAAGAATACTGGACGATCGAAGCCCTCCTCTCGACGGCGAAGGGCGAGGACGTCCGCGCCCGCCTTGTCAATATCGCCGGCACCGCGCTGAAGAAGCTCGACATCAAGGACGAGGCGACCGCCACTGCGATCAGAAAGGCTTTGATCGGGCAGGATTTCCGCGTTGCCTCTGTTGAAAAGAAGGCGACGAAGCGCAATCCGTATGCGCCGTTCACGACGTCGACGCTCCAGATGGATGCGTCGCGCAAACTCGGCTTTTCGGCCAAGCAGACGATGCAGATCGCCCAGCGCCTTTACGAAGGCGTCGATATCGGCGGCGAGACCGTCGGCCTCATTACATATATGCGAACGGACGGCGTTCAGATCGTTCCCGAAGCGGTCAGCCAGATCCGCGACCTGATCTCGGCCGAATTCGGCCGAAACTACACACCATTTGCGCGCGAGTACAAAACCAAGGCCAAGAACGCCCAGGAAGCGCACGAAGCGATCCGCCCGACTGATCCGCGCCGCAAGCCGGACCAAGTCCGCAAGCACCTCCAAAAGGATCAGGCCGCTCTTTACGAGCTGATCTGGAAGCGCGCCATCGCTAGCCAGATGGCGGCGGCCGATATCGAGCAGACGACCGCCGAAATTGAAGTCAAAGGCAGCGACGGTAAAGTTTATGGTGTCCGCGCCAATGGCTCGGTCCTGATGTTCGACGGTTTTCTCAAAGTCTACGAGGAAGGCCGCGACGACCGGGTCCGCACCATCGAGAAGGGCAAGGACGACACGTCCGAAGACGACGACAATCGCCGTCTGCCGCCGCTTGCCGTCGGTGATCACCTCAAAGACAAAGAAATCAACGCCGACCAGCATTTCACGCAGCCGCCGCCGCGCTTCTCCGAAGCGACGCTGGTGAAGCGCATGGAAGAGCTCGGTATCGGCCGTCCGTCGACCTACGCCTCGACGATGGCGGTGCTGGTCGACCGCGATTACGTCCGCATCGACAAGAAGCGCCTCGTCCCCGAGGACAAAGGCCGTCTTGTCATCGCTTTCCTCGAAAGCTTCTTCAAGCGCTACGTCGAATACGATTTCACAGCCGACCTGGAAGAAAAGCTCGATCTCATCTCGAACAACGAGCTTGAATATAAAGTCGTGCTACGCGATTTCTGGCGCGACTTCATGGCCGCAGTCGGCGAGATCAAGGATCTCCGCGTCGGCGACGTTCTCGAAGCGCTCAACGAAATGCTCGGACCGCACGTCTTCCCGGATAAGGGCGACGGCAGCGATCCCCGCCTCTGCCCGAAGTGCGGATCCGGCCGCTTGAGCCTCAAGATCTCGGGCAAGTACGGCGCCTTCATCGGCTGCGGAAACTATCCCGAATGCAACTACACGCGCCAACTCACGCAAAACGCCGACAGTGATGCGGCCGCTCTCGACGGTAAGGTGCTCGGATATAACGACGACGGTGTCGCGGTCACGCTGCGCACCGGCCGGTTCGGGCCCTATATTCAGCTCGGCGAAGCCGTGGGCGACGAGAAGCCGAAGCGCTCGAGCATTCCGAAGGGCATCGACGCCGCCACTCTCGATTTCGAAAAAGCGATGCAGCTTCTCTCGCTGCCGCGCGAAGTCGGCATGCATCCGACGGAAGGCGGCGCGATCACCGCTGGCCTCGGCCGCTTCGGACCCTTCATCGTTCACGAGAACGACGGCGCGAAGACCTACGTCAATCTCGAAAGCCTTGAAGACGTCTTCTCCGTCGGGCTCAATCGCGCCGTGACGCTCATCGCCGAGAAGCGCGCGGGCGGCGGCAAAAGCCGCTTCCAGCGCAACGCTCCGAAGGTCGTCAAGGATTTGGGCGCGCACCCGAGCGAAGGCGGCCCGGTGCAAGTTCTCGAAGGCCGCTACGGCCCCTACGTCACACACAACAAGGTCAACGCCACCGTTCCTCGCGCCAAGGATCCGACGTCTTTGACAATGGACGAGGCCGTCGCGCTTCTCGCCGAACGCATCGCCAACGGCGGTGGTAAGAAGGGGAAACCCGCGCGCGGCGCCAAAGCCAAAGCGACCAAAGACGCAAAGCCCACGAAAGCGACGAAGACCGCTAAGTCCGCTCCGAAGGCAGAGTCGAAACCGGCCGCGCCCAAGGCCGCGAAGCCGCCTGCCAAGAAATCCGCTTCGGCGCCCGCCGGAGCAAAGAAACTCGCAAGGGCGAAGGCCTGACCGCAAACCGACGAGGCGCACAGGTGGCCCGCAAGACGATTCCGGCGCGAGCCCCCGCCAACGGTGGTCTGCCGAGCAAGGAGCAAATCCTTGAGTTCCTGAATTCCGCACCCGGCAAGGCTGGAAAGCGTGAAATCGCGCGCGCATTCGGAGTTTCGGGCGGCGCGAAAATAGCTTTGAAGCGCGTGCTCGCCGAAATGGCGGAAGAAGGTTCGCTCGCGGGCGACAAGAAACACTTGCGCGAAAAAGGCAAACTGGCGCCCGTTACCCCGCTCGAAATCACCGGCCGCGATGATGACGGCGATCTCATCGCCAAGCCCTTGCAATGGGAGGAGTCGGACGGCAAGCGCCCCCTCGTCCGAATCATCGCCGCTCGCGGTGAACGTAACGCCGAATACGGCATCGGCGACCACATTCTCGCGCGCCTCCAGAAACTGCCGCGCGGCAGCGGCGCCGCATCCTACGAAGCGACGCCGGTCAAGAAACTCCCGCGCGAGAAGCGCCGTCTCCTCGGCATTTTTCGCGCATCGAAGCGCGGCGGCGGCACAATCGAGCCGATCGACCGCAAGGAATTGAAGAGTTGGTCGATCCTACCCGGCGACATGGGCGGAGCCGACGACGGCGATCTCGTTCGCTTCCAACTCGTCCGCAGCGGCCGCTTCGCGACGCCGCGCGCCGAGATCGTCGAAAGCCTCGGCAATCCCGACGACCAGCGAAAAATCTCGCTCATCGCCATCCACGCGCATGGCATTCCGGAAGACTTTCCGGAATCCGTCTTGCAGGAATGCGAAACGCTGACGCCCCCGACGATGGATGGCCGCACGGATCTTCGCAGCCTGCCGCTTTTGACGATCGATCCGATCGACGCCCGCGACCACGACGATGCCGTTCATGCCACGCCCGACCCGGACGCCAAGAATTCCGGCGGCTTCGTCGTGACTGTCGCCATTGCAGATGTGGCGCAGTACATCCGTCCAGGATCGAAGCTCGACCGCGAGGCGCAACTCCGGGGCAACTCGGTCTACTTCCCCGACCGCGTCGTGCCGATGCTTCCCGAGAAAATATCGAACGACCTATGCTCGTTGCGCGAACTTGAAGAACGCCCCTGCCTCGCCGTGCGTATGGTGTTCGACAAACACGGCGAGAAGCGCAGCCACGCGTTCGTGCGCGCCATGATGAAATCGGCGGCGAAGCTCTCGTATCAGGAAGCCCAGGCGGCCATCGACGGCAACCCGTCAGAGAAATGTGCTCCGCTGATGGAGCGCGCGCTGCTGCCGCTTTGGGCCGCTTATCGCGCTGTCGCCACCGCGCGCAACAAGCGCGGACCGCTCGATCTCGATCTGCCCGAACGCCGGATCGTTCTCGACGACCAGGGCCGGGTCGCGCGCGTCGTTACGCCGGAACGCCTCGAAGCGCATCGCCTCATCGAAGAATTCATGATCCAGGCGAACGTCGCCGCCGCCGAGACGCTGGAGGAAAAGCGCCTTCCCCTCGTCTATCGCATCCACGATCAGCCGAGCCCCGAGAAACTCAAAGGCCTTCGCGACTTCCTCGAAACGCTCGACATGAAAATTCCGCACGCCGGCGCGCTGAAGCCGGAAGCATTCAATCGCGTTCTCGAGCAGGCAAAAGATCTGCCCGTGCCGGATCTTATCAGCGAAGTGATCCTGCGCTCGCAATCGCAGGCCGAATACAATCCGAAGAACATCGGGCACTTCGGCTTGAATCTCGTCCGCTATGCGCACTTTACGTCACCCATCCGGCGCTACGCCGATCTTATCGTGCATCGGGCGCTGATCCGCGCGCTGAACCTTGGTCCCGATGGACTAACGGACGAGGAAATCCCGCGCCTCGCGACCGTCGCAAAGGCGATCTCCGATACCGAACGGCGCGCCATGTCGGCCGAACGCGAGACCACCGATCGCCTGATCGCGGCACATCTCGCCGATCGCGTCGGCACCACATTTCACGCCCGCGTCGCAGGCGTGACCCGCTCTGGGCTGTTCGTGAAGCTCAAGGATACCGGCGCCGACGGCTACATCCCGATTTCAAGTCTCGGCAACGATTATTACCACCACGTCGAAGCCGCGCACGCGCTTGTCGGAGCCCGGTCCGGCGCCGGTTATCGTTTGGGCGATACCGTCGAAGTCCGCCTCCTCGAAGCCATACCGTCAGCAGGCGCCTTGCGCTTCGAGATGCTGACGGAACCGTCGCGCGGCAATTTCGGCGCAGGCGTTCCCAGGAACCGTGACAATTCCGGGAAGAGAAAATACGGAAAGTTTCGCGGCCAGAGGCGCTGAGGCGGCAAAATAGGATGCCCGCCATGACCTCGCCGGAACTTGACCTCGCGGCAAAGAGACGCCATCACGATCCCATGGCAAACCCAGTCGACAATATTCTTCCGCAAGACGACGGCTCGGATCGCGATTGCTGGCAAGCGCTGCGGCGTGGCTGGGGCGAACGCTGCCCCCATTGCGGAACCGGCCAGATCTACGGCAAATATCTCAAGGTCAACGACCTCTGCCCCGATTGCGGTACCGAACTTTTTCATCAGCGCGCCGATGACGCTCCGCCCTACTTCGTCATGACCATCACGGCCCACGTTGTTGTCGGCGGTATCCTCATTCTGGAACGGCTCTATTCTCCGCCCACATGGGTGCAACTCGCGATCTGGCTGCCGGCGCTCGTCATTTTGAGCCTCTGGCTCTTGCCGCGCGTGAAGGGCGCGCTGATCGGGTATCAATGGGCACTGCGAATGCACGGTTTCGGCGACCCAAGCATGGATGAGCCCGAACCATTACCGCCCTCCTCCCCCCGAGACGGCAGCCTGACACCATGACGGCGATGGCCGCGGGACGAGGGGATGACGCAACGATCGACGTCCCGATCCGCGACGCCACTTGCCTTCTCGTTGCTGACATCTCCGGCAGCGAGCCCAAATTGCTTATGGGGAAGCGTCACGCAGACCAGGTCTTCCTGCCCAACAAATGGGTGTTTCCCGGCGGCCGCGTCGAGGAGGAGGACCGGCAGTTTGCCGATCGCTTCGCTGAACCGTTTTCGCCGAACGATCTTGCCCGTGCGATCAAGCCCTTTGCGCTCGCTGGCATTCGCGAGCTTTACGAGGAAACCGGCTTGCTTATCGGCAGCGCTAACGCACTGCCCGATCCCGGCCCCGTATGGCAGACATTCGCGGCCTCCGGACAGGCACCGGCTCCGAAGCATCTCATTCCGCTGGCGCGCGCGATCACGCCGCCAGGGCGCGTCCGCCGCTATGATACGTGGTTCTTCCTCGCCAACGCGAACGCCCTGTCCGCCCCTCCCGCGGCCACGGATGGCGAGCTGCTCGATATCGGCTGGTTCACTCTACCGAAAGCTGGAAAACTCGATCTGCCCAACATCACGAGGCTCGTTCTCGATGACGTCGCCTCCGTCTTTAGAGCCACCCGTGACTTCGGAGATACGGTCGAGCCACTGCCATTCTATTATTCCGACGGCTCAACCTTTCGCCGGGACCTAATATCGTGTAAAGTCGCACCTCCGACGCCTTGACACGGCAAAGTTGGCGCGTATGTTGCGCGCTCCCTCGCCAAGCTTCTTGGCATTTTTTAGTTAAGGCCACGATCCATGGCGAAGCCAGTTACGCAGAAAATCAAATTGTTGTCGTCTGCCGGAACCGGCTTCTTCTATGTCACGAAGAAGAATCCGCGCACGTCGACTGAAAAGCTTGTTTTCAAGAAGTACGATCCGGTCGTGCGCAAGCACGTCGAATTCAAAGAAACAAAGATTAAGTAAGAGTTCGTTCGGCCTTTTTTGGCCAAAACTGACGCAAATCAATCGCTGTGATGAGGCTCTGGGTCAGTAATGTGGCCAGGGCTAAAAGCAAACTCGGCAGCGGGGTAAATCGTTCCGAGACAGCTTCACAACCCTGGCCACGACCGGGCGAGGTTCAAAGAGGGCGTTGTTCCTCACCCAGCTTCGCGATCGATCCTCCGCAACCGTTCGAGGAGGCCACTCGTGTGGTCGCTTGGTTCGATCATACCCACTCTACCAGGCTATGCGGCGGGCCCGATAGCGCGGGATTTCAAGATCGCCGTCTCACAGCTAAGGCCCGCGAGATCAGCGTCGAGTTCGCAAAATTCCTGTTTATCCCCACAATGACGCGTAGATTGGTGCCAGAATACGATCCAGAAAGCAACAACTGCTTTACTGTGTCACTGGCGCTACGATTCACGCAAGCGCTCGCATATCAAGATTTTCCCTAAGCCAAAGAAAAAATTGAATATTTGCGGAACAGCATCGAACCGGCGCGCGTCCACCGCTGTGTAAATTGCCCGAAAGCAACGCCGGTTTCAACTAAAGTAGCATTTACGCCGCGTCGGAGACGACACGATTTCGCCCTCGTCGCTTAGCGGTGTAGAGGGCGTTATCGGCGCGCTTGAACATGATCGCAGGCGTGTCGTCAGGCGTCTCCAGCGTTCCGATTCCGACGCTCGCCGTCATGCGGATATTCCGCCCGTCGCCGATCATGAACTCGTCGGACGCCACGCAAGCGCGCAACCGCTCCCCCACCTGATACGCATGTGCGAGATCGGTGTCCGGCATGATGATCACGAACTCTTCGCCGCCGAGCCGGCAGGCAAGATCGACGCCGCGCGTGTTCCGCTTAAGCCGAACGGAAAATTCCTTGAGGACGGCATCGCCGACATCATGGCCGTAGGTATCGTTCACGTTCTTGAAATGATCGATATCCGCGACGAGCATCGACAAGCTTCGTCCCGTCCGTATCGCTTCCGAAACAAGCGTCCTCAAATGCCCTTCCATGTAGCGCCGATTATGAAGCCCGGTGAGGGAATCCGTAATCGACAGCTCCACGGTCTCGGCCAAGCGATGCCGGAGAAAATCGGAATGCCGCTTGCGCCGGATCTGCGTTTTGACACGCGCGAGCAGCTCATGCTGATCGATCGGCCGCATCAGGTAGTCGTTAACGCCCATGTCAAGACCGCGAAGCAAGCGTGCTTCATCGCCCGGCTCGACCAGCATAATGACCGGAAGGTGCCGCGTCCGCTCCAGGGAACGCACCTGCGAGCAAAGCCGCAAGCCGTCCGCGCCCTGCATCGAAAGGCTGACGATCAGGAGATCGAAATTGTTTTCTGCGATCCGAACCAGCGCAGTTTGACAATCCGGCTCCAGCTGAGCATCGTTGGCGCGCGACAGCACTTCAAGCAACCGCGCCGCCGAACGCGGATGATCGTCGACCAGCAAAACGCGTCCCGACCGGGCCGAAAGCGCGCGCGCCAGCGATCCGTCGTCGGGAATGCCCATTTCCTTGCCTGTCGACGCGCGCATTATCATCTCGTCGTTCAGCATCTTGAGACGCGCGAGATTCTTCACGCGCGTCACGAGCGCGATGTCATCGACGGGCTTCGTCAAAAAATCGTCGGCGCCGCTTTCTAGACCGAGCACCTTGTCGGCAGGCTGATCGAGCGCCGTAACCATGACGACGGGAATGTGATGAGTGTCGTGGCTGCCTTTGATGCGGCGGCAGGTTTCAAATCCGTCCATGCCCGGCATCATGACATCGAGAAGCACGACGTCGACGCTCTCGCGCGCAAGAACGTCGAGTGCCTGTTGTCCGTTGTTCGCCGTCAGAACATCGAAATATTCGGCCTGAAGCCTCGCTTCGAGAAGCTTCACGTTCGCGAGAATGTCATCGACGATAAGGACGCGGGCGGTCATGGATCAAAAATCTGCAAAGGAAACTATGGCCTCGAAGACCCGATAAACTTCCGAACTGTTTCAAGAAACGAGGAAACTGAAATCGGCTTTGAGATATACGCCTCGCAACCGCCAGACCGAATTCTCTCTTCATCGCCCTTCATTGCGAAGGCCGTAACCGCAACAATCGGAATCTGACAAAGCGCATCGTCGTCCTTCAGCCATCGCGTCACCTCAAGCCCCGAAACTTCCGGTAGCTGGATGTCCATCAGGATGAGATCGGGGCGATGACGGCGTGCAAGATCGAGTGCCTCGAAGCCATTCCGCGTCTGAATGGTTTTGTAACCATGCGCAACGAGCAGATCGTTGAAGAGCTTCATGTTGAGCTCGTTGTCTTCGACGATCAGGACGGACCGCGTACCAAGCCGCGACTCCGGCACACGGCGCTCGACGTTCGCTCTGGTTTCTTGATACGTCATAGCAACCGCCCACTCTCCATTGCGGCCGTTGTGCACCGATTCTGGCCAGAACCGGCGCTCGACTTTGCCCTCGAAAGCGGTAACCAACAGTTAAAGACACATCGATGATTAGGTAACCAATATGTTCCGACCGAAAACACAGCGCCTCACCGAAGATCGGGCGGAAGCACTCGCGTTGCAGGTGCTAGCTTTCGTATTGGCCGACCCAAAGCAGATTTCGCGGTTCCTGGCCCTCACCGGAAGCACACCCGACGACCTCCGAACCGTCGCCTCCTCTCGCGAGCTGCAGCTCGCGACGCTAGATTACCTTTTGTCTGATGAAGGTCTTCTTCTGGCCTTCTGCCAGGAAGCCGGGATCGATCCCGCCACCATCGCACCGGCTCACCGGCTCCTCGCAGGGCCGACGGAGTTTTAACCGATCAGCGCGAAGTCTTGTCCGCCGCTGGGCATTTGCCCGGATCAAGGAACGTCAGCTCTTTGAGCGTGCCTTTGATCGAGAACTCGCCGTAGTCGATCTTGAGGTCACTCGTCACGCCGTCCTCGAAATAGCGGAACGACAATTCATAGGCCGGCGTCTGATCTTCACGATCCTTACCGGCATCGAAATAACTGATCGCCATCGGCCAGGACTCAACCGCCGCCAGCCGGTCTGCGCCCTTGAACGTACCGGCAGACGCCGGCGCCCCGGTCCCGAACTTTTTGCCGATGATCGTATTGGTCAGATAATATTTCTCACCCTTCTCCGAGCCGTCGTAGAGATTGGCCGCAAACATCTTGACCCCGCTCTTGGCGGCCTGGACTAAAGTCGAAGCGTGCTGCATCGGGAAATAGATGTCGGTCGGCAGAGAGACACGCTTCTTGGCTGGCTTCACGAGATCGACGCCGACAACCGGTGTCCCGCCCTTCGTCCTCAGCGCATCGCCCTGGCTCGAATCCGCAAGCTCGTCATTCTGATACTGCGTGGAGGAAAATCGGAGCTTCTTGGCGTCGGCCTCTTCCCAGCTCGAATTTCTAAGATCGCTTACCGTCTCGGCGCCGTCCTGGTTCGTCATCACGGTGACGAAGCGCATATTCTGCGTATACCCATCGCACGACGAACCTTTGAGTTCATAGACCATCCGCCCCGAGACGCCGGTGACGCCGGAGCCCGCCGACGCGTCGCCCAACGACAGGTCATAAACGGCGCGATGAGGAGCGAATGGCGTAAGGTCGGCGGCCATTGCCGAATGGCTCGCCATTTCGGAGGCGAGGGCAAAGATCGCTACCAATGCGTAGCCAAAACGCGGGATCATCGGACTTAGCTCGCTCTCAGGTCGGAGTAGTTTATAGCTACAGCACTCTAGTTGCCAGATAAAGCATTGCAAAGAGGCCGTGCGGCGGCCACAAACTGCCGGACAACCTAAACATCGAGTAATCTTTCAATGACCTCCATCGACGAGCGGCTCACTGAATTGGGCCTGAAACTGCCGGAAGCCCCGCAACCCGTCGCCAATTACGTGCCCTTTCTTCTCTCTGGCGATCAACTCTTCATATCGGGCCAGATCTCCAAGGACGGCACCGGCCGCGTGCTGATTGGAACGCTTGGCGGCGCCCTTTCCGTTGAGCAGGGCCAGGAAGCCGCCCGACATTGCGCGCTCAATTTGCTGGCGCAGGCCAAAGCCGCGCTCGGCGATCTGAACCGCGTTGCTCAGGTCTTGCGGTTGACCGGCTTCGTCGCATCGACACCTGACTTCACCGATCAGCCGAAAGTCATCAACGGCGCGTCGGATCTGCTCGTATCCGTCCTCGGCGATGCCGGCCGTCACACGAGGTCGGCCGTCGGCGTCGCGAGCTTGCCGTTGAACGCCTGCGTCGAAATCGACGCGATCTTCAAAATCCGCTGACGCCATGTCCGGCCCAGCCGATTTCTTCCGGCCGTTTGCACACCGTGGATTGCACGACGCCAAGCGCGGGATCATTGAGAATACAGGCCCGGCATTCGAGGCCGCGATCGCGGGAGGCTACGGCATCGAATGCGATATTAGGCCGATCAAGCGCGGCGTCCCGATCGTTTTCCACGATGAAACCTTGCAACGGCTTGTTGCCGCGCGTGGCGCCATTGCCGACCTCAAGGAAAGCGATCTCAAGACGCTGCGCTATCGCGACGGGGAAACGCCGATCCTGACACTTGCCGCGCTCCTCGATCTCGTCGCGGGCCAAGTGCCTCTTCTCATCGAGATCAAAAGCGAATGGCAACCGCCCGAAAAGAATTTCATCGCCAGCGTCGCATCGCAAGTTTCGAAATATCCGGGGCCGGTCGCGTTGATGTCGTTCGACCCTGCTGTCATGGCCGCCATAAGAACGGCCGCTCCCGAGATTCTCAGAGGGATCATTTCCGGAAGCTACGCGGGTGCGGGATGGTGGCCGCGTAAGATCGGAAAAGCCCGCTCCGATGCTTTGCGCGATCTGCTCGAATCCGGCCCAGCGGCTCCGGATTTCTACGCTTACGAGGTCGATGCTCTGCCGACGCCCGTCACGGAATTCGTCCGTCGGACCTCAGGCCTCCCCGTCTTTACCTGGACCGTGCGAACGGCGAAACAGCGCCGCATCGCCGAAACATGGGCCGACGCCATGATCTTCGAAGGCTTCAGACCGTAACGCGGCGGCCGCGACATCGCGCCCCCAGGCGAGGGACCGCCCTGCTCTGGGATCGCTTTGATCCTATATCAAGACGTTGCATAGACTTTGCGCCCGCGCGACAACGATCCAGATGCCGATATTTTCAGATACCGCCGTCAATCTCGTACCCTCGCTCGCGACGCTCGACGCCGCGCAATGGGATGCATGCGCCAACCCCGACGCCGCGACGTACAATCCGTTCGTCAGCCATGCCTTCCTGAAAGCGCTCGAAGACTCCCGCACCGTCGGCCGCCAGACGGGATGGCTGCCGCGCCACCTCGTCATCAACGACGAAGCCGGAAACATGTCTGCGGCCGCCCCCGCATACGTCAAATCGCACAGCCAAGGCGAATACGTGTTCGACCACGGCTGGGCCGACGCCTACGAGCGCGCAGGTGGGCAATATTATCCCAAGCTCCAGATCGCAGTCCCCTTCACGCCTGTCCCCGGCCCTCGCCTTCTCGTAAAACCCGGAGACAATGCCTGTAACGACGAACAGCTCTTGGCTGCAGCCGCCATCGAGGTCGTGCGTCAGGGCGGTCTTTCGTCGGTGCATCTGACGTTTCTCGATTCCGAAGTGGCCGCTCGCCTGAAGGCCCTCGGCTTCCTCGTGCGCGTTGGCCAGCAGTTCCATTGGCAGAACCAGGGTTACGCGACGTTCGACGATTTCCTCGGGACGTTAGCGTCGCGCAAACGCAAGGCCGTGAAGAAAGAACGCCAAGCCGCTTTGACTCCCGGCATGGAAATCGAACAGATCTCCGGAAAAGACATCACCGAAGACCATTGGGATGCGATGTTCGCGTTCTATACCGACACCGGCAACCGCAAGTGGGGACGCCCCTACCTCAATCGCACGTTCTTTTCGCTGCTCGGCGAAACGATGCCCGAGCGCTGTCTTCTCGTCCTGGCCAAACGAGACGGTCAATATATTGCCGGAGCACTGAACTTGATCGGCGGCGACTGCCTATTCGGCCGCTATTGGGGCGCGGTCGAGCACCACCCCGCCTTGCATTTCGAACTCTGCTATTATCAGGCCATCGATTACGCCATCGCCAACAAGCTACCGCGCGTCGAAGCTGGCGCCCAGGGCGAGCATAAACTTGCGCGCGGCTACCTGCCCGTCGAAACCTATTCCGCCCATTGGATCGCCGACATGTCATTGCGCCGGGCCGTTGAGCGCTTCCTTATGCAGGAGCGTGACGCGGTCGCCCAACTGAATGCCGACTTGACCGAAATGGGCCCCTATCGCAAAGACGAGGCCTAATTCCTTCTCCCATTGGAGAAGGCGCAGCCCACGGGGACTCCGCCAATGTCGTATGATACCTCGAACATCTTCGCGAAAATCCTGCGCGGCGAGATCCCCTGCCACAAGGTCTACGAAGATGCCGACGCCATCGTCTTCATGGATGTGATGCCCCAGACGAACGGCCATGCGCTGATCGTGCCGAAAGCACCGTCGCGCAACCTCCTCGATGCCGACCCGGCAGTTCTGGCCAAGATCATTCCCCTGGTCCAGAAAGTCGCCGTCGCAGCCAAGTCGGCCTTCAACGCCGACGGTATCAGCATCGCGCAGTTCAACGAGGCGGCAGGTGGCCAAACCGTCTTCCATCTGCATTTCCACGTCATGCCACGCTACGATGGCCAGCCGCTGCAAATTCACGCGCGGAAAATGGAAGACGCGGCCGTGCTCGCAGCCAATGCCGAGAAGCTCAAGGCCGCACTCGCCTGATATCCGGCACAGGCCCGAATTTCTCGTCGGGCCGGTTTGCGCTCTTAGCCAAGCCCAGCAGCGGCAACCGTCAATCGCGTCCTCTGCCGCCCTGCCTCATCGAAGTTTTCAGGCATCAGCCACGACTCGTAAACCGCCTTGAGTGCCGGCCATTCCTCGTCGAGCATCGAGAACCAGGCGGTGTCGCGGTTGGCTCCTTTGCTCACCATGTGCTGGCGGAACAGACCTTCATAGGTGAAACCAAAACGGCGCGCGGCGCGCTTGGACGGCTCGTTATCGTTGTGACATTTCCATTCGAAACGGCGATAGCCGAGAGTTTCGAAAGCGTGCTCGGCGAAGAGGTAGAGCGCTTCGGTCGCTATGCGCGTGCGTGCAATCGCCGGCCCCCAAAGGATCGATCCGATCTCGATGACGCCGTGCGCCGGTTCGATGCGCATAAACGCTTGGCGGCCCACGGCGCGGCCGCTGCTCTTATCGACCACAGCCCAGAACATCGGGTCCTGGCTCCGAGACATCGTCTCGAGCCATGGCTGCAAGTCGGCACGCGTCGCAGGCGGGCCCTCAAAAAGATAGCGGAAACGCTCATCAGCCCCGAGCGCGGCGGATTGTTCAAACAACGCATCGCCGTGCCGTACCGGATCTAGCGGCTCCAGACGCGTGTAACGGCCATCGATGACAACGCGCGAAGGGCGCGGGCGGGGCGTCCAGTGGGAGAGATCACGGCTCATGCGCCCATCGGGCCTCTGTCGAATTTTTACAGATGGACGGATCGTCTATTTCTGTTCGAGCAGTCAATAGCAGGGTTTCGACCGCTCGGAAGCCATAGCCTGCGGCGAACGCCACCTCACCTAACGTCGAGCGTGCAAAAAAGAAAACGCGCCGGGCGATGACCCGGCGCGTTGCAATCTTGAAGTTGGTTCAGCGCGGCAAAAATCCGCTGACGAACAAACTCAATCTTCCTTCTTCTTCCGCGGCACGCTTGGCACCGCGCCGGAACCGCTGGGCTTGTCGCCCTTCTCCTTCGGTCCCGACAGCGCTTTCTTCGGCGTCGCGTCGGCAAGGACCGGCTGCGGACCGTCGTCTTCGTCCGTCTCTTCGTCTTCCGGTGTTTTCATCTTCTTCGAAGGATCGAGTGGCAGGAAGTCGAACGTCAGCGTCCGGTCCGGCCCCTTGCCAGCCACAAGCACCTTCACCGTGCCGCCGTTTTCGAGCTTGCCGAACAACAACTCTTCGGCGAGCGGTTTCTTGATGTACTCCTGGATGACACGACCCAAAGGCCGGGCACCGAACTTCTCGTCGTAGCCTTTTTCCGCCAGCCAGCGCGTCGCCTCATCCGACAGTTCGATCGAAACACCGCGATCCGCGAGTTGTGCTTCGAGCTGGAAGATGAACTTCTCGACGACCTGCGCGATGATCTCGGGCGAGAGCCCAGAGAACGGCACAATGGCATCGAGACGGTTGCGGAACTCCGGCGTGAACAGCTTCGTCACCGCCTCGGTATCCTCGCCCTCGCGCTTGGCTCGGTTGAAGCCCATCGGCGGCTTGGCCATGTCGGAAGCCCCCGCGTTCGTCGTCATGATCAGAACGACGTTGCGGAAGTCGATAGACTTGCCGTTGTGGTCGGTAAGCTTGCCGTGGTCCATCACCTGCAACAGGATGTTGAACAGATCCGGATGCGCCTTCTCGATCTCGTCGAGCAGCAGCACGCAATGAGGATGCTGATCGACGCCATCTGTCAGAAGACCGCCCTGGTCGAAGCCGACATAGCCCGGAGGCGCACCGATGAGCCGCGAAACCGTGTGCTTCTCCATGTATTCCGACATGTCGAAACGCAGAAGCTCGACGCCCATGAGGTTGGCGAGTTGCTTCGCGACTTCCGTCTTGCCGACGCCCGTCGGGCCTGAGAACAGGTAGCAGCCGATTGGCTTCTCGGGTTCCCGCAAGCCTGCACGCGCCAACTTGATCGCGCTCGAAAGCGCATCGATCGCCTTGTCCTGACCGAACACGAGCCGTTTCAGATCGCGGCCGATGTGGGCGATGATTTCGGCATCGCTCTTCGTCACGGTCTTCGGCGGGATACGCGCCATCGTCGCAACGGTCGCCTCGATCTCCTTGGTGGTGATCTTCTTCTTCCGCTTGCTTTCCGGCAGCAACATCTGCGACGCACCCGTCTCGTCGATCACGTCGATCGCCTTGTCGGGTAGCTTCCGGTCGTGGATGTACCTGGCCGACAGCTCCACCGCCGCCTTGATGGCTTCGTTCGTGTACTTGATCTTGTGATAGTCCTCGAAGACGGACTTGAGGCCCTTCAAGATCTCGATGGCATCCTCGACGGTCGGCTCCTTCACATCGATCTTCTGGAACCGGCGGACGAGCGCTCGGTCCTTCTCGAAGTGCTGACGATACTCCTTGTAAGTCGTCGAGCCGATGCAGCGAAGCGTTCCCGACTGCAACGCGGGCTTCAAGAGATTGGAAGCATCCATGGCTCCGCCAGACGTCGCACCGGCACCGATAACGGTGTGGATCTCGTCGATGAACAGAACGGCGCCCGGAAAGGCCTCGACCTCTTTCATCACGGCCTTGAGCCGCTCCTCGAAGTCACCGCGATACCGCGTACCCGCGAGCAACGCGCCCATGTCGAGCGAGAAGATCGTTGCTCCCTTGAGAACGTCCGGCACTTGTCCGCCGACGATCTTGCGCGCCAAGCCTTCCGCGATTGCGGTTTTGCCGACGCCGGGATCACCGACGAGAAGCGGATTGTTCTTCTGCCGCCGGCAGAGCACCTGAATCGTGCGCATCACCTCCTGCTCGCGGCCGATCAAAGGATCGATCTTGCCGTCGCGGGCCTTTTTGTTGAGGTTGACACAGTAGGTGTTGAGCGCATCACCCGGTTTCTTCTCTTCGCTTTCCGTTGCGTTCACCTCGTCATCGACTCCCCGAACCGTGCGCGGCTCGAACATGCCGGGCCGCTTGGCGATACCGTGCGCAATGTATTGAACAGCGTCGAAACGCGTCATTTCCTGCTCTTGCAGGAAGTAGGCCGCGTGGCTTTCGCGCTCCGAGAAAATTCCAACGAGAACATTCGCCCCGGTCACCTCTTCTCGACCCGACGTCTGCACATGGACGATCGCCCGCTGCACAACCCGTTGGAACGAGTTCGTCGGATGAGCGTCCCTCGCCGACTTGGATACGATCGGCTTGAGCTCGGTATCCAAATATTCGATGAGGCGAGCTCTGAGCTGCTCGAGGTCGACGGAACAAGCGCGCATCACCGCCGCGGCATCCCGGTCATCAACCAGCGCCAAAAGCAGATGCTCAAGCGTCGCGAATTCGTGATGGCGGACGTTGGCGTACTGCACCGCCCGGTGCAGCGAGGCTTCAAGATTTTTGGAGAGCGATGTCAATCGAGTCCTACTCTTTCTCCATGGTGCATTGTAGAGGGTGGCCATGCTGGCGCGAAAAGTCCATGACCTGCGTCACCTTGGTTTCTGCGACTTCATAAGTATAGACGCCGCAAATCCCGACACCTTTATGGTGGACATGAAGCATGATGCGCGTTGCATCCTCCTGTCCCTTATTGAAAAAGCGCTGCAGTACGAGAACCACGAACTCCATCGGTGTGAAGTCATCGTTCAACAGAAGAACCTTATATAGGTTCGGCTTCTTCGTTTTGGGACGGGTCTTCGTAACAATACCCGTTTTGGACTCTCCGTCGCCGTCATCACGGCGCGGTCCATCGGGCGGTTCGTTCGCTGCCATGCGTGCAGCATCCACGAGGGAATGTATCTCCACCGTCTTCATCGCGTGCCTCGGGTAGAACCCGAATCCATCGGATCTCCTAAAGGTATCCCGCAACGTCCGTGCGTTGGAGGCAGAAAAGTTACGCCAGCCCCGCAAACGCCAGCCGGACCGGACACCCGTCGTTCTTGCCAAATGTTCAAGCTAACACCCGTGTTCTTCAAGCCCGTAATATAGGCACGCTGACGCGCAAAAAATAGAACGAGCGCAGTGACGCATCCAACAGTCCCCAAGAGATGGATCGCGTGGTGGGTTTCCGGGTGCAACCGGCGCCATCACTCCACCCATCGGCTCCGGAACACCGTGCGACGAATTCAATGCCCTCGCCCATACTTATCGAGGTCCGGCATCCGCCTTTTGCCCCGCCCGTCCAGGCCTCCTCAGACTCAAGGATAGCGCCCAATAATGGCGCGGCCAAAGAGGTAATTTTTACCCTCTTCCTTAACGCTAACGAAGTCCTCTGTTCCTACACTCGGAATGGCATCGATTAAGCGCCAAAAGTCTCTTTGACGCCCAAAAGGTGCCTAAAAACAATGCTCTTCCTTTCAGGAATGAGGGGTGGGGCGCTCACGAGAGGCCACAATTGGCCAACTCGGGAATTTGGGTGTCAGCATTTGCCGCTTATCGTGGGCGGCCAGAGGGATAAAGCGTCGTGTTGCGACGAGCGTTTGCGTGCGCATCGGCATTACTGATCGTTTTTGGCTTCGCCCAGACGAGCGCGAACGCGCGCGGAAACCGCCACGCCGCGCTAATCTTGGACGCCAATACCGGTGCTATCCTGCATAATACCGACGGCGATGCGCCACGCCACCCGGCGTCTCTCACGAAGATGATGACGCTCTATCTGACATTCGAGACGCTGCAATCCGGCCGTCTCCGGATGTCTGACAAAATCACGATTTCCGAACACGCCGCCGACGCCGCCCCGTCGAAGCTCGACCTTGATCCCGGCGATCAAATCTCTGTTGCCGACGCGATCAAGGCCATCGTCACCAAATCCGCGAACGACATCGCCGTGGCTCTCGCCGAAAGAATCGGCGGAAGCGAGCCTAATTTCGCGCGCTTGATGAACACCCGCGCCCTCGCGATCGGCATGACCGGCACGCACTACGAAAACGCCTCCGGCCTTCCCAACGACGATCAGATCACGACCGCCCGCGACATGGCGACCTTAGCTCTGCATCTGCAGGACGATTTTCCGCAATATTACCCGTTCTTTGCGACCCGGGTCTTTTCCTATGGCGGCAAATCGTTCCGCAATCACAACACCATGCTGAACAGTATGGCGGGCATCGACGGCATCAAAACCGGCTACACGCGTGCGTCCGGCTTCAATCTCGTGACCTCGCTCCGTCGCGGCGACCGTCATCTGGTCGGCGTCGTCTTTGGCGGCGACACCGCCGGCGAGCGCAATGCCGAAATGCGCATCCTGCTCACGCGGGCGTTATCGCGGGCCTCTCCGAACAAGACGCGCAAGCCGCTTATGCTCGCAAGATTGCGCAGCGAGCCGAAAATTGCCCAGCGTCCCGCCAAGCGGCAGCAGGCGATCGCCGTCGCGGAAGCAACCCGCGTGACGCCCGAACGTCCGCGCGTCCCCGAACCACCACCCGCCGCCGCGCCAGAGGAAGACTCGGAAACACCTGTGCACATTTTCAAGGTTCGCGCCGTTCCGATCAGCAACAAAGCTCGTCGTGATGCCCCATCACCCGACGAGACGACGGATATGGAAGGCACCGACCGCGCACCGGACCGGTCCGTGTCGCCGACATCCGTTCCACCTGTACGAGAAACCGTGCCCGCACTCGTCCGTGTCGGCGCGGCTTCCAAGCCGGACCGGACGCCAAACGCTCCTATTCGCGCATTCGCACCCACGAATTTGGCAGGGCCCCGCTCAGGCTCGGCCCCGCGCCCCGAAGTTCACCGCGTCGCCGCCTATGAGCCACCGCCGCCTCGGCCGTTACCTGCCAGACGCGCGGAACGGAAGAAGCAAAACGTGGCGAGCAACGAAATGCACGCGCCGCCTGTTATTCGCGGCATGCCGCCTTCGACTCTCGGCGCCCAGGCTCGCACACTTGGCGCTGCCTCCGGGCAGGAAAGTTTCAGACCACGCGACAGCGTCGCACAAGCAGCCAGCGGCCGATATGCCGTGCAGATCGGAGCCTATGGCTCGATCGACGACGCCCAGCGCGCGTTGACGAACGTCCAGGACCGTGCCGGACGGCTCCTCGCGGGCGTGTCATCGGTCACCAACCCGACGACGAAGAACGGTCAACAGTATTTCCGGGCGCGCTTCACGGGTTTCGACGCCAACCGGGCAACGTCGACCTGCAACGCGCTGCGCCGTCAGTCGGTGGATTGCTTCGTCATGGCCGGCGAGTAACGGCTTGCTCCGGCAAGCGGCCCGGTCGTAGCATCGCGGATAATCTCGCAACGCAGGGCTCATCCGTGACCGTCACCTCCACTGAATTCCCCAAGCTTGTCGTTTTCCAGGGTGTCCTCCCGCCGGGAGAAACCTATCGACCGGCCGATGATCGCGTCGTCGCCGGGAATCCCGTGCAGTTCGCCCAGAACCTGTTCCAGAGCCCGGACGGCAGATTCAACAGCGGAATCTGGAGCAGCGAACCCGGAACCTGGCGCGTCGTATTCACGGAAACCGAGTTCTGTCACATTCTCGAAGGCCTCATCATCGTTCGTGGCGACGACGGCTCCGAAGCGGCCTTCCGCGCGGGCGACGCCTTCCTCACACCCTCGGGCTTCACCGGGACATGGGAAATCGTCGAGCCCGCGAAAAAATTCTACGCGGTGTACGAGTAGCATTCCTTACTTGAGGTCTGGCCTGCACCGCCGACACAGGGCCGCACTGCGGAGTCGCAAGTGTCAACAAAAACTTCATCCCTTGCCGCTCAGCAGCGTGTAATTGCCGCCGGTCGCGGTGATGTCGGTTGAGCGCGTCCGCTCGGTCGCAAACCGCGCGAGATAGTTCGGACCGCCAGCCTTCGGCCCAGTGCCCGAAAGCCCCTCGCCGCCGAATGGCTGCACCCCAACCACCGCGCCGATCTGGTTGCGATTGACGTAAAGATTGCCGACGTGCGCGTTCTCCGCGACGTAATCGGCAACGCTCTCGATCCGGCTATGCAGCCCAAGCGTCAACCCGAAACCGGTAGCGTTGAGCGCCGCGATCACCTTGTCGATGTGTCCGCGTTCGTAGCGGACCAAGTGAAGGATCGGCCCGAACACTTCGCGATCGAGTCTGTCGAACCGGTCGATCTCATACAGTCCCGGCGTCACGTAAGTCCCGGCCCGGCAACTTTCCGGCATCGCCAGATCGATGATCTCGCGGCCCTCGCGCAGCATGAGAACCTTATGGCTCTCCAGATTGTCTTGCGCGGCTTCATCGATCACCGGCCCGATATCGGTCGCATAGTCGAGCGGATCACCGACATCGAGAGCCTCGATGGCTCCTGCCAACATGGATCGGATGCGCGGCGCGTTATCGTCCTGCACGAACAGAACGCGCGCCGCCGAGCACCGTTGCCCGGCGCTGTCGAACGCCGACCGCACCACGTCGCGCACGACCTGCTCCGGCAACGCCGAGGAATCCGCGATCATCGCGTTGATGCCGCCCGTTTCGGCAATGAACGGCACGATGGCGGCGCGGCGATCGGCCAGCGCCCGCTGAATGGCCCACGCGGTGTCGTTCGAGCCGGTAAAGGCGATGCCTTGGATCCGCAGATCCCTGACCAAAGCCTCGCCGAGCTTGCCGCCGCCCGTCACGAGCTGCAGCGCCTCGCACGGCACGCCCGCTTCATGCAACAGCTTGACGGTAAGAAAGCCCGAGATCGGAGCTTGTTCCGCAGGCTTCGCGACGACCGCATTCCCGGCCGCAAGCGCCGCCGCAACCTGCCCGACAAAAATTGCGACCGGAAAATTCCATGGCGAGATGCAACCGAAGACGCCACGTCCGCGAAGCGTCAGCGTATTTTCTTCGCCCGTCGGACCTTTGAGCACGATTGGATTGGCGAACAGCCGGCGTGCTTCAACCGCGTAATAGCGGAGATAATCGACCGCCTCGCGCACTTCCGAGTGCGCCGCGTCGATCGTCTTTCCGGCTTCCCGAATGAGCGCCGCCATGAGCGAAGCGCGATCGCGCTCGAAAAGATCCGCCGCGACGTCAAGAATGCGCGCACGTTCGAGAGCGTCCGTCTTCTCCCAGCGCGGCGCTGCGGAAACCGCCGATGCAATCGCGTCTTCCAGATGCTGCGGCGTCGCGAGCCGCACCGTGCCGATACGGTCGCGATGATCGTGCGGCGAAAGCGAAATCGTCGCCGCGTCGCCGCCCGCCGTCACCACGCCATTGACGATGGGTCCGGCCGAAAACGGCGTCTTCAAAACTTTTGCGATGTCGCTTTGAAGCGCCTCCCGCACGCTCTCTTCGGCGAGCGCCAGTCCCACGCTGTTCTTGCGTTCCGGCAGAAAGATATCGCGCGGCCGCACGGCGAGTTTCGGCCGCTCGCCCGAATTGAATTCGCGGTCCGCGATCTCGACCGGGTCGGTGATCATCTCCGAAATCGGTGTTTCCTCGTCGCCCAAGCGATTGACGAACGAGGTATTGGCTCCGTTTTCGAGCAGACGCCGCACGAGGTAACCGAGTAAATCTTCATGTCCGCCGACCGGCGCATAGATGCGGCACGCACGGCCGAATTTACCGTCGCCAACGACCTGCTCGTAAAGCGCTTCGCCCATGCCGTGCAGCCGCTGATATTCGAATTCGACCGCGCCACCCGCAACCGACGCCGCCGCGACCGTATGCGCGTTATGCGTCGCGAACTGCGGAAAGAACGCCACCGGATCGGAGATCAAAAGCCGCATCGCCGCGAGATAGGAAACGTCGGTGTGCAGCTTGCGCGAGAAGACCGGATAGTCATCGAGCCCGCGTTCCTGCGCCCATTTGATTTCACTGTCCCAGTACGCGCCTTTGACGAGACGAACCGGGATGCGCTTCCCCGTCTGCCCGCTCAGGTGCCGCAACCACCGCAACATCGGGATCGCGCGCTTGCCGTAAGCTTGGACCGCGATGCCAAGGCCGTTCCAGCCGTCGAGATGCGGACTAATAAACGTGTCCCCGAAGATATCGGCCGTCACATCAAGACGATCCTGCTCCTCCGCGTCAACCGTCAGACCGAGACCTTTCGCCCGTGCCGCGCGCGCCAATGTGAGCAGCTTGGGAGCAAGCTCCGCTCGCAGGCGCTTCTCTTTGCCCGGCTCGAAGCGCGGATGCAGCGCCGAAAGTTTTACCGAGATCGACGGCCGCGCGAAAATCGCGTCCGCATGTGGCGTGGTATAAGGCCCGGCATCAGCGCCGACCGCATCGATAGCAACCATATAGCGCTGGAAATAGCGTTCGGCATCTTGCTCGGATCTCGCAGTCTCTCCGAGCATGTCATAGGAAAAGCGATAGCCCTTCTCCTCGAAGGCATGTGCCCGCGACAAGGCACTTTCGATGGTCGAGCCGAGCACAAATTGCTCGCCCAGCAGCCGCACCGCATGGCGAACGGCAAGGCGGATGGTGCCTTCGCCCGAACGGGCCACAAGCCGCTTCATCGCCTGCAGCGGATTGGCGCCCTTGGCTTCTTTCAGCCGCATGATGCGGCCGGTCAGCATCAAACCCCACGTCGAGGCATTGACGAAGAGACTATCGGAATGGCCGCGATGTTTCTCCCAAGCGCCGCCCGAGATTTTATCGGCGATGAACGCGTTCGCGGTCTCGGCGTCGGGAATGCGCAGCAGCGCTTCCGCCAGGCACATCAGAATGATGCCCTCGTCCGTCGCCAGCCCATACTCGTGCATGAAAGCGTCGACGCCGGCATGACTTGCCTTGGCGGCGCGCGCGGTATGCACGAGGCGGCGCGCGACATCCGCGGTTCGCCGGCGCTCATCCTCGGTGAAAAGCGCGCGCTCGATCAGTGCCCCAACGAGGCGCTGCTCATCCATAAGATACTGCGCTGCGAACTCGTCCCGGTTGGGGAGACCCCGCTGTGTCACGCTGTCCTCACGCCGCAATGTCGCGACCATACTGTTCCCGCTGATATAGGGCGTCCGAAGCGATTCGCCCGTTAACGGATATTAGCAGATCGCCAATCCAGCGCCTCCCCTTCGCACGCGGGCACACTCCTTCCCCCTTGACGGCTCGCTCGTTATCCCGGCACCACTGCCCAAAATGAAGCTCGGGGCCTGTTCCTTTGTCCGATACAGTCAAGATTGTGCGAACCGTTAGCGACCTCAGGAAAGTCACCGCCAAGTGGCGGGGTCGCGGCCATACCATCGGTCTCATACCCACCATGGGCGCCCTCCACAGCGGACATCTTTCGCTCGTCAGACTGGCGAAGAAGAAGGTCGACAGGGCCGTCGTGTCGATTTTCGTCAACCCGACTCAGTTTGCCGTAAATGAGGATCTCTCCCGGTATCCGCGCGATGAAGCCGGCGACCTGAAGAAGCTCGCGGGCGCCGACGCCGATCTCGTCTGGGCGCCAAGCGTCGAAGAGATGTATCCGGAAGGCCATTCGACCGGCATCCGTGCGGGGAGCGCAGCCAAGGATCTCGAAGGCGTCTTCCGTCCGCAGCATTTCGACGGGGTCGCGACGGTCTGTGCCAAGCTTTTCAATCAGGTGACGCCCGATATCGCCATTTTCGGCGAAAAGGACTTCCAGCAATTGACCGTGCTTCGCCAGATGGTCCGCGACCTCGATATGTCCCTGAAATTGATCGGCGCACCGACGAAACGCGATACCGACGGCCTGGCGCTTTCGTCCCGCAATGCCTATCTCTCGCTGTCCGAACGCAAGGTCGCGCCATCACTTTATGCTGTAATCTCAGCGCTCGCCGAAGATGCTGCCAATGGCGCCGACATGCTGACGACGATCGCTAACGCCAAGCGCAAGCTCACAACGGCCGGTTTCACGAAAATCGACTATGTCGAAATCCGCGATGCCGAAACACTCGAGCCTGGATCAACCGCAAGTGGCCGTCCGCTGCGCGTTCTCGCGGCGTGCTGGCTCGGCAAAACCCGGCTGATCGATAACGTCGCAGTCTGATCCGTCACCCAAGTTGCAGGTCTGCCACAAAACCGAAACGCCATGGTAGCCCGAGGCCGCGTCGGGCTATAAGGAACTCTCCGAGATTCGCTTCAGTGGCCCAGTCGTCCCGCGTCCCGCCGCTTCTTCCCGAATGCGTGGTTACGCCAATGCACGACTGAGGGCCGCCGATGAGCCGATCGCAAACTGACCTCTTTCCGGAATTCGAAAGCGAAATGACTGAGAAATCGTCGCGTGCCCGTAAGCCAGTCGTCGAAAGTGGCTATAGCGAGCAAGATATCGAAGTGCTCGAAGGTCTGGAGCCGGTTCGCCGTCGCCCCGGCATGTACATTGGTGGCACCGACGAAAAGGCCATGCACCACCTCTTCGCCGAGGTGATCGACAACTCCATGGACGAAGCCGTCGCCGGCCACGCGACCTGGATCGAGGTCGAATTCGAGGCGGACGGCTTCCTGAGCGTCACCGATAACGGTCGCGGCATTCCGGTCGGCCCGCACCCGAAATTCAAGAACAAGAGCGCGCTTGAAGTCGTGCTGACGGTGCTGCACGCTGGCGGCAAGTTCGATTCGAAAGCCTACAACACGTCGGGCGGCCTGCACGGCGTCGGCGTTTCGGTCGTCAACGCACTGTCGGAAACCCTCGAAGTTCAAGTGGCGCGCGATCAGCAGCTCTATCGCATGGTTTTCTCGCGCGGCGAGCCGCAGACCAAGCTCGAAAAGCTTGGCTCCATCATGAACCGGCGCGGCACCAAGGTCCGCTTCAAGCCGGACGAGAAAATCTTCGGCAAGGGCGCGGCCTTCAAACCGGCTCGCCTGATGAAGATGGCGCGCTCGAAAGCCTATCTGTTCGGCGGCGTCGAAATTCGCTGGAAATGCGCGCCCGAACTCATCAAGGACGACACTCCCGCCGAAGCGAAATTTCATTTCCCTGGCGGCCTCAGCGATTACCTGACCTCGTCGATCGAGGGCCAGACGCGCGTCACGAAGGATATCTTCGCGGGCCGAACGTCCAAGGAAAATGGCCACGGCTCGGTCGAGTGGGCCATTGCCTGGATTTCCGACGAGGACGGTTTCTCCTCGTCGTATTGCAATACCATTCCGACGGCCGAAGGTGGCACCCACGAGAACGGCTTGCGACAGGCGCTCTACAAGGGGCTCCGGGCCTATGGCGACCTGGTCAACGCGAAAAAAGCCCAGCAGATCACGTCCGAGGATGTGATGGGCACAGCCGCGTCCATGCTCTCCGTCTTCATCCGCGAACCCGAGTTCCAGGGCCAGACCAAGGACAAGCTCGCGACCGTCGAAGCGACCAAGATCGTCGAAACCGCCGTGCGCGACGCTTTCGATCACTGGCTTGCTGATTCCCCGCAACAGGCAACGAAGCTTCTGGAATGGGCGATCGACCAGTCGGATGAGCGTCTGAAGCGCCGCCGCGAGAAAGAGGTCGGCCGTCAATCCGCAACGCGTAGGCTCCGTCTTCCCGGCAAGCTTGCCGACTGCTCGATCCAGCAAGCGGCTGGCACCGAGATCTTCATCGTCGAAGGCGACTCGGCCGGCGGCAGCGCCAAGAGCGCTCGCGACCGCGAAACGCAGGCGATCCTGCCCCTACGCGGTAAAATTCTGAACGTCGCGAACGCATCGTCCGCGAAGCTCTCGCAGAACCAGCTTCTTGCCGACTTGATCCAAGCGCTCGGCGTCGGCACGGGCACCAAGTATCGCGACGACGACCTACGCTACGAGCGCGTGATCGTCATGACTGACGCCGACGTCGACGGCGCCCACATCGCCTCGCTGCTGATCACCTTCTTCTACCAGGAGATGCCGGAACTCGTCGAAAACGGCCATCTCTTCTTAGCCGTGCCGCCGCTCTATAAGATTTCCGACAAGAGCGACGTCGTCTATGCGCGGACCGAAGTGCATCGGGACGAACTACTGGCGACGCACTTCAAGAACAAGAAGCCGAAGGTCACGCGCTTCAAAGGCCTCGGCGAGATGGACTTCAAGGATCTGAAAGAGACGACGATGGACAAGAAGCGCCGCACGCTTCTGCGCGTCGATATTGCCGAAAGCGCCCGCGAGGGCCTTCCCGAGGCCGTCAATGCGCTGATGGGCTCGAAGCCGGAAGCGCGCTTTCGCTTCATCCAGGAAAACGCTGCCTTCGCCAAAGATCTCGATATTTAATCCGGCACACGCTCTCCCCTTGGGGAGAGGGTCAGGCGAGGTGTTCGCAACTTCGCTACTCGCCCCGCGATGAAGCTTCATTCTCGCGTTGAATGGCGGCGGCGCCGCTGACCTTCGCATACTCCAGCGTGTCGGTATCGACGTAGACTTCGCCGTCCGACTTCGGCGCATACTTCTCGCCGAGCACTTCGATAACGGTCGGATTGCGTTCCTCAACCACGCCGTGCGGCGAGTTGAAGTAGCCTTCGACCACGATCCCCTTCTCGCGATATTGCGGATCCTGCAGCAACAGCTCGTGCAAACCCTTGAGCTTGTAGTGGGGCACTGACGCGTAGATATGGTGCGGCAGGTGATAATCCATGCCGAACGGAAACACCGCATAGCGGATGAACGGGTTGACGAGGAACACGCGCGTATTCGTGTAACGCCCGCGATCGGCGTTACCGTGCTGCACCCATTGGCGCATGATCATAAACAGCGGAAACGCGGTGAAGAGCGGCAGGATCCACAGCAGGCCATAATAGTCCCATGCCGGTCCCCAGCCCGCGACCTGGATCGCAGTCAGCGCCGAATAGACGATCGCCATATAAACGATGCGGCTGATGTTCGTTGCTCGGTGAGAAATCACCGTATCGACGTGCGCGTGCGGCAGCTTGTTTTCATCGAGGAAATAGAAATATGCGATGACGATAGCGGCCATACCGGCAAGAGCCGCGAACGCCCACTCTCCGTGTCCGGTCTTGATCAGCGTGATGGCCGCGATCGGCGCCGCTACGGCATAAATGACGCCAGCCAGCGTCGGCAGGCGCTCACCCTTGCGCTCGCGATCCATATAGGGGTTGTTGTCCGTCCCGAGAGCGCTGTAACGCGCGCGCACGATCATGTAGCGGAACAGGTTTGGTAGCCAAAGCTGCTTCCCGAGTTCCTTCAGCATCTCGACATGCGTGATCGGGAAGTCGAGATCGTGACCGCTCTCCTGCAGCTGCGCCCAATCGGGATCGCGCAGCGGATCGTTGATGAACTGGTGATGCGCCAGATGGTGCAACCGGTATTGGAACGTCGAGGTGTAGATCGGAAACCCGCCAAGCCAGTCGGACACGGCTTCGTTCAAGATCTTGTTCTCGAACAGCGTGAAGTGCGTGCCCTCATGGATGACTCCACCGAACTGGTGCTGCGACGCCCCGACCGCGGCGATGCACACGAGCGTCGCTGGGATATTCCACCACCAGCCGAGACCGGCGGCCGCCACGGCGCCGTAGCTCCAGATCGTCAAACCGATGGATCCGATGATGACGAGATAAACAAACCCGATGTGCGCGAAGTTGGTGGTGTTATCGCGCTTCTTCAGGTCCCGTATCGCCTCGCCTCGGCGGATGCCCCGCGGCCGGGCGTCTGCGGTCTCCGCAGTCGCCTCCCGGGCGGCAATGCTGCCCGCCACCGCCGAACCAGCCTTCACTGTCATCGCTCGAAATCCTTGCGAATTTGCACGTACGCCGCTGCATCCATAGATGATGCGCGCGAACCAGACGCAACAGCGCCCTCCACTCTAACTCTGATATTCAAGCAGTAGACGGCGCCGCCGAACCGGTATCTACCGCGCTGACTTATCGGCCAGAAAGTCAATTTCATTGATACGACAAATAAGCTCTTCTGAGTTGTGGAGCCTCGTTAACATTTTTTCAACCCGAACGGTCCCGCCGCCCTCGCTCCCGGGGCCGACATGTTGCAGTGATGCGTCTGTCCAAACACCCCGATTCGCGTTCACCAAGGGGGCAAAAGGGGCAGTCGGTCTGCATCTCCGGCGCAAGCCGCGAGGTCAAGCCAGAGGGATACAAGGAGAATATTCCACATGAATACGAGAGCATTAGCCGCAGAAGCGTTCGGAACGTTCATGCTCATGTCGGCCATTTTTGGCTCGGCCTTCTACTCTTTCGGAGCACCTTCCGGCGCTGCCGGAATCCTCGGTGTCGCGTTTTGCATCGGCATCACCGTCATGGTGACGGCCTTTGCGATTGGCCACGTCTCGGGCGGCCACTACAATCCCGCAGTAACGCTCGGTCTGGTTGCGGGCGGCCGTTTCGATATAAAATCGGCCATTCCCTACATCATCGCCCAACTCATCGGGGCCTGCGCATCCGGTGTGATTTTCTCTCTTGTCGGCCATACGAGCCCGACGTTCGCTGCCAACGGCTACGGCGAGCTTTCGATGTTAAAGGCGAGCCTCTCTGAGGTGTTTATCCTCGAAACCGTGTTGACCGCGTTCTTCCTCGTCGTGATCATGGGCGTGACGCGGGCAAATCATCCCTCCATGATGGCACCCATCGCTATCGGCTTGGCCCTGACGGCGATCCACATCATGTCGATCCCGATCTCGAACACCTCGGTCAATCCGGCGCGAAGCTTCGCCCCGGCAGTCTTTGCTGGTGGCGTTCCTCTGTCGCAGATCTGGATGTTCTTCGTGGCGCCTATTCTTGGCGGCGCTATTGGCGGCGTCTTTGGCCGGTGGCTGCTCGAAGAATAGCAGCTTCGTAAAGTTGAGCTTTAGGGCCGAAATTCGCCGCCCTAAAGCTCCCCTGTGACACAACCTCGCGGTTCCCCACACCCAAATTAGTGGGTTTTTCTTGCGATTCCCCGGGATGTATGCGAGCACGCAAACGTGCCGGAGCGCAGGGGATCGATTTGCGCATTTTTTAAATGCTTTTTTTGATCCGCACTCCTATTCGGCTTAGGTCCTTTCGGCACCCGTCCCCCTGCGCTCTCGAAAGACTGTCTGTCGCCTCGCGCCGGACAACCCGATCGTGTGCAGATGGAGATAGGTACTTTTGGAAACCAAGACGTTCGCTGACCTCGGGCTTTCGCCTAAGGTTCAGGTAGCTATTACGGCTGCGGGTTACACCATACCAACCCCAATTCAAGCCGCAGCCATTCCGGTCGCGGTGACCGGCCGAGACGTCCTCGGCATTGCCCAGACGGGCACCGGCAAAACAGCTTCCTTCGTTCTCCCGATGATCACGCGCCTCGAGTCCGGCCGCGCGCGTGCGCGCATGCCCCGCTCGCTCATCCTTGCGCCGACGCGCGAACTCGCCGCCCAGGTCGCGCAGAGCTTCGAGAAATACGGCATCAATCACAAGTTGTCGGTGGCGCTCCTGATTGGCGGCGTCTCGATGGACGATCAGGTGAAGAAACTCGACCGCGGCGTCGACGTCCTGATAGCCACTCCCGGCCGCCTTCTCGACCATTTCGGCCGTGGCCGCGTCATGCTGATGGGCGTCGAAATCCTCGTCATCGACGAAGCCGACCGCATGCTCGACATGGGCTTCATTCCCGACATCGAGAAGATCTGCAAGCTACTGCCGCCGCGCCGCCAGACGTTGTTCTTCTCGGCGACGATGCCGCCTGAAATCACGCGCCTCGTCAATCAGTTCCTGAATAACCCCGAGCGTATCGAAGTCGCGAAACCCGCGACGACCGCCAAAACGATTACGCAGCGCTTCGTCTATTGCTCGAACGGCGAAGACTGGGCCAAGCGCGAAGTCCTGCGCGACCTTATCCGCGATGGCAACGTCAAGAACGCCATCATCTTCTGCAATCGCAAGCGTGACGTCGCCGTTCTGTTCAAGTCGCTCGCCAAGCACGGCTTCAATGCCGGCGCTCTCCATGGCGACATGGACCAGTCGAGCCGCACCGAAACACTCGACAAGTTCCGCAAGGGCGAGATCATGCTGCTGGCCGCATCTGACGTCGCCGCCCGTGGCCTCGATATCCCCGAGGTGTCGCACGTCTTCAACTTCGACCTGCCTTGGGCTGCCGACGACTACGTTCATCGCATCGGCCGAACCGGCCGCGCCGGTCACGAAGGGCATTCCATTTCCCTCGTAAGCCCCGACGACCTGAAGTTCGTCAAGGACATCGAAAAGGTAACCGCTGAGACGGCCGTGTGGCTCGGAGATCCGCCAAGCGAAGACGACATTGCCGGCGCCGGCAAACGTCGCCGCGGTCGCGGTGGCCAGACTCGCGGCGCAGCGCCCGAAAAGTCGGGACGGCCAGCGCGAGGTGGCTCGCGGAGCGGCCATCGCGAACCACGACCTGCATCAGAACGGCCTCAAGGCGAACGGCCAGCCGAACGGACGGCGGAACCTCGCACTGAGCGCCCCAAGGCTCAACCGCCGGCACGGGAGCAAGATCGTGTGCCCGCGCCAGTTCGCGCCGAACAGCCCGCGGATCGTCCCGCCCGCAACAGCGAACAGCGTGCCGACCAGCCGAGGCGTGAACGCCAACCCCACCGTGAACAGGCCAAGCGCGAGCGCGCCCCGAGCGACCAACCGACGGTCGACGCCTGGACGGACGAGCCGAAAGCTCCACGTCGCAGCGAGCGAACCCCTGAGAAGCGGCAGGCCGCGCAGGAACAGCCCCGCAAGTCCGCTCCGCCTCAGAAGGCTCCGGCTCCTCAGAAGGGCGGCGATCGGTTGGGTTTTGCTGAAAACATCCCGGCGTTCATGCGCAAGCCGCCACGCCCGATGAAAGTCCCCGGCCGGGGTTGAGACGATAACCCTCTCCCTTCGGGGAGAGGCAGTCCTCCAACCATCGCGAAACCGAGGATGGGCAACCATCCGGCATCACCGCGCCGTTGATTTGGCTTTCGGCAATGCCTTTGCTTTGGACCTCTTAGCGGGAGATTTCCCCGCCTTCGCTCGGGAAGCCTCACGCGCAGCTGCAACCGACGCGCGCGCCCAATCCTGCAGCTCATCCGTTTCATCAAGCAGTCGCTCCGGCAACCGCCAATAGGACCGAAGCTCCGCCAACCCCTTCTTCGTCATGTAACTGAACGGCCGCGAACCCTCGGCTTCGAACATCGCGCGTGTCGCGTCCGATGTTTTGAAATAAATCGCCCCATCGTCGATGAGGGCAAAGAACGTCGCGTCGAAATAGACGCCGATACCGCCGAACATGCGCCGCCCACTGACGTCGCCAGCACGCTCCAGAGCTTCCTTCAATATTTCGAGAAGATCGTCGTTCGCGGACATGGAGCCGACCCGCCCGCGCTTGCGTCAACCGGCCGGCGCGAACCCCTGCGGCGTCGCGGGTTCGAGATTGACGCTCTCGCCGCAGCCGCATGCGCTCTTTTGGTTCGGGTTGTTGAACACGAACTGCGACGACAGCTTATCGGTCTTGTAGTCCATCTCGGTGCCGATCAGGTACATGATCGCAGCCGGATCGATGAGCACGACGGCACCCTTGTCCTCGATGACTTCATCGAATTTACCGATCTCTTCCGCCCAGGTCATGGTGTATTCCATGCCCGCACAGCCGCCTTTTTTGATGCCGATCTTGAGCGCCTTGATACCCGGCTTCTGCGCAAGAAGGCCCGACACGCGCACCGCAGCGGCATCGGTCAACGTCATGACTTTTGGCATCATTCTAAGCGACGGCACATCGGCCTCCGTAGATCGTAACTTCGCTGCAACTATATGGGTGTTCGCCGTCCAAAACGATACCCTCGTCAAAACATTCCGACCGCCAGCCGCGCTTCGTCCGACATTCGGCTTTGATCCCAGGGCGGATCGAACACGATGCTGACCTTCGTCCCTGCCACTCCCGGCACCGCATTAACGGCGTTTTCGACCCAGATCGGCATCTCGCCCGCGACCGGGCAGCCCGGCGCCGTCAGCGTCATTTTGATGTCAACGTTGCGGTTGTCGTCGACCTCGACCTTGTAAATCAGCCCGAGTTCGTAAATGTCGGCCGGGATTTCCGGGTCGTAAACGGTCTTGAGCGCCGCAACGATATCGTTCGTCAGGCGCTCGATTTCTTCCGGCGGCAGCAAAGACGTCTCCGACCCGGCATCCGCCGCTGGGGTGTTCGCGGCCGGATCCGGCGCCACGCCTCCATCGGGCGGCGACGTCGGCGGCGCGTCCAGCGCTTCGACCGCAGCCTTCAAAATTTCGCGATCTTCGATTTGCTTCCCGTCCATGCGGAAGCTCCTTTAAGTGAAAAGGTCATGCGCCTTGGTGAGCGCGGTAACCAGCGCGTCAGCCTCGGCTTTCGTATTGTACAACGCGAAGGATGCGCGGCAGGTTGCAGTCACGCCCAGGCGCTCCATCAACGGCTGCGCACAATGGTGGCCGGCGCGGACGGCAACGCCCGACCGGTCGATGATTGTCGACACATCGTGAGGGTGTAACCCATCCACTGCGAACGAGAAAATCGCGCCTTTGCCAGGTGCTGTGCCGTAAAGCTTGAGCCACGGCAGTTCGGCCAGCCGCTCGGCGGCGTAGGCGCCGATCTCGGCTTCGTAGCGCGCAATCTTCTCGCGGCCGATCTGCATCATGTAATTCAGCGCCGCGCCCAAACCAACGGCTTCGACGATTGCCGGCGTTCCGGCCTCAAACCTATGTGGCGGCTCGTTATACGTGACATTATCGAGCGTCACGCTTTCGATCATATCCCCGCCGCCTTCGTAAGGCGGCATCGACGCCAGCAATTGGCGCTTGCCATAAAGCACGCCGATCCCCGACGGGCCGTAGGTCTTGTGCCCAGTGAAAACATAGAAATCGGCGTCAAGATCCCGCACGTCGACGCCCATGTGAACCGCCGCCTGACTACCGTCGACCAGCACCGGCACACCCTTCGCATGGGCAATGCGAATAATCTCCTTCACTGGATTGATCGTGCCGAGCACATTCGACATGTGCGTCACGGCAACGATCTTGGTGCGACTGGTGATCAGGCTGTCGAGCTTCTCGATGATCAGCTCGCCGCTGTCTGTCATTGGTGCCCACTTGAGCACGGCACCATTCCGCGCCCTCAGGAAATGCCACGGCACGATGTTGGCGTGGTGCTCCATGATCGTGATGACGATCTCGTCGCCTTCGCCGATCCGCGGTTCCCCGAATGATCGCGCCACGAGATTGATCGCGCTCGTCGCATTGCGCGTGAAAATGATCTCGTCCGCATGCTCGGCGTTGAGAAAGCGGCGCACCGTCTCGCGTGCCGCTTCGTATTTGTCGGTCGCCGTATTCGATAGAAAATGCAGCCCGCGATGCACATTCGCGTATTCGAAGCGATAGGCATGATCCATCGCCTCGATGACGGAGAGCGGCTTCTGAGCCGAAGCGCCGTTGTCGAGATAGACCAGCGGCTTGTCGTTCACTTCGCGGAAAAGGATCGGAAAATCGGCGCGAATGCGCTCGACGTCGTAAGGCGCACCTGTAAGCCCTGCTTGCGATGCCGCGCTCCGGGCGACGGCGATGATTGATTCACGACCCATTGTTTTATCCGTGCCGCGAGCGATCGAGCCACTGAATGGCGTAAGCCGTCAGCGCATCCCGAAGCTGTTCGTTTTCCACCTTCTCGATGGCTTCACCAATAAAGGATTCGATCATCAGCGCCCGCGCTTCTTTCTCCGGAATGCCCCGCGAACGGCAATAGAAGAGAAGGTCGGCATCGAGCTCGGCAACCGTCGTTCCGTGACCGCAGACGACGTCATCCGCGTAGATCTCAAGTTCGGGCTTTGAATCGAATTCCGCGTCTTCCGAAAGCATCAAGGCCTGCGACATCTGCTTGCCGTCGGTCTTCTGCGCATCGGGGCGAACGATGATCTTACCCTGGAACACGCCGCGGCCGTGATCGTCCAGCACGCCCTTGAACAGCTCCCGGCTCTCGCAACGCGGCACCGCATGATCGACGACGAGGGTCGTGTCGATGTGCTCGGCGCGGCGCGCGAGATAGGCGCCCGAAATGTCGAGCTTTCCGCCCTCGCCCTCGAAAATCACGTTGAGACCATTTCGCGCCAGGCCGAGCCCGGTCGAGAATTGGAAGTTGCGATAGGTTGCATCGGCGCCGAGCGTAACATCGCAATTGGAAAGGTGCAGCGACTTGCCTTCATCGACCGCGACCTTCGCATGACGAAGCGTCGCGCCTTTGCCGACCGTCACTTCCGTCAGCGAATTGAGTTGCGCCTCATGCGACGCGCCGGGCAAAACAACATGCGCTTCAATGACGGTCGCGGATGCGCCTTGCCCCATCGTCACGAAATTCCGTACCGCGACGGACGAAGCGTCGGACCCCGCACGAACAAAAACGATCAGCAGAGGCTTTGGGACCGACGCCCCTTCGGCAACGGTCACGACGGCGCCGTCGGTCATGAAGGCCGTGTTCAGCGCTTCGACCGCGTCGCCGCCTTCCGGTGTCGAGGCCAGCGCCGCGCTCACGTCTTCCGTTGCGGAAGCCAGCATTTGGCCAAGCGCCGCGACCTCAAGGCCCGCTTCATCGGCTACGTCGCCAAGCTCGGCCCGATGGTTCCCATTGACGAACACGATCCGACGCGCGTCGACGTGCGCCAACGGCCCGAGCGCCACAATCAATTCCGCGATTGTCAAAGGCGTCGCGCGGTCGACGGCCGGCGGAAAAACCTCTTTCACGTTGGCGCGAAGATCGGTGTATTTCCATTCCTCAATGCGCCGGTGCGGCAAACCGAGACCGCTGAATGCGCCGATAGCTTGCGCCCGCCGCTCTTGCACCACAGCGCTTCCTGGAAGCGTCTCCGCGACGGCCTCGAAGCTCTCCGAAATGGCCTGCTCGGCCTTCGTCTTCATGATCGCTACGTTCATGTCACGCTGCCTTGTGAGTGTATTCAGCGTAGCCCGACTTTTCGAGTTCGAGCGCAAGCTCTTTTCCGCCGGTCTTCTGAATGCGGCCATCGGCGAGCACATGCACCTTGTCGGGCACGATGTAGTTCAACAGTCGCTGATAGTGCGTAATGACGACAAACGCGCGATCTTTGGCTCGCAGCGCGTTGACACCATCCGAAACGACGCGCAACGCGTCGATATCGAGACCGGAATCCGTTTCATCGAGAACGCACAGCGTCGGCTCCAGAAGCGCCATCTGCAAGATCTCGGAGCGCTTCTTCTCGCCGCCGGAAAAACCGACGTTGACAGGCCGCTTCAGCATCTCGACGTCGATGTTGAGGTTCTGACCCTTTTCCTTCACGAGTTTGAAGAACGCGGGCGTCGTCAGCTCGGCTGCGCCACGCTTCTTGCGCACCGAATTCAGCGCCGTCCGCAGGAACGTCAGCCCAGCGACGCCCGGAATTTCCATCGGATATTGAAACGCCAGGAACACGCCTTTCGCTGCGCGCTCGTCGGGCTCCATGTCGACGATCGACTCGCCGTTCCATAGGATGTCGCCGTCGACGATCTCATAGCCGTCGCGCCCTGCTAGTACATAAGCGAGCGTCGACTTGCCCGAGCCGTTCGGCCCCATGATGGCGTGAACTTCGCCGTTCGGCACGTTGAGCGACAGCCCCTTGAGAATCATCCGATCCTCGTCCGCGAGCTTCACGTGCAGGTTTTTGATTTCAAGCATTTCTCGTACCTTTAGAACAAATTCAATTGCGGCTCTTAGCCGACCGAACCTTCAAGCGAGATGCCGATCAGCTTCTGGCTTTCGGCCATGAACTCCATCGGCAGCTGTTGCAGCACGTCGCGAACGAACCCGTTGACGACAAGCGCGATCGCCTCTTCCGACGAAAGCCCGCGCTGACGGCAATAGAACAGCATGTCGTCAGAGATCTTCGACGTCGTCGCCTCGTGCTCGAAGTGCGCGCTAGAGTTTTTCGCTTCGATGTAAGGCACGGTGTGCGCACCGCATTTATCGCCGATCAGAAGCGAGTCGCAGTTCGTGAAATTGCGCACGTTCGTCGCCTTGCGGTGCGCTGTAACAAGCCCGCGATACGTATTCTGCGAATAGCCCGCTGCGATGCCTTTCGAGATGATGCGGCTCGACGAATTCTTGCCGAGATGGATCATCTTGGTGCCGCTGTCGACCTGCTGATAGCCGTTCGAAACCGCGATGGAGTAGAACTCACCGCGCGAATAGTCGCCACGCAGGATGCAGCTCGGATACTTCCAAGTGATCGCCGAGCCGGTCTCGACCTGCGTCCACGAAATCTTCGCGTGATGACCACGGCAGTCGCCGCGCTTCGTCACGAAGTTGTAAACGCCGCCCTTACCCTGCGAGTCGCCGGGATACCAGTTCTGCACGGTCGAATATTTGATCTCGGCTTCATCCAGCGCCACCAACTCGACGACCGCTGCGTGCAGCTGATTTTCGTCGCGCATCGGCGCCGTGCAGCCTTCGAGGTAGGAGACGTAGGCGCCCTTGTCCGCGATGATCAGTGTGCGCTCGAACTGTCCGGTCTGCTTCGCGTTTATGCGGAAGTACGTCGAAAGTTCCATCGGGCATCGCACGCCTTCCGGCACGTAGACGAACGAGCCGTCCGAGAAGACAGCCGAATTCAACGCCGCATAGAAGTTGTCCGACTGCGGCACAACGGAGCCGAGATATTTCTTCACCAGCTCCGGATACTCGCGCACGGCTTCCGAAATGGAGCAGAAGATAACGCCGGCCTTCTTCAACTCCTCCTTAAATGTCGTCACGACCGAAACGCTATCGAACACGGCATCGACCGCGACGCGCGACGTCTTAACGCCCGCGAGGATTTCCTGCTCCCTGAGCGGAATGCCGAGCTTTTTATACGTTTCGAGCAGCTCTGGATCGACCTCGTCGAGGCTCTTCGGCCCCTCCGTCGATTTCGGCGCGGAATAGTAATAGAGGTCCTGAAAATCGATCCTCGGATAATGGACCTTCGCCCACGTCGGCTCCGTCATCGCCTTCCAGCGCGTGAACGCTTCGAGCCGCCAATTCAAAAGCCACTCCGGCTCGCCTTTCTTGGCCGAGATGAAGCGCACGGTCGATTCATCGAGGCCCTTCGGCGCCGTGATGCTGTCGATTTTCGTCTCGAAACCGTATTTGTACTGGTCGACATCGATCTTGCGAACTTGATCGATCGTCTCCTGAACAGCAGCCATTTCCACGTCTCTCTTTTTTACGCGCCGCCATTCGGCAGCACTTTAAATCTAGCCGTCACGCCGCAAGTGCTGGCGCGCCTACAATCGTCTTCCACGCAGCAAGAAACGCTGCGATGTCATCCTTCGTCGTCGTGCCGCCGAGACTGATGCGGATCGTGCTCGACGCGATATCGTGCCCTAATCCCATCGCCTCCAGAACATGGCTCGCGCCAACCTTGCCCGACGAGCAGGCAGAGCCCGCGCTTACGGCAATACCCGCCAGATCCAGGCGAATGACGAGCGTTTCGGCGAGTTTGCCCGGAAGCGCCACCGCCGTCGTATTCGCGATCCGCGACGCGCCTTCGCCGGCGATTACAGCATTAGGACTGATGCGCTTGATCTCCGCCTCGAGACCATCGCGCAAAGCGCCGACGACGTTTATCGCTGTAAGATCGCGAAGCGCCGCTTCGGCAGCCGCCCCGAACCCCGCGATACCAGCGACATTCTCCGTCCCAGCGCGACGGCGACGCTCCTGCCCACCGCCCCTGAGCAACGGCACAAGATCCACATGGTCACGAATGACGAGCGCGCCAACCCCCTTCGGGCCGCCGAATTTGTGCGCGGAAATCGCCAGCGTATCGACGTCGAGCGCGGCGAAATCAATCGCCAAGCGGCCCGCTGCCTGCACCGCATCGGTGTGCATCTTGATGCCGTGCGCGCGGGCAAGTTCCGCAATTTCAGCCACAGGCTGAATGACGCCCGTTTCGTTGTTGGCCAACTGCACAGCGATGATAGCAGGACGCACGATGCCCGGCGACGTCAAGAGCCCGGCGACGTCTTCGACCTTAATCACGCCGTCCGGCCCGACCGGCAGCATGACAATCTCGGCGCCCGCCGCTCGTGTCGGCGCCAGCACGGAATCATGCTCGATGCCGCTCGTCAAAATCGTCGCCCAGGGTTGCGATAACGCCCAGGCGTTGGCTTCGCTCGCGCCGCTTGTGAATACGACCTCGGACGGCTTCGCGCCGACCAGCCTTGCCACGCTCTCGCGCGCAGCTTCTACCATCGACCGGGCCCTGCGACCTTCCGCATGCACCGACGACGGATTGCCGACGATTTCGAGAGCTTCGATCATCGCCGCCTTGGCTTCCGCCCGGAGCGGCGCCGTCGCGTTGAAATCGAGATAGGTCCGTCCGACCGTCGCCCGCATTGGCAGGGGCGACGCAGACCGCGAGCGCGCCGAATACCGGCCGCCCGCGACTACATCCGCCAAACGAACCGAAGCCAGAAACGTCCCCGTCGTTTCGCTCAGCGCGCTCCACAGCCCATGCGTCACGCACGGCGTCACGGAAGAGCAGCGTGGATCGTTGTGAGAACAGCGGGTGAAGCGGGTGTCTTCTTCAACCGCGTCCATGATGTCGGCGACGGAAATTTCTTCAGCGGGCTTCGCGAGGCGATAGCCGCCGGAACGGCCACGGGCACTTTCCACGAGGCCACTGCGCCGCAACGGGACAAAGAGTTGTTCGAGATAAGCGAGCGGCAAACTCTGACGCTCAGCAACAGTGGACAGCGGCGTGGCGCCATCCTCGGCATGCCCGGCAAGGTCAGCCATGGCCATGACCGCATACCGGCCTTTGGTCGTCAGTTCCAACGTCTCGATCTCCGGACTATCGTCGCCCCAAGTGGCGGCGGAATCCAAACCCGCGCATCCTTAGCTTGCATCCGGCACCCCGGACTGTGCTAAGAGAGCCGCCCTAGCGGAAGGGTCGTGCGTTTACCAACGCCAAGCCCTACATTTCGAACGGTTCTAAAGTTATGGAAATCCTGAGCGCTGGAGTCAAGGATTGAGAATTCGACCCACAAGGATTTGAACGCCAAAAGGTCGCATCCGGCTCCGCCCAAGTCACCCAGATTTCTAACCGAGCTCATTCACACGCCCCATTCACAAGAACGAGACCGAGTAACTCCTGATGCCCGAACTCATTATAAACGGCCCCGGCGGACGCCTTGAGGCCCGTTACCACCACGAAAACAACGCCGATAGCCCGATCGCACTCATCCTGCATCCCCACCCGCAATTCGGGGGCACGATGAACAACCAGATCGTCTATTCGCTCTACCATACCTTCGCCGCACGCGGATTTTCCGTGCTGCGTTTCAATTTCCGCGGCGTCGGTCGCAGCCAAGGCGTCTGGGACGGCGGCCCGGGCGAACTCGCCGACGCGGCGTCCGCGCTCGACTGGCTCCAACTCGTCAAGCCCGACGCCAAGACCTGCTGGATTGCCGGCGTATCGTTCGGCACCTGGATAGCGATGCAGCTTCTTATGCGCCGCCCCGAGGTCGACGGCTTCATCTGCGTCGCCCCACCTTCGAACCTCTATGATTTCTCGTTCCTGGCTCCGTGCCCCTCGTCCGGCCTGATCATCAACGGTGACATGGACCGCGTCGTCCCGACGGCTTCCGTCGTCGAAATGGCGGCGAAGGTGAAGGTCCAGAAGGGCATCAAGATCACGCACGAGATCGTCCCCGGCGCCAACCACTTCTTCGAGAACAAGACCGAAGAAATGGGAAGCATTGTCGGTTCCTACCTCGACGATCGCATGATCCAGTTCGAGCAGGATCGCGAGCGCAACAAGGAACGCGAGCGCGAACGTGAGCGCGAACGTCAGCGCCAGCGCGAACTCGAACGTATGGAATCGCAGAGCACTCCGGCCCCGGCTGCGAGCGGCGGCGACGACGACAGCGACGACGAGTAACGCTCCGAGCGAGCGGAATCGGCGCCCAATCGGTGTCCGGTCAGTGAATAACGTGAGCGGCGGGATCGACCCTGAGGCCACCGCTCATCGGTTCCTGCACCCCTGTTGTGCCGGGGAATGTAATCGGCAGCCCGCGCAGCGAGCGGACCGCAAGATAGGCCCAAGCTTCCGCTTCCAGGCTGTCCCCATCCAGTCCGACCGCTTCCGCCGGCGCGACCGCATGCTGGACCTGTTCTGCGAGCATTCGCATCATCGTTCGGTTGTGACGGCCACCACCGGCGACGACCCAGAGTTCCGGCTCGCTCGGCATATGTTCGCGGGCTTTTGCAATCGCGCGGGCGGTGAAAGCGGTCAGCGTCGCCGCTCCATCTTCCGTGCTCAACGCATTTACGGCTTCCGTATCGAATGCATTTCGGTCGAGCGATTTCGGCGGCGTTTCCGCGAAGAAACCGTCGCTCAAGAAGGCAATGACCGCCTCTTCGTCGACTTGACCTTGCGCCGCCGTCGCGCCGCTGGAATCCAGATATGCCCCGGTTTTCCGTAGCATCCAATCATTGATCAGCGCGTTCCCTGGGCCGGTATCGAACGCGATCAGCGTCCCGTCGCGGCCGATCCAGGTGACGTTCGCGACGCCGCCAATATTGACGATCGCAATCGGTCGTTGCGGCAGTTTCGCCGCGAGGGCGCGATGATAGACGGGGACCAGCGGGGCTCCTTCGCCGCCGGCTTCCACATCGGCCGCCCGCAGGTCATAGACGACCGGACAACGGGTGAAATTCGCCAGCAGATCGCCAAGTCCAAGCTGCACCGTCAATCCGATTTCCGGGCGGTGCAGCACCGTCTGGCCGTGAAACCCGATCACATCGACCGACGATCCTTTGACGCCGGTCTCCTTGAAAAACTGCGCGACGGCGACGCCGTGGCATTCGGTCAGCGCCCGCTCGGCTTCCACCAGCGAATACGGTCGCTCCTCGCGCGATCGAAGATCCTTGGCATCCCCGATGGCGTTGACAAGCATCCGGCGCATGGAATCTTCGTACGGAAACGTCCTCGCCGGGCCGCGAACCACTTGGTCCTCGCCATCCGTTTCGATCAAAGCCACGTCGATGCCATCGAGCGAGGTCCCGCTCATCAGTCCGACCGCTTTCATCAACTTGCCCATAGCGACCTTCCCGTGCATGGTGCCGCCGCCCCGCGGCGGAGCCGCAAAACCACCGAGCGGCACGGCCTCAAAACATAGCTCGCGACGATCGAAGTGAAAGCCTGAACTGCAATGACGACACCGAATTCCGAATTTCTCAAGACCATGACCGAGCGTGGCTTTCTCCACCAGTGCTCGGATCTCGCAGGGCTGGATAAGCTCGCGGGCGACGGCCGCATCGTGGCCTATGTCGGCTACGATTGCACGGCCCCTTCGCTGCACGTCGGCTCGCTGATCTCGATTATGATGCTGACTTGGCTCCAGAAGCACGGTGGCAAACCCATCGCGCTGATGGGCGGCGGCACGACCCGTGTCGGCGATCCTTCGGGCAAGGACGAGACGCGGCAAATACGTTCGGTCGAAGAGATCGAAGCCAACAAGACCGGTATGCAGCAGGTCTTTGCGAAATTTCTCCACTTCGGCGATCGGACCTCCGACGCCATGATGGTCGATAACGCCGAGTGGCTGGCGCCGCTCAACTACATCGAGTTTCTGCGAGATGTTGGCCGCCATTTCTCGGTCAACCGCATGCTGACGATGGATAGCGCCAAGCTGCGTCTCGATCGCGAGCAGGAGCTGTCGTTTATCGAATTCAACTACATGCTGTTGCAGGCCTACGATTTCGTCGAACTCAATCGGCGCTATGGCTGCAACCTGCAGATGGGCGGCTCCGATCAATGGGGCAACATCGTCACCGGCATCGACCTCGGCCGCCGCATGGGCGCCAAGGAGCAACTCTACGCGTTGACCTGCCCGCTGCTGACGACGGCATCCGGCGCCAAGATGGGCAAGACCGCTGCCGGCGCCGTCTGGCTCAATGAGGCGCAGCTTTCCGCCTACGACTACTGGCAATTCTGGCGCAACACCGAAGACGCCGACGTCTCGCGCTTCCTGAAGCTTTTCACGTTTCTGCCGCTCGACGAAATCGCCAAGCTCGAACAGCTTTCGGGCTCCGAGATCAACGAGGCAAAGAAGGTGCTCGCCACGGAAGCGACGGCGCTGCTGCACGGCCGCGACAAAGCTGACGCTGCCTCCGAGACCGCGCGCAAGACATTCGAACAGGGCGCGCTCGCAGCCGATCTTCCGACGGTCGAAATTCCGCGCGGCGATCTCGACGCCGGACTCGGCATTTTATCGGCGTTTGTAAAAGCCGGGCTCGTCGCCTCCAACAGCGAGGCCCGCCGTCAAATCCAGGGCGGCGGCCTCAAGGTCAACGACGAAGCCGTGACGAGCGACAAAGCAAACCTCACCACCGCCGACGCCGGATCGGCCGGCGTCATCAAGCTTTCGCTCGGCAAGAAGAAGCACGTACTTTTAAAGCCCGTCTAGTGGCTGGTCGTCGTCGACGACCAGCCGTCGACCGCTTGGGCCTCAGCCTTCGGAGCGACTTTTTTCGCTTTGGCCTGCGACTTTGATTTCGACTTGGGTTTGCTCGGTGCCGGCGGGTCGTCGGGAGGTCCAGCGCGAATGGCGCTCACGGCCGGCGCCTGTCGGCCGCCATCGTCGCGAACCTGAATGGTCGGGTCCATCGACGTCATCTGGAAGATGTCGCGGAAGATCCCGGGCGCGACGAGAGAAAACGGATTGACGATAACTTGCGGTGATGATGTCGGTCCTTGCACCGCGAAGGTCATGCCCAAAATACCTTCGCCCTGCGTCCCCGACAGGATCTGGCCAAGCACCGGAATATCCCCAAGCGCACCGTTGAGGCCCTGCAGCGGAATATAGGTGCCCCCGATGTTCACGCGCTTGGTCCTGAAATCGACCTTGCCCCTGAGCGTCGCACCAAGCAGCGGCCCTTTCAAATACGACTCTTGCAAAACGAATTGCCCATAGCCGACTGAAAACGGCGCGCGCATTCTGTTGAACTCGAACACTTCGCGCGTCACGCTCTGGTTGCCGCTGATGGCCGGACGGCCGCTATCCGCGCTGCTGACGACCTCCGTCACGATCGAGTCGCCGAGAATTCTAAAATTGTCGACGACGAGCGTCCCCGTCTTTTCCGCCGGACCCGAGCCGTCGAGCCCGACCTCGAGGCGCATGCGTCCACCCTGCATGTTCGGATAGAAATTGACGAGCTTCATGACCTGCCCGGCGTCGGTCGATGTCACGACGAGGCGACGCGAACCCGAACTTCCATCGAGCGAGGCGACCAGCGGAGCGCCCCCGTCGAGCGTACCCCGAGCGTCGAGGCTCGACAGGTTTCCGTTTCGCGTTTCGACCTCCGCCTTGAGATTGCGCAGCGAAACATCGGAGCTGCCGATCATGTTGGCAATATCGAGCGAGACGTGTGTTCCCTTCGCCGCCGGCTTGTCCTTGCGGTCCGGGCCGTTGCCCACGCTAAACAGCGACTTGAAGAAATTGCGACCGTCGTAGTTTGAGCCGCTGATGTTGACTGTCCAGAAATCGTCGCTGCTTCGTTTGCCGTCAACGTCGAGTTTCGAAATGACGTTGAGATTAAGCCCCGGAAAATCGAATTCCTTGATCTTGTTGTCCGGACCGAACAGGATCTGGCCATCAGCCGCGATATTGTCGCTGATCACCTTGAAATTCTGCAATTCCGTGTCGCGCGTCGGCGTTGTCACGACATCGGTATCGAGTGACGCCGTCCGCCCAGGAGCCTTGCGCCACTGCAATTTATCAATGGTGATCTCGGCATTCGTCAGGTCGGCATGGACCTTGATCGCGGGTTCGGGACGATCGCCTTTCTGATACGAAATCTCGACCGGCACGACACCATGCACCATATCGTTGATATCGAGACCGAGTTGCGTTCGGTCGGTTTCGTCAAGCTTCGCGACGATTTTCAGCGGCGGCTGCTCACCCGCGTCCGGTCCGAGCAGGCGTTGCGCGACGACCTTTGCGGGAACGCCATTGACGAGCAGGTCGCCTTTCGCATCGAGAGACGTCTCGGTCAGGTTGAGATCGAGCGTGAAGCCCTGAACATCGAAGCGTCCAGCGACCTTTCCAAAGCGTCCATCCGAAATCCGCGCCTTCCCCGTAATGGTCATGTCATCACCCGTCACTCCCGGAAAGAGCGGCAGCTTGATCGCGAATTGCGCATTGACTTTTCCTTCGCCCGCCTTCGGCAAAGGCGACGCTTGGCGGACCGCCTTAACGGGGAGCTGCTCGATCGCCTCGACAAACGGCCCAAGATCGCCGGTCGCCGTCAGTGCGATCTCGCCGTTTGGACGTGGCGACATAATATCGTCGGCGCGCATCACGCCGTCGCTGAGCGGCACCTGCCTTCCGTCCGGCAGCGTGACCGAGCCCTCGGGAACGACGATACGAAGCGCGTTGTCTTGAAGTTGGATCGACGCCGATGGCGCCGTAATCGGCAGCATACCCGGGAGCGGCGTGAACACCGCATTTTCAGCTTCGAAGTCTGCGGTGGCCTTCTCCGTCGCGGTCTGCACCGTACCCGGCTCGATGCCGCCGACATTGCTGTTCGTAAACGTCAGCGTGCCGCCTTTGAAATCGACGGCGGTCACGTTCTTGCCGACCCAGTCGCGCGAGCCGGTTGCCACCGCGCGCGGCCAGAGCGCCTTCAGCGTGTTGAGCGGCATCGGCGAAACGTGAAATTCTGCCGACATACTCTGGCCCTCGGGCCTCGCCTTCATCGAAGCTTTGACGGTCGCCTCGCCGCCACCGCCCGCAAGGCGGAACTCGTGGAGGTCGACCAAACCGCGACGCGGAATGACCGTCCCGCTTGCCGTCCAACTGTCGATCGACACCGGCGGCACGTTGAATTCCGGTGCCTCGAAAACCCCGTTCTTGCCGTCGACGGCAAATTTCCAGGTCGGAGGCTCCGATCCCGTCGCGACGTCCATCATGCTGCCGGTGAACATGATCGTCCCGTCCGCCCATTTGACCGGGCTCGGCTTCAGATCCCAGCGCTTGCCCTTGCCGTCGTAGACAAGTTTGAACAGGCCAGCCGTTACGTCCATGGGCTGGACCATATAGGGCAGCCGCGCGCGGCCCTGACCGACCTCGACCGCGAGGTCCGCAGCTTCAATGTCGCCGACCGTCGAAAGATTGACCGTCGCATCGCCCGAAACCGGAAATTCGAAGTTGCCGAGGAGCGCGAGCGGCGGCGCCGCCGAAGCCAGCGTCGACGGCACCAGATCGCGCACCGTCGCCTTCACCTCGAGCTTCCCCGTCTGCTCACTCTCATCTGTCAGGAAGGACACCGACCATGGCCCTCTCGGCGAGGCGACGGTTGCCCGGCCCGAAATGACGCTCCGCCGCGTCGCATGATCGAAATCGACGCTAGCTTCGTCGATCCGCCACGAACTGCGCCGGCCTTCATAATCGACGACGAGGGTCGCGTTCGAAATCCCGAATTCCGTCAGATACGACGTTGCATCGAGCCGTTGGCGCGCCCGGCGCGAAGACTCGCTGAGCATCTTCGCGAGATTGACTTTCGTTCCTGTCGCGGCGGGCTCCTGGGTGACAATCGTCGTTCCGGCCGAACCCACGGCGGCAGCTGCGGCGGGTGAGCCAGCATCCGGATGCAGAGGCACCGGCTTTGGAATGGCCCGCTCGAACACGAAGCCCGACTGCTCCGAATAGGCGAGCGCGATAATAGGATCGATCAGCTCGATACGGGCTGGAACGATGCGCGCCCGCATCAGCGCTCCCATCGAAATCTTCACGGCCGCGAGTGGCGACGAAAGCACCACGTCTCCGCCCTTCTCGAGCACGCTGACGTCTCGCAGCCGGAACTCAAGTTCACCCGTCGGCCCCAGGCGCAGCTCCGCGCCATCGATCTTCACCGAACTGGTGATAAGTTCGGCGTTGATGCCCTGTTCGATCGGCGCGACGACGAAGTCGAATGCGATCGGGCCGTGCCGAAGCCGCACATACAAAATGCCGATCGCCATGACCGCAAACAGTGTCAGCGGCATCACCAGATAGAACAGGATCCGACAGCCACGAAAGAAATGCCGCACGCTTCGAGCCACGGCCGTGTCGTCTGGCAGCGCAGGAGGCGGCGATGCCGGGTCATCTCGCTGTGGAGGTGCCGACATGCGTTGCGAGGCATTTCGCTGCGCGTTTTGGTCAGCGCCGCGCCGAATAGGAGCGCGTCCGCCGGTTACCAGTCTCGTCAACTCCGCTCCTCAAAAACCCCTGCCAGCCCGTTGCGGACCGGTCTCCCGTACTGTAGCCGGGAACGGACGGAAAATGCTTTCAAAAGAAAGTCTAAACCCCTTGGCCCCCGCCACATGCAATGTCAGCTACTAGCGGGAAAAACGACAAAAGAAAGGCACTTTCAAGATGATCGAAGACGGCTCGAAGGCGCCCAACTTTGCGCTGCCGGACGACACCGGCGAAAAGGTCCAACTCTCGAAGCTCAAAGGCCGTCCGGTTGTCGTGTATTTCTATCCGAAAGACGACACCTCGGGCTGCACGCGAGAGGCCAAGGACTTCACCTGTCTCGCCGACGATTTCGCGGCAGCCGGGGCTGAACTCATCGGCATTTCGCCCGACAGTCCCGCAACCCACCGGAAATTCAAATCGAAACACGAGCTTTCCATTCGATTGCTCGCCGACGAGCAGAAGGAAGCCGCCAATGCCTATGGCGTATGGGTCGAAAAATCGATGTACGGCCGAAAATATATGGGGATTGAACGCTCCACGTTCCTGATCGACAAAGGCGGCAAGCTCGTCAAAAGCTGGCGCAAGGTCAAAGTTCCTGGGCACGCCGAAGAAGTCCTCGCTGCACTCCGAGCGCTTAAAACGTAACCATACCCGCCATAACATTAGCCACCGTTGATCTTCCGCCACACTTCTTCCTCAAGAAGAGAGCTGCTGCGTCAAGACGGGGAATTTCCGGTGGAAAGCCTCTGGGGATACGGTGGACTGACGCTTCAAAAGTGCTACGCGAATCAAACGCGCTCGTCGCAAAGCGATATTGTGATGCGTTGAGTCGCTTCGGGTGCGGATCGTTGCTTAAGTTGTGTTAGAGGGAAGTCCGACATGTTGCCAAATTTCCGCCGTTCCGAGCCTGAGTTGTCGAAATCTCAGCCGACGGGGTCCGCAACCGACACGAACCCTGCATCCACCGCTCCGACGTTTCAGCCGCGCCCCTTCTTGACGGTCCCCCGTGCGGCCGCCAACGGTCCGAAATCGATGTCGGTTATTGGAGCTGATCTCACCATTTCCGGCAATCTCATCTGCAAGGGTGAAGTCCAGGTCGACGGCACAGTCGAGGGCGACATCTTGGGTAGCAATGTCGTCATCGGCGAGGGCGCGACCGTCACCGGCAGCATTTCCGGTGAGGAAGTCATCGTCCGCGGCCATGTCATCGGCACAGTTCGTGGCCGCCGCGTGATGCTGCAGACGACCAGCCAGGTCGAGGGCGACATCTATCACCAGTCTCTATCCATCGAGCAAGGCGCGCTGTTCGAAGGCAAATCTCGCCGCACCAAGGAAGATCCCCGCACGGTCGAGATCAAGTCCGAGCCGATCGGCTTCGTTCTGCCTTCGCGCCCGCCTGAATTGCCGAACTGAGTTTACACGACCCCAAACCCCCAAGACCCTTCCCCCAAGGGTCTCAACTTCACCTTTCCGGTCGCCAGTTTGTAACAGTCAGTCGGCGGCCGGGAAGGATTTCAAAAGCTCGCTCCCGGCAGGTGAGAAGCACGATTTGGGGAACGGCGCTTGACGCCGAAAGCTCACCGCAGACGGCCGCGAACCGCGCATCATCAGCATAAACCAGCGGATCGTCGAGCACCAACGGCACACCGTTGCCGCTCCCGGCAAGGATCTCCGCAAACGTCAACCGCACCAGAACGGCAAGTTGCTCGCGCGTCCCATCCGACAACGCCGATACTTTCTCCACCGCGCCACCGCGCAACATCGTATCGACGGCGAAATCATCGCGGAACGTCAACTCGGACGCTCCGAACACACGCGCCAGATGCCCGCTGAGGCGGCGCGAGACCGGAACGAAATAAGCTGACTTCGCCCGCCCCTCGATCTCGATCAGAGTCCGTTCGAGCAGACGCAATGCTTCCGCTTCGTGACGCAGCCTTTGGAACTCGGCCTCTGAGCGCTCAAGATCGCCCTCGCGCGCGGCAAGCTCGCTGGCCCGGCCGCTTTCGTCGATCGCCTGCTGCGCGCCCTTAGCGTGCGCAAGCCCGTCCTTCAACCTCCCGATCTCGGCTTTGCGACCCTCTTCCGCTCTCCGTGCCGTGACGATCCCGCTTTCAAGTCCACGGAAAGCGTCGTCCGGCATCGCTTTGGCGTTCAGCGCATCAAAGGTCGCGCGGGCATCGAGCGCGATCGCCTTCAACCGCTGCACATCTTCGTCCGAGATCGACGATTGCGCATCGGCGTTGAGCACGGCCTCCATATCGGCGATCTCTTTTGCAAGACCTGAAACACCGCGCGGCGAGAGATCGGCAAGCCGCGTCCGGGCCGCCGACACGTCTGTTCCTTTCTTCGCACGCGACAATCCGCGTTGACGCGCGTCCTCGATCGTTGCGACGCCGAGGCGGTTCAAGGTATCGGCGATCTCCCGCGAAATCGCTTCGCTCTCTGTTCGTAACTCAGCGCCCCGCGCCGCATGCGCCGTCGACACGCGGATCGCCGCGATGCCCGCGATGCGGATTTCGAGCGGCTCGACGACTGTGAAGCGAGCGCTCTCCGTAAGCACGCGATCACCGGCTAAGACTTTGCCTTTGCCGCCCTCTTCAAGCGCGATATCGACCGTCGCCGCATGGCCCGAAAGCTCCGCTTCGGCAAGCGCCTTTGCTTTGTCGAGCGTTCCAAGCCGATCGATCACGGATGGAATGGCCGGATCGGCATCAATGTCCGATACCAACGCTTCGATCTGCTGAGCGATCTCGACGGCTTTGTCATGTATGGCCCGCTTTTCTCCAAGCGAGGCGACGTGCTTTTGACGCGACGTCAAGGCGCCAAGCGCGGCACCGTATTCAGCTTCGCGCGCCCGCATCGCCTCGCGTGCAAGATCGCGCCGGGAACGCACGTCGAGTTCGGCGGCGCGCCGCTCCTCAAGCTCCGGAAGCCGCGAACCCGTCTGGACAATGGACGCCGCCTCGCCTTCGAGGTCCGAAAGCTGGGACGTCATCGCCGCGATTTGATTCAACCGCTGCTCCGCCGCGCGCACGATCTCGAACGTCTCATCGCGCTTCGTCTTGGCATCCTCGCGAAGTTGGTGCGCGACGTACAATGGCCCATCTTTTTTCATCTTGTCGCGCGACGGCGTCGACAGAAGATCCAGCGCGCGTTTTGTCTTTTCGAGCACACCGCCGAGCGCCACGTCGGATGCCGCAGCTTCGATCTCGCGGCCGATCAATTCGCGCAGCACGGCTTTCTCGCCGCGCGCCTTTTCCTTCCCGGTTTCGGGATCGAGATCCGGATCGGGCGGCAAAAGACTCCGCTGCTGACGAACCCAGACCAATCCGAGCCCACCCGGTAATTCACCGCTTCGTCCGGTCAACGCCGCGAGACGCTCCTCGGCTTCCGCATTCCGCGCGACGATCGAGCCCGCCTCAAGGTCGCTCAGGGCAGCGCTCGCCCCGCGCCCGAACTGCTTTCGAATTCGCCAGCGCCCGCCTTCAGCCTCAAAATCCACTTCGACAAGCGGCTCGCCACCCGTATAGGGTCGCATAGCGTCGAGCGCGGCGCCGCTCACCTTGTGCCGCAATAGAAACGCCGCTTCCAAAGCATGAAACAGCGTCGACTTTCCCATTTCGTTCGGGCCGCCAAGCACGTTCACGCCGTCGCCAAACGTCTCGATTGCTACGCCGCCGTCAAACCGTCTGAAAGCGGAAACGCGAAGAGCCAGAATTTTCACGATCCCGCCTCGCGTCGTCCCTCGGCCACGAATCCGGCAAGCCGGAGCAGTGCCGTTGCCGCAATTTCGTGATCGGGCCGCGAAGGATCCGAGCCCATTGCCGACAGGTGCCGTGCCGCTTCGAGCAGCGATCCCGAAAGCCCAAGACTTTCGAAATCGGCCGTGCCGGAGGTGACGGTCAAGGCGCGGTCGTCAATTTCGAGGCGGCGCACCCGCGCGCCCCAATCCTCCCGCCAAGCATCGAGCGCGGCGCGATCCGTCAACGACAGATGGCCGCTCACGCTGAGCCGCACCAAAGTCTTTCCGAGCGTTGTTGTCGACGCACGAACATCGCGCTCGATCGCGGTAAAATCCGCCGCCGTCCGCACCGCCCGATCAAGCTTTAGCCAATCGAATTCCGCACTCCGAACCTTTTCGACAGAGGTGAGGTTGGACCCGTCGACCGTCACCAGCAGCGCGAAGCCCGGCTCGTTATCGGGATATTGATCGGGCTCAGGCGTGCCCGAATACCAGGTGTCGTCGGTAACGCGCTGCGCCCCATGCCAATCGCCGAGCGCCAGATAACAAAGCCCGGCCCGCTTTGCGCGATCCACTGCCAGAAGAAGGTCCGCATTGTCGTCGCTGCCGAAGCCCCGGATCGAACCGTGTGCGAGCCCGATCCGCGCGATGCCCGACGCGGTGGCCGCTCCATCCATCCACTCAGTGATATCGCGGCCCGGGGATTTCGATGTCACTGGCGCGGGCAGCACGACGGCCTCACCGCCGATAACATATGGCGACGGCGCGTCGAACATCACGACATTGCCGGGCAGGCCGATGCGCGCCGCTTGCTCCCAGACCCCGCTGAGGCGCAATGGATCGTGGTTGCCGGGCAGCAGCAGCCAGACGATATCGCGCTCCTCGGCAAGCTGCGCCAGCGCCCGCCGGATTTCACTCGTCGCAATCAATTCGGAATCAAAGATATCGCCCGCGACAAGCACATGCCGCGCACCGCGTTCACGCGCAATCCTGGCCAGCCGGCCGATGATCGCCAGCCGCGCCGCCGCGAGCTCGCCCGCCAACGCCGGCTCGAAACGCCGGAATGGCTTCGCGATGTGCCAATCGGAGGAATGCAGAAAACGGAAGGTCATGGGCGCGAGGTTTCGCCTCTTCGTCCGTCAAGTTCAAGGCGACTCTGCCAGCAAAGCCCCCCGGACCAAACTTTTCACAGCGTCCGTGCCAAAAAGACGAGCCGCCCATCCTTTCCCGCCCGTGCGACCTCCGAAAAGCCGTTACGGTTGTAGAAGCCGACGTTCTCGGCACCCACGCTCGTGACCACGTGCACGCCCGGAGCGCGGGCCGTTTTCGCGGCGGCGACGAAGCGGTCGATCAGCCGCCCTCCGATCCCCTGGTTCCGAAAACCGGGGCTGATGTTCACGTGGAGATGCGCCGGAAATCTTTCGGTCTGCTCGGCGAGGTCCGCGAAATATCCGATGTCCGAGAAGCGTGCCGCTTTCGCGGGATCATCGACCGATCCGACGATATAGCCGACGACCGTGCCGTCGCCCGTCCGCGCCAGAAAGGCGAGCGCCGGATCGTGCGTCAGGTAGCGTCCCAGCCAGCGCTCGCGAAAAGCCGCCCGCGCGTCGTCGCTCACGAACGACTTGGTGTTGCTCGCTTCGAAAAAGATCGCGTCGATCTCTTTCGCCAGTTCCGGCGTTTGGGCTATATCGGGATAGCGGCAGATAGCGATAGGTTCGGACATTCGCCGGACTTATCATGCCCCGCGATCGCCCGCACGCGGCTCAGCCAGCGGCATCAACCGCCGCCGCAAGCTGCCGGCGAAACGTCGGCGGTAAATCGTCGGGAATAACCGTCCTCACCGGGGCCATGTCATTCGAAGCTTTGACCGTAGGTTGGGCCGGTATCGTGCTTGCCGGATTGGCGCCGCCGTAATTCGGGCTGAAGGGCTGGTTCGGGTCGTCTGGGAGCTGCCGAATTTGCGCCGACGGCGCAGCCTGCACCGGCAGCCCGTCGCTTTCCATCTGCACGGCCCGGCCCTGCGCGACATAGGTCGCCGGCGCTCCATTGGCGGAATATCCGTTGTTGGTGTTGGCGCATCCTCCGGCCGATATCGCGGCAGCGCTCGCAACAAGAGATAAAAATCCCGCACGCACGGATTGGGCCGTTGAGCGGATAAGAAACGCGGACATCGGATACGCCTTCGACAACGCAACAAAACGCTACGCAAGATCAACAGTTGTCCGGGATTGAAACAGCGAGGCGTTAAAAGCGCCCTAACGCCCGACGATATTCGAGATCAGAACGAGTTGTGGTGGCCGCTAAGGAATCTTCGTTCCCGGCGGAATTAGCCCCGATGCGCCGATGCCGTTGAACAGCGCCTGCACGGCAATCGCCGCCAGCAGAATGCCGAACACCCTGACAAGCACACGCTGCGCCGTGACACCGAGGATGTGATTGAGCTGATTGGCCATCATCAAAAGGATCAGCGTGATCGCCATCACGGCGGCGAGCGCTCCGGCAACGACGGCAAGTCCTAGCGGTTCGCCATGCGCGTTGGCGGCGAGCAGAATTCCGGCACTCATCGCACCAGGCCCCGCGAGCAGCGGCGTCGCCAACGGAAAGACCGCGACGTCGTCGCGCGACTGCGCCTCGGCACCTTCCGGCGCCGTCAGCTTGATCGACCCGCCCGGCCGCGCAAAGATCATGTCGAGCGCGATCATCAGCAGAATAACCCCGCCTGCAACGCCGCGAGCGAAACGCCGAGCTGATTGAGGATCGGACCGCCAAGCAGCGTGAAGAAGGCAAGAATCGCCGAGGCGATCAGCGTCGCGCGCACGGCGATAGCCTGGCGTTCCGCATGCGCCATCTTCGGCGTCAGCGTCGCGAACAACACTGCGGCTTCGATCGGACCGACCGTCGCGAAAAAGGTCGTGAAGCTCTTGAGCGCGATTTCAAGCATGCGCGTTGGTTCCATCGAAAGCGGAAAGCCGCGGCGCGAAATTCGTTCGCGCACATCCGGTCAGCGCCTTGCACAGCGCTTCGGCAGAAAGTGCCAGCACTCGATTGCCACGCTTGCTAACAATGCAAATTTGCTCATCTTCTCGATGGACAAGGAACGAATCTCGCTTGATCATCGTCATTTCAGGGAGGGCGCCCAATCACCTAATTCAAAGGAGATTGCTACGTGACCGAACGGGAAATGTCTTGCGATAACGGCTTCAAGGCTCAGCTTGCAGGGTTCAGCCTGACGACCGCGGAGATCCTCTATCGACTTCCGGATCATCCGTCACTTCTACAGAGCTATATCTGGCAGGAATACGATTCCGCGCCGCGTTTTCCGAAACTCAAATCCTTCCTCGATTTTTGGTCGGCAAAACTCGAAGGCAAGCTTTATCGCGTAACTGTTGCGCATTCGAAGCTTATCCGCCCGTGCGAACTCAAGCTCATCGACGCGGAATTGAAGCTTCACTAGTTCCCGCATTCCGCAATCGCACCGACCACGCGCCGCCGATGCCGCTGAGGGCAGAATCTCTGATCAGACACCGTCTGCCTTCTCGACGATAGACGCGCTCAATTTAGACGGCCGAGCCTGCGCGCCTCGTCGCGAATGCAGCGCAACGAATGCAACGCGCTGCATGTCGATGATCGCTCTCGATCGCAGCTGGCCCCGCCACAGCAGGCGCGACGGCGACATCTCTTTGATGCTTCTACGACAACGACTTTACGAAAGAGTAAGTACCCCGTGCCCGCCGCATCAGTTTAGCTACGCCCCGTTACACGAAGCACGACGCTAGACGGACAACGCCGCCGGGAATGGGCCGGGCTTCGAATTCGAGATCGCTCTCGAATTCGGGGAGATTATGGGCTGTGTCGGCGGTTCGCTCGAGGAGAGAAACCATGAAGTCATTATTGGCCGCGACCGCTGTCGCTGCACTCGCTTTCGGTTTTGCCGGAGCAGCAAGCGCTGCTCCCGCGGATGGCGCATTCGGTGGTATTCACGCCGGTGCAAGCCTTGTTCAAAAGACCGGTTACGATCACCGCCGGCGCCATTGCGCTTGGCGCCACGGCCACCGCCACTGTTGGTGGCGCTGAGCCCTCGGTTTCATCCGAGACTCAGTCACTGAGGCGGTGCGCAAGCACCGCCTTTTTTCGTGCGATACGCTGCTCATTTCACCGACGTTATCGGAATGAGCACGACAACCGCCATTCCGGGCGACATCCGCTCGAACGTGAACTTGCTGTTGAGTTGCGCCGCTAGCATCCCCATCAGTTTGTTCCCTATGCCACCATTCGATACATCGCCGTTGCCGACGCCATCATCGGCCACGACAAGCTTGTAAACGTTTACCTCACGACGAAAATTGACGGTGATATTACCTTGCCTCCCGTCCGGGAAGGCATGCTTGGCGGCGTTCGTCACGGATTCGTTGATGATCAGTCCGAGCGGCACCGCCTTCTCTAAGCTGATCGAATGGCTCTCGACGTCGCACGTAATCGCGATAGGCCGCATCGCGAGACGCGAAAGGCGAAGATCGGCGCACAATTCGCCGATGTAGGATTTCGTATCGACCACGACCCGGTCATTGCGAAGCTCCAACCGCCGATGGACCCGCGCAATGGTCTGCACGCGTTCGGCGGCCGATGTCAGAGCTTCTCGCGCTTCGGCATTGGCCGACCGCGATTGCAGGTTCAGCAAAGTGACGACATTGGCGAAATCGTTTCGCGTGCGATGCGCAAGCTCATTCAGCAGCAGATCTCGGTCGCGCACAGCGGTCTTCGAGCCTTCCCGCTCGGTCGCAAGCGCCACGAGGCCGGTGTGCAGCGCCTCGACGACTGACGAAATACCAAAACCGATGACGATGAAGAGCACGAACGCTCCCTGGTCGCCGGGCTGCACGACAGACAGCGAATGCGGAGGATCGAGAAAGTAATACCTGCACGCAGCCGCACTCAGCACGGTCGCTAGAAAGCCGTTTCCGCGATCGAATAGCGTGCCACATACGAAAACAACGGGTATGAAGGTAAGAAAGGGATGGCAATCGACCGTTCCACTTCCCCACGCGAGTTGCACGCCGACGGTCAACGTCACGAGAGCGACCGTTATTGCGTAGCGCAACGCAACCGGAATGGCGCGGGCCGCGAGCGCGGCGTTGTGAATTGCGGAGATCCATTTGTCCATCGGGATCAAAACGCGGCTGGCGCCCAAATTGTTCAGGTCCGCTTGTGTGACATTCGAACGGCCACCAATCTCGCATTTAAATGCCTACGGGTGGAACCTTAGACCTATCCGCGCGTTTGGATATCCCTCAATCAGCAAGTGCCCCAATCCGCATCGCCGTGAGACGTCATGCGCGGCATTACCATGGCAAGTGCAGTGCGATACGCTGAGATAAGTTTTTTGACGCCCGTCGCAATCGACGCTAAGTCGAGACCGGTCGCAGCGCACAGCGCGCGACGACGGAGGGGGAATGTATCGCTGGTATCTGATTATTCTTGTGGGCTTGGTCACGCCCGCACACGCTGCTTCAATGGACGAAACGCTGATGAGGCTGGAACCGGAGGAACGCGCGCATCAGGCGTGCATTCTTCGCGGCATCGACACGCTTAAACGCTCGAAGAAACTGAAACGAGTCGACCGCCTGAAGACGAGCATCCTATCCCGAGCCAAGTTCGATGGCACCACTGTCACGGCTAAGGGCGGCGCCGTTCGCGCCGACGGCCATTGGTACGAATTGAAATTCACATGCGGCGTCGGCAAGGAGCAATTGAAAGCCACGTCTTTCGACTACGAACTCGGCCCTGAAATACCGGAGGGCCGCTACGAAGACCTCGGGCTTTGGAAATAACGCACGCGGACCGGACCAATGGCGATCACCACTTATCACAATCCGTATTGCGTACGCCGCGCGACACCCTCGCGATGATCCGTAATAGCGGAGTAGAACCGCGCATTATCGAATAAAAAAAAATGCCGCCCAGGCACGCCGAGCGAACGTCCCTTGTCCACGCCATGGACATGGCTCCCCGAGATCTTGAAAGAAGACGGTGAAATCGCCCCGGCTCGAAAGAAGTAAAAACGGTGGCAAACCAAGCGAGCGAACGCATTGGACAGCACGCGGAGGAGATCTTACACCGACTTGTTACAAATGTGGGATATGGGGCCTGGGCGAACTGGGCTCTTCCACCTGAGGATTGGCCGCGAGTCCGCTGACAATCCTATGGGGGGAGCCACCTTATGAACTCAAAAATCCTGCTCGCCGTCGCGGCCATCGCGATTGCATTCGCCGCCACGCCTGCCGCCTACGCCGGCAAGGCCAAGACAGCCCATAAGCACCACGGCCATCACAAATCGCACCACATCAAGGGCTGGAAAGCGTGCAAAGGCACCTACAAATACCTCAAGGACGGCAAGTGCCTCGACGCACGAAGCAAGAAGTCGAAGAGCTGATTGCTTCGCACCTCTTGTGAATATTCGGCGCAACCGGCCAGCGCTAAGGGGCGGCATCGGTTGCGCCGCCTCTTCCGTCATCCGCAAACGGGTGAGCCGCGCGACCTTGTTCGAGAATCCAGCGCGAAAATTGCCGACGGCATCAACTAGCTCCTACGCTTGGGCTAAGCCGAAAGATCTACCTCCCGACTCCAAAGACGCAACGCATACAGAATGGTATGGACGCAAACTCGATTCCGCCTTGTATGGTGGACAAACACTCTCGCCGAGTAGCTCCGAGGTGAGGTGAACAGAAAATGACGGCCGCAAACGATGATTTCAGCATACGAGAAAAACGGCGCCCCTCATCAGTTCAACAATCCGCTCAACAAATTGTTCTATTTTGGGATTGGATCGCCCGCGGAGATTTCTCGTATCTATTGATTATCGGCGTCTGGTTTCTCGTCTCGGTTCCGCCCGCCATTTTTCACGGCTATCACTATGTAGAGGGACTGACGGTAACAATCGCTCAAAGCGCGTTGGACGACGGCAATTGGCTCACTCCGCATCTATATAATTTGCGATGGATAGAGCGCCCGACGCTCCTGTCGTGGGTTATCGCGGCAATGAGCTTTCCATTCGGTCACGTCACTCCGTTTATCGCACGCCTCCCAATAATTCTCTCTCTTCTGACCGGCGCTTTTCTAATCTGGCGAGCTCTGCGGTCCGTAGCAAGTCCAGGCGCGGCGATGTTCGGAGCGCTCGCTTTTTTAGCGTGTCCTGTTGTGATGCGATATTACGTGACATCCGTCGCCGACTTACCGCTCGCCGTTACTCTGTTCGGCGCTTTCCTCCTCTGGTGGAGTGCATTCGTCACCGGACGTATTTCGGTCAGTCGGTGGATTGGCATTGCATGTCTTTTGGCGACCGCGGCGCTCATGAAAGGCCCTCAGCCCGTGGCCTACTTTGCGCTTGGCCTTCTCACCTTTGTGCTTCTGACATCGACGTGGTGGCAAATTCCGGGCCTTGCTCTCGCCGGTGGTCTTGCCATTCTTCCCACCGCATTGTGGTATGTCCACGTTTTCGCCCCCGGCGACCAAAGCGAATGGTTGAGGTACACGCGGCTTTCATCGGACGGTATCGCGCAACCGCACCCCATCGCCAACACGGTCAATTTCTTTTTCGAATGCTTTCCAGCGGCGTTGTTAGCCGGCGCGCTTTTTATGACGCGCGCCAATTCCGGTAAAAAGACCGTACCTCAAAATTTTGTCTTGGCACTGAGCTGCTATGCTTTCGCATGCACGTTGATCATTCTGTTTTGGCCCGCCGAAATTAATCCTCGTTATATCTTGCCGATGGTGCTCCCATTGTGTGTGCTTGCTGGCATAGCGTACGATGCTCTGCCGGATGGATGGGCCCCCCTCGTCGCAAGCGGCATTGGCATCGTGGTGGGTCTGTTGGGATATGCGGCAACCCATTCAGCGGCCGATGTGTTGCTCACGCCGGCATATAATCATTCCAAGATCGCCGGCGCACAAATTGCTAAACTCGTCCGCAGTGCGCCGGCCCCGATTTATCGAACAAATTCGAGCTCGGGCCTGAATGAACTTCCATATGCGCCTTACAGGGTTTCGACGATCACCCCTGCCGCGATATCGATGATCGCAAAGCCCGCATGGATCGTAGTTCCCACTGCCGACGCTCCCGCAATGATTGCACGAGCCAATGGACGAATAAAATCTCGGTTGGTCTTAGACAAATCTATTTTGCTCAGATCGGAATAGGTCGGTGGAGGCTTTTGGTCGAAAAGCTGACCACCTACCCCATCCCCCCGCACACCCGAGCCCTCAACTCCATCCTTCGGATTCAGCAAAGGGATCTGGGGCGCAGCGAATCGGATAGCTTGGATCTGTGTTTTTGCGCGCCTTTTTCTACAGATCTCGCATCCCTATGACGCTCGTACTCGCGGCAATCAGTAAGGAGGCTATTTGGGTCGTCGCTGATCGGCGATTGTCCCAGCGAGGTCGTGCGCTCATTGATGACGCATGCAAAATTATGTTTCTCGAGACAACCGATGGCATAGCAATTTTGAGCTACGCGGGACTCGGGCGAACGATTGCTGGTGTGCAACCATCGGAATGGATGAGCGCCGTCGTTCGGGGGCGGAACCTACCGCTGGAGCAGACACTGGGCCTTCTGGCTGAAGCTATGCAGAGAGAGCTGCCCAAGCACTTGCTTAGATTTCCGCCTGGGATGATGCCGAGCCACACAATCATCGCGCCCGCGTTCGTTGATGATGAACCGAGGCTCTACATCTTAGAGGTGGTTTTGTCAGCTGACCGAAAGCAAAAGAGCTTTCGATTTGTCCGACAAAATGATGCTGGCGGCCGCAAACCTCCGCTACTGGCCGTTGCTGGATCGGGGGGCATGAGTTTATTCCATCGTCGGAAATACTGGATGCGCCCTCTGATGAGAATTGTCCGTGCATACGATCGAAGCCGTGTTTCAGCACAGACCGTGGCCAACCACATGGCAACGCTGAATAACGATGTCCATGCCGTCGATGTTTCAGTTGGCCCCCGCAGCATAGTTGCGTGGCGAAACAGAAAATCTGGAATATACAAAGGCGGAGGGGCCCAGGAGTTCTTCAATAACTGCCAGCGCCAAAATGATTCTATGATTATTCCCACAATAGCATCCGGCATGGATGTGCGGGGAATAGTGCAGGTCCTCTGGGACGACATGATGAAGGGTCGCTTCGGCCTGGATGCGGATTATCACCCCAATACAGACGAAATTAATGCAAAAATCGCGACCTTGCCTCACGGGCCAGACGAGAGCTTACCGTGATGCAATCGCCCACCAGACGCCCCCACTCCACACACCAACCACGTCCCCGCCTTCGTCCCGCGCCGCCGCCAACTCCACCAACTCCGCGTAAACCGCGCGCGTCGCCAGCGCTTCCAATCGTCCTCGCACCACGACATAGGGCTTCAACCCGCCGTCCGGACCTGACGCCTCGAACCGCAGCGGATGCTCGGCATCGACCGCCGCCACGTCGTCCAAATTCGTGCGAAACGTCAGCTGCTGCGCGCGGCCTTCGCCATCCACCGCCAGCTCGACGGCAAGGAACGGCGCGTCCTCGACCGCGACGTCGACCTTCTCGGCAGGCGTCACCAGATACGTTCGTCCGTCGTCGTCCTTTCTCAGGATCGACGCGAACAGCTTCACAAGCGCGATGCGGCCGATCGGACTGCCCTGATAGAACCACGTCCCGTCGCGGCGGATCTCCAAGCCGATGTCGCCGCAGTAGGGCGGATCCCACTTTTCCACCGGTCTCACGCCTGTGGCTCCGCCCTCGGAAGCTCCGCGCAAAAGTGCGTCGAGACCCGATGCGCGTGCGTCAGAATTTCCATTCGACGCCGCAACTTGCGGTTTTTCATTCGGCATTTGCGGCCGCCTATTCGAGGTTCGTTCGGATGCACAACATCCTAACGTAACATTCACTTGACCCTATGAGGGCCGGGCAGGATCGTCTAGGCTTAGGTAAATGCCGGGAACGCCGCCACTCGGCCATTGTTTTATAAGGCGAATTTCGCCGCCAAGAATGACAATAAGCAGCACGCGCGAGGCCTCCGGAATGAGCACTGTCGTCGAAACCCACACCGATATCGTGCCGCGGCTCGAAGCCGCCGCCGAGCGCGTGCAGCGCGCCCACAAAGCCGCCGCGAGCGTCATATTCGGGCAAGACGAAGTGATCGAGCGGACTTTGATCACGATTTTGTCCGGCGGGCACGGCCTGCTGATCGGCGTGCCGGGCCTTGCAAAGACGCTGCTCGTTGAAACGCTCGGCAAGGTTCTTGGTCTCGACGCCAAACGCATTCAGTTCACGCCGGATTTGATGCCGTCCGATATTATCGGCTCGGAAGTCCTGGAGGACGAGCCGGGCCGCGGCCGCGCCTTCCGCTTCATCAAGGGCCCGATCTTCACGCAGCTCTTGATGGCGGACGAAATCAACCGCGCCTCACCGAAGACGCAGTCGGCGCTGCTGCAGGCAATGCAGGAACATCACGTTACCGTCGCCGGTCAGCGTCACGATACACCCGCGCCGTTCCATGTGCTCGCAACTCAGAACCCGCTGGAGCAGGAAGGCACATATCCGCTTCCCGAAGCTCAGCTCGACCGCTTTCTGCTTCAGATCGACGTCACCTATCCTGATCTCGTCGCCGAGCGCCGCATGCTCTACGCGACGACGGGCACCGATACGCCGAAGCTCGAAACCGTCATCAGCGCGCAGGAGCTGATGGCGACGCAGCGTCTTGTCCGCCAGATCCCGGTGCCGGATAAAGTTGTCGAGGCCATTCTAAAGCTCGTCCGCTCGGCGCGTCCAGGCACGAGCGCCAACGCCGATACCGATAAATTCATCGCCTGGGGTCCGGGTCCTCGCGCCAGTCAGGCGCTCATGCTCGCGGTTCGCGCCAAGGCGCTGATCGAGGGCCGCCTCGCGCCGTCCGTCGACGACGTGATCGCACTCGCCGAGCCAATCCTGAAGCACCGCATGGCGCTGACGTTCGCGGCCCGCGCCGAAGGCGAAGACCTGAACCATATCATCGCGCGCCTCGCTGCGGCCGTGGAGTAGGTACGGCATGGCGAGCCCACTCGGGCGGACAGGCGCGGGAAGCGAAGGCCCGGGTTCGGAAACGCGGCGCGTTCTGAAGCTTGAACGCGAAGCCGTAACGCTTGTCGACCGCATGCCGGAGCTTCTGATGGAAGCTGCGCGTATTGCGTCGACCGTCGCGCAAGGCATTCACGGCCGCCGACGCGCCGGTCCCGGCGAAACGTTCTGGCAGTTCCGCCAATATCAGTCGGGCGAAAACGCCAGCCTCGTCGATTGGCGCCGTTCGGCAAGCTCCGATCACCTCTACGTCCGCGAACGCGAGTGGGAAGCTGCGCACACGCTCTATCTTTGGCCTGACATCTCGCCGTCGATGGATTTCAAGAGCCACCTCGCACCCATCACGAAGCGCGACCGCGCCCTTGTGCTGGCGCTAGCGTCCGCCGAGCTTCTCGTCCGGGGCGGCGAGCGCGTCGCGCTCCTGGCCCAAATGCTCCCAACGGCCAATCGCAATGCCGCGACCCGCATCGCCGAGACGATAGCGACCAACGCCAATTCCGAGACCGTCCAGAAGAGCTTGCCGCCGAACGCTGGTCTCAATCGCTTTTCCGGTTTGATCCTGTTCAGCGATTTTCTGGCACCTGTGCATGCCATCCGCGAGCGCCTCGAAGGCTATGCCGGCAATGGCGTCGGCGGCCACCTCGTGCAGGTCATCGACCCGGCGGAAGAGACGTTGCCCTACCACGGCCGCACGGAATTCCTGACGCCGTCCGGCAGCCAACGTTGGGTTGCCGATCGCGTCGAAGCTTTACGCCCGAAGTATCGGGCCCGCTTCGCGGCACACCGCGCCGAACTTGCCGAAATGGCGAAGCGCCTTGGCTGGTCGCTGCTGACCCATCACACCGATCGACCGGCGTCCGAGCCGCTACTCTCTCTTCTCATGCGCCTCAATGGCTCGGCCTCCGGCTATCGCTGGCTGTCATCGAGCTCCGACGCCGTCGCCACCGGCGGCAAGGAGCGGCCCCGATGAGTTTCGGCCCGCTCGCGTTCCTCAATCCCTGGCTGCTCGCCGCACTCGTGACGTTGCCGCTGATCTATTGGCTGCTGCGCGCCGTACCGCCACGGCCGACACAAATCGAATTTCCCCCGACGCGCATTCTCGTCGGCATCGAGAACGACGAAAAGACCGCCGAAAAGACACCATGGTGGCTGACGTTGCTGCGCCTCATCGCGGCAACTCTCGTCATTTTCGCCCTCGCCGACCCGATCCTCAATCCGTCGAAAAACAAGGGACTGGCCGGAACTGGTCCTGTCGCGATCTTTGTCGATAACGGCTGGGCTGCCGCCTCGCGCTGGCCAGAACGCGCCAACGTCATTCAGCGCATCGTCAGCGAAGCCGAGGGCGCCGGTCGTCCCGTGATCATCGTTCCGACCGCCGCCGTGAGCAAATTGCCGACCGTCAAGATCGAACCGCCCGGCGAAGCCCGCAGCACGGCCGCCGCCCTCAATCCCCAGCCGTTCGAGCCGGATCGCGAAGCGGCCTTCAGCACGCTGAAAACGGCACTGTCGGATGCCGGCGTGAAGAACCCGTCGATCGTCTGGATTCAAGACGGCATCGACCACAAAGGCGCTGTCGCCGACGTTGCGAACAAATTGCTAGACCTCGCGGGCGCCGGTACGCTTTCGGTCATCGACGAAACCAAGGGGCATGAAGCGCTCGGCCTTGTCGCCGACCTCGCCGAGCGCGGCAAGCTCGAAGCGACGGTATTGTCGGCCGGCGGATTGGCGCGCGAAGGCATGATCAACGCCTATTCCGGTCGTGGCGAACGCCTCGGAGAGACGCCATTCAAGCTTGCAGCCGGAGCGACGTCTGCGAAAGCCGCTTTCGAAATGCCGCTCGAACTGCGCAACCAAGTTTCCCGCATCGAGATCGCGGGCGAGCGTTCGGCCGGCGCCGTCAGCCTCATCGACGCAATGACGCAATGGCATCGCGTTGGATTGCTTTCAGGCGAAAGCCGCGAAGAAGCGCAGCCTCTCCTGGCGCCGCTCTATTACATTGAGAAGGCGTTGAAGCCTTACGCCGACGTCGTCGCCGCAAAAGATGCCAACCTCGTACAAGGCCTCGACTCGGTGTTGAAGCAGAACATCTCCGTATTGATGCTCGCCGACATCGGCACCCTCAATGGTGAAGCCGCCGAGAAGGTCGACGAATTCGTAAAGCACGGCGGTCTGCTCGTCCGCTTCGCAGGTCCTCGGCTGGAGAAAGCGGGCGACGACATGCTGCCCGTCGTTCTGCGCAGCGGCGGCCGCTCGCTCGGTGGCGCGTTGTCATGGTCATCGCCACAAGCACTCGCACCTTTCGATGAAAGCAGCCCGTTCTCAGGCTTGACCGTCCCGAAGGATGTCACGGTCAATCGCCAGGTTCTCGCCGACCCGGCCGAGTTGACGCCCGACGTCGAGATCTGGGCTCGCCTTCAAGACGGCACGCCGCTGGTCACGTCGGCGAAGCGCGGCAACGGCCGCCTCGTGCTCTTTCATGTAACCGCCAATTCCGATTGGTCGAGCCTGCCAATGTCCGGCCTTTTCGTCGAGATGCTCCGCCGCCTCTCGACAATGGGCACGGTCGGCGCCGCCGCATCAGCGGAGAACGGCGGCCAATCGGAAGCCACAACCACGGCGTCCGACGCGGCGCCGCGCACCAACGCTCCCGGATCGAGCGTCCTCGCGCCGCTCAAGACGCTCAATGGCGTCGGCACGCTCGTTGCTCCGCCGCCGACGGCCGAGCCTTTGAAGTCCGCCGAAATCGGAATAGTCCGGCCGAACTTCGAGCACCCGCCGGGATACTATGGACAGTTGGCAACACCCCGCGCCGTCAACGTCCTGACGCCGAAGAGCGTCCTCGCCCCGTTTCCGGCACTTCCCGCAGGCGTTACGAGGCTGAGCTATGACGACGCCGCCAGCACCTCATTGAAACCCGCCATGCTGGCGCTCGCCCTTGGCTTGCTCTTCATCGATATCATCGCCGTAACGCTTCTGCAGGCAGGCGGCATTGCCGGCCTGTTCGCCCGCCGGCCCGGGACGCGCAGGCGGCCCGCAACCGCCGCGTCGATTGCCCTCGGCGTGCTGGCCTTGAGCGCCGCTGTTCTGACAAGCCTCGCGTTTGGCGTAACGACCGCGAAAGCACAGGAACTCCCGCCGGAATTCCGCGACGCCATTCCCCAACTCGACGGCTTCGCTCCAATTCAACCGTCGCAGCAACAGCAGGGGCCGATCGTCGTCCGGCCGCCCGCATCGCCCACCGACAACGCCGCGATCGACGCGACAAGCAAAGTCACGCTCGCTTACGTAAAGAGCGGCGACCGCGAAACCGATGAAGCGAGCCGCGCCGGATTGCGCGGTCTCGGCCGCGTCCTGCAAACGCGGACCGCCGTCGAACCGGGTGAGCCCGCAGGCGTCGATATCTCCAAGGACGAAATCGCCTTCTATCCGGTCCTCTACTGGCCGGTTCTCAAATCCGCCGAGGCGCTCCCCGATGGGACGATCGCCAAGATCGACGCCTATATGAAAGAAGGCGGCCTGATTGTTTTCGACACGCGCGACTACGGCCAGGGCGGCGCCGATCTTCTCCCGCTCGCCGGAAGTGGCGGGACTGCCTTGCAGCGGCTTCTGAGCAAGCTCGACGTGCCGCCGCTCGAACCCGTCCCTGAAAATCACGTCGTGACGAAATCGTTTTATCTGCTTCGATCTTTTCCGGGCCGATGGGACGGCGGCCAGCTCTGGGTCGAAGCGACACCAAAGAACGACAACGACCCGCACAAGGCTCGCGTCTCTGACGGCGTGACGTCGATCATGATCACGTCGAACGATTTCGCGGCGGCGTGGGCACTCGACGATCGCGGCCGCCCGCTCTATCCCGTCGTCCCTGGCGGCGAGATGCAGCGTGAGATGGCTTTTCGCGGCGGCATCAACATTGTCATGCACGCCCTCACCGGCAACTACAAAGCCGATCAGGTTCACGTACCCGCGCTTCTCGAGCGGCTGGGTCAATAAAGGTATAAAGTTTGAACTGGTCGATTACGTTCGCGCCACTTTTACCGCTGCCGATGATGATCGGCCTGTCGGTCTTGGCGCTCGCGCTCGTTCTGGTGCTGCTCTTCCGCCGTTCGCGCGGCGCCCTTCTGCGCGCAGCCGCCCTTGCTGCGCTGATCGCAGCGCTCTTTAATCCGATCCTCAAGGAAGAACAGCGCGAAAGCCTCGCCAACGTCGCCATCGTCGTGCTCGACGAGAGCCCGAGCCAGAAGCTCGCCGACCGCACCAAGCAGATGGACGAAATCCGCGCCGTTCTCGAAACGAAGTTCTCGAAAATCCCGAACCTCGACATCAAATGGGTGACGGGTGGCGTTCCGTCTGAATCGGCGGCGGCTGGAACGAACCTTTTCACCGATCTTAACGCCGCCCTGAATGACACCGCTCCCGACCGCATCGCCGGCGTCGTCTTCATCACCGACGGGCAGGTGCATGATGTTCCGAAATCTGCCGCGGCTCTCGGTTTCGACGCACCCGTCCATACGCTCCTGACCGGCAAGCGCGACGAATTCGATCGCCGCATCCAAGTGATCGAAGCCCCCCGCTACGGTCTCGTCGGTCAATCGCGCGACATCGAGGTCGCCGTTCGCGAAACCGGGAGCGCTTCCTCGGCAAACTCCGGCGCCGCGACGCTGAAAGTCCGCCGCGAGGGACAGCCCGACGAAACGATCCGGACGGAAATCAACCGCAACGTCAAGATCGACATGCCGATCCCCCATACAGGCACGAACATCGTCGAGATCGAGTTGCAGCCCGTCGACGGCGAACTGACCACCGCCAACAACCGCGCCGTCGTCGCGGCGGAAGGCGTGCGCGAAAACTTGCGAGTGCTGCTCGTTTCCGGCGAGCCGCACCCCGGCGAACGCACCTGGCGCAACCTTTTGAAGTCCGACGCCGCGGTCGACCTCGTGCATTTCACGATTTTGCGTCCGCCCGAGAAGCAGGACGGCACCCCGATCAATCAGCTCTCGCTGATCGCATTCCCGACGCGCGAACTCTTCTCCGAGAAGATCAACGAGTTCGACCTGATCATCTTCGACCGGTACGAGCACCGCGGAATTCTGCAGCTTCTCTACTACGACAACATCGCCCGCTACGTGAACGAGCACGGCGGCGCGCTGCTCGTTGCCGCCGGCGACGACTACGCAAGTCCGTACAGCATTTATAATACGCCGCTCGCGCCCGTGCTTCCCGCCGCGCCGACAGGCCGTGTCCTCGAAATGCCGTTCAAGGCCAAGGTGACGGCCGAAGGCCAGAAGCATCCCGTCACGCGCGATCTTCCCGGCTGGAACGGCGCCCAGGTCGCCGACAATTCTCCGCAGCCGTCGTGGGGCAAGTGGTTCCGTCAGGCGGAGGTGACGCCTTTGCGTGGCCGCGTTCTGATGAATGGCGCCGAGGACAAACCTCTGCTTATTCTTGATCGCAAGGGCAAGGGCCGCGTCGCTCTATTGACGTCCGATCACGCCTGGCTCTGGGCTCGCGGCTACGACGGCGGCGGCCCACACACCGATCTCCTCCGCCGCTTGTCGCACTGGCTCATGAAAGAACCCGACCTCGAAGAGGAGCGCCTGATCGCTTCCGCCAAGGGTCTGAAGCTCACCGTCGAGCGTCGCTCGATGGACGACAAGATTCCGACGGTGAAGGTTCTTGGTCCGGGCGGAGACACATCCACCGTCACGCTCCAGCCGGTGCCGGTCGAAGCGGGTGTCTGGCGTGCGGCCATCGACGTGAAATTACCCGGCCTCTACAAAGTTGAGACTGACGGACCCGACGGCCCGCTGACGGCAGTCGCCAACGCCGGTGTCGAAGATCCCCGCGAGATGAGCGAAGTGACCGCTACCGCTCAGAAAATGAAACCAATCGCCGACGCAACGGGCGGCGGAATTTTCTGGACGAAGCCATCCGGGCTCCTGGCGTCTGCAACCGATATCGAAGTACCGCGTATCTCTATGATGTCAGCAGCCAAGGTGATGGCAGGCTCGGACTGGCTCGGTCTCAAGGACCGGCAGGCCTTCCTGACCCGCGGCGTAAAATTGACACCGATGTTCACGGGCTTTGCGGCGCTTTCCGCTTTGCTCGCTCTCATCGCCTTGGCTTGGTGGAGAGAGGGACGATAACGACGGGGCAGGAAATTTCATGGACAGCGCTTCGAACGCTCATCCGATCGGCATCATCGGCAACGACGAATTCGGTCCAGCCATTGCTGAGCGCATAGCCGCTTGTCACGTATCGGCGCTGTATGCGGCGCTCCCGGGATCACCGGCAGCGATCTACAGCGACCATCTACAGCCGGTATCGCCCGAAGCGCGCGGCAGCATGTCCGAATGCCCCATCGTGCTCGTCGCGATCGAGGACACCGAAACATTTCGCGCGCTCCTGACCGGCCGCAGCGCCGCCGCACCCGGCTTTTCTCTCCAATCCGCGTCCGTCCTTGTCGATCTCGGAGCCCGCACGCCCCGCGAACTCGACGCCTTGCTCGAACTCATCCAAGCGCATGGCGTTTCGCTGACGGACGCCGCCTTGATTGGAGGCCCCGAAGCCGCCGTCGACGGCCGCGCCAAGGTCTTGCTCGGCGGCAATGACGAGTCCGCGGTCGAAATCGCTCAATCCGTTGTTTCCCTTCTCGGCCATGTCGAACGCACCGGCCCGCTCGGTAGCGCCCATGCCGCCGCCGCGCTGATGGGCTATATCGAAGCCGCCCATGCCGTCGCGCGCGAGGAAGCGATGGCCCTTGGCGCAGCTTGCGGCTTGACGCCCGACATGATCGCGCGCGTCCTATCCGAAAGAGCCCCTCCGCACGGAATGAACGTCGTGCAACTTGCCCGGCGAGCCGATCTCGCGCGCCGAATCGCGCGTGACCGAAATATCGGCGCCGACATCATCGACCTCGCAGCCGAAAAACAGGCGCGCGCCAATCGCGAAAACCGTTGATGACGGGGGTTGTCCCTCCCACACGGATCGAGCCCGAACCCCGACTCGCGTAAGCATCGAGCAATTGACCGCTAGATCAGGGGCCGCCGATGTCGCCGCTTTTTCGAATTGTGTATGCCACACATGCCAACGGCACCCATCACAAACTGGCGCTCGACGCGCTGGAGGCAATGACGCGCCCCGACAGCGCCGACTGGACACGCGTCTTCCTCAAATACGTCGAGAAATATCTCGAGGGCTCAAAGGCGCCCGATGTCACCTTCAAGGATTTCAAGAACCACGTCCTGCACGTATCGGACAACTATTGGGGCGGCGCGCCCGAGAAGACGCAGGAATGGTACAACCGCACCGTTTTCGAACTTAAAACCGGTAACTGGCCGGAAGCCGTCTACGCGGCCGGTGTCCTCAGCCACTATTTCACCGATCCCGTGATGCCGTTCCACACCGGGCAGACGGAAGCCGAGAACGCCATCCATCGTGCTACTGAATGGAGCATCAACCGCTCGTACAACACCTTGCGCACTCTTGGCGAAAGTCGCTTCGGAAGACTGAGTGTGGCCGTTCCCTCCGGCCCCAAGTGGCTTTCGAAATTCGTCTGCGATGGCGCCGAGTTTTCGCATCGCTACTACGAAAAACTGATCGCCCATTACGACATCCACAAAGGCGCGACGCGTCCCGAAGAAGGCCTCGATGAAATCGCCAAACCCATCGTCGCGGAGTTGCTGATCTACGCGGCGACGAGCTTCGGCAAAGTCCTCGACAAGGCCATCGCGGAGTCTGGCGTTTCAGCGCCCGAGGTGACGTTGACGGCCGAAACCTTCCTCGCCATGACGCAGATCCCGCGGAAATTCATCGAGAAGCGTCTCTCGAACGAAGAAGACCGCAAGCTCGTCGCCGCCATCTACGACGAATTGAAATCGACTGGCCGCGTCGAACACGCGCTAACCGAAGATGATCGCACCATCCGCGATCTCCATAACGCTGAAGTCCTCGCGCCGAAGCTCGCCCAACAGAGCGCCGCCCGAGCGGCTCGTATCAATGGCCCCGACGATACTCACCTCGAACTCGCCGTCGCTAAATCGGCGGTCGCGAAAATGGCGATTTCCGAGACGCCGCCCACGATTCCTCTTTCTAAAACGCCGCCGCCGATGCCACTCGCGGCTGCGGGCATCGCCGCGCGCATAGAGCCCATTCGCGCTCCCGAACCTCCGCGCCCCGCCGCAACAGTGCCCCCGCCGCGGCCATCGCGGGACCGCCCGTCCGAAACAAAAGTCTATCTCAGCGAGAACGACGATCTCGAGGCCGCGCCCTCCATCGGCCCCCGGATGGCGGAGCACTTCTCCGCCGTCGGCATCCATACGGTTCGCGATTTCCTCGCGCAGGATCCGGTTCGTCTCGCCGAGCAACTCGACGACCCGCATTTCGATGCCGAGACCCTGCTCGAATGGCAGGATCAAGCCAAGCTCGTGATGGCTGTGCCCGGCCTTCGCGGCACGCATGCACAATTGCTCGTCGGCGCCGGGCACCGAACGGCGCAAGCCGTTGCCGATGCCGATCCCGTCGCGCTATCCGCCGCCGTCCTCAAATTCGCGATGACGTCGTCCGGCAAACGCGTTCTCCGCGAGGGCCGCCCGCCCGATATCGAGAAGATCAAAGGCTGGGTCGAATTCGCCAAACAAGCCGCTGCGGCCTAACCCCACTCGCCGTCATCCTCGGCCGAGCGCGGCTGATCTGCGTCGAAGGCCGGGGATCCAGCACAAGACTCGTCGTGAGGCGCAATTAAAGTGCCTTCGGCGTTTCTTATGCTGAATCCTCAAACGCTTTCGCCGCGCTTGCGCGTTCGTGGATGACGAAGCTGCTATAAGCTCGCTTGCCAACCTCACCCATCCGCGCCACAATGGCGCTGTTTTCCGAGGGGCGCCGGTATTCCGGCTGAGATCGCGCAAGAACCGCGAGCACCCTTAGAACCTGATCCGGGTCATGCCGGCGAAGGGACGGAGCACGACGTGGCGCACGCCACATTCCGCACCTTTCCGGACAACGCATTTCTGCGCGCGCATCGCGTTCGCATCTGTGGTGGAGCACTCCCTTACCAAGGGAGAGGCCGAGAGGAACCAACGTCATGAACGAGATTACCCGTGCCACCGACATTCAGACGCCCAAGGTGACCGTCGGCCCGATGAGCGCTTCGACGAAAGCGTATTCATCGCCCGAGGGACATGACGATATCCGCGTACCGTTCCGTGAAATCGCGTTGACCGATGTGAAAGAGCGGTCGTTCCGCGTCTACGACGCCTCGGGTGCCTACGCCGATCCATCCGCGACGATCGACGTCGCAAAGGGCCTGCCGCGCACCCGCGACGCGTGGATTGCCGAGCGTGGCGGCACCGAAACGTACGAGGGCCGCATCATAATGCCCGAGGACAACGGCAACGTCTCCGGCGCCCACGCCGCCCGCGTATTCCCGATCGTGCGTCATCCATTCCGCGCCTCTGACGGCGACGCGCCACTCACCCAATTCGAATACGCTCGCGCCGGCATCGTCACCAAAGAGATGATCTACGTCGCGCACCGCGAAAATCTCGGACGACAGCATGCCCTCGCCCGCGCCAAGGACGCGCTGACCGACGGCGAAAGCTTCGGCGCCGAAATCCCCGAGCACATCACGCCCGAATTCGTGCGCAGCGAAATTGCCCGCGGCCGCGCCATCATCCCGTCGAACATCAACCACGGCGAATTGGAGCCGATGATCATCGGCCGCAATTTCCTCGTGAAGATCAACGCCAACATCGGCAATTCCGCCGTGACGTCGTCGGTCGAAGAGGAAATCGAGAAGATGGTGTGGGCGATCCGCTGGGGCGCCGACACAGTCATGGATCTCTCCACGGGCCGCAACATCCACACCACGCGCGAATGGATCATCCGCAATTCGCCCGTGCCCATCGGCACAGTGCCGATCTATCAAGCGCTGGAAAAATGCGGCGGCGATCCCGTGAAACTCACGTGGGAGCTTTATCGCGACACGCTGATCGAGCAATGCGAACAGGGCGTCGATTATTTCACCATCCACGCCGGTGTGCGCCTGCCCTTCGTGCCGCTGACCGCAAATCGCGTAACGGGCATCGTCTCGCGTGGCGGCTCGATCATGGCCAAGTGGTGCCTGGCGCATCACAAGGAAAGCTTCCTCTACGAACGCTTCGATGAGATTTGCGATCTGATGCGCAAGTACGATGTCTCGTTCTCGCTCGGTGACGGCCTGCGTCCCGGCTCGATCGCGGACGCGAATGACCGCGCGCAATTTGCAGAACTCGAAACCCTCGGCGAGCTGACGAAGATCGCCTGGGACAAGGGTTGCCAAGTCATGATCGAAGGCCCCGGCCACGTACCGATGCACAAGATCAAGGCCAACATGGACAAGCAGTTGAAGGCCTGCGGCGAAGCCCCGTTCTATACATTGGGACCGCTGACGACCGACATCGCCCCCGGCTACGATCACATCACCTCCGGCATTGGCGCCGCAATGATCGGCTGGTTCGGCTGCGCGATGCTTTGCTACGTCACGCCGAAGGAGCACTTGGGCCTGCCAAACCGCGACGACGTCAAGGTCGGCGTCATCACCTACAAGATCGCCGCCCACGCCGCCGATCTCGCGAAGGGTCACCCCGCGGCGCAACTCCGCGACGATGCCCTCTCGCGCGCCCGCTTCGACTTCCGCTGGCAGGATCAGTTCAACCTGTCGCTCGATCCCGACACAGCCATGTCGTTCCACGACGAAACGCTACCGAAGGACGCCCACAAGGTCGCGCACTTCTGCTCGATGTGCGGTCCGAAGTTCTGCTCGATGAAGATCACGCAGGACGTCCGCGACTACGCCGCGACGCTGAACGATAAAGAACTCGGCATGGCCGGCATGAGCGAGAAGTTCAAGGAAATGGGCAACCAGATCTATGTCGAGGCCGAAAAGTCATAGGCAGTGGACGCCCTTTTGATAGGATCGCGGTTGGCGGGAGCAGTACCATTGCGGCATCTCCCCCGCCCGATGCCAAGCGCGGGGAAGCACCATGGGGTTCAGAGGATATCAGATCGGCGAATTATTGGGGATTGCTCTGCTGCTCGGATCGACGGCGGTGCAAATGTTTTACCTCGATCCCTTGAAACGCGAGATCGAATGGCGGCTCGCTGCCTTCAGTATCCAGCAATCGGCTCAAATCCAGATCAAAGCGGTTCACGACAATCGCATCATATTTCTACAAACATTGAATGCGGCCGCCGATAAAATCAAGGAAGCGGAAGCCGCGCGCGAAGAGAGCCTCAACCGTTTCAAGACAGCCGACGCCAATATCTCCGATTTCATGATCGCAAAAGAAAGCGTCGAGGATAATCTGCAGCTCGTCGTGCTCGCGTCGTTCGGTCTCGGTACTCTGCTTGCCGGATTTGGACGCGCGATGGAAATGCGCGCGCATCGCAACTGAGGCGAAAGATCGGAGCATCATGTATTTCGTCACGGTCTTTCATCTGCTTTTCCTGCTTCCTGTTCTCTCCGTTATCGCCGAGGCGCTGCATATCGGCGCCGGAGCCGACATCATGTGGCTCGTCGGAAAATGGTTCGTATTCTGGGCTTGCGGCGTGCGCCTACTTCTTGCCGGAATTATGCAAACGTCACGGCCGGAATTCACGGCCAAGTCCATTTTCGCTATCGATGCGCCCGCAGCGGCCGCAATCGTGCGTGAGGTCGGCTTCGGCAATCTCGCAATGGGAACACTCGGGCTCGCCAGCCTTGCAGAACCTTCTTGGGTCGTGCCCGCTGCGATTGTCGCCGGCCTCTATTACGGACTGGCGGGGTTAGGACATCTCTTCCGGAAGGGAAACTTGAAAGAACAGATCGCGCTATGGTCGGACCTTGGCATCTTCCTGCTGCTCGCAGCCTTCGTCATCAGCCGGTGGGCGTGACGGCATCATGCTCACTCTCTATTCATACCCGACTCTCTTCGGTGTCGCCGATAACAACGGCTACGGCCTCAAAGTCTTCGCGTTCCTGAGACTCGCGGGCGTGCCCTTCCGTCATGAGCACATTTTCGATGCGTCGTCCGCGCCACGCGGGCAACTGCCCTATATCGTCGACGACGGCGAGACGATCGGCGACAGCGAAGCCATCATTGCCCACGTCAAACGCAAATATCACCTCACGATCGACGACGACCTGACCACATCGCAACACGACACCGACCTTCTCGTCACGCGCATGCTCGACGACCTCTACTGGATCATGTCGTATTCGCGCTGGAAGGACGAGCGCTATTGGAAGCAGTTCCGCGATGCGCTCCTGCGCGAGCATCCGCAGCTAACCGAGGAAGGCCTCGTCGGCGCGAAAGACTACAATGCTAAGCGCTATTACTTCCAAGGCATCGGCCGCTGCGAGCCCGACGATGCGATGGCGCGTGGCGTCGCCGACCTCCGAGTTCTGAGCCACCTCATCCCGGCGACGGGCTTCCTGCACGGGCCGAAACCAACAAGCATAGACGCTGGCATCTACGGCTTCATCGCCAACATCTATTTCTACGACATCGAAACGCCGCTGAAAAAATTCATAACCGCACACGACAATATCGCGCGCCACTGTCGGGCGATCCACAACGCGGTCACCAGCCGCGCGAACGCATAAAAAGTTCCGGCCAAACTCGATGAAGTCCGCCAAATCCGTAGCGTTGGAATTGAATTACGCAGCAAACCGCGTATTTTGCGATCTATGCGCATTTACATTCCTCTCCTCGCCATTGACGCTATCGCGTTATTGATCGCCCTCTATTTCTTTGTCGTAGGGATCGGTGACGGCACCGTCTCCTCGTTCAACATACTGCTATGGCTTGCGGTACTTGGCGGCCTCAGTGCGATCATTTTGGCGGGCCGCTATTTCCGAACGCGGCGACGGCTCCTCGCCGCTAATGTCGTGCTTGCCATCGTCGGTGTTCCGGCCATCCTCGCTGGCCTGTTCGTCATTTCGCTGTTGATTTCCCAACCCCGCTGGAACTGACAGGCTCGCCGTCCGACTATGGTCACATCGGCAGGCTAGCCCTTCTCGAAACATAAGAAGGATGACCGCATGCGCATATTGACGATCGCGCTGTTCGCTCTGATCTCAATCGCGACCGCCTGGGTGATGGCTCAGGATGCCCCGAAGCCCGGAAAGAGTGTCGACGCGTCCGCGGACGATGCGCCGATCTTCGGTCAGCGGGTGACGTTCACCGAGCCCCCGAACTTCTCCACCGTCGTCGATCAATCTTCGCTCGACATGTATGTCCGCAAATCCGTGCCGAAGGGCGAAACCTCCGATCATTGGACATCAATGATCACGCTAACCGGAGCGAAAAACGCCGCAACGAACCCGCAAATGTCCGCGCAATATTTCGCTGCCCAGATCGCCGCCGGATTTCAGAAGGCTTGCCCCATGACGTTCTCGGTGAAGCCGCTCGGCCCGACGGCCATCAGCGGCCAGGAGGCGTTCATCGCCGTCGCGAGCTGCGGCAAGGTCGATGCGAGCGCCGAGAAACACAGCGAGACGGCGATCATCGTCGCGATCAAATCGGCAACGAATGTCTACACGGTGCAATGGGCCGAGCGAACGCCAGCGAATGCGGAAAATCTGACGATCGACGAGAGCAAATGGAAAGACCGGTTAGCCAAGCTCGCTCCGATCCGCGTCTGCACGATCAAGCCCGACGAAAAGCCGCCCTATCCAAGTTGCTCCGACAAATGACGCGAGAGAAACTTAACAAAGCGTCATGAAACAGAGTCTTTTCAAAGCTCGCAAACAATGCCAGCTTATCTCATCTTTCAACAACAGAGAGGAGGTGATCCGATGTCGAGTGGGATCTTGAGGCGGTCGATGTCGTGGTCGCTCGGGCTTGCATCCGGAACTCTCCTGGAGTGCATCTGAGACCAAAGCGGCAGACATTGCACACTCCGCTTTCAGAACGATGATCTCACGAAGGGCCGCTTTAACGAGCGGCCCTTTCTTTTTGCCCGACGATGCGCGCAGATAAAGACAATCCACAACAAGATATGGCGGGCACGGATTATTCACTTCGTTGTATCTGAGCCGCAACACCGATTCGGATTAACGCCGAACTGATTCGTTTTCTGTGGAAGCGCCCTCCGACCTCCAATAGCCTCTTGTTGTGGGCAGTCGATCGGGGGGTCGATTGGGGGACCAAAGCCCACACGATGCCGGAAACGTTACGCCTCTGATTATCAGCGTCAGACCGTAGCGAACGCCCAAGAACTTGCCGCTGCGCTGTTGTGCGCTCGGGCATAAGACTTGGTTTGCGGCGGGCCCGGGGGGGCCTTACAGGGCGTCCAAAAAGAATTGGGTGGCACACCCTGCCGCCCAATTCTTTTTTTATTCGCCTATTCGCCGAACCAGAACCGCCAGGTTTCCTTTAGCTTTTCCGAAATCGATTTCGGCGGCTGAGCCGGATGCGTCTCGCCGAGCGTATCCGTGTTGTCAGAAGCCACCACGGCGTGCGCCGCTGTAGTCGCGCCCGGCGCTGCTCCCGACACCGTCTTGATCGGCGAAGTGTCCGCAGCAGCAATGCTCACCCGCGCGGCCGGAGCGACGCCCGCTATTGAGGACACCGTCGCGACCGGCGAAGCGATAGGGAGAATGGCTTGCTCTTCTGCAGTTGTCTTCTCTCCATCCGAGATAACGCCTTCCGGCTTTCCAGACTCCGTCGAGGACTGCTTGCCCGGCGCGGCCGGAGGAGTCGCGGCCGGAGCCGGCGGTTGCGGCGAAGACGCTGACGGCGACGCCGGGAATGCGGGAAGAGGTGACGTCGCCGGAGCCGAAGACGCGGCTTCCGGCGGGGGCGATGTCGGCATTCCTTCGGGCTCGCCGCCGCTCGAAGACGATGCCTCGCCCGCGGGTGGCGTCCCCTCGATCGTCTTTACGATGCTCGATACCGGCCGCTCCGCGCCGATCTGCGGCAATCCCTTAGCTTCCTTCTCGATGGCCTGATCGTACGCCGCGACCGTCGTCACCGGGGACTTCGCGGTCATATGAACGATTTTATAGCCCTTGGCCTTGAGCTGCGCGATCAGCATCGGCAGGGCCTTGGCCGTCGTCTTGTGGATGTCGTGCATCAAAAGGATGCCCTTGCCCCTCTTGTCGAGCTTCTGCATCAACGACGTGACGAGATGATCCGCGCTCTGCGGCTTGAAATCCATGCTGTCGATATCGGTCGAGAAGATCGCGATATTGCGCTTACCGAGATACGCAACGGCCTCGGGCGTATCGACGAGCGTCGGAAAACGAAAGAATGGCGCGATCGGCCCACCAACCGCACGATGCACGGCGCTGATGCCGCGCTCGATCTCATCTTTTCCGTCATCGAAGGTTTTGAGCTTGGCGATCGCCTTATGGCTCCAAGTGTGCGTGCCGACCGTATGTCCGGCCTTCGCGACCTCGCGGATGATTTCCGGGTAACCGAGCGCCATCTTGCCGATGGAAAAGAAAGTGGCTTTCACGCATTCGTCCGCCAGCGCCTTGAGCACGGCCTCAGTCGTATATTTCTGCGGACCATCATCGAAGGTCAGCACGACTTCCTTGTCCTGCAGGAAGTCGTAGGCCTTGTAATGCTCCATGCCGAAACCTGGGCCGCCGGTCGTATCGATTTCGACCGTGCGCGAAACGCCGAGCGTGCCAGCTCGCGGACAGGCACCTTCGTCCGCAGCGCGCGCCGGGGAGAAACCGACAAGTGCCGTCAACAGAATGGCAAGCCCCACCCGGCGAATGAGCATGTCGTCCTCCCCTTTTTTGTTAATGAAGCCTAACAGACTCCCTCCGTCCCGGAAGTCCGGAACGTAAATTCCACAGGGTACGTCACATTACGGCGTCACCGATTGGATCACATTGAGCATAAAAGCCCGTTGGTCAGCCATTTGCCGCATTGAAACTTGCGAACCAAAAGCGCGCTTCCTAGTTTTCATGGCGTAGAAGCAAAAACGGAAAGAGTGTTGTCATGACGGTATTTTCCCGTCCCTTAGTAGCTATTTCGGCGGCCATTGCGTCGCTTCTGGCGGCCTCCGCGGCCAGCGCCTTGCCGGTCGCAAAGCCCGCGGCGGCGGAGCCCTCTCCCAACCTCGTGAAGGTAGACGACCGCTACGATGGCCGCTATCACCGCCATTATTATCGTGGTCGCCGTGTCGTGCACGCTCCGTTTTCCCGAGTCGAAACTGGACGTCGGACGGTGGTCGACGCGCCGTTCGCCCATGTCTACAGCGGTCGCCGCGGAACGCACGTCGTGGCTCCGTTCGTCGATCTTTGGCGCTAAGCTTCAGCCGGCGAACTTGCGGATACGCGGATTTGAACGAGCGGGCCTCCGGTCACGGCGGCCCGCTTCGCTTTTGGGCTCTCCTGCCGCGACAGCCCGGCGCATGAACGATTTGCTTGCGAAATCAAATCGAACCGCGGCGAAACAATCCTGGCGCCTCCGCCGACTTGGACATAATGTGCCCAAACTAGCGTGACTATTCTGCTGCAGCGGGACGGGCGACAGCAGTTATTTTTTGTTGGGGGTAAACCGATGTTCAACCGCGTAGCGACGCCGGATCAACGCGTCGCAGAGCCAGCCAAGACACTCACGCCGCAAACGCCACCGATTGCTTCGATGGCGCCAATCAAGGCCCCGGCTCCGCCGCTGTTCGGCTCGCCGATTCAACATTCAAATTCACACACTCACGCCATCGATGCGCCGACGTCCGTTCTCGGGCAGGACATCACCATTTCGGGCCAGCAGCTCGTTATCAAGACTCGGGGCTCGCTTCTCATCGCCGGACACATCCAGGGCGATGTCCACGGCGAGTCGGTCACGGTCGGCGAGACCGGCAGCGTCGTCGGCGTCATTACCGCCCGCACGATCACGGTTCAGGGTGAGGTCAGCGGCGCCCTCAAGGGAACGTCCGTGAACCTCAACGCCACATCACGCGTCGAAGGCGACATCATCAAGCAGACGCTCTCGATTGATGAAGGCGCTCAGTTCGACGGTAGCGTTCGCCGCGCCAAGGATGTGAGCGAAGTGACCCCCGATCTCCGCTGAGAGATCAACGGCCGGCAATCTGCGGCTGTCAGCTTCATTTGAAGAATATGCGGTGACGATCGCGAAAAGCGGTCGTCACCGTTTTTGTCTCTGAACGCGCGCCCGTGTCCGCGCAACTAGAAGCGTCCGCGACCCGCCGGATTGACCTCGTCGCAGGATTCCTTGATCCGGATATCCTGGCCGATGAACCTGCAAAGGCGCTGCTTGAACATCGGATTGTTGCGAACCTCCGCCGCCGACGCCTTGAATCCATACTCGTGCGCGACCTCGGCGACATAATTATCTTGACAGTAAGGCGTCGAAAGCCACGAGCCTTGGACGTTCTGGAAGCCCTTGTTGCACTGGATTGCCGCCTGCGCTGGCACAGCGAGGCTCGCCAGGAAAAGTCCAGCGGCGCCCGCCGCGATTTTCAATCTTGGAGACATGTGTCGCGCTCCATTAAGAATCAATTTGTCATGCCGGAGACCTACACCCACGACAAAAGCCGCGTAACCAGTCTCGTCCATTTAGCAGACTTGCCCGGCGTCGGCCGACGTGAAATGGCTGCCGCCGGTCGAAACCGGGGATCCGGGATAGCCACCGCCGTTCTACCATTCTCCCCGCTCCCGCCGCCCGATGAGGTTGATATCAATGATAACGGTCTATGATGCTGTCGGCGGAAAATTGATCCAGCGCACTGAACCGGGCGATTTCGCGACGAGCGTTTGGATCGACCTCGTCAATCCCAAGGAAGACGAAGACAAGCTCATTGAGCAAGCCCTCGGCATCGAGGTCCCGACGCGATCCGAGATGCGCGAGATCGAAGCCTCGAACCGTTTCTACACCGAAAACGGCGCCTACTACATGACGAGCATCATCCTGCACAACAGCTCGCAGGACGTGCCGATGACATCCGTCGTCACCTTTATTCTTTCAGGCTCCCACCTCGTGACCGTCCGATATGCGGAGCCCAAGGCCTTTCCCGTCTACGTCGCGCGGGCCGCAAAGGGCGACGCCGACTGTATGACCGGCGCGGGCGTTATGATCGGCCTTTTCGAAATGCTGATCGAAAGGGAAGCGGATCTCATCGAGCGCGTGCAGGACGAGGTCGAAAAAATCGCTCCGCTCGTGTTCGGTCAGCAGGGCCGCACGTCGCAAGAACACAGCCTCGGCACCCTTCTGAAGACCGTCGGTAAGGAGGGCGACGTGACGGCGAGAGCCCAGGAAAGCGCCATGTCGCTTCATCGCCTATCACTCTTTTTTGCCAACGCCGCGCGCGAGCGCAAAGACGATCCGCGCGTGCTGGGCCGCATCGAAGCCGCCAATCACGATATCCTTTCGTTGATGGAAAGCATGCGCTTCCTCTCAACGCGCACAAGCTTCCTGCTCGACGCCACCCTCGGCATGATCTCGACCGAGCAGAACCAGATCATCAAGCTATTCTCGGTCATGGCCGTGATGCTGATGCCGCCCACCCTCGTCGCGTCGATCTACGGCATGAACTTCCAACACATGCCGGAACTCGCGCTCAATTGGGGGTATCCATTGGCGCTCGTTCTGATGTTCGTGTCGGGGTTGGTCCCCTACATCTATTTCAAGAGGAAAGGCTGGCTCTGACCTTTACGTCACGAGCGCCAGAAGCAGGGAAACCAGCGCCGATACACCGAGCGTTGCGGCAATCCCGAAGCGAAAAACGAAAAGCATCAGCGCGGCCAGCAGCGCCAGCCCGGCGGCGGTGAGGTCGAGGCTGGCGAATGACGGCACATCGAGCCGCAACGGACCTATCCCCACCTCCGAACGCTCCCAGAAAAACACATGCAACGCAAACCACAGCGAAAGGTTGAAAATCACGCCGACGACCGCCGCCGTGATCGCTGATAGCGCCGATTTGAGCCGCGGCGCCGACTTCAGCCACTCGACGTAAGGCGCGCCTGCAAAAACAAAGAGAAAGCACGGCGCGAACGTCGCCCAAAGCGTAACCACTGCGCCCAACACACCAAACAGCAGCGCCGACCCGCCGCCATGGCGCGCAGCAGCCAGATAGCCGACGAATTCCGTGACGAGGATCAGCGGCCCCGGCGTCGTCTCCGCCAGGCCAAGCCCGTCCAACATCTCTCCGGGTTTCAGCCAGCCGTAGGTCTCGACGACGTCCTGCGCCATGTAGGCCAGTACGGCATAAGCGCCGCCGAACGTCACCACGGCGAGCTTCGAGAAAAACAGGGCGAGCCGGGTCAGCACATGATCGAAGCCAAAGATCAGAGCGACAGCGGCGAGCGGCAGCAACCAAATCGCGAGCCAAAGCGCAACCGTCCGCAACGTCGAAGCGATTGCCACCGGAGGAGCTTCACGCGTCGGGACGGTCGTCCAGTTCCCGGAAGCCATGGTCCGCCAGAACCCGACGACCGCCGCTGCCAATACGATCAGCGGAAACGGGATCTTGAACAAAAAAATCGCAACGAACGACGCGGCGGCGATCAGCCAATCCACCCGCCCCTTCAGCGAGCGTCCGGCAATCCGTATCAGCGCCTCGACCACGATTGCGAGGACAGCGGCCTTGATGCCTTCGAACACCGCCGAAACGACCGGGACGTTCCCGAAGTTCGCATAGAGAATGGAGATCGCGAGGATGGTCGCCGCCCCCGGCGCGACGAACAGCACCCCCGCCGTCAGACCGCCCCGCGTCCCGTGAAGCCGCCATCCCGCATACGTCGCGAGTTGCATCGCCTCCGGACCCGGCAACAACGTGCAGAAGTTCAGCGCCAGCAGGAACGTCCCCTCATCGAGCCACCGCTTCTGATCGACGAGCACCTTGTGCATCATCGCGATCTGTCCGGCCGGGCCGCCGAAAGACATCAGCCCGATGCGTGTCCAGACTTTTCGAGCCTCGCTAAAAGATGGATTGGCCGTTGCTGTCGGCCAATCAACCGTCTGTGGCCGGACGTCGCCCATCGATCCATCTCACCCGTGAAGCCGCTGACAATACTCGCGTTCGCGTAACCGGAATATCAAGCCATCGCCGCCACGCGGATCTCCCAAAAGGCAGTTCCGAATACGCGTATTCGGCGCATGCGGACGTTCAACGCCAAGTCGGTGGGATAGCCAATTGAATGGTAAACAAAATATGGCGAAGGGGTTGTTAAGATTTTCGTTCCGTAAATGACCGCTAAATTCTGCGACCTGGCGTCGCGCAACCTAAAAGTGCAGTTAAAATAGTCGATACTTTTCTATGAGTTACGAAATATGGTTAAAAAGTGTTGGCAGCCATGGGTTGACCGCATCGCCCTGCCAGTGCTCGGTGTCGGCTGCCAGGACGGGGGGAGACCCCAGTCAACAAGCACGGGCAGCAGTACGAACTGGGTTCTGGAGTTCAGTTTCGGGTCACACGGGGTTTCCGATTTAGGGGCTACTTTCTCCCAACATTAAGGACGGTGCCGCCACCGAGGCGGTTGACCCGTAATCGCCATGGCTGATTACGGGCGGGGGAAACCGCTCATTCGACCCGCAACCACTGCTGCTCCTGAAAAAAGGAGTGCATTATGCGTTCAACTATCGCGATCGCCGCGTTCGCTTTGGCAGGGATCACCATTGCCGCCGTGCCCGCAGAAGCGGCCCGGAAGTGCCACGGTTCGTCCCATGTTTGTGGCCAGTCGTCTCACAAGGCCACCTATCGCAAGGCTTCATATAAGTCATACCACAGGTCTTCGCAGCCCCGGTACGCCCACAAGCAGTCCGGCAAGCACTATGCACAGGGTTCGTCGCGCAAGCGCCACTATGCTTCTGGCGGCGGCTCGGGTGGCGGCATGGCATCGTACTACTGGCAGGGCCAGCGCACTGCGTCCGGCGCTCGCTTCAATCCCGACGGCTTGACGGCGGCCCACCGCTCGCTGCCGTTCGGCACGCGCGTCCGCGTCACGAACCAGTCGAACGGCCAGTCGGTCGTCGTGGTCATCAACGATCGTGGCCCCTTCGTCGGCGGCCGCGTCATCGACCTGTCGCGCGGCGCTGCCCGCGCGATCAACATGACGGGCGCCGGCGTCGCACGCGTAGCGCTGCAGGTCTTGAACTAAGACTTATGCTCGGACGGCATCTTCGGGAGGCGTTGGATAACCAGCGCCTCCCGACGTTTTTCCGCCATTCGAATCGTCATAGTCTCGATGATTGGGGGAAGTTCCGGGGGGAATGTGCGTGCGCCGAAGCACTCGTGTGGCTTGTGTTGCCTTTCTAGTCGGTCCGGCCGTCCTTGTGGGGGCCGCCGTTGGCCCGTTGAAAGCTCAATCGCTGTCTGATGCCTTGTCTGGCCCCGCGGCCAACGCTGCCAATTTTGCGGCTATGAGCAACTGGTCGACGATCACTCAGCCAGACCCGCCAAAACCGCCGGCAGCCAAATTCGATCATTGGCAAGCCAAGATCACGCTCGCAAAGCCCACCCTTAAACGGGTGAGCAAGGTCGCTTTAGGCACCGAACCGCCATTTGCTCTCCACGGCCCGATCGCGGACGGTGTCGAACACGCCATGAAGGGCATCGCCTCATATTATGGATCGGGCGCAAAGACCGCCACGGGCGAACGCTTCAATCCCGACGATCTGACCGCAGCGCACCGGACGCTGCCCTTCGGAACTCGCGTCCGCGTCACGAGGGTCGACAACGGCCAGAGCGTCATCGTCCGCATCAACGACCGCGGCCCCTTCAAACCCGGCCGGGTCATCGACCTGTCGCGCAAGGCTGCCGAAGATCTCGCGATGACAGATACGGGCCTGACCAACGTCAAACTCGAGGTGCTCAGTCGCGAAGATCCGCGCAGCGCCGAGAACATCGCTCAGCGTTCGCTGCGCCGATAGGCCTGCTCAAGGCGCGTTTCCAGAACGCTGATCTGATCGAGATACGCGCCCTTGATGCATTCGGAGTCGCGGCCGCAAGCATCGCGCGCATCGAGAAAATGCTGCTGGTAGACCTTAAGGTCCGCGCGTTGGTACCGGCTTCCATAGGCTGCTTTCAAATTCGCATAGAGCCCGCTCATGCGCTCATCGAGTGCCGATAGCCGGTCGCTGCCGCAGATCGTTCTTTCCGACGCGAACTCAGCGTTGCGGCAATCGAATTCCTGAGACACCGCCGGGCGCACGCTGCCCGCCATGATCGCAAGCGCCAGCAGCGAACCCGCCGAAATCAACCCCGCCAATTTCAATGTATTCGTATCCGACATGGTGCCCATCTCCTTGCGTCGCGCGCCCCAGGCGTGCGTGTTTCCACCCCAGCGGTGATGGAGGCAGAGTGCCAAAAGCGGCCCGGAAAGATCAGCCCGTTAACCGCCAGCAGGCGGCAATCGGAAGAACCTGAAATTTGACCTTCGATTCCGATTGCTTCCTGCCGGTAAAAATCGGTAATTTCCAGCAACGGCGGCGTCCGTCGCCACGCATCAAAACTCGTGGTCCATGAAGAAAGCCGCCGCCCAGATCGCTCCCGCCACAACGCGCGCCGAGGCTCTCGACCGCATCAAAACGGCGATGGTCGAGAAGAAGCTGACGCAGGCTGAACTCGCCGATACAGCCGACTGTCACGAAAAAACGATTCAGAACCTGCTCGGCGGCCGGTCCGTCCGGGATCAGACGCTGTTCGACGTCTGCATGGTGCTGGGCCTCGATTTCCACGGCCTTCGCGACGCTTGGCACGGCGAGACGGTTGCCGTCGAAAGCGCCAACGGGCCTCTCGAATTTGCCGGCAACGGCGGCGGCATCGCGCCGATTTACATGGGCGCCTATACGCAGGCCGCCGTCGATCACTACATCGGCAGCTATCTGACGCTTCGGCGCTCGTTCTCGCTTCCCGATACCATCGTCGCCTATCGCACAGACATCAGTTGGGACCCCGATTGGCCGAGTCTCCTATTTCAAGAACGTGATCGTCCGGACGCACCCTACGCCCATCGCGGTCGCCTCTATATTCCGGCGTCGTCGAGTTTCATACACCTCGTCTCTCTGACGAAGGGCGCGATGCGGATGGTGGTCGTCTCGCAACTCGACCGTGCCGGCGAAATGCGCGGTATCATCACGACGCTCAATAAGCAGCGCGCCATTTTCATTCCGGTCGCGACACCCATCCTCTATGCCCAGCGCCAGAATTTCGATGCCGACACCTTCGGCGAAGTCACGCCGAAAAATCAGGCCTACGCCGAATACAAGCGCTTGCTCGATGAAACCGTCACCGAAGGCTACGCCCGCCTCGTCGGCTGACTACGATTTCTGTTCGAAGAAGTAATTGTCGAGCAGATATTTCAAGCTCCGCGACCAAGATTCATCGGTGTTGCCACGGATGTCTACACTCTTGATGAACAGATATTTGTCTGTTTCCGGATCCGCTATATAGACGTTCATGTTGAGGATCAGGTTCGAGACTTTCTGTACCGTGATCCACCCGACGCGGTCGGCTTTGAGCGCCTTTCCATAATCCGCCTCGCAGCCGCCACATGTCCCTACCGGCTGACCACTCGCAATCTTCGCTCGCACCTCGTCCGTCAGCGGTACAATAACATAGCCGCCGGATGTCTCCAGCGCCGAGGTGAATTGCCCCCCGATCGCGGTCATGCGATCGCGCTCGGCGCGAGTCGTTGGTTCTAACCGCTCATTGTCGTTTTGCAGACGAACACCGAGGAAGGCGAACCGCAGTTGCGCCGCTTCTGCACCCGCACTTCCGATAAGAGACGCCGAAAACAGCAGCAAAACAGTGAGCAAGCAAAAAGTGGCCTGACGACAGTAATACATGGCGATCGATCCTCATCTGCTAAGGATCAAACCGTCTAAGGGAAGGTTGGTTGCTTCGGTCGCAAAAGCCTTGGACGACACGTCAGGCGAGACATCGTCCCGCCGAACGCGAAATTTTACTTACTTCTCGCGCTTCGCGCCCATTCGGCGCCGTTGCACCTGTCGCTTCGGTTGCGCCACGGTGCGAAACTGCACACCGTCCTCGACCGGCGGGAAGAAGTAATTCGCAAGGTCGACCGTTTCGAGCCTTCCGACCGCCGAGCGCGCGACGGCGAGCCACTTCTCCGCATGATCGCGCCCAGCGCCGTGCAGATACGTGATGACATCCCAATTGGGACTCATGGTCGTCTCGGGATTGAGCGTCCCTGTGATCGGACCGCCGTCGATCAAATGAAACCTGTGGCGACAGATTGGCGCCAAGCGTCCCTTCGCCAGCAGCGGCCCCGATGTCTCGCGCACCGCCGTTACGATTTCGATATCGCGCAGCAGCGGTGCGTTGAACGTCAGCCGGTTGGCGTGATTTGAGATATCGCGCGACGTCGTCGGGAGATGTTCGTTGACCCGCGGCGAAACCATCACGAGCAGCGTGTCGCCGATCGGACTTTCGCTCGCCAGCGTCACGATATCGGGATTGGCCGAGAAGCCGCCATCCCAGTAGGCCGAGCCTTCGATCTCGACGGCATGGTGCATCACCGGTAGACACGCCGACGCCAACACCGCTTCGATGGTGATTTCATCCTGGCGGAAAAGACGCGCGCGCCCCGTCGCGACATGCGTGGCCGCTATCAGCAGCTCGACCGGAGACTTCGCCCGAATGAGGTCGAAGTCGACATGATCGGTAATCAGCCTGCGCAGCGGATCGAAGCCGAGCGGATTGAACTCATACGGCGACAGCATCGTCGCGAGGTGCGTCGTCAATTGTGACGGCCGAACAAGTCCGTTCAGAAACGGATTGAGACGCGTGAGGTCCGGAACACCGGCCTGATGGATCGCGTGCCAGATCTTGTACATCTTCTCGCGCGCCTTCGCTCGCGAGCCTTCCGCCAAACCGGCGGCTAACGCCACTGCGTTGACGGCACCGGCGCTCGTTGCGCTGATCCAGCCGAACTGCAGCGTTTCATCTTCTAAGAGTCGATCGAGCACGCCCCACGTAAAGGCGCCGTGCGCTCCACCGCCCTGAAGGGCAAGATTGATTTCGACAGGCTTCGCCAAATTTGCATTGCTCCCCGCAGACCTTCTGAAAAACGAAAGCCAGCGTGCGTCCATATCAATACTGCTCGCGGCAAGCTTGTGTCATTGGCGCCGCGTCAGAACGACAGGCTTTCACCCACCTTAGTCACTAGCGTGTAAATGTTACATAGGCTCGTCGCGCGTTACCGGCCCATCCCGTGGGCGTCCGTGCGATCATGACGGCTTAGCAGGTAAGCATACATACAGCGCGCACGAAGACGACGCGTCACGATGCGGCATCGCAGATACATTTTCGTTGATCGCGTGGCATTTGGCCGCGATGTATACAATGCGGCAACACATCGTGACGAATTTTTACGCAGGCGCGTTCAACACGGTTTCGCTTATTTTCTTGACCGTCCCGACGTCGCCGTCGATGCCGCGCACAATATGACGAATGCGCAGGCCATTCTCGTTTTTGAAAAACGTGAAGAGATTGTAGTTCGCGGTTGGCTCCTCGCCATGCGCAATCGCCGCCGATGCCGATCCGATTCCGACAACAGGAATTGGACCTCGCCGCGACGCCAGCCAATCGACGCGTGTCCGGTGATTGTGACCGTAGAGCACGAGTTCGGCGTTACCACGCTCAAGAAGATGCGCGAGATGCGCCGCGTCGCTCAATGCCCGTCGCGAAGGCGCGAGATCCGGCAACGGCGGATGATGGATCAGCACCACGCGGACTGCACCCTCCTCGCCGAGCGCATCGAGAAGCTCGCCTGTAATCTCAAGCTGGTGCCGGCCAAGTTTGCCGCTGGCGTAAAAGGGCGGCGTCTCAACCGCGGAATTCAACCCGACCAGTGCGATCGGCCCGACTCGCCGAACGAACGGAAACGCCAAGTTGTCGTCTTCGCCGCCCATGTAGTCTGCCCATCGCGCGACCCCGGGATCGCCATGCAGGCTGGAGTAGATGTCATGATTTCCCGGAACGACCGTGACGTTGGCAGGCTTGCCGACCTTTTTCAGCCACGCGAGCGCCGCCTCGTATTCCTGCGGTAACCCGAGATTGATGAGGTCGCCGGTAATCGCGATATGATCTGGCCGCAAGGCTTTGGCGTCGGCGATCAGCTTATCGGCAATCGTCCCATGGTGGACGCGGCGGCGCTTACGCATCCAATTCAAGTACCCGAGCATCCGTTTCGCATTCCAATACGGCCACCCCGCACCGAAAACGGGCGGCAAGTGCACGTCGGAAAAATGTGCGAGGGTGAATGCTTCGGTCATTTGCTGCGGGAAGGATATATTGGGAGGGGCACAGTCTAGATCACCTTGCGGATTGGGAAATGTCCAGCGACGGGCACGAAAAAGGAGAGTTTGCCGTTGAGAGAAGACATTCCTCTGGTCGGCCGGTGGATTGCCCGTGCCTTTCAAAAATATTGGCGGGTGGTCCGCGGACTCCGCCTCGCCGTCGATGCCTGTGTCGTCGACGAAGCCGGTCGCATCCTTATGGTCCGAAATGAAAGTGGCGGCAGCTGGGAATTACCCGGCGGAGCAGTCCAGAAAGATGAAAATCTCGAAACGGGCTTGCGCCGGGTCCTCCGGAGCGCGGCCGGCATTGAAGTTAACGGCAAACCCGAATTGTCGTTCTTTTACGCTCCGGACAAGAGCGGGCAGACGGGTGTGTATGTCGTCCGCCATTGGCGGCCCCATCCCGGACCGGCTCCTCGCAAAACGAGCTTTTTTCACACCGCGCGCCTGCCATCAGGCATCTGTCCGCTGGCGGCCGAGCGAATTCGCCGCTCCCTTAGAGATCGCACAGCTTCGGAAGTGTGATAGAAGCCCCGCCGGCCCTCCTCAGTCCGTAAAGCTTCTTGTATCCACGCATGCCTTCATCGTTGACCATCCGAGCGGCACTCCCCGACGATATCGCTGAGATATCCGAGTTGCATGCACGAGTCTTTGGCCCTGGGCGCTTTGCCCGGTCTGCCTATCGGGTCCGCGAAGGCAAAGGCCATCTATCGCGGTTTTGCCTTGTTGCCTGCCTTGGCAAAACGATCGTCGCCTCCATCCGAACCACCGAGATCACCGTCGGAGGCAAATCCGGCGCCGTGTTGCTCGGTCCGGTCGCCGTCGATAGCGAGCATCGGAGCCTCGGCCTCGGCAGCAAGCTGATCGCCGCTGCGTTCGACGCCGCGCGCACCGGCGGCGCGAAACTTATCGTCCTCGTCGGCGACGATCCCTATTACGGCCGGTTCGGTTTCAAACGCGTGCCGATGGACCAGATCGTCTTTCCCGGACCTGTCGATCCGCAGCGCATCCTGGCCTGCGAATTGGAGCCCAATTCTCTCGCCGCGTACCAAGGCCTCGTGGTTGCAGAACCACCAGCCAAAAATCCCGGCTAAATCCGGCACCCTCGGAAACAATCGTAACGTCGTCGTAACCGAATCCGCTGACCATCACGCGGATACGGTCGAAGGCGGTCGCGAAAGTTGTATCCAGAACAGTAGGTGTGGCTTCGGCAGGCTCGCGCAAGCCGTGAGACCGAAAGTTCGCCAGACACAAGGCACCTGAAGCGGAATATCGGCAATGACCTCGACGTATCTCCTCTACCAGAGCTACGCGGCCAACCTCCCGAAAACGCTTGCGCGTATCGGCGCTCAATCCGACGTCTCGAACGCGGCAAAATATTATCAAGACAACATCGGCAAAGTGTCCTCGGTCGATGATTTCCTGAACAACCCGCGCCTGTTCTCGTACGCGATGACGGCCTATGGCTTAAGCGATTTCAACTACGCCAAGGCCTTCATGAAGAAGGTTTTGACAAGCGATCTCAGCGACAGCAGCAGCTTCGTCAACCATCTCACCGACCCGCGCTTCCTAACGTTCGCGAAAGCCTATCAATTCTCGACCGAAGGCACCATCGCCACCCAACCCGTCGTCGTCCAAAATTCCTCCGACGAAGACGACACCGTCGATGCCTACACGCAGACTCAGGTCAATAAGGGCACGGCCGCCTCGACCGAAGCGACGTACTACCAAGCGAATATCGGCAACATCACATCCGTCGATCAGCTGATGTCGAACCCGCGCCTTCTGAACTTCGCGGTCTCCGCCTATGGGCTCAATCCCGATCTCGTATCGAAGACGACGATCCGCGCCGTCCTGACGAGCGATCTTTCAGATCCCAACAGCACCGCGAACACGCTGAATAACTCAAACTACAAATTGCTCGCCGGAGCTTTCAACTTCAACACAGATGGCAGCGTCAACGGCACAGCGCAGTCGGCAGCCAAGACCACAACGACGGTCTATCAATATTATAACGCCACCGGAACCAGCGCGACACCTGCGGCCGCCGCCTACAAAACCCAATATTATAAAGCCGGCATAGCGGGCATCACGTCGGTCGACGATCTCCTCGCCAACAGCACCTTGATGGACGTTGCGCTAAATGCTTTCGACCTGAACCCAAATTTGCAATCGCAAACCTTGCTTCGTCAGGTTTTGACGAGCGATCTTTCGGACCCGAACAGTGTTGCCAACCAACAGAGCAACGCTGCGTTTAAAAAGCTCGCGGCGGCGTTCAACTTCAATTCCGACGGCTCCGTCAACGGCTCGGCTCAAACGACGGATCAGACCAACAGCGTCGTCAATCTGTATTCGACGGGTTACGACGACGCCCAGCAGACGGCCAACGATACCGCGACAACCGCCTACAAAAATGCCGTGGGCAGCGTCTCGACGATCAACGACCTGCTGAACACCACGGCCTACAATTACATCCTGAGCGCGTATGGCTTCGATTCCAGTACGATGTCGAAATATACACTCACGAAGATTTTGGAGAGCGACCCGGACGACCAGAAAAGCTTCGTCAACCAATCGCACAACGCCGCTTATATAAAGCTCGCCTCCGACTTCAATTTTGACTCGAAGGGCAACGCCAAGACCGCATCCGTGGCCCAGACAAATACGAATTTGTCCGCGACCGTTACGCAATATCTATTGAACAATGGCGGCGTCGCCGCCTCCGGCGCGACCGAGACCCAGCAGCAAACGATGGCGCAAACCGAAGGCACCTACTACGCGACCACCATGGGCACGATCACGAATGTCGATGATTTCCTCAAGAACTCACGCCTCGTCAAATTCGCCCTCGATGCATACGACCTGAAGAGCGCCAATCTTTCGACCGACGACTTGCGCCAAATTCTGACCAGCGATCCGACCGATCCCAAGAGCTACATCAATAAGCCGGAGAACTCGAAGTATCGCGCGCTTGACGTCGCATTCAATTTTGGCACCGATGGCAAGACGCTCGATGTCCCGGCGACCATCGTTCAAGACCGCAGCCAGCTCATCACGACGACAGATGGCTACGTCGAGCAGACGATGGAAACGCAGGCCGGCAATCAAAGCGACGGCGCCCGCCTGGCCCTCTATTTCCTGAAGAAGGCATCGAGCATCACCTCGCCCTATCAGATCTTGGGCGACAAAGCGCTTCTGCAATTCACCCAGACTGCTCTCGGCCTTTCGAGCTACATGTCGGCCGCCGACATCGACGTTCAAGCGACGATGATCACCAAGAAACTCAATATCTCCGACCTTCAGGACCCGACAAAGGTGAACAAGCTCATTGCCCAGTTCTCCGCGCTCTATGACGTCAACAACTCAGACGTCGCGTCGACCTCCGCCGTTCTTCAGATCTTGCAAGGAAACTCCAGTTCATCGAACGGCATCATCACGATCGATCCGATCACCGTTCCAGTCAGCTTCTGACCTATTCAATTAATGCCGGCGTTTTAACGGTTCGGCGTCGCTTTTGCTCCACTATCACGACGCCTGTACTGCATGGAAACTCGGGGACCGGCGGCCCCATTTTCCTGCAGGAGGCGGTGAAAACCAGTAATTTGTGCCTTTATGGCAGCAGCCGCGAGGATAAGGGCGGATGGTCTTTTCGCCGGGGCTTCCAGGGGCTAATCTAATGTTGGAAATTCCAAGTCTCACCCAGAGGACATCCCGATGAGACCCTTCGCCATCGCAAGTGCGGCCGCGACCTTCTTGGTCTTGTCGCTCGGTCCGGTCGGCGCAGAACCCCGTTCAGGCTCCGGCCCCCGGGCAGCGGCAGGAGACGTCCCCGTCGCGCCGGTCGACCAGCGCGGACCGACGTTACCGCCCGACACCATGCTCGGACCGGATTCCGGTTGGAACGGACGAAATAGCGGTGGCGCGGCCGGGCCAAACTACAACTTGGTCCAACCGCTGTTTGGGCCTGCGCTTCCGACGCTGCCGAAGCCGCGCCGCAAGCCGCGCATTATTCTCGGCGAATAACGTGCCGCTAACAGGTTCACCAGCCTGAGAACCTGAAGCGCGCAGGGGTGTTTTCATCGCGGCTTTTGCCACCGCGAATGCCGCCAAACCACGCCGCGACAAGCCCGATAAGAAGTCCCAATCCCGTCAGCAAGCCTGAAAGTTCGGTTGCCTTCTTAGCTTTGTCCAGGGCCACGATCGCATCTGCATAAGCCGCGTCCACCCGCGTTTGCGCGTCAGCGAGCGGGATACCCGTCTTCGCCGCAATAATATTCGCAACGAAGGTTTTATCGGTGGTTGCAAGCCCGTCGCGGCCGAATGATTTGAGGAAAATGCCCTCGATCGTTGTTGTCTCATCCGTATTGAGCAATTGCACGGCGGTTACCGGCTTCCCATCAGGCGGCGCCACCATCGTCGAGACGATCGCTGACAAAGGACTGCCAGCATTTGAACCGGAAAACTTGGCGACCGCCGAGCCCGCATGAAGAGCCGCGGCACCCGCACCCAGCGCCAGGAGGCCTCCGAACAATACGCATACAGCGCCGGTAACGAGACCCTGAAGCCCATCACGAAATTCGACTTCGTCGATGGGCACGTCGGCAATCCGAGGCCGCACGCGCGCCGCTATGAATCCCGCCACGAGGAAAGCTCCGATCGTCGCGATCAATCCCCATGCTGCGGCAACGCTCGCGGCGATGCCCGTATACGATTGGCCGGGCCACGGTGAAAGCAGCGACAAGCCGCCCGCAACTCCGAGCGACACTAGGATCAACGACACCGCCGATCCCGACACGGCACCCGCGAGAACGCCCCGCCAACTCAAAAATGATTCCGCAGGACTGCTTGCTTCGATCTCGATGACGTCGGCCATCACAGAATCTCCATCGATCATCTAAAACCCAGAAGGCTCAGAAGAAACGAGATGACCACGATTAATCCGATAAGATAGATGATCTCGTGCATTGCACGTCTCCTCGCCAAGACACAGACCCCCAACCGTGCCCGCGACGCGTTTGTTCCAAACGAAAAGCGTCGGCGAGATTGCGATCCTCAGCGTGCGGCGCACAACAGCCAAGGCTGACGCATCGAGGCACGCACCATCCAATCGAGGGCGACGTCAGGGTCCGGGAAAGAGCGCGGAACTTCGGCCCGAGACCCAATATGCGACAAGGCCGATCCATTCCTTGACGGCGAGATCGGTGCGCTGCAATCCGGCCGCGATGCTGTCGAAGGGACGAAACGCATCACCCTCGCCGCTCGTCCGGAAGTCGACAGGATACGGCACGACATCGAATCCGACCCGACGAAACACACCCACCGAACGCGGCATATGATAGGCCGACGTTACGAGAAGCCAGCGATCCTCCGGCGTCGGTTTCAGCAAAGCCTTCGTGAACGTCGCATTCTCATAGGTATTGCGGGACGCATTTTCGACGACGATGCGATCGGGCGCGATCCCGGCATCAATGAAATACTGCCGTACCGGACCGCCAATACCTTCCCCGCCGAACAGCGAACCGCTGCCGCCTGTGAAAACCACCTTGGCGCCGGGAAGCGTCCGCGCGAGGCGAAGCGATTCCGTCAACCGTTCGGCCGCTTCATTGAGCGCGAGACCGCCACGAGTCAGCGTAACCGAACCGTCCTCGAAACCGCCGAGCAGAATGATGCCGCTGATTTTTTCTTGTGGCAGCGGCGGCACATGCAATCCGAAGCGCTCTTCCAGCGGCAGCACCAGGATGTTTCCGCCGGGAAGGATGCCGAAAAGCACGACAATCGCGAGACCGGCATAAAGAAACCGCCGTCCCCACTTCGGACACCTGCGCACCATAAGCACACCGAGCAGAAGCGCGAAGAACGCCAAGCTCGACGGCTGAATGCAGAAGAAGATAACTTTCGACGCGATAAAAAACATCGAAATCGCCCCCTTCCGCAAACTTCAGATCAGATGAAAGGATCTTTCATCAGGATGGTGTCGTCTCGCTCCGGACTTGTCGACAGGAGCGTCACCGGGCACTCGATCAGTTCCTCGACGCGGCGAACGTACTTCACGGCCTGCGCCGGGAGATCCGCCCAGCGCCTCGCGCCGTAAGTCGATTCCGACCAACCTTCGAACTCTTCGTAGATTGGTTCGACCTCGGCCTGCGCCGTCGCGCTCGCGGGCAATCGGTCGAGCGTCTCGCCGCCGAACTTGTAACCGACGCAAATGCGGATCGTGTCAAATCCGTCGAGGACGTCGAGCTTCGTCAGCGCGATGCCGTCGATCCCGGAGACCTTCGCCACCTGCCGCACGAGCACGCTATCAAACCAGCCGCAGCGGCGCTTGCGTCCTGTCACGGTTCCGAACTCGCGGCCACGCTCGCCGATTTTCTCCCCGATCGCGTCCACCAGTTCCGTCGGAAATGGCCCCGACCCCACGCGCGTTGTGTAGGCCTTGGCAATGCCGAGTACATAGCCGACATGACGCGGTCCGATACCCGAGCCCGTCGCCGCCTGCGCCGCAACCGTATTCGACGACGTGACATAGGGATATGTGCCGTGATCGACGTCGAGTAATGCGCCCTGCGCGCCCTCGAACAAAATACGCTTACCCTGCCGCCACGCCCGATCGAGAAACTCCCACGTCACGTCGGCGTAAGGCAGAACCTTCGGCGCAATCTCGACCAGCTCCGCGATGAGTTGGTCTTTGGAAACTTCCGGCTGTTCGAGGCCGCGACGTAACGCATTGTGATGTGCGAGCACGCGATCGATCTTGGGGCCGAGAGTGGCGGGCGACGCCAGATCCTGAAAGCGGATCGCACGGCGGCCGACCTTGTCTTCGTAGGCGGGACCAATGCCGCGCCCCGTCGTGCCGATCTTCTCGGTGCCGGCTGCAGCTTCGCGCACGACGTCGAGCTCACGGTGCAACGGCAGGATCAGCGTCGCGTTCTCGGCAATGCGCAGATTATCCGGCGTGATGACGATGCCCTGCTCCTGCAGCCGCTGAATCTCGCTGACAAGCGCCCACGGATCGATGACGACGCCATTGCCGATGACCGACATTTTATCCGGCCGCACGACTCCTGACGGCAATAGCGAGAGTTTGAACGTCTTGCCACCGATGACGAGCGTGTGCCCGGCGTTATGACCGCCCTGGAAACGCACGACCACGTCGGCGCGCTCCGAGAGCCAGTCCACGATCTTGCCTTTGCCCTCGTCGCCCCATTGGGCTCCGACCACGACAACGTTCGCCATTGCAGTTAAACCTTCTTAGCCTTCTCATGATTTGGCCCCGGCTTGAGCCAGGGCCTCGCGGATACCCGCTTGTAGACGTCTTGGACCGGAAGCAGCCGCTTCAAGGTCCGTAAACGATAGACTTCGCCGCCGGCCACGACACCCGATAGCCGTACTCGAGGATCTTCTCTTCATCCGGTTCGAGCCGCGCCGTAAACGCAATGACGCCGCGCTTGCCGTCGACGTTTTGCGTCGTCGGCGACGCCCGTCCGGTCACCTCCACCTTGATATCGTCGTTCTGTGAGATCGGAACGCGATCGAGTATCGTTACGTCGATGGCCCGCTCATGCAGATTCTTGACATTGACCTGGAAATTCCGGCTGTCGACATGCGACGTCGAAATGAGACCGGTCTCGCCGCGCTTGTCTTCGAGCACCGAATGCTTGACTTTAACCTGATCGTCAACGCCGAAACCGATGTCGTGGTCTTCGCCAGGCCGCAAAAGCGGTAAATCCCCGGCTCCGACGAACGTCCCGTCGCGGAACAGATAGACGGTCCCCGGCAACATCGGCAGCCCCTTGGTCACTTTGATGTTGGCATAGAGATAGGCGTTAGCGTCAACCTTCGGCGCCGCCCGGCAGCCCAGCACAGGCTCGCTGTCTTCCGTCGACAGCAGCACTCGCTTGGGTTCCCCCGTGGCGGCAATCGTCACCCGGCCCTGAACCGCGAACGTCGCATCGAACGGCGCGCTTTTGATCTGTGCGACGGTCTCTGCGGCCTCCATCGGCGCGTTCGCCTGGCCGCCAAGCGCTGGAGCCGCGTCCAGTTCTGCAGCGGCTGAGCGCTTTGCCATCAATGTCGGGGCTGGCGACGGCGGCGGAGACATTGTCGCGACGGGCTTCGCCTCGGGCTCGAAATCGACGAGCTGCGTCTCGAGGTCAGGAGCGGACGAACCGTCCGACGGCCGCGCCGTCGAAAGTTCCATAGTGACCCCGTTCCAATCTTCCCCGGAAAGCTGCGTGATCTCCGCGCGCCGGTCGAGCGAAAGCCTCGGCGGCTCGGTCTTCGAACCGGTCGACAGCCGTGCATCGTAAAGCGGCACCCAGCGGGCGTCCGGGACCTGATAGTGAATGCTCAAATCGACATCGAGCGGGCTCTGCGCAATGACATGAATCCGCAATTCCGTTTGCTCGGTGCGCGTCGGCGCGAGCGACGACAGCAGCGCATTGACGTCCGCGATCTGACGATCGATTTGCCGTGTCTTCTGCTCGGCATCGAGCGCGAGCTTGCTGGCGTCCGTCGTCCCTTGCGCGATCAGCGCCAGGACCTTCGTCCAATCATCGAGAGACGTCCCCGGTTCCGATGCCGACGCCCGGCGCATTGGCAGCTGAGCCAAATTCCCAATGAGCTTCTTTTGCGTCTTCGCCGCCTGCGCCTGCGCGTCGATCGTCGTCTTCTGGTCCTTCAGCGCCTGGATTTTATCTTCGAGCATTTTGCGTTGAGCGTCGGCCGATTCGCTTTCGGCCTGCTGCAGAAGTTTCCGCGCCGTATCGACCGAGCCGATATCGAGCTTGCCCGTCGCCCGGCCTTCGACCCGGATCGAGCCGGGTACCGCGCTCGCGGACACGTCGCTGACGATAATCGTGTGCTCTCCCTTGTCGAGATGGGCCTTCGCGATCCGCGTCACCTCCGCGCCCGATAGAAACACCGTGACCGCATCGACCGTCGATACCGCCGGAACCTGCGCCGCAAGCGCGTTCACGGAGAAGCCGACAAAACAAACGGCCGCTAAGACAAGGCGCATCGAGCTATGACCTCTTGTTGATCGTTTGTGACACCTGGGGGGATCGACGCCGTAGCGGGCTGGCGGATCCGACCGAGTATGGCCGATGGCGGCCGCGATAGAAAGACATTGACACGCCCGGTTTTAACCAGATTGCGCGAAGGATTTCACGATTTTCAGCCACGGAGCGCCGCTGAGCGAGCCTCCGCATAGGCCCAATCGAGCCACGGGAGAAGGGCCACGATGTCCCGTGTCTCGACCGTCGTGCCGCACCAGATCCGCAAACCCGCCGGCATGCCACGATACGCCGCGATGTCGAAGGCCGCACCTTCGTTCTCAAGCCGCCGTACCATGCCGTGCATGACACCGAGACGCACGCTCTCAGGTGCCCCCGAGATTTCCGGCTCCGCAAAGCGCAGCGCGACGGATGTATGCGACCAAGTCCGCGGATCGACGGCCAGAGGTTCCGCCCAATCCGTTCGTTCGATCCAATCGTAAAGCGCCGCCGAATTGGCCCCGGCCCGCACAATCGTCGCCTCGATACCGCCGATCTCGGCCGCCCACGCAAGCGCATCGAGATAATCCTCGACACACAGCATCGACGGCGTGTTGAGCGTCACGCCTTCGAAAACATCGCGCAGAATACCGTCTGCATTCCACAACCGGAAAAGCTTCGGCACCGGCCATGGCGGCCGATACGACTCTAAACGCGCGAGCGCGCGCGGCGACACGACGAGCATGCCGTGCGCGCCTTCGCCGCCAAGCGCCTTCTGCCAAGAGTAGGTCAGCACGTCGATCTTGCGGAGATCGATGTCTTCCGCGAACAGCGCCGAGGTCGCGTCGCAAAAAACCAAGCCGTCGCGATCCGCCGCGATCCAATCGGCGTTCGGCACGCGAACGCCCGTCGTCGTGCCGTTCCAGGTGAAAAGCACGTCGCGTGCGAAATCGGCTTTGCCGAGATCCGGCAGATGCCCCGGCTCGGCGTCGAACGTGCGCAGATCGGGAAGCTTCAATTCCGCCGCCGCGTCGCGCAGCCAATTTCGCCCGAACACATCCCATGCAAACACGTCGACACCGCGCGCACCGAGCAAATTCCACATCGCGAGTTCGAACGCACCGGTGTCCGACCCCGGAACGATCGCGACTTCATAGCCCGGCGGCAAACGTAGAACGTCGCGCGTCCGCGTGACTGCGAGCTTCAATCGCTCGCGGCCTTCCGCTGAGCGATGCGAACGGCCGACGAACGCGCCATTAAGCACGTCCGGCCGCCATCCTGGGCGTTTCGCGCACGGGCCGGAGGAGAAGAATGGCCTTTCAGGCTTCGTTTTTGGCTTTAGAGGCTTGATCATCGGCGCCTCTTAGCACGTCGTCCGCACAAAGAAAAAGGCGGTCGCGAACGACCGCCTTTTCGGCACCAAAGCAACACGAGGGTGCACGCTTTCTAATCGAACTTGATACGCAGGCCCGAGCGGAACTGCTGCAGGACCGAGTCCTTGAAGGTGAAGCGATTGTCGCCTGAAATCGAGTCGCCATCGATCGAGATGCCACCGCTCTCCCAGAGCATCTGCCAGCCGTTGTCCCAGATGATCGAGTCGGTGAGTTCGGTTGCGATGCCTGCCTGCACGGCAGCAGCAAGGTTGATTTGATTTTTCGAGCTGGAACCACTCCTGCTCACTGGGCCCGGTGTCCCACCATTATTGCAACTTATGCCGGGAAAATCGAACGTATCGGAGCAACTAGCCGTTTCGGTATAGTTACGTTGCAAACGTCGCCACGAGAACCCAAATCCGCCGCCGAGGTAAGGCGTGAAGCGCGTACCCGTCGGAATATCGTAAAGAAGATTAAAGAGCGCTGTGGTCCTTGAAAGCTTTACGGTTTCATTGCGAAAAACGCCATATTCCTGGGTTTCTATCGCGGTCCCCGGCTCCCCGAATGTCCTATATTTCATTTCGCCGTCGATGAGATTTGTATTCGGCGTGTAATCGACCGCAATCTCCCAGCGCAATGACGGCGTAATGTAGCGACCAAACATCAATCCAAAGGTGGGCGACATCGCAATATCGCTGCCGTCCTTTACGGGCATGTTGGGGTCGGAATCCTTGATCGTCGCATCCGTGAGCAAGTTGCCGCCGAGCGCCAGCCCGACATACCAGTCGCTGTCCGCATCATAGGTCGGCACCGGCGCGGGAGCAGGCACCGGGATCGGAACGCCGCCGCCCATGTCCTTGACGCCTCCCCAGTCGGCCGCCATCGCAGGCGCCACACCGGAAGCCATCACAAATATCATCGCAATCCACGATTTCGCAGATCTCATAACCCCACCCCTCAATGTTGGCGCTGCGAAACATACGCGCGCCACTCGTGACTCTGCTCAACGCTACGCTTGCGCTAACAAAGCCTAGGGAGGGAAAAGCAGGCTCCGGTCGGTGTCCTGTGCGCTCCTCAAAAGAGGAGCGCACCACGCGTAACGAGGACACACGAACGCGAAACACCACAGTACAAACCGCACCTTTTGGCATTTCAAACAGGAGCGAAAACGACCGCGCCTGCCTACAAAACTTTCCGAGCGGCAACACGCCCGGACCGTGAAAACTAGTTCAGGTCGTAACGCACACCGACGCGAAACTGATGCGCCGTAATCTCTTTCAGCTTTTCAGTACCCGGCGTGCCGTCGGCATCGAATGAAGCCGTCTTGGCGTCGCCGAGATAAAGAAAGCGGTATCCGAAATCGAGGTAGACGGCGTTGCCAGTGTTGACCTGCACCGGTTCATCGTCTTTGGAACTTCCCGAAACGTACATCGTGCGACCGCCCCAAAGGCGCCACGAAACGCCAGCCATTGCAGCTACCGCGAAATTATCCGTCGACTTGCCGCCGAACGACGACGTGCCCGTGCCATCAACGACCGTTCCGGAATTCGTTTCGTTGTGCGCGTAGCCGAGACCGGCGCCGATATACGGAACGAACCGGTCGCCGCGATTGAATTCATAATACAGGTTGGCGAGCACGACCATGCTGTTGAAGTCGAGCCGCGACGATCCGAAATCGAAGTTGGTTTCGCTCGTGGCGTCGAACATGTGGTCGACGGTGATGTCGCCCCGGAAGCCCCAGGCATAATATTGCCCGATGCCGCCGCCGACGGTCCACGCCCCGTTCGACTTCGTGCTGTGATTATCGAAATCGCCCAAACTTATTGAAGGCGTGGGATACCAGGAATATCCGCCATCGGCCCGGATATACCATTTCCGCGTGTACGCCGGCATCGGCGCCATGGTCGGCGCGGCATTGAGATCAGGTTCGCCGAGGTCGGCAGCCGACGCGCCGACAACACCGCTCAATACCAGTGCAGCGCTGAGAAACGGTACTGTGCGCGCAAAAGACATCCGGGTTCCCTGGTCGAGTCAATCCGGCGCGAAGCACCGAACCGACACAAAAGACGAACCCGAATATTGCCGAGAGTGCTTAAGGGAGACTTAATTGCCGTCGAATTGTGGAACGCGGAAAGGGCGGCAAACCCTAACAAAAGGTAAACGCGGAAAGATTACAACGTTCGCGGATTATTATAGCCTCACCGTCATCCCGGCGCAGGCCGTGATCTAGCCAATCATCAAAGTGCGCGCGTCGAGCCCCGCCGGTTGCCGCTAAGCTGCAGCGGCGGCCGACCGCACGGCATCGACGATATCGCCGACGATGCTCGATACGATCTTCTCGTCATCGCCCTCGGCCATGACGCGGATAACAGGCTCAGTTCCCGAGGGCCGGATAACAAGACGGCCGTTTTCGCCGAGCCGAGCTTTCGCGCCCTCGATCGCCTTGACGACGCGTGTATCTTCAAGCGGCTGACCGCTGGCATAGCGCACGTTCTGCAGGATCTGCGGCAGCGGCCGGAAACGATTGCAGACCTCCGAGACGGTCTTCCCCGTCGCGACCACGCACGCGAGAATTTGCAATGCCGAAACAAGTCCGTCGCCCGTCGTCGTAAAATCCGAAAGCACGATATGCCCCGATTGCTCGCCGCCGACGTTGAACCCGTGCTTGCGCATGTGCTCGGTCACGTACCGGTCGCCGACAGGCGTGCGTGCCAACGTCAATCCGATGGACCTCAGATAACGCTCGAGGCCCAGGTTGCTCATCACGGTCGCGACGATCCCGCCGGCTGTAAGCTTTCCGGTTCGGTGCCAGCTCTCCGCGATCACCGCCATCAGCTGATCGCCGTCGACGAGATCGCCCTTTTCATCGACGATCACGACCCGGTCGGCGTCGCCATCGAGCGCGATCCCGATGTCGGCGCGCATCTCCTTGACCTTATCGACGAGCGCTTGCGGCGATGTCGAGCCGCAGTTCAGGTTGATGTTGAGACCGTTCGGCTCGACTCCGATCTTGATGACTTCCGCGCCCATCTCCCACAGCGCTTCGGGTGCCACTTTATAGGCAGCGCCATGCGCGCAATCGATGACGATCCTCAACCCGGCGAGCCTCAGTTGCTTCGGCATCGTCCGCTTCGCGAATTCGATGTACCTCTCTTGCGCGCTCTCGACACGCGTCGCACGGCCGATCCGGTCGGCATCGACGAGCAGCGTGGCGCCGTCCGCCTCGATCAGCTCCTCGATCTCCTTCTCCATGTCGTCGGAAAGCTTGTAGCCGTCCGGATCGAACAGCTTGATGCCGTTGTCATGCGACGGGTTATGCGATGCCGACAGCATCACGCCGAGATCCGCACGCAGTGACCGCGTCAGCATGGCGACCGCGGGTGTCGGCATCGGCCCAAGCAGAAACACGTCCATGCCGACGGCAGTGAAGCCCGACATCAGCGCCGCTTCCAGCATATAGCCCGAGAGGCGCGTATCCTTGCCGATGACGACGCGATGGCGATGCGCGCCCGATCGAAAAACGGTTCCCGCCGCCATACCGATCTTCAACGCGATTTCCGACGTCATCGGATGACGATTGGCGAGACCGCGAATTCCGTCCGTCCCGAAATAGCGCCGTACCATGGTATCCTCCCGTGCAGCCGGAATGCTCGAATTCAAACCTAGGGCCTGAATGCGCTAATCCGAAATATTGATGAAACGCGTGTTGCGACGCGCCAATACACCACTCGTCCCCTCGCCATCATAGATGCCCGAGCCCGCATCCGCATTCCATCCCCATGGTTGAATGAAGCGGAATTTTGCACGGAATTCCACTACGGGTTGCAAACAGCGCTAATAAGGCCCCACCCGTCGGGCATCCACGCGCGGGGTGGCGAAGCGACATGGAATCGGCCCATAGGTCGGCTATTGATGTTGAGCGCACCGCAGAGGGCAGACGGTTTGGCGTGCGCGATCTGAGAGGTAACGCAATTATGGCAGTGTTTCTGGCGGTGGCGAACCGCAAGGGCGGCGTCGGCAAATCCACGGTCGCAGTGATGCTCGCGCACGGTCTTGCCGTTTTCGGCGGCAAGCGCGTCCTGCTGATCGATCTCGACTCCCAATGCAACGCATCGCTGATCCTAATGGGCGGCCAAGGCTGGAACGAGGCGCGCAAGGCGGGCAAGACGATCGCCGACTACTTCTATGATCTCTTCGACGGCATTCCGGCCGACGCCCGCGACTACGTAGCGAAGAACGTCGGCGATGTTGCTGCCGCCAACGGCAAGCCAGCCCCGATCTCGCTGGTGCCGGGATCTCTCCTGCTTGAGGATATCCAGGGCGAGCTTTATCTGAAGCAGGCGAACCAGAGCAACGTGCCGGAAGTCGTCGCGAACCGCGTTCGCGGCCGCATGGAAAGCCTCATCCGCCGCTTCGAAGGCGACTATGACGTCGTCATCCTCGATTGCGCCCCCGGTCTCTCGTTCGCCGCGCTGGCCGCATTGAAGACCGCCGACAAGGTCATCGTTCCCTTCCGGCCGGACTATGTCTCGCAGCTTGCCGTCGACCGTGTCGCCATGTTGATCGAAGACATGCGCAACCTCGACGACCTCGCGGAAATGGCTCCCGAAGACCGCCGCTATGTCTGCCTCGCGAATTACGTGCGCAACGATGATCGGGACTATATGATGATCGAGGAAATCAGCCTCGTTCATCCGGTTCTTGAGACCTTCCTGCCGCAACGCAACGGCATCGCCAACGCTTTCGACTACATCGGTCAGCTTCGCCCGATTGACGTCAAATATTCCGACGCCGCGGGCGACGTAAAAGAACTCCACCTGGAGATCGCGCGGCTGGTCGAAACCGTCGCTGCGAAGAAGAAAGCAAAAGTCGCAGTTTCTTAACCGCTGAGGCGAGAAGACCTCGATCATGAGCAAAGGCAAACAGCTCTGGCCCGGCGACGAGATGCTCGCGTTTTTTCGCGCCCACATTCGGCGCGAAACGGCGGTCGACGCCGAAACCGCCGAAAAGCTCGCGGCTGCGCTGACGAAGGCCGTCAATCGGATGCTCGTCCGGGAAGTCCCGGCCGATAGCCCAGAAGCGCCGGTCGCCGCGCCCGCTCCCGAGATCAAGAGCCCTATTGAAGTTCAGGAACGCCATGACCGCGCGGAGAACTTCAATCCCTATCTTTTCTCCGCTCTCGTCGCCCTCGCCAAGCATGGCCGCGACGGTCTGATGCTGCGCTTGAAGGACATCAAGTCGGCGGAACACCTTCGCGCCTTCGCCGAAGCGCAGCATGTGCCTGTTGACGCTTCGCTGAAGCGGACCGACGATATCCGCAAGGCCATCGTCGTGGGTGTTGAGCGACGTCTCGCGGATCGCAAAGCCGCAGCGAGCTGATCGCTGCGATCCTCAAAGCCGGAGAAGCATGTTGGTAGCTGATACGGCAAGCAAAGGAACCCCGCATCTCCGCCGCTCCATCGGCACGACCCAACTCGCACTCTATGCTCTGGGAAGCATGGTTGGTTCCGGCATCTACGGTCTCATCGGCAAGGCCGCGGGCGAAGCCGGATCCGCCGTCTGGCTGTCGTTTCTAGTGGCCCTGGTCGCGGCCCTGCTGACGTCCCTCTCCTATGCGTCGCTGGGCTCCCGCTATCCACGCGCGGGTGGCGCGGCCTACGTTACGGATCGCGCCTTCGGCCTTCCGATTCTGAGTTTCACGATTGGCCTGGCCCTCGTCGCGTCCGGGCTGACGTCGGTTGCGACGCAGTCAAAAATTTTCGCCGCCATCGTTGCCGATCTCGCCGGCTGGGAAGCTTCCTCGCCCGCCATTATTGCAATGGGCTTCCTCCTCATTCTTTCCGGCATTGTCTTCCGCGGCATCCGTGAAAGCATGTGGGTCAACGTCGTCTGCACGTTGATGGAGGTTTCGGGCCTGTTGCTCGTCATCGCCTCGGGTCTGTCGTACTGGGGAACAGTCGATTACTTCGAAATTCCCCCCGCGCGCGCTGACGTCGGCCTCGCGGTTGTCGTGCTGCAAGCCTCGGTATTGGCGTTCTTCGCCTTCATCGGCTTCGAGGACGCGGTCAATGTCGCCGAGGAATGTCGCGATCCCGAACACACGATCCCACGCGGACTGATCATCGCCACGCTGGCGGCCGCCGTCCTCTATGTCGCCGTTTCCATTACGGCCGTGTCGGTCGTGCCTTGGCAGGAACTTGCCGCCGCGCCGAGCCCGCTCACCGCCGTCATTCAGAAAAGCGCGCCGAACATCCCGGCCGAATTGATGACGCTCATCGCGCTCTTCTCCGTCGCCAATACTGCCCTCGTCAATTACGTTACGGCCTCACGCTTGATTTACGGCATGTCGGGACAAGGCTTGCTGCCGAAATTCATCGGGCGCGTTCATGCGACACGACAAACGCCGCACATCGCCATCGCCATGCTGCTCGGACTGCTTTTGCTTCTCGTCGTTGCCGGACAGATCGCCGACCTCGCCGCCGCGACCGTTCTGCTGCTTCTCGCGATTTTCATTGCGGTGAACGCCTCGCTCGTCGTTCTCAAGCGCCGTCCCGGCGAAACGCATGGCCGCTTCGAAATTCCGATCGTCATGCCGATCGCCGGTATCGTGGTCTGCAGCGGACTTCTCGTCACGCGCCTAGCAAGTTCGGATTGGCGCGCTCCAGCTATTGCAGCCGCTATTCTCTGCGCAATCCTCGCCCTCTACGCCGCGTTGCGGCTGACAAACGCCAGCGTGCGCTGATCAGTGCGCCTCCGATTTGACGCTGCTCCTTAACTGCGCGTTCTCCGCTTCGAGCTCCGCGATGTGCGATTGCAAGCGGCCGATCGCGTCCTTGACCTCATCGAACGGCAACATGCGCGGAATATGCTGCGGGCAATTCCTGTCCCAAGCCTCAAGCGTGAACACGATCGCCCGCTCCGGCCGCCCGCGATAACTCGGATCGCTCAGGGTCGATAACAACTCGTCGTCGCCCTCGATGACCTTTGCCGTGCCCCATAGCTTGGCGCGGCGCTGGTGCACGTAGTCCATGATGAAGATGTACGCCTTCGGATTTTCCGCGAGATTGCCAACGGTGACGTATTGCTTGTTGCCGCCGAAATCCGCGAAGGCCAGCGTCTTCTCGTCGAGAATTTTCAAGAAACCTGCTGAGCCGCCGCGATGCTGAATGTACGGCTGCCCATCGGCGCTGGCCGTCGCGAGGTAGAACGACTTTGTTTCCGAGAGGGTCGCGGCAAGATCCGCCGTGACCGTTGTCGGCCAGCCATGAACTCGTTCCATGCGCTCATACTGCGGACGCGAGCCACGGCGGGCCTGCTCGGCTTTGACCGCCGGCGTGAATGCAATGTCAGACGCTACTCCAGTCATGGCGTGCTCCTTTTACAGACCCGGCATCCCGACGAAATTCGGAAGTTTCCTGATACGTTCGATCCAAGCCGCGACAGCCGGATAAGGTTCAAGCGTCACCCCGCCTTCCCATCCAAGCGCGATGTAGGGCATGCAGGCGATGTCGGCGATTGTCGGCCGGTCGAGGACCAGCCATTCGCGCGCCGAGAGATGCTCGTCCATGATCGTCAGGATGCGCTTGGCCTTCTGACGCGCCTCGGCGATATCGAGCTTATTTCCGAATTTGTCGTGCAACCGCGCATCGCCCGGGCCGCGCGCGATCTCGTTTTCCGCGACCATCAGCCATTGCGTGACGAGGCCGAGTGACGCCGCATCCGTCGGTAGCCACGCCTCACCGCCCCACTTCCGGGCGATGTAAACGAGGATCGCCTGACTATCGCGCAAGATGAAGTCGCCATCTTTCAGGACCGGCAACTGCCCGAAGACGTTGAGATCGACGATTGGGCTCCGCTTGTGAGCGCCGGACATAAAGTCGACAGGCACGAGCTTAACGGGAACACTCAACAGAGCGCACAAAAGGCGCACCTTGTAACAGTTTCCCGAGACATCCAGATCGTAAAGCTTCATCGGCATTGGCATTTCCTCTCGGCATCCTGGTCCAGGACCCACGAAGTAATGCATCTCGCAGAGGGGTGGCACCCCGCGATCCCGGCAGACACCCTTCCGATTTTTGGAAGGATCTAACGCCGACGAGAAAGCCCGTTAATCGAGCCCCTTTTCCGTGCCTGCCGTGCAGGCGCGCCAGACTTCGATCGCTTGCTTCGTCTCCGCGACATCGTGGGCGCGGACGATCTGCACGCCGGCGCCAACGCCCGCGATCGCGCAGGCGAGCGAGCCCGGCACACGATCCTTCGCACCGTCGACGTTGCAAAGTTGGCCGATCATCTTCTTGCGGCTCGCACCCAGAAGGATCGGCACGCCGAGACCGTGATAGAGAGACAGCCCCGCCATCACCGCCACGTTGTGATGAAGATGCTTGCCGAACCCGATCCCCGGATCGGCGACGATCTTCGCCTTCGGAATGCCCGCCGCGATGCACGCCTGGATGCGGCCTTCGAGATAGTCGAACACGTCGAGCACGACATCGTCATACTGCGGATTGTCGTTCATCGTTTTCGGATCGCCCTGCGCGTGCATCACCACGACCGGCAATCCGGTCTCCGCCGCAACTTCGAGCGTCTCCGGCTCATGCGTGAATGCCGAGACGTCATTCAGAATGTCGGCGCCAGCCGCCGCGGCCCGCCGCATCACCTCGGCCTTCCGCGTATCGACTGAAATCACCGCATCGGTCTTCGCGCGCAGCCCTTCAATCACCGGAATGACGCGCCGAAGCTCCTCTTCAAGCCCGACCTTGTCCGCTTGCGGCCGCGTGCTTTCGCCGCCGATGTCGAGAATGTCGGCGCCTTGCTCGACGAGGCGTAAGCCATGCTCGACAGCGTCGCGCGTCGAAGCAAACTCGCCGCCGTCCGAAAAGCTGTCGGGCGTCACATTGACGATGCCCATGATGCGCGGCCGGTCGAGCGACAAACCCGCGAGGCGTGCGCGCGGTTCGGAAAGTTCCTGCAGAATATCGGCGGCGGCAAGAGCTTCCCGTCCCCAATCGCCACTGAAGGCATCGCCCAACACCACGGTTCGCCGCTTCGTGCCGGGCGAGCCGCGCGTCAGCACATCGAGCGCCGCAAACGACAGACGGCCTCCGGCCAACGGCAGCCCCTTCCACTCGGGAACATCCGCCTCGTCGATGGCGCGGCGCTCGCTGCGGTCCCAGAAGAGTGCTGTCGGCTGCAGATAGATCGAACGTTTCACGACTGCGTTGCACCCTGAGAGACTCGAAACACCCCTTTGATTTGCGCAGGATTGCAAACACAAATCTGCACGTGAGACTTTTCGTAAAAATATGAATTTGGATAAATCGGCTCACCCTCGAAAAAAATGCCGAGCACTGTATCGATTGGCGGCAGTCCGCTGCTCTTTCGAATATCGTGTAAGACGCTTATAACGGCGCAATCAAGCTTCGGGCGTCCAGCCTCGTTGGCCGGATATTGCCCACCTGATTTTTGAATAATCTCGGAAAGAGCTTCCTGAGCCGATCTGAGTTCGCCGACTCCCGCTTCAGTGGTGAGATCAAGGCACAAGCCCATATCGATCACCACACCGACAGCCGCGCCCTGCCACCCCGCCTTCGCCCGCTCTTTCTTCTCATTCACAAAAGACAATGCTCTGCCAGGATTAGACTGCCAGAAATAAATTCCGGGGCCGAGCCAGTCATAGGAATTATCGCTTGGCTTGAAAGGTTCGCCAGCTAGAAGTGCTTCCGCCGTGTTCTTGGGACAGCCGTGATAGCCCAAGACAAACGACGCAGACAATCGATGCACTTCACTTGTAATCCTTGCCTAATTTGCCTCGATTATCATGAATCCCGAGCTCGTGGAGTTTTGCACGCGCGGCGTCACGCGTCACGGAGTTAGCAGATGCCCATTTGCTGGCCTGCTCGACAAATTTACCCGAAGAAGCATCTCGTCCAACTCTTCCAGTCTTCGGAGAACTGCTGCCCTTGGTGCCTTCGAACTTAGCCATCCATCATGTCCCTAGTTCGCGAAAAAGGCTTACTGCGGCTGAGGTTCAGGTCCGATGTCGATACCGGCGGTCGGTTCGCTACGCGGACGCGGCGGCTGCCGGCCAGCGGAAGGAACAGCCGAACCGGCCGGACCTTTCGAACCGTCATCGTCGGTCGGACGCGAAACCTTCTCGCCACGCATGATCGCCTGGCATTCATCGCCAGTGAGCGTCTCATATTCCATCAGCGCCTGCGCCATGAGCTCAAGTTCGCCCTTGTGCTTCGTCAGAACTTCCCAGGCAATACCCTGACCGGTCGTTACGATCCGCCGCGTTTCCTCGTCGATGAGCTTGGCGGTTTCCTCGCTCATGTTCTGCTGTTGCGTGATCGAATGGCCGAGGAACACTTCCTGCTGGTTTTCCGAATAGAGCAGCGGGCCGAGCTTGTCGCTCATGCCCCACTCCGTCACCATCTTCTTGGCGATGTTCGTCGCCTGGCTGATGTCGCTCGACGCGCCCGTATTCAAATGCTCGCGACCGTAGATAATCTGCTCGGCGACACGTCCGCCGAACGCCATCGCGATCTTGCCCTCGCACCACTGCTTGGAATAGCTGAGGCGGTCGCGCTCGGGCAAACTCATGGTCACGCCAAGGGCGCGGCCACGCGGGATGATCGTCACCTTATGTAGCGGATCGTTGCCCGGCACGACGAGATTGACGATGGCATGGCCCGCTTCGTGGTATGCGGTCGCGAATTTTTCTTCCTCGGTCATGGCCATGGTCTTGCGCTCGGCGCCCATCATGACCTTGTCCTTGGAGTCTTCGAACTCGGCCTGGGTCACGAGCCGCTTGTTGCGGCGCGCGGCAAGCAAAGCCGCCTCGTTGACGAGGTTCGCGAGATCGGCACCGGAAAAGCCCGGCGTACCGCGCGCGATCACCTTCGGATCGACATCCGGTGCCAGCGGCACTTTCTTCATATGAACGCGCAAGATCCGCTCACGGCCGAGAACGTCCGGATTGGGCACCATGATCTGGCGATCAAAACGACCGGGACGCAGCAACGCCGGATCAAGTACATCTGGACGGTTGGTCGCCGCGATGATGATGATGCCTTCGTTGGCTTCGAAGCCGTCCATTTCGACGAGCAACTGGTTGAGCGTCTGTTCGCGCTCGTCGTTGCCACCGCCGAGACCGGCGCCACGATGGCGACCGACGGCGTCGATTTCGTCGATGAAGATGATGCACGGCGCGTTCTTCTTCGCCTGTTCGAACATGTCGCGCACTCGGCTCGCGCCGACGCCGACGAACATCTCGACGAAGTCGGAGCCCGAGATCGTGAAGAACGGCACATTCGCTTCGCCAGCCACGGCGCGCGCGATCAGCGTTTTACCGGTGCCCGGAGGCCCGACGAGCAGACAACCGCGCGGAATGCGTCCGCCAAGCCGCTGGAACTTCTGCGGATCGCGCAGAAACTCGACGATCTCTTCAAGATCGGCTTTGGCTTCGTCGACACCCGCCACGTCTTCGAACGTGACGCGGCCATGCCGTTCCGTCAGGAGCTTTGCGCGCGACTTGCCGAAGCCCATCGCTCGGCCCGAACCGGACTGCATCTGACGCATGAAGAAGATCCACACGCCGATGAGCAGCAGCATCGGGAACCAGCTCAGAAGAATGCTTGTGATCGACTGCACTTCATCCTCGGAGGGTCGCGCTTTGAATTTCACACCCTTCTCGCGCAAGCGTGTCACGAGGTTGGGGTCTTCCGGAGCGTAGGTCGAGAACGAGGCGTCGCCCGCCGTCGCATCCCGTCTCGTCCCCGTAATGCGATTACCTGCAATCACGGCTTCCGTTACGTTACCCTTATCGACGGCATCAAGAAATTCAGAATATTGAATTTCGTTGGTCCGGCGGGTCGTACTCGGATTGCTGACGAGATTGTACAGCGCAAGCAGCAGGACGAACAACGCCGCCCAGATCGCAAGTTTTTGATAATTCGGATTCATTTTTTTCCTTGATGGTGCCATCGGCACCAAAACGGCGCGTTCCCGGTGGCACTGCTGCCCCCAAAGCTAGACGCTAACATAGGTGCCGGCGTACCGGCGCACAAGTTCGCGCGTTTACCAATCCTTGCGTGAGAAAATACGACCTAATCCTTAACATGTGGAAGAGAATGCCAAGGGATTGAGTTCGCATCCAACCGGATCGAGCGGCGGCAGATTGAAGAGCGCAAATGGGGCGAGAGAAGGGGCCGCAATGAAGGTTTCCCCTGCCCAAAAAGATGGGAGCGCCCGGGCGGCCCGCGTTGGCGGCCGTCGTGACGGCGCCAACCGCGACATGATCGCCGCATAACCCTTTTCGCCCAAGGGCTTGATGGTCACAGCTCCTGATTGCGCCCGACCGAACCAATCCCCAGTCACACGCAGCACGAAGCGCCGGTCCCAGACCTGAGCCTCTCCAGGAATGAGCGAAATCTCCGCATGATCGAGCCGCCCGGCTTCGCGCCAGACGCGAATGAATCGCGACCCGCACGAGATCATCGCCCCACCGAGTGTGACAGTTGCTGCATTTTCGCGTTGCATCCGCGCCACCAAGTCCTCGACCTCGGAAAGTTGCGGCGCCGGGCTTGCCCCGCCGTAACGCCCGATGAGGCGTGAGATGACTTTCTGGCGCAGGAACACGGGGCCGTCGTCGAACGCCCGGCGATCGAACCTCGCGAAGACTTCGTTGCCGAAGGAAAGTTCGAGCGATGCCACGAAGCGATCCTCCGCATAGACCAACGCCGTGCGGGCGTCGTTGAGGCGCCGCGCCGACGTCGCGAGAGCCTCGGGCGTCAATCCTCCGGCCGCGAGTTGAGGTAGAAGCGATCGTACCCGAGCCCGCTCGAAACGCTGGTCGCCATTGCTCGGATCATCGGTATACGCAATCCCGCGCGCCGCGAGTGTCGCGATCAGGCGTGCTTTCCCGACCGCAAGAAGCGGCCGCACGAGCGTGAACGGAGAGCTGTCATGCAACGGCCGCTCGCTCCGCATCCCGGAAAGTCCGTCGATCCCTGCCCCCCGCGCGAGCCGCATCGCCAACGTCTCGGCTTGGTCATCAAGGTGATGCGCCGTGACGATTGCGAAATGCCCCGTCCCAAACGAACGCGCGTGATCTTCGAGCAGTCGATAGCGTGCCTCGCGCGCAGCCAGCGGCAATCCTGTACGTGGCTTCGCGCCATCCCAAGTCAGAATGCTATGCGATAAGCCGAGGCGCTTCGCCTCCGCCGCCACATGCTCGGCTTCCCTACGCGACTCGGCGCGAAGGCCATGATCGACCGTCGCCACCGCTAAAGCCGTCGTGGAATGCGCGACACGCTCCCGCCATTCTGCGGCGAGAACCATCAGCGCCACGCTGTCCGGGCCGCCGGATACCGCAAGAACCACATGATCGAAGCGCGCGAGCCCGGCGAAGGCAGCGTCGGCCTCGACATCCGTAATCGGCAACTGTGGGTCTCTACTCACGGGGCTCACGGGCTTAAAGGTTCGGCGGCTAAGCTCAACCCAGCCGACGGCTTCGGTTTACTGACATCCGACCCGTTGGCGCTCGCTTTGCGCGCGGGCCTTCACGTTCTGCGGAGCGGTCGGAAATTTCGTACCAAGCTCCGCGAATGACGAGCAAGCTGCATCCTTCTGGCCGAGCCTGTCCAGAGACATCGCAAGCTTCAGCAGACTGTCGGCAGCTTTCCCGCTCTGTCCATATGTTTGGTAGCCCTTGAGAAACGCCCCCGCCGCCGCTTTGTACTGACCGCGCACGAAGTAGGTCTCGCCCAGCCAGTACTGGGCATTGCCCGAAAGCGAGTCGTTCGGAAATTTTGTCAGGAAGTCTGTAAAGGACGTTTCCGCGGAGCCGTAATCCCGCTGCAGCAGATAGCCGTAGGCCGTCTCGTAGGCCTGCTTGGGATCGCCGCTCGTCTCGCTCGCGGCCGGCAATGCCGCAGTCGACACGGCGGCAGGCGGGGATTCTCCTCCGGTAGCCTGCCCCTGCTTGCCATCGTTGTCGAGGAAGCCGCCAATGGCATCGTGTCCGCCGTTCCCGGACGAAACGGTCGTCGACCCGAAACCTCCGATAGGAGCGGAATCGGCCTGTGGCGTGCCGTTGCCGCTGCCGCTGCCGAGAGACGCGGTATCCGCTCCGCTCGGAATATCCGATCGGCGTGGCGTCCCGCCCAGGCTGCGAATCTGGTCGGACAGCTGCTGCACTTGTGAGGAAAGCGCACGCACCTGCGTTTCGAGACTATCGATTCGCGCGGTGTCGGCGCCGCTCCCGGCTGACGGGAACGGTGCGGCCGCTCCACCCCCTCCGTTCTTAGCGAGCGATTCCAAGGTCCCGACGACGACCTGCATATCGACGAGTTGCTCTTCAAGAGCCTCGACCCGGGATTTGAGGCCGGCATCCGGCGTTTCGGCTGCAGCGCTGGCTTTGGGCTGCCGCACATCGGCGGCCTGTGCATTGATGGGAGCCGCAGCCAGCGCGAGCACCAGCACAACCGCCTGGACTACCCCAAAGCCGCCTCTGTAGATCTGCGCAAGCTTGGCCATGCCCGGCTCTGCTCCTCGGATTCGTTGAAACGTCAAATCGCCAAAGCCATGATCGTCATCATCCGCCTCGCGACCTCGGAACCCTACTCCAGGCGCCCCCGCACCTCCACCTACGCCGGGTCGCAGGTCTCGTTCAACCCGCCTAAGACAATTACTGCGAAATCTGGTCGGACGAATCGGGCAACTGGCTGTTCGAGATGCCAGCAGTCGGCTTCGACAACCCCAGCGGCTGCGTACCGCGCTGCGAATCTCCATACGCATGCCAGTAATTGAGGAGGACCTCGGCGTTTCTATTCTGCGCTTCGCACATCGAACTCCCACACGTCGCGATCCGGTCCTGATCCCCTGCAGCCTTGATCTCGATGCGATTTTGCGCGAGTCCCGCGCTCACGAGACGATCTCTGACGGCCTGCGCCCGAAGCAACGATAGTTCGCGTGCGGCCTTCCAGTCGCCTTCCCCATCGGCACGTCCGATCACCATGACGGAAAGATCGGGACGAGCCTTCAGCCAACGCGCCTGTTGCTCGATGATGCTCCGCGCCCTGCCACCGATCGCGGCGCTATTCTCCGCGAAAAAAACGCGATCCCCCGCATCGACGAGAAAGGCATGGCGGTATTCGGTGGTCTTTTCGGCTTCGTCAGCCTTGAGCTGGGCGCTATATTCGGGATCGGGTTCGCCCCTGTCGAGCGCCACGAGTGCGCGCTTCGCCCGTAGCGCCGCCGCTGTGCTGGGAAATTCGCTGACGACTCGCTCGAGCAGACGACGGCCCGATTGATCGGCATGGTCGGAGAGAGCGTCCAAACCATCTTCGAGGAGTTCTCCGGCCGTTATGCCGTCGTCATCGATGTCCTGTGCGCCGACACGCACTGACAGCACGCTCATGAGGCCCATGACGCAGCACACGACACCGGCTACAAAAAATGAAGTCCGCAATTTCAGCATTGAATAGGGGCGCCGCTACAAAGAAGAGAGCGGTGCCGTTATGCGAGTCCAATTGGGCCAAACTTTGCTGAATCAAAACAACGCAAAAGCTTTGCTAAGATGTTGCCGAATTGAGCCACACTTCGCTCGAACCCGGCAACTCTCTGGCTCCGATCAGCGCTGGCTGACCACGCCGCCGCTGTTGAGCACCGTCTGCGCGCGGCGATTCTGCGACCAGCACGAGATGTCGTTGCACACCGCGACCGGGCGCTCTTTGCCGTACGAGATCGTGCGGATGCGAGCGCCGTTGATGCCATGCTGCGAAAGATAGTTGCGCACCGTCGATGCGCGGCGAGCACCGAGCGCGATGTTGTATTCACGGGTGCCGCGTTCGTCGGCGTGACCTTCGACCGTGATCGTGTATTGCGGATACTGCTGCAGCCATTGCGACTGCTTCACCAGCGTCTGTTCCGCTTCCGGCGTCAGGTCGACCGAGTCGGTCGAGAAATAGACGATATCGCCGACATTCTGGGTGAAGTCGCGCTGTGATCCAGGCGTAGCGTTGCCGTACTTGCTGCTCAACGAGTCGGGCTGCATGTCCTTGTTGGCACACGCACCGAGCGTCGCGGCAAGAATCGAAACGGCGGCAAGGCGCAGACCCATGCTCCGCGCGAACGTGGCCATCATTTCGTAAATCCCCTTCGTATCGATCTCGTCTCTCGCGCGAGTCGCACCGCGTATCGTCCGCTAAGAGAAATGGTTTATCTCTTGCGCAGATAGCCGAGCGTTCGGCCAAAAATATGGCCATTTCCGCAGCGTCAGCCCCCAATTTCCCCACTAAAAAGTCGGATGCTTGGGCACCCCGCTACTCGCCTCGCCCGGAACTATTACCATCGGGCGTCAAGGTGTGTGTGCGACTAATTTGAATTACGAGCACTTTTCTCTACGTTTTTCCCAGAATTCATCGGGCCCAACGAAAGAACAACTTGATCAGAGAATCGAGATCTTCCCTCAGCACGGGGACGAAGGCGCCGAGCCGTGAAGACCCCTTAAAAAGACTCAAGACCGAGCTGGTGACAGATAACTGCCGACAACTCGGTCTTGAAGATTAGGATGAAAAACGCAGTACTAGGAAGGCAGGGTGCGCTTAGTGCGCAACCTGCTCCGAAGCGACGGGCCCGCCAAGTTTCAGCGGCGTATGTTCTGCTTCACGACGGCAAGCGCCGAGAGCAACAGCAACTAAAACGGTAGCGAGAACGATTGCGCTTTTCATATGTAGTCTCCTAAAAGTTCTTAATTACCCGCTAAATTAGCGAGCAACCGAGTCGCTGGCGACCGGGCCGCCAAGCTTCAGCGGCGTATGTTCTGCTTCACGACGGCAAGCGCCGAGAGCAACAGCCGCAACTACTGCTGACAAAAGGATCAGCCCCTTCACACCCTGCATGGTCATATCTCCTGATACGATTCCGGCAAAAGCCGTACTCTGGGGTACCGGGAGGGCGCTCTCCGATCAAGAACTGAGGCGACAATTCCCAAGTTTTCCAAACCTATAGGTGCGAAAATGCAACGGGCGCTAGTGGGGAAAAGTCAACACTTTTGCCGCTATCGTTAAGATGCACAAACCATTGTTTCTGCGCATCTTTTTCAACCTGCTGCACGCCACCGTTAATAACTTGGGCAGCCAATTTGTAAACGCGGTGTTAATTCAGAAGCGGCGACCAAGCAGGGTCTGAAGCGAACGACGGCGTCTCAACTTTGCGCTCGTTATACCCGGTGATGTCGACCGAGTAGATTCGCGCTCCACCCTCCTCGCCATTGCTGAGATCCCGGAAGAACATCAGCACCCGCCCGTTAGGCGCCCACGTCGGCCCCTCATTATGGAAACCCTCAGTCAGCGTCCGCTCGCCCGAACCATCCGGCTTCATGACCCCGATGATGAACTGACCGCCGGCCTGCTTGGTAAAGGCGATGTAGTCGCCACGCGGCGACCAGACGGGGGTGGAATAGCTGCCGTCGCCCTGTGAGATCGGATGCTGGTTCGAACCGTCGGAGTTCATGACCCAGAGCTGCTGCCGGCCGCCACGATCGCTCTCGAACACGATTTGGCTGCCGTCGGGAGCATAACTCGGGCTCGTATCGATGCCGTTCGATTGCGTCAGGCGGCGCGGTTGCCGCGAACGGAGATCCATCTCGTATATGCTTGCGCCGCCATCCGGCGCGCCGAGGCTCATGATCACCTTTTGCCCGTCGGGAGAGAATCGCGGTGCGAAGGTCATATTCGGAAAATCACCAACGAGCTCCCGCTTCCCCGTCTCAAGGTTCATGATGAAAACCTTGGGCTGGTCCGCCCCGTAGGACATGTAGGTGATTTCCTGGTTCGTCGGCGAGAAGCGCGGCGTCAGCACCAGCTCGTTACCCTGCGTCAGCAGACGAACGTTGGCGCCGTCCTGATCCATGATCGCCAACCGCTTGATGCGGTGCTCTTTCGGTCCGGTTTCATCAACGAAGACGACCCGCGTGTCGAAGTATCCTTTTTCACCCGTCAGACGTTCGTAGACGCTGTCGGCGATCATATGCCCGATACGACGCCAGTTGCGCGCGGCCGTCGAAAACCGCTGCCCCGTGAGCTGCTTTCCACCCGCTACGTCCCAGACCCGGAACTCGGCGCCGACCCGGCCGTCGCCACCGTTGACGACGCGGCCGACCACGAGGGCATCGGCCTGGATGGATCGCCAGTCGCCGAAACGCGGAGCCGCGTTGACGTCTCTCACCTGTTCCAGAAACGACGCGTGATCGAGCGGTCGAAACAAACCGGAGCGTTCGAGATCCGCCTCGACGACCCCCGAAATCTGCTGCGCGAGTTGCTGGTCGTCACCGAGGAACGTCGGGATCGCGATCGGGATCGGTGCGATCGTGCCTTCGGTCTGCGTACCCTTGAGCTGCGCCAGAGCAGGCGTAGCAAGACCTGGGACGAACCAGATGCCGGCGGCGATGACGGTCGCAACGTAAAACAGCCGTTTCAGGCGGACTTTCAAGATCATGAAGGCTCTCTCATGCGTCACTGCGGCAAATCCGGAATTGAGGCGGTCATTTCGCTTCGCGGTCGATTGAAGCAACTTTTAGGCGTTTACAACATTTGTCGCGGATCGAAAGTCCAGTCGATGTACTTCCAGCCACTTTCATACTTATCGGCTGGCAAGTGGAAAGGCGCGCACGTTCTAACGGCTCGAAGCGCCGCCTCGGCATAAACTTGTCCCGCCGCCGTGTTCGGAGACGACTCCACACGCGGTTCGCCCGAGAGCGTCCCATCCGGATTGAGTTCCCAGTGAAGCACGACCACAGGCACTTCATCCCCGCCCCCGGTTCCTGGAGGCCGCCAGCAACCGTTGAGCTGGGACTTCAGCATCCCCTTGAGCAAATCCTGCTCGCGCGCCGAAAGCACGGTATCGGTGCCCGTCGCCGTGCCGGCTTCCTTGCCGGTATCGAAAGCATCGGATTTCGATCCGGAAGCCTGCTGCCCCTTCTTCCGCTTGTCCTTGTCGAGCAAGGCCTTCGGAGGCGCATCGTCCGGCGATTTATCGAGCAGCGACGCGATCTTGCTCGGATCGAATTGCTTCTTGGCCGCCTCGGCTTTCTTCTTGGCTTCTTCCTGCTTTTTCTTCTTTAGCTCCGCGGCTTTCTTGCGTTTCGCTTCATCCGCGGCCTTCTTCTTCGCATCCGCTAGAGCTTTCTTCTTGGCGTCATCCTCAGCCTTCTTCTTGGCGTCGTCTTCCGCCTTTTTCTTCGCTTCTTCGTCAGCTTTTTTCTTCGCTTCCTCAGCCTGACGCTCATCCTCAAGCTTCTGTTCGAGAAGCTTCTTCTCGTCAGGCGTCGGACCCGGCGCGGGTTCGGGCGGCGGCGGCGCCGGAGGCGGCTCCTCGATCTTCTTCGCTATCGGATCTGGCGGAGGCTTTGTCGCCTCCGGTGGTGGAGGCGGCGGAGGAGGAGGTTCCGCAACTTCGGGCGGCGAGGGCTCCGGCGGCGGCTCGGTTTTAGCGACCTGCTCCTCTGCGGGCGGCGGAGGAGGTGGCGGTGCGTTGGCCGGCTTTGGCGTATCGTTCTTGCTGTCGTCGGGCTTTGGCTTGTCGTTCGCCTTCGTATCGAGCTTCTTTGCGTCCTCGCTGCCCTGCTTCAACCGCAGAAAATCCGAAGGCGTGATGATGTCGGCCGAGATCGCCGGCGTGTCCGGCGACAACGGCGGCGACGAATGATGCATGGAAAAAAGCGCCCACCCGAGGAGCGAAGCGTGAAAGAGAATGGACAGAACAAGTCCGAAGGGCACGGTTCAGCACCCACAATCGCTAGAGGACAGCACATCTGATCGCCGATACGAGTGCCGACTCGACATGAACGAGGCACAGTCACTGGCGTTCGCTAAGCACAAGTCCCGCGACGAGCCGACCATCCGAGGGCGCTTACCCGCAGGGCGAACCAGGATGCGCGTAGGCGGCGTCGAACCGCTCGTGCGATGTGTCGGCATCGACCTCCGCATCTCTCCGGGCCGACGCGCATCCTCGTTCGTCATACGTATCGTCCTTTAGTGACAACGGTCGCTAAGTGCCCCCCTTCTCCCCATTGAGAACGAATGACAGCTTCTTGAAGCCGCCCTGATTGATGCGGCTCATGACTTCCATCACCGTCCCGTAATTCACGCCCTTGTCGCCGCGAACAAAGATCGTCTCATCGTATCCGTTCTGCGAAATCGCCTTCAGCTTCGTCGCCAGATCGGCCATCTGCACCTGCGAATCGCCGATGAAGATGTCGCCGTTTGCCTTCACCGTGACCGCCACTGGATCTTTCTTCGGCGCCTCGATCTGCTGCCCCTTGGACTCTGGCAGGTTAACGTCGATGCCGGTCTGCAGCAGCGGCGCGGCGACCATGAAGATGATCAACAGCACGAGCATCACGTCGACCATTGGCGTGACGTTGATCTCGCTCATCGGCGCATGCTTGCCACGGCGTCGGCGACCGCCGCCTCCACCTGCATTAACGCTCATACCCATCGGCTCAAGCCCTCACGTCGATCTGCCGCGATACGATCGCTGCAAACTCATCCGAAAATGCGTAGAGACGCTGCGATATGGCAGCCGAATCCGCCGAGAACTTGTTGTAGAAAATAACGGCAGGAATAGCGGCCATCAGGCCGAGCGCCGTAGCAAAAAGCGCTTCCGCGATGCCGGGGGCCACCACCGCCAGCGACGTATTCTTGGAAGCCGCGATCGATTGGAAGCTCGTCATGATGCCCCAGACGGTGCCGAAAAGACCGACGAACGGCGCTGTCGAGCCCACTGTCGCAAGGAACAACAGACGGCGATCCAGGCGTTCCATCTCCCGGCTGATCGTCACATCCATGACTTTCTCGACGCGAAGCTGAATGCCGCCGAGTGCCCGGATATTGCCCTCGACCGATCGCTTCCACTCGCGCATCGCGGCGACGAACAGAGCCGCCATCGTGATCGTGCGGCCGCGGGAAAGATTGGCATACAGCTCGTCGAGCGACTGACCCGACCAGAAAAGCTGCTCGAAGCGATCGCTTTCGACGCGTGCGCGCCTGAAAGCTAGAAGCTTCTCGAAAATGATCGCCCACGACCAGATCGATGCAAGCCCGAGCCCGGACATGATGAGCTGGACCGTGATGCTCGCGTGTAAGAAGAGTTCGATGAAGGAAAGGCCGCCAGCGGCGACCGGGGCAACGGCGCTTTGGGCGACATCCGCGGGGTTCATTTCACCATCCATGTCGAAGAATTACGATACCCGTGCGCAACCGCACGAGCCTTGAAATTTCGGCGGCATTGGCACGCGCCGCCAATGACGTGAGAAGCGCCGAGCGCACACCCGGCAAAGCAAGACGCGCCCGACGCGGGCTCGATGAAGAAAGCATATGACGGCGTTATGGCGTCCACCCCGACCAGCAGCGCCCCCGCCACCTGCGCATTGAAGCTGAGAGCTTTTGCCGCCCAATATGACCAAACGAGGGCTTAGTGCAGCCCACGGCAACGCCGCATCCGTGTGTTTATCCACGAAAATTACAGGCGTTGACCTCCCGAGGAGCCATGACGATTGGGGTTGCGAATGTCAATCGGCGTCTGGACGCAATCCGGGGCACTGCGCCAATCACGCCGCCATCCCTTTATACGGACGAGCTTTTTGCGCTTTCCGCATACGTTTCGAACGCCTCGCGCACGGCCGCGCTGAGGCGCAGAGGTTTTCCCGAGATCGAGACGAGAACGACAACGACCTCCGCCGATACGAGCCGCTCGCCGTCGCGGCTGATCGTCTGATCGAGCCTCACGCTCGCGCCGCCAAGCTCCCTGACACGCGTTTCGACTTCCAGAAGATCGTCCATCCGTCCGGGGCGGACGTAATCAAGCATCATGCGCCGGACGACAAACGCCGCCGGCTCGCCGCTATCGGATCCGTCGATCAGCCGGCGCGCATCGGTTCCGAGCAGCCGCAGAAAATCCGTGCGCCCACGCTCGGCGAACCGCACATACGACGCGTGATAGACGACGCCGCCCGCGTCTGTGTCCTCAAAATAGACCCGCACCGGAAGAATATGCCGCTGGCCGTCCGCATCGCGAATGATGCGGCCTGCGATATCCGGCCATTGCTCAATGCTCAAACTTCGCCCCCGTCCTCTCCGCCAAGATCGGCGACGACAATCTCAGGCGGAGATCCCAACCGGACCGGCAGCGACGAACAGCCGAGGCCGCCCGAAACGATGAGATGCCGCCCGTCCTCGATTTTATGTCCATACGCATACCGCGATCCGTAAATCGACGGCACGATCGGCGCGTAGCCGAAGATACGCACCTGCCCGCCATGCGTGTGTCCCGCCAATGTCAGCGATACGCGCTTGGAGACCTGCGGAAATATATCCGGCTCATGCACCATCAGAATGACCGGCGCGTCATCGGAGATTTGCCGCATCGTCGCAGGCAGATCGTCGACGCCCGTATAGTCAGCACTCGCAGCCTCGTCGCGCTCGTCGCTGCGCTTGCGGAACGCCCACTGATCGCCAAGACCCGCGATCCAGAAGGCATGGCCATCCTTTTCAAGCCGCACGGCTGTATTCTCATAAACCGGAATGCCGACTGCGGTGAGCGCCACCGCAGCGGGAACCGGACCGGCGCGCCGCCGCTGAACCTCCGCCGATTGCCACCAGTCATGATTGCCGAGAACCGCATGCACACCCAGCGGCGCCTTGAGTTTCGCGAGGACCGCAGCCCACGCATCGTTGCGAACAGGCCCGGAATACGTACCGAGCCGCATGCCGACGACGAAATCACCGAGCAGCAAAACGGCATCGGCGTTGAGCGCGTTCGTTTGCTCCACGATGCCCTCGAGCCGTTCGATCGACATCCACGGATCGCAGACGTGTAAGTCAGCGAGCACCGCAAGGCGCAACTTGAGGCCCGGTGTCCAATTCGGCGGCCTGAATGCGTAAGTGGTGACTTGCTCTTGCAAGGCTTCCGCGATGGCATATCCGCTAAGCGCCGTCGAGCCGACACCCGCTATGCCCGTGACTTTCAAGAGATCGCGACGGCTGATCACGCCAAGGTCCTTGGTTCAAGGAATACGATGCACGGGTCGCACAATCGCTAAGGAATACCGTCCAAACCATGAATTTTTTAAGATTTTGGACGAGGAGCGGCGTTAAGCCTCTTCCCCATCATCCTCGAAAATCGGGAGTTCGGGCGTCGCCCCCCGTGCCGGACCGTTAACGCCGAGATGGCGATAGGCTTTTAGCGTCAAAACTCGCCCGCGTGGCGTCCTGCCGATGAACCCCTGCTGCAGCAAGAATGGCTCGACAATTTCCTCCAGCGCATCACGCGGTTCCGAAAGCGCCGCCGCCAGTGTCTCGATCCCGACCGGACCGCCTTCGTAATTCTTCAGGATGCAGCCGAGATAGCGGTGGTCGAGCGCATCGAGGCCCTCAGCATCGACCTCGAGCATCTTCAACGCCCGGTCCGCGACCTCCGCGTTGATAATGACAACCCCATCGACCGCTGCGAAATCGCGGACGCGCCGGAGCAGACGGCCCGCGATACGCGGCGTTCCGCGCGACCGCCGGGCAATCTCACGAGCCCCATCCGGCGAAATCGCCGCGCCGAGCACCCGCGCCCCGCGCCCGACCACCAGTTCAAGCTCAGCCACAGAATAGAAATTGAGACGCACTGGAATTCCGAACCGGTCACGGAGCGGATTGGTCAGAAGTCCCGCCCGCGTTGTAGCTCCGACCAGCGTAAATTTCGGCAGATCGATGCGAACGGAGCGCGCGGCCGGCCCCTCCCCGATCATCAAATCGAGCTGAAAATCTTCCATCGCCGGGTAGAGAATTTCTTCGACCGCCGGATTGAGTCGATGAATTTCGTCGATGAAAAGCACGTCGCGCTCTTCCAGATTGGTCAGCAGCGCCGCGAGGTCGCCCGCCTTCGAGATCACCGGCCCAGACGTCGCCCGAAAACCGACCCCGAGTTCTTTCGATAGGATTTGCGCCAGCGTCGTCTTACCGAGGCCCGGAGGTCCGGCAAAGAGGACGTGATCGAGCGCATCGCCCCGTCCCCGCGCCGCCTTGATGAACACCCTGAGATTGGCGCGCGCCTGCTCCTGCCCGACGAAATCGTCGAGCGACTGCGGGCGGATCGTCGCCTCGAAGGCGTCCACATCCTTTCGCGCACCGCTGACGAGCCTGTCGGTCATGGTTTGTTCGTGAGGCTATTCGCCAGAGTCGTCAAGTCTAGTCGTCGAGTCGGAACCGGAACACCCCGTGCAAACGCGACACAAAGCTCAGTTTTCCGGCGCTTCGCGCAGAATACCGCCCGCGATCAGAAGCGCCCGCATCCCAATTCCCACGAGCCCGGCTAGAAACGCCAGGAACGGCAGCGTCCCAGCGGCCGGAAACGGAAAAATGACCGCACCTGCCATGAATGCAATAACGCCCGCGACCGCGGCGTGAAGCCAACCGTAGGTTCCATGTTGCAGGACGAATGGCGTCAAGCCCAGCGCCGCGACCGTTGCGGGCAGCGCGCTCCAGACAAACGCGTCAACGCCCACTTCCCCGATCGCCTCCGCGCCATGAGGCGGCAACAGAAAGTCCGTCGCCGGGCCGAGAAGCCGCAGGGCTACAACGATGAAGCCCGCGAAGAACGGCACCGCTAAGGACGTGATGAGCACCATCCAGAGCGCACGCATCGCATTGCTGAGCTTGTTCTTTTCGTTTGGCAAAAGCGCGTTTCCGATTTGAGTAAAGCCGAGCCCCGAAAGTGCCCGGCGAGCGCTAGCGCGCCAGTTCCTTGAGGCTGCGCTTAATGAGACCCGGCGTATCGGCGGCCTCTCCGAGCTCCTGCGCGGCGACGGATACGGCCGCATTGGCCTGGGCCGGGTTGTAGCCGAGATTGGTCAAGGCCGAGAGCGCTTCCGCGAACGCCAAGCTCGATGGCGGAACGGTCGCCGCCCGGGCCAACGTACCGCCTGCCGGAATGTTGTGCCCGCTGAGCGAAAGCCCGACCGCCTTATCCTTCAATTCCGCGACGATGCGCAGCGCGAGCTTCTTGCCGACACCCGGCGCTTCTTCGACCGCCGCCGCGTTTCCGAACGCGACCGCGTTCGCGAGATCCTGCGGCGCCATCACGCCGAGCACGCTCAAAGCCACCTTGGCGCCGACGCCTTGGATCGTCTGCAGCGTTCGGAACCAGCTCCGCTCAAATTCGCTCTGAAACCCGAAAAGCCGGATCGCATCCTCGCGGACGTGCGTGTCGATCGTCAGCGCCACGTCGTCGCCGGGCTTCAAATTGCGCAGCGTCCGCGTCGAGGCCTGCACCTCATAGCCGACCCCGTTGACGTCGATCACGAGGTGGCTCTCACCGATCGCGTCGACTTTGCCCTTGAGCTTGCCGATCATGCTTCCGCGACCTTCGAGGCGAATGCCGCCATCCGTTGTTGACTGACGCGATGATGCGCGTGCGTGATGGCAATTGCCAACGCATCGGCTTCGTCTGCGCATCCGAACGTCGCTTTCGGCAGCAGAAACGCGACCATCGCCTGGATCTGCTGCTTTTCCGCGTGCCCCGTGCCCACCACCGACTTCTTGATTAGATTCGGCGTATATTCCGCCACCCGCAGTCCGAGCCGCGCCGGCGCCAGCAAAATAGCGCCCCGCGCCTGCCCGAGCTTCAACGTCGAGCGGGGGTTTTCGTTGACGAACGTCTCTTCGACAGCCGCCTCCGATGGACTGAAACTTTGAATGACACCCGTCACCGCGTCGAACAGCGCCGAAAGACGGTACGCGAGTTCGTCGTCCTTGGGCGGCGTGATCACACCCGACGCGACATAGACGAGCCGGACGCCATCGCTCTCGATGACACCCCACCCCGTGCGCCGCAGCCCCGGATCGAAACCAATGATGCGAATCGTTCGTCCACTCATGCTCTCCGCATAGCACGAACCGCATAGGGAGCCGATGGCGTCATTGGCGGCGGCGGTAGCGGTGGTGGCTTGGTCGCGTCCGCAACCTTGCCCGTCAGAATGGCGTCGAGCGCCTCCGCGATATCCGGCTCCGTCCAATAGCCCGTATGGCCACCCATGCCCATGACGTGATTATCGACCCGCAATCCCGGCGGCGCCGAGATGCGCCCGCCGATGTAATCGTCCACCCGATAGAGGTTGATCCAACATTTCAACCGCGCCGCGATTCCGAGCGGAACGGTCTTCGACGCTGCGTATTCGTGGAAATACTTTTGATAGACGCTGCCGAGCGGCGAGCCGAATGTCAGCAGCGCGGGAGCCGCGTCGCCAAGCCGGGTATAATGCGGGCCGTTATCGCGCAGAAAATCATAGACGATGACGGAGCCTTGGCTGTGCGCCAGGAAGATGACGCCATCGTAGCCTTGGTTCTGCACGAAGTGTTCAAGAACGAGATTGAGCCGGTTCTGAATGCGTTCGCGCCGCAGCCGCCGTAACCGCATCCGAAACACCGACGGAATGAAGTACGCGGCAGTCTCCTGCCTCGGCTGATAGTGGTGATCGATCAGATCGCGGGCAAAATGCACCACGTTAGCGACGCGCCGTCCGAAGAAAAACGGCAGGATCAACGCCACGAGCGCGGCGACCGGCAGGATATAGCCCCTCAGCGTCACGAACACCTGATTGCTATCGAGATAGGGCTGCACGAAGACGAGTGCGAAGACGACGAGGTACGATAGGATGATCAGCCCAACGAGCACGGGGTTGAACAGCATCCTCGGCATGTTGCGCGCCGTCTGCTCAAGATCGCGAAGTCCGCGCCGAGCCTTCATCAGGCGTATCCCGATCAGCACCATACCGGCAAGGATCAGCATCAAAATAGTAAATGCAGCCGAAGCGTAAATGAACTTGAAGCGGCCTATCCAGTCGAGCTCGATGTTCGGAACCTGAACGAGCTTTGCGATCGGACTGGCCGGATCGATCTGATGCGCGTCGATCGCGCGTTGGATGATCGGCTGAGCTTCCCGCAACGTGGTGATCGCTTCCGCGCGGTTCAGCACCGGATAAATGACGCTGACGACGACCGTCGTCCAGAGCATGAACTGCATGATCAGAATGGCGATGCTCGTCGACAGCGTTCCGAGCCGCGAACGATCGTAGGTGACACGCGCGCGGATGTAGGCGACGCCCAGCAAGAAGGTCGCGAACAGCATCAGCGCGCCCCAGAACCGCCAGCCCCAAATGATGACCTTATAGAGCCCGTCGATGTAGCACGCGGCATCCGTAGACCCCGCCGGGCAGTCGAGCAGTTGCGTGCCCGCCAGCCGCTCCGGTCCAGTCTTGAGATCGGGAATATGCTTCAGCAGTCCAAGAAGCGAATTGTTGTACGTCAGCGCGAACACCGCGAGTGCCGAGAGCGCCAGCCAGAATACGGTATCGTACCACGAGTAGTCCTGCTGTCGGCTAATCCGGTAGAAGACGTAGAGCGCGCCGATGAAGATAGCGCCTGTCACGAGCAAGACTTGCGATCTGACGTCCATGACGTCGGCCGTCACCGTCACCGGCTCGAACAAGAACAACGCGCAGATCGCCGACGTCACGATGGTCAACGCCGCGCTCGGGCCGCGAATGATCCACCCTGCCACCCAAAGCAGTTTGCGCAGGATCCACGACACCGCGTCCTTCGACCGGTCGAGCATCGCGTCGACGAGGTGATGAGATTCGAAGATGACGCGAAAGAGCTGCAGCAGCGTGTTGACTCGTCCGGGCTGGCCTTCTGTCAGATCCGCCCAATGCAGCTCGACCGCCTCGATCTCGATACCGCTGTTATGTGCGGCACCCCGCCGAATGACGGGAAACACCGGCGGCGGATTGCCAGCCTCCGGCTCCGGCATGCGGTTGTATTCGTTGGCGGGAGAGACGCTGTAACCGGGTCTCGTCGCGGCAAGCGTATCGAGGACCGCGTTGACGCAATAGCCGGGCTCGGTCTCGCCCACACCGTGGACAACGACCAATCCGACACGAACCCGGCCCCTACCCCCCGATGGTCCGTCCGCCGCCATGCTGACTCCCGTACGCGTACGCCCCGATCATAATGCGTTTTCCCCGCAAAGCACGCTTCCCCGCTCTGCGCCGCACCAGACCTCGTAAAAACTCAAGATTTCGGCTTTAGTGTTGCGAGATGAATAATATCTTGGCAACCCGGCTCGACCGCAGAGGATATAATGGACCCGACCTTCGCCCATCCACGATGGATTGTGGCGGGCATATTGCTGATCCTTGGCGGTTTCTGGCTATTTCGCTGGGCTAGACGAAATGATAGCCGCGCCGAGATCGCCGCCCTGACGGCCAGCGCCGCCATTAACAAGCTTCGCAAAAATTCTCCGGGAAGAAGTCAGATCAAACCGGCAACATCTGCCAGAGGTGGTGCCATGGCCCGCTTCCGCAACTCGATGGCCCAATTCCTCGGCATCGTCGGCCTCCTGATGATCATCGCCGGGCTGGTCGCGATGGTCTTCGGCGCCTTTTACGCCGGATAGCTCCCCAAGACTTCAGGCCGGCGATCAGGCCGCCGTCAGCTTCTTCATGACATCGTCCGGTATTTCGAAGTTGGCGTAGACATTCTGAACGTCGTCGTCATCTTCGAGCGCCGAAAGCATTTTCATGATCGTCTGAGCCCCGTCCTCATCGACCGTGGTCGTGAGGTTTGGCTTCCAGACCGACTTGACGCTTTGCGCTTCGCCGAGGGTTTTTTCCAGCGCCGCCGCAACTGTGCCGAGCGTTTCGAAGGCGCACGAAATCAAATGGCCGTTGTCGTCCGATTGCACGTCGTCGGCGCCAGCCTCGATTGCCGCCTCGAGAACAGCCTCCGCCGAACCGGCCCCCGACTTATAGGTGATTTCGCCAATATGATTGAACATATGGCTGACGGAGCCGGTCGCGCCGAGGTTGCCGCTGAATTTCGTAAACACGCTTCTGACCACGCCGCCCGTGCGGTTGCGATTGTCGGTCAGCGCTTCCACCATCACCGCGACGCCGCCGGGTGCATAGCCCTCGTAGCGCACGGCCTCATAGTTCGCGAGATCGCCGCCTTGCGCCTTCTTGATCGCGCGCTCGATGTTGTCCTTCGGCATATTCTCGGCCCGCGCCTCTTGGATCGCGAGGCGAAGTCGCGGGTTCATATCCGGATCCGGCGTGCCGGATTTGGCCGCAACCGTTATCTCGCGCGCGAACTTGGCGAAGAGCTTCGAACGCATGGCGTCCTGCTTGCCCTTCCGGTGCATGATGTTCTTGTATTGGGAATGGCCAGCCATGCTCGTGCTCATTGCGTTTGGGAATTGCCGCGGAGCCCCGTCTTTTGCGCAACGGCCGCGCGGCGGTCAAGGGCGGGGTCGTTTAAACGCCGTGCAGGCCCTAACCCGCCGTCCAGAAAGACGGCATGGCCGGTTCGAGGTGAGGCCCGAGCCGTAAAGGCCCGGCATTTACCGCAAGACCCGTGCTGTCATCGGTATCGACGGCAAAGCCCGAAATCGTTCCCGGCCCGACCGCCGGTTCGTAACGGCCGCGCGGAATTCTCGTCAGAAACCGGTTGATAGGCTCCTCGACATCCATACCGAGGACAGAGTTGTAGTCCCCGCACATGCCCGCGTCCGACATGTAGGCGGTCCCGCTTGGTAGAATGCGGCCATCCGCCGTCGGCGTATGCGTATGCGTTCCGACCACGAGACTGACGCGCCCGTCTAGGAATACGCCCAGCGCTTGTTTCTCGCTTGTCGCCTCGGCGTGAAAATCGATCAGAACCGCATCGGCTTCCCGCTTCAGCGCGCACGCCGTCAGCTCCGCATCGATGGCGCGGAACGGGCAATCGATTTCCGGCATGAACACCCGTCCCATCGCGTTGATGACGAGCACGTCCGCGCCCTTCTTCGAACGCAGCAGCGTCGCGCCTTTTCCCGGCGTTCCCTTCGGATAGTTGAGGGGCCGGATCAGCCGCTCGTGCCGCTCGATGAAGACGAGGGCTTCCTTCTGATCGAACGAATGATTTCCGAGCGTGACGCAATCGGCTCCGGCGTCGATCAGATCGTTGAAAATGGCTTCCGTTATACCGAAGCCGCCCGCCGAATTCTCACCGTTGATGACGACGAAATCCAAGCCATATTGCTTGATGAGGCCGGGCAACGCATCGCAAACCACCGCGCGGCCCGACCGGCCGACGATATCGCCGAGAAACAGAAGACGCATGAAAAACCTGAATGAGATTTATTTGCATTTTTGGGGCCCTGAGGGCGTCAGGACCCAATCGAGCTTTTCGTCATAGCTTTCGACCGGCACGGCGTCGACCTTTTGTTCGTCGTAGGCCAGACCGACGGCAACGATCCGCTTCAATTTCCGCAGCCGGTTAAGCGTCCGATCGTAGAACCCGCCGCCGTACCCGAGGCGATATCCGCGCCCGTCGAACGCCAGCAGCGGCACCAGAACGATATCCGGATCGACGGCCGGCTTGTCGTCCAGTGGTTCGGCAATGCCCCAGGCCGCCGGCGCCATGGCGTCGCCAGGCGACCAGGAGCGCATCAGGAGCGGCTTTCCACGTCCCTGCATGACCGGAAGCGCCAGCCGGAAACCCTCCGCCTGCAGCCACGTCATCAGCGCGATTGGATTGATTTCGTCGGAAATGGCGGCAAATCCCGAAATCGTCGCCTCCGGCTTTATGCCGAGAAAATCGAGACCTTGGGCGGCGATCATCCGGCTCGCCTCCGTCCCGTGGCGCTCGAAAGCTTCCTTCCGCCGTAACACCGCTGCGGCGCGCAGCTCTTTTTTTGCGTCCGCCATCACTTCGCCGTTTGACGCCAACCTGTCTGATCTGCCGTTAAAGAGTAATGCCGCGAAGGCCGTTGAGACGATGATCCCGCGTGGTCCCTACGAGTGTAGGTGGGCACCATGTGTCCGGAGCCACGGCTCCGGTCAGGGACAGCACCCGTGCGGATCTTATAGGCCCCCGGGTCATATTGTCCCTGACGAGCCCCGCAGCATCTGTAGATGTATGTGACCTGGAGCGAAAAATCCAGAGCCGTCGCAGGGCCTTTACACCGGCATCTACGCCCGGCGTTTCTCCGGCTTGCCATCCTCGTCAGCCTCGAGGCTGCGAATTGCGGTGGACCGGAGCTCGGCCGCGCTGCCCTCCAACAGGTCGTCGACATCGGCGCGGGCATCAAAAAGTTCGTCGGTAATCATCAACGCAGCCATCAGGATCAGTCGCTCATCGCCGACAGAGCCATGCTCCCGGACCAGCCCATCTAATTTTGACGTGAAATACTCGACGATGTCCGAAAGGCGTCGGGCATCGTGCTCGTCACAATGGAAGCGATAGGTGCGCTGATTAAAGGTGAACGGGACTTCAGCCATCCTGTCCGGCGACCCTGCCGGTCTCCCCCTGAACGACGCTCACGGTCACTCGTTCTCCTGCAGACTATGGAGCGAATCGAGAACCCAATCAATGCGGTTGAGCGCATCCGCCGTCCGTTGCTCAAGCTCCGCGATACGCTGCTGCGCGGTCGCAAGCTCGGTCCGCAGGCGTGCGTTCTCCGCACGCAAATCGACGTCCCCTAGCGGCTTGCGGGCAGACTTCGAGTCTTCCGCGCGCTTGATTTTAAGTGTGTTGCGTTCAGTCATGGCCTCTTATCGCCCTCTCGGGCGACACGATTGACGCATCGATCACCTATGCTTGGTCTTTAGGTTACGTGGCTAAGGTAAACGACGTCAACAAACGAGACCGTGTTTCCCCCGTTCGGAATGAAAAGAATTCCGCGAGCGTAACCCAAACCCTTAGTCTTGCCTGATTGACAGGCGGCCACCAACTGACGTTAAAGACCCGAAAACCTTGAGACGGACGGCAATGAGACAGCGAACTTGTCCGCGTCCGTCACAATTCTCAGCTCCGGAGGACCCCCAAGAATGGCTGTGAAGGTCGCGATCAACGGTTTCGGCCGCATCGGTCGCAACGTGCTGCGCGCAATCATCGAGAGCGGACGGACCGACATCGAAGTCGTCGCCATCAACGATCTCGGCCCCGTCGAAACCAACGCCCACCTGCTGCGCTATGACAGCGTGCATGGCCGCTTTCCGAAGGAAGTGAAGGTCGAGGGCGACACGATCGACGCCGGCACCGGCCCGATCAAGGTCACGGCGATCAGGAACCCCGCCGAGCTTCCCCATAAGGCGATGGGCATCGACATCGCGCTCGAATGCACGGGCATCTTCGCTTCGAAGGAAAAGGCGAAGGCCCATTTGGACGCCGGCGCCAAGCGCGTTCTCGTCTCCGCTCCCGCCGACAATGCCGACCTGACCGTCGTTTACGGCGTCAATGATGACAAGCTGTCGAAGGAGCACGTCGTCGTCTCGAACGCATCCTGCACGACGAACTGCCTCGCGCCCGTCGCTCATGTGCTCCACAACGCCTTCGGCATCGCCCACGGCTTCATGACAACGATCCACTCATACACAGGCGACCAGCCGACACTCGACACCCTGCACAAGGATCTCTACCGCGGCCGCGCCGCGGCGTTGAACATCATCCCGACGACGACCGGCGCCGCCAAGGCCGTCGGCCTCGTCATCCCCGAGCTCAACGGCAAGCTCGATGGCGCATCCATGCGCGTCCCGACGCCGAACGTGTCACTGATCGACTTCAAATTCGTCGCCAAGCGCAACACGACGGCTGAAGAGGTGAACAACGCCATCATCGCAGCCGCGAAGTCGAACCGGCTGTCGGGCATCCTGACCGTGACGAACGAAAAGCTGGTGTCGATGGACCTGAACCACGACCCGTCGTCCTCGACGGTCGCGCTCGATCAAACCAAAGTGATTGACGGCAACTTCGTTCGCGTCGTTTCCTGGTATGACAACGAATGGGGCTTCTCGAACCGCATGGCCGACACCGCGGTCGCGATGTCCAAGCTCATCTGAGCCGGAATTCGGGCGGGCGTCGGCAACGGCGCCCGTTCTTGCGAGTATTAAAGATCAAACGGCCTGCGGAGACAAAGTATGAGCGACAGACTCGAGGATATCGCCCGCGCTCTCGTAGCACCGGGTAAGGGCATTCTTGCCGCCGACGAAAGCACGAGCACGATCAAGAAGCGCTTCGACGGCATTAAGCTGACGTCCACTGAGGACAGCCGCCGCGACTACCGCGAGATGTTGTTCCGCGCGACCGAGGGCATGAAGAACTACGTCTCGGGCGTCATTCTCTATGACGAAACGATCCGCCAGAAGGCGAAGGACGGCACGCCCCTCGTCGACATCATGAAGTCCGCAGGCTCGCTCCCCGGCATTAAGGTCGACATGGGCGCCAAACCGCTTCCCGGCCCGACATCGAAGGTCGAGACGATCACGGAAGGCCTCGACGGCCTGCGTGAGCGTTTCGCCGAATACTACAAGCTCGGCGCTCGCTTCGCGAAATGGCGCGGGGTCATCACCATTGACGACGGTCTGCCGTCCTGGAATTGCATCAAGGCGAATGCCCACGCCCTGGCCCGCTACGCCGCCCTGGCGCAGGAAGCCAATATCGTTCCGATCGTCGAGCCCGAGGTGCTGATGGACGGCGCGCATTCCAGCCACGACATCGACGAATGCTATCGCGTGACGGAGTGGACGCTGCGTACGGTCTTCCGCGAACTCTACGACGCTCGCGTGAACCTCGAAGGTATCGTCCTGAAGCCGAATATGATCATCGCCGGCCAAAAATGCCCGAAACAGGCAAGCGCCGCCGAAGTCGCGGAAAAGACCGTTCGATGCCTGAAGGCGACGGTGCCTTCAGCCGTTCCGGGCATCGCGTTCCTTTCTGGCGGCCAGTCGGACGAAGCCGCCACCGAGCATCTCTCGCTGATGAACTCCTCGGGTCCGTTACCCTGGCCGATGACCTTCTCTTACGGCCGCGCGTTGCAAGCCGCTGCGATCCAGGCTTGGGGCGGCAAGCCGGAGAACGTCGCTGCCGGTCAGCGCGCGTTCACGCATCGCGCAAAAATGAACAGCTTGGCCGCGCTCGGAAAGTGGAACGAGACGCTCGAAAAAGCCGCCTGACGCGCGGCTAACGCATCGCTTGAATCAAAAAAGGGCGGATCCAGCGATCCGCCCTTTTTCGTTGTTCGGTAAAGCGTGCTCAGTTCAGGAAGATATTGGAGAGCGCATCCTGGATAGGATTGTTCCCGCCTCCGGACTTCTTCGCCGTTGCACTCCGCTTGGCCGGCCGACCATCCGGCCGATCATCCTGCTGGCGAGTATCCTGAAGATCGTCCGATCCCGCATCGTTCGAAACACTGGCGCCGGCGCCCGGCTCCGAAGCTTCCGTCGGATCAATCGCTTCCTGCGCGATGAAGCGTACCGGATGTCCTCGTAGCGCCGACATCACGCGGCCGTCGATTCCGTAGACATCGGAGTAGTTATCGAGCTGACCGTCGTCACCGATGCGCGCCGTGAAGTAGACGAGATAGACCGGCACTTCTTTCGATAGCGTAACGCTGGCGCCGCCATCCCAAAGCTCGCCGACCTTTTCCGGCGAATAGCCTTTGTCTTCGCCGAGAATGACTTCGGCTGTCCGACGGGGGTCCTGGACACGCATGCAACCGTGGCTCAGAGCCCGCGCACTTTGGCTGAACAAGCCCCGCTCCGGCGTATCGTGCATGTAGACGTCATGCCTATTCGGGAAACGGAATTTCACGAGCCCGAGCGGATTATCGGCTCCCGGCGGCTGAATGAAGCTGTACTGGCGAACATCGGCCGTTTTCCAGTTGACGGAATTCGGGTCTACGCGTTGGCCATTGGAATAAACCTGCAGCTTATAGGCGGAGATCACGTCCGCGCCGGTATAACCGCCGCCGCCGCCGAACAATTGGTCGAAGAAGCCAAAACCGGAATTCCCCGATGCCTGCCGAAGACGCGGTGCAAGCTCCTTGGCCTTGATGCCGTCCGGCATGCCCCAGCTCGGCTTGAAAATCACGAACTGCATCTTCGCGGAGAGCAACGGCGTCGGCCACGACGGTTGACCAACGATCATTCTCTGCTTCAGCTCTATTCGGTCGTCTTTCCAGATCTCGCTGGTATATTCCGGAATGTTGTTCATGACATAGAACTTGCCAAGATCGGTCGGCAGCCACCGCCAGCGCTCCATGTTGGCAATGAGCCGATCTACATTCTCCGATGGGCTAGACCTCGTCTTCTTGGGCTGGCCCGCGCTGTTCAGGGCGGACCGCACGCGATTGTTCACCACGCCGTTCGCTTTGAGACCGTTGTCGTGCTGAAAGGCGCGGACAGCGTCGGCAAGCTTGTCATCGTAAACGACATCGTTCGCCGGATCGTCTGCCGGAGCCTTGAGTCGCTGACGCAGCAGCGCAACCTGATCGTCCTTGACGCCGCTCTTCAGCGTCTTGCCCTTGGCCGGCAGCTTGACGAGAAGTGCGGGATCGACCGGCTCCTCAGCCACCGCGCCACCGCGCGCCTTCAGCAGCGCTTGGCGAAGCCGTTCGAAGCCGACGTGCTTTGGATTGAGCCCGCGCAAGTACGCTCCCGGATCCGAAGCGTTCGCGAGTTCACGCATCGCGGACTTCGCGTCTTTGACCGGCGGTTTCATGTCGAGGATGTTGCTCAGCGAAACCGGATCGAGACGGCCGCCCCGCGCGTACCGCGCGTATTTCAAGGCGGACAGCGTGAGTTGTGCTTCCGCGGCTCCTCCCGCCGCGGCTCCGTCGCTAACCGACGGAATGACGAAATCAGATGACTCGAGACCCCAGTCGTCGGCGTTCTTCAGCGTCGCGATGAGTTCCTTCGCCTTACGCGTGAATTCGCCGCCGCTGACCCACAACGGCTCGGTGTGCGCATTGTAGTAATCGCGCGCCGCAGTCACGTCGTCGTTGGTGTTGTTTCGGCCTGCGAGCGCTTTATCGGAAAGCTTCGACCGCGCAGCTTCGACGATCGGATTGACCGGCGGCGGTGCGGGTGGCGCAGCAACAGGCGTCGTCTCGGCAGGCTTCGGCTGTTGCGCCGTATCGGCAGCAGGCGGCGTCGCTGGCTCGGCCGTCGCGGCAGCGGGCTTGCTGTCGGCCGAAGGCTCAGCCGTCGGTGCAGGCGAGGCCGCCGGAGCCTCCGACGCTGGTGGCGTCACGATCGCCGTATCCGTAGGCGGCGTCGAAGGCGCCGCATCGGGCTTGGAATCTATCGCTTTGGAATCGACGGCCGCAGGCGATGCTGGCGTTTCCACGGCTGGTGGCGTCACCGCCGCGGTCGAAGCGGGCTCAACCTTCTTCGGCGGGACCGCGGATGCGGCCGGAAGCGCGTCCTTTGGCGGATCGGATGATGTTGGCAGAGCAGCCGTCGTAGCGGGCGCATCCGCAGGCGGCTTCTGCGACTGCGGAAAATACGTTGTCGAACCGCTCGAAGAATCCTGTCCTGCCGTCTCGGCCATGACCGCTGGAGCATTTCCAGCCCAGCAGATCCCCAACAAACTAACGCCGAGAAGGCGAAGCGTGACTTGTTTGATCATTCCCCGTTTGGCTCCGATAGGGCGAGAGGCGCGGCATGCCGACACTGCCGACACTACGTGAGCCCTCAAGTTGGCGGAAAAACGCCTAAACTCAGAGATGGGCGACCATGACCCGTTCCCGAAGTCTGGTAAACTGCGCGACAGCCCGAATCCGGCGAAAAAACCGTGCTGTGGCCCTTAAAACCCGATTCGACTTGAGTATAGCCCCGTTTATTGCAACGCAGGGAACGAAACCCGGTTGATAGCTGGCGCTTCTTGTTTCCGCCGCAATCCGAACCGAATTGAACATTCAAAATCCGGAGCCCTCCCCGCGTGTCCACCTCGAGCAGCTTATATTTGGACTTCCAATTCGATGGCGGTTCCGCCGCGCAGGCGCTCGGCGTGCTTTCATCCGCGATCGACGCGGCTCCAATCGAAAGCGCCCTTCTGCGCTCTGCTCCGGGCGTAGAACTCGACGCCGCAATTGCCCGCGCACTTATCGCCCGCGCCCAAGAGAAGGGTATCGCGATGCTCATCGCGTCGAGCGCCGGCGATGCGGCGAAGCTCGGCGCCGATGGCGTTCATGTTCTGTGGTCGCCGGATATCGGCGAAGCATTCAAAACGCAGCGTCAGGCCGCGCCTAAGTCGATCGTCGGCGCCGACGCCGGGCGCAGCCGCCACGACGCTATGGAACTGGGCGATGCCGGTGCCGATTATGTGGCATTCGGCATTCCGCCTCACGTCGAGGATCGTGCGAAGGCCGCCGAGCGTCAGCGCGATCTCATCGTATGGTGGAGCGAACTGTTCGAGATCCCTTGCGTGGCCTTCGACGTTCCCGACAGCGAAGCAGCGCATCAGTTGGCTGTTGCCGGCGCCGACTTTGTCTCCGTCCGTGTGACGAGTTCGGAACCGGGACCAGACGCCGCCGCCCGTGTCCGCGAATTTTCAGAAGCCCTGCGCATGCCTGAGTCAGCGGAATGAACGTACTCGCGGCGAGAACATCGGTTTGTTTGGCTTTCGTCGCCGCGCTCGGCCTCGGTGCCTCGTCGGCACGTGCCGTGGCCGAAAGCAGCTCGTGGTTCTCGCGTGACGAAACGACCATCCCAAAGCTCGCGCCAGCGCCCAAATCGACCGCTCCGGAAGCCGGACCCAATGCGCCCGCCGCCGTTGGCATGAAGACCCGAATGCCCTCGCTCGTTCCCGCCACCGGCGACGACGCTGCCTACACCGCCTTCGACCAAGGCCAATACCTCACCGCGTTGAAACTCGCCGAGGAAGCAGCCGCTCGCGGCGAGCCGCAGGCCAACACACTCATAGGCCGTATCTACGCCGACGGCCTCGGCGTCCAGAAAGACAATGGCAAGGCCGACGAGTACTTCAAGCGCGCGTCCGACATGGGCGACGTTCAGGGTACCTTCGCGCTCGGCATGTCCTACGCGCAGGGGCGCGGCGTCAAAAAAGATTTCAAGACCGCCGGAGAGCTTTTTGAGAAAGCCGCCCTCACGGGCAACGCCGAAGCCAATTACAATCTCGGCCTGCTGTTCCTCAATGGCAACGGCAAGCCCTTAAGCCCAATTCGGGCCTACCAGCACATCCGCTACGCCGCCGAGAAAGGCATCCCTCAAGCGGAGTACGACCTCGCGGACCTTTTCCAGACCGGAACCGGCGTTGACGCCAACGCGCTTGAAGCCGCGAGATGGCTATCGCGCGCCGCCGACCACGGCCTCGCGGTTGCCCAATACGATTATGCCGTGCGGCTGCTTCAGGGCTACGGCCTGACGAATGACGAGGTCAAGATTCCGGCTCTGTTGAAGGCCGCAGCGGAAAAAGACATTCCGGGTGCCCAGAACCGCCTGGGTTACGTTTACCTTGAAGGCATCAAGGTCAAGAAAGACCCCATCGAAGCCGCGAAATGGAGACTGATCGCCCAAAAGAACGGCATCGAGGACAAAGCCTTCGACGAGATTCTTGCAAAAATGTCGAAAGCCGATCGCCTGAAAGCGGCGGTCGAAGCCTCCGCGTGGATGGACCGCATCGCGGTCGATCCCGAGATGTCCGCGGTTCCTTAGGCTTTCCGTCACCTTGCCACGGTCGTGAAGAGCCGTTAGAGCCGCGTCTCCGCCTTTTCCCGCGCCATTCCCGGATATCTCGACATGAGCAGCAACGTATCCCCGACCCTGAACGTCATGATATCCGCGGCGCGCAAGGCCGGGCGCAGCCTCGTCCGTGATTTCGGCGAGGTCGAGCATCTGCAGGTCTCGATCAAAGGCCCGGGCGACTTCGTCTCCGCGGCCGACCACAAGGCTGAGGACATCATCTTCAAGGAACTGTCGAAGGCCCGCGTCGGCTACGGCTTCCTGATGGAAGAACGCGGCGAAATCATCGGCGCCGACAAATCACACCGCTGGATCGTCGATCCGCTCGATGGCACGACGAATTTCCTCCATTCGAACCCGATGTTCGCCATTTCGATCGGCCTGGAGCGTGAGGGCCAGCTTGTTGCCGGGGTGATCTATAACCCCGCCAGCGACGAGCTCTTCACCGCCGAGAAGGGCAAAGGCGCCTACATGAACGACCGCCGCCTCCGCGTTGCCGCGCGCAAAACCGCGGCCGATGCCCTGGTGACGACGGGCATCCCCCATCGCGGCCGCGAGGGCCATCCCCGTTTCCTCAAGGAGATGGGACTGCTGATGGGCGAAGTCGCGGGCATCCGCCGGACCGGATCGGCGGCGCTCGACCTTGCATTCGTCGCGGCCGGCCGCTTCGACGCCTACTGGGAGCATAACCTGAAAGCCTGGGACATCGCGGCCGGAATTGTGATCGTCCGCGAGGCAGGCGGCTTCGTCAGCGATCTCAAGGGCGGCGATAAGATGCTCGACAGCGGCGACGTGCTCGCTGCCAATCTTCACCTTCACAAAGTGTTTGGCTCTGTGCTCTTCTCCAAGGCCTGATCTCTAACGCCTGAGACACGTCCGGATGTCCCGAGGAAATCTGGACTCCGGCATGATGTTGCCGGTTTTCGATGTCACAGCGTTGCGCTAAGGTCTCGTGTTGGGACAGCGGGGACGTTCCGGAGACGAAGAATGGCCAAGATCCGTCCGGGCGATGCCTCGGCACTCGCGCCGGTTTCACGGCGCCTGACACCACCCGGTGTCTTTTTATTGCGCATGACGATTTTTCTGACGCTTGTCGGCTTTCTGGCCGCCATTCTCTTCGATCAGTTACAACACTCCTTCCTGAACAATCCGGGCCTCAACGGCCTGATTTTGGGCACGTTGCTTCTCGGCATCATTTACGCCTACCGCCAAGTCTTTCGCCTCTATCCCGAAATTCGATGGGTCAACGCCTACCGCATCTCGGACCCCGGGCTTTCGATCAGCGCCCGCCCCGTCCTGCTGGCCCCGATGGCGACCATGCTGCGCGACCGAACCGGCACCCTGTCGCTGTCGACCGCCGCAATGCGCTCCTTCATGGATTCGATCGGTTCGCGCCTCGATGAAGCCCGCGATACCGGCCGCTATCTCGTCGGCCTGCTCGTTTTTCTCGGCCTGCTCGGAACGTTTTGGGGACTTCTCGAAACGATCGGCTCAGTTGGCCACGCCATCGACTCGCTCGATAGCAAAGCTTCCGACAATGTTCAGCTCTTCAGCGACCTGAAGGCCAGCCTCGCCGCACCGCTCAAAGGAATGGGAACGGCATTTTCGTCATCGCTGTTGGGCTTATCGGGCTCCCTCATCCTCGGTTTCCTCGAACTGCAGGCGAGCCACGCCCACAATCGTTTCTATAACGAACTTGAGGAATGGCTCTCCGGCAGCACCGAGTTGGCGCCCGCTGGCGGCGTTTCATCGAGCGACTACGTCAACCGCCAGCTTCTCGCAGCCGTCGTTGACATGCAGCGCTCGCTTGAAGATTTCACGAACCACCTTGCCGAGCAGCCGACCTCGGCCGTGAAAGCCGCGCCTCCGCAATCTCAGGAGGAAGTTCGCGACCTTGCGCGCGGCGTCAATCAACTCGTGACCCAAATGCGCACCGAACAGAAAGTTGTGCGCGAATGGGTCGACGAACAGGCCCAACAGCAGGCTGAGGTTGCCAGCATGCTGCGCAGCCTTGCTGATGCGATGAAGCGCGAGGGTTAACGCATGGCGCGCGGACGCTCCCGCCGCAGTGGCGAGTACGGCGAGTTCTGGCCCGCCTATGTCGACGTGCTATCGACGCTGTTGCTCGTCGTAACCCTGCTCATGTCGATCTTCATGATTGCGCAGTACTTCTCAGCCCAGGAATCAACTGGCAAGGATTCCGCCCTCCAGCGCTTGACGCTGCAGATCAGCGAACTGACTTCGTTGCTCTCGCTCGAAAAAGGCAAATCGCAATCCGCCCAGGATGAACTGGCCGCACTGCAGGCCTCCCTCGCCTCGATCAAATCCGAGAACGAGAAATTGACCGGTGCCGGTCTTGGCGCCGACGAACGTGCCAAGGACGCGGCGGGACAGATCGCGGGCCTCAGCGCCGACCTCGACAAGCAGAAGAATATTTCAACCGAAGCGCTCTCGAAGGTCGACCTGCTCAATCAGCAGCTCGTCGCGCTCCGCCGCCAGATCGCGGCGCTGAACGATGCGCTCAACGCGTCCGAAAAGAAGGGCGCCGAAAGCGACAAGACCATCAAGGACCTCGGCGCGCGGTTGAATACGGCCCTCGCCCAACAGGTCCAGGAATTGAAGCGCTATCGCTCAGACTTCTTTGGCCGCCTTCGCACGCTATTGAAGGATCGCAAGGACATCCGCGTCGTCGGCGATCGCTTCGTGTTCGAATCCGAAGTCCTCTTCGCGTCGGGTTCCGCGACGCTGACGCCGGAGGGCACCGCCGCGATGGATCAGATCGCAGAAGCCATCGTGGAACTGCAGAAGGAAATTCCGTCAGATATCGACTGGGCGCTACAGATCAATGGCCACACCGATGCGCGCCCGATCTCGAAAGCGGAATTCCCCTCAAACTGGGAACTCTCGACCGCCCGCGCGTCGTCCGTCGTGAAATATCTCATCTCGCGCGGAGTTCCAGCGGACCGCCTTGTCGCCGCCGGTTACGCCGAGTTCCAGCCTGTCGACACGGGCAACACCGAGGACGCCTATCAGAAGAACCGCCGCATCGAGTTGAAGCTGACGAACCGCTAGGCGGCGGCTGGCTGCAGGCTCGTGAACGCGATTGGACGGGACACCGAGAACTCAAGCAAGACCGAGCAACGATCCCACCCATCGCACGATCTGCCCGTCGTTGAACGAAAGATCGTACGCGAAAACAGCAAAACCGATGACGATGACCGTGAGCGCTTTCATAGCGACAATGATCTGTAGACAGATCTTAATATTCGATTAAGTGCGGCATCCGCCTTTCGGCCTATTCCGCCGCGTCGCGCCCGAACTGAAGTTCGGCAAGACGCGCGTAAATCCCGCCGCGCCGCACCAACTCGTCGTGTGTGCCCGCTTCCGCGATACGGCCGTTGTCCATCACAAGAATACGATCGGCCCTCTGAACCGTCGCTAAGCGATGGGCGATGACGATCGTCGTCCGGTCCGCCATCAGGCTTTCGAGAGCCCGCTGCACCGCGCCTTCGCTTTCCGCGTCGAGCGCGCTCGTCGCTTCGTCGAGCAGCAGGATCGGCGCATTTTTCAGAATGGCGCGCGCGATCGCGATCCGCTGACGCTGACCGCCCGAAAGCGACGTGCCGCGCTCTCCGAGCCGCGTGTTGTAACCATCGGGAAGGCGGCGAATGAATTCGTCGGCCTGCGCCGCCGTTGCCGCGCGGCGGACCTCCGACAACGTCGCGCCCGGCGTTCCGTAGCGGATATTTTCAGCAACCGTATCGGCGAACAGCGCGACGTCCTGGGGAACGAGTGCAATGCGGTTGCGAAGCGCCGAGAGATCCGCGTCTTTGACGTCCACACCGTCGACGCGAACAACACCCGTATCGGGATCGTAAAACCTTAAAAGCAAATTGAAGATCGTGCTCTTGCCCGCTCCCGAGGCGCCGACGAGAGCCAACGTCTTGCCCGGCTCTGCGCGAAACGAGATGCCGTCGAGCGCTTTCTCGTTCCGTCGTGCCGCGTAGGAAAACGAGACGCTCTCGAACGCGACGCTTCCGATTGCAGGCTTCGGCAGCGGCGTCGGATTCTCCGGCGAGCGGATTTCCGGCACTGTCGCCATCATTTCCGAAAGGCGTTCTGCGGCGCCTGCGGCCTGGCTGATTTCACCCCAGACTTCCGATACCTCGGCCAACGCGCCCGCAGCGAAAAGTGCGTAGAGAACGAACTGACCGAGTCGCCCCCCGGTCATGTCGCCGGCGATGACCGCCGAGGCACCGTACCAGAGCACGCCCGTCACGCTCGCGACCGTCAGAAAAATCGCGATGCCCGTGAGCGCAGCCCGCGCCCGCATCCGCCGTCGCGCTGCAACGAACGTCCGCTCGACCGCGCGTGCAAAGCGATCCGACACAGTCTTCTCGTTGACGTAAGACTGCATCGTCCGATAGGCGGCGAGGTTCTCGGACGCATAGGCCGATGCCTCTCCGAGGGTATCCTGCGCTTCCCGCGACAAGCGGCGAACGAGACGCCCGAAGCCGACGAGCGGCAAAACGATAATCGGGATCGCAAGCAACACGAGCGCCGATAGCTGGGGGCTCGTGATGAACATCATGATGAGCGCACCGATCAGCATGATCGTGTTGCGTGCCGCCTGGCTGAGCGCGGAACCCGCAACAGCTTTGATCTGCGTCGTATCCGCCGTCAGGCGGCTCATGATCTCGCCGGAATGGTTGACGTCGAAATAGGCCGGTCCGAGCTTGGCGAGTTGCGTGAAAACCTTGGTGCGGAGATCCGCGACCACGCGCTCGCCCATCCAATTGACGAAGTAGAAACGCGCCGGGCTCGCAATCGCGATAACGAGGCCGATGCCGATCAGCGTCAGGAAGTAATTGTTGATCAGCGCTGAATCGTTGCCTGCGAAGCCCTTGTCGATCATGCGCCGAACGGCGAGCGGTACCGACAGCATGGCGATCGCGGAAACGACCAGCGAGATGATCGCGCCCCAGAGCGCCCCCTTATGAGCAAGAATGAGGGGCTTCAGCGTCATCAGCGGCTTGAGCGAGGGGCGTTGACGTTGCTGCGTGGTTTCGTCCGTGGGTTGAGCCCTCGCCGAGTCCAGGTCTGCAACGTCGCTGCTCATGGGGTTTTCTGGTCCAAGTCATGGGGAAACAAGATGTTTCAACCCTTAAGCCGCGGGGACCATGCCCCACCGGGGCCGACGGCTCAAGAGGCAATGGGCCGCTCCTAAGCCACCGAAAATTACGAATTGCTTAGGTTTGGCGCGCCGTGCGGCTTGTGCGTCGCGGCTAACTCGGCTAAACAACCCGCCAATTCAGTCCCCTTTGCACAGAGCGGGGCCGGAGCTCTCCGGAGTTTCGCCGTGAAAAATCGTATTACCGAACGGACTAAAGGCCATGAAGAAAGACGCTGACCTTCACCCCGATTACCACCAGATCACTGTGGTGATGACGGATGGATCCGAATTTACGACGTATTCGACCTACGGCAAGGAGGGCGACAAGCTCACCCTCGACATCGACCCGAATACGCACCCGGCCTGGACCGGCGGCGACGCGAAGTTGATGGACCGTGGCGGCCGCCTGTCGCGCTTCAAGAAGAAGTTCGAAGGCATGTACTGATCGCCGAATGGCGTCAGCAACATCATCGGCAGAAACAAAAAGGCCCGTTCGAAAGAACGGGCCTTTTCAATTTCCGAAGCTCTGTGAGGTTCAGCTGACCTTGGCGGCGAACGCGCGCTGCAGCAATCCGACCTGATGCGCAACGGGGTTCAGTGCGGCCTCAGGCATTTCCGCCGCCGACGGTCTCGTCAGGACGCGATCGAGCTGCGAGATGCGATCGTGCAGAGCAAAGCTTTCCTCGATGAGGTGCTGCAAGCCCTGCGGCAATTCCGAATATCCCTTGACGTGAGACGGCCGGCCGAACGCCTGCAGCTTCACGCGACGGCGCTTCTTTTGCGCTTCGTCCTCGGTGATCTCGCCTTCGCGCAACGCGCGGCGGATCAGAAGCCACGACGCAAGATCGAGCAACCGTGTCGTCAGCCGCATGCTCTCGGTTGCATAGAGGACGCCGACCCCGCCAGCGAGCGCCTTCGCTTCCTTGCGGCCCGGGCCGTCAAGGTAGCTTGCTGTGCGCTCGACGAGCGCCATGCCTTCTTTGAAAATGTGGTCAAACTGTTCGGAGGCCTGAAACCGCTCTCCGAACGAGACCGTCGTGGCGCTGCCAGTCGGCACGCCATCCACGCGATATACGTTACTCATGACCCTCAACGATACAAACGCTTACCCGTGCGCAACTGCTACCACGATCCAACACTAGAGCACCATAGTTAACAACATCGCCCAAAACGGGGCACCTTCGATCGTACTTCGATCGTGCTGTGGACAATGCAAAAAAAGAGCCGCCCTGAAGGAGCGGCTCGAAAGTCAACAGGGAGGCGTCAGAGGAAGCGGCAGAGGCGCCGCTTCAAATCCAGATGGCCTGGATTGACGGCGAAAGTGCTCTAATATGCTTAAAGTTCAGTTAAGTGGAATGATGAGCTGCGCATGTCGTTGTTAGGATTCGGAACGCCAGGACAAATTCGCGCCATCCCAAAATCGAACGGCATACAGCGCATTTCAAATAGATCCTTTGGATCTGCTTCATGATTTGAAAAGCGCGCGCGCAGCCTCTTCGTGACGCTTCTTCCTATCGACCTCGGTACGCACCCGAACAATCTCTGTTTCGAGATCCGTGATGCGGCTTTCAAGCTCCGAGACAGACAGCGTATCAAGGCTGTCCCCGATTGCCACGCCACTCGGCTTTTTTTGCGGCAGGAGATCGTCGAGGTCCATAGCGTGTCCTCCAGCTCTTATTCGCCCACTCTATTGAAGATGCCGCGAACGGTCGAGATCGGATGAGCGGTCGTGCCGCTGACGCCACGTCTTGCCCCGATCTCCACCACGGTGCATTCCTCTCAACCATCGACGAGCCAAGAAAGCGAACGTGATGAGCCTCCCCACATCGATGAAAGCCATAGCGATCAACGGCGCAGGCGGACCTGAAGTCCTGACGCCGACAGACATGCCGATACCCGTGGTAAAAGCCGGCGAAGTGCTCATCAAGGTCGTCGCTGCCGGCGTCAATCGGCCGGATATACTGCAGCGGCAAGGAAATTACCCAGCCCCCAAAGGCCATTCCGAACTCCCCGGCCTCGAAGTCTCCGGAACCGTCGCGGCATTGGGCGACGGCGCGACGCGCTTTGCACTCGGCGATCCCGTAATGGCTTTGGTGCCCGGTGGCGGCTATGCCGAATACGTTGCAGTATCGGAACTTTCCTGCATCGCGAAGCCGGATGCGATCTCGTTCGTCGAAGCCGCAGCAATTCCCGAAACGTTCTTCACCGTCTGGCATAACGTCTTCGAGCGCGGGCATCTCAAATCGGGCGAAAAATTTCTCGTCCACGGCGGCACGGGCGGCATCGGCGTGACAGCGATCCAACTTGCGAAAGCCTTCGGCGCAACCGTCTTCACGACGGTCGGATCGGAGGAAAAGTGCGAGGCCGCGCGGGCGCTCGGCGCCAACATCGCAATCAACTACCGCACGCATGACTTCGCCGAAGTGATCAAGAGCGAAACGGCAGGCAAAGGCGTGAACGTCATTCTCGACGTGGTCGGCGGCGACTACATCGAGAAGAACATTCGTTCCCTCTCCGACGACGGCCGCCTCGTCAACATCGCGTTTCAGAACGGCTCGAAAGCTACCGTCGACTTCATGCGCGTCATGCTGAAACGCCTAACGCTGACGGGATCGACGCTGCGCATTCGCTCGCCGGAAGTGAAGGGCGAGATCGCACGCGCCATCGCCGAGAAAGTCGTGCCGCTCATCGTATCAGGAAAGATCAAGATCCCGCTCGACGGAACCTACCCTATGGCACGCGCCGCCGACGCCCACACGCGAATGGAAAGCAGCGCCCACATCGGCAAGATCGTTTTGATCGTCGCGTGAGCCTAATTCGGCTTACCAAACAAAGTCCTTCATCACCGCGACTGGCTTCACGGCGCTGTCGCTCTCGAATAGCCGGCTAGCGGCATGGCCGATGGCTTCTCCGGCCTGCACGTAAACACCGCTCGCAATGAAGACCGAGCGGATGCCGAAGCCCGCCGCTCCTGCGATATCGGTCGCAACGCCGTCGCCGATCGCCAACACGCGCTCTTTGCTGATCGGCGCTTCGCGCAATCCGGCTCCTGTCTTGAGCGCCAACTCGTAAATCGGCAAATAGGGTTTGCCGGCATAGCTGACGGTCCCGCCCAGCGCGGCATAAGCCGCTGCGATTGCGCCCGCGCAATAGATGATGCGGCCGCCGCGCTCGACCTTCAAATCCGGATTGGCGCAGATCATCGGAATGTCGCGCACCTTGAGTTTGGCGATCAGCGACGAATAATTATCGGGCGTCTCAGTCTCGTCGTCATAGAGGCCGGTGCATACGGCGACATCGGCATCCTCCGCCGTCGCACCAGGCTTGGCCTGCAACCCTTCGAATATCGGTAGATCGCGCGATGGTCCGATATGCAGAATGGGCCGCCCTGCCCACGCTTCTATCAGGCTGCGCGACACTTCGCCCGAACTGACGATCCCGTCATAGGCATCGCGAGACACGCCAATGCCGTCGAGTTGCCGGCCGACGCTTTCGCGCGGACGCGGCGAGTTCGTCACGAGCAGCGCCGTCCCGCCCTGCTTTCGAAAGGCCTCGCAGGCCGCCACCGACGACGCGAACGGCCGCACGCCGTTGTGAATGACGCCCCAGATGTCAACGAACCAGAGATCGGACGACCCTGCGAGGGGAGAGATCGACGTGAGGACGGGAATGGCAGTCATGGCGGACCCTGCGCGCTCGGCCGCTCCATGCGGTCTCGATCAGCGGCCCTATAAACGAGCAAGCGCCGGACTGTCATCCGGCGCCGTCGTCACAGTGCAAGGGTCGGCCGTGGCGGCGATCAGGCCGCCGCCGCAGACCCCGATGATTGCTCCGTTGGTCCAGCGCCGCCATCGACGTTGACCTGCCTGGGGGCTCCGAACAACGGCCCTTGCCCCAGCAGAATACCGGAGTCGAGAAGACGCTTCTGCGCAGCCGCATCCTGGATGCCGCCGGCGATGATCGAAAGTCCCGCCAGCGTCGACCGCTGAAGGATTTCATCCGCCGGTACGAACCGCTCCGGCGTCGCCAGACCCTCAAGCAGAATCTGCGCGTCGAACCGCACGAACCGGAATCCGGACCGCTGCAGCGCCGTGAAGTCGGTTCCCATGTGGCGAACCTTGTCGAGCGCCAAGCGGAATCCGAACGCGTGCATGTCGCGAACGGCTTGCCATGCCGAAGGCGAGAACTCGTCGACTGCCCGCTGCGAGAACGTCAGCACGAGCTGTTGTGCAATCCTCTGCCGCGACTCGTAGGCGCTTGCGAAGGCTTCGAGGAACGCCCTGCTCGTCATCGACGAACCGAGAAATTCCGCAAGCAGAGAACCTTCTCGCTCACGCGCATCCATGCGGGCAGCCAACGCCGCGGCTCGATTGAGGCGCGCGACATCGAAGTGCGCATCGAGGTCGTCGCCGATCTGGGCGAAATCGTCCTCGTTGAAGTCGAGTGACTCTCCCGCTTCCGAACGTAGGCCCGCCACCATCTCGTAATGACTGACGGAATGCTCCGCGAGCGTCACGATCGGCCCGAGCAGAAGTTCCACGGAATCGTCTTCCACGGCCCGGGCGATTGCGGCCGAACGCGGAGACAATACCGGTCGCGTCGGCGCGGCGAAATTGGGAAGCGGCAGTTCCAGGCTCGGCGGCGCAACATCACGGTCGCCAAAACTTGGCGTCGGAGCAGCAAGATCCGAACCCGCGATCCTCTCGGCGGTCGCCGGAATAACGAGTTCTCCGAAACCTTCGTTCGACTGCGCGGGAACGGGCGTGGCCGCAGGCACAGCCACCGAAGCCGGTTGCGGAGCAAAAGCCTGCGCTTCGAACTTCGGAATGAAATCGCCGAGCGTCGGCCGGCCCCGCATGTTTTTCGCCGCAGCCCTCAACGCGCCGATGGAATCCTCAAGCGCATTCGTCGGCTCCTTCGGACGCGGACTGACGCGCAGCTGCTTGGGACGCAGCGCTTCCGCCGCGTTCACCTCGTCGGCGAGTTCCTTGATCTTTCGCTGAACCAATTCGAGGTCACCCTCGACGGTCATCACTTTCGGTGCGCTATGCGCCTGGCCGCCGACATTTATGACGTTTGTCGCCGCCGATGCATCCGGCGCGGATGCTTGATTGCCGGTCCGCGGCCGGAATGACCACTGCTCGCGGCTCGGCTCGCCCTGCGGAGGCTGCGGCCCGGCCGTGGGGGCGTCGCCAGCCGGAAGCGATGCAACCGGCGACGCTGCGTTTGTTTCCGTTGCGGGTTTGACCGGAATTTCAGCGTTTGGCTGCACGGGAGCGCGCAACGGTCTCCGCTGCCCGCGGTCACCTGCCGCCAGCGCCGCGATCGATGGCGGCGACGCCGGATGCATGGAAGTCTGATCGCTGACCCCACCCGCGTCCGAACGCGGCACGAGATTTCCAATGTCGCGGCTCAGTTCGCGGATGCGCTCTTCCGTGGAGACCGGAGACGATGCAGTTGCTGGAGCAGCGCGAGCCTGTGCTTGAGCCGGTGCCGGTGCTTTCGGCCTTTGGCGGCTTTGCGCAAGCTCGGCTTTAAGCTGCGCGATCTGCGCCGATTTCTGCATTTGCTTGTGAATGAGCATCAAGAGCGCAAGCGCCGTAACACCCGCCACCCCCGAAATGGCGAGCGACAGCTTGAGCTGCGAAAAGGACATGACGGAAATCGCGACGGAGACGATCGCTATGGAAGCGATGACGAACCAATCGCTCGATTTGCCTTCGCGCGGCGTCTCCGGATCCTGAACGGCTGCAGGAACGGCGGGACCGCTTGCCGGAGTAGGTCCAAGAGCCGCCGATGGCGCAGCAGCGCTTTGGGCGGGATTGGCCTGCGGCTTTGAATTGTCCTGTTTTGTCATCGTATTCCAAACGCCTAGCCGATTCGTCTGGTTCAACATTCGCAGACGCATCAAAAGATAAGCAACGCTTCGCCAGCTGACTATCACCAGCTTTTGCACCGACCGGTCACGATTGCAGCAGATCGAAGCCCAGCCGGGGCACGGGGGTCACAGCATTATAACCCCGAGCGCGGTGCATAGCCGCAAAAGCGCCCTTGACCCGTCTCCCCCAAACCCGAATCGGCTGGCTGTTTAGGTCTCGTTAGGCGAATCGGCGTGCTATCGTGCGACCGACGGCGCCTCTCGCGTTCGCCGGTTCAGCGTATTGTCAGGAGGGGAAGAGCGCCATGTACATGGATCGAGTTGGTACCAGCGTCGAAGAAGAAGTCTCGAGTGAGCTTTCGCGGGCGCGAATCCTAATCACGGGCTTGACTGGGCATGCGGGCGTCGATGTCGCCCGGACTTTCGCCGATCTTAACGTCCGCCTCGTTGTTCATACGACTGAACTATCCCCCGAACTCGTCGAGCTTGTCGCTTTCCTGTCTCAGAGCGCCAGCGAGATCCGCCTCCATACCCTCGATATTTCTTCCGCCAACGCAGCCGCGCGGTTCGCACAGACCTCGGCGCAGGCCTTTGGCGGCCTCGACGCCGCGATCAACATGATGTCGATCTCCGCGGCTGAAATCGACGCGATCCGCGACGACCTCGACCTCGAAGCGCTCATCGAAACCAAGCTTGCGCCCCTCGCACAGCTCACGCGCGTCATCGCCAACCGCATGTGCGTGGTCATGAGCGAAGGTCTGATTCTCAATGTCGTAAACATGCCCGCCCCCCGCGACGCCCGCTCGTCGGCCGTGGCTGGCGTCGTCCGGACGGCACTCGCCGCAATGATCGCTCACGAAGCCCAGGATTGGGCAGAGAAAGGCATTCGAATCAACGGCGTCGGCCCGCGCGCCTTCTTCGACGGCAGCTCCGGCGCCTGCCTCGCTAGCGAGCCCGACGTCGCGTCTCTCGCGCTGCACTTGGCCTCCCGCCGGGGCCGTTCGCTCTCGGGCCATGTCTTCGACGCCTTCGGGCTCGACGGCTGAGATAGCCTTCTTAAGATCAAGCGCAGCATCGAGTGGCCGCTTGATTGCCTTTACACGTTGAAACGTCGATAACCGCCGCTCTCTCAAACGAGAGTGGCAGGGATGGACATCCGTCAACTTCAGTATCTCGTTGCACTTGCGCGCGAAAAGCATTTCACGCGCGCGGCGCAGGCGTGCAACGTCACCCAGCCGACGCTCTCGGGCCGCATCCGCCAGCTTGAGCTTGAACTCGGCGCGCCGATCGTCGAGCGCGGGCAGCGCTACCAGGGCCTGACGCAAGAAGGCGAGCGCGTCCTCAAATGGGCGCAGCTCATCCTCAACAACTGGGCCTCGATGCATCAGGAGCTGGCCCAGTTCGCGATCAGCGATTTCGGCCTGACCGGACGGCTCGCTTTAGGCGCCATCCCGTCGGCGCTCCCCATTCTGCCCTACCTGACGCGGGACGTTCAGCGCCTGCATCCGAAGATCAACTTCACGGTCATGTCGATGAGCTCGGAGGAGATCCTGCGCGGGCTCGAAGAATATTCGATCGACGCCGGCATCAGCTACCTCGATAACGAGCCGATCAACGGCCTAATCGCGACACCGCTCTACGTTGAGCGCTATTGCCTCTTCATTCCAGCGGGCCACCCGCTCGCCGGACAGGACACAGTCACCTGGCGCGAAGCAGCCGAATTACCCCTGGGCCTGCTGACGGCGAACATGCAGAACCGCCGCATCATCGACCACGCCTTCGAAGCCGCTGGCCGCCATCCCCAGCCCGCGCTTGAAACCAATTCGGTCATCAACCTCTATTCCAACGTCCGGCTCATGGGGCTGGCGAGCGTGATGCCCCATTATCTCTTGAATCTGCTCGGCGATGACCCCGGCATCAGGGCCGTACCCCTGATCGAGCCCGAAGTTGCCCATAGCGTCGGCATGATCACACCGGATCGTGATCCGGTTGCGCCGCTCGTTCGCGCGTTTCGAGAGGCTGCCGCCAGCTTCTCGGCGAAGGGCATTTCTTGAGACTTGGCCTAAGGTTAACCGGCTCAACCTCACAAAACTGCAGGTTTAGTCGTAGTTATCGCGGTGCATTATCGACGGCGTCTATGATAAGATCGACGATATCGATTTGAACGAAAGGTCAGAATGACCCACTAAAAATCATGCGGCAAAGTGCGCATCTGCGTCATGAACGACCGCCAACAAGAACGAACGAGGAAACGCCAGATATGGCGAAGAAGGCCGGGAATAAAGCAAACGGCTCACCCGCGGACCACTTGCCGGCACCCACTGCCGCCGAGGTTGCCGCTCTGGCGGTATGTGCCCGCCACGGCAACAAGCCGGATGAGCTGCTCGAAATCTTCCATGAGTTGCAGCATCAGCTCGGCTACGTGCCCGACGCGACGCTGCCCGTGATCGCCAGAGCCTTGAACCGCTCGCGCGCCGAAGTCTATGGCGTGTTGACGTTTTATCACGAGTTCAAGCGCCATCCCGTCGGCAAGCACGTCGTCAAGATTTGCCGCGCCGAGGCCTGCCAGTCGATGGGCACGGACGCGCTTTGCCAGCACGCAGAGCAATCGCTTCGTACCAAGCTCGGCGGCACCACGGCGGACGGCGCGATCACCATCGAGCAGGTCTTCTGCCTCGGCAACTGCGCCCTCTCTCCCGCGATCATGGTCGGCGAAAAGCTTTACGGCAAAGTCGATCCCAAGCGCTTCGATGAGATCATGGGCGGACTCGAAAAGGAGGCCGCGGAATGATCAGGATTTTCGTCCCAAGAGATGCCGCCGCCCTTTCTGTCGGCGCCGATGAAGTCGCCGCCGCCATCGCCAAGGAAGCGAAGGCGCGCAATCTCGACATTCAAATCGTCCGCAATGGTTCGCGCGGCATGCTCTATCTGGAGCCGCTTGTCGAAGTCGAAATGCCGAAGGGCCGCATCGCTTACGGTCCCGTTGCAGCTTCCGACGTTGCAAGCCTTTTCGATGCGGGCTTCCTCGAAGGAAAATCACACGCGCTGGCCCATGGCCGCACGGAAGACATTCCCTACTTCAAGAACCAGGAACGGCTGACGTTCGCGCGCTGCGGCATCACCGATCCGCTCTCCATCGAAGATTACCGCGCTCACGGCGGCTTCGATGGGCTTTCCAAAGCCCTGCACATGAAACCGATCGACATCGTCACCGAAGTGACGACGTCCGGCCTTCGTGGCCGTGGCGGCGCAGGCTTCCCCACCGGCATCAAATGGAAAACGGTCCACGATCTTGCCGGAGCCGAAAAATACGTCGCGTGCAATGCCGACGAAGGCGACAGCGGAACCTTTGCAGACCGCATGTTGATGGAAGGCGATCCCTTCTGCCTGATCGAGGGCATGACCATCGCCGCCGTCGCGGGCAACGCCACCAAGGGCTACATTTACGTCCGCTCCGAATATCCCCATGCCGTCCATGTGCTGCGCGAGGCTATCGAAATCGCGCGCAAAGCCAACTGGCTTGGCGACAATATTCAAGGAACCAAATATTCTTTCGATCTTTTCGTCCGTATGGGCGCCGGCGCTTACATCTGCGGCGAAGAAACTTCGATGCTCGAAAGCATCGAGGGCAAGCGCGGCATCGTTCGCTATAAACCGCCGATTCCGGCGATCGAAGGTCTGTTCGGCAAGCCGACCATCATCAACAATGTGATGAGCTTCGCAGCCGTACCGATCATCATCGCCAAGGGCGGCGAGTTTTATCGCGATTACGGCGTCGGCCGTTCGCGCGGAACGCTGGCGTTCCAGATCGCAGGCAATATCAAGCAGGGCGGTCTCGTCGAGAAAGCCTTCGGCGTGACGACGCGCCAGCTCATCGAGGATTGGGGCGGCGGCACCGCAACGGGACGTCCCGTACGCGCCGTCCAGGTCGGCGGCCCGCTCGGCGCTTACATTCCGGAATCGAAGTTCGACGTGCCGATGGATTACGAAGAATTCGCCAAGGTCGACGCCATGGTCGGCCATGGCGGTCTTGTCGTTTTCGACGACACTGTCGATATGGCTAAGCAGGCCCGTTTCGCGATGGAATTCTGCGCCATCGAAAGTTGCGGCAAGTGTACGCCGTGCCGGATCGGTTCGACACGCGGCGTTGAGGTGATCGATCGGATCATCGCCGACGTCCAGCGCGACAAGAATTTGGCGCTTCTTCAAGACTTGTGCGTGACCATGGCCGACGGTTCGCTGTGCGCGATGGGCGGGCTGACACCCTTCCCAGTCATGAGCGCGTTGCGTGGCTTCCCCGAAGACTTCCACAAGCCTTCGCCGAATAAATTTCTAGCAGACGCCGCAGAGTAAATTTCCAGGATCAGCCGACCTCAAAGAGGACGCTCGATGAACCATCACGTTAAGCCGATGAGCCTCATTAAAGAGACCGACTTCGGCACACCGACACCCGAACTTCACGAAGCCACCAAGACGGTGACGCTTGAAATCGACGGCCGCGAGATCACGGTCGCCGAGGGCACGTCGATCATGAACGCCGCAATGCAGCTCGGCGTCCAGATCCCGAAGCTCTGCGCCACCGACAGCCTCGACCCATGGGGATCGTGCCGTCTTTGCTTGTGCGAGATCGAAGGCCGCAAGGGCACTCCGGCGTCATGTACGACGCCCGTCGCCCCCGGCATCAAGGTCACGACGCAGAATGCACGCCTAGCCAACATCCGTCGCGGCGTGATGGAGCTTTACATCTCCGACCACCCGCTCGATTGCCTCACCTGCGGCGCCAACGGCGACTGCGAGTTGCAGGACATGGCGGGCGCTGTCGGCCTACGTGAAGTCCGCTACGGCTACGACGGCGAGAACCACGTCTTCGCCAAGGGCAAGGACAATGTCGAGAACGACCGCTTCAAGCCCAAGGACACCTCGAATCCCTACTTCCAGTTCGACCCGTCGAAGTGCATCGTCTGCTCGCGCTGCGTTCGCGCCTGTGAGGAAGTGCAGGGCACCTTCGCCCTGACGATCGACGGTCGCGGCTTTGCTTCGCACGTTTCCGCTAGCATGGACGAAGAGTTTCTCGCTTCCGAATGCGTCTCCTGCGGCGCCTGCGTACAGGCCTGCCCGACCGCTACGCTCATCGAAAAGTCGGTGCTCGACATCGGCCAACCCGAGCACTCGCTCGTCACCACCTGCGCCTATTGCGGTGTCGGCTGCTCATTCAAAGCCGAAATGCGCGGCGAAGAAGTCGCGCGTATGGTGCCCTACAAGGACGGCGGCGCCAATGAAGGCCATTCCTGCGTCAAAGGTCGTTTCGCGTTCGGCTATGCGACGCACAAGGACCGCGTGCTGACGCCGATGATCCGCGAGAAGATCACGGACGCGTGGCAAGTCGTGTCGTGGGACGAAGCGATCAACTATGCCGCCAAGCGGCTTAAGGAGACGCAGCAGAAGTACGGCAAGGATTCGATCGGCGGCATCACATCTTCGCGCACGACGAACGAAGAAGTTTATGCCGTGCAGCGCATGGTTCGCGGCGCGTTCCAAACCAACAACATCGACACTTGCGCCCGCGTCTGCCATTCGCCGACCGGTTACGGCTTGAAACAGACCTTCGGTGAATCCGCCGGCACGCAAGATTTCAAGAGCATCGACCAGACCGACGTCATCATGGTCGTCGGCGCCAACCCGACGGACGGCCATCCCGTCTTCGGCTCGCGCATGAAGAAGCGCATTCGCGAAGGCGCCAAGCTGATCGTGGTCGATCCCCGCCGCACCGATATCGTCCGTTCGCCGCACGTTGAAGCCGCTTACCACTTACAGCTTCAGCCCTCGACCAACGTCGCGATCATGAACGCCATCGGTCACGTCATCGCGACCGAGAACCTGATCGACCGCAAGTTCGTCAAGCGCCGCTGCGAACCCGCTGACTTCTTCCGCTGGGAAGAGTTCATCAAGCGTCCCGAGAATTCTCCGGAAGCCACGGAGACCGCCACCGGCGTTCCCGCGCAACTCGTCCGTGAGGCCGCGCGTCTTTTCGCGACCGGCGGCAACGGCGCCATCTACTATGGCCTCGGCGTTACTGAGCACAGCCAAGGCTCGACGATGGTCATGGCGATGGCGAACATCGCGATGGCGACCGGCAATGTCGGCCGGGAGGGCGTTGGCGTGAACCCGCTGCGCGGCCAGAACAACGTGCAAGGTTCGTGCGACATGGGCTCGTTCCCGCACGAGTTCCCAGGTTATCGCCACGTCTCGAACGCCGAAGTCCGCAGCATGTTCGAAAAGGAATGGGGCACGAAGCTCGATCCCGATCCGGGTCTCCGCATTCCCAACATGTTCGATGCGGCGTCGGACGGTACGTTCATGGGCCTCTTCATTCAAGGCGAAGACATCGCCCAATCCGATCCCAATACGCACCACGTCGAGCATGCGCTGGAATCGATGGACATCGTCATCGTGCAGGATCTGTTCCTGAATGAGACGGCAGCATTCGCTCACGTTTTCCTGCCGGGCACGTCCTTCCTCGAAAAGGATGGCACTTTCACCAACGCCGAACGCCGTATCAACCGCGTCCGCAAAGTGATGCGCGAGAAGCAGGGCATGGCGGAGTGGGAAGTCATCTCACGCATCGCGACCGCGATGGGCCATCCGATGCACTACAATTCGGCCGCCGAGATCATGGACGAAATCGCCCGCGTCACTCCGACCTTCAAGGGCGTCTCGTTCGACCGTATCGATGAACTCGGCTCGATCCAATGGCCGTGCAACGACGAGCATCCGCTCGGCACGCCCGTCATGCACACCGAAGAGTTCACGCGCGGTAAGGGTCGCTTCATGCTGACGGGCTTCATCCCCACGGCTGAACGCACGAACCGTAACTTCCCGCTGATCCTGACGACGGGCCGCATTCTTGCGCATTACAACGTCGGCGCCCAAACCCGGCGCACCGATAACGTCGCCTGGCATCCTGAGGACATCCTTGAGATCCATCCTCACGACGCTGAGGTGCGTGGCATCAAGACCGGCATGAAGGTCTCCCTTGCAAGTCGCGTCGGAGCCACCAACTTGACGGCGAAGGTTTCCGACCGCATGCCGCAAGGCGTCGTCTACACCACCTTCCACCACCCGGTGACCGGCGCCAACGTCATCACAACGGAAAACTCGGACTGGGCGACCAACTGCCCCGAGTACAAGGTGACGGCGGTGCAAATTCACGTCTCCAACCACCCCTCGGAGTGGCAGGAGGAATGGCAGGAGCGCGAGTTCGAAAACAAGCGCATCGCCAAGGACAAGAAGCTGGAGCCGGCGGAGTAATCCTACTCTGCCAGCCGCTCCCGGAGTTCGATTGCAATGAATGTCGTGCCCAAAGCCGTATCTCAGCCAACCGGCGGCGCGGACCTGTGTTCGCGCCCCGCAACCGGCGAGCAGACGACAGCGTCGGGCACGCAGTCCATTACCTGGCAGCTCCCCGAAGAAACGCCCGTGGCGCTGCAAATCAACTCGGTGCCCTACACGGTGATGATGTCGACGCCGACGGACCTGCGGGATTTCGCCGTGGGCTTCCTCGTCGGCGAAGGCATCGTTCCCGACCCGGGCAAGATCCTAGGCGTCCTCGTAATGCCGGTCGACGGTGGCATGGCCATCGATGTCGCCGTACCGGAAGAAGCGATCGACACGACGCGGCTGTCGCGCCGCACGATCGAAGCGCGGACCGGCTGCGGCCTTTGCGGCGTCGAAGATATCTCTTCCGCTGTCCGTCCGCTGCAAAGGCTTGAACGCTCGTGGGCGCCTTCGCCCGAAGCCATCCGCCGCGCCGCGCAAAGCCTTTCCGGCCAGCAGCCGATGAATCGCTTCAACAGATCGGTTCACGGCGCGGCGTGGGTGTCGAGGGACGGCGAAATCCTTCTCGTCCGCGAAGATGTCGGCCGCCACAACGCCCTCGATAAGTTGATCGGCGCCCTCTACGCGAACGGCGTCGACCGCGCTGACGGCTTCGTCCTGATGACCAGCCGCTGCAGCTTCGAGCTTGTCCAGAAGACCGTGACGGCCGACATCGGCGCGCTCGTCACCGTCTCCGCCCCGACTGTGCTCGCGCTGGAACTTGCAACCAACGCCAATCTCTTCCTCGCGGCCCTAGGCCCCGGCGGTCCCGTCGTCTTCAATCGCTGAACGTCCATCCAGCCAAAACAGAAAATCGGTTTCACGATGCAAAGCTCAGATCTCGTCCGCATGGCCAATCAGATTGCCGCATATTTCGAGACCTACCCGAAGCAGGAAGCGCTCGACGGCATCGCCATGCACATCCACAGTTTCTGGGAACCACGGATGCGCAACGCGCTGAAGGCCCATATCGACACCGGCGGCGAAGGCCTTTCGCCACTGTTTCTCGAATCCATGGAAGCCTACTTCAAAGGCCCGAAGTCGCCCGTGAAGCAGGCGGCAGTTCAAAACCAAAAGGCAACAGCTCCGAAGGGCGCTGCACCGAGCGTCGCGAGCGGCGGCGGCGACGCTGGCTAAGGTTTTCTGAATTTCTTTTCGTCATCCTCGGCCAAATGAGCGAAGCGAACGCAGACCGGGGATGACGATACTACTTCCTCGCTACTCTGCCGCGGCCCTGCTCGCGGCAAGAACCTGATCGCGAAGCCGCCCCGATACTTCCGAGAGATGATCGAACCTGAACGTAAACGAGCCGACGCCCGCCGTCGCTGAGCGCAGGTCGATAATCAGATTATCCATCTCCGCTTCCGGAATATGCGCCTCGATCACGTCCCAGCCAGGCCAGCCTTGACGGGCGTCGAAGCCCAGGATTTGCCCGCGACGTTGCGAGATGATGCTGTTGATGCGCGCATTGGCATCCGACGGCACAGCGATGGATACCGCCATGATCGGTTCGAGCAGCACCGGATTGCACTTCGGCATACCCTCCGTCATCGCGAGACGCCCGGCCTGACGAAACGCCATGTCCGATGAATCGACCGAATGGTACGAACCGTCCGTCAGCGTGACGGCAACATCGACCACAGGAAACCCGAGCGGACCTTCGCTGAGATAATCGCGAACGCCAATCTCAACCGACGGAATGAAATTCCTCGGAATGACGCCGCCGGTGATCTTCTCGTTGAATGCGATACCGCTACTGCGCGGCAGCGGCTTGATGTCGAGTTTCACATCGCCGAACTGGCCATGACCGCCCGATTGCTTCTTATGACGCGCGCGCACGTCGATCGCCGAACGTATCGTCTCCTTATATCCGACGCGCCGCTTCTCGCGCGTCACGTCAATCCCGTATTTCCGCATCAGCCGTTCGAGCGCGACGCGCAGGTGCATCTCGCCCTGCCCGTGCAGCAGAATTTGATGCATGTCCGCGTTGTGTTCGAGCGTCAGCGACGGATCTTCGTCCGTGAGCTTCATCACCGCCGACGATAGCTTCACTTCGTCTTTCCGGTCCTTGAGGCCAAGACCGATGGCGAGCGCGGGCTGCGGCGCCTTAGCGGCGGCGACCTGCACCACCGCAGCTTTCCCGACTGCAATCGTCTCGCCGGAGCGGATGGCGTCGAGCCGTCCGAGCGCCACCGTATCGCCGGCCTTTGCCGCTCCGCGCTTCGTCGTTTCTTCACCGCGAATGGTAAAGATGCCCGCCACGCGCTCGTCTTGGTCCCCGGCACCCGTCACCGTGGCGCCGTCGGCAATTTCTCCGGCGAACACGCGTGCAAACGACAGCTTGCCGCCCGCTTTTGTGTGTACGCTCTTGAACACGTAGGCGGCGGACTTCGCTCCATCGAGCTTCAGCCGCTTCGCGGTATCTTCGACTGTGGGGCATTCGTGGCGCAGGGCTTTCAGAAGCCGAAGAATGCCGTGCCCGTGTTCCGCCGATCCGATTAACACCGGACATATCAAACCGTCGCGCAATTCCTTGGTCAGATCATCGAAGACGCGATCGTTGGGCGGCGGCATATCGACGAGAAGCTGCTCCATCAGCTCGTCGTCGTAATCGGCGAGCTTCTCGAGCATCTGAAAGCGCGCTTCCTTTTCGCGCGCAGCGATAGCAGAGGGAAGTTCGATGATCACGCTGGAGGCATGCTCGCGGTACACATACGCGCGCTCGGAGGCGAGATCGACGAAGCCTGTCGCAATGCCGTTCTCCCAGATCGGGATCTGGCGCAGCACCAGCGGCTTTGCGCTCGCGGGCTGCAAACTCGGAATGACGTCGCGCACCGGCACCGACGACGCATCGATCTTGTTGAGGAACAAAAGATACGGCACGCCCGCGTCGTCGAGCTGCTTCAGGATCACCTGCAAAGCCGAGACGCGCTTGGGGTCGGGCTCGCACACGACGATGGCCATGTCGCAAGCGGGAAGCGCCAGCGCGCCCTCGTGCGCAAATTCGACCGAGCCCGGGCAATCGATGAACGTATATTGATCGTCGAGAAACGTCGCTTCCGCGACGTTCAAATGAACGCTCATGACGTGGTCACGGGCTTCGGCTGTGCCATCGCCGACCGTCGATTTGGCCGCTATCGACCCGGCCCGCGAAATGGCGCCCGTTCGCGCCAGCATGGCTTCGAGAAGTGTTGTCTTACCGCTTGCGAAGGGCCCGATAAGCGCAACGCACCGCGCACTTCGGACCCCTGCTCTGCTACTTTGAGTGCCGTCTCCGCCCTTTGGGCCATCTGAACTTGTCATGATTGCCTCCGATTGCGAGGCGCGCGACCTTAACCGGCCGCACCCCGCACCTCGGAAGAGCACGGCACAGGAATGCTCGCTCCAAAGACCGGCTGGCACAACGGCCTTTGCCGCACAGTTTCGTGATTTTGATCTATTGCAACGCGGTAGAATTTCTTTCGGCGGAGTATTTTATACTGCGGTGCCGAACCTACTTTGCGGCGCATGTATGTCGAACGCGGTTCGAAAGCCAAAATTAGCTTGAATAACTTTATTCTTGTCGCATTGTGAACTCTTCCGGTGTTTCGCGCGTTCGTAGGGGTACTGGCGAGGAAAAACGGAATGAGTCCGAGGGAAACGGCTCAGATATGTGAGGCAAGGTTATGAGTATCGAAACACTGATGTCCGCGGCCAACGCCGCCGGATATGTCATGGCCGCCGAAGAACAGCTCCCCGAAACTTTCGGCGCCGAGCCGACGGTTTTCGAATTCAAGGCGCAGCCCGCCACCGCTATTGCCATCTGGCGACCGGTCGTACCATCCGTCGATGGTAAACCGATGGCGAGCCATATTTCCAATGCCTGGGGCTGGTTCGCCGCCCGCTGCATGCCGCACGGCGCCACACCCGCCTGACGCGCCGGATAGCGAACAGGCCAAGTTTCCCGCCGGTTTTTGAAGCGCGCGACCTCGATCGCGCGCTTTTGTTATTTTCAGGTTAGATTTCCGCAGAAGCGCTGGATGCGCGTGCAGGCGTCCTTCAACGACTCTGTCGACGCCGCGTAAGAAACGCGGAACGACGGCGAACCTTCAAACGCGCCGCCATGAACGACGGCCACGCCTTCTTCCTCTAGCAACGCCGTGACGAAATCCTCGTCCGTCTTGATGACGGCCCCACCCTTGCTGGTCTTGCCGATCGTCGCCCGGATGCTGGGATAGACGTAGAACGCGCCCTGCGGTTTCGGGCAATGGATGCCCTTCGCCTGATTGAGCATACTGACGACGAGATCGCGACGGTCGACGAAGATCTTATTGTTGACCGCGATGAAGTCTTGCGGACCGTTCAAAGCCTCGACGCCCGCCCACTGCACGATCGACGACGGGTTCGACGTCGACTGCGACTGCAGCTTGCGCATGGCGTTGATCAACACTTCCGGACCTGCCGCATAACCGAGACGCCAGCCCGTCATGCAGTAAGCCTTCGATAGGCCGTTCATCGTCAACGTTCGATCGTAGAGCTTCGGTTCGACCTGCGCCGGCGTCGCGAACTCCAAGTCATCATAAAGGAGATGCTCGTACATATCGTCGGTCAGCACCCAGACATGCGGATGCCGCAGGAGGACGTCCGTCAGCACCTTGAGATCGGCGGCGGAATAGGCGGTCCCCGTCGGGTTCGACGGCGAATTGAAGATGAACCACTTCGTCTTCGGTGTGATGGCTTTTTCGAGCGCCTCCGCCGTCAGCTTGTAGCCGTCTTCGAGCGTCGTCTCGGCAAACACGGGCTTGCCGCCGCCAAGCAGCACGATGTCGGCGTAAGAAACCCAGCACGGCGCCGGAATGACGACCTCGTCACCGGGATTGAGCGTCGCGAGCAGCGCATTATAGAGCACCTGCTTGCCACCGGTGCCGACCGAGACCTGGCTCGGCTTATAATCCAGCCGATTGTCGCGCTTGAACTTCGCGACGATGGCGGCCTTCAACTCGGGGATGCCGTCGACGTCGGTGTATTTCGTCTTGCCCTCATCGAGAGCCCGCTTCGCAGCATCCTTGATGTTCTGCGGCGTATCAAAATCCGGCTCACCTGCGGACAGGGAGACGATGTCTCGGCCTTGCGCCTTAAGCTGACGCGCTTTCGTCGAGACGGCGATGGTTGCGGAAGGTTGGATACGGTTCAGACTGTCGGCGATAAAGCCCATGATACAAGCGGCCCATGATCGATACGGGGTTTTCTATTTCGCACCGGCGAGATAAGCGGCGCGGACCCTAAGCGCAATGCCAATATGCTGCAAGTCGGGGTTTTGCAGGTCTCATATCGTCCCGCAGCACCGACGTGATGATGCGCGCGCGCCACAAAACGCGGGGCGAATTGTTTTGGAACAATTTTGGACCGACCTCGCCACATTCCGAACCAACGGCTGCCAAGAAGCGAGGGTCAACTTTGTCTTAACGGGATCTCGTTACCAAGTTGATGCTAAGCGGGAGGAATTGAGACGATGCCAGTCAGCGTTACATCCGGGGGACCTGCACCCAGAACCCGCGCGAAGCCCAAATACCGCCGTCTCATGTTGCGACCGATGCTCGATGCGGCGATTGCCGGCGTCGCCTTCACCCTCATCAGTTCAGCGGTCATTTGCAATCATGCCAGAGCCGGCACGACTCCGGCCGCCTTCGCCGGCATCGAACGCGTCGCGACTCAGTCGGCGGTCATGGCCGTCGCCGAACCCGGCCCGCTTCCGATCGTTCAGATTGCGACCGCCAGTTCGTCCGCCGACGCCGTCTATCGCCAAACGAGCACAACGGCCGCCTGGAGCCTACTTGGGGTTGCATTTTCGATGATGACCGCGCTAAACTTGGCTTTGCTTCGCCATTTGAAGCGCGCCTACGCGACTCCGACCCGGCGTTACCCACTGGTGAAATAGGGCTGTTGGCCGATCTGGCGAGCCGCGCTATTGTATTGCCGCAATCTGGTTTGTACGTCTGATGACAACCTCACCATATCCTACCCCGGTTGTTGACCTGATAGGGATGCTGGAGACGGAAGCATGACGAAGCAGGAAGTAACGCGCCCTTTTTGGCTGGGCTTGACGGCCGGTGCAGCAATCGCTGTCGCCGCCGGGGCGTTATTCTTCGCAAGTAGCGAGTCGGTTCTCCGCTCGAGCTTCCAAACGGCGCTGAACAATCGCACAAGTACCTCCGCCAAGGAATTCGCGTCGGCGAACCCTCCGGTTTCCGGCTCGGAGGATTTCTGGCTTTCGTCGATGCGCGACGGCACCGCGCCGGTCAACAAGACGATCTCGGTCGGCGATCAGATCTCGCTCGATCTTGGTGGCGTCCACCGGACGCTCGAAGTCGCGACCGTTTCCGACTTTACGCCCCAGATCACGCAGATCGACACCTCGACGGCGCCAAACCACTTGGTGCTCGTGACTGCGCGTGACCCAAACGACGTCTCGGCTCGCCCTGTCCGGTTCGTGATGGAAATCCAGCAAAATGGACTTCCGATCCTCGCCGGTCACAACGGCCGGACGCTCTGATTTTCTCTGATTGATCAGGCTTGGGCGGCTGCCACATCACCAGGGTAGCGATTCTCTGTCTTCGAAAAAGCCGCCGCTCGGTCCGTCGCGATCGAGCGTCGCCAGCCAGACGGCCGTATCCGCGCCGGTTTCCGGTGAACGCGGAGCGTCTGCACCGCCCATTCCCGTCCGTACCCAGCCCGGAGAGCAGACGTTGATTTTTACGTCCTCTTTCGACGCCGCCGCTTCCGCCGCCGCGATCCGGGTGAGCGCGTTCAGCGCCGCTTTCGAAACGCGATAGGCGGGAAAGCCGGAGCCCATACCGCTCAACTGCCCCGCCCGCGATGACAGATTGACGACACGGCCAAACCTCCTCGCCATCATCCCCGGGAGCAGCGCGCGCATCGTCGCCGCCGGACCAAGCACGTTGGTGTTCCACGTTTGCCGGAAAACGTCGTCGGTCATGTCGAACAGGCTGGCGCCAAAGCCTCCGGGGCCGTCGATCATGATGGCCGCGTTGTTCACGAGGACATCAATCGTTCCGTTAATTCGCTCGATTTCGGCAAGCGCACCGGGAATACCTGCCGCATCGGCCACGTCGAGCATGGCCGGCTCTACTTTGACGCCCGCGGCCTCGAAATCGGTGGAGGCTTGCAAAGCCTTTTCGGCGGACCGCACGCCCGCGACCACACGCAGCCCGCGCAAGGCAAGTTCCCGCGCAATCGCAAACCCGATCCCCCGATTGGCCCCCGTAACCAGCGCCAGCTTCGCCATCTGCAGCACTCCGCGACCACGCCGCCGAGCATGACACACGACGGCGCAAAAAGAAAAACCCCGCCGCAAGCGACGGGGTCTCACACCTAGACGTAAAACGCCGAGATTATTTCTTTTCTGTCTTCTTCATCTCGTGCTTGCAGTGCGCGCGGAACGTCTTGCGCTCCTTGCCGTGCAGGCCCTTCGCGTCGGCCTGCTTCGAGCACTCGAGCGATTCAGCGGTGCGCGGCTTCTCAGCGGCAACGGCTGCGCCGGCGCCAATGATGAACGTGGCAGCGACGGCTGCGGCGATCAAACGGGTCGTGATCATGGTGGTCTCCGTATTCCATTTTCAGGGCTAACTCACCGTGAACTAAGCGAGGCTTAGCTCAACGGCACTCCGTCCCCCCACCGGACCGGCAGGTATCAAACGCGCCGAACCCAGTCTTCGTTTCGCTATCACGGAGCGGAGCACAGCCGTACATACCGTTCCGTAATGAGAACGATTCCTTACGTCGGAAGGATCGTCATTTCGTGCTATTGCCATAGCGTGACACTGTGGCGTCGAAACAGCATTTATGAACGTTCGAGCATTCCCTATATTCCAGCCGTGTCGCCCCCAGCAAAATCATCAGGCCCGAAAGCCCCCCGTCCATCCCGTGGCAAATCGGGAAAACCATCCGCGCCCCCCGTCGAGACGGAAGCGGGCACACCCGGCTTTGGGGAATCGAATGCCTATTTCGCCCCTGCCGACTTCTCCGGAAAAACGTCGGCAAACGGACTCCCAAGCCTGCCCGCGCTCCGCCAGTCCGGACCGCGCCCCCCGATGGGTGGCGAAAGCCTGACCGATAGCCTGACGGCGCTGCTGACGAAGCCCGAGGAACGCTCCGAGCGCGCCAAGTCCCTGATCGCGCGGCAACCATTGATGGCCTCGCACCCGATCGTCTCCGGCGACCTGCCGATGTTCATGCCCCACCGCCCCGACCGGCCGGAAAAGAGCGAAGGCGGCGTGCCGTTCAAGCTTTCTTCGTCATTCGAGCCACGAGGCGACCAGCCGCAAGCAATCGCCGAACTCGTCGAAGGCATCAAGAAGAGCGAGCACAATCAAGTCCTGCTCGGCGTCACCGGCTCCGGCAAGACGTTCACGATGGCGCAAGTGATCCAGGCGACGCAACGCCCGGCCCTCATTCTCGCTCCGAACAAGACGCTTGCGGCGCAGCTCTATGGCGAATTCAAAAGCTTCTTCCCGGATAACGCCGTCGAATACTTCGTTTCGTATTACGACTACTACCAGCCCGAAGCGTATGTGCCGCGCACCGACACCTACATCGAAAAGGAAGCGTCGGTTAACGAACAGATCGACCGCATGCGCCATTCCGCGACGCGAGCGCTCCTTGAGCGCGACGACGTCATTATCGTGGCCTCCGTCTCCTGCATCTACGGTATCGGCTCGGTCGAAACCTACACCGCGATGACGTTCACGGTTCGCGCTGGCGAGCAGCTTTCACGCGATCAATTGCTGGCCGACCTCGTCGCTCTTCATTATCGCCGCAACGATCAGAATTTCGTCCGCGGCACGTTCCGCGCGCGCGGCGATACCGTCGAAGTCTTCCCGGCTCACTTAGAGGACCGCGCCTGGCGCTTCTCGATGTTCGGCGACGAGATCGAAAGCATCGTCGAGTTCGATCCGCTGACCGGCACCAAGACCGACGAACTGGCGCTCGTGAAACTTTACGCCAATTCGCACTACGTCACGCCGAAGCCGACGCTGCAGCAGGCCATCAAGTCGATCAAGATCGAACTGAAACAGCGCCTCAATGAACTCTACGACTCCGGCAAGCTCCTCGAAGCCCAGCGCCTCGAACAACGCACGACGTTCGACATGGAAATGATGGAGGCGTCGGGCGCCTGCGCCGGCATCGAAAACTATTCGCGCTATCTCACGGGCCGCAATCCCGGCGATCCCCCGCCGACGCTGTTCGAATACCTGCCCGATAACGCCCTCGTCTTCGCCGACGAAAGCCACGTTACGGTCCCGCAGATCGGCGGCATGTTTCGCGGCGACTTCCGCCGCAAGGCGACGCTTGCCGAATACGGCTTCCGCTTGCCGTCCTGCATGGACAATCGCCCGCTCCGCTTTGAAGAGTGGAACGCGATGCGTCCGCAGTCGGTGTTCGTCTCCGCGACGCCCGCGAACTGGGAGCTGGAGCAATCCGGCGGCTCCTTCGCCGAGCAGGTCATTCGCCCGACCGGCCTGATCGATCCCGTCGTCGAAATCCGCTCCGCGAAATCGCAGGTCGACGATCTGCTCGACGAAGTCCGCCAGGTTTCGAAGAAAGGCTATCGCACGCTCGTCACCGTGCTGACGAAGCGCATGGCCGAAGACCTGACCGAGTACATGCACGAGAACGGCGTGCGCGTGCGCTACATGCACTCGGACATCGAAACGCTGGAGCGCATCGAGATCATCCGCGATCTCCGCCTCGGCGCGTTCGACGTGCTGATCGGCATCAACCTGTTGCGCGAAGGTCTCGACATTCCCGAGTGCGCGCTCGTCGCCATTCTGGACGCCGACAAGGAAGGATTTCTTCGCTCCGAAACGTCGTTGGTGCAAACCATCGGCCGCGCCGCGCGAAACGTCGACGGTAAGGTCATTCTCTACGCCGACCAGATGACCGGCTCCATGGACCGCGCCATCGCTGAGACCAACCGCCGCCGCGAAAAGCAAGTCGCGTGGAACGAAGCCAACGGCATCACGCCGGAAAGCATCAAGAGCAACATTCAAGATGTTCTGAGATCCGTCTACGAGCAGGATCATGTCACGGTCGACGCCGGTCTTGCCGACGGCGACAACGTGCAGGTGCTCGGCCATAACTTGCAGGCTGTCATTGCCGACATGGAACGGCGCATGAAGGAAGCCGCCGCCGATCTCGAATTCGAAACGGCAGCCCGTCTGCGCGACGAGGTCAAGCGCTTGCGAGAAACGGAACTCGCGATCTCCGACGATCCGCTCGCACGTCAATCCGAGATCGAGGACAAGGCAGGCAGCTTTAAAGGCGCGCGCAAATACGGCGCCAGCGCGAATGTCCCTCCGAACGCGGCAACCGGCTCACGCGTGAAGACCGAATACGAACCCGTTCAACCGACGCACGCACAGTCGACCTCGCGCATCAAAAAACCTTCGCTCGACGACATGGGACCGGGCACCGATCGTCCTATTCCCGCCCGCGCGCCGACGGTCGACAGCCGCGTGAAAGCCGGCGCGTTCGGTGAGAAAATTTCTGGTCCCCACAAGCCGACGCTCGACGAGATGGGTCCGCACGCATCGCTGCCGGTGAAATCGGGCGAGAAGCCGACGCGCATCACGATACCGACGCGAACGCGCGAATTCGACGATCCCGCGCAACAAAAGAAAAGCCGCCGCGGCCGCCCCCGCAAAACCGGACGACCCGGGCAGTAAACTTGATCCATCGCACTGCGGGAACCCCACGCAGCGCAATAGGTTGTTCCTCAGTTGTACAGCAATCGAGGAACCCCCATGCCCAAGATCTCGAAAGCGAAAATACTTATTCTCGCGACCGACGGCTTCGAACAATCCGAACTCGACGTTCCGCGCGAAAAACTGAAAGCAGTCGCGCAGCTCGTGCATGTCGCGGCGCCCAAGGAGCGCAAGCAGAAAGACTCGATCATCGGCTGGCTGAATCACGATTGGGGCAAGCCGGTGAAGGTTGACGTCGAACTCAGCGAAGCCTCGACCGCGCTTTACGATGCCATTGTGCTGCCGGGTGGCCAGATGAATCCTGACACGCTCCGCCTCAATCCCGACGCGATGAAACTCATCAAAACCTTTCTCGCTGAAGGCAAAGTCGTCGCCGCGATTTGCCACGCGCCGTGGCTTCTGATCGAAACGAACGCCGTCCGCGGACGCAAGGCAACGTCCTATGCCTCGATCAAGACCGACATGATCAACGCCGGGGCACAATGGGTCGACGAGCCGGCGGTTGCGGACGAAGGCATCGTGACCAGCCGCAATCCCGGCGATCTCGAAGCTTTTGTCGCCAAGATCATTGAACAGATCGAGCAAGGCAAACGCGATCGCGCCGTGCTGGCGGCATAGGCGCCGATCCATATTCGCGGATCTCAAAGAAAGTCCGACCTTAAAAAAATGGCCGCCTCTCGGGCGGCCATATCGTCCGAGCGTCTGCTCTCAGCTTGCGAGCGCGCGGGGCGGCTTGTGCGCGGAGGCTTCTATGCTCCGTAAGATCATCAGCAGCGTATGGCGAACCGCCTCGTCGACCGTCTCAACGATCTGGCCCGGCTCGGTGAGGTTGGCGGGCACCCAGACCAACTGACTGGCGACTGTCCGCCAGCTTCCGAAATAATTGCGGCCCCGGAGCACTGTCACGCCTGTCCCTGCAAGACCCTCCCTGACGGAAAACCCGCTCAAGGTCACTTCCGGAATGTCCGCGAGTTGCTGCAGCAGTTCGCGATCAGGCGTTGCCCATTTCATCGCACGGTCTCGGTTCGAATCGAAAAGAACAGCTCTTTCGTCGAATCTAGGCAACGAAGGTTGCGCAAGAGTTGACGCCGTGCCGGATTCGAACACGTTCGGCGGGCCGCGCCCGTCAGGCACATGGCTCTTTTCCGGAAGTCCGGATATTTGTCCTGGTAGCGTCGCGTGCCGGGAAGCCGCGAAATCACCAGGAAGGTTCGCGGATATGACGGTTCAACAGCCCGACGCCGAGCGGCACCGCCCGGTCCCTCATATTCCGATGCCAACCGGCGACCCCGTGATCCGGACCATAGCCATGCCCGCTGACACCAATCCGGCCGGAGATATTTTCGGCGGCTGGATCATGTCGCAGATGGATCTTGCAGCAGGCAACGCTGCGGCTCGACTCAGTCAAGGTCGTTGCGCCACGGTCGCGGTCGAAGGCATGACATTTCACTCCCCCGTCAAGGTCGGTGACGAGGTGACGGTTTGGGCTATGCTCATCAAGCGCGGGCGATCATCGATGGCGTTCGAAGTCCAGGCTTGGCGACGCCCACGCGACGGTGAAGTGCAGGCCTGCGTCACGCGTGCTCTTTTCACGTTCGTCGCCCTCGACGACAACGGCCGACCCAGGCCGCTGCCTGACGCACGCAACGGCGAGACCTGGGTCTAGTGCGATCGGAGTGACAAACATGAAGCGTTTTCTCACCTATCGGCATGTCGTGGCGATTGTGTTTCTCATCGCGGCAACGGCTTTCGGCGCAAACATCGGCACAGAAGCCATCGGCGGCTCCTACCTCGGCTTGCTCGCGGTGGGTTTCCCGCAACTCGGCAAGAGTGAAGTCTGCGGGCTCTGCACGCCCACCCGCGAGCAGGCGAGCGACTACGCCCCGGTTGACCACGTCATGGGCGGCCCGAAGCGCATCATCTTGCTGCGCCACGCCGACAAGACCGACGACCCCAGCAACGAAGACTTATCGGATGCCGGAGTGGAGCGGGCCAAACGCCTCGCGACCTACATTCCTGAGACGTTCGGCAAACCCGACATCATCATCGCGACCGCCCATTCGAAGCATTCCAACCGGCCCAAGGAAACGATGGAGCCGCTTGCCGACGCCCTCGGATTGAAAATCCAGCACGACTTCGAGAACAAAGAGTTTGCCGACCTCGTCGACGAGATCTTCAACGATCCCGACTACAAGAACAAAACCATCGTCATTTGCTGGCACCACGGCAACCTGCCGGCGATGGCGGCGTTGCTCGGAGTCCCCGCCGGAAGCTATCCCGATCCGTGGCCGGACGATGCCTTCGGGCTCATTCTCGACCTCCAATACGATCCGTATTCCGGCAGCCCGCCGAAGGTCACGCGCGTCACAGAACCGTTTTGATCGGCGTGCGACATACCTCGTCAAAGCGCTCCTTTAGAGACAGCGGCGTTGACGGTGAAGTCACGCCCGTCTAAACGCGAGCGCTTGTCTTTTTGAGGGACCTCAAGTGCTGAATTCCCAGGAAAGCCGTGCAAAGAGCGGCGGCGGCTGGCTGAGCGCGCTGTGGAATGCGTGGCGCGGTCGCGAAGACGTCACGGCAACACATCATCCCGGCGGCGGCCCCGGACGCATTCTGCTCATGCGCCATGCGGAAAAGACCGGCAAAACCGACGACATCTATCTTTCACCAGAGGGCACAAAACGCGCCGAGCGGCTCGTGACGTATATCCCGCAAGCCTTCGGCCGCCCGGAATTCATTTACGCCGCCGCCCGATCCAAGCGGTCGATCCGCTCGATGGAGACGGTGAAGCCGCTTGCGGCGGCCCTCGGCATCGAGGTGCAGTACCACATCGAGGATAAGGAGTTTAAAGCCCTCGTCACCGAGATCTTCTCGAAGGCCGAGTACCACGGCAAAACGATCGTCATCTGCTGGCATCACGGCAAGTTGCCGGAGATAGCAGCGCTTCTCGGCGGTCAGAAAGGCACCTATCCCGATCCCTGGCCGCAGAACGTCTTCAACTTGATTCTGGATTTCCGCTACGATCCCAAATCGGACGCCACACCGATCGTCGCCCAGATCGTCGAGCCGTTCTGAAGCCAACGCCACGAATGGGAGCAGATGACGACGGAACCCTGCAAGCGGACTACGACATTACACGACGATGATCCGACGGTGTATCTCTATGGACACACCTTTGAGCACGAAGACGAACTACATCCATACAGCTCGCAAAACGCCGAACATCAGACAATAATGCGCCCCGCTCCGGAGGCCTGCAATCTGGGAAGGAAGACATACGTGAAGCGCAATCTAAGACGTGCAGCGTTGCTATCGACGTGGGCCTCCGCAATCGCAATGGTTTTCGCAACGGTGCCTGTCCCCGCTATGGCCGCATCGGACAACCCGTTCGTGTCTCTCGCCGGCACATGGAGCGGCTCAGGCACCGCTCGCTTTGATGAAGGCAAGACCGAAAGCCTGCGCTGCAAGGGCTATTATACGAACAACGGCAATCCAAATACCCTCGGCCTCTCGATCAGATGCGCAAATGCGTCGGCTAAGGTCGAGTTGCGCGCCAGCCTCCTCGACACGAACGGCGCAGTCACCGGGAGTTGGGAAGAGCGAACCTATAACCAGTCCGGCACCGTCCAGGGACGGGTCACCCCCACGCGGATGACTCTCTCCATTACCGGCGGCATCAACGGCACGATGACCGTCGCAATCTCAGGCAGTTCGCATTCGGTCACGGTCGCGTCGAGCGGACCGTCGTTCAAGGGTGTCCATATTTCGCTGTCACGCTAACGGGAATCGGCCAATCTGGAAGAAAATGGAGATCTCGATGCGCGCAAGAATGCTGGCTGTACTTCCCGTCCTTGCGGCGTTGTTCGCATCGGCCGCCACAGCACCTTCCGATGCCGGCATCCTTGTTCGCCAGAAAACGAACTATAAACAGGGCCAGATCGTCATCGCCGACAGCCGTTTCGGCAATGGCTCGATCAAGAGCGTCGTGAGACGCGGCAAATGGGGTTGGCAGGTCAGACTGCCGGCCAGCGGTAACTGGACCGATTGCCGCCGAAGCTGCGAAGAAACGCTGCGCGTGAAGACGATTGATTTTTACGGAGACGGCGACAGCTCGATCGATAGCGGCGGCTACGGCTCGCTCACGCGTGAATGCGGAATCTTTGGTTGCCTCGGCGGCTCTTACGAATTTTCGTTCTGATCGGCCGATGCGGCCCTAGACCAGAAATGGATTCGTCTGCCGTTCGTGCCCGAATTGGCTCGGTGATCCGTGGCCGCAAATAAACGCGATATCGTCCCCGAGCGGCAGCAGCTTTGTCTTGATCGACGAGATCAGCGCCTCATGATCGCCGTAAGCGAAGTCTGTCCGCCCGATAGAGCCGCGGAAAATCACGTCGCCCACGAGCGCAAAGCGCTGCGCCCGATTGAAAAAGACGACGGAACCCGGCGAGTGGCCGGGGCAATGGAAAATCTCGAACGTGTGCCCGGCGACGGTGACGGTATCGCCCTCATCAAGCCAACGATCCGGCGTGACGTTGCGGACGTCGGGAATACCGTACATCTCACCTTGCTTCTCCAGGGCGTCGAGAAGCACGGCATCGTTCTTGTGCGGCCCCTCGATCTTGACGCCGAGCCGGTCGCGTAAATCTGCGGCGCCGCCCGCATGATCGATGTGCCCGTGCGTCAGCAGGATCTTTTCGACCGTTATTCCCGCTTCCTTGATTCCGCGTTCGATGCGATCAAGATCGCCGCCCGGATCAACAACCGCTCCGACCTTCGTTGTCTCGTCCCAGATCAGCGTGCAGTTCTGCTCGAACGGCGTGACGCGCACGATCGCGGCCTGAAGCGGGGACGGCGCTGCCGCGGTATCGCTCATGGGTTTGGCTCCGTATTGTTGAGGCGGGTCTTAGCGCATCTCGCAACCGACCGCGAAGCGTCGCGTTGGCGCGCGAACAGTTTGCCGATCCGGCTGACACTCCAAGCGCACTCCTTGGCAAGGATAATAAAACATCAACAGTAGTAACGCCCGCCGCCCGACAGAATCACCGTATCTGAGCATTAAAGACTTCCTTTCGCCGGTGATCGAGGTGACCAACAATGAATAGGACGCTTTTCGCCGTCGCCCTGACCGCCGGAAACGTCCTATTTTTTTGGGGCGGACCTGCCGGTGCCAACGATTGGGAGGGGTTATCCATTGGCGTCGGCGGCGGTTATGGAATGGCGAACACCAAAAGCAGCCTCAGTCCGCCAGAGCTCGGGGACATATTCAATATTACGACCAACGGTGAACCCAGCGCCGACGGCTTCTTCACGCTCAGCGCCGGATACGATCGGGCTGTGCTCGATAAGCTCATCATCGGCGGCTTCGTCGACTATGATTTCGCCGACATCAATTCGCGGTCGACTGGCTCTTTCTTTATCCCGGAAAGCGGCAGCTTCAATATCGGAAATCAGCTGTCGCTCGGCGGCCGCTTAGGTTATCTGGTCGCGCCAACGACATTGTTCTTTTCAACATTTGGGTACGCGCACGTCGAGGCTTCCGATGCCACTATGGATTTAGGTTTCGACAAGGCGCGCGGAAACTTAGACAGCTTCAACGGGTATTTCGTCGGCGGCGGCGTGGAAACGCTAATTGGCGGGGGTTTCAGCGTCAAAGCTGAATACCGCTATACCTCATTGCAATCGCAAAGCACGGATTTGCGGCCCGACTCCGACCCGAGTGTCGCCGTGGTAACAACGTCGATCAAACCACAAATCCAGACGGCGCGAGTATCGCTCAACTATCGTTTCGGTAATAGCGAACAGGGGCACGCCGACAACTCCACACCGCCAGTGACGAGCAGCTGGAGCGGCGCTTACATTGGCATCGGTGGCGGCTATGGCATCGCAGACAATAAAATCGGTGCCGCCGAAGAGGAAGTCGATTCGGAGGCCGGGCATTTTGGTAGCGACGGCGGCATCATCTCGTTTACCCTCGGCTATGATCGACAGATCGCCCCCAAATTCGTAGTCGGAGCCTTCGCCGACGCCGATTATACGAATTTGCACTACCGCAGCAGTATCAACGTCGACGCTGGCGATAGCTTCAACGAGACCATCCGAAACAATTTCAGAAACATATTGATGGTCGGCGCTCGCATCGGCTACCTCGCGGCTCCAGATACGCTCCTTTTTGTCAGCGCTGGCTACGCTAACGCCGGTCTCGGCGACACGAACATCGCCGCAAGCATCAATAATGATCTCGTGGACTCGGCCACAATCGAAGGCCGGCGCTTTTCTGGCGGATTCGCTGGTGGCGGCGTGGAGACGCGCATCAACAATTCGCTATCTCTCAAGGCCGAATACCGTTACGCGGATTTTGGCAGCGAACAAGCGTCTGCTACGTCGACAACCATACCCGACGCCGAGTTTTTGCGGACGAAGTTCGATCCCGCGATCCAGATGGGGCGCGTCTCGATGAATTATCGCTTCGGCTCCCCGCTTGAAGAAGCCGCGCCGCCGCTAAAGTAGCGCCTTCAACGGTGGGACTAGCTCCAAACGTGTCCAAGAAACACGACAAGGGCCGTCATGGCCCTTGTGCGCGTGAAAACATTCAACGCAACGTCGTCGACTTAAGCGGCCTCGGAACCCTCGTGACCCGGATCGCGGAGAACGTAACCGCGGCCCCATACAGTCTCGATATAGTGCTTGCCGCCAGTCGCCGTCTGAAGCTTCTTCCTGAGCTTGCAGATGAAAACGTCGATGATCTTCAGCTCGGGCTCGTCCATGCCGCCGTAGAGATGATTGAGGAACATCTCTTTCGTCAGCGTGGTGCCCTTGCGTAGCGAGAGCAGCTCCAGCATCTGATATTCCTTGCCGGTCAGATGCACGCGCTGATTATTGACATCAACCGTCTTGGTATCGAGATTGACTCGAAGATCACCCGTCTCGATGACCGACTGAGCATGTCCCTTCGAACGACGCACGATCGCCTGAATGCGGGCGACCAGCTCATCCTTGTGGAATGGCTTCGTCATGTAGTCGTCGGCGCCGAAGCCGAGACCACGAACCTTGTCATCGATGCCCGCCAAACCCGACAGAATGAGAATTGGCGTTCCGACCTTTGCGACGCGAAGCGTCTTCAGGACCTCATAGCCGCTCATGTCTGGAAGATTCAAATCGAGTAGAATGATGTCGTAATCATAAAGCTTACCGAGATCGACGCCCTCTTCTCCAAGGTCCGTCGTATAAACATTAAAACCTTCCGACTGCAGCATAAGCTCAATGCTTTGCGCCGTGGCACTATCGTCTTCAATGAGTAGAACCCGCATGACCGTCCCTCTGGTGCCCTATCCGATCCGTGTCCGCGCTATGTCTGTTCTTCGCTCAAAGTGAACGCACTACAATCGAGCTAAGCGATCGTTAGGAAGTTAGCGACGAGAGGTTAACAAACCCTAATCCGCGTTAGCTATTTCATCATGAAGTCGAAGGACCGGCTTGAGCCAGTACTGCGCCATGATGATACGGCTTTCATGTCTGCAGGTCACGCGTCGTCGCTCACGGAGTAAAGTATCTCCGTTCGCGCCAAACCATGGCCGTCACAACAATGGAAATATTAGAACTGCCCCTCTCGACCCGCCAACAGACCCTAAGCGAAACCTATCTCTGGGGCGCCCACCCCTTTGATTGGCCTATACAATCGCCTTTGAGACCCGCATACGGCTCGAATCAAGAGCTAACAGAATTCGCCGCTTTGCCCTAGACGCGTTATGGCTAAAATCTGCCCCCAAACGAAACGCCTCATCAGAAATAGTTACGCGTTGCTTTACCGCAACTTAAGTGCAGAATGTTATTTATAGTATTGAGGGTCCTAGAGCGCTGCTGCAACGCAGCGTCTTGCCGGATCCAAGTAATTCTTCCTAGTTGCTGCAGCAGCAGAGCCACATCTTCGGTCTGGCACGCTTCTTGGTAATAGGTTCGAATATGTTTGGGGTATCGAACGATGAAGTCACGTGATACGGCCATCCGCCTGAAGCGCCGAGAAGTCGAAGAGAAATCGCGCAAGGTTGACGACCTTGAGCGCATTATTCGCGAATTTGATCAAATGGCCTCGGATCTCGAGCGCCAGATCCAACTCGAAGAAGATCGCACCGGAATTCGTGACCGGGGGCATTTCTCCTATTCGACCTTCGCGAAGGCGGCCGCCCAGCGCCGTGACAATCTCCGCCAGTCGACTGAGGGCTTTCGCGAAAAGCTCACCGCCGCCGTCCGCGAACGCGACGACACCGTCGAGCAGTTCTCCCGCGCCTCGCAGCAATCCACGAATATGGATGACCCGCGCGCCGGCCGCCGCGACCGCCCGCACGGCTTTACGGCCCTCCGCTGAACTTGCCGGACGACGCCGGGCTCGCCTCGTAGAACCCACCGGTCCAGCATCCCGCTTTTGAGGCGGCGCCCGAAAGGCGCCGCCTTTTTCTGTTGGCTGTGCGATTTGATGCGCCCAGCCCCCTTGCCCAAACCGGACTTGGCGGGCACGAGTCCCGGCCAGCACTATGCTCGGAACGAAGATTCGCTTTGGGTTGCCACTTGGGGGAAGACATTGGCCTGCCGTCCATCACGCATGGCCGTCCCGGCACTGCTGGTCGTGGCGGCACTTTCGGGTTGTGCGGGCAACGCGCCGCAATTGCCGTCTCTCGGTATCGAGGCCTCGCCCGCTAGTACGTCAGCGGCTGATCCAGTGGCTGATGTTGCATCATCACCTGGAAGCGTGCCAGGAAGCAGCGATGCCCCGCCGGGCGTTCCGGTTCCCGGCGCGGTCGGATCGGCGACCGACATTTATTCCCACCTCGCCCGCGGTGCGATGGCGTGCTGGTTCGCTGTGAACGGACCACTGAAAAAGGATTATATTTTCCACGCAGCCGCGGATGCGCCATCGCGCGGCGGCAAGGCCGTTGTCACCATCCACCAGCGCGATCCGACCCAACCGAATCCGCGCGGCGCCAAAGCCTATATCGTCGAGATTCTACCGACGGGCGAAGGCACGGCAAACGTCACCGTCGAAAACCGCAAGATGTCTGAAGTGTACGCCGCAGCGATGACCGGTGACATTTCCCGCTGGTCGAAAGGCGAGGAAGGTTGTCGCGGTCCATCGACAGTCGCCGCTTGGCCACCGACACCGGGTGAAGCCGTAGCGGCCACGCCGAAGACTGTGAAAAAGGCGACGAAAAAGGCGACGCCAAAGCTGAAGGCTGCGCAAGCGAAACCCGCTCCGCAACCGCAAAGTCAGCCCTGAACTCACACCCGCCCGACATCGCGAAGCAGCCCACTTCCGCGGGCCGCAAGCTTCCACGTCACGGCGAACGCAAAATCACTCGCGATAATCTTGTAGTCGCGTCGCCCGCAGACCGGGAAGACCATGCTTGTCGATAGAACGCTGCCACGACAAAAACTCGTCGACGGTCAACGTGTATCGCTCGCAAGCCTCCTCGATGCTGAGAAGCCCGCCGCGCACAGCGGCGACCACCTCAGCCTTACGGCGGATGACCCATCTTTTTGTATCCCGCGGGGGAAGATCTGCGACTGTGAGCGGTGACCCATCGGGTCCGATCACATAGCGCCCGCGCGCTCTCATCTGCTGCTGTTCGGTCATGATACTCGATACACAACTCTTGACCACGGATCAGTTATAACCGGTTTGCGATTAAATTAGCACTAAGCCATTGAGTGAAAAAGACTTAAATGGACGTGCCAATTCCACCATGCGGCCATTGAAATAGGGCGCCGTTGAGGCGAACCGTCTCAATTTGACACGATCGATAACCGTAACGTCTTCCAAGCGAAAAATGGGCCAACAACAGCCCTGGAACGACACAGCGCCTTGCCGATGGCCGATTTGAGAACTATTGATGAGGCGCTATTCGAGTTGGCCATAGGCCCTTCCAGGCCTCGTTAGGGCAATTGTTTGAATCTGTTCAATCTTTTTGAAGGATAGCGGCATCGGGATAGTGTCGTGGGGACTTACTGACTGCCCCTCACCGAGAAACCCGAGTCCCGTTTGACCACCATGACCCTGCCTGAAACGATATTTGCCGCCCGCGGCACGTCGCCCAGTCCCGTCGAAGCCGCCACCGCTCGAAAGCGCGTTGTCGTCGCGATGTCGGGTGGCGTCGACAGCTCCGTTGCCGCCGCGATCATGAAGGCGGCCGGCCATGACGTCATCGGCGTTACGCTGCAGCTCTACGATCACGGTACGGCCTCTGGCCGGAAGGGTAGCTGCTGTGCCGGACAAGACATCCACGACGCGCGCCGCGTCGCCGAAACTCTCGGCATTCCCCACTATGTTCTCGACTACGAGACCCGTTTCGCGGCGAAGGTGATCGAAACATTCGCTGAGAGTTACATCGCCGGCGAGACGCCGATTCCTTGCGTTACCTGTAACAACGAGATCAAATTCCGCGATCTTCTCGACACCGCCAAAGACCTCGGCGCCGATGTCCTTGTAACGGGCCACTACGTGCAGCGTCTCGACACCGAAGACGGCCCGATGCTTGCCCGCGCCGTCGATGCCGATCGCGATCAGAGCTATTTCCTTTTCGGCATCTCGAAGGAGCAACTCGCGTCGCTCTGGTTTCCGATCGGCGGCATGCAGAAAGCCGACGTGCGCGAACTCGCTCGCTCGTTCAATCTGCCAGTTGCCGATAAGTCCGACAGCCAGGACATCTGCTTCGTCCCGACGGGCAAGTACACGGATGTTATCGAACGGCTGAAGCCGAATGCGCTTGATTCCGGCAACATCGTACATTTGGATGGCCGCATCCTCGGCCGTCACGACGGTATCGTCCACTACACGGTTGGTCAGCGCCGCGGCATCAAGATTCCCGCCGCCGAACCGCTATATGTCGTTCGCCTGGATGCCGCCCGGAACGAGGTTATCGTCGGCCCGCGCTCCGCCCTGACGACGACGGGGCTTATGCTGCGTAACGTCAATTGGCTCGGGGAAAAACCTCTCGAAGATCTCGCAGCCTCGGGCCTATCGCTTTATGTTCGCATGCGTTCGTCACAGAAGCTGCGACCTGCCCTGCTTAAAATCGAACAAAATGAGATGGTCAGGGTTGAACTTCTTGATGGAGAGGAAGGTATTGCGACCGGGCAGGCCTGCGTGTTTTATGCCGACGAAGGGGCAGAGGGACGCGTGCTCGGTGGTGGCTGGATCGCCAAGACGATCAAGGCGGACGCTGCCGAACCTCGCGTCACGACGACGATGGCTGAGTTGGGACGCTAGGCGCATCGGGCGGAAATCGTTTGCGGACTGATGGAGATCGGCAGTGAGTGACAATGAGCCTTCGGGCTTCCGCACCGCAACGGCGCGGGCGGGAGAACAGAAAAGGCGTTCCGGGGCGAAAGTTCTTCAACTCGACGAAGGCCAAGTTCGCGACGCCTATCGTCGCTGGGCGCCGGTCTACGATTACACCTTCGGCGCCGTCTCGACCGCTGGGCGTCGCCACGCCGTTGAGATCATCAACAACGGCACCGGCCGCGTTCTCGAAGTCGGCGTCGGCACAGGACTTGCGCTTCCGGACTATAAAAAACACCTCGACATCGTCGGCATCGATCTCGCACCCGAGATGCTCGACAAGGCCCGCGAGCGCGTCAAAGCCGAAAACCTGACGAACATCTCCGGCCTGCATGAGATGGACGCGAGCAACCTCAGCTTCCCCGACAACAGCTTTGACACCACCGTCGCGATGTACGTCATCACCGTCGTGCCCGATCCGCGCAAAGTGATGCTTGAACTGGCCCGCGTAACGAAGCCCGGCGGCAAAGTCATGCTCGTCAATCATTTCAGCCAGGACGAAGGCGTTCGCGGCTGGGTCGAACGGCAGATGGCGCCGTTCGCCGATCTCGTCGGCTGGCATTCCGTGTTCGACGTCTCGCGCGTGATGGTCTGTCCCGACCTGAAGCTTATCGATCGCAAAGCTCTGCGCCCGTGGGGCATCTTTACGATGATGCAGTTCCGCAAGGACGAAGACACAGCCTCTAAGCGCCCGGAGGCGGCGGAGTAACGATCCATTCGTCGGCCGCGTTTGTCATAGAGCCGGCAAGGCGCATTCAGGCATGACCGGGACTGCGCGCCGTGTTGACAGGAAGGCGCGGCGCTCCCTATAGACGGTCCCTCGGCGGCGAGCTTTGCCCGCCGGGTGTGGCGGGATAGCTCAGGTGGTTAGAGCGGCGGTCTCATAATCCGCAGGTCGGCGGTTCAAGTCCGCCTCCCGCTACCAAATCATTCAGATGATATTCTGCCTCTCCGGCACGCCGACAAACTGGCTTCAACTATTTGGTTTGTGACAGTTATTCTGCGGCAAAGTGCTTCTCCTCACCGCAATTACAATGTCAGCCTCGGATCAGTTTCGCGGATTACAAAACAGTGTTTTCTGACGGGGCGCGAGGCTCGGATATCTCAGTGGTCTCCTCGTGCGAACCCGTCTCCACGGCCTGGGCCTCTTCGCGCTCACGCTCATAGGAGAATCGCATGTCCATCTCTCCCGTCGGCAATTCGGATGCCTACGCCCGCTATCGCCAGCAGGCACTCGACCTTCTGGCATCGCCAAGCCAAGTCGGAACCCAATCCGCTCCCACGACCTCTCCGTCCTACGTGACGCCCCCCGACGCAACCGATCAGTCTGCATCAAATCCATTTGCGGCGAAGTTCAAAGCCGACCTGACGGCGTTCAACTCCTCGCAGAACGGCAACTCTCACGCGCACGCCCATCACCATCATACGGGCAGCGCCAACAAGGCGCCGGACGCGACGACGGCGTCAACCGATTCCACCACAGCGACGGACCCGATCGGCCAGTCGCTCGACGAATTCGCCAATCTCCTGAAGACGGCCACCACGATCGCCTGATCTCAATGGGCGACGATACACGACAGCATCGACAAACGAACTTGCGAAGCCGCGACGCGTAATCACTCAAAATCCACTTTGCGGCTTCGCATTTTCTTCACCCGCCCGCGCACCGCCTTGGCTTTGATGCGCTCCTCGCGCGAACCGCGCGACGGCTTGGTTTTTATCCTGAGCTTGGGCCGTATCAACGCCAGTTCGATCAATTCGACGAGACGTGCTCGCGCATCCGCCCTGTTCTGCTCTTGGCTTCTGAACCTGTCGGCTTGAATGACGATGACACCCTCCGTCGTCAACCGGCGCCCGGCAAGACGCTTCAGACGATCGCGCGCATGATCGGGAATGGAGGTATTCGCGCCGAGATCAAAGCGCAGTTCGACTGCCGTCGACACCTTATTGACGTTCTGCCCACCCGGACCCGACGCCCTGACGAAGCGTTCCTCAAGCTCCGCTTCATCGATATCAAGCGCATCAGAAACGCGCATCTCGCCATCAGCCCTTTTTCATCGGTGAAAAGAACATCAGGCGATTGAACGATGGATCGATGACTTTGATCTCGCGCGTGCCCCACGGCATCTCTTCGATCCCGGGACGCATGTATTTGTACCCCTTCGCCATGATCTCCGCGTGATAGCCGTCAATGTCCTCGACAGCAATTCTCGCTGCTCCTCCCGGCGACGCGTCTCCGTGATGCTCGGAAAGATGGATGACGCAGTCATCTCGGGAAATCTGCATGTAGAGGGGCATCCCGAGTTCGAAGCGATGCTCCCAGTCGGGGGTGAAACCCAGAAATCCCAAATAGAAATCCTTGGTCTTCGCTTCGTCGAAGAATCTCAAGACCGGGACAGCGGGGAGGAATTGCATCGGGTTGAGCCCTCGCAACGATGCTCTTCGACAGATCAAAAGGATCCCATGAGCACAACACGATTGTTGATAACTTCAAAGGCAACCCTTGATTGAATAATGGGGAGAAGCATAGCTTGCGCGACAAATGAATCCTGCGGAACAGGGAACATGCGCGGCTGGCAACTGTTCCTGAATTACGACGTAGACGGATCTCGCCTCACTTTGCGCCATTTGCCGTTTGCATTCTACCGAAAGCGTTAACACTCCGTTTATTGCGCATAACCTAGCATAACCACTGACTGCAACGGCAAACGACAACAGTCTTCGCACGAATCATATTAACGCTAGGGCTGAGCAAGGAAGCCGCCATGCGAACCGCGACGACAACGGCAGCGATGCCATCTATTGAGAATCCCGCGCGCCACGCGCAGCGGGCTTCGGCGTTCGCGCGTATTGGTGGTATCGCGATAGCGTCACTCGTTCCCGCCGTGTTTTGGAGTGTGCTCATCGGGCTTGCTTCGCTTTGGCTCGACCATCCCTTGACGCCGGGCACGATTGCAATCGTCGGCGGCGCCATCGCTCTTTTCCTCTTTACGATTTGCGCGCCTCTGATGCTTATCCGTCAATCCGGAGCCGAGCCCGATTCAGAAGTCGACGCGCGTGGAATCAACTCGAACACCTGAGATTGAAGATCTCCAGGCCAGACGCTCGGCGGCGTCATCAAGATAAATTCGACCTGCTTACACAGAACAACAAGGGCACCGCTTGGCGCGGCGCCCTCTAAAAGTTGGCGTAATCGTCGTGCTGGCAAACGCGAGACCGCTTACTCCGCGGCGGCGCGCTTCTTCGGCTTCACCAGTTCCATATAATCGTTGAGCAGAGTTTCGGTGACGCCAGCCGGCTTGAACTTGTAGTCTCCGATCTCGGAGACCGGCGTAATTTCAGCTGCAGTCCCGGTGATGAAGCACTCCGTAAACGTGCTGAGTTCTTCCGGCATGATGGCCCGCTCGACAACGTCGATGCCGCGCGCCTTAGCGAGCGCGATGACGGTCCGCCGCGTAATGCCATCGAGAAAGCCGCTAGCATCCGGCGTATGAATGACGCCGTCCTTGACGAAGAAGATGTTAGCGCCAGTACATTCAGCAACGCGTCCGAGCCAATCGAGCATCAGGGCATCCGAATAGCCCGCCCGCTCGGCACGATGTTTCTCAAGCGTGCAAATCATATACAGGCCTGCGGCCTTCGCCTTCGCCGGCGCGCAAGCCGGATCCGGCCGCCGATAGACAGCATTCGCGATGCGGATGCCTTTGAGACGCTGTTCCATCGGGAAGTAGGAACCCCATTCCCACGCGGCGACAGCCAGATGGATCTTCGCGTTCGGCGCCGAGACACCCATCTGCTCGCTGCCGCGCCAGGCGACCGGGCGGACATAACAATCCGAAAGCTTATTCGCAGCCATCACGTCGCGGCAGGCCTGATCGATTTCGGCGACAGTATACGGAATTGTAAAGTCGAGAATCCGGGCGCTTTCGATCAAGCGCTCGGTGTGCTCGGTAAGCTTAAAGATCTCGCCGTCATAAGCGCGCTCGCCCTCGAAAACCGAGCTTGCATAATGGAGTCCGTGCGTCAGCACATGGACCTTCGCGTCGCGCCAGGGAACGAGAGCCCCGTCCATCCAGATGAACCCATCGCGATCGTGAAATGGAATAAGGTCGGCCATGCCAGTCTGATCCTTCCTGGTCTTTATCGTTGGCGAAAGCGCTACGCCGGTGTATGTCGCGCGGTCCGAGATAGACGGGCTAGGCAAGCTGAAAGTCTCAAAAAACCTGAGTTTCAGTGCGCCGCGTGCAAGACGATGGACCTTCGGGACAAGCCAGCAAATTGGCTTGCAACAAAATACAATCAAGGCCAATAAGTCAACATGGCTGACATAACGTCAGAAGGTTCGCCGGATCACCGCACCGCATCGGGGGCTCAGTCCCCTGCGGGGGACGAGGGACGCCGCTCCCCGAGCGCAGACCTGATCGCGTGTATCGAGCTTTTTTATTTCGCCTATCGCGGTTTTACTTGCGACCCCGATACTATACTCGAACAATACGGTTTCGGGCGCGCCCATCACCGCGTTCTGCATTTCGTACACCGCAATCCCGGCCTGAAAGTCGCGGAATTGCTGGAAATATTGAAGATCACGAAACAATCGCTGGCGCGTGTGTTGAAACAGCTCGTGGATGAAGGCTTCATCATCCAGAAGGCCGGAAACGAGGATCGCCGCGAGCGTCGCCTCTATCTGTCGGCGAAAGGCTCGCGCTTGACCGATAAACTGACACAAATCCAGGCCAAACGGATCGAAGGGGCGCTCGCCGAGCTTGCTCAGGGAGCCGATGTGGTCGCAAGGGACTTCCTCTTCGCGATGATTGCCGAGAAGGACAGGCGCCAAGTCGAAACCCTCATCAGAGGTCAACGCGGCGGGCTGCCCGCCGATGAATCCGATTGCAACCCATGAGGACCCTGATGGCGCAGGATCGCAGCGAGCCTCTGGCCGACAATGCTCCCCACATCCTCGTCGTCGACGACGATCAGAAAATCCGCGGGCTTCTCGGCCGCTTCCTTTCGAGCAACGGCTTCCGCGTGACCGAAGCTCCCGACGCCGCCTCCGCGCGCGCCTTCATGCGTGGGCTCGCGTTCGATTTGGTCCTTCTCGACGTCATGATGCCGGGCGAAAGCGGACTGTCGCTCGCCCGCGATCTGAAGCTTACGCGTCCCGTACCGATCTGCATGCTGACGGCGCTCGCCGACGCCGACGACCGGATCTTGGGACTTGAAGCCGGCGTCGACGACTACGTCTCGAAGCCTTTCGACCCCCGCGAATTGCTGCTGCGCGTGCGCAACATCCTTCGCCGCGGTCAGGCTCAAACCGCGCCCCGCGACGAAATTCGCATGGGCGGCTGCGTGTTCAACATCACGCGCGGCGAACTCAAGCGCGACGACGAGGCGATCAAGCTCACCGAACGAGAACGCGATCTTCTACGCTTATTCTCCCAGCGCATCGGCGTTGCCGTTCCCCGCCACGAGTTGTCGAGCGACGACAGCACCGGCAGCGAACGCGCGATCGACGTGCAGATCAATCGCTTACGGCGCAAGATCGAGGCCGATCCGTCGAACCCGGTCTATCTGCAGACGGTCAGAGGCAAAGGCTACATCCTCTACACCGATTGACCGTAGCAACGCTGGCTCCTCGGCGAACGCAAGGCGGATAGCATCTTATGGCCGTTGTGCCTGAAACGACACCGGAGAGCGGCGGCATGAGCGCGCGGTATCGGCGCTTTCGCGAGCATCCGATCGTCGTGCGCACCTTGAACATCGGCGCCGAGATGCTTCCGAAGGGGCTCTACGCCCGCGCCCTTCTCATCATCATCACGCCCATCGTCGTTCTCGAAGGCGTCATCGCCTTTGCGTTCATGGAACGCCATTGGCAAGCAGTCACGCGGCGGCTTTCGGAAGCGACTGCACGCGACATTGCCGCCGTGATCGAAATTTATGAGGAAGTCGGCAAGCGCGAAGGCGCTCAGAAAATCATCGACCTCGCCCGCGATCGCCTGGCTCTGACGATGGAGGTTCTGCCGAATGGCGACCTGCCGCCGCCCGGACCAAAACCGTTTTTTCGCCTGCTCGACCGCGCCCTTTCGAACGAATTGCGCAAGCATGTCCAGCTACCATTCTGGATCAACACCGTCGGCGATCAGAACGTCGAAATCCGTGTGAAGCTCGATGATGCGATCCTCCGCTTCGTCGCGACACGCAGCCAAACCTATGCCTCGAACTCACACATCTTCTTGCTTTGGATGGTCGGCTCGTCCGTTATCCTGCTGACGGTCGCGATCCTGTTTTTGCGCAATCAGATCCGGCCGATTCTACGCCTCGCCGACGCCGCCGATGCCTTCGGCAAAGGGCGCGGCATCCCGGAAGGCTTCACGCCACGCGGCGCCCGCGAAGTCCGCCAAGCCGCTCTCGCCTTCCTGCAGATGCGTGACCGCATCACACAGCACGTCGAGCAGCGCACGACGATGCTCGCAGGCGTCAGCCACGATTTGCGTACGGTTCTGACCCGCTTCAAGCTTGAGCTAGCGCTTCTCGACGACACGCCCGAGACCCGCGCCCTTTCGAGCGACGTCGACGAGATGCAGCACATGCTCGAAGACTATCTGGCGTTCGCCAAGGGCGACGGCGGCGAGGAAGCCAAATCGACCAATCTCAAGGAGCTTCTCGAAGAGATCGTCGACGACGCTTCGATCTACGCTTGCACGATCGACCTCAAGATCCGCAAGAGCAAGGGCGACATCATCCTGCCGTTGAAGCGGCAGGCACTCAAACGCGCGATCATGAACCTCGTCACGAATGCCGCGCGCTTCGGCGATCGCGTCATCATTCGCGTCGCAACGGAAGGACGCTGGGTCCGCATCGAAGTCGACGACGACGGACCTGGCATCCCCGAGGACGAGCGAGAGAATGTCTTCCGGCCGTTCTATCGCCTCGATCACGCGCGCAACCAGGACGAAGGCAACAGCGGCCTCGGCCTCGTCATCGCCCGCGACATCGCCAAGAGCCACGGCGGCGAAATCGCGTTGGGCGAAAGTTCGATGGGCGGCCTTCGCGCCATTATCTCGTTGCCGCAATAGGGATTTCCGCCGGCGATCACGTAGGTTGCCGCGGAAACACGTCCTTGTGATTTGACCAAGATGTTATGAAGTTACACTTTTACGCATCGGGTCCGGCGCTTTTACCCGTCCGACCACGGCGAAGGTGTCCTCCAAGGCTGCGGTCACCGGACTCGAGAATTGCCACGCTTGCGGGCCGCCAACCCGCGTCGAATGATGATCGGTGGTCGCGAACCCCGGCTGAGACCGAATCCCAGCCCTGGTCACTGCCCGAGTTCGCGGCCACGTCTCAGAGCCGCCAGCACCGCGTCGGTCATCAGATCTTTGAGGCCATCGCCGTCGCGCATCAGCACAGTCAACGCCGCAGCGGTCGTCCCGCCGGGAGAAGTCACGTTCTGGCGGAGCGTCGCTGGATCGGAGTTCGAGCGGTGCAGAAGCTCACCTGCGCCCGACACCGTCGCGCTCGCCAACCGCTTCGCCGTCGCTTCGTCGAGCCCCGCCGCAACGCCCGCCTGGGCCAGCGTCTCGGCCAACAGAAAAACATAGGCTGGGCCCGATCCCGACACAGCGGTCACGGCATCGATCAGGCTCTCGTCCGGCACCCATACGACATCGCCGACGGCGCCCAGCAAGCCTTCGCAGATCTCTTTTTGCGCCGCGCTTGTATGATTGTTTGCAACCGCGCCGGTTATGCCGCGCCCAATCGCGGCCGGTGTGTTCGGCATCGCCCTGACGACGGCTGTCCCTGGCGGCAAATACCGTTCGAAGCTGGAGATCGTCTTACCCGCCGCGATCGACATGACGACCGTCTCTGCCGACGCGATCTTCGCCAGCGCGGGAAACACCTCATCCATCATCTGCGGCTTGACCGCGACGACGATCACCGCTGGCGGCGACGGCAGCGGTTCCAAGTCCGACATCGGCCCTGATACCGATTTGATGCCATGTTTTTGCGCGAGTTCGAGCGCCGCTCCGCAAAGATGAGGCTCCTGGATGATCACAGTCGCCGGATCGAGCCCGCGGTCGAGCCAGCCCGCCAGCATCGCCGCACCCATTTTGCCCGCCCCGGCGAGCACAATCGAACCATTCGATTTCAGAGACATAACCCGAACACCTTAGGAGGGGCCGGGAGGCGGATGGAGCCCGGCTTAGGCCTGCCCTTGCGTCTCGAACATCGTCGAAACCAGAGCTTCGCGGCTTTCCTTACCTGCCCAGACCACGAACTGGAAGGCCTGGTAATAGCGCTCGCAGCCTTCGAGCGCCGCTTTCAGCATCGCCTCGCACTGCCGCACCGTCGCGACCGTACCGTTGAGCAGAAGCGCGTGACGGAACATCACAAGGCCTTCCTGTGTCCAAAGATCGAAGTGCCCGAGCCAGAGCTGCTCGTTGATCTGCGCGATCAGGCGGTACATCTCCGTCAGGCGATTGTCGGGCACGCGGAAATCGAAAGCGCACGCAAGATGCAGCGCTTCAAGATCGTCTCGCCAGTTGATCGAGACGTGATAGTCGGCCCAGGTCCCCGCCACGATGAGCGTCAGTTCTTCGTCGCTCGCGCGGTCGCACGGCCAGTCATGTCCGTGCGCAAGCTGCTCGATGAGATCGATCGGATTGAGAACGCGGTCAGAACCCTGTTCCGCAACTGCCATTGATATCGCTCTCCAGTCTGCCGCGCGCCGGGATGGCCACAAAGCAACGGCGCGAAGGAGTTCCCGAATTGCGCCGTTTTCGTGCTGCTGGGCGGACCAAACCAGACCCCCATGCGAGTCGCAAGCCGACCCGGTCTACCGGCAAACCTTGTCCACGATCAAAGTGGCAAAGCCCAGGCGGAACAGGGCCTAACGCCCACCCAGGCGACGATTGCTGGTGAAAAGCCTCCTAAGCTGTGGATGCCTTCAACCCGCGGTCGGACCGCTGGCGAGGAGGAGTTTTGCGATTTGCGCTTCGAGCTGCGCGACGCGAGCCGCAAGCTCTTCATTCTCCTGCCGGGCCTTCTGCGCCATTTCGCGCACCGCCTCGAAGTCTTCACGCGTCACGACATTCATGTCGCGCATGAACTTTTCGGCCTGGCCCCGAAAAATTGCCTCAGTTTCCTTCTTGAAACCATCGGCGGCGCCGGCGGCGTCTGTCATGAGCTTGGCAAAGTCGTCGAAGAATCTGTTCGTCGTCTGGGTCATTTGAGATCTCGGATGGAGGGTCTGTTTCAACTATGGCGATTGGCGCCCATGGCTGCAAGCTTACGGCTTTCTCACCTTGGTCGAGCGGGGTGTCGTCTCGATGTCGGCCCCGACGCAGACTTGACATTGCAATGGGGTTCCCAAACAACGCGACCCAACAATCGGCCTTTCCTAGTAGCTCGATAGGGCCATTTGCGAAACCTCGCCCGGAGAGCCGATGACGCCCCTCGCCCTGCTAACGTACCCCAACATCGATCCCGTTGCGATCGAACTGGGTCCGCTATCGGTCAAATGGTACGGCCTCGCTTATATGGCCGGTCTATTGCTCGGCTGGTGGTATATCCGCCGTCTGGTGTCGACACCACGGCTTTGGGCTGGCGACAAACCTCCCCTCACCCTGGAACGCGTCGACGACCTTCTGCTTTTCGTGACCGGCGCCGTTATCATCGGCGGACGCCTCGGGCAGGTGCTGCTCTACGATCCGGAGTTCTATTTCTCCAATCCCGCCGAGATCTTCAAAGTCTGGAAAGGCGGCATGAGCTTCCACGGCGCGCTCGTCGCGTCAGGCATTCTGATCCTCGCCTTCGCACGGGTCTATAAGGTCTCCGCGCGGTCGGTCATGGATCTTTGCTGCGCCGCCGTGCCGTTCGGCCTCTTCTTCGGCCGCATCGCCAATTTCATCAATTCCGAGCACTGGGGCCGCGTCACGGATGCCTGGGTCGGCATGGTCTTCCCCAACGGCGGGGAAAACCCGCGCCACCCGAGCCAGCTCTACGAGGCGGCGCTCGAAGGCATCGTCATGTTCGCGATCACGAGGTTCGCGACCCATCACCTTCTGACGTTGAAGCGACCCGGCCTCACCACCGGCATCTGGCTGATCTGGTACGCGATCGCGCGGAGTATCTCGGAGTTTTTCCGCGAGCCCGAACCCTATAACATCATGAACATCGGACCGTTCACCGCCGGGCAGATGTATTGCGTGCCGATGTTTGTCTTGGGGATCTACATGATCTGGACCGCCTGCCGTAAGGACGTGCCCGGAAAGGCGACCGTGTGATCGAAAACGGACTGCGTCGCGATACGCCGCTGTCCCGGCGGATCAAGGAAAAGATTCGCCGCGACGGCCCGATGACAATCGATAGCTATATGTCCGCTTGCCTTTGGGACGCGGACCACGGCTATTACCGTCGTCAGAAAATATTCGGCGCGTCCGGCGATTTCATCACCGCCGCTGACATCTCCCAGGTCTTCGGCGAACTCCTGGGCGTTTGGGCCGGTGTCGTATGGCAAGGTGTGCTCGGCGCGCCCAATCCGCTGACGATCGTCGAATACGGGCCGGGACGCGGCACCATGATGCGCGACATCCTTCGCGCCGCCCGCATCGTTCCGGGCTTTTCCAACGTCGCTCGCGTGCATCTGGTTGAGGCGAGCGAAGCCCTGATCCAAATGCAGACCGAGACCCTTTCGGATTTCCGTTCCATGCTGAGCTGGGGTCGCGAACTCGATGAGTTCAATCCGCCCGCGATCATCTTCGCCAATGAATTTCTCGATTCCTGGCCCGTCGCCCAATGGGTCAAGACAATGTCCGGTTGGTGCATCCGCGCCGTAACCCTCGACGCATCCGGCGAACTGCAATTTGCGGCCGTCGAAGGCGATTGTCCGCACGAGGCGTTCGAAGCGCTCCTTCCCAACGCGCCGCCCGGAACCGTCATCGAAACCCAGCGGCTCGACCAACTCGCCGAGGCGCTGCTGAACCTCAGCGAGCGCGGACCGGTTGCCGTCCTGATGATCGACTACGGCCACACCACGCCCGCAGCCGGGGACACCCTGCAAGCGGTGCGCGAACACAAATACGAGTCGCCCCTGACGTCGCCCGGCGAAGCCGACCTCACCGTTCACGTCAATTTCTACGATCTCGCTTCGACGCTGCATCGCGCCGGGCTCGCGCTCGACGGTCCTGTGACGCAGGCGGAATTCTTAGGCGCTCTCGGCATCGTCGAACGTGCTTCCCGGCTGATGTCCGCCAATCCCGCCCGCGCTCCCGAAATCGAAACCGGCGCCGCGCGGCTGCTCGCACCGAACGGCATGGGCGCGCGGTTCAAAGTCCTTGCTGCCCGGTCGCCGGGGCTGCCGTCCCTTCCGGGTTTCAGCGCCGCCCGTGTAACGAACACCGCGCCAGGTCCGGAACGTGGGCCGGCATGACAAGGGCGGCCGGACCATGACATTGAAACCCGTCGAAGCTCGAAATCTCGCGAACCTCAACGGCATCCGCCACGGCTTTTTCACCCGTAACGGCGGTGTCTCGACCGGCCTCTACGCCAGCCTCAACTGCGGCTGGGGCTCAAGCGACGATCAAAGCCTCATTGCCGAAAACCGCCGCCGGATCGGCCATTACCTTGGCGGCGACGAAAAGTTCGGCGGTGGCGTCGTCACGCTTTATCAGGAGCACGGCACGACGGCGCTCGAAGTCACTACACCGCCTTCGCGCGCAGCCCTTCCGCACGCCGACGCGGTAGTCTCCGCGACGCCGGGCCTCGTGATCGGCGTCCTGACGGCTGACTGCGCTCCCGTTCTGTTGGCCGATGCCGAAGCCGGAATAGTCGCGGCCGCTCACGCCGGTTGGCGCGGCGCTATTAACGATGTTGCCGGCAGCGCCGTTCGGGAGATGGAGCGTTTGGGTGCACGCCGCGATCGGATCGTCGCGGCAATCGGACCATGTATCGGCCAAGCAGCCTACGAGGTCGGCCCGGAGTTCGAGGCGACCTTCCTCGAACGCAATCCTGAATTCAGCGCCTACTTCACGCGATCGGACGCAAATGCCCGCCCGCATTTCGATCTTCCGGGCTTTGTTGCGATGCAGCTTCGGGCGGCTGGAGTCGTCAGCGTCGAAGATTTGTCACTCTGCACCAGTGAGAACGAATCGCTTTTCTTCAGTTACAGGCGTAAAACTCATCGCGGGGACGTGGATTATGGCCGTCAAATCTCCGCCATCGTCGTGGCTTAACGGCATAATCCACAGGGAAGTCCGTGGCAGCACCCACGTTTACACCGGTCGATAACAGTTTCGCCGAACTCCCGTCTGGACGGGTGGTTCGGGCCTGATCTACAGCGTTAGGGGTCAGTTCCGGTAGTAATCATGGGAGTGCAGGCCGCGGGGGTAATGTTTCCGGCCGCCGGGAAGTCGCGGTTGGATAAGGGGGGACGTCGAGTGGCGACCTTTTGCTCTGCTCGGGTGCGTGAGCGCCGAATACGTCTATCGACGGTCGGGTCAATGTTTATGGCCGCGCTCGTTGCGGCCGGACTTGGCGGCTGCGAGTCAACCTCGAACCTTTTGGGCGGCGGCTCGCCCGGAGCTCAAACGTCTCTAGCGATTCCGACCTCGCCGTCGTCTCCGGCGACGCAGAGCGCCAAACTTCAGATCGCGCCGGTCATCGGATCGCCCGAGAATATCGCTCGTGATCTGCAGTCGGAGCTTGCGTCCGCCGTCGGTCGCGAGGGCGTCTCCGTCGTCACGGCCAACAATGCCACCGGCGAATATGTCGTGCGCGGCTATATCGTCGCTGCACGCGAGAAGACCAAAGCCAAGATCTCGTACATCTGGGACGTTACCGATCAGAGCGGCAAACGCGTTCACCGCATCACCGGTGAGGAAATCGTCGCAAGCGCGGGCAAGGATCCATGGTCGGCCGTCACGCCGGCTGTCGTCCAGCGGATCTCCGACAAGACCTCGAAACAGATCGCGAGTTGGATCTCCGGTGGCGGCAGCGTTCCCGTCGCCTCCAACATCAACACGCAATCTACCAACGTCGCCTCGAATACGCCGCGGCCGACGTCGTCCTACGCGACAGCCTCGAACGCGCCGATCACGCCGACGACCGGCAGCATAACGCCCTCCGGCCCCGTAACGGCCGTCGTACCGTTGGTGTCGGGTGCTCCCGGCGACGGCAGCTCGACACTGACCTCCGCGATCCAGCGTGAACTGTCGCGGAACGGCCTGAAGCTCGCTTCTACGCCCGACTCTCAGGCCTACAAGGTTGAGGGTAAGGTCGCGCTTGGCGCCAGCAAGGATGGCAAACAGCCGATCCAGATCGACTGGAACGTCATCGACCCGAGCGGTAAGAAGCTCGGCACTGTGTCGCAGAAGAACGAAGTCCCGACGGGCTCGCTCGACGGCGCCTGGGGCAAGACGGCCGACGCCGCCGCCGCTGCTGCCGCCCAAGGCATTATCAAGCTCTTACCGCCAAAGAGTGTTGAATAACCAAACGGCCGGTCCGGGATATCCCCGATTGGTGCCTCTATGATAACTGTTGGGCCCGGACGGTTGAAACGTCCGGGCCCAATTGCTACAAGCCCGCAATTGAAGAGGTTTCTGGAGTGCAAATGCCTTTCGATTCCAAGGGTGACTCCCGGAACCAGGACGGCCGAGGGAAGCTGGGCGTGAAAATCGTTGCAGGTAATAGCAATAGACCCCTCGCCGATGCGATCTGCGCATATCTGAAGCTTCCCCTGGCCAAAGGCCAGGTGAAGCGCTTCGCCGATATGGAGATCTTCGTCGAGATCCAGGAGAACGTCCGCGGCCAGGACGTTTTTATCATTCAGTCGACATCTTTTCCGGCCAACGACAACATGATGGAGTTGCTGATCCTGCTTGACGCGCTCAAGCGCTCGTCGGCACGCCGGATCACTGCCGTCATTCCCTATTTCGGCTACGCCCGGCAAGATCGCAAACCCGGCCCGCGAACGCCCATTTCGGCGAAGCTCGTCGCCAACTTGATCGAACGCGCAGGCGCCGACCGCGTGCTGACGCTCGACCTCCATGCCGGACAGATTCAAGGCTTCTTCGACATCCCGACCGACAACCTCTTCGCCGCGCCGGTCATGACGCGCGACATCGAAGAGAATTTCGGCAATACCGACGATATCGTCGTTGTCTCGCCCGACGTCGGCGGCGTCGTTCGCGCCCGCGCTCTCGCCAAACGCATCTCCGCCCCCATCGCCATTTGCGACAAGCGGCGCGAGCGCCCCGGCGAAAGCGAAGTGATGAACGTCATCGGCGAAGTCGACGGCAAGCGTTGCATCCTGATCGACGACATCATCGATTCCGGCGGCACGCTGGTCAACGCCGCCGAAGCCCTCCTCAAGAACGGCGCGACGGAAGTCTCAGCCTACATCTCGCACGCGGTTCTATCAGGCGGTGCGGTGAGCCGGATTCAGAACTCGCGGCTGAAGTCGCTCGTCATCACGGATTCGATCCTTCCGACCGAAGCCGTAAGGACCGCGCGCAATATCCGCGTCATCTCGATCGCCACCCTCATCGGCGAAGCGATCCTGCGCACGAGCCGCGAAGAAAGCGTATCGAGTCTCTTCTACTAGCGCCACATCCTGCTCCTTTCCGATCGACGCCGTCGAAGGCCGCCGCGCAATTCGAGACTAGTCGTGGGCCGCCGTGCATTCGCCGCAGCGGCCACGGAGTTCCATTGTCATGGACCGGATATTGAAGTCGTTCTTGCCCGCCCAAGTCTGCAGGCTTTTCACGGCCGTCGGACTGTCGAACTCCTTGACGGTCCCGCAGGAGTCGCAAATCGCGAAAACTGCCTTGCCGATATGATGTGGGTGGTCGCAGGCGACAAAAGCGTTGAGGCTCTCGAGGCGATGCGCCAAGCCCTCGTCGATCAAACGCTGCAAGGCGCGGTAGACCGTCGGCGGGGCGCTAACCCCCTTGCCACGGACCTGCTCGATAAGCTCATACGCGCTGACCGGCCGCCCGACGCCCCTAAGCGCCTCGACGATGATCTTGTCCTGATCGGCCGCGCTGCGGCGTTTGGTAGGCTTCTTCAACATCGTTTCAGGCATCTCCACCACCCGCAATTGCAGGGGCACAACGCGGGGTTCCGGTAAATCGTGCGTTAATATGCTGATTTTCGCGGCAACTTTCCAGTACGACCCAAGTATTCCCGACCTTTTCTGGGCATTTACGACCGTTGCGCGCCCCGGCAACCCCAGGTATACACACGCCATCTCAAGAAGATATTCCTGAGACGCCGCCCGGCACCCTTGGAGGCCGGCAAGCGGCTTTTGGCTTTTCTGATAGGCAGAAAAGCCTTTAACACCGGAGACGATGCCATGTCAGAGCTCATTACGCTCAAGGCTACGGCGCGCCCGCGTGCAGGCAAGGGGGCCGCACGCCAAGCTCGCCGCGATGGAAATGTGCCTGCCGTCATTTACGGCAACCAGGAAACCCCTGAAACGATCAACCTCGAGTACAACTCGCTCTGGAAGCAGGTCCTCCGCGGCCACTTCACCTCGACCGCGATCGAACTCGACGTCGAAGGCACGAAGCACATCGTGCTTGCCCGCGACGTTCAGGTTGATCCCGTCCGCGATACGCCGCTCCACGTTGACTTCCAGCGCGTCGGCAAGGATGGCGTGATCCGCGTCTCGATCCCGATGCACTTCGTCAACGAATTGTTGGCTCCGGGTCTGAAGCGCGGCGGCGTCCTCAACATCGTGCGCCACGATGTCGAGGTGTACTGCCCCTACGACAAGATCCCGCGGTTCTTCGACGTCAATCTCGAAGGCATGGAGATCGGCCGTTCGATCCACATCTCGGCTGTCGAAATGCCCGAAGGCGTTTCGCCCGTCATCAAGAACCGCGACTTCACGATCGCAACGATCGCCGGCGCCCTGAAGGGTGACGACGAAGCTGCAACTGCAGGTGCGGATGCTGCCGCTCCGGCTGCAGCTGGTGCCAAAGCCGCTCCGGCCGCCGCAGGCAAGGCTGCTCCGGCTGCCGCCGGTAAGGCTGCACCGGCCGCCGCCGGTAAGGCCGCCGCTCCGGCTGCCAAGGCTGCCGCGAAACCCGCCGCGAAGAAGTAATAAAACTTTGAACCGGCGCGATCTTCCGATTGCGCCGGTCTCGACACTGGACTTCGTCCATTCCGGCCGGCTCTCCGGAGGGGAGTCGGAAGGGGCAAACAAAAATGAAGCTGTTCGTCGGCCTTGGTAATCCAGGCGAGAAGTATCGCGCCAACCGCCACAACATCGGCTTCTTGGCACTCGACCGCATTGCCGAGCGACATGGCTTCGGCCCGTGGCGAAAGAAGTTTCAAGGCTTCATTTCTGAAGGTTCGATCGGCGGCGAACGCGTCACGCTGCTGAAGCCCGAAACCTATATGAACGAAAGCGGCCGCGCCGTCGGCGAAGCCCTGCGCTTCCTTAAGATTCCTCTCTCCGACATCTATGTCTTCCACGACGAATTGGATCTCACTCCCGGCAAGGTGAAAGTGAAAACCGGTGGCGGCAACGCCGGGCACAACGGCTTGCGCTCGATCACGGCTCACGTCGAAAACGACTATCATCGCGTGCGTCTCGGCATCGGCCATCCAGGCTCCAAGGACGCCGTCATTTATTATGTCCTCAACGACTTCGCGAAATCGGAGCGGGAATGGCTTGGAATGCTGCTCGACGCCGTGGCGGACGCCGCTCCCTACCTCGCGAAAGGCGATGACTCCCGCTTCCTGAGCGAAGTCGCCCGTGTCACCCAGGACGAGCACGAAGCGGCCCAGCCCAAAACCGCCAAATCCGTGAAATCCAGCGCACCCGCTGAAGACCCCCCGCGTCGCGCGAAGGCATCGGGGCCACACCCCGCCGGTGAACGCACATCCAAGCGCCAATCCGCCATCGCCGAGAACTTGAAAAAATGGCTCAGCGCGCGAAAGTCGGGCGACGAAAACGCCTAGCAGTCCTGCCGGCGTGACGCATGGGGTCAATCGATGTCCGAGTATCACGACGAGCGCCGCGACGACGCGGGTTCACGCTCATTCTTCGATTGGACCGTCGGCGGCCTCATTCTGCTGTTCACGCTCGGCGTATTCGGCAGCGTCGCATTGGACGCCTATAACTCAGTCGACAAGGACAAGACCGGCGTCCGCCGTATTCTCGCGCATCGCTGGAACGACCGCACGCTCGTGTTCCCGATCGACGGCGTCGATCGCCAGGGCCGGCGCGCGACCTTCGATGTCGTCGTGCTCACCAAAAATTACGGCTGGGTACGTGGCTCGACAACCGAGCTTGAAAAAGACGATCGCCGTTTGTCCCCGCAGGAGATTCAGGAGGAAGTTCTGGCGCCGCAGCTTCGCCAAGGCCTCGGCAACGCCCGCGGTGTCATCGCCGTCGGATTGGCAAGCCAGGAAGGCGACGTTGCGCGCGAGGAGCAACGCGGCGGCCTGCGCGCCGTTCGCACCGCACAATGGGTCCGCGACGTTCTCGACGATCGCATTCCGATGTGGACCTTGAACCTCGGCCGCTACATGGATCCGTGCGCGGATTGCGAGGACACGGACACAAGCTGGCAACGTCCGTTTATCGTTATTGCGGTCCGCGAGGCCGACGCCGGCGCGCATATTTCGGAAGCTCTGGCCGACGCCATGTCCGGAACCACCAATCTTCCCGCCCCGTCGCGCTATTCGGCGTTCGCGTTCACGAAATTCGCTCGGTGAGCCATAGGGCCGCAGATAACGCGGATAAGACTTCACATTAGGCCCCCACTCGCTTACCCACGGGCCACAACCTAACCGGACATTCCCCAACCATGGGCTTCAAATGCGGCATCGTCGGCTTGCCGAACGTCGGCAAGTCAACCCTCTTCAATGCGCTCACGCAGACGGCGCAGGCTGAGGCGGCCAACTATCCCTTCTGCACGATCGAACCGAACGTCGGCGAGGTCGCGGTTCCCGACCCACGTCTCGAAACGCTCGCGAAGATCGCCGGCAGCAAGGAAATCATTCCGACGCGCCTGACTTTCGTCGACATCGCCGGACTCGTGCGCGGAGCGTCGAAAGGCGAAGGTCTCGGCAATAAGTTCTTGTCCCATATTCGCGAAGTTGACGCCGTCGCCTACGTCCTGCGCTGCTTCGTCGATGAGGACATTACCCACGTCGAGAACCGCATCGATCCCCTCGCCGACGCCGACGTCGTCGAAACGGAACTGATGCTTGCCGATCTCGACAGCCTCGAAAAGCGCATCGCGCAAATCGAGAAGAAGGCTAAGACCGGCGACAAGGACGCCAAAGTTCAATTCGCGGTGATGGAAAAGCCGCTGCTTCTCCTGCGCGAAGGCAAACCCGCTCGCCTCGCGGAAATCGCGCCCGAAGAGATGCCGGCTTTCCGCGCGCTGCAGCTGTTGACGTCGAAGCCCGTCGTTTACGTCTGCAACGTCGAGGAGGCCTCCGCTGCTCACGGCAATGCTTATTCCAAGCAAGTCGAAGACCGCGCCAAAGCCGAAGGCGCCGTCGTCGTGATCATCTCGGCCAAGATCGAAAGCGAGTTTGCGGGTCTCGCGCCCGAAGACCGTGATGCCTTCCTCTCCGAAATGGGCCTTGAAGAAGCGGGTCTCAATCGTCTCATCCGCGCTGGTTACAGCCTGCTCGATCTCGTGACGTACTTCACCGTCGGGCCGAAGGAAGCCCGCGCCTGGACGATCACGCGCGGCACCAAGGGCCCGGCGGCGGCGGGCGTGATCCACACCGACTTCGAAAAGGGTTTCATCCGCGCCGAAACCATCGCCTTCAATGATTATGTCGCCGGAAACGGCGAAACAGGTGCTAAAGAAGCCGGAAAAATGCGGCTCGAAGGCAAAGAGTACGTTGTCCAGGACGGCGACGTCATGCACTTCCGTTTCGCAAACTAAGGACGAGCGAATATGTCCGATCAACTTCCTGACCGTCTCAGCAACGACCCGAAAAGCCCGTTCTTCAACGAAGAAATCTTGAAGCGCGAAATCGGCATCCGTTTCAACGGCGTCGAAAAAACCAATGTCGAGGAATATTGCATCAGCGAAGGCTGGGTGCGTGTTGCCGCCGGCAACGCCAAGGATCGCCTCGGCCGCCCCATGACCCTCAAGCTCAAGGGCAAAGTCGAGCCGTACTTCAGGGCGGCGGAATAGATAAGCGCTTCATGTCATCCTCGGCATGAAGCAGAGGATGACACGGGTCCAACGTTCATCGGCTTAGCTCGCCCTGCGCTTCCTCGTGGCAGCCGCTTTTTTCGCGGAAGCCTTGCGGGCGGCGGCAGGACGCGAAGCGGCCGCCTTCCCACCGATCCGGCCACCGCGTTTCGAAGCGACCTTCGTATCCTTCACACCGCGACCCGATCCGCTTTTGTTGCCGCCGCCGCTTTCCTTGTTGACGGTGGCCCACGCCCGCCGCTCGGCTTCGCCCTTGCCGACGCCGCGCTTCTCGTAGCCGTCCTCGATGTGTTCGGCCTTGCGCTTTTGTTTGTTCGTATAGCTCGATTTATCGCCTCTCGGCATGACGACTCCTCCTTGATACGTTGAGCGTCGTTGGAGCAACGCTTCAGCACTTCAGAAGTTGCACAGTGCGATGCGAACAAAAAAGGCCCCGCGAGCGCGGAGCCTTTTCGTATTTCATGAAGACGATCCGAATTTATTCGGCGGCTTCAGCGCCACGCGGCATCTTCTGTTGCTGCGCCGTCTCGGACGCTTTCTGACGCGTCATGTGCTCTAGGGCCGTTCGCACGCCGGCTTCGTAGTCCGGATGCACCTTCTTGAAGTGCCCGAGCTGCCGCTCGGCGATGAAATCGGGAATGCCCCACATCGCTTCGGCAACGTTCGTGAAGAGACGCGCCTTCTGCTCCCTGTTGAAGAGATTGAAGAGATCCGTCACCTGCCGGTAATCGTCGTTGCCATCGCGATGATTGTACCGATCGGCGTCGCCGGAAAGCTTGAGCGGCGGCTCCGCAACCGACTTGTCTTCGGCCGCGCCGTGGAACGAATTCGGCTCGTAGTAGGCGTCGACGTTGCCTGTTTCCGGTGCGAAAAACCGCATCGGGCCGTCCTTGTGATAGTTATGGACCGGGCAGCGCGCGGCATTCACCGGCAGATGCTCGTAATGCGTGCCGAGGCGATAGCGGTGCGCATCGGCATACGAAAAGATGCGCGCCTGCAGCATTTTGTCGGGCGAAAAATCGATACCCGGAACGACATTCGACGGCGAGAACGCGGCCTGCTCGATCTCGGCGAAATAATTCTCCGGATTACGGTTGAGTTCGAGCACGCCGATGTCGATCGGCGGATAATCCGCGTGCGGCCAAACCTTCGTGAGGTCAAACGGATTGTACCAATGCTTATCCGTATCGCCTTCCGGCATGACCTGCACTTGCACTTTCCACTTCGGGAAGTCGCCGCGTTCGACAGCGGTGAACAAGTCTTCCTGCGTCGACTCGCGCGTTCGTCCGACGATCTCCGTCGCTTCACCGTTGGTCCAGTGCTTATGGCCCTGCTGCGTCTTGAAGTGGAATTTCACCCAGAAGCGCTCGTTCTTCGCATTGATGAAAGAGTACGTATGCGAGCCATATCCGTTCATGTTGCGGACGCCGACCGGCAGACCGCGGTCCGACATCAGGATCGTCACCTGATGCAAACTTTCCGGCGAAAGCGACCAGAAATCCCACATCGCCGTCGGCGAACGCATGTTGGTTTTCGGATGCCGCTTCTGCGTATGGATGAAGTCGGGAAACTTCAGCGGGTCGCGAATGAAGAAGACCGGCGTGTTGTTTCCGACGAGGTCCCAGTTGCCTTCGCCGGTGTAGAATTTGAGTGCGAAGCCGCGAACGTCACGCTCTGCATCGGCAGCGCCCATTTCGCCCGCCACCGTCGAGAACCGCGCGAGCATGTCGGTCTTGGCGCCCGGCTGTAGCGCCTTCGCTTTGGTATACTTCGAGATGTCGCCCGTGATCGTCAGAGTGCCGTAAGCACCCCAGCCCTTCGCATGAACGGTGCGCTCCGGAATGCGTTCGCGGTTCTGATGGGCGAGCTTTTCGATCAATTGATAATCTTGCATGAGCAGCGGACCGCGCGGCCCCGCCGACAGCGAATTCTGGTTGTCGGCGACGGGAGCGCCGGCGGTTGTGGTGAGTTTCGTGGCGTCGGTCATGTGATCGTCCTTCCTGGAGGAAACCATAGAGACCTAAGATCAGAAAAACTTAACAAACAAATCGAATCTTCAGGAAATTCTTATAAGACAAACTTATGAGGCCGAGATTCCCTAATGGGGGCGATCAGTGATTTTTATCGGCGTTTTTGATTTCGCTCGGCGTTCCTGCCGTAGGCTTTAAACCGCTCGGAGATCCGGAGCATCTCCGCGTCGTCGAGAAGGTGGACCTCACCGAGGACCAGTAATTTGTAATACTGCTCCGCCAGAACTTCCACCTCAAAGGCGAGTTCGAGCGCATACGCGAGCGATGCCCCGCAAACGATTTGACCGTGATTGGCCATTAAGCACGCGTCACATTCGCCGAGACCCGTCGCAACATGCCGTGCGAGTTCTTCCGTTCCGAAGGTCGCGTAAGGCACGCATGGAATGTCTTTTCCGCCCACCGCGCCGATCATATAGTGAAATGGGGGAATAGGCCTGCGCGCGCACGCGAGGACCGTCGCGTGCATCGAATGCGTATGCACGACCGCGTGCCGGTCGGGCCGCGCGTGGTAGGTGGCAAGATGAAAGTGCCACTCGCTCGAAGGCTGCAATTGCCCCTCCGGCACGCTGCCGTCTCCCGCGACGAACACGATGTCGTCGGGTTCGGTGTCTTCGTATCGCTTGCCGGTCGGCGTGATCAGCATTCCACTTTCGAAGCGACACGACACATTGCCCGAACGTCCCGGCGACAGTCCCGATTGGCTCATCTTCAGGGCCGTTGCGATGACGTCTTTCCTCAGAGCTTTTTCGCCGGGGTGCTTCATGCGTTCACGCCGCCGCGCTCGTTTTTTCAGGATACAGCGACAGAAGCCCCTCGCCTGACGCCGCGCAAATGCCCCGCTCGGTGATGAAGCCCGTGACGAGACGAGCGGGAGTCACGTCGAATGCCGGATTGCGCGCATGCGTGCCCTCCGCCGAAATGAGAACGGACCCGACGCTGCCATCCGGCAATCGTCCCTGCACGCTCAGAACTTCATCTGCGCTGCGCTCTTCGATCGGAATATCGCAGCCTTTTCCCGTTCTCCAGTCGATCGTCGAATAGGGCAGCGCCACATAGAACGGCACGCCGGTATCGTGGGCAGCTAGTGCCTTGAGATAAGTGCCGATCTTGTTCGCAACGTCGCCGTTGGCCGTGACCCGGTCCGTGCCGACGATGACGAGATCGACGTCGCCGTGCTGCATGAAATGCCCGCCCGCATTGTCCGCGATCAGGCTGTGCGCAACGCCATGCTGCAAAAGCTCGAACGCGGTCAGCGCCGCCCCTTGATTGCGCGGCCGCGTTTCATCGACCCAGACATGCACCGGAATTCCCGCGTCATGCGCATGATAGATCGGTGACGTCGCGGTTCCCCAATCGACGCACGCGAGCCAGCCGGCGTTGCAATGCGTGAGAACGTTGACCGGCCGCCCGCCTTTCCTGCGCGCGATCTCCTGAATCAGAGCGAGACCGTTGACGCCGATTTTCCGGCACGTCTCGATATCGTCGTCGGCAAGAGCTGCCGCCCGCGCGTAGGCTGAGGCGGCGCGGACACTTGGCGCGAGCGGGCCAAGCGTCGCGCGAAGATCCTCCAGCGCCCAGCGCAAGTTGACGGCGGTCGGCCTCTGCTCGCCGAGAAACGCAATTGCATGATCGAGGCTCGCGTCCGAAGCGTCGGCGCGCATTGCGAGCGCCACACCGTAAGCGGCCGCGACGCCAATCAGCGGCGCACCGCGCACCTGCATCGTCTTGATGGCGCGGGCAGCATCCTCGACGGTCTTCAGCGCCGGCCGCACCAGCTTATGTGGCAACAGCGTCTGATCGATGATCCCGACCGACCAGCCATCCGGTTCGAGCCAGATCGTTCGCGACGGCACGCCATCAAGCTTCATAGTGGGCCTCCGCAGTGGACTTGGTGAAATGAATAATCTCCGCCGCGGCCTCCGCCGAGCGTGTCTGCAGTAGCATATGCGCGCCAGGGAGAACGACCATCCGCGCCATTCCCTTCTCCGACACTGCCAGCTGAATCGGCGACTTGCGGACCAGCCAATCGCCTCGGCCATGAAGCACGAGGATCCGGCAGGCCAGCCGCGCGAAATCGTCCCGCACGTCTACGTCCGCGACGGCGCGCACGCGTGCGGCGCGAACCCGGCGCGACAAAGTCTGAACGATCTCCCCGATTTTACTGACGAGTTCCGGGTCACCGTAATCCCCCATGAGGATCGCATCGCGTATCTTCGCCGGCGTCGAGCGTGGATTGACGAGAGCTGCACGGCGAAGGAGCGCGCCCGGCCAGGGGTTCTTGAGAAACGTCGCGGCCAGAATAATCCCTTGCACCTGCTGCCCGAGTTGGGCCGCGACGCGAACCGCAACGGGTCCGGAGAAGGATTCCCCGAGAAGATAAACGGACCGGTTTCCAATCTCGTTGCGGACAATTTCGGCATAGCCCGCGTAGCCAAGGGACGGATCCTGCGGATAGCGGACGATTTTGACGTCGAGTTCTGGCTCGAGCCGCGCCGCCAGCCGGTCGAACAATTCACCCGTCCCGTCGAGACCGGGCAACAGAACAATCTCACGCGTACCGTTTGCCATGCTCAAATGCTGGCAGGGCCGGGTAAAGGAATATGCAGCGAGGCATCGAGGCCGCAAGCGGCACACGTCAGCGCGTACCATTCCGAATAGGGACGCGCTGACCTGTCGATGATCTCCACCCCCGGTGCCCCGCAAGCGGGACACATTTGAACCGCGCGCGGATCGCCTCGCCAGACGGCGATTCGATCGAGCGCATCAGGAAGGTGTTCGTTTTTGAGGTTCACAGCCGGTCTCTAGTGACCACCAAATGCGACGAGCACATGACTTGTAATGCCAAGATCGTCGAGACGCTTCATGCCGCCAAGATCCGGCAGATCGACGATGAAAGTTGCGCCAACCACTTTCCCGCCGGAGCGCTGAACGAGTTTCACAGCCGCCTCCGCCGTTCCTCCCGTCGCGATCAGGTCGTCGACGATCAGCACGCGCGATCCCTTCTCGAAGGCATCCTCATGAATCTCGATAACGTCGACGCCGTATTCGAGCGTGTATTCCTGCCCGATCGTCTTCCACGGCAGTTTGCCCTTCTTCCGGATCGGAATGAAGCCGCATTCGAGGCGATCCGCGATCGCCCCGCCGAGAATGAAGCCACGCGCCTCGATGCCCGCCACCGCGTCGATCTTCTCGTCCTCGAACGGCTTTGCCATGCCTTTGATCGCCTTTTTGAGCCCTTTCGGGTCGGAAAGCAGCGTGGTGATATCCCGGAACATGATGCCGGGCTTGGGGTAGTCGGGGATGGTGCGAATAAGGTCTTTCAGGCCGTCGAAGTCTTTCACGTGCTTCACTCCCGTCAAATTGACGGCGCAAAATAGCAATATCTCCCAACAGTAGGTAGACTTAGAGCAACGCTGTCGTGCTGAATCATTTGGCACCGGCGGCAGGTCTTTGCCTGAGGGACAACGCGAATGACAGCTCAAGGTGCGTCCTCAACCGCCGGACCCGACTTCGACCCGCTCCTGGACGACACGGAAGACCTGCCGAGAACATTCAGACGCGAAAAGGAAGCTCGCGCCCGAGAAGCCCGCGAACGCGCTGCCCAGGAGCGCGCCGCCGCTCCGTCGCTGCCGATGGGTTCGGAGCCCCTTGACGCCGAGGACCGTCCAAGACCGCAACCTCAGATCTACGCGGCCGCCGACTTTAGCCCCGGCGCGGCAAGTGGTCCGGCCGGTCCGCTCATACCAGCGACGGTTCGAAGCATCGATGTGCCGTTCGCCAAGCTCGTCCTGTTTTTCCTCAAAGCCGTGCTCGCGAGCATCCCGGCGCTCATCTTGCTCGGCGCCGTCCTGTGGGTTCTCGGCGCGACGTTGGAATGGGCCTTCCCGTGGCTGATCAAAATGAAGATCCTGATCAGCATCCCGAATTGACGACCTGCCGTCATCCCGGCGAAGACCGGATCCAGACAGGCCGCGGAAGACATTCACATCACGAGCCGCCGATCCTACCCGAGCACCCGCCCCGCGACGGCATCGAGCTTTTTCATCAGTTCCGGATCGCGCGCTTCGGGCGGAGTAATGAGCGCAACTTCAAGCGCCCGATCCGAACCGATCGGGCAAGGAGGATGATCGCGCGGAAAGTCGCGGGCGAGATGCGCGACCAGCCGCTGCGCCCGCTCCGTGTTTTCGTGCATCACCTCGATGATGGACGCCACATCGACGTCAGCATGATCGCTGTGCCAGCAGTCGTAGTCCGTCACCATCGCAACGCTCGCGTAGCAAATCTCGGCTTCACGCGCGAGCTTGGCTTCCGGCATGTTGGTCATGCCGATGACGTCGCAATCCCACGAGCGATAGAGATTGCTTTCGGCGCGCGTCGAGAACTGCGGACCCTCCATCGCCAAGTAGATGCCGCCCCTGTGGACTTTGATCTTTTCCGCCTTCGCCGACTTTTCGAGCGCCTTCATCAGCAACGGGCTGATCGGATCGCCCATCGCGACATGCGCGACGCAGCCATTGCCGAAAAATGATTTCTCGCGCGCGAAGGTCCGGTCGATGAACTGATCGGGAAGAACGAAATCGCCCGGCCGGTATTTCTTCTTGAGCGATCCGCACGCCGAAACCGAAACGAGATCGGTGACGCCCGCGCGCTTCAGCACGTCGATATTCGCCCGATAATTGATGCCGGACGGCGACAGCTTATGGCCGCGCCCGTGTCGTGGCAAAAACCGGATCGGCAGGCCGTCAATATCCGCGAACAGCACGTCGTCGGACGGCGCGCCCCACGGGCTTTCGATGGCCTTCCATTCGGGATTTGAGAGACCCGGCAAATGATAAAACCCGCTACCGCCCACAATACCGAGTACCGACGCCGTCATTCCCACCTGCTCCGTCTCTAGATGCTTTCGCCCAGATAAAAGAAAAAGGCCCCGCAAGCGAGGCCTTCCAGTTTACAAATCGTCACAAGCGCTCCGGGTCAGTGCTTGATGCCGGCCCAGATCCGCCGCTTGCCGAGATAGAGCAAGCCTGTGGTGACGATCAGATATAAAACGACCTGCCATCCGATCCGTTTGCGCGTATCGAGCGACGGATCGGCCGCCCATGACAGAAATGCGACAACGTCGCGAGAGTAGTTTTCCACCGTTGGCGGCGTCCCGTCGGAGTACGGCACGGCTCCGTCCGAAAGCGGCGGCGGCATGCTGATCTGATGGCCGGCGAAGACCTTGTTGTAGGACTTGCCATCGGTCAGCTTGAAATCGGCGGGCGGGTCCGAGAACCCGTTCAGCAATGCATAAATATAGTCGGCGCCGCCTTCCTGATAGGCATGGGCGATGTCACCGATCATCAGGAAGGGATGAATCCACCAGCTCGGATTGCGTTCGACGTTGCGCGCCCGCGCCATTAGCGAAAGGTCCGGCGGCAGCGCGCCGTTCTGTGCCGCCCGCGCTTCCTGATCGTTGTGATAAGGCCCGCGGATCGGATCGGACAGCAACGGCGGCCGCTCGAACATCTTGCCTTCGTCGTTCGGACCGTCCGTGATCTGGTTCGGCCAGCTCTTGGCGAGAGCTTTCACGGCGGCTTCCGGAAATTCCGGGCCGCCTGGCTGGACGAGATTTCGGAACGCCAGACGCTTGAGTCCGTGACAGTTTGAACAAACGTTCTGATAAACTTGGAAGCCGCGCTGCAACTGCGCCGTGTCGAACTGCCCGCCGAAGCCGGAGAACGACCACTTCTGCCGCTCGATCTCCGGGTGACTCGATTCCTCCGCCGAAACGCTCGTGATTGCGAGAACCGCCGAGAGCGCGAACAGAAGTGCAAGAGAGATGCGTTGTTTCATCTGTCGTCCCCTAGCGCACGTCAGGGGCGGCGGCCGCACCCGATGGAAGTCCGCCTCCGCCTTTGCCGAGCACCGATTCACTAATCGAGCGTGGCAACCGGCGCGGCGTCTCGATGATCCCGACGATCGGCATCGCGACGAGGAAAAACAGGAAGTAGCAGACCGTGAAAATCTGGGACGCCACCACGTACACGCCTTCCGCCGGCTTCGAACCGAGATAGCCGAGCGCCACGCACGTGAAGAGGAAGAACCAGAAGAACCACTTGAAAATCGGCCGGTACTTCGCCGACCGGATGCGAGATGTGTCGAGCCACGGCGCGAACGCGATGACGACCACCGCCGAGAACATCGCGACGACGCCGCAAAGCTTGGCGTACTGCCCGAGCGGAATTCCGAGGAACGAACTCGTGAAGGCTCTCAGGATTGCGTAAAACGGCAGGAAATACCATTCCGGCACGATATGCGGCGGCGTGACGAGCGGGTTCGCCTCGACGTAATTATCCGCGTGTCCGAGATAGTCGGGCACGAAAAACACGAACCACGCGTAAAGCAGGAGGAACGCGAAAATCCCGACCGCATCCTTGGACGTCGCATAGGGATGCATCGGGATGCAATCGTCCGCTTCCTTGAGGTCGAGCCCCGTCGGATTGTTTTGCCCAACGACGTGCAGCGCCCAGATGTGCAGCACAACGACACCCGTCAGCACGAACGGCAACAGGTAGTGCAGCGAGAAGAAACGATTGAGCGTCACGCCCGAGACGGCGTAGCCGCCCCAAAGCCACTCTACGATCGCCGTGCCAAGCCCGTTGATGATGGTGTCGAGCGCGGAAAAGAGGTTGGTGATCACCGTCACGCCCCAGAAGCTCATCTGCCCCCAGGGCAGCGTGTACCCCATGAATGCCGTCGCCATCATCAGCAGCATGATCAGCACGCCGAGGATCCAAAGCACCTCGCGCGGCGCCTTATATGAGCCGTAATAGAAGCCGCGGAAGATGTGCACATAGACGGCGAAGAAGAACATCGACGCGCCGACTGAGTGGAAGTTTCGGATCATCCAACCGTAATTCACGTCGCGCCGGATATGCTCGATGGAATCGAACGCCCCCGTCGCGCTTGGCTGGTAATGCATCGCGAGGATCACGCCGGTCACGATCTGACCCACGAGGATCAACGACAGAATGCCGCCGAATGTCCAAAGGTAGTTGAGGTTGCGCGGCGTCGGATAATCGATGAACTGGTTCTTCACGACGCGGCCGATCGGTAGCCGCTCATCGAGCCATTTGCCCCACCGCGTCGTCGCGACGTAATTCGAGGTTCGGCCTCCCATGTGGTCTCTCCCCCTAGCCGATCTTGATCTTGGTATCGGTCATGAACGCGTAGGTCGGCACTTCGAGATTGCGCGGCGCCGGGCCTTTCCGAATGCGTCCGGAGGTGTCGTACTGCGAGCCGTGGCAAGGGCAGAACCAGCCGCCAAACTCACCTCGCTCGTCGCCCATCACCTGCCCCTTCGGAATGCACCCGAGGTGCGTGCAGATGCCGATCAGCACGATCCAGTTTTCATGCCCCTTGATCGTGCGGTTGGCGTCCGTCGCCGGATCGTCGGCTGGCAGGTTCTCATTGCGCGCAAGGCCGTCAGGAAGATTCTTGACGTCGACATCGACCGCCGATGTGACCTCCGCCTTCGTCCGGCTCCGAATGAAGATCGGCTTGCCGCGCCACATCGCGGTGATCGCCTGGCCCTCTTTCACCGGAGCAAGATCAACCTCCACCGACGACAACGCCATCGTGCTGGCATCGGGGTTCATCTGCTGGATGAAAGGCCAAAGAAGCGACGCGGCGCCGACAGCTGCGAAAGCATTTCCAGCAACCACCAGGAAATCCCGGCGGTTCGGCTCTAAGGCTTCTGTGCTCAACGCACGCCTCCCGGATTGTGAACCAGAGCCTAAGGCTATCCCGGTTGAAGAGAGGAGATCCCCGCAATCGGCTGCCTAGTTTTTGGTCTCTCGTTCGTTCGCTTCTTCCCTGATTGCATGTTCTGACAGCGTTTGATGTTGCTATCAATCGGAAAGCGCGACAAAAAGTGAGGGGCAATTTGGCGCATATGTCGCACTGGACACAAATGTCTGCCGTGGCGCAGAGACCCCGCGATGCGCCTCGCCCTCTATCAGCCAGACATTGCCCAGAACACGGGTACGATTCTTCGGCTCTGCGCCTGCTTCGGTGTACCAGTCGACGTCATTGGCCCGGCGGGCTTCGATATGAGCGATCGTTCCTTGAAGCGCGCCGCGCTCGACTATCTGTCCTTCGTCGATCTGACGAGGCACGTAAGCTTCGAAACCTTCATGGCCGGGCGTGTTGCCTCACCGGCATCGCAAGGTCGTCTCATCCTCCTAACGACCAAGGCAGCTGCACCTTATTGCGACTTCGTATTCGAGGCCGACGACACGCTGTTACTGGGTCGCGAAAGCGCGGGCGTTCCAGATAGTGTGCACGACCGTGTCGATGCGCGGATTACAATTCCGATGCTGCCTGGACTGAGGTCGTTGAACGTCGCCGTCGCCGCCGCGATGGTTCTCGGTGAAGCGCTACGGCAAACGCATGGGTTTCCCAGCGCCTGACGCCAATCACGCTTTGTCGCACACGTGACACGCGAATGGCGCAAATCTGTCGAATCGCCTCGCCAATTCGCAAAATCGCATGACGATCGATAGACTACTAACGATTGCCGGCATCGCGTCGGCGTTTCTGTTGATAGCAGGAATGATTGCCGGCCGGATGAAGCCGGCATGGCGGATATGGCCGGCGCCACCAGTCGGCTCGCTGAAAAGCTTCCTCTTCTGGTCTCTCTTTCGAACTTTGAACATCGCCGTCTTGATTCTGGCGGCTGAGCGCTTTTTGACGACGCTCACCGGGCAGATGGTCCCATTCCGGATTGCACTCGCCGCTGTCTCCTTCGCTTCCGGCATCGGTTACGCCTATACGCTGTGGTCGCTCGGACGAAAGGCAACCTATTGCCAGGTGAGCGGCCTTGCGACCGGAGGCGTCTATCGCTGGACGCGCAATCCTCAGTACGCGACAGCCATTCTCGCATTCGCGACGCTCGGGCTGGCGGCGTGGGCCTGGGATGCGACGCTGCTTGCTGCCACTCTTGTCATCGTTTACGCGATGATGGCGATCACCGAAGAACCTTGGCTCGAAGCCCGCTATGGCCGTGCCTATATCGATTACAAAGTCGAAGTTCCGCGCTTCTTCAACGTCCGCCACGCCATCAACGAGTTGCACGCGCTTCTATCAAGCAAGGTGCCCTCGCTCGCAAACGGACAGCGCGGCAAACGCTAGCCGCGCTGCAACTGAGGTGAACAACGCCGGTCTTACTCCGCCGCTTCGCGCGCCAGGAAACCGCCGGACTGGCGCCGCCAGAGTTGCGCGTAAATGCCCCCGCGCTTCAGCAGATCGGCATGCGAGCCTTCCTCTACGATCCGCCCGTCGTCCATCACGACGAGCCGGTCCATCGCCGCAATCGTCGAAAGTCGATGCGCGATCGCGATCACGGTCTTGCCGTGCATCAGCGTCTCGAAGCTCGCCTGGATCGCCGACTCGACTTCTGAATCGAGCGCGCTTGTTGCTTCGTCGAGCACCAGGATCGGCGCGTTCTTCAGCAGAACGCGCGCAATGGCGATGCGCTGCCGCTGACCGCCCGAAAGCTTAACGCCCCGCTCCCCGACGTGCGCGTCGTAGCCCTTGCGGCCTTTCATGTCCTCAAGGCCCAAGATGAAATCGTGCGCTTCGGCCTGCTTCGCAGCCGCAATAACATCCGCCTCCGTCGCGTCGAGACGGCCATACAGGATATTGTCGCGCACAGACCGATGCAGCAGCGACGTGTCCTGCGTCACCATCCCGATTTCCGCTCTGAGGCTGTCCTGCGTCACGCGCGAGATGTCCTGCCCGTCGATGACGATGCGGCCGCCTTCAAGATCGTAGAAGCGCAACAGCAGGTTGACGAGCGTCGACTTGCCCGCACCCGAACGCCCGACGAGACCGACTTTCTCCCCCGGCCGTACGTTGAGAGACAGAGCTTCGATCACGCGCACCGGCGCATCCTCCGAAGCGGCGCGTCCCGCCCCGTAGTGAAAATGGATATGATCGAAGCGGATCTCACCGCGCGGCACGCTAAGTGGCTTTGCCTCGGGCGCATCGACGAGTGCGTTGGGACGCGAGATCGTCTCCATGCCCTCATGCACGACGCCGATATTCTCGAAGACGTCCGCGATGGTCCACATCACCCAACCCGACATCGTCACGATACGGATGACGAGACCGCTGACGACGGCGATATCGCCGACCGACACATGATGCAGCGTCCACAGCCAGATCGCGGTGCCCGTCGTCACGACGAGCAGAAAGCCGTTGAGGATGTAAAGCACGACCTGCATGCCCGTGACGAGACTGAGCGAGGCCTGCCACTTCTGCATTTGCTCGGTCAGCGCCTCACGCGCGTACGCATCCTCGCGCTCGGCGTGCGCGAAGAGCTTCACCGTCATGATGTTCGTATAGCTGTCGACGATCCGTCCGATCAGCATCGAACGCGCTTCCGACGATATCGTCGATCGTTCTTTGATGCGCGGCACGAAATAGCGCAGCGTGACGACATAGGCGACGAGCCAGATCACCAGCGGGATCGTCAGCCGCCAATCGGAAGCTGCGAACAGGAACGCCGATCCGACGAACTGCACACTCGCGTACCAGATGGCATCGATGAGCTGCACGAGACTTTCTCTGAGCGAGGCCCCGGTCTGCATGATCTTGTTGGCGACGCGGCCCGCAAAATCGTTCTGGAAGAAGCCGAGGCTCTGGCGCATCACGTAGCGGTGCGTTTGCCAGCGAACGCGTGATGTCACGCCGGCCGCAAGGATCTGGTTCTTGATGAAGTCATGCGCCGTCGAGACGATGGGCCGGAGCACCAGCGCCACGAACGCCATGAATGTCAGCATCCAGCCGTAGGTCGAAACGAATGTCGCCGGATCGCCGTGCGTCCGCATCTTGTCGACGATGGCGCCGACAAACCCCACGAGCGCGACTTCAATCGTCGAGCCGAGGCATCCCGCAACCAGAAGCAGCAGGAAATACGGCCAGAGCGGTTTGATGAAGAACCAGTAGAAAGCCCACAGCGTATCCGGCGGGCGCACGATCGCACGCTTGTCGAACGGCTTGATGCGGGTCTCACCCCAGCTCATAAGGCGTCGCAGCATGATGATCTATCGCAAAGACAAAAGCGGCGCCCAATCGCAAAATCGGTTAGATCCGACTGGCGACGGCGACCGGATGTTGATCGTTGATACCGGTGGAGCTAAGGGTCTTTTCGGTCAAAAACAAGACACGGTGTAGAATATTCAATGAATGCCCCCGATTTGCCACTAGAGCAGAAAAAAGCCACTGCGCGCGCCTGGTTCGAAAAGCTGCGCGACGACATCTGCGCCGCATTTGAAAGGCTGGAAACGGGCCTTCCTGAAACCGCCCCGCATGGGCAGGATGCTCCCGGTACGTTCGTTCGCACTTCGTGGGAGCGAGCCAAAGACGGCGTTCCCGATTGCGGTGGCGGCGTCATGAGCCTCATGCACGGCCGCGTATTCGAGAAGGTTGGCGTGCACACCTCGACCGTCTACGGCGAATTTGCGCCCGAGTTCCGCAAGCAAATCCCGGGTGCCGAGGAAAATCCGGAATTCTGGGCCTCCGGAATTTCACTCATCGCCCATCCGATCAATCCGAACGTGCCCGCAGTTCATATGAACACGCGCATGATCGTCACGAACAAATGGTGGTTCGGCGGCGGCGCCGATTTAACCCCCGTCCTCGACAAGCGGCGCACGGATGCCGATGCGGATACGCTCGCATTTCACGCCGGCATGTATGGCGCCTGCGCGAACCACCCGATCGTCGATTACACCAAGCTCCGAGACTGGTGCGACAAATATTTCTTCCTGCCGCACCGGAACGAAAAGCGCGGCGTCGGCGGTATCTTCTACGATTATTTGACGCCGCCCGACGCCGAGGGCGGATGGGATGCCGCGTTCGCCTTCACGCAGGACGTTGGGCGCGCGTTTCTCAGTGTCTATCCGATGCTCGTGCGCGGCAATTATACGATGGCCTATACCGACGCCCAGCGCGAGGAGCAGTTGATCCGCCGCGGCCGCTACGTCGAGTACAATCTGCTCTACGACCGCGGCACGACGTTCGGCCTGAAAACCGGCGGCAACGTCGAGTCCATTCTGTCCTCGATGCCGCCCGTGGTGAAGTGGCCCTAAGTTTTTGACTGCGCGCCAAACCGTCATCCTCGGGACGAGCCCGAGGATGACAAAAAGACCAACGCCATCCCGGCGCAGGCCGGGATCCAGGCAACCTCAACCGTCTCGCGCCGGCGGATTGCCGAGGATGGGGCCCGCGCGTCCATGATGGGCCGGGCACAGTTGTGGCCGTTTCGCCATCCCAAGCGGCGCGTATTGCTCTCTGCCGGTCGCGACGGTTTACGCTCGCACGCGCCGCCGTATAACCTCTCGGCAGCCTAAACTCCGGACTTATACCCGCGAAAAGCATTTACGTACCGGGCTTCGCGTCATTGGGTCCGCAATGGAGGCCTTCGGGAGCACGGCAGAATGAAACGGCTCATCTGCTCCCTCGACGGCACCTGGAACGACGACGACGGCGCGTCCCCGCTGACGAACGTCGCCAAGCTCAACCGCGCCATTCTCTTCGAAGATCCTCACGGCGTTCGCCAGCTCACCCGCTATATCGTCGGCATCGCGACCTCGCAAAACCAGGGATTGGCATTTCTGAAAGGCGCGCTCGGCTTTGAGATCGGCGATCGGATCAAGGCCGGTTATCAGTTTCTCAGCAACGTCTACGAGCCCGGCGACGAGATCTACCTCTTTGGCTTTTCTCGCGGCGCCTACGAAGCACGCAGTCTCGCGAGCTTGATCACGCTCTTCGGCCTCGCCCGCAAAGACAGCAGCTTCTCTATTGACGACGCCTGGGCCCTCTATCGCCGACCCGAGCACAAACGCGATTTTAACGCTGTCGCGGAGATCAGCGCGTCGTGTCATTATCCGGTCCGGATCCGCTGCCTCGGCGTCTGGGACACGGTCGGCAATATCGGCAATCCGTTTTGGTCGTCGGCGTGGTTGAGCCGCAAATTGGATTACCACGACACGCGATTGCACGACACCATCGACGTCGCGCTGCACGCGCTGTCCATCGACGAGGCGCGCAGCCCGTTTCGTCCAGCGTTCTTCAGCTATCCCGACGACATCCGGCTGCCGTCATACCAGTACGTCGAGCAAACCTGGTTTGCCGGAACGCACGCCGATGTCGGCGGTGGCTGGCCCGAAACGGCGCTGTCAGATGTCGCGCTGCTCTGGATGGCCGAACGCATCCGGGCGACGACCGACCTCGCCATCGACATCGAAAAATTGCGCCGCGAGAGCAAGCCCGATCATCTCGGGCTCCAACACTATTCGTCAAGGGGATGGCCCTACGCCGTCGGCCGCATTTTACCGTATGTGCGTCTTATCCAACAAAATTTGAGCGGGCTTTCTGAGCGCCGCCGCAGCGTTTTCCGCGGCTGGAGAACGAGCGCCGTCGCAAGTAGCCTCGCATCCCTCAACGAAACGATCCATCAAAGTGCGATCTCGCGCCTCGGCCAAACCGTCAAGGAAGCACGCGGCGATCTCGTTCAGGATATCGTTTACGAACCGCCGACGCTCGTCGACGCCGCGAACAGCGGAATCCCAGTGGCGCGCGCCCGGTTGCCCAAGCTAAGCCGCCGGCAACTCAATCCATCGCCCAGCGCGCCGGCGCGTCCGTCGCCGCCCGTTGCGGCGGCCGAACCCGAAAATCCCACCGTCGAAATTCATCAAGCCGAAACGATGCAAACCGAAACCCCCGCCGCCGCCAAAAACGGCGCGACGAACGATCTTCGAGAAGGTGTCGATATGCCCGAGACGAGTTCGGCCCTCAAAGCCCGCGACCCGGTGACGATAAACGAACCATCTGCAGTTCCGGCGGAAGCGGTGCCCGCTAAAATCAAAGTCGTGACCGTCCACGGCACCGGAGCAGGCGTTCCCGACGACGTTGGCCAATCGTGGTGGCAGAAGGATAGTGCGTTTCAGAAAAAGACGGCGGAAATCGTCGAACTGGCGGGAGACGACATCGAAGTCGTGCCGTTCCACTGGGGCACCGGCCCGAACAGCGAAACGAAGCGGCGCGAGGCCGGTGCGAAGCTCTACGAGCAGCTTCGCGGATACGACGAAGCGGGCATCGACTATTACGTCATCGGCCACAGCCACGGCGGTTCGGTGATCTATGATGCGCTCCTGCGCTCGGCAGCAAAAGCCGCGCCTTTGGAACGGTTGAAATCCTGGCTCACGGTCGGCACGCCATTCCTCGACTTTAAGCCAAGCTGGTTGCTGTTCAACCGCCTCAACATCTGGGGACAGGTCGCCTACGTGACAGGCGTCGGAGTTCTCTTGTTGGCGATCGGCCTCCTCGCATCGAAATACTTCGATCTTCCGTTCGCGCAGACGGTTTCGGCGTCTCTGGGCGACAAGGCCTTCGCCAATTTCTACTATCCCGTGCTGAGCTTCTTCTTCGGCTATGTCGTCATGTGCTTCGCAATTCTCACGGCCATCGAGAGACTGACGAAGCGCTGGTATTCGGATCGCGACAAGACGACGGTTCGCGACCTTTACGAAAAGAGGTGGGTGGGCCTCTGGCACCACGACGACGAAGCAATTAGTGCGCTGGCGAACGTGCGCGCGCTGCAACGGGCAATTATTCCATCGAATTTTCTTGTGCCCGTTTTCTCGCTCATCCCCCTGCTGATAACGATCTTCGGACTGGGCTACGCCATGGTCTATCTGGTCCATTCGTGGAATCCCGATACGCAATGGCTCAAAGATATCTTTGCCAAGTTGGCGACCGTCGACGCAGATCCGAAAAAGGATTGGACGCTTCAATCGCTCGTGTCGACGATCTGGGCCTTGGCAACGGCGGTCACATTCATCATGGGACCGATCATCGGCTTCTATCTTCTGATAACGACCATCGGCATCGGCCTCTTCCGCGGCTTCGCACACCTCATCGGCATTCCGCTGGCAAAAGCCATTGATCGCCTCGTTTGGGATTCCGTGCGCCAGGAAACCTGGGGTAACGATCGCCGGGGTGAATCCGTGCGATCCGTGTCTCCGACCCCGCCTCTTTTCTCACCGCGTTATGTGCCGCTGCCTGAAGCAGTGGCTTCTAAGATTGCCAAATATAGCGAGACACACGCCACGGAAACGCTGCGAAAAGCCCGCGAACTTTTGGGCATGACCGCGACGGCCACAGGAATGGGCGATATCGGGCGCGATCTCTCGCAACAACTCTCCTGGAAGGAGCTGATCCACACATCCTACTTCGAGATCGAGGAATTCATCGCCCTGCTCGCCGCCGCCCTCCGCAGTAACGGACTGAGCGCCGCCAAAGCCGCGAAGATCGCCCACGCGATAAGCGACGACATGGCTGAAGAATGGCTGCGGGATATTTCTACCCTTCCCAAGCCGTTGCCGGCCGACGAGGTGCGCTCCAGGCCATAGACCTCGCAAACAGCTGGGAACCTTGCCCATTTATTATGCGGCAGCGGTGGTACGCCGCAGTTGTCTGCCCTACTGCCAATGCCACATCTGAGAGAGTTCGTCCGTTCCGAACTATGCGCCCTAATGCACGCGCGTCTCCATCGATAAATCCGGATATCTCACATGACATCTCTGTTCGATCCGCTCAAAGCCGGCGCTTTCAATCTCAAGAACCGCGTTGTCCTCGCCCCTTTGACGCGCTGCCGCGCAAGCGCCGGACGCGTCCCGAACGACATGATGCGCAAATATTACGTGCAGCGCGCCTCGGCCGGAATGATCCTGTCGGAAGCGACCGCGGTGACACCTCAGGGCGTCGGCTATCCCGATACGCCGGGCATCTGGTCGGATGAGCAGGTCGCGGGCTGGAAGAAGATCACCGATGCCGTCCACGCCGCCGGTGGCACCATGCTGTTGCAGCTCTGGCATGTCGGCCGTATCTCCGATCCCTTCTATCTCAATGGCGAGCTCCCCGTCGCTCCGAGCGCGATTGCCCCCAAGGGTCACGTCAGCCTGATGCGCCCGATGAAAGATTTCGTCACTCCGCGCGCTCTTGTATTGAGCGAAATCCCCGGCATTGTCGCTGCCTATCGCAGCGGTGCCGAGAACGCCAAGCGCGCAGGCTTCGACGGCGTCGAGGTGCACGGCGCCAATGGCTATCTGCTCGATCAATTCCTGCAGAATTCGACGAACAAGCGGACCGACGCTTACGGCGGCTCCATCGAAAACCGCGCCCGGCTCATGCTCGAAGTCGTCGATGCCTGCATCGAAGTCTGGGGCGCTGATCGTGTCGGCCTCCACCTCTCGCCGCGCGGCGATTCACACGATATGGGCGATAGCAATCCGCTGGAGACGTTCGGCTACGTCGCAACCGAAGTCGGCAAGCGCAAGATCGCGTTCATCTGCACCCGCGAATATCAAGGCGCGGACTCGATCAGCCCCGAGTTGAAGAAAAGATTCGGCGGCGTCTTCATCGGCAACGAGAAGTTCACCACGGAAACGGCCAATGCAGCGATCAACGCTGGCGTCGTCGACGCCGTCGCTTTCGGCAAGACGTTCATTGCCAACCCCGACCTGCCGCTGCGTTTAAAGCAGGATGCACCTTTGAATGCTCAGGACCCGGCGTCGTTCTACGGCGGCACTGAGAAAGGTTACATCGATTATCCGGCGCTCGAATCGCAGAGCGCCTGAAGACCACACCTATCATCCGAGGGTCGAGCGCTCAGCGCTCGACCCCGCGCCGCTCCGAGATCGTATCGAAGGCGTTGACGAATTCGAGCGATCCCGGCGTGGTGATTGCCCGTGTCATACGCCGATCGAGTTCCGCCCGAAGCTGCTCGCCATTGAGCCCGATCACCATTTTATTCACGTAATAGGCGCGCCGCGCAAAAAAGTTTGGTGTCGGCGCATCCGCTCCCGGTGCCTGCAGCATCTCAAGCCCCGTCATCGGACCCGCAAGGTTCATGAGTTCGAGTTCCGCCCCCGAAAGCGACGTCCGGCCGTCCTTCGCCGCCAAGTCTTGCAGCGTCTGAAGCTTCGTCGCCTGCAGCATCGGCCCGATATCACAGTCGATGTTCAAGGTATGGATGCCCATTCCCGCCTCCGTCTTCGCATAAGCCTGCTGCACGTCCCATTCGAACGGCTGATGCTTCACGTTGGCGTACATTTTCTTGAGCACGACAAGCTTGTGCTTGAGCTGGGCCTTCCGCGCCGGCGAATTCCTCGGATCGTTATACTTCGCAGTCAGCCGCCGGATGAACATCGCGCCGCTGCGGGCAAGCTCGTTGATCGAGTTGGCGTCGAGAAGTTGTCCATAACCCAGGGCGCTCGAAATCGCCCGGCCTGTCTTCTTGATCGGATGAATGCCCGCCTGCGTGTCGTAGGTGCCGTTTCCGCCCGTCTCGAGCGCATAAACGCGCACGACTTGCTCCTTCGAAAGGCCAAGCACCTCAGCCTCCGCAGCGTAACGCAGTTTGAATTCTTTTTCCGAGACCCGTTCTGGAACAAAGTTGTAAACGCGCTTCGCGGCGGCGAGGTAATCCGGAATGGTCGACAATTCTTTCGACGGCGACGGATTGGCCTCCCTCTGCGCGACAAGAAACCGATCGTATTTCTGCGCGAGTTCGCCCGCGAGAGATGGCCCCCTGTAACTCGGCGGAAAGCTCATCACGTAGTCGCTGGCGCTAAAAGGGATTTTCCGCGCACGCTTCGCTCTGCGCACTTGCCGTTTCTCCTCGACGGCATCCCAATACGCGTCGAGTTGTGCTTTGAATTTCTCCCGGCCGGTCTTCCAAGTTTGAAACGCTTCAACCTCGCTGTCGGACAGCGATGTCAGAAAATCGATGGTCGACATCGCCCCGGCGGGCGGCGTCATGATGGGGCAAACCAGCGCGAGCACAGCCATCAGCGCCGAAAGGCCCTGTATCCGAAACGGCGATGTCATACGTAAGTAGGCCACGCGCAGTCCCATTTGCCTGTAAACGAGGCGCAGTTGATACGACGAATCGAAGGTAGCGTGATTCAACCGGCTCCGGCCACCCCAGGGACGCCACGCTTCGATTTCAGCCAGGTTGCGAAATGAACCCGCTTTCCGCCTCCAATATGGCAATACCCGATCTCGACGCCGCCGCTTTCGAGCGGCTGGCCCGGGCGCGCCTGCTCGCCAGCCCGCCGTTACTCAATGAACCGCAATCACCCGGCGACGACGATCTGAACCCCGGCATCGGCAGATTTGCCTCCGGGCTACGTCATGCCGCGGTGCTCGTACCCATAATCGCCCGCTCGCCGCTGACGGTGCTGCTGACGGCGCGCACCGAGCATTTGCCGTCCCACGCCGGGCAAATCGCGTTCCCCGGCGGCAAGGTCGAGACCCACGACGCGAGCCCGCTTGCTGCGGCTCTTCGGGAAACCCGCGAAGAAATCGCCCTCGATCACGCCTTCATCGAGCCCGTCGGCTACTTGCCGCCCTATCGAACCGGCACCGGCTTCATCATAACGCCATCCGTCGCCCTTGTACGCCCCGGCTTCAAGTTGACCGCCAATCCCGACGAAGTGGCCGATATTTTCGAGGTTCCATTCGCTTTTTTGATGAACGAGGCCAACCACGAGGTGCACAGTCGCGTTTGGAACGGCGCCGAACGACACTTCTATGCGATGCCTTACGGACAACACTATATTTGGGGGGCGACAGCGGGAATAATCCGCACGCTCCATCGGAGATTATTCAGCGCATGATCCGCATCGTCATTGAGAATATTTTCTTCTTCCTGCTCCCGACTTTTTTTTACGTCATCTGGATCGCCTTCTCCGAGGACAAGTGGCCGGGACTGATGACGGTCTTGGTACAAGCTCCCCTCGTCCGCCTGTTTGTTGCCGGAGCGGCGCTGATGCTCTTAACGCTCACAGTATTTTCCTCCCGCACCTATAACGACCCGAACGACGTCTACGTCCCGGCCTCGGTCGTGAACGGCAAGCTCGAACCCGGACACACCATCCACGAGCCTGAATCCCAGCTCCCAAAGGCGAAGCCCTGACCGCATGACCGAGGCTGCAATTAAATGGCCGCGCGTAACCGGCGCCTGGCTCCATTCTCCCGCACTGGTCAAAGTGTTCGCGGCGCTTTCGGGTGGCGGCGCCGAAGCCCGCATCGTCGGCGGAGCCGTCCGCAACGCGCTCCTCGACCGGCCGGTCCGGGATATCGACATCGCGACGACCGCTGTCCCCGAAGACGTTATGCGTCTTGCACAGACCGCAGGTCTCGGCGCGTACCCGACCGGCATCGACCACGGCACCGTCACCGTCGTCACCGATAAGCAGTCGTTCGAAGTCACGACCCTGCGCCGCGACGTGGCGACCGACGGTCGCCACGCGGTTGTCACCTTCACAACCTCCTGGGAGGAAGACGCCTCACGCCGCGACTTCACGATAAACGCGCTCTATTGCACGGCCAACGGCACGATCTACGACTCTGTCGGCGGCCTCGATGACCTGCGCCAGCGCCATGTGCGCTTCATCGGCGACCCGGAGGCACGCATTCGCGAAGATTATCTGCGCATTCTTCGCTTCTTCCGCTTCAGCGCCGAGTACGGCAAAGGCCACCTCGATCCGGCGGGGCTCGCCGCTACGAACGCACTGAAAGAAGGCCTCTCGCTGCTCTCCGCCGAACGCATCCGCGCCGAGGTGTTGAAACTTCTTGCCGCTCCCGGCGCGGTCGACGTCATCCACGCGATGTACAAAATCGGCATCCTGCAGCTCGTCGTCAGGACGCGCCTTGAGCCGGAACGGTTCGAACGCTTGGCGGCGATCGAAGCAACCCTCGGCGAGCCGCCCGACGCCCTGACCCGCCTCGCCGCGCTCGCCGTCAGCCACCCGGACGACGCATTGTTTCTCGCCGAGCAACTTCGCCTGTCGAACGCGGAAGCATCCCGCATTGCCGCCGCGTCCGCCGGCGATCCCGCGATCGACCCCGTGACGTCCGAGGCGGCAGCCCGCGCCGCCCTCTACAAGCTCGGTCCGGAAACTTTCCTCCGCGCGGTGCGGCTGGCATGGGCACACTCCGGCGCGCCGAGCAACAATCCCCATTGGCGGGCGCGAGCCTTGCTCCCAGACCGCTGGCATGTACCCGTAATGCCGTTCTCGGGCAGCGACGTCCTGGCCCTCGGCGTCGCGCCGGGACCGCAGGTCGGCCGCATCCTCGAAGCTTTCGAACGTTGGTGGGTCGCCGATAACTTCCCATCGGATGCCGAACAGCAAAGCAGTGTGCTTAAAGAGCTGGCTTCGAAGGCACTTACTTAACAAATCATTAAATTTCACTTCACCTTCGCTTGTGCTCCGACTAAGTTCCCTTTCCGCGGGGTTCGTCAGTTTTGTATTGCGTTGAGGAAATGCCCTGATGGAAAGCATCGGCCACGAGCGAGACCGTTCGCTCAAGTTCGTTCAAATCGTCTTTGCCGTTCTCGCCCTTCTCAGTCTCGTCTCGGCGCTGACAGTTTCGACCCGGGGCGTGGATTTGGGCCTGCCCGAAAACTCGACATATCCGATAGCGCTGGCGTTTCTCTTGGTTGGCGCCGTCGACACCATTCTGCTCTTTGCCTGGGAACACATCTTTCAGCGCACCGAGCTTTGATCTTTCGGCGCGCTGCCGCCCGAGACGGCGGTGCGCCTTTTTATCCGGCCTATCCGGCCGACGCCTTATCCCGCCAGGACGTCTCGCGGCGAGGCCTTAGCCAGCCGGCGAAACTGGCGCTATTTCATTCACCCTGTTGGTAAACACGCCAAAAGCGCAGCTTTACGGCGTCTTTACAGCATCGAACGCATCCGGCCGCATGCCTTCGTCATACGCCTGTTACATGAATCCGGTCCTACGTTTTACATGAAATGCATAGCCGCTTTTATGGGAAGCGTACTGACTGGGGGCCGACCTTGAGCGCACCGAACCCGGAATTGAACTATCGCACCGTTTTCATTTCCGACGTCCACCTGGGAATGCGTAATTGCCAGTCGACGGCCCTTCTCGATTTCCTGAAATACGTCGAATGCGAGAACCTCTATCTCGTTGGTGACATCGTCGATTTCTGGAAGGTCCGCCGCGGAGCGTACTGGCCGCAGAGCCACAACGACGTGCTCCAGAAGCTTCTGCGCAAATCCCGCAAGGGCACACGCATCGTCTTCATTCCGGGCAACCACGACGATGGCCTGCGCGAATATACCGGCACGAACTTCGGCGATATCGAGATCCGTCGCGACGCCGTTCACGAAGCCGCCGACGGCAAGCGCTACCTTATCCTGCACGGCGATGAATTCGACGTCGTCGTCCGCTACGCGCGCTGGCTCGCATTCCTCGGCGACCGTTCCTACGACGCCGCTCTCGCCCTCAACGTTCCGCTGAATTCCATGCGCCGGATGCTAGGCCTTGGCCATTGGTCGCTCTCCGCGTTCCTGAAGCACAAAGTGAAAAGCGCCGTGAACTACATCGGCGAATTCGAGGAAGCGCTCGCGGGCGAAGCCCGTCGCCGCGACACGCAGGGCCTCATCTGCGGCCACATCCACCACGCCAACACACGCATGATCGACGGCATCCATTATATGAACTGCGGCGACTGGGTCGAAAGCTGCACCGCGATCGGTGAACGCTTCGACGGTCAATTCGAAATTATTCGTTGGAAAGATCATCTGGCCGCACGCGCATCCCAAGCGCCTTCCGGTCGATGGTTGATCGAAGCCGCTTGAATCGGCACTATGCCGGACGAGAAGCGAGCCGGCGAACGGAGAATCCCAAGTGAACGCGACCGCAAAAGTCCTTGAGCCGACGAGCGTCGATCTGTTGAGCGAAGCAGTGCACCAAAATCGTGCACTGAGCATCGCCGGCATTCTCGAACGTACCTTTACATTCGCTTTCCGATCGATGGTCTATCCCCAGATCTGGGAAGATCCGCGCGCCGATATGGAAGCGCTCGAAATCACGCCGCAGACCCGCATCATGACCATCGCGTCGGGCGGCTGCAACGTCATGAGCTACCTCTCGGCGAATCCGGCGCGGATCTACGCAATTGATCTCAACGCGACGCACATCGCGCTGCTGAAGCTGAAAGTCGCGGCGGCCCAGCACTTGCCGAACCACGCCACGTTCTATCGCTTCTTCGGCGCAGCCAACGACCGGCGCAACGTCCACCTCTATAACGACCTTATCGCCCCCCACCTCGACGCTGATACGCGCGCCTATTGGGAAGGCCGCGAATTGACCGGCCGCCGCCGCATCTCGCGGTTCGCTCGGAACTTCTATCATTTCGGTCTGCTCGGACGCTTCATCGCGACCGGCCATATCGCGGCGCGCGTTTTCGGCGCCAAGCCAAAGCGCATCCTCGAGGCCCGCTCGATCGAAGAGCAACGTGAGATTTTCGCGCGGGAAGTCGCGCCTGCCTTCGACCACCCGGTGCTGCGCTGGATCACCTCCAATCGCGCTTCTCTTTTTGGCTTGGGCATTCCGCCCGTCCAGTACGATGCCCTCTCGGGCGGCGGCGCCCGGCCGATGAACGAAGTTTTGAAAGAGCGCGCCGAGCGCCTCGCGACGGGCTTCGACCTCAAGGACAACTACTTCGCCTGGCAAGCCTTCGGCCGTAGCTATGCGGCCCAGGGCGAAGGCCCGTGCCCGCCGTATCTGGAAAAGTCGAACTTCATGGCGATCAAGGCCCGCGCCAACCGGGTCAATGTCGTCCATGATAATATGATCCGCTTCCTCTCGGGTGAATCGGCGGAAAGCCTCGACCGCTACATCCTCCTCGACGCCCAGGATTGGATGGACGACGAGGCCCTCAATTCGCTCTGGCGCGAGATCACCCGCACGGCGCGTCCCGGTGCGCGCGTCATCTTCCGCACCGCCGGCGAAGAGAGCATCCTTCCCGGCCGCGTCGCCGACGACACTCTGAATCAGTGGACCTACGACGCCGCCAAGTCCGCCGAAATCCACGCCAAGGACCGCTCGGCGATCTACGGCGGCTTTCACCTCTACATCAAAAACGCTTGACCCGCGCGATGACCGAGAATGCGGCAAGCGCGATGGATGGCATGTATCGCCATCAGCGCTACATCTACGATCTGACGCGCCGCTACTATCTCATCGGCCGCGATCAGATGATCGCAGACCTCGATCCGCCGGCGGGCGGCACGGTGCTCGAAATCGGCTGCGGCACCGCCCGCAACCTTCTCCTCGCCGCGAACCGCTATCCGCGTGCGAACTTCTACGGCCTCGACGTCTCCGAGGAAATGTTGAAGACCGCGCGCGCCGCCATCAATCGCAGCGGATATAAAAAGACGATTTCGCTCGCGCAGGCCGACGCCACGACGTTCTCGCCCACCGATCTTTTCGGCCTGCAAAACATCGACCGCATTTTCATTTCCTATGCGCTGTCGATGATTCCGCCGTGGCAAGCCGTCGTCGACCGCGCCGTCTCACAACTTTCGCCAACCGGCGAGTTGCATATCGTCGACTTCGGCACGATGGCCTCGATGCCCACGTTGGGCCGCCGTGGCATGCGCGCGTGGCTGACACGCTTCAGCGTCACGCCCCGCCTTGATCTCGAAACCGTCGTTCGCGACGCTGCGCGCCGTCACGGCCGTAGCGCAACCTTTCGTCAGGGCCGCTTCGATTACGCCGCGCTCGCCCGCATCGGCGCGAAGCTTTCTTAAATCCGGACCGTCAGAACGCGCGCAAAAGCCCCGGCTCATCACCGGGGCTTCCGTTATCGCGACAGCCGCCCGGACGCTAAATGCTATTCCGCTGCGGGAGCAGCAGCGGGCGCCTCGGTCGGATGCGCCGCACCGTTGGTGACAATCGCCGCCGCGACAGGCTCATCTTCGGCAGCCTCGGCAGCCACCTCGATCGCGCCGCCACCGTCCGCCTCCGGAGCGGCCTCGGCGGCCACTTCGGATTCGGCGGACGCAACGGCCGGAGCTTCCTCCCCCGCAGCGGCATCAGGAGCCGCGGCGGCTTCTTCTTCCGGAGCGACTTCAGCGGCAGCTTCCGCTTCGACCGGAACTTCGGCCGGAGCCTCGGCGGCCTCCTCGGCCGGAGCGGCTTCCGATGCTTCCGCAGTTTCAGCTACCGCCGCCTCGACCACCTCTTCGACCGTCGGTTCGGCAATCGCCGCTTCTTCCGCGACAGCCTCCGCCGCTGCTGCCTCTTCCGCGGCCGCAGCAGCCTCTGGAGCGGCCTCTTCGACCACTGGCTCCATGACCGCGTCCGCCGCCAACACCGCCTCTACGGCGTCGGTATTCGCGGCAACGGGCACAGCAAGGACGTCCGAAAGCTCGCCAATGGCACGTTCGACGGCTTTCATGGCTTTGAAGTCCGGCGTCGCCTCAATGCGCGCTCGAACGTCATCGTGTAAGGTCTTGAGCTTGGACAGGATATCGGCCGACATCTATTCTTCCCTTTTTCTTGGGGTTTTGAGAATAAGTTTCCGCTTCGCCTGCACATGACTGAACATGCGGACGCTCTTCTTCAAATTTTTCAGTAATGCGCAAGAATAAATGTACAGGAATTCGCCGCGCCGCGAGCACCTGCGACAGACTGTCAACAACTATAAATTGCGCCGAGAGCCGGTTGGCTTGTTGAACGGTTTGGCCTCGCTGTCCGGAGGTGCTGTGATGGGGCAGCATCAGATTCGGAGACTTACGCATGGCAGAAGCAAATGCCGATATTCAGAACGCGCCCGACACTCTCACCGCGTCGGCAACGACCGTAACTCCACAAGAGATGGATGCGTCGTTCGTTCATCCTGCTCCGATTTGCAATCGGGTCTTGCTCACGATGTCCTCCTTAGGAGGTCGTCTCAGCTTTTTGGAGCTATCGCCCAATGGCGAGGCTCACTTCCGGTCAGCCGTTTTCATGACGCTGGATGGCTTGCTGAGCTTGCAGGAACTCATCCGCACAATGGTGCCGCAGCCTTTGGTCGATCACGCCTCCGAGGAGAACAAAGATGCTCCCCTCAGGTAAGGCTGCGGCGAAGCCTATCGCCGCAGCGACTCCCCCAGCCACAGATAAGATCGACACAGCGGCGTCTACTCCCGATTATGCGGACGCAGCGGAAGGGTCCACTGTCGTTACTGAACAGCGGACAACTCCTAGCCGGGGCGGAACAAGACTTCTCCGAATGGCGGGGAAGCGTCCGATGAAAGAAATTCCTTTCACGCCCGACAACATCAAGGAGATTGTTCGCCTCGCGAAAACGGAGCCGCCATCCAAAGTGGACTTCGGGATCGCTGCGGGCCTTTCCGGTTTTTTTCTAAACGTCGCTTTGGGGTTGAGCTTCGTTGAAGTTAAAACGACAGGATATTATGTGTGGCTATCTATTTGCTTTGCGGCGTTGGTCGGCGCTGCGGTCTCCTGGTGCCGATGGTTTGGAATAAGAAACACAGATACTTCGAGAACCGATATTATCGAACTGGTTGAGCGCATCGAGAAAGAGACGAAATTCGACTAAAGGTGAGCAATGTCCAGAGGCAAATATCTCTCACTTGAAGAAGCCCGCAACGCTGGCAAGCTCGAACAATTCGCCCAAGAAAATCCGAGCGAGGCAGAGCGCCGAGCTTAAAATTCTTCCGACAACAACACACCAAGCCACTTCGCGAAGCCACTACTCAACCTTCGCACTCCGTGTCCGCAGAAACACGGCAAGTTCGCGGGCACGCCCCCAGGCGTAGCCGAGCGGGGCTTTTCGCCAATAAAAACGTTGCTGCCCGCTGCGCGGAATCGATGAGCCGAGGCCGCCGGCTTGGCGGACGGGAGGCGGAAAGATGCCGTAGCCATTCAGCCCCATTTCCCACCCATAGCGAATGTCGACGTCGACCGGACGAGACCGCAAGTGCGGCTCCAACAGCTTTTGGCAACCCGCTCGGCTCAGAACGTAACCCGCTGTCACTTTCGGAAATCGCGAATAGCGGACCAGATTGCGCGCCCCGAGAGACGCTACGTTCCGGTGCGGATGTTGTTTGGCGCCCGACAGCCCGATCACGTCCCAATCGGATAGAAAACGAACCGCATCTGCGACCGCGTCCCATGTATCGGGTTCGACCTGAGCGTCGTCTTCGAGAATGACGGCGTGGGCAAGTCCGCGCTCCAGGATCGTGCGCGCGGCGACAAGATGGCTCGCGTAGCAACCGACTTCTCCCGGCGTCAACTCGGCTCCAAATTGCCCCTTGAGAAAGTCTGGAACGTTGACGCCCTGCACGCCCTCGACGCGCTCGAAACCGTCGCCCAACTGCGATTGCATGAAGGCTAGGCGAGCCGGAGCCTGCTTCAAGTTGATGACAAATATATCGACGCGATCCTGCTTCACGATTCTGTCCAGTTCGCTCCGCCGCGAAGGCGAGCCCAGCAACCGCGCGGTCTACGCGGGCGTGAGAGAAGCAACATTTTATACGAGTCGAGCAAGAACCGTGAACGTGAACACGGACCAGCGATCGATCGGCCTAGGGCGCTTGAAGTTGGAACGGACAACAGATTTCCGATGTGCCCCGGATCTACCCCCAAGATTTTCAAAGTGACGAATTTCAAATCGGCCGAACAAAAAAAGCCCCGCATCGCTGCGGGGCTTTTTGATTTATCTGTTGCGCCGAGCAGCCGGCTCCCCGGAGGGGAGTCGCTCGGGGCCAGCAAAAAACTTCCTTAGAAGTCCATGCCGCCCATGCCACCCATGCCGCCGCCAGGAGCGCCGTGCGAGTGACCAGAATCCTTCTTCGGCACGTCAGCGATCATCGCTTCCGTCGTGATCAAGAGACCAGCAACCGAAGCAGCGTCCTGCAGCGCGCAACGCACGACCTTCGTCGGGTCGATGACGCCCTGGGCGTAGAGATCGCCATACTCATGCGACTGAGCATTGTAGCCGAACGCGTACTTCGCGTTCTCGAGGATCTTGCCGACGATGACCGAACCGTCTTCACCAGCGTTCGCAGCGATCTGACGGGCCGGAGCCTGCAGCGCCTTGCGGACGATGTTGATGCCGACCTTCTGGTCGTCGTTCTCGGGCTTCAGCGCGTCGAGAGCTTTGCCGGAACGGAGAAGCGCGACGCCGCCACCAGGGACGATGCCTTCTTCAACGGCTGCGCGCGTTGCGTGCAACGCGTCGTCAACGCGATCCTTACGTTCCTTGACTTCGACTTCGGTTGCGCCGCCGACCTTGATGACGGCAACGCCGCCAGCGAGCTTGGCAAGACGCTCCTGAAGCTTCTCACGGTCGTAATCCGAGGACGTGTCCTCGATCTGCGCCTTGATCTGCTTCACGCGAGCTTCGATGTCGGCCTTTTTGCCCGAACCGTCGACGAGCGTCGTGTTTTCCTTGTCGATCGTCACCTTCTTGGCGCGGCCGAGCATCTGGAGCGTCACGTTCTCGAGCTTGATGCCGATGTCTTCGCTGATCACCTGGCCGCCCGTCAGGACAGCGATGTCCTCAAGCATGGCCTTGCGGCGATCGCCGAAGCCCGGAGCCTTGACGGCAGCAACCTTGAGGCCGCCGCGCAGCTTGTTGACGACGAGCGTTGCAAGAGCTTCGCCTTCGACGTCTTCAGCAATGATGAGGAGCGGCTTGCCCGACTGGACGACGGCTTCAAGAACCGGAAGCATCCCCTGCAGACCCGAAAGCTTCTTCTCGTGGATGAGAATGTAGGGGTTCTCAAGTTCAGCGATCATCTTGTCGGCGTTGGTGATGAAGTACGGCGAGAGATAGCCGCGGTCGAACTGCATGCCTTCGACGACATCGAGTTCGAAGTCGAGCGTCTTGGATTCTTCGACAGTGATGACGCCTTCCGAACCGACTTTGTCCATCGCTTCGGCGATCTTCTTGCCGACGACTTCGTCGCCGTTGGCCGAGATCGTTCCGACCTGAGCGATCTGGTCCTTCGTGACCTTCTTCGAGTTGATCTTGAGGTCTTCGACGATCGCCTGGACAGCGAGATCGACGCCACGCTTCAGATCCATCGGGTTGGAACCGGCAGCAACCGACTTCGCGCCTTCGCGAACGATAGCCTGTGCCAGAACCGTTGCCGTCGTCGTGCCGTCACCGGCGAGGTCAGCCGTTTTAGAGGCGACCTCTTTGAGCATCTGCGCGCCCATGTTCTCGAACTTGTCTTCGAGCTCGATTTCCTTCGCGACCGTCACACCGTCCTTGGTGATGCGCGGGGCGCCGAACGACTTCTCGATGACGACGTTGCGGCCCTTGGGACCGAGCGTAACTTTGACGGCGTTGGCGAGAATGTCGACGCCGCGAAGCATGCGCTCGCGAGCGTCTTGAGAAAACTTGACGTCTTTAGCTGCCATGTCGAGCAACTCCTAAGCTTTGCGAATTGGGGGGACGTGAATTAAGCGGCGGCTTTGGCCTTGGCGGGGACCGAGAGAACGCCGAGGATGTCGCTCTCCTTCATGATCAGGAGATCCTGGCCGTCAATCTTGACTTCGCTGCCCGACCACTTGCCGAACAGAACGCGATCACCAACCTTGACGTCGAGGGCGTTGACTTTGCCAGCTTCGTCGCGGGCACCGGGGCCGACGGCGATAACTTCGCCCTGCTGGGGCTTCTCCTTCGCGGTGTCAGGGATGATGATCCCGCCTGCGGTCTTTGCTTCTTCCTCAATGCGTTTCACGACGACACGATCGTGGAGAGGACGGAATGCCATGGGTTTAACCTCATGATTTGGCTAGATGATTTGTTTCGGTTCGCGGCTTAGCGATACTAGGCCACCAGCGACAAACGTCGCTGTTCGCCAGCTCTCTGCGAGCAGGACCGCTTGCGAGCCCGAACGCGACGGTTATATGCTGCGGACTGCTAGCACTGTCAAGAGTCGAGTGCTAAAAGTCTGCGCTTCAGCACCCCTGACGCTCCCGCCGATAAGCTCGCGGCGGCGAACGGGCTTTAATGAGTTTGTGCTGCACGGCGCGCAACAAAAGCGCGATCGCGATTAGGTTGCGGCGGCAAGAATCAGCCACGCAATTGCATGTCCTATGCAAAATGCACGCCCGATTAAATATCGCGCCGCAACCCGTGAAAGCAATTGTCGATGAAGGACCCACAATTCCTACCACGGGAGATTGAAATTACCCGATACGAATTGCGTCTTTTCCCTCTGACCTGTCGCTTACGATAAGCGTGGGATCAAATTGAAAAATCGGCGAGCTTGGCGCCCTTTTTCAACCGCTCGACCAGCCAGTTCGGCTTACGGCCGCGACCTGTCCAAGTATCCGATTTATTTTCCGGATTTGCGTATTTCGCGAGACCGACGGACTTGCCCTTTGCCGCACCCCGGCCGCGAGTAGCGCCGAATAGTTCGGCCACGGAAAATCCGTGCGTTTCCGCAAGATCCGCCACTTTCTTTTTCAGTTCGACCTTCTCGCGGTCCCGAGCAGCGGCGATTGCCTTTTGCACTTTCGTCTCAAGATCGACAAGATCCTTAAGAGAAAGCTTGTCGACATTAATCGCCGCCATAGCCTTTACCTTCCGCATCACTAACGACAACCTCTATTAAATCTTCTGCTCGCCGGTGTAGTCACATCTTGACGCCCGCGCAGCAGGAATCTCCAAGATGTGTCACCTTGTCAATGCAAAGTCCTCAATAGTCATGAATAATCGGCAAACAATAAATTGCCGATCACCTTATTTTGTCGAGGCCGCCGTTTATAAGCCAAAATAGACTGCATTTGCAATTGTAGTCCGGCGCTCAAAGAAACGCTCTTGTTGAGAAATAGCTCAAAGCTATCGGGTCGCTCCACCACATTAGAAGAAAATTCTTTTTTCCGGATCACGAAAAGACGGCAATCAGAATGCAGAATTCGGCAATAGTGCGCAGAACGCTCCGTACAAATACGAAACCCGCGTAATCCTGCATTGGACGCATCAAAAAGGCAATTGGCCCGCTCATTCGTGCTAGAAGGCGAGGATCGTTCTAAACTCCAATCTCGTCGTCAGATTGGGGTTTTTAACCCTCGCTGGATGCATCAGCGATTTGAGATCGTGGCGCCCCCGCTTAATTCCCGCGCTATCGGACGCGGGCAGCATCCGGAGACCCGACATGTAGAGAATGACAAGCGCTGATATGATCGGCGACATGGAACCGCGCCGCGGGATGCGGGTTCAGCCTTCGACTTGTGCAAGGCGATTCCAAAAGCTACGGTCCCGCGGCTTTCAACCCACCCCCAAACATCAGATGAGTGGCCGTCTATGACGCTGAAACTCCCCGATCTTCCTTACGCCTACGATGCTCTCACGCCGTTCATGTCGGCCGAGACGCTCGAGTTCCATCACGACAAGCATCACCTCGCGTATGTCGAGAATGGCAACAAGCTCCTCGCTGGCTCCAAATATGAGGGCCAGTCGCTCGAAGATATCGTCAAGAACGCCTATGCCGATAAGGTTGCAGGCCTCATCAACAATGTTGGCCAGCACTACAACCACCTGCATTTCTGGCAGTGGATGAAGAAGGGCGGCGGCGGCAAGAAATTGCCCGGCAGCGTCCAGGCTCTCGTCGACGGCTACGGCGGCTTCGACAAGGTGCGCAATGACTTCATCGAAGCCGGCAAGGGCCAGTTCGGCTCGGGCTGGGCTTGGCTCGCGGTCAAGGACGGCAAGCTTGAAGTCGTAAAGACACCGAACGGCGAAAACCCGCTGATGCACGGCTCAAAGCCGATCCTCGGCGTCGATGTCTGGGAGCACAGCTACTACATCGACTATCGCAACGCCCGCCCGAAATATCTCGAAGCCTGGTTCGACAATCTCGTGAATTGGGAGCACGTCGAAGCTCTCGTCGGCTGATTGAACGCCAAGTTCGACTGAGCCCACACTAATCTCGGGGCCTAATCTCGGGGCGTCTGCGCACCGGCTGCGGCCGCGCAGATGCCCCGATCTCGTTCGACGATCCACTCGAGCATTCAATATGATGCCCTAAAGCCACGGCAGTTCTCGTCGCATCGAGACTTTCCGCTTCTAACACTTTCGCCTCGTTGCCCCCGCCTTGTCCCTGCCGTAGAAGTAACGCAGTAGACGGGATATTTCGCGGCCGGGGGGATTCAGGTGTTCGTGCCTAGGCTGCACGTTGCTTTCATCGTCATTTTTGCGTTCGTGCTCACAGGCTGCGCGACGGTGATGACGCGCAACGGGATCTCAAGCGCGAAACTGGCCGAAACCGCTGAGATACCGGGCATGCCGGGCGTTCGCTTCTGGGGCGACGAAGTTCCGACCGACCCCATCGCGGAAATCCGGCGACGCACGTCGCATATGCCGCCGATCGCCCGCGACGCCAAGACAATGAACGGCCGAAAGGTCATCGATACCCTCGCGCTCTCCGGTGGCGGATCCGACGGAGCCTTCGGCGCAGGCGTATTGGCAGGCTGGACCAAACGCGGCGACCGCCCCGAGTTCCAAGTCGTAACCGGCGTCAGCGCCGGCTCGATCATTGCGCCATTCGCTTTCCTTGGTCCGTCCGAGGACGAAAAGCTTCACACCATCTGGACCCAATATAAGCAGGACCAAGTGGTCACTCCCGAAATCCTCTCCGGGCTTTTTGGAGGTCCGGCTCTCTCGAGCACCGCGCCGCTGCAAAACCTGATCGCGCATTACGTCGACCGCCCGTTTCTCGATCGCATCGCCGCGCAATACAAACGGGGCCGCATCCTCCTTGTCCTGACGACAAATCTCGACGCGCAGCGTCCCGTCGTCTGGAACATGGGAGAGATCGCCCTCAACCGATCGCCCGAGGCGACGGAACTCTTCCGCAAGATCATTCTGGCGTCTGCGGCGATCCCCGCCGCCTTCCCGCCAGTCAAGATCGAAGTTGAAGCCGACGGCAAGCCTTACGACGAACTTCACGTCGACGGCGGGACGACTCGTGAAGTTTTCGTCAGTCCCGTTGACGCCCCCCTCAAAGCCTTCGATACGCTCTACAAAGTGCCACCGATCCGCCGCTACTTCATCATCAAGAACGGCAAGGCAACGCCTGAGCAGGAAATCGTGAAGCCGACGACGCTTCAGATTGCAGGCCGCTCGATTTCGACGCTGATCAAGAGTCAGAACATGGGCGAGGTTTATCACATCTATCGTGTCGCCCTCGATGGCGGCGCCGACTTCAATTTCCTGGCCGTACCGCCGTCATTCACTTACGAAACCAAGGAAATCTACGACCCTAAATATCAGGCGGCGCTTTACGCCGAGGGCGCGAAGGTCGGCCGCAGAGGTATTTGGATGAAGCATCCCCCGGGCCAAGCACCGATCACGGTCGACGGAGTTCAGCCCCGTCCCGCAGCACCCGAGCCTGTCGCAGCCGCCGGCAGCGGCTAACGCGTCCGCGCACTTTTTCCAAGACGTGACGGGATAAAGCAAAGGCGCCGGTCTCCATCCACCAGCGCCCTCTCACAAATTCATCAATCTCGCCGGTTGATCAGAACCAGCGCGGCTGCCACCAATGCAGCAACATATGAACCGTTGTCGGTGAGACCAGATACGCGACGCCGATCACCAGCGCGACCACGATCAACCCGATAAACAATGTCGTGCCAAGCGGCGTGCGATAGCTAAGGCCGGTGCCCGGAATGCCGAGCGTAACCTGCTCGCCCTGCTTGCCCACGTTCAGCGTCGCGCCGTTACCGCCGAGGCTACCGCTGACGCCGGTCTTGCTGAGATTGATCCGAACGCCCGGAAGAATTGTGAATGTCTTGCGAAACCGGAAATAACCCATTTCATTCTCCTCGTCGGCGGTAGCCGCCGGTTAGAACATCCAATTCACGCGCCACAACACTCGCGATTTGCGAATCCTTGAAAAAACCTAGCGGCTCCAATCGTGATTTTCAACGGATTCGCAGGCAGTCGTCACTTACCGCGTAGGATATTCGAGAACGACGACAGCCGTTGCTTGATTTGCCCGACCATGGTGTTGCGCGACTGAAGCCGTTCGTGCGCCGATTCGCGATCGAGTTGCGTGCCGTATTTCTTCTGGTTTGCCGCATCCGCCTTGTTGATTGCCACCCGCTCGTCGGCGGTCAGCGGCCCAACGCGCGACATCGGCGGCCGGATCAGCGTCCGCTGAACCATCGACGGTTCGCCCTTGCCCGTCAGCAGCGACACCAGCGCCTCGCCAACCTGCAACTCCTGGATTGCGCGCTCCGTGTCGATCTTCGGATTCGGACGAAACGTCTGCGCCGCCGCCCGGATCGCTTTCTGCTCTCTCGGTGTGAACGCCCGCAGTGCATGTTGAACGCGATTGCCGAGCTGTGCCGAAACGCGGTCCGGCACGTCGCCCGGGCTTTGCGTCACGTAATAGACGCCGACGCCCTTCGAACGGATGAGCCGCGTCACGCGCTCGACCTGCTCAAGCACCGCCTTCGGCGCCTCGTTGAAAAGTAGATGCGCTTCGTCGAACAAAAAGACGAGCTTCGGTTTGTCGAGATCCCCGACCTCGGGAAGTTTCTCGAACAACTCCGTCAGCAGCCAGAGCAGGAACGTCGCGTAGAGACGCGGCGTGTTCATCAGCTTCTCCGCCGCCAGGACGTTGACCACGCCGCGCCCGTCGTCTGCGACTTTCAGAAAGTCCATGATGTCGAGCGCGGGCTCACCGAAGAACCTGTTGGCGGACTGCTCTTCGAGAACGAGCAAGCGGCGCTGAATGACGCCGACCGTGGCAGGCGCGATATGCCCGTACTCACTGCGAAGCGTCGACGCCTTCTTTCCCATTTCGTCGATGACGGACCTAAGATCCTGAAGATCCAGGATCGTCATCTTTTCGTCGCCCGCTTTGCGTTGGTCTTCGGCCCACCTGAATGCGATGTTGAGCACGCCTTCCTGCGGCTCGGTCAACTCCATCAGCCGCGACAGCAGCAGCGGCCCCATCTCCTGAACCGTCGCGCGCACCGGATGGCCATCGACGCCGAAGATGTCCCAGAAGACCGTCGGGAACGACGTGTTGCCGTACCGCGTGAGGCCGATCTCTTCCGCCCGTTCGACGAGCTTCGGCGACGGCGTGCCCGTGATGGCAATACCCGAAAGGTCGCCTTTGATGTCGGCGGCGAACACCGGAACGCCGGCCGCCGAAAATCCCTCGGCCAAGACCTGAAGCGTAACCGTCTTACCCGTGCCCGTCGCGCCCGTGACGAGACCGTGCCTGTTGGCGAGCGAGAGCTGGATGCATTCAGCGGCGAGGTCTTGTCCTGACTTGCTGACGCCGATGAGGATCAGGCCATCTTGAACATAGTCGCGAGGATCGGCGACGCCCTGGCCAGTCTCCTCGGGGCCATGCTTTCCGGTCATATCGCCTCCTCAATGCTCCGGACAGGCCGACTCGCCCTATCCCACGCCTGCCGTGATGCCATGCGCTGCGCACCGACGCAAACCTGGCCCAGCCCCAGCCGCCGTCCACGCCCCAGCGCGGCAATTGGGCCAAGCCACCGGAAAAATTCGGGCTCGCGCGACGGTCTTAACGGGGTATATCGGAAAGAACCCGTATCGATGACGCCCCTTTGCCTTGGGAACCAAGTTGTATGACGACCCAGACGCAAGACTTGCATTTCGCCCAGGATTTTCCGGACGCAAATATCGATGAATGGCGCTCACTCGTCGAAAAGGCCCTGAAAGGCGCAGATTTCGACAAGCGGCTCGTCTCCCAGACCGCTGACGGCATTAAGATCAATCCGCTCTACACCCGCGGTGACGCCCTTCAGAGCACGGTCGACGAAGTACCGGGTAGACCGCCCTTCACGCGCGGAATGGCGCCGGTCCGCGACGGCCTCGGTTGGGACATTCGAACCTTCCACATCGAATCCAACCCCCAAGCGGTGAACGCCGCAATTCTGGATGACCTCCAAGGCGGCGTGACATCTATCGCGCTCCAGGTCGGCGGCAACGGTTTGCCCACAACCAAGGACGCTTTCGCCGCGGCCCTCGCGGGCGTTCTTCTCGATGTCTGTCCCATTATTCTCGTCGCCGGAGAGAATGCCTTTGATGCCGCCCTGGCACTTCTGGCGGAGTGGGACGCAAAAGGCATCAAGCCGTCCGACCGCCAGGGGTCGTTCGGGGCCGACCCGCTCGGCACGCTCGCCGCGACCGGCCGACTTTCCGAACCGGTCGAAACCGCGCTCGCACGCGCCGTGGCCTTGATGAAGACGACGGCTTCTTCGGCTCGCGTCCAAGTCATGACGGCCGATGGCGTCGTCGCTCACGTCGCTGGTGCTAGCGAAGCCCAAGAACTCGCGTTCATGCTGTCGGCCTTGGTCTCTTATCTGCGCGCGGCCGAGCAAGGCGGGATCAGTCCGGCAGAGGCGCTGCCGAAAATCAACGTCGCGCTCGCCGCCGACGTCGACGAATTTTCAACGATCGCGAAATTGCGCGCCGCCCGCCGCTTGATCTGGCGTGTCGCCGATGCGTGTGGTGCCGGTGACGCGGCCTCCGCCGTCGAGCTCAACTGCCCGACGTCCTATCGCATCATGGCGAAGCGCGACCCTTGGACGAACATCCTTCGCACCACGATCGCCTGCGCGGGCGCGGCGCTCGGCGGTGCCGACGCCATCGTCGTGCTTCCCTTCACGTTCGCACTCGGTAAACCCGACGCGTTCGCGCGCCGCGTCGCACGCAACATTCAAATTGTCTGCCAAGAAGAAAGCCACCTCGGCCGCGTCAACGATCCGGCGGGCGGCTCCTGGTACGTCGAAAGCCTCACCGACGACATGGCGAAAAAAGCATGGGAGATTTTCCAGGATATCGAAGCCCGCGGCGGCCTCTTGGCCTGCCTCCAGTCCGGCTTCATCCAGCAGACAATCGCCAAGACGGCGGAAACGCGCGCCAAATCCATCGCCACCAACCGTCAGGAACTGACCGGCGTGAACGCCTTCCCGTTGCTCGGCGACGATGGCGTCCATACCGATCCCTGGCCTGCTCCGTCCGCGCCCGCTGGCAAAGCGGCAATCGAAATTGCGCCGTTGAAGCCTCACCGTCTTGGCGAAGCTTTCGAAGCGCTGCGCGACACCGCCGACGCACACGGCGGCTTTAAGGTATTCCTCGCCAGCATGGGCGAGATCGTCGATCACAACGTCCGCACGACCTGGACGAAAAACTATTTGGCGGCAGGCGGCATCGCTGCGCTCATCAGCGATGGCTACAAGACGCCGGAAGACGCCGTCGAAGCATTCCGCAAGTCCGGCGCATCGGCTGCCTGCATCTGCTCATCCGATGCGATCAACTCCGCTCTCGCCGCGCCAACGGCAACGGCTTTGAAAGCTGCCGGAGCCGCACTCGTGCTGATGGCCGGACGTCCGGGAGACAGCGAAGCGGCGCTCAAAGCCGCCGGCGTCGATCAGTTCCTGTTCGCCGGAGCCGATGCCGTCGCCACGCTGAAGGGCCTCCAGGAGAAACTGGCCTGAGCGAAAATAAGCCAAGGAACGCACTGCTCGTGGATTCAAAATTGCCGACCGTTCGGAAGGTGACGCATCGCAGAGATTTGCATTTGCGTTTGCGCCGTTATCGCCACGTCAGCCTGTCGCGCCGCGTCTGGCAGCGACGCATCATCTTTCTAACCGGCGCGATACTCATCGGCCTCGCGGCCGTGGGCTTCGCCGAACTCGCCGACAAGTCTCAGGACCTTTACTACGAAATCCTGAAAAGATGGCAGTGGCTGCCAATCCTCATGACGCCGCTCGGCTTTGCGGTGCTCGCCTATATCACGGCGCGGTGGTTCCCGGCCGCCGCCGGTAGCGGCATCCCCCAGGTCATCGCCACGCGCAAAAGCAAAAACTTCGCATTCCGTAACAGGTTACTTGGCTGGCCGACGATGATCGCCAAGGTCATCATGACCTCCCTCGCGCTTGTTGTCGGAGGATCCGTCGGGCGCGAAGGACCGACAGTCCAGATCGGCGCTTCGGTAATGCATGCCGTCGCCGGATTTGCGGGCATCGGCCGCCACAACGGTCTCGTACTCGCGGGCTCGGCTGCGGGCATCGCGGCGGCGTTCAACGCACCGATCGCCGGAATTTTGTTCGCCATCGAAGAACTGGCGAAATCTTATGCCGGACGTATCAACGAACTCGTCATCGCATCGGTGGCGATCTCAGGCGGCGTAGGCTGGCTCTTGATTGGCGACTACGCCTATTTCGGTGAAGTCTCGGCAAAGATGATCAACCCCGCCGATTGGGTTGCCGTCCCGATCTGCGCCGTGGTCGGCGGCATCATGGGTGGCATCTTCTCACGCTCACTCGTAACCCTGACGCTCAGACCGCCGCCGTTCGTCAAAAGCCTCCGCCGCAACCCGGCCCTGTTCGCTGCAATTTGCGGATTGATCGTCGCCGTGCTCAGCATCGCGACAGCGGGCTACGCCTCGGGCAACGGCTACCATGAAACGCGAGCGGGCCTCGTCCTCGGCGAACATATTCCTTATTGGTACGGACCGTCGAAGCTCATCACGACGCTGTTGTCGTCCGCCAGCGGTATTCCCGGCGGCCTTTTTTCGCCATCGCTCGCCGTCGGAACCGGGCTGGGCTCGATGCTGACTCCGATCTTCACGTTCATTGATCCCCGCGCGCTCATGCTGCTCATGACCGTCGGCTACTTCGCAGCTGTCGTGCAAGCGCCGCTCACCGCCGTCGTGATCGTGATGGAAATGACGACGGACAGCAGCATGGTCATCCCTCTGATGGCGACGGCGCTGCTCGCCGCTGGCATATCGCGCCTCATCCATCGCGAGCCGCTCTATCACGCGTTGTCCCACGGCTACGTGCCGTCTGCCCTCGACATCAAAAACGACGAAAAAAAATAGAGCGCACAGAAGCCGCGCCGGTCTTCAGCAGCCGCAGAAGATCCCAAGGCACGATCTCGCGGCCTTCGCGCATTTCGAGATCTGCGGCTCCATCGATTGGCCGGGGATTCCGATTTGGAAATCTTCGTTGCTGCTGCCGCCATCGGCCGCTAGAGCGCCACTCTGCGGAGACGGTCGATCAGCCGCGATCTTGGCGCGCTCGGCCGCTTCAGCGGGAACTACTCGATATTTCGCGAGACCGTTGCCGCTTTTCTTTTTTTTGGAGCAACGGCCGAAATCGGCGGCGCTTCCTCGGCGGAATCAACCACCATGCCGAGGCCCATAGCAGGTTCGAACCGCTTCTCGACGCGGTCATGGCTCGTCGTCGCCGCGACCTTCTTCTCCGCCTTGTGCCGTCGCGTCTTCTCGGCCGGATAACCCGTCACGATCTTCACAGGGTCCGCGAGAGCCTCCGCCGGTCGCCCGATCGGATCGGGTACAGAAATGCTCGGAACGCTCGGAATGCTGGCGACCACCACCGGCCGTGTGATTATGATCGGCGCTGGCTTCGCCACGCTAAGCTCGGCGGATTGCTGGGATGCTTGATGCTGCTCGGTCCCTTGAGACTCGAGGCCAGCAGTAAATTTGGCGCTCAAGGCCTCAGCCGCGAGACGTGCCGCTGGCGGATTTTGGGCGGCGAACGTCTGCGTCGCCATGATGAACTCGCTGAAATTGATGACCGGAACGAATTCCGGGATCTTCACCGCATCCGGCCTAACCAGCGGGATCGCGTCGGCCGCATCGGCCGGACTGCCGGCTCCAAATTTGGTCGGCGAAGAAAACGAAGACGCGACGACCGCGCCCAAAAGGACGGTGATTGCTTTGTATTTCACGACGCACACCCCACGCGATACTCGATGGGAGAACTCGTCGACTCCGGCCCGCACCGGTGCCGCGGCACCCGACAAAAACACACACGGCAGGGTAGCTGTCTTCCCTAACCCCCCGTGCCCCAATGACTAAAGAAACGCTAACAAAGGCAGGAGAATGGCGCGTTGCATACTCCACGCGAGTTCATCGCGGTGCTATTGGCGCGGCCGAAAACCCTGATGCGCGCCAGCGTCAGGCTCCCCTACTCCCGCCCGGAAGCTGCGAGTACGGCCATGATGCCAAGCATCGGGATCGATGCAAAAACCGATACGGCTGCGATCGCATATTCGTTGCCACCTTCAAACAGCGGCGAGAGAAGCGCTTGAGCGTCGGGAAGGGCGGCAACAACCACGGTTGCGGCAGTAACGACAGCGGCGGCGGCGGAACCAGCGACAATGGCGGACATGACGTCTCTCCTCTCGACTTGCGGCCGGCAATGGCCTGACGAGAGAGAGATTGCACCCGAAGCGCGCCGCCCGCTGTTACGCGAGTGACAACCAATCTGAAGGCTGGGTTGGACTTTTAACGAAAGAAATTCAGTCTGAAGCTACTGGTCGAGCTTCTCGATCTTGGCAGCCAAGTCGGGCACGACCGTCATGCGATAGCGGACGCCCTTGCACATGACGAACCACACCGTCTCGCTGGGCTTCGAAGCTTTCTCGTCCAATTTTGCGCTCTCGGGATGATCGCACGCAAAGCCCTGAAGGCGAAGTTGCGTCGCCAGCAGATCCATGGGCGGCTCAAGTCCGCTCTCGGCCAGGGCGCTTGTCGTCACCACCCCCGCGAAGACAGCCGAAACCAATAATGCAAATGAGTTGCTCATGAGACTATTCCGGAAATTGACGGCATAACGATACGACGAAAAGCGGATGGCATGCACGAGAACCGCCTTTCGAGGTAATATTATCGCGCCTATTCCTCAATTTTTACTGCACATGGACGATTGAGTGCAGCCACCAACGTATACGAAATCAACATCAATAGAAACCAAGACCCAAGCTTGCCGACGCTGACCAGCACCCAGCCATGCCTCTGGTTTGGGTAGGCCCAGGCGGCGGTAAATGTTCCGATGTTCTCGGCAAACCAGATGAAAAGCGCGACGAGGAAAAGGCCGAGCAGCAACGGCATGTGCCGGTGCGTCTTCCAGATTTTGTAGTAGATGGTGCACGGCCCAATCAGAATGACGGCCGCCGCGAACAGAAGAGGGCGGAAATCCCAGACGTAATGATGCGCGAAAAAATTCGCATAAATCGCAGCGCTTAGAATTCCGAGCGCCCACACCGGCGGATGCCGCGTGAAGCGGAAATCGAAAAGCCGCCAGCATCGCGCGATATACGATCCGATCGCCGCATACATGAATCCCGTAAAAAGCGGCACGCCACCGACGCGAAGCAAACTCGCCTCGGGATAGATCCAAGACCCGACGGACGTCTTGAAGATCTCCATCACCGTGCCGACGACGTGAAACACGAGGATGACCTTCGCCTCCTCGATCGTCTCCAGTTTGAAGACGAGCATCACCACCTGAATCAAGACCGCCGCGATAACTAGAAAGTCGTAACGCGCGAGCGTCGCGCCCTTCGGGTAGAAAAAATGCGTTGCGATCAGAAGGCCGAGCAGCAAAGCGCCGAACAGACACGCCCACGCCTGCTTAACGCCAAAGCGAACGAACTCGTAGGCGAAATGCGCGACGCGGCCACGGGCTTCGGCGGCTTCTCCAAGCTTCGCTTCCCAATCGATGAAGCGTGCCAGTGGCGGCCAGACCCGAGCCGCGCTTTGACGCGCGCCGTCGCCGGAAACCTTGCGTTGCATGCCTCACCCTGAAAACGGCGCCCAGACCGCGCGGCATCATGCCGAGGTTTATGGCTTTCTCATTTCCCCAGCGCGCCTTCATCAAGACCGCCGTCATTTGTGATATGGCAGGATCGAAAAGCTTCTCGGATTATTCGGCATGGCATCCCAAGACGCTCCGCCCTCCGCCCCAAGTCATTCCCTCCTGCTGCTTATGCTGATGGGCCTGCTGAGCGTCACCATTTCGGCATTCATAGCCGCGACGACGATGCTCGCACTCTCCGAGGGGCAGATCTCTGGAACAACCGCCGGATCGGCGGTCCAGAATTACGCCGACGACTTGCCGACAGCGGTGATCGCGGCGTTTCTTTGGTTCCTACCCATGGGGATATTCATTTTCCCACCCACTGCGAAATTTCTCGGCGCGGCCTCGGGCAGCGGGACCCTTCGTCTGTTGAAGTTCGTCTTTTTGGCAGCGGCTATGTGGTGCCTCCTCGCCGAAGCGATTTACCTCGTCCTGTCGCCGCTTGCGCCTGCGCCGCCGGGCGTCCAGCGCCACGATCTGATCAGCGCGGCGCTCAGCGGCGTCCTTTTCGCGATCGTTTACGATCTCCTTCTCCGCCGAAGGGACTACCTCTTGGACCGAAGCCGCCGTTAATCCACGCCTGCCACCCCACGCATGGGGGTAGACTCCCTGGACGGAGACAAAAGCCCGCGCGTGCGGCCGGGCTCCCGCAGGGGAGTCGCACGCGCCGACAAAACTTGTCCCCGCCCCTGGTTTTGCCGTACCGTACCCACGAACACATCCCATTTTGACCGGATCAGCGACCCGAATGACCTCGATCCCTAATTTCGCTCAGATTCCCCTCGATCCGGAAGTCCCCGGCAAACCCGCGGCGGCAGCCAAGGCTCCCGACACGCCCGTGTGGGAAACGCCCGAAGGCATTGCCGTGAAGCCGGTCTTCACCGATGCCGACACCGCTGGGCTCGACTTCGTCGATGGCTTGCCGGGCATTGCGCCGTTCGTGCGTGGTCCCTATCCGGCGATGTACGCGCTGCAGCCCTGGACTATCCGCCAGTACGCTGGTTTCTCGACGGCGGAAGATTCCAACGCCTTCTATCGCCGCAATATCGCCGCCGGTCAGAAAGGCCTCTCGATCGCGTTCGACCTTGCGACCCATCGCGGCTACGATTCAGACCATCCACGCGTCAAAGGCGACGTCGGCATGGCGGGCGTGGCGATCGATTCGATCTACGACATGCGCGTGCTCTTCGACGGCATTCCGCTGCAAGACATGACCGTCTCGATGACGATGAACGGCGCCGTGCTGCCCATTCTCGCACTCTTCATCGTCGCGGGTGAAGAACAAGGCGTGCCGCCGCAGAAGCTCGCCGGAACCATTCAGAATGACATTCTGAAAGAGTTCATGGTGCGCAACACCTATATCTACCCGCCGACGCCATCGATGCGCATCGTGTCAGACATCTTCGCCTACACCAGCGCGAACATGCCGAAGTTCAACTCGATCTCGATTTCCGGCTATCATATGCAGGAAGCGGGCGCGACCGCCGACCTCGAACTCGGCTACACGATCGCCGACGGTATCGAATATGCGCGCGCCGGTGTTGCGGCGGGCCTCGATATCGACGCCTTCGCGCCGCGCCTGTCGTTCTTCTGGGCGATCGGCATGAACTACTTCATGGAGATCGCCAAGATGCGCGCCGCGCGTCTGCTCTGGGCGAAGCTCATCAAGGAAGAATTCAAGCCGAAGGACCTGCGTTCTATTTCGCTGCGCACCCATTCGCAGACGTCGGGCTGGTCGTTGACTGCGCAAGATATCTTTAACAACGCCACACGCACCTGCCTTGAAGCGATGGCCGCCACGCAGGGCCACACGCAATCCCTGCATACGAACGGCCTCGACGAAGCCATCGCACTGCCGACGGACTTTTCCGCTCGCATCGCCCGCAACACGCAGCTTCTTCTGCAGCAGGAATCAGGCACCTGCCGCACCATCGACCCGTGGGGCGGCAGCCATTACGTCGAGCGTTTGACATTCGAGCTTGCGAAGAAGGCGATGTCGCACATCGAGGAAGTCGAAGAGCAAGGCGGCATGGCGAAGGCAATCGCCGCTGGCATTCCAAAACTTCGCATCGAGGAAGCCGCCGCCCGCACCCAGGCCCGCATCGATAGCGGCCGCCAGACCATCACCGGCATCAACAAGTACAAAATCCAGGGCGACCGAGAGGTCAACTTCCTCAAGGTCGACAACCGCGCCGTCCGCGAAGCCCAGTTGGCCAAGCTCGATCGCCTGCGCGCCGAGCGCAACGAGGTGGAAGTCCAGGCAGCACTCGAAGCACTGACGAATGGCGCGCAGGGCAACGCCAACTTGCTCGACCTCGCCGTTCAGGCTGCGCGCAAGAAAGCGACCGTCGGCGAAATCTCCTACGCGCTCGAAAAAGTGTATACGCGCCACAAGGCTGAAATCCGCGCCATCAGCGGAGTCTACAAGAAGGAAGCGGCGATGAATCCGAGCGTCGACCGGGTCAAAAAGCTTGTCGAAGCCTTCGACAAGAACGACGGCCGCCGCCCGCGCATCCTCATCGCCAAGCTCGGCCAGGACGGCCACGACCGCGGCCAGAAGGTCATCGCCTCGGCGTTCGCCGACCTGGGCTTCGACGTCGATATCGGACCGCTGTTCGCCACCGCCGATGAAGCCGCGCGCCAAGCCGTCGAGAATGACGTCCACGTCGTCGGCGTGTCGTCGCTGACAGCCGGGCACTTGACTCTGGTGCCGGAACTCAAGGCGGCGCTCGACAAGGAAGGCCGCGGCGACATCATGATCGTCGTCGGCGGCGTCATTCCGCCGTCAGACTATGACGAGCTGTTCCGCTCCGGCGCCAAAGCGGTATTCGGCCCCGGCACCAACATCCCCGAAGCCGCCGCCGACCTCGTCGAAAAACTCAACGCTCAGTTGGGGTACGTCGACAAACAAGCGGCCGAGTAATGCACTTTGATTACGTCCCCACGTGACATAAAATACGACCCGCATCTCGATCCAGAGCGAGTAGGTGCTATTGGCGTTGCACGCTACGCGGTAGAATTTTTTGCCGCTGGTGAAGCTGCTGACGATGCAATCGGGAGCGAGTATCTGGACGTCGCTCCCACGTCGGTGACATTCTTAATGGGCAGATCCTTGGAACTAGCCCTGAAGGCCTTCCTCATTCATAAAGAAATACCTCTCGACTTCCTTAAGAGAGATGTCGGGCATAACCTTGAGCGCGCGCTGACAAGAGCCGAATCTGCTGGTCTTTCGAGCATCGTCACACTCACCGACCAAGATCGCTCCATCATAATCATGCTGAATGCGAGCTACTCAAAGAAAGACTTGGAGTATTTCATTCGAGGAGCGGCCACATATCCCCTCTACCGTCCACTGCAGTCGGTTTGTAAACGCGTGCTGGAGGCGATCATCAATGAAATTCCTGATGCTCGAATTTTACTCCGCAGTCGAGCAGGTCGAATTTTTGAGAGCGTTCAAACTTAATGCGCTCGGATGCCTCTTGGAGCGCTAGCGGCGTTATAACTTCATAGCAAAAAGGCCCAAAACCATGGCATTCGACCTGATCAAGCTGGAAATCGAGCAGCTTCTGACCGACATGCAGAACCAGCCCCAAGACGGCCACGAAATTTATCTGTCCGTTATGGAAAAGCTGAACCAGCTAAAGGCGACCGGCATGCCGCTGCCGGAGGATCTCGTGACGCTCGAGCGCAAGCTTGAAGAAGAGTTCGCAAGCGAGCAGCGGGAAGGCGAATAGCGGCAATCGTCGCCACTGGCACCACGCGCTTTTCGCTCGTCAGGCGAACGAAAGACCAGAGGGCCGGCCATCGCGCGCCAGCCCTCTCAATTTCTCGCACTTAGTCTCGCTTACCAATTCCAGCGCACGCCGGCCTTGGCCTTGATTTCGTCGGTGTCGTCCGTGCGTCGACCGCCCTCGACATCGAGAAAAGCCTGGCCATGTGTGCCGAGCGCCACGGCGGCGCTTAGCCCCCCGAATGCAGTTCCGACAGAACGGTCCGAACCAGGATCGAACGAGAAATCTGCGCCGACGATCGAACCGCTGACATCCGTATTCCCGACCTGCGTGTAACCGCGAACGCCGACAAAAGGCGCCACGAAATATTCGACACCGTTCGCCGCCGAAAAGTTCATCGGCAGTCTGAGTTCGGCCCGCGCGTGAAACAATTGGAGGCTCTGACCGTCAACCGACATGGCCCCGGCTCCGCCGTCCTCGCTATAGCTCTCCGACCACGAACCCGCATAGCCCACACGCGCGGCAGCTAGGAGCGGCGTTCCCAGAAAGCCGCCACGAGAGGAAACGCCAAGAACCGGATTGACGAACATGCTCCAGTAATCGCCGTTTTCCGTCTCGGAGCCCGTGATCGTCAGATTGTTCGCGGTCGTGCGCTTGGTGCCATGTTCCGAGCCGCCCAGCGTCAACGCTCCGTTGAGATCGAATCCGCGAAATGCCTTCTGTGCGTAAAATCCGCCGAACACGCTCGTCGCATCGCTGCTTTCGGCGGCGTCATTCGCATCAACCGCGCCGTAAGCTCCGCCGAGAAAAACACCACCGCGCTCCCCTCCGCCGAAGTTGCGATCGTAGCCGGCGACCATTCCCCCGACAGTGCTCGACGTGTCCGAATGTCCTCCCTCACCGTCGGTCTGTGTCCAAGTGCCGAACGCCCCACCCCATCCGGCGAGTGCCGGCATATGGTCCCGTCCGCCGCCGCCTTCGCCCTCGTCCTTCAGAGAAGCGCGCATTCCAAGATTCATTCCGCCGGCAAAGCCCGACGACGCTCCCGCCCCCTGCGACCTGGGCGAAAGACCTTCCAACTGGCCAAAGACCGTATCGGCAATCCCCTCGGTCAAATCCGAGAAGGCACCGGCCGCAGCCGCCTGCGCCGAAGCATTGATGATCCCGACCTTGTTGCCGGATACGACAACCACCTGGCCAGGAGCGTTGACGATCTCGGGAGCCGAATTCGAGAACGTGTACACGGCGCCGCGGGTTTGCAGGTAATTCAAGGTATCCCGGCCGCCGCCGAGGTCCATCAGTCCGGTAACGACCGACCCCGAGCGCAAGGTCAGGGTATCGTTGCCGTCACCTGTCCGGATCGCTTCGGTCGCGCCAGCGATGGTTCCGGAGTTATCGATCACATTGTCATAAGCGCCTTCGATCCGAATGCCCGTCCCCGTGACGCCCTCAATCGTGCCACGATTGGTAATGTGCGTCGCCGCGACGCCCGCTCCGCCCGAGCCATCATCGATGAGGATGCCGTTCTGAGCACCACGAACAAGGGCGCCCGAGCCATTGATGATCGTGCCACCGCCGGCCGCGATGCCTTCCGAACCATTAGGCGCCCCGCCGTCATCGACGCCGCCCGCGCCGGTGCCGATAATCTGACCGTAGTTTTCAATGTGGGCGACGCCATCGATATCGACCCCGTCGCCGTCTCCATCGCCCTTGCCAACGTAATCACCGCGAATGAGACCGAAGTTGTACACCGAGCAGTTGCACAGCGTTCCAACCGTATCGAGGCCGACACCCGCGCCGTTCCGGCCAATCATCTCGCCGCCGGCGTAGTTCCATACGGTGATGCTCGTGGCCGCCGCATCGCCGCCATTCACGCCGTTGTGCTGGCCATCGATTACGCCATAGTTCTCGATGAGGATTTTGTCGACGCCTTCCTTGATGTCGATCGCGTCGTTCTTGTCTCCGAGATCGCCGGAGCTTTTGATCGTGCCGTAGTTGGTAATCTTCGTGTTGCTTCCCGGGCGGATTGCGTCGTCGTCTTTGGCGCTGATTAGTGCCGCGGTGTTATTCGGCGATCCATTGACGATCGTGCTCCCCGGCAGGTTGCTGTCGGCGAAATCGAGGGCCTGACCGCTGCCCTTGGCCCAGATGGTTCCTTGATTGTCGATATGGTAGCCGGTAGCCGCACCAATCTTCATGACGTCATCGCCGAGCGATGTAATCGATGCGCCGGCTCCGTTGTGGACATCGAGCGTGAGGCCGCTGGTTTGGCCGCGTATGGCTCGGGCCGTGCCGGTCTGCTCGATGATGCCGTTATTGTTGATCGTCGCCGTACCGCTCGTGCCGTTCACTCTCACCGAAGTGCTGTTCGTACCTGAGGTCCCCGATACGGAAAGCTTCGCACCTTTATCGACGGTCAAGACATCTCCACCATTGATGATCTGCTGAGCGGTCGTCGTGCCGCTGACCTTCGTTTCTCCAGCGAAGGCGGTCGCTGGACCTGAAAAAACACACGCTCCCGCAAGTCCGGCCTTCACGGCAAGACGAACCCCACGAACAATTTGCATATAGCCCCCAACGCACTGACTTACTCAGAGGGCTGTTAACGGCGGCATATGACGTCTCGCCAACACACGCCGTTGTGTGAAACCGCAAACACAACAGTGTGATCTAAAAAGCTCATCTTGGTCCGCGAAGCGGCCGTACCGAAATTCGCAGCCATCGCTTTAAGGCGTTCGCTACCTGTCCGGATACCACGCCGTAAACTTGACGGCAGCCAACAGCGCAAGGACCGTAACGATGATCCCGAAGCGGACCGGGATCTCCGGCATCGTAAGCATCACGAGATCGGCCAGAACAAGGGCGAGAAACGCCAGTGCCCAAACGGCTGCGATGACGTAATTGGTACGGACGAATTCAGGATTGCCCCATAGCGCCGGTTCTGTTTCCTCGCGCGCATACTGTAGTGTGAAAGGCTGACCGATTAACATCGAGAACAGCACGACCACTAGCAATCCGGAGTCGACCAGAAGCCGCACGGTAATGATCGACCAGTCCGGATTTTTGAGCGCGACGTAGGCCGCAAGTCCGGCGAACAATACAAAGGTTCCGACTTCGAGAATCTTGGCGGCGTGATGCAAGATAAAACGCTCACGCACAATCAGAATAGCCGACACCAACGCGCCCGCGACCAATCCCTCTAAGGGGCCTGCAAGCCTATCGACGATGGCAAAGACCACGAATGGCGAGAAGGCAAGCAGAATACCCACGGATCAACTCCCCCTGCATCAGATGCACACGGATTATCTCGGCACCGCTTATAGCACCTATGCACCTTTCCGCCGCTATCTGTAAATCCCGGGTGCGTCGAAGGAGAGGTCATGACAATCAAAGTCACGTCATGATGATGCTCGGCCGGATGCCGGGTGACGGCGGTGGAGCGCGGGTATCCGGAAATATTAACTCACCCGTGCCTTACGCCCCGCACCAAACTCGTCAGCAGGCGTACCACGGCGGCGACGACGAGACCGATCAGCAGAAGAAGCATCGACTTTGGTCCGAGTTCACCGAACAGACTTGCATACGCCGTATTCGATGAGCCCGATAAAAACCGCTCGACCAGACCTGCAATCGTCTCCAGAACGGCACCCGCGAAACGCACCAGCGTTCCGAAAAGCTCGAAGCTGTAGACGTTGAGACCGGTGTAAACGAGGATCGTCAGCACGAGTTCGACGATCAGCAGGATGACCGTCGAAACGATGGCGCTCAATGCCCGCATAAATGTCCCTCCGGGAAAATCAGAAGTCGGCATTATCGCCAAACAACGGCGTCAATATGCTGCGGAAGGCTCGACGGCCTCGCGACGGTTGCGGCGGAGCGTTGCGCAGAAACAAAAGCGGCCCCACCAAGGGCCGCTTCGCAAATCCATCATTCGCCCGGACGCGCCGCGTCCTGCGGCAGCGCTCAATACTTCCGCAAACGGAAGAACGCCGTGCCAGCTTCACCCGCGAGGCTCACGGAGCCGGTGCTGCCAGAAACCGTGATCTTGATCGAACCGCCGGTATTGTACTGCTCGTTGAAAAATCTGCCGACGTAGCTGCTGGCACCAACCTTTGTCAGCTGGGCCGTCTGATCGACCTTCGCCGATGGCGTCGCGCACGATGCCGACATTTCATAGCTCCGCTCGCCCGTTTTCGCGAAATGCGCGCGGCATCGCGCATTCTCCTTCGAGCCGGAGGCAAAATTGATCGAACCGTTTCCGGCCCATGTTCCGACGAGCATTGCGGACTCGGCGCGCGCTTCGGCAGCAGACAGACCGAGCCCCATCGCACCGGCGAGCACAACAGCAAAAATCGAAGCGCCACGCGCTTTCCAAGGTTGGCTCTGGATCATCAAATTACTCCGTTGAGACCGGTGCGCCCCGCCGATTATAGCGCACCTTGTCGAATGTTGCAGCGGGGAGCACGTAGGCATCGAAGCGAATTTCGTCAATTGCCATGATTTCCAAACTGCGCGTTTTCCTGGTGTCGCCGCGCGGTTCTTATGGCGCGGCAAAAACGTTACCGCCCCAGATCAGTGAACCGTGATGACATCCATGTGACGCGGTCCAGCGCCACCTCGACACTTGGTTGCGGCATTCTTACCGGCCGAGCTTGTCGTTTAAGAAAAAGCATGCTCAGCAGGGGGCATGAAGACCCTTCCGGAATCCTTCCGCCCTTTCGATGCCCGCATGCTCGACGTCGGCAATGGCCATTGGGTCTACGTCGAGGAAGTCGGCTTGAAGGGCGGCCGCCCGATCGTATTCCTGCACGGTGGCCCCGGAAGCGGGTCGCAGGCAATGCATCGGACGCTATTCGATCCGGCGCGCGACCACGTCTTTCTGGTCGACCAGCGCGGAGCCGGACGCAGCCACCCTTACCTTTCGCTGCAAGCCAACACGACGGCGCACCTCGTTGCCGACCTCGAGGTCATCCGCGAGCATTTCGCCATCGCGAGATGGATGATGGTCGGCGGCTCGTGGGGATCGACCCTGGCGCTCGCTTACGCCGAACAACACCCCGAGCGCGTGTCAGCTCTGGTTCTGCGCGCCCTCTTTCTCGGCACTGACGAAGAAGTCCGCTGGGCCTTCGTCGATGGCCCGCAAATTTTTCGCCCCGAGCTTTTCGAAGCTTTCTGCCGCCATCTTCCCGTGGCGGAGAGGATCGACCCTCTCGCCGCCTACATCGAACGCTTGGCTGGCCCCGACGGCGCGAAGCGAACACTGGCCGCTCACGCTTGGAATGCCTACGAGCGCGCTCTCTCCGAGCTGGCGCCGAAACATGCCGCTATTCCCGAGACGGTTGCCGACGGCGCGCGCCTGCCGCCGACGCCGATCGTCGAAGCTCACTATATCAAGAACAGTTTCTTTCTGACGCCCGGTCAATTGCTATCGAATGCCCATAAGCTGCGGGACATCCCGGGCGCTATCATTCAAGGGCGCTATGATCTCATTTGTCCGCCGAAAAACGCCCACGCGATCGCCGAGGCGTGGCCCGCCGCCCGCCTCGAAATCATCGATCACGCCGGCCATTCGATGACCGAGCACGGCGTCATGGACGCCATGCGTCGCGCGATTTCTTCTCTCCCGGATCAGACCAGGGCAACTTAACCACTCTGGCCTAACTCCGGCAGTTCCGCGTCCGAGCGACACAGTCGAGACCAAATTGGCAATCCCGGCTTGACTTTAGGTCCGAACACCGTCACTAGCACGGACATTGCTCTTCGATGGCGCTCGGGTCCTCGTGCCACTCCAAGCGGTTCAATCACCGCGCTCGACCCTGCATTGAGATCAATCCTTATAGACAAGGCCACACCCCGAAAGCGCCGGTGTGGGCCATGGGACTAGCACCGGCACGAGATGCGCGGGCCTAGAAGCCCTTGGGAACTCTTTCACTTTGACAAATGAGACTTTTGAGGCGTTCGGATTTGCCGAGCCTCTTTCGCGCGCACTCACGCAGTGCGGCTACACCACCCCTACGCCTATCCAGGCCCAGGCGCTGCCGCCGCAACTCGAAGGCCGCGACATCCTTGGCATGGCCGAAACCGGCTCCGGCAAGACCGCAACCTTCCTCCTCCCCCTTCTGAATAAGATGGCGACGAACCCGTCCGACCCGCAGTGGAAGCAGGTTTTTGCGCTGATCCTGGCGCCGACGCGTGAACTCGCGGTCCAGATCGACCAGGAAGTCGCGAAGCTGTCGCGTAACATGAACCTACGCCGCGCCGTCATCCTTGGTGGCGTCAGCAAGGGTCCGCAGATCAACGCTCTGAAGCGCGGCGTCCACGTTCTCGTCGCGACGCCGGGCCGCCTGCTTGACCATGTGAACATGCGCAGCTGCGATCTCTCGGGCGTCCAGACGCTCGTCATCGACGAAGCCGACCGCATGTTCGACATGGGCTTTATTCGCGACATCAAGAAGATCGTTTCGCTCATCCCGCAGAAGCGCCGCACCGCACTGTTCTCTGCGACGATGCCGGACGAAATCAAGAAGTTCGCCTACGACATCCTGCACGATCCCTATCGCATCGATCTCTCTGCGAAAAAGATTGTCGTCGAGCGCATCGATCAGAAGATCATGATCGTGAAGTCGACCGAGAAGCAGAGCCGCCTGCACACCATTCTCGGTGATGAGGCCACCAAGCGCGTCATCGTTTTCACGCGGACGAAGCGTGGCGCCGACCGCGTCGCGGATCGCCTCGCAATGGCCGGCATCAGCTCGTCGGCGTTCCACGGCAACAAGGCCCAGAACGCTCGTCAGCGCGCCCTCAATGATTTCACGATGGGGCATGTCCGCGTTCTCGTTGCGACCGACATCGCAGCACGCGGCATCGACGTTTCCGACGTCACGCATGTCATCAACTTCGACATGCCGCTCGATCCCGAGACCTATGTGCATCGCGTCGGCCGTACGGCCCGCAAAGGCACAAGCGGCATCGCGATCTCGCTGTGCGATCCGTCAGAGCGCCAGGAAGTTCGCGCAATCGAACGGATGATAAAGCAGCCGATTGAAGTCATCGACGACGTTGGCGGCGAAGTCCTCCCGATGCCGGAACGTCATTCTCATCGCGATGAAAACGCTCCGCGCCGCGAAGGCGGACAGCGTGGCGGTCGCGGTGGTGAAAACGGCCATCGCGGCGGCGGCGCTCGACCGAACCGTAGCGCTGGAGCGGCTCACCCGAGGCGCGAACGCTCGAACAACGGCCAGCGCGCTGAACGCTCGCACGGCCCGGCTGAGCGCCGTCCCTACAATCCTTTGGGCGACGCCTTCGGCTCGGAAGGAACGGCGAAGGCCGGTGCAGCCGGTCGCGAGCATCGCCCGCGTCCGGACCACACCCGGCCCGATCGTCCGCAGCGCGATCATGCGCCTCGCTGCGAACCCCGCTCGGCCGATCAACGCTCTGCCAACGGCCATAGCCGTCCCAGCGAGCACCGTTCTGCTGAACGCCGCCCAGGCGAGCGCTCGAACAGCGAACGACCGAACGGCGAACGCCGCGGTCACGAGCATCGTTCAAGCGAACGTCCGGCCGGTGAACACCGCGCGTCCGAGCGTCGTGGCGAACATCGTCCCGCGCGCCCGTCCGACAAGCCGCACGCCGATCGCAACCACGCTTCCGCGGGACGCCACCGCACCGAAGCGGGCAGCGCCAATCGCGAACCCGGTCAAGCACCGAGAAAGCCACAGCAGAACGGCGAAGGCCGTCGGTCTTGGGGTGATGCCGGCGCTCCGAAGTTCATGAAGCGCAAGGATGACGGCACCCGCGCCCGTCCGGCCCGCTAAGCAGCGCACAGCTAAGAAATAATATGAAGCCCGGCCCATAAAAAAGGCCGGGCTTTTTAGTGCCCGGCCAAGTCTGGCGACTGGAGAGTAGAACAGCGGGAAATAGGACCGAAGAACCTTAGCCCTTCTTGTCCGGCTCTGCCGGTGCCAGTTCCGGACCGCCGTCGTTGTCGTCGTTGTCCTTCATCTGCGAACCGCCGTGATCGCGACCGCCGTCATGGCCGAACCAGCCGTGTTGACGGCCACCCGGACCCCAGCCTTCGGCAAAGCGGTGTCCACCGCGATGACCGCCAAAGCCCGGCGACAACTGATGCATCAACGGACGCAGGACGTCTTTCTGCTCATCCGATAGCGACGCGTAGAACGGTGAGAACGCCGTCGAGAACGCCTTCATGTGGTCGGCGCGCTCGGACATACGTGCGCTCATCTTCTCAAAGCGCGTTGCGAGATCGGCGCGTTTGTGTTCGCCGTCCTTATCGCCCTTTTCGCGAGCAGCCTTCCACTCTTCGCGCTTCTTCTTCCATTCTTCGATCCGCGATTCACGCACCTTGAATGCGCCGCGAACCTGCGTTTCGACCGGCGCCCAAAGCTTCTCCTGGTCCGGCGTGAGTTGTAGCGCGGTCTTCACCATCGCCAAACGGCCTTCCTCGAGACGCGAGCGGGTTTCGGGCGTCATTGTGCGCCAGCCGCCGCCATCAACCGTCTTGGCGATAGCAACGGTAGCGGGCACCGCTACGATCGCTGCAAGAGCAATCCAGGTACCGCGCGATAGATTTTTCATGAATATCTCCTTCGGGCCGGAGAGGCATTGGGGATTATTGCCCGGCCATCGAAGTTAAAAACGCAGCCATGCTCTCGATCCGTCGCGAGACTTTGACGAGCGTGCGAGATGAATAAAAATGAACGAAATCAGGCGAAATATCGGCAAACGGTCGCCCGAAATGCAAAGGCGATATCACCGCGAAGGCGCAGCGCCAAAACGCCTAATTCGTTTGGTTGATGATCGCCGGAGTGCGCGGATCGATAGCGGCAGCCCGGCTCGGCTTATCGGCTTCTCCAAGCTTTTGCGGAGCGACCGAGCCGCGCAGCAAATTCGCCGAAGGCTGCGCATAGATCACCCGGTCACGGCCCGCAAAGCATCCAGCGATGCAAATCACGAGATCCTCGTTCGGCCGGGACGCAAGAATTTGCTTCACCAGCGGGCTCTCCGTTCCCGGCAGTTCCCGCAACGTCGAACCGTCCACCGGAACACTGTTGAGATTGCCAGGCTTCGGCGTGTACGCGTCGGCTCCCGCCGGTTCGAGTTGCCCACCTTCTACCGAGCCCCCATCGACGTCCCCGTCTTCAGCGAAGACGCCCGTGATCGGCATGAGAGCGAGAAAAGCAAAAATAGCGGCGGGGGCAATGAATCGCGACGAGCTACGCATAACGCCAGGCTCCAATACTGAACAAATCCGCAAGAAGTGTGCCGCACCGAAGTTAAGGAAACGCTTAAACCTCTCCCGATGGCGCCGGTTACGGCTATTGGGCGATCGTCACTTCGAAGGAGCGGCCGACGGTTTCGCCGCTCGCGAGCTTCGCCGAGACAGCGAACCGATCCGTTCCCTGCACCCCCTCCCGCGCTGTGTAGTAAACGCCCGTGCCCGTCGCTTTCTGGCCGAGGCATGTACCCTGCGCCGAGTATTGTATCGTCGTCTCCTGACCGGGAACGAACGTCACATCGCCCTTTGCCGGGGGCTGGGTAATCGTGATTTCAGGTGCCGCCAACGGCTCGCATTTGGCGCCGAGCCCGGCAAAGATGAAGACGCGCGCACGCCGTCCCGGCACCACGGGCGCTGACCTGACCGCCACATCGGATGGCTGCGCGCTGCTCGGCGACTGAAGTCCCGCGACGCCTGCCCCCTGCCCCGAGCATCCCGCGACACCGACAATGAACCCGCTCGCGATCGCCCCCAGAAGGTAGCGCAGCCAAGCGGCGCGGCCGCGAAATTTGCGGCTTATCTGGTCGTCCGAACCCGCCACCTGGTCGCCCAACTCCCATTTTCACCATCGAACCGCAGCCTCGGGTCCGGACGGCGCTTAGATAAAGCTGCTGGAGGTCGTGTGCAAACGTCTCGTCACGGGGCCGACGCCCAAGGACTTCTGACCGGCGGCAACAGGCGCACACGCCGGCATGAAAAGCATGACGGGCACCTCCTATTTGCAATAGCGCTCGAAGAGGTGCCCGGCCATCAAGCCTGTTGTTTGTGAAGACAAGCGCGAATGGCAGAACCTATTTGCCGACAAGATCCCCAAAAAACTGTAACCGCGGGAACAGAAAGCGAGCGCCGGAAGGCAGCCGCGAACCGCAGGCCCGCGCTATCCGCGCCGACATCGGCAACGCCTTATGACGGTTCACTTCCGCTTTTTGACCTCGCGGTTTGTGAATCGCGCATTGCCGAGCCCGGTCCCTATGGTCAAGACCGCCCAGCGCTCCCGCTCCTGCATACGGGGCAACTCGCTCAAACCTTGCACCACCGCATCGTTGTGCATGACGATCATCGTCTCGGAGCCGCCGATCTCCGGTATGCCGGCTTTGATGGCGCCGGGAAGGTGGAATCCGCGGCTTTCCCAATTGCCGGGCAGATTCTGTCCGCCCCGATCGATAGAGCCGTCCTCGCGAATGATCCCCGGACAGCCGATCCCGATCACCGGCGCAAGCGCGAATTTCTCTTTCTGGTTCCAGTGAATTTGCTGCTCAAGCATCCTTACGAGGTGAGCGACCGCTTCCGTGCGATTGGTTTCCGCTTCCGCGTGACACCAAATCTCCGAGTTAGCGACGTTGCTCTTCATAAGATCGGGCGATTTCTTGAGATTAAGCTGCACGGTCCCGACGCGAATATTCGTGCCCCCGATATCGACCGCAAGCATCGTGTCATGACCTTTGAGCATCCACGCCGGCAGCAAGTGCGCCGCGCCGATCAGACCGGCCTCATCCGGGTCGTTATGGATCATTTCGAGATCGACGTTGACGTCCTCGGCCTTCAGAAGAAGGAGCGTCCTCCCGATCACCAGTTCGCCGATGCGGCTACCGCGAAAACCTCCGCCGACGACGATGACTTCCGTATCGCGCCAATCTTTCGTCTTTAGAAAGCGGCTGATCACCGTCGCAAATTGCTGGGAAAATTCCTCAACCGCACTTTGCACCACGCCCGCCGCTTCCGGATCGCCCGTCTGAAGCTCATCCAGGAGATCCTGCTTCTTCAGGTTGTCGGTACTTTTATCGCCGAACGGATCCTCGCCGGTTTTCTTCAGCGGCTGGCGCCACTTCTCGACGATCTCCCAGAACGCCCCTTTACTCGCTTTGTCACCGATAAAACCATCACCGTCGCGAACTTCGAGGTTGTAGCTATCGACAGTCACGCTCGGCAAAACGGCGGCGCCATGAAACGGGAGATCGGATCTCGAAGACGTGGGCTTATCCATCCAGCGAGAGACGCAAACCGCGTGAATAAAGTTCCCATCGCGCGCAGCGGCCTGCGGACGGGGCGCGTCGCCGCCGTTCCCGGCCGGAACCCCTTTGACCGGGAATGCCGTGCAAAATGAACGCAGTCCTCCCGCCGCGCGGTGCTTTCCCAAATATGACAGTTGCGGCCGGATATCCGAGGTGATTTTTGGACTGTCGCGAGCCCGCTACGGCCGGTTACGGCGTCAACATTGGGTGCTCGCATGACACAAAAAATCTCGGGGTAAAGAGTTATGACATCGGAAAGCAACCTTGAAGAAGCCCGATCCGAGGCCCAGCTCATACTTGCTCTGCAAGACGAGGAGGTGGCCAAGATCTTCTTCCAGCAGACGATGCGGCGGAACCTCTCGCGCACCGTGCGCCACCTCGACAGGCTGGTGAAGAGTGGCGGCGATGATCGCAAGCTCGGTGAGAGTGCGCTTGAGAGATTGGGCTTTAGCGCGGAACATTGACGGGTCCGGCGCCCCTTTCGAACCTCGGAGGCAATGAATGCAAGACGAAGATGTCGTCGTCACTTCTCCCCTCAGCCGAGATTTCGTTCACGACGGCAAATACGTGAAGATAACTATTTATCGCGGTACCCGCAGCGACGACGACTGGATGCTCGAAGTCGTCGACGCCGATGGGCATTCCTACGTCTTCGATGAGATGTACGGAACCGATCAAGATGCCCTGGATGCTGCCGTCAGCCAGCTTCTCAACTCCTGACGACGTGCTGCGCCGGGGTTAATAAGGCGGCGCGCGCTTCGCCCGCTGCACCTTGGCCGCTTCCGTCCACCACGAGAGATCTTCGGCGAAGCGTGGAAATGCTCGCTCCAAGCCCTTACCCGCATCGCCTGTCGGCTCGCCGTCCGGGCCGAGCGTCTGTCCAATCGGGCCGACCGACAGGGTGCTCGAAATAACGATCATCCCCATTTCCGAAAGCGTCCCATGCCACGCAGTCGCCGACCGGGCTCCGGAAATGCGCCCGGCCGAATAGCTCGCGATCGCCGCCGGACGCCAGAACCACTCCTCCAGAAAATGATCGGTAAGATTTTTGAGACCGGGTTGAACGCCCCAATTGTATTCGCCAACCACGAATACGAAGGCATCCGCGGCCTTGATCTTCTGCGCCAGGGCTTCGAGCTCAGCCGGAGCGGTCCCCGGTTTATATTCCTTGTACATCCGGTCGAGCATGGGAAGGTTGACCACTTTTGCGTCGATGAACTCGACATCGAGATCTTTCTGCCGCAAACGGGATACGATGAAATCTGCCAGCCGGATGCCCATGCGGTCGCTGCGATAGGAGCCGTAAAAAACCAGGACTTTGTCGGACACGTTTGCTCTCCTTACATAGGGACGCGGCTTGAGGCATGGGAACGATTGAAATAGTAGATCTTTCTATGGCGAGCTTTCGTATCGTCCAAATGAAAATGCACCGGGTCCGAGATCGTTGCAAAATGTCCCATCCGGTATAGTGCCGCCGTTCAGTTAGGTTGCGATCACACATGACACCAGACACCACGCCCATTGTCGTGCGGCGGCGCGAGCAGATGTTCTTGCATCTGGAACAGCACGAAATTGATCGCGTGCGCCGGTTCGGCGAAATTGAATCCTTCGCTCCGGGCGAACACCTCGCTGAAGTCGGCAAAGTCGCGCACGGCCTGATGATCGTCTTGCGCGGTACCGTGGAGGTCACGCAGCGAGACAGTACGGGCGCCCGCAGGCTTATCGTCACCCACAGTCCGGGCTCGTTTATGGGCGAGCTTGCCCAACTCTCCGGCCGGCCCGCCCTCATCGATGCCGTTGCGAAAGAGCCGGTAGAAGCCCTGGTCATCGCCCCAGGTAAACTGCGCTCGTTGCTCATCGCGGAAGCCGAACTCGGCGAGAAGATCATGCGCGCACTGATCCTGCGGCGTGTCGGCTTGCTCGAAACCGGTGCGGGTGGTCCCATCATCGTCGGCCCGGCCGGGAACAGCGACGTGCTTCGCCTGCAGAATTTCTTGTCGCGCAACGGCCACCCGCATACCGACCTCGATCCGGAAACCGATGCCGAGGCGCGAACGCTGATCGAGCGCTTTAACGTCGAACCGTCTGCGCTGCCCATCGTACTGTGCCCAAGCGGCGATCTCCTTCAAAACCCGAGCGAGTTGAAGCTTGCGCGGTGCATTGGGCTCGCGCGCGCCATCGACGGCAATCGCCTTTACGACGTGGCAATCGTCGGCGCCGGTCCGGCCGGAATGGCGGCCGCCGTCTACGCTGCGTCGGAAGGACTGTCGGTTATTATCCTCGATTGCCGTTCGTTCGGCGGACAGGCGGGCGCTTCCTCGCGCATCGAAAACTATCTGGGCTTCCCGACCGGCATCACCGGCATGGCGTTGATGGCCCGCGCCTACAATCAGGCGCAAAAGTTCGGTGCCGAATTCGCCATTCCTTCGGAGGTCGCAAAACTCGAAACACATAAGAACGGTAGCGAAGAAAACTTCACACTGCGGCTGACCGACGGTCAAAGCGTTCGCACCCGAGCCGTCGTCGTCGCGAGCGGCGTCCGATATCGCCGCCTCGGCGTCGAGAATTTGGAAGACTTCGAAGGCAGCAGCGTCCACTACTGGGCATCCCCGCTCGAAGGAAAGTTGTGTTCACGCCAAGAGGTCGTATTGGTCGGCGCCGGAAACTCGGCCGGACAGGCGACGGTCTATCTCGCGGGCCGCGCGGAGAAGGTTTGGCTTCTCGCGCGCGGCGGCGACATCTCGCTGACCATGTCCCAATACCTCGTCGATCGCATCAAGGGCCTCTCCAACGTCGAGATTCAAACCAAGTCGGAGATCACCCGGCTTGAAGGTGGCGACGGCATTCTCGATACGATTTCCTGGCGCACCACTTCGGGAGATGTTGTCAGCCGCAAGATTCGGCATTTGTTTCTCTTCATCGGCGCCGACCCCGAAACCAATTGGCTTTCGGGAACCGGCGTGAAGCTCGACCCCAAGGGCTTCGTATTGACCGGTGTCGGCGCGGGCGAGGATTGCGCCTCGCTGGAATCGAGCGTGCCCGGCATTTTCGCCATCGGCGACGTTCGCGCCGGATCGATTAAGCGCGTCGCGGCCGGAGTCGGCGAAGGCGCGCAGGTCGTGGCCGCCCTTCATGCCTTCCTTGCATCTGTACACCCGGCCGTTCCGGCAACTTAGAAAACACAATGCTTCCACCGATCGGTCACATACGTCCGATCGAATGGCCTAGGCGACCGCGCGCGCCGCTCGGGATAGAATGACACCATCAGGAATGAGAGGGCTCGTATGGCGGTTTGGCGAATAGCGATTTTGGCGGCAGCATTGCCAGCCGCTTGGGCGGCTCCGTCTCGCGCCGACGAATGCGAGGCCGTGACAGCAAACCTCGGCGCCCAAGTTCCAAAGATAGCCGTCGCCGCGCGCACCGCGGAGGGGCAAGCCATCATCATTCAATTGAAACACCCCGATGCCGACGAACTCACGCTGAGCTGCGACAACACCGAGATAACTCGACAGGCAGAGGTCACCGCCAAGTGGAACTCGGCGTGGCCGCCGGCGCGCTTTTTCGATATTGTCGCTTCAGCCGGCGCCGTCGTCGTAGCAAATACCGAGGCCGCCGTCCGAAGCGGCGCCATCCTCTGCGCGCAAAGGGCTATGACGGCAGACGGGAACAGCGCGACTTTCGACGTCAACGGCGCACGTTTCGAATGCGTCACGACGACCGGCGTCAACGGATCGACGCGCATCCACATTTCGAAGCTCAACGATGCGCCACCGCAATAGAACATCCCGCAAAGCGACGCCTCGGTCTGGCGCTCAACTCTTGCATGTCGTCTTGCTTTGACCGCGCGTGAGCGTCGCGTCCCGGCCCTTGATCCAGAACTCGATTTCGCCCGCCGCGTATCGCCCGCCGTCGGCAGAAAGCACCTGCGGAAGCGTCACCTTCTCCTTCGATCCGTCGAACACGATGTCCGCCACCGCCGGAGACGCATGAAACGTTGCCGTCAGATCCGACTTGTCGGCGCACGCGTAGTGCACAGCCTCGACAGCGATCGCGGATGACGCGAGCCCCATCGAGACACAAAGTGCGCAGGCAATCCCAATGACGACTCTGATCATGACCGTTCGTACCTAAGAGCAGGGAGCTTCAGGGTTCGATATCTACGCTTACGATGGTGGAAAGTCTAACCGAAGAACAAACAGCCTGACGCCCCTGAGTTCGTCGAATACGCGCCCAACGGCATCGTCGCACCCAATGGCGATGTTCGCGTCATGCGCCCGATGCCACGCCGTCGAGCGTCGCGACGGCATCGTCCGGCAATTCCAACGCGCCAGCCGCCAAGTTCTCCCTGAGATGAGCAACCGACGATGTGCCGGGAATAAGAAGGATGTTCGGCGCGCGTTTGAGCAACCAAGCCAATGCCACCTGCATCGGCGTTGCGCTAAGATGTTGCGCGACCTCGGATAAGGTCGACGATTGCAATGGAGTGAACCCTCCAAGCGGAAAATACGGCACATAGGGAGTGCCATCACGGGCGAGATCGTCGATCAGGGCGTCATCCGCCCGATGCGCAAGATTGTAGTGGTTTTGCACGCAGACAATTTTGCATATGCTGCGTCCTTCCGCGATTTGATTGGGCGTGACGTTGCTCAGCCCGATGTGACGGATGAGGCCTTGCTGCTGTAGCTCGGCGAGAACGGTCAGCGGCTCCTCGATAGATCCCTCGGCCGGTCCGTGAATGTCGAAGAGGCTTCGAAAATTGACCACATCGAGCGCATCCAGACCGAGGTTACGAAGATTTGCGTGGACCGCTTCAATCAGTTCATCGCGGGAAAGCGCCGGTAGCCACGATCCATCCTCGCCGCGTCTGGCGCTGACTTTGGTAACGATGACCATATCGTCCGGGTAAGGATGCAGCGCCTCGCGGATCAGTTGGTTTGTAACATGTGGGCCGTAGAAATCGCTGGTGTCGATATGGTTCACGCCGGAAGCGACGGCCTCGCGCAGCACGGCTAACGCCGCATCATGATCCCTCGGTGGACCGAATACGCCCGGCCCCGCGAGTTGCATAGCGCCATAACCGATCCGCTTCACCGTGCGCTCGCCGAGAGCAAATGTCCCTGACTGGTCCTCACGCATCGCCAAGATTTCCCTTGATGAGTCTATCGTTGCCCCCGTCGGCGAACGCCTCACGTGTCTATACGTGAACAACGAGAATGGCAAAGAGCGGCGGCGTTACAGGAAAATTTCAAAATGGGTTCACGTAATTCGTTATCGCGATCATGCGCAGCATGACGCGACGTATGACGTGAGTGGAGGTGACGTGCTCCGTGAATATAGCCGCCGATCCGGTGCTTCCTGCCGGCAAATGGTGGGCAAGCGAGTCATCATCAAGTTTGATACGAACGATGAATGGAGCCGATTGGACGTCCGTCGGCATGACCGCCATACCAGATGTTTTCGTTTGGCCGGTCGCAACGGCCTGTAATATGGCTTCAACTTTTCCGGTGTAAATCTGGCCCGGAAGATATTTGAATGTCATCTCCACCGGCTGTCCTGCTTCGATATAGCGAGAATCGATTTGCGCAATCTCCGCGCCAATAATCGTCTCAGACGTATCTATGAACGCCATCACGGGAGAGAGCGGCAGCGACGTAACGCGTGCGCCCTTTCTGAGCGCTAAATTTGTTACGTAGCCATCGGCCGGTGCGCGCACCACGGTTTTATCGAGATTCCATCGCGCTGCGCGCAGTTGAGCCTTGAGCTGATCGACCTCCGCTTGCCGCTGCTCGACGTCGAATTGGCGCCCGGCCGCTCGGTTCGCAAGCTCTGTCATTTGTCCGAACCGGGTTTCGGAGAGCTTAAGCTGCGCATCGAGAGCGTCGACTTGAGCTTGGAATGGGATGGGATCGATGCGGAAAAGCACGTCGCCCGATTTGATCGGCACATTGGGCGAAGCGGGAACGTCGAGCACTTCGCCCGAGACATCCGGCACGATCTCGACAGAATGACGGACAACGAGAACAGGCCCGGAAGGCGCACCCCAACCCATCGGTATGAAAAGACCGATAAGGAGCACGAGTAAAACGATGATCGGAGAAATCTTCCAGAAAAGATTGAAGCGAACGATCTTGAACCAGACCAGCAAAAAGAGAACGAGCAGATAGACGCTGAACAGAAAAACGATCATGGCGCCGCCTCGCGCCTATAGGGAGCTGGGGCATCTACGAAAGCCCAGATCAGCGCGAGGGGCCAAAGCACGAAGCCGCAAATGAGCGTGATCCAACCGGCGACCTCCACCGCTTCGGCCCAAGGATGGTTACGCTTTTTCGCGATGTAGCCGGGCGCCATCCCAATAGCGACGAAGACGACAATCGCCGTGATCACCAGAAAGATGAGAATGAACCAGGCAAAAACATCGATGAATGACATGGCTTGGTGCTCCGACAATCCGGCGGATGTTTACACACGAACGCGCAGATCTATTCACTTCGATAAAATCACCTGGCTCTCGTTTCCCGTCGCGCACTCCTTGGCTATTGCCCACTCACCTGTGTTCATCATTCGGTTTTTCACTCGTGGCCATCGCCAGACCCGGCTCCCTCAGCGGCCGACCCGACGCGCTTTACCGCTGGCGGATTCCATTGGCCGGTAAGGGCTTCGGATTTCGGAGCATAGAGGCGCATGGTTAGGTTGAATGGACCCTTTGGAGCAGGCAGCCAATTTGCGTCCTTCCCCTCACCCGGACTCTCGCTCTGAAAATGGAGGTCGAGCGATCCGTCAGCATTCTTCTGGAACGGCATCCAACTACTGACCGCGAAGCGATTGAGACCGTTCGCCACCTGAAAACCTTCAGGGTCGTAAAGCGTGATCGACCAAAACGCGTCTACCGGAGGCGTCGCGTCCTTATCGAAGTGGATCGTGTACTTGTTGACGCCGTCGAGAGGTTTGCCGCTGTCGTCGGCGAGATTAAACGGATAGATGGCATCCTCGGGCACGTTCGCCCCGAGCCCGACTTGCGCGACGACCGCGCGCTTCAGATAGTAGTTGCCATAAACGCCCATTGTGTCCGTGTTCATCGACCAGCCGTTGGCCACACGAGCAAGCGTCGCTAATTTCCAAGTCATCAGCTTTTGCGCGTCCGCAGGTGCGGTCGCGAGTGCCTTCTGCACGGCAGGATCAAGGCTTCCGAAGTCGAAACTCTTGCCGGGCTCGATACCGATCCGCTTCATCTGCGCGATGATCGGCTGATCAGTGACATGAGGCGGATGAATCTTGAGGAGTTCGGCCGCCCGAGCAAAATATTTGTCTGCGGGCATACGATCGACTTGAAGCTTCGGGGGCGTTTTCATATCGATCGCCGGATCGATCTTCGCTTCGATTGGCTTCGGAGAGCTACCCCATTCGGACAACGGCGTGATCTTGTAACCAGCCTGGATCCTGCGCACGGCCTCGTAATCCGATGGGCCATCCGTCTTGGTGCGGCCGATGATCCAGACATATGGCGTCGGTGCATCGATGCGCGTGAATTCGGACGACACCGCTCCCGTCCAACCGGGGGGAACAATGACGAAATTGCCTGCTTGAGTTCCGGTTGTGCGCCAGCCGGGCGATGCGAATACGTCGGTCCACATATCGAGCATCGGCAGGAGGTAATAGCGGCCTCCCGTATCGGGAACCGAGATGACCACGGGCTCCTTGGTTAGATCCAGCCAACCGCTGGAATAAAGCGTATCGAAGTTCGGCCGCACGACGACCCGCATATCGGCCGTCGGGAACTCCGGGACATTGGCAAACCTGTTCATCGGCCCACCAATTTCCGATTTTCCGGCTTCGACGTTCGTGAGTTGCTGCCGCGTCAAGTCCAAGGTGACAAGCGGATAAAGATAAACATACGCATCCACGCCTATCGCGTGTGCTTCCGCGGCAGACATGCTTGATGCCGGCGCCGCGTCGGCGTTCCGTGTGGCGCCGGCCAGGAGAAAGAGAGCGGCTAGTCCATAAGTAGCCGTGCAAATCACGGTCCTCGAAAGTTTCTGCTTCACGAGCTTCACTCCTCCACAAGCGGCGGCCTCTTCACCGCATTGGTTCAATTCATCTTCTCGACGTCAGGAAGCACCCAAACCTTGTCGAAGAATTCCTTCTCCGGCCCGTAGAGACGGAACATCAGCTCGAACGCCCGCTGAGGATCGGTCGGCACCCAGTTCGATTCCTTGCCCGCCGGGGCCCTCGGCCCGAAGTAGACGTCGATCGAACCGTCGGTGTTCTTATGCAAATCGGGAATCTGCGACGACCGGCTCGCCCGCGTCATGTTGCGTATTAACGCGTGGGTCTTACGGTCGTAGGCGGTAACGGACCAGTACTGCTTGATCGGCACATTGGGCGGCACGCGCAGCTGATAGGTGTTGCCGCCGTCAAAAGAGGCGCCATCCTTGTCGCGAATGGAGATCAGGTAGAATTGGCCGGCGCCCAATCGTTTGATGCCGACAAAAGCATAGCTATAGACGAGGCCACGATCATCGGTTGGATAGGTATTCGGATCGGCGAAAGCATCGCCCGCTGCTTTGACGGAGTCCGGAGGCGCGGGAAACGTCCAGCGACTGGCCGTGGAGAAGAAAGGCGGTAGGCCGGCATCATATTTTTGTTCCAGCCACGCGCCGGCTTCGCGCACCCCCGAGTCAAGAGACTTCGTGGTTTCCTGAATAGGGCTGTACGGCTTGCCCTTCTCGATGCCAAGCGACTTGAGCTGATCGATCATCGCGCGGTCGCGTTGCAGCCAGGGTTCGCTCTGCACAATGCGGTCGAGATGCTGAAAGAAACTCGCATCGAAGCGGATCGTCGAATCGAAGATGACGTCCTTAGCATCGACGAAGACCGTCGCTGCCGGATTGGCCGCCTCCGCGAGCGGATAGACCTTCAACGTCTTGCCATAGGCGATGGCCTTCGCGACGTCGGCATCGCCATGACTTTTGAGATTCGCGCGGAACAGTATGTAACCGCCGAAGGTGTCGGATTGCAGCGTGGTGTAACCGGCGGGCCGCGGCCCTGCGTAGCCCGGTGGCAGGATCAAAAATTTCCCACCCGCGCCCTTGTCAACGCCGAGCAGCCCAGCGTCCTCCAACGGCATCTGCCAGACGGTGACGATGTTGCCATTGAACGATCCGCCCGGACCTGCGGCCGGCAGATCGAGAACGATCGGACCGTCTTTCGTGTTGAAAAACGCCATGAAGTAGAGCGCGTCTGGATTGGGCGTCAACGTCTGGTTATGCCAGTCGAGGGGACGGCCCCAGTACACGACTTGCCCGACCTTGGCGCTCGTCTTGTTGAGCATCTCCTGAAGCATCAGATCGTAATTGACCGCTGGCATACCCCAGATAACGGCCTCGACGGCGCGACGCTCGATGGCGCGGCGGGTAATATTTTCTGCGGAGAAATCTTGGGCCCGTGCATGGCTTTGCCAGAGCGTCGCCGACAGACACAGGCCGACCACAGCCAGGCTTGCGACGGAATACCGGTGCCGCTTGAGGACGGCTATCATCGGGGCACCTCCTTCTGAGGCGGAAATATCGTCTTCCAATCCGCTTTCATATCGACCACTGTCCAGCCCTTGGATGTCGCTTCGTCGAGCGCTTTGTCGAGCTTGCCGATGCGCGAGTCGCGGTCGTAGGCGTATTCACGCTCCGCGTCGGTGTGATGCACGAGGCCCATGAACTGCAGATCATCTCCGGATGCTGTCCACTCAAGCATCTGCTGGTCGCCATCGGAATTGCCGAAGGCGAAAATCGGACGACGGCCGATAAAGCGATTGATGCCGACGGGCTTACCGGGACCGTCATCTATGAATGCGACTTTCGCTTCCTTGATGAGTTGTGCTTTGCCGTCCGCCCCCAACTCGAACTTGACGACCCCCGACGAGCCGACGACTTGTTCAGGCGGAATTCCGTAAGCGCGTTCGGCGAAGCAACGCATAAACTCGACACCACCGCCCGAAACGATGAAGGTTTTAAAGCCGTTCGCTCGCAGATATTCGAGCAACTCCAGCATCGGTTGATAGACGAGTTCTGTATAAAGACGCTTGAATCGGGGATGTTTGGCCGTCTTCAACCATCCATCAACGAGTGCGTTGAAAGCGTCGGTCGACATTCCGGCATGCGTCGCAGCGACGATATCGAGCAGTCCTTTCTCACCAGACGCCGCCAATTCCTTTCGATCACCGTCGAGCACGGCCTTGAAAGGTTGTTCGTTTGCCCACTGCGGATGAGACGGCGCCATGGACTTGATCATGTCCATCGCGAACGCGAGTTGGAAGTAAATCGGTTGCTCGGCCCACAGCGTGCCATCGTTATCGAAGACGGCGATACGCCGTTCCTGTGGCACGAAATCTGGCTCGCCGATCTTCGTCACCTTAGCGACGAAGCTGACGATGCTTTGCTTTGCAGGGCCTTCGTTCCAGGACGGCAGTGGATCAGACTGAGCAACGGACTGCGAGGGCGGAAACGCAAGCGACATTATGGCGATCAGGGCCGAGAGGAGGCCGCACCACCGAATTGAGGCACCATCGCTCAACATTTCCGCCTCGCTGGATTACTGCATGCCCCGTTGCTGCAGCTGGTCGTCGATCATCTGGTTCAAGTGGCCGCGAATCCGGTCGAGGTCTAACGACTTCTTGAACGTCTCCCTGCGTTTGATGTCGTCCATTTCTTCGCTCAGGATATTCGCGGGATTGAAGCTCGGCGGGAACGAACGAGGCGGAAAGTCCTTGAATGTCGACGCAAACTGAAAGACGTCGTCCATCACCCCGTACATCAGTTGGACGTGATCCAGTTGCCAATCCCAGAAGGTATTGGATGTAATGTCGGCGCGCTCGAACGGATCCTGGAAAAGGTTGAATATCTTCTGCAGTCGCAGAGTCGTGAACGGCTCGGCCCAGACCTCCATTGTTCCCGGAGAACGCTGCTCGGAAAAGACGTACTTATAGTCGCCCTGTCGAAAGTTTATGAGCAACCCGTCGTCGCTAGAATAGAAGAAATTGTTGCGGGCGCTTTTGGTGCCGTTGTTATTCGCGGCACTGCCACTTACAGTCTTCAGGAACGCGGATTGATCGTAGCCGTCGAGATGAACCTTGTAGTTGATCCCGTTCGCCGTGTATCCGGCTTTAAGTTTGTTGACGATGTCCGGCTCGCCGGCGATTGAGCACAGCGTCGGAATCCAGTCGTTGTGACTCATCAATTCGTTGGAGACCGTGCCCGGCTTTATATTGCCGGGCCAGCGAACCAGGCAGGGCACGCGGAACGCGCCCTCCCAGTTGGTATTCTTCTCAGACCGGAACCAAGTCATGGCGCCGTCCGGCCACGTATTCATATGTGGACCGTTGTCGCTCGAATAAACGACGATGGTATTGTCCGCGATGCCTATGTCGTCGAGTGCTTTGAGCAACGTGCCGACGGTATCGTCGTGCTCCATCATGCCGTCGATGTACTGGCTATCGCCGTGCGTATAGCGACCGCGATGACTTGCGCGAACATGGGTCCGTAAGTGCATCCGGGTGCCGTTGAACCAGCAGAAGAACGGCTTTCCCGCTGCGTTCTGCCGCTTCATGTAGTCGATAGCAGCGGCGGAGGTCTCATCGTCGATCGTCTCCATGCGCTTCTTCGTGAGCGCTCCCGTGTCCTCGATCGTCTGCTTGCCGACCTTCCCAAAACGCGGGTCAACCGTGGGATCATCAACGTCGGTTGCCTTGCATTTGAGCACTCCGCGCGGTCCAAACTTCGCGAGGTACGCAGGGTCCTTCGGATAGTCAGGAAGTTCCGGCTCTTCCTCGGCGTTGAGATGGTAAAGGTTGCCAAAGAACTCATCGAAACCGTTCACCGTGGGCAGCGACGGGTTGCGATCGCCGACGTGGTTCTTACCAAATTGCCCTGTGCCGTAGCCGAGGTTCTTGAGCAGACCGCCGATCGACGGGTCAAGCTGGCTCATACCCATGGGCGCACCGGGAAATCCGACCTTGCTAAGCCCGCTACGCATGATGTGTTGGCCGGTGAGGAACGCCGAGCGACCCGCCGTGCAGGATTGCTCGCCGTAGTAATGCTGAAACTTGAGACCCTCCTTCGCGATGCGGTCGATGTTCGGAGTCTCGTAACCCATCAGGCCATTCGAATAGGCGCTGAGGTTCGCGATGCCAATGTCGTCACCCCAAATCACAAGAATATTTGGCTTACCCCCCGCGGACGGAGTTGCTGCCGTCCTCGCCGGTTGCGTTTCTTGCGCCGTCGCACGTGCGTTGAGCGCGGTCGACAAAGCGAGCAGAGATGCGCCGCTTCTCAGAATATTTCTGCGATCGAGCACACAATGCGATTCGGTCTTGTCCTGAGGGTCCTTCGGGGCGGACGTCATGAGAGATTTCCTTTCGTTACGCGTACTCCCCCCAAGATGCCCCTCGGCATTTGATTGAGGCCGCGCGCGTGACACGCGCGGCCGTGTGTGGGATGCCCCGTAAATTTTCAGCCGCAGTTCGCGTAGTATCTGTCGCGCCAATAGCCGCTTCCGGTCGCGTGCCACCGGTTCCAGTAGTAGCTGCATGAGTTCGATGCAGCGCCGACCGCGACGCCGGTTGCAACCGCACCGGCGACCCAAACGCCGTTGACCCAGCGGCCGCGACGATAACCTCGTCGATAGACGCGATTTGCCACCCGCGCCCGGTTATTGTACCTCACGTTGTGTCCCGCGACGTGGGCCCTCGCGTGCGGATGAGCGAACCTGCGAGCGTCCGCTTGCGTCGCGACGCAAGACATGCCGATAAGGAGAGTTATCAGACCGGCAATAACGGACAGCGATAATGTCTTCATTTCAGCCTCCTTCGTTGTTTTGCTTCTTCTTTTATTTTCGAACGACGCAGCGAAATCCGACGTGACTTGCCGACGTATCTATAGGCTCGGGATGCCGTGCAGCAGGCCGATAGCGACGGCAATAATTCGGCGCGCAAAGATGCGAGCCACCTTTCAAGACTTTTCGTGGAATACGGATGTGCGGCTGTTGCGGGTCAAAGCTCTTGTCTTGACTCGGACCACGAGGATTTTCCGGAATGCAGCAGGCCTTTGCCGCATCCGCCGGGTGCTTCGGCGCATACCAATCTGTCGTCCATTCCCAGACGTTCCCTATCATGTCGTAAAGACCGTAGCCGTTCGATGGAAATGCCTTTACCGGCGACGTTCGCTCGAAACCGTCGAGGGCTAGATTTTCATTTGGGAAGCTTCCCTGCCACGTGTTGGCCATATGCCGACCGTTTGGCGTCAGCTCATCACCCCAGGCGTATTCTGCTCCCTCGAGTCCTCCGCGTGCGGCGAACTCCCACTCGGCTTCTGTCGGCAATTCTTTGCCGGCCCACTTGGCGTAGGCCTCGGCGTCTCTGTACGCGACATGCACGACGGGATGATCTTCGATCCCCTTCGTCCAGCTACCCTTCCCTGCCGGATGGCGCCAGTCGGCGCCGAAACGGAATTCCCACCATTGGCTCCAGTTGCTCAACCCCACCGGATGCTTCGGCGGATGAAAGACAAGAGACCCTGCCTTCAACATGTGAGGCAGGGCGCCGGGATAGTCTTCCGCCTTGGGCACTATCTCAGCAAACGTCTTGTATCCCGTCTCTTCGATGAACCTGCGAAACTGCGCGTTGGTCACTGGCGCTTCGTCGATCCAGAAGTCATCCACCGCAACACGATGAACAGGTGCCTCTTCGGGATAATGCTGGTCCGACCCCATCGCGAACATGCCGCCCGGAATGAAAATCATGCCGTCGTTACGAGGCCGGGACATAGCCTGCCTGGCAAGAACCTCGGGATCTACGCTATCGAACACCATTTCACCTACCGACCGGTTGACGAATTGAACCCTCGCTTAAGATGCACGTCGATGGACTTCGGCTATCTCGGTAAAAATTTAGAATGGTAGCGCTACGTTCGATCTCGCCGCTGCCAGAAAGAATGATGCGCGTGGCCTTGGCCGAACGCTCGCAGGATTGCGTGAGAGCACGCACAAAATTATTTCAGTTCGCATCTTCGGACACGCACCGATAATTTTTAAGCATTGAAGAAGCTTTGATAAATGGGAAACCCGGAGAATCGATTCAAATATTCGATTCAATGAAACCATATCAGCTAACCGCATCTCCAGCCTCATCTCTGGATCTGTAGTAGCCCTGCCCGTCCCAAACCACAGTCTGACGAGCACCAAACTTAGTCAAACGAATACGTCATTGCGATGCGATAGCAATGCAGTCTTCGGCAAATGCGAAAATTGAATATTTGCCGCTCGTTTATTCGATGAAACTCAATAACGAATGGTGCCGGAAAGAATTGTCATGCTGCCGTCCCAGCGTCGCTCGACGTTAAATTCCTCGTAGTGACGCGCGCTAAGGATCAGCGGCGTCTTTCCAACCAGCGTCGTGTATGAGACGCCGCCGCCAATGGCATCGACGCTTCCCTCAAGAGGGCCGAGCACCGCACCGCTGCCGGAATCGCCCGTCAGCTGACGATAGTCGTACCCAACGACGCCGATGACGAGCCCCGGAGAGATCTCGCGGCCGACGGCCCACTCAAAATGAAAATCGGTACCGCTCAGGTAGTCCGTTGTGACGTTATCGAAGTTGAAGGTGACGCCCACGGCGCCGTTGAATTGCAGTTTTGAAGTCTTCTCCGTCCACGTGAACGCCCATCCGGTGTCGATTCCCGGACGGCTCAAACCGATGATGGGCTGAAATCCGACGGCATACGAGCCGGACGGCGCGACGACCTGAACATAGATCAAATGCGCAAAGTCACCGTCCTGCCATCCGAGTTGTAGGCGCGTGGTGATGTCGCCCAATCCCCATCCGGCCGTCTCATCGTGGAAAGTGTTGCCCAGAGGACCGGTCACGGTCGCTCGTAGATCGTTGTGGCCAACCGGGATCGTCACGCCAATTCCAAGATTGCCGCCGAAAACCTTGCCGTCAGGAACGTAAAGCCCGTTTAATGCCTGTTGGAAGAATTCGACCTTGGCGCCGGCTTGCAACGTGACATTGCCAAAGGTTATTGGCGTGTTGATCTCGCCTTGATAGTAACCGCTGACAGACGTGAGGTAGGTTCCCGGTGGCGGCGTCACGCCGGCGCCGAACGCTGCGGCGCCAAGTCCGTAGGAAGAAAACCCAAATTCGTCTGCGCGGGCGTTCGACACCAACGCCAACGAAAGCGTGCTACTCACGATGATTGCCATGCTCGTGCGCATTTCCGGACCCCCATCCAAAAGAACGCAACAGCGCGGCGACGATAACTCGGGCCGAGGACCGTTGATGTAGCGGATGGGGCACTCATGCCCAATTTTCAGCCTACTTTGCTTACTGCGTGAAAACGCTTCCGATCTAGCGAACCATTTACAATTCCGGCCACTCAGCGCGGGAGACTTGGATTGGGCGGTTTATCGAGCGATTGCGCTACGCTTTACCCTCCCTCCCTTTCATGAGAGATGAGGTTGTCGATACGCGACAGAAAGAGTTGCAGAACCGGTGATCGGTTTGCCCTGTTGTAGCCGATGACGAGCTCAATCGTTGCCCCCTCCTTCGATCGGGCGGCTGGTAACAGACCAAGTGATGAAATTCTGCGCGTATTTCGGCAACAGCGTCAGGGCGCGTGTCGACGCCACCAGTGACATCCCCATTCCAAGGTTTTCGATCTTCTGATCGCTTTTGACCGAAAATCCGTGCTCGTGGAAATAGTCGTCGATCACTTGGCGAAACACAGGCGCCGTGTTCGACATACGAATGAAGCGCTCCTTGGCGATCTCTTTCACGCTGACGCTTGTTTTTCTCGCCAACCGATGATCGCTTGGCGGTAGACTGTGTCGACTGCCCTTCGCCCGAAGGAGTGCCGTTCGCGGTGGGTCGGCGCTGTGACTCAACAGTTGACCGGCGTCCGCCCGCTGTCGGCTCAAAATCTGTCAAGTAATCTGTGCGTGAGAGCTGGGAATTGTATCGAGCGATAGGAAGCTGATCATGCGCCCCTCGGCCGGAATGACACCGCGCACGACAGCCTTCGCCATTTCGGTTGCGACGTCCGGAGTTGGCTGGATTTGATCGGCAGTCGCGCTGAATATTTCCGACACCGCGTCGACAAGCAATCCAACGACTTGCTCTCCAATCTCGGTGACCATGATGGCGTGACGCGTCGTCGGTTCCGCTGGAGCAAAACCCATTCGCGCCGAAAGATCGATGATGGGCAAGACCGTGCCGCGGAGGTTGATGACACCCAACACGTGGCTTGGGGCGTGAGGCAATGGCGTTGCAGGAGTCCATCCGCGAATTTCGCGCAGCGCCATGACGTCGACGCAGTATTCCTGCTGTCCCATCCGAAAGGCAATGAGTTCATGGACCTGGCTAGACTCGGATTTCATCTCGTTCATCGTCGTTTACCGGTTGAGAGCCCTGATTGCGGTAGGATGTGGGTAGGATGTTATTGGGTCGACCGACGATCGAGATCGGTCCACCCGCGAGATTCAGAATTCTTCCCATCCATCGTCGGCGCCGTTGACAGTTGCCGCGCGGCGTGGCGTCCGCGATGCGTCGTTCATCGCCTTCGCCGCGGGCCGTGCTGCGGCAAGACGGGGCTTGGCACCAGAGGTTTTCGCTGGTGTGAGCTTGGAAGGGGTACGGAAAGCGTGGGGAGCGGCTCTCTGGAGCTCACTGCGAATTGAATTTCCAGAAGCTTCGCCGATTTCGAAATTGCCGATGAGTTCAGCCATTGCATCCGCCTCCTTGGAGAGCGCATGGACGGCAGCTGTGGCCTCTTCCACCATGGCAGCGTTCTGCTGGGTCCCCTGATCCATCTGGCCAATGGCCGTATTGATCTGACTAATACCAGTCGCCTGCTGCTCTGCTGCCAACGCAATATTTGCGACCAAGCCGCTAATCTCGTTGACGCGCACCACAATACGACTCAAGGCCTCACCGGTTTCTCCGACCAACTTCGCGCCAGCCTCGACTTGATGCGAACTCGTAGAAATAAGCCCCTTGATTTCCTTGGCGGCCTCTGCCGACCGCTGTGCCAGAGCTCGGACTTCGCTCGCAACGACCGCGAACCCCCGCCCAGCCTCGCCCGCGCGCGCAGCCTCGACCCCTGCGTTCAGAGCCAAAAGATTGGTCTGGAAAGCGATCTCGTCGATGACCCCGATGATCTGCGAGACCTTTTTAGCGGATTCTTCAATCTGGCCCATCGCCGATATCGCTTGGCGAACGACCTCGCCGCTGTGCTCTGCCTCCCCGCGAGCCTTCGAGACGGTATCGCTTGCCTTTCTGGAACTTTCCGCCGTCTTCGCGACCGTCGTTGTGATCTCGCTCAGTGCGGCCGAAGTTTCTTCGAGCGAGGCTGCCTGCTGCTCGGTCCGTCGTGAAAGATCGTCGGAAGCTGCGGCAATCTCCGTGGCGCCAGATCGAACGGCGTCCGCGTTTGAATTGACACCCTTGATCGTGTCTTGCAGCTTGCCCATAGCGGCATTGAAGTCCGAGCGAAGCTGCTCGTATTCCCGTGGAAAAGCCTCGCCAATGCGGAAGGTCAGAATGCCATCCGATAGCTGCCTCAGCCCGTTTCCGAGCGCGTCGACGACATGGGCCTGCTGTTCCGATTTGGCCGCGCGTTCCTCTTCGGCGTGGCGGCGCTCGTCCTCGACGGCGGTGACGTCGGTTGCAAACTTGACAACTTTGAAGGGCTTTCCATTGGCGTCCAATAGAGGGTTGTAGGACGCTTGGATCCAAACGTCTTTGCCAGTCTTCGAAATCCGCCGGAACTTGTCGGCAATGTACTCGCCTCGGTTGAGACGATCCCAAAACAGCCGATAGTCGTTGCTCTTCGCGTAATCGCTATCGACGAACATGCGGTGGTGCTTGCCGGTGACTTCATCCGCCGTATAGCCCACAACGGCCAGAAAGTTCGGGTTTGCCGTAATGACTGTGCCGTCAAGATTGAACTCGATGACCCCCTGGGACCGGCCGATAGCTGCGATTTTCGCTTCCAGTTCCCGCGTCTGCAATTCGACCGCCGTGATATCGGTCGCAAACTTGACGACTTTAAAGGGCTTGCCGTTGGCATCGATCAACGGATTATAGGAAGCCTGAATCCAGACCTCCTTGCCGCTCCTCGAGATCCGTCGGAACTTGTCGGCGACGAACTCGCCGCGGTTCAACCGATCCCAAAACAGCCGATAGTCGCTGCTCGTCGCATAGTTGCCGTCGACGAACATGCTGTGATGTTTACCGACGACCTCAGCCAACGAATAGCCGACAACCGCGAGAAAGTTTTCGTTTGCCGTAATCACTGTCCCATCGAGGTTGAACTCGATGACGCCCTGCGACCGGTTGATGGCTGCCAGTTTGGCTTCGACCTCATTGGCGGTGCGATTTTTGAATCCGAGCACGGGGGTTTCTCCCAGGATGGGTTTGCTAAGGGCCTGCGTTTTTTGCGAAGATCGACGCGGGGATACGATTGAGCCGCGACGCTCTTCTGAAGTGATCAGACGCACAACAAGCGTCCGAACGCACGCAGGTGGGGCTCATTTGGAGAGATCAACGCATTCCGGGTTTGCGCCGGGACAGACCGTCGGCATCATGCCCATGACCATCGGACGTGCGGTCATCCATCTGTTTAGTAAACTTATTCGACCACCGGTTTATAATTAATAAATTCCTTCCACGGATCGTTGCTCCGCTGGCAGTGAATGCGAAAGTCCGCTTCGGGTCTTGGTCGTGTAAAAACACATATGAGCGTGTTGAACCTGGATGGCGGGGCAGTGAGCAGGTCGGCCGGTTGCCTCACCCCCGATGGCCGCTATAAGCGGCTTGGTGCCGACGATGTTCATGACGCGGGTCAGATTTTAGGCCTGTGGGGCTCACGTCCGCTTTGGGCCATTTGCCGACAACGGGGAGGGCGCGCGTCAATGTTCACCGGTGGTTCGCCATGATTAATTAATATAGCCATGAAAAGGCGCGTCGCAGAAATGCCTCGCCGTCCTTTCGAATGACCACTCCATGCGCGACCACCACATGCGCGGGATGCTTGTCAATCAAGGCCTGGATTTTGTACTGTGCGCTTTGGCGGTGACGGAAGCTGATCCGGTAATCGATTGGCGGATAGCCTTGTCCTTCAATCATTTTCGACAACCTCGCGATTATTCGCATCCACCATGGCCAGTGCAGCTTCAGGAACTCTTCGCTAAAAGTTTGCGATAAGTCGGCGATGATGACGGTGCGAGAACTGCGGTGGAAGAAAATAAGCTCGTCCATGAATGGCGAGTTGGTGAAGTAGGCTTGGTCAATCTGCCCGGCCCAATCCAGGGGCGGGTCCTCGGCAAGCGTCTCCGAGAATTTTAGGTCGCGACACTTAGCGATCGTCGAGGCCGTCCCCCACATTTTCGCGGACGGAAAAGCCGCCTGCCATTCGCCCAGGAAGAGGTAATGCAGATTGTCGGGGCTGACGATGTGCCGAACGGGCCCCAGGGCGCGCACCGTTCCTTCAATTTCTGCATTTTTCTTGATCGGCGACCACAGCCAGAGCCCACCATCAGCGAGCCGCACGATCGCCATCCGCGTCGGGTAAGCGAAACCGTGGAACGAGACAATCCCGCCATCGGCAACCCAAACGTCTGATGCAAGGGATTCAAGCATGGTGTTAGATTTAGGTAGCCAAATGTCCGCCTTCCACCCTGACCGGGCCTCTGAGTGCGCTCAACGGAAAGACCGCTTAGGGCCACTACCGGACTCACCTCGGCCTTATCCCTCTCCTCCCCACTCCCTCATCCTGCCCTGATCCTACCTCGTCACGAGGGTCATGCTGGAGGCATGCTTTCGGAATGACCTTGCGAGGCGGTCTGTTGCATGAGGAAGAACAGGTCGGCAGTTGACATGCAGTCTTCGTGCAGACTGCGCGTCGGTTCGCCATGCGCGAGCATGGATGGAACCTCGCGCACGAGGTCCGCTCGGCCGCCCAGGGGCAGCGATGCTCACCGGCATGCGCACGATTGAAGTGTGTTACAACTATACCGTGCCCTTGTGACCAAGCTGCAATATTCTGATTCGGAGCAGATTTGATTCGACCTGTCATCAGATGGGGAGCGGTTATGCGCTTGAAACTGACGCTAGCGATCATCGTGATTTTTATGGCGGCCCCGGCCGTCGCCGCGGACAGGTCGTTGCCTGGACAAGCCACGCCGGCCCGCGGTGTCTACGTCGGCGTTTTCGGCGGTGGGGGCTTTGGCAGCACCACTGACGTCACCCAGCTCGGCACCGCCTTTTTCTCCGAGGCCGAGGGAGGCCCCTTAGCTGTCAATGCGACGGGGCGGACCGACAGCGGCGGTGTCGGGTTCGTCGGCGGTCAGATCGGTTATGAATGGTCGCACGGCTCGGTGGTGCTGCCCGCCTTCGAGATCGAAGGTCTTTATCTCGACGCCGGAACCCGACGCGCGACGCTGCAAAACCCCACCGACCGGCTTCCCGAGCACACGTTCGACGACAGCTTCCCGATGAACAACGCCGTTGTTCTGGCGAATCTTGTTCTTAGCCTTCCGACTTCCTATGGCGTGACGCCCTATTTCGGCGGCGGCATCGGCGGCGCCCGCGTCGCCATCGATGGCGCGCATTCTCTTCAGACGAACCCGACGGAGGCTGGCATCAACCACTTCAACTCCGGCCCCGACTCCACTGCCTGGTCCTTCGCGGCACAAGCCAAGGTCGGTGTTCGCGTCGCCCTTGGTAGCAACGCGTACGTGTTCGGCGAGTATCGCTACTTGTACGTGGGCTCCACCGATCAGATTTTCGGGCCGACCGTTTATCCCACTCATGTTCCCACCACTGCCTGGACGGAGCGCTTCGGCGAGACGTCCTACAATCTGGCGACCGCCGGCATCGGGTTTAATTTCTAGTTTGACGCCGTGGACGCGCCGCCGGGACACAGCGTTCCGGCGGCGCGGTTCGCGCGTTGCGCCATGCCGGCCTGATGGAGAACGCCATGTAGGGCTGAGGGGCGAGAGTCTGCTTCTGACCCGTAACTGCACAGGCCTCCTCAGTACGCTTTGAACCAATAGCGGTGTTGTTGTTTGAAAACGCGAGCGCGCCGGTTGCCGATGCAGAGCACGGTAAGCTGTTGGTTAGCGACGCCCTTCGCTCGCGGCCCAGCGATGCAGTATCAGTTTCGCGATCTCTAGATATTCCCCGCCGAAATGATGTCCTCCGGTCCGTTCGACGAGCGTAGCGCCATTTAACTCGGGCAAGGCACAGCCCGTTTCTCCATCGTTCTTTTCCTCCACGCTGTAGATGCAGGTGACTTTGTCTTTGGGCAGGTTCGCCATGAAGGGCCGCAAGCTGATGTCGTCGGATGAGCGAATACCAAGCCAGCCCGCCATCGACATTTCAAACCGTCCAACCGGTTCGGGCGCCATCATCACGATCAGTTTGACGCGCTTCTGTAGATTGGGATCGAGCTTTGACCACACCATCGGGATGGTGGCGGCGCCGAACGAATAGCCAATTAGGGAGACGTCTTGAATTGTCCGTCGTCGAATGCATTGAGACAGTTTGCGTCGTGACTGAGCGAAGGGCTTCGGCTCATCTGGGTTGAAGTTTAAGCGGCTTTCTTATGGTGCTGCAATCGTCGTTTCCGGATGGTATCGCGTTTGATCCTTTCTCGTTGCGACAAGATAGTTTGAGCTCTGCCGAAGTAGACATCGGCGGGTGTGAGGTTTTTCAAGCTCTCGTGGTAGCGGCGGTGATTGTAGTGCTCGACGAAGCGTCCGATGTGAGCTTCGAGATCGCCGGGCAGGTAATAGTTTTCGAGAAGGATGCGGTTCTTCAAGGTCTGGTGCCAGCGCTCGATCTTGCCCTGGGTTTGCGGATGGTGAGGTGCTCCTCGGACGTGGCTCATGCCGTTGTCGTCGAGCCATTCTGCGAGATCGGCAGAGACGTAGCTCGAACCGTTGTCGCTCAAGAGGCGTGGTCTGTGGACGACACGGGCCTGGTCGCAGCCTGAGGCTGTCAGGGCGAGCTGCAATGTATCGGTGACGTCTTCAGCCTTCATTGTGGTGCACAGCTTCCAAGCGACGATGTAGCGCGAGAAGTCGTCGAGGATAGTCGAGAGATAGAACCAACCCCAGCCGATGACCTTGAGATAGGTGAAGTCAGTCTGCCAGAGCTGATTGATCGCGGTGGTCTTGTCCTTGAACTCATCCGCCGCTTTGATGACGATGAACGCCGGGCTGGTGATGAGGTCATGGGTCTTGAGGAGGCGATAGACCGAGGCTTCAGAGACGAAGTAATTCTGGGTGTCGGTGAAGCGTGCAGCGAGTTCGCGCGGCGACAACTCGGGTTTATCAAGCGCCATCTCGACGATGCGGCGGCGGACCTCGTCGGGAATACGGTTCCAGACCCGCGACGGCTTCGACGGCTTGTCGGCCAGCGCTTCGACGCCGCCAGTTTGATAGCGATCATACCAGCGATAGAACGACCCCGGCAGAATGCCGAGCTTGTCCAACGTGCGCCGCACGGGCAGATGCGACTGCTCGACGATACGAATGATCTCAAGCTTTTCGGAAGCCGGATATCTCATGCCTCGTCTCCCCCATCCCCGGTCATGCTTTTTTTGAGCAGACGCAGTTCGAGGGCTTGCTCGGCAACAACTTCTTTCAGCTCCAGGGCTTGGCGCTTGAGGTCTTTGACCTCGCTGGTGGTTGCCGATCGGGCCGTGTCGCCGGCGAGACGCCGCTTGCCGGCTTCGAGGAACTCCTTCGACCAGCTGTAGTAGAGGCTTTCGGCGATGCCCTCCCGGCGGCAGAGTTCGGCGATCGTCACTTCGCCGCGCAAGCCGTCAAGGACGATGCGGATCTTCTCCTCGGCCGAATATTGCTTGCGGGTGGCCCGGCGGATGTCTCTCACGAGACGCTCGGAAGGTGTCTCAGGCGTGCTGGATTTAGGTCTCATGCCAACTCCTCAGGGGGTGACGATGAGCCAAAAATCCTCCGTTCCTCAAGTCGCTAAATCTGACTCACATGCTTTGATGTCGGACACCTGTCGATGGCTGATGACCGGACATCGGAGGATCGACTACAATCAGAGTCGGCAACATGAGAGCCCAGGTCGCTTGACGCCCGAAGCGTTCGCTGTCCAACTTAAACCAACCCGAATTTGCGTATGAAACCCGAAACAAAGATGGGATTCAACCCGCAATAAACTACCATTGCAATTGGGCCACCCAGCGGGAGCTGATCACGAAGGCGCCCAACTTTTCTTGGTTACAACTTGGTGCTCGTACGGAAACCGCACCCCCCGCATGGAGATGTGTCATTGCACGAGCGTACAGTCAAAACGACCGCGAAGCGTTTTCTATTACCCTTCAAATCGAAAGCTGGCTCCCCGCCTCCCGTTTGGCTGATGCGCCAAGCCGGCCGTTACCTTCCCGAATATCGTCAGGTAAGAACGAACGCCGGAAGCTTCCTCGATTTGTGTTACACTCCGAAGCTCGCCGCAGAAGTCACACTGCAACCGATCCGTCGTTACGGTTTTGACGCCGCGATTCTGTTTTCCGATATTCTCGTCGTGCCAGAGGCCCTCGGGCAAAAAGTCAGCTTCATCGAAGGCGCCGGCCCGCGCCTTGATCCGATAAGATCCGGTGAAGATCTTTCCCGGCTCGACCTATCGAGCAGCAACGACAAATTCGCTCGTGTCTGGGACACGGTGTCGATGCTTGGCCAGAAGTTGCCAAGCGAAACGGCATTGATCGGATTTTGCGGGGCACCTTGGACGGTCGCGACCTACATGGCGGAAGGCCGCGGATCGACCGATCAAGCAGCCGCGCGCAACTGGGCTTATCGCGACCCGGTTAGCTTCGGAAAGCTTATCGATCTGCTGACCGAGGCTTCGATTGCCTACCTTTCAGGACAGGCGTCAGCGGGCGCAGAGGCACTCCAAATTTTCGATAGCTGGGCAGGAAGCCTAGCCGATGATGAGTTTGATCGCTGGGTGATCGCGCCGACTGCACAGATCGTCAATGAAATCCGCAGCCAACATCCGGACGTGCCGATCATCGGTTTTCCTCGCGGCGCGTCGGCCTCACTGGCAAAATACATCGAACTAACGGGTGTTGACGGTGTGAGTTGCGATACCGCCTGCCCTTTGAGCACCATGCAGACCATTGCCCGAATGGGCACGGTCGTGCAGGGGAACCTCGATCCTCTCTTGCTCGTCGGCGGAGGTGAGGCTTTGGACAAGCGTGTTGATGCGATTATCGATGCGATGAAGGGCCTGCCGTTCGTGCTCAATCTCGGCCACGGAATCGTGCCGGAGACGCCGCCAGAAAATGTCGCCCGGCTTGTTCAGCGGATTCGTTCGTGAAAAGCTAAAGTAAGTTGGGTGCACGCCCAGCAGTTCTGTCGCTCGCAGAGCCGACATCGCCGTCGCGATTTCACTCATCGAGGCCATCCTGGCCGCGTGGGTAAGGTCTCGGACCTTTCGCCCGAGTCGAAGATCTCAAGGTGATGGAGCATCGACTTCCCGAGCGTAGCCACCAGGCCGGCCATGATAGTCACTTAAATCCTTGGGGCTTTGGCTCGTCCTGCAAACCGCGTGCACGCTCCACCAAGTTTTGGCAAACTTTTCCACCTTAAACTGTCAATATAATTTGACAGCAGGCGCATAATATTCTTCGATACGAAAGTCGCATCTTGGGATCCAGCCTGTGCGGCACCCATAAACTTGGTCGCCGGCGCGACAAGTCAAACGCCGGCGATTATTTGCTTGAGCACATCGTTCAGAGCTTCTCCCGTGATGTCGAGTGCGTCAGCATTATATCGGCTCTAAGTCCGATGTTTCATAGCAGAGCCTGGATGCTCGCCTATCCGTCTCTTTGACTTTGCCTAGTGCCAGTATGTTCGGGAAGTGCGTTGTTCACTTCAACACTTCCTCGCTCATCTATCGTCATCAAAACCGCGCGAAAAATTTCCACTCGTAAAAGGTTTTGCGGACCCCCCCCCCGGTTTAGACAAAATCCCGCCTTTTCCTCTAGCGTTATTTTCTTCTCCGCTTTTTTAACCTTCACGGGGATCGTTACTGAAGGCAAAGACCATGAAGACGGAGTGGAAATACCAGTTGCAGGCGCGACGATTGTTGCTGCAGTTCGCGACAACTGTCTTGAGGCGGTCACACCTAGATCGGTCGAGCTTGAGTTAGCGAAAGTATATAATCCGCCGCCTCTTTGCCCATCCGCTTTGCGTCTTGAGGATTTCCACTTTTTCGTACCCGGTGGCTCGTCATGCCGTCTGGCGAAAGGAGTTGTCCCAGAAATTTAAGAACTCCACGATCTATCGTAGCGTAACCCGCAATGGACGTGCGGCAGGAACCATCTAAGCGGGCGAGAAAAGCTCGCTCAGCGCTCAAGGTCACCTTGGCGCTGGCGTCGTTGATCGGAGCTATGAGACCGGCAGCAAACTGGTCGTCCGATCGAATCTCCAACCCAATAGCGCCCTGCCCGACAGCCGGAATCATTTCATCAATCGGCATTAGGGCCGTCGCGATATTCTCAAGGCTCAATCGCTTTAATCCAGCTACCGCCAAAAATGTCGCGTCCACCTTACCCTCCTCCAGTTTCCGCAATCGCGTTTGTACATTCCCCCGAAAATCGACGATCTGGAGATCTGGACGAATATTGAGAACCTGGCTTCTCCGACGAAGCGAAGACGTGCCGATTACTGCACCTTGCGGGAGTGCTCGAAGGTTGGCATGCAGCAACGAAATAAATGCATCGCGCGGATCTTCTCGACTCAGAACCGCACCGATCTCGAGCCCTGCAGGAAGCCGTGTTTCCATGTCTTTCATTGAATGGACGGCCACATCGATTTCTCCGGCGAGGAGAGCTTCTTCAATCTCCTTAGTGAAAAGACCCTTACCACCCACTTCGGAAAGAGGCCGGTCCAACACTTCATCGCCCATTGTTTTTATAATCGATATCGTGACCGCGTTGGCTGCTAGGCCATGTGCTTGAACCAGGGCCCTAGCGACCTGGTTCGCTTGGGCGAGCGCCAGAGCCGATCCCCGTGTTCCAATACGAAAACAGACCTCACGCAAACAATCTCTCCGCTTTTCACCCGATCGAGAATGTCGAGAGAGTTATTTTGCCCATCCTACCTGGCCAACTTACGCATTGTTCCATCTGACTGGGATCGAGAAACAGCCAACGTGTCTGACGGGCTTCCCTTTAAGCTATTCTTCAACCGCATCTTGAGATCACCAAGATGCGCAATCAACGCCGCTAACAGCCATGCAACGAGAATGAACCGACTTTCATTCTCAAGCGCAGATCGAAGCGCCAACAATAAGCAAATACCCGGAAGCATGAGGGCCAGAATTTCGATCGACTTCAAACCGCGTTGGGTGAAGCGGTTTAGAGCCAGAAGCGCGAAGCATTCAATTGCCATGAAGCCGAAAATGACATCGATGATGCGACCACCTTCGAGTGACTTTTCCAAAAGGTCCTGCATCAGATTGGCATCCCAAAACCGTTCAGCTTGACAACCTCAAAATTAAGAAGAGCCGCGAAGGTCACCCATGCAAGATATGGAACGAGAAGCAGACAAGCTTTCTTGGAATAACGAGCGAAAATAATTATCGGCAAAAGTATCGAGAGCCAGAGCACGCCGACCTCCAGCAGTGCCCAATCCGGACGATGAAGCCTAAAGAACAACGCGCTCCAGAAGATATTCAGAAATCCATTGAATGCAAAAAGACCAATAACCCATTCGCGACTCGCCTCGTCCGGCGCGTCCCTCCAAGCCGTCGCTCCTGAAAGGGCCGCAAGCGCAAATATCAGCGTCCAAGCCGGACCGAAGGCCCAGTCGGGCGGCTGCCAGTCTGGCTTTTTGAGTTCGTGGTACCAGGGACCCAAATCGGTCATCGACGCACCGAGGACGGCGACCACGATGGCGGCCGCGCCCGCAGCAAGGACAGGAAGCCAATAGCTAGATTTGGTCACGGCGTAACGATTCCCAGCAGGTGCGCCATGTCCTTTACGAAGATACGGACATGAGCCATTGGCGCTTTACGGACCAACTGCTTGTGCATGTACGATTCCCATGTCAACCGCTGTACATCGCGATCGCTACACATGGAGACGAAGCGCTCCCGCCGCTTGTCACTTCTGTACCAAAAGCGCTGCATGATTCCGAGAATCCAAAAAACGCGTCCATGCTCGCGCATGAACCTCTTGCGCGCAGAAGCTAAAGAACGCGCGTCGCCAGTTTTAAGAAATAGCTCGACTGCATCTGCTGCCAGACGACCGCCCGTCATCGCGTAAAAAATGCCTTCGCCCGACGCCGGAGCCACCACGCCGGCTGCATCACCCGCGAGGACGACATCGCGGCCGTTGTCCCATTTCTTCAGGGGGCGCAATGGTATCGGCGCACCCTCCCGCCGGACGGTCTCCGCGTCTTCCAACCCGCTACGAGCACGCAGTGCACCGACCGCGGAGCGTAACGAAAATCCCTTGTGCGCGCTCCCCGTCCCGATGCTCGCCGTATCGCCATGGGGGAAAATCCACGCATAGAAATCGGGAGAGAAAGCACCCTGATAATAGATATCGCATTTGCCTCCATCGTAGGTCTTCGCAACAGTCGCCCCCGTATTGGCCGTCGCCGAGACCGGTATCTTGATGATCTCGTGATAGGCAAAAACATAAGGCACACGCCCAGCGCCCGGCACAGCCTGGCGCGCAATCGCGGACAACGCGCCGTCCGCCCCGACAATCGAGCGCGCTCGCACCGCTCGCATTTCCTCATCGCCTGTCGAAGTTCTTTGCCTATAATTCACGATAGAGATGCCGTCGGCGTCCGTGCTTAGATATTCAAATCGTCCGTCGACACGTACCGCCCCAGCCGATTTCGCGCGCTCTCTCAACCATTCGTCAAAGACGTCGCGGTCGACCATGCCGACATAACCGTTGTCTTGAATCGGCATATCGACGCGTCGTGACGAAGGCGAGAATATTCGAGCGCCTCCAACACGTGCCACGATAAGATGATCCGGAATTCCGAAATCTTCGATCAATATGGGAGGCACGGCGCCGCCGCATGGCTTGATACGTCCGGCGCGATCAAGAAGAAGTACGGTTCTGCCTCTTTTCGCAAGATCGTTCGCCGCAGTAGAACCAGCGGGACCACCGCCGACGATCACGGTGTCGTAGGTGACAAGTCCGGTCATCCGTTTCTACCCCTTGTTGACTTGAACTCCAGCGAGCGGCCCCATCGAAAGCCATCGTTCTTCCAAATGCTTTTTCTTTTCCTTCATCAATCTGCGAGCGAGCACGGCGGATGCGAGAAAAAGCGTGGACTCAAGCGAAAACGCAACCGCGTATGAGGCGACAGTAGATCCCGATAAAGCTCTTACGACATCGACGGCGACCGTTCCCATGAATCCGCCAAGACCAAAAGCAACGGCTTGTGCAGCTCCCCAAACGCCCATGCGGACGCCTTCGGACTTAGACCGCCCGCTTTTAGCCAGCGCCATCATCGAGCCGATGGCAGCCACGGCGAATGCGCCGTTCGAAAACCCCAATGCAAAAACGTTCACGGACAAAGGCCAGGGCGGACCGACGATCGCGGCAACTGCGAGCCCCAGCAAAGCAATGCTGGACGCGAGACATCCCAGTATGCTCCAGGCCCCGAGACCTCCTGCGCGTATGCGTGAGCTACCGATGAAGCCGACAAGAAGCATTCCCGCAAACACACCCCCATGCTGAACCCCCGACAGCTCTGTCGATTGTCCCGGTGTAAATCCGAAGATGATCCCGGAGAACGGCTCGAGTATCAGATCTTGCGCGCTGTACGCCAGCATGGAAACGAAAACGAAGATCGTAAAACGCCGCGCTGTCTCGTCGTTCCAAACCTCAGCCACGGCACCGCGAAACCCGGAAAAGCGCGACGACGGCGCTTCGTATCTCGCTTCGACGGCCGACGTTTTGCTTTCCAGGGTGACCAAGGCGACGCAAGTTAAGAGTAATGCGCACAAGCCGACGATTGCTGTCACTGCGACGAGCCGCAATGGAGAATACGGATCCAAAACTTTGCCGACCGTGATCGCCGTAATGGCAATCCCCGCGATCATCATTAGCCAAACGACCGTCGCGGCCCCCGCTCTCTTGCTTTCTTCGGCGCGGGCAGCGAGCAGAGCCAGCAACGAAGTGCCCGCCGCTCCAACGCCAAATCCAATCATGACGAATGCGAGCACGGCAACCGCCAAACCCAAGAGCATTTGATCGGCCATGACGACAATTGAAGCCGACGCGACGGTCGCCCCCACAGCAAGAGTCAACACGCCACCCACAATCCACGGCGTTCGTCGTTTGGCGATGTCGGAGCCGTGCCCCCATACCGGCCGCAGGAATTGCACCGCATAATGGAGTCCGACGAGTGCTCCGGGTATCACCGCCGGAAGCGCCAATTCGACAACCATGATTCGGTTCATCGTCGACGTCGTAAGTACGACAATCGAGCCGATCGCGGCTTGCACAAGCCCGAGACGAAATATTCCAAACCAGCCTAGCGAAGGGGCGTTCAACCGACACCTCCGTTCAGGAGGCGCAGGGCGAACGCGGCTATCAGCATACCAGTAACGTAGAGGCTGACGCCGGTGGCATTGTACCAAGGCGCCAACTCGCGCGGCTTCTGAATAAGTCGCGTCATGAGATAAAGTTGGACAACCAATGCCGCCGCAATGGTGCCAGCGTGTACGGGTCGTCCCCACACGAAAAGAAGACCCACCACAACCACCTGCGGCGCGGCCATCATGGCGCACGCCACTAGCACGGCACGCCTGGGTCCCAGTTGAACGGGAAGCGAATCTACGCCGGAACGCTTGTCGCCCTCAATGGACTTGAAATCATTTAGGGTCATGATGCCATGAGCCCCAAAGCTATAAAGCAGTGGGATGACAAGTCCTCTCCAACCCGGAAGCGAACCAGCCATAACGGTCGCGCCGGTAATCCATGGCAACCCTTCGTAACACAGGGCCACCGCCGAATTTCCCCACCAGCCGTTCTTCTTCAACCGCACGGGCGGTGCACTGTAGGCCCAAGCCAGGAGAAGTCCGATGATCGCAGCACCAAGCACCGCGGTTCCGAGCAGAGCGGCGACGAAAATCGACACGGCCGTCCAAACCACAGCAAGAATGATGCCCCATTCACCCGGGATACGTCCTGAAGGAATCGGTCGATTTGGCTCGTTAATCGCGTCCACGTCGCGATCATACCAATCATTGACTATTTGACTGGTCGCGCAGACCAAGGGCCCGGTGAGCAACGCACCCACAAACACAAACGGCCAGCGCCCATCAAATCCGACACCCGCTGCAACGACTCCGCACCCGAACGCCCACATCGGCGGGAACCACGTGATCGGCTTCATCAGCTCAACGATCGCCCCAATCGTTGGTAGCCGAAATTCCGTCAATTGGAATGATCTTTTCATATCGTCAATTTACATTGACACATTCCCGCAAGCAAGCCCCCGCAATGGGAACGGGGAGAAAAGATTTGCTACGGATTGGAGGCAGACAATTGGTGTCGATTAGTCGTTTTCGTCATCGACGTCGTCAATTCCAAATCGCCGGAGCTTTGAATATAAGCTCTGCCGGCTCAAGCCCAACATTTCGGCTGCCGACGCACGATTGTCGTCCGTCAGTTTCAACGCAGCCTCAATACAAAGTTTCTCGATGACGTCGGTAGTTTCGCGCACAAGTTCTTTGAGCGGAACCCGCCCGACCAGTTCCGTTAGCTGTTCGACCGACCTCGGCAATTCGCTTTTCGGGCGAGCCTTCGGAATGTCGCTGCGCCCTACATTTCTAATCGTAAATCCGAAGCAGGGATTCTCACCGGTCGGAACGCTGACCGCGGAGATCTCGACGTTCTCGTAGGCCCCATACTCGCCGCGGAGAACAGTTGCGAAATGGCGGACCGCACCGTGCTCGCGTATGTTCGCTACGAGCGCGTTGATGTCAACTCCAGGGCGACCCACCCATCGATCGATCAATTCGCCTCGGACCAACTCCTCGTTGGCGAGCTGAACGAGTTCAAGAAATGCAGGATTGGCTGTGAGTATGCGCCGATCGAGGTCGGTCACAACAAACCCCTCAGGAAGATTTTCGACAACGCTGAAAACTTTAGATGAGGGCTTCGACACGACGCCCCCGGCAACAACGGGGGAAAGTCGAACGAGTATGTGAGACGACGTTTCTTGCCTAAAGAGTGAGGCCGAGACAAAACATTCTCGCTTGTTTTCGACGAGCTGAGCCTTCACCTCTTCAGCCCGCCCCGTGGCCTTGATCGCGGTCAACTGTGCTTGAACCGCTTTCGTGCTTTCTGAGTTGAATATCTCGAGAAATGCCTTCCCAACGATTCGCTTGCTATTTCGGTTTAAAAGCAAAGTGGCCGCAGGGTTGGCATCGACCAAACGCAATGTGTTGGCATCAACGATAAGCACCGGTTCCGAAGCAATCTGAAATAGCACGCGGTAGCGTGTTTCGGCATGGCGCAGCCGCGCATACTCTTTTTCCATCGACTGCTGTGCATCGACCAGACGCTGCTGCAGCGCCGCAACCGTTCTTAGATCGCGACCAACGGCGACAAACCGGCCATTGGTTCCGATTGGAACCGCGGAATAGCGGATGGGAATATCCCCGTGCTTTGATGGATGGTTGACCTGGCGCCATTCGACTGGTGTTTTCGGCGACGCCGCGCCGCGAAGCAATTCTTCAATCTTGCCACGGCATTCGATTGTCACCGTTTCAATCCACGGCTCTCCAACCCACTTGCCAAAACCCTCCGACGATAGATCTTGGCTTCCGAAGGCGACATCGCGAATGATGCCTTTTGCATCAATAATTAAAGCAATATCTGCCGCAGCTGCGATGAGCTTTGCCGCGCTATCGGCATCAAGATCACCCAGAGTTCTCTTGGGGGCTCGGAACACGATCCCTGCTTCTCGAGCGAACACGGTTGTATCCCTTGGCCAGAATCCTTCGCACTTGCTGTGTTCTCAGTACCGCACTCAGGTTATGTCAAGCAAGTTGGAAAGCTGGCAACGGCCCTTCGCCCGTCAGGGGCCGTCGCATCCGCGCCGATACACGTTACAAGCTTAGGATTTTCTAGAAACAATCTACCACCTACCATCATGAGTGCGTCGCGGTTTAGAGCCGATCTCCGCAACGAGGTCACAAGAGCGGACAGCGCGCTCTCAGGAGCGTCGTTACTGACCGAGAGTCCAACAACATCAAATGCCTCGCTGTGGGCGAAGTTCAACAGCTCCTCGGTCGTGTCGCAGGTACCACCGGATACGTACCAGCCCTCTCGTCGAAAGAATTCCTGAACGATAAATAGCCCGAAGGTGTGTTGGTCACCCGGCATGACTGCTAAAAATGCACGACGCTGCTGGGCAAGGGGAAACTGGTCGTCATTGCTTTCTGGAGCGAGATCGCGAAGCAGTTGCTGCAGCTTTGAAAGGGCGATTGTGACGTCGACAAAATCGCAAATATCGCGTTTCCAGAGCTCGCCAAGATATCGGGCGGCCGGAGCAAAAAGCCAAAGCAATACAATGTCTAACGGAACCCCTCGCTGGCGTGCAGCGAGCACGAAAGATTTTGCATTGTAGACGTTCTCTTTCAAGAGCACCTGAACGAAATCTTCGACCTCCTCAATCGTAATAGAGGGCGCGATGTTTAAGTCGTTCGCGAGCTTTTTCCCGTGCGTACTATGCGCGAGCAATAAACGCGGCACGATCTCCGCTTCGATCGTTTGATGCAGCGCATTCTGCTCAATACTCGTCAGTCCGGGACTGTCGATTGCCGACTGGTCGTCGTTGAGCCGAATGCTCCAATCGCCGATGCTGCAGTCGTGCCAGTACTGCTTAAGTTCCACCAGGGGCCGAACGGTCGACATTGGCTTCCCTCCCGCCGCCACGCGCGCAAACTCGCGCGCGCCGATTGATGTCTTCTCGCAATTCCTACATCCGATGCTTGCAATAGCCGGGTAACCTTGCGACAGTTAATCTCACTGGACGGTATCGGCCGCACCGAAGGTTTGACAATCAAGACTCATCCAGAAAAAATGTAAAGTATTTTTTACGTCTAATTTAGTTGACACTATTTTTTGAAGACCCTACCCTCCTGGTGAGATCGACGATCCTAATCGGCGACACCAGTGCGGGGAGGTAGAGCTCGGTGACGAAATCACAGCGCTCCGAAAACAAGTCTCTCTACAGCGACGAACAACGACGACGCCGTGATGTGTCGCCATGGACAATGGTCCAAGGCATTTTGGCTCCGCTTCAATTCCTGGTTTTTATTATCAGCGTCGGCCTCGTGCTCCGCTACCTCGTGACTGGCTCCGGGTACGCCGAAGCGAACATTTCAATCGTGATAAAAACGCTATTTCTCTACGCGATCATGATCACGGGCTCGATCTGGGAGCATGACGTCTTTGGGCGTTATCTGTTCGCACCCGCATTCTTCTGGGAAGACGTCGTCAGCATGCTCGTGCTGGCTTTACACACGGCTTATATCGCCAACCTGTTTTTGAATTTCATTGGTCCTCGCGAGCAGATGCTGCTCGCCTTGGCGGCGTACGCTTCCTATCTCGTAAATGCCGCGCAATTCCTGCTAAAATTACGCAGGGCACGTCTGAGCGCACGATCATCTGACTTCGATCTCGCGACCGCGATGGAGGGATCATGACGGTCGCCCTCAACATATATCCCGATGAGCGGAGCGCTAAAGGATGCATTGAGCGTCCGGTGCTGCGCCAAAGAGGTCAGCGCGAAGTTTTCTGTGGCCTTACGGGAATTGTATGGCTGCATCGAAAAATCCAGGACGCTTTCTTCCTCGTCGTTGGCTCGCGAACTTGCGCGCATCTCATTCAATCGGCCGCCGGCGTGATGATTTTTGCTGAACCTCGCTTTGCAACCGCGATTCTTGATGAGAGAGATCTTGCCGGGCTTGCCGACGCGAATGACGAGCTAGATCGCATTGTCTGCCGCCTCCTCACGAGGCGCCCAGACATCAAGTTGCTCTTTCTCGTAGGCTCCTGTCCTTCCGAAGTGATCAAGCTTGATCTCGCGAGAGCTGCGACCCGGCTTTCCAAAATTCATGCTCCGGATGTTCGCGTTCTCAACTACTCCGGCAGCGGCATCGAAACGACCTTCACGCAAGGCGAGGACGCATGCCTGGCGTCGCTCGTCCCGGAACTTCCGCACGATGATCCGGCAGCGCCGCAAGCCCTGCTTGTCGTCGGAGCGCTTGCCGACATAGTCGAAGACCAGTTTCGCCGATTGTTCGCAGAACTCGGAATTGGTCCTGTTCATTTTCTTCCTCCTCGACGATCCGCGGACCTGCCGCCGGTCGGCCGAAACACGCGTGTGCTTCTTGCTCAGCCGTTCCTCGGCGACACAGCAAAAGCGCTCGACGAACGTGGCGCAAAACGACTTGTCAGCCTTTTCCCCTTGGGCGCAGAGGGTACGACGGAATGGCTGCGGGCTGCGGCAAATGCCTGGAACGTCTCAGAAGAAACATTTTGGAGCGTCGTGACGCCTTTTTATCTGCGCGCGCGAACAGCGCTCGGCCGCTATCGTGATCAGCTCGTCGGAAAGACAATCTTCTTCTTTCCGGATTCCCAACTCGAGGTGCCGCTGGCACGATTTGTATCCCGCGAACTAGCGATGCATGCCCTCGAAGTCGGAACACCGTACTTGCATCAGCAGCATCTCGCGGACGAAATCGTCAGCCTTCCCGAGGAATCCGTTCTGAGCGAGGGGCAGGATGTCGAACTGCAACTCGATCGGTGCCGTGAAGCCAACCCGGATATTGTCGTCTGCGGTCTCGGTCTAGCCAATCCATTGGAGGCCGAAGGACTGACGACAAAGTGGTCGATCGAATTCCTGTTCACGCCGATCCAAGGCTACGAACAGGCCGGAGACCTCGCCGAGCTTTTTGCTAGGCCGTTGATCCGACGCTCGCGGTTGGAGGTCTAACCGATGCAGCTGACGTTATGGACATACGAAGGGCCGCCGCACGTTGGAGCGATGCGTATTGCGACTGCAATGAAGGGCGCTCACTACATTCTTCACGCACCACAAGGCGATACCTACGCGGATCTGCTGTTTACGATGATCGAACGGCGCAGCGAACGCCCTCCGGTGACCTACACGACGTTCCAGGCACGCGATCTTGGCAGCGATACGGCGAATCTCTTCAAGTCAGCTGTCCGCGACGCATATGAGCGGTTTAAGCCCGATATCGTACTCGTCGGCGCCTCTTGCACGGCTGAGTTGCTTCAGGATGATCCTGGCGGTTTGGCACTCGCTCTCGGCTTGCCGGTACCGGTCGTTCCACTAGAACTCCCGGCCTACCAGAAGAAGGAAAACTGGGGCGCCGCGGAAACCTTCTATCGCTTGGTGCGCGCGTGCGCAGGACCGCACGCACCTCCGACAAACTGGCAGCGCCCCCCACGCGATAAAACCGTTCGGCCGCGTTGCAATCTTCTCGGTCCCACCGCCCTCGGATTCCGTCACCGCGATGACGTGGCGGAACTTACACGGTTGCTCGAACGCATCGGGGTCGACATCCATTGTATCGCGCCCCTGGGCGCGACCTGCGATGATCTTTCGAGGCTCGGCGAAGCCGACTTTAATATTGCGCTGTACCCGGAGATCGCGGGCCCAACGGTCCAATGGCTCGAAAAGGCGTTTCGCCAACCTTGCATTAAGAAAATTCCGATCGGCGTTTCCGCCACCCGCGAATTCATTGCCGAGGTCGCGGAAGTTGCACAGATCGATGCGAGCGCCATCCTTGCATCGGAAAGTTGCCGGCTGCCTTGGTATTCGCGCTCGGTGGATTCCAACTATCTGACCGGAAAGCGTGTCTTCATTTTCGGCGACGCCACGCATGCGATTGCAGCCGCCCGCATATGCAAGGAGGAACTGGGGTTCACTGTCGTCGGCCTCGGAACCTATAGCCGTGAATTTGGCCGGGACGTACGAGAAGCGGCAAAAGCCTATGACATCGAAGCTCTAATTACTGACGACTATCTCGAAGTCGAAGCAAAGGTCCAGGATTTACAGCCGGAACTCGTCCTCGGAACGCAAATGGAGCGCCATATCGCCAAGCGCCTCGGCGTTCCGAGCGCTGTGATATCGGCGCCGGTGCACGTTCAGGACTTTCCAGCTCGCTACTCTCCCCAAATGGGATTTGAAGGCGCGAACGTCATTTTCGATAGCTGGGTGCATCCATTGATGATGGGTCTGGAGGAGCATCTGCTTTCGATGTTCCGCGAGGATTTCGAATTCAACGACGGCGCATCGCCATCCCATCTCGGTCCCTCCCCGCCGGTAACAGCGGACGGTCCATCAGCATCCAACAGCTCGAAAAACGCTGTGGCAACTGCGACGCTCATATCGTGGGCATCAGAGGCCGAAAGCGAACTCAAGAAGATACCCTTCTTTGTTCGCGGAAAGGCACGACGGAATACGGAGCGATATGCCGTCGAACGCGGCATGGCAACGGTAACCCTTGAGACACTTTACGATGCAAAAGCCCATTACGCTCGCTGACGCCCAAAGCGCAGTAACAATCAAGTTCGTGATGGTGACTCTCGACAGTCACCTCGCGGGCGCGGCCGAACGGGCTTTGCTTCAGCTTCGCCGCGCAGTACCGGGACTTGAACTCCGCCTGCACGCCGCAGCTGAGTGGGGCGACAACCCCGATGCCCTCGCCCGGTGCCGCGCGGATATCGCGACCGCCGACATCATCGTATCCACGATGCTGTTTATGGAAGATCACATTCAAGCCGTTCTGCCCTATCTTCAAGCGCGCCGCGAAACTTGCGATGCCATCGTTGGCGGCATGTCGGCTGGCGAAGTCATTCGCTTAACCCGGCTCGGGCCGTTCCGGATGGACAAACCCGAACGCGGCGCAATGGCTTTGTTGAAGCGTCTACGCGGCGGGAAGAAAAACGGAGCAACAGCCGGCGCCCAGCAGGTTGCAATGCTGCGGCGGATACCGAAAATTCTCCGCTTCATTCCGGGCACTGCCCAAGACGTGCGCTCCTATTTTCTGACTTTGCAATACTGCTTGGCCGGTACCGACGACAACATTGTCAATTTGGTCCGGTATCTTATCGACCGCTACGCCGACGGGCCTCGTCGCGGTCTACGCGGGACCTTGAAGGCTGCGCTGCCGACCGACTATCCGGAAGTCGGCGTCTATCATCCACGCCTCCCCAAGCGCATCTCGGATCGCTCGGAAAAACTTCCAACTCCGCAGAGCCATGTAAAAGGCACCGTCGGACTGCTGATCATGCGATCGCAAGTTCTGGCTGGGGACACGGCGCATTACGACGGAGTCATCGATGCGCTCGAGTCCCGGGGCTTGCGCGTGATCCCAGCGTTCGCAACCGGCCTCGATGCCCGGCCAGCGATCGGAGCCTTCTTCAAGACCGATAACCGCGTTTGTGTCGATGCAGTTGTTTCGCTCACCGGGTTCTCATTGATCGGTGGCCCGGCTTACAACGACTCCAAGGCGGCCGAAGAGGTGCTGAGCGACCTCGACGTTCCCTATCTCGCTGCGCATGCCCTCGAATTTCAGACTCTGGAGCAGTGGGGCGCTTCAGATCGCGGCCTGCATCCCGTCGAGACCACAATGATGGTCGCGATTCCCGAACTCGACGGGGCCACTGGACCTACAGTATTCGGTGGCCGTTCCGACGCGTCTGGCAAGCCATGCTTGGGATGTCACCGCGCCTGCACGTTCTCGGCGATCGAGAACGCGCGAAATATGCATGTATGCATCGATCGCGCGGAAATGATGGCCGCACGAGTTGCCAAGCTCATCGCGTTACGGCGGACCGCGCGACAGAACCGGAAGGTCGCGGTCGTGCTGTTCAATTTCCCGCCCAATGGCGGCGCCACCGGCACAGCCGCGTATCTCGCGGTTTATGAATCGCTGTGGAATACGATGAAAGGGCTGTCTCGGGCCGGCTACTCCGTGGATGTCCCCGCTAGCCCGGACGCCTTGAGATCCGCGATACTCGGAGGCAATTCCGAGGCCTTCGGAATGCCCGCTAACGTCGTGGCTCGCGTATCGACCGATCACCACATTCGCTCCGAAACCTGGTTGAGCGAGATCGAAGCGCAATGGGGTCCGGCACCCGGCAAGCATCAAGCCGACGGTCGATCGATCTTCGTTCTCGGCGTAAAATTTGGAAATTTGTTCGTCGGTATCCAGCCTGCGTTTGGATATGAAGGCGATCCGATGCGGCTCTTGTTTGAAAAATCATTCGCACCCACTCATGCGTTTTCGGCCTTCTACCGATTTTTGCGAGAAGATTTCGGAGCGCACGCATTCCTTCATTTCGGCACGCACGGCGCGCTGGAATTCATGCCGGGCAAACAAGCCGGAATGTCGGGCAGCTCGTGGCCTGACAGGCTCATTGGCGAGACACCGAATTTCTATCTCTACGCCGCTAACAATCCATCTGAAGGCGCGATTGCCAAACGTCGTTCGGCGGCAACTTTGATCAGTTATCTCACTCCGCCTGTCGCTCAGGCCGGCCTCTACCGCGGACTGATCGACCTTAAATCGTCTCTCGATCGTTGGCGTAATTTGCCGTTAGAGTCGGTCGACGAAAAAACGCGCCTATCGGAGCTCATTCAATCTCAGGCGGCAGGCCTCGATCTCGTGCCGGCCGAGCCGCTTTGGCATGTTGCCGCGGAAAGCGAAGTCGCCGCCCTCGTCGTCGCCGTTCGAGAACTTGAACTTACCCTCATCCCACACGGCCTCCACGTTGTCGGAACACCAATGTCTGTTCCCGAGCGCACGGAATTACTTCTCGCTGTGGCGGACGCCTCGCACGGCGTCGTGCCTGAACGCCCGGCAATCGAGGCTACAGTCGCGGGCGCATCGCCTGAGTACGCGGTTCGCCTAAGCGGACTTGCGCCGACCGACGCAAACATCGATATTTTCCGCGAACTCGCAAAGACCGATCGGTTGCTTTCGGAAGAGCACGAAGTACCGGCCATCGTACACGCTCTCGACGGAAATTTCGTGAAGCCAGCGCCGGGAGGAGATCTGCTCAGGAGTCCGCAGATATTGCCGACCGGACGAAATGTTCACGGCTTCGATCCCTTCCGTATCCCAAGCGCCTACGCGGTAAATGACGGTGCGCACCAAGCCAACCGCTTGATCGCGCGCCACACAACTGAAACGGGATCGCCCCCGGAATCGGTCGCTATTGTCCTTTGGGGTACCGACAATCTCAAAAGCGAAGGCGGACCTATCGCACAGGCGTTGGCGTTGATGGGAGCGAAACCACGCTTCGACACTTACGGCCGCCTCACTGGGGCTTCACTTATCCCTCTATCCGAGCTGGCTCGCCCGCGGATCGATGTCGTTGTGACGTTATCAGGCATCTTTCGCGATCTATTGCCACTTCAGACAAAGCTTTTGGCGGAAGCCGCGTTTCTCGCAGCAAGCGCTGAAGAGCCGGTCCAGCAGAATTTCATTCGCAAACATACGCTGTCATATCAGGCACAGCACGGTTGCGATCTTGAGACAGCCGCCCTACGCGTTTTCAGCAACGCTGACGGCGCCTATGGATCGAATGTCAATCAGTTGATTGACAGCGGTCGATGGGACGAAGAGGACGAGCTTGCCGAGACCTACACACGCCGCAAGTGCTTTGCGTATGGCTGCTCGGGTCAATCCCACAACCAGGCGGATCTTCTCAAAAGCATTTTGTCGACTGTCGACCTAGCTTACCAAAATCTCGAATCCGTCGAACTTGGAGTCACCACGGTCGATCATTACTTCGACAATCTTGGTGGCGTCAGTCGCGCGGTTCGACGCGCGAAAGGCAACGCGATCCCGGTCTATATTGGAGACCAAACCTGCGGCGAAGGGCAGGTCCGCACGCTGTCCGAACAAGTCGCACTCGAAACACGTACGCGGATGCTGAATCCGAAATGGTACGAGGGCATGCTGAAACATGGCTACGAAGGCGTTCGCCAAATCGAAGCCCACGTGACGAACACGGTCGGCTGGTCTGCGACGACGAGCCAAGTCGCCCCGTGGGTGTACCAGAGGCTGACGCAAACATTCGTGCTTGATGAAGACATGAGGCGGCGACTTGCCGAACTCAATCCGTTGGCTTCCGCGAAAGTCGCAAATCGTCTGATTGAAGCCTACGAGCGCAATTACTGGGCGCCCGACGCCGCAACTCTCGACGCGCTACGAAAAGCCGGAGAAGAACTAGAAGACCGCGCCGAAGGCGTTGGACTGGAGGCCGCAGCATGACCGTACTTTTGAGGACAATTCCTGCCGCTGCGACTCGCGGAGATGGTGACGGGAGCGTCCAGATTTCGCTCGATCCCGCCGTCCAGATTGGAAATGCGAAAGTGTTTTCGGTCTACGGAAAAGGCGGAATTGGAAAGAGCACGGTGTCTTCCAATCTCTCGGCCGCATTCTCGAAGCTCGGCAAGAGAGTTCTCCAGATTGGCTGCGACCCCAAGCATGATTCAACATTCACACTGACAAAGAGGCTCGTCCCTACAGTTATCGATGTTCTCGAATCCGTGAACTTCCACAGCGAAGATCTCCGCGTCGAAGACTTCGTCTACGAAGGATACAACGGCGTGATGTGCGTCGAAGCAGGCGGCCCTCCTGCGGGAACGGGATGCGGGGGATATGTCGTCGGACAGACGGTCAAACTTCTCAAGGAACATCATCTTCTCGAAGACACCGACGTCGTGATTTTTGACGTTCTGGGCGATGTTGTTTGCGGTGGCTTTGCATCTCCCCTCCAGCATGCGGATCGTGCGCTGATCGTGGCAGCGAACGACTTTGATTCAATCTTCGCGATGAACCGGATTATCGCGGCCATCCAGGCGAAATCAAAAAACTATCCAGTGCGGCTCGCCGGTGTCATCGCCAATCGCAGCGCTGCGACCGACCAGATTGATCGCTTCACCGAGGCCACCGGTTTGAAACGGCTGGCGCTGATCCCGGATCTCGACATCATCCGCCGCAGCCGGCTGAAGAAATCGACTCTGTTCGAGATGGAACCGTCCCCCGAACTCGAGGCTGTCCAGAATGAATACCTGAGACTTGCCGCGAGCCTGTGGGCCGGCAGTGAACCGCTCGACGCAAAACCGATGAAAGACCGCGAAATTTTCGATTTTCTGGGATTTGAATGATGGAAACGCATTCCTATCTCCGGCGCCGAGATCAAATTCAAAACTATTTTAATGACACGGCGGCTGACGCGTGGAAGCGTCTGACTTCGGATGCGCCTCTTGGTCGTATACGTCAGACAGTGCGCGCCGGTCGCGACGAGATGCGAGCGACGCTGATCGGATGGATGCCGGACGATCTTCGTGGCGTCCGAATTCTTGATGCGGGCTGCGGAACAGGCGCTCTCGCCAACGAGGCAGCCGCCCGCGGTGCCGATGTCGTCGCAACCGATCTTTCCAGCTCCCTCATCGAGATGGCACGCCAACGGACGCCGCGAACGTTTGGTGCGGGCCATGTCGAATTCATCGTCGGAGATATGCTGCAACCGGGGCTTGGCGAGTTTGACTACGTTGTCGCCATGGACTCTCTCATCCACTATTCGGCGCCTGATATGGTTGCAGCTGTCAGCCGACTAGCTGAGAAATCAAAGCAAGGGGTTTTCTTCACCTATGCGCCCAAAACGCCCGTACTCGCGGTAATGCATGCCATCGGCCGCGCGTTCCCGCGTTCGGACCGAGCGCCGGCCATCGAGCCTATAAGCGCTTTCAAACTCGGCGAACTGCTCAATTCGGAGCCGAAGTTGGGCTCCTGGAACATGTGCCGAACAGCACGGATCACGAGCGGATTCTATAAATCTCAGGCCGTGGAGCTCGTCCCGGAATGAAAAAAATCAACGAGAGATTGGCAAAGAAGTGGCTTCTTCTGAGCCCTCGAATGTTGCCTTTCGCAGATGCCGCCTCTCCAGACTTGCCGCTGTCGAGGCTTCTTCGCCTTTCTCTATTTCAGGTGTCGGTCGGCATGGCTCTTGTCTTGCTGAACGGAACGCTCAACCGCGTCATGATCATAGAGCTCGGCGTGCCGAGTTGGCTCGTCGCGTTCATGATATCTCTACCTCTCTTATTTGCTCCGTTCCGCGCTCTAATAGGATTTCGCTCAGATAACCATCGATCGGTTCTAGGTTGGCGCCGCGTTCCGTACATCTGGTTCGGAAGTCTCGTGCAATTCGGCGGCTTAGCGATCATGCCTTTCGCCCTTATCCTCCTATCAGGGGATTCCAACGGCCCGGCGTGGGCAGGTTATGCAGCTTCCGGTTTAGCCTTTTTGTTGGTTGGCGCAGGCCTTCATACCACTCAGACGGCAGGACTGGCCCTCGCGACCGACTTGGCACCGGAAGCATCGCGCCCCCGCGTGGTTGCTTTCCTGTACGTGATGTTGCTCCTCGGTATGGTGGCAAGCGCTGTATTGTTCGGGCGTCTGCTCGCGCAATTCAGCGAGATCCGACTTATTCAAATCATCCAGGGAACTGCATTGCTGACGATGATTCTTAACATCGTCGCCCTCTGGAAACAGGAAGTTCGAGATCCTTCGCGTACCAACCACGAAGTTGAACAGCCTTCCTTCAAGGATTCCTGGCGCGCATTCCGGCAGGGCGGACGGTCAAGTCGAATCCTGCTCGCAGTAGGATTGGGTACCGTCGGCTTCAGCATGCAAGATATTTTGCTTGAGCCATATGGGGGAGAAGTCCTGCATCTCTCGGTAAGCGCAACGACGGCGCTCACTGGCATTCTTGCCGGCGGTACACTTTGCGCCTTTGCAATCGCCGCTCGCGTCCTGAAAAACGGCATGGATCCATATCGCCTCGCGGGATACGGCGCGCTCGTCGGTGTCGTGGCATTTTCCGTGGTCATTTTTTCGGACCCGTTCGACTCACCAAGTCTATATCGAATAGGGTCTGCACTTATTGGATTGGGCGGCGGCCTTTTCGCAGTCGGTACTCTCACCGGCGCAATGGCTCTTGCCGAAAACGGTTCAACCGGATTGGCGCTCGGAACGTGGGGCGCGGTACAAGCGTCGGCTGCTGGACTCGGGGTTGCGCTTGGCGGAGCCCTCCGCGACGCCGCCGGCAATCTCGCCGCGCATGGCGTCTTAGGTCCAGCATTGACAGGTCCTGGGGTCGGCTACGGCATCGTCTATTATATCGAAATCATGCTCCTCTTCGTGACCTTGGCAGTCGTCGGGCCGCTCGTTCGTCCGGCGCTTGGATCTCGGTCACGCGATAAATCGAGTTTCGGTCTAGCCGAATTCCCAGGTTAAATTTGCCTCAAGGAGGTTGTGATGAAGGGTCAGATTACTCAAACCATAGATGTGGCGCAGATCGTGCTGTATGCGTTCTGGGCGTTCTTCGCATATCTCGTCTACTGGTTACGGCGTGAAGACAAGCGTGAAGGATATCCGTTGGAATTTGAGCGCCAAGAAACCGCGCCGTATCTTAACTTTCCGCCCATCCCGAAACCAAAGAAATTCTTCCTGCCTCATGGAGGCGTAGCGTACGCACCTCGAAGCGATCGAATAGAACCGAATATACGCGCCGAGCCGATCGCTGCATGGCCGGGCGCACCGCTCGAGCCTGTCGGCGACGCCATGAGTTCTGGAGCAGGCCCCGGAGCTTATGCGCTGCGCGAGGATGCGCCCGATCTGACAATCGACGGCGTTCCGAAGATCGTGCCTCTCCGTGTGGCGAGCGGAGAAAAACTCGTGACGCACTCTCAACAAGGCACCGAGTCGTCCCCGAGGCCCACATCGGGCGAATACAAGCACTTTACAATAGATCCCAATGATCCCGATCCCCGCGGAATGGAGGTTGTCGGCGCAGACGGTCTCGTCGGGGGTATAGTTTCAGACGTTTGGATCGACGTGTCCGAAGTTGTCATTCGTTACCTCGAAGTTCAGCCGAAAGGCGGCAGCCGAAACGTCCTATTGCCGATCACTTTCTCTCGGATCGACGGCAGCAAGGGTACTGTAACCGTCAAGGCGGTTCTTTCATCGCAACTCGCCGGCGCGCCAACGACTCGCGATCCCGACAGAGTGACATTTCGCGAGGAAGACAAAATCTGCGCCTATTATGGCGGCGGCCTTCTCTACGCGACGCCTCGTCGTCGGGAGGCATGGCTGTGAGGGAGCACGATAACGAGCCCGTTCCGGGCCTGCCAGAACGTTTGCCGAGCGGAGAGAGAATTCTTTGGCGAGGCGCCCCGTCAATGTGGGGAATAGCGAACCGAGCGCTGCACATGCGGGCTGTAGCGATCTATTTATCAATGATCGTATTGTGGGGAACGGCGTCAGCGGTAGCAAATGACCAGACACTCCGTGACGTGATCGTATTCGCCCTTAAGCTCACGGGCCTTTCGCTAACTGCGCTGGCGGCCTTGGCTCTGTACGCGCGTTTGGTAACGCGAAGCGCGCTGTACACGATCACCAATCGCAGGATCGTAATGCGATTCGGCGTCGCGCTTCCGATGACGATAAACATTCCTCTGAAAATCGTCCGATCGGCGGATCTTAAACTCTATCGCGACGGCACCGGCGACATCCCCGTCTCAGTCGATAGCGAAAGACGGCAGTCGATGGTCGTACTTTGGCCCCATGTCCGTCCGTGGCGGACAACAAAGCCCGAACCGATGCTGCGGTCTGTCCCCAACGCCGCAGCGGTCGCCGAGCTTTTGAGCTCGGCGCTTAAAGAAGCTTCAACAGAACGCGCGGAGATCCAAATTCGCGTGCCCCTTGCGGCAATAGTTAAAGCGAAGGCCAACGTGCCGAGCGACCAAACGGTAGCAGCATAAGGAGACCTGCCGTGCCAAATGCTGTGACCCAGACTTCACCGCTTCCGGCAACACCTCTCATATTTGCGGTTGCGCTTATCTGCGCCGCTTTGGCGGTGGCGTGGGGCGCGCGCATATCGGGTGTTGGAACGACGCAGCTCGACTACACACGTCCTGCCGCGGCGCGAGATCTCTTATTTGAAGATGCCGCGACCGGATCGGTCGTCGTGAAAGATGCAACGAGCAGACAGCAGATCGGGGAGATCGTGCCGGGAAAAGACGGTTTCGTCAGAGCCGTGATGCGCAATCTGGCCCGCGATCGTCTCATTTCTGGCGGCGCCAAGACGACGCCTTTTACATTAACTCGCTGGGACAACGGGCGGCTCACGATTTCCGATCCGACAACAGGTCAAAGATTGGAACTCGTCGGATTCGGCTTCAGCAATGAACAAGCATTCGCAAAATTCCTTCCGCAAGGGGGCAAGCTTCAATGAGTATAAATTTTCTCATGGGGCGTGAAACGATCGAAGTCCCTTGCACGATCGAGATCGAAAACACCTTTCAAAGCTTGCATGCTCACGTCGATCTCGACGGCGATCTTGCAATGAACGCGGGCGATCAGGTTCTCGTCCACGGCGACCCGGTCCGGGTGCCATACGGGCAAAAAATTACGCTCCGGCGTTTGGCGACCGTGACGAGAGCCAATCGTCTGGACCGCGCATGGACGAGATTACTTGCGCGCCTCGAACTGACTGAACTTTACGAAGTCAGCTTCTCATCAGGGAGCAAGCTATGACCATAGAATCCATCGGCAGGCCGAACAGCGCGACGATCGCAGCCCAACAGGATACTCTGCTCGCACCGCGTTTCTACACGACCGACTTCAAAGAGCTCGATGCCATGAGCGTTGAAGGCGTGCGCGCTGAATGGGACCAGCTCCTCGCGGAAATGCGCGCGGACCCGAACAAGGGTCATTTTCGCCGCAATTCCGAATGGACGAAAATTGAACTCGAAAGCTTGCCTGAAGGTCTTCGCAAGGAGTTTCTCGATTTCCTTGTCAGTTCGCTGACGGCAGAATTCTCGGGGTGCGTCCTCTACGCCGAGATGAAAAAGCGAGGGAAAAACCCCGACATCGTCGAACTTTTTCGGTACATGAGCCGGGACGAGGCGCGGCACGCCGGATTTATCAACGACGCACTCCGTGACTTTGGCATCGGTATCGATCTAGGTTTTCTCACCAAAGCGAAGAAATATACCTTCTTCCGCCCTAAGTTCATTTTTTACGCAACCTATCTTTCGGAAAAGATCGGCTACGCCCGCTACATAACGATCTTTCGCCATCTCGAACGCAATCCCGATCGCCGGTTTCACCCGATCTTCAAGTGGTTCGAGCAGTGGTGCAACGACGAGTTCCGCCACGGCGAAGCGTTCGCGTTGCTGATGCGCGCAAACCCACAATTTCTCACGGGCATAAATAAATTATGGGTCCGCTTTTTCCTGCTTGCCGTGTATGCCACGATGTATGTGCGCGACCACGCTCGTCCGGAATTTCATAAAGCCCTCGGCATCGAACCGACGGAATATGACTATCGCGTCTTCAGAATAACGAACGACATTACACGTCAGATTTTTCCGGTGGTGCTCGATATCGAAAACCCAATCTTTCGTCAGGGTCTCGAGCGACTTCGCGTCCTCAACGACAAAGCGTCCGAAGCGCAGAAAGAGGGCGGCATCCTCGGCAAACTAAAGCGCGCATCGCTCGGCGCCGGAGCGGCTTACACATTCGGTCGGCTGTTCCTGCTCCGGCCAGTTGAAAATGCGGTTCCGGAATCCAGCCGCATGGCGCCAGCCTGGTAATTTGGGATTTTTTAAATTGGACTACGCGATCGCCATCACTTTCGCCATTTTCGTCTGGTGGTTCAGCACCGGGGCGGTGCTGTATCTCCTGCAAATGCCGCACACGACGTTCGGCGTCAGCATGATGACCGCTACCACCGTTGCCGGGACGGGTCTGTTCGGCCTTTGGGTGACGAGCGACGATACGACGGTCGCTTCCGCTTTCTGCGGTTTTAGTTGCGCCCTCGTTGTTTGGGCGTGGCACGAAATGAGTTTCCTGACAGGCTACGTCACGGGATCACGCGTCACCCCGTGCCCGACGGGCGGGAGGGAAAGCCGTCGCTTTATTTATGCCACCCAAACGGTGATTTATCATGAAGTGGCAATTCTTGCGACCGCCGCGGCAATTGTCGCTCTGACGTGGGGCGCGCCCAATCAATTTGGAACCCTTACATTCATCATCCTTTGGCTGGCCCGCCTCAGCGCGAAGTTAAACGTGTATTTCGGCGTTCCAAATCTTACCGAAGAATTTTTGCCTTCACATCTCGCTTATCTGAAGAGCTATTTCCGCAATCGGCCGATGAATCTTCTGTTTCCATTATCGATTACAATATCCACGGTACTGACTTGGCTCTGTATTGACCGCGCCGCTGCGCCGGACGCCACATCTTTCACGGCTACGGGCTGGTGCTTGCTCGCGACATTGATGTTTCTCGCGGTGGTCGAGCATTGGTTTCTAGTGCTGCCCCTACCCGTCGCAGCACTTTGGAATTGGAAATCTGCGGAGATCCCGCAGGACGGCAGCATCGTGGCGGCAGACATCGCGCCAGTTGCAGCCCACCCCGGAGACAAAGATCTGCGCCGCATCGCGAGGAGCGCATAGCGATGATCAATTCGAGAAACATTCGGGAGGACAACATGCAGTACCAACGCCTGTTTCAGAAACATCTTGACGTGCTTCAGTGTGAGGGGCGCTACCGCATATTCGCGGACCTGAAGCGCCGCCGCGGTAGCTATCCTTTGGCTCAGCATTGGAACGGCGGAAAAAATCGCGAGGTCACGGTTTGGTGCTCGAACGACTATCTAGGGATGAGCCAACATCCATTAGTCCTCGAAGCTATGCATACTGCGATCGATACTGTTGGCGCGGGTTCTGGGGGAACGCGGAATATTGCCGGCACGACCCACTATCACGTCGAGCTCGAGGAAGAACTCGCCGACCTTCACGGCAAGGAGGCGGCGCTCGTGTTTACATCCGCATATATCGCCAATGACGCCACTCTTTCGACGATTACCAAACTCATTCCGGGCCTAGTGATTTTCTCCGACGAGAAAAATCATGCATCAATGATCGAAGGCATTCGGCGTGGGCAGGGCGAGAAACAAGTTTTCCGCCACAACGATATTGCTGACCTCGAATCTAAGCTGAAAAAGTATCCAAAGAACACTCCGAAGCTGATCGCCTTCGAAAGCGTCTACTCGATGGACGGGCACATATCGCCCGTGGCAGCAATTTGCGATCTCGCGGACAAATACAACGCCTTGACCTATCTCGACGAAGTCCATGCGGTAGGTCTCTACGGTGCACGCGGCGGCGGCATCGCGGAACGCGAGGGTGTTATGTCTCGCATAGACATCATCAACGGCACGCTCGCCAAGGGGTTTGGCGTCATGGGGGGATATATTGCTTCCACGCGTGCCTGCTGCGATGCGATCCGATCATTCGCGCCAGGGTTCATCTTCACAACGTCTCTTGCTCCGGCGATCGCAGCGGGCGCCGTCGCGAGCATACGGCATCTCAAGACCAGCACGGCCGAACGAACGGCCCATCAGGAACGTGCTCGTACTCTGAAGCGTCGTCTAAAAGAGATGCGGCTCCCTGTGATGGACAATCCGAGTCACATCGTTCCCGTGATGGTTGGAGATCCAATCCACTGCAAATCCATAACCGACACCCTCCTCAACGAGCACGGAATTTACGTGCAGCCCATCAACTATCCGACCGTACCGAAAGGCACGGAGCGAATGAGGCTGACGCCATCGCCTGTTCATACCGACGAGCAGATGGCCGTTCTGTTGCAGGCTCTTGAATCGCTTTGGTCGGCGTGCCCAATCGCCAACGGCAAATATATTCGGCTCGCTGCAGAATGACTTTGGCTCAACCAAAGAACTGAAATTTACGTCGACGTTCAACGGGAGAAACTGAATGCGAGCATGGGTAATAGTAGCTGCACTATCTGCAGGAATTCCGACCTCAGTGATGGCGGCCGACGCCGAAGCAGGGAAGGTTGTGTTTCATAAGTGCCAGGTCTGCCATCAACTCGGCAAGAATGCCGTTGGTCCGAACTTGGTAGGCGTTTTCGGACGAAAGGCTGGCACGGAGCCAGGTTATAATTACTCGCCAGCGGTCAAAAATTCAGGCATCACGTGGGACGATGCCAACTTGGATGAATGGTTGCAGGGACCGAAGAAAAAACTTCCCGGTACTAAAATGCTTTTCGCCGGTCTCAAAGATGCGACGGACAGGGCAAACGTAATCGAATATCTAAAAACTCAAAAATAAAATGCACATAAAGGAAGATAACCGCGAAGTGCACCTTCGCGGTTTCTTTATGCCTAAATCAACGGGAGTGCTTTCGCCCGAAGATCCTATCAAAACTACGGAGTCGCCGGCGCCGTCGCAGGAGGTTGGCTAACCGGTGCGTCGGATGCGGGCGGCGAAGCGGCGGCAGGCGCCAGACCAGATGGCGTAGCTGCGTCGGAAAGCGGAACAGACGTTTCCTCCGCAGTCGCCTCCGGCGTGCTATGACGACCAATATAGCTACCTATCGCGCCTGCAAAAATTGTCACCGCGAAAAAACCGAACAACGTGACTACGGCCACGCTCGCGCCGCTCGGGGGTTCTGATCTGCGCTGCATTGCTTGTCTCCTCTACCTGACGGCCACATCTATCTCGAATTCTCAGGACTCTAGCCTTCAGTATTTTGGTTGCTTATCCGCCGGCAATTTAAACCGAATATCTCCCGCCTAGCAGTTCAGATCTCAACAATCTAAACCGGCAAAAAAGCGAGCGGCTGCCGAATGATCGGAAGTCGCTCGAGTTGGGACAACCACAAAACGTCACGTGCGGATCTCATCTAGGGATATGCAGTAGGGGCCAATCCGTGCCTCATGCCCCAATCGTACCAGTTATCGACGACTGTTCCGGTTAGAAGAATGCCTATACCGCCGCAAAGAGGACAGAGAACTGCGAACCACCAAGCCCATCGATGAATGGATTCGACGGTAGCGTTGAAGCCCATAGTCCAGCGCCAGAAAAGCGCGGCACGCTCTGCAGCAGTTCCGCGATCCGTAATCTGCTCCAACTCGCGATCCCCGCCGTACCTACCGACTGCCAGGATCGTGGCGCCGTGCATCGCGAACAGCAGTGCTGACCCGTAAAGGAACGCAATCGAAAGCATGTGAAACGGATTGTAGAAGAGATTGCCGTGATCAAGAGAGAACTGATTTGTCCAATCTAAATGCCGAAAGATTCCAAATGGCGGAGCGACGCTCCAGCTTCCCATCAGAATTGGACGAATGTATCCCAATACGAGAAACAGCCAGATAGCCGCCGCGAAAGCCCAAGCTACATGCGTCCCCATTTTCAACTCGCGGGCACGCTTATACATCCGCACCCACCACAGAAGAATGGAGGTCGTGAGGAAGAAGCCGGCCATCAACCACCATCCACCCTCCTTCAAGGGTGGAAAAATTGTAAGCCCCCATTTTGCATCCGGCGGTTCGAGCGATAGCCAGAATAGCCGGCGGATGAACTGGATGGGATTCCAGTCAACCGATGCCAGCATGTTGAGACCTATGATCTCGATCGCGATAAAGCCCGACACAAGAGAGAGAACTCCGATCGTGCCGAGATAAACGGGCCCGATCTGCGCATCGCCGATCTTGCCAGCCCAGTAGGAAAAGAATGGCTGCCCTTGTCGGGGCCAACCCCGCCGAACGGGCACACCGAATTCGACGGGGCCGCGAACTTGCACTTGCGTAAATATGTTCTGATATTGTGCCATAGCGTTTCCCTATCGTCTCATGCCCAGATCGGAAGCTTCAGCCACCAATCCCACCAGTCAGCCCAAGCGTTGCCTTCCGCCCATAGCGGCCCGCTGATGATGATGCAGATCGCGCTGAATAAGACGGCGGACAAAGCCAAAAATAGCCCGAGCCGATGAATGCCGACGGTGCCGATCGAATAGCCAATTGTGTCGCGAAAGAAAGTGTTCTCGTGGTCAGGAGTCTTGACTGGCTCGTTCTCGAGCTCATGTCGCCCCGGATTGACCGCGGAGAGGATCACGCCGCCGTGGAGCGCAAGGGCCAGACACGTCGTGAAGAAGAACGACACCGCAATCATGTGCGCGGGATTGTAGTGGAAATTTCCGTAGCTATAGCCCGTGTTGGATACCCAATCGAGATGGCTCATGATTCCGTAAGGGAACCCGTAAGACCATGAACCCATCAATACCGGGCGTATGACGACAAGCGTGGTGTAAGCAAGAATTGCAAAGCCGAAGGCAAAAGGCACATGATAACCAATTCCAAGCTTGCGGCAGATTTCAACCTCTCGCATAGCCCATGAAATGAACGATCCCAAGGCACACACGGTTACAATCTGCCAAATCCCACCTTCCTTCAGCGGTGCAAATGCCAAACCGTATTTCACATCCGGTGGATTGATGCTCAGTTGGAACAAGCTCCAGGTCGGCCCTTGCGAGACGCCATAGAGGATCATCGCAACGCCAACGATCACGAATAAAATTGTCGTGACGCCGAAAAAGCCGACGTAGAAGGGGCCGACCCAGAAATCGAACAGGTCACCACCTATGATCGTGCCGCCGCGAACGCGATATTTTCTCTCGAAACTCAACATGGCCATCGCTCGGTCCTCCGGATGCGCACGTCTTTCGCGCGCTCATGGCATATCGGACGTGAACGGGCTCGGCGCCTATATCCGAGCCGCGTCCCTTCTATCGTCTGCACACACATCAGCCTGAAGTTCAGGCTGGTGCGCGGTTCGGAACTGACTGTTGAATTTCCGCTTTCGGCGCTACGCCCTTGTGAGCGCCCTCGAGCCAGTTGAAACGATCCGTGCTGAGCAATATGAAGTGAATGATCAGAGCGAGCGCAAACAGAAAGGTGAATAACGCGATCAGCGTACGACGCGGATCGAATAGAAGCCAAAGTCGCCACATGTCACCTTCTCCTATGCCACCAATGATTTCACGAAGCTCACCGCGTCGGTTATTCCGCCCGCTGTGGCATAGTTGACGGCATCAGTGACGCCATCTAGCGACGCATAACCGTTGGGACCTGGCAACCAAGGTCGCCACATCCAAACCAGAATGTGAGCCACTATCGCAATGACTGTGAACAGGATGAAGCTGGTCATAAATATACTGTGAAATTCCTTCGCTTCCTGTTCAGTCAAGCCGGATAAAGATCCGCCTCGCCTGTCGTCTATCGCCATGTTCTTTCTCCTCATGCGAGTTTCAGACTTCACCGCCTGTTCGGCGGCAGAGATGGTCGCGGCCTAGACCGCGGCCCCCGCTCAGCAAGCGCCGAGCGAACCATTCGCCCTAACCCATGAAGGAGTAGGCCGAGCAAGTTTTCGCTGCATCCCACGCGCGGGTAAACACGGAGGGCCGGCGGCGATCTCTAATTGTATTGAGCCAGTTCCACGGCATAAGTCGCTCGAGCATTGCCGCCGCGAGAAAAACAACAAAGCTCGCCGCAAAGATGAGGTGATATTCAATTGATGGCCTTCGATCGGAATGTGCATGCCGTTCGTGGCCAGTTATGTCTATCGCCATCGCGACCTCCCTGCCCTATGCATCTATTCGCCGTGAAAATTCGCCAGATAGCTGCCTCATGCCGCTCTTCCGCTCTCGATCGATGTGCTCGATTTCGAAACGCGTGAAGCAGTAACGCGCGCCTCGCCAGCACGCCGGGCTTCACGCTCAGCCGTATCGCGGAGCCGCTTCGCTGCGGAAATCCGGATTAGGACTGGATGAGATTCAAGTATGATCTCGAGCTCATCGTGTGCGTCGTCATCCCACGGAAGCTCCGCGTGCAAAGCAGCCGGTGTCGCTTCCACCTTGTCGAGTTCAGTTCCAAGCGGAAGGATGTTGAAAAGCGCGTCAAACAGAGCATTGCAGACTTCTTGGACGAGATAAGTCGCGCCGGAGTAGCCCATGAATGGCGTTCCGGTATGGCGCCGAATGACGGCACCGGGAAAGGAAGCCGGGATATAGATGGATCGCGCGCCGACCTCGGCGAGATACATGCGCTCGTTGTAGCTCCCAAAAAGAACGAGAGGCGTCTTCTCTTGAACAGCTTTTCTCACAGCATCATTATCCGGCTTAACGCCATGACGCCGGGCGAAAGAGAACGCACACGGAAGCCCCATCTCGACTTCAAGAAAATTGCGAACGCCGCGCGCGTAAGTTTCATTAGCCACGATCGCAAAATTTGCGGTGCCAAAGAAATCCTGGGTCACTGACCGCCATAGATCCCAGAGCGGCTTTATAGTCGTATGCTTCTCGCGTTCGATGAAAGGCTCTGGATCGATTTTGAGCAGATCTCCGAGCGCGCGAAGGAATTTCGTGGTCGAATGCAGTCCCACAGGCGCCTGTAGAAATGGACGTTCAAGCGTCTCGCAGAGCAAACGCCCAAACTCGCGATACATGCAGACATTAACTTCGGCGTCAGCGAGCTTCGGTACGTCCGCAAGATGCGAGCCGAGTGGGAAGACCATGTTGACTTCCGCGCCTATTCCTTCAATCAGCCGCCGAATTTCAGCGAGATCGCTCGGCATATTGAATGTGCCGTACATGGGCCCGACAATATTGACCTTCGGCTTTTGCCCTGCCGGTCTCGCCCTCAGCGCAGGAACTTTTTTGCGTCCAAATTCGGTCCACAGCCAATTGATGGCGCGGTTTGCGCTCTGCCATTGATCTTCGTCGATTGTGCGGGGCAGGAAGCGCTTGATATTGGTTCCTTCAGGCGTCACGCCACCGCCGATCATTTCGGCGATCGAACCGGTGACGACGACCGCTGGAAGCGAGGGATCGAGCGTCTTATGCGCGCGCTTCATGGCCTGCTCGGTGCCATGCTGGCCGAGCTCATCTTCCGACAATCCCGTCACGACAATTGGCAACTCGTGCGGCGGAAGAGCGTCCGTATAGTGGAGGACGGAGGTAACAGGTAGATTCTCACAACCTACCGGTCCGTCGATGATGACTTGAAGCCCCTTTATCGCGGCAAAAGCGTAGACTGAACCCCAATAGCCGCCCGCGCGATCATGGTCTGAGACGAGCATCAGATCATCTCCTCTGCTTTATTTTTTTTGGCGTCCTTATCCAGACGGCGTTTGTAGTCTTCGCGAAATTTCACATTATCCTTGGGCACATCTTCCCAGATGCCGGCCGAAGGCCCGTGTCCGACTCCTTCGAAGAAGTTTTTCATCACATCGAAACGCGTTTTGTTGGCGAGCGCGGCATTGACGACTTGCGCGAGAGAGCCAGCGCCAGCCGGCCCCATGAGCGGGCGCGCCGAAATGAGGTTCGTAAAATAGAGTGCCGGAATCGCCATCTCTTTTGCTTTTTGAACGACCGGCGTGGTGCCAATCGCGAGGTCCGGGTTGAACTCCCGTAGTGCGGCGAGATCCTGCTCAAGCGACGCCCGATAGGTCACCGTTATTCCCTTGGACGACAGCCATTCGCAATCGGGTTCCGACCAGACGGTGCGAGGGCAAGCCGTGCCGACGTAGCGAACATCGGCGCCACTCTCAACGAGCAGACGGGCGACGAGGAGCTCAGAACCTTCGTAACCCGAAACCGTTAGGCGGCCCTTGATCGGCATTTTCTCGAGCGCGGCAGAAATTAGAGGCAAAACTCGGGCTTTTGCTGCATCGACTTTATCGAACGGCACATTGCAGATCTTTCCGATCGAATCGATCCAAGCCGCAGTTCCGTCCAGACCGACCGGCGCAGAACCGATAATCGGACGTCCGGCTGTCTCGAATTCGCGAATGGTTGCGGTGTAAAACGGATGAACAGCCGCGACTGCCGCGCAATCGAGTGCAGCATAGAGTTCTCGCCATTCACGCGTCGGCACGACGGGACCTGCGGCCAAGCCGAGCGGCTCGAGCAACATACCAATCCCAATTGGGTCCGCCGGAAACATTTCGCCGAGCAATGCAATCGTCGGCTTGCCGCTGCGGCCGGCACGGGGAGCTTTGACCGGGCCGAGTTCCGCTTCGGTGCGCGCGTACTTCAGCATCGCACCCGCGAGAACATCCTTTGCTTCCGCGTGCGTCGGCACGCCGAAACCAGGCACATCGATGCCGATAATGCGGACACCGTCGATCTGTTTCGGCAGGAGCTGAAGTGGAATGCCGGAAGCCGTAGGAACGCAAAGATTGATGATGACAATGGCGTCTTGCTTTTCGGGGTCTGCGAGTTTGTAGACAGCTTCTCGAATGTCCTCGAAGAGCTTACCCGTCACCAAAGTTTCGGAGTTGAACGGAACGTACCCAACCGTTCGGCGCGCTCCGTAAAAATGCGATGTAAACGTCAATCCGTAGACACAGCAGGCTGATCCGGACAGTATTGTTGCTGTTCTGCGCATCCGCAAACCTACGCGCAGCGATCCGAAGGCCGGGCACATACTCTGGGGCTGATCGTGCGGACCTTTCGGATAATCCGCAGCATAGCGTGCGAGCAATTCAGTCTTGCCGGCAGCCTCAGCCGCTTGGCGCAATTGGTCTTTGCCGGCGTGGCAACCCAAACCATCCATTTTGATGGCGGCGCCTTTCATCTCCGAGGCCACGCCGCTTGCAGCCGCCGCTTGACCGCCATCCGACGAAGGCACTGGCGCCAGCTCGTCGTAGACGACTTCTGCAGTCGCTAGCTCTGAAAAAACTTCTTGCTCAGACACTGCCATCGGCCAATTCTTTTCAGAATGAAATCAGACGGTCTCGTAAATGACTTCAAGGGACGGCTTATCGACAACCGTTCCACCACACATGTCTTCGAGTGATGCGGGTTGAAGAACGACGTCGCGGCCCGTGTGTTCGCTTGAGAAAAGACCGAGCAACTGGTCCTGCGTCAGCGGCTTCGGCCTCAACGGCGGAGCTTCGGAGACATTAAGCGACAGTTCTTCGAAAAGTGGTGCCCACCGGCCTCCGGGCAGCCCCACGATCTCGTAGTTCGCGCTTTTTTTGCGTATGTCGTCGTGCGCGGGAATTGCAGCCAGTATTGGAATACCGGCCTCTTTGCAAAAGGCGCTCGCCTCTCCGGTACCGTCGTCCTTGTTGATCACCATTCCCGCAACGCCGACGTTCCCACCAAGCTTGCGGAAATATTCAACGGCCGAGCACACATTGTTCGCGACATACAGAGACTGCAAATCATTTGAACCGACAACGATCACCTTCTGGCACATGTCACGAGCGATCGGCAGACCGAAGCCGCCGCAAACAACGTCGCCGAGAAAATCAAGAAGGACGTAATCGAAGCCCCATTCGTGGAAGCCAAGTTTTTCTAGAAGTTCGAAGCCGTGAATGATGCCACGTCCGCCGCACCCTCTGCCGACTTCGGGGCCGCCGAGTTCCATGGCGAATACGCCATCGCGCTTGAAGCAGACATCGCCGATCTTGACGTCTTCACCGGCTAACTTCTTTTTTGACGACGTTTCGATGATCGTCGGACAGGCGCGACCGCCAAACAGAAGCGATGTTGTATCGCTCTTGGGATCGCAACCGATAAGCAGCGTGCGCTTACCCTGCTGCGCCATCATGTACGAAAGGTTAGCAAGCGTGAAACTTTTGCCGATGCCGCCCTTGCCGTAAATGGCGATGATTTGCGTTTCTTTGGTCGGCGCCGTCGTAACGACCGGATCCGGCTCTATTGCCGCCTCGGCACGCAAGAAATCTTGCATTTTTGGTCCGGACGAATGTGAAACAGCGCCCCCGCATCCACTCATGACGCTCTCCAATCCAAAATCATTTTCAAACAAGTCGGGTCGTTGAAGGCAGTGCGATACGCAGCACCGGCATCTTCGGCGGCCATGCGATGCGTAATCAGGCCATCCAAGCTAAGACGCCCGGTCTCAATCAGCCGCTTCACACCCGCGATATCGTCGGGCTGCCATTCAGCAGCGACACGAATGCGAGCCTCTTTCATAAAGGCAGGCGGAAAAGCGAATGATAGAGGTTCAGAATAAAAGCCCGCGAGGACAACCTCGCCCCGAGGTGCCAAGCGCCCGATCAGCGTATCGAGCAGCTTCGAATCCCCACTGACGTCGTAGATCGAGCGAAACCCCTTGTGGGCGTCGGTCGGAGCAACGACCTCGTATCCACTGGCGCCCAATCTTCTCTGCTCGTTAAGTTCCCACACGACCGGAGGCGCATTCCCGAGCGCGATCGCAATACGTGCCAGCAAGCGACCAAGAACGCCATGGCCGACGATCAAATCAGGAGCGACGGAACCCTCGACGATAGCGTGATACGCGGTCGCTGCGAGAGCGATGAGAACACCGCGCTCGCCCAGCGCTTCATCGATTGGTATCGCCCGACGGCCTGGGACGACAACGCGCGACGCCGCACCGCCGAATAGACCCCGAACGTCGCCGTAGCATTGAGCGCCCGGGACGAACACTCGATCGCCAACAGTCTGCCCGGAGTTACGTCCCGCGGAGAACACTCGGCCAACCGATTCATACCCCGGCACAAGTGGATAGCCGAGGCCCGGGAACTGCGGCATGCGCCCTGACCAGAGAAGACGTTCCGTTCCGGTGCTGACGCCGCTCCAATCGATGTCCACAACCACATCGTCGTCTCCGGCAGCAGCAAGCGCAAGACGGCTGAGCTCAAGGTGCTCGGGCTTTTTCAAAACGACGGCGAGGGCGTCCATATCTGATGACCCACTGCTGCAGCAGCGACGAGAGGCGCGATGCTGATCTCTTATTCGTCATCCTAATACGACACTATAGAGTGTCAATATATATTTACACTTTTACGCGGACGCTGTGATGACGCCCGTCTGCAAAAGGCGACGACCCTGATGAAAATGCACGTCTTTAAAACCGGCTTGCGTCAGTATCGCGGTAAATTTTTCGCGCGAACGCACGCGACCACGACCCATCGCCATCAAGTAAAATCCAAAATATGCCGACGCTATTGGCGCATGCCCCACGCACGGTAGAGGCTCGGCGATAAGGACCACGCCACCCTCACTGAGCGCCGCTCGCGCCGCTCGCAACAGCGTGAGAACTTTTTTATCGTCGTGATCTAGTGCAATCCTGATGAGCGAAATAACATCGGCACCCTTAGGAAGGGCATCGGAAAAGAAGTCGCCCCCGAAGATTTGACAGCAACGAGAAAGACCACGAGTCGAAAGTTCTGCTCGCGCGCGTTCGGCAACCGCGGGAAGATCGAAAAGCATCAATTCAAGTTTCGGAAAGCGCCTCGATACCTCGGCAAGAAATGCGCCCTCGCCGCCGCCGACATCCAGCAGACAACGGAAACTATTGAGCGGATAGGCGTCCAACACCTCATCGGCGACGATAGGTTGCGAGGCCGTCATCAGGGCACTGTAAGAGGCGACGTCCTCGGAACTGAGATCACTCGGTCGAGCGGCGGCGGCATAGGGCCAATACTTTCCCAGCTCCGTCGACTGCCCCGAACGTCGCAACAAGGAAACCGGATCAATCAAATCGGCATAGAGATGACGATGATGCGCTATCATTCGCGCCAAGCCGGGGTTCTGCGCGACAGAAGCCCCAAGCGGCCCGAGACCATATTTGCCGTTCGATCGCTTCTCGAGGAGACGCAGGGACACTGCCGCTTCCACGAGACGGGTAGTTGCTTCCGTCGAAAGAGCGCCATGTCGCGCGAGCGATTGCAAATCGAGCGGTTTTTCGAGCAGAAGATCGAATATGCCAAGCTCGACACATGCGGCGAGCACCTGGGAATAGACGAACCCGGCGCAAATATCGAAAAGATCGCGCGCTCTGCGACGAGCAATAAAGCGAGTCGGCCAGAATGAAGCCGCGCCGCGTTGAAACCCAGGATCGGCGTAGATCCGGTCTCGCCAAGCAAACCAACGATCACCTAGCGCCAGGGCCGAAAAATGTTCCCGCAGGGGAGCGACCACACGACCGAAACTCACCATAGCGCCTCACTAAGCGGCGACGAGCAACTCTTTCGGAAGGTAAGGGAGCGCCGACCGCGCGATGTGGACCCGTAGAGCATCACTGCCCGGACAAGCAGGCACGGATTCCGACGCGTCTGCGAGCAAGCTGCGAAGGCGCCGAACTGCGCCCTGCACACCCAGTTCGGTTGCTGCATTCGGACGTCCTAAGGCAAGGTCGCGCTTACCCGGCTTTCCCCGTTCCTTGGGGTCGGCAACAACATCGCAAATATCGTCCGCTATCTGATATGCCTCTCCTAGGAGATCCCCCAGACGGCGCCAAGGCTCGGACTCGTGACCCGCGGACTCTGCGCCGGCGATCGTCGCGGCCGAAAACAGCGATCCCGTCTTGGCCCTATGGTATTCCGAAATGAGAATTTCCTCTTCGCACTCCCACGCCTGTCCGGCAACGATACCGCAAGGGCCGCCGACCGCTGCTGCCACGGTCGAAAGGATGTTCGCTGCACGCTGCGTCGAAATCGGCATGCACAGCCCAAGAGTTTGAAAAGCTGCCACGATCAGAGCATCGCCCGCAAGAACTGCAAGGGGCGCACCAAACGCCTTGTGGACCGAGGGCTTTCCGCGCCTCTCATCGGCATCGTCAAAACACGGTAGATCATCGTGGACCAAAGAGGCACAATGCAAAAGCTCTATCGCCGCCGCTGCGCCGTTTGCCAACTCTGGCTCATCGTCACCGCACGCAACCGCAACCGCCAGACATAATCGGGGACGGACGCGCGCGCCCCCTGGAAACACTGCGTGATGCACGGCCGAGCGCAGTTTTGGTGGACAGGGAGCTTCACAAGCAAATTGAAGTGTGGCCTTGAGAGAAAGCTCAATGCGTGGTTCCGCGCTCATGATCCACATCCCATTGTAAGATATTTTTACCTTTAATAAGTGTCCATTTCAGTTTACATCAGTCATTCACGAATGCAACGCGAATGTTGGATTGCATGTCTAAGGCAAAACGTGTGGTCGTGATCGGAGCCGGAATCGGCGGCCTGGTTGCAGCTGTTGAATTGGCGATCGGCGGCTGCGAGGTCACGGTTTTGGAGCGCGCCGCCGAACCCGGCGGCAAGATGCGCACACTCACCGTAGATGGACGACAACTCGACGTTGGACCGACCGTATTCACGATGCGGTGGGTATTCGATGAAATTTTCGCCGAGGCTGGTACCTCGCTCGAAAGCTTCATCACGCTCGATCCGGTGTCCGTGTTGGCACGGCACACTTGGAGCGAAACCGAGCGGCTGGATCTTTTTGCCGATATCGCGCAATCGTCGGACGCAATCGGCGCATTCGCAGGCGCAATTGAGGCTCGAGCCTATGTCGCGTTCTGCAAACGCGCGCAGGCGACCTATGACACGCTGAAAACATCTTACATTCTTGCCGCGAAGCCAACGCCGCTGTCGCTCACTGCGGGAGCAGGATTGAGCGGATTGGCGGACCTTTGGCGCATTTCCCCATTCGCGACGCTCTGGAAGACCCTTGGTGATTATTTCAAAGACGCCCGCTTGCGCCAGCTTTTCGCTCGTTACGCAACTTATTGCGGTTCATCTCCGTTCGATGCTCCCGCCACGCTCATGCTTATCTCTCACGTCGAACGCGAAGGCGTCTGGATTATCGATGGGGGCATACACCGCTTAGCGAAGGCGTTGGAAAAACTGGCCCGTATGCGAGGAGCGACTTTCCGCTACGAATCCGAAGTAAGGGAAATAAACGCCCGAGGCGGCAAGACTTGCGGCGTGACCCTGACATCGGGCGAGCGGATCGAATGTGACGCAATCATCGCCAATTCCGACACCAACGCATTATCTGCCGGATTGCTGGGAGCCGACGCGGCCAAAGCCATCAATACCTCTAGCGGCCCCGCCTCGTTATCTGCGGTCACTTGGGCATTGGTCGCCAAGACACGCGGATTTCCGCTCGCACGCCACAACGTCTTTTTCTCGGACGATTACCGGTCGGAGTTCGAGGATCTTTTCTCCCGAAAGCAGATACCTTCCAAACCCACGGTGTACGTCTGCGCCGAGGATCGCCACGAAAATTCGGCGAGCGGTATCGAAGAAGAGCGGATCTTTATATTGATCAACGCTCCTCCTACCGGCGACATCCACGCGTTCGATAAACCGGAGATAGTCTCATGCGCAAAACGCGCGTTCGGCCTCTTGCAGCGGTGCGGTCTTTCGATAGAAGTCGATCCGAACACGATGGCCGCGACGACGCCGCGCGATTTCGCGAAACTTTTTCCGGGTACGGGGGGCGCGCTTTACGGCCGGGCCTCGCACGGTTGGGCGGCATCTTTCGCTCGCCCGACCGCGAAGACACGCCTCGAAGGTCTTTACCTCGCAGGAGGGAGCGTACATCCGGGGCCGGGAGTTCCGATGGCCGCGATTTCGGGCAGACTGGCCGCGACGCAACTCCTCTCGGATATCCATTCGACTCCGCGATTCCACGGAATGGCTATGCCTGGTGGTATCTCGACGCGCTGAGTAGCGATGGTCAGCAAGCCATCACTATAATAGCTATGCTCGGAAATGTTTTTTCACCGTATTACGCATTTGCGCGTCGGCACAATCCCGCCGAACCGCTCAATCACTGCGCGATCAATGTTGCCTTGTATGGGCCGCGCAGCAAACATTGGGCTATGACCGAACGCCCTCGCCACGACATCCAGCGCACGCCGATACGGTTGACCATCGGTCCGAGTTCGGTTTCGTGTGACGCCAAAAGCATTACGTTCATGATCGATGAGGTGTGCGTGCCGCTGCCCACACGCATCAAGGGCAGGGTGCGCGTGTTCCCATCGGGGATGAACGCTATTCCGACCGCGCTCCATCCCGCGGGCCTTCATTGGTGGCTGCCGATCGCGCCGTCGGCGCGCGTTGAAGTCGATTTTGACGATCCACGGAAGACCTGGACGGGCGATGGATATCTGGACTGCAACTTCGGTCAGCAACCCCTCGAAGCTGCCTTCAAACAATGGAATTGGGCCCGTGGTCAGACCAAACAAGGCTCAGTTATCTTGTACAATGTTGAAACGCGAGAGGGGGACCGGATTTCTCTTGCAAGACTTTACGATATGTCGGGCCGTATGCACACCTTGCCTCCGCGAGGCGAAGCGAAACTGCCGAACACGCGTTGGCATATAAAGCGAAAAATAAATAGCGATGACGATACCCAGCCACGAATTTTGAAAACGTTCGAAGACACGCCGTTCTACGCCCGCTCGCTCATCGAAACGACACTGTTTGGCTCCCGAACGACCATGGTGCACGAAAGCCTATGCCTCGATCGCTTTGCCAATCCTGTAATACGATCGATGCTACCATTTCGAATGCCCAGGTGGCGTCATTCGAAAAAACCGAGACCGTCAGAAGGCGGCACTAAATAACGCAAGATTTTTTCAACCATGGCGGGGCCACGATGACCGACGTGATAACCTTGCATTCCCGGCTCCGGCAAGAGACGAGAGCCCTCCACGAAGATTTGGAAAGCGTCGTCAAGATCGACGATCAAATATCATCCCTTCAGCGCTACGCCGCTTATCTGGCACGCTTATGGGCACTGTACGCGGCGGCAGAGGAGGCACTAAGCGCGATCGATTTTAGGCCGCTCGGCTTCGATTACGGTGATCGTCGACGATCTGAACTCATCGCGTGCGACCTAGGAACTCTGGGCATCGATCCATCGACGCTGCACTGCGGGAAAAGTATCGAAGCGCCGCTGAAACGAACAATTGAATCCGGATTAGGCTGCATCTACGTCCTAGAAGGATCCGCGCTTGGTGCTCGCGCCATGGCACCCTTGGTTGAAGCAAAGCTCGGTCTTACCAAAACGCATGGCGCAACTTTTTTTTGGGGCTATGGCGAAAACGGCAAGCCGCTCTGGCGCACTTTCCTAAACTCCATCAATTCCATAGATCCGGCCTCTGCCGAAGCGGACAAAGTGGTTGAATCTGCTCAGTCGACGTTCTTGTTTTTTCGGCGCTGGCTACCCGAGTGTCGCGAAGAAAGAACCACTTCCGTCGTCACGTAGACTTGACAAAATATTTGCATCCAGAGACGATAGTTTAGCCCCGCTAAGAGGGAAGACGTGGAGGAGATGGCCGTGCGCCTATTTGGGCCGCACATTGCTGCGCGCTACCGCACTATCTGCGGCGCAGAACTTAGGATTCGGCTATGAATGCAGCCGATCACCCCAAAACGAAGGCGATTATCACCGCTAAAAACGTCGACCTCTCGAACTGCGATCGCGAGTTGGTTCAATTTCCAGGCGCGATCCAGCCGCACGGTGCGATGCTTATCGTCGATGAGCCGGAATACATCATTCGCCAAGCCAGCGAGAACTCCGCGGATTTTGTTGGACACACTGCTGAATTCTTGCTCGGCAAATCCATAGAAAAAGTTTTCGGACACAGCGCCCCGCAGATGCTCGATCGCTTGCGGCGCGTGTCCCTTGAAAACGGTCCCGTCCACGTGGTTAGGGAATCGTTTGCCGGGTCCGCGCGGGGCGTGAACATTTTTGCTCATCGTTGCGGCGGCGCACTAATTCTGGAACTCGAACTTGTTGCATCACAACACGACGTGATGACCGCGCATCTGTATTCGGATGTGCGGGAGACCGTGGCGGAACTGGAGAATACGAAAGGGCTTCAAGCGTTCCTCGACTTGGCCGTCAAGCGCATTCAGACCTTCACAGGCTACGAGCGCGTCATGGCATATAAATTTGCTGAGGACGGCAGCGGACAGGTCGTAGCGGAGGCAAAACGCGAAAATCTTGAGCCGTATCTTGGGCTCCGCTATCCCTCAACCGACATTCCCGCGCCGGCTAGGCGTATGTTTGGCTTGAGCTGGTTACGACATTTGCCCGACGTCGACTATGTCCCCGTTCGGCTTTATCCCGAGTTCCATCCCGCAACGCACAAGCCCGTTGATATGAGTTACGCAATCTTGCGTAGCGTTTCCGTTATGTATTCCGGCTACCTGAAAAACATGGGCGTTAAGTCGACTATGGTCATGCCCCTGATGAAGGAGGGGAAACTGTGGGGATTGATCTCCGCCATGCATCACAGCGGTCCGATGCAGGTCCAATATGAAGCCCGCATGGCGGCTGAATTCCTGTCGCACATGCTGTCTCTCTTGATGGGTGCGAAAGAAGATGCCGATGGATTTAACGAACGGCTGCGCATGACCGCCATCACTGACCAACTTGTTGAAAGGTTGAGCCGTCAGCCGGCCTTACATGAATCGCTGGGTGCATCTGATCAATCGCCAAACTTGTTATCCCAAATTCCAGCAACGGGGGCTGCGGTCGTAGCACAAGGAAAGATCTCCACCATCGGAGTCACGCCCCCCAAGAAAGCGATCCAGGCGCTCGCGAAATGGCTCGCCTCCCAAAGTCAACCGATCTTGGCCACCGACCGCCTCTCCGAGATCTATCCTCCCGCTTCCACTTTTAAGACCGTAGCGAGCGGCGCGTTAGCCGCTAGAATATCTCATCAGAGCTCTGATTTTCTTGTGTGGTTCAGACCAGAGCACATCGAAGTTGCTAAGTGGGCGGGCGATCCCAAGAAGCCCGTCAAGATCAGCGAGGCCGCCGGCGAGCTTCGATTGCAGCCTCGCAGCTCATTCGCCCTTTGGAAGGAGAGCGTGACCGGGAGGTCGGAGCCATGGCGAAAGGACGAGGAGGCGATTGCCGGCAACCTGCGACAAGCAATTTCGGAGGTCATTTTGAGCAGGGCCCAGCAGATCGAGCGAATGAATTCCGAATTGGAAAAAGCGAATGTTGAACTCGACAGCTTCGCTTATGTTGCATCGCACGATTTAAAAGAACCACTGCGCGGCGTGCATCTTTTGGCAAGCTTTCTCAAACGCGCTCTAGAAGGAAAGCTGAATACGGAAGGCAGACAGCAACTTGAAACGATATTAAAACTCACGCGGAGAATGGACGACCTCATCGAATCTTTATTGCAGTATTCCCGAACCGGCCGTCTCGAATTGAATCTTGAGATGGTCGACATGGATGAATTGCTTGACGAGGCGCTCGTCGACTGTCGTCATACGGCGGGTCACAACGATGTCCGCATCCGCCGATCGGGCCCGTTAGGAATAGCAAAATGTGATCGCGTTCGGACCCGGGAGATCTTCTTAAATCTCATTATCAACGCAAAAAAATACAACGATAAAGCACAACGATGGGTGGAAATCGGAGTCGAGGATACGTCGCCTCGTCGTTATTATGTGCGCGACAATGGCATCGGCATTTCCGAGGACTCGCGGGAGCGCATCTTCGAGATTTTCCGGCGTATCCATGGCAAAGATGAATTCGGCGGCGGCGTGGGCGCCGGACTGACGATCGCACGGCGGGCCGTCGAGAGACACGCGGGAAGAATTTGGGTCGAATCATCACTCGGCAAGGGTTCGACATTTTATTTTACACTTGCGCCGGAGGGCTCCGCATGACCCCGCAACTTGGCACAATATTGTCGATCGAAGACAATGACACGGATTTCATGACGTTGGAGTTTGCCCTTCGCTCTGCGGGCGTTAAAAACCCAGTCCAACGGTGGGATAACGGCAGCACGGCCATGCAGATCCTCATCGGCAGCAAGGCCGAATTTGAGGGGCTGAAAGCATCTTTAGTCCTCCTCGATCTCAACCTTCCCGGCGTTGACGGCCTCCAGTTGCTCAAAGCGTTACGAGCCCGCGATCCCAACCGGCGAATACCGGTTCTAGTTTTATCGACTTCATCGCATCCTCGAGACATAGACGCCTGTTACCTTGCGGGTGCAGACGGATATTTGGTCAAGCCGCTCGACCTGGAATCCTGGGAAGCGGATGTGGGTAACCTGGCTGAAAAATGGCTGGCAGACCATCGTCAGAATTCTGCGGAGCGTGAACAAGCAGTAACACCCTCGGCCAACCTCAAAAAATGCGAACCAACTGCGTCGATGCGAAAGAAATTCGAGCGCGACATGCGGAGGTCGCAGCTGACCCGAACAATAGAATGCGAAATCATTCCAAGATTATTGATTGCGCACGGTTGCGTAAGTTCAATATCGGCAATTCACAACCTGCCTGCAGGAACCGTCGAATCCGGAGATGAGGTTGCCGAACTCGTGCATTTGGTTCTCGCGCGGGATGCCCGCGTAGCAGCATCGTACATTGAGACCCGACGTCTCCAGGGCGCAACTCTAGAGAACCTGTTTCATGTGCTTATCGGCCCCGCTGCGCGCTTGATCGGAGATTTGTGGAAGGCGGAAATTTGCAGCTTTCACGAGTTTTCCGAAGGTTTATCTCGCCTACAGCTCATGCTGGTGGAACTCGGCCCCAACGCGGATAAAACCCGACTGCACTAAGATCACGCTGTGCCTCCTCGTTCTCTAAGGCATGCCGGGTGAATGAATAGTCGCGCGCGCGACTGCGTGTTCTGGAGAAGGCGCCAAAATTCATCCCGCGACTTGCGGTAGATGCGGAAAAATGATCCACTGCATTGACACGTCAAAGTGTCACCAATAGTTTACAATCAGCTTGGCGTGATCAGCATGTTGGGCCGAGAAGCGGTCGACATCTGCTTTGAAGGTAAACCAATGCGCGCTACCTTTCCTTTCGCAGCAATTCTCGGCCAAGACGAGATGAAACTCGCGCTTCTCGCGTCGGCGATCGATCCGACTCTAGGCGGCGTACTCGTTTTCGGCGATCGTGGCACCGGTAAAACGACGGCCGTGCGGGGCCTAGCCGAATTGCTGCCGCCGATGCTCGTCGTCTCCGGATGCCGGTACCATTGCGATCCAGGCGCCAACGGATCGGGCTGCGACGACTGTCAAACTCGTGGCCGCCAAGGCCCACTACCGAGTGAAATGGCGCCTGTCCCTGTGGTTGATCTACCGCTCGGTGCCACCGAGGATCGCATCGTCGGTGCGCTTGATCTTGAGCGCGCTCTATCTCGGGGGGAAAAATCGTTCGAGGCCGGATTGCTGGCGCGAGCCCACCGAGGCTTTCTATATATCGATGAAGTCAATCTCCTGGAAGATCATCTCGTAGATCTTTTACTCGACGTTGCGGCATCCGGGGAGAACGTCGTTGAGCGTGAAGGCTTAAGCGTTAGGCATCCTGCCCGCTTCGTGCTGATCGGCAGCGGAAACCCCGAAGAAGGCGAGTTGAGGCCACAGCTGTTGGATCGTTTCGGTTTGTCCGTCGAGGTCAGCGCGCCTGAAAATGTTTCGACGCGCGTCGAAATTATCAAACGCCGTGATGCCTTTGAAAATGACCCCGCCGCGTTCAAAGTTAAATGGCTTCCCGAAACCCGGCGCATCCGGGAACAGATCCTGTCCGCACGCAATAAACTGCCTAAAATGGAATTATCGCAAGAGGTCTTGGAACGGGCCGCAAGTCTTTGCGTCAGGCTCGGGACTGATGGGCTCCGCGGAGAATTGACGGTTATGCGTGCGGCCCGGGCCGTTGCGGCGCTCGAAGGATCCGATGCCGTCTCCGATCATCATCTGCGCCTCGTTGCGCCGTCAGCGCTTCGCCATCGTTTACGCCGCAATCCACTAGATGAAAGTGGATCGACCGCGCGCATCCAACGCACGCTTGAGGACGTCTTCTGTGGATGACGACGAACGAACAGTCCTTGAATTACCGTTTCACGACGCGATGCTTGCGGCCGCCGTTTTCGCTGCCGACCCAGCGCGCGTTGGTGGCATTGTCATTCGCACCGTGTCAGGTCCAGCCCGCGAGTCTTGGTTGCGGAACACGCTATCGCTCCTAGACGCGGGAACTCCTGTCCGCCGGGTGCCGTCTCATATCGGCGACGAGAGCCTTCTCGGCGGCCTTGACCTCGCAATGACGCTCGCGACGGGCCGACCTATCGCGAGGCATGGGCTACTAAAGGAGGCCGACGGCGGAATTATCATTATTCCTAGCGCCGAGCGGCTTACAGCGCCACTTGCGAGCCGCATTGCCACCACCATGGATTTGGGCGCAATACCACTTCAGCGCGATAAGTTCACCGCAACTGCGCCGACGAGCTTCGGCATCATCGCATTGGATGAAGGCCAATCTGCAGAAGAGCGCCCTCCCTCCGCTCTTCTTGATCGCGCCGGACTTCACATCACACTACCCGATGCCGCCAGCCCGAAAATCGATGTTGACACGTTCACGCGCGAGCGCGTGAAGATTGCGAGCAGAGCTGCCGCCTCAATTCCCCTTGACGACGACTGCATCAGACTGCTCTGCGAACTGGGGGCGGTCGTCGCCGTATCATCAACAAATGCAATACTTCACGCCTCTAGAATTTTGCGTCTAGTCGCAGCTCTCAACGGTCGCAACCGCGTCTCAGAAGACGACATCGCCGCAACCATTCGTTTGGTCATCGCTCCTCGGGCCACGCGACATCCGGAAGAAGCGGCCGACAACTCTCCGCAGCAGTCTGACACACACGATCAGAATCCGGATGATAATTCATCGATCCAAGAAGAAGCCGGACGGCTCCCTGATTCCCTAATCGCCGCAGCTAAATCTGCCTTACCACCGCATTTGTTGGAACGCTTGCAATCGGACAACCACCACCAATTCAGCAAATCAACAACCGGAAAGTCAGGAGATCGAAAGAAGTCACCGCGTCGTGGCCGACCGATCGGATTTAAGGCTGGCCCGATTTCTCAAGGCGCTCGGTTGAATATCGTCGAAACTCTACGCGCCGCCGCCCCCTGGCAACCTCTTCGTCGCCGGGAAATCGCGGCACATTGCGAAACGGACGCCACCAATCGCATAGCCGTAAGGGCGGTAGATTTCCGGGTATGGAGGCTAAAGAGCCGGGGCGAAACGGTAACTGTCTTCGTTGTCGACGCCTCGGGATCGACAGCAGTGCAACGGCTGGGAGAGGCCAAGGGCGCAGTCGAGATCTTGTTATCCGAATGCTACAGCCGCCGGGATCACGCAGCGCTAATTGCCTTTAGCGGACGGGGAAGCGAACTGCTTCTACCACCGACCCGCTCGTTGGCGCGAGCCAAGCGAAATCTCGCGGATCTTCCCGGTGGAGGCGGTACACCGCTGGCATCCGGCATCGACGCGGCGGCAGAGCTTTGCGATGCCGTGAGAAGAAAAGGTCAAGCGCCGAGCGTCGTAGTTCTCACCGACGGCCGCGCAAACCTAAATCGCAATGGCAAACCCGGACGCGCAGCAGCTGAAGAAGATGCCGTCCAAGCAGCGAAGACGCTGAGGTGCATGGGCGTCCCTGCGATCGTCATAGACACGTCCGCCAAGCCAAATGCACCCGCTGCCCGACTTGCAGATGCTATGGGTGCCGAATACCTGCCGCTGGCATATGCCGATGCCGATACGCTTTCGAAGGCCATCAAAGCGCAAGATGCTAGGAGTATCTGACAGTGAGCGCCGGGTTGGTTTGGAACCGCGACGGAGCGGATTGGCCGAACCGAGAGACAAGCCAATTCATCAGCGCCGCTGGCCTCCGATGGCATGTGCAGATCGCCGGCAACGGGCCGGTAGCGCTCATGATACACGGCACAGGCGCGTCGACGCACTCGTGGCGTCGTATTATGCCGCTATTGACCCGACGGTTCACCGTCGTCGCGCCCGACCTCCCCGGCCACGGATTCACGTCCACGCCGGATCGGAGTGGGCTGACGCTTTCGAGCATCGCGCGCGAAATGACCGAACTAATGCGAGCGCTCCGCATGGAGCCTGACCTTGTCATCGGTCACTCAGCCGGGGCCGCAATTGCAATTCGCGCGACGATCGATCGGCGGATGCGGCCTCGCGCCATCGCAAGCATAAACGGAGCGCTTCTGCCCTTTGGAACGCCCATCGGCCAGTTTTTCTCACCTCTTGCTAAGCTACTCGTATCTGCGCCCATGGTGCCGCAAATCATGGCTTGGCGAGGACAGAACCGCGCAACGGTCGAACGCGTGATTTTAGGAACGGGCTCAAAGATCGAGCCGCGAGACTTGGACTACTATTCCCGGCTCTTCAAAAATCCGCGACACGTCGCCGGCGCGTTAGGCATGATGGCCAGCTGGGATCTCACGAAATTCGCAGCTGACCTGCCGCTACTGAACACCGACATCACCTTGATTGCCGCCACGAATGACAGGGCAATATCGCCCGCAGACGCAATAACGGTAGGGCGGCTCATTCCGAATGCCCGGATCGTTAAGGTGGAGCGCGCCGGGCACCTCGCCCACGAAGAGCGACCGGAGGAGATCGCGAGGATCGTTGACGAGATCGCCGACGCCGCCTCGGCGGATCAATTCCGAAGCAAACGATACAGCGGATAAAACTCTTGCGTATAACATCTTGACACTATTTAATGTCCACGATTGTTGACACTAGATAGCGGACTGCCGTGCATGTTGGCTCCTAACAGCGACCGGCCTCACGCCGTAATTATAGGAAGTGGATTTGGCGGGCTTGCCGCCGCCATCAGACTAGGTGCACGCGGTTATCGTGTCACCGTCCTCGAAAAACTTGACGGCCCAGGAGGCCGCGCGAGTGTGTTCCGCCAGGACGGGTTTACGTTCGACGCCGGACCGACCATCGTCACTGCACCATTTCTTTTCGAGGATCTTTGGCGGCTTTGTGGTCGCGAGCTTTCAGAAGACGTCGAGTTGAAAGCACTCACGCCATTCTATCGCATCAGATTCGATGACGGCGAGACATTTGATTGCACGCCAGATGCCCAGACGATGCGCGATGAGGTGGCGCGCCTCTCGCCGGATGACGTCGTTGGTTATGAGAACTTCATGCGTCTCGCAGAGGAAATATACAAAATCGGCTTTGAGCGGCTCGGCCATGTGCCCTTCTCATCATGGTCCGACATGGTTCGCGTCCTTCCCGACCTCATACGTCTCGAGAGCTATCGAAGCGTGTATGGGCTCGTCTCCAAATACGTGCGCGATCCGAATATCAGGCTGGTACTGAGTTTTCATTCTCTGTTCGTTGGAGGTAATCCGTTCAGCGTCACGTCGATTTATGGATTGATTTCCTTCCTCGAACGGCGTTGGGGTGTGCACTTTCCCATGGGCGGCATGGGCGCGCTCGTCGCGGGACTTGCGCGCCTTATCGAAGGACAAGGCAGCGAAATCCGCTACGACGCGGAAGTTGAACAGATACTCCTCGACGGCCGCACAGCCCGCGGCGTCCGACTTATAAGCGGCGAGACGATTATGTCGGACATCGTCGTGTCGAACGCCGATTCTGCCTGGACCTATCGCAATCTCCTGCCCGGCAAATCGCGTCGACGTTGGACCAATAGAAAAATTGATCGCGCCCGCTACTCGATGGGTTTGTTCGTCTGGTACTTCGGCACCTCGCGGCGTTACCCCGCCATCCCGCATCACACGATCTTGCTCAGCCCTCGGTACCGCGAACTCCTGCGCGACATCTTCGATCACAAGCATCTCGCCGACGACATGAGCCTCTATTTGCATAGGCCGACAGCGACAGACCCGAGCCTCGCGCCGGAAGGCTGCGACGCGTTCTACGTTCTCTCGCCGGTTCCACACCTCGATGCAGGAATCGATTGGCCGACGAAAGCCGAGAGCTATCGCCAAGCGATAGCGAAGCGGCTCAGCGAAGTTGCCCTCCCCGGCTTTGAGGAACACATCGTCACTTCGCGCATCATGACACCATTGGATTTTCAAACCCGGCTTCACGCCTTCAAAGGCGCGGGGTTTGGCCTTGAGCCCACGCTCACTCAGAGCGCCTGGTTTCGGCCGCACAATCGCAGCGAAGACATCGAAAATCTTTATCTTGTCGGCGCCGGCACACATCCAGGCGCCGGCGTTCCGGGAGTGCTTTCTTCGGCGCGAATTCTAGAATCGTTGGTGCCGAATGCTGCCACATTCAAACGGGGGTAAATCGATGAGCGGATCCGATACGGCCGCATGCCGAACACTTTTGAGAAGTGGATCTCGGACGTTCTATATGGCGTCGTTCTTGCTATCGCGCCGGGTCAGAAATTCTGCGTCCGCTCTCTATGCATTCTGTCGGATCGCGGATGACGCTGTCGATATCGAAGGCGGAAGTCTGGCGGCGATCGCGAACCTGCGGCGACGACTCGACCTCGCCTATGACGGCCATCCTCTTTCGACCCCCATCGATCGGGCGTTCGCGGCAACGATCCAAACGTATGCCGTTCCGAGGGAGCTGCCCGAAGGCCTCATTACCGGCCTTGAATGGGATGCCTTATCTCGCCGCTATGAAACCATCGAAGAACTTCAAGCCTACGCCATTCGCGTTGCAGGAACCGTGGGCGCCATGATGGCGGTTCTGATGCGTGCATCGTCACCAGAACTTGTCGCGAGGGCATGCGATCTCGGCGTTGCCATGCAGCTGACAAACATTGCTCGCGACGTCGGCGAGGATGCCCGCATGGGGCGCTTATACCTGCCGTCGGCTTGGATGCGCGAAGCGGGCATCGACCCGGTCCGATGGCTTGCCCAACCTGAATTTTCACAACCCCTGCAATCTGTCATTTCCCGCCTTCTGAAGACGGCAGACGCGTTTTACCAGCGAGCAGATCCGGCCATTGCGGCACTACCGTTGTCATGCCGCCCAGGCATCAGAGCAGCACGGCTTCTCTACGCGGAAATCGGCAACGAACTGCGCCGAAAAGGCTTCGATTCTGTCTCGTCCAGAGTTTCCGTGTCGACGCAGCGCAAACTGCAGCTGTGCTGGGAAGCTCTGTCAGCCATCCAATCACGCCCAACCCCAATGTTGGGCGGCCACCTCAGTGAGGCAGAATTTGTGGTCACAGCTGTGACGTCAGCTCACGCCGCGCGTTGGCGCGACGAACCGCCTGGCTGGTGGAATATCCGCGGCCGCGCACTGCGGTTGATCGACATCTTCGAACAACTAGAGCGCAGAGAACGCACCGAACTCCGTGAACTGACCGATAAAGAACTCGTCGCGTAGTTTGGGCGAACGTGGGGTCGCAAAATGAAAGACTATGAAGCAGTAAGTGAACCCTCAACGACGCCGATACTCGACAAAGTCAGAACGCCGGGCGATCTTCGTCGACTCCCGCAGGCGTCGCTCGCACAGCTTGCCAGCGAGCTGCGCCGCGAAACGATCGAAGCGGTCTCGGTGACCGGCGGTCACCTCGGCGCCGGACTTGGCGTAGTGGAATTGACCGTCGCCCTGCACTACGTCTTCAATACTCCAGACGATCGCCTGATCTGGGACGTCGGCCACCAAGCCTACCCGCACAAAATCCTCACAGGGCGCCGAGACCGAATTCGAACGCTCCGCCAGACGGGCGGTCTCTCGGGATTTACAAAACGTAGCGAAAGTCCATTCGATCCCTTCGGCGCGGCGCATTCGTCGACGTCAATTTCGGCGGGATTGGGAATGAGCATCGCTCGCGACCTCAAAGGCGATGCCAATAACGTGATCTGCGTGATCGGCGATGGCGCGATGAGCGCCGGCATGGCTTACGAAGCGATGAATAACGCCGGGACGCTCGACGCCCGCCTCATCGTGATCCTCAACGATAACGATATGTCGATTGCGCCCCCAAGCGGGGCTCTCTCGAAATATCTGGCGCGAACGACCTCGAGCGGGACCTACATACATCTTCGAGACATCGCGAAGCAACTTGCAAAGAAGCTTCCCAAACAATGGGAGCGGCGCGCAGCGCGACTGGAAGAAATGTCACGCACATATTGGTCCGGGGGCGCATTGTTCGAAGAGCTGGGCTTTTACTACGTCGGTCCGGTGGATGGGCATGACATCGAACAGTTACTGCCGGTTCTCAAAAACGTCAGAGACACGAAGCAAGGTCCTATCCTCGTTCACGTCGTCACCAAGAAAGGCAAAGGTTACGTACCCGCAGAAGCGGCCCCAGATAAATATCACGGCGTCGTCAAATTCGACGTCATATCCGGAGCGCAAGCCAAATCGAAGGCGCAGGCGCCGTCCTATACGCGCGTTTTTGCCGACAGCCTTATCGCTGAAGGCAGAAAAGATGAACGCATCGTCGCGATTTCTGCCGCCATGCCCGAAGGAACTGGGATCGATCTTTTCGCCCGGGAATTTCCAAATCGAGCGTTCGATGTCGGCATCGCAGAGCAACACGCTGTAACGTTTGCGGCGGGACTCGCAGCTGAAGGTATGAAACCATTTGCTGCGATCTATTCAACCTTCCTGCAGCGGGCCTACGATCAAGTTGTTCACGACGTCGCGATTCAACGATTGCCTGTGAGATTTGCAATCGATCGGGCCGGATACGTCGGAGCCGACGGACCAACACATGCGGGAACGTTCGACCTAACGTTTCTAGGCTGTCTTCCGAATTTCACCATTATGGCTCCCTCTGACGAAGCGGAGCTTTACCATATGGTCGCGACGGCAGCCTCGATCGATGACGGACCTTCTGCGTTCCGCTATCCGCGCGGCGAAGGGAGCGGCGTAGCCCTCCCTGTCGAAGGTGTGCCGCTTCCAATCGGTAAAGGACGCATCCTCCGCGAAGGATCAAAAATAGCCCTACTATCTCTTGGCGGACGTTTGGGGGAATGCCTCATAGCGGCCGATTTACTTGCCGCAGCGGGATTATCCACGACCGTTGCCGACGCTCGCTTTGCCAAGCCCATCGACCAAGACCTCATCACACAACTGGCACATCACCATGAAGTGCTGATCACGGTCGAAGAAGGTGCCATTGGAGGATTTGGCTCACACGTGATGCAGTTCCTAAGCATCAACGGCATGTTAGACGGCAAAATTCGCATGCGATCACTGATTATGCCGGACGTTTTCGTCGAGCAGGACAGTCCGACTGTGATGTATTCAAACTCTGGCCTCGATGCAAAAGGGATTGTGTCGGCTGTCTTCAACGCCTTGGGGCGGGAGACGATAACAACAGGTCTTCACGCTTCATAGGCGGGACAAAATGAGCTTCGGCGTGATTGAAATGGCTCTTGTTTTCGGCGCTGCGCTCGCGTTCGGCTTCTGGGAATTGTTCAAGATACGGCGCGAAGTCCGTCGCGGCAGAAAGCGAGTAGAGGTCGGCCATCAGGCGACGCGCGATACCAATTCCGCCGGCGACTGAGAAGTCTCGCTGAGATCTGCGGTGAATTCATAAGCCCGACGAACACAAAGAGACCACAACCCCAATCGCATTTTAATGCCTACCCGTATTGACGACTGCCGCAGTTTGGGACGAACCTACACGATCTTCGATATATCGACTGCTCCAAGGAGTGATACACATGGCCCTGGCGTCGAGTTACAATTTTTGGAGCGTAGGTGGATTGATCTACGCGCTCGCGGGTATCGCGCTTATTTGCAATGCGGTATTTCTCACTCCGCCGCCGTCGCGACTGATTAAAACGACAAGCGCCGGTGAGATATCCGCGGAACTAAGGCGGATGTCGAGGCAGTGGCTGGACACCCGCGTGGGCGCAGCATTGCTCGTCGTCGGATTTTTTCTCCAAGCAACGGGCGCAGTTGGCACTTCGACTTTAAACACGCCGGCTGTCTTCGTTTTGCTCGCGCTGGCAGTTTTCGCAGGCTATTACGCGCTGTCGAGAGACCTTATGGCAGAAGCTTTGATACTGGCCGGAACGCCTCCCGCAGTGTCCGAAGCAACTGATGATCCAGTAACGATTGTGCCGTCTACCGCCGATATTACGGCGGACACGTCGTCATCAGACTTTCCCCTTGAAGAGCGGCAAAGCCAAACTGCGGCCTAATCAAATTCAATAGGCTCAATGAACCTCGGCCGCTTGTACGCGGCTTGGAAATTGGCCCATCGAGCGTGACTACCTCCGTTCAGGAACGTGCGACCCGCCGCTGCCCATCGCGCTGTTGGGGCCTCCAATTCCATTTAGGAAGAAAATGCCGGCAGCATTTGCCACAATGATCCATAACCATAGAGCAAGTCCGCTGCGCTCGCCCTCGCCTGATCCGGATACAGCTGGCGTTTCACCTTCAGACGAAACGGCGGTCTCGGATTTTGGCATTGTATTGTTCCCGCTTGGCGGAGCTACCTCGCCGAGCTGCGCCACGATATCTCCCTGTTGATCGACGGCAACCGGCTTCTTTTTGCCATCCGCCATCGCGGTTCCGCGCCAAATGCCTTTATCATCGAGTGAAAGATTGCGAACGTCCTTGAAACCGCTCGCTTCGAACTTCTTCATCGCGTCCTCTTTCGCAAGCGGATGTGTGCCCGGCGTCAAATCGCCTTTTCCAAAATCCTTGGTGTTCGCAGGGCTCTGCGTCGCGACTCCCGAGAAATCGGTTTTGCAGTACGAAAGAAATTCATCACGAGACAGCGTGTCCGGTTGAAGAAGATGGCCGCCACCCTTTTCCACCGAAGCGATATAGCTGTTTTTATCTTCAGATCGCGAGAGCGAACCATTAGCGTCGACGTCGGCCGTCTTCCAAAGACTCTGACACTGTTGGTCAGTTGCAGCGCTTACGGGGCTCGTGACCAGCATAAGTGCAGGCAAAACGATGATGCTGCGAGACATGATGAATCTCCGTTGCTCTCGAACTCGCAACATCGCCTGCTCACAAATTGTTCCGCAGGCTTCGCAAAAAGGTGAGCGACGCGACGAATAGGAAATCTCAAGTGATGACGTCGTGCCTAAGCGTTGTCGTCTGTCGCCTAGACGTTCGTCATGGTCAGTGCAAAAATGAACCTTCCTTCTTCTTGGTAATTGGCGAATCTAGTGGCCTCTTCTCGACGCGTCATCGTTCTAGGAGGGACAGGCACGGCCGGCCGCGCGGCCGTACGAGCATTGCTGCGCCGCAACCACGAAGTGGTGTGTTTCTTGCGCCTCGACGGCGCAAGCGAGAGAATGAGATCGGACGACGATGTCGCCAATTCTCTCGCAGGCGCAACGCTTCGCTATGGCGATGTAACGAATCCAATATCGCTATCTAGCGATGGGTTTTGCGGTGAGAAGTTCGATGTGCTGGTTTCGTGCCTTGCGTCGCGAACCGGAGTACCACGAGACGCATGGTCCATCGATTATCAAGCGCACATTTCCGCTCTGAACGAGGCAAAAAAAGCCCGCGTTTCGCACATCATTCTACTATCAGCAATCTGCGTTCAAAAACCACTATTGGCGTTTCAATATGCCAAGCTTGCGTTTGAAAAGGCACTGATCGGATCCGGTCCCACATACTCGATCGTCAGGCCTACCGCCTTCTTCAAGTCGCTCTCCGGTCAGATCGATCGCGTAAGAAAGGGTAAATCCTTTCTGCTATTTGGCGATGGGATGCTGACGGCATGCAAACCAATTAGCGATGACGATCTGGGCGAATTTCTTGCCGGATGCATCGAAGATGAAAGCCGTCACAATTGCATTCTGCCTGTTGGAGGCCCAGGACAAGCGACCACGCCGAAGCAGCAAGGCGAGCAACTGTTTCGTTTGCTGGGATACGAGCCAAAGTTCCGATATGTGCCTGTCCCCGCCATGGATGCCATTGCTTGGACACTGACTGCAGTCGGACGCATCCTTCCTTCTATAGCCGAAAAAGCCGAGTTGGCGCGCATCGGGCGATACTACGCCACTGAATCAATGCTGGTTTGGGACCCGGTGACAGAACGCTATGATGCCGCCGCTACTCCTTCCATCGGCACCGAAACGTTATTTGATTTTTACGCGCGCGTGATCAGAGACGACGTCTCCGTCGAACGTGGCGATCACGCCGTGTTTTGAATTTCGCCGCAATAACTCTTCTTGTGCAACCGCACACAAGAACCAATTCGATCGGGAATTTTCTTAAACAATGGTGCGACGCAAATAAACTTTTCCGAGCTAATGGCCGACGCCGGCTCGCGATCATACTGACCATGTGTAAATAAGTTTATTCACTTCTCTTGTAACGAACACTTGACGAAAAGATCCAATGAGGCTTCGAATGTCATTTCTTACGAAACTTGGGCAACAGGCACAGGAAAATCGGGAGAAAACAATGAAGGTTTCAGACATTCTGGAGGAGAAGGGCAACGAGGTTATGACCGTGCGGCCCAATGATAGCATTTACGATATTGCGCGACGGTTGGAGCACGAAAAGGTAGGTGCACTTGTCGTTAGTGCGAATGGCGACTCGTTGGACGGAATTATCTCTGAGCGTGACATTTGCAAGGGCGTCGGTTTGTACGGCCCTAAAATCAGTTCATTGCTTGCGGCGGATCTCATGACCCGTGAGGTCATTACCTGCGGGTCCGATGATCGGATTTCAGACGTCGCAAGGGTGATGACCGAGCGTCGTATTCGGCACGTTCCTGTCAGAGACGGCGCGCGAATTGTCGGCATGATAAGTATTGGTGATATTTTGAAACACCGCCTCGACGAAGTTATTCTCGAGACGCGCGTTCTCCGGGACATTGCCATTTCGGGTCGATAAATTAAATCACGTTGCCATCGGCCGCGCGGATGCCACGTTCATGCAGCATCGGCCGGCCAGACTTTGGTTCCATGATTTTCTCGACCTATCGCTTATCAAAGTGCGACTTGATCTTCGTCATTTGTCGAGAAACGCCCGCACCGGCGACAAAGAACTCAATGGATCTTCTTCCTGCGGTACGTGTCCAAGATTGGGCAAGATGACGAGTTTTGCTTCCGGCATCGCTCTAATATAGTCAGCTGAATTCGAATCCGGTATCAGGTTATCCTTTTGCCCCCATACGATAAGCGTCGGCGCTTTTATAACTGCAAGCAGCGGCTCCGGCGGTTCTAATCTAGTCTGTTCCATTCTGGCAATCATCGCGCTGCGAACGCCAGGTGCCAACATCAAATCGTAGTAGCGGTCGACCATCGCGTCGGTTAGGCGACCAGGTTCGGCATACGCTGGAGCAAGGTTTGCCTTGAGAAATGTTCGAGGCAGCACATATTTCATCATCCTCGCCAACAAGGGAACCGCCGGTGCTTTCCCATACTCATATCCGGGGCTGGCAAAGCCGTCCGGCGAGATGAGAACAATCTTGTCGACTCTCTGCGGATATCGCGCCGCAAAGTGCCAAACGAGCCTGCCACCAATGGAGTTTCCGATCAGGCTCGCCCGTCGAACGGAGAGATTGTCCATCAAGGCCGCGAGAAGATGCACACCGCGTTCTTCCGTGTAGTCGCCCGTCGGGTCGGCGCCCGTTAATCCAAAGCCTGGAAGATCATACCGTATCACGCGATACTTGTCCGACAGTCCGCGCGCCCAAGGCTCCCAAGTGTGAAGGCTTGAGCCGAACCCGTGAATGAGAATGACAACCGGGGCATCTGGCGATCCACTTTCGCGAACATGAATGCGGAGCCCCTCAACGGCGAGATAGTCGGCCGGCGAACGGAGATACTTTGCCTCAAGAGTTGCCCGAGATTTATCAGGCGTCCAAAGCCATGCGCCGACTGCGAGGCATGTGACCGACGCCGCAGCTCCGATTCCGAGCAATATTGAATTCCTCCGCAACTTCGACTCATCATTTTAAAAGTTTGAAGCAACAGCCTTCGAAACCTACCGCGAATCGGCAGCCGATCAGGCCGCAGAACCGTTACGCTGCAGAATCTCGAAATTGAGCGCCGCGGCAAACGCGACCCAACCAAGATAGGGGATGAAGAGCAGGGCCGCAGTCGAGCTTATTGGCCGCGCGATAATGAGAAATGCCAGTATCGTTACAAGCATTGCCATGGCGTCCATGAACGCCCAGCCGATGCGATGACGACCAAACATCAGCCATGACCAAGCCGCGTTAAATCCCAAATTGAGACACCAAACTGCAAGAGCAACACCGGCCCCTTCGACGCTCCAAACCAGCCAACCGGCGACCGCGATCATGATATACAAAATAGTCCAAGCGGGCCCGAACAACCAATCGGGTGGTGTCCAGCTTGGCTTTTGAAGCGTCGAATACCAATGCCCTGGCATGAATTTAACGCCGCTCAGCGCAGCTGCAGCAACAATTCCTAAGAACGGAAACAAACTCAACCAATCGATCAATTCCGTCCTCCTGCACGTTTGGTCGGAGAACTCGGTTCGGATTGATATCATCGCCGTGTCCTCCCTAAGCTCGAACGCTGCGGGAGGCTCGGGCGTTGCGCGCTCACCGAACAAACTTAAAGAGGTTTACGTCTACCGACCCGGACCAGAAACCGACTTCACAATACGCAAGATAATATTCCCACATGCGTTTGAACCTTTGATCGAACCCCATGCTTTCAATATGCGGCCAGGCACGAAAAAAGCGGTGCTGCCATTCTGCGAGTGTCAAAGCATAACTCGTTCCAAACGCTTCTTGCTCGACAAGCTTCAAGCCATATGCACTTGCCAGTTCCTTGATTAGCGCTCCCGTCGGCAGCATCCCCCCCGGGAAGATATAACGCTGAATGAAGTCTGGGTTTTTCCGATAATTGATGAAGCGCTTTTCATCTATCGTAATGGCCTGCAAAACGGCGACCCCACCCTCCTTGAGAATACTGCTTATCTTCGCAAAATAAGCCGGCCAAAATCTCTCACCCACGGCTTCGATCATTTCGACGGAGGCGACGCGATCATAGCGCCCCACCACATCGCGGTAATCCTGTATTCGTAAGTCGGCAGCGTTTCTCGCATCCTTCATCCGACCATGTGCGTACGCGAGCTGTTCGCGCGATAGTGTCAGACCTGTAACATGGCATCCTTTACTGACGATGCGCTGCGCAAGCGCACCCCAACCAAAACCGATCTCAATAACGCGCTCGCCACCTTCAAGGCCGAGCAACTCGATCACGCGCTCGAGTTTGCGATTTTGCGCCAGTTCCAATGTGTCGTCCTGCGCGTAGATAGCGGAGGAATAGTTCATCTCGGCATCAAGCCAAGCCTTGTAGAACGAGTTGCCGAGGTCGTAGTGAGCAGCGATATTTCGGCGGCTGCCACCGCGCGTATTTTCTCGCCGCAAATGACGAATTCGATTTTGCACGCGAGTGAACAACGAACTTGAACCGGCGCGAGCAAGCACTCGCTCGTTCGCCATCCCCCAAGAAAGCACTGCTTTCAGGTCCGGTGTCGACCACTCGCCCGCGAGATAGGCGTCTGCGAAACCTTGCTCTCCATCGAATAGAATTCGCAAAAGCCCGATCCACGAGTTGACCTCGATGATGGCCTCTGGACCTATGGCATCGCTCCGCCGGATTATGACTCCACCGTCAGGGAGCGACAGGTACAATCCTCCCGCTTTGATTTGCGGAATGCGTCTCGAGATGGCCTTCGCGAGACGCGAGCGCGTCGAAGAATGTTTGCCCATGCACACATCTACGGTCGTTTCATTCATGTGGATTTCCTGACTGGAAGATCGCGATGCCGAAGGGCTGCGGAACTATGAGCGTGGACTTTGAGGCCCTTGAAATATAGGCGCAGGGCGTGCCAGTGAATGGCTGCCATCACCTTCACGGTGAGAAAGGGAAACGCGAAAAGAGCAGATAACAAAGAGCCGTCGGTGAGCGCGCGCCTCGCGCCGGACAGAGCAGTTAAGATCACGAGGCCCGCATTGTCGTGGGCGCGGATCGATACATTGATGCCCCTGCCCGGCGGTGCAACGCTAAACGAATATCGCAAATCCATCCCGAGAAAGGGCGACACGTAGAAAGCCTTTTCACATTCCTGATTGATGCTGGCGCCTCCACCGTTGATTGGGATCACATAGCTGTGCCGTTCTCCGAAAGTATTGTGAACCTCGTAGACCATGGCCTTCAGCTGGTTCTTTGTATCATGGCAAAAATAGAGGCTTAGAGGATTGAAAACGTATCCGAAGATGCGAGGCATCGACAACAACAGGATCTTACCTTCCGCCTGAACATTCGCTTGCGATAGATGCCCTAGGATCTGCGCGCGAAGTGAGGCCGTTCCCCCGTCACCGTGGTCTCGATCGCAGAAACAAAGCGCATTGAAGCGGTTGCGCGAAAATAGCCAAAGCGTCTTTGCCAACTCGTCGATTTCGTCGATGTCGAGAAGCAGCCAGAACACTCGGTAGCGCAACACGTGAAGAACGGGACGGACTCTGCGATGCATGACGGAGCCGGAGTAGAGAGCCGAGTTCAACGTCATGCTGCAACCTCTGACGGTCTGGTTGGACCAAGAATAGAGATGCGGCCGGATTCATTGGCGACTGACCAGGGGCGTCGGCAATAAGGGTCAATATGTTCTGCGACCGCCAGCCCAGCTTGCAACCCGTCTTCGTGAAAACCATAGCCAAAGTACGAACCACAAAACCAAACGCGGCGCCGGCCCTGAAGTGACCAAAGCCTCTTTTGCGCTGCAATAGCGGAACTATCGAATAACGGGTGCTCGTAATCGGTCTCATAGAGAATGTCGCGCGGCGCAACCCGGGGATTAAGAGTTAGAAAAAGTTGCCGCGTCGTGCCGAGGTTCTGCAAGCGATTCATCCAATACGTTATTGTCGGAACCTCGTCGCTGCCGTCGGTCGACTGAATATAATTCCAACTCGACCAAGTTCGACGTCGTTTTGGCATGAGCGAGGCATCCGAATGCAGAACGGCACGGTTTCGACTGTATCGGAATGCGCCGAGCGCTCCGCGCTCTTCGACGCTTGGATCGACAATAACAGCCAGAGCGCGATCGGCATGGGTTGCGATGACGACATGATCGAATTTTTCAACTCGACCATTTTGATCACGAACAAATACCACCTGCTCGGCAGATTTGACCGCGGTGATCCCGTTTCCGCGCTGGATGCGTTTTCGAAATGACGACGTAAGGGCCGCGACGTAATTTCCACTGCCCCCGGTTACGGAGCGCCACGCTGGCCTGCCGGTCAACTTCAGCAAGCCGTGATTTTCGTGAAACCGAATGAAGCTGGCCGCCGGATAATCCAGGATTGCATCTGGCGACGTCGACCAAATGGCGCCGGCCATGGGCAAGAGATGGTCGTCTCGGAAGGCCCTCCCGTACTGCGTTTCGTCGAGATATTCGCTCAATGTGATCGACCGACGTTCCAGATCCGGAAGATCCAACGGAGCACATCGATAGAACCTGCGGAGATCCCTCAACATCGACCAAAATCGAGGATTGACGACATTGCGCGGTTGGGCAAAGAGGCCGCGAAGGTTCGTTCCGGAATACTCTAACCGACCGCCTCGAAGAGAAATCGCCAGCGACATCTCTGCGAGTTGTGTTTGCACGTTGAAATGTTCAAAAAGGGCGGTCAAATTTGGATAGTTTAGCTCATTGTAGACGATGAACCCGGTGTCTACGGATGACTCGCAGTTGGGCACGGACACTGAATTCGAATGTCCACCTATTCTCTCATCTTCCTCGTAAAGCGTTACCGAGTGCCGCTGACTGAGAAGCCAAGCAGCCGACAGCCCAGAGATGCCGCTGCCAACCACGGCAATATTTAGGACTGTCTCGCGACCAGAGTCATACATTCAAGCTCTCGCGACACTTCCCAGGAGATTCTTTTGTGAGCTAAGGGGATTACGGACCCGCAGCGCACTTGGATCACCTCGCGATGATCCATATCTTCGCCAGCACCGTATCCGCTAAGTGCGACTGCTAAAGTGGTTTCAGTAATCCCAGCTTTCGCGCTAAAAAATGCGATCCTTATGTGGGTCTAATGACGAACCTATCGTTGACAATCGCCGCAATTTACGCGTTCACAGCTCTCACTTTGGCTATGACGGTCGGATGGCTAATCTGGAAAAAAACGCGCAACTCGGGATGGATCGACACAACCTGGACGTTTGGCCTCGGAGTTACAGCCGTACTTGGCGCTCTCTTAGGTAGTGGGATTTCCGAAAGGGCCGTGCTCGTATCTATTTTGGTTAGTATTTGGGCTGGCCGCCTTGGTCTCCATATCGCGCTAAGAACTACGACCATGACAGATGATCCTCGGTACGCGCGGCTCATTGCGGGATGGGGCGCGGATGCGACGCGTGAGATGTATTGGTTCGCGCAAAAGCAAGCTTGGGTGAGCGTTCCCCTCGTGGTCTCAATCCTCATTGCGGCCTGGAATCCTGCGGACGGCTTTCGCCTTCAAGATTTCTTTGGCGCCGCGTTGCTCATTGCCGCCGTCGGCGGCGAAGCACTCGCCGACCACCAACTGAAGTCATTTAGAGCCGATCCGAAGAATAGAGGCCGGGTTTGCGATCGAGCTCTTTGGCGATACTCGAGACATCCCAATTACTTCTTCGAGTGGATCTGCTGGCTTGCCTATCCCGTTATCGCCATTGATCTCCGAAATGGTTACGCGTGGGGATGGTTCGCGATATCGGCCCCAATCATAATGTACTTTCTGCTTGTGCGAGTTTCGGGCATTCCGCTGCTCGAACAGCACATGCTAAACCGGTCTGGTGAAGAATTCCGAAAATACCAATCGCGCACGAACGCGTTTTTCCTGGGACCTCCAAGGTACTAGACTTGGGCCGAAGTTTTTATCGCGGTTAGCGACGTTGCATCGCGTGGACGACGCTAGCGAGGAATGAGTGCCTCAAGAAGAGAAATACCGCATCGCAGCACACGCCGCGATGCAGGCAAACCCAGTAGCAAGCGCACCCCACGCCATATCTACAATGGTCAGCGCCAAAGACCAATTTTTCAAGGTCGCATAGTTGGTAAGGTCATACGTTCCATAAGCCACGGCGCCAAAAAACAGCCCGCTCAGGAAGGCCATCCTTATACCCGACGACACGCCGGGTAATGCCCCGAAATAAACGGCCCCAACCCCGTAGAACAGATAAAAAACGATTGCGGGTGCCACCCTCATATTCGTGGCGGCCGAGTCCCCGAGAACTGGAAGATACAATTTCGGAACTGTAACGCTCAGCCACGCAAAATCCATCAGTCCGAAGACAATCAGGAACACCACATAACCGACCAGAAAAATCATGTTCACATCCGCGCATCGTCGAATTCAATTGCATACGCCTTCGTCTTTCCTACGGACAAACCGCGCATTTGGATCTTTGAACCTCCGCACGAATTGTCCTGACGAAGATCAACTGAGGATCGACAGATAGACGCCTGGCTTTGATTGCTCGGATGCCGAGTCGTAGCGGAACATTAGACCTAAGAGAACGTTCGCCTTTGCCAGAGAACAGTCGGCTCAATCTTGAGCCTCCTGGCCCATGTATCAAGATTGCAGAGGCATAAAATCAATGGCCGACCAACCGCGACGCTCCGCGCTGCGTGCAAAAATACTTGAGATGAAGGCCCATGCCCTGAAAACATAAGGTACCCGCATAGGTATGTGCGGAAAGGAGAACGCACCTCGCTTAGCTGACAAAAAAGCCCCGACAAAGGGAAGATTATTGCCGGGGCTTCGCTGAATAAGCCAGCTCGACGGCGCAGCTTGCAAGCGGCGCTGCACCGCCTAAGCGAGATACGGAGATCTTGAGAAACCGGTTCAATCAGATTTTATTTATTCAATCTTGCTGCAGCTTATAAGAGTCGCGCCTTAGCTAGTAAGCGCGAGGATCAATCCTCACGGATCTTTAAAATCGAGCAAGCCTGGCATCACCGAACCTTCTGGGCCGATCTCGGAAATCGCCTCCAGGCAGCTTTTCTGAATGATTATCCTGCACGGATTAGGGTCGTTCGGCTGAACACAGTGTTTGATGTTAGCCCAGGCCTCGTAAACTTTGGCCGCCTGTGCAGTAAACCGATCGAGATCAAGTCCGGCAAATGATGACTTAAGATTTATAGCCTTATCCGTAAGCTTCGCACCGTCGCAAATCTCGATCGCACCAAGTGCTTCGCCATATCTTGCACCCGCGTCTAGAGCTTTCGAGAATGTTTCAGATATCGCAAAGCCGCTTCCCAAGCACGTAGAGATCAACGACACCGCAACGGTTAGATTCACGGCCTTTTGTTCGGCAACCATCTCATCCTCGATCGTTGGGTTATCCGTCGAGTACGAAGGGCTGGGACAAACGGATCACATGCCCAGGGCTGAGATCTCAACGGGGAGGCAAATAGATCGAACTTTAGGCAGACCGACAGGCGCTCAAAATCCGGTAAACCTTTGAACGATCCGAGCCAAAAAACTTCTAAAAAGCATCGGCCCTTCAGACGCGATGAGACAGATGCATTCCTGACCGTTCGCGGCAGCGACAGGGCCATGCTCATCTCCCTCGTTTGCACTTGCGACGTCGCCGACCCCGTACGAGCCTGTGGCATCACTGAACGAGCCTTGCAGCACTAGTGTTAGCTCACTGCCAGTATGGCCGTGATCCGGGAGCGTGAGCCCGGGAGAAACTTTAATCAGACGCAGAAATCCCTTCGATCTCTGGGACGACGGCAGCCGATGTTGCCAAATTCCAGGGGCGATCCATTTCCACGGAACATTACTCAGGGACGGACCTACATACTTCCGCAACGGGAGCGGCACATCACCCGACAGCGATTTGCTCACGTTGCGAGACGCTGTTTTTGAAGGAACGCCCACGAAACTTCGCGCTAGCGGCGAGGGATGCATATTTTCAAGCAGCGACGCGCCTATCGCATCCATAATTGCGAGTTCTTTACGGCAACGCTCACAGAGCGAGATATGACCCGCCATGACGGCAGCTAACGCCTCGGGCATGCTTCCCGCCGAACAGCTCACAAGGTCTTCATCTGCCGGGTGATGCACGATATTCATTGCTCGTCTGTCCCCACGACGGCACGAAGCTTTAGATAAGCCAACCGAATACGTGATTTGACCGTTCCGACCGGCAGACCGAGCTGCTCTGCGATCTGGCTGTGAGATCGGCCGTCGATGAACGACAACGTAACGACCTGCAACTGGTCCGCTGGCAGAGAGTTTAGCGCGAGGCGCATTTTTAACCGCCGCTCTTCATCTGATAAGACCTCGTCCGGTTGCACATCCGTGCTCGGTTGCTGATCGTAGCCGTCGGGCAACTCGACCCACGTCTCTTCTCTACGAAGCTTATCGATCCTTAGATTACGTGCGATCGCAAAAATCCACGTCGTGACGCTCCCCTTCTCATCAGAATAGAGCGTCGCTTTGCGCCAAACCGCGAAAAGGGTTTCTTGCGCCAGCTCCTCGGCGGTATTTGCATCCGCGCCGTAACGCATCATCAAGGATTTAACGCGAGGAGCATACTTTTCGAACAACTGCTTGAATGCACGGGGATCCCTTCGGCCTGCGATCTGCCGAAGTTTATCCGAGTCCGACATCTTTCCTCTTGAATGCTCGGTCACGAACAAAATTCCTGGCACAGTCTATAACGCTGTTCCGACAGCACCACAATCTTGAGCAATGATCGGGAGCACATCGAGATATCGTACTTCATTGCGGATCGAAAATATTTTCAAATTTTCTTTATTCGATCAGATCGATCGTAGGTGCCGACCGCTCAGCGGTCGATTCATGATGTTGCGAGCATCAAGTTTCCAAGTGCAAGAAACAGGGCCGGAAGCATCACGATAGGGCCAAGCTTGAGAAATTCCCAAGCGCCGATTTCCAGGTTTTCACGGCGCAAAACGTTGAGCCACTGAATGGTCGCGAGCGAACCCGTCACAGAAAGGTTTGGGCCAAGATCGACGCGGATCAGAACCGCGATCGAGACGATGGTCGGAACCTGAGCCTGATGGACGGCGCTACCCGCAATCAGCCCGGCCGGAAGGTTGTTGATGATATTGGAATTCAGGCTAATACCGACACCGGCCACGACGCTCGCGCCACGCGCGGTTGCCGGGTGATTGAAGGCTTGATTGCGGCCGTTCTTTCTGTTGAACCCCGCTTGTCTCACGATCCCGAGGTTAATGGCATTGGCGGCGGGTACGATTCCTGCTCCAGCGATGGCGGTTGCCACCTGCGAAGTCGCGACGACCCAAAATTCCTGCGACAAAAGTATGATGGCAGACGCCATAATAGTGCAGATGCCCGCGATGATGACATAAGCGCGCTTGGACGACGTCTGGTCGATCAGCGCTCCGGCGAAGCTGCTCATCAGCATATCGGCGACACCGCCGATCGTCATCACCGTTCCAATGAGTCCGCTTTGCCAGCCATGGGCCAACAAAAGACCCCAAGGAACGGCCCTATCCCCGCCTGAAAATCGGCGTGAAGAAATTGAGACTCAGAAGAGAGCGGACGGCTTGCGGCGGTGTCGCGGGGGTTCGCTCCGAGGCCGCAGGCAATGATGTTCCCACCATGTCGCGGCGTTTCTTTTCCAGTGCGAGTCAGTACCGCCAAAAATTCCGACGGCGAATTTCGTTCCGTGTCGCGCTTCTGTGCGCCTGCCCAAATGCGGATTGCGCCACTCAAGCGCGGTATTTATCGTGAGTATTTGTGGGGAACCATAAGCCTGTGACCCAGTTTCAGATCACGCTCCTGTAGGGGCCTCAAGGGGGCTTCATGGTGTTCGCTGACATATTACGCGGTCTTCACGTCCTGGTCGTCGAGGACGAGCCTCTTATTGCTCTGGATATAAAAGACATTTTAGAGAATTCGGACGTCTCCGTCGTCGGGCCCGCAGCGCGCGTTTCTGAAGCGCTTGCGTTGCTTGCACAGAATCGTCCCGACGCCGCCGTTCTCGACGTCCGACTCCAGGCCGACACCACGACCTTTCCCGTGGCGGATTGGCTTCGTGAACAGGGTATTCCGTTCTTGTTTCAGACCAGCGATCCAGATCTGATTGGCCCGACGTATGCGGAGGTGCCAGTGCTCCGCAAGCCCTTTCAAGCCGAACAGCTTTTAGCCAAATTGTGGATCTCTTGGCGAAGACCTAGGATTAGGCGTATGAGGCTTTCTCCCCGTCCTCAGCAGTGCAGCACCCATGACATCCTCAGATCCAAAGCCCGCCGTCGTCGAACCGACTCCTAGTGTTCAGCCCAACCTTGAGGGTAGTGCGGCAAAAATCGCGACCCGTGAACGTCAGCAGGAAATTCTCGCCGAACTTGGCGTGTTGGCTTTGCGGGGGACGCCGCTCAGTGAGTTGCTGGACGAGACGACGCGTCTTGCTGCCGAGGGCCTAGAAGCCGACTTCTGCAAAATCCTTGAATACATTCCCTCCGAAAACAAGATGTTGATGAGGGCTGGCGTTGGTTGGCCGGCCGGCACGGTAGGACATGCGACTTTGGGTGCCGACCTCGATTCGCCCTCAGGATATGCCTTAAGGACGGGCAAACCCGTCATCTCAAATCAGCTGGAGAACGAGGAGCGATTTAGAACGCCAGAATTGCTGGCGGCCAATAATATCCGTCGCGCAATCAACGTCATCCTCCAAGGCGACGGCAAACCGTACGGCGTTTTGGAAGTCGACAGCACCGCCGAAGGGGATTTCTCCGAGAAGGACATCGCCTTTCTTCAAGGATCAGCAAACATCATCGGCATGGCGATCGAGCGGCAGCGTCGCGAGACCAATTTACAATCTGCCCTCGAATATCAGCAGGTGCTGGTCAAGGAAATCAATCATCGCGTGAAGAACAGCCTGCAGCTCGTGTCGAGCATGCTCAATCTACGGGCCAGCTCCCAAGACGATCGGGCGGTCTCGCAAATCCTTATCGAAACCTCGGCACGGGTCGGTGCGATTTCCCGGGCGCATGATCGGTTATACCGCAGTTCCGACGTCAAACGATTGGAGCTTTCGGCCTACCTTTCGGAAGTCTGTCGAGATTTGGAGGAAGCGATTCCCGATTGTCTCATAACTTTCGAGGCGACTGCGCCTGTTTACATGACCACGGATCGAGCCATTCAGCTGGCGATCTTATTGACGGAGCTTGTCACGAACGCCGCCAAGCACGCCTATCCGCAACGCGAAGGCCAAGTCTGGGTTAAGCTCGCTTCTAAAGATATGAACACGGTTTCGATGTCCATCCGTGACGAGGGTGACGGATTACCTGAAGGTTTTGGTACCGGCCCTGCTCGCGGCCTTGGCATGCGCCTCGTGAAGACGTTTGCGGAGCAGATGAATGCGGAGTTGAAAGTGTTACGACTTCCGCGAGGCACAGAATTTGTGTTCGCTCTGTCGCTCGATCCCGCACCGGTTGCGTAATCTATTCATCCCGGCAAAGGCATTCCTATTCTTCAATGCCAGCGTGAGCATCAACCCGCGGCAGGCCGCATAGCATCAGAAATCATAACAAAAATCAGCTTGGTTTAAACTTTGCGATGCAAAGGTGATCCTGCGCGCGCGTCCGGTCGTATACCTCTAAAATAAGAGGACGTGATCATGCTGGCACTTTTTATTTCTGCCTGTCTTACCCGCGATCCATCTGTCTGCCGGGATTTTAGAATCTCAATGGAGAGCGACGTCAGCTCGATCGGCTGTATGGTTCAGGCTCCCCTTCGATTCAGCAATTGGACACAGGAGCATCCCGGCTGGAAAATTTCTCGATGGCGATGCGGAGCGGCCAGCGAAAACAAAATATGAACTGATCGCTTCACCGATGCGGAGGTCTGAAGAACTGAAAAAAATCGTGCCGATTCGCGTGGATGACCGGCATTTGGAGATCGTCGACGAGCTTCGACGCATCGAGAAGGACATCCCCACCAGATCGGAAATGATCCGCCGTCTAATTGAGCGGGCAGGACAGAAAACCAAGCGCTGATGACTGGCGCGCGAGTTTGGCTCGTCCGCCAAGACTTATCGCAACGCGTACCTCCACGGCTTGGCTCGCAACGCCGAAGCCCGGCAACTCGTGATGGAGACGCTGGCGGCAAAGGCAACACGCGAACGGCCGGGCCATTGACGGGCTAATTCGGGATCGCAACGTCGCAAAGTTCATGACAGCCGTCGGCGATCTCAGCATCTTTGGCATCGCCAAAGCCTCGAAGACCGCGTTACCCAGATGATCGCAGACGAAGTCGAGGACGATGCCGATGACAAGCAAAACTTTTTAAAGGACGTCGCCGAACGCCTCGACGGTGCGCCCAGAAAAAACTTGGAGGTGATGCGTGAGGGAAGAAAAAGACGACGAATCGCGAAAAATCCTGTCATTCGAGGCGGCAAAAGAAAAGGCGCGGCGCAAGTCGCTTGAGAGTCTGAGCGCCGATGTCATGCGCGATCCGAGGAACTGGCCGCCCGGCTGTGATTTGCTGCGCAACGAAAAACGCACCCACCACCATAACGTTCTCTTTGCTATGTCCGCGTCGCTGCCGGATAACAAACAGGGTTTTCATTCGTTGGCTTCCATCGGCGAATACTTCTGCGACGATGAAAAAGCCGAAATGCAAAAGGCGCTTGCGGATTTAGCCGCGGAAGACCGCGTGATAATCAAAGGCGACGAAGTCATTTTGGCAGCGCTGTGGGAGCCGCGTGATTTGATCGATACCATAAACAGCGACATTGATCGGCGCGTCAGTCTTTTGGGTCCGGGGTTTGCGTTTCGCTTCCATCCGGAGAAGGGATACTATGTGCTGCTGAAGCTGGTGGAGAATAACAAGATTAAATACTTAAGCGGGCCGAATCTCGAAGCGATATATAAGTACCTGCGAGAAAATCATCCCGAGACGGATTTCTGGAACAAGGACAGTCCCCGACAATGAGCGGCGATTTCCGCGCCGACATTCTCACCGAGCTTGCGCTAAGATCACCATCGTTACCCGTAGCGTCGATTGGGACGTCGATTTTCGCTACATTTTCGAGCCGCTGACCGATCCCGAGGTTTTAGCAGCCCTCGCTCTTTTCATGGCACTTACCGAGCGCATAGCTTACTCGCTCAAGTGATTCGCTATAGCCGCCATACGGTCTTTCAAATCGTCGTCTCCACCGGGCTTCAATAGCAGCCAACGTCTCCTGAAAGCACTCCAATCGTCTCCACGCATCCCAGGAATTCGACACCCGAGATACAGACTAACCCTCCCAGATAGCGACGCTCACGACTCTAATTTCGTTATTGTCCCGAAGAAATTGGAGAGGCAAGGAAACTGCCTCACTCGTTGGAGCGGAGTGAGGATGTTACTCGATCACGACGTTAGTGGACTAATGGGGGTCGAACTCATTTCCGAAGATGCGAATGATACGCGCCGCAGCGAATGCATTTGCTGCCGTCGAACCCGAATGCCCGAGCGCAATCCTCATTTCGCCCATCGTTGCAGGAAGATCATCTAGTAGAGGCGAAAGCGCTCTAATCACCACGTTTCTGAGCGACTCAAGCGAACGCGTATTGTCTCCCAAAGCGGCAATTTCAGAGGCAAATTTCTCAGCCTGTTTCCAAAGTGGCGGCATGGCGGTCAGGGAGAGTATCAAGCCTTCAACATTTGCGGCGAGGGCGTCAGCGCCTGCTTTGTGCAGCCCAACCATTAGGATTTCGAGTTCGAACTCGTCCTCCAATATCCCGTAATAACGACCGTCAAGTTGGTTCGAATATCTTTTCATCAACGGCCGTCCGATGTGAGTGACATTCTTCCTCATCGCGTCGATATCGATATTAGGTCAAGAGCAAATCTGCGTAGACGCATCGCAGGTCAGCGCGGAGTTAAAAAACAATACCCAGACAAATGGCGTCGATTAACGACATTCCCTGTCGACCAGGGACCGCGAGCTAGGGTAAAAGGCTAGATCTAAGATAGTTGATAACTCTCCGCCGTGGACACCAACTAATTCGGACGGCCCACCTGGTATCGAACAATTTTATCAAATCCGAGATTCCAACATGAGAAAATCGCGGACGCCGGGCTCCACAAAATCAAAGCGAAGCGACGAAAGCGCGAAATACAGAAGACAGTGGGAAAAAGAGAAACGACATAATAGGCGGCGTTGCCTTGATGAGGCCGGAGATGCGTTCACCCTTCTGGCCGAACTGCATGAGCGCATGGGTCAAACCAGCAAAGCGTTGGAACTTACTTTAAGGATGCTGAAGGCGCTCGGTCTCGACGGAAAATATTGGAGAAGAAATTTAAGTAAGCTCCCCAATGCCTCCGGACGAAACCCAGATTTGCACGTGCTGCTTTATATGCAATTCGCTATTGAAAACGATGGCTGGAAACTCAACAGAGCAGCCCAGCGCGCTCTGGCCGAGTCCGGACTGTTTCCTCACATGACCTGGGCTTCTGCCGTCAAGCATTGCTGCAAGCTATGGGCTCGCTACAAATCAGGCGACTTTCTAGATGAAATGGGCCAACGCCGTGGGGAGCTTACTATTGCTGGAGGCGAACCAACCTGGGGCCACTTCTCGCATATCTGCGGCTTGCCTTACGCGGACAGCTTTACTGTGGAAAATACCGCCTTCTGGCGAAAAGCGATTAAAAGCGGGATAGTCAACCAGTTGGCAGACAACGAAGGCGATGACTTCTGGGTGAAGGTCATGGAGAAGCGATTGGTGTTGGAAATGAAAATGGAAGAAAATGAAGTGCTTTTAGTTCCAACACTTCATCTATAGTCGGCACTAGTCTTCGATCGTCGCCATTTTGGAGCAACGATCGATGTTGAGTGAAACTAAAACCCAAGTCGTGGAGCGCGCTAAATCGCGCCGCAAGTCGCCAAACAGACCGCTACTTGAGCCAGCACTACCGGCCAAAAGTTCCGCAAATCCCGCTCCTTCGGAGCAATTGTTGACCGTCGTCAAAGCGGCAGACCTTCTTGCGTGTTCGCCACGTCACATCTGGCGGCTGATGAGGCCGGAGCGGAGAGAGCTCGACCACGTCAAAATCGGTGGCATGACGCGAACGACCTTGGCTTCGGTTCTGAGCCTGATACGGCGCAACAAAACCTAGTCAGTGTAGGTCATTCGTTGTCTTCAACTGGCAGTTCGACCGTGAAAACGTCCGAACGAAACAGAGCGTGTTTTTAGCCCAGCTGGTTTCACGAAAACAGCTTCTTGTCCCCCTCAGTCATCACGAGTCACAACATGTCAGACCGCAACCTGTCACGACCCCTTGTTATACCTCCCGAAGTTCTGGCGTCTTGCGCCGATCTTATGGGTGCGATCTCCGTCGATCCTTTGCTGAGCCCGCGCAAGAAGGGAGCGCGCCGGACCGCAATCAAAACGCTTTGCCGGGGCCTCCGGAGCAGCCCCGAAATGATCACTCTTTCTCAACTCAAGCGCGCCATCGGATCGTGCCCGATGTCTGAGAGAACGAGCATCGGCGGAAGACTTTTGAGTGAAAGGGCATTGGCGCCGGGCGATTGCGGCGTAAGTTACCGCACTTTCGAAAACGTCAAAGCCTATGCGCGACAAGCGTTGGCGCCTTTTCGCAAGGGTCTGATATCGACGCGCGGCGTTGAAATGTCCGAAGACTGGGCTGCCCTGTTTCGGGATGCTGGCGACAAGACGCTTTTGATTTCTTGCGGCCGCTTTGCCAGGTGGGCGACGTTGAACAGGATCATACCCTCTGCTGTCGATCAAGTTGTCGCCGACAAATACGCCGCTGATCTTGGAGTCAGCCTCGAAACTCGCAACGCTCGGCAGGCATTCACCAGCTTCTGCCGCGGCTGGAACGGCGCAGTGGCAACCCACGACAAGTGGCCGAAACTGACTATAAACATCGGCGACCGTCGCCGGGTCTATGCGCTTGATGCATCGAGTATTGACGAGGGATTTTTGCAGGATCTCGAACGCATGCTCGTTGCATTCGGCAGTAAGCTGAAGCTTCCGGCTGGCATGGATAGTCCTTTCGAGGAGAGCACGATCCGAGAGATAAAGCGGATCTTTTATCGCCTTTACTCAGTGGCGGTCAGTAAAGTTGAACCGGCAAGAAAAGTGTCATCGATGGCCGATCTCGTTCGGACTGACGTGGTCGAAGCGATCCTCTCAGTCTATCTTGAACAGTTCGGCGAGGAGAATACCAAGTCGGCGAACAAGTACGCGCACTATCTCTACGTTGCGGCAAAATATTGGGTGAAAGCGCCCGCGCCGGACATCGAAGAGCTGCATCGCTTTCGTAAAGTGACCAAGATTAAAAGCGCGGGCATGACGGAAAAGAACCGGGCAATGCTGCGGCACTTTGAAGACGAGGAGTACGCGGATCGACTTCTCAACCAGGGCGCCGAGCATCTCAGGAGGTTCCTGAAGATCAAGGGCCCCAAGGTGAAGGACGCGTTGAACCTTCAAGATGCACTCGCTGTAGCACTCTTAACCGCTGCGCCAGTGCGCCCGCAAAACCTTGCCTCTATATCGATCGACCGGCATCTTGTGGTGGACCGCATCGGAAAGCGGGAAACCTTTCATCTCGTATTCCCGGCTTCAGAAGTCAAAAACGATGTCGACCTGGAGTTTAAGCTTCCGCCACGGGTCGTCGCGCTGCTGAAACCTTATATTTCGGTCGCATTGCCCCTATTGGCGGAAGCGGGGAATAGATACTTGTTTCCCGGGCATGGTCACCACCACAAAGTTCCGAGTGGGCATTCTGTTCGGCTCGCCCGCTGGACGCTGCACACCATCGGCGTACGGGTTACCGGTCATCGCTTTCGGCATCTCCTTGGCTTTCTATACCTGAAAGACAACCCGTCCGGCCAGGAAGTCGTTCAGAAGTTTCTGGGTCACAAAAGCATCGAGACTACAATCGCGTTCTACGCAGGGATGGAACAGGCGCGGGCTGTTGCGTTGTTTGATGACCATATGGAGCGGCTATCGAAGAGCTTAGTCGCGAGTCGAAAAACTCGTCGTCCCTGCAAGGGCGAAAAGCAATCTCGGGGAGGAAAACGCCATGCCTGGACGCGGTAAGTATAAAGATATCGCCAACTGGCCCCTCCCCGATCGAGAGGCTTGGCTTCGGGGACTCGCTCCGGCAAGTCGTCTTAAAGAAACCGGACATGCCGCGGTATGGCGACCCGCCATGGTGTCAAAGACCGCCAGAGCCTACGCGACCTGGCTGATGTGGCTGGACGAGACCGACCAATTCAAGGACGGCGAAGGGGCACCTGAGCGCATCACGAACGATCGCATCGATGCTTATCGCAAGTACCTCGAGAACGACGTCACGTCACTCGTGACGGTGAGGTCTCTCCTGCATGGGATAGATCGAGCGATGAGCGTTATCTCCCCTCGAACGAGTAGTTCGCACCTCAAGCGCTGCGCCAACTCCTCCCTGCTCTTTCAAGAGACACAGATCGAGCAACTATCTCCGGGGCAACGCGGAGCACTCCTCTTGATTTTCTACCTGCTCGTCGACACGGGCCGCAATCCCATCGTGCTCGATCAGCCCGAGGAGAATCTGGATAACGAAACCGTCGTCAGCTTGCTTGTGCCTGTACTTAACGAGGCGAAGAAGTCTCGCCAGATCATCATGGTCACGCACAACCCCAATTTGGCAGTCGTATGCGACGCCGAGCAAATTATCCATGCGACATTCGATAGGAAGAACGGCGCACGCATCTCTTACCACTCAGGATCTATCGAGGACGGGACAATAAACCGGGCGGTTGTGGACGTCCTGGAGGGCACGAAAGTCGCGTTCGACAACAGAGGTCAGAAGTATCACTGAGACCAGCCCATCGTCGCTAGTAAACGAGAAGCGGACATGAACGGTGCGCAGGTCGCTAGAGCATACGCTGACGGGAGCATGACCGCTTGCTCGGCATTTCAGACATGAGGCAGCCGCCGCTTATCTCGAAACGAAGAGAGCCCAATCCTGCATTACACAGCGCCGCTCGTCGAGGAACCTCGTTCGCCGATAGGCGGCGCGGACTTTGTCGCGATCGCTATGGGCAAGGGCTGCCTCTGAGACTTCGTCCCGGACGCCACGTTCCGCAGCCCAATCCTTGAAGGCTGATCGAAACCCGTGAGGCGTCCCGACTGCTTTTCCATCACGCATCAGTTTCGAGAGCGTATTATCCGAAAGCGGTCGATCTGAGGTGCCAGGAAAAATGAGCGGGCCGTCGTAGAGCGTCCGCGAGCGACCAAGAATTTCGATGGCGCGCTCAGAGAGCGGCACGATGTGTGTCTCCCGATTTTTCATTCGCCGACCCGTCTCGGCGCTAAAGCCTGGGATGCTCCATGTCTTCTGTGCCAAATCGATTTCTTGCCAAAGTGCACCCCGCGCCTCGCCGGACCGCACGATGGTCAATATCAGAAACTCGAAAAGGAGCCGGGTTGCCTCCGACGCCGCACTCTTTCGCAGCGTCTGAACGAAGGCCGGGACTTCACGCCATGGCAAAGCAGGATGATGATGCACGGCCCGACGCAGACTGCCGAGTTCTTGAGCAACACCGATGCAAGGGTTGGCCTTCTCGCGCGTACCGCGCAGGATTGCGCTGTCGAACGTCGCCTTCACGCGCTGCAGAACGCGCCCGGCGGTCTCGGGTTTTCTGAACCAGATAGGTTTCAGCACATCGATGACTTCACTGGCCGTGATTTCGGCAACCGGTCGTTTGCCGATCGTCGGGAACACGTAGTCCCGCATGGTGTTCTGCCATTGCTGGACGTGCTTTCCGTTCGAGAGATGTTGTTTCCGGATGGCAAAAAAATCATCGAAGGCCTGCGTAAATGACACGCCCTTGGCTTTTGAAATCCGGCGCTGCTCCTTGCGGATGTCGATGCCGTCCTTCGCAGCCTGCCGCATTGGCACGGCCTTTCTCCGAGCGTCGTCCAAGCTCACGTCGGGCCAGACACCGAGGCCGCGCTCCACACGGAGACCGTTGATCGTCAAGCGCAGCACCCAGCGCTTCGTGCCGATCGCCGTCACCACCAAACGAAGTCCGGCGCCGTCCTCGTAGAGCCCGGGAACTTTTAGTTTCGCGACCTTAAGAGCGGTCAGCCGATTTGCTGTGCGCAGTCGGGAGTGGATCGCACCATCGAGCGGCATCGGACCTCCAATCAGCCACCCTATCAATCACCCTAAAAGCAATTCATTGCCTGTCGTCGACAGACTGGAATAGGCGGCACGGAGCGAGTCTATTGCCGCATCAGATGCGAGGCAAGCGGCTAAAATATCGAGATAAAATGTCTTCTCGTGTCCCTGAGTGTCGCAAACCGACAGACAGAAGAAAGCGTCGCAATCGGTGGGAGTGGCGGAGAGAGTGGGATTCGAACCCACGAGACCCTTACGAGCCTACACGCGTTCCAGGCGAGCGCCTTCAACCACTCGGCCATCTCTCCGTCCGGGCCTGGAAGCGGCGCACTATACCGATCCGCGCTCCAAGCGCAACGGCGCCTTGAAATGATCTTCAGGAACTTGACCCCCGCCCGCCACGGCCCCAAAAGAGTCCACGGCCACACAGGCAAGTGCAATTCATGACCAGTTCCACGCTTCTCAAGGTCTTCGCCGCTTTGGCGGTCCTGTCCGCGGCGGCCTATTTTTGGCTCTGGTACGCCACCGGAGAACCGCCGACGCCTTGGTTGATACGCCTCGCCACGGCCTCTCTCCTGGTCGCGTTGGTCTCAAGTCTCGTCAACCGCGAAACCCGGCCGCGCCTGATGCTGCGGTTTCTCGCCGCGCTGTTCGCCCTGTTCACGTTGATTTCCTTCGCCGCCGACGTTTCGAGGCCCCATGGCGATGGCGACGCCGCCATCTCCCTGTTGCAGCACCTCCAAACCCTGGCCCCGGCCTTTCTCTCGGCGCTTGAGCGGACGGTCACCCGGGCGGCGGGTCAGTTCCTCTGGGACCCGGTCCTAAACTCGATCCTATCTCTACCGGCCACGATGATTTTCCTGCTGCTTGCCATCGCGTGCGGCTATCTTGGGCGCCCCCGCCGGCGAATTCGGATTTTCGCCAACGACTATTGAAGCCCGGGCCAGGCACGCCATCTGCGGTTGGAAGCGACTATGGACCGCCTGAAACGAACAAGGGTCGACCATCGTATACTGGGGCAACAACCCCAAGAATAAAAAGGAGCCAATCCATGTTCGCACGGAAACACGTTGCTATGCCGACTGCGGAGTCGGCACCGAAGGGCCGCCCGACGGCCATCCTCCCCACCAATGCCGAGCATTATCTGTTTTCCCGCCCTTTGCACGATCCCTATCCGGCCGGTCTCGAAGTCGCGGTATTTGGCCTCGGCTGCTTCTGGGGTGCCGAGCGCCTGTTCTGGCAGTTGGGCGACGGCATCTGGATTACCGCAGTCGGCTATGCGGGCGGCTATACGCCGAACGCTACCTACGACGAGGTATCCTCCGGCCGCACTGGCCACGCCGAGGTTGTCGTCGTCGTCTACGATCCGAAGGTCCTGTCATACGACACGCTCTTGAAGACGTTCTGGGAGGCGCACGATCCGACCCAGGGCTTCCGCCAGGGCAACGACATCGGCACGCAATACCGTTCGGCGATCTACACCACCACGCCCGAACAGTTCGCCGCCGCGGAGGCTTCTAAGAAGTCTTACGAGGCCGCGATCGAGAGCAAGGGCTACGGAGCGATCACGACAGAGATCAGCACGGCGCCTCCGGTCTATCTGGCTGAGGAATATCATCAGCAGTACCTAGCCAAGGTCCCGCACGGCTATTGTGGTCTGAAGGGAACCGGCGTCTCGTGCCCGGGATCGCAATCCGATGCGGAAGCTGAGCCGCTCAAGGGCTGAGGCTCGACACCGAAGACTTAAGTTGCATGACCGTCACTCTCCCTTCTAAGGACGGAGCGGCGGTCATTTTCATTTCGGATCGGCGGTCGCGGCCTTGTGCATGTGCGGGCGCAAGGCCGGGCTCTTCGACAACACCGCGGCCGAACCCTTGCTACCCGACACGGCCGATGCCTTGGCAAGCGCTGTGTTGACGGCTGCCGCTTTCGCCAATGCCTTCTTGACCTGCACCGTCGTCAGCAACGCCTCGCGCGGGATCACGATCGGATCAGGCCCCGTCGCCAAAACGGCCTGACACTCCTTCGGCAGTTCCGCGAGCATGATCGGCGGCCGAGGCGGTTTCAGCCCCGGTGGACCCGGCGGACGAGGAGCGGCCGGCTCCTTCGCGGGGATCACCTTCGCAAGCCACTGAGTGACTTCCTTTCCGCACCCGTCATCGCCCGTCGGCGGCACTTGCGGCGTACAGCCTGCGAAGCCCGCCGGACATTTGATGCGCATATGGAAGTGGTAGTAGTGCCCATACCAGGGCCGGACTTTTCCAAGCCACTTGCGATCCGTACCCGACATCTCGCAAAGCGCCTTCTTGATCGCCGGATGGACGAAAATCCGCTCGACCTCCGGATACGAGGCCGCGCGCTTGATGAGGGCAAGCTGCTTCGACGTGAAGACCCTCGGATTGACCGCGAGCCCCGTGTTGTCGAGCATGGATGTCGCTTCCAGGGTCTCTCGCTCTTTGCTGTTCAAACGGCGCTTGGGCATCGGCGTCAGCCAGAAGTCGGCATCGAGGCCGATCTGATGACTGGCATGTCCGGTGATCATCGGACCGCCGCGCGGCTGCGCAATGTCTCCGACAAGAAGTCCTGGCCAGCCGTCGAGCTTCTGCGCGTCCTTGGCGAACGTCTCGATAAGGGCGATCAGCTTTGGATGGCCCCAGTTCCGATTGCGCGACAGGCGCATCTCCTGCCATGCCGGACCGTCAATCGGAAGCGGCACAGCGCCCGAAAGACATCCTCGCGAATAACTGCCGATTGCGCGCGCTTCCATCGGCGCCGGAACCTTAGCCTCCCCGAACAACGTCTTCGCGCCGATGAACTTCGGCCAGACGGGCGGCTTCCCCGTCCGTGGCTCGGTCCCGGGAATAGGCTCGACCGTAATCGAAACCGGACGCGCCGTTGATGAAGAGCCGGCGTCAGCCGAAGCGTTGCCCGATGCGGGCGGCTTGGAAACGGATCCTGTTGTCGTGTCTTCCGTGGGCGGCGCGGCGGCCCCATCCGTTGGTGGCGCCGTGCCTTCGGGGTCTTCGCCCGCCGCTCCGCCCGTATCGGATCGTGACAACGTATGAGGCTTCGTCACGAAAGCCGGCAGCGTCGCACTTTTCGCGGCCTCGGGATGCGCGGGATCTGGTGCCGACGGGACATCGCTCGTGTCGTCGGCCTCCCCGGAATCGTGACCGGGCTCGGCGTGGGCCGTCGCGATGAAATCCAGCGCGCTCAGCGGCGCACCCGATACGTGAACATGGGCATAAAACAGCGAAACACCGGCCGCCCCTGATAGACAGGCGATCGTGAGCGCCAATACTTTCGCGGCTCTCATGCTTCGTCCCCGTTTCGTCTCGCAAAACCCATGTTAGCCCATTCTCGGGCGAAATTCAGACCCGATGTGCAATTCCAGGCTGCAGTGCATCAACTGTCACATCGATGACCCTACGATTTCAATACCGCTCAAACCCTAGTCGCTGTATTTGCTCGCCCTTATCGTATTGTGACCACTATGACCCCCGTTCAAAAAAGATCCGCCGAAACGGCCGCGAAAAGCAAACCTGTCGCTGCCTCGTCTTTCAGTGTCGAGCGCGGATCACCCGCTGCAAACATCCGTCTGATCTTAGCGCACGGCGCGGGAACGGGGATTAGTTCTCCGTTCCTAGAAGCAATGGCCGACCTTCTTGTCGAGCGCGGTATTGCGCTCACCCTTTTCGAATTCGCTTACATGGCTAGTCGCCGCGATGGCGGCGCGAAACGACCGCCGCCGCGCGCCGAGGCCCTCGTCGGCGAATATCGCGCCATGATCGCAGCAGCGAGCGCGAAACATCCGCATCAAACTCTGGTGATCGGCGGCAAATCTCTCGGCGGCCGGGTCGCGAGCCTGCTCGCCGACGAGCTTTACGCTCAAAGCGAGATCGCCGGTCTCGTCTGCCTCGGGTATCCGTTTCACGCGCCGGGAACACCCGACAAGCTGCGCGTCGAACACCTGAAAGACCTCCACTGCCCGACTCTCATCGTTCAAGGCGAACGCGACCCGTTCGGAAGCCGCGCCGAGATCGAAAACATTGAACTTTCCCATCACATCGCATTCGCTTGGATGAACGACGGCGACCATGATTTCGGCCCGCGCGGCCGTTCCGGCTTCACCCGCAAGGGAAATCTCACCGCCGCCGCGGATGCCGTTGCGGCATTTATCGCGGGGCTTTCCGCTGCGCGTTGACGCTGCCCGCCGGTCCACCTACGGTGCGCCCCTTCGCCGCAAAGCCAGCCCCAAAGCCAGCCTTTGCAACGTCTCACCTCGCGCACACGAACAGCAGCATCCCGATGACCGCACTTGTCTATACGCCCGAGCAGTCTGCCGTCAGCATCGACTCCAAGGCTTGGCCGTTCGAAGAGGCGCGCCGCCTGATCAAGCGCCTCGAAAGGCTTCCCGACGGTGCGACGAAGACCGTCCTTTTCGAAACCGGCTACGGACCTTCCGGTCTGCCGCACATCGGCACGTTCGGTGAGGTCGCGCGAACGACGATGGTGCGCCACGCCTTCGAGACGTTGACGGAAGGCAAACGCAAAACCCACCTGCTTTGCTTCTCCGACGACATGGACGGCATGCGGAAAATTCCCGAGAACGTCCCCGACCGCAAGGCGCTCGAACCTTATCTCCAAATGCCGCTGACCACGGTCCCCAATCCGTTCGGCGGCGACTATCCGAGTTTCGGCGACCATAACAACGCCATGCTCCGCCGCTTCCTCGATACCTTCGGCTTCGAGTACGAATTCGCGAGCGCGACCGAATATTACAAAGCGGGCCGCTTCGACGCGATGCTGCTGCGCGCCGTCGAGCGTTACGATGACATCATGAAGGTCATGCTGCCCACACTCGGTGCCGAGCGGCAGGCAACCTACAGCCCGTTCCTCCCAATCTCGCCGACAAGTGGCCGTGTTCTCTACGTCCCGATGAAGGAAGTTGACCCCAAGGCCGGCACCATCACCTTCGCCGACGAAGACGGTCGCGACACCACGCTGCCCGTCACCGGAGGCCGCGTGAAGCTGCAATGGAAGCCCGACTTCGGTATGCGTTGGGTCGCGCTCGGCGTCGATTTCGAGATGTTCGGCAAGGACCACCAGACGAACGCGCCGATCTACGACAAGATTTGCGAAATCCTCGGCGGCGTCCCTCCGCAGCATTATGTCTACGAGCTCTTCCTCGACGATAAGGGCGAGAAGATTTCAAAGTCGCGTGGCAACGGCCTGACGATCGACGAATGGCTGACGTATGCGTCGCCCGAGAGTCTCGCGCTCTTCATGTTTCAGAAACCGAGAAGCGCCAAGCGTCTTTACTTCGACGTCATCCCGCGCGCCGTCGACGAATACCTGCAGTTCGTATCAGCCTATCCGAAGCAGGAAGCCAAGCAGCAGATCGAAAACCCCGTCTGGCACATCCACGCGGGCGCGCCGCCGAAGCCGGAAATTCCGGTGACGTTCGGATTGCTGCTCAATCTGGTTTCCGTCTCGCACGCCCACAACAAGGACGTGCTGTGGGGCTTCCTGCGCCGCTACGCGCCAGGTGCCGAACCTGAGACCGCCCCGGTTCTCGATAAGCTCGCCGGTTACGCGATCCGCTACTACGACGACTTCGTCAAGCCGACGAAGAAGTTCCGCGCGCCCGACGACGTCGAGATCGAAGCGCTTAGGAATCTCGACAAAGCGCTCGCGGCTCTGCCTGCGGGCGCCGATGGCGACACAATCCAGACGGCGCTTCTCGATGTCGGCCGCGCCCTGCCGCGCTATCAGGATTTGACAAAGACCAGTCCCAGTGGAGGACCCGGCGTGAAACTCGATTGGTTCCAGGCGATCTATGAAATTCTGCTCGGCCAGGAGCGCGGGCCGCGGCTCGGAACGTTCATCGCTCTGTACGGCATCACCGAAACTCGGGCGCTGATCGCGAAGGCTCTCGCGGGCGAACTTGCCGCCGCATAAAGACGCTACTTAGCAACCACACCGGGAGCGGGGGCCGCAGTCCCCGCTTGTCACGCGAGGCGCCGCAGCTCTTCCACGGGTTCCTTCGCCGCAGGTGCGACGGGCACAGCTGGCGGTGCCTCGCGCACCGCCGATCTCTGGCCGAGAAGGTCGACGCGCCAAAGCCGGTCGATCACCCCGATAAGGCGCAACTCGCGTGCCTCGATCTGCGGCTTTCGCCATTCCGCTTCTTCCAAAACACCGCGCGTGATCGCGAGCAGCGGAACCTTCGTCGAGCCCTTCGCGTAAATCGCCTTCTTATCGTCCCACGATGCGTTGCGCGCTCTATCGTTCTCTTGCTGCGTGATGAGCACGAGATTACCGAGGCTCTCGACGAGTTGCGCGCGTTCTTCCGTGCTCGCGAACACGTTCCGCCAGGAACTCGACGCCGCCGGCCGTTGCGGCAAAACGTGCTCGATCGTGTAGAGATCGGGATCCACCATATCCATCGTCCCCATCAACTCGTCGCCGAGGCGTAGCAACAGCAGCTTGCATACTTTCGGATTGCGCTTGTGAAAATCCTTGAGGTGAAACGCCACGCCGCGAACCTCATCACGCGACATCTGCAAGACCGGATGCGAAGCATCGATCGGCGCGCCGGACCGCATGACCTTGATGAGTTCGGCAAAGCGGCGCACGCGCTTGCCGGAGCCCGCGCACAGAAGGCGCGTCAGCATCGCAAGCCGCTCGATCTCGCCCAAGAGAAATGCGGCTCGTCCGGGATCGGTCTTCCAATCCTTGAGCGCCACGATCGCGGCCGGCGCCCAATCGGCTTCAGGAAAGCGGTTGAGATAGGTGAGCGTCCGCTGCATCTCGCGCGGCAACACACCCTCGCCATTGCTGCGCACAAGCACGTATGCTTTGGCGAACGGCAGAAAGACGTCTTTGAAGAACGCCTCCGACCCGCCGCTGTCGCGAATGACCTGACGCACGCCGGAAACGATCTGCAGGCGACCGTGACCATAGATCGTACGCAAGTGACCGAAAAACGCTTCGAAGCCTTCGCCGAGCGCCAGGCTCATGTCGTCCCACATGGCGACCGCCCACTTCGCGTCGCCCGTCGACATCCGTGCCAGAATGTCCGACTTCAGGATGTCGTTGCGCTGGAGTTTCTTGCCGCGTTCGTTCAAGACGACGAACATCTGATGCGACCGGTCGATATCGTTGCCGACGATAACGACCACATAGCAGCAATCCGCGATGAAATCGGTAAGCTTCCGCCTCGCGCTGTTTGTCATCTCCGACAAAACCGCGTGCAAGCGATCACGCACATCGAGCAGCGTTGTCTCCGGGAGCGAAGGCGCCGCGAGATAGGTCGGCAGCACCGAGCTTCCCGGCAACAGAATATGGTCCTCGAACACGGCGCGCTCACGCGTCGAAAGATGCATCCGAAACCGCTCGGTCCGGAAGAAGCGGGTCCCAAGTTGTGCCACGAGCATGGTATGCACGCGCTTACCGACGGTCTTGCGCGCATCCGTTTCTAGATCACGAAGAAGCGCCAGAAGCGTCATCAGCGTAACCAGACGCTGTTGTCCGTCGATCACGCCGAATTCGCGAGGCGTCATCTTTGGCGAGAGCTTCACGGTTTCTGCGCCCGGCGCATCCATCAGGACGACGGCGCCGAGAAAATACGTCTGGTCTGCCTCACCGTCGGAGGAAATACCGGCAGCCTCCATCAAATCATCGAGAAGCTGTTCGGCCTGCTCGCGCCCCCACGAATATGGCCGTTGAAACAGCGGAATGTTCAACAGATACGGACCGGAGAACAAATCCGAAATTGAAAGTGACGCCGTCGGATACACGAATTCTAAAACCCCTTGCCTGCCATTCCCGACCGACCGCTCGGCCACCACCCGCCACATAACCCCCCGAAACAGAAAACGGGTTGCGAGCTTAGCCAGCCGTGATAGCAACGGCAGTACATCTGCGCCACACCCCGCGTGCGACTGCGTTCTAATGATACCCTTTCGAAAGCGCCTTCAAAGTTCAAATTTTGTAATGCAAAACATCGTACTCAAAATTGTCACCGTCTGCGAATGGTCCAAAGCAACCACGTCGGGAATTTATGCAGGCTCACCGGATGATCTTCGGGACGGTTTCATCCATCTTTCGTCTCAACATCAACTTCGCGGCACATTAGAAAAACATTTCAAAGACAAAGGTGATCTTGTTCTCATTGCATTTGAGGCCGCGACGCTAGGCCCCCAACTCAAATGGGAACAATCTCGTGGGGGAGATCTTTTCCCGCATCTCTACCGTAATATATCAGTTTCAGAGGCGCTTTGGCAGCGCGCGCTGCAAAACGACGAAAACGGCGTTCCACAAATTGACGAGGAGTGGTTCGTGTGCTGAAAAATTTCTACAGGCTGGCACGGTCCGCGTTATTTGCCCTCGGCCCCGAAGAAGCTCATGAAGCATCTCTGAAGGCGTTGGAGTGCGGCGTTTACCCGCGTGCATTGTCTACCGACGACCGCGTGTTATCGCAATCGGTCTTTGGTCTCGAATTTCCAAACCCTATCGGCATTGCAGCAGGTTACGACAAAGATGCGCGCGCGCCTGACGCCGTACTCGGCATGGGCTGCGGCTTCGCCGAGATCGGGACGATAACGCCGAAGCCGCAAAGCGGCAACGAGCGTCCGCGCGTCTTCCGTCTCCTTGACGACAACGCGCTCATCAACCGGCTCGGCTTCAACAACGGCGGACACGCAGCCGCCTTGGAACGTCTCGAAGCTCGGAAAAATCGCGGCGGTATCGTCGGCGTCAACATAGGCGCCAACAAAGACAGCGACGATCGCGGCGAAGACTACGTCCTGGGATTGGTGCGCTTCAATTCCGTCGCCAGCTACTTCACAGTCAACATCTCGTCTCCGAATACGCCGGGCCTCCGCGACCTGCAGGCGCCTCAGGCTTTGGACGAACTTCTGACGCGCATCATGGCGACGCGAACACGCCTGGTGAAGGACGGCGCGCTACGGCGTCCCATCGTCGTCAAGATCGCGCCCGACATCGCCGAAGACGACATCGCGCCGATCGTTGAGCGCCTCCTCGCACATCGCGTCGACGGCATCGCCGTTTCGAACACGACGCTGGCGCGCAACGGCGTCAAATCGGCTGCCGCCCACGAATCCGGCGGCCTCTCCGGCCGGCCGTTATTCTCCCGCTCGACCGCGATGCTTGCGCGCGTCTTCCAGGAAACCGATGGCAAAATTCCTCTGATAGGCATCGGCGGCATCGACAGCGGCAAACGGGCTCTCGAAAAAATCGAAGCCGGCGCCACATTATTGCAGCTATACACGGGCCTTGTGTACGAAGGCCCTGGCCTCATCGGTGAAATCAAATCATTCCTCACCGAAACACTGCGCACCGGCGGCCAATCAAGCCTCTCAGCCATTCGCGGCCGCCACGCCGACTACTGGGCGAAACAGCCGCTTTAGGAATTTCGGAACGAAGTCTGATACGTGCCGCGTAAAGACACAGACAAACCGCAGCAAAAGTCGCGCCCATCGACGCCGCGGGCAACGCGCAAGCCGCGCAGCGCCGCATTGGCGACGCCGCCGATTGAAAAGAAATCTCGTCCACGGCGAGCCGCTCCGGCAACCACTCATCTGCCGCCCGAAATCGCAGCCTGGTTCGCACGCCGCGGCTGGACACCGAGGCCACACCAGCTTGCATTGCTCGAAGCCGCCCGCGAGCGACGCTCGACGCTTCTAATCGCTCCGACCGGCGCCGGAAAAACGCTCGCCGGCTTCCTGCCGAGTCTGATCTCGATCAGCAACCGCGATCGCAAGAAAACCGGTGCAGGCCTTTACACCCTCTATGTCTCGCCGCTGAAAGCCCTCGCCGCCGACGTCGAGCGAAACCTCACGCTCCCGATCGAAGAAATGGGTCTCAAGGTCCGCACCGAAACGCGCACCGGCGATACCTCCGTTGCGCGGCGACAGCGCCAGCGCGTGAAACCACCCCAGATCATGCTGACGACGCCCGAGCAGGTTGCGCTGCTCTTGAGCCACCCCGACGCGCCCTATCTTTTCGCCGATCTCGATACCATCATCCTCGACGAGCTTCACGCCCTTGCCGCGTCCAAGCGTGGTGACCTGCTGGCCCTCGATCTCGCGCGTCTGCGCAAGCTCGCCCCTGATCTCATGACGATCGGCCTCTCGGCGACCGTCGCCCGGCCGACCGAACTTCGCGGCTACCTTGTCGCGCAGACGGAGCCCGAAATCGCAACGCATCTTTCCAACATCGTGACGGTCAAGGGCGGCGCCAAGCCCATCATCGAAATCCTCGAAACCAAGAACGAGATTCCGTGGACGGGCCACACTGCCCGTTACGCGATGCCTGAGGTCTACGACGCGATCCGCGCGCACAAGCTGTCCCTGGTTTTCGTCAACACCCGTATGCAAGCCGAATACGCTTTCCAAGAACTCTGGCGCATCAACGACGACAGCCTGCCGATCGGCCTTCATCACGGCTCGCTCGAAACCACCCAGCGTAAGAAAGTCGAAGCCGCGATGGCCGCTGGCCGCTTGCGCGCCGTCGTCGCCACCTCGACGCTCGATCTCGGCATCGACTGGGGCGACGTCGATCTCGTCATTCATCTCGGCGCCCCCAAGGGCGCGAGCCGCCTGTTGCAGCGCATCGGCCGCGCCAACCACCGCCTCGACGAGCCGTCTGAAGCGATCCTCGTTCCCGGCAATCGCTTCGAAGTGCTCGAATGTCGAGCCGCCCAACAGGCCGCCGAAGCCGGCGACCAGGACGCCACGCTGTCAAGAAGCGGCGCGCTCGACGTCCTCGCGCAACATCTGCTCGGCATGGCCTGCGAAGCGCCGTTCTCTCCCGACGAACTTTTCGACGAAGTGCGCTCCGCCCTTCCCTATGCCGGATTGACGCGAAACCAGTTTGATCGCACCGTCGATTTTGTTTCGACCGGCGGCTACGCGTTGAGATCCTATGAGCGCTTCGCCAAGCTGAGACCCACTGGCGACGGCAAGCTCCGCGTCGCCAACCCACGCATCGTGCAACAATACCGATTGAACATCGGCACCATCGTCGATGCCCCGCATCTGAAAGTGCGCCTCATCGCGCATCGCGGCGCCAAACGAACCGCGAGCTTCGGCGGCCGAATCCTCGGCGAAGTCGAAGAATATTTCGCCGAACAGTTGACCCCAGGCGACACCTTCGTATTCGCGGGGCAGGTGTTACGCTTCGAAGGCATCCGCGACACCGAAGTCTTCGTCACGCGCGCCGCCACCGAAGACCCGATGGTGCCGAGCTACGACGGCGGCAAGTTCCCGCTCTCGACGCACTTGGCGCGGCGCGTTCGCGACATGTTGGCGGACCCGAGCGTTTGGTCCAGACTTCCCAACCCCGTCGCCAATTGGCTCGAGCTGCAGGCCGAATTCTCCGTCATGCCCGCGCCGAACGAAGTGCTTATCGAAACCTTCCCGCGCGGCAACCGCCATTTTCTCGTCGCCTATCCGTTCGAAGGCCGCCTTGTGCATCAGACGCTCGGCATGCTTTTGACGCGGCGTCTCGACCGCATCGGCGCGCGGCCGGTCGGCTTTGTTGCAAACGATTATGCGCTGGCAGTCTGGGGGCATGGCGATATCTCGGGCCTCATTTTGAGCGGCCGTCTCTCGCTCAGCAAACTCTTCGATGAAGACATGCTCGGTGACGACCTCGACGCATGGCTCGCCGAAAGCGCGTTGATGAAACGCACGTTTCGCTTGGCGGCCGTCATCGCCGGACTCATCGAGCGCCGCCATCCCGGCAAGGTCAAATCCGGACGCCAGGTGACGATCTCCACTGACCTCATCTACGACGTTCTCCGCCGCCACGATCCCGAACACTTGCTGCTCGAAGCCGCCTGGACCGACGCCGCCACGGGCCTCCTCGACATTAAGCGCCTCGGCACGTTTCTCGCTCGCATAAAGGACCGAATCAGGCACCAAATTCTTGATCACGTATCCCCGCTCGCCGTGCCGGTGCTGTTGGAGATCGGGACTGAGCCGGTTTACGGTCAGGATCGCGACGCAGTCTTGCGAGCGGCGGCCGACGAATTGATACGCGAAGCAACGGGGGACGCCGGGCAATGAACATGCTGAAGCCGGAGCGGATCGGGCTCGACGATTTCGCCGACCAGCCCGTGAACATTTGCGGCAAAGCCTTCCTCGCCCATAAATTCGGAGCGCTGTATTGGCCTGCCGAAAAGGCGCTCATAGTTTCCGATCTTCATCTCGAAAAAGGCTCCGCGTTCGCGGCCCGTGGTCAGATGCTGCCGCCTTATGACACGCGCGAAACGCTGAACAAGCTTGCAGCCCTCATCGACCGCTATCAGCCCGAAGCGGTGATCTCTCTCGGCGACAGCCTTCACGATTCCGACGGCGCCGCCCGTATGGATGCGACCGACCTCGAAAGCCTGCACATGCTGCAAGAAGATCGCGATTGGATCTGGATCACCGGCAATCACGATCCCAAGATCGGCCGCGCACTCGCAGGCTATGTGACGAAGGAAGTCGTTGTCGGCGGCATCGCTCTACGGCACGAACCGCGCCCCGGCGCGGCGACGCACGAGATCGCCGGGCACTTCCATCCGGCCGCACGTCTGGTGTTCCACGGCACATCGCTGCGCCGCCCCTGCTTCGTCGGCAATCGCCTTCGCCTCGTCATGCCCGCGTTCGGGGCCTACACCGGCGGACTGAACATTCTCGATATCGCATTCGAGCCACTGTTCGGCACCAACGGCCTCGACGTCTGGATGCTTGGGCACGAGGGTCTCTATCCGGTCGCGCCACGACTGCTGCGCGACGACTGAGCTATGCAGGCTTGCGGAACGCAAACGCCGCCGCGAGCCCGGACCCCGCCGCCAAAAGCACCGTGACGATGCCGTAAATCAGCGGCTGCGACATTGCGGCCTCGTGAATGTATCGCTCGATGCCCTCGCGTTGCAGCATCACGCGGTTGCTGTATTCGCCGAGCATTTTTCCCTCTTTGAATAGGTAGACATGTGCCGTCAGCGGCCCGACCGGCACGTTCGGCGGCAGCGCGATCGTCGCCCGGAAAAGACTGCGGCCGATGAACGACACGCCGAAATCCGATTTGACGTAAACTCGCTCCTGCTCCTTGAGCCGGATCAGCGCCTGCTTGAACGCTTGAAGCGTTGCGTCGTCCGTTGCGTCCGTCCGGCTCAGCGCCGTGCGAACCATGCGCACATGATCGAAGCCGATGCCGTGTGCGTCGAGCACCGCCCGGTCCGCGACTTCGTCAACCGGACGCGTCGAGGCGATCGCATAATAGCTCGGCACCGAGGCAAAGCGCATCGACTGCGTATTGACCCAAATGCCGCCAACGCGTGACTTCATGCGCACGACGACCGGCGCCGGAATGCCTTCGACCACAACGATGACGTCGTAAGTCCCTGCCTCCGGGCTAGGCTGCACGCTGTTCTCGACGGCGCCAAAGACGAGAATTTCAGTACCGGTAAAACTCGATGTGATCGCGACTTGCCGCGTCGATGCGTCGGCCTCAACGCTCTCTTTCGGCGCATCCGCCAGAGCGGGACCCACCGCACAAAACACCAGCGCCACGACCGCCGGGAGATACCTCAGCATCACGATCCTCCCGCCACGGCCGCGAGCGAGAACACGTCTTCGGGTGGCATAACGAGATCGAACGCCATACGCGCCGCGACCAGCAGGATCACCGCGCCGAGCAGAACGCGCAAATGCTCGCCGCGCAATTTCTCGCCGACCATCGTCCCGAACTGCGCGCCGACGACGCCACCCGCGATCAAGATCAAGGCGAGGACGATATCGACCGTCTTGTTCTCGACCGCATGCAAAATCGTCGCCAGCGCTGCCACGAACACGATTTGAAACAGCGATGTGCCGATGACGAGCCCCGTCGGCATCCGCAGCAGATAGATCATCGCCGGAATGATCACGAAGCCGCCGCCGATGCCCATGATCGCCGACATGCAGCCGATGAACATGCCGATAACAATCGGCGGCAATACGCTCATATAAAGTTTCGAGCGCGGAAACCGCATCTTGAACGGCAACCCTTCCAGCCAATTGTGCTGACCGGATTTTCGCGACGCCACGACGCCAGTCGCTTTCACCCGCCGCGACGCGTTGATACCCTCGACCAAAATGATGGTGCCGACGATGCCCAGAAAGACGACGTACATGATCGCAACGGTGAAATCGAAATATCCGGCCTGACGCAGGATTTTCACCGCGCCGACCCCGATGTACGTGCCGGAGAGGCCACCGGCCAGCATGACGAGGCCCATCTTGATATCGACGTTGCCGCGCTGGTAATGCGTAATAGCGCCCGAGACCGACGACGCGACGACATGCGACGCGCTCGTCGCCACAGCCACTGCCGACGGCACGCCGAGAAACGTGAGCAGCGGCATCAGCAGGAAGCCGCCGCCGACGCCGAACAGGCCCGAGAGAAAGCCGATGCTCATTCCGAGGGCCAGATAGACGAGGACGGAAACCGACATCTCGGCAATCGGCAGGTAAAGGGTCATCCTTGGATCCGGAACGGCCAGCAGGGCGGAATGGGCGGGCGTTTAGCAGAGTTCCTGTCAGGGGACACCAATCGGCGCCTCACGGCAACCACGGTTCCGACATTTGCGGTTTCATGAGGCTTCCGCGCCGATCCCCTGGCGTAGGGCAAAGGCCCGACGCCCACGGGCTTAACACCGCCCCCTAGCCATTAATCCCGTTCTTTGGGTCTTTCTTCCAAAGCTCGCCCGCCACGAGCGCATCATTGATGGTGCGATCCGTCGGCATGATCGTCCACGCCGCCACCAACTTGTCGGTTTCGGCAATCTCCTCGGCAGTCAACTTGCCGCGAAGGACATCGCGCCGGCGGGTCGCATCGGCATCGCCCGCACGCGCCGCGAGCGAGAGCCACATGAACGCCGTCTTCTGATTGCGCGTCACGCCGAGACCGTTTTCATAGAGAACCGCCAGATTGTATTGGCTATCCGGCAGACCCCGCTTGGCCGCTTCCTCGAACCACAGCGCGGCGCTGGTGTAGTCCGGCGAGCGATCGGTCTGGTTGGCGCTGAGAACAGCGAGGTTATGCATGGCCTTGATGTTGCCCTGCTTGGCCGCGAGCAGATACCAGTTGGTCGCCTGCCCACGGTCGGCCTTCAGACCAAGGCCGCGCTCATAGAGCGTCGCAAGACGGTACTGCGCCTGCGCGAACCCCTGATCGGCCGAACGCCGATACCATTTCGCGGCCTCGGCGAAATCCTGCTTCACGCCTTCGCCTTCCGCGAAGCGAGCCCCGACCTCGAACTCGGCGGAAGGATCGCCTTTGGACGCCGCAACACGAAAAGAGAGCGGCCCAATCATGGCCGGTGGCATATCGATCTGGCTGGCTTTTGCGTCACCGGACGGCAGCGCATCGTTCTGCCCGCCAGCCCCCTCGGTCTCGGCCTCGGTCGGAACCATGGAGGCCGGCACCAACACCGCTTCACCCGGCCGTGCCGCGGCGTTTCCAAGTTCGCCCGACAGGTTCGCCATCGCCTGGTGACGTCTCGCCTGCTGCAGCTCAGCCTCTGAGACGTGATCATTGAGATCGACGGCGACGCCAAGCATCGGCAAGGTCGTCCGCGACTGCGATGCTTCATCGTTCGACGCGGTATTCCTGCTGTGGTCGTCGCCCCCCGGCGCCAAATCGCCACGCGGACCGTTGCCATCCGGCGCCGGCAACGCTGAAGGTTCTTTCGAATCCGTCGGCGCGGACTTTGCTGCATCCGACGCGCCCGCGTCCGTGCCTTGCGCCGGCGCAAGCTGATGCGTCGCGACCGGATTCGTCCTGTTTTCGAAGCCAAACGTGCACCAAAGACCAGCGAGCGCAACGAGCACCAGACCGGCGACAATCATCAGACGAGGCGACGGCGCCGTCGGTCCGGACGTGTTCGCGGGCACGCTCGTCGACCGCCGGATCGGTCTGCTTCCCCCCGCCGTAGTCTTCGTGCCACGCGACTGAGACGGCAATGACGAAGCAGACACGTCGCCCTCGGCTGTAAGCCGCGCCTGGGCGCGGCGTGCGTCCGCAATGAATTCCTGCCGAAGCTTTTCGCTCCTGAGCGCCATCTCTTCGGGAGACATCTCGCGATCATAGGGCTCCGAGAGCGGAGGTGGCGAGGCCGTTCCAGGAAAAGAAAAAGCAGCGCTTGTTCGCGTTACACCGAACGCATCGGATCGTCCGCCGCTCGTCAAATCTTCATCGCGAAGAACGTCGCTGCCGAACATCTCCGTTGCACCGCCGAAGCCCGCGTAGCTCACCGGGGCCTCAGGCTCGAAGCCGCGCAGGGGCGGCGGCGGCGTGAATTCCACGGCTTCGGCCCGATCGAGAAGCCGCACCATCGCCTGCTGCATCGTGTCGAGAAGCGCCGCCGTCTGCTCGCCGCCCTGACGGTTCTCCCTCATGAGTTGCTGGATCAGCGGACGCAGCTCATCGGCAGCCGAATTTTTGTCGTCTGCGTGTCTCGCCGCGAAGCGGTGCGCCGTCTCTTCCGCCACTGCGCGCGCGACGGCATCGATATCGGCGGATTTCGCGTGCGACGCCGCCGCCTGCATATCCGCCAGCGTCCTCGATACGCTCGCAAGCTGAAACTCGATCGTATTCAACCGCTCAAGTTGATCGCTTGTCTTCTCGAGACGAAGCACCACCGCTTCCATGTGCGCTCCGATCTGCCGGACGGCAGAGAAGTCGTCATGGTTCGCAGATCCGCCGAAGGCCTTCGCGAACTGCGCCTCGAATTGATCGAGACGTTCACCGAACTCTGAAAGCCCGTTCTCGGGCTTCACATGGGCGAGCGAATATTCAATGCCTCTCGCAATCTCGGCGAACCGGCTTTCGAGCCACGCTTCATCGATACGCGACGCGCCACTCGTGCCCGAACCGGCTTCACCGGACGCCGTACCCGTAACTCCGTCAGCGAATCCATAAGGTCGCGCGAGCGCATCGGCCTCGCCCTGGTTCCACGGATCGACCGCATCGCTGCGCGCACGCGGCGCGGAACCTGGATAGCCTGCCGATCGATCGGCCGTTCGCGATTCCTTGCCGGTGTCCGCGAGCCGGTGCGCAAGTTCGCCAATGCCCGCCTCGATCTGCTCGAACGCCGGCGCGAATTGATCTGGAATGCGCGCGCGCAGCGTATCGGCCTCGCGGCCCATGCCGGAAATTCGGTTTTGCATTTCATCGAGAGCGGCGGTGTGCCGGCGGTCGGCGTCCTGAAGCTGGGCGGCAATCGTATCGAGCATCGATTTGAGCTCGTCGCGGCCGTCGTCACCGGACTCAATCGGGTCCGTGTCTCCCCGGCGCTCAGCGCTCATTTCCGAATTCGACATTTTCCCCTCGAGACGGCGCGATATTTGACGGTCCGGCAGAGTGCAATGTCAGCGGGCTCAGGACGTCAGGGGGTCCGTGCCGCGCGGGGCAAATGCGATCATGGGCGGACGCGGCACAAAAGAGCTCAGAGGCAAACTCTTGAGCGCGGCCAGTAAACGTCCGGTTAAGAACCGTCTCAAAATGTTAAAAATTGCGATATTTCAATGCTTTATTCGAATAAACTTTTAGCCGGGCGAAGCCAATATTGTGATTGTGATGCGAACTGATTCGTTCGGGCGGCTCCGTCGTCCGTCTTGCCACACTCCTCCGGTATGACCATGTCGAACCCGGCGCCACTGCGGAGGAGTTTGAAATGAACCTGAAGGCGACGCGAGCGGTCACGCTTGGACTATTCCTTCTCCCAGCTTTGGCGACCGCCGCAGTTGCAGAGCCATCGACCGACGCTGGCGACAGATTCACGATGTCGCCGGTCGACGGCGGCTTTCTGCGTCTCGACAAACGAACCGGCGCTGTCGCCATGTGCGCCAAGAACGGCAACGAATGGGCCTGCAAGCCGGTCGCCGACCAGACGTCGAACGGCCCCGCAGACAAATTTTCGCACCTGGAGTCGGAAAACCGCGACCTCAAGGATCGCGTAAAGGAACTCGAAAAACTTCTCGAGACGAGACCGCTCGGCGCGCCTCCTCTCGATGGCCCGCAGGCGGAAGGCCCTCCTGGCGGCAAATCGCAATTGCCGACCGACGAGGAAGTCGACCAGGCGCTGGACTACATGTCGCGTGTCTACAAAAAGATCCGCGAACACATCAAGGATCTCAACAAATCGCTGCCGCCGGACGAGCAAATTCCGCCGCCGTCAACGCCCCCAGCGCCACCGGCTCCGAAAGGCTCCCTCTAGCGGATCGCTTTAAACCGTGAATTTGCGCGTCGCGCGGATGAGTTCGTGAATGATGCCGGGCTCCGTCATGGCATGTCCCGCGTCGGCGACGATCCGGAGATCGGCCACGCCCCAAGCCTTGCTCAGCATCACGGCGTTCTTCGCCGGCGTCACGACGTCGTAGCGCCCATGTACGATAACACCGGGAATGTCTTTCAGACGGTGGGCTTCGAGAAGCAGTTCGCCGTCGCGACGGAAAAAACCGGCATTGACGAAGAAATGGCTTTCGATGCGCGCGAAGGCGAGAGCGTAGGAATCGGCGCCGAACCGCGCCACACGATCGGCTTCGGGAATAAGAGAGAGCGTCGTCCCCTCCCATATGCTCCAGGCTCGCGCCGCCGCGAGACGCAGACTGAGATCGCCCGACGTCAACCGGCGATGATAAGCCCCGATCATGTCGTCACGTTCGGCTGGCGGGATGAGCCGCTGGAACTCCGCGAACGCCTCGGGAAAAATCCAACTGCAGCCGTCCTGATAAAACCAGCGAAGCTCGGCCTGCGTCAGCAGGAAAATGCCCCGCAGCACCATCGAGCTGACGCGCTCGGGGTAAGCCTCCGCGTAGGCAATTGCGAGTGTCGATCCCCACGAGCCACCGAAAAGCTGCCAGCGCCCGATGCCAAGTTCGGTGCGAATGCGCTCGATATCCGCGACCAGATCATGCGTCGTGTTGTTGTCGAGCGAAGCGTTCGGCGTCGAGCGACCGCAGCCGCGCTGATCGAAGAGCACGATCCGGTAACGGTCTGGATCGTGAAACCGGCGCATCGTCGGGTTGCTGCCGCCTCCCGGGCCGCCGTGTAGAATGATGACCGGCAGCCCGTTGGGATTTCCGCATTCCTCGACATGGAGCGTATGCCCGCCGCTGACAGGCAGGCGGTACTCGCGAAATGCCACGAGCGGCGGATAAAGATCGAGACGGTCGCGAATGGTCATGGATTGCTCTTTAGAGGGCGCGGACACCGGGAGCAATCCCGGACGATCCCACAATCGGCGCCGATCCGGTGCACGACATCGGCGCGAAACTATGTGCGCGCATGTTTCCTCAGCTGGAGCCGTTGCATCTCGCGATCATAGATGATCTCGCCCCCAGGAACCCGAATATCGCGCACGATCTCGAGCCCGTGACGGCTTGCATCGGGCCTCATCAGGCTCGTAGCCAATGCCAGAACGAACGAAACCGGCAAGCCGAGGATGCCCGCAATCGGACTCGGTGTCGAAAGCATACCCATCTCGCTGATCAGGATAGCGAACGCCGCCGCCGCGAAGCCAGAAACGACGCCGATGATCGCGCCCCCAACCGTCAGTCTCTTCCACCAGATCGACAGGACCATGACGGGGAACAGGCTGGCCCCGGTAATCGATAGCGCCCAGATCACGAGCTGCAATGGATCGGTCGGCGCTGCGATCGAAAGCATCGCGCCGCAGAACGCGACGATGGCGACGAACCCGCGCACGATCCAGACCCGCCTTTGCGGCGTCATCGGCTCCCACGACATGCCCTGAACAACGTCTTCGCCAAGAACGGCGGCAAGCGAAACCGTCGTCGCGCTCGCGGTGACAAGTGCCGCAGCAAGTGCGCCAGCCATGAGTAGGTAAGTGAAGGCTGACGGCAGCCCAACCGCAAGCGGTAGCGCAAAGAGCACACCGTCACGATCGAACTTCAAACCCTCGAATCCAAGCCGCGTTGCCGTCTGATCGAAGGCAACGATATGCTGTGCGGCAGCCTGAAACAGCCATTGCGGCAGCGGTCCCAATCGCTCGCTCATGACCGCGTCGAGCGTGAAATCGCGCAGAAAGACCGCAGCCGACGAAACCGTGAGAAGCGCAAGCCCGCAAAACACTGTCGCCCAGCCGAGCGATTTGCGCGCCTCGTAGACGCCGGGTGACGCCGCCACCCGCGGCAGCAACCAAGGCGCCGCGCTGACGCCCGTCGCGATGGCGAAAATGCCAATTATGAAACCCACCGGACCAATGGCCCCGAACGGCTGCGTATAAGGCTTCGTGATGGCCGCGAAACCTTCATGCGGCAGCTCGAATGCCAGCGGCCAGATATTGATGAGCTGCAGTCCCTCGTTGACTTCGTTCCGCACGAGGCCACGAACCATCGGCCCGTTGGCGAGCTGTGGAATGGGGAGGCTCGTCACTATGACGCTGACCGTCGTGGCGACGCCGAGCAACGCTAGGAAGAGCGCGATCGATTGCGCAACGCCCACCCAGGTGAACGAGCGCTTGCCCCCAGCGGCGATCGAGATTGCAATCGTCAACGCCAGCATGAAGATGAGGCTGTCGGTGTTACCGCCCACCAGACGATGGGCAACGCCGCCGCCGATGCGAAGCTCGGCCGAGAGAACCAGCAGCATCGGCACCGCCGCCACGCCCGCCGTGATGACCCTCAGTCCGCGGCTCTCGAACCGCCGCCCGAGATAACTCGGCACCGTGAAGGCGCCGAACTTCCGATAGAAGGGCGCGAGAGCGATCGCCATGATGACGAAGCCCGTCAACGTCCCCATCAAGAGCACGAGCGCATCGAAACCTGAGAAGAAGAAAGCGCCCGTTCCGGCAACGATGAGCGTTCCGCCTAGCGAGGAAGCCCCGAGCAGAAGCCCGGTATAGGCCGCCGGAACCCGCCGTCCCGCCGCGAAATACCCAAGAACGTCGTTAGTCCCAACGCACAAGCCGATGACGCAATAGATGAGAATTGGCCCCGCGAAAAAGACCACGCTCAGAAAGTGTTCATCGAACTTCAGTTGCTCGAAGATCAGTACGAGAAGAAACAGCGCCGTATAGAGGGCCGCGAAAATACTGAAATACGTTCCGAGGCGCGGATTGATCACCCTCGCGCGTGCGCTGAACGCCATGCTCCGCCTCACATATCTTCATGGGCGCCGTGCCAGTGATCGATGGCATTCTGGCGATTGACGTAGCTTGCGACGGTAACGAGAGCGATTACGAAAAACCCGTGAGCGGCGAGAAAGTAACCCAGCGGGAACCCGAGAAACCTGCTGGCATTCAGTTGCTCGGCATAGAGCGGCAAAACGATGACAAGCGCGAGAAACGGTATGATGCTCGCAAGCACCTGCCACTTGGTGTGCCGCCAGTAGGGCTTGCGTTCCTTCCGCTCGATCATCCTATCTATCCGATCCCCAAAAGGCCCCTGCACCCGCGGCACACGACCTTAGCCCAAAATTCGACTTATTATGACCGCCCGCCAGGGGATTTGTCCAATGGTCCCCGTGCCGTATTAAGCCAAGGTTTCGTTGTCGTCCGGCTCGTCATCCCCTAAAATTTGCCGCGGGAATCGTGCGGCAGCCTTCCGGGGCGGGGGGCGCGCCATCCCTGGACGGCCACGGCAACATCAGCAGGGAAGGACAATCGGCATGAGCATAATCGACGAGTTCAAAGAATTCGCCATGAGAGGCAATGTCATCGATCTTGCGGTCGGTGTGATCATGGGCGCCGCCTTCGCCCCCATCGTCGCGTCCCTGGTCGACAACGTGGTGATGCCCCCGATCGGCTATATGATGGCCGGCATCGACTTCTCGAGTCTCGCCGTCGCGATCCCGACGCCGACCGATCCGGTGCAGATCAGATACGGAATCTTTCTCAACGCCGTCATCAAGTTCATCATCACCGCGTTCGCGATCTTCCTTCTGGTCAAATTCGTGAACACGATGAAAAAACCCAAGGCAGCCGCCCCAGCAGGTCCGACGCCGACGGAGGAGTACCTCAAGGAAATTCGCGATCTCCTTGCGAAGCAGGCCTAGCGAGCCTCCAACGAAGAAACCTTTGCGGGCGCGCCGATATCTTGGCCGATATCCAGGCTGGCATATTGGTCGCCAACCTCGCGCGCTCGCAAATTTCGGCATCGGCAGCATGAGGCCGGACGCCCGCTACTTGACGTTGTATTGCACTTGCTGATCGACCCAGCCGCTGACGCTCAGACTGACGGTCGGCTTCTTTTGTTCATCAATGGCCGTGCGGGTCGCATCGAGGTCCCTGACCCGAGCGTCGAGTTCCGAAGATGATGCATTGCTGCCGGATCTGACGGCCTGGTCGATCTGCTGATCGAGCTTGGCGGGCACTTGCGCCCCTCGGGGCGCGTCAACGGTTCCCAAGTCCTCGGCAGACGCAAAACTCGGTAGCGAACAAGCGGCCAGCAGAGCAACGACGCACAACTTAAAAGCGGCGAACCTCATCGTCTCCCCCCAAAGAACTGGCCCACTCTATCACCTCGCCGGCTTCGCCTCCGATCAATTTATGTGACCGGACCCGAGCCGAACAATTTCCGTTGTCGTCGCTGAAATCTCGACCGACACGTTCGCCGCCACTCTCTCTTTTCGCCCGCACAACACGCGGGGACGATTCCCGAGGGACAGAACAGTGTGTTTGGGTGGTATGGGTTGCGAGAAAACTGGGAAAGTGTCAAAACCCCGAAAATCACGGGCCTCGCGGGCGTAGTTCAATGGTAGAACGGCAGCTTCCCAAGCTGCATACGTGGGTTCGATTCCCATCGCCCGCTCCAGCCATTATCTCAGTGGCCTAAAATCTTCCGGCCAATTGGCGCCCGGCTCCGCTGGCGGCAATTCCAGTTCGTGGCAACGGTTCGAAGTCACCCCTTGCGCTTGTCGCCCCCTCTCCGCCTTCGACATCGTTCCCGTGGCGGAGATGATGTCACAAATGACGATCCCATCGGACTCTTCTTGCAAGCGTGTTGGCCGGGCGGTTAGCCTTCCGGAGAATGGCGTAGAGGAGATCAGCTTTGAGACGTCGCTTTGAGCGCTACTGCGGAGACGGCTCCTATCCTCCGAGTTACTATGCCGCCAGCGCAAATCCGTCGCCGCGACGTCCGGCGCTGACAGAATCGATAGCCGCAGAAATCTGCGTCATCGGCGCCGGCTACACCGGCCTCTCAGCCGCCCTGCATCTGGCGGAAGCCGGACATAAGGTCGTGGTTCTCGAAGGCGCGCGCGTTGGTTGGGGCGCCTCCGGTCGCAACGGCGGACAAATCGTCAACGGGCTAAACGCAAGCCTCAACACCATCGAACGCCGATACGGCGGGGAAACCGCAGCGTTCGTCGGCCGTCTGGTTCAAGAAGGCGGAAAGATCATCCGCGGGTTCGTGACGAAATACGGCATCCAATGCGACCTCAAGGATGGGAATCTGTACGCGGCCTACACCGCCAAGCAGATGGACGAGCTTGAGGCAAAAAAGAAGTTGTGGCGCTCACACGGAATGGACGACCACGAATTGCTGGATCGTGAAGGCATTCGGCGTCACATCGGCTCCGACGTCTACTACGGCGGCATGATCGATCGCACCGGCGGACATATGCATCCGCTCAATCTCGTGCTTGGCGAAGCGGCCGCGTTGGAAAGCCTGGGCGGCATCATTCACGAAGGCACCTGTGTCGTGTCCGTCGATCAGCGTGGTGCCGTTCCGGTCGTAAAAACCGAGCAGGGCGAAGTCCGCTGCAGGACGCTGATCATTTGCGGCAACGCCTATCTCGGCAATGTCGTGCCGGAGCTAATGTCTCGCGTGATGCCGGTCTCCACTCAGATGATGGCAACCGAGCCGCTCGGCCCAGAGCGCGCCGCGCAGTTGCTGCCGACCGGACTGTGCGTCGAGGACATCCGTTACATCCTCGATTACTTCCGGCTCTCCGCCGACAACCGGCTGATTTTCGGCGGCGGTGTCGTCTACGGCGGCACCGACCCCGCCGATGTGATCGCTAAGCTCCGTCCCAACTTGCAAAAGGTCTATCCCCAACTCAGCGGCGTAAAGATCGACTATGCATGGAGCGGAAATTTCGCGCTCTCGTTTTCCCGCGTGCCGCAGATGGGCCGGCTCGGCCCCAACACGTATTTCGCCCACGGCTACAGCGGTCACGGCGTCACCGGCTCGCATTTGTTCGGCCGAATTCTCAGCGAAGCGATCCAAGGCGAAATGGGCCGGTTTGATGTTTTCGCAAAATTGCCCTGGTATCCCTTTCCAGGAGGACGAATGTTCCGCGACCAGTACTCGGCGCTCGGGTCTTGGTACTACGCCTTGCGTGATCGTCTCGGTATCTGACGGAAGCGCGGAGCGATTGAGCGGCAAGGAGCGCCGCCCAAATTCGCGATTAATTTGTCATCACATAGACTCGGAAATGATCACGTCCTGCGATCGCAGCGCGGATAGAATTATTATCGATCAAAACACGCGCACGTCGCGCTTCGCAGTTTCCCTCTTCACGAAACGCAACGCTGTTATGCCGAGCGATGGGGCTGATTTCGCTCACCAATAGGGAATTCGGGAAAACGCGGCGAATTGCTATGGCACGATTTCCAATTGTCGCATCTGACCATCGGCAATCGCTGTTGACGCGTTGCAAAATATGAACTTGATTGCGCGAAGTTGCGACGCGGACTTCTTCCCGTTGCCGCAACACCCTGAGAAGACGTTCAAATCCCGAACGGCAACAGCGACGATCATCGAATCGCCGCTGCCCGGATATATGACAAAAACAATATAAAAAAATGGGAACTTGGATGCCGGCTTCAGCCGGCGGTTGTGCACGGCTTTCGGCACGAGCCGGAGGCATGTCAAGTCGTGAATTTGGAGGACTTAAATGCGTGGAAAGATTCTAGCAGTGGGGTTGGCTTTGTCCGCTTCGCTGTGTTCGACGGCTTGGGCCAACGAAAGCATCATCAAGGCGACTCAGGACCCGAACAACTGGGCGACTCAGAATGGCGACTATGCCGGTCATCGCTATTCAAAACTCAATCAGATCACGACAGATAACGTCGGCCAGTTGAAAGTGGCTTGGACGTTTTCGACGGGCGTTCTTCGCGGCCACGAAGGCAGCCCGCTCGTCATCGGCGATACGATGTATATCGTGACCCCGTTCCCGAACGTTGTGTTTGCTCTGAACCTTGCCGACGAAGAAAAGATCGTCTGGAAATATATCCCTAAGCAAGATCCCTCGGTCATCTCCGTCATGTGCTGTGACACGGTCACCCGTGGTCTCCAGTACGCCGACGGCAAGATCTTCATGTATCAGGCCGACACCACGCTTGTCGCGCTCGATGGCAAGACGGGCAAAGAGCTTTGGAAAGTCGCCAACGGCGACGCGAAGAACGGCGAGACCGGTACCTCCGCTCCGATGATCGTCAAAGATAAAGTTCTCGTCGGCATCTCCGGTGGTGAATATGGCGTCCGCGGCTCGCTGACGGCATATGACATCAACACCGGTAAGAAGGTCTGGCGCGCCTACTCGACGGGTCCGGACAGCGAAATGCTGATCAGTCCTGAGAAGACGATGTCTCTCGGCAAGCCGGTCGGCAAGGATTCCTCGCTCAAAACCTGGAGCGGCGATCAGTGGAAGATCGGCGGTGGTACGACCTGGGGCTACTTGGCCTACGATCCGGACCTCAACCTGATCTATTACGGAACGGGCAACCCCGGTTCGTGGAACCCCGTCCAGCGCGCTGACAAGGACGGTAAGCCGATCGATCTCAAGTGGTCGATGACGCACTTCGCGCGCGATCCCGACACCGGCGTGGCCAAGTGGGCCTACCAGATGACGCCGTTCGACGAGTGGGACTACGACGGCATCAACGAGCCGATCCTCGCCGACATCGATGTCAAGGGTGAGAAGCGTAAAGTCGAAGTTCACTTCGACCGCAACGGCTTCGCCTATACGCTTGATCGCGCCACGGGTGAGCCGCTTGTTGCCGAGAAGTACGATCCGGCCGTCAATTGGGCCTCGGGCGTAAACCTCGACAAATCGAGCCCCGACTACGGTCGTCCGATCCGCGTGAAGAAGTACTCGACCTTTGCGCATGGTACCGACTTCGACACGAAGGGCATCTGCCCTGCGGCACTCGGCTCAAAGGACGAACAGCCGGCTTCCTACTCGGAGCTGACTGGCCTGTTCTACGTTCCGGCCAACCACGTCTGCATGGACTACGAGCCATTCAAGGTTTCGTATCAGGCTGGTCAGCCATTCGTCGGCGCTACGGTCTCGATGTTCCCGGGCCCGGATAAGCCGGAGCGCATGGGCACCTTCCTCGCTTGGGATGCCGGCAAGGGCAAGATCGTCTGGTCGAAGCCGGAGCAGTTCTCGGTCTGGTCAGGCGCTCTGACGACGGCTGGCGGCGTTGCTTTCTACGGCACGCTCGAAGGCTACTTCAAAGCTGTCGACCAGAAGGACGGCAAGGAGCTGTTCAAGTTCAAGACGCCGTCGGGCATCATCGGCAACGTCTTCACCTACATGCAGGGTGGCAAGCAGTACGTCGGCGTCCTCTCGGGCATCGGCGGCTGGGCAGGCATTGGCCTCGCGGCCGGCTTGACGAATCCGAACGACGGCCTCGGCGCTGTCGGCGGGTACTCGGGCCTCGCCTCGTACTCGAACCTCGGCGGCTCGCTCACCGTGTTCGCGCTGCCTTAATCGAAAGCGTGATGGCCCGGCGAACCGCCCGGGCTATCTCAGCGTTGAGAAAACAAAAATTTAGGGAGAGGACGAAGGTCCTCTCCCTTTTTTGTTTTCGCAAAATCGCGGATGCGCGTCGAAAGCGCCGGACCGTTACGTCCCGTTATGCCGCCAATTTTGTCTGCGGCTTCACATGCGCGGTACGCTCCGGCATGGCGTCGACCGTCGTCTGCGAATCCTTCCAGCTCTTCCAGCTCCAAGTGCTGTAGCTGAGCCCAATTCCGAATATGAAAAACGCCGCGATGCAAAGCGCCAAATAATAAGACTCAATCGTCGTCATCGTTGCCTCCTAAAAAACTGAGGCCAGTCTAAAATCTGGCGCTCCCTCCGAATTGACCCGCATCAATTCGACGGCAGGACGAGCCCGCGATATTGCGGGCCAGATCAGAGTTTCCCCGATATTCGCCGCAATCTTCCCAGCGCCTGAAGTCAGGCGGCCTTGCCCGCGCCGCCGCCCCTGCGCGTTTGATTGGCGTGCTGGCTGAGAAAGCGCACAAAACTGCGCACGAGCGGACGGTCGCCGTCGCTCTTGCGGTAAGCCGCGAAATGGCTCGATACGAACTGATACATTTGCGGCCTGAGTTCGCGCATGAGCCCCTGCTTCGACCAGCTCTCTGCAATGTGGCGCGGCAAAAATCCGATGAAGTAGCCAGACAGGATGAGCATAACCTGACCCTCCATCTGCACCACCTGCCCGGTCGCGCGCGGATGATCGGCGCGATAGAGATCGTCGAACTGCCGGTAGCCGCGGACCGAAAACTGCGCCTTCCCGATCGCCTCGCGCGTGATCGCCGACGTCGGCGCATCGAACAGCGGATGCCCCTTGCCGCAGTAAAGACCATGTGGCTCGCTGTGCAGCGCGACGTACGTGACGCCCGGCGCCTTCTGCGAGAAAGGTCCGATCACAACATCCCGGCGGCCGTCCGCAATCGCTTGCTCGAGATAGTGCGGCGTGCCGAGTTCCAGATCGATGTAGACGTTCTCCGCGTTCTCCATGAAGCGGCCGACGACGTGCTGCAATCCAAGCGCCGAATTCGTCACGATGCCGTCGACGATGCCGATCCGAAGTCGGCCGACGAGCTGTCCGTTGTATTGACCGACCCGCTCTTCGAACGAGCTGATCTCCGCAAAAAGTTTTTGGGTTGCGACATAGGTCGCCTCTCCGAACGCCGTCAGGCGAAAACCCCGTCGTCCGCGCACGCACAATGGCGCCCCAAGCTTGCGCTCAAGCGCCGCAAGATGGGTGCTCAACGTCGGCTGCGATAGATTGAGCGCGATCTGAGCATCGGCGAAGCTTCCGGCCTCAACTAGGGTCATAAACACCCGTAAAAGGCGAATATCGATGTTATCGAGCCGACGCATCGGGACACCTCGCATAAACAAGCATAAGTTACATCGACAGTTTTCAATGTATCGTTCAAATAATCAATATTTCCATGGATGTTATTTTACCCAACTCTATCCACGACAAATGGTGTCGTTAGCGAGGGTCATGACCATGCATATCGGAGTAGGTTTCCGGCGGCTCGCCGGCGTCGGGCTTGCAGTCGCGCTATGGACCAGTGCGTCGATCGCCGCAGTCCAGGCCGACGAGAAAATTCGCATCCTCTGCCCGACTTGGAGCGGCTACGCTCCCGTCTTCGTTGCGCAGGAACTCGGCTACTTCAAAGCGCTCGGCATCGACGTCGAAATCAAATTCGAGGATGAGCGTGCCAACGTCATGGCGGCCATGGCCCGCGGCGACATCGACATGGATATGCGTACCGTCGGCGAATATCAGGGCAAGCCGCGCGACGCTAAAACACCGGGCGTCATCATCGGCACGATCGACGAGTCGCTTGGCGGCGATGGCGTCATCGCGCCGGGAGACATTACCGCCGTGGAGCAGCTCAAAGGCAAGACGGTCGCGTCCGAGCCGAACATTCCCGGACGCCTGCTGCTCCAGATGGCTTTGAAGAAGAAGGGCCTGACTCTCGCCGACCTCGACGTGAAACAGATCGCCACCGCCGACACCGTCGCCGTCTTCTCCGACCCGTCGATCTCCGCCGTCGTCTCCTATCAGCCGAACCTGTCCCAGGCGATCGATAAAATTAAGCAGCGCAATCCGCACCTGCTCGTCTCTTCGGCACAGTTCCCCGGCATCATCGTCGACGTGATCATCGTCCGTCAGGAAGAACTGAAGGCGAACCCCGAAAAGTATAAGAAGTTCATGATCGGCATCTTCAAGGCTATCGATTACTTTAACAGCAACAAAGCCGACTTCATCAAGCTTGCGGCGCCTCACTTCAACCTGACGCCCGACGAGTTCGCCGCCTCGATCGAAGGCAGCCTCGAATACACCGGCTACAAGCAGACGGAAGGCTACTTCGGCAAACCCGGCGCGCCCGGATCGCTCTATAAGGTCTTCGATGAGGTCATGCAGTTGAACCTCGAAAACGGCGCGGCCGACCACACCCTCAAATCCGCCGAGCAGATCGACAGCGCGATCGTCTCGGGCATCACCGAAGCCGACCTAAAATAAGCTGAAGTGAACGAGACGAGCCGGACGAACACGTGACGAGCAAGGCGACAATATCGACAGCGGTGGATGTGGCGAGCGCACCGGCGGCAACGCCGGGCTCGCCGCCTTCCCGCGTCCGGAAGCGGACGCGGAACCAATTCTTCGCGTTCCGCGGTACGCTGTCGAAACGCGCGCGAATCCTCACGTCCATAAGCGCAAGCTTGTTCGTCATCGCTGTGTGGGAAATTTCAACCCGGCTCGGTTGGATCAATTCGCTTTTCCTGCCGCCCCCAAGCGTCACCGTCGAGACGCTGTGGATCATGATCACCCAAAAGCATCTCATGTGGAATGCCGGCATCTCGACACTCAGGGTCTGGAGCGCGTTCGCACTTTCCGTCGTCATGGCGGTTCCGATCGGCATCGCCATGTCGAGCTTCCGCGGCGTCGGCGCTGCTTTGGAGCCGATCATCGATTTCATTCGCTATCTTCCGGTGCCAGCGCTCGTGCCTCTGAGCATCATCTGGTTCGGGGTCGGCGAAACGACGAAGATTTTCCTCCTCTGGCTCGGCACGTTCTTCCAACTCGTGCTTCTGGTCGCCGACGACATGCGCCGCGTGCCGCAGGAATATGTCGAAATCGCCTACACCGTCGGCGCCCGCCCCCGTCAAATGCTGACGGACGTTGCCTTTCGCGCCATGCTGCCGACCCTGTTTGACAATCTGCGCATTACGCTCGGCTGGTGCTGGACCTATCTCATCATCGCCGAGATCGTCGCCGCCGATAATGGCCTCGGCTTCGTCATCTGGGCGGCTAGACGCTACATGAATACGTCCGAAGTCATGGCCGGTGTCGTGACCATCGGCGTCATTGGGTTGCTGACCGATCAGATCTTGCGCCTGATCCACAAGCGCCTGTTCCGCTACCTTTGAGAGGCGAAACATGGCACCCGCCCCATATCTTGTGTTTGACGGCATCTCGAAATATTTCGGTGACCTTGAAGTCGTCGCGCCGACGTTCGACCTCACCGTCAAGCGCAATGAGTTTATCGTCTTCCTCGGCCCATCAGGATCGGGAAAGACGACCTTGATGCGCATGGTCGGCGGCCTCGAAACACCAAGCACCGGCGAGATCCGGCTCCGCGGCCTGCCGATCGATGAACCTGACCGCGATCGCGGCATGGTCTTTCAATCCTATTCGTCCTTCCCCTGGCTCACCGTTGCCGAGAACGTCGCCTACGGCATGAAGTACCGGCTCGACATGACGCCGGAGCACAAGAGGAAGCGCCTCGCGCATTACCTCGAACTCGTCGGCCTGACGGATTTCGCTGACGCTTACCCGAACAAGGTCTCAGGCGGCATGCGCCAACGCATCGCCATTGCCCGCACGCTCGCCGCCGGCTCCGACGTTCTTCTCATGGACGAACCTTTCGGCGCGCTCGACGCGCAACGCCGCGAGGATCTCCAAATCGAGCTTCGCCGCATCCAGCAACAGGATGCGAAAACGGTGATCTTCGTCACGCACGACGTCGATGAAGCCGTTTTTCTCGCCGACCGCATCATTGTCTTCTCGAAGCGCCCGGCGCGAATGCTGGAGGAAGTCGACATCGCCGCCGAGCTTGGGACTGCGCGAACGCTCGAACTCCGCGACAGCGAGCATTTCTTCAAGCTGAGAACCCAAGTCCTGAAATTCGTCCGCGCTGCGGCTGGCCAACAAAACTAGAGCTTGCGAGCGCCGTGAGAAAGCCGATGTCGATCAACCTCGAAAACAAAAGCGTCCTCGTGACCGGAGCGAGCCGTGGAATTGGTTTCGGCATCGCGGAAGGCTTCGCTGAGGCCGGCGCAGACTTGGCAATTCTCGCTGACGATGAGACGGTCCACGATGCCGCCTCACGCCTATCGAGAGCTTACGGCCGTCCCGTTCGCAGTTTCGTCGCCGACATCACCGACAAGTCTGCCGTCGTGAAGGCGTTTTCAGAAATCTCGAAGCTCGACGTCTTGGTGAATAACGCCGGGCTTGAATTGATCACGCCACTCACCGACCCGAGCGACGAGGTCGACGCCACGTTCGCCCGCATCATGGATATCAACGTCCGCGGCACCTGGAACGTCACGCGCGCCGCGCTGCCTCTTCTCGGCCCCGACGCGCGCATCATCAACACCGCGTCGGTCTGGGCCAAGAGCGCTGTCGGCGAATTCGCCGCCTACATCGCGTCCAAGCACGCCGTCGTCGGCTTGACGCGCACTTTCGCGCGCGAGCTTGGGCCTCGCGGCATTACGGTGAATGCGGTCTGCCCGGGATGGGTCCGCACCGTCGCGTCGGTACGCTCCGCGAAAGTCATGGCCGAACGCTCCGAGCGCAGCGAAGACGACATTTTCGCCGACGTCGTCGCCGCCCAAGCGCTTCCCGGCCTGATGGAACCGGCAGACGTCGCCGGCCTCTATCTTTTCCTCGCGAGTGACCTCGCGGCCAACATCACAGGCCAGGCCATTGGCGTCGATCGCGGAGAATTTTTAGGATGAGCACTGAATTCAAAGGCCTTAAGGTCGTCGTGTCCGGCGCGGCCAGCGGCATCGGCCTCGCGACGGCGGAACTTTTCGAGAAGAAGGGCGCTCGTGTTGCGCGTCTCGATTTCGCGCCGATAGAAACCGGCTTGTCTTTTCAGGTCGACGTCACCGACGAGATTCAGGTCGCCGAAGCTATCGCCGCCGCCGACAATGAACTCGGCGGAATCGATGTCATGGTCAATTCGGCAGCGATATTCCTCTATGGCCCGCTTCTCGAAACGCCGGTCGCCGAGGCCCGCAGGGTGCTCGACGTCAATCTCATCGGCACGTTCCTTGTAACGCGCGAGACCGTGCGCGTGATGAAGAGCCGGGGTAAAGGCGGCAAGATCATTCTTTTCAGCTCAGAGCTTGCTCAGCTCGGCCGCGAGCATCACGCCGCCTATTGCGCGTCAAAAGCCGGGGTTAGCGCCATGGTGCGCTGCTGGGCGAAGGAATTCGGCCCCGACATCCTCGTCAACGCTGTCGCGCCAGGTCCGACGGACACGCCATTGCTCGATTACGAAAATCTGCCCGAGCATTGGAAGCGGCTTGAATCATCCAATCCGTTGGGACGCATCGGCCAGCCGAAAGAGATCGCCGAAGCGGTTCTATTTCTCGCCGGTCCCGGCTCGAATTTCATGACGGGGCAGGTGCTCGGCGTCAACGGCGGCGCCTCGATGGTTTGAAGGAAGGAAGTCCATGACCGACCGTATCTTTATGAATGAGATGAGCTGGACGACGTACCAGAAACGCGTCGAGGCCGGTGCGCTCATCCTGTTGCCAACCGGCGCCACCGAACAACACGGCCCGCATCTGCCGATGGGAACGGATGCGATGCTGGCGACGGCGGTCGCCGCCGACGTTGCCAAGCGGATCGACGCGATCGTCGCCCCGGTTCTCTCGTTCGGCTACAAGTCGCAACCGAAGATGGGCGGCGGCAATCACTTCTGCGGCACAACCAGTCTCGACGCCGACACGCTCGCGCATGTTCTCCGCGACGTCATCAAGGAATTCGCGCGCCACGGCGTCCGCCGCCTCGTTCTCATCAATGGTCACTACGAAAACATGATGTTCACCATCGAGGGCGTCGACCTCGCGATGCGCGAGCTCGCCTATATGGGCATTCGCGACTTCCAGGTCATGCGTCTCGAATACTGGGATTTTACGAAGCGCGAGACGCTCGAAAAAATCTTCCCCGACGGTTTCCCCGGCTTCGATCTCGAACATGCTGCGGTCATGGAGACGTCTCTGATGCTCCATCACCATCCCCATCTCGTCGATATGTCGGCGCTGCCCGACGACAAGCCGGCAAGCTTCCCGCCATACGACATCTATCCGACGCGCACGGGATGGGTGCCCTGCTCCGGCGTCCTCTCTCCGGCCCACGGCTGTTCCGTCGAAAAAGGCAAGCTGCTCGCCGGCGACTACGCGGTCGGCGTCACCGAGGCCATCCGCAAAGAATTTCCGGGCGTGAAGGAAAAATCATGAGTGAGACGCACCAGGTTCCAGCGCGCCACGGACGCGCCGTCGCTTTGAAGGCCGGACAGTCGATCAAGATCATCAACACCCACGGCCACCAGGTCGTCGATACATGGGCATTCAACGCCGACGACTTGAACGAATTCCTATCCATGGAGCACATGCGCGCCGCGATCGACCGGATCCGTCCGAAACCCGGCGACAAGCTCGTCACCAACAAGCGCCGGCCGATCCTGACTTTCGTGGAAGATACCTCTCCCGGCGTCCACGACACCTTCATCGCCGCTTGCGACATCTATCGCTACCAGGGCCTCGGCGTCGCGGAGTACCACAACAACTGCGCCGACAATCTACGTGAGGGCCTTGCCGGTTTAGGATTGACGCCGCCTGAAGTTCCCTCGCCGCTCAATCTTTGGATGAACATTCCTATCAATCCCGACGGCGGCATCGGCTGGGAAGAACCGGTCTCGAAGCCGGGCGACTATGTCGTCCTGAAAGCCGAAATGAATTGCATCGTCGCGATGTCAGCTTGCCCGCAGGACATCATCTGCATCAACAAGGGCGCGCCGACAGATGCGCACTACGAGGTCTTGGCATGAGCGCGACGACCGTCTCCGTTCCATGGGGACTCGATTCCGAAACCGGCGTGCTCCGCGATGTTCTCCTCGGAAAACCGGACTATTTCGAATGGCGCCCCGTCGGCGCCGTCTCGCGCCAGACGCTCGCTCTGGGTCTGCACTTCGATGCTCAAGCTGCCATGTCCCAGCACCGCGAGATGGTCGATGTCTTCGAGCAAGCGGGCGTCACCTGCCATTGGCTCGATGCACGGCCGGAACTGAAATACGGAGTCTTCGCGCGCGACTCGAGCGTCATGACGCCCTTCGGCGCGGTCATCACGATGTTGCAGACTCGCTTTCGTCGCGGTGACTACGCTCTCACCTTCAAGTTCTATCAAGACGCCGGCATCCCGATCTGGAACATGATCACGGCCGGACACTTCGAAGGCGGCGACTTCATGGTGGTCGAGCCCGGTTTCGTTCTCTGCGGCTACGGCGGCGAACGCTCGGAGAAGGAAGGCGCCGAGCAGATGTGCTCGTGGTTCCGCGCCGAGGGTTGGGAGGCTTACGCCGTGCCGTTCCCGCCGCACTTCGTACACCTCGATGTCTCGGTCGGCTTCATCAACAGGAAGCTGGTCGCCGTCGCACCGGACGCGCAGCAACCCTGGTTCCTCGATCTCCTGAAATCGAAGGGCTATGAGATCCTGCCCGTGTCGTATCACGATGCGACCCAGCTCGGCACGAACATCGTCGCCTTGGGCAACGACCGCGTGCTGTCGACGGCCGCGAACACCGATCTCAATGCCCGCATGCGAGCCCATGGAATTGAGGTTTACAACCCCGATTTGAGAATGTTCACGCTCGGCGGCGGCGGACCGCACTGCCTTTGTCAGGCACTGAAACGCGACCCCCTCTAGGGCGGCATCTCGAAATAATCCGCGAACGGCACAATTCTCGCCGAGGCTGGATCACGGGATACCGGCGGATGAGCGCGGTGGTGGTACGGCGTTCATTTGCCGTTCACCTCGGCCTTCGCCCTCGACTCGTTGATGATAACATCCAGGTATCGCTCTGAAATGTTGCATATAACGAGAACTTAAGGGCTCTAGGTCATTATCGGAAAAGGTTTTTCCGGTATTGTCCGCGAATGATTCTGCTCGACTACAATTCGCTGCTCATGGCGCTCAGTTTTTGTAGCGCCGGCGTGGCGCTGACATTCTTCGTCAGCTGGTTCGTGTCTCAGACGGACCGCGTTCTGATGACGTGGGCGCTCGGCTCGGCGTTCCTGGTCGTCAGCATCCTGACCTACAGCAACTTCATCTCTCGATACTCGCCCGTCATGGGTATCGTATCTTTTTCCGCCCTCGAAGTTGGCTTGGTATTTTTTCTCAGCGCTGCCTGTCAGTTCCGAACCGGCGTGTTGCCTTTCATGCAAATGGTGGCGGTCGCGCTCGTGGCAAGCATCGCCACGACCGCGCCAATGGTCCTCGGGTACGACGGCGTCTGCTACATCGTTTTCAATTTCGCAGCGATGCTCATCCTTTGCGCGACGGGATGGGAATATTGGCGTTGCCGCGCGGAATCGCCGCTTTTGATCACGACGCTGTCGACACTCTATGTGGTTGGCGGCTTGTCGTTTGGACTTTGCGCCTTCGCACTGCTCCAGCGGCAAGAGTTGGTTATGAATCGTGTGCCCGATGATTGGGCTGAAAATTTCAACCTCATTGTCTGCCTTGTCGACACCGCCGCGATTGGCGCGCTGTCGCTGGGCCTCAATCAAATTCGCGTGACGCGGCGTCACAAACGCGATGCCGAAACCGATTCCCTAACAGGATTATTCAATCGGCGGGCGTTCTTCGACCGCGCATCGGACTTGCCGACATCGACGACTATCGTCGCCATCGTTTTCGACATCGACCACTTCAAGCAGGTCAACGACATTCACGGCCACCAATTCGGCGATATGGTGCTGCAAACCTTTGCGAGTATTCTATCTGAAGCCGTTCGCGATGGAGATTTTGCAGCGCGTTTGGGCGGGGAGGAATTCGCGGTTCTGCTTCCCGACGCAACCTTGAAAACCTCGCTGATCGTCGCCGAACGCGTCCGCAAGAAGTTCGCCGAGCGGCGCTTTCTTTCTGACGATAAACTGTTCAGCAGTTCTGTGAGCGTCGGGATATCAAAAGTCGGCGACCACAAAACTTTGAACGATCTGATCGTCCAAGCAGACGCCGCTCTTTATGTTGCCAAGCGCTCCGGGCGCAATCGCGTCATTCTGTTTTCCAGTCCCGAAAGCGTGCGTCGTCAGAAAGAGGGCGCCTCCCCGATCGAATTGGACATCTCCAAAGGCGACCAGGCGAACCTTTTCGGATCGGTGGCCGAAGCCGCTCGCCAGCAATCGCAGCGCAAAGGGCGCTTGACCCGGCGCATCTAAGAAAGTCTCGGCTCGTTATCGCAGTCCACGCGGCGGGGGCGGAACCGGATTTGCGGAATAATATGGGCCGGATGCCGGAACTGGATGCGCAATCAAGCTCGGATTGGTGTCGTACAGCGCCGGGCGCACCGTCCCGGAGACAAACCAAATTCCGAAAGCGAATGCGATGAGCAGCAGAATGATCAGAGCGTCCAAAGCTCCGTCGCCGTCGCGCACATCGATGCCGAAATCAGAGTGATCGTTGCGATTGCCGTCAGAAAAGAGGGCCATGATTTTCTTCTCCGCGTCTCGTCTGCGTTTCGTCCCCGCCTCTCCCTCAGCGTCTGAAACTCTCGAAGCGTCCTCCGGCGATCCGGATCGGATAGCGTCGAGCGCCCTTATAATGTGCTCACTCAGGCGCGCGGCGAAAAGCCCTAATGGCGGCCCCGGCAATTCGAACACCGTTTCCGAATGATTAAAAACAGTCTCATCGCATTCACCACTTGCTGGGCAACGCGGTCAGGGGAACTCAACTTTCGGACGTGCGTTTGCAAATGGACGTAATCCGGAAAAATGCTCATGATCGAAAAAAGTATCGCAGTCAGCAACAATCAGCCAATCAAGCTTTTTGATGCCCAATCCCGCATTGCGCATCTCGAAGCAAAGCTTGAGCAGGCAGATTACCTGCTCGACGAGGCCCTGGGATCATCCGGCGACTACGCGGATATGCTGAGAAAAATGCAAATGGCGCAGCGGACCCTCAAAGAGGCGCTCGGCCAGGATCGCGAGCTAACGAGGTTCGCCTGATCCTCCGCAGCGAATGTTCAGTACGCGTGGGCGTGAAGATCGCACCGCTCTACGCGATAGCGATATGGCAGATCGGAGCAGTAGTGTGCGCCAGCCTTCTCAGCGGCGTCCCGGGATTCGAATGTGGCCCCGATAACTTCCGACGCCCCCCCGAAACAACCTTCATCGTCGCCCCGGCAGGATTCACACCAGACGACCACCTGAAATTTGTCCATCGTTACCCTCGTGATAGTCTTTAGATGAGTGTTTTTAGCTGCAATGCAGCATGACCTCTATTTCCGACTGCGCGCATGAATTCATTATGAACGCGGCGCTGGCCTACCATCTAAATCGGTTGAAAGTTGCGCCGCAGCATCATGCTGAAGCCGGGCGGATCCGAACTCCGCAGCGAGCCCGATTGCGCGTTTCTCCCGCCGTTGCTGGCTCATTCCCCTGAAGAACCGGGCACTTCCCCAATCCGGCGATCGTCGAGAAAGGGCGAAGCGCCGCACGGATCATACGAAAACGCAGGCCAGCAATTCCGTAGCCGCAGCTTGTATGTGCTTTCGAAGAGCCTTATGTCGCTCGCTTCGATTTTGAGAGCTTTTTTAAACTTGGGTTTCTGTATGCAAAAGCATGCCGGGAAAGTTCGTCTTTGCGAAGACGATCACCACGCGTCCGACGGATATCATGTCTTCATCTCGCTGATCTGCGTGGTCGTCGTGATGACCTGCGCCATCATCGTGGCATTCGGCATCGAGATGTTGGCCTAGCCGGATATCCGCAAAGAAGCGACGTTGTCCGACCGCCTTATCGCTTCAGTCGTCGCTTCGCATTAATCTCCGAAACAGGAAAAGCCCGACTTTTTATTCGGCCGCCACGGTCTGGTCCGTCGTCGAACTCTCACGCTCGCGCAGCTTCTCTTCCTCCACGGCGATATAATCGCGCGTGAACGGCACAGCATCAATTTTCTTTGCGAGTTGGATCTGGAAGACCATTAGCCCTCCATACCGAAATCCGGCTTCGCCCGCCGCCAGATAAAATTCCCACATCCGGCAAAAGCGCTCGCCTAAGACTTCCGCGGCCTCCGCCCGACGCGCCATGAACCGATGCCGCCACGCGGCAAGAGTTTCGGCGTAGTGCACGCGCAGGATCTCGACATCCGTAACGATGAGACCCGCGCTCTCGATGGCCGGAAAAACTTCGGCAAGCGACGGCACGTAGCTGCCTGGAAAGATGTACTTTGCGAACCACGGATTCATCGCGCTTCGCCCGTCCATGCGTCCGATCGAGTGCAGCAATGCGACTCCGTCGTCCTTCATGCTTCGGTTGATCGTGTTGAAGTATATTTCATAGTCCTTCAGGCCGACATGCTCGAACATACCGACCGAAACGATGCGATCGAACGTCTCCGAAAGTGCTCGGTAATCTTCAAGGCGAAAGCGAACGCGCGAGCTAAGTCCTCTCTCGCCAGCCCGTCGCTGCGCAACTTTAAGCTGCTCCGGTGACAGCGTCAGACCCGTCACGTCGGCGCCCGCGATGCCCGCGAGGTAGAGAGCCATTCCGCCCCAGCCGCTGCCGATGTCGAGAACTTTGGCCCCTGGCTCAATCAGCAGCTTGGCTACGATGTGCCTCTTCTTCGCAAGCTGGGCCGCCTCCAAATCTTGGTCCGGTGTTTCGAAATAGGCGCACGAATATTGGCGATCGGAATCGAGGAACAACTCGTAGATGCGATCATCGATATCGTAGTGGTGATGAACGTTGTCGCGCGACAGGCGTTCTGAATTCCGCCGCGTCCAGCGGTCGAACGCATTGCGGACCACATGGCGGATATGCCCGAACTGCGGCGGCGTCAGACTGTGGAGATTGCGGCCCAGAAGCTCCAGCAAGTCGTAGATCGAGCCACCCGATACCGTCAGCCGCCCATCGGTGAAGAGTTCGCCGAGCGCCATTTGCGGATGCAGGAAAAGATCGAGGCCGGCCTTGGAATCGTGAAGCGTGACAGTAAGCGGCAAACCGGAGCCGTCTCCCGACGTCAACCGCTCGCCGGTCGGCAGCAAGACCGTCAGGGTTCCGGTCTTGATGCACTGATTCAGAAACGATTGAAGGGCACGTTTCATGGTGACAGGCCGTCAAACACGTTCAAACGAACACTACTCGCCCGACGGTGTTTGGTTCCGACCAAATTACCGGCGGCTACAGGAACTTAACAGATTTACGACGGCTTTTCATCACTAGCCGGCATGCGGCAAATCATGGCGCTGGCGCCACGCGCAACGTTAACGCTTTCGCCGTCTGCGCCGTCGAGCAGCGGCAGGTGACGCCCCCCCGCCGTGCATTGTTTTCTCCCAGAAGAACGGCCTTGAGACGAGGTCGATAACGGCGCGGTAAGCCGCGAACGAGATCGCGAGCCAATACACGGGAAGAAAGATGACCGAGAACAATCGCGCGGCTAGTCCCATTTCCACCGATGTCGCGACGATCAGCAGCGCGGCCGATCCATAGCCCACGATCAAGTTGATGCCGAACAGCCAGAGCAGCGGATGACTGTCGGGCAGAATACGCTCCCCCAGCAGCGCATGATATCCGGCCAGAATATAGAACCACGGATGCGCCAGCATAGAGATCAACATCGCCGAGATCGTCACCTGAAAGCCAGCGAACCTCCAGGCTCCGAGATCCTGCCAAAGCCTGAACGGACGGCGCATATGCACGAGGTACGTCTGCATCCAGCCCTTGATCCAGCGCGTGCGCTGGCCAAGCCAAACGCCCCACCTGACCGGCGCTTCCTCCATCGTCTCCGAGTCGATGATCGAAACCTCATATCCGAGGCGCGCCAACCGAATGCCGAGATCGGCATCCTCGGTGACGTTGAAAGGGTCCCATCCTCCGCACTTCAGCAGCACGTCGCGACGGAAGTGGTTGGACGTCCCCCCTAGCGGGATAGGCAGTCGAAGATAATCGAGCGCCGGAAGCACCCCTCCAAAGAGCGCGGCGTACTCGAGCGTAAACTGCCGGCTTAGAAAAGAATCGTCCGGGTTCGACACGACAAGGCGCGCCTGCACGCAAGCGAGCCTCGGGCCGCCGAGAACGAACGCCAAAGCCGCCAAGCGCAACTGATCGGGATCGGGATGATCTTCCGCGTCGAAAACCGCGACGAGCGTTCCGCGGGCATCCTGCAAAGCGTAATTCAGCGCACGCGGCTTGGTCTTCGGCAATCCCGGCGGAACCGTCACGATCCGCATGTTGGCGTGAAGCCCGGTCCGCAAGAGCGCGCGGCGGGTCGCGGCATCGTCCGCTTCCGTTATGAAAAGAATTTCCAATCGGTCGTGAGGATAATCGAGCCGGCTCATCGCGTCGACGAGCGCCGACACGACGGACGCCTCGCGATAAAGGGGAGCAAGCACCGAAAACGTCGGCAGCCGGTTGTCGTAGCGCCGGTCGAGCCAACCCGGATCAGGTGGCTGCTGTGGCATGCCGACCGCGCGCCAGAGCGCCGCGATCCGTAGCGCTGAGATCATCAAAAATGGAACGGCAATGGTCAGCGACCAAAGCACGAAACCGAAATCATCGAGCAGGAACAATCCGGCGATGAGCACCGAAAGAACTAGGAGCAATGCCGCCTGCTGTCCCGGCAGAAGCGGCGACGCTGCGGAAAAGTCCGGGGCACGGCGGCGCAAATCGTTGACCGCGCGATCAAGTTGGCCAATATCGCGTTGAAAGGGCGGCTGTGGGGGAGCAAGTCCGGGCGGCACGGCATGAGGCGGCGCAACGCGAGGCGGCACGCGAACCGTTCGCGCAGTCGGAGTATTTGACCGAGCCCCCACCATCGCATGCACCCGACCGGCCCCCTCGACGACCGCCATCGTCCAGCCAGAACCGGATTATATGCTCAAAGTGCGTAAAATTAAAAGATACGGAATGGGTGCCGAACGACGGCTCAAGACCTGCGGAGCATTTGCCGAATCATGAAGATGCGTAAGGTCGTTGGCGATGTTCTCCTGGCGATCGTCGTCACCCTCACCATGGCGATCGGATCGACCGCCCCGGTGTGCGCGCAAGACCCGTCCGTATCGGATCCGGCGGCAGCCGCCGCCGCTCTGCCCCGCCGCGTCGTCATCCGATTCCTGACTGACAGCGATTTCCCGCCTTTCGACTTCTATGACGAAGACGGTGTCCTCGTCGGCTTCAACGTCGATCTCGCCCGCGCCATTTGCCTGGAACTGAACACATCTTGCGATATCAAGGTGCGTCCATGGGAAGAACTCATTCCCGCACTCCTAAAGGGCGACGCCGATGCCGTCATTGCCGGACACAAAGTCACGGCCATAGCACTCAAGCAGGTCGACTTCACGGATCGCTACTTCCACATGCCGGGCCGCTTTGCTGCCCAGAAGGACGCCGCTCAAGTCGAGATGACGCCGAGCGGTCTCGAAGGCAAGCGAATCGCGGCGGCTCGCGGAACGCCCCATGAGGCGTTTCTCAAGGCCTTCTTCCACGACAGTCCTCTCGTAATTTATGAAAATGCCGACTTGGCGCGCGAAGGACTGGCCTCGGGCAAGGCCGACTTTTTGTTCGATGACGGCATCTCGCTGGCCTTTTGGCTCAACGGGACATTATCGCGCCAATGCTGTGAAATGCGCGGCGGCCCATTCCTCGAACCGAAATTCTTCGGTGACGGCATGGCCATCGCCGTACAAAAGAACGACCCCGGAATTAGGCTCCTCTTGAACAAAGGCCTCGACCGCGTGCGCGCCTCGGGACGCTTCGAAGAACTTGTCCAACGCTACTTTCCCGTCAGAATTTACTGAGATGAATGACGATGGCCCAGAGTCGGCTCAGAGCCCCGTTGGAAAAAAACAAGCTTAATGTCGTGTCGGCGCCCAACGGCCCGGCATACGAGCTAATTTGACGAGCAATGATTTACACCCTGATCCGTGCAGTTCTGATTGCCGTGTTATCGGCGGCGCTAGTTGTGCCGCCGGGCGGATCGGCCGATGCGCGGTCTGGATATTACAAGTCGGGTTGGCGCAAATATCATAGGCGGTATTCGCCGCGCTATAGCACCCGCAAAAAATCAGCCCGCAATATCGTCGCAATGACGACACCGGCAACCGCGCCGGTTCTCCCTCCACTGCCCGTTCGGCCCCAGAAACTCCTGACACGCGACGAAATCCTGGCGAGCGACCCCGCGCGCCTGCAACGTCTCGGCAGCAGGATCATCGTCGGCTTCGATAGTTTTTCTCAAGTCAAGCCGCTGGTCGAAAAGAAAGCCATCACCGGCATCTTCATCACCGACCACAACGTTCAGGGACGAAAGGCCCAGGATGTCGCGAAGGATATCGAGGATCTGCAAACGATCCGCCGGGAACAAGGCCTGCCACGCCTCATCGTCTCGGCCGACCAGGAAGGCGGCTACGTCTCGCGCCTTTCGCCGCCGCTGAAATGGCAACCGACTCTCGGCATGCTCATCGCCAAGCTCAAGACGGACAGCGAGCGCGAACGCGCCGTCAGGCAATATGCCGATACCCAGGCACGCGAACTCGAACGCCTCGGCATCACAATGAACTTTGGTCCGGTCGTTGATCTGAGGCTCGGCACACCCGACCGCAATGACGGCGAAACCCGCATCTACTGGCGCGCCATCGACGACGATCCTTATCTGGTTGCGAAAGTGGCTGGCTGGTACTGCGATACGCTGACGAAATTCAACATCATCTGCACGCTCAAGCATTTCCCCGGACTCGGACGCGTCGCGCGCGATACGCATGTTACGTCCGCCGACGTCAACGCCAGCCAGAGCCAGCTCGAACTCAGCGACTGGTTGCCGTTCCGACGCGTAATGACGGAGCCGGGCATCGCAACGATGATCGGTCACGTCCGCCTCGACGCCGTTGATAAAACCACGCCCGCCTCGTTTTCCGACACCGTCATCAACACGGTCGTGCGGCCGCGCTTCGAGAACGACGGGCTTCTGATCACCGACGACTTCAGCATGGGCGCTGTCACCAAATCCCGCGACGGTCTGGGCGGCGCCGCGGTCAAGGCTTTAAACGCCGGCGTCGATCTCGTCCTGCTGTGCGCCGTGGACAAGAACTACGATATTATGATGTCGGCCTTGATCGAAGCCGATCGCAATGGCGAAATCTCCCTCGCCCGTGAAAGCGAAACACGCGAACGACTGAAGCGCTATGTCTTCGTCGATGATCGCGATTTGCCGCCGTCCGCGCCAGTCCAAGCTCAACAGTAACGCTGTGCGCCCGCCATCGAGCAATGAGACGTCCGCTTCCCGTCTCATGCGTTCCACGCGTGACAGCCGCCCGGCATAAAATCAGCGACCTTCCGCCCCGACACGATGCAACGCGTCGCACGAAGGAGTTCGCCAATGACCGAGATTGCATTTGGACTTTTCGTTCGCGCCACCGCGCTGATCACGATCATGGTCGTCTTAAGCGCTTGCGCCTGGCTCACTCTAAAAAAGCTGGGTCGTATGCGGCTCGACCAACCCTTTAGCACGACGGACCTGCGCACATGGCCGCTCAGGTTCGCGACTGTGGACGCTGCGATTTACGGCGCCACATTTGCTGCAATCCATACGGCTCTTGGCGACAACACAATTTCGGTCGCGGTCGCGGCGGCCGGATCGACGCTCATCGCTCTGCGCGCTGTTCCCGCATTCATTTCCAGTGCTCGAAAATAGCGCAGCACTGCCGAACTCCATTTCGAACGACCGCCACAAGAAAGGAGGTGTGATCACGTCATGACGCCAGTCGAAGAGCATGCCGGAACTTCCCCCCATCGCCTCCGGTGTGCTCTTCGGCACGCGCCCCTTGTTCGGGCGAGCCTACTGCCGCGGCGACGGGCTTTGCGCTCCGTTGTCGAACGACTCACCGACGCTTCTTGGATCGGCCGCAAGCGAATGACGCACGATTTGCCACGAGTCGCCCACCTGCTTGAATTCAGCCGTATACCGGCCGCCAAGCAGCATCCGCGTCCCCTTACGTTCCCCCGTGACGCGATAGACGACCGGGCCGCTGACGATCGCCTTGCCGCAATCGGCGGCGAGCGAGGACGGCCGGATCGATAGGCTCGGACGGTGCGCGAGAAAATCGTTGTAGTAGGCGAGGATTGTCTCCCGGCCCTTGTAGGTTTTGCCGTCCTTGGTCGCGACCAAGGTTGCATCGTTCGCATACAGTGCTGAAAGCTGCTCGGCGCTGCCGCTTGCGAAGGCGGCGCGCCATCTATTGAGCAATTGGACCATCTGAACGTCGGAAGGCTTTGCACACGGTCCGGACGTCTGTGCGCCGGCTTGTCCAGGGGCGCCCCACGCAACCGCAGTCAGAACAAGACAGAACATTCGAAGCAAAAGCCCGGCTTTCGGGTATCCCTTCACGACCGATCCTTTCCCCGCCAAATCCTTCCAACCCATTCTTAATGTTATGATTCCATCCTCATGTGAAAGCTGGTTGCCGCCGAGGCCGCGACGCCCAGATTTCGCCCGAACCGATGCTCGCCCGATCCCATTTGCGGCGAGGCCGCTACCTTGCGGAAATCCCATTCGGCCGATTGCCAATCTTCACTGTCTTTGATAGAAGGCGACTTAGAAAAAGCGCGGACACCGGCGGAAACGTTGGGAGTCGGTGTTTTTGCGCATTCAACAGACAGAATTTATTCAGAGGATACAACCGCTTGCAGGTTCTCGTTCGCGACAACAACGTTGACCAGGCTCTCAAGGCGCTTAAGAAAAAATTGCAGCGCGAGGGCGTTTTCCGCGAGATGAAGCTCCGCGGTCATTTTGAAAAGCCATCTGAGAAGAGAGCGCGTGAGAAAGCCGAAGCAATTCGTCGCGCTCGCAAACTCGCCCGCAAGAAGCTGCAGCGCGAAGGCCTTCTACCGAGCAAGCCCGTCGTTGCACGTGGCGCCGCTGGCGGTCGTGGCGGCCCTGGTGGCAACCGTGGTGGTTCGGGCGGTGGCTTCAACAGCGGCGGCGGTAGCAGCGGCGGCTTCAACAACGGTGGCAGCAGCGGCGGATTCAACAGCGGCGGTGGAAGTGGCGGCGGCTTCGGCGGCGGCGGTTTCCGCGGCGGCCAGGGTGGTGGCGGCTCTACGGGCGGCAGCGGCTTCTAAGCTGCTCCTCGCCGCAAAGCGATCAGAACGATTTAAGGCTCGCGATTTTCGCGGGCCTTTTTGTTTGTCCGCTTTTTTTGTTGTCCGTCGGCCGTCCGCCGAAGTCTGCACTAACCCGATTTTCTCGGCGGCGCGGCGCGGAGCCTATCGATCCAGGCGTTGACGTAATCGAACGACGGGCCGTCGTGAATAACATGGCCCCCGCCGGGAATGGTCTTGATCTCTTTCGGCTCGTTGGCCGCCGCAAACAATCGCCGCCCCATCTCGACAGGAACCACATCGTCGGCTTCCCCGTGCAGGACGAAGATCGGCACATGCAGGTCGCGGATGTATTTGATCGACTCGTAGCGATCCTTCAGCAGCAGACTGACCGGCAGCCACGGAAACTGATTGGATGCCAGTTCGAGAATAGACGTGTACGGGCTGTCGAGGATCACCCCCTCGACTTTCTTCTTCAGCGCCACCTGGATTGCGACGCCGGTGCCAAGCGATTCCCCATAGAGAATGATGTCTTCGGGACGAACCCCATCCTTCACCAGCGTCTCGTAAGCGAGCTTTGCGTCCGCGACATTGGCGGCTTCCGACGGCGCGCCGGTCGAACCGCTAAACCCGCGATAGGCCAGCATCAACATCCCTCGCCCGTGCTTCAGGTACTTGCGGATGGTTTCGCTTCGAAGCTCCAGCGATCCGCCGTTGCCATGGAGATAAAGCAGCGTCGGTTGCCCAGGACGGGCCTTGCCGTACCACGCAATAAGTTTCTCGCCATCCGGCGTCGGGATGATGACCTCGGAAACACCCGCGAGACCTGCCGCGGCAGGCGATGTTCGCATAGCCTCTGGAAAGTACATGAAGCGCCGTTGCGCGGCATACATCACACCCGCCGCGATCAGGTACAGAACGACCGCTCCGATCAATAGGACCTTGAAAACCAAAAACCCACCCGCGTTTGATCTAGCGCCGCTGGCGGACCAGATACCCAATCCTGTCACCTTCGCGTTCACGAATCCTTTCGAGCGCCGCCATGACGTCGAGACCGTGCAGCGGAATGCCCGTCTCTGCGACGGACTCCTGGTTGAGCTTCATCAATTCGCGATAGATCGGCTCGGCCGTTTTGTGCAGCATCGCGACGACCGCAACGGTCTTGCGCGGCATGTTGATCGGCACGCGCGGAAACACCGACGACAAGACTTCCTTGGCGCTATCCGATAAGTGCGCGGAAAACCGCCCCAGCCTGGACACGAGCCAGATCGCCGTCGTCTCTTCGAAGCGATAGTCGTACTTATCCATCCACTCGAACAGCTTATCCATCGTGAAGTCCTGCAGCCGGATGCCCGCCGTATCGCGGTAATCCTGCCATTCGGCGACGAGATCGAAGCCTGACTCCATGTCGATATCGGCAGGTGCGAACGTCAATTCCGTCGCGACGCCGACGCGGTCGAGAAAGTCCTTGTTCTTGCGCACGATGCGCGTCGGATAGGTCGGCAGCACGAACATGCCGAAGCTGCCTTGCTCGTAAGCGAGCCGGACGAGCTTTGAGCAGAACAGGTTCCGCGTATCGTCTGTCCGCATCGAGAAATCGTAGAGGATGCGCTTGCCGCCCTTGGCGCGCGATGCCGCGACGTAATCGAAAATGGACTTGGCGGCACGGGCCGCGAGATCTGGATCGCGATGACGATAGAGCACGGCGCGAACGATGTTGTGGTCGAGCGCTTTCGCTAACGGATTGATGCTCGCGCCGTCCTCGATCAGGCTCTCGACCATCCAGTGATCGCCCGCCGGATCGATGTAGACGATGCCGATGTGGCTAAACTGACTGTCGACGTCGCCGATCCGCGCGATCGCCGCGCTGTTGTGCGCCGTGCCGCGCACCAAAACGACATCGCCCGAGCGAAAGTGCTGCGCGGCGCCGCTCCGGTAGAACGCATAGTTCACAAGAGTGTTGTTGTCGGTGCCCGTAAATCCGCGAAGCAAATAGCCGCCTTCGTTCGTGCGTGGATGCCCGGTCGTGACCTCTCCGAGCATGTCGGACACGTAGCGCAGCACGCGGAAGACGTCGCGAAACCCTTGCGTCACCTCAGGCGTCATGAGGCCGAGCATCTCGTAGTGCGCCAAGTGCTCGCGCAGCCCGACCCGAAGATCGAATAGCCGGTACATCAGCTGCGGCGCGGCCCGCGCAATACCGACCACGTCATAGTCGGCAAACCGTGCCTTGGACGCCCGCTCGTAAATGAATTGGAGGTTGCGCGCCAAAAGCGCCGAGTTCGTCACCGGCGTCGCGGCGAGAATCTCAATGTGTTCGATATCGTTTTCGAACGACGCAGACGCAACGGGAGCCAACACGGAAAACCCTCAAACCCATCCTGCTCGCGACTATAGCAGACCGATCCGGCTCTGCCCCGAGCCGCAGCAATCGGCAACGAGCTGTTGCCGATCCGCCCCAATACCCCCCGAACTCGGCTAATCGGCGGCGAGAGCCTTAACAATCTCTTCCGTCATTTTCTTGGCATCGCCGAGAAGCATGACGGTGTTGTCGCGGTAGAAGACAGGGTTGTCGATACCGGCATAGCCCGACGCGAGCGAACGCTTATTAAAGAACACCGTTCCGGCTTTCCAGACCTGAAGCACCGGCATGCCGTAAATCGGTGAGGTCTTGTCCTCTTCCGCCGCCGGGTTGACGACGTCGTTGGCGCCGATGACGTAGACGGCATCCGCCTGCGCGAACTCGCTATTGATGTCTTCCAGTTCGAAAACTTCATCGTACGGCACGTTGGCTTCCGCGAGCAGCACGTTCATGTGCCCCGGCATGCGCCCCGCGACCGGATGAATGGCGTATTTGACCTCGACGCCCGCCTTCTTCAGCGCGTCGCCCATCTCGCGCAAAGCGTGCTGAGCCTGCGCGACGGCCATGCCGTAGCCCGGCACGATGATGACCTTCGACGCGTTTTTCAGAACGTAAGCCGCGTCTTCCGCCGAGCCGAGTTTGACCGGCTTCTGCTCCCCGCCGGCAGCGCCGCCCGCAGCGACCGTCTCGCCACCGAATCCGCCCGCGATGACGGACAGGAACTGGCGGTTCATCGCCTTGCACATGATGTACGACAGGATGGCGCCCGACGAGCCGACCAGCGCGCCGGTGATGATCAGAGCCACGTTGCCGAGCGTGAAGCCGATGCCGGCCGCTGCCCATCCCGAATACGAGTTCAACATCGAGACGACCACGGGCATATCCGCGCCGCCGATCGGAATGATGATCAGGACGCCGATCAGAAGTGCGAGCGCGACGACCAGCCAAAACAGCCACGCCGCCCCGCCCGACATGATGAGCGCGTAGATCATCAGGATCAGCAGGATGCCGAGGCCGGCATTAATCAGATGGCGCGACGGCAGCAGGATCGGCTTGCCCGACATCCGCCCCGACAGCTTCAAAAACGCAATAACCGAGCCGGTGAACGTGATGGCGCCGATCGCGACGCCGAGAGACATTTCCAGCAGGCTACCACCCTTGATTCCCGCAGCCGGGTTCGCCGGATCGAGCAGGATGCCGAAAGCCGACGGCGCATAAAGCGCGCTGGCCGCCACGAAGACGGCGGCAAGGCCGACCAGCGAGTGAAACGCCGCAACCAGTTCCGGCATCATCGTCATTGGAATTTCGCGCGCCGTCTTGGCGCCGATGAAACCGCCGATACCGATGCCGAGAACGATCAGAATCCACGACGTCGCCGTCGGCTCCGCGATCCCGAGCGTCGTCAGGATGGCGATAGCCATGCCGATCATGCCGTAGAGGTTGCCCTTCCGCGATGTCGCTGGGCTCGATAGCCCCCTGAGCGCCATGATGAAGAGAACGCCGGCGGCGAGATAAAGGAGTGCGGCGACGTTTGCGGACATTGGTTCGTTCCCGAGCCTGTTATCTGATGCCTGTGGCGGTTCTCATGCGGCGAGCTTCTTGAGGCGTAACGTCAGCCCTCTTTCTTCGGCGGCGCGTCTTTCTTCTTGTACATGGCGAGCATCCGGTTGGTGACGAGGAAGGCGCCGAAGATATTGACCGACGCCATCGTCAACGCGAGAAATCCGAATACCTTGGCGATGCTGCTGTCGGATTCCGTCAGCGAGACGCCGACCGCCAGAAGCGCCCCGACGACGATGACCGACGAAATGGCATTCGTGACGCTCATCAGCGGCGTATGCAAAGCGGGCGTCACCGACCAGACGACGTAATAGCCGACGAAGATGGCGATCACGAAAACCATGAATTCGTAGACCGCCGGACTGACGAGATGCCCGTCCGCCGCGAAAGCCGACGAGGCGCTGAAAACAGTGACCGCGAGCGCTGCGAGCAGAGATTGGATCAAGCGCATGACGAGGCTCCTTATGCCGTTTTCGTCGCGAGATTCGGATGTACGAGCTGGCCATCCTTGGCGACCAGCGTCCCCTTGATCAGCTCATCGTCCCAATTCACCGCGAGCACCTTTTCCTTCTTGTCGATCATCGTTTCGAGGAAGGCAAAGAGGTTGCGGGCATAGAGGCTCGAAGCGTTGACCGCGATCGTCGCCGCGAGATTGAGCGGCCCGAAAATCTTGACGCCGTTCGGCGTTTCGAACGTCGCACCGGGTTGGGTCATTTCCGTATTGCCGCCGCGCTCGGCAGCAAGATCGACGATGATCGACCCTGGCTTCATGCTCTCGATCATCGCGCGCGAAATCAGCTTCGGCGCCGGACGGCCTGGAATGAGCGCCGTCGTGATCACGAGATCCTGGTTCTTGATGTGGTTGGCGACCAGTTCCGCCTGCTTAGCCTGATATTCGGCGCTCATCGGCTTGGCGTAACCGGCAGCCGTCTGCGCCTGCTTGAATTCGTCGTCTTCGACGGCAACGAACTTCGCGCCGAGCGACTGAACCTGTTCTTTCGTCGCCGGACGAACGTCGGTCGCGGTTACCTGCGCCCCGAGCCGCCGAGCCGTCGCGATAGCCTGAAGGCCCGCAACGCCAACGCCCATGATGAAAGCCTTGGTCGCAGGAACCGTACCAGCCGGAGTCATCATCAGCGGTAGCGCCTGCCCGAACATCGAAGCGCCGTCGATAACGGCTTTGTAGCCCGCGAGGTTCGCCTGGCTCGATAGCACGTCCATCGACTGGGCGCGCGTCGTGCGCGGCATGAATTCCATCGAGAACAGCGTCGCTCCGGAACCGGCTAGCGCATCGAGACCATCGCGATCGCTGTACGGATCAATCATTCCGGCGACGATGGCGCCCGGCTTCAACGCCTTAACGTCTTCAACCGACGGACGGCGAACCTTGAGAAGAATATCGGCGCCCGCAAGGGCTTCCGCTCTGCTGACGATCTCCGCGCCCGCTGCTCGATAAGCCTCGTCCGAAAAGCGCGAGCGCAACCCTGCGCCCTGCTCGATGCGAACGAGCGCACCGAGGCCCGTGAACTTCTTGACCGTGTCGGGCGAAACCGCAACGCGCGGTTCGTCGGCCGGTTCACTGGTGACAGCTATCGTTGTAACCATGTCTCGGTCCAATTGATGGCGCCGGCCGAAGGCATATCGGACGGTGCGCTGCGCGGAATGGCCGGAAAAGAAAAGATAAAGGGGCAGTCCATCACCGGCCTGCCCCAACCTGAGATGGCCTCACGGCTTGAGAGCGCCGGGCATCAGACCAGAAAGATCTTCATGCCGATCAGGATGACGGCGACGAAGATGACCCCATACTTCAGGAAGCGCACAAACTCACGGTAGGTCTCGAGGTGCGCTGCGTAGTCCATAGCCGGACTGCCTTTTGAGGTATCGATATCCAAGGTTTCGCTCCCAGTCGTCTGTTCTGCAAATCGGTTCCCAGGTTGGTATCCCAAGACGTGGCGAGCTTCAAGGTGTCGCAGCCTCGGCTTTTGGAAGTTCGCATGACTTGAGTCAGAGGCTTGCGGGCACCGGTTGCGATCGGCCGATCGTAGGTTGTAGCAACGAGGGCGACACGTGCAGGACTAAACCGCGACTTGCGTTCCGACTTCGACGACCCGATCGGTCGGAATCTGGAAGTAGGTCGTCGCATCCTCGGCGCTTCCGGCCAACGCAATGAACAGACGCTCCTGCCAGCGCGGCATCTCCGACTTCGCCGTCATTCGGAGCGAACGCCGCGACAGGAAAAACGACGTCGAGCCGATGTCAATATTACAGTCCTTGCGACGCGCATGTTCGATGATCTTCGGAACGCTCGGCGTTTCCATGAAACCGTAACGCGCGATGATGCGGATGAAATGGTCCGAGACGCGCTCGATCGTCAGCCGCTCGTGGCGAGCGACGCGGGGCGTCTCCTCGGTCCGGATCGAAAGCAGGATATTGCGCTCGTGCATGACGCGGTTGTGCTTCAAGTTGTGCATCATCGACGTCGGCGCCGCGTAGGGATCTCCGGTCAGGAACACCGCGGTACCGGAAACGCGGTGCGGCGGCTTCGCTTCGAGCTTTCGCACCAGCCAGTCGAGATCGGCCTCGTTGCGTTTCGTGACCTTCGCAAGGACGCGCGTGCCCCGGACCCAGGTAAACATGATGATCGCGAGTAGGCACGCGATGGCGAGCGGCACCCAGCCACCTTCAAGCAGCTTTAGAATGTTGGCCGAGAAGAACGCCTGTTCGAACAGAAGCAGCGGAATAACGATCATCGCGACGCGCCACAGCGGCCACTTCCAGCACTTCCAGATGACGAAAAACGCCATCAGCGTATCGATGACCATCGCGGCCGTGACGGACACGCCGTAAGCCGCCGCGAGATTGGACGACGTCCGGAAAGCGAAGATCGCGAGAAGAACCGCGATGAAGAGAATCCAGTTGACCCTCGGCATGTAGATCTGCCCGGCCATGCTTTCCGACGTATGCCGGATTTCGAACCGCGGCACCAACCCGAGCTGGATGGCCTGCCGGGTCAACGAAAATGCGCCGGTAATAACCGCCTGGCTCGCGATCACCGTCGCAAACGTCGACAGGATGAGCATCGGGATCAGCATGAAATCCGGATAAAGGCGATAGAACGGGTTCTCGACCGCATTCGCGTCGTTCATGACGAGCGCGCCCTGACCGAAATAATTCAGCACCAGCGCCGGCATCACCAAATAAATCCATGCCGCCGTGATCGGGCGGCGCCCGAAATGGCCGAGGTCTGCGTACAACGCTTCCGCGCCCGTGCACGCGAGAAAGACGAGGCCCATCACCGTCAGGCCCAGAAAGCCGTGATGGTAGACGAACGAAATACCCTCCAACGGATTGAGAGCCTTGAGGACGTGCAGATTATCGGCGATATGCACGAGGCCGCCAATGGCGAGCACCGCGAACCACACGACCATCACCGGACCAAAAAAACGCGCGACCCGATCGGTGCCGCGCGATTGCATCCAGAACAGAATTGCGAGAACGACGACGGCGACCGGAATGACCGCACGTTCAAACTGCGGCGCGATGAGTGTTAGACCTTCCACCGCCGACAGCACCGAAATAGCCGGTGTAATCACGGCATCGCCGTAGAAGAACGAAGCGCCGGCAACGCCGAGAGCTCCCAAAAGCGGCGCGCTTCGCCGGGCAACCGTTTGGCCCAGCGCCATCAGCGCGAACATGCCGCCTTCGCCCTTGTTGTCGGCTCGGAGCAGAAGAAGAACGTATTTCACCGTGACGACGAATGTCATGCTCCAGAAGATGAGCGACAATACGCCGACCGCCGCTTCCGCAGTGGTCAATCCGCGATGCGATGCGGCGGTAATGGCTTCCTTGAAGGCGTAAAGCGGACTGGTTCCGATGTCGCCGAAGACGACGCCGACGGAGCCGAGCGCCAACCCCCAGAAGTTCTGTTTATGATGCCCCTCTCCAGCGCCGTAATCGGCGGCGGCCAGAGCAGAGGCAGGCGCTTGCGCCATTCAGGCACCTCGACCTATCGAATGAGACTGCAACGCAGCAAAGAGGCGGGCTTCTACTCTCACGTCTGGCCGATGGAAAGCGACAAATTCGCCATCCCCCCGAGTTACAGCCCCCCAAATCCTACAATGCACCTCCAAAGGATTCGTTGCACTGCAGAAAACGACCGCTTTCTGAACCGGGCTCAAGCCCCGGCCTCAGACCCCAATCCCCAGCCTCAATCCATGGTCTCCAGTTCGTCGATCATGCCCTCAATGACTTTGAGGCCCTTGTTCCAAAACTCGGGATCGCGCGCATCCAGCCCGAACGGCGCAAGAAGCTCGGAATGGTGTTTTGAGCCCCCGGCCTTCAAGAGATCGAAGTATTTCCCCACAAATCCAGGGTGCGCCTCGGCGTAAAGCCCGTAAAGCGAATTCACCAGACAGTCGCCAAACGCATAAGCGTAGACATAGAAAGGCGAGTGGATGAAGTGGGGAACATAGGTCCAGAACACCTCATAACCGGGCTTCAGGTCGATGGCCGGTCCCAGGCTCTCCGCCTGAACGTCCATCCAGAAGCCGTTGATCTGCTCCGCCGTCAGTTCACCTTGACGTCGCGCCTCGTGAACCTTTCGTTCGAAGGTATAGAACGCGATCTGCCGCACGACGGTATTGATCATGTCCTCAACCTTGGCGGCGAGCATGGCCTTTTTCTCGCGCGGATCCTTGGTCTCGCCAATGATCGCCCGGAACGTCAGCATCTCACCGAACACGGAAGCGGTTTCTGCGAGCGTCAGCGGCGTCGGCGCCAGAAGCGGACCTTGATCCCGCGCCAGCCACTGGTGCACGCCATGCCCGAGTTCATGCGCGAGCGTCATCACGTCGCGAGGCTTGCCGAGGTAATTCATCATCACGTACGGATGCACTGACGGCACCGTCGAAGCCGAGAATGCGCCCGGCGCCTTGCCGGGTCTCACTGGCGCATCGATCCAGTTCTTGTCGAAGAACTGTTTGGCGATCGCAGCCATCTCCGGCGCGAAACCGTTGTACGCGCGAAGCACGATCTGCTCCGCTTCCGACCATGTGATCGTCCGTTCCGGTTTATCGGGAAGCGGTGCGTTACGGTCCCACGACGCAAGTTTCTCCTTGCCGAGCCACTTCGCCTTCATCGCGTAGTAGCGATGCGACAACAGCGGATAAGCCGCCCGCACGCTCGATACGAGCGCATCGACGACCGGACCTTCAACCCGGTTCGCCAAGTTGCGGCTATCGGAAACGTCTTTGAAGTTGTGCCAGCGGTCGGAAATTTCCTTATCCTTGGCAAGCGTGTTTGTAATCCGCGAGAAGAGCGGCAGGTTGGCCTTGAAAACCTTACTCAAGGCTTCCGACGCCGCCTCACGCTTCTTCCCGTCAGTATCGGACAGGAAATTCAGCGTCAGTTCGAGCGACAGTTGTTCGCCCTCGCCTTTGACGTCGAACCGCAGCGCCGACATCGTCTCGTCGAAGAGCCGGTTCCAGGCCCCGCGGCCCGTCTGGGATTTCTCGGTGAAAAGCGTCTCGATCTTCTCGTCGAGCTGATGCGGCTTTTCCTTGCGGAGATCGTCGAACCACGGCTTGTAGCGCTTCAGACTTTCATGCGTCAGCGCCGCTTGGATGACGTCGTCTTCGATCTGATTGAGTTCAAGCTCGAAGAAGATGAGATCGGTGTAGAGCTTAGTCAGCGCTTCCGAAACGTCGGCATTGAACTTGGCTCGCGCGGGATCCGTTTGATTGAGAACATAGTAGAGACCAGAGAACGACCCGAGCTTGCCCGCGAGATCGGCAAGTTTCTCATAATCCTTGACCGCATTGACGAGCTTGCCGCCATCCTTGGCGAGTTCTCCGAGCCGGCCCTGATACGCCGCCTTGATGCGCGTCGCTTCAGCCGCCGCGGCCTTGAGGTCCCGCTGAATTTCGGGCGCCTCGGGGCCCGAATAGAGATCGCTCAGATCCCACTGTGGCATGTTGCCCAGAGTGTCTCGTTCCTCTGCAAGCTTGGCCGCGGATTGCGGAGCGAGATTGACGTCGGACAAAGGCCACCTGCGCATGAGCACCTCGAAAGTTGGATATTCCGGCCGGTGGCTTAGCACAGGCCGCGGAAAGATAAAATTTGCCGATTTGACGGACCGCGGAGACAGCCAGCATGCCCGCCCGGTCAACTTCGCTGTCCTCAGCGCAAGTCGCCCGCAAATCCGCCGAGCGGGACCTCCCAGAAGAGCGCCCGCCCCGCAAAAATGGCAAGCAGCACCAGCGGAATCAAGGCCACGACGTTGACACGGCGCTGGAGAAAGGCGCCTGCCCGCTTCGAGCCCGTCCCGCCTCGACTTTGGAGAAGCCAAATCGCGGTGCTTGCACGCGGACCGGTCGCACGCTGAACACCTCTACCGAAAAAAACTTTCGCGGGAGTTCAGCCTCTTATGGGTGGTCGCAGAAATTTGCATCAACGTGAAACTATCCGTTTACCGTTGTCGGGCAATCTAATGCTCGTTGCGTAAGTTCCGGGTCACCAAGTGTGTGAAGCTGGGGCAATCGGCTTCCGTTGCTCAGCATCGACCCCCGTGTCCGAGTTTAGAGTAAAAGTTGCGTGCAAATGTCAAAGCGTATTCTCATCGTCGATGACGATCCTGCCCAGCGCCGAATTCTCGAAGAAACAATCAAGCGTTTTGGTTTTGAAACCAAATCTTGCGGTTCGGGAGAGCAGGCCATCCAGGTCCTTGAAGGCCAGGAACGGTCCCTGATCGGCTTGGTTCTCCTCGATCTCATCATGCCCGGAATGGACGGCATGGCCGTTCTCGAACGCATTGGCCGCGTCGCCGGGATGCCGCCGATCATCGTGCAAACCGCCAACGGATCGATTGAAACCGCCATCAACGCGATGCGTCGCGGCGCCGTCGACTTCGTCATCAAGCCGGCTTCCCCGGAGCGGCTCGAAGTTTCGATCAAGAGCGCGCTGAAAATCGAGGCGCTGACGGACGAAATCACGCGTATCAAAAAGACCGCCGACGGCACCTTGACCTTCAACGATCTCGTTCTTCGCGGCGAAGCCATGAAGCGCGTGATCACGCTCGGCAAGCGCGCCGCCGCATCGAATATTCCTGTTCTGATCGAAGGCGAAAGCGGCGTCGGCAAAGAACTCATTGCTCGCGCCGTTCAAGGCGAGAGCGATCGCGTCGGCCGCCCCTTCATCACCGTCAACTGCGGTGCGATCCCAGAAAATCTGATCGAAAGCATTCTGTTCGGCCATGAAAAGGGGTCGTTCACGGGCGCTGTCGATAAACGTACCGGTAAATTCCAGGAAGCCGACGGCGGCACGCTCTTCCTCGATGAGGTCGGCGAGTTGCCGCTCGAAGCCCAGGTGAAGCTGCTCCGGGCTCTGCAGGAAGGTGAGATCGATCCGATCGGCTCCAAGCGGCCGGTGAAAGTCAATTTCCGCCTCATCTCGGCAACCAACCGCGACATGATCCAGCAGGTCAAGGACGGTAAGTTCCGCGAAGACCTCTACTATCGCCTCAACGTCTTCCCGATCTTTGTGCCTCCGCTGCGCGAGCGCGTCGAAGACATCCCCGAGCTTGCGCGTCATTTCATTGCCCGTTTCGCGGCCGAAGAAGGCAAGCGCGTCACCACGATCTCCGATCGCGCGATGCGCCTTCTCCAGTCCTATTCCTGGCCCGGCAACGTCCGCCAACTTGAGAATGCAGTTTTCCGCGCGGTCGTCCTCGCCGACAGCCCCGAACTGATGGTCGCGGAATTTCCCCAGATCGCCGCCCACGTCGACGGCTTCGAAACCGAGATTCCGGCAGCGCCATCGGTCGTCGAAAAGCCGAAGGCCTACACCGGACCCGCCCTACTCGGCGCCGAGAATACGGTTCCCCATACGGTCGAAATGCGGACTTCGGCTTCGGGGAGCTCGCTCGGCATTCAGGCGGTGGCGGAGGACGGCGAGATTCGCTCGCTCGAAGCCATCGAAGCCGACATGATCCGCTTGGCGCTCGGCCGCTATCGCGGACACATGACGGAAGTCGCCAAGCGCCTTAACATCGGCCGCTCGACGCTCTACCGCAAAATGCAGGAATACGGCCTCGAGCCACGCACCAACTGATCTCTTTCAAATCTTCGGGACTGCACGCAAAGCGCGAGAGCGCGGCGACGTGCACGCGGATCCGTGCCCTCGGACCGGTGCGACCTGACCGCACATGACGACGAAATTGCATTCGGGTTGGTGTCCCAGATCACCGGCCCGAATGAGAGAGCGAGCCCCTTCGCCCTCGACCGCAAAAGCCCCGGCTGCATCCGGGGCTTTTGCATTTTTGCGATACCCGTCGCCAAATCTGTCAAAGAGCAATCAATTTGAAACTTTCCGATTTCTATGATGTTGGAAGGGAGCAAATCGGATCGGGGCGCGACGCGCGCCGGGTTTTCGGCTTTCAGCGCGTTTAAGGGCACGAAGCAGCAACAGTTTCGCCACAGCGCTGTGCAATACAGCCATGTCCCGCGATCCGGTTGGTCAGACGAAATGCTGGCGCATATGTATCGCCGGGGAAGTTGAAAGGTGGATTTCGGTATGCGCGTCGCGAAAGTTCTGGCGGTCGGCCTGTTGCTGACGGCCGGCCCGGTTTCAGCAGCATTTGCGCTCGATCCGGCTAACGACCAGCCCAATGGAACCGGCAACGCTTCCGAACCCGCACCCGCAACCAACGGCGCTGCGGAAACCGCTATGGAGCATCAGCCATCGCCGGAGACCGCCGCACCTGCCGCTGCGACTGTGGCGGCTCCTTCACCGGCGCAAGCTCCTGCTCCGCAAGCCAATACGCCGGAAGCGCCGCAACCCAGCAGCACTCCCGATGCCGCCGCAGCAGCACCCGCGACGGAAACAGCCGCGCCCGCAACAACAGCAACGACGGCACCGGAGCCGCCGAAACTCATCGCCGACGATCGGCTCGTCTATCTGCCGGTCGCCGACTACATTCAGAACAACGCCAAGAAGGCATTGGCCGGCACCGATGCCGACGACCGCCAGGTCCTGGTCAAATTCTATACCTCGCGTATGGGCTCGACACTCTGGGTGGACAAGCAGGGCTATACCGCGGAGGCCAAGAACCTGATTGCGGCGCTCCAGGATGCCGACAGCTGGGGCCTGCGTTCGGCCGATTTCAAAATCCCGGACCTGAAGCCAACCGCCACTGGCGACTACAATCCCGATGACCTCACCGCCGTCGAAGCGCGTCTCTCGCTCGAAGCGATGGAGTACGCGCGCGACGCTCACGGCGACCGCATCAGCGATCCTTCGTCCCAGCTCGGCACCTACATCGACCGTAAGCCCGAGCTGCTCGATCGCAAGACCGTCATCGATGACTTGGCCGCGGCGGCAGACAAAGGCGCTTACCTGACGTCGCTCAATCCCAAGCAGGAGCAATTCCGCCGCCTGCGCGAAAAGCTCGCCGCTTTGCGCTCTTCAAAAAAGGAAGCGGAAGCGCTCAAAATTCCTGACGGTCCGCTCTTGAAGCCCGGCCAGAGCAACGCTCAGATTGCGATCCTCCGCAAGCGCCTCAAAGTCACCGCGCCCGCGCTCAAGGACGACGGCACGGCGGTCGACGACACCTATTACGACAAGGCTCTGGCGGAAGCGGTCAAGGCATACAAGGCGAGCAAAGGCATTCGCCCCGAGAACACCACCGTCAGCTCCTCACTTCGCAACTCGTTGAACTCCGGCAACGACGTCACCGAAGCACGCCTCATCGCCAACATGGAAGAGTGGCGCTGGATGCCGGCCGACCTCGGCAATTACTACATCATGGTCAACATCCCGGAATTCAAATTCCGCGTCGTGTCGGATGGCCAGGTTATTCACGAGGAACGCATCGTTTCCGGACGTCCCGATGCGCAATCGCCGATCTTTTCCGAGGCGATGAAGACTGTTGTCATCCAGCCGCGCTGGAATGTTCCCGACTCGATCAAGATCAAAGAGCTGTTGCCCGGCCTCCGCGCCGGCGGCGATCCGCTGCGCCGTCAGGGGCTTGTCGCGGAATACAACGGCCGCAAGATCGATCCGTACAATGTCGATTGGTCGCGCACCGACATTCGCAACTTCAACGTTTATCAGCCTCCGGGCGGCGGCAACGCTCTCGGCGTCGTGAAGTTCTTGTTCCCCAACAAGCATTCCGTCTATCTGCACGACACGCCGAGCAAGAGCCTTTTCAACGAGCCCGTTCGCGCCTTCAGCCACGGCTGCATGCGCGTCCGCAATCCAGTAACTCTCGCCGAGATCATCCTCGGCAAGGACAAGGGTTGGGACAAGGAGAAGGTCGACGATCTCATCAAAAACGGGCCGGAAGAGAACGAGGTTGCCCTCGATCATCCGATCCCCGTCCACGTCACCTACTTCACGGCGTGGGTCGACGACAACGGTGAGGTCCAGACCTTCAACGACGTTTACGGCCACGAAAAGCGCATCACGCTCGCGTTGGCCGGCCGCTGGAACCAGATCGTCAAGGCCGACGAGAAAAAGGTATCGCCTGAAGACATCCCCAACGACGGCTGGCGCAACGATGGTTTCGCCTCGCTGTTCGGCGATGACGATGACGAGTACGATTCTCGCGGCCGCCGCAAAAAGCACAGCGGCGGTGGTCTCGGCAATTTCTTCAAGCAGGTCTTCGGCGGCAACTGATCGCCCCGACGCCGATCGATCGCCAAGCCGGCCGGGCAATCTCGGCCGGCTTTTGCGTATCCGTGAGCCTACCGGCCTTTTTATCGCCCATTCCGAAGCCTTAAATATCCGCACGGGATAGTTACCGGCTCTTAACGGTTCGGGGTTAACCGTTAATGGCCGAGCATTTTGGCCCCAGTCGGGCTCGGGGATATTTTAGTAGGGACGGGGGAATTCGTGGCCGCTCGCCGCTCAGGGCTGGTATTCGGCGTGTTCGCGCTGATGTTGTCCGTGTGTATGCACGCCGACAATATGACGGCGGCTGGACAATCCGACGAGCGCACGATCTCGTTCTACCACATCCACACCCAAGAGCGTCTCACTGTCGTCTACAAAAGGAATGGTCAGTACATTCCCGAGGCGATGGAAAAGATCAATTACATCATGCGCGATTGGCGCAAAAACCAAATCAAGGTCATCGCGCCCGCAACAATCGATCTCGCCTGGGAAATGCACGAAGAACTCGGTTCGAAAGAGCCGATCAACATCATCTGCGGCTATCGCTCGGCCTCGACCAACGAAATGCTGCGCCAGACTCGCGGCGGCCAAGCCAAGGCCAGCCAGCATATCACTGGCAAGGCGATCGACATCACCTTCCCCGACATTCCGCTTAAGAAGATGCGCTATTCCGCGCTGATCCGCGAACGCGGCGGCGTCGGCTATTATCCGACGTCAGGCGTCCCGTTCATTCACGTCGACACCGCCAACGTCCGGATGTGGCCGCGCATGCCGCGCCAGGAACTGGCACTGCTATTCCCCAACGGCCGCTCGAAGTACGTTCCCGCCGACGGACGTCCGATCACACCGGCCGATGTTACGGTCGCGCGGAGCAGATTCGGCGAACTTGCGACGCAGGTTGCCGAGTTCTTCCATGATCGCCAGAAGCCCGGCACCTCCCGGACGATGGTCGCTTCGCTCGAACTCAGTCCGCCGAAAAAGAGCCTCAACGTCGTGGCGTCGCTCGGCCTTGGCGGCCGCGCAAAACCAGCCGACGGCTCATTGCGCCGGAACGTCAATCTGACGACCGAACCCGATCCCGCGCTTCAGCCGCCGGTACGCCCGTTCGCCCCCGCGACCACGGTTGCTTCGCTTGATGCGAACGACGAACAGCCGAGCCTGCTCGCCACACCGAAACCCGTCGATCGCTCGTCGCGCTTCACGCTGCCGTCGAAAGCCGATCGCGGCAAGCTCGACGCTCTCATTGCTTCAGCGGCGTCCATGCCGATGCCGGCGCTCGTCCAAGGGCCTATGCCCGCTGTCCGTCCGCAGAAGGCTCTGGCGGCTGCCGCCATGAATGAGAACAGCAAACCTGCAGATGCGCCGATTGCCCAGGTCGCAAGTCTTGACCCTTCCGCCGGGACCGTCAGCGACATGCATCCGGCAAGCCTCAGCGATTGGGCCCAGGCCCCTGCCTATGATGATGACCATCCGGACGAAATGGACTACCGGCCTTTCCCGCTGGCGCCATTCCTGACCGACAAGCCGATGGCCCGCGACCAGCCGCTCGCACCGATGCAAGCCCCGGATGTCGCTGCCACGCTCGAAGCTTTGGACGATATCGGCGCCATCGCGCCGATGAAGCTCAGGCCCGGACGGCAATTGGCGGAATCGATGTGGTGCGACCAGTTCCAAGGCAAAGCCGTACACGCGGAAGCGCTGAAGGAACTCGAAGATAACCGCATACCGACCGGCATAAAGAGCCGCCAGGTCCAGACCAGCGCCCGCTAAAACGCCGCGTCCTAATCCTGCAAAGCCGCAATACCGCGTTTGAGCGAGACCTGCCCGGCTTCGTTGACGAGCTTTCCCAGCGCTAGAAAATCGGCGCGCCGCGGGCTCGACCGCCGCCACGCAAGCCCGATGGACCGCGACGGCTCCGGATCGACGAAGCGCATCATCTTGATCTCGCGATTGCGGCTTTCGACGCCGAGGCAGATTTCTGGAAGCAGCGTGATCCCGAAGCCCGCCGACACCATCTCCACGATCGTCGACAAACTCGACGCGCCGAACGTATTAACGTCGTCGACTTGCTGCAGGCTGCAATACGTCAACGCCTGATCGCGAAGGCAATGGCCTTCCTCAAGCAGCAGCAGACGATCGTGCTCGACCATTTCCTTCGTCGCGCGGACGCGCCCGGAAAGCTTCCGCGACTTCGGGAGCGCCAGCAAGAACCGGTCTTCGAAGACTGTAAGCGTCTCGACGTCGGGGTTTCGGATCGGCAACGCCAGGAGCAAGACGTCCAGCTTTCCCTCAGCGAGTTCATCGGTCAAAATGTGCGTTTGCGTCTCGCGCACATGCAGCACGAGATCCGGATGGTTTTCCTTGAGCAGAGGCAAAAGCGGCGGCAGCAAATACGGCGCGACCGACGGAATGACGCCGAGCCGAAGCGTGCCCGAAAGAACGCCGCCCGCGTGCTGGGCATAATCGATGAGATTGCGCACGTCGTTGAGAAGCCTTTGCGCGCGAAGGGCAATCTCCTCGCCTTTCGGCGTCAGCTTGACGCCGCTGCGCGTGCGCTCGACCAACGCGATGCCCAGCGACGCTTCAAGATCCTGAATCTGCATAGACAGCGCGGGCTGCGTCACGGCGCACGAGTCGGCGGCGCGGCCGAAATGCTGCTCGCGCGCCAGAGCATCGAAATACCGGAGTTGCTTGAGTGTGACGTGGGCCATCAGAAGGACTAATGCCTAGGACAAGAAATCGCGATTTGTCCTTATCACGCCCGAACGCTACGGTGAACCTATAGACGCTCGGAACCAATCACTTTTCCGCGCGCAAGCTGACGGCGGCCGAAAGGCTGCCATCGCCAGCGCCGCCTGCCCTCAACGCCGAATGGGGTCGGGCGGTGCTGTTTTGGTTTTGAGTTGCGGAGAGAGCCAACCCGCCAGCAGCCGGCTCCTCGCAGGGGAGCAGCCGGCGCCAAAGGAGAGGTCTCCTCCTACTCTGCGGCCATCATCGCGTCGGCCATCGACGTCGTGTTCGGCGCCTGATCCAACATCCCGAGCGCGTGCATGTAAACTTCGAGGATGCTCTCTTCTTCCTGGCGCTCCTCGTTGCTCTTCTTACGAAGGCGCACGATCTGGCGCAGCGCCTTGACGTCGAAGCCAACGGACTTGGCTTCCGTGTACTTGTCGCGAATATCGCTCGCGAGCTGCTTCTTTTCCTCTTCGAGGCGTTCGATCTGCTCGACGAACTGGCGCAACTGATTTTGCGCCGAGGCTTGAAGCGTGCTCATGAAAACTCCTGCTATCCAGTGCCCGCCGACGCTAGCGGCGAGCGTCGGTCACAACAAGGCAGCAAACCCCGCAATCCAAAGGGATAAATTCAGCCGACCATCTTGACGTTGTATATGTCGCGTATCGATGAATTTTGATTCGCGGCGCTGTCTTTATTGCGCCGGTGCCCAACACAAGGCCCGCCCGGCGTCCGGCTCCCCGCAGGAAGTCGCCGAGCGCATTTAAAAGAACCACCGGCGCCCGACACGAGGCCGTCCCAGCGGCCGGCTCGCGAAACGCGAGTCGCTGGGACCAAACATTAATGATCCTTTGGCCGGTTTTGCTCGAAGGCCACCTGCTTATCGGGGGACGCGTCCGTCTGGTACTTGGCCTTCCATTCCTTGAAGGGCATCCCGTAGACGATCTCCCGGGCATCGTCCTTGGAGAGATCCAGCCCCTTGGCCTGAGCCGCGTCCGACATCCACGTCGACAGGCAGTTCCGGCAGAACCCGGCCAGATTCATCATATCGATGTTCTGAACGTCCGTGCGCGACTGTAAATGCTCAACGAGGCGGCGAAAAACCGCCGCTTCAAGTTCAATGGTCGTCTGCGGATCGAAAGTCTTCATGGCCAACTCCCTGACCGGCGGCGCGCACGGGTGTGCCCATACGACATAAGCACCATTACAGCCACCCGAAACCCCCGCCTATGCTGCGGCCTCTGATGCCTTGACGTGCGCGCGGCGTTTGCGCAAACCAGACCCCAATAATGAGATAACAACCAGGCATAGGCCAGTGGAGACGCTATGAAAGACGGCACGAACGGCGGCCTCCGCGCGACTTTGAGCACGCTGTTCGAAACCGCCTATCGGACGGCCCACCCGTCCGTTTGCCTGCCGTCGCACTTGCCCGCCGTTCCCGAAGGCGGCCGGATCATCGTTATCGGCGCCGGCAAGGGTTCAGCCGCCATGGCGGTTGCGGCCGAAGAGCATTACATCGCGGCGGGACAGGCCGACAAAATCTCCGGCCTCATTTCAACGCGCCACGGCTTCGGCCTTCCGACCAAGATCATCGAGATCCTGGAAGCGGGTCACCCCGTTCCCGATGCAAACTCAATCGTGGGCGCCGAACGCGCAATCGCGCTTGCGAAAAGCGCCGGTCCGAACGATCTCGTGCTGTGCCTGCTGTCGGGCGGCGCTTCCGCGATCTGGTCCGCTCCCGTGCCGGGCGTCAGCTTCGAAGCCAAGCAGGCGTTGACCAAACAGCTTTTGAAATCCGGCGCCCCGATCTCGGAAATGAATTGCATCCGCAAGCACCTTTCGGAAGTCAAAGGCGGCAAGCTCGCCGCCGCCGTTTATCCCGCCCGCCTGCTGACGCTCGCGATTTCAGATGTTCCCGGCGACAATCCCGACGAGATCGGCTCCGGCCCGACCGTCGCCGACCGTTCGACACTGGCGGATGCGCGCGCCGTCCTCGCCAAATGGAAAATCACGCCGTCGCCCGAGATCGCAAAAGCCCTTGACGATCCCAAGAACGAGACGCTGAAAACTGGCGATCCCAAGCTCTCCAATTCCAGTTACAAAATCGTGGCCGCGCCACGCGCGTCGATCGAAGCCGCCGCGACAATCGCCCGTGATCTCGGCTACCACGTCATAGAACTTGGAGACGATCTCGAAGGCGAAGCTCGCGAGGTCGCCCGCAAGCACGCGGAAATGGCGCTTGATGCCAAACGCAAGGGCGAGAAGATCGCGATCATGTCCGGCGGCGAGCTGACCGTGACAGTGCGCGGCAACGGTTCCGGCGGCCCCAATCAGGAATACGCTCTTGGCCTCGCGATCGCGCTCGACGGCACGCCGGGCATCTCCGGCCTCGCCGGCGACACCGACGGTATTGATGGCGGCGGCGGCAACGCCGGCGATCCGGCCGGTGCGATGGTTTTCCCCGATACGCTCGCCCGGGCTGCGACAGAAAATCTCAATGCCGACAAGTTCCTGGAGAACAACGACTCCACGGGTTTCTTTCGTCCCATCGGCGGTCTTATTCTGTGTGGCCCGACCCAAACCAACGTCAATGACTTCCGGGTCATCCTTGTCGATCCGTGAAATTCAAGGGACGTTGACGAAAGGCTGGAGCACCGGACCTTCTCCACCTCGAGAATTGGAGCCTCTGACTTGCTATTCCGCGATTCCCTGCGCGCAGTTTCGAGGAACGTCATTTTCTTGCTGGCCCTATGCCTCTCTGCGAGCATCGCGCACGCCGACCTGAAACTCTGCAACGCAACATCGAGCAGGGTCGGCGTCGCGATCGGCTACCAGGACACGACCGGCTGGGCGACCGAGGGCTGGTGGAATATCGCCTCGCAGACGTGCGAAACCCTTTTGAAGGGCGCATTGCCGAGCCGCTTCGTATACGTACATGCCGTCGACTATGACCGCGGCGGCGAATGGGGCGGCAAAAACGACATGTGTACGACGGAAAAATCCTTTGCCATCAGGGGGGTTCTGGATTGCCCAAAACGTGGATATAAGCGCACGGGATTTTTCGAAGTAGATACCGGCGAGGCCAAGGAGTGGACCATCCGCCTCACCGACCCCGGTCAAGGAAAAGCAGAAAAATGAGACGTAACCGGCGGGTCAAAATCGTAGCGACGCTTGGCCCCGCATCTGCTGCCCCCGAAATGGTCGAGCGGCTGTTCATGGCTGGCGTGGACGTATTCCGCATCAACATGAGTCATTCGACGCATGACGGCTCGAAGACGCTCTATAACACCGTGCGCGCCTGCGCCGCGCGCCACCGCCACCCCATCGGCATCCTCGCCGATCTCCAGGGTCCGAAATTCCGCGTCGGCAATTTCGAAGCCGGTCGCGTAAGCGTGCCGACGAATTCCATTTTTACGTTCGACCGCGATGAAACGCCCGGAACGCCAAACCACGTCCATCTCCCTCACCCTCAGATTTTTGACGCGATCCAGCCCGGACACATGCTCGTCCTCGACGACGGCAAGCTCCGCATGCGCGTCATCGAAGCGTCCCATGCACAGATCAAAGCCGAGGTCACGACGGGCGGCATTCTCGCGAGCCGCAAGGGCATCTCGATGCCCGACACGCTGCTGGCGATCAGCCCACTGACCGAGAAAGACAAGGCCGATCTGGCGCACGCACTGAAGCTTGGCGTCGATTGGGTTGCCCTATCGTTCGTTCAGCGCGCCGAGGACGTCCACGAGGTCAGGCGGTTGATCGGCAATCGCGCCGCCATCATGTCGAAGATCGAAAAGCCGTCGGCCGTCTTGGCGCTCGAAGAGGTAATCGCTGCCTCCGATGCCATCATGGTCGCGCGCGGTGACCTCGGCGTCGAAATGCCGGTCGAGAAGGTTCCCGGCATCCAGAAGAAAATCACGCGTCTGTCGCGCGCCGCCGGCAAGCCCGTTATCGTCGCGACGCAGATGCTTGAAAGCATGATTTCCTCGCCGATGCCGACGCGCGCCGAAGTTTCCGACGTCGCGACCGCAGTTTTCGATGGCGCCGATGCAATCATGCTCTCGGCCGAAAGCGCTGTTGGCCAGTTTCCGGTCGAAGCCATCCAGATGATGGACAAGATCGCGATCGAGGTTGAGCAAGATCCTGTCTACGAGCCGATGCTCTACGCGACCCAGACCGAGCCATTGCCAACCGGCGCCGACGCCATCGCCGCCGCCGCGTCCGCCATCGCCGACACCGTGAAGCTTGGTGCAATCATCTGCTACACCGCGACCGGCTCGACGGTTCTCCGCGTCACGCGAGAGCGCCCGGGCATTCCGGTCATCGGGCTGACGCCGATTGAAGCGACCGCCCGGCGCTTAGCGCTCGTTTGGGGTGTTCACACGATCCTGACGGGCGATCCGGAAAACCTCTCACACATGGTGCGTAAAGCCTGCCGCATCGCGTTCGAGGAAGGCCTAGTCAAGGCGCGCGAAGGCATCCTCATCACTGCCGGCATTCCGCTCGGCAGCCCCGGCGCGACGAACATGATCCGCATCGCCTTCATCGACGACTCCGGTGCCCCGATCGCGGAAGAGGTTTAACGACTGTCGGCTCCTATCGGAGCGCGCGGCGTAGGGGCGGCGGGACTAAATCCCCTGCCCTTCGATTTCTTTCTTCAATGCGTCGCGGGCCGTCTCGCCACCCTCGATATTGGGGTGAACCTTGAGAAGCTGGTTGTAGACTTCAAGCGCCGCTTTCTTCTCGCCCATCAGCACGAGGATTTTCGCCATGCCGTCGAGCGCGCGGAAGTTATTCGGCTCGATCGCGAGTGCGCGCCGCAAATCACCAAGCGCCGCGGGGTAATTGTCCATCCGGTATTCGATGTAGGCCCGGTGGCTCCATGCTTCGGCATATTCCGGCGAAAGCTCCACCGCCGCATCGAGAAACGGCAATGCTTTGTCGTTCTCGTTCCGCGACGAGAAAATCTCGCCGCGATCGATCAGCAGATTGGCTGTGTCTCCACCCTGCAACCGCCAGAGCCGTTCGATGGCCGCGCCGATCTCACCGGCTTGGCGGTGGTCGCCCTCCGTCGCGAGATACGCATAGAGATTATCGAGCGTTTTGGAGACGTCCTCAGGCGTCTGCGGCCAGGGCAGCCCCATCATCCCGGGCGGCCCTTTCTGTCGCGCTAAAGCGCCGGGCGAAGGGGCGACAGGGGGGGCCTTTGCGGCGGGAGGCGCCTTCTCGATGGGTGGCCGTTGCTGCGCCGGACCTGGCTCGGACGGGAAAGGCATCGTCTTCAATAGTTCGTCGTCGGCCGCAGCATTTGCCGCGCCGCCCGCAAGGGCCAAAACAACGAGAATGAGTCGCACAGAAAAAATCATGCCCCGAAGTTAATCGAGGCATGTTGCTTGGTCAAAAAGACTCTTCTGAATTCGCCGTAACGTCGCGCACGGAGCGCTGACGTCTTAGCCCTGACGGGCTTTGAAGCGGCGATGCGTCTTGTTGATGATGTAAACTCGGCCTTTGCGGCGCACGACTCGGTTATCGCGGTGCCGCGAGCGCAAGGACTTCAGGGAATTTCTAACTTTCATAACGACACCGGTTAAATATGGGCGCCGGCGGGTCTTACCACCGTCGCACCGAATGACAATTGGGTAGAGCAAGGCTTCTACCCGCGGCAATCCAAGAACACAAGGCTTTTGGCGGGGCAATTTCGCCCTTCACCTCAGGATTCTTTCGGAATTTATCAGGGATCGAAAAATCCGCCGGGAAAGGACCGCCATGGCAGTCCTGGTGGGCACTAGAGGGATCGAACCTCTGACCCCTTCCATGTCAAGGAAGTGCTCTACCGCTGAGCTAAGTGCCCGGAAGAAGCGGCTTCTAGAGGGTTAGCGATACTCAGGTCAAGCCCCGGAACGCCGCAATTCGCCGATTATCGGCGAAAGCCCTGCTTAAGCCGCCAGTAAACGGTCAACTTCCTTCACCAAGTCCTTGAGATGGAACGGCTTGGAAAGGACATGTGCGTCTTTTGGCGGCTGATTTTCGCTATTGAGGACAACCGCCGCAAACCCGGTGATGAACATGATCTTGAGATCCGGATCGATCTCGCTGGCGCGTCGCGCAAGCTCGATCCCATCCATCTTCGGCATGACGATATCGGTGAGAAGAAGCGTGAACGGCTCGGTCTTGAGACGCTCATAGGCCTCCTCGCCGTTTTCGAAGGCGACAACGTCGTAGTTCGCCTTCTCCAACGCTTTGACGAGAAAGCCGCGCATGGAGTCGTCATCCTCGGCAAGCAGGATACGACGGATCGGCAGGCTAGATGGCTTGGCGGTCATGACTACTCTGATGTGCGCGAAAATCCCCAGACGAGGAATACCCCATAACTCGTCGAATGCAAACTTGGCTCAACTTAGGTAAACGGAGCATGAAACTGTGGATAGCAACACACAAGATCGTGGCGAAATACGTATTTACCCCGAAACGCGCTTTACCTCCGCAAGCACCAAGCAAACTCAAACATGCCAAAGTCTTGCATGGACTTCGCGCTGCCCTATAGGCAATGTATCCACTTCCACGACGAAATTTTGCAGCCGGGATCTGAACGAGACAACGACGAGCCATGCCCGACGATAGATCCCACGAAGTCCCGAGCGCTTTTTTCCCGTCCTACGACGTCCTATCGCCTCGGACACAAGGCGTGCCCTTTGTTTTTTCGTCTCCCCATTCCGGGCGGCTATATCCGCCGGAATTCTTGGCGATTTCCCGCCTCGATCCGAAAACGCTTCGCCGCTCCGAGGATTGCTTCGTCGACAAACTCTTCCGCCCGGTCGCAAGTCTTGGCGCACCGCTGATCAGCGCCCGCTTTCCGCGCGCCTACCTCGATCTCAATCGCGAACCCTATGAACTCGATCCCGAGTTGGTCATCGAGCCGTTGCCCGCCCATGCCAACACCCAATCGATCCGCGTCGCCGGCGGATTGGGCACGGTTGCCCGCATCGTCGCCGATGGCGAGGAGATCTATTCCTCGCGGCTAAGCCTCTCGGCAGTACTCTCCAGAATCGAACAGCTCTACTTTCCGTTTCATGCCGAGCTTTCGCGACTCGTAACCCAGACGCGCGAGACGTTCGGCTACGCGGTTCTGATGGATTGCCATTCCATGCCGTCAACGGCGATGGCGCCGGGAGGCGCCCAGCGCCCCGACATCGTCATCGGCGATCGCTTCGGCGCGTCGGCGGATCCGCGTCTGACGCTGCTCGTGCGCGATGAATTCCAGCGCCGCGGATTTAAGGTGCAACTGAACCGCCCCTATGCCGGCGGTTACATAACCGAGCATCACGGCCGCCCGGCGCGCGGAACGCACGCCATCCAGATCGAGATCAATCGCGGTCTGTATATAAATGAGCTGACGTTCCAGGAGAACTCGGGCTACCAGCGCCTCTCGGAGGCCCTGATTGACATCGCCACGTGTCTCTTCAGCGAGGTCCCGGCCCTGCTCGACTATCGCGCGGCGGCTGAGTAAAGCGCGGCGTTTCCCAACTCCCGGATTCAACGCCGGGGTTAACCATAGAAAAAGGGCCGTCCGAATTTCACGAACGGCCCAAGTCTAGGGAGGAAACGCCCAAGGAGGGCTGCGAAGCGCGAGCCAAGCTCACATATCGCACTGCAAAAATTAAAGGTGCAGCGCATCACCAACAAATGCGATTAATGCACATCTGATCATCAGAAAACGCAGGCCTAAATATCGGGATAGGCAATGCCCAGATGCGCCGCAACTCGTGCGCGCAGCGGGTTCCCCAATAAAGAAAGGCCGTTCGAAAGCCGAACGGCCCAAGTCTAGGGAGGAAACGCCCAAATTGGGCAGCAAGAACGAAGAAGCGTGTCAACGCACTTGCACAAGAAGGATGAGCCGCTTCGGACGTCATCGCAATCTCTACGCGTATTGCACTGACACATTGGAGCGTGCATGTAACCAGCTCGCCACAACTTACGTTACTAATATGTATCTGCTTCAACATTGCCCTAATTCGAAGTAACTTCGAATGTCCGTTGGGGCACTAGGCAAATGATTGAAATCACAGGGTGAGCGCGTGTCGGGAAGTGTGCCCGCTGCGGAATTCCAAGCCATCGTCCGCGTGGCACAGGAGCTGGCCGATATTTCAGGCTCCGTTATCCTCAAGCATTTTCGTAAACCGATGCCTGTGGAAAACAAAGCGTCAGGCGGCGCTTTCGATCCGGTGACGAAGGCCGACCGCGGAGCCGAGAAGGCGATCGTGCAGGCGCTGTCCACCCGTTTCCCCGATCACGGCATCATCGGCGAGGAGTTCGGCACGCGCCCGGGCACGAGCGCCTACAAATGGGTCATCGACCCAATCGACGGCACTCGCTCGTTTATTATCGGCTCGCCCCTGTGGGGCACGCTGATCGGAGTGCTGAAGAACGACGAGCCGGTTTTCGGCCTTGTGGATCAGCCCTTCACAGGCGAACGCTTCTGGTCGGGCGACAAGGCTGCCTACCACAACATCCGGGGTGGCCGTCCCGCCCGCATCAAGACGCGCGAATGTCTCCGGATCGAAGATGCCGTCTTTACGTCTACACACCCGGATCTCTTTGAGACCAACGAGCAGATAGCGGCCCTCACCGCGCTCAAATCGAAAGCGCGCCTGACGCGCTACGGCGGCGACTGCTACGGCTATTGTCTTCTCGCGGCAGGCTTCGTCGACGTCATCATCGAGTGCGGGCTGAAACCCTACGACATCGTCGCCATCATCCCGATCGTCGAGCGCGCAGGCGGTGCGATCACGACATGGACCGGTGGCGATCCGTCGTCTGGCGGCGACATCATCGCGACGGGCGACCCTCGCCTCCACGAAGACGTCCTGGCCTTGCTCAACAAGCTCTAGAAGCTTCCCGACGGTGTCGCCTCGATGCCCATATAAGCATCGAAAGCCGCCCAAAATCTCTGCCGAATTGCGTCCGTCTCGTGCAGGATTTCGTGCCGCGATCCCGGCATGAGAATATGCCCGCCCGATTTGAGATCGACGGCGAAATCCTCGATCGCCTGAGTCGAAACGATGTGATCGGCGCCGGCCGCGAACAGCATCATCGGCACGCACACGTATTTCGGGTAATCGGGCCGCGAAAGCATGGCGCAGCTTCTCAGCGCCGCCCGCAGCCAGCCGATCGTCGGCGATCCAAGCGCCAGGTCGGGCGCCGCTTCGATGATCGATTTGATGCGCGACCAGCGAACATAATCCGTCGTCAACCGGTTGGTCTCGAAGTCTGTGAGGTCGTTGGGATGATTGCCGCCACCCTGGACATACGCCGTCGCCAGTCCGAACATCGATGCCGTCGACGCGTAGGCCATGGCCAGCGACCGGGTCGCCCCGAGCATCCGCCTGTGAATATCGATCATCGGCGACATCAGGATCATGCGCGCGAACGGGCTCGACTCGTCCTGCGCCCCGCGCAGCAGAATGTTGCCGCCGAGCGAATGTCCGAGTCCGATCAGCGGCTCCGGCAGCGTCGGCCGGACGATCTCATCGATAAAAATCGCGAGATCACGGTCGTATTCGGTGAAAGCCACCACATGGCCCTTATGCGGGTTCGACAGCATCCGCTCCGACCCGCCCTGCCCCCTGAGATCGAAAATAGCGACGGCAAATCCCCGCCGCCTCAGATCCGCGATCACCTCGAAGTACTTCTCGATGAACTCGCCACGCCCCTGCACGATGCAGACCGTGCCGCGCGCTGGCCCGCGCGTCGCATGCCACAACGCCGCGCGAAGCTGCAAGCCGTCGTAGCCGTCGAAAGCCAGAACATTAGCGCCGCTCGGAACGGGATTGATCGAAAGGGATACGAGTTTCATCTGCCGCTCTTCATGCCCCAGTTGCGAGGCAAAAAATGTTCAAGGAAGAAACGCGAACCAACGCGATAGCACACGATATTGGCGGCCCGTGCGTGACGGCGCACTTATTAACGGCCGGTGCGCGACTGCACACATATTAGCGACATGTCCTCTTGAAGCGGTTTTTCCGCTTCCTACTTTTTGAGTGTGGTTGCCGCGAAGCGGGACCGCACTTGGAAGTCCGAGCCAACCGGCCGGTCTACATGTCGCTTCTCATGGAGGATATGTCATGCGACACGCTGAATTTGCCCCCTTTTATCGTTCCGCCATCGGCTTCGATCGCCTGTTCCAGGCACTTGATCGATCTGCCGGTTTCGACAGCGAATCCACCTACCCGCCTTATAACATCGAACGCACCGGCGAGAACGCATACCGGATCACATTGGCCGTGGCCGGGTTCTCACAGGACGAGTTAAAGATCGAGGTCAAAGACCAGACTCTTTCGATCGTCGGCGAAAAGACCGCGGAGTCCGGCGACAAGACTTTTCTTCATCGCGGCATTGCGGCCCGCGCGTTCGAGCGCCGCTTCCAGCTTGCCGACCACGTCGATCCGACAGGCGCCAAATTCGAGAACGGCCTCCTGCACGTCGATCTCGTCCGCAATGTTCCGGAGAGCAAAAAGCCGCGGACGATTGCCATCGGCGGCGCGGAACCAGTCCAACAGCTTGAAACCAAAGTAGCGGCTTAACCCCGCGTCTCCAGCATAATCTCCAACGGCAGCTGTGCTTCGGCAGAGCTGCCGTTTTGCGTCCGGAAAGCCGGAGCGCGACCGCTGAGAAATTTTGTTGCTCAAGCATCGCTCGGCACTTGCCAAAACGATCATCACAACGCCCGCGTGTTACCGCTTGTGCCGCAGTGTCAAATCTGTAGAATTTGCTAGATAGGTCAACATTGCTGTCCTTTATGCGCCCGCAGGGGCGTCACTTAAGAACAGCGCGGACGTGAGCAATCGGCCGTGGCGTCGCTTTGCGGCCTCTAAGTGGCGGCGTGGGAGACATTCAAGTGATTGAATACAGGATATGCGGTTTGCGGGGCCGTGCAATCGGCGGCGGGCTTCAATCCATGAGCCGCCATCAGGCCATAACGCGCCCTGACCGAAAACGACGGTACCGGGCGTAGTAGTCTTCTATCGACGATATTGCGCGAAGGTCGAAAAGCAAAGCAGCCTTCGACCTGCCACCCTTCCGAATAACGAAGTTTTGAATTTGAGCCATTAGGCCATACGAGGCGAGAAATGAGCGAAGGTTATCTGTCTCCGCTAGAGGACGAGATCGGCACGGGAAGCCGTCCGGCGGCAGCAGGCCTTTTTGACCCGGGACACGAGCAAGACGCGTGTGGCGTCGGCTTCATCGCGAACCTGAAGGGCCGCAAGTCGCACAGCATCGTTGAAGGCGCCCTGCAGATTCTCGAAAATCTCGAGCATCGCGGCGCTGTCGGCGCCGACCCGCTGTCGGGCGACGGCGCCGGCATCCTGATTCAGATCCCGCACGACTTTCTGGCCGCCGAAACGAAATCCCTCGGCTTCGAACTGCCGGAGCCCGGCCAGTACGCCGTCGGCCATATCTTCATGCCGCGCGATGAGCGCTTGCGGGCACACTGCGAGCGCGTCTGGGCGCGCTGCCTCAAGGAAGAAAAGCTTGAGCTGATCGGCTGGCGCACGGTCCCCGTCGAGAATGGTTGTCTGTCGGACATGGTCCGCGACGTCGAGCCGGTGCACCGTCAGGTCTTCGTCCGCCGTCCCGCAGGCATGGCCGATCAGGAAGAATTCGAACGTCACCTCTTTATCGTGCGCAAGGTCGTTTCAAACGCGGTCCACGACGCCTACAAGGGCCGCGACATTGGCCACTACACCGTTTCGCTGTCGACACGCACCCTCGTCTACAAGGGGATGTTCCTCTCCTTCCAGGTGAAGGCCTATTACAAGGACCTCTCTGACCCCCGTCTGGTGTCGGCGCTGGCGCTTGTGCATCAACGCTTCTCGACAAACACGTTTCCGTCCTGGAAGCTGGCCCATCCTTACCGGATGGTCGCGCACAACGGCGAAATCAACACGCTGCGCGGCAACGTCAACTGGATGGCGGCACGCCAGGCTTCCGTGTCCTCGCCGCTCTTTGGCGATGGCATCTCGAAGCTTTGGCCCATCTCTTACGAAGGCCAATCCGATACCGCCTGCTTCGACAACGCCCTTGAATTCCTCGTCATGGGCGGCTACAGCCTTTCGCACGCAGCGATGATGCTGATCCCGGAAGCCTGGGCCGGCAATCCGACGATGGATACGAAGCGCCGCGCCTTCTACGAATATCACGCCTGCCTGATGGAACCGTGGGACGGCCCCGCCGCCATGGCCTTCACCGACGGCCGCCAAATTGGCGCCACGCTTGACCGCAACGGCCTGCGCCCGGCACGCTACCTCGTCACCAAGGACGACACCGTCATTATGTCTTCGGAATCGGGCGTGTTGCCGGTCGAAGAACAGAACATCGTCAAGAAGTGGCGGTTGCAGCCGGGCAAGATGCTACTGATCGACCTTGAGAAGGGCTGCATCATCTCGGATGAAGAGCTCAAGGCCGAGATCGCCGCAAGCCACCCCTACGAAAATTGGCTGAAGCGCACGCAGATCAAGGTCTCCGACCTGCCCCTGCCGACGAAGACAGCCACGACAGCCAAGTCGAACGTCGCGCTGCTCGATCTGCAGCAATCGTTCGGCTACACGCAGGAAAGCATCAAGTTCCTTCTGACGCCGATGGCGGAGAAGGGCGAAGAAGCGACGGGCTCGATGGGCACCGACACGCCGATTTCGGCCCTGTCGTCGAAATCGAAGCTCCTGCACACCTACTTCAAGCAGAACTTCGCGCAGGTGACGAACCCGCCGATCGACTCGATCCGCGAAGAGCTGGTGATGAGCCTTGTCTCCTTCATCGGTCCGCGTCCGAATATTCTCGATCTGCAGGGAACTTCGAAGCAGAAGCGCCTCGAAGTCGATCAACCGATCCTGACGAACGAAGACCTGGAGCGCGTCCGCGGCATCGGCGCCGTCAAGGACAACGACTTCGAATCGATCACCATCGACATCACCTATCCGGCCGACAAGGGCGAAGGCGGTATGGGCCCCGCCCTCGACGGCATCTGCGCCGAGGCGGAAGAGTATGTCCGCGCCAAGGAGTTCAACATCATCATCCTGTCCGACCGGCGCGCCGGTCCGGACCGCATCGCCATTCCGTCGCTGCTCGCAACGTCGGCCGTGCATCATCACCTGATCAAGCAGGGCCTCCGCACCTCCGTCGGCCTCGTCATCGAGACGGGCGAAGCGCACGAGATCAACCAGTTCTGCACGCTCGCGGGCTACGGCGCGGAAGCGATCAACCCCTATCTCGCATTCGAAACGCTCTACACCATGATCCCGGAGCTTCCCGAGGGAACCACTCCGGAAATGGTCAAGAAGCGCTTCATCAAGGCCATCGGCAAGGCCGTGATGAAGGTCATGGCGAAGATGGGCATCTCGACCTATCAGTCCTACTGCGGCGCTCAGATCTTTGACGCCGTCGGCCTTCGTTCGAGCTTTGTCGACCGCTATTTCACCGGCACGCATACGCCGGTCGAGGGCGTCGGCCTCCGTGAGATCGCGCGCGAAACCGTTGAGCGCCACCAGATGGCGTTCGGTGACGTGCCTGTACTCGCGAACGCCTTGGAAGTCGGCGGCGAGTACGCCTACCGTGTCCGCGGCGAAGCCCACATGTGGCGGCCGGTGACGGTTGCCGACCTGCAGCACGCCGTCCGCTCGACCGACAACAAGGATGCGATGGCCGGCCGTATACCGCAGAAATTCCGCGAGTATTCCAAGGCGATCAATGACCAGTCCGAACAGTTGATGACACTGCGTGGCATGTTCCGCTTCCGCTCTCCGGAAAGCTTTGGCCGCAAGCCCGTTCCGATTGAGGAAGTCGAGTCCGCGGCCAGCATCGTGAAGCGCTTCGCGACCGGCGCCATGAGCTACGGTTCGATCAGCCGCGAAGCGCACACCACGCTTGCAATCGCGATGAACCGCATCGGCGGCCGCTCGAACACCGGCGAAGGCGGCGAGGAATCCGATCGCTTCAAGCCGATGGCGAACGGCGACTCGATGCGCTCCGCAATCAAGCAGGTCGCCTCCGGCCGTTTCGGCGTGACGACCGAATACCTCGTCAACTCCGACATGATGCAGATCAAGATGGCCCAGGGCGCAAAGCCCGGCGAAGGCGGTCAGTTGCCCGGCCACAAGGTCGACGCGACGATCGCTAAGGTCCGTCACTCGACGCCGGGCGTGACACTGGTCTCACCGCCGCCGCATCACGACATCTACTCGATCGAAGATTTGGCGCAGCTCATCTACGATCTGAAGAACGTCAATCCGAAAGCCGACGTCTCGGTAAAGCTAGTTTCCGAAGTTGGCGTCGGCACCGTCGCGGCGGGCGTCGCCAAGGCGCGCGCCGACCATGTGACGATCTCCGGCTTCGAAGGCGGCACGGGCGCTTCCCCGCTGACCTCGATCAAGCACGCCGGCTCTCCGTGGGAAATCGGTCTCGCCGAAACCCACCAGACACTCGTCGGCAATCTGCTTCGCGGCCGTATCGCTGTTCAAGTCGATGGCGGCATCCGCACCGGCCGTGACGTCGTGATCGGCGCCCTTCTCGGCGCCGACGAATTCGGCTTCGCAACAGCGCCCCTGATCGCCGCCGGCTGCATCATGATGCGCAAGTGCCACCTCAACACCTGCCCGGTCGGCGTCGCGACGCAAGACCCGGCTCTGCGCGCCAAGTTCTCCGGTAAGCCCGAGCACGTCATCAACTTCTTCTTCTTCGTCGCCGAAGAAGTTCGCGAGATCATGGCCCAACTCGGCTTCCGCAACTTCAACGAAATGATCGGCCAAAGCGATCAGCTCGATAAAGATCGCGCCATCGAGCACTGGAAGGCGCGCGGCCTCGACTTCACCAAGCTGTTCCACAAACCGCACCCGCCGAAGGGCGTCGCGATTTACAACAGCGAGCGCCAAGACCACGGCCTGGACAAAGTTCTCGACGTCACCCTCATCGAACTGGCGAAACCGGCGCTCGAGTTGAAGCGCCCGGTAAAGGGCGAAGTCGCCATCAAGAACGTCAACCGCTCGACCGGCGCGATGCTCTCGGGCGAGGTCGCCAAGCGCTTCGGTCATACCGGCTTACCAGAAGACACCATCTGGATATCCTTCAACGGCACCGCCGGACAGGCGTTCGGCGCCTGGGTCGCGCACGGCGTCACGCTCGATCTGATCGGCGAAGGCAACGACTACGTCGGCAAGGGACTTTCCGGCGGCAAGCTGATCGTCCGCCCCGATCCGAAATCGAGCATCGTGCCCGAAGAAAGCATCATCGTCGGCAACACAGTGCTCTACGGCGCCATCACCGGAGAGTGCTATTTCCGTGGCGTCGCCGGCGAGCGCTTCGCGGTGCGCAACTCGGGTGCGTATGCTGTTGTCGAAGGTACCGGCGATCACGGCTGCGAATACATGACCGGCGGCGTCGTCGTCGTCCTCGGCGAGACCGGACGCAACTTCGCGGCCGGTATGTCGGGCGGCATCGCCTACGTCCTCGACGAAAGCGGCAAATTCGAAAACAACCTCAACAAGGATATGGTGCAGCTCGAAGCCATCACGGCCGACCCGGGCTCGCTACAGAAGCTCGCACAGCAGGGCGGTGACGTCGCGATTGCCGTCAGGAACGTCATGATCGACATGCGCGAGCAGGACGTCGAACGGCTGCACACGCTGATCTCGCGCCATGCTCACTACACCAACTCACGCCGAGCTCAGGAAATCCTGAAAAACTTCGCGGCCTACCTGCCGAAGTTCAAGAAGGTGATGCCGGTCGAATACCGCCGCGCATTGAGCGAGCTGGCCAAGGCCCGCGAGACAAATCGCGAGGCAGAACTTGCGGCAGTAAAGCAATAGCGATCGCTTCGGTATAACGCGGATAGACAGACGAAAGAAGAAATAGACGAATGGGCAAGCCGACTGGTTTTCTGGAAATCGACCGCGCCGACCGCAAGTACCGTCCGGTCGAAGAGCGTCTGCAGCACTATAAGGAATTCGTCGTTCCGCTGTCCGAGCCTGAGACGAAAAAGCAGGCGGCGCGGTGCATGGATTGCGGCATTCCCTATTGTCACAACGGCTGCCCGGTCAACAATCAGATCCCCGATTGGAACGACCTCGTCTACCGTGGCGACTGGAAAGATGCCGCCGAAAACCTGCATTCGACCAATAACTTCCCCGAGGTGACGGGCCGCATTTGCCCGGCGCCATGCGAAGCGGCCTGCACGCTCAACATCGACGACGTGCCGGTGACGATCAAAACGATCGAATGCTCGATCGTTGACCGCGCCTGGGATGAGGGATGGGTGCAGCCGCTGCCGCCCGACAAGAAGACAGGCAAGAAGGTCGCCGTCATCGGCTCGGGCCCCGCTGGACTGGCTGCTGCTCAACAGCTTGCTCGCGCCGGCCACGACGTTCACGTCTACGAGAAGAATGCCCGTCCTGGCGGATTGCTGGTTTACGGCATCCCCGACTTCAAGATGGAAAAGGCCGTCATCGCCCGTCGCGTCAAGCAGATGGAAGCCGAAGGCGTCACCTTCCATTGCGGCATCCACGTCGGCCAGGATCTCTCCGCGAAATACCTTGAATCGAAGCACGACGCCGTGCTGATCGCGATCGGCTCCGAGCAGCCTTTCGACTTCTTCGCCAAGTCGCCGGGCCGCAACCTCGACGGCATGCATTACGCCATGGATTTCCTCCCGCAGCAGAACCGCCGCAACGCGGGCGAGCCGCAGAAGCCGAAGACGAACGAGATCTCGGCCAAGGACAAGCACGTCATCGTCATCGGCGGCGGCGACACCGGCTCCGACTGCATCGGCACGTCTTTCCGCCAAGGAGCCAAGAGCGTGACGCAGCTCGAAATCATGCCGATGCCGCCCGAAAAGGAGAACAAGTCACTCTCCTGGCCACACTGGCCGCTGAAGCTGCGCGTTTCCTCGTCGCAAGCCGAAGGCGCCAAGACCGAGTATTCGATCTCCACCACCGGCTTCTCTGGCGAAGACGGCAAGGTGAAAAAGCTCAACTACACGCGCGTCAACGCCAACCTGCAGCCGATCAAAGGCACGGAAGGCGCGCTCGACGCCGACCTCGTATTGTTCGCGATGGGCTTCTCGGGTCCGGTCGAGACCGACATCGTCAAGGAGTTCGCGCTTCCCGTCGTGCCGCGTGGACGCTTCAAGGGCCTCGACGCGACGGACAAGGACTATAAGCTCGGAACCTCGCCAAAGCTGTTCTGCGCCGGCGATATCCGTCGCGGCCAGTCGCTCGTCGTCTGGGCGATCCGCGAAGGCCGCCAAGCAGCCCACGCCATCGACAAGTTCCTGATGGGCTCGACCGTCCTGCCGCGCTGAAGCGATCGACCGTTGTTTTAGGCAAGACGTAGCGCGACCGCACCAAGACCAATAAGGCCAGCGCCGATCAAGCGCGCTGGCCCAAGACGCTCCCGCAAAACGATCCCGGCGATTGCAGTCCCGAAAAGGATTGACGTCTCGCGGAGCGCCGCGACCATCGCTATAGGCGCCGTCATCATGGCGCCGAGCACGAGCGCATAAGAGAGTACGGTCGCGGCTCCGCCAAACACCCCGGTTCGCCATTGCCTCCGAACAACACCGACGAACGCCTCACGCCTCGCGAAAACCACCCATGCCATCAGCGGAAACCCCGTTAGCATGAAAACCCAGGCAGCATACGCCGTCGGAGACCCTGAGAGGCGCGTCCCGGCGCCGTCGATCAATGTGTAGCTAGCGATCACGATCGCATTGAGCAACGCCAGATAGATACCACGCATATCGCTTGCCTTGCCTTCCTTCACCATCGTTATGATACCGACACAAATCAGCCCGACGCCCATCCAAGCCGGAATGGAGAGCTTTTCTCCGAACGCAGATACGCTCGCGAGCGCCACGAGAAATGGCGCCGTTCCACGCATCAGCGGATAGACTTGTCCCATATCTCCGACGCGATACGCCGAGCCCACCAGCGCAAAATACACGATATGAATGAGGACGGAGGAGGCGATAAACGGCCAGCATGGACGCGCCGGAGAAGCGAGAAATGGAAGAACCATCGCAGCCGTCACGGACGCTGATGCAGCGACCATAATTGTCATAAGCACTTTGTCGTCACCGCTTTTGACGACAGCATTCCATGATGCGTGCAGCGCCGCAGCGAACAATACGATAGCAAAAACCGAAAATGACATCAGCTACGCAGGACTTTTGTTGAGCCGGGGGGCCGCTTGTCGGGCCATCATCCGCGCGGCTGCGGCTCGGCGGGCTTCGCGTCGCTGGTGGTATCGGGCTTCGGCGGCCAAGTCAGGTCGTCGGCCCGCCCCGGTTTCGGCTGAAGGCGTTCGCCTTTGACAAGCAGCCGGAAATACGGCGCCTGCGTCGGTGACAGGCGGCCACGGTCCCTGTTTCCGGACGGCGAAATCGAGCTCATCAAGGTGATGCCGCCAGCGATCTGATCGACCAACATATCCCCGCGCTGGCCGGATGCTTCCCGCCGCGCCATCAGCGCCACGACCGACGCCGGAATGGCGGGACGCACGATCTGGATCGTCTGAGTTTCTTCCCGGCCATTGCCGCCAACGACCCTCAAAACGATTTTGCCGTCGTCTTGCTTCTGATCGCCCGAACCATCGGTTGTTGACGACGCGGACGTACCGCTGAGACCGCGCGCCCGCACGACTGGCGGCGCCGAACCCTTACCCTCAGCCACCGGCGAGGACGGTGCGGGTGTTTTCACGGCATTACCCGGATTGATCTTATCCTGTTCCGCTTCCGCACCGAGCAGCGGAATGTTCCGGTTCGTCTTGGCTTGAATGAGATCGGGCCGCAGCTCTTTCTCGACGAAATGCGCGAGTTTCCGATTACCCGGATCGGTAAAATTCACACCGTCCCTGAGACGCAACAGACGGATGGCGCCCTCAAGGTCCGGGCCGTAAGCCGAGTAGGCGCCGTTTTCATCCGTGAAGCCCTGGTAGGCATCGATATATTTGTAGCCGTTGAGGTAGGCGCGTTCGCGGATCACATCGTTGATGCGCTGCGCCAGATCGTTGGCATCCGAGCGCGCAAGGTTCGGCAGTCCGACCCAATAGACGGCCGCGTTGCGCGTCTTGAATACGCGCATCAGCCGATCGACGCGTCGCGTGTATTCGATCATCCAGGCTTCGCTGCCTATCGGCAGGCGCTTGCCATCCTCTCCCTTGATCGAAATGCGGTCTTCCTGCCCGGTCATCACGACCGCGATATTGAAAGACTGGCTCGCGATCGCCTTTTCAAGGCCCGCGATTTTTGCGTCGAAATTCGGGATGGCGATGCCCGCAATCGGCGTCACCTGCTGCTGGATGTTCAACCTCGCGTCGGTGCCGAAGGCGGCATCGAGCCCCTTGAGTAAGCCCGGCGCGAAGTCGTCGCCGAACACGCTCACTTGATAGACGTCATTGTCTGGAAAGGGAGTAAGGAACGTCCCGACCTGATCGTCGTCCCCAGCTAACGCCGACGGCGCGAAAAGAGCCGGCGTCGCCAGCACAGCCGCCAGCACGACGGCGAGCGCCACGCCCAGGAGGCGGAGATGCCGACAGAAGGCGCTCATGCCGTCAGATGCCTTTCGCGAATTTGAAAGCGGCCAGAAAACCACCCGTAAAATGGCCAGTGCTCAACGATTCCAGCAACCAACATACAGCTTCGGGGCCGACGCTCCAACGGCGCAATCGGCCGGACCTTTTCAGCGCCCCGCGGCCTGCGATTCGGCGTGCGCCAGCACCCTCTCTGACGGCCAGCAATCGATTGAAAGACCGTTGGCCTTCTCATACAGCCCGATCTGTTTGCGCGTATTGGAGCCGATCTTCCCGTCGATCTTGTCCATCGGGTAGCCGAGTTGCTTCAGCCGCGATTGGACACCCTCGACGGTCCGCGTCTTCGGCTGAGAAAACGACTTCCAAGCGGTCACGAACTCACCCCCGCCCCTAATCCGGTCGCCCAGATTACCGACGAAAAGCGCGTAGAGATCCGACGTGTTGTAGAGCCTGATCACGCGGAAATTCTGTGCCGCGAGAAATGCCGGGCCGTAAGCACCCGCAGGCATCATCAGATAGGCGTCCGACGCCAGCTCAGCTTTCGTGAACGGATTTCCGCTCGCCTTCTTGAAACCCATTCTGACCCAGTCGCCGATGGGCCGGGCGTCGGGCGGACCTTCCAGCGAGCAGTCGGCGTGCGGCGGTGCGACCACTTCGTATCCCCAGCGCGCGCCGCGAACCCAGCCTTTGCCTTCCAACTGCTTCGCCGTAAATGCCAGCGCGTCAGCGACCGAACGCCAGATATCGATCTTACCGTCGCCATCGCCGTCGATCGCGAATTTGAGGTATTCGGTCGGCATCGCCTGCGTCAGGCCGACGGCCCCGGCCCACGATGATTTCATATCGGACCGGGGAATGCCCTGCTGCAGCATCACGAGCGCAGCGATCAACTCCTCGCGGAAGCGGTCCTTGCGTTTGCCGGTATAGGCGAGCGTCGCCAGCATGCGGATCGCGTCGTTCGGCGGATGATAGGTGCCGTAAGCCGTTTCGCGTCCCCAGATCGCAACGAGCGTGTAGCGGTCAACGCCCGTCAGCCCCTCGATGCGTTCGAGCGCCGCCTTGTGTTCGGCGAGGAACTTGCGCCCCTGCACGGCGAGGCCCTGCAGATACGATTTCGATAGATAATCGACGGCGGTCTTCGTGAATTCGGCCTGTCCGCTGTTGTCGATCTTCGGCCGTCCGGGAAGGTCGAGATCGGGAATGGTCAAGTCCGGCTCGACGCCCGCGAACGCGGTGTCGAAGGTCTTCCGGCTGACGCCCGCGACCTTCGCGTCCGGCCACAAGCCCTCGATAAAGGCGCTGAACTCCGTGCTGGGTTTCGCAAAAGCTGCGCTGGACGCCATCGCACACACCGCAGCGATCCAGGTGACCGCCAAGATTACGGAATATGGTCTATTCAAGAGCATTGCGACGCGGCTTCCTCGAATGTAGCGAACTCTCGCATCCCACCCTGTGGCGAATGGCGGATTTTCAGGGCGGTTTTGCGGCTCAGTCCGCGATCTCGCCGGCCTTCAACGCGTCGAGCCGCCGTTCCCAGTTAAAAGCCTGCGCCACAATCTGTTCCAGATTGTCATGTTGCGGCCGCCAATCGAGCCTATCGCGGATCTTTGCGGAAGCCGCGACAATGGCCGCCGGATCGCCAGCGCGACGCGGCGACAACAACACTTTAAAGTCCACGCCCGAGACGCGCTTCACGGCTGCAATGACCTCAAGGACAGAATACCCCTTCGAGTATCCGCAATTGAAAAAGTCCGACACGCCGCCCCGGCGCAAATGATGCAATGCTACGGAATGCGCATTCGCGAGATCGCCGACGTGAATATAATCGCGCAGGCAGGTTCCATCTGGCGTCGGATAGTCGATGCCGAAGACCTCCATTTGCGAGCGTTTCCCGAGCGCCGTCTCGCACGCGACTTTGATCAGATGCGTTGCGCGCGGCGTCGATTGTCCCGAACGTCCTTTCGGATCGGCGCCGGCGACATTGAAATAGCGAAGCGCGATGAAGCGGAAATCGTGAGCGCGCGACGCGTCCGACAGCATGATTTCCGTCATGAGCTTCGAGGAACCGTAGGGCGACATCGGCGCGGGCGGAGCAGTCTCCGATACCGGGTTTTCTTCCGGGTTGCCGTAAACGGCGGCAGTCGAGGAAAAAATGAAATTCTTGACGCCGGTTTCTACGGCGGTCGCAATCAGGCCCCGCGATTTAACCGTATTGTTGAGATAATAGCCGAGCGGATCAGAAACCGAGTCCGGAACCACGACCGATCCGGCAAAGTGAATGATCGCATTTACGTTATGGGAAAGGATCGTTTCCCTGACGAGGGCGTTATCTGCAATATCTCCAACCACGAGCGTGGCGCGCCCATCGACCGCCCAGCGAAATCCCGTGGACAGATTATCGATGACGACGACATCTTCACCCGCATCCAAAAGCTCCAGCACCATATGGCTGCCGATGTAGCCCGCGCCTCCCGTAACAAGCACGCTCATAGTTGCAATCGCCCCCCGAGTTCTATACCCACGTCCACGGATGTTTCTGCCCGATGGCCGACCCAGACCTAATGGAGACCGCCTATTTGTGCAAATAGCTCTTTCGAATTCCAGCGCAACAATGGTCTCTCCGTACAAGCATTAAATCTAAATCGTCAGTAATTGAACTTAGAGCGCAACCCTGCGCCCTTGGAGCAGATGATGAGTGCCGTGAAGAAGCCAATTCGCAAAGCCGTTTTTCCAGTCGCGGGTCTGGGGACCCGGTTTCTTCCGGCCACCAAGGCCGTCCCGAAGGAGATGCTAACGGTCGTCGACCGCCCCGTGCTTCAGCACGTCGTGGATGAAGCGCGCGCCGCCGGCATCGAGCACTTCATATTCGTCACCGGACGGAACAAGGGTGTCATCGAGGATCACTTCGACAAACAGTTCGAGCTTGAATCGACTCTCGCCGCCCGCGGCAAGAAAAAAGAACTTGAGGCACTGATGCGCGATCTGCCCCAAGCCGGACAGACGAGTTTCACGCGCCAGCAGGCGCCCCTCGGTCTCGGTCACGCCGTATGGTGTGCGCGAGAACTGGTCGGCAACGAGCCGTTCGCGCTGCTGCTTCCCGACATGCTCCACCACGGCCGCACGTCTTGCCTCGCCGACATGATCGACGCTTATTCTCGAACCGGCGGCAACCTCATCGCCGTCGCGCCGGTGCCGGAAGACCAAACGCATCAATACGGCATCGTCGGTGTGAAAGACGTCAAGGCGAAGGTTTCTTCGATTACTGAAATGGTCGAAAAGCCGAAGCCCAGCACGGCCCCGTCGAACCTGCACATCACTGGCCGTTATGTTCTCCAGCCCGAGGTCTTCGATCTGCTCGAAAAGCAGGAGCGCGGCGCGGGCGGCGAAATTCAGCTGACCGACTCGATGATCGCCATGATGAACGATGGCGAGCAGCCGTTTCATGCCGTGCGCTTCGATGGCGACATCTACGATTGTGGATCGAAGCTTGGCTTCCTGACTGCCAACGTCGCACTAGCACTCGAACGCGCCGATCTGGCGGACGATTTCAGGCGCGACCTGAAACGCCTCATCGGTACGGGCACTTAAACCAGGCCTCGCTTGATTCTGCGCGAGCGGCACGGGGCGAATCATCGTCTTCGGGCCACTCAGCATTGGCCGATCGCGCAAATTTGGTCTCGTCCGCGCGGATCCCACGCGCAGACCTTGGCGCAAAACGCCGCAAAGACGCGTCAACGCCCTAAATTCCGTTGGTTAATGCCACAGCAAAGGCCCTGCGGACTTGCAACCGCTGCAAGAGAACGCGAAAAGTGTTAATGCCGTAGCGACAGCTTCCTTTTGCTGGCGCAGCGGTGCACTTGAGCGGGGGACACAGAGCGGATGCAGAAGGTCATTCCATTCCAGCTGCCTGAAGGCGAGCGGCGAGGACCGGCAAGCGAATCCGACGAAACCACACCGATTTCTTCCGCCCTCCGAACGCTCAATCTCGGAGCCGAGGGCCTCGTTCAACTCGCGCGCGAAGTGGCGGGTCCCATGGCGGCGGCGTTCGACGATGCCGTTCAAAGACTGAAAGCCGTCAGCGGCCGCGTTATCGTGACCGGCATCGGCAAGAGCGGTCACGTTGCTCAGAAAATCGCCGCGACGTTTGCTTCAACCGGAACGCCAGCGTTCTTCGTTCATCCGAGCGAAGCCTCGCACGGCGACCTCGGCATGATCACGCAGTCGGATCTCATCCTCGCATTTTCATGGTCCGGCGAAACCGTCGAGCTCAAGCCCATCATCACGTATTCGCGCCGCTTCGCCGTGCCGTTGATCGCAGTGACGTCGCAGCAAAATTCGGCGCTCGGACAGCAGGCTGACATCGTGCTTCTACTGCCGCGCGTGAAGGAAGCATGCCCGCACGGCCTCGCACCAACGACCTCGACGACCATTCAGCTCGCGATCGGTGACAGTCTGGCGATCGCCCTGCTTGATGCCCGCGGCTTCACCGCCCACGATTTCAAGGTTTTCCATCCCGGCGGATCGCTCGGCGCCAACCTGATGTACGTCGCCGATGTCATGCATCGCGGCGACAGCCTGCCCTTGATCGCAAGCGGCGCTTCCATGTCGGACGCACTCGTCGCGATGACCGAAAAGAGTTTCGGTTGCGTCGGCGTGATCGATGCAAAGGGCAAACTTATCGGTGTCATCACCGACGGCGATTTGCGTCGCCACATGGGACCGAAGCTGCTTCAAACGAACGTCGAAGACGTGATGAGCGCAAAACCGAAGACGATCGCTCCGACGTTGCTCGCGTCGGCCGCGCTTGAACTCATCAATTCATCGCGGATTACAGCGTTGTTCGTGCTCGAAAAGCAAAAGCCGGTCGGCATCGTCCACGTTCACGATCTGCTTCGCGCGGGCGTTGCCTAGCAATCGCGGCTCATATCCGCGAGACGACCAGCACCGTTCCGTCGGTGCCCGTAACTTTGACGTTGGCACCCTTGGGGCCATCTTCGCCCTCCGCCACCCAGACGGTATCGCCGACGCGAACTTTCCCACGCCCGTTGACGATCGCATCTTCGATCGTCACGACGCGTCCTACGTACTGCGTTCCACGCTCATTGAGACCCGGGACGTCAGGTTTCGCAGACTCTTCGCGGCTCTTCTGCCGAACCCAGAACACCACTGCCAACGCGATCAGTGCGAACGCGATGAGCTGCCATTCCCAGCCGATCGGCGCGGCCAACGCAATGACGCCGACGATCGCCGCCGATAGCCCGAACCACACGAAATGCACGCCCGGCACGATGGATTCGAGAACGAGCAGGGTCACGGCCAGCGCGAACCAAAGCCAAGGCCCAAATTGCTCGATCAATCCTGTAACGCTTTGCATCGTCGCCCCTAGCTCGCTGGTAGAGCAGCCCCTTTAACGTCCTATGTCGTAGGCACGGAACCCGAACGCGGCCCCCGCGGGGGCAGTCCCTGCGGCTTCGCGGCTGACCCGTCGCCACCAAACGCCTCGGCGGCGATTGCGGCGATGCCACCGAGCGACCCGATGACAGACGACGCTTCGAGCGGCATCATGATGATCTTCTGGTTCGGCGACTTTGCCATGGCTTCGAGCGCCTTCATATAGTTGTTGGCGACGAAGTAATTGATGGCCTGAACGTTGCCGTGGGAGATCGCTTCCGAAACCAACGTCGTCGCTTTCGCTTCGGCTTCGGCGGAACGTTCGCGTGCTTCTGCGTCGCGATAAGCAGCTTCGCGGCGGCCCTCGGCTTCAAGAACAACCGCCTGCTTTGCGCCCTCGGCCTTCAGAATGGCGGCCTGGCGAAGCCCTTCGGATTCCAAGATCTGGGCGCGCTTTTCGCGCTCGGCTTTCATCTGCCGCGCCATGCTGTCGATGAGATCGCGCGGCGGCGCAATATCCTTGATCTCGATGCGTGTCACCTTCACGCCCCAAGATTCTGTCGCAGCGTCGACGACCTGCAAGAGCCGATGATTGATTTGGTCGCGGTTCGACAGCAATTCGTCGAGATCCATCGAACCCATTACTGTGCGGATGTTCGTCATCGTCAGGTTGACGATCGAATGGTCGAGATTTTCGACTTCGTAAGCGGCTTTGGCCGCATTCAAGAGCTGATAGAATGCAACGCCATCGACCGTGACCATAGCGTTATCGCGGGTAATGACATCCTGACTCGGAATGTCCATCACCTGCTCTTTCATGTTCAGCCTATGCGTCACTCGCTCAAGAACGGGAATGAGAATATGCATGCCGGGCGTCAGCGTGCGTGTATAGCGCCCGAGATTCTCGACGGTAAAATTCGAGCCCTGCGGAACAATCTTGACCGTGGACCAGAGCCCCCAGATCGCTGCCGCCAAAAGAATGAACCCAAAGGACTCAAAACCGCCAAAGCCGGTCATTTCCGTTCTCCATCGCGAGCGAATCAAAATGAAAATAGGAATTCGCCGGTCCGGTTTAAGTCCCGGAAACAAACAATCGGTAAAGATTTGGAAATGTGGCGATATAAGACAGCAAAAAGCGGGAATTGAACGGCAATTAGGATTCAGGAAGGAAAAACCGGCGTCTTGCCCTTGATTTAAACCCAGCCCGAAAGTTCGCGCCGGACCACCGCCTCGATGGCATCCATTCCCTCGGGACTGTCATTTAACGCAAGCAGATAAGCGAATTTCTCGCCGCCATTCGATTCAAAAATATGCCGGTTCTCGCCGTTGAGCTCTTCCAGAGTCTCCAGGCAATCGGCCGAAAATCCCGGCGCGACGAGCGCGATCTTTTTAATTCCCGATTTGGCAAGTCCTTCGATAGTTTTATCCGTATAAGGTTGCAGCCACGGATCATTGCCGAACCGCGATTGGAATGTCGTCAGCCAGCGATCGTCTGCAATTCCCAATGTCTCCCGCAGGAGGCGGGACGTTTTCTGGCAAAAACAATGATACGGATCGCCCGCCGCAAAATATTTCTGCGGCATGCCATGAAAAGTCGCGATGATTTTCTCAGGCTCGAAGTCGAGCTTCGCAAGTTGCGCTCGCATTGATCGCGCCAGTGCATCGATATAAGCCGGATGATCGTGATAGCTCGGTGTTGTGCGGACCGCCGGCTGCCAGCGCATTTTCATCAACGCGCGGAAAGCCTGATCACACGCCGTCGCGGTCGTCGCCGCCGCGTACTGCGGATAAAGCGGTACGAGTAAAATGCGATCGCAACCCTGCTCTTTGAGCGCCAAGATCCGGCTTTCCGTCGTCGGACTGGCATAGCGCATGGCCCAATCGACGACGATGCGCGGATCGTTTCCAAGCCGCTTCGCCAGTTGCTCGGCCTGGCTTCGCGTAATCGTCTTCAGCGGCCCTTCATTTTTCTCGTTATTCCAGATCGTCGCGTAATCCCGTCCTTTGCGGGACGGGCGCGTCGTCAGAATGATGAGATTGAGGATCGGCCACCACTTCCACTTCGGCTCCTCGATCACCCGATCGTCCGACAGGAATTCCTTGAGATAGCGGCGCATCGGCCAGTAACTGGTGCCGTCGGGCGTGCCGAGATTGAGCAGCAGCACACCGACACGACCCAGCGCAACCGGCGGGTGCGCGTCGGGAAGCGCAACGGCTTCGCTCTCAAAGCGTCCCTGTTTCGGAATTTCGTTCATTCGCGCTCCCGATGCCGGCACTCAAATGCGCTCTTAGCAGGTCAGGCCCGGCGCTGCGATGGGGCCGGCGTCTCGGAATCCGTTGCCAATCTCGGCTTCGCCCGTGCCGGCCGTTTCTCCACCGCCGAAGCCTGAACTTCAGCCGCAACCGGCGCACCACCCTCGCCCGCAGTTGCTATTTGGCTCGGCGCGGCCTGAACTTCAAGTCGCGGATCGAGTGGACGGCTGCAACGCCAATAGGCGGCGACGCGGCTGACGAAAGCTTCGGGCTTTTCGGCGAAGAGCCGCTTGCTTCGATATTCGGCCGTGGCGCGCAAAATCTGCTGCTGACGCCGGCAAACGGCGACGGCGGTTTCCTTTTGCTCCTCAGACATCGCCACAGAATGCGAAGCCGCCACTACGAGCATCGCCAGATCGTGATCATCTCCGAGCAGCTGAGAAAGATCCCGCGCCGCGTGCACTCGGACAGCGAATTCGTCCGGCCACGCCTTCGCGAGCAACGACATTTGCCGCCAGTGCCACTGCACCGCCTTGCGCAGGTCGTGAAAATTTTCGTCCGTCGGCTCTTCGTAAGCGTACTTCGAAGCTTTCCGCCCTTGGCGGTAACTTGCCTCAAGACCACCTGCGAGCGCCGCAAAGCCTCGCTTGTTGAACTTCGTGCGCGAAAACTTTTTCGCTTCTTGGAGCAACAGCATGCGCGCCCGCGCGGCGATATCGGCGTCGAGCGCCTCGGCTTCCTCAGGCGCATGCGACCCAAGACTTTCCTTGAGTGGGTCGAGCGCCGACGCGGTGTCGGGAGTTTCGTGCGAAAGCTTGCTGATGGTTTCCAGCATGACGGTCCGGTCGCGTCGCGCGGACAGCAGCTTGGCGATGTCACCGAGCGACTTCGTACGCCGCAGCGCCTTGCCGCTGCCGATGGCATCGGCGGCGAGACGCACGAGCGACCGCAATCTCTTCAACGATTTGCGGCATTCGTGGACGTTGCGGGGGCCGACCTCTGGCCCAGCCAGCTCAGCCAAAGACGCATCGAGCTGTTCGCGCGCAATTCGGCGAAAGCCTTTTTCGACTGGTTCGTTGATCTTGAATCGATACGGCATACGCGGGAACGGCTCTGAACTCGGGATCTAGGTGGAAAACCGATATCGTAAATTCGAACCACACAAAACTGTCATAAACGATCAGCGCACGAGGTCCTGGTTAACACGAAACTAGCCGGATTATCGAGCTTGCAACTGTCGCAACCAATCTTCGATCCGCGCGTCCGGATCGGACGATGTTAAGAAGTCGGTAATGACAGCCAGACTATCGGCGCCCGCATCGAGAACACCCGCCGCCCGTTCAGGCGTCAATCCGCCGATCGCAACGAGCGGCAGAGTCCCGATTTTCCGTCGCCATTCTTTAATTTTATCAAGACCTTGCGGTGCCCATGGCATGGCCTTGAGTTTCGTTTCGTAGATCGGCCCCAACGCCACGTAATCGGGTTCCGCCGCCAGCGCGAGATCGAGTTCCGCCTCGTCGTGCGTCGATACTCCGAACTTGATGCCCGCGAGCTTGATCGCTTCAAGATCGGCGTCACGAAGATCGTCTTGCCCCAGATGGATGAAGCCGATGCCCGTATCGAGCGCGACCTCCCAATAATCGTTGAGGACCAGGGTGCAGCCATTCTCGGCGCAAACGACAGCCGCCCGTTTGGCTTGCGCCGCCACATCGTCCGGGGAAGCATCCTTGATGCGAAGCTGCACAAGCTTGACCCCAAGCGGCACGATGCGTTCGAGCCAGCCGATATCGGGCACGATGGGATAGAAGCGCTCGAGCATGATTTGCGAAGACCTCAAGATGCGCCCGATCAATCGAGATCGAAAAACGGCGTGCCCGCGACAGGCGTTGACGGCACGGCCATATCGCGTGCCGGAATGAGCCCGGCTTCAAAGCCGATGCGCCCCGCCTGGATCGCAGCGGAAAAAGCCGCCGCCATCCGCACCGGATCCGCCGCCTTCGCAACGGCGGTGTTAAGCAGCACCGCGTCGTAGCCTAGCTCCATAGCCAAGGCCGCGTGCGATGGCGCACCGATGCCCGCATCGACGATGAGCGTCACGTCGGGAAAATACGCCCGCAAACTCTTCAGCGCTTGCGCATTCGCCAACCCGCGTCCGCTGCCGATCGGTGCGCCCCAGGGCATGATGACCTCGCATCCGGCCCGCTGCAGTCGCTCGGCAACCGAAAGATCTTCCGTCGTATAGGGGAGTACCTTGAAGCCATCGCGCGTCAACGTTCCGGCAGCCTCGACCAAGCCGAAGACATCCGGCTGCAAGGTATCGTCGTTGGCGATAACTTCGAGTTTGACCCAATCCGTACCGAAAAGCTCACGCGCCATCCGCGCCGTCGTGATGGCCTCTCCCGCGGTTCGGCACCCGGCCGTATTCGGCAGCACCCGCACTCCGAGATCCCGGATGATTTCGAGAAACCGCTCTCCGAGCTTTCCGCCGGCCGCCTCCCGGCGCAACGACACCGTGACGATGGCCGCTTCCGAAGCCTTCACCGCGCCTGTCAGGATAGCCGGCGACGGATAGCCCGCCGTTCCGAGCAACAGCCGCGACGCGATCGCCTCGCCGTAAATGGCAAGACCCTGCGCCGGGTGCAGCTTCTCATCGCGAATATTCATATCGACCGAAAGGCCCTTCTAGCCGCCTTGACGGGCGGAAACGATTTCGACGCGATCGCCGGCGTCCAGCGCCGTCGTAGCACGGCGCGCCTCGGGCACGAACTGCCCGTTGAGTGCCGTTGCGACTGTGGCATCGCCAAGCCCTTGCTCCTCGATGAGTGCCGCCAGAGTACGCGCCGCGCTTTCAGCCTTCCGGCCATTGACGACAAGCTCGATCCTGGCCTCGTGTTGTACCATCGACTTATCTTTTGAATTGGTTGTCGGAAATGGGGAATTTCAACGCCGTTTACCAGAGCTTACGCCGAATTTTTACCGCATATGATCCACAAGGGTCAAAGATCTCTCGCCAATCCGCCGCATTGCTTCGCTGAAATCCCGCCGCCCGCATTTCAAGGACCGTTAGCACATGTTCGCTCGCCTGCTGTCGTCTCGCCGCTTCGCCCCCCTGTTCTGGAGCCAGCTCCTGGCGGCGCTCAACGACAACCTGCTCAAGAACGCGCTCGCGATGCTCGTCGTCTATAAGCTCGCGATGGAGAACGGGCCAGCCTTGGGGACGCTCGCGGGCGCCGCCCTGGTCCTTCCGTTTTTTCTATTCTCCGCGCTCGCTGGACAACTCGCGGACAAATTCGATAAGGCCAAGGTTGCCGCTCGCGTCCGGCTGATCGAGATCCCGATTGCCGTTGTCGCCGCCGCCGGTTTCCTTTTGCCGTCGGTGCCGCTGCTGTTCGTGGCGCTCATTCTGTTCGGAACTCTGAGCGCGTTTTTCGGACCCGTGAAATATGGGCTCCTTCCATCTCACCTTGAGACGAAAGAGCTTCCCTCCGGCAACGCCCTGATCGAAGGCGCGACCTTCATCGCAATTTTAATCGGCACGGTCGGTGGCAATTTCGCGTCCGGTAGCCATGCGGAACTAATTGCCGTCGCCGGTACGATCGTCGTCATTTCCACTCTTGGTTGGCTTTCGGCGCGCCTGATTCCGCCCGCGCCGTCATCCGTGCCTGACCTGAAAATCGATACGAACATCGTCACCTCGACGGTCACTCTGCTAAAGGACCTGCGTCGCGATAAGCGCATCTGGCAGGGCGCGTTGATCACGTCATGGTTTTGGCTTGTCGGGGCCGCCGTGCTGGCGCTCCTGCAAAACCTCATCCCGCAAGTGCTCAACGGCGCGCCTTCCGTCTATACGCTGGCGCTTTTTACGTTTGCCGTCGGCGTCGCTTTCGGTTCGATCGTCGCCGCGCGCGCCAGCGCCAACCGACCCAATCTTGCGCTGGTCCCTATCGGCGCGCTTTTGATGGGACTTTTCCTGCTCGATCTCGGCTGGCTCGCATCGGGAATGCAGCGCGCCGCGACACCGATGACGCCGCTTGACGTTATCTCGTCCGTCAACGGCCTGCGCATGCTCGTTGATCTTGCGGGCGTCGCCGTCGCGGGCGGTCTTTTCATCGTCCCCTCGTTCGCCGCTGTCCAGGCCTGGTCGCCCGTCGACCATCGCTCGCGCGTGATTGCCGGATGTAACGTGCTATCGGCCGCGTTCATGACCGTCGTCGGCTTGCTGATCGCCGCACTGCAATATGAAAAGATCCCCGTCGCTGCTCTCTATGCCGGGCTCGGCATTGCCAACATCGTCGTCGTCGCGCTTGTCCTGCGCGCCTGGGGCACCGAGGGCGTGAAGGACGTCAGCATGTTCCTGTTCAAGACATTCTTTGGTCTCGAAGTGCGGGGCCTGGAAAACCTTCCGAAGGCCGGCGAGCGGGCGATCATCGCGCCGAACCACGTCAGCCTCCTCGACGCGGGTCTGATGCACGCGTTGGTGCCATCGCACACCGCTTACGCCGTTGACACAATGATCTCGCAAACATGGTGGGCAAAACCGTTCCTAAAGCTCGCGCAGTTCTACGCCATCGACCCGACGCGCCCGCTCGGCATGCGCAGCCTCATTCAGGCTGTGAAGGACGGTACGTCCCTCGTCATCTTTCCCGAAGGCCGCCTCACTGTTACGGGCGGCCTGATGAAAGTCTACGACGGCACCGCGATGATCGCCGACAAGGCGGACGCACCTGTCATTCCCGTACGCATCGACGGCCTCGAACGCTCGCACTTCGGCTATCTCAGCAAATCTCAGACGAAAAAGGCCTGGTTCCCGAAAACAACCGTAACCATCTTTCCACCAATCTACCTGAAGATCGATCCGGCGCTTCGCGGCAAAGCCCGGCGTCAGGCGGCGGGCTCCGCACTCCAAGACATCATGACCGACAGCGCTGTCCTGACAACGCCGATCGATCAAACACTATTCGATGCCCTCGTTCTCGCGCACAAAACGCGTGATACCGGCAAACCCGTCATCGAAGATCCGCTCGGCAGCAAGCTGACCTATAAAAAATTGATCGTCGGCGCCCAGGTTCTCGGCGCTAAGATTGCGCCGATGCTCCCCCCCGTCGGATCATCCGTCGGCGTGCTGCTGCCGAACTCAGCGGGTGTCGTCGCGACATTCTTTGCGTTGCAGACGATCGGACGCGTTCCCGCGATGCTGAACTTCTCGGCTGGAACAGCCAATGTCCTCTCGGCCTGCAAGGCGGCGAACGTATCGGTGGTTCTGACGTCGCGCGTCTTCGTCGAAAAGGGACACTTCGAATCCCTTGTCCAGGCAATTGGAGGCGTCGCCCGCGTCGTCTACCTCGAAGACATTCGCGCGACGATCACCTTCGCCGACAAGGTCAAGGGTTTGCTGCAAGGCGGACGTCAGCAGGTCGAGGTCGACTACAACGCTCCAGCCGCAATCCTCTTTACGTCTGGCTCCGAAGGCACGCCAAAAGGCGTCGTTCTCTCGCATCGGAACATCCTCGCCAATTGCGCTCAGACCCTCACTCGGGTCGCTTGCAATGGTACCGACAAAGTCTTCAACGCCCTTCCGGTCTTCCACTCGTTCGGATTGACCGCAGGCGTGTTGATGCCGCTCGTCGCGGGCGTGCCGATTTATCTTTATCCGACGCCGCTGCATTATCGCATCATTCCCGAACTCGTCTATCAGTCGAACGCCACGATCATGTTCGGCACAGATACGTTCCTCTCGGGGTACGCGCGCGTCGCGCATCCTTATGATTTTGCCCGCGTCCGCCTCGTCGTCGCAGGGGCGGAAGCCATCAAGGACCGCACACGCCAACTTTACATGGACCGTTTCGGCGTGCGCATTCTGGAAGGCTACGGCGTCACCGAGACGGCGCCGGTCCTTTCGCTCAACACACCGCTTGCCAACAAAGGCGGTACCGTCGGCCGTCTGTCGCCGCTGATGGACTCAAAGCTTGAATCCGTCCCCGGCATCGAGAAAGGCGGCCGCCTCTTCGTTCGCGGACCGAACGTGATGCTCGGCTATCTTCGCGCCGAGAACCCAGGAGTGCTGGAGCCGCCCGATCACGGCTGGTACGACACCGGCGATATCGTCGAGATCGATCCGCAGGGCTTCATCACCATCAAAGGCCGGGCCAAGCGCTTCGCCAAGATCGGCGGCGAGATGATTTCTCTTTCGGCGGTGGAAGCGCTCGCGGCCGAGCTTTGGCCACAGCACGTTTCAGTCGTCGTCTCGGTCCCCGATCAGCGCAAGGGCGAGCGCTTGCTCCTGCTGACGACGGACGCCCATTGCAAACGCGACGACTTCCAGAAATTCGCACGCCAGAAAGGCGTAACGGAGTTGACGGTTCCGGCGGAAATTCTTGTCGTCGGCAAGGTCCCGCTGCTTGGCTCCGGCAAGCCCGACTACGTCGCGTGCCTGCAGTTGGCGAAGGAAATCGTTGCCGCGAAGTCGGCGTCATCAGGGGCGGCTGAACAGCAGCCCCTCACGCCGGCCGTCTGATAGATATCGTTGAACTTCGCGAGCCATGACCGGCGCGAGCAGGAAACCGTGCCGGTAAGCCCCGTTGACGCGGATCACGCGTCCGCCGCTCTCGACGACGATGCGCGGCACGTTATCGGGAAAGGCGGGCCGTACGCCCGCTCCCATCTCAAGCACGGACGCTTCTCCGAACGACGGATGCAGCGCATAGGCCGATCCTAAAAGATCGAGCGCCGACTTGAGCGTCATCGGACCGTCGTCCTCACGCTCGACGACACTCGCCCCGACGACGAACCGGCCGCCGCCTTGCGGCACCACGTAAATCGGCTGCCGGGGATGCAAGAGCCGGACAGGCCGCGAAAAGCTGATATCCCGCGTTTGGATCAGCACGCGCTCGCCGCGCACTCCCCTGAGCGACGCAAGATCTGCTTGCGCCCCGATCCCCCGGCAATCGATGATCACGCCATCCGTGCGTTCATCCCACTTTGTACCGAGAAGAACTTCGCCGCCCAACGTGCGAAATTCGTCGAGAAGCCAGCCGAGCGCCTTGCGCGCATCGAGATGGGATTCGCCAGCGAAATAAAGTCCGCGCTCAAACCGCCCAGCGAGCGCGGGTTCAAGCTCACGGATGCGCGATGCGTCAACGGCGACATGCCCTTCGGTCATGCTGGCGAACCGCGCAAGATCGCCCGCATCGCGCCCATGTGCCACCACGAGTGTGCCGTTGTCGACGGTGCCGGGATAACCTTCACGCCAGATACGAAGCGCCTCGCGACCGAGATCGCGCACGATGATCGGCGCACCTTCCGCCTCGCATTCCGGCGCGATCATCGCCCCCGCCCAACGGCTCGACGCCTGCGCGAACGGAGTGCTGCTCTCCTCGATCAAGCGAACACGATGCCCTGCGCGCACCAGCATGTAGGCCTGCCAGAGACCGAAAATACCCGCGCCGACAACGCTGATCGATGAATTGTTCAAGCTTGAAACTCTTAGCGGGCTTCTACTTCCATAGACGTCAATCGCCGAGCGCGACACCCTCGCGGCGCGGATCGGCGCCGCCTTCGAGAACATCGCCGCGACGCGCGACCGTGTTGACGCCAGACGTCATCGTCGCGCCGGTAATCGCCTGACCATAGGACGTTAGCTCGTAGGCAGGCCATAGGATCGGCAGCGAAGATTCGATCAGAAATGGGCCGCCCTGGCTGCCGAAGTTGGTCAGCGTCGACGCTTGTTGCGCATTAAGATCCCAGTCGATCATCGCGACAAGCGTCTTCACCACGTAAAGAATGATTTGCGAACCGCCCGGCGATCCTGTCACAATCTCCGGCGTGCCATCCGCACCGAGAACAATCGTCGGCGCCATCGAGCTTCGTGGCCGCTTGCCGCCTTCCACTGCGTTGGCGACGGCGACACCGTTGGCATCGACGGGCATGAAGGAAAAATCCGTCAACTCGTTGTTGAGCAGGAAGCCTTTCGCCCAAAGATGTGAACCGAACGCGCTCTCGATCGTCGCCGTCATCGCAAAGGCATTACCCTCGTCGTCAATGATCGAAACCTGCGTCGTCCCCGGAACTTCATAAGTGGCATCGACGCCGAATGTCTTTTTTGCAAGTCCTGGAGGCAGACCCGCCTCGGCTTTCTGCATCGCCTTGCTGGGATCGATGAGCTTCCGCCGCTCGGCAAGATACGCGTCATCGAGCAAGCCCGACGGAAGCGCGATGCGATCCGGATCGGCGATGTATTTATTGCGGTCGGCATACGCGAGCTTCTCGGCTTCCGCGATGATATGCAGCGCCGGTGCGGTCATCGCCGCCGCCGGACCGTGCACCTGCGGAAAGGGCTCGATGAGTTTCAGCACGGCCCCAACAGTCAAGCCGCCCGACGACGGCGGCCCCATCCCGCAGACTTGGCGTCGGCGATAGCTAACGCAGATAGGCGGCCGCTCCTTTGCCGCGTACCCCATCAGGTCGGCAGCCGTCATGTCGCCGTGAATGCTCTTTGCGCCTTGCACCGACGTGACGATCGCGTCCGCAATATCGCCCGAATAGAAAGCGTCAGGACCGTTGTCCGCGATCGCGCGAAGCGTCGCCGCGTATTCCGGATTCTTCAGCACCCCCCCTTCGGCGCGCGGCTTGGTACCACCTTCGTAGAAATAGTCACGGGCTCCCAGCGCGAAGTTTTGAGGATCGTCGTCGCGCAGCAAAACAGCGAGCCGCGGCGAAACGGCAAAGCCATTCTCCGCGAGTTTGATCGCCGGTTCGAACAGCGTCTTCCACGGCAGCTTGCCGTGCTTTTCATGCGCCGCGTAAAGGGCGCGAAGCACGCCCGGCACACCGACGCTAAGCCCGGAGAGCACGGCATTCTCGAATGCCATCGGCTTACCGTCGCTGGTCAGGAAGCGATCGGGCTTCGCGGCGGCAGGCGCCGTTTCGCGGCCGTCAAACGTCGTCACCGAGCGCGCTTTCGCATCCCAGATGGTAATGAACGCGCCACCGCCGAGGCCCGACGATTGTGGCTCGACAAGACCGAGCACCATCTCCGTCGCAATTGCGGCATCGACCGCCGAACCGCCCTGCCGCAAGATTTCACGCCCGGCCTCCACCGCAGGTGGCTCCGCCGCGACGACCATATGGCGTTTCGCGGTAACGAGAGTTTTCTCGGTTGTTCCCGAAGCGGCCTCGGGCGCCGGCCGGAACTCCTGCGCCGACGCCCCGCCGGCGACAAGAAAACACGAAACAGCGAGCAAAATTCGAAACGTCATTCCATCTCCAAATCGGCCAGCTCCAAGTTGGAGTTTGTCATAGCGCGCTAAAAAAGCGGGCGCGATCAATAAGTCCGCTGCACGAAGCTCTCGGGCGTGCCGTCTTCGGGGTTGACGAAAATGATGTCATTCGGATCGCGGCGCGGTGTGTCGACAGATAGGAATACCATCGGCTCCTCAAGAATATCGGGAAGCGCGTGGATCGTCCCTTTCTCGAAAAACAAAAGCTGCCCCGGCCCGAACTCGGCAATCGCTGTGGCGTCTTTCATCCAAAAAGTCCCGCGTCCCGAAAAAACGTAGAGATATTCGTCGCACGTTGCGCGAAAATGCGGTGGCGTCGGCTTGTAGACGCGAAATACGCGGGCGCTCGCGGCCTCGCGATTCGTAAGATAGCGATCGACAAGCAGGGTCGTAGCGGACGGCGGAAACGAGGCCGCCACCTCGCCGATGTCGAATCGCCCGGTCGAAACGGGCGTCTCGGACTTTTCCGTCATGAACCAAGCTCCATACTTACGGCCACCGCCGATTATGTCGAATGCCTTCGGAGAGGATCGGCAGTGGCAATTCCGGCACGGCCCACAATTCCTTTGTTTATAGCACAGCAAGATCCGCTGTCTTTCGCTCGCGCCTCGACTAGTTTCCCGCCTCGGGAGATCCATTATTTGGAGGGGTGAGAAATGCGCTCGTTGAAACTCGGGTTCGCAGCTGCTTCGATCATATGTGCACTTTCGGCGACGGCTCAAGCCGGTGACTGTATCAAGGTCGCGGCCATCGGCGACGGCCTGACGCACGACCTCGCGGTCATCATGTCGACCCACGGCCTCGCAAATATCATTGAGGCCAAGGGCCGCGCCGGGAAAGGTCCCGTCCACACGCGCTGCGCGCCGGGCACGTTCGGCGAAGAGTGCACCTCCTCGCAGACGGCCTGCACCAGCGGCAAGTAATCGATCGCTTCTGATCGGCAACATCGTCGCGCCAAACCTTTTCGCACCATGATGTTTGCTGTCAGTGGAAATCGCGCGACTTTGGGATGATCCGCACGTTGCGCGGATGGCGCGGCTTCGGCGCACGTGAAAACCGCGGATGAACGCGCTCCCCGTCTTTGCGGCTCGGATGCGCGGAGCCAGGCTCGGGATGCAGGACTTCATCGGCATTCGCGACCGGCACGGTCATATCCGCCGCCCATTCCGAGAGGCGAAGCAGCCAGTCGCTTCTATCGATCAGTCTTGCAGCCACGACGTGGATGATATCCGCGTGCTCTTCCTTCTGCTTTTGAACGCGCCCCTCGATCAGGATCAACCGCGACGTCATCACGACCTTGCGAAACCGTTCGAGCAGCTTCGGCCAGATGACGACATTGGCGATGCCCGTCTCGTCCTCAACGGTCATGAACACGACATTGCCCGAGCCCGGCCTCTGCCGGACGAGCACGACACCCGCCACCCGCACCCGCGCGCCGTTGTTGGCCTTCCCAAGTTCGTCGCACGAGAGCACGCGGTCGCGCCGAAAATCGTCGCGCAGGAACGACATCGGATGCGCTTTGAGCGAAAGCCGCAGCGTCTGGTAATCATTGACGACGTGCTCCGAGAGCGCCATCTCGGGTAGGCGCACCTCAGCTTCCTCGCCTATGTCCCGCGCCTCGCCCCATGCAAAAAGCGGCAGCGGCGGCGCATTGGCGAGCGCTTTCACCTCCCACAAGGCCTGCCGCCGGTCGAGACCGAGCGAGCGAAACGCATCCGCCGCCGCAAGCTTTTCGAGCATGCCCGCACTGCCACGCTTTGCAGCGTCCGAGACTGACTGAAACCGATCTCTAGTCCCGAGCGTCAGCGCTTCCGGCGAAGGCGAAATAAGCGTCGGCATTTGTGCTTTGCGTCGCCTACGCTGTTTTTTCGAAGCGTCCTCCGGAACCTCGTGAACCTCTTTCTCGCTGAGGCCGTCTACGAGACGTAGTCCGAGCCGCAAAGCCGGCCGTCCTCCATCGGGATCGTCTTCCAACGTCGAATCCCAATCCGAAAGATTTATGTCCGCATCGCGGACCTCGACATCATGCTCACTCGCATCCCGCACGATTTGCGCTGGAGCATAAAATCCCATCGGCTGCGAATTCAAAAGCGCGCACGCGAACACATCTGGGTAATGGCATTTGATCCACGCTGAGATGTAGACGAGCAACGCAAAGCTCGCCGCATGACTCTCGGGAAAGCCGTATTCGCCGAAGCCTTTAATTTGCGAAAAGCAACGCGTTGCAAAATCTTCCTCATAACCGCGCGCCACCATCCGCGAGATCATTTTATCTTCCAGAAGCCCGATGGTGCCGACCCGGCGAAACGTCGCCATCGCGCGCCGGAGATCGCTGACCTCTTTGTCGTTAAACTCTGCAGCAACCATCGCAAGGCGCATGGCCTGCTCTTGGAAGAGTGGGACCCCGAGAGTTTTGCCGAGGATAGTTTTGAGTTCATCCTTATCGCCGCCCTTGGGAGATGGATAGTTCACTTCCTCCGTGCCGGAGCGACGCCTTAAATACGGGTGCACCATATCGCCCTGGATCGGCCCCGGCCGCACGATCGCAACCTCGATAACGAGATCGTAGAAGATGCGCGGCTTCAGACGCGGCAGCATGTTCATCTGCGCCCGACTCTCGACCTGGAACACGCCAAGCGAATCCGCGCGGCACAGCATGTCGTAGGTCGGCTTGTCTTCGCGCGGCACGCTGGCGAGCGTGAGCTTTCGCCCATGATGCTTCTCAATCAGCTCGAACGCCTTACGCACGCACGTCAGCATGCCGAGCGCCAGCACGTCGACCTTCATCAGCTTGAGCGCCGCGATATCGTCCTTGTCCCACTCGATGAAGGTACGATCCGCCATTGCCGCGTTGCCGACCGGCACGACCTCAACCAGCGGTCCGCGCGTCAGCACGAAGCCGCCGACATGTTGCGACAGATGCCGGGGAAAGCCCATCAATTGCTGAGCGAGTTTCATGGCGGCAGCGAGCGTCGGATCCGTCGGATCGAGACCTGCGCCGCGGACGTGCTGCGTCGGCGGAACGCCGCCCGCGTGCGTACCCCACACCATCCCTGAGAGCGCCGAGATCGTATCTTCCGACAGTCCGAACACTTTACCCACATCTCGCACAGCCGAGCGCGAGCGATAAGAAATAACGGTCGCGGCGAGCCCGGCGCGATGGCGCCCATAGCGATTATAAATCCATTGAATCACCTCTTCGCGCCGCTCGTGCTCGAAATCGACGTCGATATCGGGAGGCTCGATACGCGCCGACGAAATAAAACGCTCGAACAGCAGATCGACCTCGACCGGATTGACCGCCGTGATGCCGAGGCAATAGCAGACGGCCGAATTCGCCGCCGAACCGCGCCCCTGGCAGAGAATATCCTTCGACTTCGCGAACGCGACGATATCGTGGACGGTGAGAAAATACGGCGCGAAATTAAGGGTGCCGATCAGCTCAAGCTCGTGTTCAACCGTCTCGCGCACCTTGTCGGGAATGCCTCCCGGAAAGTGCACGTCCGCTCCCACCCAGGTCAGATCGGAGAGATGCTCTTGCGGTGTCTTGCCGGGCGGCACCGGCTCGTCGGGATATTCGTATTGAAGGTCGTCGAGCGAGAATTGGCAGGCTCCGACGATATCGAGCGTGCGTTCAAGCGCCACTTCATGCCCGCGGAAAAGCTGCGCCATTTCTTCCGGGCTTTTGAGATGCCGCTCGGCATTGGCTTCGAGCCGAAGACCGGCTTCGCGCAGCGTCGTCTTCTCGCGAATGCAGGTGACGACATCCTGCAACGGGCGGCATTCGTGATGATGATAAAGAACGTCGTTGGTGGCGACTATCGGCGCACCGCATCGCTCACCCAGCGCGGCGAGCGCTGCAATCCGCGCGCGATCATCGCTGCGATACGTATGCGACGCAGCGAGATAGAGCGGCGCGACGCCCACCGCCGCTTTTATTCGCAGCAACGACGTTTCGAGCGCCTCCCTCTCCCCGTAGGGGGCCGCCACCAACTCCGTCGATTGATGCGATCCTTCACTCTGTCCCTCTTCCCGTGAAGAACGGGGAGAGAGAATAGCGGCATTCCCCCCTCCCCTTGACGGGGAGGGGTCGGGGGTGGGGTGAAAGGGTCCATCGTTAAAGCCCCCCACCCCTAACCCCTCCCCGCGAGGGGGAGGGGAACCAGAGCATCTGCGGGTCAATTCGAACGGAAGAATCTTCGCGCCATGAGTTTCCTCTGCGCGAGATGGGAATTGCGCTTCCCGCCAATCCCAATCCTCCGGTGGAAGCGCAATGCAAATCTGACCCTCGGCGTACTTGGCAACGTCTGCGAGGTAGAGCGTGCACTTTCCCTTGTCCGCACGAAGCTGTCCCTCGGACAACAAACGGCACAGCCGTCCGTAGGCTGCTCTATCGCTCGGATAGACAAGCAAGCTTGGCGCATCTTCGAGATCGAGGCGCACCCCGATCACGAGGCGAAGCCCCGGCTCCGTCTCCGTCGGCTTCGCCGCCACATGCGCCCTCACGACGCCCGCGAGCGAGTTGCGATCCGTCACCGCGATCGCCGAAAGCCCCAACTCGATCGCCTGTTCGACAAGATCGTCGGCGTGGGAGGCTCCGCGCAGAAATGAGAAGTTCGTCGTCACTTGCAGTTCGGCGTAACGCATCGGCTCGACCATCACGCAAAGAGCCCATGCAGGAACCACGACGGCCGCTCGCGCGCCTCTTCGCCCTCATAAAGGCCATGCCGGAAGACCCAGTACATGGCTCCTTTCTGATCCTCTATTCTGTAATAATCGCGCGTGCGCGGTTTCTTCTGCCCCTCGTCGGCGTAGAGCGTCAGCCACCACTCCGGCGCGATCCGTTCCGGGCCTTCAGCGCGCACCACGCGACGCTCGACACGCCGCCAGATGAAGCTCTTCGGCGGATCGGCCGGAACGCCCGCCGTCACCTCGATCGGCTCGGGACGCGACAGCAGGAAAGCCGGTCGCTCCAAGCGCTTCGGAGGATAAGGCCAAGGCGGCGCATAAGATGAAACGCGCGAAGCCCCCTCTGCCGCCAGCGTTTCGAGCGCCGGCAAACGGATCTCGGCACGTTCGGGAATGTGGCTGCCGTTCGGGCGCAGCACCGTGATTGCGTCCTGCCCGAAGCGATTGACGAGACGATCGACAAGCTCCGACGGATCGCGAAACGGCGAGCTTTGAGCCTCCATGAACCGCTTCTGCGTCGCGCCGCGCTTGCCAGCGCGCACGGCGTCGAGCCTGAGCAGATCCACCCCGAAGCCCGCGTCGATGTTCGGAAACTTCTCCTTGAGCAGCGCAATCATGTGGCGCGCGTCATGAGACGGCGTGCTCATCGCCGCCGTGATCGTCCCCGCCGTGCCGTCGGCGCGATAGAACGTCAGGCGCAGAACGCGCACACCGAGATCCTTCGCTGCGAGCGCCACAGCCAATTCGACCGCAAGCTCACCCGCGAAAGCCTCCAAGGCTTCCGACGAAATCAGCGGCTCGGCGAAGACACGCGCGACGGAGAGAACCGGCGGCGGTTGCATCGGCCGTCGCGGCTCCTCCTCTTCGCCAAGCACCTGATCGAGCCGCACCAGAACGGCGGAAGCGACATCCGATGAGCGGAACCGCCGCGCCAAGCTATCGCGCGGAATGTCGTAGAGCTGACCAATGTGCCGGAGCCCCAGCCGCTTCAGCAGCAGCACGCGCGAAGCTTCGAGCCGCAATGCTTCGACCGGAAGCAAGCCGACCGCCTCGCGCGTCTCGGAAGCGGGCGTCATCACCCATGCGGCTTCGGGCGGGCAGCCGAACCGGGCGAGCGCATGCGCCGCCCCGAGCGTGTCTGCAAGACCGATCTGCACGGCGACACCGAACGATTGCAGGCGGCGCGCCATGTCGTCGAGCAACGCTTCCTCGCCACCGAAAAGATGCGCGACGCCGGTGATATCGATCCACAGGCCGTCGCGGCCATCGATGTGCCGATTGGGACCGTAGCGGCCGGCCCAGCGCGCAAGTTTCAAAAGCGCGATCCGGTCTTTTTCGGGCTCGGCCAAGCGCGACACGAGATCCGGATGCGCCGCCCGCGCATCCGCGAGCGAGATGCCGGCCTCGATCCCGAGGCGCGCCGCTTCCCCGTTGACGGCCGTGATCGCGAGGCCGTGCGCGCCGCCTTCAATAAGGGCGAACGGTTGGCCCGAAGGCTCCACCGCCGGTTCCGCGCGCTTGAGCCGGAAGATCGGCCACGACGGCAGCCAGATCGAAACGACGCGTTTCATCACTCCACTCCACAAGCATGGCAGGTTGCGCGGCGCTTTCCGGGCGCGCCTTGCAGCGTTCGAGGGCAATCGAAAACCGCGTGGCACCCGGCGCCCGTGAATCGAAGGCATGCGGCGCGCTCGGCTGCCGTTTGACGCGCCATCGCGTTGCCGTCGCCGCGGCAGGTTCAGACGCTGGGTTCGTGACAAGAAGGCAAGGCGTCGCCGCCTCTCCCGCAGCAAGGCTGAGACGGCGAGACGGCGTCAGATCCGCTTCGTCAAGGGCACCGATGACGATGGCCACGCTTTGCGCCCTGAGACTTTCCTCGATCGCATTCAGCGCTTCGCTGGCGCGCGCCGTCTCGACGATGAGGAGGCGCGACGGATCAAGCCCCAGGCGGGCAAAGCCGACCGCTGACGGCGAACCAAACTCGCCCGCAAGGGAGCGCGGCCAACACCATAGAACCCAAGGCTGCACGTTTCCGCCCCGTCCTGCCCCCCTCAGAGCGTCAACCCGGCGAACGGCGAGGCGGGCGGCAAAACCAATCCCAGCCATCCAGTCGGCGGCCGACGCGCCCTCCTTGGTCGAAGGCGCACCCTTGATCTCATGCAGGGCGTTCGGCTCAAGCCCGGCAGGCAGAAGCGCATCTAAAACCGGACAGCCAAGCCGCCAGCCACCTCCTCCACGCGCCCGCCCGGGAGAAGAAAAAGACGCCGGGACGCTCTCAGGGGCCGGTTCGGGAGACGACGCCCGTGATGCCCATGCCCCTCGCCGTGGCGCATGCCGCTCAAGGCTCAAAATACGTGAGCGCAGCCCTTCGATGACGGCATCCTTCACGGCATCCGAGGGCGAGGCCGGCCTGCCACATGTGGTTTTCTCACCCAAAGAAACCTCGTGGTTAATAGAAGCCGCCGGGGAAACGGCTCACGAAAGTCCGCAAAAATGTTCCTTATTTGTTCTATTCTCGAAGCCGCTCCGCGTCAAGCTGGTTCAGACAAAGAACGAACATCGGCGGCTCCGTCATCGAACCGCAACACGCAGTGCAAAAATTTCAAAAACCCCTGGAAAGTCAGCAGCCCGAGCACAATCATTAACGCAGTGTGACTTCCCTGCTCTGCCGAGACAAACGGCACTGAATTATACCGGCTCTTCATTATTCGAAGCACAGGATGACAGTCTCGTTCTGCGCCAAGTTGTTTTTTTGTTTACCAAACCGGAGCATCCCCCGATGAGCCTGCCACGCCGTATCAGCGGATTAGCCGTCGCCGCCCTCATTATGGCTGGCGGGCTGATGTCCGCGTCTTCGGCCAAAGCCGAAGATCTCGTTGATTTCCTCTGGGGTGGCAGCGCCGAATACGGCGGTGGTCGCAGCGTCGTGACGTTCGACCCGAAGTACAAGCCGGGCCAAGTCATCGTTTCGTTCTCCGACCGTCGGCTCTATTGGATCACCAAGCCGGGTGAAGCACTGACCTATCCCGTAGCCATCCCGACGGGCGAGGCCCGCTGGCAGGGCGTGACAAGCGTGACGTCCAAGCGCGTCAACCCGCCGTGGACTCCGACCCCGGACATGGTCCGCAACAACCCGCGCCTGCCGCGTTGGGTGCCCGGCGGACACCCGATGAACCCGCTTGGCATTCGCGCCATGTACCTCGGCACCAGCGCCTACCGCATCCACGGCACGGACGCCCCCTGGACTATCGGCCAAGCCGTTTCGCACGGCTGCATCCGTATGACGAACGAAGACGTGCTCGATCTTTATCCGCGCATTCCGGTCGGAACGCGCGTTACGGTCACTTGGCAGCAATTCTCGACCCGTACGATCTCGAACGGCGAGGGATACCAGCGTTACGGCGACAAAGACTCTAATCCGAGAGCCGGCATCGCGACTCCGGTGAGCACGCAATCGGCATCGGCCGAACCTGCCTCCTCGAACGCGTCGTCCTCAGAGTCTTCGGCCTATTCTTATCGGGCTTACGGCTCGGGCAAGGCGCAGTCGGCGCGGACGGTCTCGAACCAATCCAGCGGCGGCATCGAAAACCTGTTCTTCTGGGATCAGCCGAAGCAATCGACGGCGGCGGTCGAGGCTCCGGCACAAGATCAAGCTTCGCCCGACACTTCGAAGGCTGACGCATCGAATGATCAAGAGCAGGCTTCACGCGACGCGACGAAGGACGACGACAACGACGACATGTTCGCCGAGCAGAACCTGCCATCCAAGAAAAAGACGGTCGCCGAAACCTACAAGCCGGAAGCGTTTGAAAAGCCTTCTAAGAAGGTTCACGAGGCAAGCACCGAGACCGTAGACAAGGGCTCGCTGTCGGAAATTCCGAAGAAGAAGGCAGTCAGCACCGCCGTTCCCGCTAAGAAGAAGCCAACGACGACGGCCGCTTCGCACGTCCCCTCCGTTTCCGATCCCGAGGTCAGCCCGGCAATGGCTGTTCCGGACCCGGTGAAGCCCTCGCCGACGAAGACATCGGAAGTGACGCCTTCAGCCACCAATGCATCGGCATCGAGTGCCGAAGTCGTCCACGTCCAGAAGGCATCCGTCCAGGTGCAATAATCCGGACGGTACGGATATCGAAATTCAGGGCGGCTCCAGAACGAGCCGCCCTTTTTCGTATTCGACGCCCCCAAAATTGCGCCCACCAGACCCTCATTTGGGCTGTGTTGCTTTCCCATGGTCGCGGCGGCTATGCTGATCGCAGTTCCTTATCTGCCCGATGGCGACATTGACCACCCTGCTCGATAGCATCGGCGCGATGCCGCGCCCCCGACACCCTGAGAAAGTCGCGCGCTCCGAGACGCCCGCGCTGCCGAAGCCGAATTGGCTGCGTGTCCGCGCTCCGGGCTCGCCGGGCTACGATGAGACGCGCTCGATCGTCCGCGAGCACCACCTTCACACCGTCTGCGAAGAGGCGGCCTGCCCCAACATCGGCGACTGCTGGCAGAAACGGCACGCGACCATGATGATCATGGGCGGCGTCTGCACGCGAGCATGCGCGTTCTGCAACGTCGCGACAGGCCTGCCGTCCGCGCTCGATAGCGATGAGCCCAAACGTGTCGCCGACGCCGTCGCGAAGCTGGCGCTTGAACATATCGTCGTCACATCCGTGGATCGCGACGACCTGAGCGACGGCGGCGCCGCCCACTTCGCCGAGACCATCCGGGCCATCCGCACGGCCGCACCCGAAACGACGATCGAAGTCCTGACGCCGGACTTTCTCCGCAAGGACGGCGCGCTTGAAATCGTCATCGAAGCCCGCCCCGACGTCTTCAATCACAACCTCGAAACCGTGCCCGGGTTGTATTTAAAAATCCGTCCCGGCGCGCGCTATTTCCATTCGCTGCGGCTGCTGCAGCGGGCGAAGGAAATCGATTCCAGCGTCTTCACGAAATCGGGCATCATGGTCGGCCTCGGCGAAACGCGCGAAGAGGTCTTGCAGGTCATGGACGATCTGCGCTCCGCCGACGTCGACTTCCTCACCATCGGCCAATATCTGCAGCCGACGCGCAAGCACGCCGAGGTCAAGCGTTACGTCACGCCGGAAGAATTCGAAGGGCTGGAACAGGCCGGCCGCGCCAAGGGCTTCCTGCTCGTCGCGGCTTCACCGCTGACCCGATCCTCGTTCCACGCAGGCGACGATTTCCGCCGCCTGAAAGCCGCCCATCGCGCCCGCGTCGCGCCGTAACGCAGCCCGAGAAACCGATGCCGAAGTTTGCAGCCAATCTCTCGCTGCTGTTCAACGAACTGCCGTTTCTCGATCGCTTCGAGGCGGCCGCCGCGGCGGGCTTCGACGCCGTCGAATTCATGTTTCCGTATGAATTCGAGGCCGACGATATCGCCGCTCGCCTCAAGGCCAATGGCCTGCGCCTGGTCCTTTTCAATCTGCCCGCAGGCAATTGGGCGGCCGGAGAGCGTGGCCTCGCGATCTATCCCAATCTCGTTAGCGAATTTCGCGACAGCGTCGACCGCGCATCGAAATATGCGACAGCGCTCGGCTGCTCGCAGCTCCATTGCCTTGCTGGGGTCGCTCCTGGCGGGGCCGACATCCGTGCGATGCGTAAAACCTACGTCGAAAATCTTCGCTATGCCGCGGAAAGACTAGCTAGCGACGGCATCACGCTTCTGATCGAAGCGATCAACACCCGCGACGTGCCGGGCTACTTTCTCGATACGACCGCCAAAGCGGCCGATATCGTCGAAAGCGTCGAAGCACAGAACATCCGCCTGCAATACGACATCTATCACATGCAGATTATGGAAGGCGACCTTGCGCCGACGATCGATAAATACCTGCCGATGATCGCGCACATTCAAATCGCCGATACGCCCGGCCGCAATGAGCCAGGAACCGGAGAGATCAACTATCCCTTCCTTTTCGATCATCTCGATCACATCGGCTACAAGGGTTGGGTCGGCTGCGAATACCGCCCGCTGTCGTCGACGTTCGATAGCCTTGCGTGGTTCCGTGCTTTGAAGCCGAAATCCGTCTGACCAAGCCTCGGCAAGGCGGACGTTACGCGGTTGCTTCGGCCGGAGCAGCCGTACCGGCCTTGACAACTTTCTCCGTCAACGCCGGCGCGCACAGTTCGACGAAGCGATAGGCAAACCCACGCAGAAAACGGCCGCGTCTGAGCGCGATACGTGATGTCGATTTCGGAAAGAGATGCGTCGTATCAAGAAGCTTCAATCCCGTATCGCGAGTGGCGTCGTAGGCCATCGACGCGACGATGCCGATGCCGAGTCCGACCTCGACATACGTCTTGATGACGTCGGCATCGAGCGCGACCATGACAATATCGGGCGTGAGATTTGCCGAGACGAAGGCCGCATCGATCGCGGGACGCCCCGTGAAACCTTCATGATAAGTGATGATCGGCCACTCCGCGATTTTATCGAGCGTCAGCGGCTCGCCGTCATCCAGCGGGTGACCTTTCGGCACGATGACGCCATGGTGCCAGGAATAGAAAGGAAAGGACGCGTGTTCGGGCGTATCTTCGAGCGATTCCGTCGCGATGCCGATGTCGGCCGTCCCATCGCTCAACATCGCCGAAATCTCTTTCGGAGTTCCTTGATGCAAAACGAGGTGCACGTTCGGGAATTCCTTGCGGAATGCCGAGATCGGCCCCGGCAAAGCATAACGCGCCTGCGTATGCGTCGTCGCAATCGTGATTTCGCCGCGATCCGATTTCGCGAATTGATCCGCAAGCCGCTTGATGTTTGCTGTGTCGAGCAGAATGCGATCGACGATAAGCGCCAGCTCCTTGCCGGGCTCCGTCAGACCGAGCAGCCTTTTGCCCCGCCGCACGAAGAGCTCGACGCCGAGTTCGTCTTCTAGATCTTTGATGTGCTTCGAGACGCCCGATTGCGACGTATAGAGCGCGTTCGCAACCTCGGTCAGATTGAAATTCCGGCGCAGTGTTTCTCGAATAATACGAAGCTGTTGGAAGTTCACGGCGCGTGGCTACCATTCTGATTTGAAAAGACGCTCAACTTGCGTCCTCTGAGCTTAACACGTTGTCCGGTCGAAAGGCCCAGCGATTGCAGTTCGGAACCTGAAACTTCGACCTCGAAAAACTCCTTCCGGCCCTCCCGCGCCTCGCCGTTGGCGACAAGTTCGACCCGGACGATCGGTCCGTTGCCGATAATCCGGTTAACGCGCACCGATACGCCATCGTCGGCATTGGCGTCCGCGACGATCTCGGTGTCTTGCGGCCTGCTGAAGGCGATCACCTCCTGACCGTCACTAAACCGGTCGCGATCGATACGAAGTCTCTCGTCGCCGACGTGGACATAGCCGCCCTCGACTCGGCCGCGAAACTCGTTCACCGCTCCGATGAATCCATAAGCGAAAGCCGTAGCCGGCGTCTCGTAGATCTCCTTCGGTGAGCCGATCTGCTCGACCCGCCCCTTGTTGATCAGCACGATCCGGTCCGACACTTCGAGCGCTTCTTCCTGGTCATGTGTAACGAAAATCGATGAAATGTGCAGTTCGTCATGAAGCGTGCGCAGCCAGCGCCGGAGTTCCTTCCGAACTTTAGCGTCGAGCGCGCCGAAAGGCTCGTCCAGCAGAAGCACGCGCGGCTCGACGGCGAGCGCACGCGCCAACGCGATGCGCTGTCTTTGGCCGCCTGAAAGCTGCGACGGAAAGCGGTTCGCGACCCATCCAAGCTGCACCAGATCGAGCAAACGCGTGACCTTGGCGCGGATCTCCTTCTCGCTCGGACGCTCGCGGCGCGGACGCACGCGCAAGCCGAACGCGATGTTCTCGAAAACCGTCATATGGCGGAAAAGCGCGTAATGCTGAAACACGAATCCTACACGCCGCTGACGAACGTCCTTGTCCGTCGCATCGGTACCATCGAGCAGAATGCGCCCGCTATCCGCGTATTCGAGTCCCGCGATCACCCGCAGGAGCGTCGTCTTTCCGCATCCCGACGGCCCGAGCAGCGCAACGAGTTCTCCATCGGGAAAGTTCAGCGAAACGTCATCGAGCGCCTTGAACGCGCCGAACGCTTTGTTGACGCCTTGAACCTCGATACTCATCAGCCTTGCTCCTGGGAAAGGTGTCGCGCGCGCCATTCGACGTAAGTCTTCAGCAGCAGCGTCACGAGCGCCAGAAGCGCAAGCAGAGACGCCACCGCGAACGCGGCCGCGAATTGGTATTCATTGTAGAGAATTTCGACATGCAGCGGCATCGTGTTTGTCTCGCCGCGGATGTGCCCGGAGACGACGGATACGGCGCCGAACTCGCCCATCGCGCGGGCGTTGCATAGAATAACGCCGTAGAGCAGCGCCCATTTGATGTTCGGCAGCGTCACGCGCCAGAATGTTTGAAAGCCGGAAGCACCGAGCGAAATCGCCGCTTCCTCTTCGTCGCGCCCCTGCGCCTGCATCAGCGGAATAAGTTCACGCGCGATAAATGGGAACGTGACGAAGATTGTCGCCAGCACGATTCCCGGCACGGCAAAGATGATCTTGATATCGTGGTCGCGCAACCACGACCCGAACCATCCCTGTAATCCGAAGACGAGCACGAAGACCAATCCAGCAACGACCGGCGACACGGAAAACGGCAGATCGATAAACGTGATCAGCAGATTTTTGCCGGGAAATCGGAATTTCGCCACCGCCCACGCCGCCGACACTCCGAAAATGAGGTTAAGCGGCACCGAGAGCGCGGCCGCTATCACGGTGAGCTCGATGGCCGACAGCGCGTCGGGCTCGACGAGAGCCGCGAAATACGTGTCGACGCCCTTGCGAAACGCTTCGGTGAAGACAGCCGCCAGCGGCAGCAGCAGAAAGACCGTGAAATAGGTGAGGCCGAGCCCGAGCACGACGAACTTCACCCAACCCGAATCCCGTGTTGCCGGATTGGCTTCAAACTTAGCTGCCCCATCGAGGCGCGCGTCGAACGTGGCAGCGACAACGGCCATCAGATTGCCCTCCCGGTGCGGCGAGCCGTCCAGGCCTGCAAGCCATTAACGATCAACAACAGGACGAACGAAATCACCAGCATCACCGACGCCACGGCGGTCGCGCCCTTATAGTCGAACTGTTCAAGCTTCGTGATGATGATCAGCGGCGTGATTTCCGAAACCATCGGAATATTGCCGGCGATGAAAATCACCGAGCCGTACTCTCCGACGGCCCGCGCGAACGCCAATGCAAAACCGGTCAAAAGCGCGGGGAACAATGCCGGAAAAACCACACGTTGAAATGCTTGCCAACGCGTCGCCCCGAGGCTGGCGGCCGCTTCCTCGAATTCCGTTTCAAGGTCTTCAAGAACCGGCTGCACAGTGCGAACGACGAACGGCAAGCCGATGAATGTCAGCGCGACGAGGACGCCTGGCGGGCCGAACGCGATCTTAATTCCAAGCGGATCGAGCAAGCTGCCGATCCAGCCGTTCTTCGCATAAATGGCGGTGAGCGCGATGCCGGCCACCGCCGTCGGCAGCGCGAACGGCAGATCGATCAGGGCATCGACGACCTTGCGGCCTGGGAATGTATAACGCGTCAAACCCCAGGCCAGCAGCAGCCCGAAGACCGCATTGATCGCAGCCGCAAGAAGCGACGCGCCGAACGTCAGCTTGTAGGACGCGACCACGCGCGGAGAAGCAACCGCCGCCCAGAATTCCGGCCACGTCATTGTCGCCGTTTTGATGAAGACCGCCGACAGCGGAATGAGGACGATCAGGGACAGGTACACAAGCGTGAACCCGAGCGACAGCCCGAAACCCGGAAGAACTCTTTTGCTCACGCCCCGCGCCATGACTGCGTCCGCCCTAAGCCAAAACCGTGACGGCAATGACGAATCCGGAGGCCGCGAGAACGCTCGCCCAGGCAAGCGCCGTGCCGACGTTTAGAGTGTTGAAGATCATCGTCTCGCGCCTCCGTTAAAGCGAACAACACGCACACTATGCGAGAGGCACTGCGCCTCTAACCAAGAAGAGCTGCTAAGCATTTTCGATTTCAGAATGAGGGTGGATTGCTCTTTTCGTCGGCGCGTTAGACCTGCCGCCCGCGGGAATGCGTTCCCTCGAAAGAGGTCAAGACGAGGAAGGCTTTCGCGTCGTCGTCGCCAAGATTGAGAAAGCGATGCGTAGTATCGGCATTAAATAGAATTGCGTCGCCGTGGCGGAGCCGCGCCGGAGAATCCTCTCCGATCGTCACCTCGAGGTCTCCCGACACAACCGCGAGGTTTTTCTTACAGCCGGACGGCAAAGGCGCGAAGACTTCATCGTGCCGTGGCCCAATCGTCACCTCATAGATCTCAACACTCTGCGGATCGCCCCATGGAAACAATGCCCTACAAACGAACCCGCCTTCGCTCGACGCGACGATCGTGGCCCTATCGCGCGGAATAATAACCGTCCCGCCGCTTCCCGGATTGGCGATCAGGCCCGCGACCGACACCTTCAGCGCCTCCGCGATTCGCCCAAGGAGATTGATCGTCGGCGCACTTTTGCCAGTCTCGATCTGACCGAGCATGGCCCGGCTAACTCCGGAAATATGGGCCAACTGCTCCAGCGAAAGACCGTGCTTGCGCCGCAAATTCCGGAGGTTTTCACCAACGATAGCCGATAGCTTCGCAGGCAGCCCCTCCGCACTCTGACGAGTCCGATCGTCGTCTTTTCTCGCCATCGCAATCGCCATCACACCGCTCGCAGCTGCCTGAGCCTCTGCAAATACGGATAGCGGAGCGAGGATACCGGCGGAACGAAGAAGAAATGCTGAGCTTATGAGACGCCTGGAATGGCCTGCGAGCTTTGCTCAAGCGGCACTGCGCCTTGAAACCGAAAAGCGAGAAGGAGGACACTTAAGTCCCTCTTCTCGCAGGAGTCTGACGGGAGGGTCAGATGATTGTAGATCGATTAGAAGTTGATCTTCGCGCCTGCAATGACTTGCTGCATCGCCGAAAGATCTGTCGCTGCCGTGTTTTGCGCGCCTCCGACGGTAACGTTGCCATCCACGTGCTGATACACGAGATACATCGTCATCTCAGCAGCCTCAATGTTCTGCGCGGCACCAACCGCCCAGGTGTTGATGCTCGAGCCCTGCGTCTGGATCGTACCGGTAGCTGTAACGTTCGAACCGCCTTCGTCACGACGATATTCGCCGAAGAAATTGGTTTTGCCGAGAGGCAGCCACTTCTGCTCGATACCGCCCTGGACGAGCCAAGTCAGATCATTTTTGTCGACCAGATCCGCATTGACTGTCACAGCTTCCGCACGCGTGTCGTTGTGTTGATTGCCATAGCCGCTGTAGACGTACAGACCGGTAGGAACATGCTGCAGCTGTGCGGCAACACCCCACCACTCGCAGTTCATTCCGTTATAGGGCGCGGACGATGAACCTTGGCAAGGCGTTGAGGCACCGTCGGTCGAGTTGCCATAACCGGCACGGGCGTTGAAGTTGAAGTCGCCGAAGGTCTGCTTGTAAGCGACAAGCATGTCCCAGATGTCGTCCTCGCCCCAGCTGGCAGAGACTGTGAAACCGGCAATCGTCGGCGTATCATAGCGGATGATATTGCGGCGTCCGCTATCTCCCGGCGTAGAGTTGTTGAAGCCGCGCAGCGCATCGCTCCACCGCAACCCGCTCCCGCCGCCGACCTGGCCGCCAGCCTTGTTGCGCAGGAAGAAGTTCTGATAGTAATCAGGCGCGCCTTCGGCGTCATAGAAGTTACGAGTCATCGTCGTGTCGGCGTCGTCCAGCAAATGGTACGTCGTCGTGCTATCCTGGCCGACGGTCACCTTACCGTAGGTGCTGCTCTTCAAATACCAACTGCTCTTACGCACCAGAAGAGTGTTCGCACCGGTCGAACCATCCGGACTGTTTTGATCGAAGCGCGAACTATTGCCGCCCCAGACGCCGATCTCCAGTACATAGCCCGCAGACCAATCCGGCGTAATCTTGGCTTCGCCGACGAAGCGAAAGCGCGACTGCTCAACCGGGTTTGTACCGACATATGCGTTGCTCTCGTGGCCGTCGTCCCACCAGATCACGTTCTCGTTCACCCAGCCGGAAATCGTCAGGCTGACCTTGCGATTTCCTTTACGGGCCGTCGTCGCTTCGAGTTCCGCGACACGCTCCTCGAGATCGGCGCAGCAATCGCCGCCAAGATCAGCAGCAGTCGCGGGCATCGCCCATCCGCCAATCAACAGCGCCGCGGCCCCATACCGCCAAGCACCCTTCAATCCCCACACCCCATTCATCGACTTCAGACCCCCGTCCGTTCGAACAGATTTCGCTTCTGCCTAGCGCTTTGATTTCTAGTGGTTACTTTCGTTAGGAACGCCGTTCCGTGTCAATTATTCAGCAGATGAGATTCCTCCTTCTGTCATAGTGGAGTGGCTATCTTGCAACCCACTATGTTGGCTTCCGGCCCATGCACCGTCCAACCTGCGGCGCGGAGAAGAGCTGCGGCTCCGCCAAGGTCACGGCGGTCGTTTGGTCCGCCCGACCGGGCAAAGGCATACTGCTTACGCGCGAGCGAATGTCGTTGTGGCAACCGCGACTGAGACAGGCTCAAAGCCGCAAGTCTTTCAGACGCCGAACGAAATTCGGCGGCACGGCGCAACCGTTCGAGCAACGCCAGCCCCTCCGGCCAAGGCCCGAATCCAGCTTCGGAATTGATGTGCCCAGCCTCGCCCAGATTGACCAAATCGGCACCCCAAAGGCGCGCCGAGCGCTCGACCGCGTCGAAAGACATCCAACGATCGTTGGTGCTGCCAACGACGACGACGGGAAAACTCAACCGTTTCGTCGGGAGAAATTCAGCCACCCCAAAGTGCTCCGGGTCCGCCGGCGCGACAATCAGCAAGCCGCTGATTCGCTCCGCGTGGTCGCTCGCGGCTTGTACGGCGGCAAGGGCTCCGAATGAATGGGCGGCGATAAAAATCGATCCGCTCGATCGCACAATTTCGCGTCGCACGCGTGCCGACCACTCGGGCAGATGCGGGTCGTTCCAATCGCGTTGCGCGACACGAACACTACCGGCGACGCGATGCTCGAGCCACGTCTGCCAATGGGTCGGGCCGCTCGATCGAAGTCCGGGAACGATAAGAGTTGTCGACATGGGAAACAGTCCTTGAATGCTGAGCCGTGATGGGCTCGCTGGTCGGTCGCTCTGAAAATCCGTGGCTGGTCAGCGAAGCAATTTCGCTGCTCACAAAGGACGCGCCCCACAACAGTTCCCGTGCTCGAGCATTCGTGCCGGCATTGTCTTGGTTTCCATGGCCATCAAGGTCCGTCGATTGATCTGTTTCATGCGCCACCCGTTCCTGGGGAGCGGGCGGCGCATGACTTGAGGTAACGTAGGCTTAGCTCTTGTTGCCGGGCGTATAGATCTGATCGAAGATGCCGCCGTCACCAAAGTGCTTGGCCTGCGCATTCTTCCAACCGCCGAACACATCGTCGATGGTGAATGTCTGCACCGGTGCGAACTGGCTCGCATACTTCGCGGCGATTTTTTCATCACGTGGGCGATAGTAATTTTTCGCCGCGATCTCTTGGCCTTCTTCGCTATAGAGATGCTTCAGATACTCTTCCGCAACATCACGCGTGCCGCGCTTATCGACGACTTTGTCGACGACCGCGACGTTCGGTTCCGCAAGAATGGAGATCGAGGGCGTCACGATCTCGAACTTGTCGGGACCAAGTTCCTTGAGTGAGAGATATGCTTCATTCTCCCACGCGATCAGAACATCACCGATGCCCCGTTCGACAAAGGTCGTCGTCGAGCCGCGTGCGCCAGAATCCAGAACCTTGGTGTTCTTGTAGATCTTTGAGACGAAATCCTTCGCCGTCTGCTCATCTCCGCCGGGTTGCTTCAAAGCATAGCCCCAGGCCGCGAGATAGTTCCACCGAGCTCCACCCGACGTCTTCGGATTGGGCGTCACGATCTCGACACCGCTCTTGACGAGATCCGGCCAATCCTTGATGCCCTTCGGATTGCCTTTGCGAACGAGGAAGACGATGGTCGACGTGTAAGGCGCGGAATTATCAGGAAGCTGCTTGATCCAATCGGCGCGAACGAGATCGCCGTTCTTGTGAAGCGCGTCGACGTCGGCCGCCAAAGCCAGCGTCACGACATCTGCGTCGAGACCATCGATGACGGAGCGCGCCTGCTTGCCCGATCCGCCGTGCGACTGCTTGATCGTAACCGTGTCGCCGGTCTTGTCTTTCCAGTATTTCGCGAAGGCCTGATTATAAGCCTGATAAAGCTCTCGCGTCGGATCGTAGGAAACGTTGAGCAGCGTGATATCTTTGGCGTAAACTAGGCTGGAAAATCCGACCAGCCCCAAGCCCAGCGCGGCGCCAATTGCCGATCTGCGCGTCAGATTGTTGAATGACATTATAGACCTCTCAAGTGTGCGTTGACTTGAGAGCGACCCTATCGAGCGGCGGGTTATCCACGAACGAAGAAGAATTGCTGAGCTTATCAGAGCGGGTTCACGCCGAAACGGCTGAACTACAAAATCAGAATAACTTAGGATCGCAATCCTAAAGAACCCGAATCATAGGATTTCCGTACTGACATCCGGGATATAAGAAGAGCGCTAAAAGAGCTTCGCGCGACTGTCTGGAGACGTTCGCAGCCGCCCGAAGCTCCGCATTTTCCTATTGCTTGCGCGGCACGACGCTATCGGCCGTAAGCGTATATCCCGCATCCGCCAGGCCGGTGAACGCGGCGCTTGTGTTGATCTTACCCGTCACCGTGACCGGATCGAACTGGCCGCCGACCTCGAACCCCTTGTCCGCCTTCACGTAGATGATCTGGTTCGCGGGCGGCGGCGGAACGTGAATGCAAGCGCCCACGAACGGCACAAGCAAAAACTCTTTAACGGTCGTCGAATCGAAATCGAGAGGCACCACGTAGCCACCGATCGAAACATCCTTCCCGTTGAGTTCCGAAACGATCGCGGGCGGCCGGTCATCGCCCGGCTGATGCCGCTTGACGGACATGAACTTGCCTTCGGGCAGCGGCGGCGGCGGCGGTCCCGCATCCGTGACCGGCGCCGATCCGCCAAAGAACGTTTTCGACTTCAGCACGGTATCCGCCGGCATCGTCTTCGGAATGAGATCCGCCCACTTGAGTTGCCGAGGCGCCTCCGCCGCGACGCCCGACGACAGTCCCCCGATGAGTGCGAGGGAAAGCAGCCCCCTCAGCGCCGTTACGAAATATGTTGCCATGTTCTCCTCCTATCGAGGGTTCCATTTCAGATTCTTACCATCATGCCGTCGGCAAGCGAGAGCCGATACGCGCGAAGCGCCGGCAACAGACCGGCAAGGAAGCCCGCGACGACAATCGCGGCCAGCTTCAGCCATTCGTCGGCCCTCGGTGGATCGATCGGTAAACTCAAACCATACGCGTGATCGATGTAAGGTCGCGCCAGATAGAGCCCGACATATAGACCGACCGTGCCGAGAACGACACCCGCCAGCGTCAGCAATCCGCCTTCAGCCGCGAGCAACCCGAGCACCGTTGTTGGCGTCGCTCCGACGGAACGCAGGATTGCCATCTCGCGACGCCGTTCATTGAGCGTCGTCAGGATCATCGTCACCATCCCGAGAAGCGCCGTCGCGACGACCATCGCCGACACGACCGATAGCGCCGTCTCCGCCGTTCCGACGAGGCCCCACAACTCTTGCAGCGCCACGCCTGGCATCACCGCCGAAAGCGGCTCCTCCTGATAGTCGTTGATCCGCCGCTGCACCTTGAACGTCGAGAGTTTCGACTTGAGACCGACCAGCGCCGCGGTGATAGCTCGCGGCGTTAAATCCATCTTGCGAGCTTGGTCCGCCGATATGCTCTCGCCCGGAACCGGAGCGCCGTTCTGCCAATCGATGTGGATCGCTTCGATGGCTTCGAGACTGACATGCACCGTCCGGTCGATCGGCGTTCCCGTTTTCGCGAGAATTCCCGAAACATGGAATGGCTTGTCCTCATGTTCGACGAACGAGATCGAGCCAACGCCATGCGCCACGATGATCTTGTCGCCGACCTTATACCCGAGCTGCTCAGCGACATCCGACCCGATCACGGCATCAAACAAATCCTTGAATGGGACACCCGCCGAAAACGCCATGCTCTGGCCGTGGCGAAATTTGTAATGCGTGAAATAATCCGCGTTGGTGCCAAGCACGCGAAAGCCATGGTGGCTGTCACCCAACGACATCGGCACGATCCACGAAACCTCGGGCATCTTGGCGATGTCTTGATAGCTTTTCCAGGTCACGTTGTTGGTCGCGTTACCGATCCGGAAAACGGAATAGAGCAGCAGGTTGAGGCTGCCGCTCCGGGCGCCGACGATCAAGTCGGTTCCCGAAATGGTGTCGGCGAAGCTCTCGCGCGCGCCGGTGCGAACTTTTTCCACCCCGAGCAGCAGCATGACGCTCATCGCGATTGCCAATACGGTCAGCAGCGCCGTCACCCAGCGATTGAGCAGCGATTGAAATGCAAGACGCACAATCATCATGAGTGGCCACCTCGCTTCGAGACGGCGATATCCTGTAACCGCACGACACGGTCAAAATGCGCAGCAAGCCCCTCATCGTGGCTAACCATGATCACGCTCGCCCCCGCCTTCTCGCTTTGCGTGAAAAGAAGCTTCAGAAAGGCGCCCTCGGTGTTGCGATCGAGCGCCGACGTCGGTTCATCCGCGACGATAATCTCCGGCGCGCCGATCAATGCCCGCGCCGCCGCCACGCGTTGCTGCTGGCCGACGCTTAGGCTCGCGGTGCTGCTCATCGCGATCACCGCCTCATCGAGACCGAGGGCGAGCAGCAAACGCTTAGCGACGTCGTCGATGGATGCCTCGCGCAACGCGTTGGCCCGCCGCAGCTTGGAGAACCGCAACGGCAGCAGCACGTTGTCGATCAACGACGCGTAGGGCAGCAGATTGAACATCTGGAAAATGATGCCGAAGTGATCGACCCGAAACCTGTCGCGTGCGCCGCCGCCAAGCTTCGCCATGTCCGTTCCTGCAATATCGATCCGGCCTTCGTTCGGAACGACGATACCGGCAAGCAGACTGAGGAATGTGCTCTTTCCGCTGCCGGATGGACCAAGCAGCAGAAGTTTCTCACCGCGACGGAGCGCGAATTTCGCGATCGTCAGCGTGAACGGAGACGGCCCCGGCCACGAATATCTGACGTCGGAGAATGAAACCGCGTCGAGAGAGCTTACACCCTCTCGACCAGCTTCCGGTGAAGTCACCACGAGTTCGTTCATCGTCTACATCACGCCCGTGAGATCGAGCGTCGGCTTTGCCCGCGTCATCTGCGCCTGCGTTTGCCCCTTCGTCGTCGTGACATTGACGTTCAGCAGTTGCCCGCCTGCGAAGTCGGTGAAGTATGCCGTCTCCATGCCTGTGACGCTATCCGGCGCCCCGCACGTAATCGTGTACGTGGCGTGGAATTCGGAATGCTGCGGCTCGCCCGGCTTGTCGTCATCGTCGTCTTTCTCACCGGGTTGATGCGTCTCTTTGCGGTTCTCCACATTCGCCGTCTCGGTCTTGCACTTGGCGGCGTCCGGCAGCTTGAACACATTCAGCACATCCGCGAGTTTCGCCTTTGCCTTCTCTACTGCGGCCTTCTGATCGTCCGTCGAAGCAACGTGCTCGAAGCCGACGATATCCATGCCGGGCGCGATCAGTTCCATCTCAATTTTGTTGCCCTCGATCGCAATATCGAGCGTGCCCTGGCCGTGGACGTGCGGACCGAGTTGTCTATGCGCAGCTTCTTCAGCCAGCGCCGGCAACGCGACGAGGATGGCCAACGATGCCAGAGCTGATTTGGCTGTCGATGTGGCTTTCGCCATGAGCGTATTCTCCAAAGGGTTATGCGTCGCCGCACGCAACGGGTGCGCCACGCTGGCCGGTATCCAAGCTGCGGCAGCGGTGCCACCCAGCCTGACCGGCCTTGAGACAAAAATATCCGAATGCAATTGGCGCGGTGGTTGCCGCGCGCTTTCGCTGCTCAACCGAGATCGATACGCGGCGGACCCCGCGCCCGGGATTCGGCCCGGCGCGCGACGCGGAACTGCGGCGGCTCAACGGCCTTCAACCGCACTCCGGTAACCATCGACGGCGTGGGCACACTGAACAAAGCGGGCGTCAGCGACGTTGCTGCGATCGCCGTCGCCCAGCATAGGACGCAGCCGTCGTGATCTTTCTCGAGAGGTGCGCACGGACGCCCCTGCGACGGCGCGCACATGCCGGCGGTTAGCGCCCGTGCCTGAATGCCCGTGCCGCGTGCGACGTGGTGATGGAAATCCGCGACACAGATCTGCACGCCGAACGCTAAGAGCGTCAGCCAAAGCAGCCTGAAGCGGAAGTGGGAGACGAACATCGATCCCCTAGCGTCTTGCCAAGCGCAGAGTTCGGCTGATCTTGTGTCACAATCGTGGCGACAGCGGATGACAAGGCCGCAACAAATGATCCCTGACGAATTCGAAAGCGTAAAATGCCACATCCCTTGGGGCGATGGGAACCATCGGAACGATCGCGCATTTCATTTTGCGGTGAATTCTCGCAGGCCGTCACGGCGATAAGAAGCAAATTGTGAATAACAATCAACCAACGAGGTCGGCCGGACCTCGCCTCGCTCGAGAGCTATCCGATATTTTCTTCCCCCGGGCACCCGCTAGGCGGCTCGCTTATGCCCTTTGCCTAGTCATCCTTCTGCCTTCCCTCAGCTTCGCGGCATACCTGCTCAGGCAAATGCACGCCCAAGAACTGAGCGCATTGCACCAATCCGCCCAAAGCCGCGCTCTTCTGGCGGCGTCGCTCTTCGACGAGCAAATGACGACACTCCTCGGAAGCCTGAAGGATCTCACCGGAACTCCCGCCGAAGCAACCGAAAGTGTCCGATCCGACCTGGACCGGAAAGGCATTCTGCTGCTCACACGGGACGACAATCTCGACCTCCTGTCGCCCGCGAGCGGCGCGGATACCGCGATCGTCAGCTTGGATAGCCCCGCGCGCACTGCGGCAGCCGCCGCTTTCGCGACGCTCGCACCCCAAATCACACGCTACGGCGCCGACGCGAACGGCGGCGTTAACATCTGGATTGCATCGGCTGAAAAGAACGCCAAGCCGGTTCTACTCCAGGCGCGTATCCCTTCGTCTTACCTTGCGTCCGCCTTCAAGAATTTCGTTTCCGATGGGCCCTGGTCGATCGCAGTCGTCGGCAAGGACGGCGAGATCTACGCGCAAACCACGGGCGAGGCCCCAGCGGCATATCACACGGAAGCTGTAGGCAACCCATCTCTCATTGAAGCGTTTGCTTCTACTGCACAATTCGATTGGCGGATCGAAGCCGGATTGCCGTCCGAAGCCGTCGAGCGGCACACCCGGCGAAACTGGATGACCTTCGCGGCGATTTCTTCTTTGCTCGCCTTTGCATCGTTTACGGGGGCGACAATGTTAACATGGAGCCTGTTAGAAGAATCACACTCGAACAATTTGAAACAAGCGCCAAGAATGCCATCGCCCATCGATCGCCGAACGCAAACTCAGCATCCCCCATCGTCCGGCGGCAATCCGGACGGGGATCGCATGCGGGCCGCCCTCAAAGCAGGGAATGTTGGCGTCTGGGAATGGACCGTCCAATCCGGTCTGGTCCATTGGGACGCGGAAATTGCCAACATTTTTGATGGAACTCCAGGCGGCGATAAACAGAACGCACGCAACCTCGTCCGCCATATCGAGCCGCATGATCGCCGCCGCCTGCTGAGGGCGATCAGAACCAGCATCGCTGCTTCAAAACCGCTTGTAGTTGAAATCCGCGTCCGAGCCCGTGACGGCGAGGTCCGCTGGATCGCCGTGCGCGGCGCCGCAACAAAAATGAAGGGCGGCGAACCATCAAGGCTTTCCGGGGTCATAATCGACATCACCGATCAAAAGCTTAATCTCTCGCGCACGGATGCGCTTCTGCGCGAGGTCTCGCACCGGTCCAAGAACCTACTGGCGTTAATCCTCGCCATGGCGCGCTTGACCGCCCGCGACGCAATCAACGTAAAATCGCATTTGAAGGACTTCGCGCTCCGCGTCGCCGGCCTCTCCGCATCGCAAGATCTGATCGTCGCCTCGGATTGGCAGAGTGTCGATTTCGCGACGCTGGCGTCTGCTGAAATCGGCGCCGTGGCCCGTACCGACGCTGGCCGCGTTGCTGTCTCCGGTCCGCCGCTTTTCCTCACCCCCGAAGCCGCCCAAACACTCGGCATGGTCTTGACGGAACTCGCATTGAACGCCGTCGAGCACGGCGCTCTCTCGTCCGCGACCGGTGAAGTTCACCTGTCATGGACATTCCCAAGCGATGATACCGTCTCGATTTCTTGGCGCGAAACCGGCGGTCCGCCGTTCGTCGTCGACGGACCGAATGGTTACGGCAGATCGGTCGTCGAGAGATTTTCGACCCAGGGCCTCAAGCTTGCCGTCCACGCCGCGACGGACCACGACGGCTTCAGATGGACATTGTCCGGCCCCCTCGCCAACATCGGCACCCGCTCAGAAAGACTGGCGTGATCCGTTAAGCTCCATCCGGCCCCCGCACTAAACAAGCAAGGCAGCAGGTGAGCAAAGCACCGCAAGCGTCATCGGCCTTCCGTTCGAAAACACCAACGGCGACAAGTTCGGCGATATCAACTACCTCGTGCTCGACAATGCCGGAAAGATCAGTACGGCGGTCATCGGCGTCGGCGGCTTCCTAGGTGTCGGTGAAAACGACGTCGCCATTCCTTATGGCGGGTTGAGATTCGACAACAAAAATGGTCACCGCGTCGCCGTCAGAGACGCGGCCAAAGAAAGCCTGACGAGCGCCCCGAAATAAGCTTGGACGGAAAAATCCGCAATGCAGAAAATCGAGGATCGCGCCACCGGGCTGACCAACACCGCATCCGGCACCGACACGAAAAGCTCGACGGCCAACTGATGCGTCGAATCACCGGCAATAAATGCCGGAACAAAAAAAAGGGCGCGGACACATCACCGTGACCGCGCTCCATTTCTTTTCGGACGCTAAAAGTCCGCCAATCGTCAAGCCGCGCGTTGACCGGCCTTCTTCGACTTCAAACCAAAGAACAGCGATTGGCTGATCATCGCCTTGACGACTGCGGGCTCGAACGGCTTCGTAATGAGAAATACGGGTTCAGGTTTGGTCCCGGTCAACAACCGCTCGGGAAATGCGGTGATGAAAATCACGGGAACGCTAATGCTCTCTAGAATTTCGTTCACGGCCTCAAGGCCCGAACTTCCATCCGCGAGGTGAATATCGGCGAGCACCAAGGACGGCTTCTTCTTCGCCACTTCATCGACCGCTTCCTGATGCGTGCGCGCAACGCCCTGAACGCGATGCCCGATATCGACCACGAGCGCTTCGAGATCCATCGCAATCAGAGGCTCGTCTTCGATAATGAGCACGTCGGCCGAGAGTTGCTCGGCAATTTCCGCCCCGGCCATTTGCAAGAGTTCCGTCACATGTGCAGGCGTAACATCCAGCACTTGCGCCGCTTCCGCAGTCGAGAAACCCTCGACGGAAACGAGAAGGAAAGCTTGCCTCGGCAACGGCGTTATCGCTTCGAGCCGGCGCTCCGGCAGGGGCTTGTCAAGTTGCGTTGTGTCGTCGGAAACCCGGTTGACGGATAGAGAATTCCAAACTTTCGTGAATGTTCGATACAGCGCCACACGCGGGACGATGGACGTATCGAACGCGCCGGCATCGGCAATCAGCGCTTCGAGAACAGCCGCGACGTAATTATCGCCAGATGCTTGACTGCCTGTCAGCGACCTTGCGTATCGGCGGAGATAAGGGAGATGGGGAGCGATAGAATCGGCAATCGACATTGTACACCTCGTAAGCTCATTGATTGGCGGGACGACGATCGCGCTCTGGAGCACACCGCCATCCCCGTTTGGGCGTTACGTCCGCGAATTGAATCTGAACTCTATCTGGTCGGGCTTCTGGAAAGCTACCTCTTCATCCTCGACTGACAGAGCGCGTAATTCCGGCGAATTCGCTGTTCGGATTGAAAGTCTCGCCCTCTTCGAAACCGAGCGCCTTGTTCAGCGCGACACGCGCACGATTGACCCGGCTTTTGACGGTCCCGACCGCCGCGTTGGTGATTTCCGCCGCTTCCTCGTAAGAAAAGCCTTCCGCGCCGACGAGCAACAAAACTTCCTTCTGGTCGTCGCTCAAGACGCCGAATGCTTTCTTGAAGTCGACGAGATCCATATGGACCTGCTGTTCGGGAAGTACCGACATGCGCTCGGCCATCGCCCCGTCGGCGTCCTCCACCTCACGACGCCGCTTGCGCAGTTCGCTAAAATAGGTGTTGCGCAGAATAGTGAAAAGCCAAGCCTTCAGGTTCGAACCTTTTTCGAAGCTGTCCAGATTGGACCAAGCCTTGACGAGAGTATCCTGCACAAGATCGTCCGCCCGCGTCGGATCCCCGCACAGGGAGTTCGCAAACGCACGCAGATTCGGTACCGCACCGATCAGCAGAGCCTGCAGGCCATCGTCGTCACGCTTCGTCACGACTCTCCTCCCCGCCCCTGCTCTTCCCGCCGCTTTAGCTTTTGCAGCAGGTCGACGAACCGGTCAGGGACCGGCTCGTTGATAAGTTCAATATATGCTTCCCTCAGGCGCTGGCCGATCTGCCCTTGCAGCTCGGTCGGTAAGGGTGCTTGCATCGTGACTGAATCCCCCCGCTTGGGGTCACTGCCGGTGCCCATTGTAAAAAGACCTTAATTGACGGATTCTGTGGTAACTTTAGTTCGTACTCCCGGTTCCCGACAAACCTTCCAGACCTAAATGCGCAACGATCGGAAAAGTTCCGGACCCGAGCCGGCAAGCAATTAAACCACACAATTTCAAATGGCCTGCCACCTCCGGTTGGCGTCTATCCCAACGCCATTTTCGAACAGTAGCCTAATTATCGATGAAATGAAAAAATGATCCGGTTGCGAGGCCCCGGCGGCTTCCACCGTCTTCCAGCAATTCGCCGTCGGAATTCTCCAATTTGAAGAGCGCCGCGTCAGGTGACGCAAGAACGCGCGCGTAATGGAATTCATGGCCTGTCAGAACGTCGCCAGCCGACCCTAACGGGCAGCCCCCGACGAGTTCGGCCCGCCGGTATCCGAGGTTCATTTTCCGCACGGCAAAAGACGTCTCAAGGCCCAAAAGCCCGAGCATCTCGTGTCGCTCGCCATCGCCGTCCACGAGTCCGGCGCCGAGCACCATATACCCGCCACACTCACCATGAACGGGACGTGACCGCGCGAAATCCGAAATCGCCGCCTTGAAACGCCCTGCATTCGCGATTGCGCCCGCGTGAAGCTCTGGGTATCCGCCCGGCAGCCAGACGACATCGGCGGTCGCGTCAGGCGCTTCATCCGCCAGCGGCGAGAATGGCAGTAGCTCCGCTCCGGCTAGCCGCCAGCCGGCAAGAAGATGCGGATAGACGAATGAGAACGCCGCGTCGCGCGCAAGGGCGATGCGTTGCCCAGGAGGGCGAACTCTCGCGCGATTTCCGGAAGCGATGAAACCCGGTGTCGCAAGGCTCAGGATCTTGCCGACATCGATGTTCGCTTCGATGAAATCCGCCAGCGCATCGAGGCGGTTTTCGATCTCGGCCGTTTCCTCCGCTTGCACGAGACCCAAATGCCGCTCCGGCAAAACAACGGCATTCTCACGCGGCAGCGCTCCGACGACCGGAAGACCCGCGCGCTCCAAAGCGTCCGTCGCGAACCGGACGTGCCGCGGGCTCCCGGTCCTGTTCAAGATGACGGCGGCGATCGTCACGCCTGCACAAAAATCGCGAAAACCGCGCGCGACGGCGGCAGCCGTCTGCGATTGCCCGGAAATGTCGAGCACCAGAATAACGGGCCATCCCGTTTTGGCCGCCAGGTCGGCGCTGGCACCGTTTCCCCAAAATCCTGGCCGCGACACACCGTCGAAGAGACCCATCAGCGCTTCGCACACGACGATATCCGCGCCGCTTGCCGCGTCCGACACAATGCCCGCCACCCGATCCCAGCGCATCGCCCAGCTATCGACGTTAAACGACGACCGCCCTGCGGCGACCGCATGAAACGCCGGATCGATATAATCAGGTCCGCATTTGAAGGGCTGAACCTGAAGTCCGCGCCGCACGAGCGCGCGCAGGAGCCCAAGCGTAACGGTCGTCTTCCCTGAGCCCGAACGCGGTGCCCCGATCATGATTCCGGACGGCAGCGTCCAGGTATCCGGCATCACGCGCCGCCTCGAAAACGGCGCCGGTAGTCGACGCTATAAAGCGCGCTCTCGCGAAAATCGTCGCGGCCCAGAGCTTCGCCGACAAGAATCAACGCTGTTCGCTCTGCCCCCACCTCGCCTGTTTGCGCGACAATCGTCTGCAGCGTGCCGCGAATGACCTGCTCGTCCGGCCACGTGGCCCGGTAGACGACCGCCGTCGGACAATCCGGCCCGTAGAATGGCAGCAAGCGGCGAACGACATCCCCAATCACATGAATTGAGAGATGCACAGCTAACGTCGCCCGCGTCGCAGCAAATGCTTCGAGCTGTTCCGACTCGGGCATCGACGACGCCCGTCCCGACGTTCGCGTCAGAACCACCGACTGCGCGACCTCCGGAAGCGTCAGCTCTCGCCCGAGCACCGCAGACGCCGCGGCAAACGACGGCACGCCCGGCGTGATCGTATAGGCGACGCCAAGCTGATCGAGACGGCGCAACTGTTCGCCAAGCGCACTCCAAACCGAAAGATCGCCAGAATGCAGCCGCGCGACGTCCTTGCCTTCGTTCGTCGCCGTAACGATCCGCGCCATGATATCATCGAGCGTCATCGGCGCTGTGTCGACGATTTCCGCCGCCTGCGGACAATAGGTCAGCAGCGCTTGCGGCACGAGCGATCCGGCGTAAAGGCAGACCGGGCATTTTGCGATGAGATCGCGGCCGCGAACGGTAATGAGATCAGCTGCACCCGGACCCGCGCCGATGAAATGCACCGTCATTCCGCGCCCTTTCGTTCGTCAGCCGATTGTGCCGCCGCAATCGTGATATTCCCGGCGATGCGCCGCGCCATGATGAGCTGCGAGCCTGCGCCCGCCCCGACGAGCGCCGCCGCTTCCGCAATCGACGCGACGCCAAAAAGCAAGAGCGTTCGCTCCGAGCGAGTCAGGCAATCTCCGCTTCTCGCCCGCATGGCGTCCAACGCGACGGACCGATAATCAAGGCCCGCCTCGCCGGCTGCATCGCGGACGTGATGTGCGAAGATCGCAACGTCGAACGTCGCGACCACATCGGCGCCACCTACGGCTTCCCGCGCTTCGGCGAGCGCTGTCGCGAAATCATGCTTATGCGCTTGGCTATTAGCGCCGATGCCAATGGCGATCATGCGCCACCCAGCGGTTTTTGCGCGACCCATTGCATGATCGGAAGCGCGGGCCGCCAAGTCGTTCGCGACCCGACCGGCTCCGCGCGCTCGACGCTTAGACGCGTCAGTGTTCCCCCATGGGCATAGTACGCGGCGAGCAAATCGGCTTCGGATTCGATTGTCACCGCGTTGGCAACGATCCGCCCCCCGGGCTTCAGCGCCGTCCAGCACGCCGATATGACTTTGCCTGCCGCGGTTCCGCAGCCGATAAAAATCGCGTCCGGCTGCGGCAATTGCCGAAGCGCGTCAGGCGCCGGTCCGATCTCGATGTAAAGATGCGGCACCCCAAGAGAAATGGCGTTCCGCATCGCCCGAGCCGCCCGATCTTCATCGCGCTCGATACCGATGGCCTTGTTCGATGGATGCGCCAAAAGCCATTCGATCCCGATCGAGCCGCTCCCCGCCCCGACATCCCACAATAGTTCTCCCGCGCCCGGCCGAAGCGACGACAGCGTGACCGCGCGAATTTCGCGTTTCGTCAATTGCCCGTCGTTCTCGAAGTAGCTATCGGGCAATCCAGCGTCGAAGGGTATAGGCCGCGCGTCCGGACCGGCGATAACATCGACGCCGACAATGTTCAGCGGATCGACGTCAACAAAATCGAAAGCTTCGGCTCGCGTCCGGCGAATGCTCTCACGGCTGCCGCCGAGCGCTTCCATCACGATCACCTCGCTCCGGCCATAGCCCACGGCCGTCAGCAGCGAAGCCACATCTCGTGGCGTATCGCCGTTGAGCGCCAAAGCCAAAATGCGGCGCCCCTGATGCAGATGCCGACGAATGAGCGGCGTGAAGCCGTTCATGTTCAAACCCAGCGTCGTCACATGCTGTAACGCCCAACCGAGGCGTGCCGCCGCGATCGAAAAGCTCGACGGCGACGGCACGATCAGCATCTCTTCAAGAGGAATAGACCGCGCCAACGTCGCACCTGCGCCAAACCAGAATGGATCGCCGGACACGAGCACGACGACAGGCGTCCCGCGCCGCGCCAAAATTGTCGTTGCCGTGGCTTCGAGGGGCTTTTCCCATTCCGCCTTGTCGCCGGGCGTGTCTCCGACGAGGTCGAGATGCCTCCGGCCGCCGATAACAAGTTCCGCCGCATCGATCAGTCGAATGGCAGCATCGCTTAACCCTGCGCGGCCGTCCTCTCCGATCCCGACGATGGACAACCAGCGCCCGCTCATGGCATGGGGCTTTCATGATGACGGTGACAACAGGCAGCCCGCTGCGCATTCTGCTTCTCGGCGGAACGACCGAAGCGACGGCTCTCGCCACGCATCTCGCACGCGTTGACGGCGTTCAAGCTACGCTGTCTCTTGCGGGCCGCACGGCCAATCCCGCCGCGAGCGCGTTTTCGGTGCGCATCGGTGGCTTCGGCGGGGTCGAAGGCCTCGCCAATCATCTGCAGCGCGAAAAAATCGATCTTCTTGTCGACGCGACGCATCCCTTCGCCGCGCGCATCAGCGCCAACGCCATCGCCGCGAGCATCGAAACCGGCGTTCCCCTCCTCGCTGTCGAACGTCCGCCCTGGACGCAGGTCGATGGCGACGATTGGATCGAGCATGACGGCATCGAGGCCGCGATCTCCGCGCTGCCCCACAAGCCGCAAGACGTCTTTTCCGGTCTCGGTCGCCAGGCCATCGACGCCCTTCGGCGCGCTCCGCACCATCGCTATCTGATCCGCGTCGTCGATCCCATCGAACTTCCCGCGAACCTTGCGCACGCCAAAATTATCACCGCGCGTGGACCGTTCCACACGGAAGACGACATCAAGATCTTCACAGAGCATCGCATCCGTTACGTCCTTGCCAAGAACGCGGGCGGTAGCGCCGCTTATTCCAAAATCGAAGCCGCACGCAAACTCGGTATCACCGTGCATATGGTTCGCCGCCCCGCGCTCGGCCCGCGCCCGACCGTCGCGACCTCCGACGAAGCCCTGAACTGGATCGAAGCGCTTCATCGAACGCGCTCCGACCTTGGCGTATAGACCCAGGCCCGCCCATCGCCTGACGTCACCTTCCGCGTCGCCTGCGATCCAACCATAACCAGCGTGCGCATGTCGCACGCCATGTCCCCGGCTCCCGCGAGCGTCGTAACGTCGATCTCCTCGTCCGGCCGCCCGACGGCACGAGCGAACACCACGATCGTTTCGTCGGGCAATACCCGGCGCAAAATATCAAACGCTTGGCTGATCTGCTGCGGCCTTGCTTTCGACGCCGGGTTGTAGAGCGCGATCACGAAATCCGCTTCCGCTGCAAGCCGCAAGCGCTTCTCGATTGTGGCCCAGGACTTCAAATTATCCGAGAGCGAGATGGCGCAGAAGTCATGCCCCAACGGCGCGCCGATCCGCGCCGCAGCCGCGAGCATCGCTGTTACACCGGGCTCGACGCGAATATCGACACCGTCGGCTGATGCTGGATTTTTCTCGACAGCTTCGTAAACGGCCGCCGCCATTGCGAAGACACCGGGATCGCCCCCCGACACAACGGCCACGCGGCGGCCGCTAGCAGCCAGTTCCAACGCACGCTCGGCCCTCGCCAGTTCTTCGCGATTGTCGGACGATTCTAAAACCTGCCCCACGCGCGGCGTCAGCCGATTCACATACGGCGCATACCCAAGGACGATATCCGCGCCCGCGACCGCCTCCGTGGCTGCCGGTGTAATCCAGTCCTTCGGTCCGGGGCCGAGCCCGACAATCGTCAATTGCCCGTTCATGCGATGCGCCGTCCGCGACCGCCCGGAAGCAGGATGATCGAGAAATAGGGAACCGCGCAATCACCGAGGTCCGACAAGCGAGCTACGCGTTCGCCCGCCATCGTCCCACGCTCGACGTAGATCGCGTCGTCAAACCTTCCAGCGGTTCGAAGCGCGTCTTTGATTTTCTCGATGTTGTGCCCGACCTTCATGATGACAGCCGCATCAGTTTCCGTGAGATGCTTCGCCAGGACGCTTTCTTCCAGCGTGCCCGGCAAAACCGTCATCACATCGTCGCCATATGTGATAGGTGCCTGCGCCGCGGTCCAACAGCCCGACATACCCGTGATACCCGGAATGACCATCACCGGATGCGTGGCTTTGATACGATCGTACATATGCAGAAACGATCCATAGAAGAATGGATCGCCTTCGCAAAGGAGCGCCACATCGCGACCGTCTTGCAAGTGAGCGACGATCGCATTCGCGCTTGCGGCGTAGAAATCGCGGATCGCCGAAACGTAACCGTCCTCGCGAAAATCGATCTCCGTCGTAACGGGATACTCGAAAGCGGCTTCGATAATATCGGCCCGGATATGCGCGTTCGCGATCGTGCGCGCATGACCCGAGCGCCCCGCCTTACGAAAATGCGCGACAACGGGCGTTGAACTCAAAATACGCGCCGCTTTCAGCGTCATCAGCTCGGGATCGCCAGGCCCCAGGCCGACGCCGAACAATGTCCCGGATTTCACCTCGTTCATTCGGCCTCGCTTGCGAGCGCGTTGACAGCCGCAGCCGCCATGGCGCTGCCGCCCTTCCGGCCTCTGACGATCGCGAACGGAACACGGCCGTCGGCGGCCAGCGCGTCCTTGGATTCCGCCGCGCCGACGAAGCCGACAGGCATGCCGATGACAGCGGCAGGTTTGGGCGCACCCTCGTCGAGCATCTCCAACAGCCGGAACAGTGCTGTCGGCGCATTTCCGACGACAACAACCGAACCCGCAAGCTGCGGCTTCCAAAGCTCCATGGCGGCCGCGGTGCGCGTATTACCGATCGCCGCCGCCATTTCCGGAACGCGCGGATCGCGCAGCGTGCAGACGACGGAATTTTCCGCTGGCAGCCGCGTGCGCGTGATGCCGTCAGCGACCATCATGGAATCGCACAGGATGGGCGCACCGGATTTCAACGCTGCTTCGGCGGCGCAGGCGAACGTCGGCGACATGACGATGTCGCGCGCGATATCGACCATGCCGCAGGCATGAATGATACGTACGGCAACTCGCTCTTCCTGCGGCGACAGATCTGCAAGGTCCGCTTCGGATCGGATGATCGCAAAGGACCGCGCATAAATCGCCGCGCCGTCGCGAATGTAGTCTTGCACCGTCATATCGTGGGCTCCAAGATCAAGCGGGAGATCGCCACGCCGATATCATCGGCATCGATCGTCTCTTGCACGCTCGATGAACTCGCCGAACCGTTCCTGATGATGTCGTAGTGGCCGCCGCGACCGACGAGCGTGAAGTCTGCTTCCGCGCGCCTCGCACAGCCTTTCTCGCACCCCGAGATATGCACCGAACAATCGCGTAACGCGCTGCCAAAAGAGTCTGCGAAGCGTTGCGCGTCCCGGCGCGTATCGGTGCTTGAATTCTTGCACGCAGGCGAACCGGGGCAGACATCCATAGCCAGGCGGACGTCTCCGGCACGCGTGATCAGCCCCGCGGCATCCGCACCGCGAAGCAATTCGTCCGCCCGTGTCGAGTCCAGAGACGGCAGCACTAAAACCCGCTCGGAACCGGCATAGATCTCGTTTGCATTCGCAGCGGCCGCCGCATCGCAAAGCAAATCGAGTTGGGCGGCGACGATGCGTCCAAACGGCAAGCCCGCGCCGACACCGAATACAACGTCGCCGTGCGAGAGCAAACCGACACGGCCGGCATGCTCGCCGCGCTCCGCCACTGACGGAACCGGCGCTTTCAATCCCGCCATCGCAAACAACGTCGCGACGCCGAGGCGAGCAACCGCATCACGCATGCGCCGGAAGCCCGGGTCATTTTCCTTAAGTTCGTTGAACGCAAGCGCAAGGCCCAAAGCCGATTCGACAATATGGTCGCGCAAGATCTCGCAACGAATGTTGGCGGCGCCATCGAGGCTGATCATTAGGCAGTCGCCGTCCGCCGAAACCATGATGTCGGCGTTTCGGCCGCCGACTTGCGGTGCCGCGACGCCCGAGAAGCTGAAGCCGAACTTTCCAGGCAGCGACCAAAGTCGCCGGTCGCGAACCAGGGCATTCTCCAACAGCGTCGCGAGACCACGAATGTCCGCACGCGCCGGATCGAGCCCGCTCAACGGATCGACAACGACGTTGCGCACGGACTCAGCTTCCACAGACGCATCAAGCAATCCAGCTTCGTCGAGCGCCGCGAGGGCATTGTCGAAGGTTTCCTCTGCGACGCCCCTGATTTGCAGATTGCCGCGATTGGTCAGGTCGATTTCACCGGAACCGAAACGCGCCGAAACGGTCGCAATCGCGCGCAGAGATGACAGCGAAAATGCGCCCGCACGCGGCCTCACGCGCACCAGCAAACCATCGCCCGACCGCATTGGCCGAAGCGCGCCGGGACACCAGCCCTTCCGCAAATGTTCCGCTGACGTCATTCTGCCGCCTCGCGCGGCGAAGCCTTTTTGCGGGCGATTCCTTCGAGATCGTTCCGGCGCGGTTGCCAGAGCCCGCGCGCAATGGCTTCCTCAAACCGGCGACGCATGGCGTCGATAGCACCCGGGTTTTCGCGGGCCAGGAACGCCGCAACCGTCGGGTCTCCGAGATAAGCCTCGTAAAGACGCTCGAAGCCACCGCTATCAACCGAATGCGCCGTCGCCGCGAACGCGAAGGCGGCGTCGACGCTTTGCGCCATCTCCGCCCCGCCGCGAAATCCATGCCGCATCTGGCCTTCGATCCAGCGCGTATTCGCCGCGCGCCCATGAATGACCCGCGCGCATTCTTCCTGAAGCGTACGAACGCGCGGCGCTTCGGGGGTCGCCGTATCGCCGTGATAAAGCGCGACACGATCATTGCCGAGAGCCGCAGCGGCTGCTGCGAAACCGCCTTCATGAGCCGCGAAATCGCCGCCGGTCAGAAGATCGATCTCACTGTGATCCTGCACATGAACGAAAGCGTCGGCCGACCTGACGCGGTCTTCAAACTCCCCGCGAGCTACGGTCAAGCTTTCGCCCCTGAATGCAGCTTCGGAATTTTCAATATAAGACCGGCCGAGTTCCTCGCGCTGCCGCCAGTCCCCGCGATCGATGTGCTGCATAACTCCGGCGCCGAAGCTTCCGCCTGCCGGTCCGAAGATCCGATCCAGCCGCGATTCCGCTTTCGCCGCCGCGCGCAACGGATTGTCGCCCGCATCCTCCTGTAGTCCGGCCACGAGCGCCACCGCGCTATCGAAAAGCGCAAGCTGCGCGCCGAACATGTCGCGAAATAGCCCGGAAATACGCAACGTTACATCCACCCTCGGGCGGCCGAGCTCCGCGAGCGCTTCCGTCTCAACACCGGTCACACGATAGGAGCGTTGATCCCAAACCGGGCGAACGCCGAGAAGTGCCAGCACCGTCGCAAGTTCTTCCCCGCCTGTACGCAGCGTCGCACTGCCCCAAAGATCGAGTACGATCGCGCGAGGCCAGTCGCCATGATCGGACAAATAACGATCAAGGATTGCTTTCGCCGCGCGTCGTCCATTCACCCATGCCGTCGGCGTCGGCACGCTGCGCGGATCGACACTGAAGAGATTGCGCCCGGTCGGCAGCACATCGGAGCGGCCACGGCTCGGGGCGCCTGCTGGACCAGGCTCGATGAATCGGCCCGCGAGAGCGCGAGCAATCGCACCGAGCTCCGTCTCGTCGAGCACGTGCAGCCCGTCGCGAATGGCAAGCTCTTTCACGTCGCAGAGAAAGGCGTCGATCCGCATCAGCGCTTCGTTCGTCGCCATCCCGGCTTCGAGCCCGCATCGCTCGGCAATGCCCGCGCGAACAGCGGCATCGACGATCTGGGGGGACAAAACATTGCGCCGCCTAGGATCGAGACCTTCGGCGGACGAGAACTCATCGACGAGCCGCTCGACCTCGCTCAACGGCCCCGACAATCCCGCCTCCGTCATCGGAGGCGGTTTATGCCCGAGCGTCACGGCCGCGATCCGCCGCTTCGCCTGCGCGGCTTCACCCGGATCGTTCACGATGAACGGATAAATCATCGGCAACGCCCCGAGGAGCGCACGCGGGGCGCACACTTCGCTGCCCGCGATGGCTTTTCCGGGCAACCATTCGAGCGTACCGTGCGCGCCGAGATGAATGAGCGCATCAATCTTCGCAACTGTCCGCAGCCAAAGATAGAACGCGACGTAGCCATGGCGTGGTGGCGTCGAAGGATCGTGATACTGCGCCTTGCGATCGAGCGTTTGCCCGCGCTCCGGCTGTAGTCCGATCGCGAGATTTCCCGCAAAGACCGTGCGAAAATGAAATGCGCCATCGACAATGGCATCGTCCTCCGCGGCATCGCCCCAGGCTGCGGCGACGCTCTCGCGGAACGCTGGCGGAAGCGCTTCGAACGCGGCGCGGTACGCTTCGACCGGCCATGACACCGAGCGCGCCGGATCGAGCCGCTCGATCAAATCGCGCGACCCAGCTGGAAGATCGGCGACGGCATAGCCCGCGCTTTGCAAGCACGACGCAATTTTGCAGGCACTTTCGAGGCTATCGAGCCCCACGGCATGGGCGATCTGATCGGGCCGCCCGGGATACGTCGAAAGCAGCAAGCCGACTCGAACCTCGTTACGCGGCGATGCCCTGAGCTTCGCCCAACGCGTAGCAAGATCGGCAACATGCACGACGCTCGGGACATACGGCACATGCCGCAACAGCGACATGCCGAGATCGCGCCCCAGCTCGTCTTCTTCCTTGAATGAGATGATGCCCGCGAACAGGCGGCCATCGAGTTCCGGCAACACGACGTGCATCGCCAGATCCGACGCCCCAAGGCCACGCTGCGATTTTTCCCAAAGTGCGAATGTCGAATTGGCGAGCGCAACCTGAAGAACCGGACAATCAGCGCCGTCAAGTGGCGATCCCTCGGAGCCGTCGCGGGCGGCAAACGCTGTCGCATTCACGATGACGCCGGGCTCGATGCGCCGAAGTTCGTGCTGTAGCCATGCCGCCGCATCCGTGGCCTTCAGGCTCGGCAAATAGAATGCCGTTGCCGCGACGCCTCGATCTTCGAGCGCGTCCAGCAACGCATCGATCGGCGCAACGTCTCCAGCCAGCAGATGCGAACGATAGAAAACCACCGCCGCCGTCCCGATATCGGCCGTCGACGACACACTCGTTCGATAAACTCCGAAACTCGGAATGTCTCGCGGAGCAGGAATTTCGCCGTCAGCGGCGCGCTGTCCCAGCATGGCATTCAGCGCCACGCGCGTATTCTCCACGCCGCCCGCGTCCAACAGCGCTTCGACCCGCGCGAGATCGTCAGACTGAAGCGTCGACAAGGCCGAAAGGCGAATGTCAGGACGGCCGTCACCCGGAACGATCGCGAGAGCAATTCCAAGCTCATGGCATCGCCGCCCCAATTGTTCGCCGCCGTAACGCCAATAATCGAGACCGCCGAGCAACCGCACGAGCACGGCCTTCGTCCCCTTCAGCGTCGTATCCGCGAAAAGATCGACGGACATCGGATGCCGCAATGCGTTGAGATTGGCGATCCGCAAGCTCGGCCGCGCGTCGCCCATCCCACGAGATGCCGCTGCGGCCATCGCCAGATCGGAATCCGAGAACGACAGGAAAACGATATCGGCGGGCGCAAGTCCGAGATCCTGAGGCGCTGCGGCCTCGTCCAGATCACGGCTCTCGCGAACGACGATATGCATCAAGCGGCGCCCGTCAGAGTCCGGGTTATGCCATCGCGATCGAGGCCCTTCTGACCGATCACGACCAGCTTGCCGACGCGGCGCTCTCCCGATTGCCACGCTCGTTCGTAACGCGTGTCGATCCGTTCGCCGACGCCTTGTAGCAGCAGCCGCATTGGCTTGCCGTCGATCGCCGCGAAGCCTTTGACGCGAAGGACGTCGTGATCGTTGGCGATCGCCTTTGCTCGTGCCGCGAGATCGGCCGGTGAGGCAAGTTCCGGCACTTCGACAATGAACGTCTCGAAATCGTCGTGATCGTGATCCGGCTCGTTGTCGTGATGCGATGGCCGCGCCGCGAGATCGTTTTCTGCCGCGGCCGAAAGCCCGAGCAACACATTCGCGGGGACCCGGCCTTCGCGCGTCGCGACGATCTTGATGGCGCGCGGCACACTGCGCCTGATCTCGTCTGAAATTGCAGCCGCGTCTTCCGCTGAGAGCAGATCGGTTTTGTTGAGCACGACGAGGTCGGCGCAGAGAAGCTGATCCTCGTAGACCTCTTCCAATGGATTTTCATGATCGACGGACGGATCCGCCGCGCGTTGCGCCGCGACCTTCGCCGGATCATCGGCAAATCGCCCGGCCTTCACAGCCGGACCATCGACGACCGTCACCACGCCATCGACCGTCACGCGATTTCGAATATCTGGCCATTCGAAGGCCTTCACCAGCGGCTTCGGCAAAGCCAAGCCGGAGGTCTCGATGATGATGTGATCCGGCGCAGGCTCGCGCGCCAGCAACGCTTCGAGCGTCGGTATAAAATCCTCGGCAACCGTGCAGCACAGGCAACCGTTCGTCAGCTCGATGATGTTTTCATCCGGACAGTTTTCAACGCCGCACGAGCGGAGGATCGCCCCGTCAACGCCGACGTCGCCGAACTCGTTGACGATGAGCGCCAGACGCCGCCCTTCGGCATTCTCGATCATGTGGCGCACGAGCGTCGTCTTGCCCGCACCCAGAAACCCCGTGACGATCGTAACGGGCACCTTGCGCGCGCTCATTGGTCAAACTCCTGACGGTTGCGGTTTGACCCAAATGCGCCAAGCCGCATCGTCGCGGCTTCGGCAAGTGAAAAAGGGGTGAAATCCTGAAGGTCTAACGCGCACCGCTGTGCGCCGGATAATTTGACGTCCATCTTAACCTTTCTCGCCCCACCGGCGATGGATTGGAGAGTCTCGAGTGACGGCAGGTCTCCTGGCTCGCGGGTCTTGGCATCCGGCGACCTTCCCGAGCTCGCGCCCAGTGGCTGTTTCGCCCGTGCTAACCGCTCACAGTTGCGGGGGCAGCTGCGGAGTAAATACCGCATTCCCTTTGAACCCTCTTGCGAGGGACCGTCGTCTCAATCGATAAGTGACCGCATAACCGACGTCAATCTCCAAGCGGGCCTCGGCGGTCCGCCTGAAAGTCCCATAATGGTCACATCGCACCTACCGCCGCTGACCCTCGTTCTTGGCGGTGCCCGATCGGGCAAAAGCGCTTATGCCGAACGGCTTTTGACCGGCATCCCCGGGCCTTGGGCCTATATCGCCACGGCAGAGGCGTTTGACGACGAAATGCGCGAGCGGATCAAGCTGCATAAGGGTCGCCGGACCGGCTGGGTTGACCACGAAGTGCCCCTCGATATTGCCGATACATTGGCAAACCGCACGGCTGAGCTTCCGTCCCTCGTCGATTGCCTGACACTATGGCTGTCGAATGTGATGCACGCCGAACGGCCGGTCGCGGGCGCGACGGACGCCCTGATCACCGCGTTGTCCAAGCGGGTCGCCCCCTGTGTGCTAGTCTCGAACGAGGTCGGCCTCGGCATCGTGCCGGAGAACGCCCTTGCGCGAGCGTTCCGTGACGAAGCCGGGCGCTTGAACCAGAAAATCGCAGCCGCTGCGGATAGGGTCGTATTTGTCGCCGCCGGCTTGCCGTTGACTTTGAAAGGTTGAGACGTGACGGGCAATGCCACAATAGACGATGCCGAACGCCACAAAGCCAAGATGGCGAAACGCAAAGCCGTTCAGGACGCCGAGGTCGCATCGAAGTCGATCGAAAAAGGCGTCCTTCTCGTCCACACCGGCCCAGGCAAAGGCAAATCGACGGCGGCTTTCGGCCTCGTGCTGCGCGCGCTCGGACACGGCTGGCGCGTCGGCGTCGTGCAATTCATCAAGGGCGCCTGGCAAACGGGCGAGCGCGACGCGCTGCAACGCTTCGGCGATCAGGTCTCCTGGCACACGATGGGCGAAGGCTTCACTTGGGAAACGCAAGATAAAGATCGCGACATCGCCGCCGCCGCCCGGGCTTGGGCCAAGGCGAAAGAATTGATGGTCGATCCGTCCATTCGCTTGCTTGTGCTTGACGAACTCAACATCGCGCTGCGCTACGACTATCTTCCGCTCGACGACGTTGTCGAAACTCTGCGAAATCGCCGCTCCGATCTCCACGTTGTTGTCACCGGACGCAACGCCAAGCCGGAATTGATCGCGCTCGCCGACGGCGTCACCGAAATGGGCGCGGTGAAGCACCACTTCGCAGCCGGTATAAAAGCCCAGGAGGGCATCGAGTTCTGATGCCCGCCCGCGCGTTGATGTTTTCCGGCACTGGCTCCGATGTCGGCAAATCTCTGATCGTCGCCGGTCTGTGCCGTCTCTTCGCCAATCGCGGCATTCGCGTCGTCCCGTTCAAGCCGCAGAACATGTCGAACAACGCCGCCGTGACGGCCGACGGCGGCGAGATCGGCCGTTCCCAAGCGCTGCAAGCCCGCGCCGCCCGCGTCGCACCGTCCGTCCATATGAATCCGGTGTTGCTGAAGCCCGAAACGGAAACCGGCGCGCAGATCATCGTCCAGGGCAAGATGCGCGGCTCGGCCAAGGCACGTGAATTTCAGTCGAAGAAGAAAGATCTTCTGCCCGCCGTGCTCGAAAGCTTCGAACGCTTGAAAGCGAGTGCCGATCTGGTTCTCGTTGAAGGTGCAGGAAGCGCTTCCGAAATCAATCTTCGCGCCAACGACATCGCCAACCTGGGATTTGCACGCGCCGCCGACGTCCCCGTCGTCATCATTGGCGATATCGACCGCGGCGGCGTCATCGCCAGCGTCGTTGGAACCCGCACCGTACTCGACCCTGACGATGCCGCGATGATCCGCGGCTTCATCATCAACAAGATGCGCGGCGACCCGACCCTTTTTGCCGACGGCATGACGGCAATAGCCCGGATGACGGGTTGGGCGCCGCTCGGCCTCGTGCCGTTTTTCCCCGACGCCCGGAAACTACCTGCCGAAGATGCCCTCGGCCTACGCGATCTCATGAAATCGTCGAAACTGGACGCTCAGACAAAGCTGCGCATCGCCGTCCCGCTGTTGCCCCGCATTTCAAACTTCGACGACCTCGATCCACTGCGCAACGAGCCCGGCATCATCGTCGAACTGACCGAACCTGGCCGCCCCATCCCGGCGGATGCCGACCTCGTTCTGCTCCCCGGCTCGAAGACGACAATCGATGATCTCGCAGCCCTTCGCGCCGATGGCTGGGACATCGACATCAAGGCCCATGTCCGTCGCGGCGGACGCGTGCTTGGTTTATGTGGCGGCTATCAAATGCTCGGAAAGCAGATCGCCGATCCGAACGGCATCGAGGGGCCGCCGAGAACCGTCGAAGGCCTCGGCTTACTCGACATCGAAACTGAATTCGGGACGGAGAAAACGCTCGAACGTGTTTCCGGCACGCTGGCGGGTTCGAACGCGCCATTCGAAGGCTACGAAATGCACGTCGGCAAAACAAGCGGACCCGATGCCTCTCGTCCGATGCTGACCTTTCCCGACGGCCGCCGCGACGGCGCCACATCGCCGGATGGACGCATCGCCGGATGCTACGTTCACGGTCTTTTTTCGTCCGACGCCGCCCGCAAGGCATTGCTCTCAAGCATGGGCGCCGAGCTTTCGCCCGCCAACTACGAAAACGAGATCGACAATATTCTCGATCGCTTCGCCGAGCATCTCGCGAACCACATCGCCATCGACGATCTGCTCAGGCTGGCAAGATAATCGCGAGCAGCAAGAGCGCGCCAGTCATGATGCCCCATGCCGTCGTCGTCAGCCGTAGCGCCGCTCGGACATCTTCCGCCGTTGCGTCGCGCCGACCGTCGCCCATGTAGGCATCCTCGACCCGCGTTTCGCCGTAGGTCTTCGGCCCGTTGAGCTTCAGTCCCAGTGCACCCGCGATTGCACTTTCCGGCCACCCCGCATTCGGCGAGCGATGCTTGGAAGCGTCGCGTGCCACGGTCTCCAGTGCGCCAGCCACCGACGCACCCTGGGTGAAGACGCTGGCAATCGCCAGCAGCACCGCCGTCAGCCGCGACGCTGGCAAGTTGACGAGATCATCCAGCCGCGCCGCCGCCCAGCCGAACGCCTCATGCCGCGGCGTCCGATGCCCGATCATGCTGTCGGCCGTATTGATGGCTTTATAAACGACAAGTCCCGGAAGCCCGAAAATCGCAAACCAGAATACCGGCGCGACGATGCCGTCGGAGGCATTCTCCGCCAAGCTCTCGATGGCCGCGCGGGCGACGCCATGCTCATCGAGCGTCTTCGGATTACGTCCGACGATACGACCAACGGCTTGCCGCGCGTCGTCGAGACCATATTGATCGAGCGACCGCGCGACCGCCACGACATGATCGTAAAGGCTTCGGCTCGCGATCAGCGTCGACGCCAAAAGCGCAATGAAGAACGCGCCAAATGCGACCCGATCGAAAACCTGCTCCACCGTCCAGGCGACTGCACCGGTGACGACGATAAGAATACCGAGCGCTAGAATGCCCTTGTTGCGTCTGACAGTGGCGCTGTCGCTCTCGATATTGAGTTTTCGATCAAGGAGCGAAATCAGACGGCCGATCCACGACACGGGATGGCCGATGCGCTGATAGAGCCAGTCCGGATAGCCGAAGGTCGCTTCAAGAGCGAGCGCTCCGACCACAACGAAAAGTGTTTGCGCTGCACTCACGGCCTTACGCTAAACGATTGCTGCAGCCGGGAAGCTCATTGCCGCCCCGGAATTGCGTCCAACGCCGCAACAATGGCTTCCGCCTGCTCCGCCGCATCCCGGACGGTCGCATACCGCAACGCTTCCCCGACCATCACAAGCACTGGTCCATCGGGGTGCGCCGCTTCAAGCTCCGCTGCGATCGCGCCAATGGTCGAAATGAAAACCCGCTCATCCGGTCGCGTCGCGTTCGCAACCGCGATCGTCGGCGTTTTCGGATCGAGGCCATGCACCAGCGCCACCTCGGTGAGTTCGGCAAGGGTGCGCTTCGGCATGTAGATGATCGTCGTCGCGGCGCCGTCCGCGACCGCGCTCCAATCGATGTCTTGCGGCAGATGCCCGCGACGGTCATGCGCCGTGATGAATTGCAGACGCCGCGCGTGGTCGCGATTCGTCAGCGAAACCTTGAGGCTCGCGGCTGCCCCCTGCGCCGACGTGACACCCGGAACGACGCTGAGCGGAATGCCTGCGTCTTGGCAGGCCTCGATCTCTTCACCCGCCCGGCCGAAAATCAGCGGATCGCCGGACTTCAGCCGTACAACGCGCAAGCCTTCGCGCGCCAGAGACACCATCATCGCGTTGATGTCGGGCTGCTTGCAGGATTGCCGATAACCTCGCTTGCCGACGTCGATCATCCGCGCGCCGGGGCGAACGAAATCGAGAATTGGCTTCGCGACAAGATCGTCGAACAAAACCGCATCGGCGGTTTGCAACGCCTTGAGCGCCTTGAGCGTGATAAGCTCCGGATCACCCGGCCCTGCACCTACCAGTATCACCGAGCCGAGCGAATTGTCAGCCTGCTGCGTGACTTCGGCATCCGCTCGCGACGGGGCCGATCCCGTGTCCCAGTACCGCGTCTCGAAAGGCGTGCGCGGCTGCCAACCGAAGCGCTCAAGTTCCGGATCGAGATGCTCTTCCTCCGGCCAACCCAGCAGCAGATAGCCGACGAGCTTCCACTCCGGCGGCGCATCGAGCGCCTTCGAAACTTCGGCCGGATCGATGATCGAAACCCAGCCAAGCCCAAGGCCGGCTTCCCGCGCCGCAAGCCAAAGCACCGTCACCATGCAGGCGCAAGAATGATCCAGCGTCTCGGGCATCGTCTGCCGCCCGAGCCCATGCCCCTGAAGCGCGTTTCGATCGCAAAAGACTGCGAGATGGATCGGCGCGGCGTCGAATCCGGAGAGCTTCAACCGATTGTAGAGATCGGACTGATCGCCAGCGTAGCCGCCCGCCGACCGCTCGCGCGCCGTCTCGAAATTCTTGACGATGGCCGCCCGCGTTTCGGGCGATCGCACATTGACGATCCGCCACGGCTGGCTGTTGCCGACCGAGGGCGCCAGATCCGCAAGCCGCAAAAGCCGGTCGATGAGTTCGTCCGGCACCGCGTCGGCGCGGAAACGCCGGACATCGCGGCGCCAGCGGACGAGTTGCTCGAGTGAGCCCCGGCCGTTCTGATTAGGATTGTCGTCGGGATCGCGGAAGGTCATCGTCGTAAATGCGTTCGATTAAAAGCGCCCACAGGCCATTCTGACCTATAGCACCATTCCGCGCCTGCCGCGCAAGCGCCAGATTGTCTAGGGGTTTTCTGAGCTTACGTGCCTTATAATCGACAGCGGGAGCAAAGCCTATCGGGGCTATCGCTGTCCTGCTTGATCGGAGAGCCGCATCGCGAGCAGAGCACGTGCTGCCCCTGCCGAACGCCATGCTCCAACGCGACGCGCTCGTCGAAGACGAAGCACTCGCCGCGCCAGAGGCTCTCCTCGGGTGCGATGCGTTCGAGATAACGCAGAATGCCACCGTGCAGTTGGAAGACGTTCGTGTATCCCTCGTGAAGCAGGAACGCGCTCGCCTTCTCGCAACGTATGCCGCCGGTGCAGAACATCGCGATCTTCCGCGTGCGGTCATCTGCCAGCGTACGGCGAGCATAGTCGGGAAATTCGTTGAACGACCGCGTCTGCGGATTGCGCGCGCCTTCGAACGTGCCGACATCGACCTCGTAGTCGTTACGCGTGTCGATGACGACCACGTCCGGATCCGAAATCAGCGCATTCCAATCTTCCGGCTCGACGAGTTGACCTGTCGCGACCGCAGGCTCGGCCTCGGGCACGCCGAAGGTCACGATCTCGCGCTTGACCTTCACCTTGAGCCGCTGAAACGGATACTCGGCGGCCTCGGAAAATTTGACGGCGAGATCGGAAAAACGTGCATCGGCCGTGATCGCCGAAAGCAGCGCTTCAATCGCGCCATCGGTGCCGGACACCGTTCCGTTGATGCCCTCGCCCGCGATCAGGATCGTGCCCTTGATCCCCTGCGCCGCGCACACCTCAAGAAGGGACGCCTGAAGTCCAGACGGATCTTCAATCGAAACGAATTTATAGAAGGCGGCGACTTTAACGGCCACGCGACGAGCTTCCGTCAATTGAGTTTGCATACGGGGAGGAATGCGCCTTCGTCCGCGTTTCCAGACAAAAGACACCCTCCCAATACGGTCCGCGTCCCCGCCACGCAAGAGCCCAACGCCCTAAGCCTCTAAAACTTTAAAAAATGCGGCACATTTCTTGATCCGCATCAACGTATTGGAATGCCCCGCGGGCTACGAAAGAGTTGGAAAATGCCTGATTGGAGCCTTCGGCATGGTGAACCTTCTTCTTAGACCCGTCATGCTCGTGGCTGCAGTCATTGCAGGCTGGTTCGTCGCCCGGGACTCAGTCAACTTTACCGTCATCCAGATGGTCGTCTCGCTCTTCCTGATCACGCTTATCGTGGCCATCGCAGCCTTCTGGGAAACGCTCTCGGACTGGGTGACGAACAAGAAGAAAATCAAAAGCTGAGCACCACCGCTCGAAGGCTTCGCCAGCGAGCAGCGCTTCGGCGTCTCGTTCGCAATTTTTAATCATTCTGTTAGTATCCACGGCCAGACTATACCGCTTACGTCCCGAACGGATGCCCCGTGGATTTGCCAAGCCTCGCTCGCGATATCGACAAATTAGCGACAGCGGACGCTATCGTTGCGGATAGCTACATTCGATACGCGTTCAGAAAAGGCGCACTTTATTTCCTCGCCTGCCTCCTCGCGATGACGAGCCTCGTTCTTCTTGGCTTGGCGCTGTATTGGCAGCTGGAGCAAAGCCTCGGACCGATCGGGGCCGCCACGTTGGTCGGCATCGTCGGCTGTCTGCTCGCGGGCATCGTCGCGGTCGTCGCGACGATTCAGCACCCCGGCCGCGAATTCTCGGTCGCAATGGAAATGCGCAAATCCACCATCACGATGCTGGAGCAGAATGTCGGCTCGGCGTCCGCTGGCGCGTTGATCTATCCGGCAAGCGAGGCCTTGATCAGTTCCGTCATTCTGCCACTGATGGGCACCTTGATCCGAAACCTCAAATCGCCGCGCGGCAAGCCCGCCGAAACACCGGCCGAGCTGAATACAATTGCCGACCCTCAACCTGCGGCCGAGGGCCCGAAGACCTGAAGCTCGTTATTGTCCGGCGAGTTCCGCCAAGCGGTCGCTATCCAAAATGTGAACCTCGGTTCCACGCACAACCTCGATGACACGCATGGTCCGCAGCTTGGTGATTGTCCGGCTGACCGTTTCGATCGTCAGCCCCAACAGATCGGCAATATCGGAACGGCGCATCGACAGCTTGACGACATTTTCGCCGCCCTCAGACGTTGCTCGCGCCGACAGCCCAAGCAGAAAACCTGCCAGCCGTTCCATCGCGCTCTGCTGACCGACCGACACGAGCAAACTGCGAGCCGCCGCAAGTTCGGCCGATACCGCCTTGTAAAGCCGCAGCGCCAACCCAGCATCGCGGGAAGCTTCCTGCTCAAGCGCCGCCGCCGAGAGACAGCGAACCTTCGCCGCGCACGTCGCCTGGGCGTCGAAGATGTGCTCGCGCAGGGTTCCTAACCCGATGTAATCGCCAGGGTAGGCAAATTCGATAATCTGCCGCCGGCCGTCGCCAAGAAGCTTCGAAAGCGCGATCACGCCCTCTTCGATGCGAAAGACATGCGTTCTGGGATCGCCATCGCAGAAGACGTGCTCCTTGGCCTCAATGCGGCGGATCGTGCCGCGCTCGAAACGATCAGCGGATGCCCCGCTCAAAGCGGCAGCACCAGAGGCGGCGATCGGGCCTCCAAAGGAATTGGTCCCGATGATCTGAGAAGCACCCAGCATATCCGTCCTCCTGTATGGCCGTTTGTCGGCGGTACACGAGAAGATCTAGCTGCCGTTCGTCCGCCACATATGCAGTTGGCGTAACGGTTTGTAATAGATTGTAACGGCGAAAAATTTTCCGCAAAATGAGTATGTTAGGGCTACTCTCCGACCAGGGACACCACCCCGAGCCGCTTCAGGCCCTCAGAGGCCGCTTGAAGCATCGGTTCCAATACCAAGGCCGCTCGATAGTCAGCGATGCTGGCGGTTCGATCGCCAAGCATTTCATAAGCGATCCCCCGGTTCAAAAGTGCCGGCGACATATCCGGCGCGAGCGCAATCGCCTTCGAATAGTCGTCGGCCGCCTGCTGCGCCTTTCCCAAATCGAGATACACATTGCCTCGATTGTAATAAGCGAAATTATTGGCGGAGTTTGCGTTGATGGACGACGTGAAGTCCGCAATCGCCTTCTTCATGTCGTTTCGCTGGGCATAGGCGATGCCGCGGTTCATGTAGGCGGTCGAGAGCGGATCCCCGAGCATCGTCCGCGCGATCACCTTCGTGCAACCGCGTATTTGCTGCGTCGGATTTGAGCCGTCGTTGCAGTCCGCCACGGAATCAGCGCGCGCACCGACCGGCAGAAACGCAACAATCGCCAAAACCGAATAAACACCAAACTTCACGCAAACAGCGCCTTGTGACACGGGGCCAGAATTCTCAGAGGTAAAGCGGCCGGAACATTCAAAATATTCAATGCCATGCTGGTACGGCTTACTGGAATATGTGGCACGCCACTGAGACCTCAAGAGCCAGCATCGCTCGGCCTGAATAAAAATTCCATAACAGAACGATAATTCGAATTTTTTGCTTTGGATTAATCCACTGAACGTCGCACACCCCAGTCAGCTACGCCCCTGTCGACAGCGCTTGCCCATAGACGTCGGGTCATCAATCGGAAATAAACCCCGCCGGTGGGCATCGGAAGGGCCAAGACAAATGACGTACGGCGAGGTTGCTGCAAAACGGCCTTTGGCCGCCGGCGATTACAAGACGCTCGTGCTTGCGGCGCTCGGCGGCGCCCTCGAATTCTATGACTTCATCATCTTCGTGTTCTTCGCCAATGTACTCGGCGGCCTGTTTTTCCCGCCCGAGATGCCCGACGCCCTGCGCCAGCTTCAGACCTTCGGCATCTTCGCGGCCGGCTACCTTGCACGGCCCCTCGGCGGCATTGTCATGGCCCACTTTGGGGACTTGCTCGGCCGTAAGCGCATGTTCACCTTCAGTATCGTCCTGATGGCTGCCTCGACACTCGGGATGGGCCTCCTCCCGACCTACGCTCAGATATCCATTTGGGCCCCGATTCTTCTTTTGGCTCTCCGCATCGTTCAAGGCGCGGCAATCGGAGGCGAGGTCCCAGGCGCCTGGGTCTTCGTCTCGGAGCATTTGCCGCCGGGCCGCGTCGGCTATGCCTGTGGCACGCTGACCGCCGGATTGACGAGCGGCATCCTTTTGGGCTCGCTCGTCGCAACGGTCGTCAATCACGTCTACACGCCTGCGGAGATCTCCGGCTGGGCCTGGCGCCTCCCGTTCCTGCTCGGTGGCGCTTTCGGCCTGATGTCGATTTATTTGCGGCTCCTGCTCTCCGAAACGCCTGTTTTTCTCGAGATGCGGGCGCGTAAAGCACTCGCCGCCGAACTACCGTTAAAAGCGGTTATCCGCGATCATCGGGGCGCTGTTATCATCTCGATGCTCCTCACCTGGATGCTCTCCGGCATCATCGTGCTCGTCATTCTGATGACGCCGGCCCTTCTCCAGCATCAGGGCGTGCCGCGCGAAGCGATCCTCTCGGCGAACACCGTCGCCACCTTATTCTTGACGTTCGGCTGCATTGTCGGAGGGCTCATCATCGATCGGATCGGTCCGGCGCGATTTTTCATCTTCGGAGGCGCCCTTCTCGCGATCAGCGCCGGGCTTTTCTACACCAAGGGCGTCGCCGACCCGGCGCTTCTCATGCCGCTGTATGCCGTAACCGGATTTTTCGTCGGCATCGTCGGCGGCGTTCCCGTCGTCATGGTCCGCGTGTTCCCGCCGTCGGTCCGCTTCTCAGGGTTGTCCTTCTCATACAACGTCGCCTATGCAGTCTCCGGCGGCCTGACGCCGGTCGTCGTACCGCCTCTGATGCAGATCCATCCCCTCGCGCACATTTATTATGTGCTGTTCCTCTGCGCGCTCGGTATGGGTGTCGGGCTGTGGCTGCTACGCTCGCAAACGTCCACCAGCCCGCGTGAAGCCCTGGACGTTTCGCCTCGAAACCAAGCGTAAAGCAGTGCGAGGGTAACAAAGAAAACCGTGTGAGCGACGGCAAACCAGCCTATTCCGGCGAATGTCAAATCCCGAGCCCCCGCGAATCCTTCGCCGGTAATCGGCAACACCACCACCGAATTGAGGATCCAAACGGCGAGCGCGTAAAGAAATCCTTTGACGAACGCTCCACCGCGAAGCAACGGCTCCAGAACGAATGCATAGACCAGCGCCATAGCGACGCCGACCGCGCCGTGAAATTCCCACTTGAAAGCGGCGGTCGCTGGCACGTGCAATCCCGTCATTATCTGAAGTAGTCGAAGTAGGCCGCCGTGCGCCGTCGCGAGCGGAATGAAATCCGCAGCCCAAAGCAAAAGTGAGTTGATGACGATCGCGATGAAGCCCGCGAGAACAGCGGAAATTGGTCGTGACATGCGCGCCTGTCTAAAGATAGCCGCCCGCAGTACTGAGACCGCGAGCGACAACTGTCCAACGAATTATCGTGATCGTTCCAATCAAAGTCGACGGCGTTATCCCGGGACCTTTCCCGGAACGATGCCTGGCGCATCGCTCGGGAACTTGGCGATATCCGCAAGATCGAGATTGAGATGCTGCGCCACGAGCGACGGCGGCGTGTGCGTCAACCAATCCGACAGACTGATCTCCTGGTAATCCGGCACCTTGAACACCGCGAGGAACTTTAGATCCGTCTTGCCGACGTTCTGGATAACATGCCCCTGGCTCCTCTTGACGTAACCGACATCGCCCGGCCTGAAATCCGCGGTCTGCGCGCGAGGGCCCGCATCAAACACCGTCATGCGGCCCTCACCTTCCATCCAGTACTGCCACTCGTCGGCATTTGGATGCCAGTGCATTTCCCGGATCGCGCCAGGCTTCAGAATTTCCATCGCCGCGGCAATCGTCTTGGAAACTTTAAAGGTCGAACTATCGGCGAGGTGAAGTTCGCCCGACGGATTTGCCTTCACCGGCTTCGACGCGCCGAGCCGGAACGTGAATGGGTTGGGCGCCGTACCACCCGAAGCAACCGCAGCCTGATCGGCGGACAGCGGTCCCGGTTCCTTGCCTTGGAAGATCCAGAGGTCCTGAAGCGGAATATTCTTGAAGACGTCCTTCGACACTCCGAAGTTCGCGGCCAACAGGTCGGGGGGCGTATGCGCGATCCAATCGCTGAGAAGCAGTGTATTGTATTCCGACTGCTTGCCCTCATCGAAAACGAGCAGGAACTCGGCGCCATCCGGTCCAAGACCTTGCAACGAGTGCGGATAGCCAGCCGGAAAATACCAGAGGTCGCCCGGCCCGACATCATCCACGTAGGCGTGACCTTCGGGATCTAGAACCGTGATCCGGCAACGACCATTGGTCATGATTGCCCACTCGGCCGCCAGATGCCAGTGCATCTCCCGAACGCCGCCCGGTCCGAGACGCATGTTGACGCCCGACACCGCTTCCGAAATCGCGAAGTCGGCTTGCGTCAGCTGTCGCGCCCAACCGCCGTTCTGAATCCGTTTCGCCGCATTGTTGAACGAACCCCAGAACTGCGGCATGCCACCGACATCGGTGGCCGGCGGGCTTTCGAACGAAGGAAACTGACTATTAAGGATCGGGTTCTTCGGACCCGGATCGGAGAGCCCCGCCGGATTGGCGTTGATGGCGCCCTCCGGCGGCTGATCGGGGTTTCCGAATGTTGCGGCTCGAGCCGCGCTCGACGTCGCAAGCGTGCCCGTGGCCGCGGCGATCGCGAGTATGTTCCGGCGAGAGATATTTTCCATGAAGCTATTCTCCTGTCCACGCGATGAAGAGAAACTGCGGTCGTCACCGAGACGGCCGGTCAAACGCTCCGCTTACGTAGGTGGGCAAAACACAACATTCTTTCAGAAACGCCGAGATGGTTTCGAATTTGCACGAACGGCGATCGAAACAATAAAGATCAAATCGACGGAATGGGCTGAGCAGCGATCCCCATCCGCGTCGTCAGCGTCATCGGGAAACATCGACCCGCATTTCTTGTGAAATCGGCGATCTTCCGCAGACGCCATTATACCCACGTATAGGGTCCGGACATCCTTTGTCTCACACTCTAACGCCTAGGTGCACTTCGGAAGAACCTACGTGCGATAGCGAACAGACGGCGCTTGGCTCAAATTCATTTGCAGTTGCTCGGGACCAGGAAGGGACCGGATGCAACGGGAAACAAGGCAAATTCTTTTGGGAGTTATGGCTATGTCAATGAACAAGATCGTTTCGCTCTTTATCGTCTCCAGCGCTCTGGCTTTCTCGGTGATCCCGGCAAACGCAGAATCGCTTTCGGCTCTTGAAAATTCGCAGATCAGCGACCGCACGGTGCCGACCTACTCTGGTTCGACCAGCGGTACGGAAGCCTCGGTCACTGAGCAGGAAGTCGAACAGTTCGGCAACTCTGCTCGCCCGGATGTCGATGCCGGCGCCTCGCACGGACATGATGAATCGCTTGTCAAAATCGAAGACGAGCAGATCCCTCACTAACGAATGACCACACTTGAACGTCACGTGTTAGGAATAGAAGCCCGCCGCTCCTCCCGGCGGGTTTTCTTTTTTCTCCGAGTTCTCCCGCCTGCAGCCGCCCGGCCTCCGAATAGCGTCCCAGACCATGATCCGCCCAGCGACTATGAGATTCCTATAAGGACGTCTCCCCCCTCAACTCGATTTCATATGCGCCGCATGTCACCTAAGCGCGGCCCGCAATCGACTTCGCGCGGGCGTTGAAATCCTCCGAGGAGGAGAATTGAAGATGATGGACATTGTCCTTGTGGCGGGAGGGCTCGGGCTCTTTGCCCTCGCAATTGCTTACGCTTTTGCCTGCGACAGACTGTGAGGCTCCCATGACATTCGACTACACCCTCGCCGGGCTCGTGACAGCGGGCCTGCTTGTTTACCTCGTTTACGCGCTCCTGCGGCCGGAACGGTTCTGAAGGGCAAACGCATATGACTCTTATAGGCTGGATACAGATCGCCCTCTTCTGCGCGGTCGTCGTTGCGCTCGTGAAACCGCTCGGTTGGTACATGACGCGCGTTTTCTCAGGCGAGAAAACCTTTTTATCGCCAATTCTGAGGCCCGTTGAAACGGGCCTCTATAAAATCGCCGGTGTCGACGATCGCAGCGAGCAGGACTGGTTGCGGTATACCGTTTCGATGCTGTTGTTCCATCTCGGTGGTTTTCTCGTTCTTTATGTGATGCTCCGCGTGCAAGGCGCGCTGCCCCTCAATCCCCAGGGCATGACGGGTCTAACACCGGATCTGTCGTTCAACACCGCCATCAGCTTCATCACGAACACGAATTGGCAGAACTACGGCGGCGAGACGACCATGTCGTACCTCGTCCAAATGTTCGGACTGACGCACCAGAACTTCTTATCGGCCGCGTCGGGCATCGTGCTCGCAATGGTCTTGATCCGGGGATTTGCTCGCGCCTCGACGCACAACCTCGGAAACTTCTGGGTCGATGTCACGCGCTGTACGCTCTATGTCCTTCTCCCGATTTGCATTCCCTACACGCTCTTCCTTGTTTGGCAGGGAATTCCGCAAACGCTCGGCGCCTACGTCAACGCAACTACGCTCGAAGGCGCGAAGCAGACGATCGCGGTCGGACCCGTTGCTTCCCAAATCGCGATCAAGATGCTCGGCACGAACGGCGGCGGCTTCTTCAACGTCAACGCCGCCCACCCGTTTGAAAACCCGACGGCACTGTCGAACTTCATCCAGATGATATCGATTTTCACGCTCGGTGCAGCCTTGACCAACGTCTTTGGCCGTATGGTCGGCAATCAGCGGCAGGGCTGGGCCATCCTATCGGTCATGGGCGTGCTGTTCATTGCTGGCGCGGCGGTTTGCTACTGGGCTGAAGCGAATGGCACGACCGGCCTTAACGCCCTCGGACTGACCGGCGGCAACATGGAAGGCAAGGAAGTCCGCTTCGGCATCGTCAGCTCCGCATTGTTCGCGGCCATCACGACGGCGGCATCATGCGGCGCTGTCAACGCAATGCATGATTCCTTCACGGCGCTCGGCGGCATGATCCCGCTGATCAACATCGAACTCGGTGAAATCGTCGTCGGCGGTGTCGGTTCCGGCCTCTACGGCATGTTGATCTTCGTGATCCTCTCGGTCTTCGTGGCAGGCCTGATGGTCGGCCGCACGCCGGAATACGTGGGCAAGAAGATTGAATCGAAAGAGGTCAAGATGGCCATGTTGGCGATCCTGATCCTGCCTCTGATGTTTCTCGGATTTACCGCGATTGCCTGCGTTATTCCCTCGGCGGTCGCCTCGATCGCCAACCCTGGCCCGCACGGCTTCTCCGAGATACTCTACCTCTACACATCGAGCACGGGCAACAACGGCTCGGCGTTCGGCGGCATCACCGGCAACACCTTCTTCTACAATACGACAGGCGCCGTCGCGATGTTCGTTGGCCGCTTCCTGATGATCGTCCCCGCAATGGCGATTGCCGGCGCGCTTGTCGAGAAGAAGAGACTTGCTCCGTCCTCCGGCACGTTCCCGACGACAGGCGGCCTCTTCGTCGGCCTCGTAGTCGGCGTCATCGCAATCGTCGGCGGACTGACGTTCTTCCCCGCACTCGCACTCGGACCCATCGTCGAACACTTTGCGATGACGGCCCACGCCCTGTTCTGATATTTCTCTTCGGAGTTACTGAAATGGATACGTCTATGACGCGCCGGAAAGGCCCGGCGACAGCCATGCTCGACCCCAAAATCGTCATTCCGGCGATCGGGTCAGCCTTCACGAAGCTCGATCCACGGAAGATGATCAAAAATCCGATCATGTTCGTTCTCGAAATCGTGACGATCCTCACGACGATCATCTTTGCACGTCATCTCGCGACCGGCGGAAGCGATCTGCTCTTTACTGCGCAGATTGTCTTGTGGCTCTGGTTCACCGTTCTCTTTGCCAACTTCGCCGAGGCAATCGCCGAAGGTCGCGGCAAGGCACAAGCGGATTCGCTTCGCGTTCAGCGTCAGGAAACGCAGGCGAAACTGATGACCGGGTCGGGCCGAAATTATAAGCAGGTTCCGGGCACATCGCTTAAAGTCGGAGACGTCGTCCTCGTCGAAGCCGGAGATATCATCCCGTCAGACGGCGAGGTTATCGAAGGCGTCGCGTCCGTCAATGAAGCGGCAATCACAGGCGAATCGGCACCCGTGATACGGGAATCCGGCGGCGACCGCTCGGCAGTCACCGGCGGCACGCAAGTCCTGTCCGACTGGATCATCGTACGAATCAGCGCGGCACAGGGCTCGACCTTCATCGATCGTATGATCAAGCTCGTCGAAGGTGCCGAGCGCCAGAAGACACCCAACGAGATCGCGCTCAATATCTTGCTCGCGGGCCTGACGATAATCTTCGTCTTCGCGACCGCGACGATCCCGAGCTACGCGGCATATGCGGGCGGCTCCATCTCCGTCGTCGTGCTCGTGGCGCTTTTCGTGACCATCATCCCGACGACGATCGGCGCGCTCTTGTCGGCTATCGGCATCGCCGGCATGGATCGCCTCGTTCGCTTCAACGTCCTCGCCATGTCAGGCCGAGCAGTCGAAGCCGCAGGCGACGTTGATACGCTCCTCCTCGACAAGACCGGCACGATCACGCTCGGTAACCGCCAGGCAACTGAATTCCTGCCGCTGGCGGGTGTAAGCGAAGCCGAGCTTGCTGACGCGGCACAGCTTGCGTCCCTCGCGGACGAAACGCCCGAAGGCCGCTCCATCGTCGTGCTCGCGAAAGAAAAGCACGGCATTCGCGGACGAGACATCGCCGACATCAAAGCCAAATTCATTCCGTTCACGGCGCAGAGCCGTATGAGCGGTGTGGAATTCGAAGGTTCCTCGATCCGCAAGGGCGCGGTCGATGCAGTCCTTAAATATGTGAGCGGTCCGAATGCATCGCCCACTTCGTCCGGCTCTACCGCGCAGGTTCTCCGTCCTGCCGTCAGCGCCGACGCCGTGCGTGAGATCAAGGCGATCACTGAAACGGTCGCGAAAGCCGGCGGCACGCCGCTCGCCGTCGTCAAGGACGGCCGTCTGCTCGGCGTTATCCATCTCAAGGATATCGTCAAGGGCGGCATCCGCGAACGTTTCGCAGAGCTGCGCCGCATGGGCATTCGCACGGTGATGATCACCGGCGACAACCCGATGACCGCCGCCGCCATCGCCGCCGAAGCTGGCGTCGATGACTTCCTCGCTCAGGCGACGCCGGAAGACAAGCTTCAGCTCATCCGTGACGAACAGGCGAAAGGCAAGCTCGTCGCTATGTGCGGCGACGGCACCAACGACGCCCCGGCACTCGCTCAAGCCGATGTCGGCGTTGCCATGAACACCGGCACGGTGGCCGCCCGCGAAGCCGGCAACATGGTCGACCTCGACAGCAACCCGACCAAGCTGATCGAGATCGTCGAAATCGGCAAGCAGTTGCTGATGACGCGCGGCGCCTTAACGACATTCTCGATCGCCAACGATGTCGCCAAGTACTTCGCGATCATACCGGCGATGTTCGTTGCCTTCTATCCGCAGCTCAACGCTCTCAACATCATGAACCTCGGCAGCCCGCAGAGCGCGATCCTGTCCGCGATCATCTTCAACGCCCTGATCATCATCGCGTTGATCCCGCTCGCACTGAAGGGCGTCGCCTATCGCCCGATCGGCGCCGCGCCACTTCTCCGTCGCAACCTGCTCATCTACGGGCTCGGCGGCATCATCGTCCCGTTCATCGGCATCAAGGCCATCGACTTGGCCGTCAATGCCCTGCATCTCGCTTGAGGTAACTCGACATGCTTAAAGAACTCCGCCCAGCGATCGTCTTGCTTGTCGCGTTGACGATCATCACCGGCCTCGCCTATCCGTTCGCCATGACCGGACTTTCTCAGGCCCTTTTCCCGAAACAGGCCCAAGGCAGCCTGATTGTCCGCGACGGCAAGGTTATCGGCTCAACGCTTATCGGTCAGTCGTTCACCACGGACCGGTATTTTCACGGTCGCCCGTCGGCGACGACCGGCCCAGACCCAACCGACGCAACCAAAACCGTTTCACAGCCCTATAATGCTGCAAACTCGATGGGGTCGAACCTTGGTCCGACGAACAAAATCCTCATCGACCGCGTGACGGCAGACGTCGCGAAGCTCAAGACCGAGAATAGTTCGGCCGCGGTTCCGATCGATCTCGTCACAACCTCGGGCAGCGGCCTCGACCCTGACATTTCGCCAGCCTCTGCCTATTTTCAGGTTCCCCGTGTCGCGAAGGCCCGTAACATGCCCGAACAGGACGTCCGTCAGTTGGTCGAGCGTCACATTGAAACACCGTTCTTGGGGCTGATAGGTGAACCCCATGTCAACGTCTTGGCTCTAAATCTCGACCTTGACGGCTTAGCCGCCCGGTGAATAGTGCGCGGCGCATCGGCGCCGCCAGGAAAGTCATGAGATGCCGGAAGAAAACCGCGCACCAGATCATCGGCCATCGCCCGAAGCGCTCCTAGAAGTCTTGAAGCGCGAGGCCGGTCATCGGGGACGGCTGAAGATTTTTCTCGGGGCAGCGCCCGGAGTCGGCAAGACATACGAAATGTTGCGCACGGCCCGGGCGAAGATGAAGGATGGCGCCGATGTTATCGTCGGCGTCGTGGAAACGCACGGTCGCAAGGAAACGAAGGCCCTTTTGCGCGGGCTTGAAATCATTCCGCCCAGGCAGATCGAATACAAAGGCCAGACCCTCGACGAGCTCGACATCGATGCCGTCATCGCCCGCCGTCCCCAAATCGCGTTGATCGACGAACTTGCACACACGAATGCACCAACCAGCCGTCATCCCAAACGCTATCTCGATGTCGAAGAGCTTCTCAATGAAGGCATCGACGTCTTCACGACGATCAACATTCAGCACGTCGACAGCCTGAACGATATCGTGGCGCAAATCACCGGCGTTCGTGTCCGGGAGACCGTGCCGGATTCAATTCTCGCACGCGCCAACGACGTCGAACTCGTCGACATCACACCCGAAGATCTCATTCAGCGATTGCAGGAAGGGAAGGTCTACGTTCCCGAACAAGCCCGCCTCGCGCTCGAGAACTTCTTCTCGCCGGTCAACCTTACGGCACTCCGTGAGCTTGCGTTGCGCCGGACTGCCGAGCGCGTCGACGAACAACTCGTCACGCAACTCCGCGCCAAAGCCATGTCGGGGCCGTGGGCGGCCTGCGAGCGCGTGCTCGTCTGCATCAGCGAGGATTCACGCTCGTCCGGCCTCGTGCGCTACGCAAAAAGGGCGGCCGACCGCCTCCATGCGCCGTGGACTGCCGTAACCATCGAAACGCGGCGCAGCCTCAGGTTCTCCGAGGCCGAACGCAACCGCGTCGCGGACGCTTTGCGTCTCGCAGAGCTTCTTGGCGGCGAGACCCTGACCATTCCCGGCAGTTCTCGAACCGTCGCCGACGATATCATTGCCTATTCGCGCGCCCATAACGTCACGCAGATCATCATCGGCAAATCGGAGCGCTCGAGGTGGTTCGAAATCCTGAACGGCTCCGTGGTCCACGATCTGGTTCGTCAGTCGGGTGACATCAGCGTCCATGTCATTTCCGGAGAGCAGCTACCGACGGAACCGCCCTCGCCTCAAACGGTGCGGACGGCAAAGGACGAGAGACCGGGCAGCCCACTCGATTATCTTCTCACGTTCGTCGCCATGGGCGCTGCGCTTGCCGTCGCTTGGGTGCTCAAACCTTGGATCGGCGTCGAAAGCGTCGATCTCGTCATCCTGACGGCGATCGTCGGCGTCGCCGTGAAGTTCGGCCTCGGACCGTCTCTCGTGGCAAGTGTCACCGGTGCACTGCTCTATAATTACTTTTTCCTGCCACCGCTTTTTACGTTCACGATTGCCGACGCGAAGAACGTCGCGGCGTTTCTGTCGTTCGTGATCGTCGCGATCATCGTCTCCAACATCGCCGCGCGCATGCGCAGCCAGACAGTCATCGCCGTCAATCGCGCCAGCACGACGGAATCTCTTTACGGGTTCAGCCGCAAGCTTGCCGGAACCGGAACGCTTGACGATGTTCTTTGGGCGACCGTCTTCCAGATCGCATCGATGCTCAAAGTTCGCGTCGTGCTGCTGCTGCCCGAAAACGGCTCGATTGCGGTGAAGGCTGGTTATCCGCCCGAGGACACACTCGATTCTTCCGACATCGCCGCCGCCACCTGGGCCTGGACCAACGACCGTCCGGCGGGGCGCGGATCCGATACTCTCCCCGGCTCGCACCGTCTGTTTCTGCCTCTGCGAACGGCAAGGGGAATCGTCGGCGTCGTGGGCATCGATAGCGACCAGCCAGGCCCTCTGCTAACCCCGGATCAGCGGCGTCTCTTTGATGCGCTCGTCAATCAAAGCGCACTGGCAATCGAGCGCGTCCACCTCGTCGAAGACTTCGAACGGGCGAAGCGCAGCATGGAAACCGAGCGCCTGCGCGCGGCCCTTCTCACATCGTTGTCCCACGATCTCAAAACACCGCTTGCCGCCATTCTCGGTGCGGCGACGACAATGCGGGATTTCTCCGACAAGTTCGATGCCGACGCCCGCGAAGAGCTTCTCTCGACGATCATCGATGAATCCGAACGCCTTAACAGGTTCATCGCCAACCTTCTCGACATGACCAAGCTCGAAGCCGGCGCGATCAGCGCGAAGACGGAATTCCACGACGTCGCAGAAATTATCGACGCAACGCTAAAAAGGGCCAAGAAAATTCTCGGACGGCACAAAATTCAATACAACATACCAACGGCGACCCTGAACGTGAAGGCCGATCCGGTACTCCTGGAGCAGGTGCTTTTCAATGTGCTCGACAACGCGGCAAAATATGCGCCCGAAGGAACGACGATTCAGATCGATGCCTGGCAGGATTTCAATCGCGTCACGATCCAGATCCAGGACGAAGGTACTGGCATTCCTCCCGGAGACTTGGAAAAAATCTTCGACAAGTTCTATCGCGCCAACAAAGCCGATCACGTTCGCGCCGGCACTGGGCTTGGCCTTCCGATCTCGCGCGGCTTCATCGAAATCATGGGCGGCACGATTACGGCCGCCAATCGGTACGACCGGGACGGCGCCTTGGTGACCATAACGCTGCCCGCGCCGACCCAATCCAAAACGCTGGACAACACCGCATGACCGCATCCCCGCTTAAGATCCTGGTCATCGACGACGAACCACCCATCCGCAAGCTCCTGCGGATGGGCCTTGCGACACAAGGCTATCAGGTGATCGAGGCGCCGAACGCGCGTAAGGCGCTCGAGTCCATGGCGCAGAAGCCCGATCTCGTCATCCTCGACCTCGGCCTTCCCGACATGCAGGGGATGGATTTGCTTCGATCCCTCCGCGAGCAGAACGATGCCGTGCCGATCGTCGTGCTATCGAGCCGCGCCGAGGAAACGGCCAAGGTGCAAGCTCTCGACTTCGGCGCTGACGACTACGTTACGAAACCTTTTGGCATCAACGAACTTCTCGCGCGGATCAGGGCGGCGCTTCGTCACCAGCTTCAAGTCCACGGCGAGCGCCCGATCTTCCACCTCGGCGAACTTTCGGTCGATCTGGTGCGAAGAATAGTCAAGGTCGGCGAACGCGAAATCAAACTGTCCCCGAAGGAGTACGATCTTCTCCGCTTATTCGTTCAGCACGCCGGTAAAGTGCTGACGCACAACTTCCTGCTGCGCGAGCTTTGGGACCCTACGGCGGACTCCCAATACGTCCGCGTATACGTTGCCCAGTTGAGACAGAAAATTGAACCGCAACCGAACAGCCCGGAATATATCCTGACCGAAACCGGCGTCGGCTACCGGCTGCGTGTTCCCGATTGAAGTGCCAGTGATGCCCGACAACCCAATAATGAAAATAACCAGCTTCCTCGCGCCAGGCAGCGTCATTCTCGACGTCCGCGCTTCTGATAAGATCGCGCTTCTCCGCGATCTCGCCCAGCGCGCCGCGAATATCGTGCATGTCCCGTCGCAGACGATCGTCAATGAACTCACGAGACGGGAAGAACTGGGCTCAACAGGCATCGGCAGCGGCGTCGCTATACCTCACGCGCGCTTCGCCGGGATCGAAAAGCCTTTCGCCATGGTCGCGCGCCTTAAGCCGCCGGTCAATTTCGACGCCATCGACGGCTTGCCGGTCGACCTCGTATTCTTGCTGCTGATCCCGCTGTCGGCGAATACGGACCATCTGAATGTACTGGCGACCATCTCCCGCAGGCTGCGCGATCGCGCGGCCGTCGATCTGCTTCGATCCAGTAAGGACGAGGGAAGCTTCTATCGCGCGCTGACTGGCGCTTGACCGTCCGGCCGCAAACGCCCGGCTTTGTCCGCTGATATTAGTGAGGTTTTCTGGGTTTCGGAAGCGTCGCGGAGACCAATGGTGCCCGGGGGCAGATTTGAACTGCCGACACTGCGATTTTCAGTCGCATGCTCTACCAACTGAGCTACCCGGGCCTGCCTTCGCGGCGCTAAGCCCGTGCGAAGTAGGGGGTCTTATAGGGGGGTGACCAGCGGGATGCAAGCGCCTCTCGCGCCGCAATTTTACCCCTCGTCGTCATCGTCCCCAGGTGGCCTGCGCTGATCCGCCGACGTCGCGTTGTCGCCCTCATCTTCCTCACGCCCCGCGACGGCGTAGCTGCCCGTAAACCACCGCGCGAGGTCGATGTTGGCGCAACGCTTCGAGCAGAACGGGCGATAAGCTTCGACCGCGGCTTTTCTGCAGATCGGGCAGCGCAGGGGCTTGGCTTCGGGAGGAGATGACGACATGACGGAACTCAATCGCGGTCGACTTCGGCGTACTTCAGCCAGTTATATTGGATCGGAAATTTCTCCGAATTGAGAAGCCCGACGACTTCTGTCAGCGGCAAGCCAACCACATTCGTGTAAGAGCCGATCAGCCGTTGGACGAAGCAACCGGCCAATCCCTGAATAGCGTATCCGCCGGCTTTACCGCGCCATTCGCGCGAGGCGATATAGGATTCAAGTTCCGCCTTGTTGATGTAGCGAAAGCGCACCCTCGTATCGACAATCTTCGTCCGCACCCGGTCATCCGGCGTGATCAAACACACGCATGTCTGAACCTTATGGGTTCGCCCCGACAAAAGTTGTAGGGACGCCATCGCCTCTTCGATATGCGTCGGCTTCATCAGGACCTTGCGGCCCATGGCGACGACCGTATCGGCGGCCAGAATGTAAGCGCCGGCCAGATCGGGGTCGTTGGCGATCTGAGTACGCGCCACTTCCGCCTTTGCTTTTGCCAGCCGGGAAACCAGCGCGCGCGGCATTTCCCCCCGCTTCGGTGTTTCGTCGATCGACGCGGGCCTGAGCGCATCCGGCGTGACACCGACCTGCGCTAGAAGCGTGACCCGGCGGGGACTCGCGCTCGCCAGGACCAACTGCGGTCGCTCAATGGCGGCGTTGGTTTCCGAGCGCTCCCGCGCCAGCGTGCGCCGCAGCGTTTCACGGCCGGGCGCTCCGGCCCTGGCGAAGACGGGCAATAAACTGCTCATGAGGGTCGTTATCATAACCGTGACCACAGGGGATAGAACAAGGGCGACACACGCTGCGCGGACAATGACGTAGGCAGTGCACCCTTAGCAAGACCTACACGCGTTGCAGCGGCGATGAAAACAGGGCATGAATACCGCATTCTTTCACAGACTTTCACAGAATTGATGGCGGCAATGGCTCTGAAATCAGACCCGGCAGATATACTCGCACGAACGCCGCTTTTCGGCACGCTCGACGAGCCAAGCCGAAAGGCCGTCGCCAACGAGCTGCGCGAAGCCGCTTATGAGCCGGGCCAGATCATCTTTTCGCGCGGTCAGGCCGGTTCCGAACTCCATATCGGCACCAAAGGCCGCGTCAGGCTTTCCGTGCTGACGGCCGACGGCCGCGAGCTGTCCTTCGCGCACGTCGAGGCGCCTTCGATATTTGGCGAATTGGCGGTCTTCGACGGCCGCCCGCGTTCCGCTGACGCGACCGCCGTCAACAAGGTCGAAACACTGATGCTGTCGAAAGCCGCTTTCGTCCGGCTGCTCGCGACGCAACCCGCCGTCGGGGAGGCTGCGGTGCGCTTTCTCGCCGGACGCCTGCGCGACGCCGACGAGCAGCTCGAAGCGATCGCCTTGCATCCGATCGAGGCGCGCCTCGCGCGCTTTTTCCTTGCCGCGGTCCGCCAGAAAGATCCCGCAGGCAAAGCCGAGTCGGTTTCACTTCCATTGCCCATTTCACAAAGCGAGCTTGCCCTGCTCGTCGGTGCCAGCCGTCCGAAAGTCAACGCCGCGTTAGGCATGCTTGAATCGGAAGGCGCCATCGAACGCCGAGGCCAGCTCGTCGTGTGCAACATCGCGGCATTGAGCGGCATCGGCCGTCTCGACGACAAGGAATAGCCGCCGTTGCGCCATTCGCCGGACCAAGCGCATGACGATCGTTGATCGGCTAAAGCCGCGTGCCCTGCAAGCGTTGGCTATCGCCTACGCCGGAAAGGCATTGCATGGTTTGCGCGGGTTTATCCGCGGAATTTCCAACCTCGGCATCGGAGGCTATCCGCCGGACATCCAGCGCCGCCTTAAGATCGTGAACGTCTTTTCTGCGCTCGTCGTCGTGACGACCTGCATCTACGCGGCCCAGTTATTGGCCTCGGGCAATAAGGAAATGCTTCCCGCCGTTTACATCAATCTCGGCGTCGCGCTGCTCGTCTCGCTCGTGCCCTTCATGCATCGCTTCAACGAGATCGCTGGCGGTCTTCTGCTGGTCGTCGCCGAATTTTCCGCCCTTATCGGATTCACGGCTTTCTTCGGCAGAATGGGCGGCGCACCTTTGCAATACGTCATTGCCGCGGCCGCTCCGTTCGTCATTTTCGAAGCACGCCGCTTCTGGCTCATCATCGCCATCGTCTCGCTCGCGATGGTATTGCACCTGTTCACGTGGTTCACGTTTCCGATCGAGGCCGCGCAGTTCCGCGCCGACGACAAAACTCTCAACTCACTCTACGTGCAGGGGGCCGTCACCACATTCGGGTTGATCGCGGCCTGCGTCTATTACGCTTTTAATCTGTTCGAGCGCGCCAAAGCCGAAACCGAGACGGTGTTGCGAAACGTGCTTCCCGACAGCGTCGTCGAACGCCTCAAGGCAGCGCCGGGCGAAACCATAGCCGACGGCTTTTCCGACGCTTCGGTAATGTTCGCGGACATCACTGGATTCGTCAGCCTGGCGCGTGCACTCGGACCCGAAAAGACCGTGGCGCTTCTCAACGCGCTCGTCAGCGCCTTCGACGAAATTGCGGACCGTCACGGCGTCGAGAAAATCAAGACGATCGGTGACGCCTACATGGTTGCGTCCGGAGTTCCCATTCCGCGCAAGGACCATGTTCGGGCACTGGCCACGATGGCGCTCGATTTGGTCGAAGCGGTCCAACGTGTTAGCGCGGACGAGAAAATTGCGATCAGCGTCCGCGTCGGAATGGCGTCGGGCCCGATGATGGCCGGTGTCATCGGCAAGAATAAATTCAGCTATGACGTCTGGGGCGACCCGGTCAATCTTGCGAGCCGGCTCGAGCAATCGAGCAAGCCGGGCTTCATCGCGATCTGCCCTGGGTGCGCAAGCGCGTTGCAGGACGCGTTCGTCCTCGAGTCGCGCGGATCGATCGAGATCAAAGGCGTGGGCCAGCAGGAATCCTGGTATCTGATCGGCCGCAAATGAGCGCACCGATCATCCGTTGATGCTTCATCCCTTCCAGTGCAGCGAGCACACCAAGGTGAAAAGCCGCCGCGATGTATCGTCATCGACAATGATCTTCGGCAGCAGCTTCTCTTTCAGAAGCACGCTGCCCTCATCGTGAAGCGCCCGTCGGCTGACATCGATCGCCTGAATGCGTGCCGGCGGCGCCGTTCTGACCGCTTCGTAGTAAGACTCGCAGATCATGAAATAATCTTTGACGATCCGTTTGAGCGGCGTCAGCGCCACGCCTTGCTCGACCGGCTCACCGCCCGAAACACTATCCGACGGGCTAATCGTGAGCAGCAGACGCTCGTCAACCAGCGAAAGATTGAGCTTGTAGGGTCCCGCATCCACGCCATCGACGCGAAACGCGTTCCCGTCCAGGATATCGAAAATCGCGACTTCGCGTTCATGTTCGATATTCGAACTCGTGCGCCCGAGCGATTTCGCATCGAGCGTGATTTCAATGAGGCGATCCCGGCTTTTCTCCGGTGCGTCGACGGATTGGTCCATCAGATTTCAACCTGCTTTTTCGAGCCGGATTTCGACGGAACGGCGGTGTCCTTCGAGCCCTTCCGAGCGGGCCAGCGTCATGGCGGCAGGACCGAGCTTCGCAAGAGCCGCGGCATCGAGCTTCAAAATCGATGTCCGCTTCATGAAGTCGAGCACGCCGAGCCCAGACGAAAACCGGGCGCTTCGTGCGGTCGGAAGAACGTGGTTCGAACCGGAAACGTAATCGCCGATAACTTCCGGCGTTACGCTGCCGATGAAAATCGCGCCTGCATTTCGGATGCGCTTTGCCAGAGCTTCTGCGTCCGCCGTCGCGATCTCCAAATGCTCCGCGGCGATACGATCGGCCAGCGGCACGGCTTCATCGAGCGACCCTAGAATGATCGTCGCGCCGTAAGTGTTCCAGCTCTCACCCGCGATATTTCCACGCGGCAGCGCCGCCAACTGGTGTCCGACGGCCCTCTCGACGGCCAATGCAAAGTCGACGTCGTCCGTCATCAGGATCGATTGCGCGGCGGTGTCATGCTCGGCTTGCGCCAGAAGATCCGAAGCGATCCACTCGGGATTATTCTCTTTATCCGCGATCACCAGGACTTCCGACGGCCCAGCGATGGAATCGATGCCGACCACTCCGAACACTTGCCGCTTCGCAGCCGCGACGTAGGCATTGCCCGGGCCGACGATCTTCACCACCGGCTTGATCGTCTCGGTGCCATACGCAAGCGCCGCGATGGCCTGCGCCCCGCCGACGCGATAGATCTCCGACACGCCCGCGATCTTCGCGGCCGCAAGCACGAGCGGGTTAAGATCGCCGCTCGGCGACGGCACCACCATGACGATGCGCGGCACACCAGCAACCTTCGCCGGCACCGCATTCATCAGAACCGAACTCGGATACGACGCAAGACCGCCCGGAACATAAAGCCCGACGGACTCGACCGCAGTCCAGCGATGCCCAAGCTCGACACCCGCAGCATCGGTGTAACGATCGTCCGACGGCAGTTGTCGCTTGTGATGTTCCGCAATGCGGTCGCGCGCGAACACCAATGCATCGAGCGTTTCTTTCGAGCACGCAGCATACGCTGCATCGACCTCGGCGGCGCTGATCGCAATGCCAACGCTCTTGAGATCGAGCCTGTCGAATTTCTGTGTCAGGTCGATCAACGCCGCATCGCCCCGCGCGCGCACGTCGCTAATGATCACGCGCACGGCGGTGTCGACATCGACCGACACTTCGCGCTTCAAGCCGAGAAGCTCAACGAATCGCGTTTCGAAATCTTTATCGTTGCTCTTGAGCCGCATGGTCATCGGCAATCAGTCCTCGGGAAGCGATCGAAGCGTACTCAGCTTGCGTCCTCGGGATGCTCAGGCGAGCGTTTGGCCGCCCACGCCGCCCCAAGGTCTTTCAATTCGATCTCGATACATTCGACGCCCAGCCGAATGGCCGCGCCACCGGAAAATGTCAACGTGACATTGCCTTCGGGCGAATCCGTGCCGCCCGTCGGCTCAAATGTCACGGCCAAGAGCGCCAGCGCCGCTCTCTTATCCGCGAAATCGAAGCCTTGCATCTTCGCCGAGTTCACGCGCTCGAAACGAACCCCGGCTCTGCGGCGTTCGTAGCCGGCATCGCCGCCTCGTTTGGGCGTCTGCGCCCCATCCAAAGCGTTCGCCCAATCGAAACGATTGGCGATCGCCACGAAGCGCTTTTCCTTCGGCAGATATGTCATCTCGCCGACCCGCAAAACGGCATCCTGCAAATGCGCCGAAACGACTTCGAGATCTTCCGTATCGAAGGCAATGAGCTTGAGGTCCGGCATCGGTATCGAATGTCTCCGCGGGCAAGCGGCCAGCTTGAAGTGCCGAGTGATACAAAGAGGCGCCGAAACCTGCAACGGCAACGGTCAAAACCCCCGCAGTCAGCCGCTGCTCAGCCGCTCGATCTCGGCTCCGCACCCGCTGAGTTTCCGTTCAAGCTGCTCGAAACCACGATCCAGATGGTAAACGCGGTTGATAATCGTCTCGCCTTCCCCCGCGAGCCCCGCGATCACCAACGAGACCGAAGCCCGAAGATCGGTCGCCATGACCGGCGCGCCTTTGAGCGTTTTCACGCCTTTGATCGTCGCCGTATCGCCGTGAAGATGAATATCGGCTCCGAGCCGAACCAGCTCCTGCACATGCATGAAGCGATTTTCGAAGATCGTCTCGCGAATGACGCTCGTTCCCGATGCGCGGGTCAGGAGCGCCATGAGTTGCGCCTGCAGGTCGGTCGGAAATCCGGGGAACGGCTGCGTCTCGACCGAGATCGGCGCGATCCCGCCTCCGTTCCGCACAACCCGCACGCCCGTCGCCGTGGCTTCGACGGAAGTCCCGGTTTCCGCAAGAACGTCCATCGCGGTCTTCAGATCATGAAGCTGCGCGCCTTCGAGCGTCACGTCTCCGCCGGTCGCCGCAACAGCCATCGCGAAGGTGCCGGTTTCAATGCGATCGGGCAGTACCGTATGAATGGCGCCTTCGAGCCGGTCGCGCCCCTGAATGCGGAGAATGGACGTGCCTATTCCCTCGACTTTCGCGCCCATTTTCGTAAGGCAGGTTGCGACATCGCCGATTTCGGGTTCGCGCGCCGCGTTTTCGATCACCGTCTCGCCCTTAGCCAGAGCGGCGGCCAGCAAGACATTGTGCGTCGCCCCGACCGATACCTTCGGAAACACGATACGCGCGCCGCGCAGCCCCTTCGGCGCCCTGGCGACGACATAGCCGCTGTCGATATCGATCTCGGCGCCGAGTTCTTTGAGGCCCATCAGATGCAGATCGACCGGCCGCGTTCCGATAGCGCAACCGCCCGGCAACGATACCTTCGCTTGCCCCATCCGCGCGATGAGCGGCCCGAGCACCCAGAAGCTCGCGCGCATCCGCGAAACCATCTCATAGGGCGCAGTCGTGTCGACGATATCGCGGGCCGTAAGATGGATCGTATCGCCGAGATGCGTCGCCGGTCCCGGGCGCTTGCCGTCAACGGCCAAGTCGACGCCGTGATTGCGCAAAATCCGAACCAGAAGATTGACGTCCGCGAGATTGGGAACATTCTTGAGCGTCAGCCGATCTTCCGTCAGGAGGCTCGCGATCAGCAGCGGCAGCGCCGCGTTCTTGGCGCCTGAAATCGGAATAGTCCCGCGAAGTGACTGGCCACCGACAATTCTTATCCGATCCATGAATTCCAACCGTCTCCATGTGGGAAAAACGCACGAATCGGCCACCTGACCCGAACCCGCGTGAATATCCGTTGCGCATGACTCTCGGCAAGCTGCTTTTCGAGTTGCCGCGAGCCTAGCCCTCGTCATTGTCCGATGAAGTGCCGCCGTGCCCGTCCTCGTCCCCTTTGTGACGGCGCGCCGCAGCCTTGCGACGTTTCAGATTGGCCCGCAACTCTTCCGCGAGGCGCGCCTTGCGTTTCGCTTGCGCCGCGGACAGCTCCGTTCCCGAATTTGCGGGCGGTTTTTGCGGCAAATCCCCGGTCATCGGCTCTTTGCGCACCCCGGATTATGTCGCAGAACTCGCATCTTCGTGCTCCACCGTCTTTCGGTTGGTAGCTTGGCTTTCCGGCTTGCTCGCCGTCAAGCCTTGTGGCAGTGTCCGCCCGCCCGAAGCAGGAGCATTTCCGCCTCGCCATTTGGCGTGCGTAAGTCTCCAACGTGACAAGGCCTTCAGCTGCCGTAGCTCAGTGGTAGAGCACTCCCTTGGTAAGGGAGAGGTCGAGAGTTCAATCCCCTCCGGCAGCACCATCAAAAAACACGCCGCCCGACACCAACGGCGGTCAGGCATCCCCCCAAAAAAATAGCGCCCCGCGAATGGAGCGCTAAAAGTGCGAAGAACAGATCATGCCTTCTGGCGGGCACTTATTTGATCGCCGCTATGATCTCTAGCGCATGAATTGGTTGACGAAGTCCGCGCCGAGGCCAACGGCCTCGTAGTGCTTGCGGCAAGCTTCGATGAGCTGGAAGTTGTCCTCGACAAGAGTGACCTTGTCCTCGTCGTCGATATAGAGCGTCGGCCCTTGAATGAAAAAGACGGTCTGCATCTCATCGCCCGCGTCACACGTGAGCGTGTGGGTCTCTCCCGGCGGTTCCAACACATACGAACCCTCGGTCGCTCTCCATGTATGTTCGAGATACCGCCAGCTTCCCTTCAGCACATAGCCATGCACCGGCGACGGATGGCGATGTCGCGATAACACGCCGCCTTTCTTCACCCTGAGAACCTCTCCGTGAGCGCCCGCGCTCATATCGAAAAAGAGCGGGCGAAACCAGACATTGGGCTCAAGCAACACCCAGATCCGCTCGTCGGTCGGAGGCGGCACGACGAGTTCGGGGATCATCCCGAGATGACCCAACGCTGGAGGATCGAACAAGGTGTAGCCGGGCTTAACCGGAGTTATGAGTGTCATCGCAAAGACCTCCTAGGCAGAACGCGGAGCGGCGGGGATGATGGGATGAAACTCGCCGCGGAAGTACACGAGTGGATTGCCGTCCCGCGCGCGGCGGAGCTTGGCGACTTCCCCGACGACGATCTCGTGATCGCCTCCGTCGTATGTCGCCCATAGACGGCACTCGAAACTCGCGATCGCATCCGGCAGCACAGGACAGCCGAGACATCCGCTGTACCATTCGAGGCCCTCGAAACGATCCGCGACCGGAGCCGCAAACCGCTTGGCCAGTTCGGCATGATCGTGGCGGAGGACGTTGACGCAGAAACTTCCGCTGTCCTTCACTAAGCCGATACTCGCAGCGCCTTTTCGAATGCTGTAGAGAACCAGCGGCGGCGTCAGGCTGACCGGCTGGAAGGACGACGCGGTGAGCCCGAAGCGCGTCCCCGCAGGTGTGGTTCCCGTGATGATCGTAATGCCGGTTGCAAAGCAGCCCAGAGCCTGCCGGAGATCGACCGGATCGTCGGGCGTAACCCAATCCTGGACGGCCATCATCATTCCGCGGCAGCCCTTTTCGTCTGAAGGTCCGTTGAAAGCTTCTCGATGATCCGCCTCTTGCCCGCCTCGTCGAGTTTTTCGAGCTCATTCATCAGAACGGGCTCATCGACCTTCTGATTCCACCAGTCGATGGCTTCGGAACCGAACAGACCCCACTTGCCGACGAGCTGCGCGGTGACCTCGTTGGAAGGCGCCATGATCCAGCCGGCCTTCGAATCCCGCACCAACCGTTCCAGTTCAAGATCGCGCATGTAGCCCCGGCCACCACAGGCCTGCAGCATCTTGTCGGACACCTCGAAGGAGAACCGCGTCGAAAGAAATTTCGCCTTGAAGCACCAGAGCGAAAAGCGGGCGCGCGGCATCACCTTCGGATCTTCGTAGTACATGTCCCAACGGCCGCCGCCGGTCGCGTCGTCCAATGCCTTTGCAACGGAATAGGCATAGAGCCGCGAGGCTTGACCATCCATGATCGCCCGGCCAAACGTGTCCTGGATTGTCGGATAGTCCGCGACGCGACGTCCGTATTGAACGTGCGCCTTGCGCGTCACATGCTTTTTCGCGACGTCGATGCACGCCAGCCCGATGCCGTTATAAGATCCCGCATAGATCAGCATCGCCAACGGATCGATGGCTTCATCATTCGACATCGCCCCGTCGCCGGGCCAGCCAACGATACGATCCAGCGGAATGACCGTGTCGATCTCGACGGGGCCGGACTGATTGCCGTGCATCCCCATCGCGTCCCACTTTCCGGCGGAACCCTTCACTTCGTCTTTGTAAAAAAGGAAGACGGAAAGATTTCCGTAATTGCCGTCGAAGTCCGGGCTCGTCGTTTGCGAGATGTACCAATCGGCGTAGCCAGACGATGTCGTCCACGCGGCCTTCTTATGAACGTGCCAGCCGTCTTCGACGCGCTTCGCGCCCGACGTCTTCGGATACCAGAAATGACCGCCGGTCTCAGGATCGGTGTACGACGCCGTGCCGACCAGACAATCGCTGTCGATCCGGCGCAGAAGCTTCTCGATCTCCGCGTTGCCTTTCGCGCGATACACGAGACCCGCAACGGCAACCATGTGCATCATGTAGATGAGAGCCGTCGACGGACAGCCATATCGCGCGATCGTTTCCGCGATCATCACGATGCCGACGTGATTTTCGCCTCTCGCGCCGTACTCCTTTGGCACGATCGCCGCCAGAAGACGAAGCTTGGCGAGCGCTTCGAGATTGGCACGCGGATAAGCGTTCGTCTTATCGCATTCGATGGCATTCGGTCGCAGAACGTCGTGACAGACCGCGATCAGTTCGCGACGAAGATCCTTTTGATCATCCGTCAAAAACCAATCCGGATCGAATTCCGCGTCCAGCCCGTAGTAAGGGGCGTCACCCCACATTGTCGTCATAAGCGATCTCCAGCGAGCGGCTACACCGCACGTTTCGCGAGATCATTGAGCCCGGCCGAACGAACCGTCTCTCGGAATATTGCTGATTTTCGTCAGGAAATCGCGCGGCGGCGCCATTCGCGCGGCGGCATACCGACATGGTCCAGGAAGACCTGGCCGAAATGGCTCTGGCTATCGAAGCCCACCAGCGCAGCCACGTCGATAATCGTCATATTGCGTTTCACAAGCAGTTGCTTGGCGCGTTCGATGCGCAGGCCGACCAGCCATCGATGAGGGGTCTTCCCGACGGCAGCCTTGAACGCGCGCACGAAATGAAAGCGGCTTAGCCCGGCCGCGCCCGCAAGATCGTCCAGCGAAATGTCTTCCGCCAGCCGATCTTCGATAAGCGCAAGAACACGTCGCAACTGACGGGCCGTCAGCGCCCCGTGATTGCCCGCAACATCTTTTGAGTTGTCTTCGCAATGACGCAGCAGAATCCGGCGCGCCAGAAGATCGGCTGCCATATCGAAGAAAATCGTCGAGATTCTGCCGAAACGCGTCATTTCCTCTGTCAGCGCCAAAATCGTATGCCGCAGGCTCATGTCCGTGAACGCCATGCGATCGGAAATCTCTGCGCGGCCATTGCCGGAATCTGCAGCGACATTCTTTAGAAAATCAGCGTGCAAGAAGACGTGGGCTTCTTCTGTCGGCTGATCCCACCGCCAGATGTTACTGCGCCCCGCGGCCATGATCATGGATTGGCCAGGGAGCACACGGGCCTTGACCTTTGTCCCGCCAAGCCGCGCCTCAATCCGCAACGGTCCGCCGAGCGTGACTGAAATATAGTGGAATGGCAGTTCGGGAGCCTCGACCTCGTCGGCCAGTCCGTCGAAACGATAATGACCGACGGCAAGAACCGGCGACGCGGCAAAGCAATGCTGCGTCACAGGACTTCCGCCGAGCCGGCCGATCCAGGCCCTCGCCGACAGAATGTCGGGATTTACATCACCGGACGAGCCAGGGCTGTCGCATAATTTCAGCATAGCGAAATTATGACCCACAAATTTCGCATGACAAGCCAAAATTTTCAGCACGCCTGATTAAAAAGCAGGATTGGACGTGCGTGACGACCCGGACGTGCGGCGATGGTTGGCGCGCAAGCACGAGCGGGCCGCACCGGATATGGCGGACCCGCAAGGCAAATCGAAGACGTGCATCGTGGAGGAGGCAGAAACCCGACCGGCGCTTAAACCGTTTTGCAGGTCCAGACGACGAGGTCGGTAACGACCTTATCGAAAGCCTGGTTCAGGGCGGCCGAAACGCTCGCTTGATCGGTTATCGTTGCGGGCACGCTGACGTCAAAAAGCCGCGCGCCGAGAATCTCGCCATTTTCCCCAACGATCTTCGCCGAGAATGAAATCTCCGCGGTCGGCGATTCAGAAGTCACAATCTGAAAGCTGCGCAAATCGACGAGCAACTGATAATCGACCTTTAGGCCGTCCGGCTGCCGGCCAAGCACCTTCAGATAACCGGCATTCTCGAAGCTTTGAACAATCCGCGATTGCACAACCCGGCTTAAAGTGTCCGGCCACTTGGCCTGAAATGCCGTCGATCGGTCTCCCGCCGGCGTGACGATGGCGACCTCGTCGTTGAAAACGCTGCCGACGACATCCGGCTCCGGAAACACGAGTTGGCCAGTCGGAATTTTTGCAATCGGCGGAAATGTCCGGACCGGATTCAAATCGATCATGGTTGCGGAGCTTTTCGCCTTTCCGCTGCCCGTCATGCGTTCGAGACCTGCGAGGATTCCATCCACGCGATCGGAATTGCGCGCAAGAACGCCGGAGAAGGTGTTGATGTTTGCGATCAGTGTCTTCAGCGGCTCTTTGTTGTCGTTCACGATCCCGTCGATATCGTGAAGGACGCTTCTCGCGGCCTCCGTCATGTTCTGTCCCGCATCGGGATCGGATGGTAGCAACGGCGGTTGATTGTCGTTGGATTTTGCGGGCGAAGCATTCGCCGCTCCGCCGCGCAACGAAAGCACCGGCGAACTCGTCAAACCCTGAAACTCGATACCCGCTTTGGTGTCGGACCGGACCGGTGTCGAACTGTCGACGGACAAAGTCGCGGTGACAAGCTTGGGATTATCCGAACTGAGTTCAAGGGCCACGATTTCCCCGACTCGGATGCCGTTGAAGAGTACGGCAGAGCCTTTCAGCAGTCCGGACACCGTATTTTCAAAACGAGCCTGATACCGCGTTTGTTGCCTGAGCCCACCCGCGTGATTCAACCAATAGACGAACGCGAAAGCCGCCGCGGCGGTCGCAAGCGTGAACAAACCGATCAGAGTATAGCGAGCGCGAATTTCCATATCGGTGCCTCAACCAGGTAAAGGTTCGTGTGAATGTTCAAGAAGACGCCCGCGCTCGCCGCGGAAGTAGGATTTGACCCACGGGTGTTCGCTGGCCAGCATCGTGGACATTGGGCCGTCCGCCACGATTTTCCCTTGCGCGAGCACGGCGATCCGGTCGCAAACCGCGTGCAGGCTGTTCAAATCGTGAGTGATCATAAAGACGGTCAGGCCCAGTGTTTGTTGCAGCGTCCGGATCAGAGCGTCGAAATCGCCGGCCGAAATGGGATCGAGGCCCGAGGTCGGCTCATCGAGAAAAACGACTTCAGGATCGAGCGAGAGCGCACGCGCCATTGCTACGCGTTTTGTCATGCCGCCTGAGAGTTCGGAAGGAAGTTTGTTCGCGTCCTGCCGCGAAAGCCCGACCATTGCAAGCTTCGTCGCCGCGATCTCGTCAAGCAGATGCTCCGGCAAATGCAGAAATTCTCGCATCGGAAATTGGACGTTCTGCAGAACCGTGAGCGACGAAAACAACGCGCCGTTCTGAAAGAGTACGCCCCAACGCCGTTGCAGAGCGCGACGCGGACCGTCGTCGAGACCATCGAGATTTTGCCCGAAGACCTCGATGGTGCCCGAGCGCTTCGGCAACAACCCGATGATCGTGCGAAGAAGCACGGATTTGCCACTTCCCGATCCGCCGACCAAGCCGAGAATTTCGCCCGACCTGACGTCCAGGGATAGGCGATCGAGAACGTTGCGGTCGCGAAACCCGACGATCAAATCACGGACGCTGATGACGGGTTGCGTGCTGGCTTCTTGCATGTCCTCACATTCCGATCGAAGCAAAAAACACCGCAAACAGACCGTCGAGGACAATCACGAGAAAAATCGACGTGACGACGGATGAGGTTGTCCGCAAGCCGAGCGACTCCGCGCTGCCCCCAACTTTGAGACCTTCCGTGCAGGCGACGATGCCGATGACCAACGCCATAAACGGCGCTTTGATCATCCCGACCTTGAAATGCGTGAGCGAGATCGCTTCCTTCAGCCGGGCGACGAATATTTCGGGACTCATGCCGCCATAGAGCCACGCAACCAGTTCGCCGCCATAGAGCGCCGACATCGCCCCGATGAACGTCAGGATGGGCAAGCCGATGACCAGAGCGATGACGCGCGGCAGAATGAGAACATCCACGGGATCGAAGCCCATCGTCCGCAACGCGTCGATCTCCTCGCGCATCTTCATCGAACCGAGCTCGGCGGTGTATGAGCTTCCTGATCTGCCCGCGACCATGATGGCGACGATCAGAACGCCGATTTCGCGAAGAACGAGAATCCCGACCATGTCGACGACGTAGTCGTCAGCGCCGAATTTCCGGAAATGGAAAAAACCCTGCTGCGCGATGATGCTTCCGATCAGAAATGTGATCAGTATGATGATCGGTATCGCCTGCCACGCCACGCGATCGAGTTGATTGACGGTCGATGTCAGCCGGAAGGTCGAAGGCTTCGCGATGGCGCGGAACGCAGCCGCGCAAACCGCCCCGAGCATGTTCAAAAGCAAGAGCAGACTTTGCCACGCAGCAACCACGGCCGCGCCGATGGCCGCGAGACCGGTAAAGGCGAAGCGAGGTTCTTGGTGCCCGCCGAAACGCTCACTCGTCTGCTGTACAGCCGAGAACAATTCGCCGTAGCGAGCGGAAAGTCCGACGATCGTCAGCTCACGTCCCTTCGCCTTCATCTCTCTCGCCAAGCGAGACAGCTGCCAAGCGCCGAAAGTATCGAAAGCCGTCACACCACCCATGTCTATGGACGCCGCCGGGCGTTGATCGGCGTCGGCCAGAAAGGCGCCAATCAAGCGGTCAAGCTTATCCGCGTTCGGCGCCGTCCAAAGGTTCGACGCGATCATCTCCGTCGATGACGGTTGCTTCGACACGGTCAGAAGAGGCGGAGAAGAAACGTCACTGTCCACAATTGGCGTCCTGATCCGGGAATGGTCAAATGTGGAAATCGTGAAGAGCGGTAAAGGCTCTGAACAGGACGCGGGGATCGAATTCGCCCTTGTAGACCGATGGTGGCCCGCAATCGAGATCAAACAACTTCGCAACAACCGATTGCGCCGACCGGATGGAATATTCGACCGTAAACACGACGTCATCTGGCAATTCGACAAACTGTCCGACGAAGCCAAGACGCCGCCATCCTTCAGGCACGGGATTTGGCCGGTCCCCTTTTTCGCGCCGCAAGAATTGACTTGTGATGAAAGGCATCATGCAGGGTATCGTGGTGGAACTTTCGAGAATGCGCGCCGCCTCGGAACCAATTCCAAGATGGCCCAAAACTTCCGTCAACAGTTCGGCGCCCGAACAGGCCGCCATCGGTTTATCGACGAAGTCGCCGCGCTTATCGACATAGAGCCCGTAACCCCAAAAGACATTCACGCCCTCAGGCTGGCCGGTGAAATGCGGCTGATGCGGCAGTACGATCGACATCAGCCAGCTCGAATCGGCGAACGTGATCAATCCGCCTTCGCCCGGCACGTTGCCGGTAAAATTGCGGACGATGTCGAAGAAAGCCGGGTCACGTTGTGTTGTCGTGAACGACAGCCATTTAGAATCGTCGATGTGGTCGTCGAACGCGGACGGATTACCGAATTCCGGTTTGCCATCGGCGATCTTCTCCCACAATTCCCAGGCGCTTCCCTCGCGCTTTCCGTTGAGCATGGCCGCCGTCGCATTCGTGCCGACGCTCGATGAATCGGTCATCGAGCCCAACGTAACTATCACATAGTCTTCGGTACCGATTGCAATCTCGTCTGTCCGCCCACCTACATTGACGACAATGCTTTCGACGGATTTTCCGCCGCTGCTTTTGCTGAAATTCACATCCGTGACCTTGGCGCCGAAAATGGTCGATACACCACGCTCATCCAACCAAGCCTTGAGCGGACGTACCAGGGAGTCATATTGGTTGTAGTAGGTTCGCATAATCCCTTTGAGCCGATTGAACCCGTCGACCATATGCACGAAGCGCACGAGATAGCGCTTGAACTCGGCAGCGCTATGCCAGGGCTGAAATGCAAAGGTCGTGCACCACATCAGCCAGAAGTTCGTCTCGAAAAACGCAGCATCGAAGTGATCTTCGATGCTGCTTCGCCCGAGGCGCTCCTCGGGTTCCAAGGCCAATCGCTCCAACGTGAGGATGTGTCTTTCAGCGAGACCAAAATCGGGGCCGTCGATTTTATGCCCGTGACGCACGAGCCTGGATTTCGATCCCGTCTTCAGAACCTCGTTCCATTGCAAGATCTCTTGCGTAACGGTCTGGCTCTTATCGAGCGTCGGGATAGAGGAGAACAGATCATACGTGCATTGATACTTACTCTCCATCATGCGTCCACCGCGAACCAAATAGCCGTCCTTCGCCGACCCGGAGCCGTCGAGGCTGCCGCCAAGACGATCGAGTTCTTCCAGGATCGTAATGTTTTGCCCAGAAACACCGGCATCGCGGATCAGGAACGCCGCGGCGGCCAGTGAAGCAATGCCGCCACCAACGAGATAAACCTTGGTGTTGCTGCGGTCGGGGCGCGGATGATCGCCCTCTTCGTCTGCGAGTTGGCGCGAGGTCGTAACCATGAAACCACCTGCTCTCGTCATTGAATCCAGAGAGGGCGACCGCACCGAAAAAATTGGGAAGCCCGATGACGCTCAATAGCATCTGGACTTTTCGGTTGGCTGATCCAGGTCAAAAGCGCGCCGCATATCTTCGAACGCCGCGCCCCCGCTTCCGCGATCAAATGCATAGCAGACCGTCGCAAAACGGGAGAACCGCGACGTCAACGCCGCGAGCCGCTCACAGCCACCACAAAAAATCGCGTTTTATCGCAGCATTTCGCGACTTTTTCAAAGAGCGCGGCCGACACCCCCCGCGCGGACTGACACACCGCAAAAACTTGTTCTGCATCAAGGTCGTCTCCGTCAATGGTCGTATTCCCAAGAACACGAAGCTCAATAACGTCCCCCTCCGCCGGGCAACCGCTTAGTTCATCCCGCACGATCAAAAAAATCAGTCCCGAGAGCATCGGCCGGCCCTGATCGGGAACGCGACACCACCATCTAGGAAGGACAAAGATGAAATTCTCGACGACGAATCCCTACACCGGGGAAGTCCTGAAGACTTTTCCCACCGCCTCCGAAGCCGACATCAACAACGCCATCGAGAAGGCCGACACTGCCTTTTTGGCTTGGCGCGAAACCGCTTTTAGCGAACGCGCCCGGATCATGCAGAACGCGGCCGATATTTTGCGCCGCGACGTCGAGAAATACGCACCCATTCTGACGATCGAGATGGGCAAACTGCTCACCGAAGCCCGCGCCGAAGTCGAACTTTCGGCGCGCATCTTCGAATACTACGCCAAGAACGCCGAAACGCTTCTCGCACCCGAAAAGCTCCCGGTCGCCGACCCGGCCGAAGGCAATGCCACGCTCGTATGCGAACCGCTCGGCATTATTCTCGCGATCGAGCCCTGGAACTTCCCCTATTACCAGATCGCCCGCATCATCGCGCCACAGCTCTCGGCTGGTAACGTCGTTCTTCTGAAGCATGCAGCCAACGTCCCGCAAGCGGCCGTCGCTTTCGAAAGCTTGATGCTCGAAGCCGGGCTGCCGGCCGGTGCCTTCACCAACCTTTTCATCGACCACGAGCATGTCGGGTTTATCCTGAATGACCCCCGCGTCCACGGCGTCGCGTTGACGGGTTCGGAAGGTGCGGGCTCGATCGTCGCGGCGGAAGCCGGCAAAGCTCTCAAGAAGTCCACAATGGAACTCGGCGGCGCCGATGCCTTCGTCGTGCTCGCCGACGCCGACCTCGACAAGACCGCCAAGTGGGCAGTCTTCGGCCGTCACTGGAACGGCGGCCAGGTGTGCGTGTCCTCGAAGCGCATGATCATCGAGGACTCCGCCTACGACGGCTTCATGGAGCGCTACGTCAAGGGCGTGTCCGAACTTCGCGCCGGTGATCCGATGGATCCGAACACGACGCTCGCGCCGCTCTCCTCGCAACGCGCCGTCGATGACCTGAAGGACAAGATCCAGCAGGCCGTCGCCCACGGCGCCAAGGCGATGGAAGTCGGCCCGAGCGTGCCGAACCAGGGCGCCTTCCTGCAGCCGACGATCCTGACGGATATCGGCGAGGACAATCCGGCGCGATATTGGGAGTTCTTCGGCCCCGTCTCGATGATCTTCCGCGCCAAGGACGAAAACGACGCCGTTCGCATCGCCAACGATTCACCGTTCGGCCTCGGCGGCTCGGTTTTCACCTCGAACCCCGCCCACGGGGCAGAAGTCGCCAAGCGCATCTCGACGGGCATGGTGTTCGTCAACCACCCGACGATGGTGAAAGCAGACCTCCCGTTCGGCGGCGTCCGTCGTTCGGGTTACGGCCGCGAATTGCTTGGGCTCGGCATCAAGGAATTCGTAAACCACAAGCTCATTGACGTCGTGGAAATCGACGCGCCGTTCTGAGCCGGCAAGCCTCAATTATCAGACATGGCGCCCCGTGCGAGACCTCTCGTGCGGGGCGTTTTCGTTATGCGGCCAAGATCCAAGACTTCCGCCATCCGAGACTGCGGCCCCAACCCGATCACCGCTCAATTAATTTCTTCGACTTGATAAAGCGGCCGGTACCGGCGCGTGACGACCGTGACACGTTCGCCGTCGCGGAGCGGGCGAAGACCACGCGTCACGAGTTGTATCGTAACGCCGCTGTCGGTCAAAAGCTCGGCATAGTCGCTTCCCCACACCCTGATCGTACCGGTGAACACATGTGTTCCCTGTTCGAGCAGATCCGGAGCGCCTGTTTTGGTGCCGCTCACTTGGTGTCACTCACGTGTCGCGTGCCACATTCGCCAGTCACTATTCAGTTTGCCGACGAAATCTCGTCATCCGCAAGGCCGCAGATCTCATCGTCTGCTGAATTCCACATCGGCCCGACGCTCAACGCGGCAATGCCCGTCGAATTTGCAACAGACCGGAGTGCCTATCTTGACTATTAGATCCGATCAGCTCATGTGAACCGCGCGGTGGTCCGGTTACGACCCTGCGAATCCAAAGGAACCCCAACCCTTGTCTAGCGACAGTAGTCGATTGCCCCAGCCGTCGAGGCTCGTGGACTGACCGTTGGGTCGGCTCCCCACGGTCCGTGCGACGGCGGATCTGAAGGTGAGCCATGGAAAATATCCGCAATGCATCGGGCAACGACGTTGACCCGATTCTTCTGGTGGAATTGCTCGAAGAGCATGACGCCGACATCGTCGCGCAGCTCAACGAGCAAGAGCCCGAAACCGCCGCCTCTATTCTCTCGCAGCTGCCGCTCGACCGGGTTGTAGAAATCTTCGACCGGCCCGAGCTTTCGGGCGCCAGCGACCTACTCCTCGAACTGCCCGAGGAGTTCGCCGGCCACGTCTTGACGGGCATGTCCGCCGACCGCGCCGCCGACTTGATCCGCCAGATGGATGGGCCGGACCAGACCCGCCTTCTCGCCCTTCTCGACTTTGAGGCCGCTCAATCGCTGAAGCTGCTGCTCACCTACCATGAGGGCACCGCCGGCAGCATCATGACGACCGAGTTTGTGAGCGTACCGGCAACCTTCACGGTCGCGGACACTTTGAAGCTCATCCGCGAGGTCGAGCACACGCGCGAAACGGTCTATGCGATATATGTGATCGATCCGACGACGCGTGAGCTCGTGCGCACCGTCACGTTGCGTCAGCTGATCACCGGCGAACCGGATCAACCCATCCTTGACGTCGCCCCGGACCGCGATCCCATCTGGGTCGATCCGGATACCGACCGCGAGGAAGTTGCGCGCCTGATCTCGATTCACGATCTTCTCGCCGTCCCAGTTCTGAACCCACGGCACCGCGTTCTCGGCATCGTGACGGTCGATGACGTTATCGACGCGATCCTCGTCGAGAGTACCGAAGACGTTCAGAAGTTCGGCGGCGTCGAAGGCATAGCGGAGCCATACCTCGAAATCGGCTTTGTCGAGATGATCCGCAAACGCGCCGGCTGGCTCTGCGCCTTGTTCCTCGGCGAAATGCTGACCGCCAGCGCCATGCAGCACTATTCGGACGAACTTGAAAAAGCGGTTGTTCTGACCCTTTTCATTCCGCTGATCATGAGCTCGGGCGGCAACTCCGGCTCGCAGTCGACCTCGCTCCTCATCCGCGCGCTCGCGCTCGGACAGTTGCGGTTGCGTGACTGGTGGCGCGTCGCGCTCCGCGAAATTCCGACCAGTTTCACGCTCGGCGCCATTCTCGGTGTCATCGGCATGGGCCGCATCGCGGTTTGGCAGTTAACCGGCATTTTCGATTATGGCCCTCATTGGCAGCTGATCGCGCTGACCGTCGGATTGGGACTCATCGGCATCGTAACCTTCGGATCGCTCACTGGTGCGATGCTGCCCTTCCTTTTGAAGCGCGTCGGCTTCGACCCGGCGAGCGCCTCGGCCCCGTTCGTCGCAACCCTCGTCGATGTCACCGGTCTGATGATCTATTTCAGCGTCGCGCTGCTCGTCCTCCGCGGCACGCTGCTGTAGGCCCCCAAAAAACCGCGTTGAACGCAAGATCAGGTACGCGGAATAAAATCCGCGCACCTCACATCACGTTCACGCCGGTCGCGCGCGTCATTCCTGCGGCCATGATCCACCTTAGACCTGAACTAAAATCCAAGTTTCGAGCCGAAACGCAAGCGAGGCATTCCCGCAACGGTCGCGCAACCAATTGGGGTTTCCGGGCAATTAGACGCCGCGTAGTCAAGCTCAATAATATTGAACTTCGGATCATGGAGATGCATTTGATGTGCTAATGTCCAGGTACGCTGGCGATCCACGGAATGGGGCGCTCCGGTTCGATCCCTTTCCTCTCGATGCGGAATTCATGATGATGACCATTCAACGTTCACGATACATTCTTCGGCGCGCTCCGCGCATCGCAATCTCCGCGATGGTCGCAGCAAGTTTTATTGGTTGTCACATCTGTGCCGCATCCGCCCAGAGCGCACCTCCCGCCTTCCCCGTGACGGTCGCGCCGCCGCTCTCAAAGCATATCAAGACGTGGGACGAATTCCCCGGCCGCTTTGAAGCCGTCGCCCGAGTAGAGCTGATGCCGCGCGTCAGCGGCTACGTCGATCAGGTCAACTTTAAGGAAGGCACGCTCGTAAAACAGGGCGACCTGCTTTTTACGCTCGACAAACGCCCCTTCCAGATTGCGGTCGAGTCCGCGAAAGCCGAGGTCGCCCGCACACAGGCGCAAGTCACCTTCGCGAAAGCCGATCTCGAACGCGCCGCGCCGCTCGTCGAGTCGAAGGCCCTGAGCGAGCAGGTCTTCGAACAACGCAAATCAAGTCTCGGCGTCGCCGAAGCGCAGGTGATGTCGGCCAAGGCGCAGTTGGACTCCGCCGAACTCAATCTTGAATGGGCGGAAGTGCGCGCCCCGATCTCGGGACGAGTCTCCGATAAAAAGATCGATGTCGGCAACCTCGTCATCGGCGGGCAGGTCAACTCGACGTTGATGGCAACGATCGTCACGACCGACCCCATCCACTTCGTCTTCGACACGTCCGAAGCTGACTATATGCGGTTCGCGCGGTTGCGAAAATCCGGCGCGCTTCCGGCGTCCCGCCTCGCCCCCAATCCCGTCCGCGTAAAACTCGCCGATGAAGCTGATTGGGTGCATGAAGGCACGATGGATTTTGTCGACAACGCTTTCAACCAACGCTCCGGCACGATTCGCGGCCGCGCTCTTCTTGCAAACAAGGATGATTTGCTGACGCCCGGTATCTTTGCCCGTATCGCAGTTTACGGCGGTGATTCCGACGCTCTTCTCGTCCCGGACCCGGCCATCATCTCCGATCAGGCGCGCAAGATCCTCTACACCGTCAACGCCGACAACGTCATCACCGCGACACCGGTGGTCCTCGGTCAGATGTATGAGGGCCTGCGCATCGTCAAAAGCGGCCTCAAAGCCGACGACCGCATCGTGATCGAGGGCGTCGCCAATCCCGCCATTCGTCCGGGAACGAAGGTCGCGCCGACGCAGGGAACTATCACCCCGCCGGATAAGACCGCCCAAAACTGACCCGAACTAAAACTGACGAGACCCTAGCCCTCAGCTTCAACCGCCGAAAGCCAGATGCGCCTCTCTCATTTCTTCATCGACCGGCCGATCTTCGCAGCAGTCGTTTCGATGATCATCACGATTCTCGGGCTCATCTCGGTGCGGCTTCTGCCCATCGCCGAATACCCCGACATCGCCCCGCCGACCGTCGCCATTCACGCCACGTACCCCGGCGCCTCCGCGCAAGTCATCGCCGAGACCGTCGCGACCCCCATCGAGCAGGAGGTCAACGGTGTCGACAACATGCTGTATATCAACTCGCAGTCGACGGGCGACGGCCTGGTGACGATCAACGTCGTCTTCAAGCCAGGCACGAACGTCGACGAAGCCCAGGTTCTGGTTCAGAACCGCGTGGCGGTCGCCGAGCCTCGCCTGCCCGATGACGTGCGGCGCCTCGGCATCTCCGTGCGCAAAGCCTCGCCCGACTTGATGATGGTCGTCCACATGACGTCGCCCGACGGCACGCGCGACCAGCAATATATCTCGAACTACGCCACGCTTTACGTGAAGGACGTGCTGACGCGCATCGACGGCGTAGGAGACGTCAACGTGCTCGGTGCCCGCGATTATTCGATGCGCATCTGGCTCGATCCCGACAAGGTCGCCGCGCGCGGTCTGACCGCGGGCGAGGTCGTCGCCGCTCTCCAAGCCGCCAACCTGCAGGTCGCGGCGGGCTCGATCAACCAGCCGCCAGCGTCGTCCGACGGCGCTTTCACAATCAACGTCAAGACGCTGGGACGACTGACGTCGACCGATCAGTTCGAGAACATTGTCGTCCACGCCGAGCCTGACGGATCGGTTGTCCGCGTCCGCGACATCGCCCGCGTCGAACTCGGCTCCCAGGATTACACCGTCAACGCCTATTTGGATAACAAGACCGCGACGGCTCTCGTCATCTTCCAGAAACCCGGCTCGAATGCGCTTGCCACGGCGGCAGCCGTCAAGGGCGAGATGGAGCACCTGAAAAAGGACTTCCCGCCGGGCGTCGGCTACACGGTGGTCTACAATCCGACCGAGTTCATCCAGTTCTCGATCGATGCCGTGGTGCAGACGCTTATCGAAGCGCTCGTGCTCGTCGTTCTGGTCGTGATCGTATTCCTGCAGACTTGGCGCGCCGCGATCATTCCGATTCTCGCCATCCCCGTGTCGCTGATCGGCACGTTCTTCATCATGAGTTTGGTCGGGATCACGTTCAACACGCTCTCGTTGTTCGGCCTCGTTCTCGCCATCGGTATCGTCGTCGACGACGCCATTGTCGTCGTCGAAAACGTCGAACGCTACATTCAGCAAGGTATGACGCCGAAGGAAGCCGCGCATAAAACCATGGACGAAGTCGGCGGCGCGCTGCTGGCAATCTCGCTGGTCCTCATTGGCGTCTTCCTGCCGACGGCATTCATTACCGGCTTGCAGGGCTCGTTCTTCAAGCAGTTCGCCATCACGATCGCCGCCTCGACGGCAATCTCGCTGCTGGTGTCCTTGACGCTTTCTCCCGCGATGGCCGCCCTCCTTTTGAAGCCGCACGCTACGGGACATGAGCGTCCCAACGTACTTGTGAGGATCCTTGGCGCTCCGCTCCGCTGGTTCTTCGCAGGTTTCAATTGGGCGTTCGGTGCCCTCTCACAAGGCTACGCCTGGCTGACGCGAAACCTGATCCGCATCGCCGCCATTCTCGTGGTTGTGTATGCCGGGCTTCTGTACGTCACGTACGAGCGCCTGTCCTCGACGCCGACGGGCCTCATCCCACAGCTCGACCGCGCCTATTTCATCACCGTCTTCCAGTTGCCGCCGGGATCGACGTTGAAGCGCACCGATGAGGTCGTCCGCCGCGCTTCGGAAATCATCATGCGCCGCCCGGGCGTCGCGCATGCCGTCGAATTCGTCGGCTTTGATGGCGCCACGTTCACCAACGCACCGAACACCGGCGTCGTCTTCGTCGCTCTCGATCCGTTCGAAAAGCGCGTTGCCAGCGGCTTGACGAAAGACGCGATCCTCGGCGATCTCCGCCAGCAGATGGCAGCGATCAAGGAAGCCTTTATTTTCGTGCTTGAACCGCCATCCGTGCCCGGCATCGGCACCGGCGGCGGCCTCAAGGGCTACGTCCAGGACAAGGGCGGCGTCGGCCTCCCGGCGCTTGAGGGCGCGGCGTGGGCGATGGCCGGCACGACCGGCCAAATGCCCGGCTTTACGCAGGCCTTCACCCTGTTCAACGTCCGCACGCCCGAAGTCTACGCCGACATCGACCGGACGAAGGCCGAGCAGCTCGGAGTTCCGATCAGCCGTGTGTTCGAAACACTCTCGGTCTACATGGGTTCGGCCTTCATCAACGACTTCAACATTCTGGGCCGCACGTATCGCGTGACGGCGCAGGGCGATAACCCGTTCCGCCTGTCGCTGCGTGACGTCTCCAATCTGAAGACGCGCAACATCAACGGCGACATGGTGCCGATCGGCTCGGTCGCGACCTTCCAGGACACAACCGGCGCCTATCGCGTGCCGCGCTACAACCTCTATCCCGCTGCCGAAGTCCAGGTTCAGCTCGCGCGCGGCTACTCCACCGGCACGGCCATCGCCGTCATGGAGCAGATCGCCGACAAAGTCCTGCCGCAAGGCTTCGGCTTCGAATGGACTGAGATTGCGCTGCAGGAAAAGCTCGCGGGCGACACTGCAATTTATGCCTTTGGCTTGTCGGTCGTCTTCGTGTTTCTGCTGCTCGCTGCCCTCTATGAAAGTTGGCTGCTGCCGCTCGCGGTCATCCTGATCGTGCCGATGTGCATCTTAGCGGCGATGATCGGTGTGAACATCCGCGGCCTCGATCGCAACGTCCTTGTCGAGATCGGTCTTATCGTTCTCGTCGGCCTCGCGGCGAAGAACGCCATTCTCATCGTCGAGTTCGCGAAGCAGGGCGAAGACAATGGTCTCTCGCGCGTCGATGCGGCCGTCGAGGCGGCGCGCACCCGGCTCCGGCCAATTCTGATGACGTCTCTGGCCTTCATCCTGGGCGTCGTGCCGCTTGTGTTCGCGGAGGGCGCGGGCGCCGAGATGCGACAATCTCTCGGCACGGCCGTCTTCGCGGGCATGCTCGGCGTGACCGCATTCGGCCTGATCTTCACGCCGGTCTTCTATGTGCTCGTCAGGATGCTAGCGCCGCGAAGGCATCCCCAAGCCGACGCGCATCAATCGCCGCCAGCCGACGCTCACACTACGTGAGGGCGGCTGACGACCGGCGAAAAAGGGCAAATTAACTGCCTCCCACCCCGTGGGATCGACAAACGGTCTTCCAAGCACCATCTAGGGGCGGCAACAGATGTTTGCCGTCTCGAATCCGATGGGTCTATAAGGGCGCTCCGCTTGCCCCCGTTAGCCTGATCAATCCTTCATAACAACTCAGTGTTCTCATGGTCTCAGAAAACAAGCCGACGCGCGCCGAAGTCGAGGCCGCCGTCAAAACCATCATCCGCTGGACGGGCGAAGACCCCACCCGCGACGGCCTGAAGGAAACGCCCGCTCGCGTTACCAAGGCCTTCGAGGAATGGTTCCGCGGTTACGACCAGGACCCCGAGGCGATCCTTCAGAAAACCTTCGAGGAAATCGAGGGCTACGATGAAATGATCGTGCTGCGCGGCATTCGCTTCGAGAGCCATTGCGAGCACCACATGGCCCCGATCATCGGCCGCGCCTGGGTCGCATATATCCCGAACGGCCGCGTCGTTGGCATCTCGAAGCTCGCGCGCGTCGTCGATGCCTATGCCAAGCGGCTGCAGATCCAGGAGAAGATGACGGCGCAGATCGCCAACACCATCCAGGAAGTGCTGCACCCCGAGGGCGTCGCGGTCGTGCTCAAGGCCGAGCATCACTGCATGACGACGCGTGGCGTCCACAAGCCCGGCACCGATATGGTGACGAGCCGCATGCTTGGCGCGTTCCGCGACAATCCGATCACGCGTCAGGAGTTTCTGGCGATGGTGACCGAGGATACCCGGACATCCTGACGTCGTCGGGCGGATAATCTACGCCCACGAGATAAAGGCCCGCCGCTGGCGCGACGGTGCCGCAGGCCTCGCGGTTGCGCGCCGCGAGCGCCGCCGCCAGGTCGCTGCGACTCCATTTGCCTTCGCCGACGAGCTTCAAGCTCCCGACCATCGAGCGCACCTGATGGTGCAGGAATGATCGCGCCGAAACCGCGCAGACGATCTCGTCGCCATCGTGCGTGATTTCGAACGTATCGAGCGTCTTGACCGGCGACGCCGCTTGGCATTGCGCAGCGCGGAACGTCGTGAAATCGTGCTTGCCGACGAGCACCTGCGCGGCCTCGTGCATCGCCCCGGCGTCGAGATCCTGCATCGTCCACCACACGCGATCGCGGTCGAGAATGGGCGGCGCGCGGCGCGTCAGCAGTCGATATTTGTAGTAGCGCTTAACCGCGCTGAAGCGCGCATCGAACTCGGTGTCGGCTTCCACACACGCAACGACGCCGATCAGGTTGGGCCGCAAATGGAAGTTCATGGCGTCGCGCACCCGGCCAGGCTCCCACGCTTTGCTCAGGTCGAAATGCGCAACCTGCCCAAGCGCGTGAACGCCCGCATCCGTTCGCCCCGCGCCGCGTACGCTGACGCTCTCTTGCGAGAATTTACGGATCGCATCCTCAAGCAATCCCTGGATCGACGCGCCCTGCGCCTGCCGTTGCCAGCCGACAAAGGCCGTGCCGTCGTATTCGATGGTGATGCGGTAGCGCGGCATTCAAACTCGTTGATGGAAAAAGGCGGTTGCGGCCATCCCTAACCGTTTCAGGCTCGGGCCTCAATGAACGCGGCGCCGCGCCGGGTTTAGGTGGCTACCACGATTGCTATTGCTCGGAAGGCTTCGCGGAGTCCTTGCCCGCTTCGGAATGACCCGACTTCGGCGGCGTCGGGCTCGGCACCCGGTAGAACGCCGCGCCGCGATAAATGAGACTGCCCCGGGAGTCGGCCTGTTCCACCGCCTGGAGATCGGCTTCGGGGGATGCCGGGCGAATAACCCTGACGCCACCCTCGATGGTGACGTCGCCTCCCGGCACGGCCTGCGGAACGATCGGGATTTTGGTGGGCGCGGACTCGGCGGCCATTGCAGCGCTCACCGCGCCAATCACCGCTATCAGACCGAAACAAAACCGCGCAAACATGATCGCTCTCGCTGACGCCAACAGCTTCTGTTGTAGACCCACGAGCGGATCTTTGCAGCCCCCGCCCTGGCTATCATTAATGGGAAAGCCGAGTCCCGGCGGTGAGCCGCGTTCCACGCAGGAAATCCGCCGCCGCCATCGGCTGTTTCCCAGCCCGCTGCAACTTCTCGATCCGGATAGCGCCATCGCCGCAGGCGATCGTCAGGCGATCGTCGATGAGCGTTCCCACTTCGCCACTCCCATCCGTCGCCGTCGCCGCCAGCACCTTGATCCGCTCGCCCTTGCCACCCAGCGCAAGCTCGAACCACGCCCCCGGGAACGGCGAGAGCCCGCGAATGTGATCGGCAACCTCTTTCGCCGTCCGCGAGAAGTCGATGCGCGTCTCACCCTTGTCGATCTTCGCGGCGTAAGTCGCGCCCGCGCTCGGCTGCGGTACGCATTCGAGCTTGCCATCTTCGAGACGTGCCAACGCCTCGACCATCAACTCCGCCCCAAGCTTCGACAGCGCATCGTGCAACTCGCCCGCAGTCATCTCCGGCGAAATAGCGACATCCCGGCCGAGACACACCGGACCGGTGTCGAGACCTTGCTCCATCCGCATGATGTTGACGGCCGTTACCGTGTCGCCCGCCATGATCGCGCGCTGGATGGGGGCAGCCCCTCGCCAGCGCGGGAGCTTCGATGCGTGCACATTGAAACAGCCAAGCCGCGTTGCATCGAGAACGGCTTTCGGCAGCAAAAGACCGTAGGCGACGACCACGGCCGCATCGGCGTCGAGCGCCGCGAAGGCCTCGCGATCGGCTTCGCTCTTGAAGTTGACGGGCGTTCGAACGTCGATCCCGAGAGCGTCCGCGCGGGCGTGCACCGCCGATTTGACTTCCGTCATGCCGCGTCCTGCTGGGCGCGGCGGTTGGCTGTAGGCCGCAACGACACGATGCCCCGCCGCCACGACCGCATCGAGCACGGCCACGGAAAAATCAGGTGTCCCCATGAAGATGAGCTTCAGTGGCATGCGGACCTTTTGGTTTGCGCGAACGACGAACCAATCCCGCGCGTGCGGCCGGCTCCTTGCAGGGGAGTCGCACGCGCCAACAAAAGACTCTAGCTTCGCGTTTGCTTCTTGAATTTCCGGATGATGATATCGCGCTTCAGCCGCGACAGGAAATCGATGATGAGCTGGCCGTCGAGATGATCGATCTCGTGCTGGATGGCGGTTGCAAGCAAGCCATCGGCCGCGAGTTCCTGTTCCTTGCCATGCCGGTCGATGTAACGGACGGTTACCTCCGAAGGGCGTTCGATCTCGACACGCACGTCGGGAATGGAGAGACAGCCCTCCTCATGCACCCGCGTCGTGGAGCCCAGCGCGACGAGCTCCGGGTTCGCCATGGCGAGGGGATTGGGCGGCTCGCCGTCTTCAGCGGTATCGATGACGACGACGCGCTTCAGCACGCCGACCTGCGGCGCGGCAAGGCCAACGCCCGGCGCCGCGTACATGGTCTCAAGCATGTCGTCCATCAGCTTGACGACGGCATCGTCGATGCGCTCGACAGGATCGGAGATCTTGCGCAGCACGGGATCAGGAATGGTGAGTATCGGAAGGATGGCCATGGCGCTGACATATGAAAGGCCGCCGCCGCGGTCAATGGCGTGCGCTCTATACCGGACCGCGGACCTGCATTTTGCCGGTTTGCCGCGCCCCTGCGGCAGCCACGAGGGCGTCGCTCGTGGTTTCTGACGGCGACCAGCCGATCCGTCGCAGCCGGGCGGCGTTGACCACGAGATCTCCGGTCAGCCGATCGGCGAAATCGCCCTTCCCCGCCAGCCGCAAGAGACTCGCGAGCGAGCCCTCGGGAACCGGCAGCAGAAATTCGGGACGTCCGAGCCCGCGCCGCAGGCACCGAATGATCTCAGCCATCGTCAGTACTTCCCCATCGGCGACGATAAACGATGCGTTCTCAGCCGTTTGCGTCTGCAAGACGTATTGGACGGCGCTGATGAGATTCCCGACGCTGACCAGCGAACGCCGGGACTTGAGCGCTCCAAATGGCAGCGGCAACGGCAACCCGGCGATCCGCATCAAGGCCGCCATGTTGCCTTTGACACCCGGGCCGTAAACCAGAACCGGCCGAAGCACCGTCCAACCGGTGGACGACCCTTCGAGCATTTTTACCATAACGGCCTCGGCCGCGAGTTTGGATCGGCCGTAAGCATCGGTTGGCGCCGCTGGCGTCGCTTCCGTCACGATGTCGGGATACGTCACGCCGACTTGCGCCCGGATCGATGACATTAGCACGAAGCGCTTCACGCGAGCGGCGCGCGCCGCCTTGGCCAACTGGCGAGTTGCATCAACATTTATGGCTGTATAAGCGGCGGCCGGCAAATCCGTCCGTGCATGCGATAGCCCGGCGGCGTGAACGACCGCATCGACACCACGAACGAGAAATTCGGCCGCGAACGAGCGCGACATGTCTCCGACGGCGACGCCTTCGACGCGCGGGCTATCGAAGACGATCGGATGCCGCGCCGCCGCACGGACGCTATAGCCCCGCTCCGCCAGCACGCGCACGACATGCTGGCCGATGAAGCCCGATGCGCCGGTCACGAGAATGCGTTGGGCGATACCCACACTCACTCCGTCTGCAAATCGTGGAGAACAGATCGACTCTCACGACGATCTAGGACCGTCTCGTGCAAAAGTACAACGACGCCCGCATTAAAGTCGCATCGTTTCCCCAACGCGCGCGATCAGACGATAACCCGCCCATATAGCGATTAGCCCGAAGGCGACGCCGCCGATCATGTTGCCCGCAAGCACACCCTCCGCGCCGTAGAACTTTCCGCCCCAGATGACGAACGGCACCGTGCCAAGCGTCGCCCGGCCCCAATTCAGAAGCGTCGAAACGCGCGGCCGCCCGAGCGTATTGAAGACCGCATTGGTGATGAAAACCGCGCCAAGAAAAACGAACAACGGCGACAGCCACCGGCAGAAAAATACGATCAGCTGGCGAACCTCGCCGGTCGCATGGAATAACGTCGCCAGCGGATCGGCGAGCACCGCGAGAAGCAGCCACGCGATGCCGGTAAACGCCGCCATCGTCAGCAGCGACAGCGTGTAAGCGTCGCGCATCCTGGTATGCGAGCGGGCGCCGAAATTCTGTCCGAGGATTGGGCCAACGACGCCCGACAGTGCATAGATCGCGCCGAACGCGACCGGAATGATCCGCCCGATGATCGCCCACGCCGCAACCGCCGCATCGCCGTGAGGCGCAATGGCATACGTGATATAGGCGTTGCCGACGGCGGGCGCGATGTTCGTCAGCACGGCAGGCGCCGCGATGCCGGAATACGGCAAGACATCCTGCTTCAGCGTTGAGATCTTTGGCCGCCCCATCAGATCGTGAACGCGAATGACGCCGAAAAGCCCGACACCCATCATGACGGCCCGCGCCAGCACCGACGACAGCGCCGCGCCCTCGATGCCGAAGCCGAGATGGACGATAAAAAACAAATCGAGGATCGTATTGACGACCGCGCCCGATAGCGTGACGTTCATCGCTCGCCGCGCGTCTCCCACCGATCTCAACACCGCTGACGATGTGATGCCGAGCGACAGCATCGGCAGCGTCGGCAGCAAAATTTCGAGATAGAAGCTCGCCAGATCGAGCGTCCGCCCGGTGGCGCCGAGAAGCCGGAGCAACGGCACGATCGCGAACCACAACGCTAGGCTTGCGATGGCCGAGAAGACAAACGCCAGGACATGCGCGTTGGCTGAGAGTCTTCGCGCCCGCACGCGCCGCCCCGCTCCAAGAGCCGGCGCAACGAGAGACGTCGCCGCGATCGATAAGCCAATTCCAATCGACGTCGAAAAGAAGAGAATGGAACTGGCATAGCCGACTGCCGCGACAACCGCCTGGTCTCCAATTCGCGACAGGAAATAGATATTGGCGAGATCTCCGATGAAGACCGCCATAAGCCCAAGCGCACCGGCGGCCGTCATCGCCAGGATGTGCCGCAGAAGCGAGCCCGTGACGAATTTGGGGCTTGGTCCTGCCCTCCGGACGATTTCGACTTCGGCCATTTGCTTGACGTTTCCTGCGGCCGGACGGCGCGCCGCCCAAGTTCTTTTTATACTTTCCGCCGGGCCTTGAACGCGGCGGCGAGCGTGCCATCGTCGAGATAATCGAGTTCGCCGCCGATGGGAACGCCTTGCGCCAGTCGCGAGACGGCTACGTCGATCCCCTGAAGCTGGTCCGAGATATAGTGCGCCGTCGACTGGCCTTCGACGGTCGCGTTCAAGGCGAGAAGAATTTCTTTCACGTCCGGAGATCGCGCCCGAGCAATGAGGTTCGGTATATTGAGCCGTTCCGGCCCGATCCCGTCGAGCGGCGATAGGTGGCCGCCGAGGACATGATACTGAGCCGAAACGACGTTCGCCCGTTCGAGCGCCCACAGATCGCCGACCTCCTCGACGACGACGATCAGACTCGGATCGCGGCGCGGATCGGCGCACACGCTGCACGGCGAAACCGTATCGAGATTGCCGCACACCGGACATTCGGCGATTTTCGCGATCGCCAGCTGCAAGGCGTCCGACAGCGGCAGCAGCAAATCGTTGCGCCGCTTGAGCAGCGCAAGCACCGCCTTGCGCGACGAGCGTGGTCCAAGTCCCGGCAACCGCGCCAAGAGCTGCACCAGCCGCTCAATTTCGGGACCTGCGATTTTACGAGACATGTCTCAGTTCATAATTTCGCGCCGGGCGAACAGCACGGCATTCTTCGTCATCCTCGACCGAACGAGCGAAGCCAATGAAGGTCGAGGATCTAACGCAAGACTCGTGAAGACAGGGAAACTCAAAACAATTTCATTCCCGGCGGGATCGGCAAGCCGCCGGTGATCTCGGCCATCTTCGACTGCATGACGCTATCGACTTTCGCCTTCGCGTCCGCAGCAGCCGCCACGATGAGATCTTCGAGAATCTCGACCTCGTCGGGCTTCATCAGGCTCGGATCGATCCGCACGCGTTTAAGTTCGCCGCGCCCATCGACTGTCACGTGTACGAGCCCGCCGCCCGACTGACCTTCGATCTCGGCCTTCGCGAGTTCGTCCTGCATATCCTTCAGGCGCGCCTGCATTTGGCCCACCTGCTTCATCATTCCCATAATGTCTTTCATATCATCCTCGCGGCAAGCAGCCGAATTTGGAAAAAGTTTTTAGACCGCTTCGCTCTCGCTGTCCGTATCCGTCTCACGCCCAGCAATTCGCCGCACCTCTGCGATCTTCGCATCCGGAAAGGCTTCGAGCACCGCGCGCACCGCCGGATGCGCCTTGAGCGATTCAAGCTCCGCCGCCTCTCGCTCCCGGCGCACCACGCCGACCGGCGAAGCGCCCGCCTCCTTCGAAAGCACGACCACCCAACGCCGCGTCGTCCAGGCATTGAGCTTTTCGCGAAGATCGTTCGCGAGTTCCGCTGGTGCTTCCGGCATCAGGAAGAGATCGATCGATCCCGTAACCGCATCGAATTTGACTAGGCTCACATGATCTTCGAGATGGATTTTGAGCTTCGCGTCGCGCTTTTCGCCCGCGAGCGCCACGACATCGACGAACGAACGCGGATCGGATTTCATCGACCCGCCCACGACCGGCAAATCGGCCGCGCCGTCGCCGTCATCATCGCCGATCGGTTCGCCGTCGTCGAATTCGAAAGCCTCGCCCAGCTCCTCCTGATCGTTTTCCGCGACAGGAATATCGCCGCGCGAATTGAGCGGCCCGCGCTGGTTCGTCGGCGCACCGTCCCCAGGAGCAAGAGCCGGACGTCGCGCTGGCACCGCACCGCCGCCCAAGGCCCGGATCAATTCGTCCGGCGTCGGCAAATCCGACGTATAGGCGAGACGGATCAGAACCATCTCGGCGGCAACACGGGGATTGGGCGCCCGCGCGACCTCCTCGAAACCTTTGACGAGCATCTGCCACGCCCGCGAAAGGTATGGCATCGACAACCGCGACGCGAGGCTCGCGAGCCGGGCTTTTTCTTCCGCAGTCAGAGCTTCGCCCGCAGGCTCTTCGCCGACGGCTTTCACGCGCGCAATCGCGTGCACGGCTTCGGCAAGATCGGAGACGATTTCGGCCGCTTCCGCGCCGTCGCGATGCAACGATTCCAAGCCTTGAATAGCCGCCGCGACATCGCCTTTGAAAAGAGCTTCCGCGAGATCGAAAATGCGCGCCCGGTCGGCAAGGCCGAGCATGTCGCGAACTTTTACCGCCGTGACATGGCCTTCACCCATCGCGATCGCCTGATCGAGAATGGACAGGCCGTCGCGCACCGAGCCTTCGGCTGCGCGCGCGATGAGCTGTAACGCATCCGCGTCCGCGCTCGCGCCCTCAAGACCAACAATCTTCTGGAAATGCTCAGCCAGCACCGGTTGTTCGACGCGGCGCAAATCGAAACGCTGGCACCGCGACAGTACCGTTACGGGGACCTTGCGGATTTCCGTTGTCGCGAAAATAAAGCGAACATGCGAGGGCGGTTCTTCAAGCGTCTTCAGCAGCGCGTTGAACGCGCCCTTCGACAGCATGTGAACTTCGTCGATGAGGAACACTTTGGTGCGCGCGACCAGCGGCGTGTACTGCGCGCTCTCGATGATTTCGCGAATGTTATCGACGCCGGTATTCGACGCGGCGTCCATTTCGAGCACGTCCGGATGACGGCCCTCCATGATGTCTTTGCAGTGGACGCCCAGACCCGGCATGTCGATCGTCGGCTTGTCGTAGCCGGGCGCCTCGTAGTTTAAGGCGCGCGCGAGAATGCGGGCGGTCGTCGTTTTGCCGACGCCGCGCACACCCGTCAGCATGTAGCCTTGAGCGATGCGCCCGGACGCGAAGGCGTTGCGAAGCGTCGTCACCATCGCCGACTGGCCGATCAGATCGTCGAACGTCGCGGGACGATATTTCCGCGCCAGCACGACATACGGCTTCGCCGGCTCGCTAGCCGCAGCGGTTTCGATCTCGTTCGAGTCTGATTTCTTCTTCGCCATTGATCCCTGAAATAACCTTTCGCCCGAAGGGCGAGGGAGCAAAGCGACCCGCGGTAAGCCGCGCCCCCGCGGAGAGCGCCGGATCGCCCTTGCGATCCGAATTGCGCTCGTGAGCGAGTAAATAAGGCTGGCGAACGACCCGACTCCTGATCGTTAGGGCTGCTTCCTTCCGGACCTGACCCGGTTGGCGACGAATTCGTCCGTCGCCAGCCCGTTCCTATAATGGAGCGGCCAGCGAGAAAGTACAACCCTTCCTCGCGTGCGAGCTAACAGCCAAGCAGAGCAGTAAGTCGTCGATCCGGAACGCGAAATTTCCAATAACCCGCGCTGGCTATTCGGCCCGCTTGATCGCGACGAGGCCATTGGCCGCCAGTTCCGCGGCTTCCTTGCGGTAAGGGCTCGCCGGGTAGGTGCCGAGAATCTGCATCTGCGTCGAGAAGAACGACAGTTCCTCAAGCGCAAGTTGCACCGGCCGGTCGACCGGATGGCCTTCGATGTCGGCGAAGAAGCGGGAGGCATTGAACGTCCCCTCCTCCTGGTAGCTTTCGATCTTCGTCATGTTGACGCCGTTCGTCGCAAAACCGCCGAGCGCCTTGTAAAGCGCCGCCGGGACGTTGCGCACGCGGAACAGGAACGTCGTCATGACGAGCCCATTGCCGGGCTCCGCGTCGTCGGGGTCCTTAGCCAAAATGATGAAGCGCGTCGTGTTGTGGTCCTGGTCCTCGATATCGCTTCTGAGGATCTCAAGGCCGTAGATTTCCGCCGCGAGGCGCGAAGCGATCGCCGCCGTCGAAAAATCGTTGCCCTCTGCCACGAGCCGCGCCGAACCCGCAGTATCCGCCTCCGGAACCGGCTTCAGTCCGAGCCGCCTGAGCGTCGTCCGGCACTGACCCAGCGCCTGTGTGTGGCTCATCACCCGCTTGATCGTCGAGAGGCTCGCGCCCGGCTTCGCCATCAGCTGATGACGCACACGCAGAAAGTGTTCTCCGACGATATAGAGCCCGGCTTCCGGCAACAGATGATGGATATCCGCGACCCGTCCCGCGACCGAGTTCTCGATCGGGATCATCGCGTACTGAGCGTCTCCCGTTTTCACGGCCGCGAGCGCGTCCTCGAACGTCGGATAGGCGACGCTTTCATAGTCCGGATACACGTCACGCGCCGCCAGATGCGAATTCGCTCCGGGCTCGCCTTGATACGAGATTTTAAGGGCTCCGGCTTCGGAACCTGAGGATTTGGTCATAGCGGCTCGATTGTCCGGGGAGAAGAAACGTCAGGGTGCGATGAGGCGGCGCGCGCGCTCAAGGTCGGCGGGAGTATCGACACCGAGGGGAACGGTGTCAACGATGGTGACGTCAATCCGCATTTGTGCCTCAAGTGCCCGCAATTGCTCAAGTTTTTCACGCTTTTCGAGGGTCGCGGGCGGCAGCGAGACGAACCGCTCCAGGCTCGCGCGGCGGTAAGCGTAGATGCCTATGTGGTGATACAGCGGCCCGTCGCCGTAAGGTGCCGTGGCGCGCGTGAAATAGAGGGCGCGCAGCCGGTTCTCGCCAATCGGCGTCCCCACCACTTTGACGACGTTCGGATTGGTCCGTTCTTCGTCCTCTGAAATGACGGCGGCAAGCGTCGCGATATCGGTCTCAGCCGACGCCAGTGGCACGATGCAATCCGTGACGAGCGACGGGTCGAGCGTCGGCAGATCGCCCTGCAGATTGACGACGATCTCGGCTTTCTTCGTCGGATCGATTTTACTGATCGCTTCGTGAATGCGGTCCGAGCCGGAGGCGTGATCCTCGCGCGTTATCACCGCTTCCCCGCCCGCCGCTGTGACAGCCGCCAGGATTTCGGCGCTATCCGTTGCAACGACCACCCGACCCGCGTTTGCCTCGAGCGCACGCCTCCAGACGTGAACGATCATCGGCTTGCCATGAATGTCGGCAAGAGGCTTACCCGGCAGACGGGTTGCGTGCATTCGGGCGGGGATGAGAATGAGAGTTTCTTGCGGCACTGCGTTCGAATTCTTTTGTTCGGTGACAAATCGGCCCAACATCGCTATCGACATTCAAACAAAAACGACGACGTGCTTGCAGGGCGGCCGAGCTTATATACTGCAATTTGATCTCGTCACCTTGAATTGCGCGTCATGGGGAAATGACCGTCCAGGGAGTTGACGCATGGAAAGTTTCGAATTCACGAAACTAGCCGGGGCCGTTCTATCGGCGCTGCTTTTGATTTTCGGAACCAGAACCGCGATCGACATGACAGTCGGTCATACACCGGAAAAACCCGGCTACATTCTCCCCATAGCGGCCCCCGCCGAAGCCGCGACACCAGCGGCAGGCGCAGAACCCGCTGCCGCCCCCACGGGCGACGGCGAAAAAGAGGTTTTAGCCTTGCTACCCAAGGCGAATCCCGAAAGCGGCAAGGCCATTTTCAGGAAATGCCAAGCCTGTCATGTGTCGGAAAAGGGTAAGACGCCGACAGTCGGTCCCAACCTCTGGGACGTCGTCAATCGGGCCAAAGCCAGCTATCCCGGATATAAATATTCAGAAGCCATGCAGAAAAAGGGCGGCGAGTGGTCATTCGATCAGCTGGCGCACTTTCTTCACAGCCCTAAGAGCTTCGTCCCCGGCACGAAAATGCTGTTCAACGGCCTTCCCACCGTATCCGACGAAGCCGACGTGATCGCCTATCTCGCGACCCTTGCAGATACGCCGGTTCCCCTGCCAAAATGACGGCGTTTTAACTCGCTATGACTACGAAAGTTTGCGACCTTGCCGGCACTTGGCGGGGTCGTTTTCGTATCCGGCCCGATACTTGTCCCCGCTCGCCGGGGCCATGTTAAACTGATGCGGAAAGCGAGAATTTGAAAGGGACGAAGTCGAATATGCAGATGCGCCTGACGCCGTTCATACTTGCCGCGCTGGCGTTTATGAGTTTCTCGACGCTCCCGAACCTCGCAACCGCCCAAGACGCGCCAACTGCAGAGGCACCCAAGCCGGCCGAAACCGCAGCGCCAGCCGACGCTCCGAAGCCCGCTGACATCGCTGCACCGGCGGAAGCTGCAAAGCCGTCCGAAACCGTCGCACCGGCGGAGGCTCCAAAGCCAGCCGAAGCCGTTGCTCCCGCGGAGGCCCCGAAGCCCGCCGAGATCGCCGCACCGGCCGAAGTCCAGAAGCCGGCGGAAGACCAATGCCATCACGCGATGTCGCTCGTCGGTGACCCGAAATACGGACCCGACTTCAAGAATTTCGATTGGGTCAACCCCAACGCCCCGAAGGGCGGCAATGTCCGTCAGTGGGCCGACGGTACGTTCGATACGCTCAACCCATTTTCAGACAAAGGCGTCAAGGCCGCAGGCCTCGGTCTGATTTTCGACAGTCTGTTTACGCCGAGCCCTGACGAACCATCGACCCAATACGCTTTGATCGCCGAGTGCGCGTCTTACCCCGCCGATTATTCGTCCGTGACGTTCAAGCTTCGTCCCGAAGCAAAATTCCACGACGGCACGCCGATCACGCCGGAAGACGTCATCTTCTCGTTCGAGCAGTTCAAGACGGTCAATCCGTTCTACGCCTTCTACTACAAGAACGTCGCCAAGGCGGAAAAGACCGGCGATCACGAAGTGAAGTTCACATTCGACAAAGCGGGCAACCGCGAGTTGCCGATGATCGTCGGGGAGCTGAATGTTGTCTCCAAGGCCTATTGGGAGGGCAAAGCCGCCGACGGCTCGCAGCGCAGCCTCAGCGCCACGACTGTCGCGCCGCCGCTCGGCAACGGCGCGTACAAGATCAAGTCGGTCGATACCGGCCGTAAGATCATCTTCGAACGCGTGCCCGATTACTGGGCGAAAGATCTGCCCGTCATGAAGGGTCAGCAGAATTTCGACACCCTCGAATTCACTTATTACCGCGACCGCACACCGGCATTCGAAGACTTTAAAACCGGCAACATCGACGTCTGGAACGAGAACCAGGCTGGTGCCTGGGCCACGCAATACAATTTCGACGCGATCAAGAACGGCCTTGTCACGAAGGAGGCCGTCCCTGTGAAGCGCGTCGCGCCGATGCAGGCCTTCGTCTTCAACCTCCGCCATCCGCAATTCCAGGATCGGCGCGTCCGGCACGCCTTCAATCTGCTTTTCAATTTCGAAGAAACCAACAAGAAGCTGTTTTACAACCTCTACAAGCGCGTCGGCAGCTTCTTCGAAAATTCCGATCTGCAGGCGACGGGCCTGCCGCAAGGGCGTGAGCTTGAGATCCTGAACGAGATCAAATCCGAGGTCCCACCCGAGGTCTTCACGACCGAGTACAAGAACCCAGTCAACGATCAGGAAGGCGATTACCGCAAGCACCAGCAGGAAGCTCTGAAGCTTTTCGAAGCCGCAGGCTGGAAGATCCGCAGCGAAACCGTCGATGATCCCCATTGCGGCTTCTGGTGCAAGGCCAAGCAGGCCGTCGGCCTATCGGCGGCATCGACCGCGCGCGTCCTTCGCAACGAGAAGGGCGAGCAGATGACGGTCGAATTCCTCATCAACGGCGATACCTTCGAGCGCATCATTCTGCCTTACGTCCAGAACCTTGAGGTCATGGGCATCAAGGCAACTGTGAGGAACGTCGACGACGCGCAGTACAAGCAGCGCGAAGACAACCGCGACTTCGACATCATCGTCGACAACTTCGGCCAATCGAACTCGCCCGGCAACGAGCAGCGCGATTTCTGGGGCTCGGCCGCAGCCGACAAGCCCGGCAGCCGCAATACCATAGGGATCAAGAACCCCGCGATCGACACGCTGATCGACAAGATCGTGTTCTCGAAAGATCGCGCTGATCTCGTCGCCGCCACCCACGCCCTCGACCGTGTGCTGCTGTGGAACGACTACCTCGTTCCGCACTGGTATTACCCCTACGATCGGCTCGCCTACTGGAACATTTTCGGACGGCCCGACAAACTGCCGTCACAAGGCGCGGCGCTCACACAGGTCTGGTGGTACGACGCGGACGAGGCGGCAGCCGTCCAGGCAGCGAAGGGAAAGTGACCAGGGTGCAAGCATCCCCTCGATTAGGCCGGACGAAGGGGGCAAAGCTCACCTTCGCCGTCGCGCTTACGCTACTGGCGTCAGTCGCCCTCACCGGGGCAGTCGACGCCGAACCGCGCCACGGCCTCTCTATCTTCGGTGAATTGAAATACCCGGCCGACTTCCAGCACTTCGACTACGTCAATCCCGACGCCCCCAAAGGCGGCCGCCTCGTGACGATGGGAACGGGAGACGTCAATACCTTCGACTCGTTCAACCAGTTCATCGTCAAGGGCGACGCGGCGCAAGATCTCGACCTGCTATTCGACAGCCTGATGGTCCGCGCCCAGGACGAACCGGACGCCGTCTACGGGCTTGTCGCGAAATCCGCCGACGTTGCGCCCGACGGCATGTCCGTCACGTTCAAGCTCCGCCCCGAAGCCAAGTTCGCCGATGGAACACAGATCACCGCCGACGATGTGGTCTACACGCTCGGCCTTCTGAAAAGCACGGCGACGCGTCCGCAATACGCCCAGCCCCTCCGAGACGTCACTTCGGCCGAAGCTCTCGATCCCGAGACCGTGCGCTACAAATTCCAGGGCGCGCTCGTCCGCGACTTGCCGGTGCTTATCGCCCAGCTCCCGGTTCTATCGAAAGCCTACTACACGGCGCAGCCCTATGAAGAGACGTCGCTGAAGCCGCCACTCGGGTCCGGTCCCTATCGCATCAAGGCCTTCAACGCCGGCAGCACCATCACCTACGAGCGCCGCGACGACTACTGGGCGAAGGACCTGCCCGTAAACAAAGGCCGTTTCAATTTCGACAATATTCGCCTCGACTATTATCGCGATCGCACCATCGAGCTTGAGACTCTGAAGTCCGGGAACTTCGATTACCGCGAAGAATTTTCGAGCCTCGGCTGGGCGACGCAGTACGACATTGCGGCGGTCCGCGACGGCCGCCTGATCAAAGAACTGCTGCCGGATCGGCGTCCGTCCGGAGCCCAGGGCTATTTCATCAACACCCGGCTCGACAAATTCAAGGATCCGCGCGTGCGTGCGGCGCTCGATCTCGTCTTCGATTTCGAATGGTCGAATAAAAAACTGTTCTACGGCCTCTACAAACGTACGACGAGCTACTTCGAAAATTCCGACATGAAGGCCGTCGGCTTGCCGACGAAGGAAGAGTTGGCGCTCCTCGAGCCGTACAAAGACAAGCTGTCGCCGGACGTCTTCGGCGAGCCCTATACGCCGCCCGTCACCGACGGCAGCGGTAACAACCGCGAAAACCTGAAGAAGGCCCGTGACCTTCTTATCAGCGCCGGATGGAAGCCCGATTCTGAGGGCAAGCTGCGCAACGCCAAGGGCGAACAGTTGACCATCGAGTTCCTCGACTTCGAAGCGATGTTTGAACGCATCACGCTACCCTTTGTAGAAAATCTCAAACGCATCGGCGTCGCCGCGAATTGGCGCCTCGTCGATCCGGCGCAATTCCAGGAGCGCCTGAAGTCGTTCGATTTCGACATCACGACGCAGCGCTTCTCTCTCGGCCTGACCCCGGGCGTCGATTTACGCGCATTCTTTAGCTGCGACGCCGCCAAGGCGCAGGGATCGTTCAATCTCGCGGGCATTTGCGATCCCACTATCGATGCCCTGATCGATAAGGTCGTCGCAGCCAAGTCCCGCGCCGAGCTGACGACCGCGACACACGCCCTCGACCGTGTCCTCCGAGCCGGTCACTACTGGGTTCCCCACTATTACAAGGCCGCTTATTCGGTGGCGTACTGGAACAAGTTCTCGCGCCCGGCCCTCCAACCGAAGTATGATAACGGCGTTGTGGACACTTGGTGGTTCGATGCGAAAAAGGCCGCGGCCTTGAGTTCCGGCAAGCCCGAGGCCCGCCCCACGCCGCAACTCACGCCCGAGTCCACGCAACAACCGGCGAAGAACTGATGGCCGTTTATCTTTTAAAGCGCTTGCTCCTGGTGATCCCGACGCTGTTCGGGATCATGCTGTTTTCGTTCGTCATCATCCAGTTCGCGCCGGGCGGGCCGGTCGAGCGCATGATAGCCCAGCTGATGGGGCAATCCTCCTCCATCGTCAGCCGCATGAGCGGTGGCGGTGGCGATACGCTCGGCGGCGGCTCCATGAACAGCCAGCTCGGCATCGGCGGCGGCGATTCGATCACGTCGAAGTACCGCGGCGCTCAAGGGCTTGATCCCGCCTTCATCAAAAGCCTTGAGAAGCAGTTCGGTTTCGACAAGCCCGCGCCCGAACGCTTCTACCTGATGATGAAGAACTTCCTGACCTTCGATTTCGGCAAGAGCTACTTCCGAGACGTTTCGGTGCTCGAACTCATCAAGGAGAAATTGCCGGTTTCGATCTCGCTCGGCATCTGGATGACCTTGCTGACGTATCTGATCTCCATTCCGCTCGGCATCCGTAAAGCAGTGAAAGACGGCGAGCCATTTGATACCTGGTCGAGCGCCGTCCTCGTGGTCGGCTACGCCATCCCCGGCTTCCTTTTTGCAGTCCTGCTGTTGATCTTGTTCGCTGGATCGTCGTTCTTCCAGTGGTTTCCGTCGCGCGGCCTCTTCTCCGACAACTGGGATCAGCTCTCCTGGTTCGGCAAGACAACCGACTACCTCTGGCATCTCGTGTTGCCGATGATTGCGATGGCGGTCGGCTCGTTCACGGCCATGACCTTCCTGACGAAAAATTCGTTCCTCGACGAGATCCGCAAGCAGTATGTCGTCGCCGCGCGCGCCAAGGGCCTCACCGAAAATCAAGTGCTTTACGGCCATGTCTTCCGCAACGCGATGCTGCTTGTCATTTCGGGATTCCCATCGGCCTTCATCAGCGCCTTCTTCTCTGGCGCTCTGCTGATCGAAACGATTTTCTCGCTCGACGGCCTCGGCCTTCTCTCATTCGAAAGCATCGAAAAGCGCGACTATCCGGTCGTCTTCGCCTCGCTCTACATTTTCTCGCTCGTCGGCCTTATCGTCGGCATCCTGTCCGACTTCGTCTATACCCTCGTCGATCCGCGCATCGACTTTGAATCGCGCGAGGTATGACGATGGATCAGCGAGCCGACGACGCGCCCGGAACGGCATCAACGCCGACCGCGAAACCGACGAAATCCTGGTGGCAGCGGTTCGTCCGCCTTTCGCCCGTCAACCGCCGCCGCTGGGAGCGCTTCAAGGCGCACAAGATCGGCTACCGCTCGTTCCTGATCTTTTCGGTCCTGTTCGTCGTCTCGCTCTTCGCCGAGTTCGTCGCCAATGACCGCCCGCTGATGGTCAGCTACAAGGGCGACATTCTCTTCCCCGTCCTCGTCGATTACCCCGAAGACAAGTTTGGCGGCTTCCTCGCCATCACCGACTACCGCACGCCCGACATCCAGAACGAGATCAACGCCAACGGCTGGATGCTGTGGCCGCCGATCCGCTATTCCTATTCGACGATCAACAAGGACTATCCCGGCCGCGTCGGCGACAACGGCGTTTGCCTCGGATACCCCGCGCCTCCGCCGTGGTCTTCGTCGTTGAAGCTCTGCGAGGCTCCGCCCGACCAGCTCGCCCGCTTCAATGAATTAGGAAACACCAACTGGCTCGGCCTCGACGACCAGGGCCGGGACGTTGTCGCGCGCGTCATCTACGGCTTCCGCATTTCCGTACTCTTCGGCTTGATCCTGACGATCGTTTCGTCCGCGATCGGCATCGTCGCCGGCGCCGTGCAGGGTTATTTCGGCGGCCGCGTCGACCTCATCTTCCAGCGCGTGCTCGAAATCTGGAACTCGATCCCAGAGCTGTTCGTGCTGTTGATTTTGTCGTCGCTGTTTGTACCGGGTTTCTGGACGCTGCTCGGCATCCTGATGATCTTCAGTTGGACGTCGCTCGTCGGCCTCGTCCGCGCCGAATTCCTTCGCGGCCGCAACCTCGAATATGTCCGGGCTGCACGCGCTCTTGGACTTTCCGACTGGCAGATCATGTTCAAGCATTTGCTGCCGAACGCCATGGTCGCGACACTGACGTTCCTGCCCTTCAAGCTCTCCGGCGGCATCGCCGCCCTGACCGCGCTGGACTTCTTAGGCCTCGGCATGCCGCCCGGATCGCCATCGCTCGGAGAGCTTCTGCTGCAAGGAAAAAAGCATCTCGAAGCCCCGTGGCTCGGCATTTCCGGCTTCATCTCGGTATCGATCATTTTGTCGCTCGCGATTTTCATCGGCGAAGCGGTGCGCGATGCGCTCGATCCGCGCAAATCGTTCAGGGGTAAAAGCTGATGGCCACACCGTCACCCCTCGTCGACGTGCGCAATCTCTCCGTCGCCTTTGGCGAAGACGCCAATCTCACGCGCGTGGTCAATGGCGTCTCGTTTCACATCGGCAAAGGCGAAACAGTAGCGCTTGTCGGCGAATCCGGATCCGGCAAGACCGTTTCCGCCATGTCGATCCTGCGCCTGCTTCCGCCCGCCGCCTCTCATCCCTCGGGCGAGATCCTGTTCGGCGGCTCCGACATTCTGAAAATGTCGGGATCATCGCTACGCGAAATTCGCGGCCGCCGCATCTCGATCATTTTCCAGGAGCCGATGACATCGCTCAACCCGCTTCACACCATCGAGAAGCAGGTCGGCGAAATTATCAAGCTGCATCAATTGCTGCCCGAAGATAAAACCCGTGTCCGCGTCATCGAGTTGCTGACGAAAGTCGGCATCCGCGACCCTGAAAAGCGGCTCGGTGCCTATCCCCATGAGCTTTCGGGGGGGCAACGCCAGCGCGTCATGATCGCCATCGCCCTCGCAAATAAGCCAGATCTGCTGATCGCCGACGAGCCGACGACGGCCCTCGACGTCACGATTCAAGCCCAGATCCTCGACCTTCTGAAGTCGCTTCAGCAAGAGATGGGCATGGCGATGCTGCTGATCACCCACGATCTCGGCATCGTGCGGCGCATGGCCGAGCGCGTCTACGTCATGCGTAATGGCGACATCGTCGAGGACGGACAGACCGAACAGATCTTCACCGCACCGCAGCACCCATACACCCGCCATCTTCTCGAAGCCGAACCAAAGGGCGCGCCGCCTGCCGACGACCCTTCGAGCCCCATCGTCGTCGAGACCGAAAATCTCAAGGTCTGGTTCCCGATCAAGCAGGGCCTGCTGCAGCGAACCGTCGACCATGTAAAAGCGGTCGACGGTCTGTCGATGAAACTTCGCGCCGGCGAAACTCTCGGTGTCGTCGGAGAATCGGGCTCAGGCAAAACCACGCTCGGCCTCGCGATCCTGCGGCTGATCTCGTCCGAAGGTCAGATCGCCTACGTCGGCAAGCGCATCGACGCGCTGACGAACAAGCAGATGCGCCCTCTGCGCAAGGAAATGCAGATCGTCTTCCAGGACCCTTATGGCTCGCTGTCGCCGCGCTTGACGGTCGGACAGATCATCGAGGAAGGCCTCCTGATCCAGAATCCCGAGCTCGACGACGACCAGCGCCGCGAGCGCGTCGGCGCCGAACTGAAAGAGGTCGGCCTCGATCCGGGATGCCAGGATCGCTATCCGCACGAATTCTCAGGTGGCCAGCGCCAGCGCATCGCCATCGCGCGCGCCATGGTCCTGCAGCCGAAATTCGTCATGCTCGACGAGCCGACGAGCGCGCTGGATATGAGCGTGCAGGCCCAGATCGTCGATCTCCTGCGCAAGCTGCAAACGACCCACGGCCTCGCCTATCTCTTCATCAGTCATGATCTCAAGGTGGTGCGGGCGCTGTGCAACTACGTCATCGTGATGAAAAACGGAAAGGTCGTCGAGGAAGGCCCGGCGCGCGATATCTTCGAAAGGCCGCAGAACGAATATACCAAAGCTCTGCTCGCGGCAGCTTTCGACCTCAAGGTCGCCTATAAGGGAGCGCTCGCGAGCTAAAAAGGGAGGTTACTCTCATGCCGCCGAAGCTCATACATTATCACGCTCCGAACACACGCTCGTTCACGATCCGATGGCTGTTCGAGGAACTGGGCTCGCCACCGCACGAACTCAAAATTCTCGACATGAAAAAGGGTGAGCACAAAACGCCCGCTTTCCTCGCCGTCAACCCCATGGGCAAAGTTCCGACCGTCACGGCCGACGGCACGCCGGTCACGGAAGTCGGCGCCATCACCATTTTCCTCGCCGACCTTTTCCCGGAAGCCAACCTCGCGCCGGAAGTGAGCGATCCCGCCCGTGGAACCTATCTGCGCTGGATCGTCTTCAACCATGCGGCCATCGAGCCGGCCGTCATGGACAAGGCCCGCAATACCCCGTCCGGCCTGCCGTCGTCGGCGCTCTGCTACGGATCCTATGACGATACCGTGAGCGCCCTCGCCAGCGCAGTCGAACATGGCCCGTATATTCTGGGCGAGCGCTTCTCGGCTGCCGACGTCGTCATCGGCTCGGCCGTTCGATACCTGACGATGTTCAAGCTTCTCCCCGCAAAACCGGAATTTTCGAGCTACCTCGAACGCATGACGAGCCGCGCGGCCTTCAAGAGTGCGCTCGCGAAGGATGAAGAACTGGTCCGCGCCCGCGCTCCCTGAACCTGATCTCCTTTCCGTGCGCGGAGGATCGTCTATTCTTGAGTCTACGATTCGTTGACCGCGAGACTCCGTGATGCTCCCCGATGACGTTTTTCGCGACCGCCTTGAGCACACGCTCCAGGATGTCGAGGCGGCTGTGGCCAAGATGGTCGACTTTGCGGCCGTCGACGTGAGCGTTTCCCAGCGCTATTGGCGAGTCGTTGTCTTGCCGTTCTTCGCCGCCGCCTGCCCCTTCGATCTGATGATCAGAGCCGACCAGAAATACAGCCTCAAGCTCGCCAATGAGACGTTCGAAGACCGCCCCGTCGAGCGCTTCGAGCTGTTTCCGCGTCTCGTACGCGCGATCGAAGCCGGACAGGTTGAGAAGATTTCCAAGCTCGACGCCATGACGGATGCTCTCGTCGCCATCGAGATGCGCGTTTCGTTGGAACCCGGCTGGAATTGGCACGGCGAGCGCAGGCTCGCCGCCGCGACACCGTCAGAGGAATGGCGCACGCATCGTTACCTTCCCTATCGGCGCTGATCCTCACCCCAGGAAAGACGATATCCGCTGCGTATATCCGGCGATCCGTTTGATCGCCGAAATATGACTGCCGGACTTCGAGATTCTCAGCGCCGCCTCGGGTAGCGGCTCGACGGCGGTGAGCATATGGCCGCCATTGGCATGCACCATCAGGATGCCATCGATCATGATACCGACGTGCCCCTTCCAGAACACGAGATCGCCGCGCTCAAGGCCTTCGAGATCGTCGGCGACAAGGACATTATCGCCAAGCTCGGCCTGCTGCATGTCGCTGTCACGCGGCGCGGCGACTCCGGCGGCGTTGAGCGCCGTCTGCACCAGACCCGAACAATCGATGCCGATATGTGTGCGCCCCCCCCAAAGGTAGGGCGTGCCGATGAAGCGTTCGGCAATCTCCACGAAATCGCGCGCGTAGCGTTCGTGCGGCGCGGCATGACGCGCATAAACAAAGCCACCGCTTTCGAGTTCGAGAAAACGCTCGTCGCCTGCCCGCACGGCAATCGGCGCATTGAGCGGCAGATGCATGATCGGCGGCGACTTGATATCGGGCGCGCCGTAAAGGAACGTCCCAAGCGTCTGGATGCGATGCGTCGCGTGAATCGCACCACGGCGGATTGCGTCGGACGGCACATATCCGACATATCCGTCCCGCGCGAGTTGCACCCAACTCCAGCCGTTCGCATCTTCGAAGACCGTAAGACTTTCACCGAAGAGTGCTTCGGTCTCGAAACCGCGCGACGGATCGGGAAGTTTCCGCAGCGGCGTCGTCGACCGCACGACGAAACCCGGCTCTCCGTCAACGTATCGTTCGGCGCGCACGACGCCCTCAAGCGAACGCGCCACGAGATCGGGACGGAAAGCGTTCCGGCGCGGGTCGAGAGCGCCGGCCGGTCGTTGCGAAACTCCAGCAGTCACGACGTCAGCTCTTGCCTCAGTTGTTCCATTACCGCCCTCGCCGTTTGCGGTTCGCCGCCTTTCGGTCCAAGAGGCCGCGCTGCGGGACGCCAGCCATAAAGATCGAAATGCGCGAAACGGCGAGCCTTGCTGACGAACCGCTTCAGAAACAGCGCTGCTGTAATAGCGCCGGCAAATGGCGATTCCCAGACGTTGTTGATGTCGGCAATGTCGCTATCGAGATGCCGGCGGTAACCGTCCCATAGGGGCATTTGCCACAGCGGATCGCCGATCGACGCCGCAAGAGGCGGCAGATTCCGGGCGAGAGCTTCGTCGTTCGTGAAGAACGCCGGCAGGTCCGGCCCGAGAGCCGATCGCGCAGCGCCGGTCAGGGTTGCAAAAACGAAGATGCTGTCCGGCTCATCGGCATCTGCAAGCGTCAGCGCGTCGGCGAGCACAAGACGCCCCTCGGCATCCGTATTGCCGATTTCGACGCTCAGGCCCAGCCGGCTCGCGAGAATATCGCCCGGCCGGAAGGCATCGCCGCCGACGGAATTTTCCGCAGTCGGTATGATCACGCGCAGCCTGCAATTGAGCCGCTGCCCCATGATCATATGCGCGAGCGCGAGTGCCGTCGCAGCGCCGCCCATGTCCTTCTTCATCAGCAGCATGGCGCTCGCGGGCTTGATGTCGAGGCCGCCGGTGTCGAAGCTGATGCCTTTGCCGACGAGCGTGATCTTCGGCGCGCCCAACGGCCCCCAGCTCATGTCGATGAGCCGCGGCTGCCGTGGACTGGCGCGGCCGACCGCATGGATGAGAGGGAAATTCTTCGCCAACAGATCGTCGCCGATGGTCACCGAAATGTCGGCGCCGTGCCGGTCGGCGAGCACGCGCGCGACGGCTTCGAGATCGGCGGGCGCCATGTCCGAAGCCGGCGTGTTGATGAGATCGCGCCCGAGCCAGATGGCCTCTGCCGTATTGATGATGCGATCGGCGCCGGATGTCCCCAGGCGCAGCCGCGCGCGAGCGCCGTTCTTTTCCTTATAGAGGTATCGGGAGAAGGAATATCCGCCGAGCGCCCACGCGAGCGCCGCAAGTTCGGGCTGCTGTAATTCCGAGGCGATGCGATACGTGCTTGCGGGCAGCGCCGCGCTGAGGAGCCCCGCCAAAAGCTCGGACGGCCCGCTTGGCTCTCCCTGCTGGCCATTCCCGACGCCGAATGCGACCGACGATATTTTACCCTCTGTATTCGGAACGAGAACCGAGCGCTTGGCGCTCCCCGAAAAGTTCTGGGCCGCGAGCCACGCCCGCTGCGCCGCATCGAATTCCCCGATGGCCTCGGGGCCGTCGGATCCCACGAAATGGATCGGGATATCGCTCGCCTCAGGGGCTCCAAGCGCAAAGGTTTCCGCCGCCGACCAGGCTGTCGTCTCGACCATTCGTCTCTCGTGCTCTCTCTATCGTTGTATGAACTGAACGGGATTGTGCTCCGGCTGCAAACTGGCGGTCCTGCCAGGCAGGGAGAGCACGGCCATCAAGCGATTTCACCAGCTATCACAGGTCTCCGGCAAACCTTAAGCGTTTGTTGACGCTCGCCCCAGAAACTGACGCTCACATCGCGATTCGCCGAATCAGAAGCGAATCCACCCACGGAGACCGTCATGACGCGTTTCGAGCGCCCCCGCTCACCAGTATCACAGCACATCCCGCGCCTCGGAACCCTTGCAGCCTTGACGACCTCGCTGCTCCTTGGAGCTTGCTCCGCGTCAACATCGATGTTGCCGAGCATCGCCATGAAGCCCAGCGACACGACGACCGGCGCCACCGCCGACAACAGCGCGCCCACCTCCCCTCAAAGCGAGTTGCAGAAGGCAACAATCTACTGGGGTCAGGAATACTCCAAGAAGCCGACCGAATTGCAACCGGCGCTCAACTACGCAAAAGACCTGAAGGCGCTCGGAGAAAAGCAAAGAGCCCTCGCCGTTCTCCAGCAGGCGACCCTCATCCATGGCAACAACCAGGAGCTCGCAGGCGAATACGGCCGGTTGGCGCTCGAGTTGGAGCAGGTTGGCATTGCCAATCAGATGCTGACGATTGCCGACGACCCGGCGAAACCCGATTGGCGGGTCGTCTCGGCGCGTGGAACCGTGATGGCCAAGCAGAGCAAATATGCCGACGCCATTCCATTCTATGAGCGCGCCCTGACGCTCGCGCCGGACAATCCGACCGTGATGAACAATCTCGCCATGGCCTACGCGATGACGGGCGACCCCAAGAAGGCTGAAGGAATTCTGCGCCAGGCGCTCGTGGCCCCGGGCGCGTCGCCGAAGGTTCGCGAAAACCTCTCGCTCGTCCTCGGCCTCCAGGGCCGCTACGACGAATCGAAGGCCATCGCCGCAGGCGTTCTCAACGCCGATGCCGCCTCCTCCAACGCCGACTACCTAAAGCAGATGGTCAAGCTCCAGCCGACGACCGCCATGCCGGACGCCAATAGCTTCGCCAGCAATACGTCCGTGAGCCATACGTCGCCGCGGCTGCAAGTCCAGAACGCGGCGCTCCAGGCCGAGCCGCTTCCCGTCAGTCAAAGCTCTTGGCAGACCACCACCGACGATGCTCCGCCCCTCGCGCACTGAGACATGACCTGCCCACGGATAAAGGACTCGCCGTGCATCGAGTTATGCCGCGGCGGTCCATCCGAAGCCCCCGATCGCTGTCTGATCTCTTCCCGAACCGGCTTTCGCGCGATGATCGCGCGCGCTCTGGGTGTCGATGGCATGGTCGCGGGATAAAACGCGTCGGCTCGACCGTCGTCGCGGCCCACGCTCTCGCCCCAAATAAAAATGGCCCAGCCAGTTGAGCTGGCCGGGCCATACGCGACACTAAAACCAATCCCGAACGACCGACGCGTCGGCGCCTATTTCTTCATATTCATATAGCTGATTGCCGCCGGTCCGAGAATAACGACGAAAAGCACGGGCAGGAAGAACACGATCATCGGCACCGTCAGCTTCGGCGGCAAAGCAGCGGCCTTGCGCTCGGCTTCAGACTGCCGAATTTCGCGATTTTCTTTTGCCATCGTGCGGAGCGCCGTGCCGACCGGCGTACCGTAGCGCTCCGCCTGAGTAAGTGCCGTCGTCACCGCCTTCACGCCAGGAAGCCCTGTCCGCTTTGCGAGGTTATCGTAGGCCTGCCGCCGGTCCTGCAGATAGGAGAGTTCCGCGGTCGTCAGCGACATTTCTTCCGCAAGCTCGATCGACTGGCTCACGATTTCCTTGCCGACCTTTGCAAATCCGGCTTCGACGGACATGCCCGATTGTACGCAAATCAACAGCATGTCGAGCGCATCCGGCCACGCCTGCTTGATGGCCATTTGCCGCTTCTGCACGCGGTTCGAAATGAACATGTTAGGCACGTAATAACCGAGAAGCCCGGCGGCGATTGCCATCACCAAATTGACCATCGGCGAATAGCCGCTGTCATAGACAACGAAAAGATAGAACAGCGCGAAAAAGAAGATAATGATCGGAGCAGCGACGCGAAAGAACATGAAGGCAACGATGTTGGCCTGCCCGCGCAAACCGGCGCGCTTCAGGTTCTCCCGCAATTCTTCATTGTCGAACCGCTCACGAAGATTCAAGCGATTGACGACCTGCTGCATGAACCCTTTCGGCGTCGACCGAAGCCGGCTTCCACTGGCGCTTTGTTGACGATCTTTCGAGGCCATTTCCGCGATGCGCACCGAGCGCATCTTGCTCCGTTCGATGGCCATTTCCCGCATGCGCCGGTTCATCTGGTCCCGTTGCAGCATCGGCAGAGCCACGGTCAAAACCGTTGCGAACACGCAGATCGCGGCCAGCGCCGTCGCAATGAATTGCGGGTTCATAACTGTATTGAGGAATGAATCCATATGCGCGCCGCCGTGCCTATCCGCTGGAAAGAGCTAAAATTTGAAATTGATCATTTTTCTCATCACCAGAACGCCCATCAGCATCCAGGTTGCGCCGCCGACAACCATGAAATGGCCTATCGTGGTCGTGAAGAGAGGCATGATGTAGTCGGGCGTCGAAAGATAAACCATCGTCATGACGCCGGGTGGCAATGATGCCAACACCATTGCCGACGCTTTCGCTTCGGCGGAAAGCGCCTTGACCTTAAGCGCCAGCATTTGCCGCTCGCGCAGCACGCCGGAAAGGTTGGCGAGCGCCTCCGACAAGTTGCCGCCCGCTTGCTGCTGAATGCTGATAACGATCGCCAGAAAGCGAACTTCGGCAAGCGGCAGGCGATCGCACATGCGTTCCAGCCCATCCCCCAGCGAGACGCCAAGCTTTTGCTGCTCGACAAGTTCGCGAAATTCGCTGCCCAAAGGTTCCGGGCTCTCTCGTGCGATGACCTGCATACATTCGTTGAGCGGCAAACCCGATTTGATGCCGCGCACGATGACGTCGATGGCGTTGGCAAGCTGGCCAAGAAATTTGCCCTGCCGACGGGTCGTCATCTTCTTCAGTATCCAGCGCGGTAGTCCGAACCCGCCGACAAATGCCGCAACAATCGCCGCCGCCATCGATTGATGAAGAAGGAATACCACGATCGACGCCGCGAGAACCCCGAGCAGCGCACTCGCGATATAAAAATCGCGAGGCGTTAAGCTCGATCCGGCACGAAGAAGCCGAAGGGTCATCGTGATCTTTTTCTTGGCCTTCTCGCGGACTTCGATTTCCTTGAGCGTATCGGCAACGGACTTCTTTCGGCTGCTCTGAATCTCAGCCGCCACGCTGCCTTTGCGTCCCCGTGTACCGGAGATGCTTTCGATCCGCTTATCCTTCTGGCGATCGTCGGAAAAATACGGATAGGCCACCGCGAAAACCGCGCCCGCGAAGGCCAGCGCAGCGAGAAGCGGTGCAATGAAGAGCGGGAGGTCGATATCAGGCATTTCGATCTCCCATCGGGCTGCCATGTTCGTCCGCGACTTCCGACCGGACGAGCGCATCAGCGAGCCGCTCGGTCTCGTTGTAATATTCCGCGCGCTCCCAGAAACGCGGACGAACGATGCCGGTCGAACGATGCCGTCCGAGAAGCTTGCCGTGCGCGTCCTCGCCGGTTATTTCAAAGACGACCAAATTTTGTAACGTGATCGTCTCTTCTTCCATGCCGAGAACTTCGGTGATGTGCGTGATTTTGCGCGAGCCGTCGCGCAACCGCGACGCCTGAATGATGACGTCTATCGAGCCGCAGATCATTTCGCGGATGGTCTTGATCGGCAGGGCATAGCCGCCTTGCATGATCATCGATTCAAGGCGGCCCAATGCCTCGCGCGGACTGTTCGCGTGCAGCGTTCCCATCGAGCCGTCGTGGCCGGTATTCATGGCCTGAAGCAGATCGAACGCTTCAGCTCCGCGAACTTCGCCGACGATAATCCGCTCCGGCCGCATACGCAGGCAGTTCTTGATGAGATCGCGCATCCGGATCTCGCCTTCGCCTTCAAGATTCGGAGGTCGCGTTTCCAAACGCACGACGTGCGGCTGCTGGAGCTGAAGTTCCGCCGAGTCTTCGCATGTGATAATGCGCTCGTCGTCGTCGATCGAGCCGGTGAGGCAATTGAGAAGCGTCGTCTTACCCGAACCGGTTCCGCCCGAAATGAGCACGTTGCAGCGAACGCGGCCGATGATCTCCAGCACGGTCTTGGATTCCGGCGTGATCGAGCCGAATTTGACGAGCTGCTCGAGCCTCAACCGGTCTTTCTTGAATTTTCGAATCGTGAGCGCGGGGCCGTCGATGGCGAGCGGTGGCGCGATCACGTTGACGCGCGACCCATCTGGCAAACGCGCGTCGCAAATCGGGCTGGATTCATCGACGCGCCGTCCGACCTGACTGACAATCCGTTGGCAGATATTCATCAGCTGTTGGTTGTCGGCAAATCTGACGCCGGTCTTCTGAACCTTACCCGCGACTTCGATGAACGTCACGCCGGCCCCGTTCACCATGATGTCGGAAATGTCGTCCCGCGCGAGGAGCGGCTCCAGCGGCCCGTATCCGAGAACGTCGTTACAAATATCCTCGAGCAGCTCTTCCTGCTCGGAAATCGACATAACGACGTTCTTGATTTGAATAATTTCGCTGACGATGTCGCGAATTTCTTCGCGCGCGGCAACGGTGTCGAGTTTGGAAAGCTGCGTGAGATCGATCGTGTCGATGAGGGCATTGAAGACCGTGGTCTTCACGTCATAGTATTCTTCCGAATGCCGCCGTTGGCTTTCCGGGGCAGGCTCGGCTTTCTTCGCCGGCATGCTCGGAGTCGCAGGCGCAGCTGGCCGTGACGGCGCGGCGGCAGCGGTCGTCGGTTGCGGCTCTGGCGCACGCGAAGCGACGCGTCTGTCCGCTTGTGGCTCGTTCGAACGCCTACCGAACATGAAGGTCAGATCCTCAACGCTTGAGCTTCAGCTTCTCCAAGATCGGCGCAAACGCCGACAAGGCCGAGCTCTGCTTTTCGGCCTTAGCTTCTTTACGTCGCGTTAGCTTCATCGCGACCCCGTGAAACTTCTCGACCGCCTTCGCTTTCGAATTAAACTCTTCGAGCATTTGTCCATTGTTGCTGGCCTGGCTGAAGCTCTCGCAGTCAAAGTCGACAACCGCGAGAACCTTTGAATCAAGAGCCTGCTCGAATTCCTTGACGCTGATTTCCTGGCGCTTCGGCACGTTAGCCATGTTGAGCACCAGATGCGGCCGCTGATCGTTCTTCCGCGACGCCTTTAGCAGGTCGATGATATTCTTTGCGTTCCGGAGGTTTGCGAGATCCGGAACGGCCGTAATGATGATCTCGTCGGCCTGCAGCAGAAGACGTTTCGACCATTGCGACCAGTTATGCGGCAAGTCGATCGCGACGAAAGGCACGTTCTGACGCGCTATATCGATGACCGTCTCGCACGCGTCAGCGGAAAAATCGAAGTCGCGATCGAGAACGACGGGCGCCGCAAAGATGGAAAGACGCTCCGAGCATTTCGTCAGCAACCGATCGAGCAGCTGATCGTCGAGACGCTCTGGCGCCGACAAGGCTTCAACGATGCCCTGCACCGGGTCCTGATTGAAATCGAGCCCGGTCGTCCCGAAAGCCAGATCCATGTCGGCGATCGTGACGTCGGTCTTGAGAAGCTCCGACATTGTCCACGCCACGTTATGGCAGACCGTAGACGAACCGACGCCACCCTTCGCTCCGATAAACGCGAAGACGTGTCCGACGGGATCCGATTCGGGATTGTTATAAAGATTGGAAATGCTCTCGAGCAGCTCCATCGGATCGGTGGGCGCCACGAGATATTCGGCAACGCCACGCTTCAAGAGTTCACGATAGAGCAGCACGTCGTTGTGGCGGCCGACCACGATGACCTTCGTTCCCGGATCGCAGCTCTGCGCAAGCCGATCGAGTTCCCCCACGAGCTGGCTGCCCTGAAGCCCACTGTCGATGATGATCAAATTGGGTGTCGGGCTATCGAGATAATGGGAAATCGCGGCCGCGATCCCGCCCATGTGAATGCTGACGTGGGCTTTTACCAACCGGCGATCTGCCGCCGCATGCTGAAGCGCGTCGGCGATGTTGGGATCATCGCAAAATGCTTGAATGGATATGCGCGGAATAGGACGCGCCCGGTCACTCGGATGAGCGCCGCGCGGCGCATCTTCCTCGAAAAGCGGTTCTTCGGCGTCGGCGGCGCTAGCAAACTTTGACATGTAGCCTCCGAATGATCATTGGTCGGTAGACGTTTTGATGGTCTGCGCTTCATCGCTCGCGCCGAGCGTGCTGCCCTTCACGTATTTTCCGTACATGTCGTCGCGACGGTTAGAGTCACGACTCGTCATCGTGCGCGGTCCGAGCAGATCCGCCGGGTTAGCGACCATGACCGCCAGATTGCGTTGCGCAGCGCAGCCCATGTTTGGATATGGCGTATTCTGATAGGTACGCGCCAAATTCTCCGACCAGTCCTGGCCGCAGTTTGGAGCCTCGGCGACATAACGCATGTAGGACAGCCGCAACGGCGCGTCGCGGCCGGATGCATGATAGGCCTCGACGGCGATGGTCGTTTCCGAATAGCCGGTGTTGATCAACAGTTGCCGCGCTTCGTCCGCAGCCTGCATCGAAGCCCCTTCGTTCGCCGAACCGCCCGGCGCCGAAATCACGATCCGGCTATTTCCCGAATCGGACGCTCTGCTGTGATTGGCAAACTCAAGCACGCGCGCTCGTTGCATCGGCGTCAAGCCGTCGGCGCTCGGGGAGACATGCAAATTGAGCGTCGCCGGTTGCTGCGAAACGAGGATTGGATGGCGCTGCTCCGGATCGACAAGCGTCCAACCCGCAACCTGTGGGCTCGTCGCGCGATCATGCTCGCATCCGCCGCTCGTGACTGAAAGCAATGCAATAGTGAAAATCTTGCCGAGACCAGTTCGTCGTCCGCGAGGGCTGCCGACATTCGTGCTCTTTATCTGCATGACGCGTTCCGCCTCGATTATTCGACAATGAAGCCGTAGTCACCCTTCAGACCGCCGGAGGGCATTCCTTCGCCCTTGCCGTAGATCCGGTTGAGATGACCGAGAAAATCCGCCTTGAGGTCCGTCGCCGGGGCCAAGCCGTCGCCGGGCGTCGCAAGCTGCTGACGCGACGTCGGCTGAACGAGATACGGCGTCACGATCACGACCAACTCCGACTCCTGGTTCTGGAAATCACGGCTGCGAAACAGCGTGCCGAGGATCGGAACGTCCTTCGCACCAGGAAGACCGTCGATGTTCTGCTGCGTCTTGGTATTGATGAGACCGGCCAGCGCCAACGATCCGCCGGACGGCAGCTCGACGACCGTCTTGGCTTGGCGGGTATCGAAGACCGGGTTGTTGGCGATGAAGCTCGAAATATCGCTGACGCTCGTATCAATCTTGAGACTGATGCGGCCTTCGGAAAGAACGACCGGCGTGAAGCTCAACTGCACACCGAACTTTTTGAAGGCAACCGAACTGGTACCCGACTGCGTATCGATGCCGGTCACGTAAGGCACCTCACCGCCTGCCAGGAATTCAGCCGGTTCGCCGGAAATCGCCGTAAGATTGGGTTCTGCGAGCGTCCGGATCAGGCCGTCGCGCTCAAGCGCACGGATCGCAGTCTGGACGGCGTTGCCTCCCGATCCCCACTGCGAAGTGACGCCGCTGTTTCCGAACGATCCGCCGGCGCCGGTATTGAATGTGCAAAGCTGGCTCACGGCGCAACCGGCGCTCGCGGCCGTTCCGATCCCAACCGTGGGAAGGGTGCCAAGTCCCTGCGCGGACGTAATCGGAAACGAGTTGGCCGTTAAAAGCGCGGTCGAAAAGCTGCCAGACTGCAATAAGCCACCGAGATTGATGCCCATTTGCTTCAGCAGCGTGCGCTGGACTTCCGCAACCGTGACCTTGAGCATCACCTGCTCCTCGGCCTCGACCGTCAGCATATTGATCACGGAATCCTTAATCTGATTTGTCTGTCCTTCCGCCAGCGTCACGCCTTCCTTGGCGTTGACCGATACGCTCCTCAGCTGCTGCGAGATGAACTGCCCAGCAATGTCGCCAGCGCGCGTCGAATCGATCGGACTTTTGACGTTGCCGGTCAGGATCACTGTTTGATTGAGCATTTCGACTTTAATCGATGCGCCCGTGATGATGCGATTGAGAAGCGCTTCGAGCCCGGCCGTTTCTCGCTCGACATAAAGCTCCATCGTCGCGAATTGCGCGCCCGACGTATCGAAGAAGAAAGCGTTCGCTTCGCCGTTGCCCTTGGCCAGAAGGAAGACTCGGTTGGAACTCAAAACGACGGCATCGATAACCGCCGGGTTCGAGACCATCACGTCCCGGACCGGCCGCGGAAACTCGAGCAGAACCGATTTACCGAGTCCGATCTTGATGTTCCTTCGAATCGATCCGCCGGTGTCCTGGAGACGGATGAACGACTGATGGTCGTCGCCGGAGTTGTCGCCGTAAGCTTCGGCGACAGCCCGCTGCGGCTGCGCAGCCGCGCCAGAAACCACCAGCCCCGCGCCCATAACGAGCACGGCCGCGCGCAGCACCGCACGCAACGAAAATCTTGTAACAAAGCGCATGAGGTCAATACCTTATGACGAACACTGACTTTTGGATGACTCAGTTCACGCCATACACACGCGATTTCGCGCCATAACGAACAATACGCACGGAATTTTCTTTCGGCCTGGTGAGACCTTGGCCAGCACGTTCCGGATCGGAATTCAAATCGGCGACGCTGCGCAGCGACAACGTGATATCGCCCATCGAATTCGCGAGCGCCATCATCTCGGCTTGGCGCGGCGTCAATTCCAACGTCGCCGTGTTGGCCGATCCGTCCGCCGACTTCTTGCCTTCTTTCGTCTGGATCTGCTGACCGATCGCCATGACACGGACGTTACGGAACAACGTATCCACGACGTTTTGATCCTGGCCGCTGCGATCGCGAAGTCGCCGGATTAAAATGACGTCGACATGGTCGTTAGGCAGAATCAAACTGCCCGCCGCCGTCTCGGCGCGGATCTTGGTCGAGATCGCGCGCATCCCCTGAGGAAGAATGGCGGCGAGAACACCGCCATCGCCCGGCTTGATCAACTTCGGCTTTGTGATCGGCTCGCCAGCCAGCATCGGCGATCGCGCCACGGAGCCCGCTAGCTTCTCGACCATCGCGCCGCTCCCGGCCGTCTTGACGATGTAATCTTTCGACACGGCTTTGGCGGGCCATGTCACCCAGCGAAAGCTGCCTGCAGTCACGATTTCGCCGACGGGAATATCGGTCCCCGCCACGAGCACCTCGGTGCTGTCGACATGCTTCTCAACGGTGATTGGAGCCGCTGGCTTCACGAGCACGCTCGCGACGTAGTACGCGAGACCCGCGGCAACGAGTGCCACAGAAAATCCAATGAGTTGCGCCCGCTTCATCCGTCCCGCAGTCCCCGCACGCGATTCTTCAAAGTGACGATGGCGTCTAAACGTCAATTTGAAGTTAATTGCCGTCCCGGATCGGGGCTGCGGGCTCAAAGTTGTAGAGAACGGTTATCGAAACATGAACGACCACGCCTCGCGGATATGGGGGCCGAGCGATACCGACATTCCGGCCAAAGCCGCTTACGACATCAATGACAGAAAGAGACCCGTCGTCGGGAAGACCGCAAGCGCGCCTGCCGCAATTGCAATGCCATAGGGAATTGGCCCTTTATCGGTGTGGAGCCGTTGCGCCCAACCAGGAAGCGCGACCGCCGTGGCGGGCATCCATTTGCGATAGGCAAGGATCGCAATGGAAAGCGCACCGCCGAAAATCGTGATGAAAAGCAGGTAGTCGAGAATGTGGTCTGCGCCGATCCAGACGCCGCCGGCCGCAATCAGTTTCGCATCGCCGCCACCGAGAAGGTTGAATGCGAAGAGCGTGAACGTCACGGCGAGAATGGCGAACCCGACGGCCAAATTCGTGCCGAAGACGTCCAGGGGCATGCGCGAAAGAAGCGCGACGACGGTGAAACTCCCAACCAGTGCCAGAGGGATTCGGTTCGGAATTTTCATCGTGAAAAGATCGTTGGCGGCGGCAAACGCCATCGCCACGGGAAACACCATCAGAAAAAGCGAAGCCATGGAGGTCATTGGTCAGAGCCCAATTTCATGTCGTAAACGAAAGGAATTTTGCCCGGTCGAAGTGAAAGTCCACCGAAGGCGACAGGACCTGAGCGATGTCATTCTTGGCCGAGCAACTTCTGAGCAATAGAATTGAAAGAGTCCTGCAGGGCCGACGAGATCTGCGTCAGGCTAACAACCATGCAGATGCTGACAATGCCGGCTATCAAAGCATATTCGATTGAAGTTGCGCCGCTCTCGTCACCGAGAAAGTCCAACAATTTGGTCTCTTTCATCGCCGTACCCATGTCTCGACCTCATCGGTGCGCGCCCTCGACCGAACGAGCGCGCCTAACGGTAATGCCGACGCGTTAAGATCTGGTGCTGCCATCAGAAGAGCGCGCAATGTCCGCGAAATTCCACGGCCGTCCAAATCGCGTCATAGAAGCAAAAAAAGCGCCCGGAGACATTGCCCCGAGCGCACGGCAAACGCTTAAATCGGAGCGTTGCGAATTACGGTACCGTGTTGAGCTGCGTAGCGACTGAGTTGAAGGTGGTATTCAGGCTGTCGCGGACGCTGCCGAGGGCGGCGATGATGCCGACAGAAACGATAGCGGCGATGAGGCCGTATTCGATAGCCGTTGCACCCGATTCATCGTTCACGAAACGCGAAACAATAGTCATTCGTACTCTCCCAAAACTGGTCGTTGATGTAGTTGTCCGATCCGTGTCCCCTTGGGTCTTTGCCCAAACTGGGAACTGCCGTGACAATAATCTTCAAATATTAAAGCCGAGTAAAACGCGCATGTATCTGCATAGAAATGTATTAAAGCGGGATTATCCACGCTAAACCGCGAAATAAAATAGGTGTATAATAGCCTAATCCAGTGAATATGTTTATTAATATCACGGAAATTTCCGTAGCAAGACGCGAATATGACAAGTATTTCTACATATATACTATGACAATCGAAGTTTATTCTTCAAAAAGCGCTCAGTAAGTCCCTTCCTTTCGAGACTAAGGGCAACATTGAGCAGCGCATTCAATTCACGCGAACTTCACGCTCCCGCACGAGGATTGGGACGCACACGTACAATACGTACAAATTTATCGATCGATCTGAGATTGACCCTCGCCTGCTTGATGGAGCCCATCCCTGGGCGAAAGCTCCGCCCTGAAACGAGCATTTGCAGATCCTTCACTATTTCCTGAGGTAATGTCGTCGATCGTTATCAAATCGGATGCCGACAGATGCCGACGACCACCAAAACCGCTGTCTTCCCCTACCAATTGCTGAGGACGATCGCGAGCGCCGGCGCTCTCGCGCTCTCTATTATGCCGGCATCCGCTGGAGACTTGATTGTCCGCTACGACCAATCGCAGTTGCTACGGCTTCCACGGCCGGTGTCTGAGATCATCATCGGTAATCCGTCAATCGCAGACGTCGCCCTCCAAGACGGCAACCTTCTGGTCGTCACCGGCAAGACCTTTGGAATAACGAATGTCATCGCGCTCGATGCGGATCATAATGTGATCCAGGATCAGCGCGTGATGGTCGAACGTGACGACAGCCGCGTCGTCAACCTCCACATGGGCAGCCAACGCTATACATACGCATGTACGCCAAACTGCGAGCCGACGTTGACGATTGGCGACGAGAGCGAATTCTTCAGCAACGTCAAATCGGCCAACTCCGCCAAGACGGGGTTTTCTTCGTCCGCGTCGGATAAAGGCAATGCCACGAACAACGCCCAGTAGTTCCCTACCGGCGGAGCGGGAGTTAACGCTTTTTAAACCGTCGAACAAAGAACGAGGTTGCGATAAATACGCTCTTAATCTTCCGCATGTAGCACTGCATACAAATTGATCAGCGGTGCGGAGCGCATTCATATGTCCGTGACGGATCAGCCATCAGTCGGACAGAGATTGATTTCGAGATCCAAGAGATTGTGCCGCTTCGGTCGCGATGACCGAGGCGCGACCGCAGTCGAATTCGCTCTCGTCATCACACCTTTCCTCATGTTCGTTTGCGCGCTGATGGGCTGCACGCTTTTTTTCTTCGTCTCGAATTCGCTCGAAAAAGGTATGGACGAGACGAGCCGCCTTGTGCGCACCGGACAAGCCATAACCAGTAAAATGACCCTCGCTCAGTTCAAGCAAAGTATCTGCGACGGCGCGGGCGGATGGATCGATTGCACCAAGCTACAAGTTTGGGCGCAATCCTGGCCGGACTGGTCCGCGTTGGACCCGGACGACCCCACCGGCCAAAATCCACATGTCTGCGTAGACGCAAATAATACAATCGCGATCAATACCTCAGATGCCAGCAAGCCGATTGCAACTTATTCCGGCGGCGCAAGCGACGTCGTGATCGTGACCACATGCTACCAGTGGGAATTTGCAGCCAACGTGCCATTTCTGCGGCTCGGAAACATGCAGAACGGCACCATGATGATTCAGAACTCCACCGCGTTCCGCACCGAGCCCTACCCAGCAGCGGGAAGTTGAGCATGCGGCTGCTCTGGACCTCTTCGATCGCCGCCCGATTCAGAATCTTTCGCACCGACGTTGCGGGCGTCGCCGCTATCGAGTTCGCTTTCCTCGTACCTGTGCTTCTGGTGATGACGTTCGGAACGATAGAGATGTCGCGCGCCGTTATCGTTCACAAGCGCTTCCAAAGAGCGACGGCGATGGTCGGCGATCTCGTGTCGCGCGAAAAGGATCTCTGGCCTGAAGACAAAGCCATCGCCAGCGTCACGACCGCGGACGCGAAAAGCGCATTGGCAGGCATAATGCTTTCCGCCGAGCACGTCCTGGACCCCTACAGTGTCGATACGCTGCAAATAAGAGTCTATCAGGCGTGGGCAAATGTCAGCACGCCGACGCAGGCTAAGATCGAATGGTCGTACGAATACACGTTCCATACGAAAAGCGCGGCGACTGTTGGTTGCGGTGACAAGATCACATTGGACCAAGATGTACTGTCCGGAAACGGTCGCGCGATCGTGGTGGAAGGGACGTACACGTACACGCCAATACTCGTGAACTTGCTCCCCTCCATCATCAGCCAATCGGCGACGTGGTTCGATAGAATGAGGATGACCCCGCGAGATTCCCCGTCGGTCCTTTATCTGCCCGCCCTGAACAACAATAATACCTGGGACAGTCCCTCGCTCGTCCCCTGCCAGTAACGCCAGAGCGCGTTCTGGCCCCGCGGCGAACGACAGTCCCTCTCCCGCAATAAATAAGAGAACGCTGGTCTAAAAACCGGGGGTTTCACATCCCATTCGTGGGCTCTCATTTGCCCACACGCCAGAGTTTAACCCCGGATGAGCATCGCCTTCCGGCAAAATAGACGCAATTGAGCCGTTGCAATAACTAATATTTCTCCGCGCGAAAGGAATCGTTGGTATTTCAAACTCGGAGTTCTCTATTTCCTTGTGCTGTAATAAACGTCCGCTACAGTAAACCGACCAATTGAAAAACACTGTTTGGGGACCGAGGAAGCCTATGGGACGGAGATCCGTTCACTCGCCGGAGGAATTGAGGCAGCTTATTCTTGATGCGTCTCAGACCATTGTCGAACGCAATGGAATTACAGGCCTTTCGGCACGCGAAATCGCACGAATGATTGGGTATTCGCCTGGCACGCTCTATAACATCTTCGAAAATCTCGACGATGTCCTACTGACACTTCAGGTTCAGTTGATGGGGCGCACGGTCGAACACCTGAAGCACGTTCCCCTCGGCTCCGATGGCGAAAAGAACATCGAAGACTTGGCGTATGCCTACGTCGACTTCGCTCTCGTCAACCGGCGGATGTGGAACCTGTTTCTTGCCCACAACCTGCCGGCCGGTAAAACCGTCCCGGCGCCGTTCCACGACTACACGAACACCCTCGTGGGGATCGTCAAAAGCGCGCTTGCGCCGATCGCGCCAAATATTCCGCGCGAAAACCTCGACACGACCGCGCGTGCCTTCCTGGCCGGAATCAATGGCATCACGGCATTCGCCGCCACGGAAAAGGGCGTGTATCTCACCCCGGCGACCGCGCAGGCTTACGCTAAGGAGCTGACCTCGACGTTCCTCAAGGGCTTGCGTTGCCGCTCGGCCCACGCTCAGGAATAGCTGCAGGCACAGCCTCAGGAGTCTGAGATACGGCGGCAGGCGACGCGGCCTGCCCCGCTCCAATCGCTGCCGGACGAGGTTCGGTGCTCGCGGGCGGCGTCGCGCCGCTTCCCTGATGATTGGCACCCGGATGATCGGCGATGGAACCGGTCGTCATCCCCTCCTCAGTGGTGGTCTGCTTCCGGGCCGCGAAGTGCGGCGTCTCGACAATGCCGAACCACTTGTCGGTCGGCAGCAATCGCCGCTGCAATCCCGACCACATGTCATGCGAGCTCAAGCCATGAACGAAAGTGCTCGTCTGCGGCGACAGCATGATCGCAACGGCTGTCGCTCCCGCCATGGCGGCGGACGCGTACAAATGACGTCTATCGAACAACTTCAGCGCCGTCCCGAACGACGACTTGATGCGCGTATCCATGACGTCGACCGAATAGATCTCGTCGAGCGTCAGGTGCGTGATGTAGCCGACGAACATGAAGGCAGCCGCCAGCCAGGAGACGCCATCCGGCTTGCCCAAGAGATAGCGGAACACGATGGCCGTCACCACCGAACAAAAGACCGCCGCCAGGATCGAATGCCAAATTCCGCGGTGAACGGCCATGCGATGGAAGACCATATGCAAACCGTACCGAACCAACAGCAGCGTCCCGAGCCAAAGCAGCCATAGTTCTGCAATGGAGAACTCCGTGGCGGCATTGAACAGCACGGCGAACGACGCGAAAATCGCCAATCCCGCAAACATCGCCCGGCTTGGCCGCGAATCCTTGAGATCGATATCGGGCAGCACCGAGCCGAGAGCCCCCGCCAACGTCACCGCTACGAGATTCTGAGGCGCCACGACATCGGCGGCGAGCGTAAGGGTTGCCAGCGCCCCCGATACGACGGTGCCGATCGCGATATGGGTTGTGAAATTGGCCATGGGCTCTCCAAACCGCGTCTCGGCTCTCGTCCTGGGATTGAGGGACTTGAGAGTTTTTTGTTCGACTAATGGAGCATCAGATTCGCTGAGCCCCGGCGAGACGCGGAGACGGCGCCGCATGTGGATAAGCCCGACGCGACCACCCTTCGTCCGCGTATCGGCGAAATGACCGGCTCGATTGTGGCGTCACGCATCGGAATGTGCGACCTAGACCTCCGCGCCACCGGAATTCGATTTGCCATGTTTGCGAACGCCCTGAACGACAGAATCTCACGAGTTGCAGCCGCAAATATCGGCGTGGCCCTCGCGGTCGTGTCGTTGAAGTACGTCGCCTATCTCGTGTCCGGATCCGTGGCGCTGTTCTCCGATGCCCTCGAAAGCATCGTCAACGTCATGACGGCGCTGACCGCGTACTTCGCCATTCGGATGAGCGCCAAGCCGCCGGATAGCGATCATCCTTTCGGCCACTCCAAAGCCGAATTTCTCGCCGCGATGTTCGAAGGCGCTATGATCGCCGTCGCAGCAGTGCTCATTCTGATCAAAGCCTATTCGAGCCTCACAGAAGGTGAGACGCTCGAACAATCCTTCCTTGGCCTCGGGATCAACTCCGTCGCAACAATTATCAACGCGGGCTGGGCCTGGGCGCTGATCAAGTGGGGCACCGACTGGCGTTCACCGGCGCTCATCGCCGATGGCCATCATCTCTTTACCGACGTCATCACCTCGGTCGGAGTCATCATCGGCTTGAGCCTCGCGATCCTGACCGGATGGAGCTTCCTCGATCCGCTGATCGCCGCCATCGTCGCCGTCAACATCCTCGGAATGGGCTACCGCATAGCCACGGATTCGATGTCCCGCCTGATGGATCAAGCGGCGAGCCCGGAAATCGAAGCCCGCATCCGCGGCGCCATCGAGGCGAACGGCGTCGGCGCGGTGCAGGCTCACGACATCCGCACGCGTCAGGCCGGACGTGCATTATTCATCGAATTCCATCTCGTCGTGCCGGGCTCGATGACCGTCGATGAAGCCCACGCCATTTGCGACCGGCTGGAAGACTCGATCGAGAAAAATATCGAAGGCTCCGAGGTCGTGATTCACGTCGAGCCCGAATACAAAGCCAAGCCCGAAGACTCCGGCGCCGTCCCGCTTTAGACGTCTCGTCATCCTCGACCGAGCGCGGCAAAGCCCGCGTCGAAGGCCGGGGATCCAGCGTAAGACGTGCCGAAGGCTCAAATTACTGTGTCGCCGACGGGTCCGACGCTTGAACTCGATCGAGAATGACGATTGCGCTGGCTTAAACGGCCCGCACGGCCCAAAGATCGTACTCGTCCGCTTCGATGACTTTGCCACGCACAATATCGCCGGGCTTCACGTCGCTCTCGCCGTTGAGGAACACGTTGCCGTCAATGTCCGGCGCATCCCACTTTGAGCGGCCGATAGCACCGTCCTCGTCGATTTCATCGATGATGATATCGATCGTCGATCCGACCCGCTCCTGAAGCAACGCACCGCTGACTTCCCTCTGCGCCGCCATGAAGCGATGCCAGCGCTCTTCCTTCACCTCTTCCGGCACCGCACCGTCGATCGCATTGGCGGTGGCGCCCTCGACCGCTTCATACTTGAAGCAGCCCGCGCGGTTGATCTTCGCTTCCTTCAGCCAACCGAGCAGAAATTCGAAATCCTTGTCGGTCTCGCCCGGAAACCCAACGATGAACGTCGAGCGGATTGCGAGATCGGGACAAACATCGCGCCAGCGCCGGATGCGCTCCGCCGTCTTGTCTTGCGAAGCCGGCCGCCGCATCGCCTTCAGCACTTTAGGAGACGCATGCTGAAACGGAATGTCGAGATACGGCAAAATCTTGCCCTCGGCCATCAGCGGAATGACATCGTCGACGTGCGGATACGGATACACATAATGCATCCGCACCCACGCGCCGAGATCGCCCAGCGCCCGCGACAGATCGAGAAAGCGCGCCTTGAGCGGACCGCCCTTCCACGCGCTCTCCGCGTATTTGATGTCGAGACCGTAAGCGCTTGTATCCTGGCTGATGACGAGCAGCTCTTTCACGCCCGCATCCACCAGACGCTCCGCTTCCGTCATGACGTGGTTCGCGGGCCGGCTCGCGAGATCCCCGCGCAACGACGGAATGATGCAGAACGTGCAGCGGTTGTTGCAACCTTCCGAAATTTTCAAATAGGCGTAGTGGCGCGGCGTCAGCCGCAAGCCTTCCGGCGGCACGAGATCGACGTAGGGATCGTGCAGCGGCGGCACCGCATCGTGAACCGCCTCGACGACCTGTTCGTATTGATGCGGCCCTGTTACCGCCAGCACACCAGGATGCGCCTCACGAATGCGACCCTCTTCGACGCCGAAGCACCCGGTGACGATGACCCGGCCGTTGCCGTTCATCGCTTCGCCGATGGCGTCGAGGCTCTCCTGCTTGGCGGAATCGAGGAAGCCGCAAGTATTGACCACGACGACGTCCGCGCCCGCATACTCGCGCGCAATCGCATAACCTTCCGAGCGCAGCTTGGTAATGATGCGTTCACTGTCCACGAGCGCCTTCGGGCAGCCGAGCGACACGAAGCCGACTTTGGGCGCGCGCTGTTGCGACTCGCTGGAGCCATGCGCCAGCCGCCGTACCTTCGCGCTTGCCTTCGCCTTGATCTTGACCGAGGGTCTCGCCATCTTCGGGCTTCTAGCCTCGGGGCTCCCGAAGCGCAATCGTGACACTATGGCAACCGGCTGAAGATATCCCCGTGACCGACACCCAAATGACCGACATCGCTGCAAAATCGGATGCACCGATAACCAATCCGCGGGCCGCGGCAAGGGCTTGGCTCGAAGCCGGCCGCCCCGTCGCCATCGCAACCGTGATCGACACCTGGGGCTCGGCGCCTGTCCGCGCGGGCGGTCAGATGGCCATTGCAGACGTTGACGAATTTCAGGGTTCGGTGTCCGGCGGCTGTGTCGAAGCCGATGTCATCGCCGCCGGGCTCGACGTCATCGAGACGGGAAAGCCTGAAACCTTAAGCTTCGGAATCGCCGATGAAACAGCGTGGCGCGCCGGGCTCGCCTGTGGCGGCAAGATCCGCGTTCACGTCTCGAAGCTCGACCCGAAAACCGACATGGACTTTGTGAAGCAGTTGGACGCTGCAGCGGCCGCACGCGCGCCGATCGTCGTCACAACCCGCCTCGCCGACGGCGTCCGCGAAATCCACGACGGCAGAACATCGACCGATCCCGTCGTCACAGAAGCCATCCGCCGCGCTCATAGCGGAGTCGACAAATCCGGCGAGACGTTCGTTCACGCCCTGACACCTCCGCCGCGCGTAATCATCGTCGGCGCGACGCACATCGGCCAGCATCTTGCGACGATGGCCACAGCATCGGGATACGACGTCAAGGTGATCGACCCGCGCACGGCGTTTGCGAGCCCGGCCCGCTTCGATCCGTCCCAGATCATCGCCGGCTGGCCGGAAGATTGTTTCAAGAAGCTCGCCGCCGATCCCTTCTCCGCCATCGCCACGCTGACCCACGTCGATCACATCGATGACGAAGCGCTGACGATCGCGTTGAAGTCGCCGTGCCGGTATATCGGCTCGCTCGGATCACGCCGCACGCATGCGAAGCGCGTCGACCGCCTGAAAGCCGCTGGCTTCACCGACGCCGATATTGCCCGCATTCACGCGCCCATCGGCCTCGACATCGAAGCGGAAACACCGGGAGAGATCGCGACGTCGATTTTAGCGCAGATCATCGCCGCATTCCGCAAAGCTCCTGCTGCGTGACGATCTCGGCCGTCATCTTGGCGGCAGGCCGGTCGTCCCGCTTCGAGGACGGGAACAAGCTTCTCGTCGAGATCGACGGCATTGCAATCGTTCGCCACGTCTGCACGACGCTGGCAGACTCGAACGTCGATGACATTGTCTTGGTGACGTCGGAAGCGCACGGCTCGATCGCCAAGGCCGCGGGCGCCGGACGTTGGCGTATCGTGGAAAACCCGGATGCCCGTGACGGCCTCTCGACCTCGCTACGCGCCGGACTTCATAGCATCGCGAGCGATACCGATGGCGTGCTCGTCGCCCTCGCTGATATGCCGGGCGTCACCACGTCATTCGTGAACATGCTGCTCTCGGCGTTCGTCGAGAATAAAACGTCGATCGTCTTTCCCGTTGCAAGGGACGGCCGCCGGGGACACCCGATCATCTGGCCGAAATCGCTATTCCCCGCGCTCGAGACCGTAACAGGCGACACAGGCGGCAAATCCGTCCTAGCCGATCAGAAGGATTTGTGGCGTCCCGTGCCATGTGAAGACGAAGGGGCGTTCGCCGACATCGATACCCGCGCCGACATTGCCTCGTTCTGCCAAATTCGTCGCGACGATGCTGCTCGGTAAGACGTTAGCCGAACCGCCATTCTTCGAAACGAAAGAGAGCGGAGGCGTGCGAAAATCCTCAGCATAAAATAGCGAAACGCAAGCGATCGCACGTAGATAAATACGAGAGGCCACGGATCCAGATGGCTCACTTCAAAATAGACTTCGGGGCGGAGTTGCTCTGCGGCTATCAGTTCGCGCGCCCACTGGTCCGTGGATCTTGGCATCTTTAATACCCCTACATCGCCCACTTGCGCGGATTGATAGGGTGATTCGCGAGCCTCTCTCTCTTACTTTTCCGCTGTGCCAGACAAACATGCGAATAAACAGCGTACATCGTATTGGCCGCTGAGGATTTCGCCGAGTTCCCGATTTCAAATCCGGCGCAAGTGATTGTCGAACGCGATATCCTGAAGCTCACGCTCGGAAATCGTGCTGGCTTGCGCCGTCTCGTAACGCATGACACCGAAGCCCGATGACGCGGCAAAATCTTGCCTGCCTTCAGGTGCGATACCGCAGACGTCCTTGAGATCGCTTTGTCCGACAACCATCGCCGTCGCGGTATCGACGTAGAGAACGTGCCCCGCCTTTGGCGCGCTCGCCGCGATGAAGCGCCCGTCATTGCTCACCGCCATCGATCCGATGTAGCCCTTGAGATCGTGGCCGCCCTTCACCTGCGCTTCGATCAGCTTCAACGGCCGGTCCGATCCGGCGCTACCGACGATCTGCGGCGGCGTCTCGCTCGGGTTTCCCTCCCATTGACCGCCGAACCAAACGACCCCCTTCACATCCTGAGTGACGTGCCTGATGGAGAGCGACTTCAAATCGCCCGTCATCTCATGCTTGGCGACGAGCTTACCGCTCTCCGCATCGACGAACGTCAGCGACGGCTGCATCGAGTCGACATTGAGATTTTCACGGCCTCCATCTGGCGTCGTATCAAGCCCGCCGTTACCGACCGCGATCGTCTTGCCATCCGCCAGCAGCATGATCTCGTGCGGCCCCATGCCGAAAGTCGAATGCTCGCCAAGCTTCTTGAATCGGCGCTCAACGTCGTAGATTCCGATCACGCCCATGCCGGTCGCGATGTCGTTCTCCGACGCGTACAGCAAGCGGCCGTCGTGCGAAAACGCGCCGTGGCCGAAATAGTGTCGCCCTTCACCCGGCGTGAAGACGTGCGGTGGAATTTTCTTGTCGAGTCCGAACGAAATGGCAAACGCGCCCGGACGCCGCGCAAACACCGCGACCCGTCCCGAGGCGTGATGAATGGCAATGTCGTGCCCGCGCGCCGAAAGCGGGACTTCCCGCAGGATCGCGCCATCGCCACCAAGGAGCAAAATCCCGAACGATCCATTACTCCGGCGCACCGCCGTCACGTAGGTCACGTCGTTGCCGGCCAACGCCCAAGCCGGCCTGAAGGCCGCCGCACCGACGAACGCGAGCGTGCCGAGCATCATCGATCTGCGATCAGTCACCATCGAGCTCATTGAATCCTATCGTCAGTTTTGCCGCCACCGCCAGCCTGTTGGCCACCATGTTGCGCAAGCCGTTCGTGCGGTCGAATACTTCGCGAGGCGCCGGCGCGTCATCCCGTTTGGCATTGGCCGAACGTCCGCCCGCGCCGTCGCTCGCCTCGAGCGCGCGCCAAGTTCCCATCACCCAGTCTTTCATCCACAGTCTGTCGGGCGGCAGCCAACTTTCGAGATCGAGGATATCGTATAGCTCATGCAGCGACGCGACGCTCTCCGTGTAGAATACATTTTGCAATCCCGATTTTTCATACGGCGGCGTCAACCGGATCTTTGTATCGAACTGCGGCTTCACCTGCAGGTCTGCGGTTAGCGATAACCCGACGATCAACGCCTTGACGACCTCGACCGCAGCCTCGCTCTCGTTCTTGTAAGTATCGTTGGCGGGGCCGGGATGAAGCAGCTTGTCAGCCCAGCCATCCGGCTTTTCCCATCCGTCGGCAACTTCCGAGATCAGGCGAACGACGTTGGCGGCAATGGCCCCGGCAACGACGCAGCGGTAATGCGCGGCGTCCCCCGGTCCGAGCGGAACTGCTTTGTCGTGCATCAGCGCTTCAAGCGCCGGAAGCCCCTGCACCGCCGCGCTTTGCTTGCCGATAGCCCCGGGTTGCGCGATCGCCTCGTCCTTGTTCAGGAGCAGAAGCCGCAACTGCCGCGCAACGAACCCGCGCGGATCGGGCCAGAACGAGATCTGCTCGCGACGTCCATTTTCGAGCATCGGCCCGAAGCGCAGAAAGTCGACGCCGACATAAGCCGTGACGACCTTTTGAAAACGCTCTTCAAGGTCCTTCTCGGCAGCCGGAGTACCCGTCTTGCACACGTTCGCGACCGCTTCCGGCAGAGGCGCGACAGCGGCTTTCAGAGCGTCGATATGTGGGATGATGTACGATGTGATCGCCGCCTTCACCATCGCCGCGTGGCTGAAGGGTTCGCTTGGCGCAACGCTGGCAGGCGGCGCCTCGGCAGACCGGATCTCGTCCTCGGTGGGAAGATCGGCGCCGAGCGCCTGGACGGCAAACGCGAACACCGCGAATCCCACAATCATAACCTTACGCACCATCATAACCCATTCACGTAATCGACCAGACGCTTCTTGTCGTCGACCGTTAAAGCCTCGAAAAGAATGCGGCTATGTTCCGCTTCGCCACAGTGTTTTTCGATAGCGTCGTTAACCGTTGCCGCCGATCCGTCGTGAAGATAGCGCCGTTTCTCAGGCGGCAGACGGCCATTGATCAGCGGCGCGGTCCGCCATTCGAACGATTTGACGCCGGGCTCACCGACACCGTCGTCCAGCGCCGGACCCATATCGTGAAGCAGAAGGTCGGTGAAGGCCGGAATTTCGCGCCCGTCTCGCGTCTTGAGGCTAGGCACATGACAAGCCGAGCAGCCGGTTGAAGCGAACAGGGCGGAAGCGTCCCTCAGAGGGCGCGCCCGCAATGTCTTGAGATAGCTCGCGACGACATTGACCATCGCCGACGAAAGTTCGCGCCCATCAAAAAGTGAACTCTCGCCATTGGCCGACGCCAGGCATGCCATTTCGAGCTTGGTGCAATCGCCGTAGGGCAGCGGAAACAGCGGGCTCGACAGGCCGATGTCGAACGCGAACGCGTGCGCCACCTGCTCTTCGATCGAAACCTGCGCCGCCTTCCAGCCATGGCGGCCGATACCGTGCGGCGTCACGTTCACCCGGCCTTTGATAGGACCGCCGCCATGCGCGTTGGCTGCGGCACGCGCCAGAATGTCTTCGTCCGACACATCGTCGAAAGCGGCTCGTCCGAACAGCGGCGGCGCCAGTCGCGCCCCCGCGTGAACGCCCTCCGAGAGTGGCGGTCCATTCAGGTTGTATTTGAAATCGGGTAGGAACCGCGCGGCACCCTCGGGCTTGAGGCCCGGGACGGCATTCGTCTGCAATTCGAGTCCGTAATAGGGATCTGTCGTGCCGTCCGCCTTGCCGAAGCGCACGACGGCGCCCGCGATATCCGGCGCACCGTCATCGCGCGTAACGATGTGCGCGCCTTCCCCGCGCGAATGGCAGCCCGTACATGACCGCGACGTGAAAAGCGGACCCAACCCATCGGTGCCATTGGTCGACGATGGCGCCGGAATCCATTGCCGGTCGAAGAGCGCCTTTCCGACGGCAGCATCCAGCGGATCACTTCGGCCAGGGCTGGACCCGAGACCAGCGAGAAACGCCAGCGCGAGCAGCAGACACAGTCCCCGCGTCACACGACCTCGATGTATCCCATCATGCCCGCTTCTTGATGTTCGAGGATGTGGCAATGAAACATCCATTTCCCGGGAAGACCGGCAACAACGCCAACCTGAATACGCTCGTTTGGAATCAACAGCACTGTATCGCATCGAAAGCGCGGGAGCTTCCGTTTGCTCGAATTCAAGACCTCAAAGGTATGGCCATGGATATGGATCGGATGCGACCGCGGCGTCGTGTTATCGAGTTCGAAGATGTAGCTTTGCCCGGATTTGAGCACCGCGAGTGGCGGCCCAAGGTCGCGGTGATCTTGGGGCCACGACCGCTTGTTGATCGCCCAGAACGTCCGCTTCGCGAGACAAAGCGGCCCTAACTCGATCCCAGGACCCGCGCCGATATCCGCAATGGCCTGTCCCGTCGGCGTGGCGGAAAATTCAAATGGAATGATCTGCGCATTCGCTTCATCGAGCTTCGGAAACGGCATGACTTTAAGCGGCAACGGCTCGAACGCATCGGTCCGCTTGGGCGGCCCCTCGGACTTGAACTCGGCGAGCACGACCGGTTCTTTCGAGTAGTAATCGTAGAGCTTCACCGATTCGCCGGGCGGCGCGGTGCGAAGAAGAATATCGACGCGCATCGCCGTGCCGAGCCGCCAGGATTCGAACGTCATCGGCGGCAAACCGTTGCCGTCGATAGCGATGATCGCGGCTTGCGCATCTTCGAACCCGATCTCGGAAATGCGCATCGGATCGAGATTGTAGAACCGGATGCGAATATTCGCCGACGAAGGCACCGTGATCACCGGCGACGTCGCACCGTTGACCGAGCGGATCGTTCCCGGAGTTCCGCCCTTCGCCGCGCCTTCGTCCGTCGAGAACGGCAGAAACGCCCCGCCCGGTCCGAGGCGCCAGTCCTTCATCAAGAGCACGTATTCACCATCCGATGGCGTGATCTCGTCGCCCTCAATGATCAGCGCACCGATCAGGCCACGCCCGAAATGCTCGGTCGAATTGCAGTGCGTGTGAAAAAAGAACGAGCCGGTATCGGGCGGCACAAACGAATAACGCCCCTCGCCACCGGGCGCGATTGGCTGCTGCGTCAGATACGGCACGCCGTCTTGTGTGTTCGGAATTCTGAGACCATGCCAGTGGATCGACGCGACCTCGCCCTCTCTCGGCAAATGATTTTTGAAAACCGTATCGAGACGTTCGCCGAGCTTCATCCGAATGATCGGAAAAGTCGGGCCGGATTCGAAGGTCCAGAGCGGCAGCGTCTTACCACCGAAACAGGGCAGAGCCGTCGGTCGCTCCGCAAGATCGAAGGCGACCGACTTGACACCATGTGCAATCGGCTCAGCGATGACGTCGCGCGCCAGCGCCTTGTGACTCGTGGCAAGAAATCCGGCTCCCGCGCTTGCCGCGAAAGCCGCGCTTCCCATCATGAGGTCCCGCCGCGTCAGCATACGGACACCTCTCTGGCTGGAACCGTTTGGGATTGCAACGAACCCAACTTATTTCGCCTTGGCGACCTTAGCGGGATCATCGAGGCTGTCTGAACCCTCGATCTTGACCTTGAGGTTCAGCGCCGCGACGACGGCTTCGATCGCTCGCGCCTGAGCGACGAGAGCGTCGACCGCATCGAGGATCATCTTGTTGCCGACATCGTTTCCTGCCGCCAGCATTTGATCGTAGGCCATTTCGCCGGAATCGGCTTTGGTCTTGATCGCCTTGATCTTCCCGAGCGTTACCGCCATGGCCTCGTCAACACGCTTTGCCGCATCCGGCGCCTTCTCGCGCGCAAGCTCCGCGATGCTCGCTCCGCTGACCGGCGTCGCACCGTCGTACTTGCCATTCCAAATCTCCATCATGCCGACCTGGTCGTAATAATGGCTGTTGTGGGTGTTGTCGGAAAAGCAGTCATGCTCTTCCTCGGGGTCATGCAGCAAAACGCCGAGCTTCATGCGCTCGCCCGCGAGTTCGCCGTAAGACAACGAACCAAGCCCCGTCAGGATCGTCGAGAGCTGCGTGCTATCATCGCTGCCCGCCAGCGCCTTACGCGCGGCACCATCCGGCTTCCAGTCGCCGACCATTTCTTCGAGATCGTCGACGAGCAGGCCCGAAGCCGCCTTCAGATAATCGCGGCGACGATCGCAGTTCGCGTGCGTGCACGCCTTGAGATCGTAATCGCTCGCCGGTCGCTCACCCGCGCCTGGGCCGGTGCCGTGCAGGTCTTGTCCCCACAGCAAGAACTCGATCGCATGATAACCCGTGCCGACGTTCGCCTCGACGTCGAGCGCGCTGTTGAGCTTGGCGATGACTGTCTTATCAATCTTGCTGGCGTCGAGCATCTTCGGCCCGAGGCGGATTTTTTTGTTGGCGATGATGTTCGCCGTGTAGAGAGGGTTCTCTTCCTTCGTGTCGCCGTAGCTCGCCGCGTCGACGTAATCGATCAGACCCTCATCGAGCGGCCACGAGTTCACGTTGCCTTCCCAGTCGTCGACGATCTTGTTGCCGAACCGGAAGCCTTCGGTCTGCATGTAGGGAACCCGCGCGACTTTCCACGCCGTGCGCGCCGCCCCGAGCGTTTCCGTGCTCGGCGCTGCCAGGAATGCGTCAATCGCGGTATCGAGATCTTTCGCCTTCGCCAGCGAGTCGGAGTACATGGCCTCGGCCACGTCGCCGTAATTCTTGATGATGTCTTTGGTCGTCGGCGGCGCCGCTATGGCCGGAGCAACCCCTGCGGACGCCACGAATAATGCGGCAAGCGCAAACTGAGTTGCGCAGGCCGATGAAAATGCATTCCTCGACATTCCGGGTCTCCGTAGCAATTGCCGTTCAGCGATCCGCAAGACGCCCGAGCGGAGCCGCCAAGCCCCTATTATTTACCGTGCTGGTATAGAATGCCCGAGGACGGAACTGTCAAGTAAACTCCGATTAGTTCCGCCCCTTGCCACGCTGACAAGATTTGTGAAACAAGGAAGCATAGGAATTTTTCCGTCGCGGCCGCGCGCCTTAGGTAATTCGCATATGCGCTTGACGAAGCAGACCGGCCACGCGATCCGTATTCTGATCGATTGCGCGATCGCCAAAGACCAGCTTGTGAAAGTTGCCGATGTCTCGGACCGTCTGGGCGTCACGAAGCAAAATGTCTTCAAGATCGTCCATATCCTTTCGCACGCAGGCTTTCTGACGGCCGTCCGCGGCCCGAACGGTGGTGTTCGCCTGGCAAAGCCGGCCTCCGTGATCCGGATCGGTGATGTCGTCCGCGCCATTGAGGTGACCCGCGTACAGGTCGAAGGAGGCATCGATCCGCAGTCGAGCGATGCCGATCCCGGCAACATCAACGCCATGTTCGACAATGCCCTGACCGCGTTCATCTCCGTCCTTGACCAGCACACGCTGGCGGAACTCGCCGTAAAGTCCCCAATCGGGTTCCTCGAAACAGTGCCGAACGGGGAAAGCGTGCCCGGCAGCAAGGTGCGCGGCAAGAAACCAGCGGCGCGCGGCGCCCGGCGAACCTGAATTTTGCTGACTAGCTTATGGCGCCCATCAAGATTACTGCACCGGGCATGACCCGTGATAACGATCGCCTAGGTCTCTCCGCGCTCTGCGCCGCAGCGGTTCTTATACTCGCCCCACTGTCGACATGGGCGAGCGGGCCACTTCGCGACGGAATTTTCTTCGCCTGTGGATTGTTTGCGGCCGCTGCCGCGTTACTTGCATGGCCCCGCGCTACGCTTCGCCAAAATGTGGGTGACATGACAGGCAGCGGCTCAAGCTCGGACAAGAATTTGACGTGGACCGATCTCGCCGCGGCGATGCCCGATCCCGCGATCGTCCTCGATGAGTCGTCCGTTATCCTGAATTACAACAGCGCAGCCCACAACCTCTTCGACCGGCTGCGGCAGGGCGTGCCTCTCGAGCATGTCAATCGCGATCCCGAACTCATCGCCGCCGTTTCAGACGCCCTTCAAAACGGCGAGAAGAGAACGGCGCGTCTCGTACCTCGTGGTGGCGCGGGCCAGCGTCTCATTGCGACGGTCGCGCCGCTCGGTGCCGTCGACCAGCGCCCTCCGATCGCGGCGCTGATCACGATCCATGATGAATCCGAGCAGCACCGCCTGCTCGAAATGCGCACCGATTTCATCGCCAACGCCAGCCACGAATTGCGAACGCCGCTCGCTTCGGTGCGCGGATTCATCGAAACCCTGCAGGGTCCCGCACGAAACGATGAGAAAGCGCGTGAAAGATTTCTCGCCATCATGGCCGATCAGGCCGAACGCATGACGCGATTGATCGACGATCTGCTTTTGCTCAGCCGCGTCGAAGAAAAAGCCAACCTTAAGCCGACGGGACGCGTCGATCTCAATGACCTGATGGAAGACGTTACGCGGTCGTTGATGCCTTTCGCCGAGGAGCGAAGCATTACGATCGACGCCGAGCCCGCCGCCGGTCCACTGGTCGCGATGGGCGACCGCGATGAGTTATTCCAGGTGTTTCACAACCTCGTCGAGAATGCCGTCAAATACGGCCGCGACGGCGGTCAGGTGAAAATCTCACTCTTGAAGAAAACCAGTCCGCGTGATGAGAGCTTTCCTGCACGAGCGCTTGTCTCGATCTCAGATAACGGACCGGGCATTGCGCCTGAGCATCTGCCCCGCCTGACCGAACGCTTCTACCGCGTCAGCGCTGAGCACAGCCGCCGCATCGGCGGCACCGGCCTCGGCCTCGCCATCGTCAAGCATGTCCTCAACCGCCACGAGGCCGAACTTTCGGTCCAATCCGTGGTCGGCCAAGGCACGACTTTTAACGTCGCGCTGCCCGCCTACAAATAAAACTGTTATAAATCAAAAGTGTAAACTGTCACATTTCCATAGCTTGGAGTCGTTAGAACGGGCCTTGCGTTGGATGACAGTGTTATGACTGCCGCCGTTGTACAAGCGACCTAGTCCGAACAGCCTAATTCTTCGCACCGCGCGCCTTGGGGAAGGCCGCAGACGCTCCGGAGGAATGTCCTCATCAGGAGCATCTTTTTAGAAGCCGTCGGACCAAACCCGGTCCTCACATCTTAAAAAGACGTTAACGGACAAAATATAACGCATCAAAAACAACGCGTTAACGTTTCACAAAGGCGTGAACTAACTGGACTACAGAGTGCATGTCGGCTTTGCCCGGCAGATGGAGTGGCGAGGCCTACAGCCCCCGTTCAACAAGGAGACCACGAGTGAAACAGTCTATTCTGGCGCTTTTTGCGGCGCTTGCGGCAACCGCCGCAGTGTCCGCTCCCGTTAAAGCCGACATTTCCGGCGCGGGTGCCACGTTCCCGTATCCGATCTACGCAAAGTGGGCTGACGCCTACAAAAAAGAGACCGGCGTTGGTCTGAACTATCAGTCCATCGGCTCGGGCGGCGGCATCAAGCAGATCATCGCCAACACCGTAACCTTCGGCGCTTCCGACAAGCCGCTCAAGGGTGAAGATCTCGACAAGGACGGCCTCGTCCAGTTCCCGACAGTCATGGGCGGCATCGTTCCGGTTGCCAACCTCGACGGCATCAAGCCGGGCGATATCGTCCTCGACGGCCCGACGCTCGCCAAGATCTACCTCGGCGAAATCACCGCCTGGAACGACCCTGCAATCGTTAAGCTCAATCCTGAGCTGAAGCTTCCTTCGGACGCCATCGCCGTTGTCTCGCGCTCTGACGGCTCGGGCACCACGTTCGTTTGGACGAACTACCTCTCGAAGGTCAGCCCGGACTTCAAGTCGAAGATCGGCTCGAACACGTCGGTTCAGTTCCCCGTCGGCATCGGCGCGAAGGGCAACGAAGGCGTCGCCAACAACGTGATGCAGACGAAGGGCGCAATCGGCTACGTCGAATACGCCTACGCCAAGCAGAACAAGCTGGCTTACACGAAGCTCATCAACAAGGACGGCAAGACCGTTGCTCCGGTTATCACGGCTTTCCAGGCCGCCGCTGCCGGCGCTGACTGGGCTTCGGCACCGGGCATGGGCGTTGTTCTGACAGACGAGCCGGGCGCTGAGTCTTGGCCGATCACGAACCCGACCTTCATCCTGATGCACAAGAAGTCGAAGGATGCGGCCGCTGCCAAGGAAGCTCTCAAGTTCTTCGAATGGGCTTACGCCAACGGCGACAAGTCTGCTGAAGAACTCGACTACGTTCCGCTTCCCGACAACGTCGTCGCGGAAATCAAGAAGAGCTGGGCTGAGATCGTCGGCGAAGACAACAAGCCGATCCTCTCGAACTAAGTCTCGGACGTTGAGAGGCGCTCGCTCTGCGGGCGCCTCTCGGCTCGTCCACAAACTGATGCCTTTATACTGGTGCGGAGCGGAAACTTGACCTTCATGACAGATGCGAATTCGCAAGCGTTGGCGGCGGCGGCGGCCAGACGCAAAGTACTCGAAGGTCTTAAGACGACAGACTCGTTCTTCCGTCTGCTCACCCAATCCTCCGCTTATCTCGTGCTCGTCATCCTCGGTGCGATTTTTGTGTCGCTCATCGTCGGCGGCTGGCTCGCATTCAAGACCTTTGGCTTCAGCTTTCTGACGACCGAAGTCTGGAACCCCGTCACCGAACAGTTCGGCGCTCTCGCCCCGATCTACGGAACGATCGTGACATCCGCGATCGCCATGGTCGTCGCCGTACCGATCAGCATCGGCATCGCCGTCTTCCTGACCGAGTTGTGCCCGATGCCGCTTCGCCGCCCCATCGGCATCGCGATTGAGCTTCTCGCCGGCGTCCCCAGCATCATCTACGGCATTTGGGGCCTGTTCTTCTTTGCTCCGGCTCTCCAGCGCTACATTCAGCCCGAGCTGATCGCATTCTTCAAACCGATCCCGATCCTCGGCAGTCTCTTTGCAGGTCCTCCCTACGGCATCGGCATTCTGACCTCGGCCCTCATCCTCGCGATGATGGTGCTGCCCTTCATCACCGCCGTCTGCCGCGACGTGTTCGAAACCGTTCCCCCTGTCTTGAAGGAAGCCGCTTACGGCATGGGCTGGACGACCCGCGAAGTCGTGAGGAATGTCGTCATTCCCTATACGCGCGTCGGCATCATCGGCGGCGTCATGCTCGGCCTCGGTCGCGCACTCGGCGAAACCATGGCCGTCACCTTCGTCATCGGCAACGCCCACCGTATTTCGGGATCGATCCTGGCGCCCGGCACGACGATCTCCGCCACCATCGCCAACGAATTTACCGAAGCCGTCGGCGACATCTATACCTCGTCGCTGATCGCGCTTGGCCTTATCCTCTTCTTCATCACGTTTATCGTTCTGGCTCTCGCGCGCCTCATGCTGATGCGCATCGAGAAAAAGGCGGGAGCATAATCATGGCCTTGGACTTAGCAAAATATCGCCGCCGCAAATTGCGGAGCACGATCACAGTCGCCCTCTGCTGGGGAGCGTCCGCACTCGGACTGACGATCCTGGCAGTGATCCTCGCGACCTTGCTCTACAAAGGCTTGGCTGGCCTGAACCTTCAAGTCTTCACCGAAATGACGCCGCCGCCTGGAGGCGAAGGTGGTCTCCTGAACGCCATCGCTGGCAGCTTGGTGATGTCCTTCATGGGCGTCATCGTCGGCACACCGATCGGAATTATGGCCGGCACGTACTTGGCCGAATATGGCCGCTTCAGCAAAGTGTCGTCGGTGATCCGCTTCATCAACGACATTCTGTTGAGCGCTCCCTCGATCGTGACGGGCCTTTTCGTCTACGAAATTCTTGTCCGCACCATGGGGCACTTCTCGGCAATTGCTGGCGCAGTCGCTCTGGCCATCCTGGTCATCCCGACGGTCGTGCGCACCACGGAAAACATGCTGTTGCTGGTGCCGAACCAGCTCCGCGAAGCCTCATCCGCGCTCGGAATGCCGCAGTCCCTCGTCATCCGCAAAGTGGCATACAAGGCCGCTCGCGCCGGCATGATCACGGGCGTGCTCCTCGCAATTGCCCGCGTCAGCGGCGAGACGGCGCCGTTGCTGTTCACGGCCCTTAACAATCAGTTCTGGAGTAGCGACCTTAATGCTCCGATGGCGAGCTTGCCGGTCGTCATATTCCAATATGCCCTGAGCCCATACGAGGATTGGCAACGCCTCGCCTGGACAGGTGCATTGCTCATCACCGCGGCGGTGCTCACGCTCAGCATTGCTGCACGTTGGTTAAGCTCTTCGAGGACGGTGAAATGAACGTAATGTCAAAAGACGTCGGTACCGGACTGACTGAGAAAATTTCGGTTCAGGACCTTAAATTTTATTACGGCACCTCGTTGGCTCTGAAGGGCATTTCGCTGCCCCTCTACGAGCGCCAGGTCACCGCATTCATCGGTCCGTCGGGTTGCGGCAAGTCCACGCTCCTGCGCGTTCTGAACCGCATGTACGATCTCTACCCCGGCCAGCACGCCGAGGGTAAGATCATGTTCGACGGTGAAAACATCCTCGACATGAAGGACCTGAACCTCCTGCGTTCACGCGTCGGCATGGTGTTCCAGAAGCCGACGCCGTTCCCGATGACGATCTACGAAAACATCGCGTTCGGTCTTCGTCTCTATGAACGCCTGCCGAAATCGGAACTCGACGGCCGCGTCGAGTCCGCCCTCGAAAAGGCAGCCCTCTGGAAGGAAGTGAAAGACAAGCTTCACTCGAGCGGTCTCTCGCTCTCGGGCGGCCAGCAGCAGCGCCTGTGCATCGCCCGCACCGTCGCCATCCGCCCCGAAGTCATTCTCTTCGACGAACCCTGCTCGGCTCTTGACCCGATCTCGACCGCGAAAGTCGAAGAGCTGATCGACGAGCTGAAGCACGAATTCACGATCGCGATCGTCACCCACAACATGCAGCAGGCCGCGCGCGTTTCTCAACGCACTGCATTTATGTACCTCGGCGATCTCGTCGAATTCGGCATCACGCAAAAGATTTTCACAAACCCAACCGATAGTCGGACTCAAGACTACATCACCGGCCGCTTCGGCTAGTGCATGGCGTTGAGGCCCATCAGAATTTCAGGATTACCGCGATGAACGAACATACCGTGAAGTCATACGAAGACGAATTGAAACTCCTCGATCGTCGCATCGCCCAGATGGGTGGCTACGCCGAGAAGCTTCTTGTCCAGGCGATGGATTCGCTCGAACGCCGTGATCCCAAGCTCGCCGAGAAGGCCGTTGCCGACGACGACATGGTCGATCAGCTCGAACGCGAACTGCAAGAGCAGGTGATCGTGATGATCGCCCGTCGCCAGCCGCTCGCTAACGACCTTCGCCACATCATGACCGTCGTCAAGATCGCGGGCGATCTGGAACGCATCGGCGATCTCGCCAAGAACATTGCCAAGCGCGCTCTCACGATCGCAGGGGAAGCCTATCCCAAGCCCCTGATGACCGGCATGCGTCACATGACGGAGATGGTCCAGACGCAGCTCAGAGACGTACTCGACGCCTTGACGTCGCTCGATGCCGAGAAGGCGATGGAGGTTTGGCGTAACGACCAGCAGGTCGACGCCATGTACAATTCGCTGTTCCGCGAACTTCTGACATACATGATGGAAGATCCGCGCAACATCGGCATCTGCACGCATTTCCTCTTCGGCGCCAAGAATATCGAACGCATCGGCGACCACACGACCAACATTGCCGAGAACGTCTACTACCTCGTTCACGGCGTTCCGATCGCCGACGACCGGCCGAAGGGTGACAAGACCTCTTCGACCTTGATCACGCCGAGGCAGTAAGCAAACTTCCCCCGAAAGCAACAATGATCCGATACCATGCCAGCTAAGATTATCGTTGTTGAAGACGAAGCGCCTTTGGCCGAGCTTCTGAAGTACAACCTTCAGTCGGAAGGCTACGACGTCGTGCAAGCCGCCGACGGCGAGGAAGCAGAGCTTCTGCTTTCTGAGCAAAGCTTCGATTTAGCGGTGTTGGATTGGATGATCCCGAAAATTTCGGGGATCGAGCTTTGCCGTCGCCTCCGCAATCGCGCCGACACCCAAAGTTTGCCGATCATTCTGCTCACCGCCCGCGGCGAGGAAGCCGACCGCGTGCGGGGCCTTACGACCGGCGCCGACGACTACGTCACGAAGCCGTTCTCCGTTCAGGAGCTGATGGCACGCGTGAAGGCACTCCTCAGGCGCGCGTCGCCTGAGCGCATGAGCGATATTCTCGTCTCCGGCGAGATCGCGATGGACCGCGGCGCCCACAAGGTCACCCGCGGCGTTCGCGAAGTTCGCCTCGGTCCGACCGAATACCGTATGCTCGAAGTCTTCATGGAAAGCCCCCGCCGTGTCCTGTCGCGAAGCCAGCTTCTCGACCGCGTCTGGGGTCAATCTTCCGAAGTCGACGAAAGGACGGTCGACGTCCATATCGGCCGCCTCAGAAAATCTCTGATCCGCGGCAACGAAAGCGATCCGATCCGCACGGTTCGCGGCGCCGGCTATGTTTTCGACGGCCGTGAAGCCGAAGCCCCGGCGCAATAGGCGAGAATCTCATTCTCGGGCTCGTCCCGAGGATCCATCGATCCATACACAAACGCTAATATGCGCCACTCAGCTCTGCGCCGTAAGACAGTTCGAGAGATTGCGCGCGACACCGCGCATGAGCTCGAAATAGAGGTTAGGGCCAGGCGTCAGCATCTGCCCCTCGACGTCGAGCGCGCCGGATCGCGCGTGCGTTCCCTCAGTCACCGACGCAACGAGATTGGGCTGAAAGTTCGGCTCCGTAAAAACGCAAACCGCGCCAAGCGACGAAATCTTGGCTCGAACCTCCGTCAACCGCTTCGCGCTCGGCGGCACGTCGGGGCTGACCGTAATCGAACCGACCGCCTCTAATCCGAAGTGATGCTCGAAGTATTGCGTCGCGTCGTGAAAAACGATGAACGGCTTGCCGCGAGAGCCCTTGAGTTCGTCCGAAAGCTCGCGGTCTAGTGCATCGAGATCTGCGTCAAGTGCCGCCTCGTTGCGTTTCACCTTATCCGCGTATTCCGGATAGCGCGCCGCAATCGCCTTGGCCGCTATAGCGGCGATCGCCTTGGCGTTCGCGGGATCGAGCCAGAGATGGCCGTCTTTGCCGTCTTCATCATGATCGTCGCGATCATCGTGCGCCCCCGTACCAGCCTCTTCGTGCCCGTGCTCGTGCTTTTCAAACGTCCCACCGTGACGCTGATCGAGAAGTGTCACGCCGTCCGAACCCGCAATCGTCACCACCGTCACGCCGGACGGGAGCGCCGTGACGATCTTCCTCGTGAACGGTTCGAGCGTGTCAGAAACGCGAATGAACACATCCGCCTCGTTGATCGCCCGCGCCGTTGACGGCTTCAGCGTGAACGTATGCGGCGAAGCGGAACCATCGACGACAAGCTGCGGCGTTCCGATCCCCGCCATGAGCCGGGTTACGAGAGAATGAACGGGCTTGATCGTGACGACGACCTTTGGCGTTTCCGCCGCGTAAGCCGTTGTCGCGCCGGCCGCTATCACCATCGACGCCAAAGCAACGAAAGCGTCGAAACTCCGTGCTGGCAAACGGCTCATAGGCTCACTCCGGTCATGCAAAAGAGTATAATATAACCGTCGACGTTCACCGCGCAACTCTACCGGCGAATTGGCCTAGGCCCGTCTAATCGCTCGCGACGTCGCATTCTCGCCACGTTCGATGTGCGTTTCCTAAAATCAACTCCGGGATTCGCCGGCTTGGTACAGCACAGGGTTCGAGGCCGATCTTGCATAAGACCATCAATACCTGTCGCCGTCTGGTGGCCGCTGGGCTCGCGCTTGCCGCGCTCGTCGTGCCGGCATCTGCTCATCCCCACATGTGGGTTACATACGAAATGACGGTCGACTACGACAACGGCGCGGTCACCGGCGTCGATCACGTCTGGAGCTTCGACGACTCGTACGCCGCGATGGCCCTTGAAGGCCTGGATACGAACAACGACGGCAAATACGATCAGCACGAGCTAGAGCCGTTGCTGAAAGTCAATATGGACGGCCTGAAAGAGTTCAACTACTTCACCGTCGCCAAACTCGGCGAAGAGCAGCTGGCATTTTCCGCGCCTTCCGGCGCCCATCTTGAATACGTGAACGGCGTGCTCCGCTTGTTCTTTCATCTGTCGTTGGCGAAACCCGTGCTCGCCGATGCCGATGGGCTGACGTTCGCCGTCTTTGATCCCTCCTACTTCATCGATTTCGAACCAGAGCAAACAAACGCCGTCAAACTTGCATCGGCCCCTGCTGGCTGCTTCGCGACGGTCCTCGATCCGGACGCCGAGAAGCAGGATGAGCAGGCCAAGAAGCTCGGCGCCGCGATGGCCCAACAATTCGGCGCAGGCGTCGTCGGTTTCGGCTCATACAAAACCGTCGCGGTCAGCTGCAAGAAGTCATGACCGTCCCGGTTTGGAGCGACCATTAACTAGTGAGAAAGTTTTCCCACGGCCGCCGGTTCTTAATGAATTAGAAAGCATGGGTTCCTTCGCTCACACGCGGTGAAACTCAATGCGCTCAACCCTTCGCACCCTTCTGATCACCGCGCTGATGTTCGCGCCCGTCGCGACCTCTCGCGCCGACATCGACACCGACGCCGCCATCCCCGGCGGCACGCTCGAACTCGTCGTCGTCGAAGCCGAGGGATGCATTTATTGCAAACTCTTCCGCCGCGACGTCCTCCCCGCCTACGAGGCGTCTGCTCAGGCCAAGGATTTGCCCGTTCGCTTCGTCGACATCAACGATATCGAGGCCGACAACCTGGAATTCAAATCCGGCGTCGACATCGTGCCGACGTTCGTCGTGGTTAAATCGCGTCACGAGGTCGGGCGAATTTCGGGCTACGTCGGCCCGGAAAACTTTTTCCATTCGATCAGCTATCTGCTGGCGTCGGGGCCTTGAGGGCGCCGGAACGCCGCGATACGGCTTGAAGCGGCCTGAAATTGACCGCGACAACTCAATCGAGGCACCATAAGTCCCAAATCCCCCAGGGAATGACACCGGAAACCCTTGTAAACTCCGGCCTGCTCCTGTACCGACGCGGTTTCCGTTTTCGGGGCCTTTGGACGCCATTATGAGCCGGATCAGGCCGCACGTCGGCATTATCATGGGAAGCCAGTCTGACTGGCCGACAATGCAGCACGCCGCCGACATTTTGACCGAACTGGGCGTTCCCTTCGAAACCAAGATCATCTCGGCCCACCGGACGCCCGACCGGCTCTACGGCTACGCCAAGGGGGCCAAGGCGGCAGGGCTTAAGGTCATCATCGCGGGGGCCGGCGGCGCAGCCCATCTTCCCGGCATGACCGCTTCCATGACGATGCTGCCCGTCCTTGGGGTGCCGGTGGAATCAAAGGCGCTCAAGGGCCAGGACAGCCTTTACTCGATCGTCCAGATGCCAGCCGGCGTCCCGGTCGGCACGCTTGCCATCGGCGAAGCAGGCGCCAAGAACGCCGGCTTGTTGGCGGCCGAGATCCTCGCCCTTTCCGATCCCGCGCTCTCGGAACGGCTCGAAGCCTGGCGCCAGCAACATTCGGCGGACGTCGCCGAGACGCCCGTTCAGGGTTGAAGACCACAGCGATGACCGCTTTTCCTCCCGGCTCGACCATCGGCATTCTCGGCGGCGGACAATTGGGCCGCATGCTCGCGTTGGCGGCCGGTCGCCTTGGTCTCAAGTCGCACATCTACGCGCCCGAGGCCGATAGCCCGGCGTTCGATGTCGCCGCGTCTCATACGATTGCCGCCTACGAAGACGAAGCGCAGCTTGCGAAGTTCGCCAAGTGGGTCGACGTCGCAACCTACGAATTCGAAAACATTCCGGTCAGCACCGTCGAATTCCTGTCGGCACGCATTCCGGTGCGGCCCGGTGCGAAGGCGCTTGCCTGCGCCCAAGACCGTATGAACGAGAAATCGCTCGCGCGTGAGCTTGGCGCGATGACAGCCGACTTCTCCGCCATCGACAGTTTCGCCGATCTTGAAAATGTCCTCGACAAAGGCTTCGCGGTTCCGTCCGTCCTGAAGACGCGCCGCTTGGGTTACGACGGCAAGGGTCAAGCGAAAATCCTCGCGCGCGCCGACGCCGAAGCTGCATGGACTGCGATGCGCGATCAACCGTCGATCCTCGAAAGCTTCGTCAATTTCCGCGCTGAAGTGTCCGTCGTTGCGGCCCGCGCGCTCGACGGCACATTCAAAGCCTTTGACGTGACCGAGAACGAGCACCGAAATCACATTCTGCATCGCTCCGTCGCCCCCGCGCCGCTCAACGCCGACGTTGCGGCCGAAGCCGTCGCCATCGCGGAGAAGATTGCGGAAAAACTCGATTACGTCGGCGTCTTCGCAATCGAATTCTTCATCGTTCCGGACAATGGTCACGACCGTTTGTTCGTCAACGAGATGGCGCCCCGCGTCCACAACTCCGGTCATTGGACGATGGACGGCGCCTTGACCTCGCAGTTCGAGCAACACATCCGCGCCGTCGCAGGCTGGCCGCTCGGCTCAACCGGCCTCAACGCTCCCGGCGCCGAGATGATCAACCTTATCGGCGACGATATCCTTACCTGGGAAAAGATCGCCGCTGAGCCCGGCGCATTCTTCCATCACTACGGCAAGAAGGACGCGCGTCCCGGCCGCAAGATGGGCCACGTTAACAGGCTGCTGCCGAAGAAGCCCGCTTAAGACCGAGCCTCACTCCGCGTCCGCGAAAGCATCAAAGCATCGAACTTTCGAACGGCTGATCCAGCGTTCGCTCATCGCCGCCAAGCGTATGCCGAGCGATGCGCCACGCACCATTCTGCAGCGCGAACTCCGCAACGAAGCGGCCGCCGAGAAGATCGCGCGTCCCTTTCCGCTGGCCCGTAACGCGATAGAGAATGAAGCCGTTGACGACTGCCGTATTACAACCCGGCGTAACGCTCATCGAAACGACGGCGGGTTGCGGATGCCGCGCGAGCAACCCGGTGTAATAGTTCCGGATCGCTTTCTTGCCGACCAGAGGCTGCGCCCCTTTCGCGGTGATAAGCGTCGCGTCTTCGGCATAGAAATCGGCAAGCCTTCCTGCCGATCCCGATGCAACCGCCGCATTCCAGCTATCGAAAGTCTGCGAAATCGTCTGCGGTGTCGGCTTAACGCAAGACATCTCATCGGCGCGTGCATAGTGCGCACCGAGAAGCGCGGCCGTGACGAAGACGGTCATATGAAAACGGAAAGCGGCAGACTTTGCGAAGGTGTCGATGTGCAACGATGAAATCATGGCGATACGTTCCTATCCTTCCCTCGAAGGCTTTCCCGTCGCGATTGTCCCAGTCGATCGATCGGCTGTTGTTATGAAAGTGCTTCGCACAAATCCTGATTGCACTGCGCTAAATCAATTGCCCGCATTTGATCTTGTTTTTACGTGCGAGGCCGGTTTCGGTTGCAGGTCGAGCGATCGTTTCGGCAGCGGCCGCGATCGCTTCAACAGCACATCATAGCGATAGGCGTCGAACACGACGCTCTTGGTCGGCACCAGCAAAAAGTAGCGAGACCGCGCCCCGGGCGAACAGAAGTTTTTTTTGCGCAGGCATCTCGACCCATGACGCATTTGCGAATGGCGCGCCGCACACAACCGCACCAAGGCTCAACATCGCATCCCGGCGTTGTATAACGAAGGCGGCAGCGAAATCCGTCGTTTGCAAATGCAATGCCGTCCGATTTATATCTAATTCGTCGTTTGCCGTAGAACTTGGGAACCCCATGGGGCGAACACCGTTGGGGTGTTATTGTCGCGCTGGTGCGCCCCCAACCGCAGCATCCAACGACAAATCACGCCCAAATAAAAGGAGCCACAATGAAACGCATATTCGTGTTCGTGTTGGCGCTGATGGCGATGTTCGCAATGCCGATCGTCGCTGAAGCGAGACACGGAGGCCACCACGGCGGCGGAGGCCATCACATGGGCCATCGCGGCGGCGGCGGCCATCACTTCGGCGGACACCGCGGTTTTCGCGGCGGTCATCACTTCCGCGGCGGACGCCATTTCCGTGGTGGACGGCATTGGAACGGCGGACGGCACTGGCGCGGCCACCGCGGCCATTGGCGTGGTCACCGCCGCTACTGGCACGGACGCTGGTGGGCTTACGGAGTGGGTAGCTGCTGGCGCTGGTCGCCGTACTACGACCGCTTCGTTTGGGTCTGCTACTAACGCGCTCTGAACGCTCAGACGCTATCAAAGGCCAAGACGGCTCCGCTTTTCGCGGGGCCGTTTTTTTAACGACGTACAACCACCCCGGTGGGCGCGCCTCGGCCTCCCCACACTTGACACGGCATCGCGACCATGGCGATTGACGCGAAGACACTTCGAAATTTTGAAATCAGGAGATGCGGGCGATGGATACCAAATCAGCCATTATCGGAGTTCTCTCCGTCGCCGTTGTTGTCCTCGGATATCTCCTCTGGGACGCAAACCAGACGAAGGTGCGAGTCGATCTTCCAGGCATCAAGATTGAGGGGCGTTGATCACTTCGACTAGCAAGTCGTCATCCCGGCGCAGAGTGGGATCAAGTCCGACTCGACGAACCATCTGCCCGCCTAGACTCCGGCCTCCGTCGTGGTGACGGAAGATGAGCGAACCAGACGAAGTCGCGGGTCGATTTTCAACGAGCAAAAGTCATTTCAACGAAACCGTGTTGACACCCATCTTGCCAGCAGATTCTGTTCCTACTTCCGGGTCGAGACTTGCTCTTCACCCAACCCCCGCACCTCTTCCTTCACCCGAATATCCGCGATGATGCGGTCGAGCAGCAGGCATGTGCGCTTGAATAAATCCGAACTCTTGCGGTAATCCGCGCCGGCGTAAAAATCGCAGCGGCCTGCTTTGAAAAGCTCGACGCACTTCGCGGCGCTCTCATGCGGATCATGAACCGCGATCGCGTGGCCGCCGTTCTTCTTCAGCAGCGCCATCGACGGCACGTCCGTGTCGCCATCGCCGAAATAGATAAAGTTCGAAAACGGGATCGGCCGGTCATCTTCGGGCATGTGCACGTTGATACTCTGCCCCAAATCCTCGATGCCTTTGTTGATGCGGAACAGAAACTGCGTCTTGCCGGTGTCGGAAATAACCCGCTTCGGAAACGGCAAATCGTAAGCGTCGAACCAGTATTCGCTCGCGAACACGTTCGCGAAATGCGGATAGATCTTTGTGCCCTCGATGATCTCCGTCAGCCCCGACGACACGAGGTAATGCTTGACCGCGATATCCGCCCCGCCGGAGTGCTTCTTGACGTAGGCGTGCATGGCGTCGAACCACGCCTCGACGCCCGGATAAAGCTCGACGGTCTTTCCCTGCGCGACGAGATCGGCGCGGTCGATGCGCACGTTCTTCTCTTTCGCCTTCTTGTACATCAGGTGCATGTAAGTGATGAGCGGGTCGGCGCGCTCGGCCTTGGCGACGCGCGTGCACTCGGCCCAAAATTCTTTCGGCTCGATGCCGAGCTTCGGCAGGAACGAATATTCCTGCATCGGCTTCGGCGACAGCGTGCCGTCGAAATCATAAACGAGAGCGATGGTTTTCTTATCCGGCGCTGAAGCTTTATTGACGCGCGCAGCCCCACTTCGCGGAGCCGACCGTACGCGCGGACCTGCGTCGACGGCCTCGACATTGCGGCTCTTGACGCCGCGCCCACCAACCCGCTCGACCATCACCGATCTCCGCTCTCGACTTGTAGAGCGGAGGAAAGCCTGATTCGGGTGGCGCAAGAAAGTCTGCGGCCTCAGTCGCCGTTGGGCTCCGCGTAGATTTCCTCGCGAACCTGCGCGTAACTCAGCACCGAGAATAACACCGTGCCCCCAAACACATTGCCCGCAAGCGTCGGCATGAAGAATCGGAATATCGCGGTTTCGAGCGTCACCGCGCCCGTCAGCACCCCGTAAAGCGCCTCGGAACTCCCGGCGACGATGTGCGTGAAACCGAACAGCGCGATCAAATACGTGAGCAGCGTAATGACGAAAAACTCGACGCGCTCCGTCGACGATAAAATCCAGACGAGCGCCGCAATCAGCCAGCCCGCGCCGATGCCCTTGGCAAACATCTCGCCCGGCGAATTTCCCATCACCTTACCGACGATCTTCGACAGTTCGCCCGCGACGTCGGACGGCACGATCGGTAGGAACGCGAGCGCCAGCGCGAAAATCAAACAGCCGACGATGTTTGCCGCTAGTACGATGCCCCACAGCCGCACCATCCGCAAAAACCAGTGCATTTGCTTGCGCGCCATGATCGGCAACACCGCTGTCAGCACGTTTTCGGTGAAAAGCTGCTGATGTCCGAGAATGACAATCAGGAAGCCGACTGCATAACCGAGCTTGGCGACGACCGCAGACCAGGGCGCCTCGGGAAGATGCGCCGCGAGGGCGGCCTCCGTCAGAAACGAAAAACCGATCGAAATGCCGGCCGCAACGCCCGACCACCACAAGGCCGACACCGGGCGCCGAAGCTCGATCTCGCCTTGGACCCGGATGATCTCATAGACGACGGCAGGCCGATGACGCACACCCTCGCGGACTTGCTGCTTTTCCTTGCGGCTGAGTCCAGACCCTGGATGTGAGTCGGACGATTTCGAGGACGTCTCGTCCTGTGCCGTCTCGACTTCATCTTTGGGAGCTTTGCCCGCCATTGTCAGTGCTTGCAATCCGGGCCGTGGACGTGGCCCGGAAGGCCGTGCGCGACGCCATGATCGTGATCATGTCCGTGGTGATGATGATCGTGCCCGTGATCGTGGCTATGATCGTGTCCGCAGCCGCATTCGTCGCCATGCTCGTGATGATGATGCGCTTCCGGATCGACGAGCGCCGCCGCGAGCTTACGCTCGAGCGTAATCGACATCTCGCGCGGACTGTCCTTGTCTTCGATCAGCAGCGCCATCACTTCCGCGCCGAGCCGGAAATCATCGACGGCACCGAGGTAATGCCGGCGCAGCCGTCCCTGCCGGTCGAACAGAAGAAGCGCCGGCGTTCCCTGCAGCTCATAGGCTTTCATCGTCTCTGGCTGGCCGTCTCCGCTCGGCTTGTCGAGCGCGACAGGAATGGTGATGCCGTTGTCGCTGAGGTAGGCTTCGACCTTCTCCGGTGTCTGTTCGTCGAACCGCTCGAACGGCATGTGCAGCCCGAACACCGCCACTTCGCCGTCTTCGAAGGCCCCGCGCAGACGCATCGCCTGCGGTAGCCCGAATTTCAGCGAGCCCGGACAGACTAGCTGCCAGATCGCGACGACGATGACCTTGCCCTTCTCGGCCTTGAGCGTGCGCTTCGATTCTGAGTTGAGCCAGCGCTGTGCGACGATCTCGGGCGGGCGTTCGGGGTTGAACATGCAAAAACAATCCTCGGCTGATTTGACACTTATATAGCATCGCGAAGCCCGGCGTGCAGGGGGCTTGGACGTCCGGGCGGGACTTCAGTCGCAGTCGCCCGATTTCTCAAATCCGATCGGCGCCGCCTTTTCCGAGCACGCAAATTCGGCCGGAACAGCGCACGGTTCGGCGGGATTCGGCGAATAAATGCGAAAATGTAGCGGGCAACCGCGCATCACGTTATAGGCCGAAACGCACGCCGTTGGCGGCGGCAGGGGTTCCTGCGATTTCGATTCCAGTGTCCAATTGGCGCGCTTCGCCCAGCGGTCTTCGATGATCGAAAGCGTCGGCGTCTTGGCTTCCGCACGTTCCGCCAGCGCGTCCGGCGTCTGCCGCGCGGGGGGGATCGCCAGCAGGAACCGCCCCGAAGGCTCGCGATATCCGATCAGGACGGCGCCGTCGTTCGGACACGCCGCAATCGCCTTCGCGATCATCCGCGCCGGCCAGATTTTATCGATGCCCGGCAGAACGACGCCGAGCAGCGTCAGCCCGAATAGCCCTAGCGCTGCGACACCGAGGAAGGCCCAGCGGCGCAACTGCCCCTCGCGGCCGAGACGCCCCGTCCAAATGAACAGACCAGCAATCACTGCAACGAGAAACCAGGCAAACAGGCTTGGCGTCTCTCCCGCGAACGCATAGATGGCCGCAAAGATCGTCAGCGGGAGTGCCGCCAATGCCGTCGGCCAAATTGAGAACCCGCTCCATTCCGGATGCTTCCCCTCGCCGCGTTCGTTCGTAACGACCATCGCGACAGCAAGCGCCAGCGCCGGAAACATCGTCTGCACCATGTAGGTGCCGGGCTTCGATGACAGCGCTTCGAGATAGATGATATAGCCGATCACCCACGCGAGGAGAAAGCGCGGCAGGCGTTGATCGCGCGTCGCCCAGAACCGCTTGAATGCCGTACCGAGCAGCATCGTGCCCGGAAGGAAGCCGAGCAGCATCGCGAGCACGAACGTGCCGGGGAAAGCTCGAAGCTTCATGTCCTGCGCGCCGCCCAGCGCCGCGAGAAACTCGCGCCAAGTCATGCCCGAAAACGCGACGCCGTCCTGATGCGCACGAACCATGATCCACGGCGCGCCAAGCAGAAGCGCGATTGGAACGCCGATGACCGGCCGCAGACGCTTCAGCCACACAAGATCGCGCTCGAAAACATACAGCGCAATGACCGTCACCAAAACGAGGATCGGAACCAGAAGGGCATTGATCAGGACCCCGATGCCGACAGCCGCCCAAAACAAAAGCGCCGTTCCGATAGGCTCCTCGGCATTCGTATAGATGCGTGCCAACGCCAGCATGGCGATCGTCGCCGGTAGCAGCGACAGCCCCTCTGCGATGGCGAGTTGAGAAACGAGCACTGTCAGTGGAGCGACAGCGAAAAGCGCGGCCGCGATCAGCGCCGTCTCCGCCCCGACCAGACTGCGTCCGAGCCAAAAGAGCGCGAGAACCGTCATCATCACCGCAAGGATCGACGGAATCCGATAGACGACGATGTCTCGATCATGAGAATTTCCGGCAAGCCATCGCGCCGCACCCTGCGCCCAGTACGTGCCGATGGGCCGATATTGATGGATGACGCCGCCGAAACGCGGATCTACCCAATCGCCGCGAGCCACCATATCCCTGGTCGTCTCCGACCAAATGATCTCGGTGCGATCGACAGCCGGCAAGCGCATGACACCAGGCAAATAGACGACGAGGCACATCGCCACGAGCGCCAGTGACGGCATCCAAGGCTTTGCCGCCAAAGTCGCCCACCAGTTCCACATTGTGCGCTGGCGCTCCACCACGAATGTCCCCTCGAAACTTGACATGCTTTCGGAACTCGGGTGTTTGCGCATCCAAATGACAAAACGCAAGGGCCAACGTCCGAATGCCAGGAAAATCGGCTGATCACGCCGCCCGCAAGTCGCGGCTTATCGAACTCATCAAATTGCGGTCTTTCCAGGAAGGACCGGAATTCAAGCTGGCATCCGGTAAAACCTCGACTTTTTACTTTAATATGAAGCCCACGATGCTCGACAGCGAGGGCGCCTATCTCGTGGCGTCCCTGATCCTCGATCAGCTCCAAGGCACCGAAGCCGACTTCGTTGGCGGCCTTGAAATGGGCGCCGTGCCGATCGCGTCGAGCGTCGCAGCCGTTGCGTTCACGGAAGGGCGGAACCTGTCGGCGTTTTTCGTGCGCAAGCAGGCCAAGGAACACGGCACGCAGTCGCTCGTCGAAGGATTGGCGAAGGGCGAGAGCATGTCCGGCAAGAAGGTCGTGGTGGTCGAGGACGTAACGACGACAGGCGGCTCAGCTCTCAAAGCCGCCGAGGCATTGAAGACCGCTGGCGCCGATATCGTCCGCGTCATCACTATCGTCGACCGCCTCGACGGCGCGGCCGAGACATTCGCGAACGCCGGCCTGAAATTCGAGCCGCTGCTGACGTTAGCGGATTTTCGGAGCTAGCGAACACGCTGCACGACAACCCCCGACATTAAGCCGAAGATGACAACGACGGCAGCTGTCCCGGCTACCCAATATATGTCTTCAAAAACGCCCCCACTCGCTCCCACGCAAGTTCCGCACAGTGACGATCGTGGACAGAGCGCTGCTCATTCATGAAGGCATGGCTCGCGTCGTAGCGGTAAATCTCGGCCGTCTTGCCAGCGGCTTTGAGCCCTGCCTCGAAGGCGTCGACCTTTGCCGGCGTGATGTAATCGTCGCTGTTGGCGAAGTGTCCCTGCAATGGCACCTTCACGTCGGCGGGCTTCGCAACGGATTCAGGCGGTAAGCCGTAGAACGGAACGACTGCTGAAAATTCCGGTGCGCGCGAAGCGGCGAGTATGGCAACAGCGCCGCCCATGCAAAAGCCCGAGACGGCAACCTTTGGGCTCGAACGCAATAGAAACTGAGCAGCGCCACGCACGTGCTGATCCGCAGCTTCGAGAAAATTCAGCGAGTTCATTTCGCGGCCGGCGGCTTCGGCATCGTGATAGGGAACGACGACGCCGTTGAATAGGTCGGGCGCCAGCGCATCGTAACCCGCAAGCGCGAAGCGATCGCAAAGACCTTTGATCTGATCCTGCAGCCCCCACCACTCCTGGATAACCACAACGCCCGGCGCGTTTGCTTTCCCCGCGAGCGAAAGGTAGCCCTCGGCAGTTTTTCCATCGGGACGGGTGAAAGGAATACGGGTGCCCATGATCTGACGCTCCAGTTTAAGCCGGCGCGCCTTTCTAGGCACCAGGACGCCGATGATCAACGCCCGAGGCGACGCACCATGGCGCCGCATCGGGGACATGTCGCTCGCAACGTCATGAACGGCGCGGAGACTACTCCGCCGCGACCACCCGATTGATGACGGGGCTCGCCTTCATCACGTCGGCATCGACGTAGGCCGCGAACTTCGCGAAGTTGTCATGAAACATCTGCGCGAGTTTTGCGGCCATCGCGTCATAGGCCTTCGGATCGCTCCAGGTCTCGCGCGGATTGAGAATCTTCTCGGAGATCCCATCCATTGCCACCGGAACAGAAAATCCGAAGACCGGATCGATCCTCATCGGCAGCTTTTTAAGTTCGCCCGAGAGCGCCGCATTCAGCAGCCCGCGCGTCACCTTAATTGGCATGCGCGAACCTTCGCCGTACTTGCCACCGGTCCATCCCGTGTTGACCAGCCAGCAATCGACCCCGTGATCGGCGATCAGCTTACGCAGCAAATTGCCATAGACGCTCGGATGGCGCGGCATAAACGGCGCACCGAAGCAGGTCGAAAACGTCGGCTTCGGTTCCGAGCCCATGCCTTTCTCGGTGCCCGCAACCTTCGCCGTGAAGCCCGAAAGAAAATGATACATTGCCTGGCTCGGCGTCAGCTTCGCGATCGGCGGCAGTACGCCGAAAGCATCGGCCGTGAGCATGACGATATTCTTCGGATGCCCCGCCGTGCCAGTCGGACTGGCGTTGGCGATGGCTTCGAGCGGATAGGCCGAACGCGAATTTTCCGCCAAGCGGTTGTCGTCGAAATTAGGCACACGCGTCTGCGGATCGATGACGACGTTCTCCAAGACCGTCGCAAAACGGTTCGAGGCATCCCAGATCTGCGGCTCCGCCGCTTTCGACAGGCGGATCGTCTTCGCGTAGCAGCCGCCCTCGAAATTGAAGATTCCCTTTTCCGACCAGCCGTGCTCGTCGTCGCCCAGAAGCTCACGAGATGGATCGGCCGAAAGCGTCGTCTTGCCTGTTCCCGACAGGCCAAAGAACACCGCGGAATCGCCGTCCTTGCCGACATTCGCCGAGCAGTGCATCGGCATGACGTTTTTCTTCGGCAACAAATAGTTCAGATACGAAAAGACGCTTTTCTTGATTTCGCCAGCGTAGCTCGTTCCACCGATGAGCACGATGCGCTTCGTGAAATTGCACGCGATAACGGTCTCGCTGCGTGTCCCGTGATAGAGTGGCGCAGCCCGAAAGCTCGGCAGATCGACGACGGTGAAGTCGGCCACGAAGTTTTCGAGTTCGCCTGCCGCCGGACGTCTCAGAAGGTGGCGAATGAACAGCGATTGCCAAGCGGTCTCGGTCAAGATGCGCGTATTCAGGCGGTGCTCGGCGTCGGCGCCCGCGTAAAGATCCTGAACGAAGATTTCCTTGTGGCGCGCAAAGCTGACGAAATCGGCGAGCAAGCGATCAAACTGCTCCTCCGACATGTCTTTGGCGTTATCCCACCAGATCGCGCCATCGGTCGCGGCGTCGCGCACGATATATTTGTCTTCGGCCGAGCGCCCCGTATGTTGCCCCGTCTCGACGCCGATTGCACCGCTCTCTGTGAGCCGGCCTTCGCCACGCCGAACGATGAATTCCATCAGCTCGGCTTCGCGAAGATTGCGGCGAACCTTCTGAGACGGCAGGGTCGGAAACAACTCGGTCATAGATTGTTGCCTCATAGAAAAACGCTGGCGGCGCGGAGCATCAGCAAACACACCGGCACAAGCAAAGAATGTGTAACTCGCCCTTATGTGCCGTACAAATTCGGCCGCCCCGGCGGACTTGAGGCGCTGTAGACGGACCAAAGCTACAAACTCAAGCCGTGCTTAGGTCCTAGCTGGATTAGAACCCGCAAAATCCGGTAACAGTATGTTACCGCTCAAATTTTTCCGAACGGTCGTCTTTGTGCGGAACATGGGTCGAATATAGGCGGCAAACAAGCAGAAATATGCACTTGTGAGCATAGAAATCGCCCCCATTGCTTGCCGTCGGCGGTCCACTCGCCTATTCAGGTGCTATTCAGCCTCCGGAGCCCATTGGACGGAGCGCCACAATTGGTACACCATGCCGCCATATGCGCCTTGAGGGGCGCGGCGCGCATCCCGCCGCGGCCGAGGGGCAGAAGAGGAAAAGATGAAGGAAAAGAGCACGATCGCGCTCGTCGATGACGAGCGGAACATCCTGACCTCGCTGCGGATTGCATTAGAGGCCGAGGGGTACAAGGTCCGTACCTACGGAGACGGTGTCTCTGCGCTCGAAGCCCTCACGGAAGAACCTGCCGATCTTGGAATTTTCGACATCAAGATGCCGCGCATGGACGGTATGGAGCTTCTGCGCCGCGTCCGCCAGCAGTCGGCGATGCCGGTCATCTTCCTCACCTCGAAGGACGAAGAGATCGACGAATTGTTCGGCCTCAAGATGGGCGCCGACGATTACATCGCGAAGCCTTTCTCGCAGCGCCTGATCGTCGAGCGCGTCAAGGCTGTATTGCGTCGTGTGGCACCCAAGGACCCGACGCAGACCGAAGACGAAGCCAAGCGCGTGCTCGAGCGCGGCAAGCTGAAGCTCGACCCCGAACGCCATACCTGCCATTGGGACAACAAGCCCGTCACACTGACGGTCACGGAATTCTTGATCCTTCAGGCCCTGGCGACACGGCCCGGCGTCGTCAAGACGCGCGACGCGCTGATGGATGCCGCCTATGACGATCAGGTTTATGTCGACGATCGGACGATCGACAGCCACATCAAGCGACTGCGCAAGAAGTTCAAGCAGGTCGATGACGACTTTGATGTGATCGAAACACTTTACGGCGTCGGCTACCGCTTCAAGGAGTGAGGGGCCGATAAGCCACCGGGGACGGGATGGCACGAGACAGCAACGACATCGCAGCGGCGACGGCGCTCGAAAGCCCCGCAGGCGAAATCGGTGCGCCCGAAGCTGCTAAAACGCGGCCGAAATTCAATGCTCGCGCGTTCCTGCTGCGCGCGGCAACGGCAACGGGCAGCTGGCTGGCGAAAGGCTGGATCGCGCGCGCCATCGGGAAAAACCTGAGGCGCCGCATCCTTCTCGCCAACCTGCTCGGCTTGGCGGGGCTTTTGTTCGCCATGCTGTACCTCAGCCTCCATCATGGCTGGCTGCTGGACGCGAAGGTTGATGTCGTCAAAACAGTCTCGCGTATCGCAGCCGAGGCCATTGCCTATCGCGCCGTAAACGAGCGAGCGATTTTCGACCCCAATCGCATTCCAGAAAAGTCGCCGTCTCGCGCCCAGCGCGACGACGCGTTCGCGGCCCTCGAGTTGCCGATAGATCCGCATCAGGCTGCAATCATCTTGAGGAAGCTCGTCGGTCCAGCCGATCTCAAGGCGCGCATTTATTCGTCCAAAGGCACGCTGATCCTCAACGGCGATACGCTATTTTCAAATGACAACACTCGTGATCCCCCAACTGACGTCAATGACCCCGCACCGCGCTTGAAGAACTTCTGGACGCGCCTGCACTACTGGGTGATCAACAAGGAACTGAAGGTCTATCGCGAGCTCGGAACCGCGAACGGGTTCCTATATCCAGAAGTCAGGAACGCCGCCGTCAACGGCATTGAAACGCCGATTTTGCTGCTCAATCGCCGTGGCCAGCAAATCGTCTCGATGGCTGAGCCGATCAAACGCGGCAATAAGATCCTCGGCGTCCTGCTGATATCGACGAATCCCGGCGACATCGACGATATTCTCTGGGACGAGCGCTGGTTGATCTTGCAGATCGCCGCGATGGCGCTCCTCGTCGCGATCGGTAGCTCGCTCGTTCTCGAACGAACCGTCGCAGGACCGATGCGGCGCCTTTCGGATGCAGCCAATCGCGTGACGCAAAACATCTCCGCACGCGAACAGCTGCCGGATTTGACGAGCCGCCGCGACGAAGTCGGACAGACGGGCCGCGCCTTCGTCGCCATGACGGCGGCACTTTACCGGCGCATCGAAGCAAGCGAGAAATTTGCCGCCGACGTCGCTCACGAACTGAAAAACCCCCTGGCCGCCGCGCGCTCGATGGCCGAGTCAATGGCGTATGCGAAATCAGATTCCGATCGCAACGCCCTCTTACGGGAAATCCAGGCCGAGTTGAAACGCCTGAACCGCCTAATCAACGATATATCGAGCACCTCGCGTCTCGACGCCGAGCTTGCTCGCCAGGAAATGCAGCCAATCGACATTCGCAATGTGCTGGAGGCGATCAACGGGCTGTTCGTCGAAATGCTATCCGACGACAGCCGCAAACTCCGCTTGTTCGTTGAGCCCGGCTCCGCATCGTCCTACACCGTACGCGGCAACGACAGTCGCCTCGGGCAAGTGTTCACCAACCTCATCGACAATGCCCTGTCCTTTTCACCCGAAGGCGCGCCGGTAACCGTTCGCGCCCGGCCCAACGGCAACAAAGTCGAGATCACGGTCGAGGACGAAGGAACCGGCATTCCACAAGACAAGCTTGGTCAGATCTTCGACCGGTTTTATAGCGACCGCCCCCTCACCGATGCCAAACGCGGTAAGAATTCGGGATTAGGCCTCTCCATTTCGCGTGAAATCGTAGCCAGCCACAACGGCGAGATCTTTGCGGAAAATCGCAGCGTGAGCGACCTCCAAGCGCGAAGTGGCGCTCGTTTCACGGTCCTTCTGCCGCTGTCTCCGATCGCGGGAGCCGGGCTTGTCTGGAGAAGTTGAACGCGTTCACGCAACGGCGATCGCACTGGGTCGTCGCGCGGTGCTCATTCGCGGGGCGTCAGGAACAGGAAAATCCGATCTCGCTCTCCGGTGCCTGGCCCTCGGTCCCTCCGCGATCGTCCGGGAACCCATAAACTTCGTGGCCGATGATCAGGTTATACTAAAGCATCAGGGCTCGGAATTGCTGGCGAGTGCTCCCCCGTCCCTGCTCGGCAAGCTTGAAGTTCGCGGCCTTGGCATCCTTGAGGTTGATGCCATCGCCGAGGCAAGCCTCGTGCTTGTCGCTGACCTCGTTCATGATGGCAGCATCGAAAGGTTCCCGGATCCCTGGCCTTTCGCCAGTATCCTGGGCTTCGACATCCCCGTGGTCCGCCTATCACCTTTCGAGAGTTCGAGCCCGGTCAAACTTTTGAAGGCTATCGACATGGCCCCACGGACACGTATCAACTTAAAGGCCTAAACCCGATCCAGAAACCGCTTGCGCAGGCGGCAAACACTTGCCACTTTCCGCGCCAAGCGGCGAAGCTCCAATCGGCATCGCCGAATGGTAGTGAAATGGCCCGTCGCACATGATCGGACTTGTAATCGTCACGCATGGCGGGCTTGCGCAAGAGTTCCGCAATGCGCTTGAACACGTCGTCGGAAAACAAACGGCGCTTGAAACGATCGCCATCGGTCCCGATGATGATATGGAAGCACGCCGACTCGAAATTCTGACTGCCGTCCAAAGCGTCGACGCCGGCAAGGGTGTCATCATCCTGACGGACATGTTCGGCGGCACGCCGTCCAATCTCGCCATATCTGTGATGGACGAGACGAAAGCCGAGGTCATCGCCGGTATCAGCCTTCCGATTCTCGTGAAGCTCGCGAGCATTCGTAGCGAGACGCCACTCGATCAAGCTGTCATTATGGCTCGCGACGCCGGCAAGAAATACATCAAGGTCGCAAGCCAAGAACTCTCCGGCGGCTGAGTGTGAACAATGCCCGAATTGGCCAATAGCTTGAAACCGGAAGCCGTAGTCGTCATCCGCAACGTCAAGGGTCTGCACGCGCGCGCTTCCGCGAAGTTCGTGAAATGCGCCGAAAGCTACGACGCCAATGTCACCGTAACCCATCACGGAAACTCCGTCGGCGGGACATCGATAATGGGCCTGATGATGCTGGCGGCCGGACCGGGGTCGGAACTGCACATTGTCGCCGAAGGTCCGCAGGGACCGGAAGCGCTCCAAGCGCTCGTTCATCTTGTTGAGGCCGGCTTCGACGAGGAATGCGTCGGCGACGCATGAGATCAGCCTCGTATTCGACACCCGGCTCCGCGCAGCGGAGTTGCAAAGCCCAATGAAAAAAGGAACGCCGAAGCGTTCCCTTTCCGTAGTGCCCGATGACCTCTATCCTTACTGCGAGAGATAGAGGGTCGAAATTTTGAGCGCGATATCGCGGAACGCCGCCTTGAGCGCATCGCCCGTCGATGAATTGTAGAAGTGGTCAGCGTCCGTCGCACAACTCGAAAGCGTGTTGATCGCAAGCTGACTGCCGCCGAGTTGGAAGCCGACGGTATAGACCTCGATGCCCTTGGCTTTCATCGCCTTACACTGCGCGACAGCCTGGGCACCGGAACAGTCCGTATTGGCACTATTCTTACAAGTCACCTTAGTGCCGTTGATTGACTCACTAACTGCGTAGCCACCTGAAGTATAGGACGTGTTATATTCGCCGTCCGTCATCAACACGGCAATCTTATTCAATTTTTCGGTGCCATAGGCTGCTGGCGTGCTCGAGGCGGAGGGCCACAAGGAACTCCAGTTGGGCGACAACATATACCAAGCCCATGCCGTACCGATATGCCCGGCGGTGCTACCCGCGGTCTGAAGGCCGCTAATCTTCGACAACAAGGTCGACTTGTTGTTCGTCAGCGGAAGAGCCTCAGCGGCCAATGGCAGATCGCAGGTCGGCGCGATCTTGCTGCTCGATGAACTATGCACCATGACATACTGAGCCGACTTCGGGGCAGCGTCCGTGTACTTCTGGGTTCCCGTACGTTCGACGACACACGGATATTTTGACGACGTCGAATATCCTGTGGCTTTGGTGAAAGCAGCCGTCGGAAGCCGCACGTCATAGGCGAATGGCACGATCGCAATTTTCGATGTGTATTCGCTCTGGTTGTCCCACACGACAATATTGACGAGATCGCTCGCTGCCGACTTCATATCGGTCAGCTTCTGACCGGCCATCGACCCCGTGATGTCGAGCATCAAGCTAACTTCGAGGCTCGTCTCGCCGTTGCCGCCGACCGAGAGTATGGCCTTCGAGTAATCGGAGCCGTCCGCCCGGAGAAGCGGCAGCGACGGAGTGTGAACAAAGGACATGAACGGCGTCGCGATCCGCACATTGCCCAACGTCGACATTGACGTGCCGCCGTCCGTCACGGCGAAGGTGATCGAATCCGAATCGTGAATCACGTCGATTCGATCTTTCACCGCCTGCTGATAGTAGGTCGCGGCGACTTTGAGAGCCGCGGACTGATCTCCGCCGTTCGTCTGCATAGCTCTCGCCCCCGCGAGCACGGCGGCATCGGTCGCGGCGATCGTCTGATTGCGCGCATTGACGAAGCGCGAGTAATCGACGGCAAGCCCGATCATCGCACAGAGAGTTATGATGGTGAGACCGAAGATGATCGCGACGCTACCGCGCGTGTCATCCCGGAATGCGGCCAAACAGGCCCGATGACGAAGTCTGTCCGCCAGAATTTGGCGCACGGCCTGATCGCCGCTTACTACAGAACGCAATAGATACGCGAACTTCATTGCCGGACTCCACCGAAATACTAGTGGCCGACATTGAGGGCGAATAGATTTATAAGAAATTAATGCGCTAATTTTTAATTATTTGTTGGATTAACGCGTAATTACTCAGAAACCATAAATGTATCCAAGATTTTATTCATCAAATCGAGGAATCGATAACCATAAAAGCTTCCATGAACATTCAAAGACTTGCCCGCACCTCACCCCGTAAAGGACATAAAGACTTGCTTATATGTTATTGCGCCGGGTTGGCGACTTCGCTATAGCAGCCCGGACAAACCACGAGTCATGCAACCCATACGGGGCGCAGCGCACGCGCGGTATCTGTGCCCGAAGCGGCCCAGAACACGGCGCAGCTATGAGGAGCACAGCCGCATGAGCACGAAATTCTCCGATTACATCGTCAAGGACCTTGGCCTCGCCGATTGGGGGCGTAAGGAAATTTCCATCGCCGAGACCGAGATGCCCGGCCTCATGGCAACCCGCCAGGAATATGGCGCGTCGAAGCCGCTCAAGGGTGCGCGCATCGCCGGATCGTTGCATATGACGATTCAGACGGCGGTTCTGATCGAGACGCTCGCCGCTCTCGGCGCCGATATCCGCTGGGTATCGTGCAACATTTATTCGACCCAGGACCACGCCGCCGCCGCCATCGCGGCAGCCGGGATCCCCGTTTTCGCCTGGAAGGGTGAGAGCCTCGTCGACTACTGGGACTACACGCGCAAGCTCTTTGAGTGGGGCGACGGCGGCGTTCCCAACCTGATCCTCGACGACGGCGGCGACGCGACGATGTTCGTCCACCTCGGACTGCGCGCCGAGAACGGCGACACGGCTTTCCTCGACACGCCGGGCTCGGAAGAAGAGGAGGTGTTCTTCGCACTCCTGAAAAAGACCTTGGCCGAGAAGCCGAAGGGCTGGTTCGCCGAGGTCGCCAAGGCCATCAAGGGCGTCTCCGAGGAAACGACCACCGGCGTCCATCGCCTCTACGAAATGCAGAAGAAGGGTACGCTTCTGTTCCCGGCGATCAACGTCAACGACTCGGTCACCAAGTCGAAATTCGATAACCTCTACGGCTGCCGCGAAAGCCTCGTCGACGGCATCCGCCGCGGCACCGATGTGATGATGGCCGGCAAGGTTGCGATGGTCGCGGGCTTCGGCGACGTCGGCAAGGGTTCGGCCGCTTCGCTCCGCAACGCCGGCTGCCGCGTGATGGTGTCGGAAGTCGACCCGATCTGCGCGCTTCAGGCCGCGATGGAAGGCTACGAGGTCGTGACGATGGAGGACGCCGCTCCGCGCGCCGACATCTTCGTGACGGCGACTGGCAACAAGGACATCATCACCGTCGACCATGTACGGGCCATGAAGGACCGCGCCATCGTCTGCAACATCGGCCACTTCGATAACGAGATCCAGGTTGCTGGCCTCAAGAATTTCAAGTGGAACAACATCAAACCGCAGGTCGACGAAATTGAGCTGCCGGGCGGCAATCGCATCATCCTGCTTTCTGAAGGCCGGCTCGTGAACCTTGGCAACGCCATGGGCCACCCGTCGTTCGTCATGTCGGCATCGTTCACGAACCAGACCTTGGCGCAGATCGAACTCTTCGTGAATCAGGGCACGTACAAGAACGAGGTCTATACGTTGCCGAAGCACCTCGACGAGAAAGTCGCGATGCTTCACCTCGCCAAGATCGGCGCGAGACTCTCGAAACTGCGTCCCGATCAGGCTGAATATATCGGCGTGAAGCAGGAAGGCCCGTTCAAGGCCGATCATTACCGGTATTGAGCCCTTACGGGACGACCAAATCCGAGCTTATCGCGGCGCCAGGGGAACACTCTGGCGCCGTTTCATTTTCCAGGGACACGCGCTGTGGCGGCCGTCGTCTACGCGCCGCATACTCAAGGTGATTCGCGTCGCAGGACTCGGATCTCCTTGGCGTGTCTCCACCGGCCGGACCGTCAGTCTCTCTACGTAATGGAATTCAATGCCTGCCACGACTCCATCCGGACGACGATTGACGACCAAGCTTCAGCTCGCGCTGCTGCTCGTGGCGGCTATGGCCTTGGTTGCGACCCTGCTCGCAGTATTCATCAGTGGCCGTGGCGTTGATCCCGGTCGGCTCGACGCTCGTCAATTGGCCGTCGTTGGCCTCATTGCCGGAGCGGTCTTCATCGCCGGTCTCATCGTTTGGCATATGGGCAGCGTCGCGCGGAAGGATGCGCAAAAGGCCAAGGCCGAAAGCCAGCATCTTCGCCGCAACCTCGCCGCCGCCGACGCCATCATCCGCGCCGAACCCCAAGTCCTGATATTCTGGGAACAAGGACAAGCGGTCCGCATCGTGTCGCATACACTCACGGGAATACCCGGTCTCCCGGAGCACCATGCCGAAATCCTGCGCTTCGGCCAATGGCTGGAAAGGCCATCTGCGGATGGCCTCAAAACATCGCTCGACAAACTCTTTACTCATGGCATCGCTTTCACCGTCATCGTGAAGACAATGGCCGGGGGAACATTGGAAGCGGAAGGCCGCGCCGCGGGCGGCCGTGCCGTTCTCCGCTTCAAGGACGTATCCCCTTACAAGGCCGAGATTGCCCGCATCGACGATCATCACGCTGAACTCGCGCGCGACATCCGATCGAGCCGCGCACTGCTCGACACGCTGCCCATGCCGGTCTGGCTGCGCGACCCGGCGGGCCAACTCGTCTGGGTCAATACGGCCTACGTCAAGGCCGTGGAGGCCGACAGCGAGCTTGAGGTTCTGGAACGCCAGATCGAACTCCTCGAAACGCGTCAGCGCAAGCAAGTGGCGAAGACCGTCGCGGCAGGCGAAAGCTACAAGGCTCGCATCCATCTTATTGCTGGTGGCCAGCGCAAGCCGCACGACATCGTCATCCTGCCGGTCGAAGGCATGACGGCCGGCGCCGCCGTCGACGTGACCGACATCGAGACGGCGCAAGGAGAACTCGATCGCCAGGTCGCGGCGTATGACCGGACGCTCGATCGCGTCGAAACCGCCGTCGCCCTCTTCGACCGCGATCAGAAGCTCGTCTTTCATAACGCCGCATTTCAGAAGCTCTGGTCGCTCGATCCCGAGTGGCTCGCAACGCGGCCGAGCGACAGCGACATCCTCGACCGCTTGCGCGAAATCGGCGTTCTGCCGGCAGTCGTTAGCCATCGCGATTGGAAAGCACAGATCCTTGCCGGCGCTCGAACGGGCACGCCGCTCGAAGATACGTGGCGCCTAACCGACGAACGCACCATCAACGTCATTGCCGAACAGCGCGCCGATGGCGGCGTAACATACCTCTTCGCCGACGAGACCGACCGCATTGCGCTTGAGAGTCGGTATAACGCCTTTATCGACGTCCAGAGCGAAACGCTCGACAGCCTCAAGGAAGGCGTCGCGGTGTTCGGCACCGATGGACGGCTCAAACTGTTCAATCGCGCGTTCTGCGACATCTGGCAGATCCCGACCCGCAAACTCAACGAAAAGCCGCACATCGGCGAGATCATCGCCGCCGTCGAGACGCTCCACCCCGACGCCGGAACGTGGATGCGCATCGGCCGCGCGGTGACAGCCTTCCAGGACGAACGCGAATCCTTTTCGGGGCAGATGGACCGCACCGACCATTTCGTCATTGATTATGCGCTGATGCCTCTACCGGACGGCGCCACGCTGCTGACATTCGCCGACGTCACCGACGCCAAGCTCGCGGAACGTGCCCTCGTCGAGCGCAACGAAGCTCTTATCGCCGCCGACAGCCTCAAATCCAATTTCATCGGCCATATCTCGTATGAACTCAGAACGCCGCTCCAGACGATCAACGGCTTCTCTGAATTGCTCGCGGACCCATTGTTCGGCGAGTTGAACGCTAAGCAGCGCGAATATCTCGCCGACATCATGTTCTCGTCGAAGACTCTCCTGGCGATCATCAACGACATTCTGGACCTCACGACCATCGAGGCTGGCGGCATCGAGCTGAAGCTCGCCCCGGCCGGTGTTCGCTCCATCTTCGACGCGGCGATCCTCGGCATCCGCGAACGCGCTGTCCGCTCGCGTCTCACAATCGACATCGCCGTCGCCGACGACGTCACCGAAATCATGGTCGACGAGGCGCGTATGCGCCAAATCCTCTATAACCTCCTGTCGAATGCGGTCGGCTTCTCGAACGTCAACGGCACCGTTCACCTCGCCTGCTGGCGCGAAGACGGCATGATCAACTTCCGGATCGACGATGAGGGCATCGGCATTCCGAAAGACCAGATCGGGCGCGTCTTCCAGCGCTTTGAAAGCCGCAGCCGGGGCTCCGAACACCGTGGCGCCGGTCTTGGCCTTTCAATTGCCAAAAGCCTCGTAGAGCTTCATGGCGGCACCATTGAAATCACGTCGGAAGAAGGCCGTGGCACCCGCGTCATCGTCCGCATCCCCGAGAATCCCGTCGCCCGTCTGGCGGGCGACACGGACAGCAGCACAGACCGGCTGGCGGACGGCTCCCGCGCGGCGTAAATACGGGCGCAATGACACATTCGGCAGTTTTATTCCCTGACCTGACGGAAGGCGACGTCTCGCGGCTGGCGCAGGAAATCGCGTTCCTCGTCCAGCCCGGCGACACCCTCGCCCTCGAAGGCGATCTCGGCGCCGGCAAGTCGACGTTTGCCCGCGCCCTCATCCGCGCTATCGCGGGCGATCCGGAGCTTGAAATTCCAAGTCCGACCTTCACGCTCGTGCAAGCCTACGAAAGCCCCCGCTTCGAGATTGCTCATCTCGATCTCTACCGCCTGTCCGACCCGGCCGAGATCGACGAACTGGGGCTCGACGCCGCCCTTGCTCGCGGCATCGCCATCGTCGAATGGCCATCGCGTGGCGATGGCCGCGTCCCGGCTGACCGGCTAACGGTACGCTTCGACGAAGCGGCATCCTTTGACCGGCGAAACGTCAGCATCGTCGTAGCGGTCGCTTCGGCGGCACGCCTCAATCGCTTCGCGGCCATCCGCTTGTTTCTGGAAAAAGCCGGCTGGAGCAACGCGTCGACGGCATTCAGCTATCTTCAAGGCGACGCCTCCCCGCGCCGCTATGCCCGCCTCGTCAAGGCCGATGGTTCCCGCGCCATCCTGATGGATTCGCCGCGAACGCCGGACGGCCCGCCGATCCGCGACGGCAAATCCTACAGCGCCATCGCCCATCTCGCGGAGAGCGTGAAGGCTTTCGTCGCCATCGGTCGCACGCTCGAAACCGCGGGACTTTCCGTACCCCACATTCTGGCGGAGGACTTGGCCGAGGGCCTGCTGCTGATCGAAGATTTCGGCGACGAAGTATTCGGTGCCGAAGTCAAGAAAGGCCGTGACCAAGCCTCTCTTTGGAAACGCGGCGTCGATGCGCTCGTCGCCGTCCAAAGCGCGCCACCGCTCGAACGCATTCCGCTTTCGGACGGCTCCGTCTTCGAATTGCCGGTCGCCGACCATGGCGTTCTCGAAATCGAGACCGAACTGCTGCTCGATTGGTATTGGCCCGCCCTACGCGGAAGCCCTGCGCCCCAATCGGCACGCAATGAATTCAATACGCTTTGGAAAGCGATTTTCGATCGCGTGCTCGCCCAACGGAAGACGTGGCTGCTGCGCGATTTCCATTCTCCCAACCTCATCGCGCTCGATGACCGTAAGAGCCCGCGCGATGTCGGCATCATCGATTTCCAGGACGCGATGATCGGGCCGGCCGCCTACGATCTCGTGTCGCTCCTCCAGGATGCCCGCCTCGACGTGCCGGAAGACTTGGAAAAGCTGTTGCTGGCCCAGTATGTCGCGGCCACGGCCAGCCGCGATCCCTCGTTCGATGAAGCCGAATTTGCCTTCAGTTATGCCGCCCTCGGCGCCCAACGAAATACAAAAATCCTGGGTATCTTCGCCCGTCTCGCGATGCGGGACGGAAAAAAGCAATATCTGGCCCACCTGCCACGGATCTGGGGGTATCTCGAACGGGATCTGCAGCATCGGGATCTCGCGCCCCTCAGGGCATGGTATGACGAGAACCTGCCTCGGAGCCTGCGCGCAGAAGCTCTGAATATCTAACCCGAATTCCGGAGACGCATCTGACATGACGTCCGCCAAGCGCCCAACGAGCGCATTCGTCCTGGCTGCCGGCAAAGGCGAACGCATGCGCCCACTGACGAGCGTAATCCCTAAGCCTCTCGTCCGGCTCGGCGGCAAACCTCTTATCGATCATGTGTTCGACCGCCTAAAGGCTGCGGGCATCAAGCGCGCCGTGGTCAACGTACATTACCTCGCTGACGAACTGGAAAAGCACCTCGCCCATCGCCAAGCGCCGAAGATCGTCATCTCCGATGAGCGCAAGCAGCTTCTCGATACGGGCGGCGGCGTTCTCCATGCACTTCCCAAGCTTGGGAATGGACCGTTCGTCATCCATAATTCGGACTCGGTCTGGATCGAAGGCTTGGGTTCCAACCTCGACCGTCTGCTCGACGCCTGGGACGAGAAGACGATGGACAGCCTGATGCTCGTCGCCCCCCTCGCGGCCAGCATTGGCTACGAGGGCCTCGGCGACTTTCAGATGGACCCGATGGGGCGTCTAACGAGACAGTCGGGGTCAAAGATGGCGCCGTTCGTATTCGCCGGCGTTTCCATCGCGCACGCGCGTCTGTTCGATGGCGCCCCTGAAGGTCCGTTTTCGTTGAACAAGCTTTGGAACAAAGCCATCGACAAAGAACGCCTCTACGGCCTCCGCCTCGAGGGCATTTGGATGCACGTCGGCACGCCCCAAGCGCTCGCCGAAGCAGAATCTGCTCTCAAGCAACCACTGACGACGAGTTCCGATTGATGGCGCCGCACATCTTCACTCTGCCGCTCGGCGTGCCGTTTCTCGAAGCGCTTGCCCGTGCGATTTTGAATGGAGATCTTCCGAAGCCCGGCGGCCAGAAGCCCGATACTCTATCGCTGCCGAAAATCACGCTTCTTCTCCCGACGCGCCGCGCCGCGCGCGCCGCACGCGATGCTTTTCTATCGGTTGCTAAAACACGCGCGCTGATCATGCCGCGCATCCAGCCAATCTCCGAGGGCGACGGCGACGTCTCGTTGATCTCGAACCTCCTCGAATTCGGCCCCTCCGGCATCGACGCGCTGGAGCAAACGCCCGCGATCAATCCACTCGACCGAATGCTCGTCTTGATGCAGCTCGTCGCCCGCTGGCGGCAGACGATGGCCGAAGCTTCGACGACCTCGACCAAGACGGCGCTTGGCTCGACGCCCGCGCAAGCCGCCCAGCTCGCCACCGAACTTGCCAAGCTGATGGACGACATCGAGCGCGAGAACGTCTCGCTGTCCGGCATTCAGTCGCTCGTGCCGGAAACCTATTCCGAGCATTGGAAGAAGACCGTCGATTTCCTCAAGATCGTCACTGAGTTCTGGCCCAACTTTCTCGCAGCCAACGATCTCGCGTCTCCGGAAGCGCGGCGCAACGCCTCTATCCTTGCCGAAGCCGAACGGATCTCGAAGCTGAAGCCCGAGGATGTCGTTATCGTTGCGGGCGTCACGGGCTCCATTCCGGCAACCGTATCGCTGATGCGCGCCGTCGCAACGCACGTCTCCGGCGCCGTTGTCTTGCCCGCGCTCGACACGACTCTGGACGATGAGAGCTGGAACAGGATTACGCCCGGCCATCCCGAACATCCGCAGTTCGGCTTGAAGACGCTGCTCGACGAACTCAGCGTCGCCAGAAGCGATGTGCAGGAATTGCCGGGAGTGGAGATCGACGCCACGCGCCGCACCCGCTCGGCCTTCTTCAGCGAAGCGATGCGTCCGTCCGCAACAACTGATCGCTGGCATGACTTCACGGCGCGCGCCGACAAAGGCGGCCTCGCCAAAGCCCTATCCGGCGTCGCTCTGATCGAAGCACCGTCGGCACAGGATGAAGCCGAAACTGTCGCCCTCATTCTTCGCGAAGCCATCGAAACGCCGGGGCGGAAAGCCGCTCTCGTCTCGCCGGACCGGCTGCTAGCGCGCCGCGTCGCCATCCGCCTCGAAGCCTGGGGCATCCTCGTCGACGATAGCGCCGGTCGCCCCTTCGCGAAGACCGTTCCGGGAGCTTTCCTCGCGCTCGTCATCAATGCCGTCGTCAGCGACTTCGCTCCCGCCGAAACGATGGCGCTCCTTCGTCATCCGCTCTGCCGGATCGGCTTCAAGACATTCGACATCCGCCGTTATTCGCGCGCTTTGGAAATCGGCGCTTTCCGCAGACCGTACCTCGGTCGCGGCATCGAAGGCGTCATCGCCGCTCTCGACCACGCCGACCTCGACGAAGACCGGCGCAAGCACACAGCTGCCGAACGGCTTTGGCAAGAAGACATCGATGGCGCCCGCGTCGTCGTCGACAAGATGGCGGAGGTGTTCAAACCCCTGATCGAATTTTACGCCGCCGACGATAAGCACACGCTCGCCGACTTGGCACGCGCCCATGCCGCCGCCGCTGAAGCTCTCGCAACGCTTCCGGAAGAAGAAGGCGAGGCTTCGAACCTGCAGAACCCCCTATGGCAGGGCGAAGCCGGAGAAACCGCGACGCGCTTCTTCACCGAACTGCTGAAACCCGAAACACCCGGCATCGAAATCCGCGCCGCCGATTACGCCGATCTTTACGCCACGCTTCTCGCCCGCGAAAACGTCCGCCAACGCACGCACGTCCACCCGCGCATTTCAATCTGGGGGCCATTCGAAGCACGCCTGCAACAGCCCGACGTTCTGATCGTCGGCTCGCTGAACGAAGGCACATGGCCGGAAGCCGCTGAGCCGGGCGCCTGGCTGAACCGGCCGATGCGCGTCGAGCTTGGTTTGCCATCGCCCGAAGAGGAAACCGGCCGCGCCGCCCATGACTTCGTATCGCTGCTCGGCGCCGAGACTGTCTATCTCACCCGCGCTGAAAAAGTCGACGGCGTACCGACAGTGCCGTCGCGTTGGCTGATGCGCATCACCGCCCTCCTCAAGGGCATGGACTTGCTGCCCGTGCTCGAAGCGGAAAAGCCGTGGCTCGCTTGGGCCCGCGCCCGCGACTGGATCGATCCCGCAAATCGCCTCGTCATTCAGCCCCCGGAGCCCCGGCCGCCTGTCGACATGCGTCCGCGAAAGTTGAGCGTAACGGAGATCGAACGCTGGACGACCAATCCCTATACGATCTTCGCGCGCCACATCTTGAAGGTCGATCCGCTTCCTGAGCTCGGCGCCGCACCGGACGCGAGCCTTCGCGGCGGATTGGTCCACCAAGTGCTTTCGGATTTCGCAAAGGAATATCCCAACGCGTTGCCGCCGAACCCTCGTGCCGAACTCGAACGCATCGCGACCGCCGTGCTCGAAAGATTCACCGGGCACCCGCGTATCGCAGCCTTCTGGTTGCCGCGCCTGAAACGCTTCCTCGACTGGTTCGCAATGACGGAAGCGGCGCGGCGTCACGGCGTCGACTCCATCATCGCCGAAACCTCCGGCCGCCTCGTCCTGGACGTGGCCGGAAAGCCCTTCACTCTGACGGCACGCGCCGATCGCATCGACGACAAAGGCGCGTCGATCGTCATCACGGATTACAAGACCGGCGCCGCCCCGAGCGACACTGCGGTAAAATCCGGGCGCTCACCGCAGCTTCCACTCGAAGCCGCCATCGCCCTCAGCGAAACGGGCTTCCCGCACCTCGTTGGCCGTTCCGTCGAAGCCTTACGCTACATCCGCGCCTCGGGGAGCGAACCTCCGGGCGAAGAACGAACGGTCAAATCCGACGACGTCGCGGCATTGGCCGCCAGCGCGCGCGCAGGCCTCGAACAGTTGATCGCGACGTTCGACAATCCCGAGACGCCCTACCGCGCCATTCGCCGACCAAGATATAATTACGATTACGACGCCTACGCCCATCTCGCGCGCGTCGCCGAATGGTCCGCCCACGTCGAAGACGAGGCCTAGTGATGAACCTCGAAGTAAAAAAAATTTCGGTCGAAGACATTCAGCGCGAGACCAACAACAACCAAAGTGCGGCCTCGCATCCGCAAAATTCCGCCTGGGTCAACGCCAACGCCGGAACCGGAAAAACCCACGTTCTCACTTTGCGCGTGTTGCGTTTGCTGCTCGCCGGTACACGCCCCGAGCGCATCCTCTGCCTCACCTTCACGAAAGCCGCCGCCGCCGAAATGTCGAAGCGCGTCTTCGACCGCTTGGCGGGTTGGGTAACAATGGCGCAGGACACGCTGCGCGCCGATCTAACCAAAGTCACCGGCGAACGCGTCTCGGACGATCTGATCGCCCGCGCCCGCACGCTCTTTGCCCACGCCATCGAAACGCCAGGCGGCCTTAAGGTCCAGACGATCCACGCCTTTGCCGAACGCCTGTTGCAGCGCTACCCTCTCGAAGCCGGGGTGCCGCCCGATTTCAAGATCCTCGACGATATCGCCGCGCGCGACCTGAAGGCCGATGCGATCGAAGCGACGCTGACTCAGGCGACCAGCGCCCCGAACGCCCCGCTCGGTAAGGCCCTCCAAGTGATCATCCGCTATGCTGCGGATTCCCAATTCGATCAGCTCATCTCGAAAGCCGTGGAAGAGCGCAAATGGCTTGAGGCGGCGGCGCACACCGAGCCGCGAGAATTCCTCGACGAACTGACCGCGATGGACGCATTCCTGCGCCAGCAATTGAGTGCGCGCGCGACCGGTGCCGTCGCCGACATTCACTGCGAATGCGCGAACGTCCTTTCGAGCGACGACATCCGCGAACTGAGAGAGTTGCTAGCGACAGGAGGCAAAACGGACGTCGGCCACGCCGCGAAACTCTCTGCCGCACTTGCCGATCTCGATCATCGCCGCAAGGCCGATATCCTCGGCGATTACTTTCTCATCGATAAGGGAGAAGACGTCCGCAAAAGCCTGATGACCAAAGCGCTCATCCAGGAAAAGCCCGGACTTCACGACCGCTGCCAGCGAGCGCAACAAAACTTCTTCAAGCTCTCGCAGGAATTGCGTGCACTAACCCTCGTCGAAGCCTCTCTCGCCCTCTATCAGCTCGCCGGGCACGTACTGAGGTGCTACGCAGCGGCGCGGAATTCAGCGGGCGCCCTGGATTTCGACGATCTCATTTTAAAAACCCGCGACCTCCTGACCAGCGAGAACGGTCAGGCGCAGTGGGTGCTCTTCAAGCTCGACGGCGGTCTTGATCATATCCTCGTCGATGAAGCGCAGGACACGAGCCCCGAGCAATGGGACATCATTTCCGCGCTGGCGCGTGAGTTCTTCTCCGATATGGGCGCGGGCGCCGCGACGCGGACCGTATTTGCTGTCGGAGACGAGAAGCAGTCGATTTACTCGTTCCAGGGCGCCGCTCCCGAGAAGTTCGCCGAAATGGGCCAGCGCTTCTCCGACCTCGCGCAAAACGCCCAACGCACGTGGAAGCGCGTTCCTCTCACGCTTTCGTTCCGCACCGTTGCCCCTGTCCTCTCCGCCGTCGATCGCGTCTTCCTTGATTCCGTTCGGACGCCAGGATTGACCGCCGACAGCGGCAGCATCTCGCATGTCGCGAACCGCATCGGACACGCGGGCCTCGTCGAAATCTGGGATACGGAAAAGCCCGAAGATGCCGTCGACGCCGATCCTTGGCAGCCGCTATCGGACACGAAAGAGCAGTCCCCCGCCAATCGCCTCGCCGAGCGTATGGCGGAGACGATCAAATCCTGGATTGATAGCGGCGAACGGCTGCTCTCGGAAGATCGCCCGATCACTCCCGGCGATATCCTCATCCTGGTGCGCAAGCGCAATCCGTTTGCGGTGCCGATGGTCGCGGCCTTGAAGCGCCGCAACATTGCCGTTGCCGGCTCCGACCGGATCAAGCTCATCGAGCAGATCGCCGTGCAGGATCTCATGGTGCTCGGCGACTTCCTGACCCTGCCCGAAGACGATCTAGCGCTCGCGACCGTGTTGAAAGGTCCGCTCTTCGGCCTTGATGATCACGACCTTCTCGCCATTGCGCATGGCCGTGGACAAAAGACGCTCTGGAAAGCGCTTATCGAGAAGGCGGCTGACAAACCTGAATTCGCATTCGCGGCTGAAACGCTACGACGCTGGCGCGCCAAAGCCGACTTCACGCCGCCCTTTGAATTCTTCTCCGGTCTGCTCGAACGTGATGGCATGCGCGCGAAAATGCTCAACCGGCTCGGACCGGAAGCCGCCGACGTTATCGACGAATTTCTCGGCCTCGCATTGTCCTACGACGAACGCGATCCGCCTTCGCTGACGCAATTTCTCGCCAAACTGCGCGCCGCGAACCCTGAGGTGAAGCGCGATATGGACCACGGCCGCGACGAGGTTCGCGTCATGACCATTCACGGCGCCAAAGGCCTCGAAGCGCCGATCGTATTTTTACCCGACACCTGCACGACATCGTCGGGTGAAGACGCGACCTCGCGACTTGTGAAGCTTGGCGACGTTACTCGTCCGGATGGACTTTCGGAGCCGATCGTCTGGGTCGTCAAGGGCACATCTGGCGTGCCCGCCGTCGCCGCCGCCCGCGCGGCAAAGGAGACGCGCGATGCCGAGGAGCGCAATCGCCTTCTCTACGTTGCAATGACGCGCGCGCGCGATCGTCTCTACGTCGCGGGCTTCGAAAGCAAGCGCGGCCCCGCTCCGGGTTGCTGGTATGAGGTCGTGTCGGATGCGCTTGTTCCCGGCATGACGGAGATCGTGCTCGAAGATGGCCGAAAGATTTGGCGGACGCAGACGCCTCAGGTTTCCGGCCCCGAGAAACCGAAGCGTGAGAGAGATGCCGAGCGCGAAGCTATTTCACGGCCGGAGTTCGCCAACGCGCGCGCGCCAGCGGAACCCAAACTCTCGGTGCCTCTTGCGCCGTCGCGTCTCGAACCTTACGCGCCCGATGTCGAAGGCGAGCCGGCTGCTCCCCCGAAGCGCGACGCGGCGACGACAAACGACAGCCCATCTCCCCTCGCGGTCGGCGGCGCGAACCGGTTTCTGCGGGGCACGATCACGCACGCGCTTTTGCAGCATTTGCCCTCGATCGAGGACAGCCGTCGCGCGGAAATCGCAATGGCCTTCGTCGAGCGGCGCGGTGCCTTGCTGCCGGCAAAGGTTCGCGCCAGCGTCGTCAAAGAAACCCTCGCTGTCTTGCGTGATCCGGCGTTCGCCGCGATCTTCGGACCCGAGAGCGTCGCGGAAGCCCCGCTCGCCGCCGTCATTCCAAGGCCGTCAGGCAAGGGACCGGCGCTCGATCTCTCGGGCCAGATCGACCGCATTGCGATCACCGATCACGAGGTCCTGGTCGTCGACTACAAGACGAACAGGCCGCCGCCAGCGGAAATCGGCCAAGTTGCAGACGCCTATCTTTATCAACTCGCGGCCTACCGCCTCGCCCTGCGTGAAATCTACCCCGATAAGGTCGTCCGAGCCGCCCTGCTCTGGACGGATGGCCCGCGACTCATGGAAATTCCCCCGGACGTCCTTGATGGCTACACTACCCGCCTTTGGGATCTGAACTTGGGGAGCCTTGACGCTGTCTGAGCCAATCCCTACTTGTGGGATCGGTTTTTCTTATTGCGCGCAACCGCGGCAGACGGGTACGGCCGATACAAACCGGCCCGGAAATGGAGAATAATCAAATGTCTAACGCAGTGACAGATGCCAGCTTCGAAGCCGAGGTTCTGAAATCCAGCGAGCCCGTCCTCGTTGACTTCCATGCCGAGTGGTGCGGCCCCTGCAAGGCCATGGCACCGGCTCTGGACCAGGTTGCCAAGGAAATGACCGGCAAGGTCAAGGTCGTTAAAGTCGACGTCGACGCAAACCCGCAGGTGACCGGCCATTACGGCATTCGTGCCATGCCGACACTGCTGATCTTCAAGGGCGGCAAGGTCGCCGCCCAGCACACCGGCGCGATCGTTCAGAAGAAGAAGCTCGAAGACTGGATCAATTCGAGCGTGGCGGCTGCCGTCTAAGCCGCAGCTTCGGATTTGGAATGAGAAAAGCCCCGCGTCATGTGGGGCTTTTTGTTTGTGTGAACAGCCGGATGCGGTCAGTCCGAGATGCTATCCGTCGCAGGCACCACCACCGCGAAAATATCGTTCAGCGCCGCCAAGCTCGCCTCATGCAAGTCTTTGGCTGAAATGTCGCCGCCCGACGGATTGGGAAGCGATCGCGTCGCCGTGGCATTGCCGACGACCGTCACGCGATAGCCGTTGTTGAACGCGGCGCGAGCTGTCGAATTTACGCATACGTGGGTCATGAATCCGGCAAGCGCGACGTCCTCGACGCCATAGCTTTTGAGCAGATCATTGAGGTTCGTTTTCTCGAACGAGCTGGGGTAATTCTTCACGACGATAGGTTCGCCCGCTCGTGGCGCCACCACATCCGCGATAGCGCCAATCCGGTCGTGAACATCGTAGGGCGTTCCGGCGCCCGCATCGTGCTGAATGTGAATGACCGGCCGCCCAGCATCGCGATAGCGCTGCAAAAGGCTCCGGCATTCAATGAGCGCGGGCTCGACCCCGTCCAGCTGCATCACACCTTCGCGATACGTATTCTGGCAATCGATCAAGACCAGCGCCGAGGTCCCGATGCTCGCTGGCGTGTATCCCATACCGGTAATATCGCGCAGTGTCCTTGAAGCAGTCATCGGCTTGTTTCCTCCGATTTGGCTGAGGCGAGCGGCGTTACTCAGAGTGGCGGATGTTCGACGCCCGTCGGCGGCGGGCCGAGCGCATCGAGCTCATCGTTCTCGGCATCCGTATAGATGCGCGAGCGGGTCAGAAAGCGAACGCCTTCCGGACTTTCCACGGAAAAGCCCGATCCGCGCCCCGGTACGACGTCGATGATCAGATGCGTATGCTGCCAGTATTCGAATTGCGAGCGGCCCATGTAGAACGGCTGACCGCCGATCTCGCCCATGTAAATGTCCTGCGCGCCGACCTTGAATTCGCCGCGCGGATAACACATCGGCGCGCTGCCATCGCAGCATCCGCCGGATTGATGAAAGAGCAACGGGCCGTGAATGCCTTCGAGCTTCTTGATGAGAGTAAGCGTGTCGGGCATTGCCGTGACGCGATGGGTCATCTGAAAATCTCCTGGCGGTGAAGAAGAAAAGGGCACGCACCGGATGAGCGGCGCGTGCCCGATCTCAAACGCTAACCGCGCATCAGAAGAAGCCAAGCGCCTTGGGGCTATAGCTGACGAGCATGTTCTTCGTCTGCTGATAGTGATCGAGCATCATCTTGTGCGTCTCGCGGCCGATGCCCGACTGCTTGTAGCCACCGAACGCAGCGTGCGCCGGATATGCATGATAGCAGTTCGTCCACACTCGGCCCGCCTTGATGGCGCGGCCCATGCGATACGCGCGCGTGCCGTCACGGGTCCAGACGCCCGAACCGAGTCCGTAAAGTGTGTCATTGGCAATCGCGAGCGCTTCGGCGTCATCTTCGAAGGTCGTGACGGAAACAACCGGCCCGAAGATTTCCTCCTGGAACACGCGCATCTTGTTGTGGCCTTCGAGCACGGTCGGCTCGACGTAATAACCACTGGCAAGCTCGCCACCGAGGCTCGCGCGACGACCGCCGGTCAGAACGCGCGCGCCCTCACCCTTGCCGATTTCGATGTAGCTCAGGATCTTCTCTAGCTGATCGTTCGATGCCTGCGCGCCGATCATGGTCGAGGCGTCCATCGGATGCCCTTGCTTGATCTTGACGACACGTTCGAGTGCCCGCTCCATGAACTTCTCATAGATCGAACGCTGGATGAGCGCGCGGCTGGGGCAGGTGCAGACTTCGCCCTGGTTCAGCGCGAACATCGTGAAACCTTCGAGGCACTTGTCGAAGTATTCGTCGTCCGCATTCATAACGTCGGCGAAGAAGATGTTCGGCGACTTGCCGCCAAGTTCCAGTGTGCACGGAATGATGTTTTCCGATGCGTACTGCATGATCAGGCGGCCCGTCGTCGTCTCGCCCGTGAACGCAATCTTGGCGATACGCTTGTTCTGCGCCAGCGGCTTCCCTGCTTCGACGCCGAAACCGTTGACGACGTTGATGACGCCTTCGGGAAGAATATCGGCGATCAGCTCCATCAGAACCATGATCGACATCGGCGTCTGCTCGGCAGGCTTCAGAACCACGCAGTTGCCAGCAGCGATCGCGGGGGCAAGTTTCCACACCGCCATGAGCAGCGGGAAGTTCCACGGAATGATCTGCCCGACAACACCGAGCGGCTCGTGGAAGTGATAGGCGACGGTATCGTGATCGATCTCGGCGATAGAACCTTCCTGCGCGCGGAGACAGCCGGCGAAGTAGCGCCAGTGATCGATGGCGAGAGGCACGTCGGCATGCGTCGTCTCGCGGATCGGCTTACCGTTGTCGATGGTTTCGACAAGAGCCAGGATGTCGAGATTCTCTTCCATCCGGGTGGCGATTTTCGCCATGACGCGGGCACGAGCTGCGGGCGATGAATTGCCCCAAGCGTCTTTCGCTTTATGCGCGGCGTCGAGCGCGAGTTCGATATCCTCGGCCGTCGAACGCGCGACCTCGCAAACCTGTTGGCCCGTGATCGGCGTCACGTTTTGGAAATACTGGCCGCGCACAGGCGCGACCCACTTGCCACCGATAAAATTGTCGTAGCGCGACTTGATGATCTGCCGGCCTTTTAGCTTATCCATAGCTACGTGCTGCATGTTTCATCTCCTCCGAAATGACGCCTGATTGGCGGTCTAGTTTTTTCTTGATGGTGTTCTGTATATCGCGGGTCCTTCGAGTCCCAGGCCTCCATTCGTGCTGATAGGCAACGGCCGGAATGCAGCGAGCGAATTGCAGACCGATATAGCCCCGCCAACCTAGCGCATTTTATGGCCTTCCGAACTCAAAATCACCGAACTCGGACCGCTCGCTTTGACTTTGCGCAAAGCGGCATAGACCGCCTGCACCAATCCTATTCGAGGCCTTCTTGAAGTGAAAGGACATGGCCGGCCAAATAAAGCGAGCCGCAGATGAGAACCCGCTTCGGTCCGGCGGAAAGCCCGGCGATTGTGTGCAGTGCATCAATCACATTTTTGCGATCAAGCGCTTGCATCCCAGCCCCCCGCGCGACCTCCGCGAGATCTTCCTCACTATGGGGAGCTTCGTGCGCACCGGGGATCGGAACCGTGTAGATGGCGCGGACAAGCCCGCGGAACGGCGCCAGGAAGCCCAGCGCATCTTTCTGCCCCATCATCCCGACGATGAGATAAACGGGCTTCGGTGATTTCTCGTCGAGCGTCGCGAGCGTGTCGGCGAGCATATCTCCCGCTGCCGGATTATGACCGCCGTCGAGCCAAAGCTCCGCTTCTTCTCCGAGGATGTCGGGAAGCGGACCCGACGTCAGACGCTGCATCCGCGCTGGCCATTCAACCGTGCGAAGACCCGTCTCGATCGCCTGCTCGTCGACAGCAAGAGCCGAAACCTTTTCGCCCAGCGTCAGCGACGCCACGACGGCGGTTCCGGCATTGATGATCTGATGCCTCCCGATCAGCGCCGGCAGCGGCAGATCGAGAAGACGGTCGTTTTGCTGGACGATGAGACGTCCGGCCTGCTCGTATGCATCGTAATCGCGGCCCCAAACGGTCAACGGCGCTCCAATCACGCGAGCACGCGTCTCAAGCACCGTCAGCACGTCATCCGTCTGTTGCGAGACGATACCGGGAACGCCCCGCTTGAAAATACCGGCTTTCTCGAAAGCGATCTTGGCGAGCGTCGGTCCGAGTTTTTCGGCGTGATCCATCGAGATCGGTGTGATGACGGTCAGCGCCGGATTCGGAATGACGTTCGTCGCGTCGAGTCTGCCGCCAAGCCCGACCTCGAGCAGCAGGACATCCGCCGGTCGCTCCGAAAACGCCAAGAATGCCGCTGCCGTCGTAATCTCGAATTGAGTGATGTCGTCGCCGTCGTTCACGGCATGAACGCGCATCAGGATATCGACCAGAAAATCCTCGTCGATTGCGCGCGCTATCCCATCGTCGCCGGCAAGCGCGATCCGCTCGTGAAAGCGAACGAGGTGCGGCGAGGTATAAACGTGCGCGCGTTTCCCGGCCGCTTCGGTGAAAGCGCGAAGGTAAGCCGTGACGGAGCCTTTGCCGTTCGTCCCCGCGATATGAACGACGGGCGGGAGCTTCTTTTCCGGATGCCCGAGTTTCGCAAGCAGACGTTCGACCCGGCCGAGCGAAAGATCGATCAGCTTCGGGTGCAAGAGCATCATGTCGGCGAGGAGCGAGTCGCTGGTTCGCCGTGTCGTTGACGAGGACATATCCGTGGGCCCCGCAAGTGTTTTGAAAAAGCTTAAGCGCTCCGCGGCGCGTCTTTCGAAGTTCCCGATGAACTTGCGTCGTCGCGCTTCGGCTTGTCGCCCTTGCCGGGATCGAAACGCTGGCTATTCGGCACGACCTCGGGTTCGATCACGCCGCCTGTCTGACGCGCTGCCGTCTCGACAACGCTGCTGTCGACCTGCGAGCCGTTGACGTAAGGCTTGCCGTTCATCTTGCGCGCGTCTTTCGACGTCGTCGCCTGCACGCCGCTCATGAGCAACCGGCACACCCGCGACAGTGTCTCGCGAAGCTGATGCCGATGAACGACCATATCGATCATGCCGTGCGAGAGTAGATATTCCGCACGCTGGAACCCATCGGGCAACTGCTCACGGATTGTTTGTTGAATGACGCGCGGCCCGGCAAAACAGATAAGCGCGCCGGGCTCAGCGATGTGGATGTCACCAAGCATGGCGTAAGACGCCGTGACACCGCCGGTCGTCGGATCGGTGAGGACGACGATGTACGGCAGATGCGCGTCCCGAAGCCGCTGCACCGCAATCGTAGTGCGCGGCATCTGCATGAGCGACAGGATGCCTTCCTGCATCCGCGCGCCGCCCGAAGCTGCGAACAGAATGAAAGGCGTCTTGAGCTCGACCGCACGCAGCATACCGGTGATGATCGCTTCGCCAGCCGCCATACCGAGCGAACCGGCCATGAACCTGAAATCCTGCGCGGCCGCGACGACCGGTAGGCCGTCGAGTTGACCTTCGCCGACCAAAATCGCGTCCTCGAGCTTGGTCGCGGCCTTCGCGTCTTTCAGGCGGTCGGCATACTTGCGGCCGTCACGGAACTTGAGGGGGTCTTGCTGGACGGACGGAACGGCAACCGTGCGGTATTGACCGTCGTCGAACAGATGCTCCATCCGCTGCTGCGAACTCATGCGCATATGATAGTTCGAGCCAGGCACCACGAACTGGTTCGCCTCAAGGTCTTTATAAAAGACCATCTGGCCGGACTCCGGACACTTGACCCAGAGATTGTCCGGAACCTCGCGCTTCGCCGTCGACAAGAGCCCGCTGATCTTAGGGCGGACGACGTTATTGATCCAATTCACGTCCTGTTGGCTCCTCGTAAGCCGCTGCAAGGTGTGCATACCGCGTCAACGTGCGGGCACAATGGCACCCCTTTCGCACTCCGCCCGTTTCTTAGCGCTTTACCGCGGACCGGCGCTAGGACGCTGCCCGGAAATGGGGGTGCAGAAGACGCTATCCAATAGAGCTTATCCGCGAAAAACGCTAGTCGGCGCTTAGTGCCGAGCTTAATTCACGCACCAGTTCCGAAACGCCTTTCCGAGTGCTGTCCGTTGGCTCGCCCTTTGATCCCAAAGACTTTTCTATTGTCGAGACGATGGCCGAGCCGACGACGACGCCATCCGCTCCCTTGACGATTGCCCGCGCCTGCTCGCCGCTGCGGACGCCGAACCCGACGACGACCGGCAGGGGAGTCTCGGCTTTGATCCTCTTCACCTGATTATGAACATCGTTCACTATAGGGGCGGCAGCGCCGGTTATGCCGGTGATCGAGACATAGTAAACAAAGCCCGACGTGTTCTGCAGGACCGTCGGTAACCGCTCCTCGTCCGTCGTCGGGGTGGCGAGCCGGATGAAGTTGAGCCCGGCCTTGAGGGCGGGCAGGCACAGTTCGTCGTCGGCTTCGGGCGGTACGTCGACGACGATCAGCCCATCGACACCCGCCGCCTTGGCATCCGCGATGAACCGCTCGTTGCCGTAGACGTAAATCGGATTGTAGTAGCCCATCAGCACGATTGGCGTCGCCGTATCGCTGGCGCGGAAATCCCGGACGATCTCCAGCGTCTTGATCATGTTCTGACCGGACTTGAGCGCTCGCTGTGACGAGGCCTGAATGGCCGGTCCGTCGGCCATCGGATCGGAAAACGGCATACCGAGTTCGATGATGTCGGCACCCGCCTCGACGAGATCGTCGAGGATCGCCCTGCTCGTACCGAAATCCGGATCGCCCGCCGTCACGAACGTGATGAGCGCCGGACGCTTCTTTTTCTTCAGCGCCGCGAAGCGCGCATCGATGCGTGTGCTGTGGGTGGTCATCGTCAGATCTTCAGTCCCAGATGCTTCGCGACTGTGTCGAGATCCTTATCGCCGCGCCCCGAAATATTGACGACAAGCAGATTGTCCTTTGGCAGGGTCGGCGCGAGCTTCACGACGTATGCCAATGCGTGACTAGACTCCAACGCCGGAATGATGCCCTCGAGCCTGGTGCAGAGTAGTAGGGCATCGAGCGCTTCCTTGTCGGTCGCTGGGACGTAGGTGACGCGCCCGATATCCTTGAGCCAGGAATGCTCAGGCCCGACGCCCGGATAGTCGAGGCCCGCCGAGATCGAATGTCCTTCGAGGATCTGCCCGTCGCTGTCCTGCAGCAGATAAGTGCGATTGCCGTGCAGAACGCCGGGCGATCCGCCGGTCATCGATGCAGCATGACCGTTAGCGACATCGACACCATGACCGCCAGCCTCAACGCCGTAGATCGACACATCCTTGTCGTCGAGAAACGGATGGAAAATGCCGATGGCATTCGAACCGCCACCGATGCAGGCAACGAGCGTATCGGGCAGACGTCCTTCCGCTTCCATCATCTGACTGCGCAGCTCGGTGCCGATGATCGATTGGAAATCGCGGACCATCGCCGGATACGGATGCGGCCCCGCCGCCGTTCCGATCAGGTAATAGGTATCGCGCACGTTCGTCACCCAGTCGCGCAACGCTTCGTTCATCGCGTCTTTGAGCGTGCCCGCACCGGACGTCACCGGATTGAGCTTAGCGCCGAGCAGCGTCATGCGCGCGACGTTCGGCGCTTGCCGCTCGACGTCGGTGGCGCCCATGTAGATTTCGCAGGTCATGCCGTATTTCGCGCAGACCGTCGCGACCGCAACGCCATGCTGACCCGCACCCGTTTCGGCGATGATGCGCGTCTTGCCCATGCGGCGCGCCAGCAGAATCTGGCCGAGGCAATTGTTGATTTTATGCGAGCCGGTGTGGTTCAGCTCTTCGCGCTTGAAATAGATCTTGGCGCCGCCGAGTTCAGCCGTCATCCGCTCGGCGTGATAGAGCGGGCTCGGCCGGCCCGCATAATGCAGATTGAGATGATCGAGCTCGCGCCGAAATTCCGGATCAGCCTTCGCGACATCGTAGGCCCGCTCAAGGTCGAGGATCAGTGGCATCAGCGTTTCAGCGACAAAGCGGCCGCCAAAGATGCCGAAAAAGCCCTTATCGTCAGGGCCTGTCGCGTAACTATTGAGAGCGGCTTCCGCCGCCTTTTTCGATATGGTCGCCATTTTGATCGCCATGTCGGCCTCGTTCTAGCCCCTTGCCGCGAAACCGGCTGGGGCAGGTCTAAGTCTGCTTAGCGGTCTTTGCCACGTGAAGAAAGCGACGGATCCGCTCCGGGTCTTTTACGCCAGGAGCCATCTCGACGCCGGATGAAACATCGACCGCAGCAGGATGCATCTGCGCGATTGCCTCGGCGACGTTGTCGGGGTCCAAACCACCGGACAGCATGAACGGGATGGAATCCGAAACGCCTTCCAAAACCGACCAGTCGAATGTTCGCCCGTTGCCGCCTGGCAGATCGGCACCAGATGACGCTTTGGCGTCGAACAGAATGACGTCCGCCACGCCGACGTAATCGCGTGCCTTCGACGCGTCTTCCGCTGTCGCGACCGGAATGGCCTTGATCACTGCACGCCCGAACTTCCGCTTGATCTCGGCGACTCTTTCAGGCGTCTCGCCACCGTGAAGTTGGAGCGCATCGGGCGCTACTTCGTCGACAATCTCTTGCAGCGTCTCATCGCTGGCATCGACCGTCAGCGCCACAATCTTCACCCTGCCGCGCGCGAGCCCGGCGAGCGCCTTGGCGCGAGCGATTTCAAGATGGCGCGGACTCTTCGCGAAAAAGACAAGTCCGATGTAGTCGGCGCCGCCCGCAATGGCCGCATCCAACGCTTCAGGCGTCGTTATTCCGCAAATTTTCGCGATTGGGCTCATAGAATTTCATAAATTACGCTGCGGGATTACCAGTGAGGCGGCGCTTTTGCCAGCGCTTCAAGGCGATGAAGGTCCACACACCTTCGACCAACCCGAACGGCCACGCACCCTGAAGAAATCCATAAACGGAGCCCATCGCGCACGCGACCGAAAACCCGAGGATGCACCACGAGCTGCTGTCCTCGAACGTATAGAACAAAAGCATGAGGCTAACGGCGACGAGGCCGAAAAGCGTAAGCGCATCGAATGTCATTGAACGTCTCGTGTGGTCAACGGCCGGAGATCGCTACGGTCTGGCTTGAAGCGGCTGACGAAATTTCCCGCTCGCGGGCCAATCGATCAGCTTCCGCCTGCCATCGCGCGGCGCGGCGGCCTTGCGAACGCGCGGTCTGTCGCCAGCGACCCTGTCCCATCCACGTCGCGACACCGCCGAGGATCACGCCGACGACAAGCGCCGCCATCAGGTAGATGTAAAACGGCAATTCGATCGACAGAGCCGGCGTCTCAGGTCGGAACGGATCGAGGATCAGGTCTACCGGCTGACGATTGGAAACCGCAATCGCCACCAGGATGATGCCGAGCGGAAAGCCGATAAGCAGCGATAGAACACGCCTGAACATGATCAGCCTTTCTTTAACTTTCGATAAGCGGCGGCGTCGCTCAGTGCGTACTGCCGTTGAGTTTATTCAACTTGTCGCGAAGTTCCTTGCCGGTCTTGAAGAACGGCACGAACTTCTCGGCCACCGCGACCGTCGATCCCGTGCGCGGATTTCTTCCTTGCCGCGACGCCCGATGTTTCACCGTAAATGCGCCGAAACCGCGAAGCTCGACGCGATCACCGCGCGACAAAGCATCGACGATCTCGTCAAAAATGACATTCACGATGCGCTCGACATCTCGGTGGTAAAGATGCGGATTGGCAGTCGCAATTTTTTGCACCAGCTCCGATTTGATCACGTTTCGCTCCCCAGCTCGGCGACCATTTCTCGTTATTTTTCAGAAGGGTGCCAAACTGAGAGGAGACCGTCAAGCCCGAGCGTTGAAATCGTCCGATCACGAAGCAAAAAATTCGCTGCATCTGCCGCCGATTGCCCGAACAGCCATCCGGCAATGCCGGCCGACATGCCCGCAAAGCCGTAACTCCCTGTATTTCCAGGCTTCCAGTCGGTGATTTTAGCGTCCTCGGGGACACCTTTGGTATCCTTCAACCATTTGACGGCCTCGTCTTCGCCGCCGAGTTGATCGACCAACTTCGCCTGCAACGCCTCGCGGCCGGAGAAGATTTTACCGTCGAGCAGGCCCGGAATGTCGGCCGCCTTGACGCCGCGACGCGTTTCCACCAGGCCGACGAACCATTTAAAGCCGTCCGCAACCATATCCTCAGCGACTTTCTTACTGGCATCGTCGAGGGGCTCGAATGGCGACGGCGACGCCTTGAGCGGGCCGCTTTTCACTTCGTTGACCTTGACACCGATCTTATCGAGCAGCTGCACGAATTCCGGCCACTGCACGATGACACCGACTGAGCCTGTGATCGAATTCCCGCGCGCCACGATGTGGTCGGTCGCTAGCCCGGCGATGTAAGCCGCAGACGCCGCAACTGTGCCGAATTCCGCAACCACCGGCTTCTTCTTGGCAAGGGCGCGGATGCCTTCATACAGAGCTTCGCCGCCCGTCGTCGTGCCGCCAGGGCTGTTCACAAAGAGAACGACGCCCGCAACGGTGTTGTCGTCGGCAATGTCCTTCAGCATCTTGAGCTGTTCACGGTCTTCCGTGATCGTGCCCTCGATCGTGACGCGGGCAATTTGCTTCTCCCCGGCCAGAGAGGCGAATTTGCTGCTGCCGAACGTCAGGACGCCGATCGCGACTGCGACAGCGGCAAGTCCAGCGCCGCGCCAGATCGAGACCGAACGGCGAAGCCGGCGGCGATCGAGAACTGTTTCCGTTTCAAGCATTATGGAGCCTCTCCCTCGGCACACAGCTGGGAAAACCGGGGGGTTACCAGCAGGGGCGCGTTCTGGCCGCGACCGTAGGCAAGGATTGGCCTGTGGGCAACGGGGCACGCGGTTGCGTCTCGTAGAAAAGTTAAGCGCGCGGCAATGTTTGCCGCGCGCTCATTAATCTTTCAGTCACAACCGTTTCCGGCCTTATTCGCCGTCTTCGGCGCCCTCGCGCTTTTTGATGGCAGCCTTGAAGATGTCGCCGAGCGAGGCGCCCGAATCGGACGAACCGTACTGGGCGACCTGTTGCTTCTCTTCCGCAAGCTCAAGTGCCTTGATCGACATCGCGATCCGGCGTGCAGCCTTGTCGACGGACAGAACCGCCGCATCGACCTTATCGCCGACATTGAAACGCTCCGGGCGCTGCTCAGAACGGTCACGCGAGAGATCGGCGCGCTTGATGAACGACGCCAGTTCGCTGTCTGAGATCTTGACCTCGATGCCGGCCTCGCTGACCGACGTGACGGTGCCGGTTACGGCATCGCCCTTCTTGTACTTCGCCATCGCATCGGCCGGATCGCCGGCAAGCTGCTTGATGCCGAGCGAAATACGCTCCTTAGAGCCGTCGACATCGAGCACCACGGCTTTGACGTTGTCGCCCTTCTTGTAGTCCTTGATGACCTCGTCGCCGGCCTTCTGCCAGTCGAGATCCGACAGATGCACCATGCCGTCGATGCCGTTGTCGAGACCGATGAACAGACCGAATTCCGTGATGTTGCGGATCGGGCCTTCGACGATCGAACCCTTCGGGTGCTGGCCGAGGAACGAATCCCACGGATTTTCCTGCGTCTGCTTCAGGCCGAGAGAGATACGGCGCTTCTGCGGATCGACTTCGAGAACCTGAACTTCGACCTGCTGGCTCGTCGAAACGATCTTGCCCGGGTGCGTGTTCTTCTTCGTCCAGCTCATTTCCGAAACGTGGATCAGGCCTTCGACGCCCGGCTCCAGTTCAACGAACGCGCCGTAATCGGCAATGTTCGTCACCGTGCCCTTCACCTTCGCGCCGATCGGGTACTTGGATTCGATCGACGACCACGGATCGGACTGAAGCTGCTTCATGCCGAGCGAAATACGTTGCGTTTCCGGGTTGATGCGGATGATCTGCACCTTCACCGTGTCGCCGACGTTAAGAATCTCGGACGGGTGGTTGACGCGACGCCACGCCATATCCGTGACGTGCAGCAGGCCGTCGATGCCGCCGAGGTCGATGAACGCACCGTAGTCGGTGATGTTCTTGACGAGGCCGTCGATGATCTGGCCTTCCGCGAGACGCGCGACGATCTCGGTGCGCTGCTCGGCGCGGCTCTCTTCGAGAACCGAACGACGGGAAACCACGATGTTGCCGCGACGACGATCCATCTTCAGGATCTGGAACGGCTGCTGCTGATGCATCAGCGGTCCGATGTCGCGAACCGGGCGGATATCGACCTGCGAACCCGGAAGGAACGCCACGGCGCCGTCGAGATCGACCGTGAAGCCGCCCTTGACCTTGTTGAAGATCACGCCCGTGACCTTCTCACCCTTTTCATAGAGACGTTCGAGGCGCGTCCAGCTTTCTTCGCGGCGGGCCTTGTCGCGCGAGAGAACCGCTTCACCGAGCGCATTCTCGACGCGCTCCAGGTAGACCTCAACCGTATCGCCGACCTTGAGTTCGCTCGGCTTGCCGTTGATGCCGAACTCCTTCATCGCGACGCGGCCTTCCATCTTGAGGCCGACGTCGATGATCGCCATGTCTTTTTCGATGCCGACGATCTTGCCCTTTACGACGGAACCTTCGAACAGGTCGTCCTTGGCAAGGCTCTCAGCGAGAAGGGCGGCGAAATCCTCACGCGAGGGGTTGAATTCTTTGCTAGCGACTTCAGCGGACATTCGTTCTCCAATATTAACGACTGCGTGCCCGGCTCGATGACCGGACGAGTTGGGGTTGAGGTTTGAAGCGCCAATAGGCCGACCCGCGCGAACGCGGAGCCTGAGCTAACGGCACTGATGTCTGGATGTATGATGTCGCCGTGATGGGCCGCAGCCCTACCGGTCAAAATTCGGAACCCGCTTTGCAGGCCCCAACCGGCTGATCTTCCTCATGACCAACCCGACGGCGACGTCGAATTGCGTTGGATATATCCAACCCCCCCCCGGAACGCAAGGGCCGCAAAGTCCCTAACCGCGCCCTCGGGGCGGTTTTGGCGGCATGAGATCGGTACAAACCCCCTCCGCGACCTCCGCGGCCATGCCGACGGACTCCGATAATGTCGGATGCGGGTGGATCGTCTTGCCGATATCGACCGCGTCGGCCCCCATTTCGACGGCCAGGCAAATCTCGGAAATCAGATTTCCTGCCTCCGTCCCGACGATGGCGCCGCCGATGATCCGCCCGGTTTCTTCATCGAACAGCAGCTTCGTGAACCCCTCGTCACGGCCGTTGGCGATGGCCCGGCCCGACGCCGCCCACGGAAACACCGCCTTCTTGTAGGCAATCCCCCGCGCCTTAGCCTCCGTTTCGGTGAGCCCCGCCCACGCAATCTCGGGGTCGGTATAAGCGACCGATGGGATCTGCTGCGCGTCGAAGAAACTTTTCTTACCCGCAGCGTTCTCGGCCGCCACATGCCCCTGATGCACAGCCTTGTGCGCCAGCATCGGTTCGTCCGCGATATCGCCGATCGCGTAGATGTGCGGCACGTTCGTCCGCATCGCCTTATCAACCGGAACGAAGCCCCGCGCCGAAACCGCGACGCCCGCGTTCTCCGCCACGATCACTTTTCCGTTAGGCTTGCGACCGACAGCCACCAGGACGAGGCCATAACGCTGCGGCTCGGCCGGTGCATTCTCGCCTTCGAACGTGACATAGATTCCGTCTTTTTTTGCCTCGGCTGCAACGACTTTCGTCTTCAGCATCACGTTGTCAAAGCGGCGCGCGTTGACCTTCTGCCAGACATTAACGAGATCGCGGTCCGCGCCGGGCATCAATCCATCGAGTAATTCGACGACGTCGAGACGCGCACCGAGCGTCGAATACACTGTCGCCATTTCGAGACCGATGATGCCGCCGCCGATCACGAGCATCCTGTCCGGAATTTGCCGAAGCTCCAGCGCTCCGGTCGAATCGACGATGCGCGGGTCCGACGGCATGAAGGGCAACGCGACCGCTTCCGATCCCGCCGCGATGATAGCCTTTTCGAAGCGAACCGTTTCTTCATGGCCGTCGTCAAAGCGCACCTTCAAATGATGCGCGTCCGCGAACGTGCCCGTGCCTCGCAACGTCGCGACCTTGCGTGCCTTCGCAATCGACGCCAACCCGCCGGTCAACTTGCCGACGACGCCATCCTTGTGAGCCGCGAGCTTTTTCAAATCGATCGTCGGCGTGGCGAACGTGACGCCGTGTTTGCCCATCGCGGCAGCGGCATCGATGATGAAAGCCGTGTGTAGAAGCGCTTTCGACGGTATGCAGCCGACGTTCAGGCAAACGCCGCCGAGCGCCGGCCAACGATCGACGAGGATCGTCTTCACGCCGAGGTCTGCCGCGCGAAACGCCGCCGAATATCCGCCCGGCCCGGCACCGAGCACCAATACCTCGCACGCGTGATCGGCGTCGCCTGAAAATTCCGCCGCCGAAACAGGCGCGACAGGCAAATCCTTTTCCTTCGTAGGCAAACCGTCGTCGGACTCAGCTGGGCTCTCAACCGCCGAGCCTTCACCGGCTTCGAGCGTTAAAATCACGCTGCCTTCGCTCACCTTGTCGCCGACCTTGACGAGAAGTTCGACAATTTTTCCGCCCTCTGGCGCGGGAACGTCGAACGACGCCTTATCGCTTTCAAGCGTGATCAGCGCATCTTCCGGCGCGATCGTTGCACCCGCCTTCACGTGCACTTCGATGATCGGCACATCTTTGAAATCGCCGATGTCGGGGATGCGGATCTCTTTCTTGCTCATGTCCTCGGCCTACAAAACCAATTGCCGGACATCGGCAAGCGCATCGCAGATCTTTCGCAGGAAGCGCGCCGCCAGCGCCCCGTCGACCACGCGATGATCGTAAGACAGACAGAGCGGCAGCATCAGTCGAGGCTGGAACGTCGATCCATCCCACACCGGCTTCATCTGCGCCCTGACGGCGCCAAGAATGGCAACCTCCGGCGCATTGACGATCGGCGTAAAACTCGTGCCGCCGATACCTCCGAGGCTCGAAATCGAAAACGTCGCGCCCTGAATGTCGGCGGGAGTAATTTTGCCATCGCGCATGCGCGCCGACGCGGTTGTCAGTTCCTGGCTGAGTTCCAGAATGCCTTTGCGATCAACATCTTTGATCACGGGCACGACAAGCCCATCCGGCGTATCGACCGCCACGCCGATGTTGTAGTAACGCTTCAAAATCAATGCATCCTTGCTCGGTGCAAGCGACGAGTTGACGTCCGGAAATTCCTTCAGCGCCGAAACCGACGCCTTGAGCAGGAACGCGACGAGCGTAACGCGATAGCCCTTCGGCTTTGCCGTCGCGTCGAGTTCTTTCCGGTACTCTTCAAGATCAGTGATATCCGCATCGTCCGAGTTGGTGACGTGCGGAATGTTCAGCCACGCCCGATGGAGATGCGGCCCCGCAAGCCGCTTCAGCCTCGACATCGGTTTCGTTTCAATCGGCCCGTACTTCGCGAAATCCTGCGGCGGAATTTCCGGAATGCCCGTCGTCGCGCCACTCGAAGGGCCGCTGCCCACGATGAACGCCTTCACATCCTCCTTCGTAATGCGGCCTTTGTCGCCCGTGCCCTTTACCTTCGTCAGATCGACATCAAGCTCGCGCGCAAGCCGTCGCACCGATGGGCTCGCATAAACCGAGCCGAACTCTGCGGACGGCAGCGCGCTGTCATCCAGCGGCTCGCTTGAACGCGACTTTTCTGACGCCTTCGATGTCTTCTCCGGAGTCTCGGACATCGTGCGACCATTGCGGTTGAGCACTGGCTCCGACTTGCCGCCGCCCGAGGTATCGAGTCGCAGGATAGCGCTGCCTTCACTCACCTTATCGCCGATCGCGACGAGAATTTCCGCGATCCTGCCCTTGGCGGGCGACGGCACGTCCATCGCCGCCTTATCGCTTTCGAGTGTGATCAGCGGATCTTCGGCATTCACTTCGTCCCCGGCTTTCACCTGGATCTCGATGATCGGCACGTTTTCGAAATCACCGATGTTCGGAACTTTGACGTCGACGAGCGGCATGGATCGAACCTGTGCGTTGTCAGCTGTGCGCCGGGTTGGGCTTATCGGGATCGATTCCGTATTTGGCGATGGCTTCCGCCACTTTGATCGACGGAATCTTGTTTTCATCCGCCAGCGCCTTGAGCGCGGAAATCGTCACGAAGTGGCGGTCGACCTCGAAAAAGTATCTGAGCGTCCGGCGATAATCTGACCGTCCGAAGCCGTCTGTTCCGAGCACGGAATATCGGTTCGGCATCGATGGGCGGACCTGATCGGCATAGAGCTTCATGTAATCGGTCGACGCGATCACGGGGCCTTCGCCGCGCTCTGATATCTTTTGCGTCACGTAGGGCACGCGTGGCGTCTCGGTCGGATGCAGCAAATTCCAGCGTTCCGCGTCGCGGGCTTCGCGGGCAAGCTCCGTGAAACTCGTGACGCTCCAGATGTCCGCCACCACGCCCCAATCGTCCTGCAGCAGATCCGCTGCCGCGATGACTTCACGCAAAATCGCGCCCGAGCCCATGAGCTGAACCTTGTGCCCCTTCGCCCCCTTCGGCGCCTCGCGGAAGAGATACATCCCCTTGATGATCCCATCCTCGACACCGTCCGGCATCGACGGGTGCTCATAGTTTTCATTGAGCAGCGTCAGATAGAAGAAGACGTCTTCCTGGTCCGTCAGCATACGCTTCAGGCCGTTTTGAATGATAACGGCGACCTCGTAATTGAACGTCGGATCGTAGGAAACGCAGTTCGGCACTGTAGCAGAGAGCAGATGACTGTGGCCGTCCTCGTGCTGGAGGCCTTCACCGTTGAGCGTCGTGCGCCCGGACGTGCCGCCGAGCAGGAAACCGCGCGAGCGTTCGTCACCCGCGGCCCACGCGAGATCGCCGATCCGCTGAAATCCGAACATCGAATAGAAAATGTAGAATGGCACCATCGGCACGTCCGACGTCGCGTAGCTCGTCGCCGCCGCGATCCATGACGCCATGGCACCGGCTTCGTTGATGCCTTCCTGAAGCATCTGACCGGACTTGTCTTCCTTGTAGAACATCAGCTGGTCGGCATCCTGCGGCTTATAAAGCTGCCCGACCTGACTGAAGATGCCGAACTGCCGGAACATACCTTCCATACCGAACGTGCGACTTTCATCCGGCACGATCGGCACGATGCGGTGGCCGAGTTCCTTGTCACGCATCAATGCCGTGAGGATGCGCACGAACGCCATCGTGGTCGAGATCTCGCGGCCGTCCGAGCCCTTGAGCTGCGACTCGAACAGCGAGAGCGGGGGAGCCGTAAGGGAAGCCGACGACTTGCGCCGCCGTTGCGGCAGATATCCACCGAGCTTGTCGCGCATCGCGTGTAGATAATCGTCCTCCGGAGACCCCTTCGGGAATCGAATGAACGATAACTTATCGATCTGTTCGTCGCTGACCGGCACCTTAAAGCGGTCTCGGAATTGCCGTAGCGTACTGACGTCCATCTTTTTGGATGAGTGCGCCAGCATCGTCCCCTCGCCCGCCGAGCCCATGCCGTAGCCCTTGACCGTCTTGGCGAGGATGCAAGTCGGCTGATCCTTGTGCTCTATCGCGTTGGCGTAAGCGGCATAAACTTTAGACGGATCATGCCCGCCGCGCGTCAGCCGCCAAATCTTTTCATCCGACCAGTCTTCGACCAGCGCCGCCGTTTCCGGATAGCGGCCAAAGAAATTCTTGCGAATGAAAGCCCCGTCGCGCGACTTGAAAACCTGATATTCGCCGTCGACACACTCTTCCATCAACTGGCGCAGCTTGCCTGTCGTGTCGCGTGCCAGAAGCTCGTCCCACTGCGAGCCCCAGACGACCTTGAGAACGTTCCATCCAGCACCGCGGAAATTGCGTTCGAGTTCCTGGATGATCTTGCCGTTGCCGCGCACCGGCCCGTCGAGCCGCTGTAGATTGCAGTTGATCACGAAGATCAGATTGTCGAGCTTCTCGCGGCCTGCGAGCGAAATGGCGCCGAGGCTTTCCGGTTCGTCCATCTCGCCGTCGCCGCAGAACACCCAGACTTTCCTGTTCTCGGTATCGGCAAGGCCGCGTGCGTGCAGATACTTGAGAAAACGCGCCTGATAGATCGCCATCAGCGGGCCAAGGCCCATCGAGACGGTCGGGAATTGCCAGAAGTCCGGCATCAGCCAGGGATGCGGATACGATGATAGTCCGTGCCCGCCGACTTCTTGCCGGAAGTTCAAAAGCTGATCTTCGTCGAGCCGGCCTTCAAGAAAGGCGCGCGCGTAAATGCCCGGCGACGAGTGCCCCTGAATGAGAACGAGATCGCCGCCGTGCTGTGCGGACGGAGCATGCCAGAAATGATTGAAACCCGTTTCGTACAACATCGCCGCCGACTGATAGCTCGCGATGTGGCCGCCAAGCTCGGCCGAATCCTTATTTGCGCGAAGCACCATCGCGGCAGCATTCCAACGAACAGCGGACGCAATCCGATGTTCAAGCTCGCGGTCGCCCGGAAGCTTGGCCTCGTCCGCGACGTGGATGGTATTGATGTAGGCCGTGCTCGACGCAAAAGGGATCGCCGCCCCGCTCGCCCGCGCACGCTCCACAACCTCGCCGAGGATGTCGTCGGCGCGCTCCGTCCCTTCGTAGGCAATGACGGACGAGATCGACTCCCGCCAGTCCTGGATCTCGAGATCCTCGGCCTTCAGCGGCTTTTGCTCGTTCTTGCCCATGGCATCCTTTGCTCATCGCTTCGCTCGACGATCCTGTCGAATGAGAGTCCGTGACAACGGGCCGGTTCGCAACAGTCGGAGTCAAAGACGCTTACCACAAACGCCCAGGGACCGCTCCAGCATCCAAAGTGAATTTGGTTATGAAGACCTTCATTTACGACCCGGCAATCCCCTGAAAGTCCAGCCATTCGGCTCGCTGCCCCAAGCCGCGTCGATGCCCATGCGTCCCTTGTCATCCTTAGGTCTACATGCAGACGGTCTCGAAACGGTGTTAGCACCGGTTGCAATCTTCGAAGTGGTGGGAAACGCATTCCCTTTGGCCTATCGCGACGTCGCGAGCTCAGGCACGCTCTCGAAAGACCAAGTTCCCGCGAAAGTCGAGACTGCGGCTGCTTTGACGTCGCAGGATTCCGGTTGGCGGAATAAATCTCGGCATGTGAGGCGGGCGGCCAGTCCAGCCAGCCTTCACGAGCCCGCTATTCTCTCGTGGATCAATCGCATCACCGCCTCGAATGCCTGATCGGCATCAAGTTCAGTCGTATCGAGGTGGAGGGCGTCGCTGGCGGCCAGCATCGGCGCCGCGGAACGGCCGCTATCGCGCGCATCTCGCCGGCGAATATCGGCGAGCAGGTTGTCATACGTCACGTCCTCGCCGCGTCCCATGTGCTCAAGGAAACGTCGCCGTGCTCGCGCCGCGTCGGATGCGGTGACGAAAACTTTGACGCGAGCTTGGGGACAAACGACCGTACCGATGTCGCGGCCATCGAGCACTGCGCCACCATCCTGCAAGGCGAAGGCGCGCTGGTAATCGAGGAGCGCTGCCCGAACCTCGGGAATCTTCGCGACGATCGACGCGGCATCTCCGGCCTGTGGCCCGCGCAACGCCGGATCATCAAGCGTCCCGGCAACGATAGAACGCGCCATCGCCTCAGCCACGGCAACGTCATCGAGATTTCCACCGCCCGCAAGCACATCTCGCGCCACCGCCCGATAGAGCAAACCGGTGTCGAGCCAGGGCAGGCCGAAATGCATCGCGATGCGCCTTGCGAGCGTTCCTTTGCCGGACGCGGCAGGACCGTCGATCGCGATGATCAATGTCATCTGCCAACCTCGTCGAAACGCGCTCCGAGCATCTCCATGATTGGTCGGAACTCGGGAAAACTCGTTGCGATCATGGTCGCATCGTCGACCACAATCGGCGCATCGCTCGCAAGTCCCGCGGTAAGGAATGCCATCGCAATGCGGTGATCGAGATGTGTCGCGACGATGCCGCCGCCCTTGAGAGCCCCGATGCCAACGACCGTCAGCGTATCGCCGTCGACGTGCACGGTCGCGCCGTTCGCTGCGAGGCCAGCGGCCGTTGCTTGTAAACGGTCGCTCTCCTTGACCTTCAACTCCGCCAGTCCGTCCATGCGCGTTTCCCCTTCGGCGAATGCCGAGATCGCCGCCAGCACGGGGTATTCATCGATCATCGACGGCGCACGATTGGCCGGAACGCGAACGCCCTTGAGGCGCGAAGCCCTGACGCGAATGTCCGCAACCGGCTCGCCGCCTTCTTCGCGCACGTTCTCGAACGTCACGTCGCCGCCCATTTCCTGCAGCGTCAGATAAAGCCCTGTCCGCGTCGGGTTGATCAGCACACCCTCGATCGTTATGTCGGAACCCGGAACGATCAGCGCCGCAGCGGTAAGGAACGCAGCCGACGACGGATCGCCCGGAACCAGAATATCCTTGCCCGAAAGCTCGGCATCGCCGTCGACGGTAATATGCGTCTCTTCACCCTTGGCTTCGGTCGCGACGGCAGCGCCGAAATGCCGGAGCATCCGCTCGGTATGATCGCGCGTCGGTTCACGCTCGATGACGGTCGTTTTCCCCGCGGCATGGAGCCCTGCAATCAGAACGGCGCTCTTCACTTGCGCCGACGGAACGGGAAGCCGGTAGACGATCGGCATCAGTTCGCTCGTGCCGCGCAGCGTCAGCGGCAGCGTTTCCTTGCCGGGTTCGAGGATTTCAAGGCCCATCTCGACCAGCGGCCCCAGCACCCGGCGCATCGGCCGCCGCGACAGCGAAGCGTCGCCGGTCATCGTCACGGTCATCGGATGTCCCGCGAGGACGCCCATCATCAGCCGCGTTCCAGTGCCGGAATTCCCGAAATCGAGCGGCCCGTCCGGCGTCCGCAGACCGCCGACGCCCCGCCCCTTCACTTCCCAGATATCGCCCTGCTTCTCGGCGATGGCCCCCAGCGCCACTACGGCCCGCGCGGTATTGATGACGTCCTCGGCTTCGAGAAGGCCCTTAATCCGCGTTGTGCCGGTTGCGAGCGCTCCGAAAATCAGCGCCCGGTGCGAGATCGATTTATCGCCCGGAACCCGGACACGGCCCTTGAGCGGGCCGGCGCGCGAAGCGGAAAGTGGTTGTGATATCGATTCAGCCTTCAAGGCAGACGTTCCAAGCCGTTAAAAATCGGAGCACGCAGCGCATTTTCCGGGAGTTGAGGGCCTGGATAGACACTGTGCCGCGACGCTCTGTCAACGGCACCCGCGGCTCCAGGTCAAGGGGCTCAATCAGAGACGACCTTGACGCATCCCCGCTTCCACCCACTTTTCGTTTTGACAGGCAGCACCGCCTATGGCAGACGGGCTGCCTTGTTTTCCGAGAACCGAGGCACGGCCAATGGCGACCAAGCAAGAGCGCGGGACGAAGCGCACCTGTCAGAATTGCGACGAGCGCTTTTACGATCTGGGGCGCGAACCCATCATTTGCCCATTTTGCGGCACCAAATACGTGATTGCATCGTCTCCGGCGGCTCTCGCGGCTCTGCAGGCCGAGCAGCGCGAGCTTGCGGCCAAGAAAGCCAAGAAGCCGGTGGTCAACGACGACGCAGACGGCGAATTGCCCGCAGTCGAGGGCGAAGAGGCGCTCGCGGACGTCGAAACCGATGATGCCGCCGGCACCGAGGACGATGAGACCTTCCTCGAAGAAGAAGAGGAAGAGGGCGGCGATGTTTCCAACATCATCGGCGGCCCGGCGGGCGAAGGCGACGAAGAGCCCTAGTAAAACCGTCGAACGTCCTTGCAGTTTTGGCGAAGACGACTTATCAGGCGGAACTTCGGCGGGATCCAGCCCCCGCCGCTCTAGAATTGGTTTAGGGGCCATAGCTCAGCTGGGAGAGCGCTTGCATGGCATGCAAGAGGTCAGCGGTTCGATCCCGCTTGGCTCCACCAAATTTTAGATTTGACTGCCTTTAAGTATCGCCGAAGTCGCCGCAGCCCGGACGACCGCTAGCCACCCTCGACAATTTATGTAGTCTTTCCGCTCACTGCGACTTGCGAAGCATAATCGCAAGCGCCATGGGACGGAAACGATGATCAATTTGGGCTCCAAACTCGTTTGGGCTGCTGTCACCATACTCGGCGCTGTTTCGCTTGGCATCGTCGCGTTGTCACGCGGCGAGACGATCAACGCCATCTGGATCGTGACGGCTGCCATTTGCTCCTACGTGCTCGCCGACCGCTTCTACGGGCGCTTCATCGCGGACAAAGTGCTGCGCCTCGATCCCACTCGTTCGACTCCCGCTCAGCGCTTCAACGACGGCCTCGATTATTGCCCGACTGACAAAACCGTCCTGTTCGGCCACCACTTCGCGGCGATCGCGGGCGCCGGCCCCCTCGTCGGACCGGTTCTCGCCGCCCAGATGGGATATCTGCCCGGAACGCTTTGGCTGATTGTCGGCGCGGTTTTCGCAGGCGCCGTCCAGGATTTCGTCGTGCTCTGGGCTTCCGTGCGGCGCGACGGCCGCTCGCTCGGCGAAATGATCCGCAGCGAGCTAGGCGAGGTTGCAGGCACCATCGCCATGATCGGCGTCTTGATCATCATGGTGATCCTGCTCGCCGTGCTCGCGCTCGTCGTCGTCAAAGCACTGATACACAGTCCTTGGGCGACCTTCACCGTGGCGATGACCATCCCGATCGCCGTGCTCATGGGCGCCTACGGCCGCTACGTCCGGCCCGGACGCATCGGCGAGATGTCACTGATTGGCCTCGTGTTGCTGATGGCGTCGCTCGTTTTCGGCCGCCACGTCGCCGCAGACCTGACCCTCGCGCCGTTGTTCGATTATTCAGGCGAGCGGCTTTCGATGATGCTGATCGCCTACGGCTTCATCGCCTCCGTACTTCCCGTTTGGGCGCTTCTGGCGCCCCGCGACTATCTTTCGACCTTTCTGAAAATCGGCACGATCGTCGGATTGGCGCTCGGGATCTTCATCGTTCTGCCAGACCTGAAAATGCCTGCCGTAACGAAGTTCGTCGACGGCACCGGACCGGTCTTCTCCGGCAATCTCTTCCCGTTCCTGTTCATTACGATTGCCTGCGGTGCGATCTCCGGCTTTCACGCCCTTATCTCATCTGGCACCACGCCGAAGATGCTCGACAACGAGTCCGATGCTCGCATGATCGGCTATGGCGCGATGCTGATGGAAAGCTTCGTCGCCATCATGGCGATGGTCGCGGCGACGACCCTCGACCCCGGCGTTTATTTCGCGCTGAACAGCCCCGCCGCGCTCATCGGCACATCGCCCGAAACTGCGGCAGCGGCCATCTCCGGCTGGGGCTTCGCCATCACGCCGGAAGCACTAAGGCAAGTCGCATCCGACGTCGGTGAAGCAAGCATTCTTTCACGCACTGGCGGCGCGCCGACACTCGCCGTCGGCATGGCCGAAATTCTCTCGAACGCTGTCGGGGGCAAAGCGCTGATGGCCTTCTGGTATCACTTCGCCATCCTGTTCGAGGCGCTATTCATCCTGACGACCATTGACGCCGGAACGCGCGTCGCCCGCTTCATGATCCAGGATCTCATCGGCACCGTCGCACCGGCCTTCAGATCGACCAAATCCTGGACCGCCAATATCCTCGCGACCGCTATAGCAGTCTCAGCCTGGGGTTATTTTCTCTACCAAGGCGTCGTCGATCCGCTTGGCGGCATCAACACGCTCTGGCCGCTGTTCGGCATATCCAATCAGATGCTCGCCTGCATCGCACTGGCGCTCGGCACGGTGGTCCTTTTCAAGATGAAGCGCGAGCGCTACGCCTGGGTGACGCTCGCCCCCGCGACGTGGCTCGGCATCTGCACGCTGACCGCCGGTTGGCAAAAGCTGTTCAGCGATAATCCTGCCATCGGCTTTCTCGCCCACGCGGAAAAATTCGAAGCCTCGCTGGCAGCAAGCCAAATTCTGGCGCCAGCCAAATCGATCGCGGACATGCATCGCATCGTCTTTAACGACTACGTCAACGCCACGCTGACGGGTATCCTCGTAACATTGGTCATCGTAATGGCCGCCTTTGGCGGGGTCGCAATCTGGAAGGCACTCGCCGATCCCAGTATCTCGGCACGCGAATCCGCCATTATCCCCGCGGAGTGATTTATGCGTCAGACCAAAACCGACTCGCTGCTCAAATTCGCCCGCAGCCTCGCGAAAACAGCACGATTGATGGTCGGCGTCCCCGACTATGACGCTTACGTCGCGCACCGGCGCTCGCGCCACCCCGGCGAGCCCGTCATGAGCTACGAAGACTTTTTCCGCGAACGGCAGTTAACTCGCTACGACGAGGGCAGCGGTAAAATCAACCGCTGTTGTTAATGACATTTCCCCGTGCAAATAACTGTATGTTGAGCACGGGGGAGGCAAACATGAGGTTCTGGCGCGGTCTTGTTGGACTTCTCTTGCTGTGCCTATCGCTGCCGCCGGTCATGGCCGCAGAATTGAAACTGCGCCCGCCGGCGAAACCATTCTCAGCATACCCCATACCGCCTGCTCCCGACTATGCGGACCGAGCAAGTTGGGCGGTTTGGCCTGGCAAGCCAAGCTCCGCAGATGTCATTCCGTCAGGAATCGACGGCACGATCCCTCGCGCTCCGAAAGCCGATGTATTCTTCATCCATCCGACGACGTTCCTCGACAATTCGTCTTGGAATGCAGCGTTCGACGCGGGTGGCTTTACAGAAACTCAGCTTGACCAGGGCGTTCTTCGCCATCAGGCGAGCGCCTTCAACGGATGTTGCCGAATCTACGTTCCGCGCTACCGGCAGGCGACGCTCAGCGCGTTCCTCACTCCGAGTGATGATGCAAATAAAGCTTTCGACCTCGCGTATTCCGATGTTCTGCGTGCGTTCGATTACTTCATCGCTCACGCCAACAATGGCCGTCCCTTCATTATCGCGAGTCATAGCCAAGGTTCGTTGCACGCGACGCGGCTGCTGCAAGACCGCATTCTCCGAAATCCCAAGCTGAAGAGACGTTTGGTCGCCGCGTACATCATCGGGGCGTCGTTGCCCGAAGCGGTGAACGTCGGAATTCCCGTTTGCGAAAGTGCCCGCGAAACGGGCTGCATCGTCGATTGGAATACGACCGCGAACCACACCATCCTGGCGCTTGGCAGCCGACGCATGATCACGTTCTACGACGGAAAATACAATCTCGTCGGCAGCGAGAGGTGGCTATGCGTGAACCCACTTTCTTGGGACCGCAAAACCGTTTCGGTGCCATCGGCGAACAAAGCGGCGCTGCCGAGCGGCAAGCCCGGAGAGCCGCTGCTGCCCGTCGTCGCAGGCCTCACCGGCGCCCGCTGTGACCGCGACAGATTGGTCGTCAGCATTCCCGTTTCGAAGCGAAAAGGCTTTCGCGACCCAATGAGCGTGTTCGGGAGTTACCACAACCAGGATTACAATCTTTTTTACGGTAGCATCCGCCAGAACGCGATCGATCGTGTCACGGCCTACACGAAGTAGTTGAGGTTGATCGGCCAGCCGCTTGCCGCTACGAGGGGGCCATGGCACCTCCTCTCATTACCCTCAAGGACATCAACCTGACGTTCGGCGGCACGCCGTTGCTCGAAGGCGCGGAATTGACGGTCGCGCCCGGCGATCGTATCTGCCTCGTCGGCCGCAACGGTTCCGGCAAGTCGACGCTTCTGAAAATCGCGGCGGACTTGGTCGAGCCCGATCGTGGCGAACGCTTTGCGCATCCCGCCGCCAGCATACGCTATCTGCCGCAGGAAGCGGACTTCACGGGCTTCGAGACGGTCCGCGCCTTTGTCGAAGCTGGCCTCGGCCCGACCGACGATCCTTATCAGGCGGAATATCTCCTAGCCGAGCTTGGCCTGTCAGGAGATGCCGATCCGAGCAGTCTCTCAGGCGGCGAAGCTCGCCGTGCCGCTCTGGTGCGCGTGATCGCGGCCAAGCCTGACGTTCTGCTTCTCGACGAGCCGACGAATCATCTTGATCTGACCGCCATCGAATGGCTTGAAGCAACGCTCCTCAAAAGCCGCTCCGCCCTCCTGCTGATCAGCCACGATCGCCGCTTTCTCGAAACACTGTCGCGCGCGACCGTCTGGCTCGATCGCGGCAAGACGAGGCGTCTGGAACAGGGCTTCGGCGCTTTCGAAGATTGGCGCGACAAGGTGCTCGAAGAGGAAGAAATCGAGCGACATAAGCTCGACCGCAAGATCGTCCGCGAAAACCAGTGGATGCACGGCGGCGTCACCGGGCGGCGAAAACGCAACGTACGACGCGTCCGTGAATTGCGTGCCATGCGCCAGGAAGTTCGCGAGCAAAGGCATGTCGTCGGCAGCGTTCGCCTGGACGCCTCGGAAGGAAGCCTCTCGGGGAAGCTTGTCGTCGAAGCGACCGGCATCGGCAAAAGCTATGGCGAAGCCGACATCATCTCCGGCCTCGATCTTCGCGTCATGCGCGGCGACAGGCTGGGGATCGTCGGCCCGAACGGTGCCGGCAAGACGACACTGATCAAATTGCTGACAGGCGAGATTACGCCGGATCGCGGCACCATCCGCCACGGCGCCAATCTCGAAATCGTGGCGCTCGATCAGCGTCGCGACGAACTCAATCCGAATTGGACCGTCACGGACGCGCTAACGGGCGGGCGCGGCGATCAAGTCATCATCAACGGCAAGGCCCGCCACGTCGCGAGCTATATGCAGGACTTCCTTTTCCTGCCCGAACAGCGGCTCTCGCCGATCCGCGTCCTCTCCGGCGGCGAGCGGGCGCGGCTGATGCTGGCGCGCGCGCTTGCAAAGCCTTCGAACGTTCTCATCCTCGACGAGCCGACGAACGATCTCGACCTCGAAACGCTCGATCTGCTGCAGGAACTGCTGTCGGATTATCCAGGTACGCTTTTACTCGTCAGCCATGACCGCGATTTCCTCGATCGCATCGTGACGAGTGTATTGGCGCCCACCGGGAATGGTCATTGGACTGAATACGCCGGCGGATATTCCGATATGCTCGCCCAGCGCCAAGGCGATGAACTGCGAAAGGATCAGAAACCTTCCGCCGCCGCGGCATCGCAAAAAACGTCCAGCTCGAACGCCGCCACCGCGCCTGCAAAGCAGAAATTGTCATTCAAGGACAAGCATGCCCTTTCGTCACTCCCGGGCCAGATTGCCAAGCTCGAGTCGGAAATCGAAAATCTAGCTTCAAAGCTGACGGACGCCGACCTCTTTACACGCGATCGTGAAGCCTTCGACAAAATCAGCGCGCGTCTGCAAGAAGCGCAGCAACAGCTCGAAACCGCAGAAACACTTTGGCTGGAACTCGAGGAAAAGCGCGAATCCATCGAAACCACCGGCTGAGCGTCGCGCCAATAAAAAGCGGCGGGCGAGAACCTCGACCGCCGCTCAAGTTCGATCTAAGTCGACATCATCTCGTTTAGATGACGTCGATCTCAGCCGGGAGATAGCTCGTCACTTCGAGACCAACTTCCTGCTCGCGAACTTCAGGCTTCGACCACGTCTTCATGGGTTCCTCCAAGAGTGATTAGTCCACGCTTCACAACGGGAGCTTCGTATATCTGTCAAATAAGAGGGGCCAATCGTATTTACGATACCCACTCATAAGCGCGCCTAATAACAATATAACACTTCGCGCCTGCGAATGATTATTTCGAGCCTTATTGTTTCGCAGCCCATTGATCTTTCACTTCATCGCACCGCTTCGTAATGAACGTGTTCACTTCTTCGACAATAGAACCCGAGAGGATGTTCACGGTATTGTCAGCGGCCGTCGCCGTCCAAAGCGCGCTCTTGATCAGGGTTGGAGCTTCGATCTTACCCCAGTGCGCCACGGCTTTAACCGCCTTGCCGTTCTCGAACATCACAGTCGGCGTCAGTTCGAATGAGAAATCGGTCGCCCCACTCTTCTCGCTCGCGATCGAGCACGTCACGGTGTTCTTGGCGAATTGGATTTCTGCCTTGGGCTCGGTCATCGCCTTCACGAGGTCCTGACGCTTGATGCTCAGATCCGTAGAGCAATGCGCTCCGTCATACGGCCACGACACCTTGACCTTCCCGACGAGCTTCACGAGCTGCTCTTTCCGCCAGCTCTTCACCACATGACAGGCGATGTCGCCGACAGACGCATCTTTCGAATGAAAGGCCCGGCACAGGTCGACCTTGCAGGCTTTTCTCGCCTCTTTCTCGGCTATCTCCTCCGGCGTCAGCGGACCGTCCGGATCGCCGAGAACCGAGCCTGAATCCGACGCCGGTTTGGCCGGCTCTTCGGCAACCGCCGGCTGGATCGCCAAAAGGGAGAGAAAAGCAAAGGTCGAGGCAACGAGGGCGGAAACCGACTTCATGATGTCCTCACGCGGAAACGGAGCTAAACGGCCGTGCCTATTGGCGTCCGAGACGGGCAGCACTAAGGCGGAATTCCGGATTTTCCTTCTTTTTCGCAGCCTGAGGCGCCCGCGACACGCCTGCCCCATCCTGCAGCTTGAAGAGCGGTCACCGGTTCCCATATCTTCATCAAATCGCCGGGCAGTTCTGACGGCGAGGCGGATGGCCGAAAGGCATTCGGAAAAAGGAAGTTGGTCGCTTGCTTAAGGACCTTCAAATGACGCGTTTAACGGCACTTTCGAACCCCCTGCTCCTGGGATTTGAGGAAATCGAGCGCTTGGTCGACCGCGCCACCAAAGGTGGGGACGGTTATCCTCCGTACAACATCGAAAGGATCGCCAAGGATGGCGAGTCCGGAGAACTCTTGCGTATCACCCTGGCGGTGGCCGGGTTCACGCGCGGCGAGCTTGAGATCACGCTCGAAGACAAGCAGTTGACGGTTCGCGGCAAGCAACAGGACGACAAGGCTCGCGACTATCTCTACCGGGGCATCGCATCCCGGCAGTTTTCGCGGACGTTTGTCCTCGCCGACGGCATTGAGGTCAAGAGCGCCGAACTCGCCAATGGCCTGCTAGCCGTCGATCTTCAACGACTTGAACCGGAACGCCTCGTACGGCGAATTGAGATCGGGACGACCCAGCCAATCAAAAGCCGCCCCTGAGCTGAGTCTTTCACGTCACAGCGCCGGCGACCGAATCGTCGGAGGATCGGAGCAGACGAGCAGATCGGGAGGCCCGCTTAAAAAGGCCATGAATTCCCGGACTAGCTATGAGAGCCCGGCCTCGACACAAGGAGGAAGAGCGTCATGAATACCAAGACCACTACGGCTAAAAGCACCGACATGCACGACATCATCGCACCCGTCATGAGCGAACTGGAACTCGCTCGGCTTGGCGGTGGCGAGGTGGCTTACATCAAGACGTTGACCTCGGCCGAAGCTCTGGAGATGTTTCCCCAGATCGAAGGCTTGCCGAAGGGCATCGCCCTCTTCTCGCTGCACGCGGCCGACGGTACGCCAATTGCGCTGACCGACACGCTGCAAGCTGCGATCGGACACGCTGAGGAAGATGAGTTGTCGATCGCACCGCTTCACTGACGACCGCCGCACGCATGGCGCTCATCGTCGGCCGAACTCGGTGATTTTTGGAGAGCCGCCCAATCAAGTGGGCGGCTCTTGGTTATTTTACGTCTCCGAACGCGCAGCCCCAATCACGGATGATAGTGAGCGTACTGGCCCTTCGCCTTGAAGCGCTCCAAATAGGCGGGAACAATCCCGTCGATCGATGCGGGCCGCGCGACATCGAGCGCCGCAATCGTCCGGCCGTCACGCTTCGCCTCCTCGGAGACGACGTTATCCGATTGCAACAACCGGACCTGATCGACGGTCATCGGCCGAAGCGCGTTCGGCAAGGGCGCCGTCAGCGCGGCCATCAGCTTTGCCATCCAGAACGGAATGGGCAGCAAAAGCCGCTTCCTATCGGAATATTCGAGCGTCGCCTTGAGAAGATCCCGGAAGCTCGACACCTCGGGACCGCCGATCTCGTACACCGTGCCCGAATCTCCGGTGCCGGTCGCGGCAGCGGCGGCCGCATGTCCGACATCACCGACGAACACCGGTTGAAACTTCGTATGGCCCCCGCCGATGAGCGGCAAAAATGGGCTGATCCGCGCCATCGCCGCGAACCGGTTGAAGAACTCGTCTTCCGGACCGAACACGATCGAGGGACGAAGCACGATGGCCGACGAAAACGCGGCAAAGGTCGCCTCCTCGCCGAGAGCCTTCGTCTGCGCGTACTTCGCCGCCGAATTCTTATTGGCGCCGATAGCGGAGATGTGAACGAGGCGCGCAGCACCCGCTTCCTTCGCGGCCTTCGCTACCCGCCCGGCGCCGTCGGCATGGACAGCCCCGAAGCTCTGGGCGCCCGTCGGCGCCAAAATCCCGACCGCGTTTATGACGACGTCCGCGCCCTCGACGGCCCGCGCGACCGAATCCGCAAATCTCAAGTTCGCCTGCACGGGATAGATTTGCCCGACGACGCCCATGGGTTGCAGATAGCCCGCGAGATCCGGCCTCCTCACAGCCGCGCGGACGCGATAGCCCTTTCGCGCCAACGACCACACGATATAACGCCCGACGAACCCGGAACCACCGAAAACCGTCGCCAGCTTGCCGTTCCCTGCCATTCGAAACCTCGCTGCAGCCACCAGGCGGGATTGAGCCGCCAGACTCGGATCTAGCCTCACATCTAGCGAGCCCAAGCGACGCTGTGAAGCATGCCAAGTGGCGCTGGCCCGGCATCGAACCCGGCAAATGCGTCCTCAAGACCTCGTAGGCCTACATCGGCACGCAATTGACTTCCGCGTCCGTACAATTTACCTGACAGGCCAAGCCCAGATGGCGGAATTGGTAGACGCACTGCTTTCAGGTAGCAGCGCTCACAAGGCGTGGAGGTTCGAGTCCTCTTCTGGGCACCATAATCGACCCATTGTCGCTAGTTCCGTCGTGTTATCGACGGACTAGTTTAGGCTCCGCAATTTGCGGAGCGTCCTACCTGACCAGTTACATCCGGAAGTTCCATTAGGCCCGGGACGCACCCACCTCCATTGGAGGGGCTTCACGATTTCGTAAGCGCGTCCTACGCCCCTAAATTCTGATCCGTAAATCGACCAAATCGGCACCGCCTCATCGACGGAAAGCGAAGCGCCGGTCGTTGGCCATTACGGTGCCAGATCTGTCGAGCCAGTGAGGCGCGTTCGTTTGACGGTGTTACGTTCGGGGGGATCGATGGCACGCATGCACTGGGGACTTTTCGCCGCCGCGGCCGTGGCAGCACTGGCATGGTGGCAGGGTGGTCCGTTGTTATCGTCCTTGAAGGGCGGCAGTGCCTCCACAAAGCAAGGCGCTGCGAAGTCTGGACCGATACCGGTGACCGTAACGGAGGTCAAGCGCGCGGACTTTCCGGTCTACCTGCTTGGCCTCGGGACGGTACAGCCCTATCGGACCGTCACCATACGCAGTCGCGTCGACGGCCAGATCACAAAAGTCTCATTCAAGCAGGGCCAGATGGTGAAACAGGGCGATCCGCTGATCGAGATCGACCACCGGCCCTATCAAGCGGCCCTCGATCAAGTCAAGGCGAAGAAGCAGCTCGACCTGGCAACCCTCGCGAATGCCCAGAAGGACCTTGAGCGTTATCAAAAAGCAGGAACTCTCGCCAATTCCCAGCAGCAGATCGATACACAAGAGACGCTCGTCGCGCAGCAACAAGCGCAAATCGCCGGCGACGACGCAGCCATCGAGAGTGCGCAGACGCAGCTCGACTATACGACTATCGCATCTCCGCTCACCGGAAAAATCGGATTTCGCACAGTGGATCCCGGCAACATCGTTCACGCTGCCGACCAGACGGGCATCGTCTCAATTGTCCAATTGTCACCGATCTCCGTTGTGCTGACGGCTCCTGAAGAAAAAATACCCAAGATCAATGCAGCGCTGGTAGCCGGAGTCGTGCCCGTCGATGCTTTCACCTCCGACGGTCTAAAGACACTGGCGCAAGGCCATCTCGCCTTCATTGACAATTCGGTGGCGGCGGCGACCGGCACCATCGGCATGAAGGCGACGTTCCAGAATGACGATCAGGCCCTCTATCCTGGCTTATCCGTCGCGGCGCAGACGCTGATTGAAACGCTGAAACAAGCCGTCGTCGTACCGGAGGGCGTCGTTCAGCATGGCCCCGACGGTCTATTCGCCTTCGTTGTCGGAGCAGACAATACCGTCTCGGTGAAGCCCATCAAGGTCGGCCATACCGGCGTCGGCGAAGCGGTCGTCAGTGACGGTCTCACCGAAGGGCAAAAGGTCGTCTTGGACGGCCAATATCGCTTGGTGGCGGGCTCCAAGATCCAAGCAACCGAAGCGACGGCGGGCGTGAACTGACCATGGCGATCAGCATCTCCGAGCCATTCATTCGCTATCCGATCGGAACTTCGCTTTTGATGGCGGGGATCGTCTTTGTCGGCATCATCGCTTATCCGAAATTACCGGTGTCGCCGTTGCCCCAGGTGGATTTTCCGACCATCCAGGTCACCGCGACATTGCCCGGCGCCGATCCGAGCACGGTCGCATCGTCGATCGCACAGCCGCTCGAAACGCAGTTCGCCCAGATACCGGGCGTGACGCAGATGACATCGTCGAGTTCGCTCAACTCGGCGTCGATTACAATTCAGTTCGATCTCGATCGCAACATCGACGCCGCCGCCAACGATGTGCAGTCGGCCATCAACGCAGCGGGCGGGCAGTTGCCGAAAAATTTGCCCAACCCGCCGAGCTATCGGAAGGTCAACCCGGCCGACTCTCCCATCCTTCTGCTCGGCGCGACTTCCGACACATTGCCGCTGACCGAAGTCGACGACAACGTCGAGGCCAAGCTCGCCCAAACGATCAGCCAGATTGCCGGCGTTGCACAAGTCTCGATCGGCGGGCAGCAGAAGCCGGCCATTCGCGTTCAACTCGACCCCGCCAAGCTCGTCGCTAAGGGCTTGTCGATGGAGGACGTTCGGGCGGCGCTCGCGGCGCAGACGGTCAATACCGCCAAGGGTTCGATCAACGGCGACAAGCGCGCGTATACGATCTACGCCAATGACCAGCTGCCGAATTCCAAGGATTGGAACGACGCGGTCATAGCCTATCGCAACGGCATGGCGCTGCGTGTCAGCGACGTCGGAACGGCTGTAACTGGTCCGCAGGATTCGAGACAGGCGGCCTGGGCCGACGGCAAGCGCGGTGTTTTTCTCGTCATCTTCAAGCAGCCCGGCGCCAACGTCATCGAGACTGTCGACAGGATCATGACGGCGCTGCCGAAGCTCTCCCTGGCTATGCCGCCTGCGATCAAAGTCTCAGTCTTGAGCGACCGAACGCAAACGATACGCGCCTCCGTCCACGACGTGCAGTTTACGCTCATGCTGACGATCGCCCTCGTCGTCATGGTCATCTTCATTTTCTTGCGCAACTTCTGGGCGACGGTCATTCCAAGCGTAACTGTTCCTTTGGCGCTGCTTGGCACCTGCGGCGCGATGTGGCTCGCCGGATATAGTCTCGACAATCTGTCCCTCATGGCGCTGACGATCTCGGTCGGATTCGTCGTCGACGACGCCATCGTCATGCTGGAGAATATCACCCGCTATATCGAGGAAGGCGAGACGCCGATGGCCGCCGCCATCAAAGGCTCGCGCGAGATCGGCTTTACGATTCTCTCTATCAGCATATCGCTGGTTGCCGTGCTCATTCCGCTGCTTCTGATGGGCGGCATCGTCGGTCGGCTTTTCCGCGAATTTTCTGTCACTCTGGCGATGACGATCTTCATTTCGGCATTCGTATCGCTGACGCTGACGCCGATGATGGCGTCGCGATTTCTAAAGAGCGAGCACGACCAAAAGCACGGCCGGCTCTACCAAATCAGCGAAAAATGGTTTGACGCCCTGCTCAACGGCTACGCGCGCGGACTCGACGTCGTTCTGAAATACAGGTTCGCGACGTTCTGCGTGTTTCTCGGCACGCTCGTGCTCTCGGTCTATTTGTTCGCAATTATTCCGAAGGGCTTCTTCCCGCAGCAGGACACCGGTTTGATTACCGGTCAGTCCGAGGCGGCGCAGGATATTTCCTTTGCCTACATGGTGCGGCACCAGCAGATTCTCGGTGATATCGTCCGCAAGGATCCCGACGTGGCGCACGTGGCAATGTCCATCGGCGGTAGCAGCGCCCTAAACTCCGGCCGCATGTACATCACCCTCAAACCCGGCGAGGAACGGCATGCGTCCGCCGATCAGATCATCGCGCGTCTGCAAGCTCAACTCGCGAAGGTGGAAGGCGCCAAGCTATTTCTACAGGCGTCGCAAGACCTGAATGTCGGCGGTCGTTCGTCGAAGACCCAGTATCAGTTCACGTTGCAAAGCTCGGACCTCAACGAACTCAATACCTGGGCTCCGAAACTCCTTGCAAAAATGAAGAGCCTTCCCGAGCTACGCGACGTCGCCACGGACCAGCAGACCAACGGAACGACTCTCACAGTCACCGTCGACCGAAACCAGGCCGCCCGCTATGGCATCACGCCTGATCTCATCGATGCGACGCTCTACGATGCCTTCGGTCAAAGACAGATCGCGCAGTATTTTACCCAAATCTCGACCTACGAAGTGATCATGGAAGTCTTGCCGCCGCTTCAGGGTGACGTCGGCACGCTCCAGAAGATTTTCCTCACCTCCCCGACCACCGGCGGACAGGTTCCGCTTTCCGTTTTCGCAAGGTGGACGACGGATAACGTCAAGCCGCTATCGATCAGCCACCAGGGGCAGTTCCCAGCGGTCACGTTGAGCTTCAATCTCGCGCCCGGGGTAGCCCTTGGCGAAGCTACGGCCGCCGTTGCTCTGGCTGAAGCCGAGATCGGACTACCAGCGACGATCAACTCGACGTTCCAAGGCAATGCGCAGGCGTTCCAGGCTTCCCTTTCGACGGTGCCGATGCTGATCGTCGCGGCGCTGATCGTTGTCTATCTCATTCTCGGAATGCTCTATGAGAGCTACATCCACCCATTGACGATACTTTCGACGTTGCCCTCGGCGGGCGTCGGCGCCATCGCAACCTTGATGCTGTTCGGTTTCGACTTCAGCTTGATCGCCCTGATCGGCATCATCCTGTTGATCGGCATCGTGAAGAAAAACGGCATCATGCTCGTCGATTTCGCGATTGCGGCTGAGCGCGATCTTCAGATGAGTCCAGTCGACGCCATTCGCAGGGCGTGCCTGCTACGCTTCCGGCCCATTCTTATGACGACCATGGCAGCGCTCCTCGGCGGCGTGCCGTTGATGCTCGGCACGGGGACGGGCTCGGAAATTCGCCAGCCGCTCGGGTATGCGATTGTCGGTGGTCTTCTCGTCAGCCAGATACTGACACTCTACACCACGCCCGTCATTTATCTCTATCTCGAAAGTTTCTCGCGCTGGCTAAGCGGGTTCTCTTCCTCTCCGCCCGCCGGAGAAGCTCCAATCGAAGGCGGACTACCGTCCAAGCACTAAGGCCTCGGACTTCGATTGGAATCAGTGGCGACTGTCTCTCAATACGGCCTCTATGTGCCCCATCCGCTCCCGATACATCGCGAGCGTCTCCGCAAGGCTATCGTGCGATAAGAATGTCGCCGCGGCATCCGCCGATTCCCTCGCCGATTCTTCGACACGTTCGAACATGTCGTTCTCGAAGGCGGTGACCGACGTGAACACATCCGTTCCGTCGACAAGCCGTTGCGCGAGGCACGCCGCGTCAAGCAACGCCGCATTGACCCCTTCGCCACCGAACGGCGGCATCACATGCGCGGCGTCGCCGATCAGCGTCAACCCCAGGCGATGGGTCCAACGATGACCGGCCGGCAACGCATGAATTTGCCGCGCGACGATGGTATCGTTAGCAGCGCGGAACAGGTCGGTGATCTCTTCTGCGAAGTCGCCGAACTCACGCAACAGTTCCGTACGGACCAATTCGGGTGAGGCGAAATCGAAGCGCCGCTCAGCCCAGTCGGCGGGCACGCGGAAAATCGCATAACCGCGCACATGCGCATGACCGTTGCGTTGTGCGATGATCTCGCGACCCTCGCCGATAACGCCGACCTTGCCGCGACCGACCAGTTTGGACAACGCGGGAAAGCGCCGATCGATATCGTCGATGCCGAATTCTATGAATGTCAGACCGGTATATTGCGGCTTGTATGGCGACAGCAACGGGCGCACGCGGGACCATGCGCCGTCCGCGCCGACAACGAGATCGAACGGTCCCTCGCTGTGGTCGCCGACGACGATAGTCCACTTACCCTCTCCGGCGGGCGACACGTCGCGAACGACGCTATCCCAACGCACGCAACCGGGCGGCAATGCATTCAGGAGAAGATTGCGCAGTGCCGAACGATCGATCTCTGGACGCTCGCCGGCGCCGGTTTCCTCGTATTCGAAATGCACGTGTCCGTTCTGATCGAGAAGCCGATCACCCTGGTCCTCGTAGCGCGCCACCTTGAGGAACGCCTCGGAAAGGCCGGCGCGATCGAGCGCGAGCAGCCCTGACTCCTCATGCAGGTCGAGCGTGCCACCTTGGGGCCGATCAAGCGCATGAGCATCGCGCTCGAACACCGTGGAGGCGATGCCGCGGCTATGGAGGATGCACGCCAGAGCCAGACCGCCCGGACCGCCGCCCACAATAGCGATGCGTGGATGGTTAGACATGAGGTTCGCTCCATGATATGTTAATAGGTACCTATCAACACAAGCATAGCTACCTATGGACCGTCAACTCAAAACCAGCGACTCCCCAAATCCGCTGCGCATCCTCGGACACGCCTATCGCACCTTCTCGCGTATCGTCGACGCTCAGTTGCGTGAACTCGGCCTTGCCATGAGCCAGTTGCCCGTCCTCATCGTGCTCAAGCAGGGCAAACCGCTGCCACAGGCGGAACTCGCACGAATTGCCCGCGTCGAGCAGCCGAGCATGGCGCAGCTGCTCAACCGCATGGAACGTGATGGACTCGTCGAGCGTCTCGCCGATCCTGAGGACAAACGAAGCCGTCTTATCTCGCTGACCGAACGCGCGTCGCGGCGCATGCACAAGGGCAAGGCGATTATGGAGGCGACGGTGAATATCGCGCTACAGGGTTTCAGCACAGCCGAAATCGAGCAACTCGACAAACTGATGCAGCGGATCGACGAAAATCTCGAACGGGCCGCCGAAGAAGGCCATTACTGAGATTTGCCCGCTTTAAACAAAGAAGCGGTGACTCGCAGGCGAAGCGGCCAATCGTCCACTAGACCCGCAGGACGATCGGTCTACGCTCGTCCCCGCAAATAACGCCGGGATGCCCCATGACGTCCGACGAAACCACGCGCTACCTCATCGCCGCGGCTGCCGCCGTCGAGATCGACATCAAGCCGGAGTGGATGCCAAACGTCGCCAGATTTTTCGAGATCGCTCAGGGCATGGCGGCGGAGGTCATCGCCAGCGGGGCGCTCACGGATGCTGAGTCGGCCGCCGTGTTCACACCTTGGGAAAAAGAATGAGCAGCGCGGCCCTGCCGACGAGCGCGCTTGCGATCTCTGCCGCCATTCGCTCAGGCAGCTTGTCGGCGACGGACGTCACGCGCGCGGCTCTCGACCTTGTGTCGGCAAGGGATGGAGAGATCGGTGCATTCACTACCGTTACGGCGGAGCGCGCTCTCAACGAGGCGCAGGCGGTCGATCGTCTACGCGCCGAGGGCAGCAAGCTTGGTCCTCTCGCGGGAGTGCCCTACGGGGTCAAAGATCTTTTTGACATAAAGGGCCTATCGACGCTTGCGGGTTCAAAGATCAACCGCACGCGTCCGCCGGCCGACGCAGATGCCGTCCTTATTCAACGCATGACAGCGGCCGGGGCCATACTTCTCGGCGGCCTCAACATGGGAGAATTCGCCTACGACTTTACCGGCGAGAATGCGCACCATGGCCCATCGCGCAACCCGCTCGATACCAAGCGAATGTCAGGCGGATCGTCAGGCGGATCTGCCGCGGCCGTCGCTGCGGGCTTCCTTCCTCTATCCCTGGGTTCCGATACGAACGGCTCCATCCGGGTGCCGTCGGCGTTTTGCGGACTTTATGGCCTGAAGCCGACGTATGGACGATTACCCCGAACGGGAACGTTTCCATTTTGCGATAGCCTCGATCACCTTGGTCCCTTCGCGCGCACCGTTGGCGACCTCGCCCTTTGCTATGACGTTCTTCAGGGCTGGGACGGCGGTGATGTCGCGTGCGTCGACCGTCCGAGCGAACAGGCGTCTCAGGAACTCGCAAAGGGCGCCACTGGTCTGAGAACCGCGGTCGCCGGTGGCTACTTCCGTCGCGGCGCCGACCCGAGCGCTATCGCAGCGGTCGATCGGGCCGCCCACGCCTTGGGCGCCAGCGAGGAGATCGACATCCCGGATGTCACTCGAGCGCGTGCTGCGGCCTTCCTGATTACCAACGCCGAAGGCAGCGCGCTGCATCTCGATAATCTGCGCCACCGCGCCGAGGATTTCGATCCCGATACGCGCGATCGCTTTCTGGCCGGCGCGATGCTGCCCGCAAGCTGGTATATCGCGGCTCAAAGGTTTCGCCTCCAGTTCGAAGCCGCGATGCGCAAGGTCTTCAGCGAATTCGATATCCTGCTCGCGCCTTCGACGCCCTTCAGTGCGCCGTTGCTCGGCCAGAAAACGATGATGCTTGGCGGCAGCGAGGTTCCGCTGCGCCCGAACATCGGCATATTCACCCAGCCGATTTCTTTCATCGGGCTTCCGGTTGCAGCCGTTCCCGTCCGCGTCGACGGCCCTATGCCCTACGGCGTGCAGGTGATCGCCCGTCCCTGGCGCGAAGATCTTTGCTTGCGCGCCGCAGCCGTCATCGAGGCGGCCGGCGTTGCACACATGACACCGTCTTCGCTTTGAGGGACCGATGGACATCAACCGACCGCACGTGCTCGCCGAAGTAAATGCTCTGTTCGATACCTACGAGAGCGCGCTCGTCACGAACGACATCGCGACTCTTGACGGTCTCTTTTGGGAAAGTCCTCTGGTCGTCCGCTACGGAAACGGCGAAAATCTCTACGGCATCGATGCCCTTCGCGCCTTCCGCGCCGCGCGCGCGACAGGCGACCTTGCGCGCAAGCTGACGCGCACCGTGATCACGACGTTTGGCCATGATTTCGCGACGGCCAACACAGAATACCAGCGCCTCGGCTCGGGCCTCATCGGCCGGCAATCGCAGACATGGTGCCGCCTCGCGCCGGGTTGGCGGATCGTCTCGGCGCATGTGAGCTTTCTGCCACCGCCTCAATAAAAATCCGCACACGCTGCCCAATGGCAAAGCACGCACAATCAGGGCTGTGACGTTTTTGTGCACGCCTCGGCAGAGCATCGCCATTGGCGCTTACCACCGGAACAACAGCCAATACTGATATTTGTCAGCATTTCCGCGCCTTCCATTGAACACGCGCGACGTGCGCTGCGAGGCACGCGCGCGTTGGCATAGCTCTTGTACTTCCTCACTCAGCTCGCGCCCGCTTCCGAATTTGTCGGCGCGCGAATGTCGGGAGGAAAACATGGTCCTGATCGCGGCTGAGCCGGGAGATCTCGAGATCGATCTCGGAAAAACCGCTGTCGTCCTCATCGATATGCAGCGGGATTTCCTCGAACTCGGCGGATTTGGAGCCGCGCTCGGCAATGACGTCTCGCAACTCGCGGCGTGCGTCGAGCCCTGCCAGCGGCTTTTAGCGGCCGCGCGCAAAGCCGGTCTCCTCATTGTTCATACCCGCGAAGGTCATCTTCCCGATCTTTCGGACGCGCCGCCCTCTAAGGTCGAACGCGGCGCACCGTCGCTGCGGATCGGCGATCCCGGTCCGATGGGCCGCATCCTCATTCGTGGCGAAGCGGGACACGACATCATCCCGGATCTTTATCCTGCAGCTGACGAGATCGTGATCGACAAGCCCGGTAAGGGCGCATTTTACAACACGCCTCTCGGCGAACTTCTGAAAGACAAGGGCATCGCCAATCTCCTCGTCGGCGGAGTGACCACGGAAGTCTGCGTCAACACCACGATCCGTGAAGCGAACGACCGCGGATACCGCTGCATCGCCGTGTCCGACTGCTGCGGCTCCTATTTTCCCGACTTCCACGATATGGGCCTCGCGATGATCAAGGCCCAAGGCGGCATCTTCGGCTGGGTCGCCAATTCCGGCGACGTCATAGCCGCAATCCAAAACACGACGAACGGGAGCACGTCATGACGAGCGCAAGCGAGACTTCGAAGCTGCCCCTCTGGACGCCCGGCGATTGGAACGCGTATTTCGGTTTCGGAACCAACATCCTCGTCAACATGCTCGTGCTGACGGGCCTACTGCAGTTCGTCATCAAGATGCCGCCCGACATCATCTTCCATCGCATTCTTCCGGCGATGGGGCTGATGATGTTCCTATCGACAAGCTACTACGCGTTTCTCGCCTACAGGCTCGCCAAGAGGACGGGCCGCACGGACGTCTGCGCGCTGCCGTCGGGCATCAGCGTGCCGCACATGTTCGTCGTGACGTTCGTCATCATGCTTCCGATCACGTTGACGACGGGAGATCCGATCAAAGGCTGGGAGGCTGGGCTCGTCTGGGTCTTCTTCCAGAGCTTCATGCTGATGATCGGCGGCTTTATCGCACCCTATATTCGTCGAATTACGCCGCGCGCGGCCCTGCTCGGAACGCTTGCCGGCGTTTCCGTCACCTTCATCTCGATGCGCCCGGCGCTCGAAATCTTCATGACGCCGTTGATCGGCATCGTTTGCTTCGCCATCATTCTCGTGGCCTGGTTTGGCCGCATGAAATATCCAAAGGGCATTCCTGCAGGCCTCGTCGCCATTGCCGCTGGTATGCTGATCGCGTGGGGTTCCAACCTGTTCGGGCTCAATATCGGCGGAATGAGCATCGACAAAGTCGGGGCGGCATTCGCAAACGCCGGTTTCTCTTTTCCCGTGCCCGCGGTCGACCACGTCTTCAATGGTTTTCAATTCATCGGCATCATTCTGGTGACGGCTATTCCGTTCGGCATTTACGATCTGGTCGAAGCCATGGACAACGTCGAAAGCGCGGAAGCTGCCGGCGATCATTTTCCAACCACGCGGGTGCTGACGGCTGACGGCGTTGTCAGCCTCATCGGTTGTTTGATGGGAAACCCGTTCATCAATGCAGTTTACATCGGCCATCCCGGCTGGAAGGCCATGGGCGGCCGCATCGGCTATTCGTTCGCGACCGGCGTAACCGTGCTCGTATTGGCTTGGTTCGGGATCATCTCTCTGCTTTCGGCGCTGATCCCGCTCGTCGCCATCTCGCCGATCCTGCTCTACATCGGCATGTTGATCGGCGCCCAATCTTTCCAGACGACGCCCACGAAGCACGCGCCGGCCATCGTGCTCGCGTTGACGCCGCACCTTGCAGCATGGGCGAAGAACCAGATCGACGGTGCGCTCGGCGCGGCCGGGACCAACGCGCACGCCGTCGGACTCGACAAGCTCGGCCAGACCGGCGTTCTCTATCACGGACTCGAAGTCATGGGCGGAGGCGCAATTCTGACGGGGCTCATCCTTGGCGCGATCGGTGTCTTCATTATTGAGCGTGATTTCCTGAAGGCGGCGGCGTTCGCACTCGCCGGAGCGGTGATGACGTTCTTCGGCTTCATGCACGGCGAGTCCGTCGGCATTGCCGTAACGCCATCGGTCGCCGCCGCTTACGCCCTGGTCGCCGCTTTCCTGTACCTCTGCTCGCGGAGCCCGCTGCCCGCTGCTGAGACCGAAGTCGCAGGCGAGGCCATCGCGGCGGAATGAACAGGCGATTTCATGCGTTGATGAGTTAGCGCCCCGCCGTCACTCCCTTCGCGAGTCTCGAAGCCCCGCGAGTTCATGTAGACACATCAGAAACCCGGCCAAGGAGGTCAACTCTTCTCCGGCTGGGACACTGATTTGCTGGACGCAAAAGCCAGCATGATCCACCGCCCCAACCATCATCAGGTTATCGGCCATATCGAAGCGCTCGACCGACGTACCCACGCTGTAGATTTCGAGAAGATCCGAGCGGCCGTGTTCGTAGTAACGGGCCGAGCGATCATGAAAGAGCGACGTTACGTGCGTGTAGCCCAGCACCGGCTTACCGTTGGCTGCCATGTAACCCATCTCAAAGGCCGTGCCGGGATCCATGCTCACGCTGCGGAACGGCGTCATGTTGGCGATGACGGCATCGCAGCGCTGCATGTGCGCAAGATTGCCGCGATAGATCGCGACGCCCTGCGCGAATGACGACAATCCCTCAAGGCTCGGCTCACCGTCCATCGGCGACACGCCTTCAAAGCCGAATTCGGCGCACATCGCTTTTTTCGCATCGAACACCGGCTTGCCGAATTCCGGAAGGAAGACCTCGGGACCAGCCAGATAGATCTTGAAGTTCGGCACGGTACCTCCCCTAGCGCGCTTAGTCCTCGAACGCAGCGCGGTGCCCCTCAGCGGCGCGTCGAAATTCCCGCGATGAGAATGTCGACGAGACCTTTCGCTGCCTGCGTACCCGTCGGGCCTGTAGCGATCGTCGCGACGCCCGCCAGCGCGCGTAAGAGGTCGAGCGGTTCGATATCGAGGCGAATATCGCCGCTCGCAATGGCACGATCGACGAGCATCGCGATCGCCTTTTTGATCTGCACACCCGACGTCGCGTAAAGATCCGACGTCCCCCCAACCAGCGAATTGAGCGCATCCGCCATCCCGTGCTTGACGGCCATATAGTCCACGCACAACAGCAGCCATTCACGCAATGCGTCTACGGGAGCACGTTCTTCCGCGAGACGCTTGGCTGCCGCCATGATCTGCTCGCTCTCGTTGCGGTAGACAGCTTCGATCAACGCATCGCGAGTGGGATAATGGCGATAGAGCGTCCCTATCCCAACAGCGGCGATCCGCGCGATCTCCTCGAGGCTAGCGCCGGAGCCTTTTTCCGCAAAAGCGATCTTCGCCGTCTCGAGAAGGCGGACACGATTGCGCTCGGCATCGGCGCGAACCTTCCGGGCGGCGGTTGGATTATCTTTTTCGCTCACGTGTAAATGTCTCTTGATAAACGGAGGCATCCTCCGTATGTAAGCGGAGGCACCCTCCTTTTATGCCAAATACAGTCGACGAGCAAGGTTTCGCCGCTGGCGGAGGCGTGCGTTGAATGACCAGGGAGATTGTTATGACCACAACATTCGGGGCGACGTCCACCACCGATGAGGTACTTCAGGGTGTTGATCTCAGCGGCAAACGCGTCCTCGTAACGGGCGTATCTGCTGGCTTGGGCGTCGAGACTGCGCGAACGCTTGCCGCCCACGGCGCGAAAGTCGTCGGGGCCGCGCGCGATCTCGCGAAGGCGGAGAGGGCAACGTCAGAGGCTCGCGCCGGGGCCGCAAACGGCGGCAGCCTTGAGCTTATCGAACTTGATCTCGCATCGCTCAAGAGCGTGCGGGCTTGCGCGGATGCACTCGTCGCGGATGGGCGCCCATTCGATGTCGTAATCGCCAACGCCGGTGTCATGCGAACGCCCTTCGGACACACTGAAGATGGCTTCGAAACGCAATTCGGAACCAACCATCTCGGGCACTTCGTTTTCGTGAACCGCATCGCCTCGTTGATCGCGCCGGGCGGACGGCTCGTGAACGTCTCGTCCGCGGGCCACCGCTATTCCGATGTCGACCTCGACGATCCCAATTTCGAGCGTACGCCTTATGAGCCGATGGTGTCCTACGGCCGATCCAAAACAGCCAACATCCTGTTTGCGGTGGAATTCGACCGACGCCACAAATCGCGCGGCGTTCGAGCGACCGCGCTTCACCCTGGAGGAATCCCGACGGAACTTGCGCGCCATATGGAACCCGGTGAGATCGAAAGAATGTTAGAGCAGATCAACGCTCAAGCCGCGACCGAAGGCCAGCCGCCCTTCCAATGGAAGACAGTCTCACAAGGTTCCGCAACGTCGGTATGGGCAGCTTTCGTCGGACAAGCCGACGAAGTCGGTGGCCGGTATTGCGAGAATTGTCACGTCTCCTCGGTGACCGACGGCACGATCGGCATCATCAGTGAAGGCGTGCGCCGTTACGCACTCGATCCCGAACACGCCAAGGCGCTCTGGGCGAAGAGTGAAGAGATGGTTGGCGAACGCTTCTGATCGCCCTGAGTTCACCACCGGCGCGAGCGGCAGTTCGACCCCTCATGGTCGAGCTGCTGCTCGCGCGTCATTCGCGGACGCACGCCTCCAACCGGCTACAGCGTTCGCGCCAACGCTTCGGGCTGATCGGCGCATTGGTCCCAGCCCTGATGGAAGCCCATCTCCTCGTGCTTTTTCCTGTCGTCCTCGCTCCAATGCCGGACGGTTGCGACGTTTATCCGCCGGCGCTTCAAGAATCCGATTTAAAATGAGTTCGCGGGCAATCGTTGACGTGGACATTTCCGTGCTGCGGAACTAGGACGTCGCCGAAACCGCTGAACCGACATTAAGTCAGCGAATTTTTCTCGTGAGCATGTCGGACCGGCCAACATTGAAACGTCCTGGAAAAGACGCAAGAGGAGACGCAATGCTCTACACCCTGCTTTGCTATAACAAAGAAGACGTCGTGTGGTCCTGGAGCAAGGAAGAAGACGAAGCGGTCATGAACCGGCTCGGCGTCGTCCACGAAAGGCTCGTGAAGGAGGGGAAGCTCGGCCCCGCGCTGCGGCTATTGCCGACGACCACCGCCACCACCCTTCGCGGTCCCGACATGGTCATCGACGGCCCCTTCGCCGAGACAAAGGAACAGCTCCTCGGCTTCTATGTTATCGATGTACCAGATCTCGAGGCTGCCCTAGCCATTGCGCGCGAACTTTCCGCCGCCAACCCGACAAGCGTCTACGAGATCCGCCCGGTGGCGCTCTATCTGCCGGAAGCCCGCGCAAACCCACCTACAGATCGCGTCAAGGCGTATTGAGATGAACCAAGTCATCCATGACCCGGCCTGGATCGACAGCACGCTGATTGCCGCTCGGCCCCAGGCCGTCAGCGCCCTGCTTCGCTACTTTCGGGACATGGACGCGGCTGAGGAGGCCTATCAAGAGGCTTGTCTGCGCGCGCTTAGAAACTGGCCTCAGAACGGGCCACCGCGAGATCCGGTAGCGTGGCTCATTCTCGTAGGGCGGAACGCGGCGCTTGATGGAACGCGCCGTCAAAGCCGGAACGTCGCGTTGCCTCCCGACGAACTAATCTCCGATCTCACCGACGCCGAAACGCCGCTCGTCGACCGTCTCGATGACTCACACTATCGCGATGATGTTTTGAGGTTGCTGTTCATCTGCTGCCATCCCGAACTCGCCGCAACGCAGCAAGTTGCATTGGCCCTGCGCATCGTCTCGGGACTTTCGGTTGCACAAATCGCACGCGCTTTTCTGACGAGCGATGCCGCGATGGAGCAGCGAATCACGCGTGCCAAGGCCCGCATCGCAAAGGCGAACGTACCGTTCGAGACGCCGGGACCGATCGAACGCGGCGAACGGCTCGCAGCCGTCGCGACGATGATTTATCTGCTCTTCAACGAAGGCTATACGGCGGGCAACGATCCCGCACGAGCTTCGCTCTGCGACGAGGCGATCCGGTTGGCGCGCTTGCTTTTGCGGCTGTTCCCGACCGAGCCTGAGATCATGGGATTGACCGCGTTGATGCTCTTGCAGCAATCGCGTTTGTCCGCGCGCTTCGACGATGCCGGTGAGGTGATCCTCCTCGAAAACCAGGACCGGGCGCTCTGGAACGCGAAGCTGGTCAACGAGGGCATCGCGCTTTTGGATAAGGCGATGCGCAACAACCGGCCAGGTCCCTATCAAGTCCAGGCGGCTATCGCCGCGACGCATGCCCGCGCACCCGAATTTACCGAAACGGACTGGGCCGCGATCGACGCGCTCTACGCGGCGCTCGAACGGATGCAGCCCTCACCGGTTATTACGCTGAACCGCGCCGTCGCGACCGCGAAGCTTCATGGACCCGAAGCCGGTCTCGCAATGATTGCTCCGCTCGAAAAAGCCCTGTCTGGATACTTTCACTATTTCGGCGCCAGAGGTGCCTTCCTGTTGCAACTCGGCCGAACCGCCGAAGCTCGAACGGATTTCGACCGCGCGATAGCCCTGGCCGGAACGCCGGCTCAGGCATCCCACATTCGCCGCCATCTGGATCGCCTTATGCAGGACCAAATATAAAATTTTTTCGAAAGCACTGTCGGACCGCCTTGCACCCGCCCGTCCTTGGGACAGCCAAATGGAGAGCATCATGTCCAACAACGTCACTCCGCCAGTGAAGGGCGGCGCCATTGTCTATCTCGGTGTCGATGGCGCGGTAAAAGCTGCGGACTTCTACCAAAAGGCATTTGCCGCCGAATTGGCGATGCTCTATCCGCCCGATGACAAGGACCGGACGATGCACGTTCATCTCTACATCAACGGGACATCCGTGATGATGGGGGATTTCTTTCCCGAGCAGGGACACCCACCCGTGGCGCATGCAGGGTTCAACATCATGCTTAAGGTCAACGACGCCGACGCCTGGTACGACCGTGCTATCGCCGCGGGCTGCACGCCACTCATGCCAGTCGCCAACATGTTCTGGGGCGACCGATACGGCCAGGTGAAGGATCCTTTCGGAGTAACGTGGGCAATCAACGGTCCCGTGAAGCCCTAATCCCGCACGGCATCGAATTCACCGCGACGATCTAGGTCTGGGCAGTGGCTCGCCACCGCTCCATCTCACCGATCGCAGTTCGAACCACCGGATAACATGCAAAGGAGTGTCGATTTGAAAAGCTACCTCGCTGTATTCCTTGGCAAGCCTGAGGCGATGGAGGCTTGGAAAAAGCTGCCCGATGCCGAACGCAAGCAGCGCGAGCAGGCAGGCATCACGGGATGGCACAAATGGGTTTCCGAGCACAAAGACTCGATCGCCGAAATGGGTTCGCCGCTCGGCAAGACGAAGCGGACGGACAAGGATGGCGTTTCCGACACGCGCAATGAACTCGGAGCTTGGACAGTCGTGAAAGCAAATTCTCAGGATGAGGCCGCGAAGTTATTCCTCAACCATCCGCACTTCACGATTTTTCCGGGCGACCGGGTCGAGGTCATGGAGTGCTTGCCCATTCCCGGAAGCCAATAATCGCCTGATCCGGCGCACTCTCGATCAAGCGCGAAAGCCGGGCCTCATGGATAGAGGCCCCGCACCTGCCGTGCATCAAGAATTCGCCCGCAAGCGATCACATACGTCGCCGTTCGCAGCGAAATTTTATAGTGATCGGCACAGGCCCAGATCTTACGTAGTGATTCAACCATGAGCGTATCGAGGCGCGCATTAATCTCGTCTTCGCTCCAAAAGAAACTTGAGAAATCCTGGACCCATTCGAAATAGCTCACCGTCACGCCGCCAGCGTTGCAGATAACATCCGGCACCACGAGGATGTTGCGATCGGCTAGAATATCATCCGCTTCGGGAAGCGTCGGACCGTTGGCGCCTTCGAGGACAAGCTTCGCCGTTGTGATGCGAGCGCGCGCCGGAGTCATCTGCGATTCAAGCGCCGCCAAAATCAGTATATCGCAGGGCGTTTCCCAGAACGCGTGATTATTGGCATGCGAGCCGCCGATCCCTTTCTCCGGATGCATGTTTTGCGATAGCGACCGAACATCGATGCCGCCCTCATCGATGAGAGTGCCCCACTGATCCTGTATAGCGACGACCTTCGCACCGTGGACCGCAAAAAGTTCAGCGGCTGACGATCCGACATTGCCAAAACCTTGTACTGCGACCCGAGCTCCGTTGAGGTCCAAGCCGATGCGAGAGGCCGCCGTTCGGCCGGTCACGAAAACTCCGCGCCCCGTCGCCTTGACGCGCCCGAGCGAACCGCCGAGATGAAGCGGCTTCCCCGTCACGACGCCGGAAGCCGTAAAGCCCACTTGCATCGAATAGGTATCCATCATCCACGCCATCACCTGCGCGTTCGTGTTGACATCAGGCGCGGGAATGTCCTTTTGAGGCCCAATGATAATGCTGATCTCGCTCGTGTAGCGGCGCGTGAGTTTTTCCAGTTCGGTCGGCGACAGAGCAAACGGATCGACACGCACGCCACCCTTTGCGCCGCCGAACGGAAGATCCATTGCCGCAGTCTTGATGGTCATCCACGCGGCAAGCGCCATTGTTTCTTCGAGCGTGACCTGCGGATGAAAGCGGAGGCCGCCCTTACCCGGTCCCCGCGACAGATTATGCTGCACGCGGAAACCTTCGAAGTGGCGGACGGAGCCGTCATCCATTTCGATCGGAACGTCGACGATCATCGCGCGCTTGGGGTGCTTGAGCGTCTCGACCCAGCGCGCCAGATTTTTCAGATACGGCGTCACACGATCGACCTGAGCAAGATAGGTTGTCCAAGGACTCTGCGCGGCTAATCTTGCGTACGATAATGGTGGCGAGGTCTTTTCGGCTGTATTGTCCATGAGCTTCTTATGATTGTTAGCCTATGAGGCGCCTGCCACCCCACACTCCAAAATCTATCACCGCCGACATGATCGTGCAGGGCATATTTGGGCGGATGTCATATATTCGCAGTGCGAAGAGGGATTTCAGGCATGTCGACGACGGTGGCCAATTACCTGATCGGCCGTTTGCAGCGGGCAGGCGTCGAGCATGCCTTCGGCGTTCCTGGTGACTACGTCCTGACATTCATGGACCGGCTCATCGCGTCAGGCGTCGAATTTGTCGGAACCTGCAATGAGCTGAATGCCGGTTACGCCGCCGATGCTTATGCTCGCATCCGCGGCATCGGATGCATCGTCGTGACATGGGGCGTCGGCGGCTTCAGCGCAATGAACGCTGTAGCAGGCGCTTATGCCGAGCAAGTGCCGCTCGTTGTTCTGGTCGGCGGCCCGCGCACAAATCAGCGGCGTTCGTCGACGCTGCTTCATCATGGCGTCGGCGAATTCTCGACCATGCAGCACGCTTATGCCCACATCACCGTCGCCTCGGTTCTGCTTGACGATGCCGACGATGCTCCACAGCAGATCGATCGCGCACTCGCGCGCTGCCTAGCCGAAAAACGCCCGATCATGATCGAAATTCCGGTCGATATCGTCGATCAGAAATGCGAGCCGTCGCGAAAGCCGGCAGCATCTGGCGTGCCGACCTCAGATCGGGACTCCCTGAGCGAAGCACTCGATGAAGTGACGGCCCTCCTCTCTGCGGCGAGGCGCCCCGTCATTCTCGGCGGCGTCGAACTGCATCGCTACGGTCTGATGCAGCAGTTCATGCGCCTTGTCGAGGCGAGCAAACTTCCGATCGCAACGACGCTCCTCGGAAAGACCGTTATCTCCGAACTGCACCCGCAGGCCATCGGCGTGTACGAGGGCAGCATGTCTCGAAAGGAGGTCCGCGACATCGTCGAAAGCAGCGACGTCCTGCTCTGCCTCGGAGCTTGGATCAGCGATATCAATTTCGGCGTATACACGGGCAAGCTGGAAGGACGTCAATTGATCCTCGCGAATTCCGGCCGCCTGAAGATCAGCCAGCACGTCTACGAGCAGGTTTGGATCGGGGATGTCGTCGAGGGCCTGGCGGATCGCCTGCCTGCAGCAGGACTTTCGCATCCGCGCTTCGAAAGCGTTTCGCAACGCGCGACGAAGGCTCCGGCAGCCCGCCCTGGCGCGAAATTGACCGTCAGTTGGGTCATGAGCCGTGTCAACGGTTACATCGGCGACGACACGACCGTCATCGCCGAAACGGGCGACAGCTTATTCGCCGCCGCCGATCTTGTGATGCACCACGACGTCGGCTTTATCGGCCAGGCCTTCTATCTGTCCATCGGTTACGCACTTCCGGCCGTTCTTGGAGCATCGATCGCCGACCCCGGACGGCGCGCGCTAGCGCTGATTGGCGATGGCGCCCTGCAAATGAGCGTCCAAGAGCTGTCGTCTCTCTGCCGCCGCAACATCCCCGCGATCCTGCTTGTCATGAACAACAACGGCTACACCACCGAACGCGTCATCCACGAAGGGCCGTATAACGATATCCAACCGTGGAATTACCACAAGTTGCCCGACGTCTTTGGCGGCGGCTGGGGGCGTCGCGTCTCGACGGAGGACGCATTCGAACAGGCCTTGACCGAAGCCCGCGAGCGCAACGAAGGGCCGGCGGTGATCGAAGTGATGCTCGACGAATTGGATATGTCCGACGCTCTTAAGCGACTCGGCGCCGAGCTTTCGCCCGACAAGAAGCAGACCGAGAGCCGATAAAAAGCACCAAGTGTCATACGACTGGCATATCCCGCGCGGATGTACGTCACGTACTCCCCGCCATCGACGATTCCCAACCGGACAAACATGCGCTTTATCGAGACTTTCCATCTCGCGCCCTTTCTCGACACGGTGGTGAGCTACGTCACGGCGTTTATATTAGGGACCTTGATCGGTCTCGAACGCCAGTTCCGCCAGCGCAACGCGGGCCTGCGAACGAACGTCCTCGTTGCCATTGGCGCAACCGGCTTCGTCGACCTCGCCCAAGGGCTAGCAGGTGATGAAGCCGCTGTGCGCGTGATCGCCTATGTCGTCTCCGGCATCGGCTTTCTCGGCGCCGGCGTCATTATGAAGGAAGGACTGAACGTCCGCGGGCTCAACACCGCCGCCACCTTATGGTGCTCCGCCGCCGTCGGAGCCTACGCAGGCGTCGACAAGGTTGCAGAAGCCACCCTGATGACCGTCTTCATCATCGTCTGTAATACGATGCTGCGTCCGCTCGCCAGCGCCATCAATCGCATCCCGATCAAAACGGAAAGCATTGAGGCCACGTATTCCGTCCACGTCACGACGGAAACGAAACATGTTGACGTCGTTCGAGATGCACTGAAGAGCGAACTCAAGTCCGCCAGCTATCCCGTTGCCGAAATCGAGGTGATCGAGCGTCGCGACGGCCAGAACGAGATCATCGCGACACTCGCCAGCACCGAACTCGATCCCACCGATTTGGACGGAATTGTCGAACGTGTGCGCAAGCAGCCGGACGTCACCCACGCCTCCTGGACCGCAAGCACACAGTCTTGACGCAGACCAACTGAACTCGGCGCGACCTAGCCGGGAAAGCAAAGATTCGTCAGAGAATGGGCGGGAAAGACGGCGCTCGCCATTCCGAAAACCGCAACGAGCGTTCCGAGCAAAGCCTTCATGCGCGGCGGTCGCACGAGCCCGCCGGAGCCTCGAACAGCGCGAACGGATCCATAAGCCGCCAGACTGACGGCGGGCGTTGTCGCAAGCGCAAAGCCGCTCATGAACAACGCGCCATTGATGGCCGATCCGGCGACCATCGCCATCATCAACGCGTTGTAGACCATACCGCAGGGCGTAAGCCCCCAAAGCATTCCCGAGACCATGGGAATATTCCGCACCGCCCCCGATGGAATCCGTTGGCGGATACGACCGAACATGCCGCCCGCCAGTCTCGCAAAACCCTGTTGGGGCAGAACGCCTGCCATCGAAAGTCCGACGATGACAATGACAGCCGCGGCCGCGACCCGCACGACCGGCTGCCAGCCGGCGAGATGAAGCAAACCGGCAAATGAAGATCCCGCCGCCGCAACGATCGCTCCGCCGGCCGCATACGTAAATGCGCGGCCAGTTTGAATGCTCGCGAGCGCCCGCAACTGTGACGCGGGCGTCGCGTCATTGGGACTGGCGGCAAGAAGCAACGACGATGCGATGCCGCCACAAACACATGAGCAGTGAATACTTCCCGCAAGTCCCATGGCGAAGCCACCGACCATTAAGGCCGTACTGTCCATCGTGGTTCTCCAAAAAGCTCATCCGAGCATTGGAAGACGCGCGCGCCTAAGCGTCGTGCGTATCTGCGTAGCAGCTTGCGGCATTGACCGCAGGGGACAGATTGATTGCTGGATTGCCGTCGAAGAAGCCGTACGGCATCAGCTTGAATCCCGCTGAAATGCACGGCTGAACGGGAAAGTCTTCCGGCCGCACCGAATGATGCAGCCCAAAGACATGCCAGAGCACGAGATCGGCATTCTCGATCGGACGATCTTTCGCGATGAAAGCCTTGATGTCTCCCGAGCCATCCGAGTGATTCATGAATTCACCGGCCGGAAAGCGCTCGGCGGAATCGTACGCCGTGACCCAAACGTGATTTTGCGTGAACGACGCGCGCTTGCCCGAATAGGACTCGGGCTGAATGAATGATGTCAGGCAATCCGGCGCGTCGAGCTTGTAACCGACCGGTGTCCCCGCCCTGTTGAGCTTGTTCGGATTGACGACCTTCCAATACCGATGCGTCGCCAAGTTTGCGCGCCGTGCTGCCTCGCTCTCGCTTTTCAACACCGTCTCTTCTTCATAGAAGGCGTTGCCGTAGGGGTTCGCATCGCCTGCTGGCTCAGCATAGGTATTGCATTCGACGAAACTGTTCTTGTCGCCGTCGACGCACATCTCAAGCCGCGCGCACAAGACGTGCTGATGGATCTGACCGACGACGCCCGGCGCAACTTCGTGGCCATACTTACCCGGCTGGCCCGGCAGGCAACCCGTCGTATTAATAATGCCGGTTGCCTTCAACTCGAACTCGATTTTTCCATCAAGAAAGAGATACCAATAGAGCGCATACTCGTAGTTCCCGACGGTGCAGATCGACGACAGAACAAGCTTCGCGCCACGACGGATTTCAAAGCGTTCCGTGCGGAAATCCGTGTGCTTCCACAGTAGACCGGAGTCTTCCTCGTGAATGCAGATGGCCTTCTTGATCGTCCACGGTTCGCCGTCGCGCGTATTGAGATGCACGTCGAGATACTTGATGACGCCGAGGCAATCGCAACCAAGTTCGAGTGAGTTCGCGAGCTTCCCGATGCCGTATTCGCCGATATCGAAGACGTGCTTGCGGAAATGTCCCGCATCCGGCGAACCGTAAGGCACGGTCATTTCCACGATCGAAGCCCGGCGAACGATGGGGCGGCCGTTGAACCGGAGATCGTGCAGCGTGAGGGATTCACGCGTATTGAATCCAATGCTCAACGACCAATTCCGCCAGGTCAGCCGATTTCCTTCAATTTTGAAATTGACGCCTTCCGGCTGAACGACATCGATCGGTTTGGCTGGCGGTTGAAACTCTTTCAGGAACTGCCGTTCGTAGTTGTACTCCGCCATCGGGATCGGCGTGACGCCATAATCGTCGACGCGAATGACTTCGCCGCTGTTGATATCGATGACCGCGTTCAGCCCCTCGATAGGATGAGCATAGAAATTTTCGAACTCCCGGAGACGCAGCCAGCAGAAGATGTGGCAGAGATGGCGCCCTTCTTCTCCTGGGATATCGAAGCTTCCCGCCGACCACGGATCGACGCAAACCTTCGACATATCGGTAATGCCACGTTTGGCGCAGCCGGCGATGAATTCGGGATTGGAGCGAACGATATCCTCGATCGATAAGAACTGTTCGAGTTGTATCATTGGCCGCATGTCGGGGAATTCCTCCCGCGAAATCACCTTCTCGGTCTCAAGCGAGACGACAAATTTGGTAACGCCGATCGTCGCCGAGTTGGAAGCGTTGACAGCAGCGCGCCGCTCGACGGGCTTGCCCTCTTCATAAGCCTTGAGGTCCGCTTTGGTCGGCTCTTCGAGCCCGATCGCCTCAAAGCACGTATTTGGTCCATAAGGCGCCACAGCCTTTATGATTGCGGCGGCGCGTCTAATCTCTTCAGGCGACAGGGGCTCCAAAGGGTGCGGAGCCAATGAAGGCCTGTCCATCACGGTCGTCGAGCAGCAGGTTTCCGACATCGATAGGGACTCCTGAACGTTGGAGCGCACCAGTTCATGGGCGCACGGCCAAAACCGAATAAAGCTGTCAACCGCGGACAGCCGAGACGACCAAGCTCTTGCCTTTGGATCGTCCGATGTTGCGCAGCTTAGACCCCGTCGGCCGCCCTGTAATTGATAGTTGGCGCCAAAAATACGAATGCGCACGATGCCACGCTCGCTCGCACTTGAGCGACCGCGTTTCGCGACTGAAGCACCGAGTTCAACAGAGGGATGCAGCCGCCGCAGGGATATTGGTATGCTTCTTGCGGTCGATCATGACTCACGAAGGTTCGTTTGAGTGGGCTTGCATGCATTCGTCAGGCGTCATCGCGACGTCCATCATTGACGGCGTCGTCTCCATGATCGACAGCCGCGGCATGGACCCTGGAACGATCTCGGCGCGCGTCGGCATCGCCGACGACGGCCTGTTCGGTCGCTCGTCCTTTCTTCCGCTCTCGACGTTCACGACATTGCTTGAGATGGCGGCTTACCAAACAAACGATCCGGTTCTCGGCATAAAGCTCGGAAAGAACTTTAATTTCCGCAGCTTAGGACCGACCCCAGACCTCGTTTCCAGCGCCCGGACCATCGGCGAGGGCGTTGCCAAATTCGCGGAATATTTTCCCACCATGCAAAGCAACACGCATTGCACGTTGGAAACCAACGGCGGGATCGCACGCCTCAGCTATTCCATCGTCGATCGCACCGTTACGCATCGCATCCAAGACGCGAACTTCTCCGAAGCCGTTTTCTACTCAGTGCTGCAGGCATCGCTCGGAGAAGATTGGCAGCCGCTGTGCCTAGAGTTCGAGCATTCCGCTGGCTCAAATCTCGCCAGCTACACGACGCATTTCGATTGCCCTCTGCACTTCGGCGCCCGCCATAACGCTATACTGTTTCCCGCTTCCGATCTCGATCGCTCGGTGCGGTCGTTCGATCTCTCGTTACACCAGCGATTGGACCGGGAGCTTTCCGAATGCCTGCGCTCAAATAAACTTGGGCTCGATCTTACGAATAGCGTCAAGGCATGGATCAGCGCCAACCTTTGCCGTTCGACCAGCATCGACATCTGCGACGCCGCCAGCGATTTCGGCATGAGCGTGCGGAGCTTCCAGCGAAAACTCTCGGACGCCAGCCTAAGTTACGCAGATCTCCGCAACGCGGTCCGCACCGAAATCGCCAAGGCTATGTTGGCGTTCACCGACCGCGCCATACCCGAAATCGCCGCCGACCTCGGCTACAGCGAAACCAGCGCATTCGCGCGAAGCTTCAAGAGTTTTACCGGCGCAACTCCGGCAAAATTCCGCGTTCACGCCGTCCGAGACAAAGAGAGAGAAAAAACCAGTGAGTTTTTCACCGGCGTCACGCTGACGAGTCACTGACAGCCAACCGCTCGTGCGCCCGCAATATTTTCAATCGCGGCTCGGGCGGCATCGACAAACCTGGGCCTTGACCTGCGACCGGGCAAAAACCTTCGATTTGGAGCTATATAGAAGCGCCCGGTGGCTTCTCGGCCCGTGCTCCTCCTAGCGGCCGGTTGCAGTCGAGGCACCTGGCCGAAGCGGCGCTCATAACAGAGTCACAATTTCTTAGTCGAATAGGAACAAGTTGAAGGCGTTCGAGTTTGCCTCTCAACTGCTCCGGAGACGCCTATGCCCTACTCGTTCTATGCCGTACTCAACGTATTGCCCCAGATCGCTGCTGCCGCATTTTTGCCGATTCTCGGCATTGCCCTGGTCAGCTATCTCATCATTTTGACGCGTCCACAGCAGCCGCGTGAGCCGGCCCGAATCGACTGAGCCGCACAAGCTTCGACCGTTACCGATGGAGCCAACCGTACCCGGGTAAGGTTGTCACGCCGAACCGGCGCCGGTCTCATCGTCCGTGCGCTCGACCGAAGCGCCGACCCGAACTTCGCCACCCGCGACAATTCGGGCCGTCAGCCCGCCCCGCCCTCGAACGGCATTATAGCCCCCCGGCCCGAGATTGGCTTCCATCTGGCTGCAAGGCGCGCACTCGCCGCTCACCTGCAGAACCACCGGCCCGATCCGGATGCTCCGCCCTTTCAACGCATTCAAATTGATCCCACGGGTCACGAAGTTTCGCCGCAACAATTCGGGTGAAACCTCCGGCCGGCCCATGAACGACGCGATCGCCGCCAAATCTTCGGCGGCGATCAATGTGACTTGGCGTGCCCCGTCTCGCTCCGTCCGATAGCGGTCTCCCTCAATTCCCTGCTTCGCCAACAGTTGCGCCGACTCCGGCGCGATCATCGGCGCATTGCGGGAAGGCCGAAGTCCGATCCAGACGAGCGTCCCCGGCCCGACCGGGCCGGAGAGCAACTTAGCGATGATTGATTGAGGAGGCAGTGACGGCAATTGCGCTCCAGCGGGCTTAGTTCTTCTGGGGTTCGGCCGACTTCGTGAGCTCGTTCCACTTATCGCCGAGCTGCTTCTTGAGATCGTCGATTTTCTTTGACGCCTCTTCGGTCTTAGCCGAGTAAGCAGCGCGAGCGGCAGTGTAGTCGGCGTCGGAAACCTCAAACTCCGTCATGAACGGACAGCCGCCATGCGAGAGGTTCGGAGCCGCGTAGCGAACGCGGGTCGTACCGGGAGCCGCACCCGGACCGACCTTCATGATCACGGCGTCCTTTTCCATATGGCACTTGTCGCCCTTGGCGAGCTTCTTCATGTCGACGGTGACGAACTTGCCACCGTCGTTCAGCAGCGTCACGTCCATCGCGCTCGGCATGAACGCGAGTTCGACGCCGCTATCGGCGCTCGTGGCGGTTTCAGCATAAGCGGCTGGAGAAAGCGCCAGCAACGACGCGCCGATGAGAAGAAGTGATTTTGTGGTCGATTTCATTTTCATATTCCTTCCGCTGTCCGAATAAACGGCCAGAACCTTTGACTGATCGAAGATGTATTCTTGATGAACCGTGATGGCACACGATTTGACGCCAACTCAATTTGTACAAATATCCGAGACTTCGTTCTCCGGTACGCCCGGCCAGTCTCTAAAGGCTTCCGGCGGATTCCGCCGCACGATAACAGCGAACCCGCCGGATTGTTCCCAGTCTTCTGGCGGACATCCTGCAATATTCGCCGTCTGCCCGCCGACGCCTCCAAACCGCCATGATTGCGCAAGCAGCCGAACCTGATCGGGCAGCTTTTCCCTCGCGCGCCGCCCTGCTATTCTGCCACTCAGTCGTCACAGAGCGTGAAAGATCGAGAGGCGCATCGCGCTTTGGCCGGTCGCTCGCCGCCCTGAGTGCGCAACACTCCGCACCGCGCCAACGGATATACATGCGCACATTTCCTGCTCGCCGACTGGTCTGTCTCACGGAAGAAACGGTCGAGACGCTCTATCTCCTCGGCGAGCAAGACCGGATCGTCGGCGTTTCCGGATACGCCGTTCGCCCTCCCGAGGTACGCCGCGAAAAGCCCCGAGTCTCCGCATTTACGTCGGCGGACATTCCTAAAATCGTCGCTCTGAAACCAGACCTCGTCCTCGCGTTCTCCGACCTTCAGGCCCCCATCGCCGCCGATCTCGCACGCGCCGGCCAAGCCGTCCATATTTTCAATCAGCGGGACCTCGCCGGCATCTTCGCGATGATCCGAACACTCGGCGCGCTCATCGGCAGTAGCGAAAAGGCCGAGCATCTCGCCCAGTCGCTAGAACGACGCATAGACGCGGTCAAAATCGAAACAAGCGCACGGAAATACCGCCCGCGCGTCTATTTCGAGGAATGGGACGATCCGCTTATCACCGGCCTCGGCTGGGTCTCTGAACTCATCGAGATCGCGGGTGGCGATGACATTTTCCCGGAAAAACGCCGTGAGGCAGCCGCCAGAGATCGCATCGTATCATCCTCGGATGTCGTGTCCCGCGTCCCCGAGGTCATTCTCGCATCGTGGTGCGGGAAAAAAGTGAGGCCGGAGAAAATTCTGGCTCGCGAAGGCTGGAGCGCGATTCCCGCCGTCGCCGGCAACATGATTTTCGAGATCAAATCGCCGATTATCCTCCAACCCGGTCCCGCGGCGCTGACCGAGGGACTCGACGCAATTCGCGTTGCATTAGGCCGCGTTACCAGCCGCAATTAGTCATATTCAAAGATAACTGCGCCAAATCCCCTAAGACGATCTTTATCACGGCGTCGGAACGACCCTGGTCGGTCCGGAGTAATCTGTTAGATTGGGTGTGGGGGCACCCGCGTTGATGTTTTGTGTCTGGTGCCATGTCTGATCGCGTTTACGCTTCAATATTCTACATTGCCTTGATTGTCGGCAGTTCGTGGACTGCTGTCACAGTCGGCGAAGCCGTTACCCGCGAAATGCTGACTAATTTTGCTCTCCTTCCACCGCTGAATGCGCGTCCGTCGCGCGTCGATACCTTCCTGGCCCTACAGGAACAAACGCCGGTCACTCAAACTGCAAAAGAACCTTTGATCCCAACCGCGCCGACTTTGACGATCGGCGCGTTGGCAAAAGGGATGGATGCCGCGGAGCAAACGGCCACCAATCAAGACGATGCGGAAACCAAGGCCGCTGATGCCGCCTCCGTTACGGTCGAAATCAAGGCGCCAAAGCCACGCGTCGCAGGTTGGGTGAAACGCCTGCCCAAGCGCGCACTCTCGGTGTCGGAAGAAACTTCAAGCCACATTATAATGCGGACATTGCGCGCTGAGATGTGATTTCCCCCTTCGCCGCCCAAACTCCTGACGCGTCACCACTCGGAATTAGGAGAAAAGTGGTGGGCACCCGGCGGGGGAATGAGGGGGGATGGCCGAGTGCCCACGCTTAAGCCTCATTCCGGGGGGAGGACATGAGGTATACAGACAATATCAAATAAACGAGAGCAATGGGTTAACGAGCGTCGTTTTGTCTGCAAACAGCGTTTATATTGAGCCACTAATAGGAGTTATAGTGGATCTGTATTGTACTTAAGAACAAATAAGCCACTCAAATTGGTCCGCCTCTCCAAACGCCGAGCGGTCCGAGCGCGGGGGTTAGACGTCATCCCTGTGACGGCGGTCGACCAATACGAACGGCATTCAATCCCATATCCATTTCGCCTATCAGCTTCCCTGTATTGCCATCGCACGGATCGTTTCGGTCATACCGCCCCGCGGCGCCGCCTCGATCGCGGAAAGCTCCCCGGCATATCTCGCGACGGCCCAAGAGAGAGTGCAAAGCGCTGCCTTCGATGCCCCCGCGTTCGAATGAAACGCGGCCCATCACGCTTTTGAAACAGAACCACCCTGGACGCGCCGACGCGCGAGAGCGAAATCGGAACCGTCCCGACGCACATTCTTCGAAGCGTCATCTCGGTTGTGGAGATCAGGTTAGCTCCGCTTTCTGCGCTGCCACAAATCACCTAGCGTAGAAGGAAGGGGGGTCGTGCTCATGAATGCAAATCTTGCCTCGCTCTTCCAACGCGAAGCCACCGCGCGCTTGAATGCCGCCGAGCACGAACTCGTCGCGTTCACCCGAACCTGTCGCGGCAAAGTCGTCGACCTTTACGAAATGAACCGCATCCGCCAGCTCCGCGAGCGCGTCGACACTGCGCGATCTCGACATTTACGCTGGACGCGATACCGCTTCCTGGCGGAATCCGGCGTCCACTGACGAAATGGCGCAGAATTAGGCGGCAAATCCAGGTGTTTGTCTAAATACCGATCAGGAATTTTTGCGTCCTTGATGTAGAATCGGGTGTGTGCTCACCGATTCGCGTTCCCAAGGGACGGCCGACGTGACACTGGTCATCGTCTTTATAGGCGCTATTTGTGACTATTACTTCGGTGCCGTCGGCGCCGTGCTCGGTGCTTTGGTTGTCATCGCATCGCTTTCCAGAACCAGAGCAGACGTTCTCTTTCCTTCACTACTGATGATCGGTTTGTCATGGGCCGCGGGCGAACTGGTGGCGGACAGTTCGGGTGCCATCACCGCCGTGATCCTGGCAACCGCATTGGCGCTTTGGCTGGAAGGCGGAGGAAAAATCTTTACGCTTGGCAGCCGGCGTCCTCAAATATCTTCAAGAGATAGTGCCGGGTCATAACACGCAGTTCCGTAAGAGCGGATGGCCGAACGCCGTTTCCGATTTCCTTCGTCAACGCTCCCAAGGATTTCATGTTCTGCAGCAAGATCGCGGCAACGTCCTCGGCCTGAGCCCTTCTCAGCTTAGGGCAACGCTTGAGAAGCGTTTGGGCGATCCGCTTTCGAACCTCGCGGCGGAACTCCTGCCGACGGGCGGACAATTCCGCACTTCCGTCCAACAACGCCACGATCGTCTGGCTCTCCGAGCGCAGATCCCCGAGCACGTTGAGCAAAGCATCCGCCAGCATGGCGACCGAAAGTGTGTCCGCTTGTTGATCGATCGCGTCGAATACCGCTCCAACCCGCGCATGGAACCGTTCGATGAGCGCATTCGCCAAGACGTCCTTGTTGGGAAAGAAGCGATAGAGCGAGCCGATCTGCGCTCCGGCGCGCGCGGCAACTTCGGCCATCGTCGTGCCGTCGTAGCCTTTCTCCGCAATAACCGCCGCCGCCGCTTCGAGCAGCGCCGCCACGCGCTCTTGCCCCGGCCGCCTCTGTGGGCTCAACGCGGTGCGCTCTTGCGTCTCTGTTGACTTATTTGAGGACATACTCAATTATCCGGTTAACTTGAGCCTACCCTCAAATATCACAGAACTCGCGGTCCGGCCATCCCAATGCCGTCGGCCCACGATGCGAAAGGCTTCCGCAGATGCTTCAACTCGATCCCAAAACGACGGCGCTGGTCCTGATCGACCTTCAAAAAGGGATTGCATTGCGCCCGCTCGCACCGCGCCCCGGAACGGAAATCATCGATCGCGCATCGGAACTCGCAAAGCGCTTCAGATCCGCGGGCGCGGCGGTCGTTCTCGTCAATGTCGCCTTCGCCAAAGATTTCGCCGATGCCGTGCGCGTACCCGTCGATAGCCCCATGCAGTTGCCGCCGGACGGAATTCCAGACGATTTCAGCGAACTCGTCGTTGGCCTGGCCATGGCGACAGATATCCGCGTGACGAAGCGCCAATGGGGCGCGTTCTACGGCACCGAACTCGACGTCCAGCTTCGCCGGCGCGGTATTAAAACGATCGTCCTCGGCGGAATAGCAACCAACATCGGCGTTGAATCGACGGCCCGCCAAGCCTGGGAGCGCAACTATGAGATCGTCATCGCCGAAGACATCACTTCAAGCCTGTCGGCCGAGATGCACGCTTTCTCCATAACGACGATCCTGCCCCGGATAAGCCGCGTCCGCAAAGTCGCCGACATCACTTTGGGATCGTGCTGACTTGGCAAGCGAACGACCGGAAACGCGCCCCTCGCTGCTGGCAACGGCGTCCCTCCCGCTCCAGTGGCTGGTGCTGGTGGCGCTTTCGTTCGCATTCTCCACGCTAATCGGGGCGACCGGACTTCCGGCCGCCATCCTGCTCGGCCCGATGATCGCGGCCATCATCGTTGAAACGAACGGCGGCCGCGTTCGCCTCCCCTCGGCGGCACGTCTCTTCGCGCAAGCCCTGATCGGATGCATGCTCGGCACGGCCGTCTCTCCCGAGCTCGTCACAGCATTCCTTAAGGAATGGCCACTTCTCCTCTCGATCATCGTGCTGATCGTGCTTGCGAGCACCACGATCGGATGGATCTTGGCCAAATCGCAGATCATACCTGGAACGACAGCGGTCTGGGGTCTCTCGCCCGGCGCCGCAACGGCCTCGATACTCATGGCCGGCGCCTACGGAGCCGACATCCGCCTCGTCGCTTTCATGCAGTATTTGCGCGTCGTCATGGTGGTAGCGACGGCATCGGTCATCACCCACTTCTGGGTGAACGTGCCAGCTGCAGCACACCAGGCAATTTGGTTTCCGCCAATCCATCCGGGACCATTCGCCGAGACGATGGCCTTGGCGCTGTTCGGAGGCATCGTCGGATTCGTCCTGCGCTTCCCGGTGGCCGCCCTGCTCGTGCCGATGTTCATCGGTGCGACGCTGCACGGCGCCGGTCTGATGCAGATCGAGCTGCCTCACTGGTTGCTCGCCTTGTCTTATGCCCTTCTCGGTTGGATGATCGGACTGAACTTCACGCGCGAAATCCTTGTTCACGCGATGCGCACGCTTCCACAGGTTCTTCTTTCGATCGCCGCGCTCATCGCGTTCTGCGGCGGTCTGGCGTTCATCCTCGTCGAAGCCCTCGGCATCGACCCGCTTACGGCTTATCTCGCAACGAGTCCCGGAGGCGCCGACTCCGTCGCCGTCATAGCGGCATCCGCCAAGGTCGATTTATCTTTTGTCATGGCGCTCCAGACCTTGCGCTTTTTGATCGTCCTCGCCATAGGTCCCGCCATCTCACGCTTCGTTGCGAACCGGTTGCAGCAGAGGCTCGATATTGACGCTTCTCAATAACGGCCTGAGGGCGTAATGGGCCGCGCATGTCTTCGGCGTCGCTGACCTCACCTTGAAATCAAAACCCAAGAGGACTTCATGGAATACGTCAAGCTTGGCCACACGGGCCTTGAAGTGTCGCGCATCTGCCTCGGCTGCATGAGCTACGGACAATCCGACGGCGGCGTCATGAAATGGACCTGGACCCTTAGCGAGGAAGACAGCCGTCCTTACATCAAATCGGCTCTCGAAAAGGGTATCAATTTCTTCGACACCGCCAACGTCTATTCCCACGGCGAGAGCGAGCGCGTTCTTGGCCGTGCCATCCGCGACTTTGCCAAGCGCGACGAAGTTGTCATCGCCACGAAAGTCAATTCACCGATGCGCGCGGGGCCGAACGGTAAAGGCCTTTCGAGAAAAGCGATCTTCGCCGAAATCGACGACAGCCTGAAGCGCCTCGGCACTGACTACGTCGATCTCTACATCATTCATCGCTATGACTACGAAACGCCGCTCGAGGAAACACTCGAAGCCTTAGACGAGGTCGTCCGATCGGGAAAGGCCCTCTATCTCGGCGCTTCGTCGATGTACACGTGGCAGTTCATGAAGGCCGTCGGCCTGCAACGCGCTCATGGCTGGGCGCAATTCATCTCGATGCAAAACTACTACAATCTTCTCTATCGCGAAGAAGAGCGTGAGATGCTTCGTCTCTGCTTATCGGAAGGCATCGGCGTGACACCTTGGTCACCGCTCGCACGCGGACGTCTCGCGCGCGCTTGGCAGGATGAGCCCCAAACTGAGCGTGCCAAGAATGATCCGTTCGCCCAACGGCTCTATACAAAGACAGCGCAAATGGACAAACCTGTCGTCGATCGCTTGATCGAGGTCGCGAAAGCGCGCGGAGAGTCTCCTGCTCAGGTCGCGCTTGCCTGGATGTTGCATAAACCCGCCATCACGTCTCCGATCATAGGCGCGACCAAGCCTCAGCAGCTCGACGATGCGATCAAGGCCGTTTCGATCAAGTTGTCGGACGAAGAGATTGCGCGGCTCGAAGAATTGTATGAGCCGCATCCGGCGACGGAAGCTTTCGCATAGCGCAACGAAGTCCCAATCGACGCGATGCGCAACACCTGCAAGGCGCTGCGCATCGGTGTGCGGCGTCGGATCGAAACGTCAATGCGCGGCGGCAGTCGTGCCGGACTTGGCCTTGCGTGCAAGCAGCAAGACAACGGCCGCGATTGACAGCATCACACCGATGACTGCGAACGTATCGCTGAACCCCATGATCAGCGCCTGGCGCTTCACGATGTTTCCCAGCGCCACGATCGCCTGATGCTTTGCCGTTGCGGCATCCGAGACGCCGTGCGCCATGAAATAGTTCGTCATCTCGTCGATCCGCTGCCGCACGTTATCGCGATACACCGTGACCGACTGGCCGATAATGTTCGAATGGAACTGTTCACGCTTGGTGATAATCGTCGCAAGCGACGCAGTACCGACCGCACCCGCGAGATTGCGAAGCATGTTGAACAGGCCCGACGCGTTGGCCGCGTCCTTCGGCGCGATTTCCGCCGTCGCGATTGCCGTCAGGGGCGTCAGGATCAGGGCCTGACCGATAGCGCGCACGATATTCGGTATGAAGAGCTGATCGCCGGAATAGTCGAGCGACATGTCGACATTCATGAAGCAACTCGCCGCGAACAGCGCGATGCCGACAACGCCGATATAGCGCACATCGAAACTTTTCATCAGCCGTGGCACGAACGGAATGATCAGAAGCTGCGGCAAGCCGGTCCACGCGAGAACATTGCCGATCTGCTCGGCGTTATAGCCCTGCACCTGACCGAGATACTGCGGCAGCACATAAACCGTGCCGAACAGCGCGAAGCCGACGAGCATGTTCGCAATCGTCCCGAGACCGAAATTTCGGTTCTTGAGCAGCCGAAGGTCGACCAGCGGCTTCTTCACAACCAGTTCGATCCAGACAAAAGCCGTGAGAAAAACGACGGCCGTGACCGCAAGCTTGACGATGAACGGCGACCCGAACCAGTCGTCCTTATTGCCTTCTTCCAACAGCGTTTGCAGCGAGGAAAGGCCGATCGCCATCGTCACGATGCCCGCCCAGTCGCCCTCCTTCAGAAGGCCGAGCTGCATCTTTTCTTTTTCAAGCGTGAACAATAGCGCGACAATCATGATCGCGCTTGGAATGGTGTTGATGAAGAAAATTGTCTGCCAGCCGTAATTCTCGGTCAGATAGCCGCCGATCGTCGGGCCGATGGCGGGAGCGAACGTCACGGCGAGTGCGAATAGCGCAAGTCCGATGGGCTGCTGCGGCTTCGGCAGCCGGGTCACCACCATCGTGAACGCCATCGGAATCAGCACGCCTCCCGCGAAACCCTGTAGACCGCGCATCGCGATCATCTCGCCGAGATTGTGCGCGAAGGCGCACGCCATCGAAAACATGGCGAAGAGGAACGTGCTGACGATCATATAGCGGCGGAACGAGAACACGCGGCTCAGATAGCCGGTCAAGGGAATGACGACGATCTCGCCGATGAGATACGATGTCGAAATCCATGCGCCGTTATCCGCACCAGTCCCGATGCCGCCTTCGATATCGAGCAGCGACGCGTTGGTGATCTGGATATTCAGGATCGACATGAACGCGCCGATCATACCGGCGACAACGGCGATCCACGTCGTCAAGCTTGCTTTGTCGCCGGCGCCCGCCGGCACCGAACGCGAAGACGTGGCGCCGGATCCTTTTGTATCAGCGATGCTCGCCATAGCCGTCGACTCCACATTGTAGCCGCGCTCTCGCGAACGCGGCCACCAGAGGATTATTCCGTTGCGACCGACGCCACATGCTCAGTCTTTTTGGTCTCGATCGTCGGATAGACCGACATCCCGGGCCGGAGCTCACCCGCAAAAGGGCTATCCGGATCAAGCGTGATCTTCACGGGAATACGCTGCACGATCTTCGTGAAGTTGCCGGTCGCGTTATCGGGTGGCAGCAGCGCGAACTGCTGGCCGCTGGCCGGGGCCAGACTATCGACGTGTGCCGGAATCTCGATCCCCGGATAGGTGTCGATCTCGACACTCACGGGCTGACCGGGGCGCACGTCCTCAAGTTGAGTCTCTTTGAAATTGGCAACGATATAGGCGGCGTCCATCGGCACCACCGCCATCAGCTGCGTGCCCGCCTGAACATATTGACCAATGCGCAGCGTGCGGTTACCGACCACGCCATCTATTGGCGAGACGATCGTCGTATAGGAGAGGTTCAATTCGGCCTGATCTTGAACGGCTTCGTCGTGAACCAGTGTCGCCCTCGCCTGCGCGACTTCCGCCTTCAAAATGTCGACCTGCTTCTGGGCCGTCGTCAGCGCGCCGGTGTCGCGCACGATCGACGCACGTGCAGCCGCGATCCGGGCAGTTGCCTGCTGGGCATTCTGCACGCTGCCGTATCCCGTCGTGGCCAGATGGCTGTACCGTTCGCTGTCCTGCTCCGCGAACGTCTCGTTGGCCTTGTCGACGTCGACCGTCGCCTTGGCACTGGCGATCACCGACTGTTGCGTATCGAGCGACGCCACCTTGTTGTCGACCACCGCCTTGGCACCGAGGACGTCGGCTTTCGCCTGTTCGAGCGCGACCTTGAAATCCCGGTCGTCGATGCGCGCCAGTGCTTGCCCGGCTTTCACGCGCTCGTTGTCGTTGATGAGAACCTGCGTGAGATACCCAGACACTCGCGGCGCGATCGTCGTATTATCCGCTTGGACGTAGGCGTCGTCGGTCGAAACCTGGAAGCGCCAGACGCTCCAATACTCCCAGCCGAGATATCCGGTGGCAGCCAAGACTGCCAAACTCGCTCCGGCGATCAGCGCTTGGCGCACCCCCCGCCGAGGCCCGGGGTCTGCAGCCGCTTCCGCCGGATCGCTCTGGGGAGCCGCAGCCTCCCGAGGCACCGGCTCGCGCTGTTCGGCCACTCGATCGCTTTCCGGATGCCGGACGTAAGGCACTGTTTCACCTTCCGAAATCTGCCTATCAGGCGTTAACGTCTTCGAATGGAGGCTCATCGGATTGCTCCCAAAAAAGATGCCGCGGCACCGGTCGCGACAAATTAGAAACCTATTGTTTTCCAAAATAGGAAGTACTATGTGGTTGTCAAGCGAATTTGGAAAATGGTTATGGGATTAAATAGTGCTATCCAGAAAAGGTCCCGCGGTCGGCCACAAGTCCGGCCGGACAACGAGACGCTGAATCTGCTCGTTGAAGCTGCAACCGTTGAGTTTCAGGCCAATGGGTTCGCTTCGACGACGATGGGCAATGTCGCCCAGCGCGCAGGTATATCGACCAAAACGATGTACCGCCTGATCCCCTGCAAGTCCGACCTCTTTAAAAAGGTGATGTCGGACCGCATCGGCAAGTTCATGCTCGAAGTCGATCCGGTCGATCTCGACAAATACGAGCTGACCGAAGCCGTCGAGCACATCCTGACGTCTTTCGGCTCTTTGACGCTCAGCAGCGAGACGATCGCGCTGCTGCGTCTCGTCATTGGAGAAAGCGAGCGGTTTCCTGAACTCGCCGCTGCTTTCCACGATATCGCGGTCGTCCAAACCACCGATGCCATAGCCGCCTGGCTCGAACGACAACGCGGACGCGGGTTACTCAAAATTGACGATCCTCACACGACCGCATCCGCCTTAAGGGGCATGATGACCATGGATCTCCAACGAACGGTCATGCTTGGCCTGGCTCACGTCCCAACACCCGAAGAAATCGAAGCAAGAGCAAAGTTCTGCGCCCAGCTATTCGTCGAAGGCTGCCGCGCCTGAAGGGCGCGAAACGAGGTCGGCCGAAACGCCGCGCCTTGGCAGTCAAAAAGCGCAGTGCGTTTGCGAAATTTTGGGTCTTCCCTTCCGCGCCGAGATGATGCAACGAGCCAAGGCAGCGTCGTTGTAATCGCGCCTAAGCGATAGCCCGCCGCCCGTGTCGACACGGTTTTCTGTCCCAACCGCGATAGTGTTACGCTGGCGAACCCTAAGGGAAATCTATGACCGACAGCCCGGCCGGCGAACAGCAACCCGCCCCAACATCGGCAACGCGCCGTCCGACGCCGGCTTGGGTTTTCACAACATTGCGCGTGCTCGCCGTCGCCCTCGCTGTCTATCTCGTCTGGTACATCGCCGGCCACTGGGACCGTTGGACCGGCGCCGCCCGCTTCGAAACGACGGATGACGCTTTCATCTCGGGCGACGTCACGCCACTTGCCGCCAAGGTCTCGGGCTATATCGAGTCGGTCGCCGTCAAGGATTTCCAGCCGGTCAAACGGGGCGATCTGATCGTCCAGATCGATCCTGCCGACTATAACGCCGCCCTCGTACAGGCGCAGGCAAACGTCAGCGCGGCGCAGGCAAACTTGGCCAATCTCGCCAACCAGAAAGACGTTCAGCGCAGCTTGATCCGGCAGGCTGAAGCGACAATCGATGCCACGAACGCCGATCTCGATCGCTACAATCTCGAAACCACACGTCAGAACAATCTTCTAAAGTCGGGCATAGCCGGCACGCCGCAAGGCGTCGAACAGGCCGAAGACAATTCCAAGCGCACGGCCGCCCAGCTCGAACTCAACAGAGCGCAGCTCACGCAGCAGAAAGCCATCCTTGCGAGCCTTGATGTCGAGCAGGTGCAGCTCGAAGCCCAGGTGCGTGCCGCAAAAGCTCAAGCCGCCCTCGCGCAGAACAACGTCGGTTACACGCGTATCGTATCCCCCGACAACGGCCTGGTCGGCCAGCGCTTGGTGAGGCCGGGCCAGTTCGTAAATATCGGCACGCAAGTGATCGGAGTCGTGTCGCTGCCCGGCATTTGGGTAATCGCGAACTACAAAGAAACGCAGATGACGAACATCCGGCTCGGTCAGCCGGCAACCGTACACGTCGATGCCTTTCCCGATCTGCAACTGACGGGTCACGTCGACAGCTGGTCGCCGGGAACCGGCAGCACCTTCGCGCTGCTTGCTCCCGACAATGCGACGGGTAACTTCACCAAGGTCGTCCAGCGCGTACCCGTCAAGATCGTCCTCGACCACCATCCGGCGCTCGGAACGTTGGTGCGGCCCGGCATGTCTGTCGAAGCCACGATCGATACCGGAACCACGCCGCCGGAGAATGCGGCCGCCCCAATGTCCGGGACGCCCCAGATCCCGTCGGATCCAGGCAAATGAGCGCCGCCGCCGCGACTTCTCCCGTAACGATCACCGTTTCGTCGGGCGGCGCGGCGCAGACGACCGCACAAACACCTCTCCTCTCGTCACGCCCCTACATCGGTCTTGTCGGTGTCTTGCTCGGTGCAATGATGAGCACGCTCGGAAGCCGCACGACGACATTTGGCCTCTCTGACCTGCGCGGCGGACTGCACGTCGGGTTCGACGAGGGCGCCTGGATCACGACGAGCTTCGGCGTCGGACAGATGCTGATCGGCGTCGCCTCACCATATCTCGGCGCCATCTTCGGCGTTCGGCGCATTCTTTTGATGGGCATCATCGTCTTCTTCATGACGAGCCTGCTTGCACCCTTGTCACCTAATCTCAACGCATTTCTTTTGATGCAATTCCTCGGCGGCGTCGGTTCCGGAACCTTCATCCCGCTGACGGTCAGCTATATCCTTCGCAACCTTCCGAAGGGCCTCGTCATCTACGGCATCTCGATCTACGCGATGAATTCCGAGCTTTCGCAAAACGTCGCCGCCTCGCTCGAAGGATGGTACACTGACAATCTCTCCTGGCACTGGATCGACTGGCAGTACTGTATCGCTCTGCCCATCATGTATTTCTGCATCTGGTACGGAATGCCCGTCGAGAGCGGGTTGAGCCGACGGCTACGCGACCTCGATTGGCCCGGAATTTTCTACGCCGGCGCGGGCTTCGGTCTGCTCTATGCGGCCCTCGACCAGGGCAACCGCCTCGATTGGCTGAACAGCGGCTTGATCGTCGGATTGCTCGTCGGCGGCGGATTGCTCACGGCGCTTTTCATTGCGCGCGAACTCATATCGCCGAGCCCCTTCGTTAACATCAGGGTCATCGTCAAAGAGAACCTCATTCCACTGTTTCTGCTGCTCGCCGGGTTCCGTTTCATTATTCTATCCACGGCCTACATCATCCCGAGCTATCTCCAGACCGTACAAAACTTCCGCGAGTTGCAAGTTGGCTCGGTATTGCTATGGATCGCACTGCCGCAGTTCGCGATCGTCCTGCCGCTCGGATGGGTCCTGAACCGCTTCGATGGGCGCTACGTCCTCGCGCTCGGCAACCTGATGATCGGCATTGCCTGCCTGATGGGCACGGGCCTCACGAGCGAGTGGGCAACCGAGGATTTTCTGCCGTCGCAAATTTTGCAGGCGCTCGGCCAATCGTTCGCGTTGACCAGCCTCATTGTGCTCGTCATCAAATCGATCTCACCCGCCGACGCCCTGACGATTGGCAGCCTGCTTCAAATGACGCGATTGTTCGGCGGCGAAATCGGCACGTCTTTTATGCAGACATTCGTTCGCGTGAGAGAGCAGATCCACTCAAATCTCATCGGTCTGCACGTCGACGGCTCGACGGTCATGACCGTCGACCGTCTGACGACCTATCAGAACGTGCTCGGGGAGCACTCTGCCGATCACGCCGTCACCGCCGGACGCGCCACGAAATTGCTTGGCACAGCCGTCGCTCAGCAGGCCGCGGTCTATTCATACATCGATGGGTTTTTTGCAGCCGCCATAGGCTCGGCCATCTGCCTTTTCTTGGTAGCCCTGGTGCAAAAGCCGAAAAATCCGGTGTTTTGAAATGCGAACCCGACGGTCTGGGACCACCGGCTAAGGCCCGCCGCGCACTACCGCGCGTGTTCGGCTTCGACCGCTTTCAATCGCGAAATAGCGCTGGCCCTCAGGCGATCAGGGTCGAATTGCCCCGCGTTTGCAAGCGCGATGACAGTCTTGGCTATCCGCTCCCGCCCCTCATCGTCGCCGACACCGACGCCGAGTTCTTTGCAGGCAAAATCGAAGGTCGACTGCAGAACCGTGACTTCGGCGCTATCGAAGCTTCCAAAGGTCCCTGTCATGTGTACTCGCTCGCGCAATCAGGCAGGCACGGGGCGCGCTCTCTTGGATCAGCGCCCAGACTGCATGGCTATGACGGCCATAATATACGCGCGGTTAGATCACCAGGCTAACACATTCTGAATGAACGGCACCCGTAATGGTTGATATCATCGTGATCATGCCATCAACCCTGCTTGCTATGCTCGCCAGCCGAATGCTACAGACCTACCGCGCTTTGAGCGCTCGAGCGCATAACAACATCAATCGATTAGCGTCCAAAGACTGATGCCCTCCAGGCTTCTCCAGGGTTCTGGACGCCAATGGAACTCTCCGTTTCGTGAGAGCCGCGGCGGCGGACCGGTGAAAGACATCATGACCGTATCCAAGATCAAACTTCATCACGGCGACTTGCCAGCCGGACTCTTGTTTCCCCACGGCGTCGCGATTGATACCGAAACGCTCGGGCTCAACCCGCATCGCGACCGTCTATGTCTCGTGCAGCTTTCGAGCGGCGACGGGACGGCGCATCTCGTCAAATTCGACGGCAAGAGTTACGGCGCGCCGCGCCTGACGGCCCTCCTTGCAGATCCCGCCATCCTGAAGATTTTCCACTTCGCCCGCTTCGACATCGCCGTTTTGAAGCAGTATCTGGGTGTGGAAACGACACCGCTTTACTGCACGAAAATCGCGTCCAAACTGGCGCGCACCTACACCGACCGTCACGGTCTCAAGGACCTCGTCGGCGAGTTGCTCGGGATTGAGCTTTCCAAGCAGCAGCAGAGCAGCGATTGGGGCGCACCCGAACTTTCCGAAAGCCAGATGTCGTATGCGGCGAGCGACGTCCTGCACCTGCATGCGCTCAAGACGAAGCTCGATACGATGCTCGCCCGCGAGGGGCGGGCCGATCTTGCCCAGTCCGCATTTGGCTTCCTGCCGACTCGCGCCCGGCTCGACCTCTCAGGGTACGAGCACGACGACATATTTGCCCACTGAGACCCAGCGAATCCGGCCAAGGCCGAACAGGTCCCAAAGTCTCCCCAATTGCAGGCGAGATTAGAGGATCTTAGGGGGAATTGGCATGGCCAGCATGGCTGCCACGGGGACATCGGCCGCAGGAAACGGACGGGCGCGGACGTCCGGCATCGTCATTGCCGGCGATAGAACCAAGAGTCGCCAGATTGCGCACCGGCACTCCCGCCGCGTCCGCATATTGAAGATCGCGCTGCCGCTCACCGCCGTCGCAACGACGGTCATCGCCACGATGAACATTCTCGAAAATGCCGGCGTCGGCCCAGTGCTTCCGCCCATCGAGATCCCGAAGATCGTTGCCGACAACTTGAAGATGCACAACCCGCACTATCAGGGCTTCAACGCCGACGGCGGCCACTATTGGGTCAAGGCCGCAACCGCACAGCAGGATCTCAAGACGCTCACCGCCGTTCACCTCGACGGCATAACGGGCGAGATGACCGATGCGAAAAAGCAGAAAACGTATCTCACCGCCACACGCGGCCTCTTCGATAACAAATCGAATATCCTCGAACTCTACGACTCGATCGATGTCACGGGAGACAGCGGCCTCAACGCCAAGCTGACGCGCGCGACAGTCCAGACCAAAGAAAACATCATTACATCCAACGAGCCGTCGACGATCCTCATGGGCGCCGGACAGATCACCTCCAATCAATTGACGATCCGCCAGAAGACCAAGGAATACACGTTCCTCGAAAATGTCCGCACCCACATGCAGCCGAAGGAGCCTGCGCCCGCAGCGAACGCTCAGACGGCGCAGAACTCGGCGCTTCCATTCGGCAAGCCCGGCCAGCCCGTCGACGTCGCATCAAACCGCCTCGACATCGATGACGTCAAGAAAACCGCGATCTATTCGGGCCAAGTCGTCGCGATTCAGGACGGCGCGACGATGACATCGCCGGAAATGACCGTCACATACGAAGGCGCAGTTGCGCCCGCTGGCAAGTCCGATACCAAGGCCAGCGACGAAAAGAAGACCGCCGCCGACGCTTCCGACACGTCCGGTACGAAGGTCAAGCTGATCGTCGCCCGCGACTCCGTCGTCCTGAAACAGTCGAACGGCGAAACGGCAACGAGCACCTCGGCGGTGTTCAACACCGTCTCAAACACAGCCGTCCTCGAAGGCGACGTCGTCCTGACCCAAGGCGACGATCGTCGCGCCGTCGGCGATCGCGTCGATTACGACCAGACCGCTCAGACCATGACCCTTATAGGTCCCGTGGTTGTCACGCAGGGCGCCAACATCCTCAAGGGCCGCCGCCTCGTCTACAATCGCACGTCGCAAAAGATGCAGCTCTCGGCGCCCGCGAACATCATGGGAAGCGCATCTCCGGGCCGGATCACCGCGCATTTCGTCAGGGCCTCCGCAAAAAGCTCTCCATCCCAGTCCGGCGATGAGGAAGGCGGCGATGGCATGTCGTTTGGCGCAGCCTTCAAGACCGATCCCAATTCGCCCTACGACGTCGTCTCCGACAATCTGGATGTCGACGACAACGCTAAAACCGCGATCTTCACCGGCAACGTCTCAGCCGTGCAGGGAGTCGTGACGATGCGATCGCAAGAATTGACCGCATTCTATACCGGCAGCGCCGGGATGGGCACGACGGGCAGCGCCGGAGCAACCGGAGCGGCCGCGTCTCTCACGCATTTAACCGCGCGCAAAAAGGTTGTCGTCGTCGCCAAGGACGGCCAGACCGCAACCGGAGACTGGGCCGAAGTGGACGTGAAGAAAAATCTCACAACCCTCGGCGGCGCCGTCGTGCTGACACAGGGCAAGAACGTCGTCCACGGTACAAAGCTTGTCATCGACATGAATACGGGTGAAGCCACGATCAAGACCGAGCCGACTGCGACAAGCAGCGGCGCCGTCGTCAGCGAGGGCGACGGCCAGGGTGGTGGTCAAGTCTTCAAGGCCGAGCGCCCCAGCGCCGTTTTCTATCCGGGACAGTTGAAAAAATCGAAAGTTCAAGCCGAAGGCTGGCAGGTCCGTACGTCGCCTTGACCGCGCCGCAGAGTTGGACACAGTGCTGGCGACAACGGAGCATGCCGAGAGACGGCGAGGTATTTGGTGTTTAAGGCTCTACCAATTCGCCTGAAATCGAACGGCAAGGCGCCGAGCGGATCGAGCAGCTATGTCAACGGCAATGGCACCGGCGCAACACACGCCGCAGCGCCGCCGGAAGATCCTCATGCGATTGGCGCCGACGGCTGGCTGACCGCCTATGACGTAAAGAAATCCTACCGCAAGCGAATGGTCGTCAAGGGTGTCAACCTTGCGGTCGGGCGCGGCGAATCCGTTGGTCTTCTTGGGCCGAACGGCGCCGGTAAGACGACGGTTTTCTACATGATTACCGGCCTCGTCGCGGCCGACGAGGGGCGCATCACGATCGACGGCGAAGACGTGACCAAGCTGCCGATGTACCAACGAGCCCGGCTCGGCGTCGGTTACCTCCCACAGGAAGCCTCGATTTTTCGCGGCCTGACGGTCGAGCAGAACATCATGTCCGTGCTCGAACTCATCGAGCCCAACCGCAAGGCGCGCAAAGAGCAACTCGACAGCCTGTTAGAGGAATTTTCCATCACACGGCTCAGAAAGTCGGCGGCGATGGCCCTCTCGGGCGGCGAACGTCGGCGCTGCGAAATTGCCCGTGCCCTTGCCTCCCGGCCCTCGTTCATGTTGCTGGACGAACCGTTCGCCGGCATCGACCCGATCGCCGTGGGCGATATTCAGCAACTCGTTCGCCACTTGACCGAACGCGGTATTGGTGTGTTGATCACGGATCACAACGTTCGTGAAACATTAAGCCTCATCGACCGCGCTTATATCATCTACGACGGTCAGGTTCTGACACAAGGCAAACCTTCTGAAATCATATCGAATGAAGATGTGCGGCGAGTCTATCTTGGCGATATGTTCGTTAATACCGGTTGAGTATTGGTGGCTCCGGAATCCTAGTAGCGGGGCAACGAAGTAGCGTGGCGCTTTCAGCAAAATTAGAGCTGAGACAAGGCCAGCAGCTGGTCATGACACCGCAGCTGCAGCAGGCAATCCGTCTGCTTCAACTGTCGAACCTCGAACTGACCGAATTCGTAGATACCGAGCTTGAGCGCAATCCGCTGCTTGAGCGCGAAGAGTCCCCCGGCACGAAGCCCGCCGACGAGCCCCCCACCGAACGGCAGGATGAGCACGGCACCGCATCCGACGACAGCTGGCTCGATCTGAGGGAACCCGTTCGCGACCACACCGGCGGCCTCGATGTCGATTTCGGAAATGTGTTTCAAGAGCCGGGAACCGGCGAACCTGGCTCGCCGTCAGGCGCCACATCCGGCTTGAGCTGGGCCAATGTCACGCAAAGAATGCACAATGGCGGCGATGGCGACAGCGACCTGGAAGACTTCGTCGCCAACCAGGTTTCGCTCCGCGAGCACCTGAGCGCCCAACTCCCGCTGACCGTCACCGCCCCCGTCGAGCGGCTCATCGCCCAGTATCTTGTCGATCTCGTTGACGAGGCGGGCTACATTCCCGCCGATCTTGAAGCCCTTTCGCAGCGCCTTGGCGCCTCACTGGAACTCGTCGAAAGCGTCCTCGCCAAGCTCCAGACGTTGGATCCGCCCGGCATCTTCGCCCGCTCGCTCGCGGAATGCCTCGCCCTCCAGCTCAAGGATCAGAACCGCTACGATCCGCTAATGGCTGAGCTTCTTGCCAACCTTGATCTGCTCGCCAGCCGCAACATCGTGGCGCTGAAAAAGGCGATCGGCGTCGACATGGACGAGCTCGCCGACATGATCCGCGAGATCAAGCGCCTCAATCCTAAGCCCGGTCTGAAATTCGGTTCGGTGCAGCTACAGCCGATCGTTCCCGACGTCATCGTCCGCGCGGCATCTGATGGCGGATGGCACGTCGAGCTAAATAGTGACACTCTGCCGCGGGTCCTGATCAACCGCACCTACTACACGCGGATCGCCCGGACGGCGACCTCGGAGAAGGACAAGGGCTATCTCTTCGACTGCCTCCAGACCGCCAACTGGCTCGTCAAAAGCCTCGACCAGCGAGCCCGGACCATCCTAAAGGTCGCCGAGCAGATCGTGCGCCAGCAGGACAGCTTTTTCATGTATGGCGTGCAGCACTTGCGACCGCTCAACCTTAAGGTGATTGCGGACGCCATTTCGATGCACGAATCGACCGTCTCGCGCGTCACATCGAACAAGTACATCGCGACGCCCCGAGGCATTTTCGAGCTAAAATACTTCTTCACGTCGGCCATCGCCTCAGCGGCCGACGGGGAAGCTCATTCCTCCGAATCCGTCAGACACCGCATCAAGCAGCTCATCGATGCCGAAAGCGCCGGTGACGTGCTCTCCGACGATCAGCTCGTCGACCGCTTGAAAGGCGAGGGCATCGATATCGCCCGCCGGACCGTCGCCAAATACCGCGAAGCGATGCGTATTCCCTCCTCCGTGCAGCGCCGCCGCGACAAGAGACTGGTGGAAAGCCTCGGAGGGATGGCTTGACCCTCGGTGACGCTAACCAAATGAACACGCAACATTTTTTCGCGAAATTTTGTTTCCCAAGCGTGATTTGACAGAGGCATTTCCGGGGCCTATCCCTGAAAACGGAACACCGGGGTGAAGTGTCGGTCACACTTTCCCCACGGATGCTACGACTAGGTGGCTCGGAACCTCGGAGCAGATTGCGCCCGGTAACGGACGTGCTCCTCGGCAGTGCAGAACAGGCATCTTCATGACCATTAAAATCACCGGTAAGAACGTAGAAGTCGGCGACGCCTTTCAGGGCTATGCGGGCGAAAAGATCCGCGCGGTTCTGCAGAAATACCTCGCACGCGAAGTCGATGGACACATTCGGCTGGAGCGCGAGCGCGAGGTCTTCAAGACGACATGCTCGGTGCGCCTGACGAATGGGCTGCTCCTCGAAGCGCACGGCGAAGGCGCGGACGCCTATGGCAGCATCGATTCAGCCGCTCACCGCCTTGATATGCGAGTCCGGCGCTACAAAGGTCGCGTTAAGCACCATTCTTCGGCAGCCGCGGCAGCCCGGCGAAAAGTCGATGTTGAGGCCCGCGATTACATCGTCAGCCTGAACGACGACGAGGAACCTCCGCACGACGAGGCGAATCCCCTTATTATTGCGGAAGGGCAACGAAATATCAGCCATATGACGGTAAGCGAGGCTGTGTTGCAGCTCGACTTATCGGAAGCGTCCTTCATGATTTTCAAGAACGCCGCCCATGGGGGAATCAACGTGGTTTACCGGCGGAATGACGGAAACATCGGATGGGTCGACGCCGATTTGCCTCTGGGGGCGAAACCGAATGGCGCATCGGCGCCGAGGCACACGGACTGAGTGTAGGCTTAACTCTTGCATAACACCGCTGTGGACCCCGCCCGGCATCAGGTGCGGAGGGACACAATGACGGCCATTTCATCGTGGATGGAACTCTGATGAACATCGAAGACATGCTCGCCGCCGATGCGATCATTCCGCGTCTTGAGGCGGATGATAAGAAGCAGGCGCTTCAGGCCCTGGCCACAATGGCCGAGGCCGCCACGGGCGCCGGCGCCCCGGATATCTACGCCGCGCTCGTACAGCGCGAGCGGTTAAGCTCCACGAGCCTCGGCCGGGGCATCGCGATCCCGCACGTCAAGCTTCCGGCGGTAAAGGCGATCACCTGCATCTTCGCGCGTTTGGATCATCCCATTCCGTTTGAAAGCCACGACGGAGAACCTGTCGATCTCTTGTTCTTCCTGCTGGCGCCCGAGGGCGCCGGGGCGGATCACCTCAAAGCTCTCGCGCGCATTTCCCGCCTCGTCCGCGATCCCGCGACGCTCGACGGCCTGCGCAACGCCAAGGATGCGGAAAGCCTCCGCGGCGTCCTGGTGAAGCCGATAACGTCTCACGCCGCTTGATCGCCGCGCGATAGCCTTTTAGTGCAACACGGCCAGCGCGCCCAATCCGATGCCGCCGACGAGGATGCGCCACCATCCGAAGAACGACAGTCCTCGCTTCGAAATGAAATCGAGCATGTAACGGACGACGATAACGCCGGTGACGAATGCGGCGATAAAACCGAGCACGATGTGGCTGACGTCGCCCGGCGTTAAAATCGACCAGTTTTTATAGAGGTCGTACGCGAAAGCCCCCGTCATCGTCGGCATCGCAAGGAAGAACGAAAACTCGGCGGCGGTACGTTTGTCGGCCCCGAGCAGCATGCCGCCCACGATCGTCGAACCCGAACGCGATACGCCGGGGATCATCGCAAGACATTGCACAAACCCGATGATGACCGCTTTCAAAGGCGGGATGTCCATCACGTCGACATACTGCGGTTGATACTTCATCCGGTCGACGAACAGCAGAATGATGCCGCCAATGACGAGAGAAATACAAATGATCAGCGGCGATTCGAACAGAAACTCCTTGATGAATTTATGTGCCGCCACGCCGATGAAGACGGCAGGCAGAAACGCAAGCAATATGGCGAATACGAAACGACGGGTCCTCGGATCGCTCGGAAAATCCAGCGCCAGTTTCCACAGCTTCGCCGCGTACACCGTCAACAGTGCGAGGATCGCGCCGAGCTGGATCAACACTTCGAACGTGCGTCCGGAAGACGTCACGCCCAGAAGCCGTTCCGTCAGGAGAAGGTGCGCCGTCGAGGAAACAGGCAAATATTCTGTTAGCCCCTCGATCAACCCGAGCAGCACGGCCTGCCAACTTTCCATTCGCCCATCCCCTTTCGAGCCCGTCAAAACGGGCGAGCGTTAGCAGAATTTCCTGCACCGCCAAAGAGGTCGTTTAGCCGAGTTGCCATCGAATCGACGAGACCGGGTGTATACTGGCGCACGTCATCAGCACAGGAACGCTATGCCTTTGCGCCTCACGCAATATCGACTTTGTCCCCGATCCCGGTCCATTCGCTTGGCGCTGGCCGAATATCGCCTCGACGTCGAGCTGCTCGACGAAAAGCCCTGGGAATGGCGACAGGGCTTTCTCGCCAAGAACCCGGCTGGCGAGATGCCGGTTCTCGAATCCGACAACGGCCTGACGCTGTGCGGCGCCTATTCCATTTCCGAATTCCTCGCCGAGGATATTTCCCTCGTTGCCCACGGCACGGCAGCCGCTCCGCCGATGCTCATTCCCGGCAGCCGCGAGGACCGCGCCGAAGTCCGCAGGCTGATTGATTGGTATCACGGTAAATTCGACCGTGAAGTCACCCGCGAGCTGCTGATCGAAAAGGTTTACAATTCCATGCGCCCGTCGGGGCCGATTGCGCCAGATCCGAGCATCCTGCGGGCGGTCCGCGCCAATCTCAAATATCACCTGTCGTATACCGGGTTCCTCGCCGACTCCCGCCGCTGGCTATCGGGCGACGACCTGAGCTTCGCCGACCTCGCGGCCGCCGCCCATATTTCGACCTGCGACTATCTTGGCGAGATCCCTTGGCGCGAATATCCGACCGTCAAGAACTGGTATCAACGTATGAAATCCCGGCCGTCTTTTCGCGCTTTGCTGGGCGATCGCGTCCCCGGGACGGCGCCGCCACTTGCCTATTCCGATCTCGATTTCTAAATGGCTGTATGTCCGAAGCCTCGCTCGTCCGTTCCGATCTCAGCCAGATGCTCCGCGCCGAAGCAAAGAAGCTTGGGCTCGACGCCGTTGGCATTGCGCGCCTCGCCGCAGATGCGAACCTTCCCGGAAGGCTCGCCCACTTCCTGAACGAGAGCCGCCACGGCGACATGGATTGGATGGAAACGCACGCCGACCGGCGCGGCGATCCCTTGCGTCTCTGGCCTGACGCCAAGAGCGCTGTCGTCTTCGGCCAATCGTACGCCCCGCCCGACAATCCGCTGGATGCACTCGACCATCGCTCGAACGCGGCAATTTCCGTCTACGCCAAAGGCCGCGATTACCACGACGTCCTGAAAAAGCGGATCAAGTCTCTGGCGCGCATCTTCGCCGAAAGCTCGGGCGCCGAAGTCAAGGTTTTCGTGGACACTGCTCCGCTGATGGAAAAGCCGCTCGCGGCGAAAGCGGGCCTCGGCTGGCAGGGCAAGCACACCATTCTCGTATCGCGCGAGCACGGCAACTGGCTCTTCCTCGGCGCCATGCTGACGACCGCCGAACTGGAACCAGACGAAAGTGTGTCGGATCACTGCGGCTCGTGCCGGCGATGCCTCGATATCTGTCCGACGAACGCTTTTCCCGCGCCCTACCAGCTCGACGCCCGTCGATGCATCGCCTACCTGACGATCGAGCACAAAGGGCACATCGCCCCCGAATTTCGCGTCCCGATCGGCAATCGCGTTTTTGGTTGCGATGATTGCGCCGCTATCTGTCCGTGGAACAAGTTCGCGGGTGCCGCGACCGAAATCAAATACGCAGCGCGGCCCGAAACCGACAACCCACCGCTTGCCCAACTTCTGGCTCTGGACGACGCGGCGTTTCGTTTGCGCTTCGCGGGCACTCCGATCAAGCGGACGGGACGCGACCGCGTCGTGCGCAATGCACTGATCGCGTCGGGCAACTCAGGCGACCGCGCGCTCCTCCAGCATATCGAACCGCTGCTCGGCGACGGCTCGCCACTCGTCCGCGCAATGGCGATATGGGCCTCGCGCCGCCTCGCCGATGCGCGCGAACTTCATGCTCTGCAACGCCGCTACCAAGATCTCGAATCCGATCCGGAAGTCGCCACCGAATGGATCATGCCAATGGAGGAACAAGGAGCATGAGCCGACTTTTCTGCTTCGGACTGGGCTACTGCGCCGCTGAACTCTCGCGTCGTTTGCAAAAGCAGCAGTGGGAAATCGCGGGCACGACATCGCGCCCCGACAAGATTCCGGCGCTGAAAGCTCAAGGCTTCGAGCCGTACCTCTTCGACGGATCGTCAGCCCCCGCAGACATCTCCGGCGCGCTGAAGTCCGCGACCCATGTGCTCCTCTCCATACCCCCGAACGCAGAAGGCGATCCCGCCTTCCTCCATTTCGGCAACGCCATCGCCGCAAGCCCGTCGATCAAGTGGATCGGCTATTTCTCGACTGTCGGCGTCTACGGCGACGCCCACGGCGATTGGGTCGACGAGAAAACCGCAACGAAGCCCGGCACCGAGCGCGGATTGCGACGCCTCAAGGCCGAAGCAGCCTGGACCGAACTCGCGAACAGCAGCGGACAATCGCTCGTCATCTATCGTCTGCCGGGCATCTACGGCCCTGGCCGCAGTGCCATCGACCAACTGAAAGCGGGCACCGCCAGACGCGTCTTCAAGCCGGGCCAATTTACAAACCGCGTCCACGTCGCCGATATCGCGACAGCCGTCGAAGCGAGCATCGATCTTGCGCCCGGCACACACATTTTCAACGTCACCGACGACTTGCCGGCACCACCCCAGGACGTCATCGAATACGGCGCCGAATTGCTTGGCGTTCCCTGCCCGCCCGCGACCGATCCGAGCGACGAAGCGTTGTCGCCCGCCGCGCGCAGCTTCTACATCGAGAACAAGAAAGTCTCGAATGCGCGCATGAAGGCGGAACTCGGCGTCGAGCTTGCCTATCCGACTTACGTCGAAGGCCTGAAGGCAATCGCGGCTCTCGCACCGTGAGTTTTTTACGGATCGTCACACGATCTCCGCCATTCCGCCAAAATGGAGAATAATGATCTCGCCGCACCTGTCGCCGATTTCGCGACGTGCAGAACGGCGAGACCCCCATGCAGATCAAAGCGCTCCTTGTCGCGACAGCAGCGGTAACGATGTCCGCTCTCGCCGCCCATGCGGATACAGTCGACCCAGCGCAGGCTATCGCGCAAAAATTTTCCGAATCGACCATCGAGAAACCAGCCCCTCCGCAGCGGCTTTTCACCAAACCCGGCTCCGATTACGAAGCCGACATGCTCGAACGCGCCCGCGCCGAAGCACTTGAGCGTCAGCAACGGGAAGCCCAGCAGACGACGGCGACATTGGCGGCGACACCGGTGGTGGTCGTCGCACCCGCGCCTCCAGCGCTTTCTCCGCCCGCGCAACTTCCGCCTCCGCCGACGAAGCTCGCCGCTTTGCCGCCAAAACCCGTAGCCGAACCTCCGGAAGTCCGCCCCGAAGCGCCAAGACCAGTGACAGCGGCAGCCACCGTCCTACTGGTGCTCGATCCCGAGGGTGGAGGTCTCGGAATCAAGCCCGATCCAATCATTTGCATCGACAATCGCTGTTGGCTCTCGAACGGCATCACCTCGCCCGCACGCGAAATGCCTCGCAACCAGGCCGTCGCCCTGACCGGCACCGACGACATGACGGCGGATTCCTGCAGCGGCAAATCCGGATGTGTCTATCGCAATGTCACGGTCGATCCGTCCGCCCGCATCGACGTCATTGAGGTCGGCGAAGGTGGCGGCGCATCCGCGGGAGCCTATACCCTCGCCGCCGACAGAAGCTGCCGCAAGGATGGCGACTCCTTGGCTTGCGACAACGGCCTTGCGACGCAGAATTTCCGCATCTGGGTCGTGCCCGAAATAACGGCTGAAGCCGCAGGCGCATCGAGCCTTGAGAACGCCGTCGCGGAAGGTCTTCCCGATACGGACCTCACATCCGCGAACGACAGGTAGCGCTAGAGAAGTGCCGCGAGTTCCGAGAACAGCAGGTAGAGATCCTGCGGTCGCGACAGCCGATGCTCGCCATCTGCGATCTCGATCAGCTTGACCTTGTCGCCCGTAAGAAAGGTCTTAAGTTCTTGCGTATGGGAAGCGGGCACATCGGCATCTTGAAGCCCCTGAAGAATGACGACCGGACGTCCCGGATCGAATGGCTTCCGCGCGAGAAGATGTTCGCGCCCCTCTTCAATGAGCTGGCGCGTGATCATGTACGGCGACGCATAAGCGGAAGGTTGCCGAAAAAAACCGTCCGCCATGATCGCGTGACGCGTGTCGTCGGGGAATCGCTTCCACATCAATTCTTCCGTCATGTCCCATGCGGGCGCGATCAGCAGAAGCGCCTTGATGCGCGCCGCATCCTGGGGGCGGTCTCTGAGAAGCTTCCGCAAAAGCAAAAGCGAAATATATCCGCCCATGCTCGACCCGATGATGATCTGCGGGCCTTGGGTCAGCTTGGTAAATATCGCCTCAGCTTCCTCCAGCCATCGGCCGATGGTGCCAGTTTCTATGGCGCCCGATGAACGCCCGTGCCCCGAATAATCAAATAGCGTGGACGAAAGTCCACGCGCGGCGGCCCATGCCGCAACGGCGGTTGCCTTCGTCGAGCCCATGTCCGACATGAAGCCCGGCAGCCAAAAAATCCCAGGATTACCTGCGGGATGCGCAACAAACGCGACATTGCGGGCTTCTGCTCCAGTTCCGACAGGTAGCAATTGCGGTTCGGAGCTTGGAATTTTATAGGAACTGGCCATCGTTGATCCCAACGAATTCGAATTTGATGAGCTGAAATGAACAAGTCACTGACGGTGCTGCAAGTCATTCCGCGCATGCGAGCGGGCGGCGCCGAGCTGGGATGCCTGCAAATTGCCACAGCTTTGGTCCAAAGTGGGCACCGTGCGCTCGTCGCTTCCGAGGGGGGACCTCTTGTCGATCAGCTTGTCACCGCAGGTGCAGAGCATATCGTTTTGCCGTTGGCAACGAAGAACCCTCTCGTGCTCGCGCAGAATGCTTCTAAACTCGCCGGCATCATTCGCCGTGAAAACGTCACGATCATCCATGCACGCAGCCGCGCTCCCGCCTGGAGCGCGCTCTACGCCGCGCAGCGTACCGGAATTCCTTTCGTGACAACGTACCATTCAGAATATTCCGAGAAGGGCTGGCTCAAGAATTTCTATAATAGCGTCATGGCACGCAGCGATACGGTCATCGCGGTGTCCGATTACATGGCCCATCTGATTCGCACGCGGTATCGCACGCCCGAGGATCGGATCGCCATCATCCATCGCGCCTTCGATGCAAGCGTATTCGATCCGTCTAAATTGACGCCGGACCGGTTGACGGCCGTCCGCCAACTTCTCGATGCCGACGGAACCAAGCCGGTGCTGATCCTTGCCGGACGGATCACGCCGCGAAAGGCGCAGCATCATCTCGTCTCCGCGCTCGGTCTTTTGAAACAACGCGGCGCACCGGATCTCGTCTGTGTTTTGGCGGGCGAGATCGAGAAACCCGCTTTCAAGACCGAACTCGAAGCCCTCGGCGAACGCGAGGGCGTCGCTCATCAATTGCGCTTTCCCGGCCACGTCCGCGACGTCGCCGCCGCCTACGCCATCAGCGACATCGCATTGAACATCTCCGAACAGGAAGGTCTGCCGCGCGTCGCCATCGAAGGCCAGGCGATGGGCGTGCCCCTCATCGTCTCCGATACGGGACCTGGCCGCGAGGTCGCTCTTACCGAACCCGACGTACCGGCCGGTGAAGCGAGCGGACTGCGCGTCCCCTACGCCAATCCCGAAGCCCTTGCCGATGCGATTACCAAAATGCTCAGTTGGTCAGCCGACGAACGCAAAGCGATGGGAGCACGTGGCTCCGTTCAGGTGCGGCGGCGCTTTACTCTCGACCAACTCAAAACCAAAACCCTCGCAGTGTACGACCGCGTCACGACCGGACGAGCAGCGCCGCAGCGAATTGCAGCGAATGGCTCGAAACAGCGCCTCCCGATTTCCTGCTTCATCATCGCGCTCAATGAAGCCGATCGCATTGAGGCCACCATCGCGTCCGTCCGCGATTGGGTTGATGAGATCATTGTCATCGATTCAGGCAGCACCGATGGGACCACGGCGATATCCAAAGCCGCCGGCGCACGTGTAATCTTCAATACTTGGCCCGGATTCGGTCAGCAAAAGCGCTTCGGCGAAGAGCAATGCCGCAACGATTGGGTGCTCAACCTTGATGCCGACGAAGTCGTAACGCCTGCGCTCCAACGATCGATTGAAAACGTCTTCGACAGCGGCAAACCCGAACGCAGCGTCTACGGTATGGCAGTCAAGATCGTTTACCCCGGCTGGACCAAGCCACGAGTGTTCGCCAATGATCACTATTGCCTACGGCTCTATGACCGCCGGCGCGTGCGGTTCGCGAATTCGACCCTTTTCGATTCCGTCGACCCAAAGAACGAAAAAGTGGGCAACCTCAACGGCACGGTCTATCACCATTCGATCCGCTCACTCGACGATCTGGCACGCAAGTGCGACGAACGGGCTACCTATAATGCATTGAATTCAAAACAGAAATCACCACTTGAACTGGCTATTCGGACCGTCACCGAGTTTCCGGCCAGCTTCCTGAAGTACTATATTGGCCGCGGGCATTTCACGGGCGGACGGACCGGACTGGGCTTTGCCAGGATCACCGCCTACTACCGCTGGCAGCGAATTCTGCGTATGCGTAGAAACAGCAATTCATCCATCCAAGTACTTTGACTTTTGCCTGCAAGACACTGCCTCTGGAATTAGGCATGGAACCATCCACGTTTCGCCTTTCCATAGTCAAATGAGCTTGACTTTTGGCGCTGAGTTTCGAACTCTGCGCAGCGCGAAACTCTGGTCCCAACCGGAGCTATGTGTTTTTTAGCGACGAAAAATAACTGAAACAGCAAAAGGAGCTTGTACCATCCGTAAACCAATGCGACCCGAGCCTCAGAGCCGGGAAAACTCAGGGCCCCGCATCAACGATCAAATCCGGGCCCGGGAAGTTCGTCTCATCGACGAGACAGGACAGAATGTCGGGGTGATATCAAAAATCGATGCGCTTGCTCGTGCCGAGACCGCCGGACTGGATCTCGTTGAGATCTCGCCTGACGCTGAGCCTCCCGTTTGCAAGATACTCGATTTCGGCAAATTCAAATTCCAAGAACAGAAGAAAGCCGCCGAAGCTCGCAAGAACCAGAAGATCGTCGAGCTCAAAGAAATCAAAATGCGCCCGGGCATTGATGATCATGACTACGACGTCAAGATGCGCGCCATTAGGCGGTTCTTCGACGAAGGCGATAAGGTCAAGATCACCTTGCGGTTTCGTGGCCGCGAAATGGCTCACTCGCAGCTCGGCATGGCGGTTCTGCAGCGCGTGAAAGCCGATACCGAAGCTATTTCCAAGGTCGAAAGCGAGCCCCGCTTCGAAGGCCGGCAAATGGTGATGGTGCTTGCTCCCAAATAAGCGGATTGCGGCGGGGTAACTTGCCCCGCCTCGGCTGGCTTCGGCCGGGTCTATCGACGTCCTATTCCTTGCAGACGCACACGGACGGTTCTAGCTTCATTCGAGGTTCCCCCTGAGCCTCGGAGACGCCGCATGGGCGACGATCAATCGTTCGATTTCTCGATTTTGGAGCGCATTGGCGCGCCCTTTCGCCATTTCGATGCAGGCGAAAAGATCTTCCTCGAAGAAGATGCCGCGAATGCCATGTATATGGTGCGCTCCGGGCGCGTCGACGTGATTACCTACGGCACCGTTCTCGAAAACGTCCGCTCCGGCGGTATCTTCGGTGAAATGGCGCTGATCGACGACGAGCCGCGAAGCGCTGCTGCGATTGCCTCGGAGCCGACGGAGGTCGTCGCCATCGATAAGCCGACGTTCCTCGCCGTCGTCCGGGACGACCCGCAATTTGCCTTGATGGTCATGAGCCTGCTCGCCATTCGCTTACGGCGGATGAATAAGCAGATCTGAGAAAACCATTCTGACGAAACCGCCGGCGGCCAAGTGCTGCCGCCGCCGATTTCAACGTATCAAAGACCTTAGCAGCCGTGGTTCACCATGCAGCGGCGATGGCGCCAATTGCCCCAACCCCAGCGACGCGCGCAAATATGGCGCCACCGCCCACAATACGGGCGATAATAAACGGTCGTCGCCAACGACTGGTCCGCCGCAATTCCTGTAAGCGGTGCGACCGTCGCAGCTTGCGAACTCGATGCGGCGGCGGATAATCCAATCGCGACAACAGATACTGCCAAGAGTGGTGCAAGACGCATGTTCGTCTCCGTTGCTATTTATCATCTGAGTGGATTGCACGCGGACGAAGCGTGCGACCACAATTTCCGTTCCGGCTGCTGAATATTGACTGAATGCCAGCACGGCACCGCGGATATGATCGCTTCAAAATATATCGAAAGGCGCCGCGATAATTGCTGCGCCTGCGAACGGGGCGATCCTCAATCGAGATCGACGAGCCCCATCGCCCCGAGCGAAATGAACGTTGCAATCATTGCGATACCGACCACCACGACAAGCGCCGGATAGAAGGCCGCGAAAACCACTCCGGCACGCCAACCGGTTGCGGATCGCAGGCTGATGGCGGCTGTCGGCAACGCCGCGACGAACAGAATGGCAACGACGAATGGATCGAGTTTCATGACCGAACTCGCAACAAAAGCCACTGACAAGAATAATTAGAGTCTGTCACCTTCACCCACGCGCACCACCCACGAAGGGCGAATTAGGCGCAATAAGAGGCAAATTCCTTCGCCGTCCGGGCGGGGCAGACGGGATCGAAATCCTCAACATCGTTTTAAATAGCGCTCGTGCGAAGGCTGTGGAATTTGCCACCCGAGGCAAGTGGTCGACTTGCTGCCAGTCTTCGAATTGACCATCGTTCGCCGGCAACGACGAAAGTCCTCGATAATGAATCCCAAGCTTCGTGAAGCGCTGCTCTACACAGGCGTAAACTTGAGCGCGACTGTCGTCGATTACTCGATCTTTCTGACGCTCACGCACCTCTTCGGGTTGCCCATCATCCAGAGCATTATTTCTTACGCTCTAACGGCAATCGTGAACTACGGACTGACGCGGAGATTCGTTTTTCGCCACGGTTTATCACCCAAATCGGAACACCGCCGGTTCCTCGAATTCGCCGCGACGACCGTCGGCGGGGTCGTTATCACCGCGCTCGTGATCTGGCTGACAGTCCACGAAATGAACCTGCCGCCGATCGAGGGTAAAACCATCTCGCTGCTGGTCTGCTTCGTATCTCTCTATTACGTGCGGACCCGCATCGTGTTCAGCAAGAACACGGACGGGCCCGCCGTCGCATAACCCGAAGCCCGCATCGGACCCTTAAAAATTGACGTGCTGGATGACGTAACTTCCCGCAGCCGCGATGATACCGGCGAGCAGCACGAACGGCAGCACCGACACCAGAACCATCAGCAGCTCGACGAACGCTTTGAAGATCTGTTCCGCCGCGCGCCAGAGCTGGAAGAAGCCGCGATAGAGCACGTAGATAATCGCGATCACAGCGATCGCCAGCACTACGATCTTCCAGACCGGCAGCGCCTGCCAATTTGACTGAAAGATCGTGAACATCTGGCCGAACGACCATTGCCAGACCAGGTCCACGAACTTAAAAATTGCCGTAATGCCCTGCTGGAGCAAATTGACGATCTGATCGATAATTTGGCGCACGCCCCGTCTCCCTCGCATTTTTGCGATTTACCAACGCATTAACCTTGTACTTGGTTCGGATGTAACGACCGCGATTTTCATGATCCGAATGCGAAAAGGCTCCGCGCGTTGCGAAAATCACAACGTTGGATGTTGTGATTTCCCCAGTACTTCCCTATAAACCGGCTCAGAGCCGCCCGGCGAGGCATGCCGTGGCGGTTCTTATGCTTTTGAAAATTAAGCGGAAACCGCAAAAAGCATCCCTTCGCAGGACCGGCAGCTTCGCAGCTGCCGAGAGTGCGGACGCCGAAAGGCATCTGCACTTGGGCTCGGAAACGAGCCAGGGCACTGAGCGCCTCCAAGCTCGCCTCCGCACTTCGGACCTTTAGGTCCGAGGCCGCAAAGGCGGCCCGGCGCCGAGCGCCACCCCCGCGGAGGGCCAGGATGTGAAGCGCGCAAGCGCAAACGTCCGGTGCGGCCCGTGAGCGAAACAAGGACAAGCAAAATGCCTAAGATGAAGACCAAGAGCGGCGCGAAGAAGCGCTTCAAGATGACCGGCACGGGCAAGGTAGTTGCCGCCCAGGCCGGCAAGCGTCACGGCATGATCAAGCGCACGGCGAAGTTCATTCAGAAGGCACGCGGCACCGGTGTGCTGAACGCTTCTGACGCCAAGATCGTCAAGAAGTACATGCCCTACAGCCGTTGAGTCTTGCCCGCCGCGTGCGGCCGGCTCCCCGAAGGGGAGTCGCACGCGGCCAACAAAGACTCATTAAATCTTGAAGTTCGAATTCTAGGAGCAATCCCATGGCCCGCGTCAAACGTGGCGTTACCGCCCACGCCAAGCACAAGAAAGTTATCAAGGCCGCGAAGGGCTTTTACGGCCGTCGCAAAAATACGATCCGCGTCGCTAAGCAGGCGGTGGAGAAGTCGCAGCAGTACGCTTACCGCGACCGTAAGCGCCGTAAGCGCAATTTCCGCGCCCTCTGGATCCAGCGCATCAACGCTGCTGTCCGTGAGCACGGCCTGACCTACGGCCGCTTTATCAACGGCCTCACGAACCTCGGCATCGAGGTCGATCGCAAGGTCCTCTCCGACATCGCGATCAACGATCCGTCGGGCTTCAAGGCGCTCGTCGACAAGGCCGCGGCTGCTGCCAGCTCGCCTGTCGCCAAGGCCGACGAAGACAAGGTCAAGAAAGCGGCGTAACGCACACCTCCTGTCATCCCGGCCGAAGCCAATCGCGCGCCAGCGCGGTTGCGCGGAGCCGGGACCCAGCGCTCCAGGCGAAGATCGGGCTCACGAATATGGGTCCCGGATCGCCGCGCGGAGTTGAACATGCGCGCCGGGCCTGCCAAACAGAGGCCGCGCGCCGTCCGGGATGACAATTGGTGCATGCGGCGCGCCCCGGACGAGGTTTCTAATGAGCACTTCTGACGATCTCTCCAAACTCGAAAACGATCTCTTGGGTGAGATCGCAGGAGCCAGCGACCTCGCCGCGCTCGACGCCGTGCGCGTGTCTGCCCTCGGCAAAAAGGGACGCGTCTCCGAGCTGATGGGCAAGCTCGGCGGCCTTCCCCCGGAAGAGCGCAAAAGCTTCGGCCAGACCGTCAACACGCTGAAGACAAAAGTTGCAGAGGCACTAGACGCCCGCAAAACCGACCTCGAAGCCTCCGCCCTCGACGAGCGTCTCAAGACCGAACGCGCCGACGTCACGCTGCCTGTGCGCCTCGGACCCGTCGCCGAGGGCCGTATTCATCCTGTCTCCCAGGTTTTGGACGAGGTCGTCGAGATCTTCGCCGACATGGGTTTCTCGGTGGCGGAAGGTCCCGACATCGAGACCGACGAGATGAACTTCGACAAGCTCAACATCCCGGCAGATCATCCGGCGCGCCAGGATCACGACACGTTCTATTTCTCGCCGAAAGTCGATGGTTCGCGTCTGCTTCTGCGCACGCATACCAGTCCCGTGCAGATCCGCACGATGGTCTCGCAGAAGCCACCGATCCGCATCATCGCTCCGGGCCGCGTCTATCGCATCGACAGCGACCAGACCCACACGCCGATGTTCCATCAGGTCGAAGGCCTCGTCATAGACGAGACGACCCACATGGGACACCTGAAGTGGGTGCTGCAGGAATTCTGCAAAGCATTCTTCGAAGTCGACGAAGTGAAGATGCGCTTCCGCGCTTCGCACTTTCCCTTCACGGAACCTTCCATGGAAGTCGACATCGGCGCCGAAGCCATCGGCAAGCCGGGCCAGTGGCTCGAAATTTTGGGCTGCGGCATGGTCCATCCGAACGTGCTTCGCAACTGCGGTCTCGATCCTGAGAAATATCAGGGCTTCGCCTTTGGCGTCGGCCTCGACCGCTTGACGATGCTGAAGTACGGCATCCCCGACCTGCGCTCGTTCTTCTCGGGCGACCTGAAATGGCTGAGCCACTACGGCTTCTCGATGCTCGACGTCCCAACCCTCGGCGGCGGCCTGTCGTCTTGATGAGACCCGCCAATCACATCGTCATTCCCGGCCAAGCGCGCGCCGCGTGTGCGTCGCAGGTCGAGAATCCAGCGCAAAATGTGCCGAAGGCCCACGATTGCGTCTGCGACAAGTCATATGCTGGATCCCCGAATATCCTCGCCGGGGCTCAGACGTTCGAGGATGACGAAGCATGAAATTCACGTTCTCTTGGCTGAAAGATCACCTCGACACGGACAAGTCCGTCGACGAGATCGCAACGACGCTGTCCGCGATTGGGCTCGAAGTCGAAAGCGTCGAGGACCCGGCCAAGTTGCTCGGACCCTTCAAGATCGCGCGCATCGTCGAAGCCAAAAAGCATCCGAACGCCGACAAGCTTCAGGTCGTTCAGGTCGAGATCGCCAAGGGCCAACCGCTGATGGAGGTCGTCTGCGGCGCCCCGAACGCGCGCGCCGGATTGGTTTCCGTCTTCGCGCCCCTCGGCACGTATATTCCGGGCTCCAAGATCACGCTGGAGAAGAAGCCCGTCCGCGGCGTCGTCTCGAACGGCATGATGTGCTCGGCCGCCGAACTCGAACTCTCCGAGGACAGCGACGGCATTCTCGATTTGCCCGCAGACTGGGCCGACAAGGTTGGCGAGGCCTACATCGACCTCGCCGGACTGAACGATCCGATTCTCGAAGTGAAGCTGACGCCCAATCGCCCCGATTGCACGGGCGTGCGCGGCATCGCCCGCGATCTTGCTGCAGCCGGAATGGGAACGCTCAAGCCTGAGCCGAAGCTCGCGCCGCTCAACGAAGCGTTCGATTGCAAAATCCAGGTCAAGCTCGAGTTCACACCCGAAACCGCAAACGCTTGCCCCGTCTTCGCCGCGCGCACGATCCGGAACGTCAGCAACGGCGCTTCTCCGGACTGGATGCAGAACCGGCTTAAGGCTGCGGGCCTTCGCCCAATCAACGCCCTCGTCGACGTTACGAATTACATTTCGCTCGACCGTGGCCGACCGCTGCACGTCTACGACGCCCAGAAGATCAAGGGTACCCTGCACGCTCGCCTCGGAAGAAACGGCGAGAAATTTCTTGCGCTCGACGGCAAGGAATACACCGTCGACGACACGATGTGCGTGATCGCCGACGATACCGGTCCGTTGGGTCTCGGTGGCGTCATGGGTGGCGAAAGCACAGGCTGCACGCCGGAGACCAAGGCCGTCCTCATCGAGAGCGCGTGGTTCGATCCCGTCCGCACCGCAGCGACCGGCCGCAAGACCGGCCTCGTGACAGACGCCCGCTATCGTTTCGAGCGCGGCGTCGATCCGGCGTCGGTACGCCCCGGCCTCGATCTCGCGACCGATATGATCTTGAAGTTCTGCGGCGGCGAAGCGTCGAAAGCCAAAGTCGCGGGCAAGGAGCCGATCGCGGAGCGCGTCATCCCGTTCAACTACGCGCGGGTCGAAAAGCTATCCGGCGTAAAGCTTACCGAATCAGAGATCTCCAATACGCTGAAGGCCCTCGGCTTCACGATCTCGGGTAAGCCGGACGCTGGAAAAATCGCCGTCCCGACGTGGCGGCCCGATGTCCACGGCGCGGCCGATCTCGTTGAGGAAGTCGTGCGCATCGCCGGTCTCGATCGCATCCCGGCAACGCCTTTGCCGCGCGCCGATGGTATCGCGCGCGCTGTACTGACGGATAAGCAGAAGCGAGCCCGCCGCGCCCGACGCCTGCTTGCAGCGCGCGGATACGTCGAAGCCGTAAACTGGAGCTTCATCCCGAAAGCGGAAGCAACGCACTTCGGCGGCGGGGCTCCGGAACTCGACCTCGCCAATCCGATCTCGGTAGAAATGTCGTCGATGCGCCCCGGCTTGCTGCCGGGACTGTTGACGGCCGTCACGCGCAATCGCAATCGCGGCAACGACGATGTCGCGCTGTTCGAACTTGGCCAAGCCTACCGCGGCGAAAAGCCCGAGGATCAATATATGAGCGCCGCCGGTGTCCGCGCCGGAACTTCGCATCTGACTGGCTCGGGACGCCATTGGAGCGGTAGCGCCGCGCCGGTTGGCGTATTCGACGTCAAAGCCGATGTCTTCGCTGCTCTATTTTCTCTCGGTGTCGATCCGAGCAAAGCACAGATTACGCGTGATGCCCCCCATTGGTATCACCCCGGCCGTTCCGGAGCGTTGAAGCTCGGCCCCAAGACCGTGCTCGCGTATTTCGGTGAGATCCATCCCGCGACGCTGAAAGCACTGGATGTTGAAGCGCCGGTGTCGGCATTCGAAGTTTTCCTCGATGCCCTCCCGCCGGAGAAGAAAAAGTCGCGCGCCAAACCGCCGCTTGCCGTTTCCGATCTTTTGCCGGTCACGCGCGATCTGGCATTCATCGTTTCAAAAGACGTCGCGGCGGGCGACATCGTGAAAGCGGCTGCAAATGCTGATAAAAGCTTGATCCGAGGCGTGGCAGTCTTTGACGTGTTCGAGGGCGGCAGCCTCGCAGCGGAGGGCAAAAAATCGGTCGCCATCGAAGTGACGATCCAGCCTGCGACTGAAACCCTCACCGATCAGGCCATTGAAACGATCACGCAAAAAATCATTACGGATGTAAGAAAGACGACAGGCGGCGATTTACGCTCTTAAGGCCGCCGTCATGACATGCGCATGAGGCCCAGATGAATTCGCTCTCCCCCGCGACGACAACTCCAGCCGATAGTGCGACGAAGGACAAGATCTACCGCATCGTAATCGTCGGCGGCGGCGCCGGCGGTTTGGAACTCGCGACCCAGCTTGGCAACAAGCTCGGCCACAGCGGTAAAGTCGAAATCACTCTTGTCGATCGCGCGCGCACGCACATTTGGAAGCCGCTCCTGCATGAAATCGCGGCCGGCAGCATGGATACCGGCCGCCACGAACTCGCTTACCAGGCTCAGGGCCACTGGCACGGTTTCCGCTATCGTTACGGCGAAATGATCGGCCTCGACCGCGCCAACAAGCGCGTCCACCTCGCTGCGACATTTGACGAAGACGGCCGTGAGATTACGCCCGACCGCTGGTTTCCCTACGACACGCTGATCATCGCGATCGGAAGCATATCGAACGATTTCCGCACGCCTGGCGTCAAAGACAACGCCATCATGCTCGATACGCCCGAACAGGCAGAGCGTTTCAATCGCCGCCTGTTGAATGCGTGCGTCCGCGCCTACGCCCAGCCCGGGCCGGTTCGTCCGGGTCAGTTGCATGTCGCGATCATCGGCGCCGGAGCGACGGGCACCGAGCTCTCCGCCGAGTTGCACCACGCAGCGCGCGGCCTCGTTGAATTCGGACTCGATAAAATCGACCCCGAGAAAGACTTCAAGATCACGCTGATCGAAGCGGCGTCACGGATTCTTCCTGCGCTCCCCGAGCGCCTGTCAGAGGCAACGACGGATATTCTGGAAGGCATCGGCGTCGAGGTTCGCACCGGGAGTGCCGTTACGAACGTGACGTCCGAAGGCGTGACGCTGGCCAACGGCGATTACATTCCCTCGGAGCTTGTCGTCTGGGCGGCCGGCGTCAAGGGCCCGGACGTCATGTCCAAGCTCGACGGCCTCGAAGTCAGCCGCATGAACACGCTCGTCGTGAAGCCGACGCTGCAAACGACCGTCGACGACAACATTTTCGTCATCGGCGACGCAGCCTATCTGGTTCCCGAAGGCCAGACGACGGCGATCCCGCCCCGCGCCCAGGCGGCGCACCAGGAAGCGAGCCACCTCGTCGCTCAGATTCAGCGCCGTATGAAGGGCGAGACGAAGCTCGAACCCTTCAAGTATCGGGACTTCGGATCGCTCGTTTCGCTTGGAAAATACTCGACAGTCGGAAACCTTATGGGCTTCATCGACGGCAAATCGATCCGCATCGAAGGCTGGTACGCGAAGATCATGTACCGGTCGCTTTACAAGATGCACGAGGTCGCCTTGCACGGATACGTCAAGGTTTTCCTCGATACGCTGTCGCGTCTGCTGACGCGCCGCACCGAACCGCAAGTTAAGCTGCACTAATAAAAATTGCGCCGACGAGCATGCAGAACGAATCCCGCCGGCGCGATATTACGGACTAGCTCCGCTCTTTGAGCGCCGTAAGCAGGTCGGCGGTCGGATAGCTGTCGGCCGGCAATCCGAACTTAACCTGCATGTCCTTCACGGCCTTGCGCGTCCCGGCCCCGAGCTTGCCATCGATCTCGCCGACGTCAAGACCACGGCGCTTCAGAAGGCTTTGAAGCTCTTTGATCTGCTCATAGCTGAGGGACACGACGTTGCCGCTCGCCTTGGTGAGGTTCGGCGCTCCGGCCATGCGCGCGGCGAGATGAGCCGCCGTCAAGGCATACGTCAGCGATTGGTTCCACTGCGTGTAAACATCGAAATTCGGATAGGCCAGGAACGCCGGACCATTCCGTCCCATCGGTAGAACCAGCGACGCCTGAAGATCGTCGGAAGGCAGATTTTCTCCGACACCCTTGACGCCCCAAGCCACCCATTGCGAACGCGGCAGCTTGATCGCAAGATCAGCCTTCTCCCAGGGAAGATCTTTCGTGATCTGAACCTGCTCGATCCAAGGTTCGCCGCGCTTCCATCCCATTGAAGAAATGAAGTTCGCCGTCGATCCGATGACGTCGGCATTATCGCGGATGAGGTCGACGCGCCCGTCGTCGTCGTAATCGACGCCGTAATTCAGATAGTGTTGCGGCAAGAACTGGGTCTGGCCAAGTTCGCCCGCCCACGAGCCGATCATCTGATCGGGCGTGAGGTCGCCCCGCTCGACGATTTTCATAGCCGCTTTGAGTTCGCCGCGGAAGAAATCGCCGCGGCGGCAATCCCATGCCAACGTCACGAGCGAGCGCAGCACCGGCAAGTTGCCCATGCCGCCGCCGAAGTCGCTTTCAAGCGCCCAAAATCCGGTGATGACGGGACCCGGCACGCCGTACTGTTGTTCCGCGCGATCGAAGATATCTTTGTAGCGCTTGAGGAACGTCTTCCCCGTTTGCTCGCGGTTTTTCGTTGCCAGCTTGAAATAGAAGTCGATGAACGTCTGCGAGAAGAAGCCCTGCTTGCGGTCGCGGGCGATCGTGCCCTGGTCGGGCGTCATCCCGCCGATCGTTTCTTCGATCGTCTGCGGCCGAATACCCTCCGCGATCGCCTCACGCTTGAAATCAGCGAGCCACTGACTGAAGGGCACGGTGTTCTTGCAATTGCGCTTGTTCGCAGGTGGCGGTGGAGTGTTTTCAGCTTGAACGCCCGGAGAGAGCCCCACAAGCATGAGGGATGCCATCGCTGAAACGATAAAACCTGCGCGCATGGGGGGATGCCTTCGGCCGTTGACTGCGCCGGCACTTTGCCGACAGTCAGGACAGCGTCAAGAGACTATGGCCTGAATGAGGCCTTTTGAGCATTCGCGCCTACGCGCTGCCGATCAGAATGCCCACCGCAAAGACGATGAGACCGCCAACGACGACTTCCAATGCCGCCCGCCAGAACTTCCTTTGCATGAAGCGTGAACGGATGATCGCGATGATCCACAATTCGATGAACACCACGCCGATAGCGACCGTCGTCGCCGTCCGAAAGTCCGAAATGAGATAGGGCAACGTGTGGCCAAGGCCGCCGATCGCGGTCATCACGCCCGTTACCGAACCACGCAGCCACGGATTGCCGCGCCCCGAAATCTGACCGTCGTCGGAGAGGGCTTCCGCAAACGCCATCGAGATTCCCGCGCCGACGGACGCCGCAATGCCGACGAGAAACGTCTGCCATGTATTATGGGTCGCGAACGCCGCGGCGAAAATCGGCGCCAACGTCGAAATTGAGCCGTCGATCAGCCCGGTCAACCCCGGTTGCACGTACTGCAACACAAACGATCGCTGCGCTGCTCGCTCTTCGTTCGTCCGGGCTTCCGGTGTTAGTTCAACATCCGCGATATGCTGGGCGATGCCGATGTGCTGGCTTTCGGCTGCCATGAGGTCGCCCAGCAGCTTGCGAATTTCGGCGTCCGACGCAGTCTTGAGAGCGGTCGCGTAGAATTCTCGCGTCTCTTCCTCGATCTCTTCGGCCTGACGACGAACTTTCTCGATGCCGAGCGGCCGTACCATCCAGATCGGTTCATGCCGAACGAGGCCTGAAACATCCTGACGGCGGATCAGCGGAATGTGGTCTCCGAACTTGCGCCGAAAAAGTTCGATCAGCCAACGCCTGTGCTCGTTCTCTTCCGCCCCTAGCTCGCTGAAGATCTTCGCCGACGCCGGATACTCCGCGCTAAGGCCCGCGGCATAATCGGCATAGATACGGCTGTGCTCCTCCTCAAGGGATATGGCGAGAGCCAGGATCTCACGTTGATCAAGTTCGTTGAACCGGCGCGTCAAAGCTCACCCCAATAATTAGAATTATTCTAATATAGGGCATCGAGACATATTTCGGCAAGTGACTGCCGTCGTGCGGCAAGCGCCGGGAACTGCGCCATAAACGACAGCGCCGGCCTATGAGGACCGGCGCCGAAAATCTCCGAGGGATGCGTTTCGCTTAGAAGTTTAGCGCGAATTTGGCTTGTTACCTGGCTTCATGGCGTTCTGCTGGGCTTCCGTCCAAGTAGAGATCGCCTGCTGCCAGCTCTTCTGCCACATATCGGCCGCCTGCATCCAGAACTGCATAGGATTGGTCGCGCCGGAGAAGTCCGGCATGCCCGGGAAACCGGCGCCGCCCGCGCCTGGGAACTGCGGACCGCCCGCGCCGAAGCCCGGCACGCCCGGGAAATTAGGGAAATTTGCGAAACTCGGGAACTGGTTCGGCATGCCGGCCGCCTTGACCTGCTTTTCCCAGACGTCCATCACCTGATCGACCGCCTGCAGCTGAAGTTTGGAAGCGCTTTGCATCTGCTTACGGCTGAGTTCGACAAAATCAGTGGGCCAACCGAGCGATTTTGCAGCCTCGGCCATCTTGTCGAAGACCGCATTACTGTTTTTCTCACTCATTTCGGCCAGCTCGGCGCGCCAGTTCGACATGGCGTCGAAAGCCTGGACAACCGCCTTCTTGGTATCCTCCCCGAGCTTCGTAAATGCCGGGTTTGCCTCGAACGGTGAATTCGCCATATCGCTTTCTCCAGAAATACTGCTCGGCATCGAGAGTATGGATGAATTTTTGCACACCCCTCACCCACTTGCCAGCCAACTTATAGACCATGCGGCGATCAAAATGGCTCGGAACCCGGGTTAAAGCCTTAACGCCCCTTTTGCCGGTGAGTTCCGGGTGCTATGAGCCCGCCCCATGACAGCCACTTCACACATTCGCAATTTTTCGATTATCGCCCACATCGACCATGGAAAATCGACGTTATCCGATAGGCTGATCCAGCTCTGCGGCAACGTCTCGAACCGTGAGATGAAAGAACAAATCCTCGACTCGATGGACATCGAGCGAGAGCGCGGTATCACGATCAAGGCCCAGACCGTCCGCCTTGACTACAAGGCCAAGGACGGCGAACTCTACCAGCTCAATTTGATGGACACGCCCGGCCACGTTGACTTCGCCTACGAAGTCTCGCGCTCGCTCGCCGCTTGCGAAGGCGCCATTCTCGTCGTCGACGCCAGCCAAGGCGTCGAGGCGCAGACCCTCGCCAACGTCTATCAGGCCCTCGACAACAATCTCGACATTCTCCCCGTGCTGAACAAAATTGATCTGCCTGCGGCCGACGAAGAGCGCGTAAAAAAGCAGATCGAGGACGTCATTGGCATCGATGCTTCCGACGCCATCGGCGTCTCGGCGAAAACGGGCCTCAACATCGAAGCCGTCCTCGAAGCGATCGTCGAACGCCTGCCGCCGCCGAAGGGCGACGCCAAGAAACCGCTGAAAGCCATGCTCGTTGATAGCTGGTACGATGCCTACCTCGGCGTCGTCGTCCTCGCGCGAGTCATCGACGGCGTCATGAAGAAGGGACAGCGCGTCAAGCTGCTCTCGACCGGCGCCACCTACCAGCTCGAACGCGTCGGCATTTTCCGCCCGAAGCAGGAAATGCTCGAACAGCTCGGCCCCGGAGAGATCGGCTTCTTCACGGCCGCGATCAAGGAAGTCGCCGACACCCGCGTCGGCGATACGATCACGGATGAAAAAAACCCGACCGCCGAACCGTTGCCGGGCTTTAAGCCGGCGCAACCAGTCGTCTTTTGCGGCCTTTTCCCAGTCGACGCCGCAGACTTCGAAGATCTGCGCGAAGCAATGGGCAGGCTTCGCCTCAACGACGCCAGCTTCTCGTTCGAAACGGAAAGCTCCGCCGCTCTGGGCTTCGGCTTCCGCTGCGGATTTCTCGGCCTCCTCCACCTCGAGATCATCACCGAACGTCTTGAGCGCGAGTTCAACCTCGATCTCATCACGACGGCACCGAGCGTCATCTATCATCTGCACATGAACGACGGCTCGATGATCGAGATGCACAATCCGGCCGACATGCCGGAAGTCGTCAAGATCGACCATATCGACGAACCATGGATCGAAGCGACCATTCTGGTCCCCGACGATTATCTTGGCGCTGTGCTAAAGCTTTGTCAGGATCGCCGTGGCCGCCAGAAGCAACTGACCTACGCCGGCTCGCGCGCCATGGTCGTCTACGAGCTGCCGTTGAACGAAGTCGTGTTCGATTTCTACGACCGCCTGAAAAGCGTTTCGCGCGGCTACGCATCGTTCGACTACCACATCAAGGATTACGAAGAGGGCGACCTCGTCAAACTTTCGATCCTCGTCAACTCCGAGCCGGTCGATGCGCTGTCCATCATCGTCCACCGCTCGCGTGCCGAAAGCCGTGGCCGCTCGATGTGCGAAAAGCTCAAGGAGCTTATTCCACCGCATCTGTTCCAAATTCCGATCCAGGCCGCGATCGGAGCCAAAGTCATTGCGCGCGAGACAATCAAAGCCCTGCGCAAGGACGTGCTCGCGAAATGCTACGGTGGCGACATCTCCCGTAAGCGGAAGCTGCTCGACAAGCAGAAGGCGGGCAAGAAGAAGATGCGGGAATTCGGTAGGGTCGAAATTCCGCAGGAGGCGTTCATCAATGCCCTCAAGATGGACGACAACTGACCCGCGCCGCTCTGGCGGAAACAGTTATCCCACCGAGCGGCCTACTGAAATCCGCCTAACGACTTCATGACTTCGTCGGACGACGTTCGCCGCTTCACCGGCCTCGCCGCCGCCGACGTCGACCGCGCAACTTGCGGCTTCACGACCGGCGTGGGTTTTGCCACCTGCAGCCCCGTCGCCGGATCGATCACGATTGGCTGACCGGCCGCGTTCTGCTCGCCGTTCCCGGCGCCGTAAGCTGGCCCGGTCGAATTCTGCGGTTGCGGCTCGATTGTCGAGCGATTTGACGACTGCGCGTCAGCGGGAGCCGGAGCGGGCTCGGTCCCAAAATAGTAATCCGAATTGCCGTTTGTCCCGGGAGGCGAATTCGCCGTTCCTGCGGCTTCCGGAATGACCGGCGGCAATGGCGCAGGCTGTGCCTTTTGCTGCGCAGCCGCGCGCTCGGCAGCTTTACGCTTTCGCGCCGCTTCCTTCTCAAGACGCACCCGATCCTCGTCCGCGCGCCGGGCCTGTTCCAGTTCCTCGACGTTGCGTTCCATTTGCCGAACGGTGAGTTCCCGCTGCAGATCTCCAGCGTCCGCATTGACCGTTACGGTTGCGAGATGGTCGAGCTGGCCGCCGTACAGAACGATCGCCGGCGGCAGCGATCCCTTCGTTGCCGACGGAGCGTGATTGGCCGGCGGCCGGATGACAGATGTCAGTTGGAAAACCACGCTCATGCCGAGCGTCGGAAGATCGACCGCCGCCGTTCCCTCCACTTGGCCGTCGGCGCCTTGAAAATCGATATTGCTGAGCTTCAGCGCGCCGTCGGAAACCGAAATTGCAAAATCGCGATTGCCAAGCGGCATTCTTGACGATCCGGCCGCCGCGACGAGCGCATCTCCGATCGCATGGGCGTCGTTAGCAATCCTGCCGATAAGCACGTCGTTGACAACGTCCGCAACGGTCGACGGTAACGGCCCGGACATCTCCGCATCCGTGAGCCTCGCCGTGCCTGAGCCCGTCATCACCGCGATAAGACCCGCCGGGCTTTGTGCCCGTGCCTCGGTCTGGAACTCGAATGTCCCGAAACCCTTGCCGCCCGCATTGATCGACGCAAGCTTCGCCTGATCAAGTTTCAATGCCGACGCCAGCGTGACGCCGTTCGATACCTTTTCGAGGCTTACTCGTCCCGTAAGCTGTCCGCCGGCGGCAACCGCATTGAGATCGCTGACCGTCAGCTTTCCAGGTGCAAGTGCGACCGTCATCGTCCCGTTGCTGGTCGCCAAGCCACCGCTCACCGCCAACGACTTGAACCCGACCTTCAGCGTCGCGGTTGTATTTCCGAGCGCCGCGAAGTCGAAAAGTCCCGCTGGCCAAACCGGTTGCACATCCGCGCCAGCCTTGTCGCCGCTATTGCCGGTTCCACCGCTCGCGGCCGTTGCCTCCGGCGAGGGCGCGTCGGCAACCGCCAAAAGCAGGCCGGGAACCGTGACACGGTCGGCGAGAATATCACCATCGATACGCATCGCGGCGACTTCCGGCGTCACCCTGACTTGACCTGAGAGCTTCGATGTCCCGAATAAAAAATCCCGCGAAGCGATGGTCCACGTCCCATTGTCACGTTTGACATCCAAGGCACCGCGCACGGCAACGCCATCGGCGCCATCCGGCAACGACAGCCCCGCGATGGCCAAAGCCTCGTCTCCTTGGGCGGCTTTGATATCGAGTGCGCCATTCAGCGCCAGATCGGATTTTTCCGGCCATCGCGCCTGCCCGTGAAATCGCATATCGAAATCTTGCGACGAGATTTCGATCTGCGACACTGACCCGGATGCCAACGTTCCGGCAGCGATCAGCGATGCCCGTGCCGGCTGTGCGGCCTGCCCCGAAGCCTCGCGCCCCTCGCGTCCGATTGTTGAAAGAAGACCAGATAGCGACGACGCGTCGAGCGTCGCTTGCACCCGGCTCGGATGTGTCTTCCACCCGTCGAAACCGCCGTCGAACTCCACCTGACCATCAAGCTTCGAGCCGTCGAGCAAGCCGTCAAACGTCACGTCGGTTGTCTTTGGCCCCCTAAGGCCGAGACGAACTAGCCCCGCGATCTTCCCCGCTTTCAGTCCCTTGAAACGATCCTCTCCGATCGCATTCAGAAGACCGGTTTTGCGAATGAGGTCTTGCATGGCGTCGGGCGTCGACCCGACGAGATCGTAGGCGAAAGTGCCGACTGGACTGCCATCGCGCGTCTCGATGCGTCCCTCAAGCCCGATCGCCAGCCCGCTCTCCGTCGTGACCTTCGCGACCGGCAAACTCACCTTCTGGCCTTCGATTAAGAAGGACACGTCGACGTCGCGATAGGAGTCCTCGCCATTGGTCATCCGGCCGGCGATAACGCGAAGGCGAACATCGCCGGGCAAATCCGCCTGTGGATCGCCATCGTCTTTCTGTGACGTTAGCCCGAGCGATTTTCGGAATTCGACGCGCAGCGCGCCCGCGATCTTCGGAAAAACTTCTCGCGTATCGAGATCAGCGGCCTGGAGCGTCAAATCGGTACGCTCGCGGTCGCCATGCGTGATCTTGAGTTCGCCCGCGAGAGGCCGCCCCGAAATATCCCCCGAAGCCTCGGTGAGGAAAAATCGCTTATCATCGATGTCGAGTTTGCCTGCCGCCGAGTAAGGCCCGTCCGCATTCACGTCGATCGGGATGCCCGATTTATCCGCCCACGCCTTCAGCCGGCCGAAACTGCTGCCGCCGATGAATCCATTCCCGACGAAGCTGAATTTTCCAGCCTCACTCTTGAGATCGCCGGCAAGATCGAGCCGCGATCCGCCCGGCAGGCTCACCTTGAAGGTCTTAAGATGCGTGACGTTGCCTTGCCGGTCGGCGTCGATCGAAAGACCGCCCGCATTCTCGCCGCCGATTTTGACTTGCTCGAGATTGATCTTCACCGAAGCCGTGCTGTCGCCCGCAGCCGATTGCATGAGACCGAGCGCAAGTTGCTTCAGCTTCGAGAACCCAGCACTGCCTTTCCCCGCCCCGGCCAGCCAATCGACGTCGAGCCATTTCGAGTTCAGAGAAACATCGAGGCGCGGCGCCCCCGACCACGTCGCAGCCGCCGACCCGGAGACCGTTTGAGGCGCGGCGGCATTATCGAGCGCGAGCGAAAGATTCTCGAACTTCGCGCCCTTCGCATCCGCCGTGACATCCGCTTTGATATCGATCAGCGGCGGCGGGTCTTTTCCGTCCTGCGCCATCGTCGGACTGCCAGGCACCTGAACTTTGCCGGACCACCGTCCCTTGAACGACGTCTTATCTGAGAGATCGTGAACCCGGCCGTCGAGGAGGAAGACATTCGGCGAGCGATCAGCCCGAGCCGAAAGCTTAAGCGTGAACGCCCCATCGCTCGCCGGGATGTCGGTCGCGAATTTAACGTCGTGCTCGGCGCCTCCCCACGAAGCCGATCCTTTGTATCGGAATGGCCCTCTAAGGCCGTCGGCGGAAAACTCGCCGTCGATACCGTCGACCATCGCGATCTTCGCCGAGGCCGAATTATAGACCGATATCGCGCCGTCCGTGATTCGCACCGACCGCAGCGCGACGTCGCGCGGAACGAACGGCAAATCGCCGGGCTTCAATTCGAGCCGCGTCCAGTTGCCGACGCCCTTGTCGTCGACGGCGAGACTGAGAACGGGCTTTTCAAGCTCGATCTGGCTCGCTTCCAAGACACCGCGAAGCAGTGACGGCCCCGAAAGCCACATCGTAAAGCTATCTGCGCGGACGAACGGCTCACCGGTCTGTCCCGTCACGCTGGCGATGCGGATCTTCTCGAAGCGCACGTAAGGAACGGGCAGAAGCTTCAGATTGACATCCCCGCCGACGCGAACGTCGCGGCCGAGAACCTTCGACGCTTCCTCCTCGAAAACGCCGCGATAGCTGTTCCAATCGACGAAATTCGGCACGGCAAACAGCGCCGCGAGAATAGCGACGAGAAGCCCGCCAAGAAATAATAGCCCATTGTTCATGAACGTCTCTAGCAGCCGCGCTCGACACGCAAAGCACACCGGCGGGCGCGATCGGAGCGGCGCCCTACCGCACGCACCTGTATGACACGGCGATACGCCAGTCTGAACCCGAAATTTGGCACATTTCCAGGCGTTTGACCATTTCTGGGCCAGATTTCAGTTTGCTGTTGCTAGAACCCTTGATCAACCCGCGTCGCAGCGCCGCCCCAGTTGTACGATCAGCCACTGTGGTTTACCTGAGTTCGATGACCTCGACTCAGAAGCCGGATGCGAACGGCGGCGGAAATTTTCCGCACGATGATGACGATCCGCCATTCGATCTTCCCGACGCCCCCGCCGCGAAGCCGCGCGAGAGTGTGAAAAGCGGCGTGTCGATTTCCGCGCGCGCCGTCGCGGCCTCTCACGGTCAGCCGACCTATCTTGACGGCCTAAATCCTGAGCAACGCGACGCCGTCGAGACGACAGATGGCCCGCTTCTGGTGCTTGCGGGCGCCGGGACCGGCAAAACACGCGTCCTGACGACCCGCATCGCCCATATTCTGGCAACGGGCCGGGCTTATCCTTCCCAGATCCTGGCTGTGACCTTCACGAACAAGGCCGCCCGCGAAATGCGCGAGCGGATCGGATCGCTGATCGGCGGCTCGCTCGAAGGGATGCAATGGCTCGGAACGTTCCATTCCATCGGCGTCAAGATTCTTCGTCGCCACGTCGAACTGGTCGGTCTGAAGCCAGGCTTCACCATTCTCGACGATGACGACCACGTCCGCCTGTTGAAGCAGGTGATCGAGGCGGCCGGGATCGACAAGGACCGCTGGCCCGCACGCCAGCTCGCGAACCTGATCGACGGCTGGAAAAACCGTGGTCTGACGCCCGACAAGATTCCCGCAGGAGAAGCGGTCTCGTTCGCGGCAGGCAAAGGCGCGCAGCTTTATGCCGCCTATCAAGCACGGCTCAAAGATCTCAACGCCTGTGACTTCGGCGACCTACTGCTCGAATGTATACGTCTGTTCCGCGAGCATCCCGACGTCCTCGCCGATTATCATCGCCGCTTTCGCTATATCCTCGTCGACGAATATCAGGACACCAACGTCGCCCAATACTTGTGGCTGAGGTTGTTGGCGCAAGGGTGCCCGAACATCTGCTGCGTCGGTGACGACGATCAATCGATCTACGGATGGCGCGGCGCCGAAGTCGATAACATCCTGCGCTTCGACAAGGATTTCCCTGGCGCCAAGGTCATCCGGCTGGAGCGCAATTACCGTTCGACCGCCAACATCCTCGCGGCCGCGTCCGGTCTGATCGCCAAAAACACCGACCGTCTGGGCAAGACGTTGTTCACGGACGGCGACGCCGGCGCAAAAATCAACGTCGCCAATTTCTGGGACGACGAAGCCGAGGCGCGCGCCATCGGCGACGACATCGAAAATCTGCAGCGCGCCCACGAATCCTTGAACGACATGGCCGTGCTTGTTCGCGCCTCCTCCCAGATGCGCGCCATCGAAGACCGCTTCATCACGCTCGGCCTTCCTTACCGCGTCATCGGTGGCCCGCGCTTCTACGAGCGTCAGGAAATCAAGGACGCAATCGCCTATCTCGATGTCGTCGCAAACCCATCGAACGACCTCAAATTCGAGCGCATCGTGAACGTGCCGAAGCGCGGCCTCGGCGACACGACGATCAAACGCATTCATGAGTTGGCGCGCGCTCGCGCGATCCCACTTTATCAGGCCGCGCGCGAGATCGTCGAAACCGATGAACTGACACCACGGGCCAGAAAATCTCTATTCGATGTCACCCAATCATTCGAGCGGTGGCGTGGAAATCTCGATCGCATGCGCCACACCGACCTCGCCGAACTCATTCTCGATGAGTCCGGCTATACGGCGATGTGGCAGGCCGACAAAAGCCCGCAATCTCAGACCCGTCTCGAAAACTTGAAAGAACTTGTCCGCTTTATGCACGACTTCGACACGCTTCCGGGCTTCTTGGAGCATGTGTCTCTCGTCATGGACGCCGACCAGGGAAACGACGGCGATCGCGTCTCGCTGATGACCTTGCACGCGGCGAAGGGCCTGGAATTCGGCATGGTCTTCCTGCCGGGCTGGGAAGAAGGCCTCTTTCCGCATCAGCGATCGCTCGATGAAAGCGGCAAGTCGGGCCTCGAAGAAGAACGCCGCCTCGCCTACGTTGGCCTGACCCGCGCGAAACGCCGGGCCAAGATTTCCTTTGCCCAGAACCGGCGCACTCATGGCCTCTATCAATCCGCGCTGCCGTCGCGCTTCGTCGACGAGTTGCCGGAAGCGACTGTCGAGGTCGTCGAGAGCGAGATGCCCTACGGCGGCCGGCAAAACCCCTTCGGCTTCGGTGGTTCGTTCGGTGCGAGCCGGTTCGACCGGGCTGGCGCCGCCGAGCCGTTCAAATCGAGTTATAACACTCCGGGCTGGCAACGCGCGCAGCAGTCCTGGAGCAGAAGCGATCAGAAGAAGAAATCGCGCGGGCCGATGACGCTGGAAGGCGAGTTGGTGGCGGCCTCGACGGCCAACGCCCCGTCCTTCAAATCCGGCACGCGGGTGCGCCATGAAAAATTCGGCGACGGAACCGTGACAACCGTCGACGGCAACAAGCTGACCATTGATTTCGACGACGGCTCGACCAAGCGTGTCGTCGCAAGTTTTGTTGACGTTATATGACGAAAGAGCTATAGTTAATGCTCGGACGGCGTCCAACTCTCGCCGCCAGTTTCTTTATATCGCCGTAATTTTCAGGCAGGTTCTCCACAGCTCGTTGAGCGTGGGGGTTCATCAGCTGTGGCAAGCCTTTGCGGTGTCGGAACGTCACCGGCCGGTTACGCATGTCTTGCGCTGTAAACGTCTGAAATAAAATGCAAAAAAATTTGCGGGGACGTGAAACCGAAGCACGGATTCTTGGTTGGGGAGGATAGAGTCCTTGAAAGGAGCTATCCATGAGCACTTACCGCTTCCCTCTGAGGGGTAAGATTGGCGTCGTGCGTAAGGACGGGGAAGTTCTGACGCGCCGCGTTAGTGTACAGCGTGATTTGAGCCGGGCGAAACGCAGGAATTACGAATTGTCCGAGATGCAACAGCCGTTGACCGAGGAGGAGATCCGTAATCTCCCGGTTGCACATCGTATTTCATCTTGAAGATCAAAACCAGCGTATCAGGACTCAAGTAAGCGGCATCGCCTTCGCAGCGGTGCCGTTCGTTTTTCTGAGCATTCTCACGCTTCAGGCCGCAGCCGCCGTTTTCGTTTTCAATAAATCCCACGCAGCATTGACCTGTTTGATCCGCTGCTCGCGATAGCGGCGGTCGGCTTCGTCTCGTCCGTGATCGGGATGCCAGGACATCCGCAAGGCATCGACGATCTTTTTCACGGCTGCATCGGGAGCATCGGGATTGAGCCCGAGAATGCGATACGCTTCGAAGACCGTCGACGGCACATCCGGCTCCGGCCCTGACGCACGCATCTCCTCCGACGCCGGCATCGCGCCTTGTGCGATCCGGCCGATGCGATCGAGATCACGCATCACGGCGCGGATCGCCGATCTCAACCGCTCCGAGTCGAGTTGCCCTTCCTTGCGCGCCAGATCCGCAACGCGATCGTGCAAGCCGTCGAGTTCCGACGCCAGGACATCGCGCAGCAACAGGTCGTGGGGAAGCATCGAAATCAGAAACTCGGTTTCGTTCAGCCTCGTCCGGACTGGCGCCAGAACTTCCGACGTCTCGCCATCGCCGCTTGAAGCGGCCGGCGCCGGCCGCCAATTCTCGAAGCCCCGCCGAAACGCCGCGAACGGAGCCGCCGCGAAATCCCACATGCGCGCCCCCGGCGCCTCCGACCCCGCGCCTGTTGCAGCCGCCGAAAATTCGAAGACCGCGAATTGTCGCCGTCGCACCAGAAACAGGCACGCGACCATCAGCGAAGCGAGAAGCGTCGAGATTACGCCCGCAACCTTCAAAGCATTGCCGGAACTCGATGGCGTCGTAACCGGATCGACAACTGTCACCCAGCGCGCCGCCACTGGCTCGGGCACCGGCACCAGCGCAGCCGGCTCGATGACGGCTTCGCTCGACAGCATCTCGGACGTCACTCGCGGGATCGTCGTCTTCGCACCGAAGCCCGGCAGGATGAAGCGGCCCTTAAGCCGGCTTACCGGCGCATAACCGGCCGGAACCCCGGTCGGCATCGCAACTCCGATAGTCCGTGCCGAAGCCGCGACCTTCGCCCAAGGGACACGTTGCCCCCCACATTCCAGGATGAACTTATGAACCATCATGGTTTCGCACGTCCAAGCCGCGGACGAGGCGCACGCCGTGAAAGGTTGGTCCTCTCGCGATCCGATGATCCGGTAAGTGGTCATGTCTGAAGGAGAGAGGTGCGGAGCACCCCTTTCCATTGTGCAAGTGTAAGGTAGAACGAGCTCGTCTGCCTCGACGACGCCGCTCGCCAGGGCCATGCACACAGCAAAGCCCAAGGCCAAAAAACGCAAAGCCCCCATTAGTTGCGCCCCCGCAAAATCCCCTCTAGTGCCGCATATTCATGATCTTAGCCAAAGATCGGCATCACTGTGGCAACAGAGCAAGATATAAACGCAATTTATACAAGGCGTGCGCGTAATTAATGGTGCATAATCAACCTCTAGCATCAAGATGACGCGCCGCCCGCTGGGCAACACGCGCGCCATTTTTCGGCGACGAAGACCTGCCACCCTCGACAAAATCTTCGGCGACTCGATATGAAGTTCGCGGGGCAAGAAACTGGGATTGAAAAGAAAGTTCGGGGGAGAGAACAATGGCGTCGGCGGACCTCTCGACTGGGCGAATGCATCGGAAACAAAGCCTGTATGAGCGTTTTTCCGACCTGACCGATTTCGACGCCCGGCCGGCCGAGGTTGCCGAAGACGCACCGCGCGAACCCATCGACATTTTGGCGCCTGACGAAAAGCGCAAACGCGAGCGCTTTATTCCCGTCACTCGCTTCGCTCTCCTCGACCGCCTGACAAAGGTGCATCTCTGGCCGCCGGGACAAGCCGCCGATGCGCGCCGGTTTTTCCGCTATCTCGACTATTGGCGACAGCAGCAATACTTCGCGATGCTGCTCGAACTTGATCAGAACTACGAGGCGTTCTCGCCCGACAGCGATTTGCTGATGACGCGCAGCTTCTCCAGTGAAGACCGCGAAGCCCTGAAACACCGCATCTTCGAGGGCGTTGAAAGCCTTCTTATACGAGCGAATTATGAGCGGATCGATCCGAGCGACGTCGAAGTCATCCTGACGCGCGACAGCCATTACGGCCTCGATCTCTTCGTCGACATGCAGGCCTTCGAGCGGATCGCCATTTATTATCGCGGCGCCTCGAACCGCCGGTACGAGCGGCGGAGCCTGCGAAAGTTTCTCAGCACGGAAGAATTCGACGTGCCGATCTTCCAGCGCCTATTCCTCATGTTCAAACTGAAGACAGCGGAAGCACGCGTTGAAGAAGTCATGCGGGAGAAGAAGCTCTCGCGTGAAGCCGCGGAAAAGTGGGTCGATCGTCGCCGTCAGAGCCTCCCTCCCGGGATCAGCGACAAGAACATTTATCTGAAGCTCTTCAAGAATATCCCGCGAACCGACATCGAGATGGTGTTTCCGAACACCCAGGTTCGCTTTCGATCCATGGACAAGCTGCGCCTTGGCGTTACGGCCGGCGGCGGCCTTGGCATGGGCGCGGTCGGCGCGGCAGGCAAGCTTGCGCTTCTATTGAGCAACCCGATCGCGGCCTTGGGCGCACTTGCCGGTCTCGGCGGTATCGCCGCCCGCCAGGCCATGGGCTTCCTGAACCAAAAGCAGCGCTACATGGTCGTAATGGCGCAGAACCTCTATTTCCACACCATGGCCGACAATCGCGGCGTCATCCTGAAAATCGCGGCGCGCGGCGCCGAGGAAGACGTGAAGGAAGAAATGCTGCTTTACAGCGTCCTCGCCAAGGAGCACGCAACCCGCGCCGATTTGCCGTCTATCGACCTCGCGATCGAAAACTATCTGACACGCACATTCGGCGTGAAGATCGACTTCGAGATCGACGACGCCCTTGATCGCCTGATCCGTGACGGGATCGTTACCGAAAGAGCCGACGGCACTTTTGTCACCTTGCCGCCGGCCGAGGCGGCGAAGCACATCGACGCCAAATGGGACCTGTTCCTCGATCATCTGCCTGATCCGATCAGTTCGGAAGGCTACGAATTCGAGGGCAAACACGTCCCCAACCGTTAATGTCCCCCAACTCTTAACGTCCAATGGCATTCAGAAAATTCGCAGCCCGTTTCTCCGACCGCTCGCTCGCCTACGCGACCGGCAACGCAGCGCAAGACCTTCTCGAACCGCCGCCCGACGCGCTGACCGTCTTCGAAGACGGCCCAGACCTCTGGCGCGTCGAAGCTTACTTCGACCTTGATGCCGGCGACCGCGACCTCTCAGCGGAACTGGCGCCGCTCATCGAATGGCCGCTACCGCCGTTCGAGATCGAAACCGTCCCTGATCTCAACTGGGTCGCGATTTCGCAGGCAGCACTTCCTCCCGTTCCCGCCGGTCGCTTCACCATTCACGGCAGTCACGACAGCGGACGCGTCGCTCACGGACCGAACGCCATTTTGATCGACGCTGGCGAAGCCTTCGGCACAGCGCATCACGCGACGACGCTCGGATGCCTTCTCGCCATCGACCGCCTGACGCGCGCCCGCTCGTTCAAGAATATGCTCGATCTCGGTTGCGGCTCGGGCGTGCTGGCCATCGCCGCCGCGAAGGCGATGCCGCTGACGCGCATCATCGCCGCCGACATGGACCCGCAGTCCGTCAAAGTCGCGACCGAAAACGTCCGGCTGAACGGCGCGGGCCGCCGCATCGCCGTCGTCGTTGCGAGCAGCATCGGAAACCCGAAGATCCGCACGCGTGCGCCGTTCGACTTCCTGGTCGCCAACATCCTGGCCGGACCTCTGATCGGCCTCTCCCCCTCGATCTCGCAAGCCGTCGTCCGCGGCGGAACGCTGGTGCTTTCGGGCATCCTCATACCGCAGGCGCCGGAGGTGATCGCAACCTATCTGGCTCACGGCTTCGCTTTGAAGCGCCATGACCGCATCGTCGGCTGGTCTACGCTGACGTTCAACCGGCGTTGAAATCGGTCATTGCCCGCCCCCAATCCCGCGCTTAGAACCTCAGCCATGCTGCAAACATTCCATTCCCTGTCCGAGCCGGAACGCGTCGCCGAACGCGTGAAAGCGCTTCGCGTTTATATGGCGAAAGCGAAGATCGACGCCGTTCTCGTGCCGCGATCTGACAAGCACCAAGGCGAATACGTTCCCGCCAGCGCCGAGCGCCTCCAATGGCTAAGTGGATTTTCGGGCTCGGCCGGCATCGCCGTCATCGCCAAGAAGGCGGCGGCGCTGATGATCGATGGTCGCTACACGGTGCAAGCGGCAGCCGAAACCGACACTAAGGTTTTTGAAGTCTCTCTGCTCCCGCGCGGCAAACTTGCGGATTGGCTCGCCGCGAATGTTGGCAAGGGCGGCATGATTGGTTTCGATCCCTGGAACCACACCGCTGGAGAGATCAATCGGCTGACGGCCGCGCTTGCGCCGAAGGGCATCAAGCTCAAGGCGCTCCCCAAAAACCCGATCGACATTCTGTGGGGCGAGAACCGTCCGAAGCCGCCGCACAACCCCGTCATCGCCCAGCCGATCGGCTTCGCGGGCCGGACGTCGGCGGACAAGGTTTCGGAATTGCAAGCGCGTCTCAAGAGCGAGGGCCAGAGCGCGGTCATCCTGACGTTACCGGATTCGATCTGCTGGCTGTTCAACATTCGCGGCAGCGACGTCGCCCACAATCCGGTCGTGCTCGCGTTCGCTATCGTACCCGTGAGCGGCAAAGCCGAACTCTTCATCGCACCGGACCGGCTCGACAGCGAAGTCCGCGCCGAAGTCACGCCGGTCGCCAAGCTTCTTGCCCCTGCAATGCTCATCGAGCGGGTGAAAGACCTCAAAGCCAAGGGCCAGCGCGTCCGCCTCGATCCCGAGTCCGCCGCCTATTGGTTCGAACAAAAGCTCGGCGCCAAGCTCATCGCCCGTGGCCAAGACCCGTGCATCGTTCCGAAGGCGATCAAATCCGACGCGGAAGTCATCGGTAGCCGTGCGGCCCACGTTCGTGATGGCCACGCCATGGTTCGCTTTCTGGCATGGCTCGACGATTGGGCTTCCGATGGAACGCTCGACGAAATCACCGCCGTGCAGAAGCTCGAAGAATTCCGCCGCGACACCAACATGCTCCGCGACGTGAGCTTCCCGACGATTTCGGGCTCCGGCCCCAACGGCGCCATCGTGCATTATCGCGTCAGCGACGCGACCAACCGGCGCGTGAAGCCGGGCGAGTTGTTCCTCATCGACAGCGGCGGACAATATCAGGACGGCACGACGGATATCACGCGCACGATTGCAGTTGGCGAGCCGACCGAAGACATGCAACGGCATTTCACGGCCGTTCTCAAAGGTCATATCGCGGTCGCGACTGCACGCTTCCCGAAAGGCACGCGCGGCATCGATCTCGATCCGTTCGCGCGCCGCGCGCTTTGGCAAATCGGCGCCGACTTCGATCACGGAACGGGGCACGGCATCGGCAGCTACCTCTCGGTCCACGAGGGACCGCAGTCCATCTCGCGCGCAGGCATGGCGCCGCTGCATCCGGGCATGCTGATTTCAAATGAACCCGGTTACTACAAGGTCGGTCAGTACGGCATCCGCATCGAAAACGTCGTGCTCGTTACGCTTCCCGAGACGGTCGATGGCGATCGCGAAATGATGGCGTTTGAAACGCTCACTCTCGCGCCGATCGACCGGCGTCTCATCCTTCCCGAGATGCTCGAAAAGAGCGAGCGCGATTGGCTCAACGGCTACCACAAGCACGTCTTCGAGACGCTTGCCCGCAACCTCGATCTCACGACGCGCAACTGGCTGAAGCAGGCGACGCAGCCGGTTTGAGCAAATCGCAATGCTGTATCGTCCGTGACAGCGCTCCAACTATCGGGTCCTTACCTCTCTCCTCCGTCCACGGCATCAGGAGAGATCGCAATGTTCGAAATCTATGAGTTGAGCGCCGCACCGCATTTGCCCGAGTCATTCAAATCCAGCCTGGCGGTCGCGAGGCCCGAAAACCTGTTCGCGCTGCTCGCCCAAGCCTCCGAGGGAGATGAGAGCATCGAAGTGAGAATGCGCAACGGCGAGATCTTCATCGCGCTGACCGCGAGTTAATTCCCGATGAGCGCCAGCCAGCCATCTTCGTCGAGCACTGTCACGCCGAGCGCGCGCGCATTGTCGAGCTTGGAACCCGCGTCCGCGCCCGCGACGACATAATCCGTCTTCTTCGAAACAGAACCTGAAACCTTCGCGCCGAGCCGCTCGGCCTGCGCCTTGGCTTCGTTGCGTGTCAGCTTCGTCATCGTCCCCGTGAAAACCACCGTCTTGCCGGTGACCGGCGACTCTTTCGTCTGCGTGCGGACATAAGGCGCTACCCTGACTTCCTTCAGCAGCGCCGTGACCTGCTCCAAGTTGTGCCGCTCACCGAAGAAATCGACGAGCGCGTCGACCACCGTCTCACCGATACCCTCGATGTTGTCGATATCGCGATAGGCGTCGCTGTCCTTGCCATCCTTGATTGCGGCTTCAACCGCCACGCGCAGGGCTTCCAGAGTGCCATACGCTTTGGCAAGATCTTTCGCCGTCGTTTCGCCGATATGCCGAATGCCGAGCGCAAATAGAAACCGGTCGAGCGTTACCTCGCGGCGAGCATCGATCGCCGCAAAGAGCTTGCGGACCGATGTCTCCTTGAACCCGCGAACTTTCGTCAACGGTTCATCCGACGCACGGTCGTGGGCTTCGAGCGTGAAAATATCTGCGGGCGATTTGATGCGGCCGGTATCGAAGAAGAACTCGATTTTCTCAGTCCCGAGCCCCTCGATATCGAAGGCATTGCGCGACACGAAATGCTTCAAGCGCTCCTTGACCTGCGCCGGGCAAATAAGACCGCCCGTACAGCGGCGGACGACATCCGCCTTTCCCGCTTCCTCATCATTTTCACGCACCGCATGACTGCCGCACACGGGGCAAACGGTCGGAAATACATACGGCTCCGAACCTTTTGGACGCTTATCGAGAACAACCTCGACGACTTGCGGAATAACATCTCCCGCGCGCTGAATAACGACTGTATCGCCTATGCGGATGTCCTTCCGCGCGATCTCATCCTCGTTGTGAAGCGTCGCATTCGAAACGACGACGCCGCCGACCGTCACGGGCTTTAGCTTCGCAACCGGTGTCAACGCGCCCGTGCGCCCGACCTGAATGTCGATCTTCTCCAGCACCGTCGTCGCGCGTTCGGCCGCAAACTTGTGCGCGATCGCCCATCGCGGCGAGCGCGAGACGAAGCCGAGCCGCTCCTGATAGTCGAGCCGGTTCACCTTGTAGACGACGCCGTCAATGTCGTAACCGAGCCCGGCCCGCTTGCTCTCGATATCGCGATAGAATTTGATGAGATCGTCGGCGCTCGTCGCTGTGCGCATCAGCGGATTGACCGGCAACCCCCATTGCTCGAAAGCCGCGACGACACCTGCCTGCGTATCGGTGGGCAGTTTCGAAACAGCTCCCCAAGCATAAGCGAAAAATCTGAGCGGTCTCTTCGCGGTGATCGACGCATCAAGCTGCCGGAGCGAGCCGGCGGCTGCATTCCGCGGATTGGCGAAGATCTTGTCGCCGTTCTCAGCCTGAGCGGCATTGAGAGCTTCGAAATCCTTGTGTCCAAGATAAATTTCGCCGCGAACATCAATCAGCTCGGGAACAGTCTTGCCCTTGAGCGTGTGCGGTATTCCGTGAACCGTCTTGATGTTTGCCGTGACGTTCTCGCCTTCCGCCCCATCGCCGCGCGTCGCGGCCTGGACGAGAATGCCATTCTCGTAGCGGATTGAAATCGAGAGCCCGTCAATCTTTGGCTCCGCAGTCACTTCCAAAACATCGTCGCCGCCGAGCATCAGAAAGCGGCGCACGCGCTCGACGAAATCGATGACGTCCTGATCTTCGAATGCATTGCCAAGCGACAGCATCGGTACGTCGTGGCGGATCTTTCCGAATGCCGCGACCGGGGCAGCGCCGACCTTGACCGTTGGGCTATCTGCGCGCTGAAACTCGGGATGCGCTTTTTCAAGTTCATCGAGACGCCGACGCAACGCGTCGTATTCGGCATCCGAAACCTCTGGCGCGTCCTGCCGGTAATAGAGTTCGTCGTGATGCGCAATTTCGGCCGCCAGCCGCGCGATTTCCGCCTCCGGCGTTTCGCTAGCCTTGCGCACTCGCGTACCGCTCTCGCGCTTTTTCTTCGATTTCGTATCGGGCATCGCTATTTCGGTAACGACAGACAGGTCAAAGTCGGCGCCGCAGATCGCGACGGCGCTTCAAGAATTAGCACAATGTGAAAGATCTGACAGGCTCAGCCTAAGGCTCAACCGCTGCCAAGACTGAGGCTCGGCATGGAAATCTTGGGCACCGAGAGCTTAGGAACCGCATTCCAGGTCTTGCTCACCCAGGATTGGGAGTCTTCCCGAGGAACCAAGCCGCCGGATGCCAACAGCGAATAGGAATCCTTGTACCACCGGCTGTCCGGATAGTTATGACCCAGCACCGCCGCCGCGTTCTGAGCTTCCTTAGTGATGCCCAGCGCCATATAGGCCTCGACGAGCCGCGCAAGCGCCTCCTCGACATGGGCAGTGGTCTGGTAGTCGCTGACGACCGTCTTGAAGCGGTTGATGGCACCGACATAGTTGTGCCTATCGAGATAATACCGCCCGATTTCCATCTCTTGAGCCGCGAGATTATCATTGCAAATGCGGATCTTGTTGTCCGCGTCGCGCGCAAACTCGCTGTCGGGATACCGCTCCTTCAGGATCTTCAACTGCTCAAGCGCCTTGCGGGCAGCGGTCTGATCGCGATCCGCCTTGTTCATCTGGTCGAAATAGGCTTCCGCGATAATGTGGTGCGCCATGGGCGCTTCCTTCGTACCGGGATGCAGCGCGACGTAACGCTCGGCGGAGGCGATGGCCTCGGGCGCCTTGCCGCCGCGATAATAAGCGTATGCCGCCATAACGATGGATTTACGTGCTTCCGGCGAATAGGGATGCTCGCGATCGACGGCTTCGAACTTCTGCGCGGCGTCGTCGAAGTTGCCTTTGGTCATCATCGCGTCAGCATCCGCGAACATCTTCGAGGGCGGATCGGGATTAAGCACTGCGCTGTCGATCTTCGGGCCGCCGCAGCCTGCCAGCGCGAGCGAAACCAGCACCGACACCGTGCCCAAAGCTCTTACAATTTGTCGTGTCGAAATCATCATGCGCCGCGCTGCTTCCTACAGAGGCCGGAGCACATTCAACGCCAGCCCGCACTTCTCAACGTCCGCAAGCGGATAGCACCCGGAGGCTCGTTCCGAAAGATGAATCGCCAGCAGCGCATTGTCTGCCAACAGTCCATATCGCCAAGGGTATCGTCAGAATGTGGTGCATTCCGGGCCGACGGAGCGAAGCCTCGCCGGCCGCATCAGGAATAGTCTGCGGCTTATTCCGCTGCGACAACGGTTTCCGACACGATCTGGATCGGCGAACGGCTTGCGCGTGTGCGCGGTGCCTGTGCGAATTCCCAGTTCGACGCGTCGGCGAACAGCGCCTGAAGAACCATCGAGTTCAGCTTGTGACCGCCCTTGTATGAGCGATACGCACCGAGCAATGGCATACCGGCAAGCGCGAGATCGCCGACGGCATCGAGCATCTTGTGACGGACGAACTCCTGCGGATAGCGGAGCCCTTCGCGGTTCATGACCTTGCCTTCGCCGATTGCGACGGTGTTGGTCAGGTCGGCACCGAGTGCAAGACCGGCTTTCCACAACTTCTCGACGTCACTCATGAAGCCGAACGTCCTGGCCCGCGAAATCTCATGACGGAAAACACCGGGGCTCATCTCATACTGCAGGCGCTGGCGTCCGATGACGGGTGTGTCGAAGTCGATTTCGACGTCCATGCGGAACCCGGCATGGGGTTCAAGCGTACCCCAGCAGCTACCTTCTTCAACACGGACTGGCTTTAGGACTTTGATGTATTTGCGCGGCTCTGAAAGCTCGCGAATGCCGACCCGGTCAATGGCGTCGACGAATTCCGCCGAGCTGCCGTCCATGATCGGAACTTCTTTGCTGTCGATCTCGATATAGACGTTGTCGATCGAGAGACCACGGAGCGCCGCAAGAAGATGTTCGACGGTTCCGACTGTTGTTCCGGCGCTGTCGCCGATGACCGTACAAAGTGTAAGATTTTTGACGTTGGCTACGTGTGCCGCGATTTCCGAGACGACCCTTCCTCGTTTCGTAACGAGAAAGCGGAGCCCAGTATCAGCCTCTGCTGGATGCAGTGTGAGTGATACCGGAGCTCCGCTGTGCACCCCCGTGCCTGTCAACTGGATCTCGCGGGCAAGCGTGGTTTGCCGCGCACCGATGAATCGATTCGACATACAGCGCCGTCCCTCATTCTTTGGCGGGCCGCTGCTCCCCAGCATTAATGCGGCCTACCACCCCCTGACCTACCTCGAAGACCTTCTGATTCTTCCAGAGCTTTCCAGCCTTATTTCGGCCGTGTCCGCTCTGATCAAAGGTTCATCACAAGTGGTCGATGCACAAAAGCTAACTGCTTCGCGAAACACCGACAAATCACGCTTTCTTACATTGTGTTACGCTTTGGCAACCATTCTTGACGTTCCGGCAGTCTTGATGCAGCCGTATTTTGATCCCGCTTCACGCCAAAAAAATCGCCCTCTTTCACCACGCTTTTATCACGATCAAAACCGCCGGCAAACCGCTTGCGAGGAAGAGTGCGCGCGCTCCGCGCTACCTCCGTCCGAGACCGGCGATTCGTCCCAAAAAGCCCGGTTTTCTTTGCTCTTCTGCATCTCTACTGCTGGCGCGAGGACCACCGCCTTGGCGTGCGTTCCACTCTTTTTGTGCCTGCGGCGGAAACTCCTCGATCCCCGGAACCCGGCGAGATGCGCGCTGAATTTCAGTGGGCGCTTGCGGCTCGAATCGCTGGTCGTAAATTGGTGCTCCGCCCTCTGCTGGAAGCGGCGGCGTACGTAACAAAGCGTTCCCCGAGAGTGCAGGAAAATTTTCCAACCCGTCTTCTATCGTGACATTTCCTGGGGCAACCCAGCTGTCGCGGCTTGCGCGCGGTGCTTCGCTGTGGACAGGACCGGCAAAATTCTGCGGCAATTGCGCGGGCGAAGCTTGCAAAGCTTCAGCGAGACGGCGCTGGAGGTCGCCCGGCGGCGCGGGAACCATGGCGGGATTCGCGGCATGCAGTTTCGGCGCAGGCTGATGCGGTTGTGACATTCCCATGACATGACCGGCGTGGGCCACCGGGCTCTGGCGCGCGGCCTCGTAAGCCGCCTGCTGCGCGTTGTTATACTCAGCCGCCCGGTTGTTCATGCCCGATGCCACGATCGAAACGCGCAACCGGTCTCCGAGCTGCTCGTCGAATGTCGCGCCAACGATGATATTGGCCTCGACATCGACTTCCTGCCGGATGCGGCTTGCCGCCTCGTCGACCTCATAGAGCGTCATGTCGCGGCCGCCCGAGATTGAAAGCAGAAGGCCCCTGGCGCCGCGCAGCGTCACGTCGTCGAGCAGCGGATTGGCGATGGCTTCTTCCGCCGCCAGGATCGCGCGCCGCTCACCCGTCGCTTCGCCGGTGCCCATCATCGCCGTCCCCATACCGCTCATGATCGTGCGGACGTCGGCGAAATCGAGATTGATGAGGCCTTCCTTGAGAACAAGCTCGACGATGCAGGCGACGCCCGAATAGAGCACCTGGTCCGCAAGCACGAAGGCTTCAGCGAAGGTCGTCCGCTCGTTCGCGATGCGGAACAAGTTCTGGTTCGGAATAACGATAAGCGTATCGACGAGATGCCGGAGATTCTCGACTCCCGCTTCCGCGATGCGCATGCGCCGCGCGCCTTCGAACTGGAACGGCTTGCAAACGACGCCGACCGTCAGCGCGCCAAGTTCACGCGCAATCCGCGCGATCACCGCCGCCGCGCCCGTGCCCGTGCCGCCGCCCATGCCAGCTGCGATGAACACCATATGCGCGCCCGCGATATGTGTTCGCAGCTCTTCGAGCGCTTCTTCCGCGGCCGCTTCGCCGATCTCCGGCCTGGCGCCCGCGCCGAGCCCTTCCGTCAAGTTTATCCCGAGCTGAATGCGATATTCCGCGCTTGAAGCTTCGAGCGACTGCGCGTCGGTATTCGCAACCACGAACTGCACGCCCTGCAAACCAGCGGCGATCATGTTGTTGACGGCGTTGCAGCCCGCGCCACCAACTCCGATGACGGTGATCCGAGGCTTGGCGTCGACCAGCTTCGGCAATTGCAGCTTGATGCTCATAGCGTCCCCGAAAATGATAGTTGGGCGTTGGACACGATTGTCTCGGCCTCGCACGCCACCTGCTTCGACGAACTCACTTCTGTCTTCGACACGTCTTTAAAACCCGCGTTTAAGCCACGTTCCGACGCGACCGAGATATCCCTGCGTCACGGTCTTGCGGCCGCGCGCCATATTGAGTTCGCCGTCTCCGCGCGCCGCCACGATCGCAAGCCCCGAAAGGGTCGCAAGCTGCGGCCCGGATAGACTTGCGGTGAGACCCGGTAGCTCCGTCGGACGACCAACCCGCACCGGGCGGCCGAATTCGTTCGCGACGAATTCAGGCAATCCGATAAGTTGGCTGGCACCGCCCGTCAGTACGACCTTCTCTCCCACGTAGCGGCTCGCCGCATTGAGCGCCAAACGCTCGCGCACGAGCCCCATGATCTGCTGCACGCGCGGACGGACGATATCCGTGAGCCGCGCCTTGCTGGTTTCATAGCTTCCATCGTCCTCTTCTCCGGCGATCGGATAGGAGAACGACTCGTGCTCGTCGGACTGGGCATTGAGGAGTGTGCCATAAAGCGTTTTGATTCGCTCGGCTTCGGCAAGTGGCGTCTGCAACGCCTTCGCGATATCGTAGGTGATATGTTGGCTGCCGACCGGAATAACGTCCGTGCCGGTGAAGCGGCCATCCGCGAACAGCGCAATCGACGTCGTTCCGGCCCCAAAATCGATGCATGTCACACCAAACTGGCGTTCTTCGGGTGTCGTCGCCGCAAGCGCGCTTGCGTAGGGCGACGCGACGAGGCCGTCGCAGCTTGCGTAGCACCGGTCGATGAGCACCAACAGATTGCGCAACGGCGCTTCGTCCGCCGTGACGGCATGAAGCCCCGCCGAAAGCCGCCGCGCCGAAAGCCCGAGCGGATCGCGCACGCCATGCGCGCCGTCGACCTCATAGCCGAGATGGTTGAGATGTATCAGCGTCCGGCCGTTGCGCTCGGCGTAGCTCTCGCCGGCCGACATGAGCCGTTCGAGATCTTCCGGCGTTACGCTGCCCGTTTCGACGTCGGTCCGCGCCGTGCAATGAACGGAAGAAATCCGCCCCGCCGACACCGACAACGTAAAGCCGCCAACGGACGTCCCTGCCGCCCGCTCGGCTTGGCTGATGACACCGCGAACGACGGACTCCGCTTCGTCGAGATCCGTCAAAACGCCGGCTTTCACGCCCTTTGAACGCTGCATGCCCAGTCCGGCGAGCCGCAGCAGCGGCTTTGAACCGCCCGCGACGTGTTCGGCAACGACAACGGCGGCGACTGTTTTACTCGTGCCGATATCGAGAAGCCCGAAAGTCCTATAGGTCCGGCGCTCTGCCATCAAAAGCCTCCCTACTGGCGTGCCGAGGCGACTGACGTCATCCCGGCACCTGTGAGGGAAGCAGTCGGTCCCGATGTGGACGTCGCCGGGCGCATCGCGATCCGGCCTGGCGTGCGAACATCGATGATCATTGGCGATCCTGTAAGTGCGGCCTGCACCTCGCGCGCGTTCGCGATCTCTTGGAAGCCTTCGATCTCGCGATCTGCGGCAAGGTCGAGCGCCGTTCCGTTCTTAAGCACGACGCGCCACCGGCGCTCCGCAACGCGCTCGCCGTAGGCGTATTGCCGTTCGAGCCGCGGATATTGGCGCAGAGCCGAAAGCATCAGGATGGCTTCTCCGTCGGCGCCCGCACCGACGACACGCGGCAAATTCCACGTGCTCGCGGCCGGCATCGGCCCAAGCGTGCGCCCCGTCGCATCGACGAGATAGTTCGTCTCGCCGCGCGTCCACACGAAAGCCGGTGTCCGCTCGCGGATGACCACGTCGAGCGTGCCCGGATAGATGCGCGTGATCTGCGCGGTCTCGACCCACGGCACCCGCTCGATACGCTTCAGCGCCGCATCGGAATCGAAGGCCGCGAACGTCTTTACGTTCGGCAGATCCAGCGCATCGAATACATCGGAATCGGCGGTGTAATGCTGGCCCGAAACATTCACCTGATCGATGCCGAACCCCGCCGCGATCATCAGGGCGTCGGCCTGCGCCGTGACGTCGATGGCCTTCAGTTTGTCGAGCGGCAGTACAACGGCAGCAGCCACGACCGCCGCCGCTATCGTCGCCGCGATGGCGGACGGAACAACCCAGCGCCGCCCGCGCCGCGACCTCCGAAACCGTCGCTCACCGCGTGGAATTTGTAATTTCTTGGTCACGCGCCTGGAAACAGTCGCCGTTGTGGCGCCCCGCCCGCGCGTCGTCGGTGTTTCCTCCCGCGAGGGCGTCACCCATCGAGCAGCCTCCGGTCCCGGCGTTGGCGCATCGTGTGCAGCCCGCCACCAGAACCGATGCTTGCTCTCTACCTGTTGCAACTCGCGTCCTCGACCATCCATCGGACGAGGTTGCCGAACGACCATCCGGCATACCCCGCCAGCTCGGGCACCAGGGAAGTCCCCGTCATGCCCGGCTGCGTATTGACTTCAAGGCAGATCAATTCGCCCGTCCCGCCGGCCGTGTCGTCGTAGCGGAAGTCGGCCCGCGATACGCCGCGACAGCCCAAAGCTTGATGCGCCCTTAACGTTAAGGAGCGGACTGACTGGTAAACATCTGGTAAAAGTTGTGCAGGCAGCTCGTGCTTTGAGCCGCCGGGTGCGTATTTGGCCTCATAGTCGTAGAACTCGAGGCCACGCAGCGGCACGATCTCGATGATATCCGTCACAAAATCGCCGATAACAGCGCAGGTCAGCTCCCGTCCCGCGATATAGCGCTCGACCATCACGATCTCGTCCAGGGCGCCCCCGGCAGCGATGGAATTGGGTGGTCGCTCGGCGCCCGGCGGCACGATGACGACGCCGACGCTAGACCCTTCCGTCAGGGGCTTCACGACGTAAGGAGGTGCCATGACGTGCGCCTCCAGCGCCTCTCCCCGGGTCACCAGCTTGGCCTCCGCCACGGCAACGCCCGAGAGCTTCATGATGTCCTTGGCTCGCTCCTTGTGCATGGCGAGCGCGGAAGAGAGCACGCCCGAATGCGTATAGGGCATCCCGAGCAGCTCCAGCACGCCCTGGACGCAACCGTCCTCGCCGAATTTGCCGTGCAGCGCGTTAAAGCAGACGTCCGGCTTCAACTCCTGCAATTTGCTTGCGAGATCGCGGTCGACGTCGATCTCCGTCACCGTATAGCCTTCCTGCAGCAACGCTTCGCCGACGGCGGCACCCGAATTCAAGCTGACGTCGCGCTCGGCGGAAAGCCCGCCCTTCAAAACGGCGACGTGATTGCGCGTACGCTTCGGGACCGGGCCGAGTGTGTTCATGGCTGGCTCGCTTGCAAGATGGCTGTCATTTGAGGTTATTCAGTTCTGTTCGGCGCGCTCGGCCGCCAGCGCTTCCCCGACCGGGCGGCCAAGATTTGGAATGCCGAGACGGATGATTTCCCACTCGAGTACGATCCCCGACGTTTCGCGCACCCGCGCACGCACCGTCTCGCCGAGCATTTCGACCTCTTCGCCGGTCGCCTGCTTATCGTTGATCAGGAAGTTGCAGTGCATCTCGGAAACCTTAGCACCGCCGACACGCAGTCCTCGGCAGCCCGCCTGATCGACAAGCTTCCAGGCGCTGTTTCCCGGCGGGTTCTTGAATGTCGATCCGCCGGTGCGATCCTTGATGGGCTGGTTCTTCTCGCGATATTCCGCGACCTCATCCATCTCTTTCAGAATATCGGCAGGATCTCCCGGCTCGCCCGCATACGTCGCTTCCGTGAAAATCCAATCCTTCGGGATTCCGGCATGGCGATATGTGAATTCCATATCGGCCAACGATAAAACGTGAACAGTGCCGCTCGGATCGACCGCGCGTGCGCCGATCAAACAATCCTTCGTCTCGCGCCCATGCGCTCCAGCGTTCATCCGCAGCGCGCCACCGATCGATCCCGGAATGCCCCGATAGAAAGCCAGACCGCGAATTCCGGCATCCGCCGCCGCCCGCGCAACCTTCACATCTGGAACGGCCGTCCCTACGCGCAGCCGATGCCCGTCCTCGACTTTGATTTCCGAAAAGCCGCGGCCGAGGCGAATGACGACACCCGGCACGCCGCCGTCGCGAACCAGCAGGTTGGACCCAAGCCCAATCACCTGAACAGGTACATCGCGCGGCAGATGCTTCAGGAAATACGCGAGATCGGCTTCGTCGGCCGGCATGAACAATACTTGCGCCGGACCGCCGACGCGAAACCACGTAACATCTGCGAGGGAAGCATTCGCGCTGAGTTTGCCACGCAGCTCGGGCATCGCCGTCTTGAGATTAGTCGTGATGTCCGGGAACATCAGCCCGCGCTCCCCGTCCGCTTCGGCTCCTCCGCGAGCCACGCGGGCAACGCGTTCGCCCATTCGGTCGAATTTCCGGCGCCAAGACAAATAACGAGATCGCCGGGCCGCGCCAACTTCCTGATCGCAGGCGCGATAAGGCTCGGATTGTCGACCGCCTCCGCCGGGCGATCCCCGATAGTTCTGATGCGCTCGGCGAGTGTACGGCTGTCGATACCCGCAATCGGGCTCTCGCCCGCCGTATAAAGCGGCGCAACGATAACGCTGTCGGCGTCCTTGAAGCAGGTCGCGAATTCATCGAAGAGATCGCGCACGCGCGTGTAGCGATGCGGCTCGACGACGGCAATCACGCGGCCTTTCGTGCCGCCGCGCGCCGCCGCGAGCACGGCTGCGATCTCGATGGGATGATGGCCATAGTCGTCGTAGATAGCGACGCCGTTCCATTCGCCAGTAAACTGAAAGCGGCGCTTGACGCCCGAAAATCCGGCCATCGCCGCCTTGATCTTGGCATCCGGCAGACCGGCATGGGTCGCGACCGCGATAGCCGCCAGCGCATTCAGCGCGTTATGCGCGCCGGGAACGGGAACCGACCAGCCTTCGAGAACCCGCGCACCACCTTTGACGCTTGCCGCCAGGCTCGCATCGAAATGCGTCGTGTTGCCGACGATGTGGACTGACTGCAGCCGAAGATCGGCATCGCTGCTCTCACCGTAAGTCAGCAGACGACGGCCATCAGCGCGGAGGTTCAACCGCTGCACCATCTCGCGCACGACGGGATGATCGATGCACGCGACCGCAAGACCGAAGAACGGAATGTTGCGCAAGAAAGCTTCGTATTCCCGGTGCATCGCCTCGACCGAGCCGAAGTAATCGAGATGCTCCGGATCGATGTTAGTGACGATGCCGATTTCCGTCGGCAGCCGCGTGAACGTGCCATCGCTTTCGTCGGCTTCAACGATCATCCACTTGCCTTGGCCGAGCCGCGCGTTCGAGCCCCAGGCGTTGATGATGCCGCCGGTGATGACTGTCGGCTCCTCGCCCGCTTCCGTGAAAATATGCGAGAGCAACGACGTCGTCGTGGTTTTGCCGTGCGTGCCGGTGACGGAAATCGTCGAATAGAGCCGCATCAGTTCAGCCAGCATCTCGGCGCGGCGGATGATGGTCAGGCCCTTCTGGCGAGCTGCGACCAACTCCGGGTTCAGCGCCTTGACCGCCGTCGAGATCACGACGTAGCGAGCGCCGATCAGGTTCACCGGATCATGGCCGACGAAAACGCGAATGCCCTTGGCGCGGAGCCGTTTGACGTTGGCGCTCTCTTTCTGGTCGGATCCCTGAACGGTGTAACCCTTGGCCACCAGAATTTCGGCGATCGCGCTCATGCCGATACCGCCGATGCCGATGATGTGGAAAGGCCCGATGTCGCGCGGCATTTGCATGGACGGAAGCTTCCTCGATGTCTCTATCTCGTGCGACGGCTCGACAACATGCAGGTCCCTCAATGGTCACGCCCCATACCAGATTTACGCCCTTCCGCTAAAGCCAGCGTAAAGTCGGCCAAATTCCGGACGGCATCCGGGCGTCCCGCGGTTTTAGCGGCCTTGGCCGCCGCTGCAAGGGCGTCGGGCGCCAGCAATAGCTTTTCCAATTCGTCCGCGAGGCGTTCCGGCGACAGGTTTCGCTGTTCGATGCACCACCCGCCCCCAGATTCGGCAAGGCGGCGGGCATTGTTGAGCTGGTCGTTGTCGAGCGCGTGCGGCAAAGGCACCAGAATTGAGGGCCGTCCGACCACGGTCAGTTCCGCGACGGTCGACGCGCCCGCCCGGCAGATGACGAGATGCGCCGCCGTCATCCGCGCCGGCAGATCGGGGAAAAACGCCGCGATTTCCGCGCTAATGTTGGCTTCCGAATAGGCTTCGCTCACCCGCTCGATGTCCTCCTCGCGCGCTTGCTGAATGACGCGCAGGCGCTTGCGGATGGGATCGGGCAGCGCAAAAAGCGCGAGCGGCACGATATCGGAGAAAAAACGCGCACCCTGGCTGCCGCCAAAAATCAGAAGCCGGATGACGCCATCGGCCGTCGGCGCCTCATAGGGGCGAGCCGCCGCGTCCATCACCGCTTGGCGAACTGGATTGCCGGTCAGCACCACTTTTTCAACGAGCGAGCCTTCGAGAAACTTCGTCCGTTCGAACGATGTCGCGATGGCCGTCACGCGCTTCGCGAGCAGCTTGTTGGCGCGGCCGAGCACGGCGTTCTGTTCGTGAATGGCCGTCGGAATCCCGCGCAGCCGGGCAGCGACGAGCGGCGGATACGTCGGGTAGCCGCCGAAACCGATGACGGCTGCAGGCTTCACGCGTCCGAGGATCGAAAAAGCCGCCCGCGTTCCGCGCGCGAGCATCAACGTCGTTTTCGCGACGTCGGCCGGCGAGCGCGATGCTAACGTCGCCGACGGCACCTGATAGACTGTGCGCGCAGGAAATCCGCCGCCGTAGCGATCGCCGCGCATGTCCGTCACGAGATCGACGACAATACCGCGGCGTTTCAGCTCTTCAGCCAGAGCGAATGCCGGAAACAGATGTCCCGCTGTCCCGCCTGCGGCAAGCATAATCGATCGCGCGCCCGCCATTACCGCTCGCTCATGTTGATGGAGTTTGTCCCCCGAGTTGTACCTCGTCAATGGCCGGAATCCATCGCGGCTTTTTGAGGCGCTGTGGATCTGGCCGCCACCGCGTCAGCGCGAGCAGCATTCCCGCGGTAATCGAAAGCGCGAGCATCGAAGAACCGCCCGCTGAAATAAACGGCAGCGTCATGCCCTTCGGCGGCAGCAAACCGATATTGACGGCCATATTGATCAACGATTGCAGCCCGAAAACGAGGGCGAGCCCCTGAATAGCGAGTCGGTCGGCAGCGTTTGGCTCGCTCGCCGCCCGCCGCAGCGACCGCGCGACGATAAACCCGAATACACTGAGCAGCGCGACGCAGGCGATGGCGCCATATTCCTCACCGATCACGGCGAAGATGTAATCGGTGTGCGCATCGGGAAGCACCGACTTGATCACGCCTTCACCCGGGCCACGACCGAATAGGCCGCCTTCGGTGAACGATTGGATGGCCCGCCCAGCCTGCGAGCTTTCCAGCGGCGCCGAGCCGAAGAACTTATCGAACCGCGCATGCACATGCGGGAAATAGATGTACGCCATCCCCATACCGGCGCTGCCGAGGATAACCAGGAGTCCAGCGCCGATGACCGGCAATCCCGCGAGCAGATAGATGAGCCCCGCTGTCGTACTGATCAGCACGGTCTGCCCGACATCCGGCTGCGCCACAAGCATAGCGCCGAAAACGGCCCACAGCGCCAAGCCGAAAGGCAGCGCCGGCATATCGCTGCGCGCCTCCGCTTCACCGAACAACCATGCGATGATGACAATGAAAGCGGGCTTCGCAAATTCCGATGGCTGGATCGAGTAGCTGCCGAACGTCAGCCAGCGCTGCGCGCCATTGATCTCGGTGCCTGAAAAAATCACTACGGCCATGCCGCCGATGGCGACGAGGAACAACACCGCCGCCAGCCGCCGGACGCTTGCCGGGGAAAAAAACGAAATAACGATCATCACGATCGTGCCGAGAGCAGCGAAAAACACATGCCTTTCCACGAAATAATAAGTCGGCAGTCCCTTCTTCAAAGCCACCGCAGGCGACGCTGCAACCGACAGCACGACGCCGATGGCGATGAGCGATAGAAGCGCGGCCAGAAGTCCGCGATCGATCGTGAAAGACCATTCGGCAAGGAGACTGCGATCGGCACGCGAGAGCTTCATGGCTTTGCCCGCATCTCGATGCCCGGAAGCGACGCGACGAGGCCACGGAAGCTATCGCCGCGCACCTCGAAATTACGAAATTGATCGTAACTCGCGCACGCGGGCGACAAGAGCACTACGGGCTCGGGCCCGTCGCTCAGCCGCGCCGCATCCGATGCCGCCCAAACAGCTTCATCGAGCGTACCGCTGCGCTCGAACGGAACTTTACCGTCGAGTGTCGCCGCAAAGTCATCCGCCGCCTCGCCGACCAGATAGGCCTTCGCTATTCCGCCGAAGTAGGGCGCTAGGCTCGAAATGCCGCCCGCCTTTGCCTTCCCGCCGACGATCCAATAGATATCGCGCGGAAACGACAGCAGCGCTTTTTCCGTGGAATCAGCGTTCGTTGCTTTGCTGTCGTTGACGAAGATCACTTTGCCGATACGGCCGATCTCTTCCATCCGATGCGGCAATCCGGGGAACGACGACAGCGCCCCCTGCCAATCGAGATCGCTCGACCGGCCCAGCAAGGTCAGACACTCACGCACCGCCGCGACCGCGGCCAGTGCATTTTGTCCGTTGTGCTTGCCGCGAAGCGTCGCGACACCTTTCAGCGACCCGAGTTTCACCGCCAGGCCTTCGCGGTTGCTGCACACGATTGTATCGTCAAGCAGGCTGTAGCCCGGAGCGATTGATTTCTCCGCGCTGAACGCGACGACCGGCCCGATGCCGATGCGCCGCCGCAACATCGCGAGGCCAAAGTCGTCGTCGATGCCGACGGCCGCGATATCGGCGCCAAGAACGACGCGTTCCTTGATCTCCGCGTAATGCTCGATTGTCCCGTGTCGGTCGAGATGATCCAGCGTGACGTTCAGCATCACGCCGACCGTCGGACCGAGCGTCGGCGTCAAATCGATCTGAAACGACGACATTTCAATAACGTGAAAGCGGCCGGGCTCGGGCGGATCAAGCGTCAGGATCGGACGCCCGATGTTGCCGCCCATCTGAACATCCTGCCCGGCATGGCGCAAAATATGTGAGATCAGCGCCGTCGTCGTCGATTTGCCGTTGGTACCCGTGATCGCGATGAATGGCGCGCCGGGCGCATGCAGCGCCCGCTCCCGCGCGAAAATCTCGACATCGCCGATGATCGCGACCCCGTTCTCCTCCGCGCGTTTGACGGTCCAATGCGGCACCGGATGGGTCAGCGGCACGCCCGGTGCCAGCACCAGCGCGGCAAATCCCGACCAGTCGGCGACGCTCAAATCAACGAGCGGAATGTCTTTCGCGATCGCGGCGTCACGCGCCGGAACGCCGTCGTCCCAAGCCGAGACGATAGCGCCACCATCGCGCAGCGCTTCGGCCGCCGCGATGCCGGACGCACCGAGGCCGAACACTGCGACCGATTTTCCTTCAAAAGACGTCGCGCGAATCATTGAGTTCAATCTACAGCAAGTCGCGTCGTTTGGAGCCCTAGCGCAACTTGAGCGACGAAAGGCCGATCAGCGCCAGGATCACGGAAATGATCCAGAAGCGAATGACCACGGTCGATTCCTTCCAGCCCTTTTGCTCGTAATGGTGATGCAGCGGCGCCATTTTGAAGACCCGCTTCCCCGTCAACTTGAACGACAAAACCTGGATGATGACCGACAGCGTTTCGAGCACGAACAGACCGCCGACGACCGCCAGCACGATTTCGTGCTTCACCGCCACCGCGATGGCGCCGAGCGTGCCGCCAAGCGCCAGCGAGCCCGTATCACCCATGAAAATCATCGCGGGCGGCGCGTTGAACCATAAAAAGCCGAGCCCGGCGCCGATCAGCGCACCACAGATGACGGACAGTTCGCCCGTCCCCGGCACGTGGTGGATTTGCAGATAGCCGGCGAATTTGGCGTTGCCCGAGAGATAGGCGATCACGCCGAACGTCGCCGCCGCGATCATCACCGGCACGATCGCCAGTCCGTCGAGCCCATCCGTCAGGTTCACGGCATTACCCGCGCCCGCGATCACCAAAACGGCCATCAAAACGAAGAACGGCCCGAGATCGATGACCAGCTCCTTGAAGAACGGGAACGTCAGATCCGTATCGAGCCCCTTCGGACTGAGCTTCATCAGCGCGAAGCCTGCGACCGCCGCAACCAGCAATTCTAGCGAAAAGCGTATTCTGCCCGAGAACCCGGCCGTCGACCGCTTCGTCACTTTCAAGAAGTCGTCATAGAAACCGATGGCGCCGTAAGAAAGCGCGACGCCCAGAACGACCCAGATGTAGCCGTTATCGAGTTGCGCCCAGAGCAGCGTCGAGACAGTGACGCCGGCGAGGATCATCAACCCGCCCATCGTCGGCGTGCCGCGCTTCAGAAGATGCGTTGCCGGTCCGTCGTCACGGATCGGCTGCCCCTTGCCCTGCTTGACCCGCAACAGATCGATAATCGCAGGACCGAACATCAGCACGAACAGCAGCGCCGTGAAGATCGCGCCACCGGTCCGGAAGGTGATATAGCGAAAGACGTTCAGCGCGCTGATCTGATCGCTGAAATTGACGAGTTCGTAGAGCATACCGCGCGAACTTCCCCCTGTATGACCCAGCCGCTTATGCGGCAGGCCCGTCCTTCTCGAACTGTTCCGTCCCAAACCGCGTCTTCAGCGCCGCCACCACTGCGCCGAGGCGCGTCCCGTTCGACGCTTTGATCATCACGACATCGCCCGCCCTCAGATGACTGGCCAGCGCGGCTTCGAGCGGCGGTGAGGTCAGAGAGTAACCGCCTTTCTTGGTCGCTGGTAGGGCATCGTAAAGGCCCTTCATATGCGGCCCGCAGGCAAAAACCAAATCGACATCTGCGGCATCGACGGCACTTTTCAGGTCTGTGTGTAGCACCGGCGCGTCGCTGCCGAGTTCCAGCATGTCGCCGAGCACCGCGATACGCCTCACATACTTTTGCCGCGGAACCGCACCGAGCGTCGCGAGGGCGGCTTTCATCGAGGCGGGATTAGCGTTGTAGCTCTCGTCGATCAGCAGCGCTTCCCCGCCGCCGACATAAAGTTTGCTGCGCGCGCCGCGTCCACCCGGAGGCGCGAGATCGGAAAGGGCGGCCATGGCGCCGCCGACATCGGCGCCGATAGAGTACAACGCCGCCGCGACCGCCAGGGCATTTTCCGCGATATGCCGCCCCGGCATCGCCAGATGCACGGAGAGCGTCTCGCCCGCGAGTTCGACAGCCATATCGCAGCCATCGTCGGACGGACGAAAATCCAATCCCCGAACGTCGGCATTTGCGTCGAAGCCGAACGTCACCGGCTTGGCGCCGCAGGCTTCCGCGATTGCCTTGAGGCGGCCTGCAAACGGATTGTCATATTTGATGATCGCCGACCCGCCTGGCAACAGACCTTCGAAAATCTCCCCCTTTGCATCTGCGATCTCCGCGACCGATGGGAAATGCTCAAGGTGGACGGCCTCGACGGTCGTTATAATCGCAGCGTGCGGGCGAACCATCTTCGTCAACGGCCGGATCTCGTCCGCATGATTCATGCCGATTTCGAAAACACCGAACTGCGTGTCGGCCGGCATCCGCGCCAATGTCAGCGGCACGCCCCAATGATTGTTATAGGATTTCTCCGACGCGTGCGTGACCCCGAGCCGCGAAAGCGCGGCGCGCAGCATTTCCTTCGTACCGGTTTTCCCAGCGCTCCCCGTCACGCCGATGACGCGTGCGTCGGATGAGAGCCTGTCGCGCGCCGCCCGCCCCAAGGCAACGAGCCCGGCAAGAGGATCGGATACCCGAAACAGAACGCCGTCGCTCGCCTGCCGCGAATAATCTTGGCCGACCAGCGCCGCTCCCGCTCCGGCCTTGAACGCGGCAGAAACGAATTCGTGCCCATCACGCACATCCTTGAGCGCTACGAACAGATCGCCGGGCTGCAACGTCCGCGTATCGATCGACACGCCCGAAACCGCGACGTCAGCGCCGCCGTCGGGATCGACGCCCAAAGCGATGCTCAATTCCGAGGAAGACCAGCGAGGGTTCATCACATGCATCAGCCCGTCAGCGCCTTCGAAACCTCGTCGTGATCGGAAAACGGGATGATCCGATCGCCGATGATCTGGCCGGTTTCGTGACCCTTTCCGGCCACAAGCACGACATCGCCGGGCATCATCATCGCAACCGCCGTCGCAATGGCTTCCGCCCGGTCGCCAATTTCGCGCGCGCCAATCGCACCGACTAAAATTTCCTTGCGAATTTCGGCCGGTTGCTCGCTGCGCGGATTGTCGTCGGTCACAATCGTGATGTTCGCGCGCTCGACCGAAATACGACCCATGATCGGCCGCTTGCCCTTGTCTCTGTCGCCACCGCAGCCGAACACCGAAATGAGGCGTCCCGTCGCGAACGGCCGGCAAGCGTCAAGCGCAGCCGCCAGCGCTTCGGGCTTGTGCGCGTAATCGACGATGGCCAGACCGCCGTTCCGTTCGCCAATGATTTCGAGACGCCCCGGCACGCCTTTGAGCCCACCGAGCGCCCTGAGCACCTCAGCCGTGTCTTCGCCGACCGCGATCGCAAGGCCTGCGGCCACAAGCGCGTTCTCGACCTGATACGCGCCGACGAGAGGGAGATCGACCTCATAGGATTTACCGCCAGCAGTAACGCCGATAATCTGCCGAAAACCATCTCGCGTAAGTGATGTGCGCGCCAACGCGTCGCCGCCGGTCCCGACCATCATCACACGCAAACCATGCGCTCCGGCCGCCGCCGCGACATCCTTCGAGTAAGCCCCGTCGGCATTGATGACCGCAGGCTGTCCCGGCTTCAGAAGCTCGGTAAAAAGTCGGAGCTTCGCACTCAAATAATCTTCGACCGTCGGATGATAATCCATGTGATCGCGGCCGAGGTTCGTGAACGCCGCAGCCTTGAGTTCCACTCCATCCAGCCGATGCTGATCGAGCCCATGCGAGGACGCCTCGAATGCCAGATGCGTGACGCCTTCTTCGGCCAGAGCCGCAAGCGCCGCGTGCAGCGTCACCGGATCCGGCGTCGTGAGAGATCCGTAAACCGCGCCCGACGGCTTCACGATGCCGATCGTGCCGACGGATGCCGCCTTGTGGCCGAGCGCTGTAAAGATTTGCCGTGTGAAATCCGCGACCGAAGTCTTGCCGCTGGTGCCCGTTACGGCGACGGCGCATTCCGGTTGCCGCCGCGCAAGCTTGGCCGCGATCTTCGCCAAAGCCGCGCGCGGATTGTCGACCTCGATCAGTGCGACGCCATCGGGCACGCGGACGTTCTTGTTACGGCCGACGATGACGACGACAGCGCCGCGCGCAATCGCTTCGGGAACGAAATCGGCGCCATCGGCCTTCGCGCCCGGCAACCCGGCAAAGATCGCCCCCGGCCCGACGGCCGCGCTCGCGGCGGTAATTCCGGTGACGGAAATGTCGTGTGCGCCCGGCGGCGGCTCGATATCGGCGGGAAGCACCTCACTCAGCCGCATGTCCCCGCCTCGCTGCCCCCCAAAATTGCCGACCTACCGATCAATCACGGCCGACTTATGCATAGGCCCGAAACTTGATAGGAGGCGGCGGCGAAGCCGTCAAATCCCCAGCTTCGAGGTCATTGGCTTGCCGCAACAGCCTCCGGCGCAACCCCAAGCTGAGCGGCGATGCGCGCGATCAGCTCCCCCGTGACGGGCGCGGCGTTCACACCAGCCGTGCGACGCCCGCGCGTCGCCTCCACGCCCTTTGGCTCGAACAAAATGACGAACGTCAGATACTGCGGATCGTCCGTCGGGAACGTTGCGAGAAACGACGAGATCACCGAATTCGACGTGTAGCCGCCTTTTCCGGCGACATCCGCGGTTCCGGTCTTGCCCCCGACCCGATACCCCGGCACATCGGCCTTGCCGCCCGTGCCGTCGCGATTGACGACATTGAGGCGCATGAGGTGCGCCATAAGGTGGGACGTATCCACGCCGACGACGGCTTTTCCGTCCGCCGTTCCGGCATCGAATTTCCGCAAGAATGTCGGATGCACCGTCATGCCGTTGTTCAAGATCGTTGCCGCCGCCACTGCAAACTGCAACGGCGCGACAGCAATGCCATGCCCGAACGCGGCCGTGATCGTCGAAATCCTGTTCCAGCGAGGCGGCAATTGCGGCGCGGCGAGCGGGCCTTCTTCCGTCTGCATCTGATCCAAAAGACCGAGCTTCTTCAGGAACGCCTGCAGTTTTTCCGGCCCCGCTTCGAGCGCCAGCATACCGGCGCCGACATTCGACGAATGCGTATAAACTTCCGTGACGGTCAATGGCCGGTTCGCGGGATGAAAATCCGTGACGGTGAAACGCCCCGCTTCGAGCGGTTGACGCACATCGAGCAGAGTGTCCGGCCGCGCCAGCCCTTCATCGAACGCCATGGCGAGCGTCAACGTCTTGAACACCGAGCCAAGCTCATAGGTGCCCCCTGCCATACGGTCGATGTGCTTCTTATCGAGCGCCTCTGTCGGCCAGCTCGGGTCGACGCGCGGCAGCGACGCGCTGGCAAGGATCTCACCGGTCTTGATGTTCAGGACGACGCCCGCCGCGCCATCCGTCTTGTAGCGCCGCCCCGCATCGTCAAGCTCATCTTCGAGTGCGTGCTGTACCCCGATATCGAGCGACAGGCGAACCGGCGGCCGGCTCGAAAGCACAGCCGAATGGACGGGATCGACTCCGACCTTATCGTCGATATAACGCTCGATTCCCGCCACGCCGCGATTGTCGACGTCCGTGTAGCCGAGCACATGCCCGGCCATCATGCCGCCGGGGTAGGCGCGCTTCAGCTCATAACGAAACGAAATGCCCGGCAACCCGAGATCGTGCACTTTCTGCGCGATGCCGGGCGAAACGCCCCGCCGAACCCACATGAAGCGCCGAGACTTGTCGGCAAGATCGCGAAGCAGTTGCTCGCCGTTAAGATCGGGCAGCACCGTCGAAAGCTTCTCGACGACTTCATCGCGGTCGATCACCAGACCCGGATCGGCAAAGATCGATGGCGCTTCGAGGTCGGTCGCAAGCAGCCGCCCATTCCGGTCGACGATATCCGGCCGGCTGAAGCTCGTCGCCGAGACCGGTTCCGACACCGCCAGCGTGATGTCGGTGTGACGCGGCACCGTCAATAGCAAAAGCTGCGCTGCGACCCCGGCGAAAGCTGCGAACAGAACAGCGTAGACAATCCGTTCCGAAGCCCGGCGCGAGCCGCGAGACACGATCTGTGAACGTCCCCCAATCACGGTCAACTGCTGCCCCTCAGCGGCCATTGACGCCATCCTGGCGCCCATTGAGTTCGGAAACTTCGCGTCCGTTTTGAAATTGTTCGGGCTTTGGCGACGCGAGACCGAGTTGACGCGCGAGACCGTCGATCCTATCGGGCCGCGCCAGCACGCCGCGCTCGGCTTTGAGCACCGCAATGTCGCTGCGCGCTTGATCCGAAAGCCGCTCTCTTGCCTGAACCTCGGCCTCAAGGCGGCGTGTGTCGTAATTCAAAGCGTAAAGAAGCAGCGCACTCGAGACCGCGAAAAAGAAAGCCGTAATATTCAACAGACGCATTTTGATACACTTCCTGTTGAGCTTGTCCCCAAGCTGCGCATTACCGGCGGTGTTCAGGCACTCCCATCGCGCCCATATCTAAAGGCCACGCCGCTGCGTCGGTGCGGACGGCGGCCCGCAAACGTGCTGACCGGGAACGAGGGTTCACTTCCAATTCACCTTTAGAAGGTGTTAACGGTCGCGAGTTAACAAGTCGGAAACTTGGGGACCCGGATTTTATCAATTCCGGCGGCAAGTGTCGCGAACCGCCCGGCGTCTTGCCGCTGCGCTCGGTCAGAAATTTTTTGACGATCCGGTCTTCGAGGCTGTGAAAGCTGACCACGACGAGCCGCCCGCCTGGCTTCAGCACGCGTTCCGCCGCCGCCAATCCATGCGCAAGCTCGCCAAGCTCATCGTTGACGAAGATGCGCAGTGCTTGAAACGTCCGCGTCGCCGGATGACGGCCGTCGACCTTCCGGCCGTGAAAAACCCGCAGGACGATATCCGCGAGTTCGAGCGTGCGCGAAAACGGCGTCTCATCCCTCCTCTTGACGATGGCCCGCGCAATGGCACGCGAGCGATGCTCCTCGCCGAACGTGTAAATAACGTTCGCGATCTCTTCGTCTTCGGCCGTATTGAGGAAATCGGCGGCGCTCATCCCCGACGACGACATGCGCATATCGAGCGGGCCGTCGGATTGAAATGAAAACCCGCGCTCGGCGTCGTCAAGCTGCATCGACGAAACGCCGATGTCGAGCACGACGCCGTCGACCAACTGACCCGGCAGTTCCGAGCCGACCGCGTCTTCCATTTGACTGAAAGGTGTTTCGGCGATCTTCAGGCGTCCGCCGAGCTGCGCGACCAGCGCCGCGGAATCGCGGATGGCGTTCGGATCGCGATCGAGCGCCAGCACGGAGCATTCGGCCGCGCCGAGAATTGCGCGCGTATAGCCACCCGCACCGAACGTCCCATCGATGTAGATTTCGCCGTCCTTCGGCGCGAGCGTTTCGAGAACTTCCGAGACGAGCACGGGAATGTGGCGCGGATGCTTGTCAGCAGGCCCCAGCGAGGCTCCCTCTGCCCCGCCACCGCGCGTCATTCCCGTGCTCCCTCGTTGCCGTCGTCATCCGACGAACGGCCACCCGCTGCAAAAAGCTTTCGCGTCACTTGAACTTTGCTGCGTGCTTCTTTCCGGCGTTCTTCGAAGGCTTTGGGTTCCCACATCTGGAACTTGTCACCAAGGCCAACAAACGTGACGGCGGTGTCCAGGCCGGCGTGGACGCGAAGGCCTTCAGGAAGGACGATGCGGCCGTCGCCATCGATCGTGAGAACCTGGACGTCGCCATAGAGTGCGACAGAGAGCTCGTCTCGCTCATCCGAATAGTCCGGCAAGCCCGCGAGAAGCCCGTCGATTTTCTTTGCAAGTCTTTCGCCGCCAGCATCGAGGGCAGCAGCATCGAGCGAGGGGTAGCAGTAGAGTCCGCCCGCGTAACCGTCGCGTTCGAGAACGGCACGAAACGAGGCTGGAATAGAGACCCGGCCTTTGGCGTCGATCTTGTTTGTGAATGTCGAGACAAAGCGATCCATCTCCCAGCTAACGAATTTCGCCCTCCAACTCGTTTACTGAAAAAACGCCTTCGTCTTTTGTCCGGCCCGGACGCCGGAGTTCGCTTGGGGTGCTGCGCGCAGATCGCGTGTCGCCCGAAGCGATGGAAGTGAGAGAAAGGGACCGTGGCGGTCGCCTGAATTTGGGCCCTCTACCAAACCCCGCGCCCAGCCACGGATTCCTGCCCGGTGCGGACGGGCACATATGGGATCGCATGGGATTAGATGGTCGTCAACGGATTATTAAGGATATTTCGTGGTCAGAAGTGGAATTGTCACCGTCGATCCACAGCCGGCTCGCCTCGCGCACCCCATCCGAAAGTCGGATCGCGACGCAAGCGACTGAGAACCCAGAGATTTTTGGCAAGCGCGGCGAAGGCTCACGGAGACCTGATTGGCGGGCAACCAACGGCGCGCGCATCATGACCGCACGCGAGACGGGGCACACGGTCATCCAGTGCCATGGCGAAAGCGGCCATCGGCACATTCTAAGAAGGTGCCGCCATGACAAATATCACTGGTACCACGCAGTCCCACCCCCACCCGGACATCCAACTGCGATGGCCCGCCTCCGTCCTCTGGCGCGACGGCGATCCGCAGGTTCGCACCATCACAACCGCCGACGTCTGGACATCCTTGCGAGAGGGCGTCGACGATTTCCGCGCGATGCCGACGCACGTGGTCTTCGCATGCATTCTCTATCCGGTCGTCGGTATCGTTCTCGCGAGGCTGCTGTTCGGCTACGAAATGCTGCCGCTCCTGTACCCAATGGCAGCGGGCTTCGCGCTGCTCGGGCCGTTCGTGGCCATCGGGCTTTATGAGCTGAGCCGCCGCCGCGAGCTGGGTCTCGATATCTCGCCTGCACGCGCCCTCGACGTCCTGCATCGGCCCGGCATCGACGCGGTCTTTACGCTTGGTGCCGTTCTGGCGCTGGCGTTTGCCGGATGGCTCTATCTCGCGAACGTGATGTACACACAGATCATCGGCAGCGAGCCAACGTCTCTTTCTGACTTTTTCCAACAAGTGATGGGGACAGACAGAGGCACGCAATTGATGGTCACCGGCAACCTCGTCGGATTTATTTTCGCGCTGTTGGTGCTGGTAACGAGCGTCGTGTCGTTCCCGATGCTGATCGATCGTGATGTCGGTGTCGGCGCGGCAGTCAGAACGTCCGTCCGCGCTGCGCTAGAAAATCCGATTCCCGTGGCGCTTTGGGGCCTGATCGTCGCATCCGGGTTGTTGCTCGGCGCGTTACCGTTGCTGATTGGCCTGGCGATTGTTCTGCCGATCCTCGGCCACGCCACCTGGCATCTCTACCGCAAGCTCGTCGTCAAGGAGTAGACATCGGACCCGCGGGCCTACACCACTCACGTCACGGCCGCGAAGGCGGCCGTCTACGACGACCGTAACGGTGACGAATGTCCTACGGTCATGGCCGCCTACGCGGCCATGACGGTAAAGAAAGAAATACCAGCCGGCCTGTAAGCCGGGTTCTGTCTGGAGGCAGCCCAACACCGGCTTGCCGAGTGTTGGCCAAAAAACCTCCGCGACGGCCATTCATCTGGGACGCCTGTTGCCAGACGCCTCGTGCATTCAACCCGGGTGGGTAGCGTAAGGACGCGCCTTGCGTCTGCGGTTTCCCGCTCCGCGCGCCCACCCCTATTTGAACTTGCTCCCGGTGGGGTTTGCCCTGCCACTTCTGTTGCCAGAAGCGCGGTGCGCTCTTACCGCACCTTTTCACCCTTACCTCAGACCGCCCGAAGGCGGCCCGATCGGCGGTATGTTCTCTGTGGCACTTTCCCTGGGGTTGCCCCCGGCGGCCGTTAGCCGCCACCGTGTCCTATGGGAGCCCGGACTTTCCTCCACCGAACGTTTGCTCACGAGCCTTTAGAGCCCGCTTCGCCACAACGAAGTCCGGCAGCGACCGTCCGGCCGGCTGGTGAGGCGAGATAAGCGACGAGCAGGCGAAAAGGTCAAGGGGTGAACGCCCTTAACATCATCCTCGGACGCGCGCGCATCGCAAGCGTGTCTGGGGATCCAGCGAAAAACTGCCGAAGGCGCAATATCGGGTCTTCGACAAGTTTTGTGCTGGATCTCCGGCAGTCATTCGCTGGACTCATTCGGCCGAAGATGACGAAGTTACACCCCCATCGCCGCTCGCATATTGTGCGAGCGGTCGTGAATCGCGCGCTCCAGGCGATTACCCGCCGCTTTCGACGTCAGGATCTGATTGACGCGCTCGGCAATTTGCACGGCCGCGTCCGCAGGTTTCAAACCGCCCGCATAGATATTCGAAATCACCGTATATTCGTAACGCACATCCGGATTGCCGCTGAACGTCTCGGCCGCTTTCTTTGCGTCGTCGTCGAGACGATAGGCGATGTAGGCCGACATGCTGCGCGACGCGAGCGCATCTCCACCCGGCCGCTCGCCGATCAAGTTGATGACGATCTTCGGCTTCAACGCGTCGCCCAGCGCTTCCGCGAGCTTCACGCGGCCGTAAGGCGCGAGGATCGGCTTGCCAGCTGAAACCCGCTGCTCCCTGAGGCCATCGAGAAGCGCCGGCAACAGATCCGGAATGTTGTGATGCACCGCTTCCGCCGACAATCCGTCCGACACGATGATCTGCACGTCGACGCTCTCCGGCGAGAGTTCGGCAATCATGTCGTCGGCCGGCTTGGCGCCGCGATCGGGATGGCTCAGATGCGCTTCTTTGCTTTCCGCCGACGTTTTCACGCGGCGGAAATCGATGCCGCCGAGACGCTCCGGCGTAACCTCGGCATAGATTGCTTCGCGCGCCGCCGCCAAGTTCGCCTTGATGGCGCGTGAGACCTGTTCGGTCGGTCGCGGACCGGCGCTCTCGAAGCCATAAGCCGCCGGAAGGTTCTTGCGCAGCCGCTCGAACTCTTCATCCGAGCAGAAGATTTTCGGATTGCCCCAGTTCGGCCCGCGCTCGACGTCGCCGTCTTCGTTACGCACGAAAATGCCGCGCGCAATCGTCCATTCGAGAAACTCCGGCGCCGGAGTCAGCCCATGGATTTCGCGCATGGTTTGATCGTCGTGCCCACAGGTGTCGAAATACGCGAGCATGCGATCGATCGAGAGATAGACGTCCATGAAATAGTTGGCGCCCGCAGCCGTCAGCAGCTCGGCCGCGATTTGCTGGCCTTCCATCGTGATCTCGGAATGCAGCGTGTAGCACGGGGCCATTCCCATCGGCAGGCCGAGAAGCTTGCCCATGAAATGGTCCTGCAGGTTCGACACGATCATCTCGAAGTTCGAGCGATGCGTCTCCGGTCCGATGAAGCCCGTGACATTGTTGACCATGAACGGATCGTAACGGCGCGCGAGCCCATAGCAGAGCGCTTCCGTCGTCGTCATGTCGATACCGTTGTGCTTGCCGTAGGTCAGTTCGCTGCCCTGCCCCGTCTCGAAATACATGAACTGATCGGCTTCGCGTGCGAGCGGCCCGTGCTTCGCCATCGTCGTATAAGCTTGGTCGAGAACATCGGCGGTGCAGTCGAATTCCTCGATCAGCGTTCGGTCCGTTCCCGCCAACGACTGGAACATGATCTCGACCGGCGCGCCATTTTCGAGACACGCAATCTGCGTCTTGACGTGCGAGAGCACGCAGATCTGCGTCGGCGCCCCCGTCTCGCGGCGAAGCTTGTCGAGATGCTGCAAAGTCTTCGTGATGTTCTCGACGGTATCGATTGCCGGATTGAGCCCGAGCAGCGCGTCGCCCGAGCCCATCGATAGCCCGGTATAGACCAGCGCCGTCATGGCATCGAGATCGTCGGTTGGATGGTTGGGTTGCAGACGCGACGACAGGGTGCCGGGCGCGCCGACCAGAGTGCGCGCCTTGCCGGAACGCTTCAACTTCTTCGCCGCGTAAACGAGTTCGTGCACATCCATCAGCTTCGCGATGGCCGCCGCCATGACGCCCGTCAGCGCGCCGCCGATGCGCTTTGCTTCCGCGGCTTTCGCCCGGAGCAGCATGTTCTTGACGTCGCCAAGCGTCTTCGATGCGATTTCCGCGAAGGCGTCGTGATCGATATCGTAATTGATCCGCATAACGGAATCGACGCGGCCCTCGTTATCCGTAAGCGGCCGGTCATAGACATGCTGAAGCGTCAGACCCGAGAGGAGCGCCCGCGCCGCCTCCCGCTCGACGTCATCGCGCGCCGAAAGCCCGCAATTGCGATCGCCCGCCTTGTCGATGTCGGCCGCGCCGAGCAGCGCCTTCAAACCGCGAAAGCTGTAGGTTTTGTCGAATAGGGAGAGCTTGTAAAGCTCATCCTCGCGAGGCTCGGGAACCTCGATCTGCCGCCACGGCTTGAGTTCGATCCTGAGTCCGGCCATGTGCATCGCCCTCGCTGCTCATTCGGCCGAGAACATAGCACGACGACAACGCCGTCTCAGACGTCGTCAATAAATTCGAGGCCGATCGGGGGGATCATAGCGAAGTTCGTGGGGCGCAAGTCAAGTTCCTATTAGTCAAATTCCGCAAATGCCGGAAAAGACGTCTGGATGCCTACTGGCGAAGCTGGGCCGCGCGCCTTGCGACCTCTGTCGGGCTCACTTCGCCCTCTTCGACCAAGGCATTGATGCACCGCGCCGACAGCTTCTCTCCCACCGCTTTCATGCACTGGCGGACTTCGGGGCTATTGGAAGAATACTGGCTGCAGAAGGCGTAGTAATCACGCGAGCAGGCAAGCTTGGCGTGAAGGCTGACCGCGTTTGCGCCGGTCGTCGAAACAATTGCAATCGCGACCAATCCGGCGGCAATCGATGCACACGAACGCAAACGGAAAATTCCGCTTAGCTTCAGCATTTCAGCACCCTGGCTCGACATGAGGTGCCAAAAGACTGGCAACAAACCCTTTAACAAGGGTTAACGTCGGTTTGCGATTTGTCTAAAAATGATCCGACGTCAGCGACCCGTCGGCGTGCCCCCGCGCGGCTCGCGGCTATCGAAGCGCCCTGTCGAGATTGACGGCTTGATCGAGACCCCGTGCATGCGCGATTCCGATTGCGCCGACAAAATTTGCGCCATCCAGATCCGCGTGTGTGAAGTCAGCTCCGGAGATATCCGCGCCCGAGAAATCCGCGCGCGACAGGTCCGCACCGCTGAAGTTCGTGCCCTTGAGTTCCGCACCGTTGAACTTGGCGAACCAGAGCACGGCGCGCTCCATGTTGGCGCCATCAAGTCGGGCACCCGAAAAATCGCAATACTTCAGGACGTTGCGATACGCGGTCGCGAGCGTTCCCTCTCCCGGCCGGCCTTCGAGCGGATAGAAATTCGCCCTCGTCAGATTGGCGCCCCGGAAATCCGAGCCGGACAACTCAGCCTGAACATGCGCATCCGTAAGGATTGCCCCGGTGAAGCGCGGCGCATCCTGCGTGTTCGTCGACAGGTCCGCATAAATCGTCGGACGCAGGATCGTTGCGCCCGTCAGGTTTGCGCCGGAAAGATCGGCGCGCATCAGAACCGAGCGATCAAGTCGTGTGTGCGAAAGATCGGCTCCCTTCAAGTCCGCGCCGGTAAAATCCGTTCCGTAGAAGTCGGAATTCGAAAGGTTGGCGCCTTTGAAATTGAGTTGCGCCAAATCGAGATAGACCAGGAACTTACCGGAGAGATCGGGCCGCACACCGGGCTTCGCCTGAAACAGCAGCGTCGTGACGGCCCGGGCGCTCATATCGGCGTTTTCCGGCACCGGGCCGAGCGGCTGATCCGCCATTGCCGTTGCGGAGCCACCAATGAGGGCCAGGAACGACAGCAGAGCGAAAATGCGAACCATGCTCAAGCTTTCAAAGCATCTTTGCACCCCGATCATGCATGAGTCCGGGTAACCCGTGGATATCATTTTCGTCGCGGCCGGCGGCGAAATCGTCGCGTCCCCGCGGCGCCGCGCTACGTTATTTCATTATGGCGTGAGCGATCCGTACGCCTTACGGGGCCGGTTTCGGCACACAGCAAAGAGATCAAGCGACGGATCGTAAACGCGCGTCGCAACATTCATGATCCCAAGCGCGGAATGAAAAAGATTATCCTGGCTGACGCGCTGGCCCGTATGGTTCACCATGCACGTCTGATCGACGCCGCGACCTTCCCGAAGCGTCGGCGACAGCCAAACGACCATCGGCACATGAATTTGCGCTTCCGGTGCGATCGCATACGGCATGCCGTGAAGGTACATGCCGTGCTCTCCGAGGCTTTCGCCGTGGTCGGAAACATACAGCATCCCCGCGTCGACGCCGTGGTTCGCAGCGTCCGCGAGCACGCCGATCAGTCGCGCAAGAACGTGATCCGAATACACGATCGTATTGTCGTAGGCGTTGATGATCGACGAACGCTCGCAACGGCTGAACTGCGCATCTTTGCAGGCTGGCGCAAAGGTTTCAAACGTCGGCGGATAGCGCTTCCAGTAAGCTGGTCCGTGGCTACCCATCATATGCAGAACGATGACGGTATCGTGCTGGAGCGCTGCGATGCGCGCATCGAGTCCATCGACAAGAATATCGTCGTAGTTTTCGGTGCTCGGAAAGAACGTCGGAACCTTATGTCCCGTGAGCGTCTCTGTTTCGACGCGTGCGCAAACGCCTTTGCAGCCCGCCTGATTTTCCCGCCACAAGACATCGACTCCTGCGTGCTTGAAGATATCGAGTAGGTTTTGACGCGCTTCCGCCTTCGCATTCGAAAAGGCATCATGGCCAAGCCCCGAGAACATGCACGGCACCGACTGCGCGGTATCTGTCCCGCACGAGTATGCCTTCGGGTAGTTGATGAGGTCCGGTATTTTCGACAGCCCCGGATTGGTCGGCCGCTCGTAGCCGTTCAACGCAAAATGATCCGCACGCGCTGTTTCTCCGACGACGATCACGAACAAGGATTTGCGGACGGTGTTCGGCGCTATTTGGCGCGCGTCCTGGCCGTAAACAGCCACCGCCTTGACGCGTTTGCGTCCCTCGGAGCGCCAATACGCGGTAAGTGCCGAGATGTAGTTGACCGGCGTCAGCATCATCTTGAGTTCGCGATGCTCGCGGCCGAGCGAAAGAACATTCCCCCAGACCGGCAAGATCATCGCTACGCAAGCGACGAGCGCAACGGACGCGTAGGCAAGTTTCGCCAGCATCTCGTCGCGCCATGATCGCTTCGTCCACGGCACGAGACAGAACAGCACCGCCGGTGCGACGCCCAGGAAAAGAATGTAGCCGATCAGCTCCCAACTTATGAGGTCGCTCGTCTCGCGCGTGTCTGTCTCCAACACGTTGCGAACCATTTGCGCGTCGATGACGATGCCATACTCGCCCATGAAGTATGACGCAGCCGCCGTCACCGGCAGCAAAATGAGAACGACGACGCGAAGAAGCGGCTTCAGCGAGAATGCCAACAGCACGACATAAGCGAGCAGCACCGTCACGGCAGCCGCCGCCACGGTGAACAACCAGTCGCCGAAGCTATGCGGCGCAACGATATTCAAAAATTTATGCCAGAACGGCTGGTTCAGAACCAGCGCGATATATACGGCAATGATAAGCGCCAGAATTTCTGGGCGCCGCGGTTTGAGCACTGCTTATCTTGCTCCGTCGTCTTCACTGGGGATTTCCGCCATTCTGGCGGCGCGCGGCGAAAATCGTCAGCGCACGATTTGCATCAACATGACCGGCGGCGTCCCGTCAAGCGGCCGCGCGCCGGCGCGACGCCTCGACCACTTTCTCTAGCGTGACTTCCGTCGAGCGGTCGAGCCGTCCGTCGACACGGCGCGGCCGAAAATGCAATTGAAATGCCTTCAAAACTTTTTCCGTGTCCGCATCGAGCGTGCCGCTGGCTTCGACGTCGTAACCGAAAACGGCAAGATTCTTCTGCGCGCTCAAAACAGCAGAACCCTGAGTACCGGGGCCGAAGCCCGGATCATCGGCGCGAACTGGCAACGGACGGACCCAGAGCCCAACGCCCTCTTTCGCGAGGTGAAGCCAATTGAATTTCTCGCCCGGATCGATCTTCCGCCCCGGCGCTACGTCGGAGTGCGCGAGAACACTATCGGGCGAAATGCGGTGTCGACGGACGATATCCTGAGACAGCGCGACGACCGCCCGCATCTGCTTTAGAGGAAAATCCGGATACCCGTGCTGATGCCCGGGGTTCTGAATCTCGATGCCGATCGAGTGCGAGTTGATGTCCGTCTCGCCACGCCAATAAGAAGCGCCGGCATGCCATGCCCTGAGCTCTTCCGGCACGAGCTGCGTGATGTGCCCGTGCTCATCGACGACGTAATGGCAAGAAACGCCGCTCTCTGGTCGCGCCAGCCAGTCGATCGCCTTCGCCGCCGACGACATGCCCGTATAATGCAGAACGAGAAGCGACGGCTTGGCATCCCCACGCCGTGGCTCGCGGTTGTGTGCCGGACAAACGGCATGCGCGAGCGGCGTATCCGTCTCGAACGTCACGGCGTGGATTCCAGCGCGCGTTCCGCACGCTGACCACGCTCCTCCAAGATCGCCTCGTAAGCGGACGTGATCGCGGCGAGTCGACGCCCAGCGCCGGCCAGGAACTCCGGCGGCACACCTTTCGAAACGAGTGAATCGGGGTGATGACTTTTCACAAGCTCGCGATATCGCGCCTTGATGTCCTTGTCGGATGCCACCGGCGAAATATGCAGCACCTCGTAGGGGCTGTCGGCATCGATGACGAACCCTCGGCGAACGCACCGAAACTCTCCCTTGCTCAAGCCGAAGATCTCGGCGACATGGGCGAGATAGCGATCCTCGTCGGGATGCAAGACGCCATCCGCGCTTGCGACATGAAACAGGCACTCGAGCACGGAAACCTTGATGTCCGGTTGACCTTCAAGAATGTGCGCGATCTGGGCCGCGTAGGCCTCGTATCCGGCGACGTCGCGACTCGCGAGTTCGTAAAGCTTGCGAACGTGGCCGCATTCGCTTTCCGGCACTTGGAATTGCCGCTTGAACGCTTCCGCCTCGATCGGCAGCGAAACGCCGTCAGCCTTGCTCATCTTGGCGGCGAGCGCGACGACGGCGATTGTGAACGCCACGCGCGATTGCGCGGGCGTGCTCGCACTGTCGAACCCGAACGCTTCTTTAATGTGATCGATCGCGGAGCGCACGCTTCCGCCGTACGCCACAACAGCGTGCTTCAAAAATTGCCAAGCCATGACCGTCCGTGAATCTTTCGCCTCGAACAAGCCCGTCCGCCGCGACGGCTAACGCCTGAACATAGCCGAGCCTCACCCTTAACACCCCTAAAATAACGGCAACATAGGGAGAAAAAGGCGAATTTCAGCTATGCAGAGAGGGTGTGGCAACGAGCTTGCCGAAATCACGCAGCTGGGCCGCTTTCTGCTCGTCGCGATTTCAGGAATGCCTCGAACGCCGCGGCATCCGCCGCCCGCCGCAATCCGTCGAGATATTTGCGGAATTCCTCGGCTTCGAGTTCGAGCTTTCTGACCGTCGCCTGCCGGTAATCGTCGAAAGCTCTATTCTTCGTGCTGCCCGAATTTCCCGCATTCGATGTCGTTCTCTTGGCGCACAGACCTGCGCGGCCGCGGCGAAATACCTTCATCAAGACCATTGCCCCAATGAACAGCAGAACGAAGCCGACGACGTGGAACATCACGAAAAACGGGAGAAAGAAGAGGTGGTGAAGATGAAACATCGCTTCCGCTCCGCTTGTGGGGACTGAGTGGTAAAGCGACAGGGCAGCCAACGGCCGCCCCGCGCATAGTTCGGAAAATCAAGTCGTCGCGCCAGTATTGGGTTCCGGACGATCGCGCCGCTCGGACACGAACTGGTCGAACTCGGATTTGTCCTTCGCCTGCCGCAGGCGGTCAAGAAACGCTCTGAATTCGCGCTCTTCCTCTTCAAGCCGCTTCAGCGTTGCCTCGCGATAGTCGTCGAAGGCTTTGTTGCCGCTTGAATAAGTGCCTCTACCGAAGTTTCGCATCTCACCATCGATGCGCGACCGCGCCCTCTCGAAGTGCTCCCCGAGCCGGCTTCCACACCGTCCCCGACCGTGCCAACCGCAATTCATGCGTCCACTCCAAAGCATATAGGCCAGGATGACAGCCCCAACCGGCCAGAAGACGATGAATCCCAGGATCATCGCGGCAAGCCACGCGGGCCGGCCGAAATCATCCAGAGTCTGAACCACTTGCGTCATTGCCACCCTCTCCTTGTTTCAGGATGTAAATGTATTTTACATTCACATAGGTGGGTCGGCAAGAGGCGAGTTCAAGACCTGCGCGAGCGGCTTTTGAAAATTGCGCCAGCCCATCCCTGGACAGCAGGCGCCGCCCGCCGAGAACGCCGCTCAACCGACGTTGGCTTTTCTGATCCCCAAGCCGTCGAGATAGATCAGCACCGCGGCATCGAGCAGATCTTCAGGCGTCATTGGGATCGGACGTCGCGCTTCGTCGCCCCGCGTAAACAAAGACGCGATGCCGTGTGTCTCCGCCCAGATGTGCAGCGCCATCATCATGACAGGCGGACGCTTGCCCTCGGGCGCCGTTGCGACCAACGCCGCGCATGCCTCTTTCAGCACCTCGAACGCCCGGTCGCCCGCGACATGCAGATCCGGAAAGGCGGAAAAGGAAAGACCCGTTTCGAACATCGCGGAATATTGCGCCGGCTCCTGCCGCGCAAAATCGAGATAGGCGTGGCCGACACGCTCCAAGGCCTTGAATGGATCGGGTGTACCGCCCGCCCACGCCTGCTTCAGCTTCGCCTCGAACACTTCGAACGCCCGCCGCGCGACGTCGGCCATCAGCGCGTCGCGGTCGCGATAATGGCGGTACGGCGCCGCCGGACTGACTCCAGCCGCGCGTGCGGCTTCCGCAAATGTGAAGCCCGCCGGCCCCTTCGCCGCAATCAAATCGAGCGCCGCCTTCATCAAGGCTTCGCGCAAGTTGCCGTGGTGATAGCTGCGGCGGTGGCCGCGCGGCGGATCGTGATCCCAAGTCATGGGGCGCTTCTAGCGGATTTACGCGCACTCTGCACGCGGCCTACTTGCAGATACGCATCAACCCGTCGCGACCGTGGTGCGCGAGGTCGAGATGGAAATGGTCGCTGTGCAGGCTGTTGTAGTTCGGACCGAGCACCGTCGTAAAATATTCGCACGAACCATCATGCACGACCCGCAGAAAGGCACGCTCGGACGACGTTCCGTTCCAGCCGCGCTTCACACTGATCGTCCGCCCGTCTGCCAGCTTGAAACCGCCGATGTCCACGGCATTCGCGTAAGCGTGCTCCGAGATCATCGCCCCCTCGACACTGTTCATCGGCCGGCAGGAATACGAGGCCAGCACCGTCAGGCCGACGAGTTCCTGGCGGAATTGATAGCGCACCGCCGGCTCGACGACTTCTCTTACCCACCGGTCGATCTGCGGAATCATCGGACAGCGAAGTGATGCCGCCGGTTCAAGCACGACGCGGCCGTTATCGGCGGCGGACATCTCAAATGGATTTTCCGCTCCGCAGACGCTCGGGCCGCCAAGCGCCGATCGCTCATGCACGAACGCCGTCTGCCGCACAACGCCCGACGCGAGGCAGGCGCGTTCTTCCGGCGAACGCCACGGATCACTTCGAACCTGAAAGTCCGGCCCCGTCGTTCCGCAGCCCCAAAGCAAGCCCAGTCCCGAAAGCATCAGGACGGCCGTGGGCACAAGAACTCGGATACGACGCGGAACCATAATGATGGGAGTAAGCAGCGTTAACGTTAACGCCCGGTTAAGGAACGGCGAAAACTGCCAAGATCGCCCATCATTGCTGGCGTTTCCGACTGATTTGGGCCGCTACCTGGGCGAAGCAAAGGCGGACCAGCGGCGCCCCGGCGGCAATGATTCGTGTGGCCTTCAAGATGCGCTCGGCCGCATCATTAGAGTTATCCACAGGCAAATAAATCCCGACATACGCCTGAGATCGCCTCGTCATTGAGCGCGTCTAATTGGCAAGCGCCCCCGGAGGTGCGGGCCGGCTCGAACTCGTATCTCGTACGAGACCGGAAAATGCACCATCCCGCGTCTTCGATCGGACTAGTACCGCGTACCGGTCCGAAGACGCCCCGCGGGGTATGCAAGCACTCGCCCGAGGTCTTTGGACCTTGGCGGGGGCGTGTGCCCTGAGGACCCTGAGTCCGGCTTCGCGATCAATCCCCCGTGTCAGCCAGGTTCATCGGCCCCCAGGCGCACCGTTTCCTATGCCGGCGCGGTCGCCCCGCTTTCGAAAAACGCCAGCGCTTCGGCCTTGAACGTGCGATCGCCGACGGCGCGATTGTGGTCCTTGCCCAAAATCGTAAAGGCACGCGCCCCTGGAATGAGCTTGGCGAGTTCTTCCGCCGACCCACCGATGACGTCTTGATCCCCGACCGCCACCAGGACCGGCACTGCGATCTCGCTGACCATCTCGGCCGTGATCGGCGCGCGTGACGACCGGATGCACGCCGCAAGAGCCAAAAGATCGCTTTTCGTTTGCTCGGCGAAAGCACGAAATGTTCGCGCCGCCGGATTTGTGACATCGTCTATGCTCGACGCTTCGAGCGCCCGCGCGATCGGCCCGGTTCCTGCCATGCCGCGCACCATGTTGATGCCGAGGCCGCCGAAGATAACTCGCGCCACGCGATCGGGATGCGTCAGCGCCAGGAATGCCGAGATCCGCGCGCCCATCGAATAGCCGATGACATGAGCGTGCGGAACGCCGACATGATCAAGCAGGCGCCGGGCATCCTCAGCCATTAACGGCGCTCCGTAATCGACAAGTTCGTAAGGCTTCTGGCTTTCCCCATGGCCTCGGTTGTCGAGCGCGATGACCCGGTATCCAGCCTTGGTCAGAAACGTCACCCAGCCGGTATTGCCCCAGTTCGTCTCGACGTTCGACGCAAAGCCGTGAATGAGCAGAACCGGTGGCTTGTCGCCGCCCCCGCCGGTGTCGAGAAATGCAATGTCGACCCCGTCGCTATCGAAATGATCCATGCCACTGCGCCCAATTCTCCGAAAGTTTTTTATGTCCCCTACCATCCTCGCCGCCACGAGGATATGGTGCGCCGGAACATCTCCCAATGCGGAAGGGTGAAGCATGGCCGGAGCAGCAATCCCGCACTTTGCCAACGACGTTGGCGCTGAGCGTATCTTCGTCGGCGTCAAAGAATTTAATTGTATGGGCGCCCGGGCTCCCTTCGATCACCCGCACGTCTACCTCGACATGGGCCAGGACAATCAGATTCTCTGTCCCTATTGCTCGACGCTGTACATCTACGACTCTCGTCTGAAGGCCGATGAGAGCGATCCCAAGGACAGCCTCGTCGCGGACGCCGCTTGACTTGTAACGACGCCTCGGAAGCCGCGTGATGGCCCCCGCTCGCTTGAGCGCGGTAATCGCGGGCGGAGGGATCGGCGGCCTTGCCGTCGCAATCGCCCTTGCCCGTCGCGGCATCGAAGTCCGCGTTTGCGAACGCCGCTCGGAATTTCCGGAAGAAGGCGCCGGCATTCAAATCGGCCCCAACGGGTCGCGCATCCTTCAAGACCTTGGCGTTGCCGAATTCCTCGCCGACAAAGTCGCAACCCCTGACGCTCTCGTCGTGCACGATGGTGCGTCGGGCCGCGAGCTTGCGCAACTTCCGCTCGGCGCATGGATCGCGAAGCGCCACGGCGCCCCTTACTGGACGGCTCACCGGCGCGACCTGCACGTCGCTCTGCGGACGCACGCCGAAAACGATCCTCGAATTACGTTGGCCCGCGCGAGCGAGATCGTTTCCTACGCGAGCGAACCGGACGGTATTGCCGCGATCGGCGCCAATGGCGAAGTGCTGAACGCATCCTTTCTTGTTGCAGCAGACGGCCTGTGGTCGACGTTGCGAGGGAGTATCAGCGGCAGTTCGGCAAAGCCCCATCCGCTCGGAAAAATCGCATTTCGCAGCGTGACGGGCGCGGGAAATTTACCGTCTGAACTTGTACGCAACGCCGTGCATATCTGGCTTTCGCCGGGAGCTCATGCCGTCCACTATCCCGTCAACGGCGGCCGTGACATCGCGCTGGTCGTGATCGTCGACAATGCGTCGGCGGCTGAAGGCTGGGATGCCCCCGCTGCCGCAGACGCCGTCAAAGGAAAAATCAAAAGCTTCGCGCCGCCCCTGCGATCGCTTGTCGAAAGCGCACAGCAATGGAGGCAATGGTCGCTCTACCGCATGCCGCCGCTTCCCCGCTGGACTTCAGGCCGCGCAGTGCTCCTGGGCGATGCCGCCCATCCAATGTTACCGTTCCTCGCGCAAGGCGCGGTGATGGCCCTCGAAGATGCCGTGACGCTGGCAGCCGAAGTCGCCGCTTCAAACGGTAATCTCGAATCCGCGCTTCACGATTACGAACGCCAACGCCGCCAGCGCGTCACCAAGGTTGCCGAAGCGTCGGAGCGCAACGGCCGCATCTATCATATGCGCGGCCCCGCCGCGCTCGCGCGCAACACGGTGATGAAAGTGCGATCCCCCGAACGCGTGATCGCGGGATTCGATTGGCTATATGGCTGGGAGCCGCGATCATGTTGACCCGCCTGGCATCGCTTCTGTCGCGGCGCGGCAACATCGTGACCCTCGGCGTGCAAGGCATCATCGTCGACGAGGCCTCGCGCGTGCTTCTCATTCGCCACGGCTATCGTCCCGGCTGGCATTTCCCCGGCGGCGGCGTCGAGCGTGGCGAGGAAATCGAAGATGCTCTCGCGCGGGAAGTTTTCGAAGAGACCGGCGCGATCATTGTTCAGCCGCCCCACCTCGTCGGGATCTATTCGCATTTCGACAACTATCCTGGCGACCACATCATTCTTTTCCGGATTGACCTCTGGCGCCGCGATGTCGTGCCCGAGCCCAACGCCGAAATCGCCGAACACGGCTTCTACGCGCTCGACGCCTTGCCTGAAGGGGTGTCAGCCGGCACGTCCCGGCGTCTGCAGGAAATCTTCGGAGGAGCCGAGCAATCGAGCGTGTGGTAGCTCCGCTTTGGCCGCACTATCGCGCCAACGGTTTCGACGTTAGAAGATCTTCCATGATCTCCCCCGTTTTACGCAAGCAAGAGCTATGCCCTACCTGACCGGCATCATCACGAGTTTCCTCGTTGCCTTTCCGGCACTGTTCTCGATCGTCAATCCGTTCGGCGGCGCGCTGATCTACAGCCAGATCACGATCGGCCGCACGCACGCGGAACGCCGCGCCCTGGCTTGGCGCGTCGCGACCTACTCAGCCATCGTCATGCTCGTCTCGCTGCTGATCGGCGCTACTCTGATGAGCTTTTTTGGCGTCAGCATCGATGCGTTACGCGTCGCGGGTGGAACCGTCGTCGCCGTTTCCGGCTGGCGGATGCTCTATAACCCGCAGGAAACCGAAGACCGGAAACAAGACCAAGCATCCGATGCCAACCGCGCAACGGCATGGAGCAGTGAGGTCGCCTTCTTTCCTCTGACCATGCCGTTCACGACCGGACCCGGCACCATATCTGTCGCAATTGCTCTGAGCGCCAACAGACCCCGCGAGGCGGCTGAGCTTCTTCCATTCTTCGCCGGCATCTGCGGCGCCGCGATCATTCTCGCCGTCATCATCGGCGCTTGCTATTCCTCCGCCGACCGTTTGGTGGCGCTGCTAGGCCCGGGACGGGCGCGGATTCTGACGCGGCTGTCTGCATTCCTTCTGCTTTGCATCGGCGTGCAAATTCTGATCACCGGCATCCAAGGCGCGCTTGTCAGCGTCCTCTCCACCGCACACTGACGAGAACGCGTTTCAACCAGCCTGGCGCGCGTCCTCCGCGACCCGGTCGGCGGCTTCCTTCATCGTTGCGCCGCGAAGCAACAGGCCGAACCAAGCGAACAACTCACGAGAATCGGGATTGTCCGCAACCCGCCATTCGGGATGCCATTGCACCGCCAGAATGCGCTCGCCCGACACGGGGCGAATGCCTTCGACGACCCCATCGGCACTCGTCGCCTCAACGGCCAGCTTATCGCCGAGATCGCGAATACCCTGGAAGTGCGCGGAGTTGACGGTAATGGACGGCGCCCCCATCACCCGCTCCAATACGCCCTTGAACGCAAGATCGACGCGATGCTCAAGCGCGAACATGCCGTCAAGCGGCAAGCCGGGTTCGGTATGGTGAACCTGCTCGCGGCCAGCTTCGGCAAGGTCGGGTCTGAGCGTCGCGCCATACGCAACCGCGATTTCCTGAAAGCCCCGGCAGATGCCAAGCACTGGACGGTCTTGCTCAACCGATTCCGCGATCAGCCGGAACGCCATTCCATCACGGCCCGGATCAAATGGCCCATCGCCGGGATCGGTGCTGCGATACAGATTCGGCGCAACGTTCGAGGGGCTTCCAGTCAGCAATATGCCGTCCAGGCGGCTGAGGATCGAGCCCGCGTCCATGATGTCGGGCATCGACGGCACAAGCACGAAATCCGCCCCGACGAACGGCGCGGCTTTCAAATACCGCTCTGCAACAGCCTGGATGGGATCCTCCGGGTTGCGCTGGCAGCAAATGACGCCGACGAGAGGCCGCTTGGACATGGTCGATGATCCTTGAAGGACGATGCAGGGTGTCCGCCCATATGGCATTGCGGGATCCTCCGGGCAATGGACTGCGCCGCCTCAGAAGACCAAATCGAACCAATTCGTGCTTCCTATTTCCTATCGGCTGAGCGGCCCATAGAGTGGCGTCGAAATTTGAGTGCCTATCAAGGAGCGCTACGTGGCAGCCGGTTCATTCATCTGGGACGATCCCCTTCTGCTTGAAGATCAATTGTCGGAGGATGAGAAACTGATCCGCGACACCGCGCGGGCCTTCGCTCAGGACAAGCTGCAGCCCCACGTCATCGAAGCCTACGCGCGGGAAACGACTGACCCCGGCATCTTCCGCGAGATGGGCGACCTCGGTCTGCTCGGACCGACGCTTCCGGCTGAATACGGCGGTTCGGATTCAAACTACGTCGCCTACGGCTTGATCGCCCGCGAGATCGAACGCGTCGATTCCGGCTACCGCTCGATGATGAGCGTGCAGTCCTCACTCGTGATGCATCCGATCTACGCCTACGGCAGCGAGGAGCAGCGCCAGAGATATCTGCCGAAGCTCGCAAGCGGCGAATGGATTGGCTGTTTCGGCCTGACCGAACCGGACGCCGGGTCCGACCCCGGCGGCATGCGGACCAGAGCCGAAAAAATCGACGGCGGCTATCGGCTCAGCGGCTCCAAGATGTGGATCACCAACTCCCCGATCGCCGACGTCTTCGTCGTCTGGGCGAAGTCGGCCGCGCACGGCGGCAAGATCAGAGGCTTTGTTCTCGAAAAAGGCATGAAGGGACTTTCGGCGCCGAAGATCGCCGGCAAGCTGTCGCTTCGCGCATCAGTTACGGGCGAGATTGTCATGGACGGCGTCGAAGTTCCCGAAACCGCTCTGTTGCCGAACGCCGAAGGTCTGGCGGGTCCGTTCGGATGCCTCAACCGCGCGCGCTATGGCATTGCCTGGGGTGTGCTCGGTGCCGCCGAATTCTGCTTCCACGCAGCGCGGCAATACACGCTTGACCGCAAGCAGTTCAATCGCCCCTTGGCCGCGACGCAGCTTGTCCAGAAGAAGCTCGCCGACATGGAAACCGAAATCACGCTCGGCCTTCAGGCGGCGCTGCGGGTCGGCCGGCTGCTTGACGACGGCCAGATGGCGCCCGAGATGATCTCCCTCATCAAGCGCAACAACTGCGGCAAGGCCCTCGATATCGCCCGCGTCGCCCGCGACATGCATGGCGGCAACGGCATCTCGGAAGAATTCCAGGTGATGCGCCACATGCTGAACCTCGAAACGGTCAACACCTACGAGGGCACGCACGACATCCACGCTCTGATCCTCGGCCGCGCTATCACCGGATTGCAGGCCTTCGCATGACGACGACCGCCGCACCGAAGCCGCTCGCGGGCATCCGCGTGCTTGAGCTTGCGAGAGTGCTCGCCGGACCCTGGGCCGGACAAACGCTCGCCGATCTCGGCGCTCACGTCATCAAGGTCGAACGCCCGGACGGCGGCGACGATACGCGCGCCTGGGGTCCGCCCTTCATCGCCGACGGCGACGGTCCCGGCTCGGCCGCGTATTTCCATTCGACGAACCGCGGTAAGATGTCGGTCGCCATCGATTACGAAGATCCGGCCGGCCGCGAAGCCGCGATCGCTCTCGCCCTGCAAGCGGACGTCATCATCGAGAACTTCAAAGTCGGTGGTCTCGCCAAATACGGCCTCGACTATGCCGCGATCAAGTCCGGCAACCCCGGCGTCATCTATTGCTCGATCACCGGCTTCGGCCAATCGGGTCCCTACGCCCCCCGCGCCGGTTACGACTTCATCGTGCAGGGCATGGGCGGCATCATGGACCTGACCGGCGCCCCCGACGGCGAGCCGCAGAAAATCGGCGTCGCCTTCGCCGATATCTTCACCGGCGTCTACGCCACCATCGGCATCCTTGCGGCGCTCAATCGCCGCAACGCGACGGGCGACGGCGCGTATATCGATATGGCCTTGCTCGATACGCAAGTATCGGTGCTCGCCAATCAGGCCATGAATTATCTGGCATCCGGAAACGCACCGCGCAGGCTCGGCAACGCCCATCCCAACATCGTGCCCTATCAGGTCTTCGAGACCGCCGACGGTCCCATCATCATCGCGTGTGGAAATGACGGACAGTTCACCCGCGTCTGCGACCTGCTCGGTCTTCGCGGCATCGCGACCGACGACCGCTTCAAAACGAACGCCCGCCGCGTCGAAAACCGCGCCGAACTCATCCCGCTGATCGAAGCCGAGACTTTAAAGCGGGCGCCGAACGACTTACTCTCAGCGCTCGAAGCCGCAGGCGTTCCCGCCGGGCCGGTCAACAGGATTGATCAGGTGTTCGCCGATCCCCAAGTCGTCGCCCGGAAATTGCGCCAAGACCTGGCAAGAGCGGACGGATCATCCGTGCCGACGGTCCGCAGCCCGATTGTCATGGACGGCGAGCCCTGCGTCGCCGCCACACCGAGCCCGAAACTCGGCGAGCACACCGCAAGCATTCTCTCCCGCCTAGCCGCCCACGATGATCCGTGGTCAGTCCCCGCTGAAAGTTTCTGAGTTGCCGAAATCAATGGCGGAGAATGCCGTTCACACCTTCTGCGGACCGATTCCTTTTACCAATCTTCCGGGCTCCAGGCCTCATGATAAGAGTGTAGCTTTCGGCCGGCAGCGGTTTTCCGAAGAGATAACCCTGCGCCTCATGGCATCCGATTAGCCGCAACATCGCCAGCTGTTCCTGGGTTTCAACGCCCTCCGCCACGACGCACAATCCCATCGCACGACCGAGCCCGACCACCGAGTTGACGATAGCCGCGGCATCGGAGTTGTGGACCATATCGCTCACGAAGCTGCGATCCACTTTAATGCGATCGAATGGAAACGACCGCAGCGTGCTAAGCGACGAATATCCGGTGCCGAAATCATCAATTGCGACGCTGACGCCAAGACCCTTCAATCGCCGCAATACCGATGAGGCAGTGTCAGAATCTTGAATAAATAGGCTCTCCGTCACTTCTAATTCCAGCCGCGAGGCTTCAAGGCCTGTATCGGCAAGCACATCCATCACCAGTTCGACAAAATCATTCCGCACAATTTGTGCGGCCGACACGTTGACGGCGACTCTGAGCTTTTCGCTCCATTGCGCAGCCTCTCGGCAAGCTCGCCTCAGGACAAACTCGCCGATCGCATGAATAGCGCCGTTCGCTTCCGCGACAGGAATGAATTGCATGGGCGAGATGAGACCATGCTCAGGATGATTCCAGCGCAGCAGCGCCTCGAACGCTCCGACAGAACCTGACTTGGAGTCGACCTGCGGCTGAAAAACGACTGAAAGCTCGCCATGCTCGACCGCGAGATCGACATCGCGCTCCAGGGAACGCCGTCGCCTTTGCTCCAACTCCATCTGGGGTTCGAACAGTGCGTAACCGCCGCCGTTTCGCTTCGCACGAAGAAGAGCGGTCTCCGCATGCTCAAGCAATTCCTCCTGCTCGTTTCCGTCAGCAGGAAAATTCGCAACCCCAACCCTCACGTCGATCATAATATCTTCGCCGCTTTGGAGACGACGTCGTCCACGCAATGCGGAAACGATCTCTTGCGCGAATTGCTCAGAATCGAAATCTTCTCCGCCCGCGGTTTTCACGAGGAGAAATTCGTCGGCCCCCGCGCGCACGATAAGATCGCAATCCGTCTCCATGGACCGCAGGAGCTGGGCGACCTTGACCAGCACCATATCCCCGACCACGCGCCCATGAAGGTCGTTGACGGCGCGAAATTGTAAAAGATCGACATGATAGATGGCGACCGTCCGTTGCGTTTCGCTGGCGCGCTGAAGAACGATCGCAAGGCGGCTCTTGAGCGTGACCCGGTTTCCAAGACCCGTTAGCGGATCGAAGAACGCGAGATTGCTCAGCCGCGCCCGTGCGTCCGAATTCTCGATGGCCATCGCACAGAAATTCACGCACTCGGCCGCGATCAAACGCTCTAAAGCGCTGGCACCGCGTTTATCGCGGAAATAGAATGCGAAAGCACCGAGCACGCGTCCATCGGCGGCCTCGATCGGGCAAGACCAGCACGCGCGAAGCCCGTAAGGGAGAGCAACGTGTTCGTATCCCGTCCAAAGAGGGTCTGCTTCGATATCGAGGACCTCGACCGGCCGGCGCGAAAAAATCGCCGTTCCGCACGAACCAACATGAGGCCCAATGCGGACGCCCGTGATCTCCTTCGGATAAACATCCGGGAGAGACGGCCCAGCGAGAAACGTCATACGATCATCATCGTCGACGCCGGTAATAGAGCAGATGATCTCAGGTGCCAACGATTCGACCCCGAGACAAAACGTTGTCAGCACATTGAAAAGAGATTCGCCCAGCGCAATGCCAACAAGAAGCTCCTGCTGGAGAGCGCGCAGTCTGACTTCGATATCCTTAGGATCCGGTATGGCTTGTACTCCGGTCATTGCCCGTGGGTAATCATAAAATTTGACCGCCATTCCGCTCGCGGCCGAAAGGATCAGGGCTTGTTTGATTATCGTTCATTGCAAAATCCGTCGAAAGACCTAAGCGACCGAACATCGCAATGGTTCCGCGAATACCGGTTTGATAGTGACCGATTGGCTAATATTGCCGTCAAGTTGAAAGGCGAGAGGCGAAAAAATCCAAATCGAGCGCTCGACGTGTCGTATTCCGAGACGTGGATCAGGAAAGAATTAATACTCATTATCGGACGGGGAATTGTTATCGCGATGCAACAAATAGCGATCGGGTCGGAGGGCAATTCGCCAATTCCAAACCTCCCTGAGCGCATATGACTTGGCGGCGATCGCGCAAAGGCATGGGTATCGTCTCGCTTCGCCGGAATGATGCCATTTTAACGGACGACGAAGCGTCGTCTTCGTGCCTACGTCCCGCCCGTCTTAATATTGCCAAACTAACTCCCTGCCACTGACCAAGGCTGCCATCAAATGGCGGCTCACGGAACGAAATCGGCATCTTGGGCGCTGTCCGACCGACAAAGGACTTGGCGTCGCCGCGAAGTTGAAATAATCGCCTACGGACCGATATAAGCCGTCGTAGCTCTCGCCATCCCACCCTCACCTGGTCTCATAAGAATATGCCCTTCATGATCGACCGTCGACACGTTTTAGCCGGCGCTCTCACGACCACCGTGGCGGCTTGGACCACATCGGCCAAGAGCGATACGCCCGTCGGCGCCGCTACGCTCGGGCCGCCACAACCATTTTCGTTCGATGCCCTCAAACAGCAGGCTAAGGCGCTTTCCCAGTCCGCCTATGTCCCTCCGCCCCAACCGGACGCATCCGATCCCTTGCGCGGCATGGCGTTCGATACCTTCGCCCAGGCCGTCTACAAGCCCGAGATGGAGTTGTGGCACGGCCAGCCGGGCGCTCAGACGGTGCGGCTCTTTCCGCAGGGCCGCTTCTACGCGGAACCCGTCCGGATCTATGTGCTGGAGAACGGCTCGGCTCGCGAAGTCGTCTACAGCCCCGACTACTTCAACATGCCTGCCGACCATCCGCTGCGCACGCTGAAGAATGCCGGATTTGCGGGCTTCCGCCTGATGAGCCGAGGAGGCGTCAGCGACTGGCTCGCCTATCTCGGAGCGTCGTACTTCCGCGCCTCCGATCCGAACGATCAGTATGGCGGTTCGGCCCGCGGCCTCGCCATCAATACCGGCAAGCCTGAGGAATTCCCTCGGTTCTCGAGCTTTTGGCTCGAACAGAACGGCAGCGGCCTGAACATTTATGCGTTGCTCGAAAGCCAGAGCGTCACTGGCGCCTACCAGATGAACAGCCGGCGAATCGAAGGCGGACAGGCCGGCGCCCTGCAAGATATCGAATGCGAACTCTACTTCCGTGCCCCCGTCGATATGTTGGGCATCGCCCCGCTGACGGGCATGTACTGGTACGGCGAGAATTCTGGAAAATTCCGTGGCGATTGGCGCCCCGAGGTTCACGATTGCGACGGCCTGTCGATGTGGACCGGCACCGGTGAACGCATCTGGCGGCCGCTCTCGAACCCGCCCCGCATCGTGACGAACAGCTTTGTCGACGACAACCCAAAGGGCTTCGGACTGATCCAGCGCGACCGCAACTTCGACAACTACCAAGACGACAGTCTGTTCTACGACCGTCGACCAAGCATGTGGGTCGAGCCGATGTCGTCGTGGGGCAAGGGCGCCGTCAATCTCGTCCAGCTTCCGACGACCAACGAAACCGAAGACAACATGGTCACCTTCTGGACCCCCGCAGAAACTGTCGTCGCTGGCACCGTGATCAATGCGAAGTACCGGCTGTTTTGGGGCGTCGATTCCCCACCCGCCGGAGACGTCGCGCGCATCGTCGCGACGCGCGTCGGCATCGGCGGCCTCGGCGGCCGCGATCTAGACCTTCGGCACATCAAGCCCAACGCCAAAAAATTCATGATCGACATCGAAGGCAAGGTTCTCGACGAACAGACCCGGTTCGGCGGCACAAAAACCGTGGTCACGACCACGAACGGCACCATCACGGGCGTTGAAGCGTTTCCTGTCGTCGGCACCCGCCGATGGCGCATGATGTTCGACCTCAGCGACCTTAATGGCCAACCCGCCGACTTGCGCGCCTACCTCGCTAAAGACGGCGAAGCCCTGAGCGAAACCTGGATCTATCAGGTCTTTCCCTGAACGGCGGGCCTGCCAATCGCGACGTCGCTTTTCCGTGACCACATCAGAAGTGCCACGGCCGCGCGATGAGCGCGGGCGTCTTCGTGCAGATGTGCCCCTATAGCAGCAGAGCGTCGTTTTGAGGCACACCCTTGCCCAATTCTTACGCGCTAAAACCCTGAAAATGCTCCGGATATACCGTTTACGCATAACGGTTATTCCGCCACCGTGCGTTGCAGAAAAGGCCCATTTCGCACATGCACAATAGACTTGGCGGCGATCGTTGGAAAAGGCGCGATGGGCAAACCAGAATTCATTGGCAAGAAGTCGAAAGCGGCTGGCGGCTGGGGCGCACTGAAGAGCTGCGGGAAAAAGCTTCTCGCAAGCGGCGCGCCGTTGTCCGGTGCCGTGACGATGCTGAAGGCCAATCAGCCGGACGGTTTCGACTGCCCTGGCTGCGCATGGGGAGACCCCGCTCACGGCTCATCGTTTGAGTTCTGCGAAAACGGCGTGAAGGCCGTCGCCTGGGAATCGACGGACAAACGCGTCCATCCGGATTTCTTCAAGGCCCACACGGTCACCGAGCTTCGGAAATGGACCGACTACGACATCGAGCGCGAGGGACGCCTTACGAACCCGATGCGTTATGACTCGGCGACTGACCGCTACGTCCAGACGACGTGGGCCGAAGCCTTCTCGGAAATCGGTCAAGTGCTGAGAGGCCTCGATAGCCCCGACCGGGCTGAATTCTATACATCCGGCCGCGCCTCGAACGAGGCCGCCTACATCTACCAGCTCTTCGTGCGGGTCTACGGCACGAACAATTTCCCTGACTGCTCGAACATGTGCCACGAAGCGAGCGGTGTCGCGCTCGAACAGGCCGTCGGCATCGGTAAGGGCTCGGTCCTGCTTGAGGACTTCGAAAAGGCCGACGCCATCTTCGTTATCGGCCAGAACCCCGGCACCAACCATCCGCGCATGCTCGGCGACCTTCGCCGGGCGGCAATTCGCGGCGCCAAGATCGCCGTCTTCAATCCCGTGCGGGAAAAAGGCCTCGAACGCTTCGCCGACCCGCAGGACAAGCTCGAAATGATCACGGGCGGCAGCACCGCGATCGCCAACGAATATTATCAGGTCCGCCTCGGCGGCGACATGGCCGCCGTCCGTGGCATGTCGAAAGCGGTGTTTGCACTCGATGACGCCGCGGTCGCCGCCGGTCACGCGTCCCTGCTCGATCGCGCATTCCTGAAGCAGCACACAGCCGGCTTCGAATTCTATCGTGCGGCCGTCGACGCAACGAGCTGGGACCAGATCGAAAACCAGTCCGGCATGACGCGCGAGCAGATCGAAGGCCTCGCAAAGATCTACGTCGAATCGACCCGAACGATTTGCACCTGGGCGATGGGCGTCACCCAGCATCGCCACTCCGTCGCGACCATCCGCGAAATCGCAAACTTCCTCTTCCTGCGCGGCAACGTCGGTCGCCCCGGCACCGGCCTCTGCCCGGTACGCGGCCATTCGAACGTGCAGGGCGACCGTACGGTCGGCATCAACGAGAAGCCGCCGAAGGATTTCCTTGATGCCCTCGAAAAAGAACTCCGCATTCCGATGCCTCGCCAGAACGGGCACAATGTGCTCGCCGCCATTGGCGCCATGCTGGACGGCTCGGCTCAGGCATTCATCGCGCTTGGTGGCAACTTCGCGCGCGCAACGCCCGACAGCCCCCTGATCGCGAAAGCTATGATGAACCAGAAGCTGACGGTCAACATCGCAACCAAGCTCAATCATTCGCATCTGCTGCCGGGCGAGGTGAGCTATGTGCTCCCCTGCCTCGGCCGCACCGAAGTCGACCGCAACGCCGACGGCGTCGCCCAGATTGTCACGGTCGAAGACTCAATGGGCATGGTGCATGGCTCCGGCGGCATCAACCGCCCGGCTTCGCCCGAATTGCGCTCCGAGATCGCCATCATCGCCGGCATCGCTGAAGCGACCGTTGGTTCCGAGATCGTCGATTGGAAGGGCCTCGCCCATCATTACGATCGCATCCGCGATCTGATTGAGCGCACCATCCCCGGCTTCCAAGATTTCAACCAACGCGTACGCAAGCCGCGTGGCTTCCGTTTACCGAACGGGCCTGCTGAGCGCATCTGGACGACGCGCTCGGGCAAAGCCACATTTTCAAGCTCGGAACTGCCCGACCAGACCGAACATCAGCGCGCTTTGGGCGAGCATGGTACGTTTGTGCTTCAGACGTTCCGCTCGCACGATCAATATAACACCACGGTCTACGGCCTCGACGACCGCTATCGCGGCATCTACGGCGAGCGTCGCATCGTATTCGTCAATCCCGACGACCTCGCCGAGATCGGCGCCAATTCCGGCGATCGCGTCGATATCATCGGACTGCACGAGGACGGCATCGAGCGCATCGCCGAAAGCTTCCGCGTCGTACCCTATGAGCTGCCCCGAGGCTCGGCCGCAGGTTATTACCCAGAGCTGAACGTGCTTGTGCCGATCTCGACCGCAGGCGAACTCAGCGATACGCCGACGTCGAAATCGGTTCTCGTGACCTTCCGCCTGTCCGAGCAAGCTCAGGCGGCATGAGTTCGGAGCCCGCGAACGAAATCACTGAAGATCAGTTTCTCGAAGCGGTTTCCGCGATCCGCTTCGTCGCGCCGGATCTCTCGCCGATCGGCGCCGCCATTCTTGCCGCGATCCACTTTGGTATCGCTAAGGACAGCCGTTCCTTTTCGCTCAAGCTCGGTATCGAGCACGCATTGGTCCTTCGCGAGATCACCGCTCTCTCCAGCCTAGAACTTGGACTTATCGAGATCGTCAGCCGAAGCGCGCGCACCCAGCGCACGCAGATCGCACTTGCCGCGAAAGGCAATGATCTGATTTCGCGTGCGCCGATCGCAAAATAGTTGGATCGCTTTGACAGACTTCAGCGGCCGTTCCACGGCATGATCGGAACCGTCGAAATGGCGTTGTAGGGCGAGCCGTCAACTACGCGATCGCTGATCGCAACGTAGACCAGCGTATTGCGCTTCTTGTCGACCGCCCTGAAAACGTGCGTGTGTTTAAAGAACAAGGACGTGCTTTCCGAGTAGACCTTCTCGTCGTCGGCAAGCTTCGAAATATCGACACTGATCGGTCCGACCTGCCGACAGGCGATCGAGAACCGCGATGGATCTTCAGCCAGACCGAACGTCCCTTTAAGACCACCGGTCTTGGCCTGACTGATATGGCAGGCGACGCCTGGAACCTTGGGATCGTCGAAAGCGCTGATGCAGACTTTGTCATTGGCGCCGACCAGCCGAAAGGTCGTGCTGATGCAGGCTATGTCATCCGCCTTTGCGCCGGGGGAAAACAGCATCAATAACCCCGACGCAGCCGCCAACCAAATATATTTCATCCGAAGTCTCCATCCCACCGATCATCAAAGCGCGACCGTCGGAGCATGAAGAAATGGCCATCGCGAGAGCTTGGCGCAAGGAGCGTTGCGCAGCCCTCTGCGGTTAGTCAGAGGCGATCGAATGCGATCCCGAATCGACAGCCCACACGACGCCGCCATCGCCAGCGGCCTTCATCTGTGGATCGCCAATTCGGGTCAGAACTGAGTTTGAGGGCGTTACTTGCGATCCTTCAGATACCGAGCGGGTACTTCACCGGCATCGACAAGCGCCTGCACGCATTCGGTGGAAAGCACCCGGCGATTGCTCTCGAAGCATCTGCGAAGCTCAGAGCTACCCTGCTTGTATTTCGCGCAAAGACTTCCGTAGTCGGCCGAGCACGCATCCTTCACCCTCGTCGAATACGCGGAGGCGGACGTGTTCACGATCGCCACAGCGCTTGCCGCCAGCACGACGTTCAGCACTATTCTGCTTTTCTTCATTACATCCTTCCCGATGACAACGCCCAGCGCCGACACTAATAAACCGATCTGCCAATGCCACGACACCGGCATCGATGCCAACTATTTTAACTAAATAGAGCGTAATGCGGCACTTGGCGCGAACATCCGCTGCAGCCCTTCTTTATGCCACATCCGGCTTTGAGTCCGCGTCCTGTCGGCACTTGCAACCCTTTTCTAAATAACCATATTTTCGCCGCGAAGCTTCTTCGCGTTGCTGTCCGCCGGGAAGCCTTTAAGGTCTGTGCCTTAGCTGTGGTTGGTTAGAATACAGGTCCACAAGATTGCGGAACATGTTTGCGGTAACGATTGGGATGGATGTCGGTCGACAGTTGCGATCGCTGCGGCGCGGCATGCGTGCCCCTGCGGTAGTTTTCGCAATTTCTCTTCTTTCGAGCGCGAACGCCTACGCGGTCAGCGATAGCGTCAAGAACGCCTGTAGAAACGACTACTTTCAGCATTGCAGCCAATACGCCGTCGGAAGCGACGAACTCCGCCAATGCATGCGCAATGTCGGGGAAGACCTATCGACGCCATGCCTCGTGGCGCTTGTCCAAGAGGGCGAAATCACCAAAGCGGACGTCGAGCGTCACAACGCTGCAAAGGATGCGGCGGGAAAGAAGAAATCCGGCGAACTCGCGAGCAGGGACTCCGACGATCCCAAAGACGTAAGCGCCAACTCCGCGAAAAAGTCCAAGGCCGCGAAAAAGAAAAATCCGTCGAAAGCGACCGCAGCAGCCGAAGCTTTGGATCCCGCTGCAACGCAAAGCGGGGAAGCCGAAAAATCGGTGAAGACCGCCAAAACGCATAAGACTGGGACGAAAGCCGAAACCTCCCAGACGACGTCGAAGAAAAAGGGCAAGAAATCCAAACTCACGTCTGCCGCCGATGTGGATCCGGCGGCGGCCCAAGGCAGCGAAGCCGCAAAACCGGCGAAACTCGCCAAAACGCATAAGGCCGGTGCAAAAGCCACGACAGCCAAGACAGCGTCAAAGAAAAAGGCCAAGAAATCCAAGCTCGCGCCTGCTGCGGCGGCCTCCGCGACCCCCGACCCAACTGCTACACCGTCAGTGGGCAAAAAGCCGGGACACGCCAAGGCGAAAGCCGGGAAAAAGAAGAAAGGCACTGCGACAGCCGCTAAAACCAAGAAGACCTTAAAGAAGAAGAGTCCGATAAAGCCCGCGACAAAACCCGCTGACGCTCAGACGCCCTGAGGGTTTTGACAAAGCGCAAATGACCGCCGCGCATGACAGGCGATCCTATGAAACAAACTTTCCCGCAAGCCCGTTCATTTGGAGAGCCCATGTCAGGCCATTTTCACGCTGTCGTTTGGATCGATCACCGCGAAGCCCGCGTTTTTCATTTTAGCGCGTCTGAAGCCGACGAGATCGTCGTTCACCCGCAGCATCCGACGAAGCACCTCCACCACAAGGCGAACACTATCGGTAGCGGACACGCCCCCGAGGATCACGAGTTCCTGCAAAGCGTCGCCAATTCCATCGCCGACGCAGGCGCCATTCTCATAACCGGCCCCTCCAGCGAGAAGACAGCGCTCGTCAATCATATCGGCCATCATGCTCCCGCGCTGAAAGCGAAGATCAAGGGCGTCGAGGCAGTGGACCATCCGACCGACGGCGAAATCCTCGCGCTCGCGCGCAAGTTCTTCAAGGATGACCATCAGGAACCGCCCCGCGTCGTCTAAGGCGAGAACGCATCGCCGTCTGTCGCAATAGGGTAGCCTTTCGCACGTCGCCCCCTGGCGACAGACCGGCATCGCGCCTAGATTTGCTCGGGCCGCCCCAAAGCCCGATCGACCCGATCCGCAACGGAAAGAATAACCATGGCGAACAGAGACCCGATGAGCTGGATGTTATCCGAAGCCGTCGAAAGCCTGACCCGCGCCGAGCGCATGCACCGCCAGTTCTTCCGGCTACAGCCGTCCGGACCGGCGAACGAGCCGTCGTGGGAACCTCCCATCGATGTGCTGGAAACAGACCGGGAGATTCTCGTCTTCGTCGCGTTGCCGGGCGTCGATCCCGATAACGTCACCGCGTCGATCGAGAATGGCGTGCTGATCGTATCGGGCCGCCGTGTGTTGCCGCGAGAATTGCGCGATGCCGTCATTCATCGTCTCGAACTTCCCCAGGGTCGTTTCGAGCGCCGGCTTCAGCTACCCGTGGGCCGTTACGCCGTCCGGCAGTTCGTACAGAACGGCTGTCTTGTCTTTTCACTGACCAAGGCCGGTTGAGGTATTCTTGATGATGACACTCGGTGACTCAAACGCGCCCAAGCCGGAAGACACGGGAACGGCAAACCGCAGCGCGGCAGCGAACATCACGCTTCCGTCGGACGCGCTGATTCTCGTTCCCGTTCGCAAAGTCGTTCTCTTCCCCGGCCTCATTCTCCCGATCACGATCGGCCGCGAAAAATCGATTTCCGCTGTCCAGCAAGCCGTGCGCGAAGAACGCCAGATCGGCATCATCCTGCAGCGGGACCCGGAAAATAACGATCCCGGCCCCGATGATCTCCACCGCGTCGGCACACTCGCGAATATCGTGCGCTACATCGCGGCGCCAGACGGCAGCCATCACATCGTCGTGCAAGGCGTTCAACGCGTCCGCATCCTGGATTTCCTGCCCGGCACACCGTTTCCGGTTGCCCGCGTCGTCAACATCCCCGAACCCGAAATACGCTCGACGGAAATCGAAGCGCGCTTCCGCAATTTGCAAGCCCTGGCGCTCGAAGCCGTGCAACTTCTGCCGCAAGCCCCGCCGGAACTGATCGCGACCATCCAAGGCGCGACGTCGCCCGCGTCCCTCGCCGACCTCGCGGCCGGTTACATGGACATCACGCCTACCGAAAAGCAGGCGATCCTCGAAACCGTCGATCTCTCAACCCGCATCGATCGCGTGTCAAAGCTGCTTGGCGAGCGCATCGAAGTGATGCGCCTGACGCAGGAAATCGGCCGTCAGACGAAGGCCGCGTTCGACGACCGTCAGCGCGAAGCCGTTCTGCGCGAGCAGATGGCCGCCATCCAGCGCCAGCTCGGCGAAGGCGACGGCAAATCCCAGGAAGTCGCCGATCTGACGGAAGCGATTGCAAAGGCCAAGATGCCGCCCGAAGTCGAGCAGCAGGCGAAGAAGGAGCTCGCCCGCTATCAGCGGATGCCCGAGGCAGCCGGCGAAGCCGGAATGATCCGCACCTACCTCGATTGGCTGATCGAATTGCCGTGGAGCCTGCCCGAGGAAAAGCCGATCGACATTGCCGAAGCCCGGCGCATCCTTGATGAGGATCACTTCGGCCTCGAAAAGATCAAAACCCGCATCATCGAATACCTCGCGGTGCGTAAGCTCGCGCCCCAAGGAAAGGCGCCGATCCTTTGCTTTGTCGGACCTCCGGGTGTTGGCAAAACGTCGCTTGGCCAGTCGATCGCCCGCGCCATGAGCCGCCCTTTCGTCCGCGTCAGTCTCGGCGGCGTTCACGACGAAGCTGAAATTCGCGGCCATCGCCGCACTTACGTCGGCGCACTGCCAGGCAACATCGTCCAGGGCATCAAGAAGGCGGGTGCGCGCAATTGCGTGATGATGCTCGACGAAATCGACAAGATGGGCCGCGGCGTTCACGGCGACCCGTCCGCTGCAATGCTCGAAGTCCTCGACCCCGAGCAGAACGGCACGTTCCGCGACAACTATCTCGCCGTTCCGTTCGACCTGAGTCGCGTCGTCTTCATCGCCACCGCGAACATGCTGGACACGATCCCCGGCCCCCTGCGCGACCGCATGGAGATCATTAGTCTCGTCGGCTACACGGAAACCGAAAAGCTCCAGATCGCGCGCCGCTATCTCGTGAAGCGCCAGCTCGAAGCCAATGGACTGAAACCCGAGAACGCCGACATCGATGACAGCGCCCTAAGCGCCATCATCCACGGCTACACGCGCGAAGCCGGCGTCCGCAGTCTCGAACGCGAGATCGGCCAAGTCTTTCGCCACGCCGCCGTCCAAATCGCGGAAGCCAGCACCGCGCACGTCCACATCGGCGTCGACGACGTTGCAACCGTTCTCGGCCAACCGCGCTTCGAAAACGAAGTTGCGATGCGCACAAGTGTGCCCGGTGTTGCCACTGGCCTCGCCTGGACTCCCGTCGGCGGCGACATTCTCTTCATCGAGGCGACGCGTACGCCCGGTCGAGGCGCTCTGATTCTGACGGGCCAACTCGGCGACGTCATGCGCGAGAGCGCTCAGGCGGCAATGACGCTCGTCAAGAGCCGCGCCACCTCGCTCGGCATTGATCCTGCAATCTTCGAAAAGAGCGACATTCACGTCCACGTTCCCGCCGGAGCGACACCGAAGGATGGCCCTAGCGCCGGCGTCGCGATGTTCATGGCGCTCACCTCACTGTTGACCAACCGCACGATCCGCAGCGATACCGCGATGACGGGCGAAATCTCGCTGCGCGGCCTCGTGTTGCCGGTCGGAGGCATCAAGGAGAAGGTCGTCGCGGCCGCCGCAGCCGGCATCACGCGTGTCATGCTGCCCGCCCGCAACCGGCGCGACTATGACGACATTCCCCAAGATGCACGCGAGCGCCTGGAATTCGTCTGGCTCGAAAGCGTCGATCAAGCTTTCGCGGCAGGGCTTGACGCCGCCCCCGCCGATCCGGCGACCGCCAATGTCGATGCCTGATGCCTCGTTGCGGCGGGCCCACCACGCAGAAAGAATTGAAATCGCGGCCAAGCTCTAGCAATCATACCGACGCATGAGCGAAACCGCGCTTTCAAAAAGAGTTGTCTACTCCGCTCTCGTCGGCAATCTTCTCGTCGCGGCCACCAAATTTATTGCCGCCGCCGTGACGGGAAGCTCATCGATGTTGAGCGAAGCCGTGCATTCCCTCGTCGATACCGGTAACGAGGGGCTGCTGCTTTACGGCTACTTTCGTTCGAGCCGCCGCCCCGACGATACCCACCCGCTCGGCTATGGCCGCGCGCTCTACTTCTGGAGCTTTATCGTCTCGCTGCTGCTGTTCGCGATCGGTGCGGGCGTGTCGCTCTACGAGGGCGTCAATCACATCATCGCTCCCACCCCCATCACCGACCCGACCGTCAACTACATCGTCCTCGCAATCTCCGCGGTCTTCGAGGGAGCGACATGGTGGATTGCGCTCAAGCGCTTCGGAAAACTCAAGGGCCGGCGCGGGTATTGGGAAGCCGTGCGCGACAGCAAAGACCCGCCGTCGTTCATGGTGTTGTTCGAGGATACTGCGGCGCTGATCGGCATCGCCATAGCAGCTGCGGGCAATTTCGCGGCCCAGCATTGGGACATCTCCGCAATCGACGGCGTCGCTTCGATCCTCATCGGCATCGTCCTCGCAATCGCCGCGACGGTTCTCGCACGCGAGAACAAAGCCTTGCTGATTGGCGAACGTGCCAGCGACGACGTGATCAAATCTATTCTGGCGCTCGCGATCAGCGAGCCGAGCGTCGACGGCGCCAACGATGTCTTCGCGGTTCACTTAGCGCCCGATCAGATCCTGGTCGCGTCGAGCCTCGAATTTTCCGACGAACTGCGCACGCCCCAGATCGAGGCCGCCATTGTCCGGCTCGAAGACCGCATCCGAAAGAAGCACCCCGAGGTCATCGCGCTTTTCGTCAAACCGCAAACCCGCCGGACATTCGAAACAATGCAGGCCGCACGCTTTGGTGATCATGAGAGTTCGCATTAGCGGAGTGAAATAACTTTCTACCACGCTCCATTTCCTCGCCCTCCAGAGTCGTCCTTGCCAAGACCGCCGGAACGGCGTGGGCGACTGCCCGAAGTGCAAGCCAGATGGGTGCTGGATCTGGATACCGAGCCATATCTCCGCATCGGGCACTCCGGAGATTTCGGCGGGCTTATGGTCTGGAAGCCGGTCCAATAGTGCCGCCACCCCAAGAAGAAGACGAATGCAAATCTTGACCGCGATCGGGCTGAACGCGGCGATAGCGACCGCCACGACCAGTACCGAAGCCCTCAACCCATCCGGGGAGGGCGGCTACAGTGTCCAGAGGGACAAAACGACGGCCAAAACGCTCTCCTAGGGACAGAAATTTGGACATAAAGCGACCAATCAGGGACAAACCAGAATGTCCAATCGGCAATTTTGGACGGACAATTGGACATGAGAAAAAACAACGAGAAACGATTCAAGATTTTGAAAACATTTACAAAATAAGAATAATTTCGCATCCTCAAAAAACGGCGCCAGGTCCCTATTTTGGAAATATCATTTTTCATCTCTCTTCCATTCAATGACCCTTCGCCCTCTTCCCTCTGTTGCGCGACGTGGACCAAACATCGACAGAACTGCCAATGCGCGGATTATGGTTAATTAACCATATCCGCGGCTGTAGGCGGAAGTCAAAGACATGCCAGAACGGGCTGAGGTTTTCCGACCCTGGTAGTCTCATTCGACATCGCGGCATCAGCAACGCCTGACATTGCCTGGTGGGGCGACTTGAGAACTCTTCGCGAAGGAAACCAGTCTGGCTTCCCTCAGCCGACGCGACGGCCCTCTGCGATGAAAACAGCAAGTTCGCCAGCGAAGTCGGGTGCCTGTGCGGGCATGCCATTAATATGCTGATGAGATTTATTTGCGAGAATAGATATCATTGCAGATCTTGGGGGCTGTCAGTGTCTATATCCGGCGACAGAATAAAAAAAGCGACGCGACGCTCAGTGAAATCGCGTGCAAATTCTCTCTTCTTTAGAACAGAGACTCGGATTGCGAAGTCTCTTCTGCGGCTCAAGCCGAAGGCCAAAGATTTTTGTTCGTCTGACGACGACGCCGCTGCATACGCCGCGTTTCTCATGGACATGAAGAAGAAACATAAACCTGAACTGCCACGCCATTACGAATTGGTCGAGCGCGCAGCAGAACTAAGGTGGCGACTGCGAAACATCCCCATTTGGGAAAAATCTTTTTTCGATGCGATGAGGTACGCACTTAACCCGGATGCGGCGTCCGTTCCTAACGTCGAAAAAGACGTGATGCCGGTATTGGAAATGTTCCTTCGAACCGGCGCGCTTGAAAAAATAGCAAAATACGAAGCGCCACTCAGAGAGCAAGTCAAAAAAACCGACGTTGAGCTCGAGGCGCTCGCGGAATGGCGCTGCTTTCATAGCCTCGACCGCGGCAGTATCGACTCACCTGTATCAGAGCCTCTAGATTGGGAAGAAGCTGTCGGAGTCGATAGACAGATCCCTTAAGTCGTGCCGGCCCTCGGTTTTCGCGAACCCTTGCAATGCGAAAAAAGGGAAGTGGCACAGCAGAATGCGCACCAATCCGGATTGGTGCCGTAGAGCCTGTTTGTCATCTGATTGCCCCTCACGTCCATTGCATTCTCATCTTGACGCCTGCGTGACATCATCCGCTACGAATGCGCAGGACCATCAGGAGCTGAGTTGAGCTTTACTGCCGTGCTCAAGCCACCGGGAACAATTTCATGCTTTGGGCGTCATGGATCGTGGGTCGACGGAGCGTTCAACAAGATGCCATTCCCAAGGGGCGTGATCGACAACGATAATCTTAATATCATGCAGCTGGCGATGGACCTCTGCTGCAAAGAGCTCGCCATTGCAGAGACGGATGAGGACGGGAGGGATAGAGTGGCGCTCCTCGTCACTGGCTTCATGCGCGCAGGCGAACACGATCTGGATCGCCTAAAGAGCTATGTCATCGGCCAATTTAAAATCCCGCATTGAGACGTGATCGCTTCGAGTCAGATGAAGATCAACGAGGACGCCCCAGGTGCGCGGGGAGCGTAAGTCCTGGGGCGTCCTGCCATTGCCGGCATTCGTTGCCAGTCGCGGCGCGTAGAACAACGCCGCTTAAGCGAATAACATTCGATCTTGAGCGATGTTTCCGATTACGCCGCGGGGAGTTCACCGGGAAAGACATGCGCTGTCTTGTCGAGCTAGCGAGAGCACTACCGGGCAGACTCTCCCGCCGTTTCACGTGGGAGTAGAAATTCCGCATACGGAATAGGATTCCTGGGGAGGACGCCAATGGAATGGTTCATTTCGCGGGCTGGCGAGAATTTGGATCATTTGCATTTGAAGCACTCGTCGCCGCCGCAAAAGACGGCACTCTTGAAAAAAAGGAGGACCAAATTTGGCGACAGGGAATGCTGAAATGGGAGACCGCGCTTACCTGGTGATCGACCGCGTGTTGAGGAGGATGGAGAGGAAGGCGACAACCACCTCTTCTCGCGAACAGAGAAGATAGCTCCTCCTTAACGGCCGAGGTGTTTTGCGATTGCTTCTTCGGTTTCTGCAGGGGCAAAAAGCATCTCCTATATGCCGTCCAATTCGTGAGATCCCGAGGTGGACATGCACGGAGGTTGCGCGTCTCAAAAAACTTTACGAAGGCGGCACGCCGCGAAAGGAGATCATTGAGGCCATTCCTTTTGTGACGGGCTGAGGGCATCTCCAAACTCAAATTCGGGATCAAGGATTCTATCGAAAAAACTTTCGTTTCAAATCTACTGGATTTCCTATTCTCGATGCCATCCGCGAGCGGGCTCTCCAGATGAAACTCAGCATGACAGATCTCGACGAGATGGCTGGCACAAGACGATATTTTCAGTCCGGCGTATCCAGCCGGCCCTTTCCCATCTCGATCGATCTGAGCGCCATCCTCGCCCAATAATAGGCATCCTCTGGAAGGGCGGGATCGAGCATAGCGCTCGTCAACTCTTCTCGCGTCATATCAGAATGAACGGCTATCCGCCCATCGGGATAATAGAACTCGATCCGGCTCGGAGTGACGTACATTGCTCATTACTCAGATGATGATGGAAGCAAGGGCACTATTGCTCGAGCGCGAGCACGTTCGGTGAAAAAAGGAATGAATAGAAAAGATGATAAACGGCGTCCTTGTAGAACAGCTTCGACGCTTGCTCTGGCAGAGAGCCCACCGTTTTTTGCCCGTTGTAGTCTGCAGCGATCGCGGAAATAGACGCTTGGTTCAACCGCGCGAGGTCAACGCCCCTCGTGGCCGCGATATATCTAAGAACCTGCTTACCAATAGCGAAATTACTACACGAGTTTACGAGCAAACGGACCAGATTGCCGCGATGTTCTTCGGGCTTTACATCGTTTGACCCGAAAGCACGGGTCGCCTTTTCCGCCGTACTGAGACGTATTTCACCGCTGCCCAGCGACCAGTCTGGCACCGGCAGCCTTAGCGCCACGAGCGAAAGTGCAAGCTGATCCTTGATCATTCGTTCCGGCCATGGCCGCGCATACGCCTCAACGGTGGCGATCGCGGACATCAGGGCAGTCAATTCTCGGTCATGCGGCTCAGCGGCCGAATTGCAGGGCCGCGGTTGATATCCGCTGCTTAACAAAGCTTCACTGAAACGCGATGCGTCTCCACCCGAGGCACCGATTAGGGCGTCGCGCTCGACCTCTGCAAACCCAATTGCGCCGAGCATGAGCGAACCTGTCACGGCGATAAATAGAAGGATCTTCATCCGCCAAAATGGGTGCCGGCGAAGGCATTGCTGACATAGAAAAGGATGTTGACCATGATGCCCACTGTGAAATCTCGCGCGAGGCTCCATGAGAAGGCACTTTCATTCACCTCATCCGGGTTTCTGCCAGCCCAATTCGGCGGGAGGCGCCGATGCAGGAGGGCGCCTAATTGGGCCGCGAACCTCGCCACGAAAATGAACGACAAGACATACAAGATGTACATCGCGATAAAGATGTCGCGCTTGTCTTGCCAGGTGTAACTGACGACGCGATCCCACATCAGTATCACCGGCCACGCGAGCAGAAACGCCGACAAACCTGCCGTGATCGCCGCCGAACCGATCTCCTTTGTGCCGAAGACGAGACCGATAAAAAATCCAAAGATCAAAACGGGACCGATCCGAACAAGAATAGCTATGGCATAAGGGAAAATACCCTCCGACACGATTGCCTTATCGATCGACGATGCGTCAGCCGAGAGATCGACGTTGCCACGCTTCAACGACGCACGAAGTTCCTGCTTAAACGCATCATCGACCTGTCCCAGGTAATAGCCAATGATACCGTCGTTCGCATTGTCCTTGTTATATGCGTTAGCGGTGATTTCATCGAGCTTGGCTTTGGTGATAGGGGCGAAGGCGAAGTTGCTGAAGCGCGCCGGAAACTTGTCGCTTGTTTCTAGGGCTGCTTTTGCAGCGGCAGCTGTCAGGGTCGGATCCAGCTTTGAAGAGGCAGCTCCGGCATTTTGATCTCCCTCATTTTGGCTGCCCGCCGGGTCCGGAGGCAGGGCGGCGGAGAGCGCCGCCGGGCCCGCAAGAGATGGCGCAATCTCGCGGAACCTCCTTTCAACATCGTTTGTGTATTGGTCGACGATCGTGTCCTGAACCTTTCCCGTCGCAGTCGCTGCCTCAATCGTTTGCTGAATTCCCAACGGATCGAATTTCGGTGAAGCGAAATCATTGAGCTTGAAAGCCATGTCTCTTCGGATTGCAGCGTCGTTATCGTAGGCCGCTCGAAAAATGGCTTCCTGGTTTTTCTTGCCGTAGTCATCGGTGGGCGCGCTTTGGGCTGAAGTGCTGCACTGGAGGTCCGCTGAATAGCCCGGATGTTCGGTTTGATATTTCCCCACGATTTGGCAGAGACGGGAATAGCTCACTCCGGGCGGCTCCACGATAAAGGGCGAGGCCTCAGAACTAGCCAGCGATGAAAAGCGAAAATAAAAACGCTCGGGGAGCAAGGACGTCAGCTTGATGGCGGAAATGATGAAAATTGCTCCGAATATTAAGATCGGCGCGCTGATGTGCGATTTCCAAATATCCCCGACCCAGGCCATGTTCCCTCCCCCTGCGTTTCCCCCTGCGAGCAGCTTAGGCTCGATCTGCGCCGCATGTTGACACGGGGATTATATAGCGATCATTACAGCAGAAAAGACCGACTACGCGATTGCAAACATGATGGCGAAGTCTCCAGACTGAAGACGCTGTTATTGATGGCCCCGCAAACGCTTATTTATTCGCCTTGCATTTCTGCCGCAAAGTAGACGCCGGCGGATTCAGCACCGCATCCAACCCGTAAAACGCCTCGGCTCGTTCGCGCATGCGCTTACAAAATCCTTCGCGTAATGAGCCACGATTTTCGCATTCGCATCTACCTGATCCTCAAAATTGAGAACAAGGCTACTGCAATGATCACCTTTGCGGAGCGAGCGCGTCACGTCGCGTGGGGTGATCCGATGCCCGAAGAACAGACCATGACGCATTTTTCGGACCGGGAAAAGCGAGTGTTGCCACTTCTCGCCCGCCTTGCTCAAAGGCCAAACATCCGCGTCGTATATCCGCATCTTACTTTTTGCGACGATGTCAGCTGTCGTTATTCAAAAAGCGGACGCCCACTTTACAGCGACAGCAATCATCTCAATGCTGCCGGAGCGGCCGAACTCGGCAACATGTACGCCGACCTTTTCGCTGCGCCCAGGCTCATATCACTCCACAGTAGTTTGAATGTGCTCGGCGTCGACCGCCGCGATCAGGTCAGCTAGCCGCGCGCCCGGTCATAGAGCGGAAAAGGAATAAGCAGGACGCCCTAGAGCTGGAATAGGTCGAAGGCGCAAAGGGAGTCGTCCGACTTACCGTACGCGATCAGGCTTTTGAAGCGGGGCAAGCCATCGTCAACGCAGGCGGCCAGCTCGGCGTCAATGATCGCCTGCCGCCGATGTCTCTCCCAGCACAGGCAGGTTCCACGTTGCATGGTGGACTAGGCGAATGGTGCGACAAGCTCGGGCCAATCGCCCGCTAAACTTCGCCGATTATCAGTTGACACTCGTACATCACCCACATGCCTCGAGGCAACGACACGGCAAAATCACTCGCTGCCGGAAGTCACCGGCGGGGTTACGGCTGCATCGGATATTAGAGGTCACGCCGCCTCAGACTTATCCGTAGCGTCGCCCATTTCGGCGCTCCCTGTCAGATTCCCGAAGGGATGACCGCGTTGGTGAGCGGCATTGCGATCAAGCGCTGCGGCAAGCTTCTCCATCTCTTTGATCAGCTTCGACGAACCACGCCTCCGGCGGCTTGACGATTTTCGCGGTCTTGGCATCGCTAGATCCCCTCTTAGAGTTCAACGCGACGCAACGACGAGACTTTAGCACAGTCCCCTGAGAGGGGGCTTTCAAAATACCCTCCCCTCTCGATGACGGAACCGATCGACAGTTATGGCGCATACGTCCTATTAGCTCTACCAGAAGGGGGAGCTATGCCGGAAAACTGGAGCGCCGATGTCCGACGGTATGTGCCGTATCCCGATCAAGCCGCCATCAACGGCCTCGTGGAGTATCTCGGGGCTGGGCTCAAGACGAGGCAGGAAACTCGGGTGTCTTGCGGCGACCTCGCGGAGAGGGAGCGGATTCGGGACAAGTTCCTCCGGCAGACACTCGGAATTGGCGACCACGTGAGCTTACTCGATCGCGCCATCATAGCAGCATGCGATCGCATGAAGGATGACGCCTACAAATCCCGCGTCACGTTCTATTACCTGCTCGCCGAAAAGTACGGAAAGCTGGCCCTGTTTCATTGATCCTTCGAGTTGCGTCTTTGCGATACGGACAACTAAAGGGATTTCCGCTCACCCGTCCGAGGCCGAAAGTCGGCGACTTGCCCGCGAAACACCATCCGCACGTGAACAAAGCGCCACTATTACGGTTGACAATTGCGATCAGAACCCACGACGCAATTATAACATGACGCCCTCGGAAATTCCTGTTTTTATTGGATTTTCGGGGCAGTTCTCAGCCGACTGCTATTTCGTGAGAAGTAGAAAAAGCAGCGATGCAGGTGACCAACATGGCGATGGCCTCGGCGGCCACCTTCCGAGCTTATGGATCTTTAGGCGTCCGAGCCTTTGCGGGCCCGAATTCGAAAATCCTCATAATTTGGGTGCTTCTTTAGATATTCGTGAGCGGACTTTTCCAGGTCGCGGTACGCGGTTGCGTCAAACCCTTTTTCCGTTGGGTCTGTCACAAGATCTGTCTCAATCACAAATATTGCTCGGCCTTCGGTATCGATTATCTGACGCGTCCGTTTGATATGCTTGTGTTGCACGCTGGCGCTCCATGGTTTTCCGCTGAGCATAGCAGGGAGTTCGCCGAAAGGTGCTTGGCTCGGTCGAAAACTTCAGCGCAAAAAAAGGCGTCAGCGGGGGGAGCTGACGCCGGGTGCACCGGGGGAGATGCACATGGCCTCGATTGGGGGGACGGGATCCGAGGCACGGTCCTTGTACGCATTATGGCGCCAGGAACGGCGCCCAAAGCGCCTAAAATTTGTCCGCATACGTCAATTTGCAAAATCGATGGGTAACTGGCAGCTAACTGAGCGATTTCCGATGCGTATCGTTGGGATATTGATCTCTCCATATGCCGCACGCACGGCTCGAAGGGATGGCGATTTCTGTTTCGCGGGGCGCATTAAGAGCCGCCGTTGGCTGGCGACAGCGCCTCCAGATGCTGAACGCTCCAGGTACACACGAACAGAAAGAGTAGCGTCCGATCGCAGTCTTACCGGCTCTGGTCCGGATCGGGGGAATATATAAGATGACGGTCAAAGCCTGTTTTTTTGATTGTTCCGTCAAAACCTCAGCCCGCGTCGGAAACGGCGGGGGATATCTATGGCACTCAAACTTCAGTTGATCCCATTACCATCTGGGCACCTTTGTTTTTCATGGTACTAGTCAATTGGTTTCCTCCGGCTCGTCCAGGATTGCGCATGAAAAGCGATGCTTCAGAACTCCTAGACCTTTCTACCTATACTGTACTCGTATCGCCGACCGGGGATATCTTGGACATTCGAGCCCATCATCGGGCGGGCAATGCCGAGGTCGCCAAGCTTAAGGGGCGTGTTTATTCAAACGAGTGCTCAGCGCGCTACCGCCCGGCGATCAAGGGAGTACTCAACCGCGAGCGTTCGTTGCTTTCTGCAGTCATGCCGCCGCCAACACTCGGAATTGATGCGTGGTTTGCTGTCGTAGGCGTTCCCCTCGGGGCATCACCAGATGGGGGAGCCCTATTTATTCATATGGATATTTCGCCATGGATGGCGAAGTCAGCCGGCAAGTCAGTGCCGCCAAAAAAGATCAGCATGGACCTTCTTCAACAGGCCATGGCAACAACATTCATCGGCGATGGGCCGGAACTCTCGCGAGCGTACACATCGAAAAATACTTACGACGGGATTGAAAGTCTAACGGCTCGCCAACGCCAAGTGCTTGAACTGATCGGCACCGGCAAGACCAACATTGAAATTTCAGAAGCTCTGTCCTGCTCCCTGAATACCGTGAAGCGACACGTGACCGCCGTTCTGCAGAAGCTTAAGCTGCCCAACCGTACACGAGCGGCCATGATCGCCCACCAACTGGAACGCCCGTCCAAAATTTGAATACGACGCCGTTAGGATGCACCCTGCCCCGGATCGATCATAATCAGGCACCCGCGGGTTCGGCTTGGTTTCCTGAAACAGTTTGAACTGCTCTTTTGGGTCTAATTCAGGAGCCGTTTTCTTCGACATTTTTTGAACCACGCGATTTATCGAGAAGGCTTTCGATCTTACGGGTATTTCGCATGAGAGCATCCTTGGCTTCGATGAAAGCCGCCGATTCTACGCCACCTGCCGCTGCTGCGACGGCCGTCCGTCTTGCCAGTTGATCGTGCTCCCGCTGTAGTTTCGTCAACTCTGAAGCTTCGTAAGGGGTCAGGGAAACTCGTTCAATCATTACAACTCAACTGCTGCGGTCTAACTCTGGTTCTTCGCGTTTGGGCATTTGATTGAGTTAACCCATCATTGGACGGGGAGATAGCATTCAGTATCGTATTCATTCCCAGATCTTCCAAAGGACGCCTCCCGAGCTTTCGCCGGAAGGCAGTTGCGTGTAGGCGTACGAATGACGCTTCCGTTCCGGCCGGGGAAGATCGCGCGCTGCAGCTCAATCGACGTGGTTCGATTGTGGCGCACCCCGAAGAGCCGCCGGATGGCTTCGACATTGCGAGTCTGGCTGTGAAGATTACACATGGTTCGATCCGGCTCCCTGCGCCACGCTCCAAAGGCGGACGCCTTCAGCTTCGAGATCCTTGATCGGCCGGTCAAACGCCGCGGGAGAAAAGGGTAGATCGAGGCACGATGATTGAATGGTTGGTGTCTGGCGTTATCACCAGCATCCGACCTGTGGCGTTGAATGAGCGCACTGGTTCTCAACGCGAAGTTTAGCAGCATTTGCATGGACGACGCGTTTGTCGGACGGCAACCGGTAAGTCGCCTCGACGGCCGTATGATTATTCATGAAATGCCGCCGGCGCAGGTCTTCCCGGTTCCCGGCCACGTTGACGCTTCGAACCTTGTGGCCATTGTTTTTGAGACGCATATCTAAGTCGTCAACCGACACTCTCAAAGCACATGAAAACAAGGGCTATGAGATATGGATACCTACAGCGAGTTTGTGCAAACGATTATCGCGATAGCGCTAGTCTGGCTTTCCGTTCGGCCTACGCGGACTTAAAATCGACGATCGGCTGATAAAGCAGCTCGAGTTGACCGTCGTCCACAGCGCGGCTCAAATCCACGTCTAACGAGCTTTTGTTCGAGGTCTGTTCGATCCATTCGAAAAAGGCGAAGTCGTTTCGACCTTTGCGTTTTGTTCGATAGAGAGCCAAATCGGCGGCCTTCAAAAGGTCCTCTGCGCTGCGACCATGTTGGGGAGCCAGCGCGATACCTATGCTGGCGCCAATGACCACCCTTTGGCCAAGGACGAAATGGGGCTCATTCATGGAGCGCAGCAATCGCTGCGCCAATTCCTCGGCCGTATTCCATTCCTCGACGCCAGCCTGAAGAACGACGAACTCGTCGCCGCCCAGGCGGGCTACGACGTCGCTTTCGCGCACTGATGCCAACAGTCGTTTGGCGACGCTCTGCAGGAGCGCGTCTCCTGCAGCATGTCCCAGCGTGTCATTGATCTGCTTAAATCTATCGAGATCGATCCAATGCAGCGCGAAACCCGTCGTAGGTCTCAGATTTTGCAAAGCGCGATCTAGTGCTTCGCCAAAATGGGTTCGGTTTGCAATTTCAGTAAGTGGATCGTGGTGCGCAAGCCAACTGATTTGTTGTTCGGCCTTGCGCCTCTCGCTAATGTCCTCTTGGACATCGACCCACCCGCCAGTGGTAAGTGGCTTGTTGGTAACGAGCACAATGCGCCCGTTCTTCAAGTTCTGAATATGGCTGAACGTCTTGCCATGTCCGATTTCCTCGAGATGGCGGTCGATCCAAGCTCGTTGGCTGGCAAGCTCCTCCGGTCCGTCTTTTCCTGTTTCCATTTTAACGTAGTAACGCGCAAGGTCAGCGAGTGATGTTCCGCGCTTTGTGAGCGCGTCGGGGAGTTCGTAAATTTCCCGATAAGCGTTGTTGCAGACGATCAGTCGCTGGTCGGAGTCGAACATCGACAAGCCCCGAGCCATGTTGTTTAGCGCAACATCGAACCAACCGTTGAGTTGCTCAAGCTCCTTTTCGCGTTTGGAAAGCTCTTCAAGAGTCGTCTTCAGCTCCATCGCCGTTTTGTAATAATCGACCGACGGCTCAGACAGGGGTGAACCGCAACTTTCGCCTTTCGGTGACACAGCGCTTACGGGGCTATCGTTAGTGCTCATTTCGCTTGTGTCCTAATCCCCCCTCTTATCGATCCACTGTAGAGATGGGATATCACGGCGTGCTTAATTCCCGGGCATCAATGCCGGAAAAACTGAAACACCAAGGTTTCAGTGGTGAACAATTGGTTAAGCTAGCTGTTTGCGTGAGCTGTTTTTCGCAGAATGTCGCATTGTTCTCACATTGCTGCGTTGGCTCACGGTTGAAAATCTTGCTGAACGGAACTGACGCGCCGAATCCGGCAGATCGTGAAGCTGCACTGCACATCATCAAAGAAAATATTGGGAACGACTTTTTCTTCAAGGGCACCCTCGTGCTCGCGAGCTCTTCAGTCGCCTAGCGCATTGCGCAAGCCCCGACCGCCACACGAGGCGACGAACGACGCCGGAGCTTCGATATTCCCTATCGGATGCGAAAGACCAAGCCCGCGCTCCTTCTTCGCTGGCCCGGCCCAGCGCTGCCAGATGCGGAGGAAAGCGAACAGCCGCCCGTCCTCGTCGCCATTGACGACGAACCAATGCCGCTGAGCGGGGTTGCCGCCATCGGGCTCGCAGTAGGACGATGCAGGAACGAGGTAACGGCGCCACTCGAATGATTGCTATAGTTCATCAGTTGAAACATCGGTACCAAAGTCCCGCCAATCGCAGACGGGGACAAGTGCATGACCAGCCTACACATCGTCGTTGTTTGCCTCTCCCTGCTCACGCTCACCTGCATCGCGTCACTTCTTCAGCGACTGATCAAGGTTCCGCTGCCCTTCCTGCAGATCGGAGTTGGCGTGGTCGCCGCGTTGCCGCCGATCAATTGGCAGGTCCCTCTCGATCCGGAAACATTTTTTCTCCTGTTCCTTCCGCTTTTGCTGTTCGGCGATGGGTGGAGGCTGCCTCGCCGCGGCTTGATGAGCATGCCGTGGGCAGTATTCGGCCATGCAGTCGTCCTCGTTCTGCTGACGACAGCGATCGGCGGGTATGTCCTCCATTGGCTCGTCCCTGAGATGCCCTTGTCGGTGGCCTTTGCCGTCGGCGCTCTCGTATCGCCAACCGACGCCGTTGCAGTCGGGGCGATAACGCGAAACCTGACGGTGACACATCGCATGAAGCATTTGCTCGAAAGCGAGGCGTTGCTCAATGATGCCTCGGGACTCGTTGCCATGCGCTTAGCCATTGCCGCTACACTGAGCGGCAGCTTTTCTCCCCTTCACGCAGCCGGAGAGCTTCTCTGGGTAGCAACCGTCGGCATATTGATCGGCGTGGGGCTTTCAATGCTTTATCACCAGATCCATCGGCGTGTGCTCGTCGGCGTTGGTGATGCGACGCTGCAGACGGTTTTAATGGGCCTGCTTCCCTTCGCGGCATTTGCCCTCGCGGATGAGGTCGGAGCCTCGGGCATTCTTGCCGCCGTCGCAGCGGGCATAGCCGCCAGCCGCCTCAGCCTTCTGGAGCATGCGCACTACACGGCGCGCATCATGACGGGCGCGACGTGGGACGTTGTGAGCTTCTGCTTGAACGGCTTAATTTTTGTTCTGCTGGGATTACAGCTGCCCGGACTGATTGGAGCCGGCCCCTCCGGCGTCGATCTTGTAACAAGTCACGAGCGATTGGCCATTCTCGACGAGATCGCGCTTCTAACTCTCGCACTCATCGTCATCCGCTTTGTGTGGGTATTGGCTTCGATCGGCTTAAGCCGCCTGACGAATGCGAGGCGCGATTCAATCGGCTGGCGTGACATCACCGCTTCCTCGATCGCAGGCGCCCGCGGCGTCGTCACATTAGCCGGCGCTCTGAGTATCCCGCTGGTCACACTAGACGGCACCCCCTTTCCCTATCGCGATCTGGCGATAACAGTGGCCGTCGGCGTCATCCTGCTGTCACTGCTGATCGCCGCCGTGGGGCTTCCGTTGCTGCTGCGGGGGCGTCCCGCCGAGCGCGAATCCGATGCGGAGCTGGTTAGGGCGAGGCGTGTGGCGATAGACGCCGCGATCAACGCCATCGAGAAGCACCACTCGGGAGAAGAAGAGCGTACGAAGTTTCTAATTTCTGCATATCGAGGCCGATCGATGTCGCTCGATAATCCACGCGACGCAGAAGACCGGGGGGCATGGCGCGACATATATCGCACCGCTCTTCACGCGGAGCGACGCGCTATTCAGAAGCTTCGGGCGGCCGATACCATCGACGATACGGTTGCCCGGCAGCTCTTTTCCGAGTTGGACCTGCTTGAGGCTGCCCTGATGCTCCGACCCCTTCGCCCGTAAATCGGGAACACCTGTCTTGGAAGAGAGTTGTCTTCTCACATTACGAGAGGGAGGAACTTCCTCATGCCGGCGAGATCATCTGCATTTTCGAAGCGGAAGCGCTTCAAGGAATCTGCCCGTCGCGAATTTGATTGAGCATAGAGCGTGCCGGCGGATAGCTCGATGACACAGGCGCGAGTTCGCGGGCGCTTTCGAGAACAAATTCGCCATGGCCGCGATCAAGCAAATCCGTTGCCCTTAAGAATGGCCCGAGCTTGCCTAGCGGCGCAACGTCGGCAAGGTCAGCCTTCCAGGCGATCGGCTTTCTCGCAACCATCTGCGTCCAAGTGGTGTGGTCGCCAGACGTGAGCGCTAATTGGATATCGCCATCCGCTCGACCGATCTGGATCGTCGCTTCTCGAACGCACTCTGCGGGTTTCGTATTTGCGCATACGACGGTTTGTGAAAGCTGCTTGCCCTGTGCCGCAACCGTCAGCGTGAATGGCGGTATGCCGCCGCTCCACCCCAGCCACAACGGCTTATCGGACGCATCCGATATCACGAGCGGGCGGCGCAAATTGGGAAGGACAGAAAGCGCGTTGTCATCGCCGCGAGACAAGGCGTTTTCCAACTTCGATTCGTCCGATGATGGTGAGTTGATCCATCGATAGGCCGACGCCAGTCTCGGCCACAATACTTGAAGGAGCGACCATTCCTGAGCTGGCAACTCTCCCTTCGGCGGCTTGAGTTTGATCACCTTGTCGGCCGCGACGAGGATCTCAACGAAGGTATCATTCGGGTTCGCGCCCTCAGCAAAATTTATTGTGTCTCCTTCGTAGACGATCTCGTTTTCCTTGACGGCGTACGGTCGGCCTTCGCGATCAATCGAAAACAGCCGCTTACCTTTTACGGCTTCACGCGGCGAAAAATCTATGACGATCCCGACGACAGATTTCTCGGCGGCGATTACGGTTCCCGCCAACAGAAGTGCTGAGCCGACCACCGCCAGCAACGATATACCCGAATGCATTCCACGCCGTGGCTCACGCATCTTCTGCCTCACCTATTTTCTTATGCCCATGGCGGAGCAACGCACGAAATCCCTCGCCTTTGAAAAAATCGACAGCAATCTCGACCAAAGATTCGATGGCCAAGAATACGCCTAGAAGGCCAAACGCCTTGCTCAAAACATTTATCGCATCAGATGCACTGAGCGCAGACGTGGCAAGTGAAAGCCAGACGTAACTCAACGCCAGGATGAGGCCGGCCGCGGGGAGGGCGCGAAAAAACTTGGCGATCCAGATAAAGGCGACACCCAGTCCAAGTGTAAAAGCGACGGTCGCAAAAACTGCAGGCATCGTATCGAGCACGACGGGGGCGACTGCGATTGAATTTGCAATCACGGCTGCGCCCGGCATCATCCCCAAGGGGGTTGCGAGCTTGTCGGGGCCGTAACTCGCACCGATGACGACGACCCTGTTATCAAACGATGTTTCCGCGACCTGATTTTCGAGCAGGCTTTCGGCGCGAATGCGCTGATATCGAAATTCGTTGGTCGACATCCAGTCTGAAACGCGGGCTTGTGCCGGGCCGCCGATGATGAACGGAAGAAGCTCCTGATAAGGCCCTTTGTTTGCTGGCCACGTTTTCTGACATTGGCCTGTGACTTGAAGGTCCGTCTTGCCGTGCTGCTCGAGATATTTTGCGAGGCAGGCTAGGCCCGCCGGATGGGCACTAGCGAGAGCTGAAGCCACAAGTCCTGGAGACGGGAGCAATATTGGCGATCCCTCTCGGCATATGGCCTCCCACCGCCGCCAACTTCGGACAACGCCATCCTTATCCGGAGCAAAGACACTAGCGACCCAGATGACGTTCGCCTTACCGGCAGTCCTTGAGGCAAACGACGTAGTGCCATCTCCGGTGGACTTAGTTCCTGCTTCTTGGTTGTCGATCCCGGCGCATCTCTGCTCCGCGCACTCGCCCGCTTCGCAATCGAGAGGTTGCAATGATCGCGTCAGAAGCAGGGGCGGCGCATCCGGGGGATATCTGGCAAGATAATCCAGAAGCGGTTTATCGCTTGCATCCAACGCTCCGCCCGAGAGATCAAAATCGACGAAAATAAGCTTCGGATTCTTGTCCTTTTGATCCAGGAGCTTTTGGACGATGGCAGAGATTTTCTCGCGCGGCGTTGTCCGCGTGGCGGGACTCCATTTTTCGACGGCCGCCGCATCGACATCGACAAACGTAACGGGCAATCCGCCGGTCGACATGCCTCGATTTGGCATCGTGTCGCGCAGTTGCCTGTCATAACCGAAATTAATATTTAGCAGTTCCGGAATTTTACTGAGCGTTTCCCGGCTGAAATAGAATGCTGCGAAGACCGCTAAAATTCCTGCCAAGAAGGTAGCTAGACCGAACGGGAGATTCGATACGAGCGATTCCAGCGAAATGCGCCCCGGCTCGGACGTGCGACCCTCTTCCATTCCAATTCCCCTGGTTTCCACCAATGCCCGCGCGGCACACAGCCATAGTCATTGAACCGAGTATTCGGGATCTTTATCATCGGTTTGCGTCAACGGGGAACAGGCATGTGCGTTCAGGGCAACTTTCTTCGCGCCGTCGGGCTGCTTTGTCTACTGGTCCCAAGCCTCTCTGTCCGCGCCCAGGCGAGTGAATCTGGTTCGGCTGCATCTACGGTGAAAAGCTTGATCGCCGGCGGCTGTCTCGCTCCGGCCCAGACCGATCCCTCCGGAAACGAATTGGCTCAGGCAATTGCCAATTGCCCCCCGGTCGACCCGATCTTCCGGATCGAAAGCGGCGTCAATACTGCCAAGATCAATCGCCTCTCGGCTGACGACAAATGTAATATCTTCGCGACGGCCAGCGAGGACAAGACGGCGCGTGTCTATCGGGCCGATGGCAGCCTCCTCAGCGTTCTCAGACCTCCAATCGGACCAGGAAACGGCGGCAAGCTACGTGCGGTAGCGGTGTCTCCAGACGGCCGGTTCGTCGTGACAGGCGGCTGGGACGTGGCCGTGCAGCGATCGAGGAGGCCGCAAACGCTCGGGGGAACCACCGACAATGCCATATATATCTTCGATCCCAACAACGGCGCGTTGCTGAAGCGGATCGGGAACTTTCCCTACGACATCAAAAACCTCATTTTCTCGGCTGACGGAAAACGATTGGCGGTGACGATGGGCGGCAACGTGTACGTCTTGGAAACCGAGGGATTCAGCGAGGTCTTCCATGACGGCGCTCTGGGTGACATCCCGTATGGCGCCGCGTTCGGCCCCGATTATTCCCTCTACGTTTCCAGCTTCGATAGTACGATCCGCAAGTATAGTCCCAAGGGCCGATTGCTCGCATCCAAGCGCTTCAAACAATATGGCCGCCTCTACGGCCTTGTCGCTGATCCTTCGGGCCAGTATCTGATTGCGTCTTCGATCGATGTTCCGGGCGCCCCTTCCATTGACACCGCATCGATGAAGGTCGTCGGTCAGCTTGATCCAGCCGGACTTCCTAATGCGCCGCTGGCCGTTCTGACGGCCTCGGTCGACGGCAATGTCGCGGGCGGAGGCGGCTTCATAAACACGAATACCGGCGTCAGCGTCCTGCGAATTTGGCACCCCGGACAAACGTATTCTGATCTGCAATTGAAAAACGACACCATCTCGGCGATTGCGGGATGTGGCTCGGGCTTTCTGATCGCGACCTACGGTCAGACGCTCATGCGGGTTGATGCGGCCGGCCAGACCCAATGGCAACTCCAATCAGCAAACTACGACGCCTACGAAAAGAAGCACTCGGCATTCCTCGCGTCCGACCATGCAGATCGCCTATGGTTCGGGCTCGGAGTCGGCGCGGACGACCCCGTCGAGTTCGATCTACTCAACGAGCGACTGTTTCGGAGCCCGGTGGCGGGCAACGCGTTGCACCCGTCCATCGAAAATTTGCTTCCGGTAACCGGGTGGGATGCATCGATCGATCCGAGATTGGGCGGCGTTCCGCTCTACCACGATGTCGACGAGACGTTCCGCTCGATGGCGCAAATTCCGGACGCCAGCGGATTCGTCCTCGGCTCCGAGTTCCAGCTTTGGCGATATGACCGTTTCGGTAAAGTTACGTGGCAATATAAGCCGCCGGCGCCGGCCTATGGAGTGAACGTCTCGCGAGATGGCAAGCTGCTCGTTGCGGCATACGGCGATGGTACGGTCAGATGGCATCGGTTGACAGACGGTGCGGAGCTTCTGGCCCTTTACGTGGACCGGAAGACCTTGGCATGGATCGCCTGGACGCCGACTGGATATTTCATGTCATCGCCGGGCGGAGATAACCTTGGCGGCTGGCATATCAATCGCGGCTTCCGCCAAGCCGCCGACTTCTTTCCTATGTCTCGCTTCCGCGAGCAGTTCTATCGGCCTGACATCGTGAAATTAGTATTGGCCAAACTGGACGAAGGCGCCGCCATCGAAACCGCGAACTCCGTGTCGAACCGTAAGCCGGCGGCGCTCAATCCCGACGTATCGGCGCTTCTTCCGCCCATAATCTCGATCACATCTCCGGCCGATGGCGCGCATGAGCGGCCAGGAAACGTTTCAATTGACTACGAGTTGCGCTCGCCGTCTGGCGACCCTGTCGATTCCGTGGATGTCTTTCTCGATGGACGGCCGACCGACGTGCACCAGTCGCCGACGAAAACGGCAGATACCGAAGCCGTGAAGGGAAAGATCGACGTTCCTATCCCAGATGGGGCATCCGGTAGAATTGAGGTCGGGCTGGTTGCCAGGGCGGCAAACAGAAAAAGTGTCGTCGCAAAACTTTACATCGAAGTCGATGCCACACCGGTGCAGGACGATCTTTTGAAACCCAAGCTGTTCGCGCTCGTAGTCGGCATCAGCAATTATCAAATTTCGGGCATTAAGCAGCTGCAGTTTGCTGCGAAAGACGCGCAGGATTTCGGCAATCTTCTGAAACGTCAGGAGAACGGGCTTTACGGCTCTGTCGAAGTGAAGACTCTAACCGATCAGGAAGCGACGACGGGGAAAATAAAAGAAGGTCTCGCTTGGCTATCGGATCAGGTTACGCGGCACGATGTCGGCGTCGTCTATCTCGCGGGGCATGGCGAAACGGACGCGCACAATCGGTTCTGGTTTCTGACAGAGGATACGGACAAAGAGCACGTCGCGGCCACAGCGCTTTCAAGAGAAGATATCGATGTCACGCTGCAGTCGTTGAGAGGCCGCGTGGTTGTCTTTCTCGACGCCTGTCATTCCGGCGATGCGGCTACGGGTGGAGGGCAAAGTTCGGTCGACACCAACGCGCTCGTCAGTGAACTGACGGCAGTCGGCCAGGACATGGTTATCTTCTCTTCATCGAGCGGGCGCGAAGTCTCGTATGAAAGCCCGGATTGGAAGAATGGCGTCTTCACCAAGGCCGTCGTCGAGGCCATTGCCGAGGGGAAGGCAGACCTTTTCAAAACCGGGCGCATTACGTCATCCCTTCTCGATGCATACGCCTCGAAGCGGGTCGGCGACCTTACGGGCGGACGCCAACACCCGCTCATGTATCGCCCACGGGATTCCGCCGATTTTGATATCGCAGTCGTCCGCTAATGGCCCTTAGCGTCAATTGCCAGATGTCTGCCTTTGAGTGCGTTGCAAACAAGATCGAGTCCTGTCGGACCGACGCCGGTCGCGTACTTCTTGTGAAGGCGTGTAAAAACGCGCCCGAACTGCCGAAGCATTGTATGATTTCCACGATACTGAGGGGATCGGATGAGGCTATCTCCCTGGTCACCCAGTTCGATACAGGCAACGATGGCCGATTTTGCAAAATGGAGGCCTCTGTAGGCATCGTTGGTATCCGCCGAACGGCCTCTACAGAGCGCTGCGCTTGCCGTCCAGTCAGCCGACGCTGGCGGTTCCCGCATTCCCAAATGTAGCCACTCGGATCCTGAGTGATCGTTACGCCCGGTCGTTCATTCCGGGTCGTCGTGACGCTCCTCCGAGACAATCCCGAACGCGGAACCTGCCGATCAAAAACACGCCCTGAGTTGTCTTGCCGACATGGGCGAAAGCGTCAGAAACCTTCGGTCGTCGCGCATTGTTTTATTGCCGCCTCGTATCAACGTCCCAACAGCACAGGCGATGTTGCGAAAGCGAATTACCATCCAACAACGCGCATGTTTGTTGGCATCGTTGAACGCCCAAACGTTTGCAGGAAGCTCGAGAAATATCTGGAGCAAAAAACAGAATAATAATTCGCATTTTCAATGACTTATGTCGAATTTCTCGTACGATTTTCGGAACCTCACAATTCAAATGGAGTGTTCGAAAATGAGCAATCGGAATGAAATCGAAATCGATTTAATGGCGAGCCTCGCGGGGCACGGACTGCTCGCAGTGGCGAAGAACCTGCGCCAGATCGAAGACGAATACCCCGAGTATTTCGCCTTGATCGCAAAACTTTTAGGCATGGAACGCGGGGACGCGGCCGCTCTGGCGCGTGTGGATCGCACCTACAAAGAGCTCGAACTCGAAGACGCTCGGATGACCGCGCTCGGATGGCCGAAGCTTGTGGTCTTGAGCGATTACCTGTCCTTCAGCAACCGACAACAGCTTCTCGAACTTGCCGAGAAGGCGACGGCGAAAGAACTCGCAAGAATTCTCAATCAGCAACCCGCTGGGACCAAGCCGGTCGTCTTCTACTTTTCAGACGCACAGTTCGATGTGCTCGAAAGAGCCATTCTGGCTCACGGGGGCGCACGACGGCGGCGCCCGCAAGATGGGCTGTCCGGCAAGGAAGAGGCGCTCGTCAAGGCACTTTTGCCACCAACGGATCGCGTGGTCGTTCCGCCGGCGAAAAAGTCCTGAAACGCAGGGCGACCTCCAATCCCGCACGTCGTCGAGCCCAATCAATCCGCCGCCGCGCGGCAAAGGCTTTCTCGAGGAAACACGCATGACTTTTTCCGACACCCAGACGAAGCTTCTCAAAGCCAAACTCAAGAGACGTCACGTCAAGACGCGGGACGTGAACGGCGAAACCCTCTCCTACGTCGAAGGTTGGCACGCCATAGCAGAAGCAAATCGAATCTTTGGCTTTGGGCATTGGGACCGCCAGACGCTTCCCGCTCATTGTCACTGGACGCTCAATCAATCGGGGCAGACCATTTGCTTCTATTCGACCAAGGTCCGCATTTCTGTGCGGGCAGGAGAAGGTTTGACCGTGCGGGAAGGACTTGGCACCGGGTGGGGGCGATCACCACAGCCGGAAGTGGCTCATGAGATGGCGATCAAGTCTGCCGAGACCGACGCCACAAAACGGGCTCTCGCAACCTTTGGCAATGCCTTTGGCCTGGCGCTGTACGACCGTCGGCAGTCTCAGGTTACGAGATTGCGAACAGCCGGAGGTCGGACTCGGCCCGAACCCGAACTTGTGGTAACTAGCCTTGATGGCAAAGAGACGCTGTTTTCAGACCCCGAAGCCTTCACCAGCGAAGTCCTGCGCCAAGCCGACGAACTCACGTCGATCGATGAGCTCTATGCATTCTGGGCATCGAATGCCGGAGCGCTCAAAACGCTCAATAGAGACTTTCACGACAGCGAACGGACCGAACGGATCATCAACACGCTTAAGGACCGAGCCCGTCAAATTGCCCGGGAAACCCCTCCAGGAAAAGAGGTGTCGGATCGACTTTCCGCGATCTCGAATGAACCGTCGACCAGTTCTTACCTTCTTCCAAAAGCAAAGCGCATCCGCGACCGCGCCCATCTTGCCTTTGTCGCGACACAGCCCTGTTTGATCTGCGGCCGCCAGCCGACACAGGCGCACCATTTGCGCTTCGCGCAACGGCACGGATTGGGTCACAAGGTATCAGACGAGTTTACCGTCTCCCTCTGCGTGACGCACCACGACCAGCTGCATCGCTACGGCGACGAACGTGCGTTCTGGACCAGTCACGGAGTGCCGCAGCCTTTGCAACACGCAGCCAAGCTGTGGAAACTATCTCACCACCCCGGCGAGACAAAAGGTGTGGAGTTCGATCCCGATACCGAGCAGGAATTCAACGAACCGACTCTAAGGAGACATTCCCAGCAAACCGACAAGCAATGAAAACGGCCAGTAGCCTGACAACAACAATCTTCGGAATCTCGCTTTTCGCTACGATCATTGCAGGCTACCCGTCAGATTTGTCAGTGACGATATGAAATTGCGTTTCACAGCGACAACCTAAATCATCGCCCCGCAAGCGTTTTGGGGTACTTGGCAGGCGGTGGCGCATTGCTGTAAAGATCTTGGCAACGTGACATTTCAAAAATGGTGCCTTCGGTGCGCCGAGTATCGACGTCCGGAACAATTCATTGTTGACCTCGCTTCCGCTTGATAAGGTTCAAGCGGGGAGGTGGGCGCTATGAACGAAATTTTGTCAGTTATAATGCCCGTCCATAACGCGGAACCATATTTGGCCGCAGCGACGGAAAGCGTTCTTGAACAAGACTTGTCGCCCTTCGAACTCATCTGCATCAATGACGGTTCGACGGATCGCTCCGCTGACATCCTCAAAAGTTATTCTGACCGTGACAGCCGCATTCGAATCATCGACCGAAACCGTCAGGGTCTCGTTGCGTCATTGAACGATGGCCTCAAAAATGCAACCGCACCTATCATCGCTCGAATGGACGCAGACGACATATGTCTGCCAGGTCGCTTTGCAAAGCAGTTTACATATCTTACTCAGAACCCTGACGTCTGGGTGGTCGGGACTGGAAGGAAATTGATCGACGGCGAAGGTCGAGAATTTCACACTCCGACTTTGGTGCAAGGAGAAGCGGCTGTTGCTGCAGAGTTGGAACGAAGTTGTGCAGTGTGCCATCCGACGATCATGATGCGGCGGCAGCCCATACTCGATCTTGGCGGGTATCGCGAGGCGTTTGCTCACGCCGAAGATTACGATTTATGGCTAAGAGTCGTAGAGAAAGCCAAAATAGATAATCTACCGATTGACGGCATCCTGCACCGAATCCACGGTGAGAGTGTTTCCGAGAAGCACAAAATTCAGCAACGTGTCTCCGCGGCCCTCGCACAAGCCTGCCACAAGGCACGGATACTAGGCGGCCCCGATCCTTCGGCAGCGATGACAGCCCCACCAGATCTTTGGTCCGATGAATTATTGGATGCACTTATACCCGAGCACATCACTTTCTTTCGCTCGATGCTTATCCTCTTCAACCCCGCCGCACCGTATGAACGTAAGCTGTCAGCGGTTCGCACGGTCGAAAACGCTCCAGCTCAAGTCAAAAAGCAGAATAAGAAACTTCATCAAGAAGCACTCATTTTCGCCGCCAACCACCACCGTGGAATCGATTTCTTCAAACTGCGCTCGCTCGCGGCCGCTGCTCGCATGCACCCAACCCGGTTTTTCAAATCCGCATTTGCAGCCCGTCGCCAAATTGTCGCGCCGGCTTCAGTTTAGCCCATTTTTATTGGACTGGTTTCCTTTGACCGAGACCTAAGCAAACCCAAAGCCCCGGCCATCATCGTCACATTCGACAAATCCGAGAAAATCCGCAAGGCGATTGAAGTACAAGAGTCACGCAGCACGGGAGGCGAACGTACTGGTCGGCGCACGGCTCGAGGCCTATCGCGATCTCGACATGCGCCAAGCCAAGGAATCGATGCCACGCTATCCCTTGAACAAGTCAGAAACTGCCGGCCCTTACGCAGAGCGAAAATTCAATGAATCTCGCTTGAGGAAACACCCGTCACAAAAATGATAAGCTTTGAGGAGCGTCCCGGCACACATCGTCGCCCACAGCGTTGAGATATCAATTACTCAGCTACGAGATCCCGGTTTCCAAAAGCCTTTGGGCCGCGACCCGCCGCAAGATCCCACTTGTCGGGCTTAGACTGCTTCCTTGCCTGCACAGCATTTGCCAGAAGGAACCCGATTGCGGTAGCATCTAACATCGGCTACTCAAAGCGATCGATGCTCGGGCAAGTTGAATGCATCTCATACGTCAATATTGAACTTTCGGATAACTTTGTGACACAGATTACTCGACTCGATATTCCTGACGTTCTGCTGTTGGCAACAAAGAGATATCCGGACACGCGGGGATATTTTACCGAACTTTACAATGCCAAAACTCTCGCTGAAGCGGGAATCGACGATAAGTTCGTTCAGGATAATCTTTCGCTCTCCGCTATGAGTGGCACCATCCGCGGCCTCCACTTTCAGGTGCCGCCATATGCGCAGTCGAAGCTCGTGCGTGTTAGCAGTGGCCGCATCCTGGACGTTGCTGTCGATATACGCCCAGCATCTTCCACGTACGGCCGTCACGTCGCCGTAGAGATATCGGCCGACAACGGTCTGCAGATTTACATTCCGGATGGATTTGCTCACGGTTTTTGTACCTTGGAACCGGACACTGTAGTCGTCTACAAAGTATCGAGCTATTATGCTCCAGGGGCCGAAGCGGGCATTCTATGGTCGGATCCGCAATTGAAAATCGATTGGCCAGTCACTGCCAAACACGCGATCATTTCGGACAAGGATGCAGTTCTGCCTTTGCTGAACGATCTCTCCCTGAAGTTTTAATTCGTGCTATCGGACAGATCCTGATGAGAGTCATAGTCACGGGCGGCGCCGGCTTCATAGGTTCAGCGCTTGTTCGATATGTCGTCGGCGATCGGGGCTGGGACGTCCTGAATGTCGACAAGCTAACATATGCCGCCAATCTGCATTCGCTCTCGTCGATTTCCAGCAACTCGAATTACCGTTTCGTCCAAGCCGATATTTGCGACATCGATGCCATCCACCGCGTATTCGCTGATTTCCAGCCCGATGCCGTGATGCACCTGGCGGCGGAGAGCCATGTCGATCGGTCGATCTCGTCATCTGCGGAATTCATCAAGACCAATATCCTCGGCACCCATGTCCTTCTCGAAACAGCGCGGCGCTACTGGGATGAGTTGCCATCTGGGCGACGCGCATCGTTCCGATTTCTCCATGTTTCGACCGATGAAGTTTACGGCAGTCTCGACGACGGCGGCTTTTTCCGTGAAAGCACGGCTTACGATCCAAGATCTCCCTATTCCGCCAGTAAGGCCTCATCCGATCATCTCGTTAGTGCTTGGCACGAAACCTACGGCCTGCCGACGCTGATAACGAACTGCTCGAACAACTACGGGCCCTATCATTTCCCAGAAAAGCTGGTCCCGCTCATTATTCTCAATGCGCTCGAAAACAAGCCATTGCCGGTTTACGGCGACGGCCGGCAAGTCCGCGATTGGCTATATGTCGAAGACCATGTAAAGGCCCTCGTGACCGTGTTGGAGCGCGGACGGATTGGTGAAACCTACAATGTGGGCGGCCGGGCACCGACCGAAAACCTCACCGTCGTCGAGCGCATCTGCGATCTCCTCGACGCTCACGTGCCGAGTGATTCAGCGCGGCGAAAACTGATCACGTTTGTTGCCGATCGGCCGGGGCACGATCGGCGCTACGCCATCGATCCAACCAAGATCGAGACGGAACTCGGTTGGCGAGCTGAAAAAACATTCGATACTGGGATCGCAGCCACGGTGGAATGGTACTTGAACACCGCTTGGTGGTGGCGCCCTTTGCGCGAGAACGTCTATTCTGGAACGAGACTTGGCTTGCTTGATAAGTCTGCGCTCGTCGAAACCGAACTTTCGGAGAGTTCCGAGTGATGACGTCCCGCAAGCAACGCGTTCTGATCATCGGCCAGAACGGCCAAGTCAGCCGCTCTCTATACGAGGTGTTGAGTGCGTCCGGGCATCACGTTGTCAAAATCGGTCGGCCGGACGTTGATCTTTGCAATCGGGCTTCCGTGGCGCAGGCGATCCGCGCGACCCGTCCAAGCATCGTCGTGAACGCTGCAGCTTACACGGCTGTCGATCGTGCCGAAGACGAGCCCGAGGCCGCTTTCGCGACAAATGCGACAGGCGCACAAGCCGCAGCCGAGGCTGCCGCCGAAGCCGGGGCAGTGATCATTCATTTCTCGACCGATTATGTCTTCGACGGAACGAAACGAAAGCCTTACGTCGAAACCGACGCGGTGGCACCCGCCGGAGTATATGGCAAGAGCAAACTCGCGGGTGAACGTCTCGTCGCCGCAGTCAACGCTAAGCACATCATTCTACGCACGGCCTGGGTCTTCAGTCCGTTCGGTTCGAACTTTGCGAAGACAATTCTACGCCTCAACCAAGAACGCCCTGAGATCAACGTCGTCGATGATCAGCACGGCAATCCTACTTATGCTCCCGATCTCGCCGAGGTGGTTCGGCAAATCATTGGCAGTCTTGGCGCGTCACCATCAGATCCAGAAATCTTCGGCACGTTCCACGCAGTCAACAGCGGTGAGACGACGTGGCATGCCTTCGCCAGCGCAATCATCGACGGCGCCGCGCAGAGAGGAGGGCCACGCGCTGCGATTCTTCCGATCGCAACAACCGAGTACCCGACAAAAGCCCTTCGTCCCGCCTATTCCGTGCTTTCGACCGACAAACTCGCGGACGTCTACGGCATCCGCTTTCGGCCTTGGTCGGAAGCCTTATCGGACGGGCTCGATCGGCTCATCGGTCCGCTTCGCGACGAAACAACACAATGTCTGCAACAGGATGTCGGTCAATCAAGATGAGCACGTTGAAGGGGATCATTCTGGCCGGTGGCAGCGGCACGCGGCTTTACCCGCTGACGCTGGCGATTTCGAAGCAATTGCTTCCCATCTACGACAAGCCGATGATCTATTACCCATTGTCGACGCTCATGCTGGCGGGCATTCGCGACATTCTCATCATAACGACGCCGCACGACCAACCGCTGTTCAAAAATCTGCTCGGGTCAGGCGAGCAGTTTGGGGTTCGCTTGAGTTACGCCGCGCAGCCGGCACCTGAGGGACTAGCGCAGGCGTTCATCATCGGCCGCGATTTTATCGGCAGTGATCGTTGCGCTCTCGTTCTCGGCGACAACATTTTCTATGGTCACGGCCTCGTCGATATGCTGCGTAATGCGGCTTCTCGCGAACGCGGCGCAACGATCTTTGCCTATGAAGTTGCCGATCCGGAGCGTTATGGCGTCGTTACGTTCGATGCGTCCGGAAAAGCGCAATCTATCGTCGAGAAGCCGAAGAATTCCAAATCGAGATGGGCAGTGACCGGAATCTATTTCTATGACGAGCAGGTGGTCGAACTCGCGTCGCAGGTGAAACCGTCAGAACGCGGTGAACTCGAAATCACGACCCTGAATGAGATGTATCTCTCACTCGGCGCTCTCCACGTCGAAAGAATGGGCCGAGGTTTCGCTTGGCTCGACACGGGAACATTTGAAAGTCTGATGGACGCCGGCAATTACATCGCGACCGTCGAACGCCGCCAGGGCCTCAAAATTTCATGCCCAGAAGAAATTGCAATCCATATGGGCTTTCTAACGCCAGCCGAAGTGTCGGCGTCGCTCGGCCGTCTAGGCAAGAGCGCTTATGCCGAATACGTCCGGCGTGTCCTGACAATCGACTGACCCATCGCGCGTCTTCTGTGGGCCTACGATGCAATCGCGGCCATTGATCTTCTTGGCCGATTTTCTTGGAAGTGTCTTCAAAATTTGGTTTCTATTCTCAAGCCTCACGCGACACCCCGAAAGTTTGGTCGGAAGGGTACAAGACATTCGATAAAAGAAAATTTTCGCGGACCAGCAGGTTGACGATCGTGATACGTATCACCTCATCGATACAACGCCTTATCAAATTGCCCGCGCCCGTTTGGACGCTCAGGCCCTTGCAGAAGCTTGCAAAGGCGTCGGCCTTCTTGCGTCATCCCCTGAACGCTCGCAAGCGAAAAGCTTATCGTGCTCAACGTCTCGAGGCGTTGGAACTCGGCAGTTATATTACTCTACGCCCACAGCCAGACCCAATATTTCGGGCGCTTAATCCTCAAATCCATAGCCCAACAGTCGGCCCGACCGACGGACACGCAGAACAGCCAAAAACAAGCCACCCCGCGATCTCTGCGATCATTCCCAATTACAACCATGCGCGCTTTCTCGAAGAGCGCGTTCGCTCAATTCTCGACCAAAAACTCGGTGTCAGCGAGTTGATCATCTTGGATGATGCATCAACGGACAATAGCAAGGACGTCATTCAGAAAATTGCATCTGCACTGCCGTTTCCCGTCACCACTGTCTTCAATGAAACAAACTCCGGCAGCATCTTCAGCCAATGGAACAAAGGCCTGAATCTCGCCCAGAACGAACTTGTCTGGATTTGCGAGAGCGACGATAGCTGCGATTCCAATTTTCTTCAGGAACTCGCATCATACTTCAACGACCCAAGCATCATGCTGGCATTTGGACGTGTTGATTACATCGATGCGGACGGCAACCCGATTCGCGAAAAGAACGATCACCTGGATCTCTCTACTTTTTGGCGAGAACCACGAATCGCGAGTGCTTATGCCTGGTTCAATGGCCCATTCGGCGCGAAAAACGTCATAGCAAATGTAGGCGGCTGTATTTTTCGGCGCCAGCGCATCAGCTCGGACCTCCTATCCGAACTCTGCACATATACGATCTGCGGTGACTGGTTCCTTTATAGCAATTTGGCTCGAGGAGGTCGCATCGCATACGAGCCGGGTGCACGGTCTTATTTTCGGCTGCACGGCAAGAACAGTTCCGTCGCCGCTCTCAAGGGCGCAGCGTTTTATGAGGAGCACATCAGGATAAGCAACGCTCTCCGCAAACACTACGGCATCCAGGCGACGACGCTTCGCCTGTTGCTACAAAACGCCTGGACGCAGTGCACAGCGAACCTAGGAGAACAGGCAGCGAGAATGTTTGCACGCCGCAATCCGCTCAGTGAAATTCTAAGGTCGAAGCGAAGCATTCAACATATCCTCATAACAATGCCCGAACATCTCAGCCTCGATGCAAAGACGCTCATAATTCGGAATGCCAACGAGCTTTCGTCGGGGGGTACCGACGTCACCTTGCTCGTTCATGGAATCCTTGCGGATGCGCCGCGCGGAGATTTCTCCCCGAGTATTCCGATATTATCCCACGACGTCCTTAATAAATTAGGATCACTCCAGTTTCTCAGAACGTTTGGAGTTAGCCTCGTGATTTCTAATGCACCAGAGGCCGACGATGATCTTCTACACGGCTGCCGTCACCTCGGCGTTTCGTACTCGCAGGTATCTTCGAATGTACCAGAGATCGCTTTTAACGCCCAGTTTCGAGGGGAAGGCTGCTGAAACAAGCGCCCTTGGGCTTGAACGCACGGTCAAATAGACTACGCAATATAGATGATTGTGTCGCGCAGCACTGGCTCAATATCGCCGATTACCTCACGCTTCGCTCGACACCGAACTCCAGCGCCCGAGGTCTTACCTGCCGACCATGGATGCATGTTTATCTACGCGATCATTGGCTCCTTCGTCCTCCACACATAGGCTCCGTCCAATCGAGGCCAAGGGCTTAAAGACCTTCAAACGTGAGAGCCACCCAATGGGAGAAGGCCATTCCCCGGTCAATGCTGGACGAGCGAGCTTGAAGAAAAAATCCAGAATATTATCCATCAATAGATGCTATAGCAGCCGTTCAAAAAGTTGACTGATGTGTTTAAGTAAGATGGAGTTCCTTCATAAAAATAATGGCAATCGCTTAGTCCCCGGGCACCTGCGGTATAACCGGAATAAAAACTTTTTCCCGTGCTTCCTTTATTGAGGCTAAAGAAGTTATTCGAATTAAAGTATCTCCAGGAACGGCCAAATACGGCTTGGAGATCTTCCGCCATTCGAGATTTGCTACTTCGCAGGAGTATAGTATTACCCTCTCGATGGCGTGCGCCAAGGTGCCGTCTACTTGGCCAGCCTCGAGGTCAAAATCATCAAACGTCAACCCGAGGTCAAGTATTGGCTTTATTGCATTGGACCGCCCCCAAAACATCGAACCAGAAGGGAATTCAATTCGATTATTCCCCAGACTGAGGGTCAATCCGAAGCGCGCGAGGATGGGCCTAATTTTAGCAGCATTACGCCCCCAACTCATATACGGGCGTATCGGTTTGTACGTCGCGGGAAATACGATTCCAATTTTAGGATCCTGCAATAGTGTAAGTATCGAAATTATTATTTTTGGTGACCCCAACAACGTTTCCAAAAAATATCCGCGCCACCCCGCCAGCTTGGCCCCTGCACGCGCAGACTGCTTTGTATGTAGATGAACAAAAATATTGTATCTTTCGTAGACATCCGCAAAGGTCACAAATTTCGGAGCTACGTCGCGCCCACGGTTCGGAACAATTCTTATGTCTATCGAGCCTTTAAACTGACCGAAAAAGCGAAGTTTTATCTCTTCGGCTTTTTCAGCGCTGTCGGTCGAGATAAAAAAATCCGCATCGCAAGGAATATTCTTGAAATATTGCATGAATTCATCAACGAGATCAACATAAAAACAGTGAAATATTACGGCCACTCGATCGACCGAAAGTGTCGAGGAAAAATCAAATGGAACGACGATTGCGGCTTCACCGCCGTGCTCCATTACAAGCGGACCCCCAGTTCGCGATATCAGATAGCGTTTTCTTTTTTTTGCACTCAGGGGATATCGCCACAGCGCTTTAAGTTTAATAACCAATTGAAAATAAAACTCAGCATAGCGTCCGCAGGCTTTGCGAATATCGTTTAAGCCAAGATCGTTTCGGTAGAGAGCGCTAACACTCATATACCTCAAAATTCTCATGCCAATGTTATTTAGCAAAGGCATATGTTTCCGCGACGCAACTTGAGTTGCTGATTGGATTCAAAAATACCTTAATGTATGTCAATTTCTAATAGCAATACAAATGGGGCCACTAGCCATTATTCCGAAATGAGATTCTTTAGCCGAACCTTCGCGAATTTTCCTACGTTCGTTAAAGCCGCATAGAAACCGAAAACATCCCTCAATTTCCACTTGGATTATGCTCAAAGCAGCTTGGGCCACAAGCCTTTTCTAGCGATTTTTTGGGGACCGTCGTCTCAAGCTCGCCGCTGTGGCATGCCAGTTGGCTCGTCAATGATAGGCGGGTCGACTGCGCATTTGGCCGCGGTCTCCTTCGCGCGAGCACCGGTGAACCACCGACGCCTTCGTTTAGATTGCCTGTAAGAAACCTTTAGCCGACCCGCCGAAAGTTGCCCGATGAGGCAGTATAGAGTGCGTCGCATCGGTCGGTGCGAAGAAGGTGTCCACCGGGCCATGCTCACCTGATAGAAAACGGCTACATCGAGAGCTTCAATGCCTGGCTGGGAGGTGAATTTCTAAAAGGGGAAGTAATGCATTCGTCCCGCGATGAGTAGATTGTATGCGGGGCTGGCATCGATATTACGATGCCGTTCGGCCCAACGTATCGTTCGACTACAATCATAATCGACCTCTTGCGAGCCTCAATGACTTGACGCCGGAAGCGATCGCTTCCTAATTAGACCGGCACAAACAAACACATGAAGGCCACGCTAAAGATGCGGCGAAGCCCAACTTAGGCAGAGGTGGGGATGAAAGTTATAGTTATATGCAGAGCTCGCATTATCGGCTCGGCCGTCGTTCAACATTTTACGCACGACGTGTCCAGCATACTGAACTCCGAGAACCGGCCACGTGCGGCTGATTACCCCCTCCTTGGCACCAGACAAGAAAAAACGCAACACTGTCGCCGAGGCTTGTGAGATGGACGCTTCAAAATCGATCCTCTGGGAATTTTTCGACTTGATGCCGTGACGCATCTCACGGTCAAGAGCCACGGCGATCGTACGATGACTTCAATCGCTGAGTTTATAAAAGCCAAGATCGGCGGAGCCCATGCTCCCCTTGAAGCCGGACGGCGAATAGCCTTTCGTCGGATCGTCATAAAATTTTCCGAATATTGTGTATCGGCAGACGAGGTCTACCGCGTCATCACCAACAGTGACTTGGTCCTATATCAACGCTGCGGAGATGACCGCTTCTAAGCCAGCCATCAACGCTAGGTATAGTTAGATGACATTTCAACAGATCGCTGAGAAAATTCCGCTCACTCGCGCTGCGCTGTGGACGCCCGACTACCAAGTGCAGTCGGCCTGGTTTGAACATGCTCCTTTTGCCTTCTGGCTAATGGACGTCCTTCGCCCAAAAACTTTTGTAGAGCTCGGGACGCATTCCGGATTTTCGTATTTCTGCTTCTGCCAAGCTGTGGAGCGACTGCACATCCCAACGTCGTGCTGTGCGATTGACACCTGGAAGGGAGACGAACATTCGGCGCTCTACGGCGAAGAAGTTTTCGAGGCCGTAAAACACCACAATATGATTTTTACAAACTTCTCAAGGTTAGTTCGGTCAAAATTTAGCGACGCGCTTTCGGAGTTTGCTGACAAAAGCATCGACTTACTGCATATTGACGGGCGCCACTTTTATGAGGACGTCCGAGAAGATTTCGAAAGCTGGCGCGCCAAGCTCACTGATGACGCAGTCGTTTTATTCCACGACACTAACGTTCGAGAGCGAAATTTCGGCGTATGGAAATTTTTCGACGACATTAAGGCAAATCACGCGACGTTCGAATTCGTCCACGGATACGGCCTCGGCATAGTCGCGGCCAAAAATCCCCCTGTTGCTCTGCAATCGCTATTCACCTCCGACGCGAAAACCGCGGAAGATTGGCGTCTGATATTTTCGACGTTAGGTGCGCAAGTTACGCGGGAATGGCAAAGTCAAGAATACAAAAGCCGGTTACTGCTACAGGACCTCGAATTGGCGCGAACGCGAGAGAAACTCGACCGCGTGCTAGGTCAAATCGATCGCATGACCGAGGAGAAAGCCAAAGTAACTAGGGCACTATCCCGAAGAGCTTTTCAACTTCGAAAAGGTGCCCCTAACCTGAAAAGACTTTCACTCAAAATTCAGTCCCGACTATTGCCTAAACAATTTAAGGAAAACGCAATAAATTCATCAATTTTCTTTGATCCGGATTGGTATAGGACAACATATCCCGACGTCGCGGCCAGCAGGGTGGATCCGGCCAAGCATTATATTGAGTACGGTGCGACGGAAGGCCGTGATCCAGGGCCGTTTTTTTCTACTCAAGGATATATGATCAATAATCCCGATGTGAAAAGGCGAAATGTCAATCCGCTTCTGCATTTTGAGCGGCGTGGATGGATAGACCGGCGCGAAGTATTTACGAGACTTGAAATCGGCCTGACCGCTTCCGCGCGCCATGCAATTGCAAACCATCTAGCCGATCTTGATCTAAAACCCCTTATTTCGGTTGTTATGCCCGTTTACAATACTCCAGAATCATTTCTTCGGGAAGCAATCGATTCGGTGATTCGACAGTGTTATCCGAACTGGGAATTGTGCATCGCTAACGATGCCTCCCCGAGCCCGTTAATTGCTCCTCTCCTTAATGAATTTGTCAAAGCGGACTCCCGCATCAAAGTTGTCCACCGAGAGAAAAACGGCCATATTTCCGAGGCGACTAATTCGGCTCTGAAATTGGCATCAGGGGAATTCATCGCACTGATGGACCATGACGATGTTTTAAATGAAACCGCGTTGTACGAAGTAGCCGTCGCAATTAATGCAAGTCCGAGCGTTGATATTATATATTCTGACGAGGACAGCATTGATGAAAACGGCCGGATACACGGCGGATATTGCAAGACGGATTTCAACCCAGAGCTTTTACTCGGCCAGAACATGGTGAGTCACTTAGGCGTTTATCGACGAAGTCTCATGGATAAAATTGGGGGCTTCCGGAAGGGGTTCGAAGGAAGTCAGGATTACGACCTCATTCTCCGGGCATGGGCCCAAACAACTGCGAGAAAAATTTGCCACATCCCAAGCTTTTTATACCATTGGCGTCGAGGAAGCATTGCACCGAGCTTCTCAGAAGCTCAGCTGGAAAAATGTACCACGGCCGCACGCAAAGCCATTCAAGAGTATTTGGATATTGAGGGTGAAGATGCAAGGGTAACCGCGGCGCCGGGCGCCGAAAACTTTTCACGCGTTATTCGACGCGTTCCGTCGCCAAAGCCGCTCGTTTCCATTATTATTCCGACAAAGGATTGCCATCACCTTTTGTCTACTGCGGTTGACGGGGTTCTGAATGGTACAAATTATCCTAATATCGAAGTCATCATCGTTGACCACGACAGCGAGGAAAAGAAGACAATTTCTCTCTTTGAGAAACTCAAGCGGGATTCGCGCGTAAGAATTATACGGCACAGCGGCCTATTTAATTATTCAGCCATGAATAACGCAGCTGTTCGCGAAGCAAAAGGCAGCATTATCGCGCTGCTGAATAACGACATTGAGATCATCGGAGCGGATTGGTTAAATGAAATGGTGTCCCACGCCATACGCAGAGAGATCGGTGCGGTGGGCGCGAAGCTGTTATATCCAGATGGTCGAATCCAGCATGCTGGTGTTGTGATCGGCCTTGGCGACTTCGCTGGACATGCCTTTCATTTCGCTCCGAAAAGGGAGCTCGGATATATGGGGCAAGCCGTGCTGACGCGTGCTGTTTCTGCGGTCACGGGAGCCTGTCTCGTTGTTCGAAAATCCATTTATGAGGAAGTTGGAGGATTGGACGAGCAAGAACTTCCCGTAGCATTCAATGATGTTGATTTCTGTCTGAAAGTCCAGGAACGGGGCTATCGAAACGTTTGGACACCCTTCGCTGAATTGATTCATCACGAGTCCGTAACTCGAGGCGCCGAGTCGACGCCGGAAAAACGCGAGCGTTTTCGTCGGGATTGTGAATTCATGCGGAAGAAATGGCCCGATGTATTCGCAAATGACCCGTTTTACAACCTGAACCTCGCTCTGAATTCTTCGAATTACGAAAAGGCGCGTTATTCACGCCGGCTCAAACCCTGGTCCCGCTATTTGAAGGAAGACGAGTCGACGAGTTAACGGAAAGAATTTCACTTCACGTCTGGAGCGAGCTATCCGCAATTCCCCGTTGGGGCTTAGCGGGGGTTCGCAGGAACTGGGTCCGCACAACATATAGGTGCATCGATATGTCATCATTTGATGAGGAAGCTTATCTCACCGCAAACCCAGATGTAGCTGCTGCAGTTAGTTCGGGCGCATTGGCTTCGGGAGCTGCGCACTATGCAATGTTCGGGGTGAGTGATAGGCGCGCATTGAATTTGCGGATGCGTCCAGCTCCCTTAAAACTGCCGTTTCCTAAGGGCGCTAAGGCTACGCGCCGGGATAAAATTTTGGCGAACCTCGATTTATCGGAGTTGAAGGGTCTCGAAATTGGCGCCCTCGCATCCCCTTTGGTGTGGCCGGAGGAGGGCGATATTTTTTTCGTCGATCATGCCGATACTGACGATATTCGCGCCAAATACGCCAACGATCCGTCCGTCGACAACGACAATATCGTACAGATAAATGCCGTTTGGGGTTCACAGACACTCAGCGAATGCATAGGGATCGACAACAAAGTCGATTACGTCGTTGCGTCCCACGTCATCGAACATGTCCCCGACCTCATCACGTGGCTCGCCGAAATCCGCTCAATTCTAAAGGCCACAGGATCGCTGCGCCTAGCGGTGCCTGATCGAAGATATACTTTCGATTTTTTGCGGTTTGAAACGCGAATTCATGACGTGCTGGATGCCTATCTTCGGCGGGCGCGAGCCCCGACTCCGCGCATGATTATTGAACATTGCACCTACATTCGTGTGGTTGATTGCGCTGCCGCTTGGAACGGCACTCTCGATATCCAAAATTTGCGGCCACATAGCTCAACAAAGCTCGGTATTGAGGCGGCAAAAGACTCTATCGTAAATGGAACATATCACGATTCTCACTGTTGGATTTTCACGCCGATAACATTCGCCGAACTATGCAAAGAGATGGCGGAGTTAGATTTGCTAACTTTTGCCTGCGCTCATTACATCGAAACGCCGCGGAACGAATTGGAATTCTACGTTCATATGGTGCCCAGCGACGATAAGAATTCCATTATTGAGAGCTGGGAGCGAATGAAGAAATCGCTTCTCGAATCGGAAACCTACCAGAAATCCCCGCAAAACATGGGCGCGCCGATGAAATCGCAAGAATCGAAAGTAATCGTCTCTTCTAAGCGCGAAAATATACTAAATTACATTCCGGGCATTCGGGGCTCGAAGCGGAAGTTAAAAAGAATTTTCCGCTGGGAAAGATTAAAGCGCTACGCTGCGCAACCATGCGATGCATTAACAATGCCAGTATTGGCCAATGATGTAACTGGCCTGATTGAGCCTCAAACAAATAGCGCTCCTCAAACATTGCCGCACACGAAGAAAAACTTCTCTGGCGGCTATGTCAAGTCTGCGCCTTCGGCGCAGAACGTTATTGATATGTTTAACGACGATTGGTCATCGGCGATGCCGACGGACTCAACACTTGTTGCTAAACCAGGATTTGCAAATCTTTTTGAAGATGGACGGATTCGCTGGGCCGAAGAGATATTGGGCGGCTTCGTAGACAAAAGCCTATTAGAGCTCGGACCTCTGGAAGGAGCGCATTCTTATATGCTTCAGAAAGCGGGCGCACGATCAGTAGTTGCGGTCGAAGCCAACACTCTCGGTTTTTTAAAATGTCTATGTATCAAGGAGATCTTCAATCTCGACCGCGTCCAATTCAAGCTAGGCGATTTTAGCTTGTTTCTCGACACGGTAGATACAAAATTCGACGCCGTCATAGCCAGCGGCGTCCTTTATCATATGACCGATCCGATTGGGCTACTTTCAAAGATTAGCAAAGTTACGGATAAGCTGTATGTGTGGACTCATTACTATGATGAAGACGCAATCCGCGCCTCGGGACAGTTAGGTTACTTTAAAGACTACGAAGTAATTTCTTCTCTTGGGAAAGAAGGCATCGGCGCTAAGCGCTACTATCGGGACGCATTGCAATGGAACGGATTTTGCGGTGGTAGCGAACCGTATGCGATTTGGTTGACAAAAGACACCATCTTGAATGCTGCGAGGGAGCTAGGCTTAAATCAAATCGACATTACGTTGGATCACCCGAACCACCCGAATGGGCCATCTTTTGCGTTTTGCGCTCAACGCAGAGTACGCGAAAGTTAAGGGGGCCGGCAATCGCGGTTATGGGTTATGCTGCTCTCCTACAGTATTCTCCGCACAGCAGACAAAGGTGTCAAACGGATGAATAATCTTGAGCCTGAGAACCAGCGCTTGCCCAAAGTGGTACCCAATCTGACACTCGACAAGCTCGTCTTGCGGAGGCCACCAATAGAAGACGATCAGTCATGGCTGGAATTGGATTAGGGGGACGCTGGCCCGCTGCCCCTATCCGAGCCACTCATATTCCGTTTTTTCAAAGATGACATTGCGGTATCGTTTCTATTTCCACATTTTGATAATGTCTTAGTTTGAAATTCAGAGGGAGGCACGTCCAATTTGCGGAGCAAACTTTGCCGTATGTCGTCCTTTTTCGAAGACAACGACGCTGTCATAGAAGTGCATCGAGAGCGTTGACCTCGTGAAATCTGTCGGCTTCAGAGCGTCCCGCGTATGATCGGCGTTAAGGTCATCGATAAGTGTCTTGCATTTCTCTATGAATGTATCCGAACGGCATAAACCGCCCTCATATTCGTTCCAATATGCGGTGTGTAAATCTTCGACCAAATATACACCGTTGCGGTCCACCATCGGATAAAGAGCTTCAAACGACGCTTTGACGTCGCGCATGATGTGGCTGCCGTCATCAAGCACGACGTCCGGTGGTCCGAATTCACTGACGACCTCGGCGAGAAATTTAGTGTCCGACTGGTCGCCGATACGGATATTTATCTGGTCATCCGCAAACTCGATGCAGCGCGGATCAATATCCAGCCCAACAACCCTTGCGTGTGGCCCGAGGTAGCGCTTCCACATCTGTAGCGACCCACCTTGACCGCAACCGATCTCTATGAACACTACGTCGGCGTTGACGAACCGGCTGAAGTGTCGCTCGTAGATCGGAAAATAGTGCTTCCATTTATGGATGACGCGCTGCTCGTTCGTCAGAAATTCGGACCACAGACTCATGTTTGCAAGTTGCCCCTCTTTTCTGGTACTTTTCTGAAGCCTGGGCTTCGGTGTCTCTTGTCCGCCCCGGACCTCACCCCATCTTTGGTGCGTCCGTCATGTGATAATTCGGGTACTAGCGCCGCTCCCGAGTTCGACCGGGGGCATCGGTCATTTAATCTGAATTTTTTATTGAAATCAAAGATGTTGTTTCCTTCGGGCGTCTATCTGCCGGCGTCGAGCACGGGTTCCCTCTCGATGTCATTGATCGGTGAATAATCGGAGAGTATCAGCACCATCGGCACCTCATCGGATCGGCCATCCCGAGAAAATCGCAACCCGGCATTCTGCCGGGCTCGTTCTATCGCTGGTATGATCGCTATCCATCGGGCGGCGTTGAAGCCTCGCAAGACAAGCCGTCGAAGCCGTCGGGAATATGGAACCGCATTCCTGATGAAGTTCGCCGGGGCATCATCGACATGGAGCTCGATGAGCCCACTTTGTCGCCGCGTGAACGGGCGACCCGGTTCGCCGATACGAGCGCTACTTCCTCTCGGAAGCTTCTCTTTATCGCCTCCTCAAGACCCACGACCTCATCATCAGCCCGGCATTCATCGTCATCACGGCCGCAGATGAGTTCAAGAACAAGACGACTGCGATCAATCAACTCTGGCAGACCGACTTCACCTATCTCAAGGTCATCGGTTGGGGCTGGTTCTATCTCTCAACCATTCTCAACAACTTCTCGCGTTACATTCTTACAGGGGGATTGCTTACCACTCGCTTTGCAGTCGCGGCTTTCAGTGCGACTCGGCGCCTCCGGCCGCATTGGCATCGACTGCCACAACGGTGTTTCCCTCAACGGGAACTCATTGCACTGGAGTCAATGGGAAGTGGGTGACCGACGCACCGCACTAACGGGGGGCGCCTCAGCAGCTTGAGAACTTTAGATCTCACAACTTCAACGCCGAGCAAGAATGCGAAGTAGAAACCGAAAATCCTCCGTTCAGGAATGTTCTCCACAACCTATCAACAAAGTTGATAAAACCGACGGTTGCTGATCCCGCTGGAATCCTTTGGGATGACATTAGGCGGCGGCCCAGGAGCAGACCTTGAACCTTCACCAACCACAAAAATATCTTGAGGCCAGCGAACTGCTTCACGGCAATTCGAAACTGAAAATTGCGGTCATAGGCCTCGGGCACGTTGGCACAGTAACTGCTGCTGCGATGCTTCGCGACGGTCACCATGTCATCGGAGTTGAATGCGACGACCGAATTCTGGTCAATGCGGGCGTCGGCAAACCGTCTTTTCGAGAACCGCACGTCGACGCTCTCATCGGCCAGGGCCATGCTGACGGTCGGTTTTCCGTCACAAATGAAACTGGCGAAATAGTCAATTCCGATTTGGTATTCCTCTGCGTCGGTACGCGCGGGCTGCAGCATGGGGACCTAGACTTATCAGAGGTAGTTACAGCGGTCAGAGCGTTAGGTGAAACAATTCATTTGCGACGTGGTGATCTTGAACCGCTTTTATTGGTTGTAAGGAGCACGATGCTCCCGGGGTCCATGAGCGATGTCGTGATGCCGGCTTTGATTTCATCAGCGGACGAAGCTCCAGGTGGTCGGTATGACGTCGCTTATCTGCCAGAATTCAGTCGCGAGGGTAGCGCAGTGGCAGATCACTACGATGCATCTCGCATCGTAATCGGCGAACGTCGGCCGGGATGCGGAAAGCTCTTACTTCGTCTGTTCGAAAACTTTGACGTCGAAAAATTCCTGACCAGCTTCGAGGTGGCCGAGCTTGCGAAGTTCGCGGACAACAGTTTTCACGCTCTAAAGGTTGCTTTCGCCAACGAAATTGCGCGTTTCGCCGTTCGTGCAAAGGCGACGCCAAGCCAAATTTTCGACATCTTTCTTGCCGACCAAAAGTTGAATATTTCTGCTGCATACCTTCGCCCCGGGATGGCGTTCGGAGGCCCTTGTCTTCCGAAGGACGTGCGCGCGCTAGCCTTACGCATGGAAGCGACAGGAGTTTCCGCTCCTCTTATGAGCAGCATCCTGCGCAGCAATGACTCGCACCTGTTCTTTCTGATCGAGGAGATTGAAGCGAGAGTGAAGCCGGGCTCTCGCGTACTACTCGTAGGTTTGAGTTTTAAACCCGCCACGGACGACGTGCGAAACAGCCCGCTCGTGAAGCTCGCAAACGAGCTGTTGGATCGAGGCTATAACCTCCACATCTACGATCCAGATTTTATCTGCGACCATGGAGTCGATCTTTCTACGGTCAAAAGTCAGCTTCCGGCAGATCTCGCTCATCGGCTTCTTAGCGAAATTTCTTTGTCTGAAGATTGGGATTTGGTGGTCGTCGCAAAGGCAATTTCTCAATTGCAAAGTCGTATCAAGGCATTTGTGCCGACCTTTAGAATTGATCGATTTGAATGAAACGAGGGCGCGTTCTTGTCGTGGACCACAGCACGCCGACTCCCGATTTAGATAGTGGGTCAGCGAGCACCTTCTCTTATCTGCAAATATTATCCCGAGCAGGATATAAAATAACTTTCGCTCCCAACGATTTGAAAGCACGATCCCCGTACACGCAGGCGCTCAGGAAACTCGGGATCCGGACCTTATCTGCACCACTATGGAAGTCGATGGACCGGGTTTTCCGCAAGATCGGACCTAAGTCAGATATTATATTGCTGTACAGGGCTCCGACGGCAGCGCCGTTGTTCGACAAAGCGAGGCGAGCCGCGCCAAATGCGAAAATCATTTTCCACGCGGTTGACCTTCATTTTCTTCGCATGCAACGACAAGCGGAACTGACCGGTAATCAAGACCTGGCGAAAGCAGCCACGCAAACGCGGGTAGCAGAACTAGATTTGATGCAGAGAGCAGACGCGGCAATCGTTGTGAGTGCATCAGAGGAAGAGTTAGTACATCAACTCGTGCCGGGAGCTAATGTTCATCACATCCCAATTCTGCGAGAAACGCCTCATATACCTTGGAACCGTCAATACGAAAACCGGATTGGATTGCGAAAAATTTGTCGGCTCTACAGGCGAGCCTTGGCGCCCGATCCGATCAGGCGAGATCTGCTGTTTATAGGAGGATTTCTCCATTCACCAAACATTGATGCCGTAGAGTGGTTTGTTGGTGAGATATGGCCCAAGCTTCTCAGGCACGGCTTTCAAGACCGCTTCATTATAGCTGGCTCTCACATGCCAAATAGCATCACGCAATTAAACTCTGAACGGATTATCGCGAAAGGATACGTGCGAGATTTAGCACCGCTGTTTGCTGCAAGTCGGCTAACCGTCGCGCCGTTGCGCTACGGCGGAGGTGTTAAGGGAAAGATTGTCAGTAGCCTTAGCTATGGTGTTCCGGTCATTGCGACCTCAATTGCGGCGGAAGGGATGGGCTTAACGCATGGGAGTGATGTGCTCGTCGCCGACACTCCGGATCAAATTTCTAACCTAATCATGGACGCCTATTACGACAACAACGTTTGGCAGCGAATTTCTGCTAATGGATACGACGCCTTTATGGACCGTTTTTCTCAACCCTCTGGGACCAAGAAAATTATCGACCTCTTCGAAAACGTTCGGCGAAAATAATTACTTGATAGCGCCCGCGATTGACTTAGATCCGATGAGCGGGCGGTCCACTTCATTTCATCTTTGACAAACTTGAAGATCGAGGCAGGCGGTCGACGTCGTGACGGCGATCAATGTTCTGGAGCACGTATCGAATGATCGTAAGGACACCGCGCTACGTGGCGTGAATCAATCCGCCAAAGTCAAATAGCATCTATAATGCCAGCTTCACTGGCGCGCAGAAGCCCTAGTTTCATTTTGAAAAAATTTCCGACTGAGTTTCTTAAAAAGATTACCGAGCTTCCTTCTCCTTTTGGGCCGCGCCTCCCGAACTCCCATTTCATAATCACTACAAGTGTCGGCAATCCGAATAACGGTTTCTCTCAGAGTGGACGTAATATCGTCGAGAGATTGACACTGACTGCCAATTCCTAAATCCTGCACGTTGCAATCCGGAAACCAGTACTGTGAAAGGCAACCATTAAAGTATCGCCCATTAATTTCTCGATTAATTTCGCTGAAGCGTAATTCTATATCGGCTCTTTCTTGTCCACTTATTGAGACATTCAAGGACGCGCCGCAGGGAATATGTGCGGAAATAAGCTCTCTCAATTTTTGAGCGCGCCGCCATCCATCCTGAGAGTTGATCCTCCCCCACTGAATTTAGTCCGTCTCGAAGTATGGATTTTCCCCCGAGGGGGACGGATACGGCGAAGAGAAATTACGAGCCGGAAAGATCGTCTCGAAGCTGCGTCGGGCAGATGTGCTCATCGCGCAAGGCAGCAAGATTCCGAATGTCGTGCGGACGCTCGGCGTGACGCAGGTGACGTACTACCGCTGGCGGCGCAAGTTCGGAGGTCTGCAGACCGATCAGGTGAAGCGCATGAAGGACCTGGAGCTTGAGAACCGGCGTCTTCGCGAAGCGGTGTCTGACTCGACGCTTGATAAACTGATCCTGGTGGAGGCCGATCAGAGCCGATTGGCAATACTCCAGCAGAGTCAACCTGACGCTAGCTAAGCAGTTCGCAAGACCCGTCTAGTTGGCAAATTGCCTAAGAGATAGTCCCTGGCTTGGCAAAAGCGGCCTGCAATGGTTCGGCGGCGCGCCTTAGCGTCCAGTCGCTGGCACCGTACCTCGAGTTTTTTGCACTTCTCGCTTACTTCCAGAAGTTTGCTATTTAGTCTTTGCACCTCGCGCCTGAGCGCCGTTCGATCCAGCGTTTCAAAATCTGGCAGTACGGTCGCCTCACAGGGGGATGGTGGCGGAGTCTCGCTTAGTTCTCCTAATAGTATTTTTTCCGCGGAGCCTATCCGGACAAGTTTGCGGTTGACGACCGTCTCAACACAACGACAAAACTCGGCTTGAGTGAGCTTGGATTGGACAATCTCACCAAGCGCGCGATAGAGATATTCCGGATCGGAGACGAACCGAGGAAAAGAGAGAAATTTAATTGGAACTTCACGTCGGGCCAAGGGCTCAATCAAGGTGTACAATGAGTGAGCCAATATCCGCGCTTGATCCAGCGGTTCCAAGGAGTGCACCACTCCGCCCGGAACTGCCCCCCAATCTTTCCACGGATGTTCCAAAAAAGAATCGGGAGATCCACGCCTATAGCGGTGTTGTAACTCCAGAACTATTCGACTCGCAGCAGCATCGGCAAGATTTCTTATCGGAACCAAAACAGCATCTAATTGTATATCGGGGCAGTTCAACATCTCTTCGATGAATTGATAGCTCCACGGAGACTTCACTACATACGGCTGATCGTCACCGGCGAGAGGTAGGCTTTCGAGGCCGGCGTTAGCATCTTCGTCCCAAAACGTCCCTCCGGGGTGTCGCGCCAATTCCGTTTCAAACCCGCAAGCATCGAAAATGCGTACCAGCAAGCTCGTACCGGCACGTCCAGTTCCGGCTATCAAAAGATGGCTCCGCAATTCCAAACTCCTGAGCGATGGCGCACGCTTCAAAAAAGGGTCCGCCGCGGTACCTACGGCAAGCTGAGAGACGGCTATCCGTCCTGCGTTGAGGTGTCCAATATCCGTCGCCGTGCTGTCGGGGTCTACGGGTTCGGCATCGGTCATCCACATCATTTGGTGGCTTTCTGCTGCTTCTCTGAAGACGGGCGGCTGCGCTTCTTGCGCTCCTTCGTGCCGACAGGCCGAGTAAGCGTTGCTCTGTCCCTTCGCGTCGGGTCCGATCTGACGCTTGATAAACTGATCCTGGCGGAGGCTGCCAAGGGAAACTTCTAAGCCCCGCGCGCCGCCGCGTTTGTATTGACCATGTTCGACGTGAACTTCACGTCTCCGAGTGTCGTACCTGCGCGGCGCTCGGACAGCATCGGTCGACGCACCGCAAGGCGCCCACGGGGCGTGACGACGAAGAGCGGCTCACCGCTGATATCATCGAACTGGCTCGTCAGTGTGGGCGTTACGGCTATCGCAAGATCGCCGCTCTGCTGCGCCATGCCGGTTGGCTCATCAACGACAAGCGGGTCGAGCGCACCTTGCGGCGGGAGGGGCTGAAAGTTCCCTACAAGCAACCCAAACGCGGACGTCTGTGGCTGGCGGACGGCTCGTGCATTCGGCTACGCCCGGAATACCGGAACCATGTGTGGTCTTACGACTTCGTCGAAGATCGGACACACGAGGGGAGGAAATACCGCATGCTCAACGTCGTCGATGAGTTTACGCACGAGAGCCTGGCGATCAGAGTTCGGCGTAAACTCAGGGCAGAGCAGGTTCCGACGCGAAATAGGATGTGGTGTGAATCAATCCGCAGCCCGATTTGATTCAAGCGTATGGCGCAAAGGCCAAATAGCGTCCACGATTCCGGTCTTACGGCTGCGCGGTAGCTCTAGAATCACTTTGAAAAAATCTCCGTCTGAGCCGCTTTAAAAGCTTATGAAGCTTCCTTCTTCTTTTGGGCCGCACCTCCCGAAGTCTCATTTCGTAATCGCTACACGTGTCGGCGATACGAATAACGGTTTCTCTAAGAATGGACGTTATGTCGTCGAGAGATTGAGAATGACTGCCAATTCCTGGATCCTCCGCGTTACGATCCGGAAACCAGTCGTGTGAAAGGCGACCATCAAAGTATCGCTCACTAATCTCTCGATTAATTTCGCTGAAGCGCAATTTTATGTCGGTTCTTTCTTGTTCACTCATCGAGCCATTCAAGGACTCGCCGCAGGGAATGTGGGTCGAAATGATCTCTCTTAATTTTTGTGCCCGCCGCCATCCATTTTCAGATTCATGAAATTGGGATAGCCCGCAATTGACGTAGCTGAGAACTTGCAGACGCTGAGAATCAAATGACTGGTTTTCATCGTTCTCAAATTGTGCGCGCGGCAGCTCAATCTCCAACAGTTCACAGAAATCCTTGCGGATATCGCCGCCAATAAGGCGCGAGCGGTTGTATTCCCGCACGATAATGTTGGAGTCGCCAAATATGGAACCCCATAACTTGAGAGGCTCGAGATGGTTGAAGTACCGATTTTCAGGCGTAACATCGCTGGCGTTGAACGCCTTTGTTCTGCCGCAACGGACGCCCGTTGACCACGCGGCGAGTGAGAGATCGGACGGCTCACGGATGTAGTAGATAATTTTGATATCGTCAGTCCGCAAGGCAGCGCGCAGCATCGTGAGTTGATCGGCTTGAGTGAGCCGAGAAGAGAAATGCTCGCACGATAGAATAACTGGTGCGTCCGTCGATTCTACTAGACGCGTGAGCGCGCCAAGAACAAGCGGAAGCGTGCGCTGCCTTTTCTCACTTACAAACTCAACTCTTTGGCCAACCAAAGATGCGGCAATTGGAAAATGCGCAATGCTTTCAAAACAAATATTATGAGCTTCGCAAGGATAGAAGAAGCCAGCCTTCTTCAGCTCCGACGTGTTCCGAGTAAGGAAACGCTGGAGCGTCGTTGTGCCGGTTTTCTCGCCACCAATGTGTATGAATATTTGCCTGCTCATCGGCCCACCCTTCTTCGAAGGATGGCAGTCAATAGGCAAATTGGCATAGGCAAAAAGCCAGTAATCAGCGCGAGATCCACAGCTTTTTGGCGAACGTCTTGCCACATCGAGGGCAGTATGAGTAGCGGTCACTCCACCACGTTACAAAAACCTTTGACTACCGAACGATGATGTTCGTGCAGGCCCGCTCGCGCATGCTCAACGTCGTCGATGAGTTTATGCATGAAAGCCTGGCGATCAGAGCACGGTGTAACTCAATTCGATGGATGTCATCGACATACTGCGAGCTGCTCGACGAGCGCAGCGATTGGGACATATTCGTTCAGGCAATGGATCGGAGCTTATCGCCGAAGCCGCGCAGAAATGGATCGCAGTCGTCGGCGCGATGACGGCGGATATAGCGCCAAGCAGTCCTTGGGAAACGGGTAGCTCAAGACCTTTAACGCCCGGCTCAGAGACAAACTGCTGAACTGAGAAATCTTCTGCTTGCTCCGCCAGATCATCGCATGACACTCTGCACCGGAGTCCGACGGTACAATACTATCCTATCGGTTTGTCGTCGTTGCGACAACGCAGCCACGATCAGCTCCCGGCTTATGCTGTTGTGAGCTGGCGTATACGAACAAACTTCAAAAAAACAAAGATACTTTTTTCTGCGGGAGCACCTATTTGCTTGCGTTGAGCGCGCGCTCCTGCTCGATATCGTTGACCGGTGAATAATCGGAGCGCATCAGCTCCATCAGCACTTCATCGGATCGGCCATCCCGAGAAAATCGCGACAGCTGATATCGGCCGCATTCGCGAAAACCGCATCCGCGATAAAGCTCAATCGCGGAGTTTGACATGAGTAAATCGTTTACAGCCGGAAATTCCCCTCACTTCACCGCAATGGGCGCGGCTGCAGCGACCGAGGCTGCTGTCTAATTCCGGTCAGTCTTCAGAAATCGCCACTAAATGAACTTGTGGCAGAGGAAGACCGTCAGCGCCGCTAGAAAGATAATGGCTACGAGAAATCAGTCGGGTTAGGGAAATCGGAGTTGGTCAAAGCCGACACCGTTAAGTCGCCACCTCAATGGCTTAGTCGAGTAAGTCATTGAGGTGGCGGTGAGGATAAAAACGCCGGCGGCGCGTAACGCGGAGAAAGCGGCAAGAAATGGCATCAGGCTTCGGTGCGGGAACCGCAGGTGACGATTTGGGGCCAATTCAACCACTAGTCGAAGTGGGTCTTACGGCATGTCGGGAGACAACATTCACGTGGAAAACAGCGGACAGACGCGCGCCGACACTAGTGGCCGTCAACGCCAATAGGTTATGTGAAAGAATATCCTGGACTATTTCAGCCGCGTCGAAGGCTGTTGCTCAATCAAGGCCTCTTAGCCTTTCATGAACATCTTTGGTGTGATCTCCGTCCGGAACGAAGAGCGCTATCTGCCGGGCTTTCTGTTTCATCTTGCGCCGTATGTGAATGCTATAATCGCGCTGGACGACTGTTCGAGTGACGCCACAGCGGACATCCTTCGCTCGGAGCCCAAAGTTATATCGGTGCTGCGCGAGCACCGGTTGAGCCCGGCCCATGCCCATGAAGTCTCAAATCGCCATCGCCTCTTGACCGAGGCAGCGCGACTGGGAGCAGATTGGATTCTGTGCGCCGATGCCGATGAGAGGTTCGAGGAAAGGTTTCTGCGACGATTGCGGGTCGAGGCTCGCATGGGCGATGAGCGCGGCGAGCCTGTTCGTCTTTTGCAACTAGTCAATCTCTGGAATTCGCGGAATCATTATCGCGCCGACGGGCTGTGTCAGCCGCGCTGGAGTGCCCGCATGTTCCGTTTGCCCCCCACGATCACGCTGCGCAGCCCGGGGATGCATCAACCTTGGTTTCCGCAGGAATTGCAACACGAGTCCCGCGCTAACATGCGCGCCAATCTTTATCATTTGCGGATGATTGAACGGCAGGATCGGGTTGCGCGCTTCGAGAAATTTTCCATGGTCGATCCCGACAGCCGCGACCAGGCCGTAGGATACCGCCATCTCATCGACGAAGCAGGACTAAAGCTCAAAAGAATCTCGATGGGCAGAGGATATATCGATCTGGCTGAGGGAATTGGAGCCTTTGAGAACCCGATTCCGTCACGTGGGCGGTCATTTTTTGGCTGGCGAAAGCCAGCCAGACTGCAAAAGCCAGTGGAACCAGCGAAAAAATCGGAGCCAGAGATTCCGGAACTCCTCGGCTTCGATTTCAACGCGATATTTGCCGACCGGAGGCACCGAAGTTCATGATGTCCCTTCGCCCATCCGCCACACGGCGGAAAAACCTTCTGGTCTTTCATCTCGAAAGTGTTGCTTGGCAGAGGCTGTCAGCCTTTCCTGAAGCGTTTCCGCACTTGCACCGTCTGATGGAAACATCCCGCGTCTACCGATCGTATTTCTCGTCGGCGACCTCGACGCAGATGGCCATTTCGGCCTTTATGCACGGCAACGATGGCGAACTCGACGCTGCATCGGGTGTTTCGCGCCCTGCGGGCGACACGAAGAGCCTGTTTCTCGCGTTGGCGGAGACGGGATACAAAACCTCCTTCTTGTGCGCTAGCGCAATTTCCAAGGCGATGCTTCCGCTGCTTTCTGCCAGCGTGCCTCCCGTCTGGAGCACAAACGATTTTAGTGATCTCCTGGCGCAATTCGATCAGCGCGTAGAGGGGACACCATTCGCCATCTATATGTGGAATCTCGTGCCCCATATCGCAACCGACCTTGCGCTCGCGCCGTATGCCTCGTGCCTTGAGGACCTTATAGGTGGCGCGTGCGCTGTCACCGACACTCTTCTGGGTATGGTGCTCGACATCCTTCGCCGCCGGGGTCTCCTAGAAGAAACAACTATCATCGTCTATGGCGATCATGGCGACGATCACTGGACACATGGTTTCAAGAACGGCTTGCTGCATGGCCTGGAACCATTTACCCCTTTGGTGCATGCGCCACTAGTGATCTGCGATTCGGACGTGCCAATTGGCGCCGACAACAGGCTGGCGAGCACCGTCGATCTTGCGCCAACCTGCCTCGACCTTCTTGGTCTTTCTGGAATCGAAACGCGGTATCCCGCCGGGAAGAGCCTGACGGGCACGCAAATGCGATATGTCGCCTTTTCGCAGAACTTCACCGCAAACCAACCCGATTCGGCGGAACTCGACGTGCGAAAGTGTTTTGCTGCCATAGATCGGTCACACGCTCTATTGGTCAGCTCGCGCGGTCTCGAACTCTATGCCTACAAACTCGATCCGGGTAACCACAGCAACCTGCTGAATCATTTCGAACTGACTGATGACGGTAGGCTCCGCCTACAGGAACTACAGCAGAAGCCGCATCCGCATTACGATACCATTCGGCACATGTGGCAGAGCAACAATGCATTGCAGGATACATTCACTAACCTGCGTGGGGCGCTGAAGGATCATGTCGCGGCTAAGAATGCTTATGTAATTGCGCGCAGAAATCCCGATGAAGCGTTGGCAGTTCTCGATCTCAAAACGTGCGACCGAATTAACCGGCACGGATACGATAGCTTCTTCGGATCGGCTGAGATGAAACCGCATTTGCCGACGAGAGAAACTTCCCGTTCGCGCCGCGACGACATAACTCGTCGGATTTGGGGAACGACGGCAGCCGCGGCCGCTTACAGATAATGGACGTTCAGGTCCTCGTTCAAGCCGCAGGAAGCGGTGTGCGTCTGGGGCGAGGTCCGAAGGCCTTTGTGCGTCTGGGTGACCGCACACTTTTGGAACATGCGGTACGTCTAGCGAAGAAGATCTCGAAGTCCACGATCGTCGCTGTGCCGACATCCGACATCAAAAGGGCGACGGATCTTGTCGGTGGCGAAGGCGTCACGATTATCTGCGGTGCCTCCAGCAGGAGTGAAACTACCCGTCGGCTAATCGCCGAGGCCACAGCACCGTGGTTGCTGCTTCATGATGTGGTACACCCATTTGCGAGCCTCGATCTTGTCGAACGGTTGATTGGTGAGGCACGGAGGAGCGGCGCCGCTGCTCCCGGCTTAGCCAATTCCGAATTTCTGTATGATCAGGCCGGCGTTTTACTTCATGCTCCGGGGGACGTCCTGATTGGGCAAAAGCCCGTTATTTTTTCCCGTGATGCTGTTCTTGCTGGATATGCCTGCACTCCCCCATCCAAGGGAAGCTCCGATCCCAGCCTTCTCGATATTCTGAAGCGCGGCGGAGTACACACAAAGTTCGTCAACGGAAGTCCGACCAACATTAAAATCACCACCGAAGGCGATTTACACTTGGCAGAGGCCCTGATGGCGGCGAAAAAAGTGTGATAAATTAATCCAGTCGATCGCGGCCGCGCTATTAATATCACCTTTCGAAAACTACAATCTCCGTTCGCCCGCCAAGAGCAAGCGAATTGCAGCTTTGAGCCTAACGGCGATTTAAAAAGGAAGTGTGGGCCGTCGCTGATAGGCTCCCACCGAGTGGCCCAAGTCCAATGTTAATTTATGGCGCGTCCCTTCCCTAGAGACGGCATGGACGATGGAGCGGGCGCGGCCCGCTATTGAGCCCAAGCAGCCCAGTACGGGAACAAGACTTCCGGGGCCGGCGACTTATTGGCCGAGCGAGGTGTGTGGTCGCACGGCATTGTAATGTCGGCGCCAGCTCTCGATGATCTGAGCCGTGAGTTGAAGCTCTCGACAAAGCCGTTTTCCCAAGACTGCCAAGCCGCCGCCAGGGTCACAATAGCTCGAAGCCGACACCAGGCAGCGGATCAGTCTCTTCGAACATAACTCAGCAACCCCAAGTCGAAAAAGCAATCGCTCGCCACGCTCGTGCCGCTGGCGATTTGACTGTCCAGTAGGAGCCCAGTTCAACGTCGGCCGTCTCGGGTTTCAAATTATTCCAACCGCCCCAAGAATAGATCGTTATCTCTCCAACAAATATCTCTCCACGACAGGCATACAGATCAACCCGCACATGATCTAAATCGCGGCCAAGTCCCTCCGCGAGGTCAATCATAGCTTGCAGATCTCGAGGCGGCGGAGGATCATCCTGAAGCGGAGTTCGACGACCCAACCATGGCAACCGCTCCCAATTCTTGCGATGGAAGGAGGAGCGAGACTTTCGGTCCTTCTCTGTGACGATACTATTAATCACCCGCACAACACCGTCGAAGACGAAAAGCTTATACTCAATCGGCGGCCGGCCATCTTCGACGGTCAAAAGTCTTTCAACAATGATCCGACGAGGAACCTTGAGATAGCCGGGCTCGATGCTGAGAGAGCCGTGACAGTGTCGCAACCAGCCGCTTATCTCGGTCTTGATCGCGTCGGCATCATAGCCCGGTTGGTCGACGATAATGGTCTGCTTCCAGCCGTGGGTGCTTTTAATTACAAAAGGCAGACCCATCGTCGTTAAATCCAGTTTTTCAAGATCGTCGCCGAGCCACAATACGGGAACTAAGTGGGCACCAAACCCGCGCTCCTCGATGAAGGACCGGACTTGAAACTTGTCTGAGAATAGGGTGAAGAGCTCGTTGGTATCGAATAGTTTGCGCCACTGCATTTTCTCGCCGAACGATGCCGGCCGAAAGAGTCTCGGATAGCGTCCAAACTTCCTGCGATACCGCTCTCGGACCAAGTAGATTCGATTGAGCCAATCGCCAAGCCGCCGAAACATTGGCTACCTATGTGAATACAAGGCGTAGATGGGTCAGCGTGTCTTGGTCCTCAAAGCCGCGATGAACGGCCCAGACGTCGCCCTGGCCGTCAAAATGAAACCGGTGCAGAGAGTGCCGAATGGGCTCTTGTCCGACGATTTCATAGCCAAATGTCCTTTGATACCATTTAACCGCGCGAGGGTCGTCGCTCCATGTGTGAACGTCTCTCGCGCCATGCTCTCGCATTTGATCCTGCCGCCGCTGTTGCAATAGTTTACCCACTCCTCGCGTTCGACCGGTGTCGGTTACTGATATCAGAATAGTTTTCGCCGACAGCTTTGATCTGTCGCGCCAGTCCCAACAGCAGAAACCCAAAATCTCGTTCCCATCGTCAGCGACCCAGCATTTATCGGTCAGGTCGATGTGGGAAATCGTATTGCGGACCGTCAGAATATGTTCGCCGTCGAAGTCGACATCCACGCGTTGCTTGTCGCCCCACAAAACGTGCACATTGTAAAATCGCAAACAACGGAAAATTGCGCTAAGATCTGAATATTCAGGGGTTCTTATCGCAATGCTTTGCGCGTAACGAGGTTCCGCTATCGTCATTTGCAACCCCCGATTGGATGCGGTCACACTATTGGTTTTCCCGATTGGAACCGCCCGTCTCGGCATTGATGGGCAAACAATCTAAAGCCGTTACTCCGTGCAATGACGTACTTGCGTTCGCCGACGTGGGTTGTCTAAATGCGATGCGGATCGCGACTCCATTTAATGGGCCTTCAATCAATAACTTCGGATCGTGGTTGAGCGACACGCCCGCGATGTTCGTTTCGACCGTTGTGTTCGTAGAATGCAGTCCCGTAGAGGCCGCAAGTCGAGCATGAAAGCTTGCTTCCGCATTCATTCGCCCAACAGCGAACGCCTTCGGTCCTGTCGAGCAGTAAGCGTTCAAGGTGCAGATTCCGAGACGACTTCACGACAACGACCTCGCCGTCCACTGCCGTTTCCCTTAGGTAAGAGGACAAAGCTTGCACAGTCGAGAAGGCTCGAAATTTTCCGCTTTCGACGTCCTCGGCTGGCGCACGCGCCTTGTGACTCCATGGGCCCACGAAGCAAACCTCGTCAGCTACCTGGGCAGCCGCAGCGTAAGTGTCCTTGTACTTCCTCGTTGCGTTGCCCGAGTAGTCGCTGATTTGTCCCATAACAAATCGCTTCCTGGATGCCCTAATCGTACTCAAAGTTTCCAAGGGAAGATAAATGCTATGGAAGGGCGCCTTTGCCGTATCGAGGATCATCCTGATCCCGCCATCGAGCCTATGCATGCTCATACGTCCGCGGATCGGGGCAAACGATGCGATTCGAGCGGCAATGTTTTGCGGAGAGACGCCAAGTTCCAGTGCACAGGTGGCGGCCGCGGCGACAGATAGCCAATTGTATTTTCCAAGAAGCTTCGTTCGCACCGGCAAGCTGAGATCGGCGCTCGTCAGCGTGAACGATAAATAGGCGTCTGAGCATTCGGATATGTTGGTGACCTTGTACTCGCCGCCAGTGGTCCCAAAGGACACTGAGCGCGCGCGAGTTAATCCTGACATCGCTCGCGTCCTCGGATCGTCGAAATTCAGAATCGCCAGTCCGTCGTTAGGCAACTTCTCAACGAAGGCCGCTTTTTCTTTCGCTACGGCATCGATCGAGCGAAACGACGCGTAATGCTCCATGGCGACAAGGGTGACGATGGCCACGTCGGGCCTCAGAAGATTAGCCGCGCGCGCCAGTTGACCCGGTGCTTCGGTGCCCTGCTCAATCACAGCGTACCGATCGCTTGGCTCCAGCGCCGACAGCGCTCTGACGGCCTGCGTGTAGCCATTGCTCAATGCCTGCGACAGGACTTGCGCTTCGCCGGAAAGAATATGCTTCAACAAAGCAACAGTCGTGGTTTTCCCGCTGCTTCCTGTGACCACTACGACGGTCGCGGCGGTCCAGTAACGTTTGGATTTTGCGTAAAGCTCGCGCGCTTTCGTTCGAACGCGCTTGCGGAATTTTTTTAGAATCTTCGGAATTTCACTGATCGCATCGATCACTTGGGGTACCCCGAATATTCAATTGCAAACGCCTACAGGAGCACAGACGGAGGACATAGTTGCGGGAATGCAATATTCCCAAAATTTGCGATGAACGTGAGTCAGAAATGCTAGCGCAGAGACTTTGTCAGTCGCTGCCACTTGATCCCCTCAATCGAGCCTGTCTCGTCGACCTCTTTCATAAAAGCGAGGTCGTCTTTGGAAACCGCGACGATCTTCGGCGGCAGCAAGGCTGCGATGGAATCGTCAATTAGTTCAGCCGGGAGCCATTCAATCTTTCCGAAGCGAACAGGTTTGCGCCGGATACCCCGGATTGCGCCAAGCGTCCGGGCGCGCGTGACGGCGACGACGAATATGCTGGCTGGCGACCCAAGCTCGGTGACCATGACGAAGCCGGCCGCAGCCTTGTAGATCATGAATTTTCGCAAAACATCGAGTTGCCGAAGCCGATCCTCGATGCCCGGTTTCAATTGCACGAACGCTGCGTGATCGCCGTCGGGAGTGAACACGCGAAAACGGGGTACAAAGGACACGCCGATTTTGATGATGTGTTGTGAATAGCTAAACTCCGCTTCAATCTCGGCCTATAGGTATCAATCCTCAAATCCTCTACGTCACACGGTCCATGGGCTGCGCTTGCGACCATGGATGCAATGACGTGCCGGTTGCCTTCAGCGTAACGCGCAGCCCGGAGCAAATGATCCACATCGCGGCGGCGGAGCCGAAGTCTCGCGCGAGCCTGCGAGGCCCCCGGCCCGCGGAAGCCCGACAGAATGCGCAATATTCCGAGAGACGACGCCCGGGTCGCCCTCTGATACTCACCAACGACCGGTCATTGGTTCGGTATCGGCCAATCGACCGCGGCGGATTTCTTTTATCCGTTCTGAACGAATTGCTTCGCGGCCGGCGCTTGCAACGACGACTTTTTTCGAGCTTTTTAAGGCGAGACATGACCAAAACGGCTGTATTGTGGGACTTTCATCCGAACGAACGCCTGGCGCTTTTCATTGACGGCGCCAACCTTTATGCAACCTCTAAATCTCTCGGGATCGATATCGACTACAAGCGATTGCTGCATTTCTTCCGTGAAAAAACGCGGTTGATTCGAGCGAGCTACTACACGGCCTTGGCTGACGATCAGGAATTTTCATCGGTCCGCCCGCTCGTCGACTGGCTGGATTACAACGGCTTCACGATGGTCACAAAACCCGTGAAGGAATTCCTAGATGCCTCTGGTCGTCGCAAGTTCAAGGGCAACATGGATATGGAGCTGGCGGTCGACGCCATGCGGCTTGCCAACAATGTGGATCATTTGGTTATATTTTCAGGAGATGGCGACTTTCGCAGTCTTGTCTCGGCGCTTCAAACGATGGGCAAGCGCGTGAGCGTGGTCTCGACCCTTCAAACCCAGCCCCCAATGGTCGCCGATGAACTCCGCCGGCAGGCTGACCAATTCATTGATTTGGCGGATCTCAAGCAGGAGATCGGCCGCCGCGAGACACAGGGGCAGCAACGCCACCCGATCAAAAAACCGGTGTAGTTCGGCACGAATTGGAAGACGACGGCGGTCTTAGATTACTCGCTAATCCAGGGTACCGGTCGGGAGGTTCCGGCCGCCACCATCTGCCAAAAAGCGTTAAGCATCGCAGCATCGTGAAATTCTTGCAGCCGACAAATCTTGAAACCTTCGAAGTGCATGATTTGCCTGTAACTGCCGATAAGCTGGAGCCCCGTCGCTTTATGCACAGCGCACGTCGCCACACGAGCTCGTGCAACATCATATTCGAATTAGAAATGCTCAACAGACGTGGCGCTCTCCAATACGGGCAAAACCGGCGCCAGCATTGCGCGTAATCCGGCCTTGCCGACAGCCGTCAGCGGCTCGCCATTAGGGCCTCCAGCATTACTTGTGTAGACAAGCTCTTCGGGATAGTAATCGAACATGCCATCTAGGTTTCGATTGTTCCACGCTGCGTGACCAGCCTCGACGATGGCTTTTTTGCGGGTGTCCAAATTGAGTTTTCGCTGTCCTAAGGGGTAGTGTCCAGCGTTGCTCATCTCGAAGGTCAAGCTCGGCTAATTCAATTGCTGCTCGTCCACGAACGCCCGTCGCAAAAGCATATTTCGACTTCCCGCTGGTGCTCTCGAAGCGTCTGTCTAATCGACAGCAAAAGCTCGCGGTCCATTTTCTGCAACGCTTCCGGCGAAGTCTGTTCAAGTTCGCGGATAATGGAAATAATGCGTGTTGGGTCTAACGGCATGAGTGATGCTCTTCGAACAATCTCTCGACGCTAGTTAGCCAGGCGATCATCCGAACCGATTTGCAGAAGAGCAGTTTCAACGGCGCCTTTTAGTCCCGTTAATGCTCTGTGTAGGGAGAGCAGACATTCCCTGTCGGAAGTCGCCAAGACGTCGCCATGCGCGTCATCCAACGCTCGACAGAAGTCTTTGAATAGGGAGGCTTTAGCGGTCATTCGTACTCTCAATATCGATCGCCTACATAACTACATCGACATATCGGGCAAAATATCGCCGCACTGCAACAAATATAAAATTGCCAAGTGCGGTTGTTGACATCGTAATTAATTTCAGTGTTTGTGTGCCTCCCCTTGCAATTCGAATATCAATTGGAGCTATGAATGGCCGCCATCAACGTCAAAAGTTTGAGCCTCAAGGAACTTGTTAGCCTGGAGGGCAAACTTCAATTCGCTATTATCGAAGCGCGGTCCCGTGAACGTTCTGAAATTAAAAAGAAGCTCGCCGCTTTGGCGGCAACATCCGGCTTTTCATTGGCGGAATTGTTTGGCTCTTCGAAAGGTGCCAAGAAGCCTGTCGGAATTGCGAAATACGCAAACCCTGAAGACAAGTCGTCGACATGGACTGGTCGCGGTCGTAAGCCGACGTGGCTCGTTATTCGGTTGAAGAAGGGTGCGAAATTGGAAGATTTCGCAATCTGAGTTCGTCAACATTTCAAATGTAGTGGGCATCGCTCTCCTTTGCCAGTGCGGTGCCCTTGGGTTTCCGATTGATCGTGTGTTAGAAAAGTCCCGGTTGCCCTTCATACTTCTTCGCGTTGGCATTTCGCGTGCGCGGCTGCTCCTCCATCGTCCAGTTACCGCCATCCTCGAATGTCTGAAACACCGCCTTTACGTCAGCCAGTGAACCTTGCTCCTCGCCAAGCCAGGTCGCCCAATCGTCCGACTGAAGTGTGGCCGGCATTCTGTCGGTAATTTTCGAAATCAGGGCGTTGGCTGGCGTCGTCACCTGAATGAACGTGTCCAGTGTATCAGGGCCGTTCGGCTACTCCTCGCAAATCACGTCTATCGCAATCGGCTGTCCGTCGTGATGACCCATTGCTTCGTCTTGCCGTTCGGCAACTCTTCGCCTTCGTTGAACGTGTGGACGACGAGAATGACGCGACCGTGAGCGAAGGCATTGTCGAACGTCGGTCGTCGGTCGATTGTTTCAGACCGAACGTGCATGTGGTTTGGCTGAACGGGATTACCACCACCCTGCCTGCCAAAGACGCGAGCGCGAAATGAGACCAGTGGCCAGCAGTCGCGACGTTACGCGATGTCTCAGTCGACCATCATTCCTCGGTGCGAATTTGTAGGAGTGCGGTTTCAACTGCACTTTTGAGATCTACCTATCTCCTGCGCGGCAAGACCAGTCAATTCCCTCATTGCCAAGACATTACTCCACGTGCCCTCGCGGGGGTGCCCTAAATCCTTCACGCAGGGCAAGACCATCCCTCCAAACCGCAGCTAAAAAATACCGTGCAAGATATGGCGATAAACCGTAATGAGCAGGCGCGGGACGCAAGTCGATGACTCGGTCATTGCTCGTCCAAAATTGCCAATCGCAACAATGCTCGATCCACTTCTTGCCTGAGGGCTCGCAAGGCTTTTCGTGTCGCGACCAGGGCGTCACGCTCGATCGCCATAAGCCCTTCATCTGGTGTTTGTTCAATTGCCCGGCAGATATTGAGCAGAGTGATGCTATTCGTCGTTGGCATTATGCACCCGATTACGAAACCCATTCACGTCGGCAAGCTCTAACTTCCGTGCTAAGCTCAAATCGCTTTTGGAATATCAATCTCTGTCACATGTCGTTCGTCGCATTAGCATAGCAATCTTCAGTAAATATGACGCATACGGCATATCTTCTTCAACTGTCTTTTTTTGAGCATTTGAGAAATTTTTATGCGAATCGATGGCTACAGCTTTGACGATAGAATTTTGCGCTCGCGTGCATTGAACAACGCACTGGCCGAAGCCGCGGAGCAGTCACTTGATATTTCTGCGGCCGAAAGCACTCGACGTCCTGGATCACCAAAAGATCGACGTCGCTCTAATGGATTACGTTCTTGAGGATAGCGACGCTCAAACGATTGCACGCACACTCAAAAAAAAAGGGTATCCCGTTCGCATTCTGCAACGGCGCTGGTGCGGACCAAATAAGCGCGCTTTATCCGCATACGCCGATCCTAGCCAAGCCGTTCAATCCTGATGATGTGTCGATCGTCGTGAACAGCGTCATAGCTACTCGTCTGGCTAGAGATTAAGTCTCGCTGTGTGCCGATAACTAAGTCTGAACGTAATTCGACCCGGCGATGCCCTCGAGCGCCGCTCAATATGCAACCACGTCGCTGTGCGATCGTACAGTTCGCTCGAGTTCTTTGAGTGCGAGCGTTACCCCTGGACGATTGCCCCCCAACATCACCGTTCGCCTTCCTCAGCCGTTACCAAATTCCAGAACGCGCGAAGCTTTTCGGCGTCGTGAAGCTCTTCAAGCAACGCGATCTTCAGCCCCCGGAACATCACGATTTGCCGATAGGTGCCGACGTAAGTCAGGCCGGTCCGATGATGGCCCTGGATGAACGCTATCTTGGTGCGCGCTATCCCCGACGCGTAAGCGAACTGCTCGACCGTCGTTGTCGACGTCAGCATTTCAGATTTGTACCGGAAAAGGCGTTCGAGTTCCCGCCGACCGCGGTAGATTCTGGTGTGCCCAAACGCATCCCGTAAATTGGGCCTATAAACAATGTCGTCTGCAAAATTCTCTAGAAGACTTGAGAGATCACTGTCGCTCCACGCTAAGTGCATTGAACTTATGATCGCTTCGGCAGCGTGATAGTTCAACATTCCCCCAACCATAGAAGCTCATGCCTTATTGACCGATCCGCGCTCGTGAATTTACGTTGTATAATCTATGAGAGTGCCGTGCGAGAGCCCCTCGAACCACGGGCGATGAAAATTTTTTTTAGACCAACTGTTCCCACCCGACACGCAATTAATTATCCGATAATACCTGGTCCGTGACCTCGCTTCGCGCGCGCAGATTTTGAATTCCTCACTTTATTCCACGGCCAACCTTTCGCGATCCTCGAATGTTTCGGTTCCCATGACGTTACGAGCAGCACCTGCTCTTGGCGATTTTTTTCCCGATTTTCCAGCGGCACGTATCGACAGGCGATGCACTTCAGTGGCGCCAAGATCTGTCGCTTGATGGCTATCACGACGCGACGATGCTAATGCCTTTTTTAGCGACTGGTAGCGGCAGAAACCTCCAGTGCAAATCGATCAAAATGACTAGGCATAGTCGTCCTCGTACCGGGGCCGCCCGGTGCGTCACGACGACAGCTCGCTTGCTTGAAGAGTTTGGTTTCCCGGGCACTACTTCGATGAAGCCCAAGAAATGTAGCTTTGAGGACACTCCCGGGGCAAGGGAACGGCTTCGAGAGCCTGCAATCTCCGCCAAAATTGAAACGCAAGGCCCTCGGACATTCGTATTAGGCTTTTATTCGTTGATAAAATCGGTCCGCACTTTCAGAAACTGCCTTCAAAGCGAACTTCTGTAGGCAATAGTCGCGGCCCTCACTCGCCAAGCGAGTTCTCTTTGCCTCATCGCTTACAAGTTGCTCCAGCCGATCGGCAATGTCCTTCGCGGTGAAATCCTTCGGCAGGAACAGCGCGTAGTCGCCGCTGACTTCCCGCAACCCGCCGGTGCCGGAACTGATGACCGCACACCCGGCCGCGTGAGCCTCAAGAGCGGTCCGGCCGAAGGGCTCCTCCCATCTGGAAGGTACGATCGCGATTGCCGCTTCTTGCAGCCGTTGTCTCACAACAGGCAAAGTTTGGTTGAGTTCCACGGTCGTTCGATCCGCAACCGGCTTCAGCGTCTCGATGACACTCTGCAAATAGTCCGGAAACCGCTGGGATTCGCTCAATATGAACCGTGCCGACCACAGAGGCTCGGCTGCAAGGACACGAACGATAGCCTCTGCCGCGTCTTTGATGCCCTTCTCTGGCGCCGCTCGCCCGACGCAAATAATCTCGTTTCGGGGATGTTCCGCGGGTTGCCACTGATCGAAGTCCAACCCGTTGTAGACGACGGCCATCGGCGTCGAAATTTCAGGCCAATCGGCGCGAAATTCGTCTCGGCAGGCTTCGCTCACGAACATGATCCCCGCCAATGCATTATGCTGACGAATACGCCAGCTACGCCTTACGCGATTGAAAAATCCCGTGGGCGGTATCGGCTTCGTCATGTTGTGTTTATGCAGGATGACCGGCATCGGGCTTCGTCGCGCCACGCCTGCAGCCGTTGGAAGATGTTGCTGCACGACGATCACGTCGGCTGAATTCGACCGCGCTTGCGCCAACGCGAACTTTATTTTTTTTGCCTTACGGCGGTCTATCGAGGGCGGATACGTCGATATGTGCAAGCCTGGAAACAACGTCTCGTTTTCGCAGCAGAGGATCCTTGTCTCCTCACGATAGCGGCTCGCGAGGATGAGGTCATGCACACAAAGATCGATCGACGTCGCATTCGACGGACCAAATCTCATGTTGCGGGGCATAAAGCAAAGGATGTGCATGTCGTCTCATGTGATGTTCTGAGCAATTGGAGACCGACCTCATCGCCCGACGTCGGCCCAATGAATATTGCCCGCCCGCAATTGCAATCAGGCGACGTTGGATCGGCGCCGATGATGGGAAACCAACGGCCGGGAAATCGATGGTATCGCAGTACGACGAAGAACCGATTTCGGGACGCAATATCGCGCTTGTAAGACAAAGCCCGCCCCGTCTGCTACAAATAGAATGCGTTCAAGCACAAAATATTCCCCCGGAAGACCGTCTCGTCTATGAAGAACTCATCTCCCATAATGGCATCCCCACGCTCATATTCCAACCGCCAGGCGAAAGCCAACGCTTCAAACGAGTGGCACTAATTCGAGCGCGGGGAAGCCGTTCTTGCGATCACCTGGCATTCGTCATTGCCGAGCAGACCCCATCCAGCTCCCCCTCGCGCACCCTTATCGAAAGATTGTATCTCCCGTCGTCGACAAGCCGATGGTCGGCACACTCGCTACTCGGCCTGCACCTTCACCCCATCGGCATTGATCTTCACCTGCGAACGCGTGCTGTCGTAGTAAAAGTAGCCCCCGGCCAGAAGCGCTACGATCAGCGCCCCGATAAGGAATGATTTTCCGTCCATTGTCGTGCTCCTCGCTGTGTTGCGTCCGGAAACGCCGGAACTGGCGCGGATGTTCCTGCACCCACTCGACCCAGCTGAATTTTGCCGAGCAATCGAACCCGCCGACGCTCCGTCTAACCTCGCGCTGACGGCTCTCGCCCGAAGAAAATCCCAGCCCACCGAACCATCGTTGGCTCCGCAGCGTTGTATTCGGCCGGAGAGATACTCAAAAGGATCGCACCATGCCCATTCTTACGACTGCCATCGTCACATTCATCCTCCTCGTACTGATCGGGATTATCGTCGGCCTTTTCCTCAACCGCGCGGGCCGAAGCTGGCTCGGTCGTCAAATTGCCGGAGCAACCGGCGCTGGCGATATCACGTTTGCCTTGGTCGGCATCGCCGGCTCCTTCATGGGTTTCCATATCGGCGTCATTCTCGAACTCTTACCGACGTTACTTCTTTACGTCGCCGCCATCGCGGGAGCCTTCGTGACCATCATTCTCTGGCGTCGTGCATGAAAGATTTCCAGATGGGCAATGAGGACGATCCACCGACGATTCCCCATCCCACACAGGAACCGGGACAGCTCCCGCCGTTACCTCCCGAACCCAAAGACCCACCGCAGCCCCCTCCGATTCCGATCGACGATCCGAAGCCGTCATTGGACTAAGCGCGTTTCCGCTTCGAAAAGCGTCGGCTAAGTCTGGGACAAGGTTCGGCGCGCACGGCGATCGGTATTTCAGCACCTATCAATTTGCAGCTAGGCCTCCGAGCGAAAATGCCGGAGGCCGAGCCTCTTAGGGGCGGTTTTCTCGCGCTCCCGTCGGCAAATATGCTCAAAAGTAATGAATGTTTATCGTCAATCGAACGCGAGTTCTTTCCCGCATAGCATCAACGAAATGCCGCCGCTAATTTCCGATGGCGAGTGAGCTGCGCGTCCGATCCTGACGGCCCATAGCCTCGACGAACACCTGTGGCGCCTCAAACGCAACTTCGCCCTGCGGCCACGCGAAGGCCACGTCGGCCGCATCCCTGCCGGCAGCGATTCGAACAACGAAATCCGATGAACTCATGCGCGTCGGATCGAACGTAAACCATCTGCCGCCCGTCGGCCCATTGAGATAGGCTTGGAAGACCGCATGGAAGTCCTGCGGCACGAGTCCGTCGGCATAAACGCTTGCATAACGCGCCGGGATACCGAGCGCCCGGCATAAAGAAATACCGAGGTGAGCGAAATCACGACACACCCCTTGGCCGCTATGAAACACATCCACCGCGGTAGAGGACGGCCCCGTAGCGCCACTCTGATAGCCTATGTGAGAATATACCCAATCGCTGATGGCCTGTATCCGAACGTGCCCACGCTGGATGCCGCCAAACACCTCATTCGCAAACTGCGTAAAAGTATCCGATGGGCAATATCGGCTCGGCGCGACGTATTCGAGAGAGTCCATCGGCAGGTTCACGAAATCAAATTCATAGACGCTGTTGGGATCGAATCCCGTGGTGTCGACATCGACGGTGGCGCGATAGTTGATCTCGGCCACGCCAGGTCCGAGCATCGCACGCACCTTACGTGTTGATGTGATGGCATCCACGAACGACGTATACCCCGAAGGATCTGGACCTGCCGGGATAGTAAGCAGCTCGCTCTTGACGAACTGGCTGTCCGCCTTCGCGGCCTCTATCTGAAACACGAATCCGGTCGCCGATGCCATCTGATAGCGCAGCGTACAACCTACGTTGATTTCCATCGAAAGCCCATTGTTTGAAAGCCCACTAACGCCGCCCGTCTCAGAGAGTTCCGCAAAAACGACGAAATGGCGCCGTCTCCATCCCGAGCCCCTGGGCACCGTGTAGTTGCACACCCTGCGGCCCAAAAGTCGAGGCGTGGAAGACAGTACTATAGTCCGCGAACGGAACCACCGGGAACCAAGTCCGCTTTGTCGCAACCTCTTATCATTAGATCGAAGGAACGCGTGCATCCGTTGCCGAGATAAGGCAAACGTCCAGGGCGAGCGCCCCATGTTGTGTTACGTGCGCCGGATTCCTTGGTCCCGACTGCCCCCCGACACACCAGCTCTCGTTAGACACAATGACTATGCCGACTAGAACGTTCGCGGTCGAGCCAGCGGCTCAGTTAAGCGGTTTCCAGGAAGTCGCTCGGGCCCACACTGAAAGGCGTAGCCACATCGTTGAAGCACGCGTGCATGTCGCTAACCGCGGCGATCATTCGCCCGTCGCGTCCGAGGATATCATCTGCAAGCGCTACAAGCCTGCGGTTGGGAGTGGCCGTCGCTGACAATCTGCGCATCGATTGCCCAATCCGTTCTTCGTCGGCCTGGGGGTTGAGCGCACATATTGCGATATAGGCGCAGGCCGTGGAGCGGCTCATTCCGGCGAAGCAGTGAACGAGCAACGGAGACTTCTGATCCCAGCTTTGGACGAAGTCCAGCAGGTCGAGAACATGCCTCTCCGACGGCAGCACCATGTCGGGCTGCGCTTGTGCGATGTCGTCCATATCAAGTCTGAGATGGCGGCCGCGCAGGATGTTCCGAGGCGTTTTTGGGAATGAGTGGGCTTCGATAGCGCTCACCAGATGACCGGCGCCAATCGCTTCAGAAGTTTTCGAGACGTTACGCAGGCCGCATACGTGGATACGGTGCTTCAAAACCAATGCTCCATGATTTTTGGGGAGTAATGACTTGTATATGCGGCACAAGTTTGTTTTTGAGCGATCCGGGGCGGCCATCACCCATAGATCCGACGTGGTTTCCAATGGAATCGGGGCAAGATCCGGCGCGGCGGTTCCACGGAGACATCCGCAGCGGATACTACAATTTGACAATCGCTTTTACGGAGATCTCAACCATCCCTTACTACCATGCCGAGCTATTTCCTGAGGTTTCCCGTGGTAAAATTCGCTACTTTCGTTCAGACGATAAAGCGTCATCCTCTCACGAGCGCATTTGATTTATCGCTGACGATCACCACTATGGCGATCGGGGTCACACTTGCCCTAGCCTACGATCTGGAAGAGCTATGGAGCGATATTACCCCTCGCGAGCGTACGATATGCAGCGAAGAACTGTTTGCGCTTGGCTTACTGTTCGCGCTATGCGCGACCATATTCATTTGGCGACGCCTTCTTGAAGAACGGCAGGATCGCACGAAACGGGTGCTCGCGGAATCTGAATTGCAGGAGCAGCGCTCGCTCGCGATGGCGGATGCGCTGACGGGATTACCCAATCGGCGAGAATTCCTTCGCTGTCTGCAAGTGTCTCTGGATCGAAGCGCACACCCGACGGTCTACTTGCTCGATCTCAATGGATTCAAAGCAATCAATGACCAGTTCGGTCATGCGTGTGGTGACGAAGTGCTTAAGGTCGTCGCTCTTCGGTTCAAAGCCGCCGCTCGGTCTGAGGATTTGGTTGCCCGGCTCGGTGGAGATGAGTTTGCAGTTCTTGCTCCTTCCCTCCCCTCACGTAAGCAGGAGCAGAGTGTAGCGCTCCGCTTTGTCCAAGCATTATCTGACGGCATCGAAATAGATTCACGTCTCCACTTCATTGGAGTAGCCATCGGAGTTGCTTCAGCCCCCCTTGATGGTTCAACTTCAACTGAATTGCTGCAAAGCGCCGATATGGCGATGTATGACGCTAAAGAAGCTAGCCATTCCGCCGTCTCATTCTTTGCCGACGTAAAACTCGGACAAACGGCTTAATAATCGTCCGTCGGCTCCCGCAGATCAGTCTCGCCGTCCAATCCCACAGTCAGGAGAGGGTTCAGCCCAACTGGCTCAAAGGGAGTTGTAGCGGACCGGTAGCTGCGCCGCTCTTAGGAGCGTACCGCCCTATTGAACATTCAAAGCGCAACCCCCAGCCGCCTCAGCGTGGCCGTCGCACACCTAAGCTCGAGCTTACCATATGCTGTCGCAGGTTAGTGATAGCTCGAGCCCGTGCGCGATGCTGTTCAACAGATTATGCCGGCCGATCGGCTTCTCGACGAAATCCGAAGCTCCTGCTTGCATGGCTTGGGCCGCAATCTGGACGTCACTACCACCCGTCATCGTCATTGAGGGAGCCGGCGGCCCGTGTGATGGAGCCTCGACAGCAACTCCAGTCCGCTCATCCAGGTGGGCGTCCACCAGGAGGCACGCCGCGTCTTAGGTATATGCCGGATAGTGCGATCGCTTGTGGTTGCATCGATTTCGTTGTTTCACCCGAGGATATCCCGCTGGAGATCGTCCGCATCCCGGTTCTTCCGAATAGCCCTTAAGGCGGCGACGATCCAAAGGATCTGTTTCACCGCGGTCAGCAGCGCGATAACGATTGGACGGTGGGTTCTGACTGTTCGCGAGACGTTCCGGTGATGACGTTTCAATGGGTTGTCCGCGTTGTCAGAACGCATACCGTCATATGTTTGATTCTGCCCGACGGCTTGCAGTCCACTAGAGTGAGAGGGAACACGAATTAGAATCAATTCGAATTAGCGATCGGTGCTCTAGCCTGCAAATTAGATGAAGGTTTAAGACTCGCCGCAGCAGCGATAGCTGCGCCTCCTAACGCGGAATTGATGGGCCCCAAAGCAGACAAGGCACCTCCAGAGAAAACGACGGCTCCGACATGTGACGGAATGCTCGTTGCCTCGTTCGGGGGCGTTCCCGCATGCGTTTTCGTGTCCTGTTGCATTGTAGTAAGGGCAGCTACCGTCGTATTGGTCCCTCCCGCAAATGCAGTGCCGGACGCGCTTATGGATAGATAAGCAATCAAAATCATTTCGAGCTTACGCAACATTTCTGGCTCCTATCGTTTGGACGTGGACGCACGCCATCATTCTCACCAACCCCAAGATATGCCAGCGCGGCCGCCGACGACGTTGCTGGCATAGTAAGTCTTGTATTCGGAAAATCCCGCGCCGACGGAGCCGTCAACTGTGATCCGATCGCCCGCGGTGATGCAGCCGCGACAGATGACACCTATTGCACTCCACGCGACGGCATTGGCGTTCCCTTCGAAATCGCCCCAGCCAAGTCGCATGGCAAATTGTTGCGATGACGTAAGCGGCGGCGCTTCCGCGGCGAGCGATACCGCGATACCGGCCTGCAGGTGTGCGATCGTCCTGAAGGTTGCACCGTGGTCGGACGCTAGGTCGCCGTTAGCGTCCGAGGTAACGAGCTGAAGCGGGCCGCTTTGCCTTTCGACACTTGTGTTCGACGTGATGCCGGGCATCGTATAAGTGTTGGACGACGTGCCAAACACCTGCTGATTATTGAGTGAGGCAACTGCGCCGGTACCGAAAGCCGCCGACCCGTCAGGCGTCGCCGACGCATTGGCTCCGACCGCAGTCGAATTGACCCCGGTTGCCGTTGCCCCATTGCCGTAGGCTGCACCGCCGTTGGCAGCATGAGCGCTGCTGCCTATGGCAACGGCGTTAATTGCGGTTGTTTCTTCGCCAATAGCGATAGCGCCGGCGCCGGCGGCGAAGGCGCTCGTTCCAACGGCAATGGCATTGGTGCTGACCGAAGCCGCGTCGCCGACAGCAACAGATCCGACCGCTAGAGCCACAGCGCCGAGCCCGTCACCGTTGGTATCGGACCCGACCGCAACCGCGCCGGTATTTCCGGCGACTGCAGTTGTGCCCACGGCGACGGATTGAAATCCGACAGCGTTGGCACTGTTGCCGACGGCGACGCTCTGATCCGCGGCGGCGTTGGCCCCGAGACCTACGCCGACAGCTGCAGCGCCGTTTGTCGCGACGCCCTGGCCGATAGCAATCGAGTCAATATTGTTCGCGGCCGCCGCTTGACCGATTGCGACACCGCCGTCGGCGGCAACGTTCGCACCCTGACCGAAGGCGACAGCGTTGTTGATGTCATCGAGAATTGCGATGCCCTGACCAACGGCGGTGACATTATCGGAACCAACGGCATTGGCGCCGCCGATCGTCGTGCCTTCACCGATTGCAACGGCATTATCCGAGTTCGAGGTGATGTTGGTGTTGGCGCCAAAGGCCGTGCCGCTCGCTGCATTCACCCTCGAATTATTACCGACCGCCGTATCCGTGATGTCTTTGCCGCGTGCATCCGTGCCAACCGCGACGCCCGCATCGCCAGCGACGCCGGCGCCATTGCCAATCGAAACACCAGTTGTCGTCATCGCATTGAAGCCAGCTGCGATACCGGTCGAACTGCTCGCCCCCGCGCCGAGTGCTGTGCCGCCGACATCCGACGCGTCAGCGCCATTACCAAGCGCTGTTCCGTTCGCCATAGCCGCGCTGGCGCCGTTGCCTATCGCAATGGCAGAAACATCGCCCGTGAAAGCTTGCGCACCGCCTGTACCAGCACCGGCGAGCGCACCGCCGCCAATCGTGACGCCGCTCTGGTAGGTGGTGAGGTCCGGATTGCCGATGGTAATTGCGCCACCGTCCGCCGAAATTCCCTGGGTCGCTTTGAGCTGGCTGGCGGTGATGTTGCCGCCGACGTTAGCGTCTCCCGTAGTATTAAGATTTCCGTCGATGTACGCGTCCCCAGTCGCCAAGAGGGCGGGCTGCCCATTGGGGACATTGACGCTGATGGTGCCGTTGTACGATTGATTGCAATTTGGGAGATGGGCGCCAGCGACGTAGTTCCTGAGATTTTGCGCGTCGTTGGAGTATCCCAATGCCACGCCCGCCGCGGTGTTTTTGGTGACGTCGAACCCTAAACCTGCGACCTGCGCCGCGTAGGCTACGCTCGATGCGGTCTCCGCTGTCGCAATCGCCGCGTCGGCTCCCGATGCGATGCCGGCTCCGACCCCGGCAGCGGCGAGGCCGGGTGCTGCAGGACCAGCGTCTAAAGGTGTGGCGACGCCGACCGCTGCTTCGGCAAGACCGGCTGCTTCGTCTGCCTCGGCGGCTGCCTTCGTGGCAGCCGCAGCAGCCTTTGCGTCTGCGGCAACCCCGTTTGCCGTGAAGGCCGTGATTTTGGCCGCCGTACCCGCGATATCAGCCGACAGCTGTGTCGCCTGAGCGATCAATTGGTTATCGGTATCTGTTGCAATGGCCGGATTATATTGCTGTGAACAACCGCCGGAGCCGACGGTCGAAAGCGTGCCGGTGTTGGTGACGTATGCCCCAGGCGCCGCGGGCGGCGTATTCGGCGAGCTTGAACCGGCCCAAGCGGGCTGCGCGGCGACCGCTAACAGTGCGACAAACGCAACTGTCGTTTGCTTTGGATTCCGCTGCCGCCGCGGCGACGCTGAAGTACGATATTTAGGACAACAAAAGTCAGGCCCCGGCTTACGACGCGACATCAGACACCCTCTTACGCAACACGACGGGAATGGCCCCCAAAATCTACTTTGGTAGGACTTCTGTGAAAGCGGGACGACGCTAGCATGACTGCAGAGGAAGAACTTTTCACGTGTCCAACTTGCTACAGACGGGAAGTCAACGCTGAGCAGACACTGATGGCGGGGTGGCGTGCTGCGTGCCGACACTCAATCCAAAAAAGCGCCACTCGCCCTGAAAATGCTCAAACGCAAGATCGAAATTTACTTGGTTCGGTTGGGTCGCGACAAAGCCAGTGAGACGCAGCATACCAGCGCCATCAATTTCCGGTTTGCGGATAAGCTTTGGTTGGAAAAATAATACCGGCGACAAATCAATGTGAGCGTTGCGTTGTTCAGCAAACGCGTCCGTGAGTTTTGCTTCGCTGTTGGCGATTTGAAAATTCGGCGAACCCAGATCTCGCAGCACCGAATAGTTGCCGGTTTTGTTCGCCTGACTCACAGCAATAATGGTCGTACGAATGAGCATGTTGAGTTTGTAGTCATCAGGAATCGTCGTGGCCCTCGAGGAGGCTGGAGCTTCCGTATGAGCCGCCTTGTCCTTCTTTAGGCTCTTGGGTTTCTTCTTTGCAGCTGTGGGTTGTCCAGGCTCAATATTCGCCGCGTTCGATGGTTGGAGCGCGTTGGCGTGTAGCGTACAACACAAGGCGAAGAGGATGAGACTGCAACGACTGAAAAAACTAATCTTTGACGACCTTCTCACTTCCAAAACTTCTTTCCGCTGTCGCGCTGTGCGCTTTTACGATGCGGTCACTATACTGGCCCTTTGACAATGGGAATATGTCGCGACGCTTCCGATGATCGCAGATCAAATTCACTTGGCCTCTTCCGAACGCGCCTCGTCGAAAACGCACGACGATCGAAACCGCGCTACAGCTGACCGCCAGCCCGGCCACTTCCGGGCGCGGATAACGTTATTCATTACAGGCAAAAAGCGCCGATCGAGCCGCCAGGTTGCCAAAAACCCGGCTGGTTCCGAGCACACGCCGGCCTGGTATCCCGCAAGATTCTGACTTTTCGCGCCGTATTCATGTGTGATGATGATTGAATAGCTTACTAGCGCAGTCAGAACATTTACCGTCGCAACCAACCAGTCCCCCCAGACTGGGCCAATTCCGATGGTTGATCCGGAACCAATTTCGAATCCGCCGGGACGGAATCTGGTATTCTCAGAGCAGTTGGCATCTGTGCGTGCGTCTCTCAGACGAGCGACCAATGGGCCTCATCGTTCCCTATTCCGCGCGACTCAATGAGCGCGTGAAAGTCCAAACCCGGAAGAAACTATTTCAAGAGCTCCGCAAACTCTATATCGACGAGGGCATGGCCGAGTACGAAGCGAACGCGATGGCATGGGCTAAAATCCGCGCCATGCGATTTGCGAATTGATCGGATCACGCCAACAGCCCTATCGGAGTGGCGAAAAGCTACGTCCTCGACCGAAGCTGCCGGTGCTCTCTAGGCTTCGCTTCCTTCTTTGGTGCCCGATATAGCTGCTGGTTTTTGGCCTTGATGTCTTCGATGTCGTCCAACCTGTGCGTTGAGATATAGGGGCTTCTCGCCTTTAGAATCCGCCGCACCTCAAGCTCCGCAAAGCCTAGCTCCTGGAAAAAGGTCAGAGAGGTTCGACCGGATAGCTTCACGCGCTCCTTGTTGTGAGCAATGACATCACGTCCAATTATCGGGCGACGAGCGAGTTCGATTCCGAGATCGATATCACCCAGGTCAGAAAAGGATGGATCGAGATAGCTTCCGAAGAGTCGTACCTCGACGACATACCAGCCAAAGTCGTCGTCGGCGTTCACAGCTTTGACCCTGTCCAAGAAGCCTTTGAGAATTAACTGCGCCTTCGGCCCGGAAATTCGTCGAACCGCTCTCGATATCGCAAAGGCGTTTCCTACGACCGTTGTTTCAAAATAATCTATTTTTCTTCCCGCGGCGGCGGGGCGTTATTGGCTTGGCCTTCTCCAGCCAACCTCGCCGCATGAGCTCGGCAACCAGGTCGTCGGCGCTTTTGGGCTTGATCCCGAGAACATCAATCACAAACCCAATGTTGAACTGAGCCGGACCCGCGCGCCGAAGCAGATGTCGCACGCGCAACAATGGTAGGCCGCAGATTTCTTCGTTCCAGTCGATACGCATGGCACTCGCTCACACACGCGAGCATCATTGCACCGACCATGGGCGCGCTTTTGACTCCGCCGTGTTCGAGGTATGGCCAGGGTTGCAACAGCATTGCTGCGGTTGAGCTTCGGGAGTACTTTCCGGGCATGGTGAGCGGATACCTCGGAGGCGAGCATGCGACTCCTTGCTGCTGTTGGCGCGTTGGCAATTATCCTTGCAGTGTTTGCCGGAGTATATTTTTTCGCCGGTTTCTACGACGTCGCCGCGGCAGTGGGCGATCCGGTTCCTGTCAAATGGGCGCTCATTCGCACGCGTAACGCCTCTATCGCGCGGCACGAAGATGAAGGCGGCAACGCCCCTTTCCCGCTCGACGATCAGACGGTCATTCAGCAAGGGGCACGTGACTTTGCAAACGCCGGCTGTGTGCACTGTCACGGCGGCCCAGGAGTAAAATGGTCGAAATTCTCCGAAGGCCTAAATCCCGATCCCCCCGACCTGAAGGATGTCGCCAACGAGCGGAGTGCTGCGGGAATCTTCTGGGTCATCAAAAACGGAATTCGGATGACCGGCATGCCGAGCTTCGGGAAGGCCGGACTCACCGACGATCAGCTTTGGCACCTTGCCGCGTTCGTGAAGGCGATACCGAAAGTGTCTGACGCGGATTATCGAACTTGGACAGCAGCCTCCGCCAATCCGTAGAGCCTTCCGGCTCGCAACGGCTGTTGACGTTCGTCTCGAGGCCCGTCGTACCGTCAGCTACCCATTGGACGTATTGACGAGGTCGTTCGTCACGAATGATTTGGCCCCACGCGTTCGTAAGAGTGCTTCAGCTATTTCAGAAAAGAGGAAGCTCCTGAGGGCTAGCGGGTGCCAGTCCGACCAGTTTTAGGAGCACAGATTGCGCGCGCCGCTCCCGCGCGGCATCATTAGGTCGATGCTAACGAGGGTTCGAAACAACCAACCAGACGGCGTTCGATATCTTCCTTGAGTCCCGCCAGGCATTTGTGGATCGTGAGCAGATGCTCGCGTTTAAACGTATCAAGTTTATTTTGGGCTTCTTTCTCGAGCGCACGGCACAATATGAGCAGGATCGCCGGGTCAGAGCTTAGAGCAGTCGATACCGGCTGTAACGTCTGATCGCCCGACAAAAGACAATCGACCAGTCGCGCTTCTTCCATCATCGATTCAAGATCATCAGATTGCGCGTGCGAAGTGGCGAAATGATTTTCTGACATGAGAGCTCACCAATATTGTTGAGTGGAACAATGTCATCAAAATTTCAACGCGATTTCCTTTGGGTCGGGAAAAGCGTCACGTTTCTATCATCCATCAAGGTGCCGGGGAGAGCGAACGCCTTCGCTTACCGACAAAAAACATGAATCAGATTCAGACAATACGTCTACGGATGATATGACAATAATTGTGGCTGGCTTGCATCTCGACGCAGCCCAAAATTAATCAAATCCGGAATGGAATCGAGCGAAGATCCGTCAATTGGCCCTGACAATCCGATCACCATTCTCGCCAATCATGATCTCCACTACTCCCATCTCTGTTTCATCTTGGTCGCCACATCGATCCGAGAAAAACTTCCCGCCCTCGCTGTGGAATTGCCACCAGCTGCTATCGGCCAAGCGGCACTTTCAAAGTGGTCGATCAACGCGTTTGGAATAGACCTTGTCCTCGACGCATAAACGTGTCGATCGCCTTTTGCAGACTGTCCGTGCGTAAAGAAGCGCTGCGGCACGATCAGATGCAAGTCGTCCTTGGCCCTCGTCATCGCGACGTAGAGCAGTCGGCGAAGTGGATGACGTCGGCGGGGGGCTTTTCACCCTTAAGGACCTTCGACATCTTTTTTCTTCGTCTCCTGCTCGGCGATGGTGCGGCTGAGATCAGCGATCTCCGAAACCTTGTCAGCTGTTTCTTTCGAAGTTGCATCGTTCGATGTGCCTTTGCCGCCTCCCCGGAAACCTCGGGCGATCCATCGGTCCAGCTGCGCTTGGAGCTTTTCCCTTCGCTCCTTCAGTCGACTGATTAGTGGCACGTCCATTCCTCCTGCTTTGCGCCAATCATAGCACGGAGTTCGGCGACAGTGATTTTAGTCATTACCCCAACTTCCGCCCCCTTGCTCCCGAAGCAAGTGCGCTCACACTTAAGACCTCGGGCCTAGATTTCCTATTTTACCAGGAGATCGACATTCACAGACTCAGCTATAAAATACAGCCATTGCATCGCGAATTACGCCGCAGGGGCCGGAGATGGCGAAACCTCGGAAATCAACAAATCCTCGAAAGCGTGCTGCAAAGCACGGCGCCCGGCTGATCCAGGACATAGAAAACGTCGCCACTGCCCTTGATCGTGACGCGTTGCACAAACTCGCCCATCCATTCAGAGATCTGTGTTTCGATCTGACAGTCCCCTTTCGCGAAATCGTAGAAATTTAGGACGTATACCGCTAATTCTGCGGACTGTTGCTGGATCGATCTAGACGCCCATGACGAATGGTGGGATCCACCCTCACCATCAAAGAGGTCGTCCAATGAGAATCAGCACCTGGATCGCAGTAGTCGGCATGTGCATAGGAACTCCCGCTTTTGCGGGCTCTGCGGATGACTACGATGCTAGTTCGCCATTTTCGTGGGCGGGCGCTTACGTCGGTGCGCAAGCCGGTTATTCGTGGGGCGAAGTTCACAGCCATGACGTTAGCAAATCTGGTGGGAATTCTGATTGGCGAGGATCATCCGGTCCCGATGGCGCAATCGGAGGTGTGCATGCCGGTTACAATTATGTTTTCAACTCGATCATCTTAGGATTTGAAGGCGACATCGAAGCCGCAAATTTTAGCGGCAAGATAGATTCTGAATTCGCTGGTATCATCGAGACCAACATCAACGTCCAGGGATCTCTACGGGCTCGCATCGGCTACTCGATGGGACGGGCCTTGATTTATGGCACCGGCGGTTTGGCGATTGGCGACATTCAATCGACTTACGACGAAGGTTCAACCCACGATAATTCGACGAACATTCAGGCTGGCTGGACCGCGGGCGGTGGTGTCGAATACGCTTGGTCGCCTCACTGGACGACACGCGTGGAATATCGCTACACGGACTTTGGCCGCTTCACCGATAATCCGAAGACGGATAGCGGCTGGAATTATCCCACCGATGTCATCGAACAAGGTGTGCGCGCTGGTGTCAGTTATAAATTCTGATCCCAATCGTTCTAGTGCGCAAATAGCTCCTGTTAGATCATCGCGTGCGCTACAGCTTAGGTAGCCCGCAAATCTTTCTTCTCAAATCTGCTTTGCACGATACGTATCCGTGCGGAGTCGAAGCCCGCGCGTGTAACGTCGTCAGAGAGCTTTCGAACAAGGTCGAATCTACGTACCTCGTTCCCGTCAGAGTGCCGCGCGAATGCGATTAGCAATCTCGGCGATGAAATCGTCGACTGAGGTTCGAAAATATCGCGCGACAACCACTCTCCCCTTCGGATTAGGACGGTAAGTTTCCGCCAGACCGTACGATTTTGAGAAGCTCGGTAAATAGATCTCGAAACAGCGGCACAGGAAGCACGGCAATCGGCGCGATCAGAACCATCGCAACCATCGCCAAAACGACGTTTAGGCGCTTGGAATACTTAAAGGGAAAGGCGTTTCGCAGATGGTCCATAGTGTGTCAACGCATCGGCCGTGCCAATGATAAGCAACTGCCCCGCCTAAACTGCTGAACCTTGCTCAGCCGGTGTGCCGAACAGCCATGTCTAGAAGGTGGCACGCTGAGGTGTCAGTGCGGGTGATCTGATTGGCTTAAGAACAGCGATCAGAATTCATCTTTCTTCAAATCATATGATCCGCCCCATTGCACGCGCGAAACGTGTCTGTGCAAAGTTGGACAAGTTCAGATGGAGAATTATAGGGGGTGTCGTGAAAGCCGCTCTTACTATCCTGGCGCTCATTGGGACGTATGGCACTTGCTCTGCCGGTTCTCTTTGCCTTCCGAAAGACAGCAACGCGAGAATACTCAGCGCGCCATCCCCCATGGCAATCGATCCGCAATGGACCGGCGACAGCCACATTGGAACGGGCTGGTCTTTTTATGTGACGCAGAAAGTGAACTCCGCCACCGGGGCGTTTGCCAAAGGCAATTTGCACGGAACCCGAGGCGGGATAGCGCAAAAAGACGTCTATGTCCTGCTTTCGGAATGGACTTGCAATGAAGCTGGCCCTGAGGAATCCGAAGGTATCGAACGAGTAGATAGCGACGTTCCCTCGGATACGCTACCTCGAACATTTTCGGTGCGAACTGAAAGCGGCAGGCTCGTTGATCTTGTTGTCACAAATTTCGGGCGTTTTTTGCCAACGAGCAAAAACTTCGAAGGAATAAAAACCAAAGACTCCGAGAACGCGAAAGTTCGCAGCTATCACATGAATTACCGGATGGTGCCGGTAGACAAAGTGGTGAAAGAGGATGGGCTCATCGTCGGCTATGAGCTTCTAATTCCGCCTCTTCGCCGCAATGAATCGCTCATCGTCAATTACGCGACCGAGCGGCCTTTCGAAGTGGCCGAAGGAGGCACCGGCTACGAAGACATTAAGTCGCCATGGATTTACCGCCGCTCGGATTCTGGAACGCGCATTCTTTTTTCCGAATTCAACGGGCCGCAAACAATGGATCATTTGGGCGAGTGGCAGTTGGATTTGGTTGTGAACGGAAACGTTCTCGTATCGCGAAAATTCACGTTGCTCGATGCAACAGGCAAAGACCATTCAAAGGACGGACTGGAAGACAATTCAGCAAACAGCGTGCCCTTTGCAAATTTGATCGGCACTTGGGCGCATACCGCGGAAGCTTGTAAGATCGAGACCGCCGAGGGTTTGGATAACGTGACGCGGCGTCAATCGGAGATGATCGGAATTTGCGGGAATGAGGTCGATTTGCTCTATGAGGCTTTCCGTTGCACGACAGAAACCGTCGATAAAGTCGGTGCCCCGATGGAATTGGATATGGCTTGTAGAACTAAGGACTACGAGCCGGAGAAGCAGCACGTACAGTTAAAGTCCATCGGCACGAACGCACTGCAGTTCAGTACTCCAAATTTTGCAATCAAGGGCGACTACGTCCGTTGCTCCCAAGCATATTCGTGTGACCGCTGACGAAGGCACGCCGCGATCATCGAAGGCCCATTACGGCACCGCAGCATGACCGTACTTTCGCGGCTGTCGCCGCGCCGACCAGAAATCAGGCGGCCAACAGGTCTTTCTTTTCTAAGCCGCTTTGCACTATCCGCATCTGCGCAGGGTCAAAGCTCCTGGCGAGCGCGAAGGCATTAGCCGGTGATCCTGACAGCCACGTCTCGAAGTCGGCTTCCTCAGATAACAGCACCGGCATCCGCTCGTGATTGATCGAGTCCGTGAGTGCGTTCGGCACCGTCGTCATGAAGCTGTAGACGTCCAGCTCGACGTTAGGGCCATCTTTCTTCACCGGACCGTTCCAGGGCTGCCAGATGCCCGGGAACGCGAATAGCCGCCGGTCATCGTCGCCATCGAGGGCGAACCAGTGCCATTGGGCTGGCTTGCCGCTATCCGGCTCGCAATAGCTCGACGCGGGCACGAGACACCGCCGGGCCTCGAAGCTCGGCTTCCAGAAGCGCGAGGTCAGAATCTTGTCGTCCCTGACGTTGGTGACGCGGCGCGGGGCCTTGCCGGGCTGCAACAGCACGAAGCCCCATGACATCGTCACAAGCTCACGCTCGCCGTCCTCGGCCTTACGGACAACGCTGCCATTCCAGCCGGGGAAGATCGCGGGCTGCGGTTCAATTGATATCGTGCGGTTGTGGCTGACCTTGAACAGCCGCCGGATGGCTTCGACATTCCGGGTCTGCGAATACAAGTTGCACATGACCGGAAATCTAGGGGCTCGGCGACATCGGGCAAGGCTCTGACATCGTTTGTGAGTTGAGCCGGGGCGCGAGACGCGTTTAAACCGGGCCGGGAGAATAAGTTGGGGCGGCTTTCAATTGGAGCTGCACCTGGAAAATCTATCTGGACGACGCTGACGCGCCGAACCCGCCTGATATGTCTGTTTCGGCATTGCATCCTGGGTATCTGGCGTGGTGGCGGGTCGAATAATCAGGCTCCGTATCCCCTTTGTGAGGTAGGTCGCGGGCTTTCTCGTGGGCGTTCGATCAGTCACCGTCCACTTGCCGCCGTCGTAATACGTGCGAAGAACCGCCTGCACGTCGGCCACGGAAGTGTTCGCTTCTCGAAGCCACGTCGCCCAATCTTCCAGCCGAAGGATGGTGCGAGAACGCAGGACTAGACAGGCCGCAAATTCTCGCGCAACTTGAACCTTATACCGAAGATGAGGCGAACGCTCGCTCGGACGATGGGGGTTGCGTGTTCTTCCGATTTTCAAGTGTTGCCGGGCTCGCGTGTACTATTCTGTTATGCCTCCCCGCATACGCGGATAGCCTTGCGCCGCCACCAGCACATCCTTCAGATCGCACCGAAGAAATTCTCACTGACGCGGCTATCGTGACAGCTATCATTGCGGCATCCATCGCTGCCTATCGAGCCGGCGGTCCAGGGCCATGCGGGTGCCCGAGCGATACAGATAGAGCCGGTCATAGATGCGGTAAGCGCAGCGCACACGATAGGGCCGGAGGCTGGACCGTTTACTGCTCGGCGGCGGACGTGACGAAAGAGATGATCGATGCGTATCGAAAATCGCAAAGCAAATGACTCATGTCATCCGGCTACGAGAAATCCCCCGACTATGGCGGTCTCGAACCAAGTGGAAAAGAATCCGTTCTCTGGATTATCGTGGTCGCTGCAATTGGCGTGATTATCTGGCGGCCGAAAAGCGGAACGTTCTAGTTCAACTGCTGCTCGTCCACGAACGCCAGACGCAACAGCACTTTATCGACTTCCCTTTTGTGCTCTTGGAGCGTTTGTCTAATCGACAGCAAAAGCTCGCGGTCCATGTCTTTCAACTCGTCGTGCGGTGTCTGCTCGATTTCGCGGATGATTGCGAATATCCGTGTCTGGTCAATGGGCATACTTCGCTCCAAGGCTGAATGAATATTCAGACACCGATTTAGCGGAACTGAACGTCTCTTTGCTCCGTTGAAATGGCGGTTCGAGGCTTAGCGCATCGCAGCTACGCGCCGAACACGAAACATCCGAGGAGAGACGGATATGAAGCTTCTTGTGAAGTGCGCGCTGGCTGCGGCTAGCGTCCTTGCGCTTACCGCTACTACCGCTTCAGCCGAAATCGTTTGCAACGAAGACGGCGATTGCTGGCACGTTCGTGAGCGCCACGTCTATCGTCCAGAATTTGGCGTTACGGTGTATCCCGACGATTGGCGCTGGCGTGAAGCGGAGGCACATCGTTACCGTTGGCGCGAGCATGAAGGTCGCGGATACTGGCGTCGCGGTGTCTGGATAGGCTTCTAATAGCCATGCTTGGCGGTTGCTTCGATAATTGCTGAGCAACCGCCATCTTTTGTCCGACTAAAACAAACCCGGCTGTGGATCGGGCTTTTGGGCTTTCGACCTCCTCGTGGGCGCCTGTTCGGTCATCGTCCAGCCGCCGCCATCCTCGTATGTCCGAAGAACTGTCTTCACGTCCGCAGAACCACCTTCCCTTTCGCCAAGCCACGTCGCCCAATCTTCCGGTTGAAGTATCGCAGGCATTCTGTCGGTGATCGTTGAAATCAGAGCATTGGCTAGCGTCGTCACCTGAATGAACGTGTCCAGTGTTTCAGCGCCGTTCGTCCACTTTTCGCAAATCACCGCAATCGCAATCGGCTTCTCGTCGTTTGGCGTGATCATCCATTGCTTGGTCTTGCCGTTAGATAACTCTTCGCCCTCATTGAATGTGTGGACTACAAGTATACCGCGACCCTGCGTGAAGGCATTGGCGAACGTCGGCAGGCGATCGATTGTTTCAGACCGCGCGTGCATGTGCTTCGGTCGAATGGAATTGGCGTCTCCTTTGCCAGCGAAGCCCCAACGCATGGAGACGACTTCACGTTGGCCCGCTTCGTTCAGCCGAATGATGTTGGCGAAGCGCATCGGGGTTGAGACGGTAAGCTCGTCCGGCCCACCTGTCAGCACGAGTGGCTGAGAGAACGCGTGAACGTCTCGCCATGAAGAGTGTTGTGTGAACTTACCGCACGTGTGTCGACATATCCGCTCAGATGCTTGAGCGAATATAGGTATGCAGATTTTTGATTGCCGTACAGTCAGGACGCTTTGGCGCTTGGCATAACGAGTTGACCAGGAAGTTCAGCCTCTTGCTTGTCTGCGCCCAGCGCTTCTTGGATGGATTTTTGAAAAGCGACGGGATCATTAATCGCAGGAAGCTTTAGGTCGGCGACGCCAGTTCCGTATAACTCCACATGCCCGAAATTGAAAATTCTACCCCAAAAACTTTGGCGCAGGCGAACTTCTTCAATCGAAGAAAGCTGGAGATCGTTTGCACGGCGTTGAAAGAAGCCGCGCTTATAGATGAGGCGTAAATTTGTAACCGCGATCTCTGTGGTCCAGGGCCTGTAGAGTATCCAACAGAACGCCGCGACCGCACACAACGCGAAGAGCCCGCCTATAAGAGTATGCTCGTATAACGTAGCGGCGAGACCTCCTACCAATCCGGCGATCAACACCATCCACGCAAGAGCGAAACGGCCAGTAGGGTACGCAGCTATGGAATGGACCGTTTCGTTGTCGCCAAGGCTCTGTTCAACATAACTCATGGCCTATACTCCGTGCGGTGACGGTAGAGACTGAACGTCGACTGATCACGGGCAGTTCCTTGGCAAAAAAGCTTAAACGGCCCGACTAGCGGAACCAAGTCAACACCGCTATCGTTCTTCGCAACGGAAGCAAGCGTAAGCTTTTTCCGATAGAGGGGCACCGAAGAGAGGTGGCATGTGCGTGGCTATCGAAGCATCATCCCCGCGACCTACGATCGAAGCGTACGGCTTGGGTCAAATAAAGGGAGCCAAACATGCGTCGTCGAACAATGCGGTATACGTCATTCTTGAAGGGTTTAATCGCTACCAGTGAAAAGGCTAAATATTCAGAGTGCATCGTGACGGATATCTCCGCAACGGGAGCCAAGCTCTTCATTGCCGGGCCTGCGGCTATCCCAGAGAAATGCATTTTGCACATTGAATCTCGACAGGTTCATCTCGCTGCAAGGTCGTCTATCGACGTGACAACGTTTTAGGCGTGAAGTTCCAACGTCCCGACTTACCGGTGACTGGCGCGGTTGAACATGGGTTCATGCGGGCCGGTTGAGGCAGAAGATGCGCGATGAAGGCGAGCTACTCGGTTCGTCTGGGTGAAGGCGTTGGGTTGAATGTGGGGTGACGGCCGACCCGCCTGAACACGGTTCGCTGACGAATGAAAATGTCGCTACTGCCGCCACGTAATAAAGTCAGTACACTGACGTTTCGCCTCTATGACTGCACTTACGGTTGAACCAACAGTCAAAAGTGTTTCTGCATTGCACGCTTTTATCCGGACCAAGCGTCAAGATTGTTGCTGTCCCTTCCAATAAGCGCACATTGAACGATATGCTCTGAGCCAAAGGGCGCTGTGCCGAGTTGGCGGACATCGACGTGCTACCCAAGCGTGTTGCGAGGCGCGAGGCTTAGACGTCAGCGTCGCCCCGAACCGGACATCGGCCAACTGACCACAGCGATCAGATGTCGCTATGCAGAATTTTCCGAGTTTCGCTAATCCGCCGATGCCTTCATACCGGCCTCGAGCTTCATGATATCTTCTGCCGACAATTGCGGACGATCTAATTTGATCGTGAGCTTGTTAAGTTTTGCCGTCAGTGGAAATGGCGGCGTGTAGTCGGCGTCGTTGACACCAGTCAGAGTGTCGGAGCCTACGTCGAAGCTCTCGTCCCACTGCAGGATCATTGGCAGTGTTTTTGGCATGGTCTTGGAGGCGACGACATTACCGTCCACTTTGAGTGTGCCGGTGCCGGACCGTCCGACACCGCTAAAGTTGTTGAAGGCCAGCGTGCCAGCGCCAAGTCCGTCATACTTGAAGTCAAATTCAATCTTGTGTCTTCCGGGAGCAAGTGCGTCAGCGCCTTCCCACTTGATGCGCTCAAGATCGACCATGTTCCAGAGAAATACTGGCTTGCCTTTAAGTAGATAGAAGCCGTAACCGCCAAAGCGACCGCCGGAAGTCAGGATCATGCCCTCCGTGCCACCTTCCGGCACATCAATGTCGGCGGTGAGCGTGTAGGAGGTATTTAGCAGCACCGGCGAGTCCCCTTGCGGCAGGCCGGTCATCGGCCGTGTGTAGACGAATTCCGTGCGCCCCGCTGTGATGTTGGGGCGCGGCGCAACAATGCGTGCCGCCACCGACGCGTCCATCGGGAAGACCTGATATTTCTTCGCCTCCGCGACGAATTCTTTGCGCATCTCTGCGACTTTTTCCGGATTTGTCGCGGCAATGTCCTTGGCTTGGCTGAAGTCCTTGTGCAAGTCGTAGAGCTGGAACACTTGATTGTTCAGGGGATCCGGGTTCGCCGGCCCGAAGGCCTCCCAGGGAGCGCGGTTCACCTTGGTGCTCAGCAGCCAGCCGTCGTCGTAAAGCGCCCACTGGCCCATCATCTCAAAGTACTGCAGCTTGTGATGCGACGGCTCGTTCGCGTTCTTCGCATCGAATGTATAGGCGAAGCTCGTGCCCTCGATCGGCGCCTGCTTGATGCCGTCGACGATCTCCGGTGCAGGAATCCCGGCGGCCTCCAAAATTGTGGGCACAACGTCGATGACGTGGACAAATTGCTCGCGCAGTGCGCCCTTGTCCTTGATGCGGGCCGGCCATGAGACCACCATGTTCTGGTTGATGCCGCCGAGCCTGGAAGCATTCTGTTTAAACCAGTCGAACGGGGTGTCGAAGGCCCACGACCAACCGGCTGACATGTGGTTGTACGTTTGCTCGGTGCCCCAGACGTCATAGAACTTCATCTGCTCTTCGGCCGGGATCTTATTGACGCCATTGAACCACGCCACCTCGTTGGGAGTGCCTAACGGTCCGCCCTCGGCGCTGGTGCCATTATCGCCGTTGATGTAAATAATCAGCGTATTGTCAAGCTTGCCGAGATCCTCGAAGGATTGGATCACGCGGCCAATCTCATGGTCGTCGTAAGCTGCATAGGCGGCGAAGACCTCGACTTGGCGGATGAAGAGCTTCTTCTCGATGTCGCTAAGCTGGTCCCACGGCTTCAGGACGCCATCGGGCCAAGGCGTGAGCTTCGAATCCTGCGGGATAACGCCGAGGCGCTTTTGGTTTTCGAATATCCGCTCGCGTAACTTGTTATAGCCATCGTCGAAGAGATGCATTGCGTGGATCTTGTCGACCCACTCTTGGGTCGGATGATGCGGTGCATGAGTGGCACCCGGCGCATACTTGATGAAGATTGGCTTCGACGGATCCGTCTGGTGTATTCGCGTCATATAATCGATGGCGTCATCGGCCATTCCGGTGACGAGATTCCATCCCGGCTTGCCCGCAAAGGGATATATCTGCGTCGTGTTGCGGAAAAGGTTCGGCTGCCACTGATTGGCGTCACCACCGACGAAGCCGTAGAAATATTCAAAGCCCATACCGGTCGGCCACTGGTCGAATGGTCCAGCCTGACTAGCTGCAAACGCCGGTGTATTATGATCCTTTCCGAACCAAGCTGTGGAGTAACCATTGTCGAGCAAGATGCGGCCGATCGTGGCTTTGTCCTTGCCGATGATGCTGTTGTAGCCAGGGAAGCCCGTTGATTGCTCGGAGACCACGCCGAAACCGGCCGAGTGATGATTACGCCCAGTGATGAGCGCTGCGCGGGTCGGCGAACATAGTGCAGTAGAGAAGACCCGGTTGTAACGCAGTCCTTCCTGCGCGATGAGGTCCATGGTGGGTGTCGGAATCACGCCCCCGAATGTGCTTGGCACGCCAAATCCGGCATCGTCTGTGATGATGAGAAGTACGTTCGGCGCGCTTGGAGGTGGCACGACCCGAGGCGCCCACCACGGTTTCGATTGCAGGGCGTCATCCTTGATCACGCCACCGAAGTTTGGATCAGGAGGCGGAAGTTGTCGTCCGTCAATCGTGGATGTGGCGCCGGGCGATCCGAGCGTGCCTGCTATTTCCTGAGCATCAGCGGGAAAGGCAATTAATGTCAGAGCTGCAATAGAGAGCGATGCGATGGCGATCTTCTTCATGAGGAAAACTCCTGACCAACGCGCGCTTCCCGCATGTGGAGATAACGCTAGAAGAGATTTTCGCCGAGATTTATCGATGCGCACGACCGGCGATCGACAAGAGGAAAGACCAAATTGACAGCACGATGATCCGCACCCGGAAGGCAGTCAAACGTATTCGTTGCTGCTTTGCGACGGAGATTTGATTTGCATCAAATGATCCGTCGACGGCTTATTTCTTATTAGCGACTGAACTCGACATGATGTCTAACGAAGAAAATATATTTTTTCCGCTTCCTTTGACCTTCATCAATTCAACCATATTGGGGGTGTCGCTGATAAGCGGGGTATCGCCAGTCGTCCCTCGCTGGCGATACCATCGGGTTTGCTCGCATCACCCCCGTGAACCGAGCAAGTAGCTTTGGACGCATCCGAGGCAATCGCCCGACGAGGCGGCATCAGGTCTCCCCCCGGCCTGATGCCGCAAAAACATAAGCGGGCGACTGCCTTTCCACAGGACGCCGCGACTGAATCAGAAATGCAGTGTCGATCCCACCACAGGACCTTGCTGCAAAACATCGTATTCATATCGCGTCGCACCCGAACCTTGCGAGTAATCGACCGACAGCGCTCGATAGCCGACGTATCCATCTAGGACATGGCCGTAGAGAACGCACATCTGCCAATTGTAGGTGGCCAAAACCTGCCACGAGGAGTCGCTGCCTACCCCGAAGCCGCCGAAGTCAGCGCGGACCATGAGTTCCTCACCGGCTCCAAGCTGATTGCGCAATCTCAAGCCGATGAACGGATCAACCCAATCGACTGAACCGGATCGCACCGTCTCTTTGACAAAAGGATCGAAGGCAAGCGTGCCGGCTACGTCTGTGTCCTGATGCCAGTAACGTCCGCCCGCGATAAGGTCGATAGCCGTCGAACCCGACAGCACCGGATTGTGTCCGCCCCAAACCTCGTAAGCCCCGCCAAACTCCACGATCGCCTGGGTGTAATTGACCGAGACGTTCGCCTGGAGATCTCCGCCCGGAAGCGCTTTCGCAAAACCCTTTGAGCCGTCGAGGCTTGCGTAAACGACATCATTGAAAAGGCCTACTGGCCCGCGGCGAGCCTCGGCATAGCTCATCCAAGCGGGAAGGGTGGACCAATCGAGATGGCCGAAAACCTGCGAAGGATCGACATTAACGTCTAGGGGGCGACCTTTAACGGTCATGTTGCCCGACATCCAGGGGATCCAGCCGTAGGTCGTGAAGATCAAAGACCAACTGCTGGCGGGCACTGCGGCCCGCGATGGTTCGGCAGCGCCGAGATCGGCGCTCAGAGCAGCCCCTGAATGCAAACAAAAGAGCAAGGAAACAAGACGAGACGTCCGCTTGAGATGGTTTTTCATTGATGGTCTCACCGCCGAGCGCTTCACTCGATTCCTAACACAGATCGGCATTCTTGACGGTGGCGGGAGAGAGACACATCCTCCGCATACAGTGGATTTGATCTAAGTCAGAGGTTCCTTGCATTCCGGCACGGCTTAATCAGGATCCGGAAATTCAGTATTATTTACATTGAGTAACATGGTAAATTAAGCGCCGGATCGGCTCACATCCTCTCCAAGGATCGAATTACAATGGCTCGTGCGCCGCCTACTATTTTCCGAGCTACCATCCTTGCAGTCACATGCGCGTTCGCACCTTTACTCGGGGGAGCGGAGTCCAATTTTTTTCGCGCGAATGCTGAAGGTAGGGAGCTTTCCGAGAAGACTGGCACGGAGGCTCATTTCGTAGGTTCTGAGCAGTGTTCCGGTTGCCATGCTGCCGAAAACGCGGACTGGAATGCTTCTCAGCATAAAGCCGCTATGCAGGAGGCCACCGAAAAGAGCGTCCTCGGCAATTTCGACGGGGCGACCTTCAGCAAAGACGGCGTCGAAAGCACGTTGTTTAAAAAGAATGGAAAATTCTGGGTCAGGACCGACGGGCCGGACGGCAAGATCGCGGACTTTGAGGTGCGATATACCTTCGGTGTCGCGCCATTGCAGCAATATCTAATCGAACTTTCCGGCGGACGGTTGCAAGCTCTCGGGATCGCTTGGGATGCGCGTCCGAAGGAAGCCGGAGGCCAGCGTTGGTATTCTCTCTATCCCAACCGTAAGCTCGTTTCCGGAGATCCGTTGCACTGGACGGGCATCGATCAAAATTGGAATTATCAATGCGCCTGGTGCCACTCGACCAACCTGCAGAAGAACTACGATCGGTCGACTGCGACCTTCAAGACGGCGTGGTCCGAGATCAGTGTCGGCTGCGAAGCCTGTCACGGCCCGGCATCGAAGCACATGGAATGGGCGAAATCCAACGGGACGCTGACATATGATCATGCCGGCTTTGCGTTCAGCCTCGACGATCGAAAAGGCGCGAGCTGGCCCATGGCGGCGAATGGACAGGCCGAACGTTCAACGCCGCGAATAACAGATAAGGAAATCAAAGCCTGCGCCGGCTGTCATGCCCGGCGACAACAGTTCTCTTCGGATCCTAAAAGCGTTAATCGATTGTTCGATGCATTCCGGCCAACGACGTTGGACGCTGATGCCTACTATCCAGACGGGCAGCAACGCGACGAAGTCTATACATACGGATCGTTCTTGCAGAGCCGTATGTACGCCGCGGGTGTGACGTGCTCCGACTGCCACAATACCCATTCCGGCAAGCTCCGCTTCGCTGGCAATACTGTTTGCACTCAATGCCATGCTGCTGAGCGGTTCGACACGACGATGCATCATCATCACCCCATCGGTTCCGACAGCTCGAAGTGTGTCTCGTGTCATATGCCGACCACGACATACCTGGGCGTCGATGCACGCCATGATCACTCGCTTCGAATTCCTCGACCCGACCCTTCGATAGTTCTTGGGACCCCCAATGCCTGCAACCGATGCCATACGGACAAGTCCGCGAAGTGGGCAAAGGAAGCTGTCGAGAGCTGGTACCACTCGCTGAATCCCGGGGCCCAGGACTTTGCCGAGGCTTTCAGTCTCGGCGATCTTGGTGCGCCAGGCGCCCAAGAGGCATTGGAGCACATCGCCCTGGCTGCGAGCAGTTCTGGAATCGCCAAGGCGAGCGCTCTGACCCGGCTCGCTCGTTTTCAGTCGCCTCACGTGCTGGATCTGGCGGCTAAATCTCTGAAGATCGACGATGCGGCCGTCCGGAGCGCGGCCGTCGCCATTATCGCCGGGGCCGACGCCACGACACGGAGAACACTGCTCATTCCGCTTCTAGCTGATGCGTCCGCGCTCGTGCGCATCGACGCCGCCCGGGCACTTGCAGGGGCGCCGGAGGCGGGGTTGTCGCCAGATGACCGCAAGGCCTTTGATCGGGCACTGGCGGAGTACGTTGATGCGCAACTCTTCAATGCCGAACGACCGGAATCCTTGACCAATCTCGGCTCTCTTTATCGGGATCGAGGCCAACTGAATGACGCTCGCCAAGCTTTGGAGCAGGCGATTGCGATCGATCCTACTTTCGTCGCGGCCGCCATTTCGCTTTCCGATCTAGTGAGAATGAACGGCGATGAGAGCTCTGCTGAAGCAATATTAAGACGAACTCTCGCGGCCAACCCGAATTCTGGCCCGGTCGAACATGCACTCGGCCTTAGCCTCGTTCGTCAGAAACACGCGGATGGAGCCATATCGCTTCTCGCAAAGGCGGCGGCGGATTCGCCGGACGATCCCCGTTTCAGCTACGTTCTCGCCGTCGCGTTGCACGATACCGGAAAGCGGGTTGATGCGATGAGAACTTTGAAAGCCGCCCTTTCCCGGCATCCTTACGACCGTGATATCCTATACGCACTTGCGTCGTACGATATAGAGACGGGCGACTATGAATCGGCGCTTCAAACTGTCGAGCTGCTCCGTTCCCTGGAACCGGAACGGCCTGATGTTGCGCAATTCCTGAGCTCGTTGAGGCAGATGGTGCCAAAAGGCGATCGTGCACCGTGAGCGCACATGACCGGGGCCAGTGGCAACAGCGTCGGTACACCACGATAGCCATCGCGAACCACCTGAACCAGACCGCGCCGATCAAATACGACAGACCGCATGCGCCGGTCGCCGGCTTCATGTTTTGGGTAGCTGGTTAAAGCTTTGCCTACTTTGTGTCATATGGCGGAGAGGGAGGGATTCGAACCCCCGGTACCCTTGCGAGTACTCCGCATTTCGAGTGCGGCGCGATCGACCACTCTGCCACCTCTCCAAGCCTTTGATCTGCAGTGAATTGTCAGCTTTGCGGCACCAAAGGGGTATGCCCCTCGGACCAGCGGCTGACTATCGAGCCTGCAAACCCCACGGCACAGCGACCGAAGTGGTCTTCCGATTGCTGCGTTCCGTGATCGGCAAGCGGCCCTCTTAGGACATGCCGGAAGCGCTTGCAAGCATCCCTTTACGAACTCCGGATCTCACCGAATACCGTCGCGAGGCGCGATTGATAAGGGCGTGAACGGTCAGCGGGAACGGCCTACCGACGATTAGATCGGGTCATCGCTGCGACGGGCTCAAACTCCGCTGCGCCATTCGAGATCGAGAGACTGCGTTGCAGGCCCATCCGCTTCGTATCCCCGCGCGATGAGACGGCCCGCCTTGGCGTCGGCGACCATGGCAAGCCGCGTTTTATCGTTCAGCACCGGCGGCGCAAGCCACGCGAAGTCTTGTTCGAAGCTCGGCGTGATATTTCCAATCGCCCGCGATCTCTCAGAGCTGCTATCGCCCCGCGCTTTTCCTCTCCAACCGGGTTCGCCCCAATGGTTGGCCGCAATGGCAGTCTCGCCGCGACGGACGCGCGCCTCATGCTCCGTGCGCTCAATGACGATCGTTTCGTCGGGTGCGATGCCTGCCAGTGTGAAGATGCCGGGCGTCGAAATCCGCTCGTCGGTCAGTGTGCGGCAAGCCTCGTCGAAATTCCGTGCCTCCTCGGCGACGCGACGTAAGAGATGCGCGGGCGTTGGATAAGGCATCGTCCAGACACGGCGGCGATTGACGGCCCAATCGACATAGAAAAGACCCGTCGGATCGCGCATCGGCGCTTGATTGAGCGCCGCCGAAAACCGTCCTGGTGCCATCACCTGCAAAACGCCCGTGTAGCCCGGCCAGGTCAGCACCGCGAAACGCCCGGCGGTCGCTCCATCGACCTTGGCGCATACGAAATTGGCGCCGAGGCCGGGTGTCTTCCAGTCGAGCACTCGAATGAGGCGCGCGGACCCGCCGTCCGGCGACGGCGCTGCCCGGCAGGTGCAGCCCCACTCATAATTGATCGAAAAGAAATATGCTCCGGGCCGGCCGAGCACATCCGCGATCGCGTCAATCTCGGGCAGATATCCGTTGTTCGAGCGCACGAGCCACGCCCGGGAAACCTTGTCGAGGCCCTCAAGAAGCCGCCGCGGATAATGCAACGTCGCGACGTCGAGCAGCGTGTGGATTCTGTCTCCGCAAGCCCGGAGCGTCGCCAGCGGAAAGTCTGGTCCGGTCTCGATCACCGGAATTGCCGGAAGCGCGTCTCTTTGTGCCATAATTCCGGGAGCCGAAGCAGAAACCGCCATCATTACCCCTGCTCGACCCCCGACATCGCGCTTAACGTGGGCCCGCCGGACCGCATTTGCGATGCCCGACGAAAGGCAACGCGCAAGGCCGAAACGCCGCACCGCAATTGACAATGGGCCTCAGTTCGACAATAAAGCCCGCCACCCGTGGGCAGGTAAAACTGCCCGCGTTGAACGCGCTGCCCGAGGCTCCTTGCTGGCATTGTCTGGCAACCTTTTGAAAGTTCACCGTTTTCGGTGACGCCATAGGGCGCGGAAACAGGCCTAAAAGGCCGAAAGGAAGAAGAGCCATGTACGCTGTCATCAAGACAGGCGGCAAGCAATACCGCGTTTCCAAAGACGACCTCGTGACGATTGAGCGGGTGCCCGGCGACGCTGGCGCCACGGTTGAGTTCGATCAGGTCCTGATGGTCGGCTCGGGTGCCGACGTCACCATCGGTGCGCCGATCGTTTCCGGCGCCAAGGTTATCGCCGAACTCGTCAAGCAGTCGCGCGGACCGAAGCTGATCGCCTTCAAGAAGCGCCGCCGTAAGAACTCCCGCCGCAAGAAGGGCCACCGTCAGGACCTTTCCGTCGTGCGTATCACCGACATCGCAGGCGCATAACGAACCGCCGCTCCATTCGAGGATTTTGAAATGGCACAAAAGAAAGCAGGCGGTTCGACACGCAACGGCCGCGATTCAGAAAGCAAACGCCTTGGCATCAAACGCTACGGCGGCGAATACGTAATCCCGGGCAACATCCTGTGCCGTCAGCGCGGCACACAGTGGCATCCTGGTTCTGGCGTTGGTATGGGAACCGACCATACGATCTTCGCCGTCGAGGAAGGCACCGTCGAGTTTGCGACCAAGCGCAACGGCCGCATCTATATCTCGGTGAAGCCCGCAAAGGCGATCGCGGCGGAATAAATCCGCCCAGATCCAAAGCCAGGTTGCAAAGACTACGGGGATGGCTCTGCCGTCCCCTTTTGCCTTTTGAGATCCCCACACATATCGTAAATTCGCACTTCCCTATCACGGACGCCATGAATACCGCCCGCCTCAACCTCAGGACTGTCCTCCACGACGATGCCGCCCGCATTGCCGCGCTGGCGGGGGATTGGGATGTCGCGAGCATGACAGGACGCATCCCGTTTCCCTATTCCGAACAAGCCGCCAATCAGTGGGTGGACGGCGTCTCGGAGCAGGAGGAAGTCTTCGGCATCGACCTCGACGGCGGGCTGATTGGCATCTGCGGTTTCACACTCGATGAGAGTGGCGACGCCGAACTCGGATATTGGATCGGCAAGCCGTATTGGGGTCAGGGCTACGCGACGGAAGCCGCGCGGGCCGTAATGACCCACGGATTTTCGAAGCTGGGCGTTCGCCGTTTTGTCTGCAAACATCTGACCGGCAACGAAGCGTCCGCCCGGGTCATTCAAAAGCTCGGCTTCAGATATACTGGCACCTCCACGGGCTGGTGCGAGGCGCGTCAGTGCGATCTTCCCGCACTGACATACGAGCGCCGCCGTCCGTGGACCATGGCTATCCGGGCGCTCGCATCATGAAATTTCTCGATCAGGCAAAAATCTACATAAGGTCGGGTGCGGGCGGAAACGGCTGCATCGCGTTTCGCCGCGAAAAGTTCATCGAGTTCGGTGGCCCCAATGGCGGAGACGGCGGCCACGGCGGCGACGTCTGGGTCGAATGCGTCCAGAACCTCAACACCCTGATCGATTACCGCTATCAGCAGCATTACTTCGCCCAAAACGGTACGCCCGGCATGGGCCAGAACCGCTCCGGACCGGGCGGCGACGATATGGTGATCAAAGTGCCGCCGGGCACACAGGTCTTCGCCGAAGATAGCGAAACGCTTCTCGCCGATCTGACCGCTCCCGGCGAGCGCGTCCGGCTTGCGAAAGGCGGCAACGGCGGCTTCGGCAACGCGCACTTCAAAAGCGCGACCAACCAAGCGCCGCGTCATGCCAACCCCGGCCAACCCGGCGAAGAATTGACGATCTGGCTGAAGCTGAAATTGATCGCCGACGCCGGTCTTGTCGGCCTGCCGAATGCTGGCAAATCGACGTTCCTCGCGGCCGTATCGGCAGCGAAGCCGAAGATCGCCGATTATCCGTTCACAACGCTTCACCCGAACCTCGGCGTCGTCCGCGCCGGCGAAACAGATTTCGTGCTCGCCGACATTCCCGGCCTGATCGAAGGCGCACACGAGGGCGCGGGCCTGGGCGACCGCTTCCTCAGCCATGTCGAGCGCTGCCGCGTTCTTTTGCACCTCGTCGATGCGACGTCTGAAGACGTCGCGACCGACTACAAGACCGTCCGGCGCGAGCTTAAGGCTTACGGCGGCGGCATCGAGAAAAAGAAGGAAATCGTTGCGCTTTCGAAGTGCGATGCGCTCGACGAAGCGACGCTCAGCGAACGGTTCGAGGCTTTGAAGAAGGCGGCCCGTAAAGCGCCCCTCGTCTTATCGGCGGTCTCCGGACAGGGCGTAAAGGACGCGCTCTACGCTCTCGCCCGCGAGATCACGCGCGCAAACGTATCGGACGAAGAAGCCGATGGCGACGCGGCCGACACCTGGCAGCCATAAGCAACTTGCCCGATCGGCTGCGGCTTGTCGCTTGCCGCCTGTTGCCAACTCGCCCACAATGGCGACTTCGTCGCCTTTCTCCCATAACCAGAAAGCCTTGAGATGACCCATTCGGCGCGCACACCGATCTGGACATGGGCCGTGCCCGTGCTCGGGCTCCTGCTTTTCGTCATCGCCATGGCAACGGGCTACGGGGATGATTTCGCCTCCCACACGACCGGCATTGCGGTCACCGTCATTCTCATTCCGCTACTGATCGGCACCGTATTCGCCGCCGTCTATCACGCCGAAGAGGTCGCCCACATCATGGGCGAGCCCGTCGGCACGCTCGTCCTGACCGTCGCCGTCACGATCATCGAGCTTGCGCTCATTATCTCCCTGATGCTCTCGGGCAAAGCCACGCCGACACTCGTCCGCGAAACAGTCTTCGCCGTGATCATGATCGTGACGACCGGCCTCGTTGGCCTCTGCATCGTCGTCGGCGGCATTCGCTACCGTGAGCAAGGCTTCGACGTCACCTCGGCGAAAATCTATCTCGCCATGCTGATCGTTCTCTCGACGCTCACCCTCATCCTGCCGAACTACACGACGACGACTCCGGGACGCCTCTATTCCGAAAGCCAGTTGGCCTACGTCAGCATCGCGACGATCGCGCTCTATCTGGTGTTCCTCTATACCCAGACTGTGCTTCACCGTGGCTATTTCGTCGGCGAACACGTCGCTCCTGAAAGCTCTACGACCGGCGAGGGAAAACTCGCGCTTTCCGCATTCTGTCTCTGCGTTGCCTTAGCCGCGGTGGTCTTGCTCGCCAAGCTCATCGCCGTCGTCATCAACGTCGGCGTGTCGAAGTTCGACGCCCCATCGAGCATCAGCGGTGTCATCATCGGTTTGATCGTGCTGACACCGGAAGCAATTTCGGCGGTCAAGGCCGCGCAGAAGAACGATCTGCAGAAAAGTATAAACCTCGCGCTCGGATCGTCGCTTGCCACGATCGGCCTGACGATTCCCGCGATCGCCGCCGCCAATCTCTTTGTGCACACCCCGCTCATTCTCGGCCTTGAGCCCGGCGATGTGACGCTTCTCGTCATGACGCTCGCGGCAAGTATCCTGACCTTCGGAACGGGCCGCACCAACGTCCTGTTTGGCTTCCTGCACCTCGTGATCTTCGGCACGTTCCTGTTTCTCGCTTTCGTGCCGTAAAGGAGCGTTTAGCGACGTTTTCGATGCATATTTGGTAAAATTCCGGCAGGCATCGCCGGTATGCGGGCGGTTCCCCTTGCCGGAATGCCCACATTTGCAGATAAGGCACGCCCAAGCTCACGATTTTGAACCGAACCCGAGATGACGATGTCCGGCATGACCGCTTCCGACGCCACGACGCGCCACCCACGTCCCGAGTGGGCGGCCGCGCAGCGCATCGTCGTCAAGATCGGCTCGGCCCTCCTGACCGACCGCGCGACGGGCGGCTTGAAATCCGCGTGGCTCAATTCGCTGATGGAAGACGTCGCCGCGCTCGCTAACGCGGGCAAGGAAGTCATTCTCGTCTCATCGGGCTCGATCGCGCTTGGGCGCCACACGCTCAATCTGCCGAAAGGCCCGTTGGCGCTCGAACAGAGTCAGGCCGCCGCCGCCGTCGGCCAGATCAGTCTCGCCCACGCATATCAGGAACTCGCCGCCGCGCGCGGTCTCACGGCAGCGCAGGTTCTGCTGACCCTCGGCGATACGGAAGAACGCCGCCGCTATCTCAATGCCCGCAACACCATCGAGGTGCTGCTGAGCCTGAAGGCCATTCCCGTCGTCAACGAGAACGATACCGTCGCGACGGCCGAAATCCGCTATGGCGACAACGACCGGCTTTCCGCCCGCGTTGCCTCGATGATGTCGGCCGATTGTCTCGTTCTTCTCTCCGACATCGACGGCCTCTATACCGCCCCCCCGAACGACAATCCGAACGCCGAGCACATCCCGCTCGTCACCGAGATCACGCCCGAGATCGAAGCCATGGCGGGCGATGCCGGCACCGAGCTGTCGAAGGGCGGTATGAAAACCAAGATCACGGCGGGAAAGATCGCTCTCGCGGCCGGAACAAACATGGTCATCACCACGGGGAAGATTTACCACCCGCTGCGCGCCATTTCGGAAGGCGCACGCGTGACATGGTTCATTGCCAAATCCGACCCGGTAACTGCGCGAAAGCGCTGGATTTCGGGCCAACTGGTCCCCAACGGCCAGGTTTTTCTGGATCTCGGCGCCGAGAACGCCTTGCTGAAGGGAAAAAGCCTCCTACCTGCGGGCGTGACCCGCATCGACGGCTCATTCGACAGAGGCGATGCCGTTATTATACGATCGGCGGACGGACGAGAGCTTGGCCGTGGCCTAGTTGCCTATGCGGCGGCCGATGCCCGGCGTATCATGGGCAAACGTTCGAGCGAGATCTCCACGATCCTCGGCTATGAGGGACGCGACACCCTCATCCACCGGGACGACATGGCGCTGACAAGGACTTGATCGATGAACAGACCTGAGCGCATCGAGAACGAAACCGCCGCATTGATGCGCGGCATCGGCGAAGCTGCGAAAGCCGCGAGCCGCCGGCTCGCCATCGCCACGCCGGAAGAGAAGAACACGGCGCTCAAGGAAGCCGCCAAAGCTCTGCGCGTGGCCGCGCCGAAAATTCTTGAAGCCAACGCCAAGGATGTCGAAGCCGCGACGGCCGCCAACCGACTCGCCTCATACGTCGACCGCCTTGAGCTCAACGAAAAGCGCGTTGAAGCCGTCGCGAAGGGCCTTGAAGAGATCGCTGAACTGCCCGATCCCGTCGGCACCGTACTAGCGGAATGGACTCGGCCCAACGGCCTCAAGTTCCAGCGCGTCCGCGTTCCCTTGGGCACCATTGGTATCATCTACGAAAGCCGCCCGAACGTCACCGCCGACGCCGGCGCGCTGTCGCTTAAAGCCGGTAACGCCGCAATCCTGCGCGGCGGCTCGGACAGTCATCATTCGAGCGTCGCCATCCATGCCTGCCTCGTCGAAGGCCTGCGCGCCGCCGGACTGCCCGAAGCGTCCATTCAACTTGTCCCGACGACTGATCGCGAAGCCGTCGGCGCCATGCTGCGCGGGCTCGACGGCGCCATTGACGTCATCGTCCCCCGCGGCGGCAAAAGCCTCGTCGAACGCGTACAGACGGAAGCCCGCGTGCCGGTGTTCGCGCATCTTGAAGGCATCTGCCATACCTACGTCGACAAGGCCGCGAACATGGACATCGCGGTGCCGCTCGTCGTCAACGCCAAGATGCGCCGCATCGGCGTCTGCGGCGCGACCGAATGCCTGCTCATCGATAAGAACGCCAAGGGCGACATCGCTACGCCGCTAGTGAAGGCATTGCTCGAAGCCGGTTGCGAAGTCCGCGGCGACGCTGCAATTCAAAAAACCGATCCACGCGTCAAGGCCGCTTCTCCTGACGATTTCGGCAAGGAATTCCTCGACGCCATCATCGCCGTCAAACTCGTTGACGGTGTCGAAGGCGCCGTCGAGCACATCGCGCGCTATGGCTCTCAGCACACCGACGCCATCATCACCGAAGACGAAGCAGCTGCGGAGCGCTTCCTGAACGAAGTCGACTCCGCGATCGTCCTCGTCAATGCGTCGACCCAGTTCGCCGACGGCGGCGAGTTCGGCTTCGGCGGCGAGATCGGCATCGCGACCGGCAAGATGCACGCTCGTGGACCTGTCGGCGTCGAACAGTTGACGAGCTTCAAGTATAAGGTGCGCGGCACCGGCCAGATCCGGCCGAAGTGATGCATGCGGGATGAGGCACGTCTGAGTTGACGCGAAAGATTCCGCCACAAAGCTTTGGCTCCCTTCGCGTCCGCATGCCTCTCTGCCTCCCGGGGCAGCGCATCGGTGTTATGGGCGGCTCGTTCAATCCCCCGCATGACGGGCATCGCATCGCTGCCGAAGCGGCGATGAAGCGGCTGAACCTCGACCAGGTGTGGTGGTTGATCACGCCCGGCAATCCGCTCAAATCCAACGGCGGATTGTCCTCGCTCGATAGCCGCATGAAGCTCGTCCAGGTTTTCGCGCGCGGGCCGAGGATGAAAATCACCGGTTTCGAGCGCGAACTCGGCACCCGCTACACCGCCGGAACGCTGTCGTTCCTGAAGCGCCGTTACCCGGCCGTTCGCTTCGTCTGGGTCATGGGGGCCGACAATCTCGCGTCCTTCCACCGCTGGCAGCACTGGCGGGAGATCGCGGCGACGATGCCGATTGCCGTCGTCGACCGGCCGGGTTGGCGTCACGCCGGACTAGCCTCGCCTGCCGCTCAAGCGCTGAAACGCTACCGGCTGCCCGAGTCTGAAGCGGCCTCCTTGGCCGAGAAAAAGCCGCCCGCCTGGATGCTGCTGACGATCCGCCTTTCCGGCCTTTCTTCCACCGCCCTGCGCATTGCAGCACCGCGTCCGGCACGGAAAGCCGATTAAGGCATTGACATTAATGACACTTTTAAGACGACCAGGAACGCATTTCCATTTGCGGCGCAGGCCGACGCCCGTTAATATCGTTGGTGTTCGGACCGCCCGGACCTTAGTAACATGCGGGAACAACCAGCAAAGGACGCTCGCCGCTTGATCCGACCCACAACCGAGGCCACTCGCAAGAGTTCCTCAATCGCCTCGTCCGCCGCCAAGGCGCCGGACTCGGCAGCCCTGCTCGATGACATCGTCCGTTGGCTTGACGATGCGAAAGCAGAAAACATCATCTCCATTCCCCTCGAAGGCAAATCGGCACTTGGCGACTTTATGGTCGTCGCGTCCGGTCGCAATGATCGGCACGTCGGCGCCATCGCCGAGCAGTTGCGCGAAAAGATCAAAGCGCGCGGCGAAGCTCGTGTCCGCGTCGAAGGACTGAACTCCTGCGACTGGGTGCTGATCGACACCGGCGACGTGATCGTCCACGTCTTCCGTCCCGAGGTCCGCGAATTCTACAACCTCGAAAAGATGTGGCAGGCGGATCTCCCGCCGGATGCATCGCGTGGCGACTCCTCTCAGCACTGAGAGCGGGTCTGAGAAGCTTTTGATTGGACGCGGCTGAAGCCTTCGGCCGCGAGGCGTTCTGTTGATGCGCATCGCAATTTCCGCGATCGGCAAGCTGAAGGACGCCGAGGAACGCGCAATCGTTGAGCGCTACGCCAAACGCCTGACCGGCGCCGGCAAATCGCTCGGCCTCGGACCTCTCGATATCCGCGAATATCCCGAAAGCCGCGCCGCCGAAGTCGTCGAGCGCAAACGCGATGAAGCCGCGCGGTTGCTGAAAGATATCGGCCCAAGCGACATCGCCATCGTTCTCGAACCGACCGGCAAATCATTGACGAGCGAAGCGTTCGCCGCGTTCATCCGCGACGCGCGCGACGGCGGCGCCAAAGCCTGCGTCTTTCTCATCGGCGGCCCGGACGGCCACGGCGGAGCGGTGCTAAGCGCTGCCGCGCTGAAACTATCTCTCGGCGCGCTGACGCTTCCCCACGGCCTCGCACGCGTTGTATTGGCTGAGCAGCTGTATCGTGCCGCCACGATCCTCTCCGGCCATCCCTACCACCGGGCATAACGCCGATGGCCAACGCCAAGCCACCATCAAAGATCAAATACAGCTTCCCGCCGTTCGTCCCCAATGGGGCGCGGCTGATCATCCTCGGCACACTTCCGGGTGAAGAATCGTTGCGGCTCCAGCAGTACTACGCATATCCGCGAAATCATTTCTGGGGCCTGATAGCAGCCCTCTCGGAACGGCCCTTGCCCCCGTCATTCCCCGAGCGTGTCGCCCTGCTCAAAGCCAACCGGTGGGCGCTCTGGGATGTGCTCGAAGGCGCGGAACGCATCGGCAGCTCGGATGCCGCTATCCGCAATCCGACGGCGAATGCGTTCGGCGACTTTTTCGCCGCGCATTCCGAAATCAAGACGGTCGCGTTCAACGGCCAGAAGGCCCGCGATCTCTTTCGCCGCTACGTTTTAAAACCAGGCATCGTCAGCCAAGACCGCCTCACCGCGATCACGCTGCCGTCATCGAGCCCGCTTCACACGATACCCTTCGAGGAAAAGCTCGCAGTCTGGCGCAAAGAACTCAGCGCCTATCTTCCCTCAGCCCGTCAGAACCGCCGCGCGAAATAGTCGATCGCAAAAGTCGGCAACAACCGCCGCATCGCAGCAGCCAGATACGTCGGCGTCGTGACATAATAATGCCGTCGCGGCCGCGAACTTTCGACGGCATGAATCAACCGCTTCGTCACGGCTTCCGGCTCAAGCTTGAAGGTCTGCTGCCCGCCCGCCTGCATGGCGTCGAGCCGTGCGCGATAAACGCCGCTGTGGGGTGAGTTGTCGATATCGACCGTCGCCAGCAGCCTGTCGATCGAATGCTCGACAAATCTCGACCTGATCGGCCCCGGCTCGATAAGTGACACATGTATGCCCGAGCCTTCGAGTTCGAGGCGCAGCGACGTCGTCAGCGCTTCGAGCGCGAATTTGGATGCGCAATACGCCCCGCGATATGGCGCGACGATCATTCCAAGCACCGACGAGCAATTGACGATCCGCCCCGCGCCGTTCTTACGCATCGCCGGAATGAGACGGCGCGTGAGATCGTGCGTCCCGACGACGTTCACCTCGAACTGCTCGCGCAGCAGCTTCGGCGTCAGATCTTCCACCGCTCCCGGCTGGCCATAGGCGGCTTTATTGAAAAGCGCGTCGAGCTTCCCGCGCGTCATTTCCAGCGCCCGGATCGCACACGTCGCGATCGATTGTGAATCGGCAAGTTCGAGCGGCAGCACCTCGACATTCAGGAAATTCTTGAGCCGGGCGAGATCTTCGGGCTTGCGCGCCGTCGCGATCACCCGCCAGCCGCGCTCGCGCATGGTCCTGGCCGCGTCAAGGCCGATGCCCGATGAGCATCCCGTGATGAGTATTGTGCGTGTCATTGGCCTCCAGTGATTGCGGCCATCTGGAGGTCTGCCTTACCACGAGCCAAAGCGTCCCGTCTTTCCCTGAGGCGCTGATATGCCGGATATGTTCGAGGCGTCGCCGGGGGATCGCACCCTCGGCATTCGTCGGTCACTTCTTGAACTTCACGAGATCGTGCCCGTCCTCGGCCTTGAGCGTCAACACGTCTCCCTCGACCACGAAGGAGCGTGCGGCTTCGAGCGCCCCGAAATACTGCGCCTCGATTTCTGATTTGCCCTCGCACATCATCTTTGTGGCCGCCAGCGGTCCAATCTGAACGGCATCGTCTTCGATCGAGATCGGGCCGTTGAAGCGATTGCATCCACCGGTGCCCGACACGCGATCAGTGGTGTAGTCGAGGGTCAGCCCCTCGACGGGCTTGCCATTGAGTTCGGTCGCGGCCCAGCTTGCGGTAAGCGGCCCGTCGCCGTCACCGTCCTCCTGCGCCGGAACAGGCGTTGCGGCCAAAAGGACAAACGCACCGACGACAACCGCTTTGACGTACCGCATCTCAAGTCCATCCCCGTGCGTATGCCGCGCCCCGCTCAGTTGGCGCCTTCGAGCAGACGGCGCGCGATAACCTGCGCCTGAATTTCCGCGGCACCCTCGAAGATGTTCAGGATGCGCGCATCGCAGAGCACGCGGCTGATCGGATATTCGAGCGCGAAACCGTTGCCACCGTGAATCTGCAGCGCGTTGTCTGCGTTGGCCCACGCGACGCGTGCACCGAGCAGCTTCGCCATGCCGGCTTCAAGATCGCAGCGCCGTCCCGCATCCTTCTGCCGCGCCGAGAAATACGTCAGCTGCCGCGCGGTCATCGTCTCGACCGCCATCATGACGATCTTGTTGCGAACGCGCGGGAACGAATAGATCGGTTTGCCGAACTGCACGCGATCGAGCGCATATTTGAGCCCGAGATCCATCGCGCATTGGGCCACGCCGACGGCGCGCGCCGCCGTCTGAATGCGCGCGCCCTCGAACGTATTCATCAACTGCTTGAAGCCCTGCCCCTCGACGCCGCCCAGCAGATTTTCCGTGGGAACCTCAAAGTTGTCGAAGGAGATGTCGTATTCCTTCATGCCGCGATACCCGAGAACATGGATCTCGCCGCCGGTCATGCCCGTCGCCGGGAATGGGACTTCATCCGAGCCGCGCGGCTTCTCGGCGAGCAGCATCGACAGGCCCTTGTAGCCTGCTTCGTTCGGATTGGTGCGCGTGAGCACGGTCATGATGTCGGCACGGACGGGATGCGTGATCCACGTCTTCTGGCCGGTAATCTTGTAGACGTCGCCGTCTTTCACGGCACGTGTCTTGAGCGACGCCAGATCGGACCCGGTGTTCGGCTCGGTGAAGACGGCGGTCGGCAGCATCTCGCCCGACGCGATCTTCGGCAGGTACTTTGCTTTCTGCTCCGGCGTGCCGTTGTGCAGAATGAGTTCGCCCGCGATCTCGGCGCGCGTGCCGAGCGAACCGACGCCGATATAGCCCCGCGAAAGCTCTTCCGACGCGACGCACATCGATTCCTTGCCGAGCGCCATGCCACCGAATTCTTCCGGCAGCGCAAGGCCGAAAACGCCCAGCTCCGCAAGCTTCGAGATCACTTCGAGCGGAATGTATTCGTTCTTGAGGTGCCACTCGTGGGCGTACGGAATGACCTCATCGAGGCTGAAGCTGCGCATCAGATCCTGGATCTGCGCGTGCGTCTCATCGAGGCCCGTATCGCCGAACGTCATCGCGCCGGGCTGCGCCGCGATCAACTCGCCGAGGCGGGCCTTTACCGTCTCCGAACCGCCCTCCGCGACGAGATCAGCAACCGAATCTTCAAACCGCCGGATCTCGGCCTTGGGAACGCCCAGCGCATCGGCGCGCGCGATCTCAAGCTGGCTCATCGGGATACCGTTCGCGATCTGCGCCGTGTACTCGCCAAAGGCGACGATCAGCAGGAGTTGCTCGAATTCCCCGAAGCGCCCCTCGCCTTCGAGGCGGCTCGCCCAGTCCTGCATCTGGCGCAGACCCTCGACCGTCGTTGCGAGCCACGCAAGCCCGTGGGCAACGTGCTGAGCCTGGTCGACGCCGCCTTCTTCCTGGATCTTGATCCGCACGCCCGCCTTGGCAGCCTGCAGGATCTTGTCCGCGCCCGTCACGGCCTCGCCGCACCGCTCGATAAGCTTCGCGGAACCGGCGGCGAGAAGATTTTCACCAGCCTTCATGGACGTGACGGACATACGTTTCTCCTGAAGAATACAAATATGCGCGGCAGAACGCCGAGCCGAATGTGATGCGCTGCGCGACCAATTCACCGGTCGGGAATGATTAGTCAACTGATCTCAGACCGCAACAAACGCTCACGCGACCTATCGGCGCGAAAATGGATGACCGGCGGAGGTTTGGGCGCTATTCGAACCCCCGAAGGCTTGCGGCGTTTACCGTCTCAGTTCCATCTTTCGGCCTGTGTCCAAAATGCCGCCCTCACCGCGGAGCGGTGATGTCACTGTGGACCGCGTTTGGCCGAAACACTAGGTTCCGCGCCATAAAGTCGAAAAGCGCCAGGAGACGAAGCACCTTATGAAGCGCATGCGCAGATTGGTCGAAGCCCTCTACCGGGTTTACGAGCATTCGGGCTTCGCGATGGCCGGCGCGGTGGCGTTCTCGTTCGTCGTCTCGATCTTTCCCTTTTGCATCTTCTTGGGCGCGCTCTCCGGCTATTTCGGCGGCCGTGAGCTGGCGCAGGACGCCATCACTCAGCTATTTGCGATCCTGCCCGCACCCGTCGCCCAGGGCATCGCGCCTCAAGTCGAGGCTGTGATGGGAACCAGGCGCATCGATCTCGCGACCGCCAGCGGCTTTCTCGCCCTTTTCTTCGCGACCAGCGCCGTCGAAACGCTACGCGCCGCTCTCAACGGCGCCTACCGCGTGCGCGAAAAGCGCCCCTACCCGCTTTGCCTGCTGATCAGCATGGTGTTCGTCTTCGTGAATGGCATCTCGACTCTCGTTCTCACATGGGCCGTTGTCGTCGGCCCGAGCGTCGTCGGCCCCGCCATCGCATCGAATTTGCCCACGGGATGGGTCAGAATGGTTTTTGACTCGAGCAGCATCGGACCGGGCATTCGCTACGGCCTCTCCGGCGCCGTCATGGCCGCGCAGCTCTTCGCGCTTCACCTGCTGCTCGCTGCAGGCAAGCGCCGGGTCGCCGACGTTTGGCCGGGTATCGCACTGACGATCCTACTCTGGCTGGCGCTTGCTGGCCTCTGGTCGAACTATCTCGCCATTACGAACTATTCGCTGTTCTACGCCGGTCTCTCGCAACTGATGATCGCGCTGATCTTCTTCCAGTTCACCGCCATCACGATCCTCCTCGGCGCCGAATTCAATCGCGGCATCATGGAAATGAAGCGCATGCGCCGGGAAGCAGCCGAACGTGCGGCTTTCCGGTCCGATGCATTACGCCAATCTTCCGTCAGCTCGTCTTAAACGAGCAAGATGAAGGGCTCCTCCCGGTATCCCGGAAAGAGCCCTGAATGTCGTCGTTATTTAAGCCTTAGCGCGGATTAGGACCCGCCTCGATAACGTCTTCGAGCGTGCGCAATCCGGTCGTCGGCGCCGACACGAGCACCGCCATATTGCCCGGCTTGTGCTCGTTCTTCATCATTCGCATGTGCGCCTTGGGAATCTGCTCCCACGAGAACACTTCCGACATGCACGGATCGATGCGCCGTTCGATGACGAGGCGGTTGGCCTGGCTTGCCTGCATGAGGTTGGCGAAGTGCGAACCCTGCACGCGCTTCTGATGCATCCAGAGATAACGCGCGTCCATCGTCAGGTTATAGCCCGTGGTTCCGGCGCAAATCACAACCATACCACCGCGCTTCACCACCTGCACGGAAACCGGAATAGTTGTCTCTCCGGGATGCTCGAACACGCAGTCGACGTTGATACCCTTGCCGGTGATGTCCCAGATCGCCTTGCCGAAATTGCGCATCTCCTTGAGCCACGTATTGTACTCAGGCGAATTGACCTTCGGCAGCTGTCCCCAACACTTGAAGTTCTTGCGGTTGATGACGCCTTTGGCCCCCAGCTGCATGACGAAGTCACGCTTGTCGTCATCCGACACAACGCCGATCGCGTTGGCGCCCGAGGTCGCGCAAAGCTGCACGGCGAATGCGCCAAGACCGCCCGCGGCGCCCCAAACGAGCACGTTATGACCAGGGCGCAGCACATGTGGACGATGGCCGAAAAGCATACGATACGCGGTGGCGAGCGTCAGCGTGTAGCAGGCGCTCTCTTCCCACGTCAGATGCTTCGGACGTTCGAGCAGCTGACGGTCCTGCACGCGGCAGAACTGCGCAAACGAACCGTCCGGCGTCTCGTAGCCCCAGATGCGCTGCGATGTCGAAAACATCGGATCGCCGCCGTTGCATTCCTCATCATCGCCGTCGTCCTGATTGCAGTGAACGACAACTTCATCGCCGACTTTCCAGCGCTTCACCTTCGAGCCGACGGCCCAGACGATGCCTGACGCATCCGATCCAGCCACGTGGTAAGGCTGCTTGTGCACGTCGAACATCGAGATCGGCACGCCGAGCGATGCCCAAACACCATTGTAATTGACGCCAGCAGCCATCACGAGGACGAGCACGTCGTGGCTGTCGAGTTCCCAGGTCGGGACCACCTCGACCTGCATAGCCTTGTCGGGCTCTCCCTGGCGTTCCTTGCGGATCGTCCACGCGTACATGTTTTTCGGCACATGCCCGAGGGGGGGAATTTCCCCGACTTCGTAAAGATCTTTTTTGATGCCAGCCGCCGCCGACTGTGCACCAGATGCGTCGCTGCTAGCTGCCAAGTTTTGGCTCGACATTGTTGTTGCGTCTCCCGACCTTGTCCCCGCGACGAGGGCCGTTTTGGCTCGTCTTCTTCGCGTTGGCCCCCTGCTCACCCGAGGGGATCGCAGTATGAAGCACGTTTTTGCGCTGCAATGAAGAGGGTTAGTCTGCAGTTAATTTCCGCTCAATTTCTCTTTAACTCGCGAGCGTTATTCTACATGTCTGTTTCGCCCCATATAGGGCCCTTTAGGACGCGCGCAATGCAAGACTTTTGGTGGCAGCTCCAGGACGTCAATTCCTTCACCGTCTATACTGCCCTCGCATTTGCCGGCATCGTTTGCCTGTTTATTCACGAGATTGTCGGCTCCCCGATGCTTGCGTGGCTCTCCGTCCCCCTTTTAGCGGCTGGAGGCGTCGTCGCCCCCACCCTTTTGGGCCAGCAGATGATCACCCTTTCGTACGATAGGACCGTCAACACCGTCTCGGCGACGGCCTTGGGCACGCTCTCGGCCCTGATGCTCATCCTCCTCGGCAATTGGCTCTGGACGCTCCTCGTCGAATACCGCGTCAGCCGGACGAAGCTCGTCGCCATCCCAACCCGGCAGCCGCGCATCCGCCGCTAGCCCTCCACAACCGAAAAATTGGCACGCGTCGCGCCCAAGCGCGGCGAACTGCCGATTTTGCTGTTTCAAGGCATTCGGTTACTTTAAGTTTTTTCTCAGTGTCATTGACCCGAGCCTAAGGGGCGCCCTTTTCGATGTCGGATAAAATCGTGCGCGATAAGCCGTGGCTATTCCGGACCTATGCCGGACATTCGACAGCCGCCAAGTCAAACGCGCTCTATAAGACGAACTTGGCCAAGGGCCAGACGGGTCTCTCGATTGCATTCGATCTCCCGACCCAGACTGGATATGATTCCGACCACGAACTCGCCCGCGGCGAAGTCGGCAAGGTCGGCGTCCCCGTCTCTCATCTCGGAGACATGCTGACGCTGCTCGACGGCATCCCGCTCGACCAGATGAATACCTCGATGACGATCAACGCGACGGCCGCCTGGTTGCTGTCGCTTTACATCGCCGTCGCCGACCAGACGGGCGCCTCGCGCGACAAGCTGACGGGCACCATCCAGAACGACATCATCAAGGAATACCTTTCGCGCGGCACGTATGTTTTCCCGCCCGAGCCGTCGCTCCGCTTGATCAAGGACACCATCGTCTTCTCGACGAAGAACGTGCCGAAGTGGAACCCGACGAACGTCTGCTCCTACCATCTGCAGGAGGCCGGCGCGACGCCCGTCCAGGAACTCGCCTACGCCCTCGCAACATCGATTGCCGTTCTCGACACGGTCAAAGCCTCAGGCGAAGTGCCGGAAAAAGAATTCGGCAACGTCGTCGGTCGCATATCGTTCTTCGTCAACGCCGGCATGCGTTTCATCACCGAGCTCTGCAAGATGCGCGCGTTCGGCGAGCTTTGGGATGAAATTACACGTGAGCGCTACGGCGTGACGGACGCGAAACACCGCATGTTCCGTTACGGCGTGCAGGTGAACTCGCTCGGCCTCACCGAACCGCAAGCCGAAAACAACGTCTATCGCATTCTGCTTGAAATGCTGGCGGTCACGCTCTCGAAGAACGCCCGTGCCCGCGCGGTGCAGCTCCCGGCCTGGAACGAGGCCCTCGGCCTTCCGCGTCCCTGGGATCAGCAGTGGTCGCTCCGGATGCAGCAGATCGTCGCGTATGAGACCGACCTGCTCGAATACGGCGATATTTTCGACGGCTCCGTTGAAATCGCGCGGAAAGTCGCGGCGCTCAAGGAAGAGGCGAAAGCCGAACTCGCAACCATCGATAAGCTGGGCGGCGCCGTCGCCGCCATCGACTACATGAAGCGCCGACTCGTCGAGAGCAACACGTCGCGTCTTTCTCAGATCGAAAGCGGAGACTTGACGGTCGTCGGCGTCAACCGGTTCACCGAAACCGAACCGTCTCCGCTATCGGGCGGCACCGACGCCATTATGGTCGTCGATCCGGCCATGGAAGCCGAGCAGATCGGCAAGCTGAAAGCTTGGCGTGAAAGCCGCGATTCCAAGAAGGCCGCCGCGGCGCTGGCCGAGGTCGAGCGGGCCGCCAAGGAAGGCCGCAACATCATGGACTCCTCCATCGAGGCCGCTAAGGCCGGTGTCACCACCGGCGAATGGGGAACGGCTCTTCGGAAAATCTTTGGCGAGTATCGCGCACCCACAGGCGTCGCCCAGGCCGCCGTCGCCCGCGATAGCACGCAGCTTGAGGCTGTTCGTTCCGAGGTCGAGGAAGTTTCCAACAAGCTCGGCCGCCGCATCAAATTCCTGGTCGGCAAGCCGGGCCTCGACGGCCACTCGAACGGCGCCGAGCAGATCGCCGTCCGTGCGCGCGACGCCGGCATGGAAGTCGTCTACGAGGGCATCCGCCTGACGCCCGCCCAGATCGTCCGTGCCGCGGTCGACGAAGGCGTGCATGTCGTTGGCCTGTCGATCCTGTCGGGCTCGCACGTTCCCCTCGTCAAAGACGTGATGGAACGCATGCGCAAAGAAGGACTCGACGATGTTCCGGTCGTCGTCGGCGGCATAATTCCGCCCGAAGACGCCAAGACGCTGAAAGCCTTCGGCGTTGCGGCTGTCTACACGCCCAAGGACTTCCAGTTGAACGACATCATGGCCGACATCGTGAAGCTCGTGGATCGCTACGCGAAGGCCGCATGAACAGGGCGCGGCGGCCGGCGCGCGGAACGCGCGTCGCCGCAGCCATGGAGAAAATCCATGAAAACCTGGGTCGTCCTTTTTCTCGTTTTGCTGGCAGCAGGTGTCGCCTGGGGCCTCGCCCGCGATATCTTATCGCGACAGCGCGGCTCATTATCCGGCACCGTCGTCGGCGTCGACCTGGGAAACCCGACTCCCAAATGGTTTCCCCCGACCCCGCCGCGCTACAAGGTCCGCCTCCCCGGCGGCGCCCTGATCGACGTCGCGACCAAAAATCCCCACAGCGTTCCAATGGGCGGCGGAATATTCATAACGGAGTGGGTGACACCCTGGGGACAGGTCTGGTACACGCAGCGCGACTAGGGAGGGGCCCTTGCGCGAAGAAACACGAAAGCGGCTCGAAAGAGCACTCTGGATCGACCGCGCCAAGAAGGCGGGCATCGGCCTCGCCATCGTTGCAGCGATTGGCTTGGCCTTCAGCTACGAAGAGCTGGACCTGAAGGTCGACAACAAAGACGTTGGCGGCACTGTGACCGATCTCGAACCGTTGGTATCCAAGCAGGATTCCGCCGACGGCGAGAACGTCATCGTCCGCCTGGCGGACGGTCAGCTTATCCGCGTGCTCGCCTATAAATCTCGCGGGCTCAAGATCGGCGACAAAATCGACGTCGTAGAGCACCACCACGCCACGGGCCGGGTGACGCATACCCTGCGATAACCTGCTTTGACCGCGTTGACGCGACGTCCACAGTCATTATAAGTCCCCGCTTCGCCCTTTTCAGGGTGGCTTGCCCCAGTGGCGGAACGGTAGACGCGGTAGACTCAAAATCTGCTATCCATCGGGTGTGGGGGTTCGAATCCCTCCTGGGGCACCATCAGTATTTTCCTAAATTAAATTAATGATTTAAATTATCACATTGGTGATGCGCATGCCTTGTCCGCCAGCCGGTGATGTGGCGGCCACGATCCTATTGATGTTGATCACCTTGGGCTGATCGCGAGCTTGCGCGAATTGCACGACTGACATGAAAAATCGATCCCAATGGCGAATTGAAAACCGATCTAACTGCCACTACCCTTGGGAACGTCGCGGACCGCGAGTGGATGAGGAAATTCGTGCAAGAGCCCCCCGATGATAAGAACGTAGCCGCCCCGGATGACACCCCAGATGATTTGAGTGTCATTTTAGGGTTTGCGGGGATGCTGTCCGGCGGCGGCAACGTGGATGAGGTGTCACGCCTCGCAACCGATCATGGCTGGCTCGACGCGAGTGGTCAGCTCACCGTGGCCGGAGAGCAGCTTGCGCGCGCGCTCCTGCAACAAAGCGGAACGCGATCCGCATTTCGGGCATGGTGAGTCCGGGCTGACCGTTGTTGTCCCGTACCTGACGTGCGCGGTTCGGCAGAAAAAATCCCAATTGCGGCCGTCTCCGGCAGAAACATCGGTCGAAATAGTTACACGTCCGCACAGGCCGCAGCGCAAATTATTCTATCGGGTGTCCAGTCTCCGCCGGATGGACTCCAGCTCTTCCATTCGGGTTTTAACTTCGGGCCAGCGTTGGGCGCTCAGACGCGCAATCATCGCTTCAATCAGAACGGAGATCGGGGCAAACGAGTCCCAGTTCGAATTGACGGCAATTCGCAACGCGAACACATGTTCCGCAACTGCAGACAGGGGCGACAACCATTCGTCCGTGACGAGGATTATTTTTGCCCCTCGCGCAGCAGCCTCCTGCCCCACGCGGATCACATCATCCTGGTAGCGGCGAATATCAAAAAGCAGATACGTGTTCGACGCTGTGACGCCGAGCAGGTGTTCCGCCCACGTTGCGGTCTGGCTATCGATGAGGGTCACATTCGAACGCAACTCTCGAAGATGCAGGAAGGCTTGCAGTGCAAGGCTCGACGTTAGCCGCCCGCCGAGGATCGTAACAGGCCGTCGGTCATCGGCGAGGAGAGCAATCGCGCCGTCGAATTCCGACGGCCGGATCAGATGCATCGACGCCGCCAGCGCGCTCGAGACGGATTCCCAATACTTCGCGAACGCGGGAATTTCGGCCGCGCCCTTTCCATCCTGCCCGAGGATGTCTTTTGTCAGAGGCGAGCGCAGGCGCGCTTCGAGCTCGTCGCGAAGCCGCTGCTGAAAATCGGCGTAGGCGCTGAAGCCCAGCTTCGAAATCAGCCGAAGAATGGTCGGATTGCTGACGTCCGCCTGCTTCGCAAACTGTGCCACGGTTTGAAGACCGGGAACGGGGTAGTTGCCGAGGAGAATAAGGGCGGCTTTCCGCTCCGTTGGCGTCAGTTGGTCGAGGCGCCGCCGGATCATCTCTGCGACCGTGGTGTGCGGCAAACCCGTCATCGATTTGAACCCTCCATCGCCGCCGTCGCCGGAGCGGATGGCGCGATCGGCTGTGCTAAATAGAACATCAAATGCCTCCCGCTCCGCTCATTTTTTATGCAAATTCTTGGATCCGCGCGCCAAAGCACGCGCAAATTATGTGCGGATAGGCGTTATCCGATCTGTTAAATTTAGTACAGCCGTCTGTTACTTATGAAACAGAAATGATGACAAATCAGATATTCTGTTCTATTTGGTACATAGCTTGCAAAGGTGATCCGCGGAAGGGGCCCATGAGGGACACCCCAAGCTGAGAAGGGGAAAGCATATGTATCCGTCTGTCAAAGGAGGCGAGGCTACCGGTGGGGCCGCCGACAATTCGTTCGACGTCACCCAACAAAAGGACGTCCAGCTTCTTAAGCCGAAAGCCGTGGGATTGGTCGGTGTTCTGTTTCTGACGCTGACCGGGGCAGCCCCCATGACGGCGAGCTTGCTCAATATTCCGATTGTCGTCGGCAACGGCAATGGGCTTGGCGCACCCGCCGCATTCCTCGTCGCGACTTTGATCCTCCTTCTGTTTTCGGTTGGCTACGCGGCGATGGCGTCGAAGGTCTCGGCCGTCGGAGGTTTCTATTCATTCATCAGTCACGGGCTCGGACGCGAACTCGGTATGGCGTTTGGATTCTGCGCCGTCGCCGCCTACGCCATCTTTGAACCGGCGCTTGCAGGCGGCCTCGCCTACTTCCTCAACCTGAAACTCACAGAGCTTTTCGGCATCAACGTGCCGTGGGCGCCGCTTGCCATTGGCATGGTCTTATTGATTTCCATACTGACTTATTTCGAAGTCCAGCTATCGGCCGCTCTGCTCGGCATTGCGTTGGTCGCCGAAGTTTTGATCCTTCTCTTCTTCGACATCGGAGTTTTTGCCCATGCCGGTCATGGTGTCACCGTGTCCATATCGGCTCTCAACCCGGTTGCCGCATTTAGCGGTTTCGAACCCGACGGCAAGCTGTTGGGCGGCGCGGCCGGCATCGGCCTGTTTTTCGCATTCTGGTCGTGGGTCGGATTCGAAATGGCCCCGAACTATGCTGAAGAATCGGTCAATCCGAAGAAAATCGTGCCGATATCGCTCTACGTTTCTGTCATCAGCCTGGGCGTGTTCTATACCATCACGACTTGGGCAGTGATTTCTTCCTACCCTGACTTCCATTCCCTGATCGACGCGGCGCAGAACAACTCTGCGACATTCTTCTTCGATCCGGCGACAAAACTGCTCGGACCGTGGGTGACGTCGGTAATGAGCTACCTGATTTTGACAAGCTCATTCGCGTGCGGAATGGCATTTCACAACACTGCCGCGCGCTATCTCTATGCGATGGGCCGTGAAGGCATCTTCCCCAAGGCCCTCGCTCGCACGCATCTCGTTCACAAAACGCCCTACATCGCCTCAATCGTGCAAACGGTTCTCGCGATACTGGTGATCGCAGCCTTCGCGATCTTCATCGGCGCCGACGATCCCAAGACGGATGCTTACGCCGGATTGTTCAGTCTCATGGCGTTGATGGGCACCATCCTCATCCTTTCTGCTCAGGCCATCGTGTCTCTCGCCGTTATTGCTTATTTCAAAAACAATCATCCAGCCGAAGCTGGCCGCTGGTCGACGTTCGTTGCGCCGTTATTGGCGTTCCTGTCTCAGGCTTTCGCGCTCTATCTTTGCGCGACGAACATGGAGTTTCTTGGTGGCGGATTCGCGTTTGCGGAATGGATCATCCCGCTCGATATCGCAATCTTTGCCGTAGGCCTCGTCGGCGCGTTCTTCATCAAGGCGACCAACCCAGCGAAATTCGAAAAGATCGGCAGGCTCATCTATCAGGGCGTCCCCGACGGAATGCTGGCGTCTGCCGAACACGCGGCGAAATAGGCCATGGGTCTACGCAATTGGTGGTTCCGGCGCTCCGCGCCGGCCACGCCATTCAACGATATTGAATTTCAATCAAAGGGTAAAACGATGTCGGGCAAGCAACCTCAATTCATAGAAGATCACGGCCTCTGGAGCGAAGAGCAAAAGCTTATGGCGGCCGAGCTGATCGCGCGGATCGAGCGGGAAAACATCAAATATGTTCGCATCGGCTGGGGCGATCAGCACGGTATCGTGCGCGGCAAGACAGTCACTGCAGCGGAATTCCGGTCGAGCCTCAAAGGCGGCAAGGATTTCCAGCTCGTTACCGCCATTTTCGACACGACCAACCATCCGATCGTCGCCCCGTTCGGTGATTCCAATAAGCTGAATGTTCCGGAAATGATCGGTCTTCCGGACGGCGTCCTCGTTCCCGATCCATCGACTTTCCACGTGCTGCCGTGGGCGCCGGACACCGGATGGATCCTGAGCGATGCGTATCTATCGAACGGTACGCCGTGCCCGCTCTCGACGCGTCAGATTCTGCGTGGACAGCTTGAGCGCCTCGAAGAGAAAGGCCTCGAGATGGTTGTCGGATTGGAGTTCGAGTTCTACGTCTTCAAGCTCGAAGACGCGTGCTTGCGGCCCGAAGAAAGTGGCTACCCGCCGGAGCCGCCGAAGGTCTCGATGATTTCGCACGGCTATCAGTATCTGACCGAAAATCGCGGCGACGAAATCGACCCGGTGCTTCGGCTTCTGCAATCGAATCTCGAAGCGTTGGGCTTGCCGCTCGCGACCGTCGAGGATGAATGGGGTCCGGGTCAGTGCGAAATTACCTTCAGCCCAATGACGGCGATGAAAGCCGCCGACAGCGCGCTGCTGTTCCGGTCGGCCGTCAAGCAAATCTGCCGCCGCCATGGCTATCACGCGACGTTCATGGCGCATCCGCAGGTCGCAAACGTCTTTCCGAGCGGATGGCACATGCACCAATCCATCCGGCGTATTTCGGACAAGACCAATATGTTCATGGCCGAAGACGGGACAGGCCCGCTTTCCGCATTTGGTATGAACTATGTCGGCGGCCTTCTTCAGCACGCGGCTGGAACCTCGTTGATGAGCACGCCGACCATCAACGGCTATAAACGCCAGCGGCCGGACGGTTTCGCGCCGTTCAAGGCCGGATGGGCACTTGAAAATCGCGGCGCTATGGTCCGCGTCATAGGCCGGCCGGGTGACGGCGCCTCGCGCGTCGAAAACAGGATCGGCGAACCGACCGCAAACCCTTATCTCTATATTGCTTCGCAGCTCATCGCCGGCCTCGACGGTGTCGAAACCCAGAAAGATCCCGGCTCTCCTGCTGCCGCCGCCTATCTGGCCGACGCGCCTCTCCTGCCTCGCAGCCTGATGGAAGCGATCGAAGGCTTCAGAAACGATGTCGTCATCAAAGACGCGCTTGGCGAAAAATTCTGGAACTACCTCATCATGCTGAAGGAGCATGAAGTCGGTCGTTTCCTTGCGGCGGTGACGGATTGGGAACAAAAGGAATATTTCGAAATGTACTGAGGCGCTCGCGCGTCAACACAACGAACATCCCTTCAGGAGAACGCATTGAAGATCGCCGCTGCTCAGATCCGGCCCGTATGGCTCAACAAACGGGCGACCGTCGCAAAGGTCATCGATACGATAAAACAGGCGGCCGCCGAGGAGATCGACCTTCTGGCGTTCCCGGAGGCGTTCGTGAGCGGATATCCATTCTGGCTCTGCCGGACGGATGCCGCATCGTTCGGCGATCCCAAGCAGGGCGACGCTTACGCGCGTCTCCTTGATGCTTCGATCGAGGCCGATTCCGACGAGGTGAAGCAGATTGCGGAAGCGGCGCGCGACTATCGCGTGTCCGTCTTTCTCGGCTTCAACGAGCGCGGCAGCGGCGTCGGACGCGGGACGCTCTACTGCGCACTTTTGAAAATCGACGCGGAGCAGGGCGTGCTTGGAGTTCATCGCAAGCTTATGCCGACACACGATGAGCGGCTGTGCTGGGCGCCGGGCGATGCACATGGACTCCGCACGCATCGCATCTCAGGTGTCCAGGTCGGCAGCCTCTGCTGCTGGGAAAACTGGATGCCGATGGCGCGATTTGCGCTCTATTGCGGCGGGGAGGAACTCCACATCAGTCTGTGGCCAGGAAATGCTGTCGTAGCGGAAGGCATCGTTTCCGCAACCGCTCGTGAGGGACGCGTCTGGTCTCTCAGCGTTCACGGCCTTCTCTCGATGAGCGACATTCCCGATGATTTTCCGTTCAAGTCGGAACTCGTCGCGGAAGGCTACGATGTTATTTTCGATGGTGGATCGTCCCTCGTCGCACCTGATGGAACGGTCGTCATTCCGCCGTCTCCTGGTGTCGAGGGATTAATCTCCTACACCATCGACGTGAAGACGGTTTACGAAAATCGCCAGTTATTCGATGTTACTGGCCACTACTACCGTCCCGACATCTTCGATCTTCGCATCCGCGGCGATCGCTTCGATGCCGCAAAACTCTGGCGCTGAAGCGACACGTCTGAGAACACAAACTCCAATGGGCCGCGCGGACGGAAGATGAAGATTACTGTCATTCAGAACAGCGCGTATGGTCGCGCTGGTCTTGTCGAGAAGTTTATCACCGCCAAAGGCTGGACGTGCCGGCGCACGATGTCGCCGAGAGAAATCATAACGACCGATCTTGCGAACATCATCGACGACGCGGTCGTCTTTCTCGGGTCGCGTCGCGGTGTCTACGAGACTCACGTCCAATGGATTGCCCGCGAGCGCGCCTTGATGAAGCTCCTCGTCGCGAACTCCGTGCCGGTTTTCGGCATCTGCTTTGGCGCGCAACTCCTGGCGACTGCCCTGGGTGGCACGGTCATGCCGATGGGCCATCGGTATCGCGGCTGGATGGAGAACGCGACCGCGTTAACGCCGGTTTGGCAGGGGCCTTGGTTGCGCTGGCACGGAGATTTCATAACTCTTCCTGGCAACGTGAAAATCCTCGCCGCCGACAACAACACAGTGCAGGCTTTCGAACATGGCTCTGCTGTCGGTGTTCAGTTCCACCCCGAAGTCTCAGCCGATGTCCTGCAAGACTGGGGAGGATACCGAAGCGCGATGCCCGCCGCCGATAGAAACGCTCTCGATGAAGCGTTGCGTTATGCAAACCAGCACGTCTCCGAAATCGAAAAGCGCGCTTTTGAGCTGTTTGATAAGGTCTTCAATAGGATCACGAGCTAAGGGCCCAGGCGGCCTGAGAGCGGCTTTTGCGCTTCTCCAAATGGACACCCGCCTCCCTCATGGGCGCACCGGCGCGCATAGACGGATCTAAAATCGGTGATCCTGTTTTCCGCGTCTCATACGAGACAATCAATTATTGCGGCTTCAGAGGCGCGCCGCCATCGCCGGGTGTCCCAAACACTTGGACTTGGTCGATCGCCTTCTTTTGTAATTTCGCCCAATCATCGAGCTCGCCGCAAAGCGACGGCCGGGGCGGACTTGCGTCTTTCGCGCATCGCAAGGAAACGAAGTTCTGAAGTCCCATCGCGAGTTGCAGCGAGTAGTCCGCTGAATAAAGCTGCGTGTCGCTGAAGACGGAACCGCCGAGCACGTTGCCGAAATAGGTCATGCGCACGCTCTGAGCGGTCTCCGGATGCGTCTCCGCATCGAGCTTCAATATGGCACTGTTCGGCGCGAACTCGGCGAGGATTGGCACCATCGGAAATCCCGCCGTCTGGTGGCAGCCCATGCACGAACTCTTCGGGTTATCGACCGGACCGGCCAGGCGGCCCCCAAATCCAAGATGATTGAAATTGAGCGGAGGCGTCGCAAGGTCTTTGACCGCTTGCAGGTTGATCCATTGCTCCGTCAGTTTTTCATAGTCGCACGGTCCGCTCGGACCCGAGCAGCTTTCCGCGAACGTGACTTTCGGATTGTTGCCCCATTGCAGGCCGAGCGGCACCATGCGCTGCCACGGCGTATCGCCCTTGGCGTTGCCATCGTATCCGTAGGTCCCGAGAAGCCATCCCGTCGGACTGCGCTCATCGCGGACTTGAAGATCGATCTGGATCAATCGCACTTTGCCGAGACGACGCTCGAACCGCGACAGCGGCCCCGCGTTACGATACCTCGGACTCTTATTGACGTAGATATCGGCATCCCATTCGAGCGCCCCCTTCACTGTCGGCAATTCGGCCTCGGTGACGGTGGAGAACAGCAGTTTGATGACGAACGAGCCATCGGGCATGCTGTTGAAGCCAGTCGGATCGGGATTCAAGGCGCCGGGCCTCGGATCGTCGGGATCGCAATACACTTGACCGAGGGCGAAGGCGTACCGGTCGTTCACGTAGGCCTGCGCCCAGGTATCGACGAACTCCGATTGCTTTTCCCCGAAGGTATTGCCGGCGGTATCGAACTCATGCGTCAGGCCATGCACATATTCGCGGCCGTCGGTCCCGGGCCAATCGGACGCGACCTCGGTGTTCCAATCCATCCAAGGCGCGCCGTACCATTTGCGGACTTTGTTATCCTCGACATAGAAACCCGCTTCGATATTGCCCTCGGTCCCGTAATCGAGCAGCGCCTGCAGGTAGGCCCTGGAATCGACCGGACCGCCGTCCTTGAACGGGATCTTCAGCCAGGGATAAGCTTCCTTTGGCGGCACCTGGATCGGATAGTCCTGACTGAGTTTGTAAACGCGGCCCTTATAGTCGGGCGACGGATCGCCGCCCTCTCCCTGAAGATAGTAGTCCTTGAATTTTCCGCGCGTACACTCTTTGCGCGCCAACTTATTCCGTATCGCATCGTCGGTCGCCGAGGCCCCGCCCGAGCCCGAAACGACACAAGCGCACGAGATGATTCCAAGCGCCGCGACATGGGCAATATGCACGACACTGAACATCCCTGAGAGCCTCTTGAGGAACCTGCAATAGCTAGGTCAATGCACTCTCAAAGCTTTCGAATTCGAGACGATCTTGCAAACAATGAACAAAATCCGGGCGGAACTCTTCAGGTCCCGCGGAACGAGGTTAGTGGATGGTGAAAATCGAACTGCGAACTGCGCGGAGTTATCGCGATGGCGCGCCAAAATACTTTATCTGTCCGCCGATCGAACTACCTTCGCGCCGAAGCCCTTAGGCTTCCACCTTGCCCGGATGCAAGGTTGTCTCCGCACCATCGCCAATCCGCCCGAGCCCCAGAATGGCCAGGAACGTCAGCATCGAAGCTCCGGTTAAATACAATCCGACAGCTTCGATTCCGAACTTCGTCGCCAATGTGGTCGCGATATAGGGTGCGAGCGACGCGCCGAAAATGCCCGCGAGGTTGAATGCCAAAGACACCCCCGTATAGCGAACGCCGACCGGGAACGGCTCCGACAGCGCCGTCCCCAACGGACCATATGTGAGCCCCATCAGCGCTAGCCCGATGATCATGAATGCGATCACGCCCACGGCTTGCCCGGAACCAAACAGCGGCGCAAACATCAACCCGAAAACGGCGATGAGCGCCGTGGCGGAAAGAAGAACCGTGCGACGGCCGAACCGATCCGCGAGCCATGCCGACAGCGGGATCGTCAGCCCGAAGAAGATCACTCCGATCATCTGGATGGGCAGGAATTGCTGCCGCGTATATCCGAGCGCGCTGATGCCCCAGCTCAGGGCAAAGACCGTCATGAGATAAAACAGAACGAATGTCGCAAGCGCGCCGAAGGTTCCGAGTATGAGCAGCCGCAAATGGCTCCGGAACACGGTCAGCAGCGGCACTTGCACACGTTCGTTTTTTTCGATCGCTTGCTTGAACGCCGGCGTCTCGGAAATGCGCAGACGCACATAGAGTCCCACCAAGACGAGCGCCGCGCTCGCGATGAAAGGAATACGCCAGCCAAACGATGCGAACTGCTGATCGGTCAGCGTTTCCGTGAGCAAAAGAAAGATGCCGGTCGAACAGAGAAAGCCGATCGGCGCGCCGAGCTGCGGGAACATGCCGAACCAAGCTTTCTTCGAACTCGGCGCATTCTCGGTTGCCAGCAGTACCGCACCTCCCCACTCGCCACCGAGCCCAAGGCCCTGAAAGAAACGGCACAGAGCGAGAAGGACCGGCGCCCAAATCCCCGCCGTCGCATACGTCGGTAAGAGCCCGACAGCGACCGTCGAGAGACCCATCGTCAACAGCGCTGCGACGAGCGTCGCCTTCCGGCCGATCCGATCCCCGAAATGTCCGAAAAGCACAGCGCCGATGGGCCTAGCAAAGAAGGCGATGGAGAACGTCGCGAACGATTGCAGCGTGGCGGTCGTCGGGTCTGAGTTGGGAAAGAACAGATGGGGAAAAACAAGGACTGCGGCGGTCGCGTAGATGTAGAAATCAAAGAACTCAATCGCGGTTCCCGCGAGACTTGCGAGCAGCACGCGGCGCGTGGAAACGGTCTTTGATCCGGTCAAAGGGCTCACCTGACGATGTTGACGAAAACGATTCGGCTGCCGGAATATTCCAGGCAGCGGCAGCCTCCGCAAGCCGAAGCTGCGCCCTGACTAATTTGAATTTAGCGGATCATATAGAGCTTCCGGACGGTCTCGTGGACCGTGCAGACCCCTTTCCAGTCCTGCGGAAAGAACGCCGCGGTGTCCGGCGTGATCTCGATAACCTCGCCGTCGTCGCGAACGTAGGTGCAGCGGCCGGAGATGAAATGACAGAACTCGTCGCGCGTAACATGGCACTCCCACTTCCCCGGCGTGCACACCCAGATGCCGCATTCCGACTCCCCATTCGCATTTTTATGCAAGAGGACACCCGACGTCTGCGACGTTCCCTCGATCATGATCGGGATGGCGCCCCAGTCGGCAAGATCGGTAACGTCGAGCGGATTGCGAATAATCGGTGTCGTCACGGGACGGTCCTTATTGCATGAAAGAAGATCAAGCGTCGTAGCGCCCGGTTTGAAGCAACGCGTCGATAATGTCAGCCGCTTTTTGCGTACCGTTTTGGGCGCGCATGTGAGCGCTGGTCGCGGCAAGCTTCGCTTGAATTGCGGGATCGTGCAGACACGCGTCGAGCTTGGCGGCTAGATCCTCGTCGCTCCAATCATAGCGCGGCATCTTGAAACCGTGTCCCGTTTCCTGCACGCGCGCCGCGTTGTCGTGTCCGTCCCAGACATACGGCATGATGATTGCGGGCTTCCCGAAATAGAGACACTCGGTAAATGAGTTGTTGCCGCCATGATGGATAACCGCATCAACCAGCGGGATGACCGACGGCTGCGGAAACCACTTATCGATGATCACATTCGGCGGCAGTTCCCCATACTGATCCATGTAATCGCCGACGTTGACGAGCGCGCGGTACGGCAGCGTCCCGATAGTCGCTATGATCCGCTTCAGAAGCTCGGTGTCGCCCGATCCGAGGCTGCCGAACGAAACGTAAATGAGCGGCTTGTCGTTGTTCGCGGCGAACGTCGGCACCTGGTAAGGTGCCTCTTTTCGCACGCAACCTTCGAGATATTGAAATTGCGATGGCGCCAGCGGCTCCTCCCGGTCGAACTTCACGGCCTCTGGGTAGAGCAGAAGGTTCATATACGGCGACGCTTCGAAGAACTGGCCGATCGGATAAGGCGCTTCATCGCAGCTTGCAAGAAACGCGTTGAAATCGTCGTGGATCGGCTGGATCACCACATTGAAGTGATCGCGGTACCGCTGATGACCTTCGAGATCATGCTCGGCGCATCCGGAGAGATGTGGAGGAATAGCCGGGTCCTCGATCTCATTCTCCGAGCACGAGATGATCCGCACCCACGGCTTGCCGAACTGCTTGATCGCGGGAAATAGAATGACGTTGTCGACCGCGATGAGGTCCGGTTTCAGTTCGCCCAGTACGCCCGGGAGATCCTTCTGCGCCCATTTCGCGCTATCGACGATCGCGGTCCAGCAATCTTTCACATAGTTGTCGACCTGATCGTAAGGCGACTTCCGGAAATTCGGGATGTGCCCATTGATGAAATCCACCCAGAACTTGGCCATCTGCTCCGGCGGCATCGGCTCGGAAAGATTAACGGGGTGCGCCTCGAAGCCGTAAGAACGGTAGACATCGACGAAACCCGGATCCGACAGAAAGACTGCCTTATGGCCGCGCGCTTCGACAGCCTGCGCGATGCCGACTGAATTGAGCGCCGGCCCATACGCCGCCTCCGGAAAGAACGCGACCGTCTTCTGCTCGCCCATTCGCCCCACCCTCGCCATCGGCAACGACAATGGCCGGCATCTTCAACCGGCAGACCGAACTTCGGCAAGAGGGAACCGCAAGCGATCCGAGGATGCCGCGCTTATCCGATGAGTGCGGGCAGCCCTCGCGCGACGACGTAAATCCCGACGACCGCCACGATTGTCGCGAAGATTTGCGACAAAAGCTGCTTCTTCTTCGCCAACGACGTACTCGCATAACGCCCGGCCAGACCGCCGACAACGCCGCCGCTGATGAAAAGCCCGACCAGCGGCCAGTCGACCAAGCCCGACAGCGCATAATTGCCCGCCGTCGTGAACCCGAACACGGCGACGCAGAACAGCGACGAACCGATCGCATAAATCATCGGCATGTCGGTCGCGGCCATCAGACCCGGAACGATCAGAAACCCACCCCCGATGCCGAAGAAGCCCGACACGGCGCCGACCGCGGCGCCATACGCCAAGAGATAAGGCAAGAGCTTTGGCGCGCTGGCAAAATTTAGCTCGACCTCCATGTCGCCGCCGCCGCTCTTTTTTAGGAACATCAGCGCCGCGATCGTGATCATCAGGACGCCGAACAGCAAAAGCAGCTTCTGTCCGTCGACCTGCTTGCCAAACTCCGAACCAAGCACAGCGCCGACTGTACCAGCGGCCGCGAACACCATCGCGCACCGCCATTTGACGTGATGATGTCTGGCATGGTCGACAAGGCTCGCAACCGCGCTCAGCGCCACGGCGACCGCACTCGTGCCGATCGCGACGTGCGGAGACTTCACGCCGACCAGATAAACCAGGAGAGGAACGGCGAGAATGGAGCCGCCTCCACCGATCAACCCAAGAACGAACCCGACAAGAGACCCCGAAAACACCGCAAGGAAATCGTGAGCCATCACGCCATGACTTTGGGCTTGGCCATCCACTCACGACCCTTCAGCATGGCCTGCCAGTAAATCGGCGGAAGAATACGTTCCTTGAGCATCCAAGCGGCCCGCGAAGGCTTCCGCCCATCGATGAATGCAAGCGGAAACGATGGCGCGAGCTTGCCGCCATACGTGAACTCGGCAAGGACAATCTTGCCTCGCTCAACCGTCAGTGGACACGATCCATACCCGTCGTAAACGCATATGCTCGGGCGAACACCCATATCGTGGAGCAGGTTCTCGGCAACGACCGGCGCCTGCTTCCGCGCCGCGGCCGCTGTCTTGGCGTTCGGCGTATTGGTGACGTCTCCAAGCCCGAAGATGTTCTTGTATGTCTTGTGGCGCAACGTCGCCGGATCGACATCCACCCATCCCGCCGCGTCGGCAAGCGAGCTTGCACGTATGAAATCCGGCGCGGTCTGCGGTGGGCAGACGTGCATCATGTCGAAGGGCTTTTCGATGGTTTCTCTCGTGCCGTCGGGCAAAGCCTTCGCAAATGTTGCGCGTTTCGCCGGACCGTCGACCGCAACGAGATTGCTGCCGAAGTTCAGATCCACATGGTAGCGCTCAATGTAGCTCATCAGCGCCGGCACGTAGTCCGCAACACCGAAGAGAACTGCGCCTGCATTGTCGAATTCGATCGCGATTCTGTCGAGGCATCCGGTGCGCAACCAATGATCGGCCGAAAGATACATCGCCTTTTGCGGCGCCCCCGCGCACTTGATCGGCATCGGCGGTTGCGTGAAAATTGCCCGCCCCGACTTGAGCGACTTGACCAGCTCCCACGTGTAGAGCGCGAGATCGTAGCGATAATTCGACGTCACGCCGTTCTTGCCGAGCGTCTCGGTCAATCCTTCGACGCCGCCCCAATTGAGCTTCAATCCCGGACAGACGACGAGGTGCTCGTAGCGAATGGTCCGGCAGCCTTCGATGACAACAGAGTTGTTGTCCGGATCGAAGCCCGCGACGGCCGCTTTGATCCAGGTCGTCCTGCGTGGTAACACGGACCCCATCGGCCGGGCCGTTTGCTCCGGCGTGAAAACGCCCCCGCCGACGAGCGTCCAGCCCGGCTGGTAGTAATGAACGTCAGCCGGTTCGATGATCGCAATATTGAGATTGCTCTTACGGGCGTACAGGCTTCCGGCAACCGCCGCTCCGGCCGCTCCGCCGCCGACGATGACGATATCGTATTTTTCGACCGGCGCGTTGGAGGCAACGCTGCCACCGGCAGCAATTCGGCTGGCGACGCCGGACATGTTGTAACCCGCTGTGCTCGCCTTCGAGAGGATATCGGCCATCGGCCGTCGTCCGGCTTCGGAGAGCGCCCAAAGCGTGGTGCTACGCGTGCCCGAGCGGCAGTAGGCGAGGACGGGCTTCGGCATCTCCGCAAACGCCGCGCCGAACGCCTCCGAATCGGCGTCGCTGACCTTGCCGGTTTCGACCGGAATATAACGGGCGGAGAGGCCGTTCGCCTCCGCTTCACGCTCGATCTCGGAAAATGAAGGTTGATCCGCGCCTTCCCCATCGGGCCGATTGGCGATGATCGACTTGAACCCGAGAGCCGCCAGCTGAGCAACGTCGCCGGGCAGGATTTGGGGCGAGACCGAGAGATCGTCGGAAAGCTTCTTAGGTGTCATCACGAAGTCCTATGCCGAAAGCCGAAAAGAGAAACCGTCAGAGTTCATTGATCGGCACCTTGAGCTGCCGCTTGCCGTTGGCATCGGGCTCCGGAAGATTGCCGCCACGTATATTCACCTGGATGGATGGAATGATCAGCTTCGGCAACGCCAGCGTTTCGTCGCGCGCCGTCCGCATCTCGACGAATTCGTCTTCGCTGACGCCGTCACGAACGTGAATGTTGTGCGCCCGTTCTTCGCGAACCGTCGTCTCCCACTTGATATCGCGGCCGTTCGGTCCGTAGTCGTGGCACATGAACAGGCGCATGTCCGGCGGCAGCTCCAAGACCCGCTTGATAGAGCGGTAAAGAACGCGCGCATCGCCGCCGGGAAAATCGGCCCGCGCGGTGCCACCGTCGGGCATGAAAAGCGTATCCCCGACGAACGCCGCATCGCCGACGACATGCGTCATGCAAGCGGGCGTATGTCCCGGCGTCAACATCGCGAACGCATTTATGCCGCCGATCGTATAGGCGTCGCCATCGTTGAATAGCCGGTCGAACTGACTGCCGTCACGCTGGAATTCCGTGCCTTCGTTGAAGATCTTGCCGAACACGTCCTGCACGATCTTGATATTGGCGCCGATGCCGAGCTTGCCGCCGACCTTGCCTTGAATATAGGGCGCCGCGGAAAGGTGATCGGCGTGCGCGTGCGTCTCGATGAGCCATTCGACCTTCAGATGATGATCCTGAACGAAGCGAATGATCTTGTCGGCCGATTGATAGCTGATGCGGCCGGCTGCGTAGTCGATATCCATGACGCTATCGAAAATCGCGCAAGCCTTCGATGCCGGGTCCTTCACGACGTAGCTAACAGTGTTGGTCGCCTCGTCAAAGAACGCAGTTACCTCGGGCTTGACCGAGAGATCGACGGAATGTGGGATCGGATCCATGCCTTCAACTCCTAAGCCGCATCTCGCGGTGAATTCCTAATCGCTCTTCGTCACCTGCTTGCCGCAGCTATTGCAGGTCCTGACGCCCGCGACCTCATACGCCGGACAGAAGCGCGCGAGGCCGGTCAAAAGCGGCAATAGCCCGACAAGTCCCCAAAGGGTTTTCGGGCCGACGAAGACAAGGCTCAAAAGGATCAGACCCACGACGACACGCAGGATCCTGTCTAACTCCCCGACGTTCAGACTCATATTAGCCTCTGGAATGAATTTCCAGAGAATTGCCTAAAGATAAAAAATTTAGGCGTATGTGATCAAGTCACATAGCATAAAACTAATACATAGCGGCGAGCTGCCGCAGGGCGTCGGGTTTTTCCAGTTCGATACTTCCGCGTGATGTCGTCAGCCAGCCGCGACGCTGGAATTCGTGCAACTGCCGCCCGATCACCTCCCGCGCGGACCCAAGTTCGGCCGCGAGCTGCTGATGCGTCAGCTCAATCCGCCCACGCGAATCCGCGAGCTGCAATAGGCGCTGCGCCAGCCTTACGTCGATCCGCGAAAACGCCACCTCTTCGATGATCTTAAAGAGCGTCGTCACGTTCACGCTGAACGCGGTGAAAACGAATTTGCGAAAAGCCGCCGAGCGCGAAATCGCTTCGTCGAACGTCGCCCTCGGAATAGCGACCGCTTTCACGTCAGTTTCGGCAACGCCTTCCGCTTGATAGTCTTCATACCCCATCAGACAGGCCGTCGTGAGCGCGCAACTCTGTCCTGCCGCAATCCGGTAGAGCACGATCTCCCGTCCGCCCTCCGACACCTGCTGCACGCGCACAGTCCCATCGAGCAGCAGGATATAGCTCTCCGGCGATTGCCCGGGACCGAAGATCCGCGTCCCCGCTGGCAGATCGACGACTTTGCTCGTTGTGAAAAGCAGATGCGTAATTTCGGGCTCGAGATCTCTGAGCCCCGGGAAGTTTGCTGTCCACTGCTGATCTATCATGAAGAACTCTTTGGGTATCACCGCGAGGAGCTAAGCGCCGCCAGTGGGGCGCAGGCAGGCGTCGCGTTAGCACAGAATGTGGCGATTGACCCGCGTTCATGCTGAGCCGCAGATATTGTGCAATGCCGCGAGATAGCCAGCAAAATTCCGAAAAAAGCAGAAATAACAAGAGAGCCGCTCAAATTACAAACGTCTGCGTGCAGCCTTACGGATTTCTCGCGCTGCACACCGGAACCAGAACGCTTGCGGCTTCGTTCTTCCGAGACGTATTCGGAGGAAAAAACATGACATACGAAGATCCGCAATCCGGTCGCGAGCGCAATCTCGGGCAAGACGCCGTCGGTAATTCCAGCGGTTCGGCAATCATCGGCATCGTCTTCCTGGCCGCGGTAGTGTTCGGCGGCTGGTACTTTTACAATCACACGCAGAAGGTCGCCGATACGAGCGCAACTCAACCGGCAACGTCTTCGACGGCCGATAACAACAGCACGACGATGTCGCCGCAAAGTTCTGGACCCGGCGTTCAGGGCGAGGCAGGCGGGAAGAATGGTCCCTCGGCGCAGCCTGAGAGCAGCAATTCTTCGACCGGCGCATCATCCGGCAACACCGGCGTCGGCGGCGATAACGCGAACATCGATAAGTCGACCGTCCCTACACAGGACTCGACGGGCGTAAAGGGCGCCGAGGGCAACAAGAACGGCCCCGCCGCTACGACGCCAAGCAAGACCAACCCTTAATCGGACCATAGAAGCCGAACAAAAAAAGAGCTCGCCTGATAAAGGCGGGCTCTTCGACGTTCTAAAACTTCTGGGAAACGCCGACGAAATATCCGCGCCGCGGTCCGTACTGCGGCGCGAAAACGCCGATGCCTTCGCCGTCGCGGATCGTGTAAACTTCGTCGAAGAGATTGACGATATCAAACCGCACAGTCGTCGGCCGCACGAACCACTTGTCGAACTCGTGCGAAATCCCGAGATTGACCTGCGTATAAGCAGGAACGCTCGCGCCGTTCGGAACCTCGTCCGTATCGGTCCTAAGTCCGCTGCCGTAAATCAGATCGGCGCTGAAGCGCGTGCCCTCATAAAGATAAGATAGCCCCGCGGACACCGTTATCGTCTGCGAGTGATCGGTAAAGATGTAGTGATCCTTGATGAACTCGAGGTCGTCGGGGTCAATCAGGAACTGGTTCGAGATGATGTTTTTGCCTTTTTGCTGTCCGATCGCGACGTTGCCATAGGCGTTGAAATTGCCCCAAGTGTAGTTGGCCTTGACCTCGATGCCCTTATTGACCGCCTTCTCGTAGTTGAACGCGTCAAGCACGAGCGCTGCACCGAACTGCCCATCGTCGAGGAGATCGCGGGCGAGCTTGTAGTAGGCGTCGACACCGACTTCGAGCCCCGGAAAAATCGTCTGCGTGATGCCCGCGTCGAAGTAGTGTGAGCGCTCGGGTTGCACGAGCCCACACCCGCCGGTGGGGCAACTACTCGCCGCCACCGTTCCATCCAACAGCGCGATATTGGTCGGACCCGATGCGACCTGAGGCGGCGGCGTAAAGTACCGCGCGTATCCGGCATGCAACGTCGTTCCTTCGAATGGTCGATACTCCAGACTGACGCGCGGGCTCCATTGATTGGCATCGACGTATTCGTACATCTGGTCGAAGCGTAGGCCAGCATTCAACGTCAGCTTATCCGTCAAGCGGATTTCGTCTTGCGCATAGACGCCGATCAGCCAGCCGAGCTTTGATGTCTCATCGTTTGTATTCGAGATGTTTGCGTCGCCGGGATCGTCAGGCAAAGCCGACGAATTATTGATCGCTTTTGTCTGCTCGCCGCTGACCGTGAAACCAGCCCTCAGCGTATTGTAGGCATTCAACCGGTAAGAACCGTCGGCCTGAATGCCGTTGAGAAAGCTACGACGCTGAACATCGGATGCAATGCCGTTGAAGAACAAGTCACCCGTATCGTCCGGTCGGAAATGCAAATCGCTGTAACGCGAGAAATAGGCGATCTGATAATCTCCGTTCTCGATCTTCCTCTGGAGCGCGATCACATCATAATAATTCTGTTCGAACTGGTTTTCATTGAGAAGCGAGGAATTGAAGTAGCTAGGAAGCCCGTTGTTTCCCGCAAAGGGCGTATTGGTTGATAGTCCCGGCGTGTTTGGAATCTGGAAATTCTGCACCGATACGCCGGATATCCAACTCAGCCGCGTCGACTCATCGAGTATCGCGGAAACATAGCCGAACCCCTTCTCCTGATCGGTATGATCGTGAATGGCATCCCAGCGTGACGTCGGGTTCTCGATGCCCTCGTCGTTCATGAGATAGCGGCCGGTGAAGAAATAATCGACCGCGCCCGTGCTGCCGCCGTATTCGATGCTCGGCGTCAAGGTGCCTCGGCTCCCGCCATAGGTGCTGATTGTGCCCCCGGGCTCCTGCGCCCCCGTGCGCGTCGTGATGTCGACGAGGCCGGACGTGTGCAGCCCGTATTCCGCAGGCAACGCGCCGGTCACCAGCGATAGCTTATCGACGAAGCCCGTTTCGAGCACATCGCTGAATCCCGAAACGCCGTCAGGAAGCAGAATGCCGTTGATGCGGTATTGCAAGTTGGCGTGCTCGTTCCTCACATGAAGCTGGCCGCTCGCAGCCGAATCCTGGCTGACACCGGGCGCTTGCAACAGCGCCTTGCTAATGGGCGTTTGCGTCCCTTGCGGCAACGACTGGAGCGCGTCCTCACCAAACGAATACGAATTCGCGCCGATCTGCGTGAAGATATCGTTCCGCGCCGCGTTGAACGCGTTGCTCTGAAAAGCCAGAGAATTGTCTTTGCCATCAGACGCAGCGTCGGATTGCTCTTTGCCGGCCGGCGACGGCGTGCTTGCCACCGATGACTTCGGCTTTACTCGCGCCGACGCCCTCGACGTCTTTGCGATAGACTTCACGCGCGGTTCCGTCACGACGACCGGCGGCAGTTGTTGGGTCGTCGCTGCTGCGGGAGCGCCCGACGGCGATGACGGCGGCGTCGGAGTCTCCGTCCCCTGCGCGAATACAACGGAACCTTGCGCGATACTCGCGCTCGAACACAGCGCAAGGGCAAGCCCGCGCACTTTTGATACAGCCATGATCGGCACTTCCATTTGGATGTTATAATATCCGATATTGTTCGGAACGAGGTTCAACATTCAAGCGGATGCGCGGTCACAGACTTAGATTCGATGGATAGCTGTTGTTGCGGGGCAACAAAGTAGGCGACGCCCGCGATATGTCCAGAAACATACAAAAGTGCCGCGCGCCAAGTCAGTGGCGCGCGGCACTCTTTGCGAACAAAAGCCCGTCAAACGTCGACGCGGCGAAATTGACTACGGCTTGGCAGCAGGCGCCGCTTCGACCGACGCTTGGGGTGCCAACGAGAGGCCCAACGCGCCGCGAACGCACGTTGTGGCTTCCGGAAACATCGTCCGGAATTGCGTGTCGCTCGCGAACGCCTCGGTCGCGACTTCCATGCCGAGTACCTTTCCGGCCTCGACGTCGCTGCGATAATGCACGCCAGCGACCATCCGGCTATGGCCGTAGTCCGCCGACCGCGCGTAAAACTCTGCGCGCTTCTCCGGCACCATCTGAGCGAGGACGGCCCCAAGCGCTGTGCCATATGTCGTGTGCCCGGACGGATACGACGGACTGTACTTGCCGGTCTTCAGCGGCTTCAAACCATTATCCGGCAGGCTGTACGGCCGTGTTCTGCAGAACGCCGACTTCGCGTGTTCGGCGGCTTCCTTCGTTTTTTCGCTGAGCCTGTCGAAAATCGGCTGACACTTGGCGAAAGCGGCGGCGTCGAACTTGATGTCGGCGCCCTCAAGAAAGCGCGTCGTCGAAATCTCGTAGTCCGCCAACGCGTGCTTCGCGGCGGCATCGCTGCGATTATGCTCGATGGTCTGAAGCTCTTCGATCTCCCCTTTCGTTTCCGCGCAACGATCGCACGGCGGCGGCGACAGAAGCTTGACCAGCGGATCGTCCGGCGGAGTTGGGCAGCTGAGTTCTTCTGCCGACAGCGCAATGGGTGCCACAAGGCACGCGACAAGAAGAACGCCGAAACTCATCGTTTTCCGAAACATCGTCATGGGACCCTTTTTCACTTCGCGCATCGCGCATTGGAAGCGAATCCAATGAACCGTCACCCTTTCAGATCTGTGACACTCGCTGCGCGCTCCGATCACCCGTTCACATTTCGCAGCCCTCCACATTCGGCGCTTCGTCGGCCGAGATAATGTGTCTCAGTCGGTTCTCCGCAATGACGAAGCAAAATTCCACCAATTGGCACTCCGCGCGTAATATTCTAGGTTCGAGCCTCGGCGGAAGAACGCTCCGCTTCGAGTTTAAGACAACCATGCCGCGTAGCCGGGGGAATTGACGACGATGACGGACGCCGACCCGACGAAGGACCCGAGTACGCCGGACGCCATCGAGCAAAAAGAAAGCCCTCCTCCTTCGGGATCCGGATCGGTCGCACGCGCGCCCGCGATTATCGTCAGTGTCATTATCGCGGCTATCGTGGGCCTCTCTCTTTGGTATCTCGCGCAGCCTCAGCCGATCCTGGTACAGGGCGAAGCCGACGCCACACGCATCGACATCGCCGCTCGCGTAGAAGGCAAAGTCGGTAAGCGACCGGTCGAACGCGGAGACAACGTGACGGCCGGCGCCGTACTCTTCGAGATCGACAATCCCGAGCTCGTTACCAAACTGCAGCAATCGCAGGCGTCGCTTGGTGTGGCCAAAGCCAACCTCGCCAACATCCAAGCCGGCACCCGTCCCGAAGAAATTGCGCAGAAGAAGGCTGCGACCAGTGTCGCCGCCGCCAATCTGGTGCTCGCCCAGAACAGCTACGCTCGCATCAAGGAGTTGACCGGCAACGGCAACGCCTCGGTCCAGCGCCTGGATGAAGTTACCAACGATCTCCAAGTCGCCCAGAGTAGCGATGAACAGGCCAAGATCGCTTACCAGGAAGCGGTGAACGGCTACACGCCCGAGCAACGAGCAATCGCGCGTGCCGACGTCATTCAGGCCCAAGCCGCCATCGACACGACCCAGGCCCAGGTCGACGAATTGACGGTGAAGGCGCCGATCGCTTCGCAGGTCTATCAGATCGGCGCCGAACTCGGAGAATACGTGTCGCCCGGCGTACCGCTCTTGTCTCTCGTCGACCTGAACGACGTCTGGGTCCGCTTCGATCTTCGCGAAGATCTGGTCAAAGGCCTGAAGGTCGGCGACGAATTCAAGTTGCGCGTGCCGGCGCTTGGCAATCGCGAGATCACGGCCGCCATTCGCGTCATCGCGCCGAAGGGCGAATATTCCGGCTGGCGCGCAACCCGTGCGACCGGCGATTTCGATCTCCGGACGTTCGAAGTCCGCGCTTATCCGGCTCCGCCCATTCCCGAATTGCGTCCCGGCATGAGCGTTTACGCTATCGCACCGACGCCGAGCGGCAAATGAAGAACGCTCCGAGCCCAGGGATACTGCTCGTTGCAACGCGCGAGTTGCGGTGGATGCGGCGCGACGGCGTCGCTCTGTTTCTTGTCCTTGGCGTCCCGCTGATCGCCTTCTCGCTGCTCGCATACACCTTCAGCAGCGCAGTCATCCGCAATCTTCACGTCACCATCGTCGACAGCGATCGCACCCCGACGTCGATGAATTACATCCAGGCCATCGCCTCCTCGCCGGGCGTGCGCGTGGCAAGCCGGGCGACTGGCCTGAACGAAGCCATGCAAGAAATTCGCACGGGTGACGCGCTCGCCGCCGTTTATATCCCTGAACATTTCGAGCGCGATCTGATGGGACGGAAACGTCCACAAATCGTCGTGTTCTACAATCGCCAGTACTTTACGCCCGGCAATAACGCCAACAGCGCGCTGTCCTCCGCGATCGCCACGGCGACCGCGAAACTTCCCTCTCCCGTGGTTGGCCGGGAAACGTCGTTTCAACCGGGCTCGCTGGTCCTCGAACAATACGTTCTGACCAATCCGGCATTGAACTACGCGCAGTTCCTGTTGCGCGCGATCCTCCCGACCGTGCTCCACGTCATCACGGCGATAGCGGCCGGATACGCCGTCGGCTCGGAATTCTCTTCGCGCAGCATGGCGGAATGGATGCGCGTTGCGGGCGGCAGCCCACTGACGGCGCTCATCGGAAAACTATTGCCGCTGTTCGGAATATTCATTCTGATGATGGTCGTCGTGGCCGCCATCATTCATGGCTTCTTTCATATCCCATTCCGTGGTGACCCGCTGCTCATGGGCGCAGCCGCCTGCCTCCTGATCATCGGCTATCTCGCGATTGGCTCGCTCTTCGCGCTTCTGACGCGGAACCTTGCGCTTGGCCTCAGCGTTACGGCCATCTTCTGCTCTCCGGCTTTCGGCTTCGCCGGCGTCGGCTTCCCCGCGCTCGCGATGAACGGCTTCGCGAAGGCGTGGGGCTCCTTGCTGCCACTCAAGTGGTATATCGAAATTCTGTTCGATCAGGCGGTGCGCGGACTGCCGCCGGCGGAATCGGTAAAGCCATTTGCGATTCTCGGTTGCATCGCCGTTACCGTCCTGATGCTCGGCTGGTGGCGATTGTCGGCAATACGGAATGCCAAGGTGCCGCGAGAGGAAGCCGTCGCCCCGAATGCCAACGCCGCCATGGTGCCGGGCATCGGCGGCGCGATGTTCGATGAAATCCGCCGCGTCCTGAATGACAAGGGCGTTCTCGGCTTAATCGTCCTCGCGCCGGTGATCTACGGCGTGCTCTACCCTCAACCCTATCTCGGACAATTGTTGCGCGGACTGCCGATCGCCGTCGTCGACCAGGACCAAACCGAAATCAGCCGTAGATATATTCAAGCGTTGAACGCCGACGAGGCGACAAAAGTTGCCGTCGCGGCAGACACCATAGCCGACGCCCGCATGGCGCTTGCGAGACGGCAGGTCTACGGCATCGTCACGATCCCAAGGGACACCGAAAAGGAAGTTCTAAAAGGCAATCCGGCGCGCATCGGCGCTTACGTCGACGCCGCCTACTTCCTCGTCTACAGCCGCATCGTCCAGGGCATCACCGAAGCGACAGGTGTCGTCAATCAGAACATCGCCACGCGCGGCGCCCGCCTCGACGGCAGCCTCGCGCACGCCGGTATCATCAAGGTATCGCCGGTCGAATCCTTGAGCGAGCCGCTCTTCAATCCGACCGGAGGTTATGCGAGCTACGTCGTACCCGCAGCCTTCCTACTCATTATACAGCAGACGTTACTGATGGGCTCGGCGACACTGGGCGGCGTCGCCAACGAGCAAGGCGGCGTCTCGGGCCGCCGTCGCCGCGATGACATTCGCGCCGTGATCGGGCAATCGCTCGCCCATCTCTGTTTGGCGCTCCCAGCCCTGGCGCTCTATCTGATCGTTCTGCCACGCGTCTACGGATTTTCCAGTTCGAACCGCATCCTGGACCTGCTCATGCTCGCGATCCCATTCATATTGTCGGTGAGCCTGCTCGGTCAGTTTGCGGGCTCTTGGTTCAAGCGCCGCGAAACGGCGGTTTTGCTGTTCATCGCGACGAGCTTGCCGCTCTTCTTCCTGGTCGGCGTCGCGTGGCCGGTCGAAGCCATCCCGTCGACGTTGCGCTCCTTGAGCTTCATCTTCCCGAGCACGTCTGCGATCGACGGTCTCGTTCGCATCAACCAGATGGGCGCCACGCTACACGAGGTATCTCGCGACTGGATCAATCTGTGGGTACTTGTCGCGATTTACGCGGCGCTGACGATACTCTCGGGACGACTTCTCGGCCGTCGAACGACTGAACTTTCCAAGGGGGTACAGTGATGCGTCGCCGCCTTCTACTGCTCGGTTTGATTACGCTTTGCGCCGCTGGAGGCATCTATTATCTCCACCGCGAAGCAGCAATCGAAAGCCCGCTGCCCATCGGCATTGCACGGGAAACCGAAATCCACGTCTCGACCGAGGTCCTTGCACGTCTCGACGCGATCCTGGTGAAGCCCGGCCAAGCCGTCCGCAAGGGCGACGTGCTGGTGCGGCTCGATAGCCCGGAACTCACCGCGTCCGTCGAACAGTCGAAGGCCGCCGAGAAACAGGCCCTCGCCGATCGCAATAATGTCTATGCCGGAGTCCGCGAGGAACAGATCGCCATCACGGCGCATAATGTCGAAATCGCAAAATCGAATGTTGTGCTCGCGCGCCAGCAATACGATCGCTCGGTGACCCTTGCAGCACAGAATTTCACGAGCAAGCAGAAGCTCGACGAGGCCGAGAGCACGCTCAAGAAGTCCGAGGGCAGTCTCGCGGAGCTTGAAGCGCAGTTATCGCAAAGCAAGGCCGGCCCGACCATCGAAGAACGCGCTGTCGCCGACGCCAAGGTCATCCTTGCCTCGGCCGCAACCGCCGATGTCGAAGCCCAGCTTGCCAAGATCCAGATCGCAGCGCCGATTGACGGCACCATCGGCATACGGGTCGCGGAGCCGGGCGAAGTCGTCGCGCCAGGCGAGACGATCCTGACGCTCAACGCCCCTCACGAGCGCTGGTTCTCGTTCACGATCCGCGAGGATCGGCTCGGCGAAATAGCCATAGGCTCACCGGTCACGCTTCTCACGCCGAAGGGGCTCCGGGTTCCCGGCCGCGTCACGGAGCTTCTACCCCTCGGCGAATTCGCGGTCTGGCGCGCCGCCCGTGCCGTGAACGATCACGACCTCAACAGCTTCCTGATCCGCATCGACCCGACCGGCCCGACGGACGGCATCGAACCGGGAATGACAGTCTGGATCGAGAAAGCCGCAGCCGCCGCGAAGTGATGCACACCAACTCAGCGTCGCTTCCGCGTGGTCGGCAGGTCGTCCGCCTTATTCTGCTTATGGCGCAGAAACTTGGAAAGGCCGGACTGATCGTCCGCACTCATTGAAACACCAAAAATAAGTGCGCCAACGACGACCAATCCGATGAGGGTTCCAACAAGGTCGCCGAATGAAAAAAAATCTGTCGTCATCACAAAGAAATCCGCCATCGCAGTAAGGGTTGGCACGGTGCCATACCTGCTCGATTGCGGCTGTTCCCGGCGGAACAGCCATCCTGACGGCCATTCCACGGCGAAAGACGAGAGACCACCGCAGCGCATTTCCCGGGCAAACGACTTTCTCGCGCATGGAGATCGCATTTGGCGGCACAGGCAAACTGTGACAGTAAGGGTCGATGCCCCCCGGCATTCCTGACTAAACCCCCATCTGCTCTCGATTTTTCGGAAAAGCCCCATGCCGTCCGTACCCGCCGCACCTTTCAAAGCCAAGCTCCGAGCCTCGATCCTGGCATGCCTCCTTTTTGCGGGCGCCGATGGAAGCGCCCTCGCCCAATGCGGCAACGGACCAGGAGGATTTAATGCCTGGCTCCAGCGGTTCCGACTCCAGGCGGCGGCTCAAGGCATCCGGTCCGGCACAGTCTTGTCGGCTCTGTCCAGCGTCTCTTACGACCCGACCATCATCCGACTGGATCGCTCGCAACGTTCGTTCAAGCTGAGCTTCGAGCAATTCTACGCCCGTCGCGTCAACGGCACGATGATCAGGCGCGGCCGCGCATTGATGCAGCGCCATAGCGCGCTTCTCAATCGCATCGAGCAACGCTTCGGTGTGCCCGGCGCCGTCATTGTCGCGATCTGGGGCCTGGAAACGAACTACGGCGCCAACTTGGGCGCTCGCTATTCGGTCATCCGCTCTCTCGCGACCCTTGCCTACGACTGCCGCCGCACAGAGTTCTTCACTGGCCAATTGCTGGACGCACTGAGAATTGTCGAAGAAGGCGATATGACCGCCGCCCAATTGCGGGGCGGATGGGCCGGTGAAATCGGACAGACGCAATTCCTGCCGACGCCCTACATTCGCTTCGCGGTCGACTTCGACGGCGACGGCCGCAAGGACCTGATCCAAAGCGTCCCGGACGTTCTGGCTTCAACGGCCAGCTTCCTCGCCGGTCACGGATGGAAGCGCGGCGACGGCTGGCAACCGGGATCGGCCAATTACGGCGTCATTGCCGAATGGAACAAGGCCGACGTCTACGACCGCACGATCGCCGCTATGGCCGACCAGCTCGCGGGCCACTGAAGCACGCCGCGCAAATTTGGGCAGACTCAGGCCGCCCAGCGCCGGAAGATGACAGAGGCGTTGACGCCGCCGAAGCCGAAGCCGTTTGAAAGCACATATTCGACCTCGCTTGTGCGCGCCTCCGGACCGATCAAATCCAGACCTTCCGCCTCCGGGTCCGGATTCGTCAGGTTGAGCGTCGGCGGCAACACGCCTTCCCGCAGCGCCAGGACGGAGAAGACAGCCTCAAGGCCGCCGGCCGCACCGAGAAGATGGCCAGTCGCGGACTTCGTCGAGGAAATCGCAGCGCTTCGGCCGTTCCCGAAGAACGTCCGCATGGCCGCCAGCTCGCCGCCATCGCCCACCTGCGTCGATGTCGCGTGTGCGTTGAGATAGCCGATCGCATCCGGCGTAATGTCGGCCATCGAAAGAGCCGTCCGCATGGCACGAAGCGCTCCGTTTCCATCCGGCGGGCCTGACGTCAAATGATACGCGTCGGCGCTCGTTCCATAGCCCACAAGTTCGGCGAGCGGCGTCGCCCCGCGCGCCAGCGCATGCTCTTCCGTTTCGATCACGAGCATGCCCGCGCCTTCGCCCATCACGAAGCCGTCGCGCGCCGCATCGAACGGGCGCGACGCTTTCGTCGGTTCGTCGTTGAAGCCAGTCGAAAGCGCCCGCGCCGCCGCGAAAGCGCCGAGAGCCACCCTGTTGATACACGCTTCCGCGCCGCCGCACAGCGCGATGTCCGCTTCGCCGCTGCGGATCATGCGCATGCCGTCGCCGATCGCCTGCACACCTGCGGCGCATGCGGTCACCGGCGCGCCCAACGGCCCCTTGAGCCCGAACATGATGGAGACGTTTCCAGCGGCAAGATTGACGAGAAACGCCGGAACCGTGAACGGCGACAGCTTCTTCGCGCCCCGAGCATCGACGGTGTGGACCGCATCTGTAATGGTCAAGAAACCGCCGATTCCAGATCCGATCACCGTTGCCGTCCGCTCGCGCGATCGTTCATCCTGAGGCGCCCATCCGGCCTGCGCCAAGGCTTCGCGCGACGCTTCCATCGCGAATTGAATGAAGCGATCCATCTTTCGGCGGTCTTTGACCGGCACGGCTTTCCCGACATCGAAGCCTTCAGGGTCTTCGGAGATATCGGGAACAACACCAGCAATCTTGCAATCGACGTCGGGTACAATCGCGTCATCGAGGCGGCGGATGCCGGATTGCCCGGCGATAAGACGCTTCCACGTCGCATCAACTGTCGCGCCGAGCGGCGAAACGACTCCCAATCCAGTCACGACAATGCGCGGGCTTACCATGCGATCTGCCACGAAGGGCCCCTTCCACGATTGATGATCAAAACGCCCGTCATCCCGCCCTTCGCGAGTTCCGGACGAACACGCAGACAGATGATATATGTAATCTAAAATGACAAGCGCGCGATTGTGTGTTGCCCCACGCCATCGGTCTCCAAATGGGGCATGCACGGACGAGCCACCAGGATTTGCCGCAGTCAAGCCCCTGTTGCACGCTTGCAGCGCCTCCTGCCGTGGGATGCTGAACGGCCAAATTTTACGCCGCCGCGGGCACCGGGGCACTAGGCGGCGTGGCCGCCGAGGCCTATTAAATCTCCGCAATCGCTCGCAACTGACCTTTTTGCTCGGTTGCGGTTTAAGTTCACTGTCGCGGCGTTTGTCTTGTAATCAGAGTATTGTACCTGTGGGTAGCGTTCGGACAATCCTGGCGAGCCTTTTCACGGCTCTCGGAGGCTTCTTCCTCCTCGCGATGACGGCGGGGGTGGGCTTTGCCCTTTACCTCGCGACCGCACCTGACAGCGTGTCCGCTCCGGCCGAAGCCGACGCAGTTTCAATCCGGCCCGTGATGAGGGCCCAATCCACGGCATCATCGGCTTCGAACGTCATACGCGTTGCCTTGACATCGCAGACCGCGCCGCTCGAAGTTTCTGCATCCGCGCCCGCTCGCGGTTCGCGCATCCGCCAGCTTCAGAAAGCTCTGGCCCGCGCCGAATGCTATAATGGCCCGATCAACGGCATCTGGAGCGACGCATCGAAAGACGCCATGCGCGGCTTCGTCAAAAGCGTGAACGCCGAACTGCCGGTCAATGCCCCTGACGAAGCGCTGGTGGCATTGGTCGAATCCAACGACATGGCGAAATGCACGCTCGGGCGCATCATCGAGACCGGCGCATTGGAACAGTCTGCGCCCGTGGCGCCTCAACAGGACAACTCCGCGCCGACGTTGCTCGGCCGCGCCTGGGCGCCTGCTGGGATGCTGGTGCCAGCGAAAGACGCCGCATCCGCTGATCGGATGGCTGAGCCCGAAGCAGCAGCGCAGCCGAAGTCCGCCGAGATAACGGCGAGCAACGATATCTCCCCGGCAGCCTCTGAGCCAGCTTCGCAGACTTCGCCCGCCATTCACTTCGAGGGTGGCAAACCGCTTCCCGCCGCTCAGCAGGCGGATCCCACGCCGATCGCATCACCGCGTGACGCCGAACCGAGTCCGGCAGCAGCGGAAAAGCCGAAAAAGACAAAGACAGCAAAGCGGCGGCCTGCCAAATATGATGACATCGAGACCAGCGTGAGCAAAAGCTTCGATACTTTGCAGCGCTCGATCTCGTCGATGTTCTAGCTGATCCCAAGGGAGAAGAAGATGCCAAGGGTCGCCACAATCTTGATGGTGACGGCGATAGCTCTTGCGTTCGCCTCGGGTGCGGCAGAAGCCGGCGACTACGCGCCCCTAAACTGCAACAAGGCAAGCTCTCCCACCGAACAGGCCATCTGCGGTTCTTATGCGCTCGGTCAGAGCGAAGCCCGCGTAGCGACGCTGTTTTCAGTCGCAACATCCCTGGTCGCGATGGGTCAGCGCGGCGACATCCAGGACGCACAACGCAAATGGCTCGCCACGCGTGACGCCTGTGGCAAGAACGTCGGCTGCCTGACGGAGGCCTACGATCAGCGCATTCGCGCGCTCAATGCCGTGGTCGCCGGCATCGCGTCTCGCGGACCGTATTGAGCATTTCGCATTAGATCCCCATATCGGTTCTGGGACGTGACCGGCGGCACCGCGTTCCCGCTTTTCCCCCTGCGGCGTGCCCGCATGCACGTGCGCAAATTGGAGAACCTTCATGTCGAAGTCCAATGTCGCACAGCTTTGTTTTTTGACCGGCTCGTTCTTGATAGCTGCCGCGTCCAGCGCCAGTGCCATCGAGTGCCAGGAAGACTACCAGATCGTTCAAGGCCAACCGATCTCGACGCCCTATTGCCGCGATAACTATCTTGCCCAGGTGGCCCGACAGTACGGTTTCAAGGCGACAGACCGGGAGATCCGCAATAACCCCTCCCGCAAGGAAGAGGTCTGCCGCTTTATCGGTGACGACATTCGCGTCCAGACAGCGTGTTCTGAAGTGCTTCCAGGCCCGAGGGATACACGCTGAGTGTTATGACGATCGTCGCGGTGATCGGCTCATTCCGATGCCGACAATATCTCCGATTATCGCGACCTTTCGTTCACGCATTGGCGTAATGACTTATCGTTCGTATATCAAAGCCCGTCGCTCACGTCGCCGGTCCCCCCCGGCGCATAGTTCTGTTTCCAGCACCCCCGAGTAAAATCAAAAGGCAGGCTGCCATGACAACGACCACCGCTGTAAAAAATCATTCCGGCGTCTTCAAAATTGGCGGCGACATGCCGGTCAATCGCCTCGGCTTCGGCGCGATGCGCATCACGGGCTCCGGCATTTGGGGCGAACCCGCCGACAAAGAAGAATCGCTGCGCACGCTCCGCAAGCTTCCCGAACTCGACATCAACTTCATCGATACCGCCGACAGCTACGGCCCCGAGGTCAGCGAGCGCCTGATCCACGAAGCGCTCCATCCCTACAAAGGCATGACCATCGCGACGAAGGCAGGCCTCGCCCGCACCGGCCCGAACGTCTGGATCCCGCTCGGCCGGCCCGAATACCTGCGCCAGGAAGTGCTTATGAGCATCCGTCGTCTCGGCGTCGAACGCCTCGACCTCTGGCAGCTCCACCGCATCGATCCGAAGGTTCCGCAAAACGAGCAGTTCGATGCGATCAAGTCCATGCAGTCCGACGGCTTGATCCGCCACATCGGACTAAGTCAGGTGAGCGTGAATGAAATCGAAGCCGCTCAGAAATACTTCAAAGTCGCGTCCGTCCAGAACCTCTATAACCTCGCCGACCGTTCGAGCGAGGACGTCCTCGACTTCTGCGACAAGCACGGTATCGGCTTCATTCCGTGGTTCCCTCTGGCAGCCGGCGACCTTGCCAAGCCTGGCTCGCGTCTTGAGACAATTGCGAAAAGTCACGAGGCTGTCCCGAGTCAGATCGCGCTTGCCTGGCTTTTGAAGCGCAGCCCAGTCATTCTGCCGATCCCCGGCACCTCGAAGGTCAAGCATCTCGAAGAGAACGTCGCCGGTTCAAACATTAAGCTGAGCGACAAGGAATTCGCGGAACTCAGTGATCTGTCAAAGCCGAAGGCGTAACGGCCGGTTTGACTGGCGGAGAGCTGGCGAACGATTGCGCCAGCTCTTTCATCAAAGCTCTGACGTCCGGATGCTCGTTGCGGTCCCAGTCGGCGAGCATGTGCGCGAGGTTCTCTTCGCGTTGGCGAAGCAGGCGCGCATAAAGCGCTTGCCCGCTCTCGGTGAGTTCCGCGAAGCCGCCCGGCAGCTCCCGAACCATGCCTGCGGCTTCGAGCCGTCCAAAGGGCCTCGGCTGGCGCGTTTCTTTCGGCCCAAGTCTCTGGCGCAGCTCATCCTTGCTCGCCCGTCCGCCGATCTCGCCGATGCGCGCGAGTAGCCAGAACTCGTCCGGCTGAAGATCGACCCCGAGCCGCTTCGCCGCTTGTTCGTAAACGCGCCAGCGATTTTCTTTCGCCGTGATCCGCGACACGATCACCTCCAGCTCCGCAAGGGACGTCGCATCGCGCGGCATCTGCAGCGGATCGTTTGACGGCTCGGTTGTCAGCGTCGTCCTGAGCGGCACTTCCTTGATCAAGAAGGACAGCAGAAACGCGACGAACGCCGCCGCTGCCGCCGTTCGAAAAACGGGCCGCAGGGACGACATGAAAAGATCGTTGTAGGTCGACTTCAATGCGCCCGAGAGCGCAGAAATTGCGGCCGGATCGCTCATGGTATCGCCGAGTTCCGGCGCCGTCGCCCTGATCTTTTCGCTCAGCGTATATGCGAAAATCGCGCCGAACAGCGCCGCGCCGATCGAACCGCCGATCGACCGGAACAACGTCGTGCCCGATGTCGCGACGCCGAGTTGCTCATAGGCGACTGCGTTCTGCACCGCCATCACCAGGATCTGCATGACCATGCCGAGGCCGAGCCCGAGCAGCACCATGTAAATCGAAGCCGTCGACGCCGGCGTATCCACCGTGATCGACGAGAGCAGGATCAGCGCGACCGTCATCAAGCCGGTTCCGATGACGGGAAACATCTTGTAGCGCCCGATCCGGCTGATGATCTGCCCGCTCGCGATCGAGCTAACGAAGACGCCGAGCATCATCGGCGTCAAATGCAGGCCTGCACTCGTCGGATCGAGGCCTTTCACGATTTGCAGATAGAGCGGCAGCAGCGTGATCGATCCGAAAAGCGCGAGACCGACGATGAAACCGATCGCGGCCGCAATGATGAATGCGCGGTTTGTGAAAAGCGTCAGCGGCAGCAGCGGATCCGCGACCCTGGTCTCGATATAAATAAACGACGCCAACGACACGACACCGAGCAGCGCGAAGGCGAAAAGGCTGACCGGCGCTTCCGACACGAGTGTCGCGCCGAGGCTCGTTATGATCACGATCGACGTCAGCGTCAGAGCCAGCAGGATGGCGCCCGGATAATCGATCTGAATATTCGAGCGGTGCCGGATTGGCCGGAATGTCCTGTTGATGACGGCCAGCGCCAGAATTCCGAACGGAAGGTTGATCAGGAAGATCCAGCGCCACGACGCATTGCCGACGATGAAGCCGCCGATCAACGGACCGAGCACAGTCGAAAGCCCGAACACGCCGCCGAAAAACCCTTGGTATCGTCCACGTTCGCGCGGCGGCACGACATCACCGATGACCGCCATCGCCGTGACGATCAAGCCGCCGCCACCGAGGCCCTGCAAAATGCGAAATGCAATAAGCTCGGGAAGATTCTGCGCCATCCCACACAGCGCCGAACCAACGAGAAAGATAATCACCGCCACCTGCAGCACGATGCGCCGCCCGAAGAGATCGCCGAGCTTGCCGTAAAGGGGCACGACGACCGTCGTTGCGAGCAGATACGCGGTGACGATCCACGAGAGATGCGACAGACCGCCAATATCGCGCACGATCGTCGGAAGCGCGGTCGAAACGATCGTCTGGTCGAGAGAGGCGAGCAGGAGCACCAGTGCAAGGGCCGAAAAAATCGCGATGCGCTCGCGCGAACTGGTTTCCGGTTGAGACTTTTGTTCGAGACTAGAATTTGCCATGCTGCGGAAACGCCGACCTCGCATTTTTCTGTGCGTCTTTCGATAACGCACAGAGATCGTTGGGAACCCGGCGTGTCAACACGCCTCACGGTCAACTGAAAATCGCGATGGTCTCGGCCGCCGAGATGCGCAACCAGCCGACATCGCGCTGGTATCTGGGCGAGACGCAGAATAGAAAGCCGCTATGTCGATTGCTGAATCTCGATCATCCGGCAAGCTTTTCGTAAAGTAGCGCCGCATAAGCAACACAACTTGCCATATGGTCTGCGCCAGCCGGCGTCCGGTTGGCCCATCGTCGCGAATATGGTAGCCGAACTCTGAGAAATATTGAGGACCGAATGCGCTCACTGACGACGGGCATCGTTGCAGCAGTGCTGATGTGGCTGGCGGCTTCACCTGCCGTGGCTGGCCCAACGCTGCTGTTCGAGCCTGCAACGGGGAAAGTCCTTTACGCCGAAGACATCGACGATATTTGGCATCCTGCGTCGCTGACGAAACTGATGACGGCCTACGTCGCGTTCGAAGCGATCAAAAAGGGTGAGATCCACCTCGACGATAAAATTCCCTGCTCGCTGGTCGCGACGCTTCAGCCGCCGAGTAAGGTGGGTCTGAAGGTCGGACAGACCTTGACTGTGCAGCAGGCGCTGCAGGCCGTCATCATCAAATCTGCCAACGATGTCACCGTGATGCTGGCCGAAGCGATTTCGGGAAGTGAGGCGGCTTTCATCACCCGCATGAACGAGACGGCGAAGCGCCTCGGCATGACCCACACCAGTTTCGTCAACACCAACGGCTTGCCCGACCCCGAACAGCTGACGAGTGCACGCGACATCGCCAAGATCGCGCGTGCCGTTACCACTGAATATCCTCAATACGCGAGCTACTGGGCGATGCCCGCCATGCACATCGGCAAACGCAGGCTCGGCAGCCATAACGCGCTGCTGAAAACCTTTCCGGGCGCCGACGGCTTGAAGACTGGCTTCACCTGCGATTCGGGATACAACGTCGTTGCCGCCGCCACGCGCGACGATCACCGGCTGATGGCCGTCATCCTCGGCGAATCCTCCGGCAACGAGCGCGCCATTCGCGCCGCGAGCCTGTTGGAGTACGGCTTCCAGAACTATGACTGGAAACAGATCTTCAACACGACGACGATCGACAACCAGCCGATGGATCCCAATTTCAAGACGGTGTTGTCTGTCCGCGATACCGTCGCAGCATGGGGTTGCGGCGGCCATCGCCGTCATATGGCCGGCGGCAAGCACAGGTCCAAACACAAGATCGCTGCGTCGAAGCAAAAGAGCGCCAAGAAAGATGCGAGCGCACCTGACGACGCGAGCGCCGCGCTAAAGGGGCCCGAAACCGACGGCGGCGTGCCGGATGATGCCGCAGCTCCACCGAAAGCGGCGTCGCAGGCAACGGCTGATTAGCGAACTCTCACGGCATCACGATCGGCATCGGCTCGGCCATCGCCCTTAGACGAGCAGTTCCAGCGGTCCGTCTTGAAAAATGCATCCCGGCGGTTGCGCCGTATCGGGCGGCGATGCCTGATCGGAATTCGCCCCATCATCGTTACCGGCGCCATCGTCGCCCGGCGCTTGCGCGTTGTCGTCGGCCGACCCATCGTCAGGCGTGGCATCGGAGGGCGGTGCTCCTGAATTCGCGTCGGGAGCGCTATCGTCCGGCGCCGCACTTTGCGCGAGTTCCATTCCGGCACAACCGAGTAAAACAGGACACTCTTGTGCCGCCGCTTGACCGGCCAACGCGAAAACTGCAACCGCCGCCGCGACCAGCGCCGACGCTTGGGCAACCCTGTTCATTCCGTTTCCGCCCTAGCTTTTCGCCATGCACTGGCCGAAGCCAACCGAAAGTCGTTCAATTTAACCAAACTTTACGACCTTCGGGAAGCGTCCGGGCGCATCTTGGCTCCAAACTTGCTTTTGCAAAGGTCGTCAACTGCAATTGAGCCTTGAGTAGGACTTCACGATGGCTTGGCCGTCCCGCGCGCCTTTGGACACCGAATTGGACTTCACGCCACCGCCCCAGGATTTGGGCGCCATGGCCGAGGTTCTCGAAAGCAAACACGGAATTCATGCAGCGGGGATCGCCGAATTCTTCGCGCTCTATCATGGCCAGAAAGGCGATGCTGGACGGTCTTGGGCATGGACCGGCGTTGCCGAACTCGTCCGTACCCGCGAACGCGAGCGCATCGATGACGCCAACTCGCATTAAGGAGCCGCACCCGGCACAAGCCCGCGCTCGCCGCCAGCTCCCCGCAGGGGAGTCGTGGGCGCAAACGCAAGACTCACCTACATCGGCGCAGCGAGAACGAGCGTCCAGAATGATTTGAATTCGGTGTGCGGGTCTTGAACCAGCGCGATGCCCATGCTCGTGGCGTCCGGCGTCAACAGGTTCTTGTTGTGACCGGGGCTTTCTTCCCACCCCTTCATCACTTCGTTGAAATTGATCTGCCCCGTGCCGACGTTCTCCGCCGCGAGACGCGCCTTATAGCCCGTGCGCTTCACCCGATCCCACGGGTTCGATCCGTCCGAACCGTAGTGCGAAATACGATCCCACTTCGCGAGATCGCGCGAATGCGACTTTGCGGCTTCTGTAAGCTCCACATTGAGCTTTAACGACTTCAAGCCGAACTTCTTCCGGTAGGCATTGATAACGTCGCGCGCCATCTCGGCATTGAGCGACGTTCCCGAATAATCCCGATTGTCGAGTACGCCCGGTTCGGCTTTCTCATACGTCCCCGACGGCGCCTTATCGAGCATCGCCACCTGTGTCCCGCGCGAAGCAGACGGCTCGCCACCAAGACCGACGCTCTTCTGCGTCGACAAATACGAAGCTGGCGACACCGACGAGGTCGTCTCGGGTTCCGTAAAACCCGACGAGATAGAGGTCGAACCCAGGCTGCAACCGGCTAAAGCGGTGACAAGCCCGACGGTGAGGGCAACGCGATACATTTTGGCAACTCCCGGCACGAGACGTGCGGCTGACATCAGCATTGCCGGAAATCCGTTAACTGGGCGTTAACGCTAACGAAAAGCGACTCACGACTCATGGCGTGCCGACGCGACCTCTGAGAGCCACTCATGACGCTGAAACCCTCGCGAACCCTGACCCCGCCCCGCCCAAATGATCGCGCCAACAAGGTGTCGCGATTTTGACCGCCACGCGGCGAAAGGCTGGCGCGAAGTCCGTCCGGAAACATTTGGGCCTGCTCCGCACGCTGTGGGTCAATGTCCGGCGGCACTTGGAAGTGCCGGATCAATCATCAAAGTTGTCGCGACAGCGCAAATGATTCGCGCCAGGAGACACTTTCGATGAGTGCAGCCATCGAACATTCCGAGTTGAAGACCGAGGGCCAGGCATCGCCGTTCCTCACGGTCCGCGACCTCTTGCTTCTGCGTACCGCAGTCGGCGGCGCGACGCGCGCCGATTTGCAACGGGACGTTGCGCCCCTGCTGGCGTCGCGGATCTCCGGGTTGGAGTTCCGCCGCTCGGCCGAGTTGGCCTTGAGCACGCTGGCAGGCGCATTGCTTACGACCGAATCGAAAGGCCGGTTGACCATCACCGACAAGGGCCGCCAAGTTGCAGAGACGAGCTTTGCAGCGTCGCGAGTGTTCCCAACCACATGGAGCGACGCAAAGATCTCGCTTCTCCTCTCGGCTCTTGCCGCCAGCGACACGCCATCGATCCGAAAGGCCATCGGACGGCCGGAAGGCCTAGCGGCCCTCGTGGTACAGCATCATTTCGGCAAGATGACCGCGCGCGTTCTATCACCCGCCGACCTGCGGTCCGATCTCGCGATCATCGCCCTCGAACGCGCCTTCGGAAATAAGATCAAGACCGGCTTAGGCAAAGGCTCGGGACTGCCCGCAAAAGCGGGTCGACTCCTGGCCGGTCAGCTTTTCAGGTCGCCGCGGGAAATCGCGAGCGACGGCAAGCTTATCATCCAGCTCGCATGTGAAGTCACCGGCGCCCGCGAAGGCACCGCCCCCGCACTCGAACTTGCGATCCTGCGCGGCCTTTTGGTTCCGAAGGATGAAAGCGCGCGCACGCAGCCGTCGCGTCCGCAACGCGCCGCTCCCCCGAAACGCGTGCCTCGCGCGCCGACGCCGAAACCGGCCAACGACCGTCTGCCGCTGGACGAAACCCAGCCACGCACTCTCCCACAAGTTGTCTCTCCTCCAGACATGCCGGAATTCTGTCAGGCTGTTGTTGAAGCGGCACGACCTGTCGCGGAGGGCTGGCCAGGCAACCAGAAGGCGTTTATCTCTTTGGTATGGAAGGCGATTCGCAACGCGCGGCCAGACTGGGGTTTATCCGAGATTGCGTTCAAGGGAATGCTCGCGGAAGCCCATCGTTCTGGGCGGCTGGAATTAGCGACCGCTGATCTCAAGGACGGTCGCGATCTGAAGTCGCTCGAGGATTCCAAGATCCTCTATAAAAATACTGTCTGGCACTTTGTGCGCGTCCAAGATTGAAGGCGTTTCGGTTCGAAATGGGTGTTGAAGGTTCGTCCCTCAAACAGTCGACGTTTGCTCACGCCCTCGCGCCCGACAAGCTGAGCGAGGCGTTCGAGCATTCGATCACCTGGGAAGATGATCTGTGGCGCGCCGACCCCGTCGACGTGCCGGAAATCCACGCCAAGGCGCGCCAAAAATTCAACGATCTTCTGACCACGGTAACCGCCGGCCGCGGCTATCACGTTCAGGATCGCATCCTGCTGTTCCACGGCCAGTCTGGCGCCGGCAAAACCCATCTTCTACGCGCGCTGCGAACCGACTCCCATCGTAGCGGCCAAAGCTATTTCGGCTACGCGCAGATGACGCCGGACGTGCAGAACTATGCCGACTTCTATTTGCGCCGCCTCGTCCACTCGCTGGAAAAGCCCTATGATCCGGATCGCTTCGGCGAGTCCGCACTGTCGCGACTGACCAACCGGATGGTGCTCGATTCCGAGGTGATTTCCTCCGAAGACCTCGACAAGCTCCGCGACGCGACGCTCGACGATAAGCAGTTGGCGCGTCTCATCCTGCGTCTCGCCGACCAGATCGTCGCCTGCGACAAGTTCCAAACGCAGGAACTCGACATCAACATCGTGCGCGCGCTTCTCTATTTGCAGCGCCGCGATCCACGCATCGATCAGCGCGTCCGCCAGTATCTCAACGGCCGCAATTTAACGCCGATCGCGCACGAGGCCGTCAGCGCACTTGATCCCAACGATGGCGAAGATCGCGCCTTCGAAATCATCGCGGCCATCGGCGCGCTCGTCTGGACTGTCGAACGCGCCGCGCTCGTGTTTTGTATCGACCAAGTCGAGGATCTTCGCTTCTTCGACAACGCCGAGGATCGCTTTCAGCGTGCCGTTCGCGATCTCATCCAGATCGCCAATCGGCTGACGAACGCGATCATCATCATCTCGTGCCTCGAAGACTTTTATGGTCAGGTGCGCAGCCTCGTCGCGCAGTCGTATATCGACCGCATCGAAAAATCCGGCCCCGTTCTGCTTCGCGAAAGCCGGACGCCGGAAGAAGCCCGCCTCATCATTTCAAAACGCATCGCCTATCAGTCCGAAATCAATGGCGACGGCATGAGCTTCCCGGACGCGTCGCAATTCTTCGGCCCGCAATTCTTCGAAGAGTTCGGCGGCCTCTCGACGCGCCGCCTCTTGGAGCACGCGCAGTCGCGCCTTCGCGAAGCAACCTCGACCGAAGGCGACGAGCGCGAGCCGGAACCCGAGCGCCCGTCCTTCATCTCGACGCTCGCGCAAGCTCTCGGCCAAGCCATCGGCTTCGGCGGCGGCGATGACGAAGCGCCGGGCTCGCTATCTGCCGTCCAGTTCCGCGAGATGTGGGAACGCTTCGCCAACGAGAGCGAAGCCGAAATGCCTGCCGATGATCAGGAACTGGTCGACGTTCTCTCGGCGGCGCTTCTGCTCGCCCGCGACGAGTGGGGCAAGGCGATCGAAGTGACGGTGAAGCGCCTCGAACTTGGCGACGATCTCCCCGCTTTCGACCTGACGGTTCGCCACCGCACCGGCTTCGCCAATGACGTGCGCGTCTTTCTCTGCAACCGCCCGACCCAGGGTGGCGGCCTGAAGCGCCAGCTCGACAAGGTGTTGACGGCGATGCAGGGCAAACCCTGCTTCATGTTGCGCGCCAGCGACTTTCCGCCGAACAAGAAGAACCAGACCGCGCAGGCCTTCCGCAAATTCCGCGACGGCGGCGGCCGCCAGTTGCTCGTGCCGATCCCCGAGTGGGAACGCATGATGACGGTACGCGAATTCACCGCCCATCACCGCGGCGACGCCGGCATGACGCAATGGCTCGGAGGCGCCAAGCCGCTGTCGAGCCTCATCTCGATCACGCACCTGCTGCGCCTCGATCTGCTCGGGCGTCCCGTGCCGCGTCTCGTCGCGAAAGAAATGGACGATCCGCAATCGTCGCTCGACGGCTTCGGCATGCTTTCCGCAGAACAGGCAAACGCCGGCAATCCCGACGCCGACGAGTCCGGCCTGCCAGCCAACGACGACGACTTGCCGATGTCCGTCATTCTCGACGAGAACGGCAGTTACGGCGCAAGCATTCTTGCAGGCCGCGAAAATGGCATGCGTGGCCGCCCCGTGACGCTCAACAAGAGCGTCCTGAAACGCCACGCCGCGTTCCTCGGTGGCTCGGGCTCCGGTAAAACGACCCTCGCTCTGTCGCTCATCGAGCAGTTGCTTCTGCGCGGCGTTCCCGCCGTCCTGATCGACCGCAAGGGCGACCTCGCAAGCTATGCCAACCCCGAAGTCTGGCGCTCGAACGACAACGAAACGGCCGAGCGCCGCGCCGAGCGCGAAAAGCTCGCCGACGCCATCGACGTCGCAGTTTATACGCCGGGCCGCGCGTCTGGCCGCCCGATCTCGATCACGCTGCTTCCGAACGGCATTAACGAGCTGCCCGATCACGAGCAGCAGTTGCTCGCCAACTTGTCCGCCGCCGCGCTCGGCGAAATGCTGCATCTCAAGAATTCGGCGACCCACCAGAAGCAGTCGGGCGTGCTCGCCGTTGCGCTGCGCATTCTGGGTTCGCTCTCGACCAACGAAGTGACGCTCGCCGATCTGATCCATCTTCTGGAAGACGAACATCCCGAACTGACCGATCAAACCCAGCGCATGGACCCCTCGGGCAAGCTACGCCGCGATCTCGTCGCCCAGCTCGACTCGCTCCGCCTGCGCAACGCCGCGCTTTTCGAAGGTGGCGGCGAAAGCTTACGCATGGAAAGCCTGCTTGGATTGGGCCGCTATCAGCGCCCGAACCGCACGCGCCTGTCTGTCATCTACACCGGCTTCCTCGGCGACAACGAAAACATCCTGTTCTGGGTCTCGCAGTTCCTCTCGGAAGCGTTGCGCTTCTGCCAGCGCAACCCGAACGACGAGCTCCAGGCCGTCGTCATGTTCGACGAAGCCGACCTTTATATTCCGGCAAACTCGAAGCCCGCGACCGCCGAGCCGCTTCAGAGCTTGTTGAAACGCGCCCGTTCCGCCGGTCTCGGCATGATGCTCGCCACCCAGTCGCCGGGCGATCTCGACTATAAGAGCCGCGATCAGATCACGAGCTGGTTCATCGGCCGCGTTCGCGAAGACACGGCACTGCGCAAACTGAAAGCCGCGTTCCAGTCGGAATCGGGCCTCGACCCGGCGACGGCGCTGCCTGGACAGACGGTCGGCGAGTTCCACCTTGTCCAGGAAGGCCTTGTCAGGCCGATGAAGGCACAGCGTTCGCTGATTGGCGCCGAGCAGGTTCCGTTCGATCGGATCGAGCAACTGGCGGCCGAAACGAGGGGCACCGACGAGCGGCAGCTGCGCCTCTTCGATCTGCGCTGATCTTCAATTCGCGTTTCAAAACTTGACATACTCTGTGATGTTGCGAGGCCGAAGCTTGCCGGCGCCAGTGCGAGCGCGACCGCACGGTGACAAGATAAAGTAATGAAATAACTGCGGAAATTCGAACCAAGGCCGGTCACAAGAGGCTTCGCTGACCTATAGGTTAAGCATCCGGATGGATGTGACCCCGTTTCGACGTCGACGCCTGCAAAAGTCGGATAGCCCCTGTCAAGTTTTTTTGCATAGTTGTATTCTAACGATGCTGAGAAGTAGGGGTTTATGCTCAGCGGCGCTGATTGGAGGCGGCTCCTTTCAGCGAAAAGGAGATGTAGCGATCGAGGGGGCAAACCGGTCGATACATCGTTTAGGGCCGCGCGTAACAGTGGAGTGAACTTACGAGTTCAGTGCGGGGTAAGTGTTATGGTGGCGAAACCATTCGTCATGATGGTCGTTGCGGCCCTCATCGGTCCGGCCGTCGGCGTGGGCCTTTTCATTCTAATGAATAATTTCTGACCCGGCGGACCGTAAGGCTTGCCGATCAGCAGAGTTGTGTCATCGCATGCAGCCATTAGCTGCCGGCGAGGGCCATATATTTGCCGCCTCGGGGCGCGGAGTTCGCCCAGAGTCCGCTGAGTTGACGCCGCAAAGGTCAACTATCGTCCCGCGTTAAGCTGCCGTCCGTTCCGGCGTCGGCATTAGCGCGGCATTGCGACACCGATGTTACGTCTTCTGCGGCATCTGACCGCTCTAGCGGACTTCTGCCTCTGGGCGCCGCGCTGGATCACGCGCTGGCTGATGATGGCCGTCGCGTTCAATCCGAAACTGGGACCGCTCCGCCACGTCTTTGCGGCCGCGATCCTCTACGTGCTCTTTGCACTTGTCCTAGTCTACATCGCGGCCCCCCTCCGCGGCTACCTCGGCGATCTCTCTATGCACGACAAACTCGGCTACGACGCCGAGCGTTGGCTTGCGACGGCCATCTACGATCCGAAGGGCAACTTCGTCGGCACCTTCGATCCCCGCCTCGATAGCCTGCGCGACGTAAATTATACCGACACCGCCATCGCCCTCGGAGATTACGTCGCCAACCCCGACCACAAATCGATCCCCGTTCGCGAGGTGCCGGAGCAATATTGGCGCTGTCTCTCCTATCACGAGGACCGCTATCTTGGCGGGCCGCTCAATCCGTTCGGCATCGATCTCGTCGGCGTTCTGAAAATTCCGCTCTCGACGATCACGCGGTCGATCGCGGCGCGCAGGCCGTCACTCGGCGTCGGCGGCTCGACCCTGCCGATGCAGTTCGCACGCGTCATCTACAAAACCCCGCCCAGCGCCGATGAAAGCGGTATCGACAAGCTCAAGCGCAAACTCAGCGAATGGTGGCTCGCCCCCGTCATCTACCGCGACCTGACCAGAGGCGGCGACGACACGCTTCTGAAGCAATGGGCAGCGAACCACATCTGGCTCGCCCAGCGCACTGGAGGTCAACCGCTGCACGGTGTTGAGGTGACGAGCCAAGTCGTCTTCGGCAAGGAAGCGAAAGACCTGTCGACCGCCGAGCAATTCGTGCTGGCGTCCGCGGTCAACAAACCGATCATCCTGCTTGAAGGCAACGACCGCTTGAATGCCGTCCGCCTCGACCGCTGGCGCTACATCACCGAGGTCCGTGCTCGCACCTGCGCCGAAAAACTCATCACCGACGAAGCCGAGCAGAAGAAGGTCGTCTTCGAATTGATCGCGCTCGGCGGCGGCCCACCCGACCCCAAGCTCAAGCCGAAACTCGAAGCCGCGCTCGAACGCTTCGCTCCGACCCAGGTAAAACGCGCGGAAGCGAACCCGATGATCCGCGCCAACCTGCTTCTACCCGCCGCGCGCTTCGGCATTCGCGAGGAGATGAAGCAGAGCTACGGTTTCGCCTGGCGCGATTACGTGCGCGGCGTAACGACCACCTTTGACATCGGCGAAAATCTCGGCTTCCGCGAAAAGATCGACGGCGAGCTTGCCGTGCTCGATACGAAGTGGTCCTCCCGGATTGATCCGGCCTTTACGCTGGATCCGAAAAAGGTGACGGCCGACAAAGCGCTGCCGAACGTCATCGTCGTCGCGGCCGACGGCAACGGCAACATCGTTCGCTATTACGAGGCAGGCGAGACGGCCGCCTATTTCGGCTCGCTTCCCGCGCGCCGCCCCGACACCGGGCTTTACGATCCAGCGCTTGAAAACCGCCAAGTCGCTTCGACCGGCAAAATGATCCTCGCCGTCGCGCTCGCCAACCAGGGCCGCGATAGCCCCGAAAGCCTCTATCCCGATCCGCAAGCGCCCGTGAGCGGGCTCGATACGTGCGCCAAGGGCGGCAGCTCCGGCAATCGTAAGGCTGTGGTCGCGTTCGCCTGCTCGCTCAATGCGCCTCTCATCGCGCGCGGCGCGCAACTCGGGCAAGCCCCGATCAAACGGCTGATCGATGGCTTCGGCTTCACGATGCCCCCGGCCGCCACGCTCGGAGGCACGCCGCCCTCGACGGCCGTCGTCCTCGGACAAATCGCGGGTGCACCACGACGAGTCCACTTCCTGTCGAGCGTGATCCTTGCGTCGCTTATCGGTCGGGGCACGAAATCGATCCGACCGCCGTCGCTGATTGCGTCCTACGATTATACGCAAAAGGGCCAGGGCGGAGCCGGCATCACCGCTGAAGCACGCCCGGCGATCATCCCCAAATCCTTGATCCGCCCGAGCGCGGCGGGACTGATCCGTTCGCTCCTCGAAGCGCCGCTCTGCTATCAGACGGGCGGACAATCCTACGGCACGCTGAAAAGCCTCAGCCAGTGGTGCGCCCGCCGTCGCGGCGACTTGCGTCTTCACTTCGCGAAAACCGGCACCTCCGTAACGCTCGACCCGAACGCCACCGTCGATACGTGGGCGTCCGGCGGTCTGCAATTCGCCAACGGCGCCGCTTATTCCTATGTCGTCCTCGTCGGCAGCGGAAACGCGTCGCGTCCATGGGCGCGCGATCTTCACGCCGCCCAGATCGCCGCGCCGTTGCTCGACGTGCTGCTTCGCGATCTCTCGGACCACGCCAAGTCGAATCCGCGCCGCGATTTCCTTCCGAGGCGATCTTCAGGTTCGGTTGCCGCCATTTCGGTGCGTCCGAAAGACATCGCCGACGCAACAGCAAACCGCGAACGCTCCCCCGCAGACGAACAATTACGCGCCCTCACCGCGAACTGACGTCATCCCCGACCGTCATTCGCTTCGCTCATTCGGTCGAGGATGATGCACCGCATTCATCCTCGCGCTAAAAATCCGCCAGCACTCCGACATTGCTCAGCCGCAGTTCAACCATCAAAAACGCCGACTGCGCGCGGATCTTACGCTCCTCTCTTGGGTAGGGTTGGCGGCAATGAACCGGGAAGGTGACAACCTCGGGCGGGGGTCAGGCTCGCTTCGCCTCTATGCAGACGTGCGCGACAACGGCGACGCGGCGCCGAAGTCGTCGCGCGACTGGAAGCGCGCGATCCTGATCGTTGGCCTCGGCACGCTGTCGTGGGTCGCGACCTATGTCGGCATGCTCGAATTGATCGAAGCCAACATGGGCGATTTGCCGATCGCGCATCGCATCATCGTCGGCTTTTCGGTCGCGATGCTGATGACGATGATCATCTGGCTGCTCGACCAATTGTTCCGCCCGCATCCGTTCCTGACGAAACTCTCCTACGCCGGCGGTTACGTCTTCCTGTCGTTGATCTCGATCGGTTTCGGCTTCGGCTTCTACTGGAAGGTGCTCGAAAGCCGCGGTGAAGCCTCGCGCTCGGCGGAGAGCGCCGTTTCGGACGTGCAGAACGCCCTGCATGGCGCCGAAACGCGCCTCGAGCAGCTTCGGGCGACGCTCACGCAACTCACCCAGGTCTCGACCGATAAAGCTCAACTCGAACAAACAAAGGGAACATCATGCCCCAACTCGAAACCGGGCGACGGTCCGCGCCGGAAAATGCGCGAAGACGATGCGCAGCGTTTCTCGTTCGCGTCCGACTTCGTGAAGGGCCGGATCGGCGCCGTGAAAACGGACATGGAGGGGTTGAACGGCGACCTGGCGAAGATCGTCTCGGCCGACGCCTCGACGTTCGACCCGAAGACGGGAACGCGCAATGAGTTCATGCGCGCCCTCGGCCGCAAGCTCGAACTAACCGCAACGGGCTTCAATGCATTTCGCACCGATCCGCAGCTTCGCCAGATCCGCTCCGATCTTGCCGACCGCGCCGAACGCTCGACGTTCGGCGATGGCAAAAGCGGCACTGTCTCCTGCCCCGACCCGCAGTTGCAGATGGCGTTGCGCGGCGTCGTCAAGGCGATCGACCAATTGCCCGAGTTGCAGAAGCCCGAGATCGCGACCGTCGAAGGCCCGGAAGCCACCATCGAAGCCTTCCGCCGCCTGACCACGACCTTCTACGGCTTGCTTGCGTTCAAGATGCCGCCGTCATCGGAAGATCTGCGCGAATTGCAGAAGAAGGCAATCCAATCGGTCGAGAACCCGGTGGAAGCTCGAAACACGGGTGATGCCTTGGCTTCCGGCCTCTCCAAACGCGACTACGTCCCGCTTGCGGTTGCCCTGTTCGTCGATCTCTGCCTTTTCCTCGTCTCGATGGGTCAACGCCCCGGCGGCCGTCTCGACGGTCTCGTGCCGAAGATGAAAGCCGCCGAGCGCGGACCGGTCATCGAAATCCTGTCGCGCTTCAACGACATTCACCGCGACAAGCAGATCCGCGAGAACTTTGAGCTGTTTCGCCATGTCGTCTTCGACATGAACGGCGACTACTACGTCGCGGTGCCACTCGACGCGCCGCCGCGCATGAACCCGGCCGAGCGCGAAAACCTTCGCGTCGAAGCCCAGCTTCTCGCCAATCTATTCGCGAGCTTTGAGCGCGAAAAGATTTTCAAGCGCACGCTGTTGCCGACAACCGGCAGCATCCAGAAGCGCCTTGCCCGCCAGGGCTCGAAGTTCGCAGGATCAGAATCGTTCCGCGTCTATAAGTTCTTGAATGGCGCTTGGTCCGACATCATCCTCGGCGCCGTCATGGGCGCGGCTAGGCGTGCCGAGAGAAACGAATTCGGCGGCGCGCGTGCGAGCGATCAAGACGCCGTTCCCATGGCACCGCCTCCGCAAGCGCCGGTGTCGAGCGTGGCCGACGGACCGGTTCAACCTCGTCGCGTCGACATGGAAATCGACGAACGCACCGCACCCGCGTCATCTCCGAAGTTCGAGCCGGACATGCAATCGGACCCGCGGCCAGCGCGCGCCACTATCGGGATCGACCCCGATCACGAAGCCCGCTTCGGTCCCTACGCGAACGCTTATCGTCCCGAACCCACCTTGAACCCGCCGCAAGCGCCTCGTATCCGGCGCGCGCCGCCGAAGCCCGATCCGGAAGCCGACGTCACGGTCAAGGCCGCCAACAGCAACACCATGGATGCGGCCGCCGTCATCATGCCGCCGCCACTGCCTGAACTCCGCCCGGCGACCGTCGTTACGGTTCCCCGCAGCGTGCTGCACCGCATCGAGCCCGCCCAGGCCGATGCGCCCGCGCCGCATACGGAAGCCCGCGCCAGCGTCATCCTTCAGCGCGAGACCGCGACATTCTCCGTTCCGGTGAGCGAGGCCGTTATGCCGGATTCGCTAAAAGCCGCGATGCAGAGCTTCGGTGGGCGCTGGACAACCCCGCGCATCGTCGACGCCGAGGTCGTACCGGTCAATCCCGGCCCGATCTCGCGCGGTCAGGCGCTCCACGCGGAAGATCCACTGTCGGACGACGACCGCGCCTTTATCCGCCGCATCGCTCCGCCTGCTGCCGAATAAAAAAGCTTGGACAGAAAAAGGGATAACTGCGTTTGCCTTAAATAGAACCGGGCGGCAACGCTTGTTTAACATTCTTCTTGGCTTAATGGGGACGCCGGATGCCCAGCGGGGGGCAGTTCGAATTCCGGACATGATCGGCTCGAAATGGGAAATTTTAAATGCGCATCGCTTCACCTTCGCGGCCAATGATATTGTCTCGAACGGACAAGGAAGCACGGCTCAAGGACTTTATTGGCGAGGCGTTTGCCGCCAACGGCGAAGCTTCGGCACGTGAAGTTTGCCTGACGCTCTTCGTCCGCAATCCCGACAGTCCGGCCGCGCGCGGGCTTTATGCAGCATGGTCTGAAGGCCTGATCGAAAGCGCTCGTATCCTGATCGTGGTTGGCGAAACGAGTGTCGAAGATCCGTCGGCTCCGTCAATTCTTGACATCGCCAGCGCCGAGTGCCGCGTCATTGCGGACGCGCGTTTCGGCCCCGCGCACGAACAGCTCACTGTCGGACATTCACGGGTCTGGATCGGCGATTGCCTCCGCCGCGATCCGACCAAACGCGATGCCTTCGAGCTTTACCACGGCAACGATACCACGACGAGCGTGTTTGCAATCGCGTCGTTCGAGAAGCTCTGGTCGCGCGCGGCACAACGGAAGCTTCCGCCTGCTGCAGGCCTGTCGCCCGAGATCATCGCCGCCCAGTCGGACGATCCGAACGCGCTGCCCCGCAACCCGCGCCACTAAGCCGGTCCATATTCGAGTCGGTGTCATCCTCGGCTTTATGCCGAGGATCCATCGGGCGACATTATTCAAAAACCGTCATTCCGGCCTTCGCCGGGATGACGTTACGTCGGTCAGCGACCCTCCGTCCGCACCTCGACGAACGGCATTCAATCTTCACCAATCCGAAACTTATCCCCGCGCTTTCGCCGCGTGATAAATTGCGCCTCGCTTTGTTTTTGGAAAAAGGCCGCAAGAACGCGCAAGCATCGGAATTTCCCAATTTATCGCCGCGCTTCGGCCCTTGGGCCCTGTTGGTCTTTTGCGTGAAGCACGACTTGGCGATACTCCGCGCCGACTAAAGCTTGACGGCGCGACTCTGCGCCGCTCGTGCGCTCTCGTTTTCAGGCACTCACACAGGATGCCATCCATGATTTTCCTCGCGCGCCTTGCGGCGGTCATCACTCTCATGCTGGCGACGTTCGCGAACGCCGGCGCGACCGAGAAGCCCTTCCTGCATCAGGGCGTCGCCGCCGACGCCAAACGCTACGAAGCCTACCTCAAGGCCAACTGGAAGCCGGGCGGCAAAACGCCGGCGGCTCTCAAGACCGACGCCGAAAAAGTCTTCGCCAGCGACCCTCGCGCCGCCTCGCGTGCCCTCGCCAATGCCGTCTCCGCGAACGATCAGGATTCCGCTGCCTGGACGCGCCTCGCCGAAGCCCTGCTCGCGATTCCAGCCGATCCGAACAATTCGAGCGAACGCTACGACCTGCCGATCTACGCCTCCGGCGCCGCCTATCGCGGCTATCAACTCGCAACCGCTAACGCCGATAAGGGCCACGCGCTCTATGTTCTCGGTCGTACGCTCGAAGCCCGCTCCTACTGGCGTCCCGCTCTCGACGCGTTGAGCTTGAGCCTCGCGCTCGCCGACGACCAAACGACGCGTGAAATGTATGATCGCCTGCGCGGCCAGTACGGCTTCCGCATGACCGACTACAAGACCGACAACGACGCAACGCCGCCGCGCCTCTGCCTGCAATTCTCGGAAGATCTCTCGCGCACGCAAACCGACGTCGCGAAATTCGTTTCCGTCGGCGGCAAGGACCCGCAGAACCTCGTGCAGGACGGCAAGCAGCTCTGCCTCGAAGGCCTCAAATACGGCGACCGCTATGAAGTTCAGATCCGTGCCGGTTTGCCGTCCGACATCGGCGAAAAGTTGCTCAAGACGTCCGACATCGCCGTCTATATCCCCGACCGCACAGCATTTGTCCGCTTCGGCGGCAAGGCCTACGTGCTGCCCTCGCGCGGCCAGCAGGGCATTCCGGTCACGACGACCAACACCAACAAGATCGACGTCGAAGTCTACCGCATCGGGGATCGCAACCTCGCGACGACGCTTCAGTCCGGCGACATGCAACGCCAGTTGTCGAGCTACGACGTCGACAACATCCGCGACCGGTCCGGCATCAAGGTCTACCAAGGCCAGATGGACATCGCGTCCAAGCTCAACGAGGAAGTGACGACCGCTGTCCCGGTGACGGACGCCGCCGGCAAGCTCGAACCGGGCGTCTATGTCATCGTCGCGAAGCCCTCAGAAAAGCAGAAAGAAGAAAACTACGAGCGCGCCACGCAATGGTTCATCGTCTCTGACCTCGGCCTCACCGCGTTCTCCGGTAACGACGGCATCCACGCTCTCGTCCGCTCACTGAGCGCGGCGACCGCCGTCGCCGGGACATCCGTCAAGCTCGTCGCCCGCAACAATGAAGTTCTGGCGACCGCCACGACCGACGACCACGGCTATGCCAAATTCGATGCTGCGATCACCAAGGGCGAAGGCGGCGCCGCACCCGCCATTCTCGTCGCGCAGAAAGGTGAAGGCGAATACGCCTTCCTCGACCTGACGCTCAACGCCTTCGATCTCTCGGATCGCGGCGTACAGGGCCGCGATCCCTCGGGCCCCGTTGATGCCTTCATCTACACCGAACGCGGCGTCTACCGCGCTGGCGAAGACGTGAACGTCACCGGACTCGTGCGCGATCAGTTCGGTAAGGCTTCGTCCGTGCCCGCAACACTGATGCTCTTCCGTCCCGATGGCGTCGAGCAGACCCGCGCACTGATGAACGACCAAGGCCTCGGCGGCCGCGCCCGTGCGCTGCATCTCGCGAAAACGGCCGCGACCGGCACCTGGCGCGTGAAGCTCTATACCGACCCAAAGGCCGAGCCGATCGCCGAAAGAAGCTTCCTCGTCGAAGACTTCGTGCCGGAACGGCTCGACATGACCCTGTCGGCGAACATCAAGTCGCTCTCGCCCGACGAGAACCAGACGATCGAGGCCGATGGCCGCTATCTCTACGGGCCGCCTGCATCGGGCCTCGGCCTCGAAGGCGAAGTCGTCGTCAAAGCCTCCGGCAAGGACGTTCCCGGTTTCGCCGGTTACGTCTTCGGACAGGCCGACGAATTCGTGACGCCCGCGCGCCAGCCTCTGCAAGCAAACCTCGCGATGGACAAAGATGGCAAGGCTGCCGTGCCAATCGCGCTGCCGCAAATGCCCAAGACCCCCAAGCCGCTCGAAGCCGCGATCACCGTCAAGCTGCGCGAAGACGGCGGCCGCACCATCGAACGCAACCTGACGCTTCCGGTCGATCTGAAGCTCGAGCGCATCGGCATCAAGCCGCTGTTCGAAGACTTTACAGCGCCGGAAGGCCAGAACGCAGACTTCAACGTCGTGCTGCTTGGCACCGACGGCAAAGCCGAAGCCAACAGCAACCTCACCTGGACGCTGACGCGCCTCGACACGAACTGGCAGTGGTATCGCCGCGACAACGCGTGGACCTACGAAGCCGTAACGGTAAAGCGCAAGATCGGCAGCGGCACGCTCGCCGTCACAGCCGACGCCGCCGCGAAAATCTCGCAACCGATCGACTGGGGCCGCTATCGCCTCGACGTCACATCGAACGACGCCGACGGACCGGCTTCGAGCGTTATCTTCAACTCCGGCTGGTACACGACGGGCGAGAACATCGACAGCCCCGAGCAGCTCGACGTCGCTCTCGACAAGGACAGCTACAAATCCGGCGACACCGCGAAACTGCGCATTGCCTCGAAGCTTGGCGGCAAAGCCCTCATCGCCGTGCTTGGCGCAGGCCTCGACCTGATGAAGGAAGTCGATATCGCCAAAGGCGGCGGCGAGGTCGAAATTCCGGTCTCCGGCGAATGGGGTCCTGGCGCCTACGCCACCGCGATCCTCTATCGCCCGATGGACGAAGCGCAGAAGCGCATGCCGAGCCGCGCCATCGGCATTCGCTGGCTGCCGATCGATCAAAGCAGCAGACAGCTGAAAGTCGCCGTGACGCTTCCCGACAAAGTGAAATCCGGCGCGCATATCGATGTTCCGCTAAAGGTCGAGGGGCTGAAACCCGGAGAAGACGCACGCATCGTCGTCGCGGCCGTCGATCTCGGCATCCTGAACCTTACGCGCTTCGAAACGCCCGCCCCTGAGAACTGGTTCTCGCAGCAGCAGAAGCTGTCGTTCGAAATCCGCGACTTCTACGGCAAGCTGATCGACGGCATGCGTGCCGACCGTGGCAAGCTCCGTTCAGGCGGCGATGCTGGCGCAGCTCTGCAGGGCAACCCGACGGTCGAAACGGTCGTATCGCTCTATTCCGGCATCGTGCAAGTGAAGGATGACGGCACCGCGAGCGTCTCGTTCGATCTGCCGGACTTCAACGGCACCGTTCGCTTCATGGCGGTGGCCTGGAGCAACGACAAAGTCGGCCACGGCTCGGGCGATCTCATTGTCCGCGATGCGGTCGCGCTCACGGTCGCCGTCCCGCGCTTCATGACCTTAGGCGATGAAGTCGATCTCGGCTTCGGCGTCCACAACGTTGACGGCCCGGCTGCGGCCTACAAGCTCATGCTTGCGCAAAAGCAAGGCGACGATCGCAACGAAACGCTGACTCCGATCGCCGACAAGACAGCCGATCTCAAGCAGGGCGAGCGCACGATGCAACGCATCGTCTTCAAGCCGTCTGAGCTTGGTGAAATCACGCTGAAAGCCGTTGTCACCGGCCCGAACGACATCGCCGTCAAACGCGAAATGACGTTCAACGTCTTCCCGCCCGCTGGCGACATAAAGCGCACGACGATCTCGTCGCTGAAGCCCGGCGGCAAACTGAGTGTCAGTTCGGATATCGCCTACGATCTGATCCCGTCACGCACGAAGATCAACATGTCGGTCGGACCAGCTGCTCGCCTCGACGTGCCGACGCTCCTCGCCCAGCTCGATCGCTACCCCTACGGCTGCGCCGAGCAGACGGTGTCGCGCGCGATGCCGCTCGTCGTCGCCAATGCGGTCGCGGCGCAGATCGGTCTCGCTCAGGACAAGGAACTGAAGGACCGCGTCCAGAAAGCCATCAGCCGCGTCTTCGAGATGCAGGATTCCACCGGCGCCTTCGGCGTCTGGGGTCCCTATAGCACCGATCTCTGGCTGACCGCCTACGTCACCGACTTCCTGACGCGTGCCAAGGAAGCGAACTACGACGTGCCGCGCGAGAACTTCAATCGCGCTCTCGATCGGCTACAGAACTTCATCGCTTACGCGTCCGACTTCGAAAAGGGCGGCGAAGATCGCGCCTACGCGCTCTACGTCCTGGCCCGCAACGGCCGCGCCCCCATCGGCGACCTCCGTTACTACGCCGACGAACGCATAGGCCGCTTCTCGACACCGCTGGCAAAGGCGCAAATCGGCGCCGCGCTGGCGATGATGGGCGACAAGGAACGGGCCGAACGAACCTTCGCCGCCGCCCTCGCCGCGATGCCGGATACGCCCGATAGCGGCTATCGCAGCGACTACGGCTCGACGCTGCGGGACGGTGCCGCTCTCGTGACGCTCGCCGCCGAAACCGGCATCGCACGGGAAGAGCAGCCAAAGCTCGCGATCGTCATCGCCAAGGCCTACGAGACGCGCACATATACGTCCACGCAAGAACAGGCCTGGATGCTGCTCGCCGCCAAGGCCATGAACGACGAGGTAAAGGCGACGACGCTTTCGGTCGATGGCAAGCCCGTCAGCGGCCCACTGCTCAAGGGTCTGACCCCGGCCGAACTAAAGAACGGCGCTCTGACGATCACCAACAACGGCGACACCGCCGTCGACGCCGTGATCTCCGTCATCGGTGCCGCGTTGACGCCCGAGCCTCCCGTCTCGAAAGGCTTCAAGATCGAGCGTCAGGCCTACACGGTCGATGGCAAAAAAATCGATCTTGCGAGCCTCACCGGCGGCAAGTCTCAGGTGAAGCAGAACGATCGCTTCGTCATCACCGTCAAGGTGACGTCGGACGATCCCGCCGGACGCGTCATGGTCGTCGACCGTCTGCCCGCGGGATTCGAGATCGAAAACCCTCACCTCGTCGACAGCGGTTCGATTTCCGGTCTCGCGTGGCTGAAGTCGACGGCGGAACCAGAGCACACCGAGTTCCGTGATGATCGCTTCGTCGCCGCGTTCAACTTCGCCAACGTGCAGACGTCGTCCGACACCGAAAACAATTCGTCCCTTCAGGGCGCGCTCCAGGACTCGATCGAAATGTCGAACAGCACCGTCGTGCTCCCCGACGGCACGACGCAGCTGAAAGCCCCAGCCGTGACGGCGACGCTCGCCTACATTGTCCGCGCCGTCACGCCCGGCACGTTCGTCCATCCGGCGGCGACGGTCGAAGATATGTATCGGCCGGAGCGCTATGCCCGCTCCGCTACCGGCACCCTCACCGTATCGTCGAAGGAGTAACGCGACGTGGGGCTGGGGCTTCTGATGAAACGTTTGCAAGCGATCGCGTTCCAAACCCCTTCCCCGAAGGGGAAGGGCCGGAGAGAGAGTGACGAACCGTCGGTGCCCCCAGCGTCAGCCACCCTCCTCCGGCGCTTCTCGCTCTTCTTCAAAAGAATCGGTGCGGTTCCCCTCCCCCTCCGCGGGGAGGGGAGAAGCGGCCTTCGCCGCTTTGCTGTGGCCTCCACCATCGCCCTGCTCGTCTCTTTAGGCGGCGCCTACGGACTCTACGTCAAAGCCTTCGCCGACGCCGGGCCGCTGCCGCTCGAAAATGCCAAGGCCGTCTCGACGACGGTCGTCGATCGCGACGACCGCCTGCTCCGCGCCTTCACGACGACGGACGGCATGTGGCGTCTTCCGGTTGACCCGCAAAACGTCGATCCGCACTACCTCAAGATGCTCTTTGCCTTCGAGGACAAACGCTTCTACAGCCACCACGGCGTCGACAACAAAGCTATCGTGCGCGCGGTCCTGCAGATGCTCCGTCACGGCCGTCTCGTCTCCGGCGGCTCGACGTTGACGATGCAGGTTGCGCGCCTTCTCGACGGCCGCCACGAACGCACCGCGAGCGGTAAACTTCGGCAAATGGCCCGCGCCGTCGAACTCGAACGCGTTTTGTCGAAGACCGAAATCCTGAAGCTTTATCTCCGCCTCGCGCCGTTCGGCGGCAATCTCGAAGGCGTCCGGGCCGCGTCTCTCGCTTACTTCGGCAAGGAACCGCGCCGCTTATCGCTCGGTGAATGCGCGCTACTCGTCGCGCTTCCGCAATCGCCGGAAGTCCGCCGTCTCGATCGCAATCCGCAAGCCGCACTGCGCGCCCGCAACCGCGTTCTGACGCGCGCCGTAGCCGCCAACGTCATCACCGCTGCCGAAGCCGAACGCGCGAAAACCGAACCCATTCCGGCCGTGCGTTACACGTTTCCCCTGCTCGCGCCGCATCTGTCGGAAAGCGAAGTCGCGGCGCATCCGGCGGAAAGCGTCATCAAGCTGACGCTCGATCGCAATCTGCAAGCGAGCCTCGAAAAGCTCGCGCAGGATCACGCTCGCATGATTGGCGGCGACGTCTCCACCGCCATCATCGTCGCCAACCATCAGACCGGCGAGATCCTCGCCGAAGTCGGTTCCGCCGATTACATGGACAAGGCCCGCCAGGGCGCCGTCGACATGGCAACCGCTGTCCGTTCGCCCGGCTCGACATTAAAACCCTTCATCTACGGCCTCGCCTTCGAAGCCGGTCTCGCACATCCCGAAACACTCATCGACGACCGGCCAGTGCGTTTCGGCACTTACGCGCCGAAGAATTTCGACGAAGGCTATCACGGCACCGTCTCGATCCGCGAAGCGCTCGAGCAATCGTTCAACATCCCGGCCGTTCGCGTTCTGGCGCGCGTCGGACCCGGAAAGCTCGTCGGCCGCTTCCGCCGTGCGGGCGTCGAAGCGCGCTTTCCCGATAAATCCGAACCGACGCTGGCGATGGCGCTCGGCGGCACCGGCCTGACGCTCGAAGACATGACCCAGCTTTACGCATCGCTCGCGCGCGGCGGCGACAGCATCATGCTGACCCACCGCTGGAGCGAGCGCGGCAAGGTCTGGGCGACGACGCACGTCAAACCGCTCGTCAATGCCCACCGCCTGATGTCGCCGCTCGCCGCTTGGTACGTGACGGATATCCTGAAAGACGCACCGCCGCCGCTCAACGCCAAGGGCGGCCGCTTCGCCTATAAGACGGGAACGTCTTACGGCTACCGCGATGCCTGGGCCATCGGCTACGACGGCAAGTATGTCGTCGCCGCCTGGGTCGGCCGCCCGGACAATTCGAGCATCCCCGGCCTCGTCGGCCGCAGCGCCGCCGCCCCGATGCTGTTCGATGCCTTCGAACGCGTTCCGGGTCCACGCACGCCGCTGCAGGGCGCGCCGGCAAATGTCATCCGCGCAACCAACGCCGAGCTTCCCGCGCCGCTGAAACGCTGGCGCGATCCGGGCGACGATCCGGCCGCCGGAAAATTTCTCGAACCGCCCGTCTTGATTTCGTTCCCGCCCGATCAATCGGAAATCGCCGAATCCGATCTCGACGGGGAGCCGCTGGTCTTGAAGGCTGACGGCGGCGCACTGCCGCTCACCTGGCTCATCGACGGCAAACCCATTCCCTCTGATGCGCACGCCCGCGAAGTGACGTGGCAACCAACCACCGGCTTTGCCAAGCTGACGGTCATTGACGCCAACGGCCGCACCGACCGGTCTGCGATCCGGGTCAGATAATCAGTCATGTCATCCTGGGGCCCGTCCCCGCCCCGTCCGTTTCCCCCGAGGAACCTGCGCATCACCCCTCGGAATCAGATATCGCGGCTGCGAACGAACCGCGTGAAGGATACGACAAAGTCTCATTTGGAACCGGTCCATCGATGGTGCAGAGTGAGCGCGTGTACAGTCTTCATAGCCCGCAGACGCCGGGCTTGGTACTCGCCCGCATTCTTCTTTCGCAACTTCTCGTCATTCGGAATACCAACACCTCATGAGCAACCGTCGTCCTTCGATCTGGAGCCTTGCGCTCACCGCCACGACGCTCGCCATGGTATTGGCCATCAGCGGTTGCAACGACGCTGAGCAAAAAACGTCGTCATCGCGCGTACTGCCCGCCCTCGGCGCCAAAGCCGATGAGACGTCCGTCTCGGGCATCTCCTCCGGCGCTTACATGGCAGGCCAATTCCAGATGACGCACGCCAAGCGTGTCGTTGGCGCCGCGATCATCGCGGGCGGCCCCTATGGCTGCTCCGAAAGCATCTTCGCGAATACGATGCCGGGCACCGGTACAGCGATCCTGAATCTCAGCAAGGCCGTCAACGGTTGCATGCTCGACCTCCTTGGCATCTGGGGTGTCTCCGACCCGGAAGACCTCGCAAGGAAAGCCGAGGAGCGCGCCGAGAAAGGCGAAATCGATCCGATCGCCGACGTCGTGCGGGACCGCGTCTATCTTTTCACCGGAACCGCCGATCACACCGTCGCGCCGTCGATCGTCAGGCACGCGGCGGAGTTCTATCGGAAGCTCGGCGTTCCTGAAGGCAACATCAAGCTCGTCTCCGATCTTCCCGCCGGCCACGCGTTCGTGACGGATGATGAAGGCAGTTCGTGCGGCGTCTCGGGCGATCCCTACGTCGTCAATTGCAATTACGATCAGGCCGGCGCGCTTCTGAAACAGATCTACGGCGATCTCCAGCCGCGAGCGACCACGCTTTCCGGCAATTTCATTGATTTCAATCAACGCCCATTCGTCAGCAACGACGACAACGCCGAACTCGCCGAAACCGGCGTCGTGTACGTGCCCAAATCCTGCACCGAAACGCCGGGCTGCCGCGTCCACATCGCTTTTCACGGCTGCGCCCAAAACCGCGAGGCCATCGGCGATACGTTCATCAAGGAATCCGGCTTCGCCCGTTGGGCCGATACCAACCGCATAATCGTACTTTTTCCACAGGTCGCGAATTCCCCGATCAATCCGCAAGGCTGTTGGGATTGGTGGGGTTATACTGGCCCTCAGTATTTAACGCGTGACGCGCCGCAGATTGCCGCAGTCAACAAAATGCTCGACGCCTTGCAAGCGTCGCCTGGAGGCGCATAAAGCCTACCGGCAACCAAGCGCCGGACGGGGGCGCGCCAATAACAAGACGGCCGCCTCTTCAGCGCGGTGAACGGGGGGAATTCCAATGCTCGCACGCGAACGCCTTTATGCACCCCTGTGGTCGTTGCCCCGGCTTCCATGGCCATCGTCGGCAGTCGGCCGCGCAATCGAGATCACGGCGACAGTCGCCGCCATGGGTTGCCTCGTGATGGCCGCATCGCTTCCCGATGAATCCGATAAGCGCGCCGCATCCGCGAACCTTCCGGTCTCGACCGCGCTGCATCCCGGCCGCGAGAGCGATTTCGGCGCTTACCTCGGCGCGCCCTACCACTATCCGAGCGATTTTCATCTCGTGAAACCCGGTGCCACCGATTTGACGATCAAGAAAATCGATTGGTTCACGCTGCCGTTCGAAAACCCTCTTTACTATGGCGTCCGCATTCAACGCTGGTTCGAAGGCGGACGCTTCGGCACCATGCTCGATTTCACGCACTCGAAGGTTCATGCCCCCTTCGGCGACCAGCAGTTCGATATGGAAGGAACCGTTGACGGCAAGCCGGTTCCACCGAAGGGCAAAGTCGGCGATTACTTCAAGAAACTCGAATGGACGCACGGCCACAACATGCTGACGCTCAACGGTCTGATGCGTCTGCCGTCGATCGGCATCGTCTCGCCCTACTTCGGCGCGGGCGCAGGCCTGTCGTTCCCGCACTCGGAAATTTTCAAAAAGGGCGACGCGTCTCGCACCTATGAATATCAATATACCGGCCCCATCGGCCAAGCGCTCTTCGGCGTTGAGTTCCGCCTCAAGACCGGCTCCCTCTTCCTCGAATACAAGTTCACGATGGCCGACTACTGGGGACCGCTGACGGGCCGCGATGGCACCTGGTTCCCCATCGACATGTGGCGCCAGTTCTCGCGCTGGTGGTCGGGTGAACCGCCGCGTGATGGCTGGGCAGGCGCCAAGCTGACGAGCCATCAGGTGATCGGCGGCTTCCTCACGCGCTTCGTACCGAAAACCGCAGCGCCCTAACGCGCGCGAGCGCTCCGAGACCGCGAACCGGCTTTGGCTTTCGCGGTCTTGCCGGCTTTCATCAAACGGACGGCGTTTGCAGCGGCGAGCCCGTCAGCGAACGCTGCAAGTTCCGCGACCAGCCAAGCTTCAAACGCCATCGCGGCATCGGACGACTTCACGCCGAGGCGACACACGAGGTAGTAGCCAAAGCGTGTGGCTACGACATCGAATGGGCGGACGAGCCGTCCGGCGGCGAGCGCGTCCCCCGCCTGAATCTGGTCGGCGAGCGTCAGGCCTTGTCCGGCTTCAGCGGCGGCGATTGCAAGGTCACCATTGAGGGTTGGGCCGGTCGGCGTCACGAGTTCTGCTATCCCGGCCACCGAGAGCCACGCGTTCCAACACTCTTTCGCTGTCTCATGGATGAGAAGCTCGCCGTCGATATCGCACGGCGACGACATCGGATTGTCGCGCAGGAATTTTGGGTTGCAGACGAGCGTCAGTTCTGCGTCAGCGAGCTTTTTTGACTCGACCCCCGCCCAGGCGCCGCCACCCCAGCGGATGCCGACATCGACATCTTCTTTCGTGAAGTCGACGAGCCGCGGGCTGGCGTCGATGATAAGTTCGATGCCTGGGTGACGTGCGGTGAACGTGCCGAGACGCGGCACCAGCCACAGCGCTGCAAAGGAAGGATCGGACGTCACGCGCAAGCGCCGTTTGCGCCGTGCCGGCCGCACGAAGCGGTTCGTGGCCGCCGCGATCAGATCGAAGCCTTTCGTCAGCTCCGCCGCCAGCGTTTGACCCGCTTCTGTCAGCGCGACGCCACGCCCGGTGCGCTCGAACAGCGGCGTGCGAAAGTCCGCTTCGAGTGCGCGCACATGCCGGCTGATCGCCGCGTGCGTGACGTTGAGTTCGTCGGCCGCGCGCGAAAAGCTCGACAGCCGCGCGGCGGCCTCGAACGCCTTCAAAGCATTGAGCGGTGGCAATCTGCGAGCCATGGCCTGATGTAACAAAAACTTACACGTCGTGTAAAGCAATGCCGTTTGTCCGGCACACGCGCAAAGCGCACCGTTCTCATCAGCGAATTCAAGAACGGAGAAAACCAATGATGCTCGTCATCGAACATCTGATCGAACGGATCGAAGCCCTGCTTTTCCCCAGCCGCCGTCCATTCAGCGGCCAGAGCTGAGGATGGGGTGCTCCTGTATCATCGGCACCCCCGCAAAGGCGGCCATCCACGAGAAGGCCCGCATGATCCTCAAGATGACAAATCAAAATTGACGATAGCGCCTAAAACCGCTTCAGCAACCGGTCGATATATTCAAGTTCGTCCTGCGGCCTGAGGCTTTCGGCCGAACGCTTGCGCAGCTCTTCGAGAATTTCGCGCGCGCGCTGCGCGTCGATCGCATCCGGCACCTTGACCGAATTGCCGGAGTCGGGACCTTGCGCCCGCTGCGGACGTCCGAATGGATCGCGCGGAGACGAGCCGCCGCGTCCCAGCCTCTGCTGCGAATTCTTCTGCATCTGCTCGGCCATCTGCTGAGCGCTCTTGCGCATCTGTTCGAGCGCCTCGCTCTGCTGATTTGCGGCCTCGTCGAGATCACCCTGCTTTAGAGCATCCTCGGCCTTGCCCATCGCGTCCTGCGCGTTTCCGAGCTTATCGGGATCGCCCGCGCCCATCTGCTCTAGATCTTTCTTGAGCTTGTCGAGTTCGTTGCGAAGCTCCGCCTGGCGATCTTGCAGGCTGCCTTTTCCGCGCCGCTTCTGGCCGCCGGATTGGCCGTTTTGACCTTGCTGGCCTTCGCCCTGCTCGCCGCCGCCTTGCTGGTCGGCCTGCATCCCATCCTGGCCACCGCGCTGCTGGCCCTGACCTTGCTGCTGGCCTTTCTTGCCGACTCTCGGCTGCCCTTGACCATCCTGCTGGTCTTGCTGCGAACCGCCCTGGTTTTGTCCTTCCTGACGCCGGCGCTCACCGAAGGTGTCGTCCATCAGTTGCTGCTGCTTGCCGGTCAGATCGCTCAGATCGTTGAGCTTCTTCATCATCTGCTCGGCCCGCTTCTGCTGCTCTCGCGCTTCGGGCGAATTGGCCGCCTGCAGCCGATCCATCAGCTCGCGTAGCTCCGAAAGCATCCGCTCGGCGTCCTCGCGCGATCCTTCGCGCGCACTCTTTTCGAGATCTTTCATCATCTGATCGAGGTCTTGCTGCCCGAGCTGCTGACTCTGATCGTTTGGCTGATCTCCTGGAGACGGATTCTCCTTCTCCGCGTTCTTCTGCATTTCGTTGAGGTAATCGTTGAGCTTCTTCTTCAGGTCGGCCATCGCGTCCTGAATTTCCTTGTCGTCGCCCTTCTCGATGGCGTCCGAAAGTTTATCCTGCGCATCTTTCAACGCCTTCTCGGCCTGCGAAAGATCTCCGTCCTCGATTTTAAGTGCAATCTGCCAAAGCTCGCTGACCGACGAAGTGATGGCTTCGCGCGAGTCCTGATGATCGAGCCGGTGATAGATCGAGCGCAGTCCCAGATAAACGCTGTTGTCGGTGATGAACCCTTCCGGTTCCATCGTCAGCGCGTCGAGCGCCCGAACGGCCGTCGGCCGGTAGCGTGAATCTTCCGCGAGCTTCCGGCGCTGCTCTATGACCGCACGCGCCAGAGGATTTTTAAAGCGTCGCGATGGCAGCACGATCTCGATCGGCTTGCTCCGCCCGATTTGACCGCCGACATCCGTTGCTTCAAGCCAGAGCTGGACGCGCTGACCCGCGAGCGGGTTTTCGCCGACGTCCAGCAGCGTCGACGTATCGAGCGTCTTGGCGCCCGGACGCGGAATTTTGAGGCTCAACACCGGCGGCCGTTCGAGCGGCAGGCGCGGGCCAGTCAATGGCGGCGGTTGCGCCCAAGCCTTCGATGGATCGACGGGCTTCGGCGGCGCCGGCCGCAGCTTTACTTCAGCGCTCTGAATTCCGTAATCGTCCTCGGCCTTATACGAAACGCGCATGGAGCCGCGCTGCGTCCCGCTGATGTCCTTGGTCATCGCAATTTTCGGCGGATCGTCGGCGATGACGTCGAACGTCCACAACCCGAGCTCGCGCGTCCCCGACAGGGCGCGAACGCGCGCCGACTTGCGGATCTCATAGCGGACCTCGGATACGTTCCCCGTATCGCCGGGCTTCGATTTTTCCGGAGCGACGAGTTGCGGCTCGGTTGCGCCGTCGGCGAGGACTTCGAGCGAAACGCCAGTTGAGTCGAAGCCGGCGCCCCTCAGCGTCAGCAGACTGTGATCCGGAACTTCGAAAAACTTGCTGCGGTCTTGCGGCTCGCCGCTGACGTCCTTGGAGCCGTCGGCGAGCAGAACCGGTGGCAGAGCCGTATAGGGCGGCGGCGTCACCCAGGCATCGACGCGCGCGGGCGGACCTTGGTCGTTGGTCCCGAAGCGGAATGCAGCCGCCAGCCGGTCGCCAAGATTGCCCGTCGCCATCACTGCAACCGGGATGAGCAACAACAGCAACAACCCGCGAACGGCCCAAGGATCGAACCTGTCCGTGCGCGGCGCCGGATTTCCAACCTTGAGGCGCTGAATGGCCTTAGCGAGACGCTCGCGGTGCGCTTGCCAGATGGCGGTCGTCGTCGGGTTAGCGGCGTCCGATGTCAGCGTATCTTCGTAAGAGGTCGCGGGCCGGTGCGGAATGCCCGACCGCCGCTCGATGCGCCGGATCGCTTCATCGCGTGTCGGCCATGGAATGCGCACGGCGTACACGACAGACGCGGCGGCCGCCACGCCGAACGCGGCGAGCAAAATCTTATGCGGAAGGGGATCGAAGTACGCCCAGAATCCCACGAACGACAGCATAGCGAAAAGCATGGCGACGCCGAAGACGAGCCATAGCCGCGGCCAAATGCGCTCGAAAAACAACGCAAGCGTACTGAGGCGGACTTTGCGCGCGAAGGATCGCGTCATCTCGGGACCGGGGTCCCTGTTTTGGGGCTCTGGCATCGGTTCAAGCTACCACGCGGACCGCCCCCCGCACGTTAACAAAATGCAACATGAACAGGCAAAACAATGGCCGTTTTTCCCAGCCCATGCGGCCATTCTACGCTGTTATCCCAGGCTTTATGCCGAGGCCCCGTCGGGAGCTGACCTCATGGACAAATGGATCCTCGGGGCGAGCCCGAGGATGACAATCATTCAAGCCAAGGCGGAATGCGATCGGCCGCGATCAAATCGTCGTAGCTCGGCCGCGGGCGCACGACGGCGTATTTATCGCCGTCGACCAACACTTCCGGAATAAGCGGACGGCTATTGTAGGTCGACGACATCACCGCGCCGTACGCCCCGGCCGTCATGACCGCGATGAGGTCGTCCGTCTCGAACGGCGGTAGCGCCCTGTCTTCGGCCAGGAAATCGCCCGTTTCACAAACCGGTCCGACGATATCCTGCTGGCTCGGCGACATATCAGAACGTACCTCGGCGACCGGCCAGATATCGTGATAGGCCTCGTAGAGCGTCGGCCGGATCAAATCGTTCATCGCCGCATCGACGATCGTGAACATCTTGTCCGTGCCTTCCTTGACATAGATGACCTTCGTCACGAGCACGCCGGCGTTGCCGACGATCATCCGCCCCGGCTCCATGACGAGCTTGAGGCCGAGACCGCCGAGCGTCTCCTTGACGACGGCCGCGTATTCGTCGGGCGTCGGCGGGATGTCGTTGGCTCCGCGATAGGGAACGCCGAGGCCGCCGCCGATATCGAGATGCTCAAGCGCGACGCCGTCAGCCATGAGATCGCGGGCCAGAACGGCGAGCAACCGGAATGCATCGCGAAACGGCGCCAAATCCGTGATCTGGCTGCCGATATGCATATGAATGCCGGAAATCTTGATGCCCGGAAGCTTGGCCGCCTCGGCATAGAGCGCGCGCGCATCTTCATAGGGCACGCCGAACTTATTCTCAGCTTTGCCGGTCGAGATCTTCGCATGCGTCTTGGCATCGACGTCGGGATTGACGCGGATCGCGATCGATGCCGTCCGCCCGATCGCCGTCGCAACGTCGCTCAGCGCCCGCAACTCCGGCTCGCTCTCGACGTTGAAGCCGAGAATCCCTTCTTCCAACGCGTAAGCCATCTCGCCCCGCGTCTTGCCGACGCCCGCGAAGATGATCTTCGACGCCGGCACGCCGGCCGCGCGTGCGCGCCGAAGCTCGCCCTCCGACACGACGTCCATGCCCGCCCCGAGCCGCGCCATGGTCTTCAAGACCGCCTGATTGGAGTTGGCTTTGACGGCAAAGCAGATGAGCGCCTCCTGGCCCTCGAACGCCTTCGCCAGAACCTGGTAATGGCGGACCAGCGTCGCGGTGGAATAACAATAGAACGGCGTGCCCACCTCTGCTGCGATGCGCGTGAGGCTCACATCCTCTGCGTGGAGGAGGCCGGACTTGTACTGGAAATGGTGCATGGGAGCGCTTCTAGCGGATGACAAACACCCGCGTCACCGGAAAAAGCTGAAAGATCGAAACGGCCCTGGGAATGACCGTGAGAAAGACCGCCTAACGCAGCAACGGGTCTAGCAGGAACGATTCATGCGGCTTCGGCGGCGCATCCGAGTTCTTCCCCGGATCGGCGGATGCAGCCGATTTCGCTTCGCCCGCGGCCTTCGCGCCCGGCGGCGGTTCCAGAGGTCCTTTGACGCCGCAGCCCGCAATTCCCGCGCTCGCGACGCCAAGAAGCGCCACGATAAATAAGGATTTCGAGCTGCGCAGAAGCGCGGCCATGCCTAAAATCACTCCAAAGCCCCTCAGCCCGCAGAGAATGCGGGCGCCCGTCAAAGGTATTTAGACCTTCTGCCGGGCCTTTTCCAACCGTCGGAGCCACTGGCGCGCCATTTTGGCGACGTTCTGTGGCGCGGTTCCCCCATAGCTCGTGCGGCTCTTGACCGAATTCTCGACAGACAGCACCGAAAATACGGCTTTCGTAATGCGCGGCTCGACGTTTTGCATCTCTTCGAGTGAAAGCTGGTCGAGGTCGATTCCCTTGGTCTCGGCCGCCTTGACGATCGAGCCGGTAACGTGATGCGCGTCGCGGAACGGCATTTTGAGTTCCCGCACCAGCCAATCGGCCAGATCGGTCGCCGTCGAGTAACCCCGCCCCGCCGCCGCCCGCATGGCGTCCGCGTTGGGTTCGAGATCGGCAACCATGCCCGCCATCGCCGCCATGACGAGACGCAGGCTCGACAACGCGTCGAACGTCATCTCCTTGTCTTCCTGCATGTCCTTCGAATAGGCGAGCGGCAAGCCCTTCATGACGATGACGAGGCCCTGGAACGACGCGGCGATGCGCCCGACCTTGGCGCGGGCCAACTCGGCAGCGTCCGGATTGCGCTTCTGCGGCATGATCGAAGAGCCGGTCGTGAAGCGGTCGGAAAGCTTCACGAAGCCGAACTGCGGCGTCATCCAGATAACGATCTCTTCCGCGAGCCGCGAGAAATGCACTGCCGTGATCGTCGCGGCGGCCAGCGTTTCCAGCGCGAAATCGCGATCCGACACGCCATCAAGCGAATTCGCCATCGGCCGGTCGAAGCCGAGCGCCTCTGCCGTCTTTTCCCGGTCGATCGGGAATGACGTTCCGGCAAGCGCCGCCGATCCGAGCGGGGATTCGTTCAGACGTTTCCGCGCATCCGCGAAGCGGCCGCGATCCCGCGCGATCATTTCGACATAGGCGAGCAGATGATGACCAAACGTCACAGGCTGGGCGGGTTGCAGATGCGTGAACCCCGGCATGACGGTTCCGGCGTGTTTCTCGGCTTTTTCGACCAGCGCCATCTGCACCGCTTCGAGCGCGGTATCGATGCCGTCGATGGCGTCGCGCACGAACAGCCTGAAATCGGTCGCCACCTGATCGTTGCGCGAGCGCGCCGTGTGCAACCGCCCGGCCGCCGGGCCGATCATATCGCGCAGCCGGCTTTCGACGTTCATGTGAACGTCTTCGAGCGTGCGCGAGAATTCGAACGTCCCGGCGTCGATCTCCGCCTTGATCTTGTCCAGTCCCTTTGCGATCTCCCGCGCATCGGCCTTCGTGATGATGCCCGCTTCAGCCAGCATTTCGGCGTGCGCCTTCGAGCCGCGAATGTCCTGCGGCGCAAGCGCCTTGTCGAACCCGATCGAGGCATTTATCTCCTGCATGATCTCCGCGGGAGACATTGCAAAGCGGCCACCCCACATGGCATTGGCGGGCTTATCGGTCACGAGCGGCTCCGTTTCAGAGTAACAAACAAGGTTAGCAGATGTCAGCGAACAGCACGGGACGGCCGCAGAAGGCTCTTTGGATTGTAGCGCTGTCGGCGCTCATCGGGTTCGGCGCCGTATACGTCATCGGAGGCCGGTTCGACAACGGCAGCACTGAGGTTTCTGGCGCCGCAGCCCAGGATTCTTCCGCCCCCGACGTCGGCGCGACCGGTGGATCGGCGTTCAAGCTCGGCGAGATGGCCGCATTCGTCACAAAGACGACACCTGAAGCCCTCCCCGACATCACCTTCGAGGACGCCTCCGGCAAGTCCGTCAGCCTCTCGAGTCTGAAGGGCAAGACGATCCTTCTCAATCTCTGGGCGACGTGGTGCGGACCTTGCCGCGAAGAGATGCCAGCGCTGAACCAACTCCAGAAAGAACTCGGCAGCGACAAATTCGAGGTCGTCGCCTTGAGCCTGGATCGCGGCGGTTACGCAGCGTCCCGCAAGTTCCTCGACGAGTTGAAAGCGAACGACGTCAAGCTTTACGCCGACCCGTCCGCGAAGCAGGGCATGGCGCTGAAGCTAATCGGCATGCCGACGACCATCCTGATCAACAAGGACGGCATGGAAGTCGGCCGATTGGCAGGCTCCGCGAAGTGGGACTCAGCCGACGCCAAAAAGCTCATCGAGACGGCGATCAATTAATCGTCGCGGCGTATGGGATCGGCGGTTGTTTGATTTCCAAAACGTCATGGCTGGGCTTAACCCGGCCATCCAGGACACACGCTCGAGCCCGTCGGGATGACATGTGTTCCCGTCACCTGTCATCCTCGGGCTTGTCCCGAGGATCGATCGGGCAACTGCGCGAGAAGCGGAATGGATCCTCGGCATAAAGCCGAGGATGACATTTGTCCCAACGTCATCCCGGCGAAGGCCGGGATCCAGTCAATCATCGGCACGCGAGATATTAATGCCTGCCTGGGTGCCGACCTTCGTCGGCATGACGGAGCGCGCGGCAACAATTCGCCATCGTCGGTGATACTACTTCTTCTTCGCTTTGACCTTCTGCGTCAGCGCCGACGCGGCCGCCGATTTCGCTGCTTTGCTGGCCGTCTTGCTGCGCAGGATCTTGGAGGCCGACGTCGCGACCTTGGCGCTCGTCGTTTCCGTGCTGCCCTTTTGCGTCAACGCCGAAGCCGCAACCGACTTTTCCGCTTTCGTCGCCGACTTGCTCTTCAAAACCTTCGAGGCTGCCGACGCGACTTTCTTGCTCGTGCTTTCAGATTTCGCCATGGACATCGCTTCCCTGTTCCAACGGCCGCAGAGTCGCGGTCCGACTCAGGCGGACCATGCCAGATTCGATTGCGATGCGGAATCGCAAGACAGCCCAATGCAACCAATTTCTCACCGTTCCCCACGCGATGTTCCGCGCGGCTCGCGAAAGGTCGGTCCCGGCTCGTCGCACAGACCGTCAAGCCTGAATTGACACCTCGCCGCCGAGAGGCGACAAGGCGCGTCTCGAATGACGACGCAGCACCGGAGATGTTTTCCCCATGGCCCACGACGCGCTGAAATCCACCATCGAGACGGCATGGGAATCCCGCGACGGCATTTCGTTCGAGACCAAAGGCGAAATCCGCGACGCCGTCGAGACGTCCTTGAACCTTCTCGATAAGGGCGAAGCCCGCGTCGCCGAGAAGATCGATGGCACCTGGACCGTCAACCAGTGGCTCAAGAAGGCCGTCCTTTTATCGTTCCGTCTCAATGACATGGAAACAATTTCAGGCGGCCCGGCCGGTACGTTCTATTGGGACAAGGTCCCGCCGAAATTCGCCGGTTGGACGGAAGCGGATTTCCGCAAAGGTGGCTTCCGCGTGCTGCCGGGCGCCATCGTCCGCCGCTCGGCTTACATCGCCCCCGGAGCCGTCCTCCTTCCGTCGTTTGTAAACCTCGGCGCCTACGTCGATAGCGGCACGATGGTGGACACCTGGGCCACCGTCGGCAGCTGCGCCCAAATCGGCAAGAACTGCCACATTTCCGGCGGCGCCGGCATCGGCGGTGTGCTCGAACCGCTTCAGGCCGGCCCCGTCATCATCGAAGACAATTGCTTCATCGGCGCCCGCGCCGAGGTGGCGGAAGGCGTCCAGGTGGGCGAAGGCTCGGTGCTGTCGATGGGCGTCTATCTCGGAGCGTCCACCACGATCATCGACCGCGCGACCGGGGAAAAAATGTTCGGTAAGGTTCCTCCCTATTCCGTCATCGTTTCGGGTACGATGCCCGGCAAGCCGCTGCCGAACGGCGAGCCCGGCCCAAACCTTTACTGCGCCGTGATCGTCAAGCGCGTCGATGAAAAGACGCGCAGCAAGACCAGCATCAACGAGCTTTTGCGGGATTGAGCGTGACGCGGAGCTACCGAGCACTCGACCCCACAAAGGTCCTGGAGACCCTCGAAAAGCTCGAACTCCGCATCTCCGCACGCTTTCCGAATTCCGGCCTGTCGCGCGTGTGCGCCAGTCTCATCGACATCGCGAAACAGACGTCGCAGCGCATCGACTACGTCTCCCGCCCGAACTGGGCGCTGCGCCTGCTCTTGGTCGCGATAGTCGGCGCGTCTCTCATTATTTTGACTTACCTCGCCTCTCAGGTCTCCGCGCTGAAAGGCACCGACCAATGGTCCGAGGCGGTTCAGGGTCTCGACGCCCTGTTCAATCTTCTCGTCCTGCTCGGCGGCGGCGCGTTCTTCGTCTCGACGCTCGAAACGCGCTGGAAACGCGCCCGCGCGCTGGCGGCTCTGCACGAATTGCGCTCCATCGTCCACGTCATCGACATGCATCAGCTGACGAAAGATCCAAGCGCGATGGGCGCGGTCCGGACGCCAAGCTCGCCCGATCGCAACCTTTCCCCTATCGAACTCGTCCGCTATCTCGACTATTGCTCCGAGATGCTTTCCCTCACCGCCAAATGCGCGGCTCTGTACGCCGAACGGCTAAGCGACTCGGTCGTTGTCGACACCGTCGGCGACCTCGAAAGGTTGACATCCGACCTATCGAATAAGATCTGGCAGAAAATAACGATCATCGAAACGCTCTACGGCCGCGACGTCCCGTTGCCATTCACCGAGCAGAGCTATAGAAATCCCGGCGTATAATGACCCTCATTCCGACAGATCCCGTCGCGCTCGCGCAAGCGCTCATTCGCTGCGAAAGCGTCACGCCCGATGAAGCTGGCGCTCTGACGCTGCTGCAAAATGTGCTCGAACCCGCGGGCTTCGTCTGCCATCGGCTAGTGTTCTCCGAACCCGGCACGCCAGACGTCGACAATCTTTACGCTCGGCTCGGCAATGGTCGCCCGCATCTCTCGTTCGCGGGCCATACCGACGTCGTCCCCGTCGGCAACGAAGCCGCCTGGACGGTGCCGCCCTTCGCTGGCGAAGTCCGCGACGGCATCCTTTATGGTCGCGGCGCCGTCGATATGAAAGGTTGCGTGGCCGCATTCGTCGCGGCGGCGCTGAAATACCTTCATCACTACAACGGCCTGCCGCGTGGCTCGCTGTCGTTCATCATCACGGGCGACGAGGAAGGCCCCTCGGTCAACGGCACGATGAAAATTCTCGATTGGCTGAAGGCGCGCGATGAAGTTGTCGATGCCTGCCTCGTCGGCGAGCCTTCGAATCCGAAAGCGCTTGGAGACGAAATTCGCATTGGACGGCGCGGCTCGTTGACGATCGATCTCGTCGTTCACGGCAAGCAGGGCCACTCGGCTTATCCGCAGCTCGCGGACAATCCCGTGCCGAAGCTCGCACGCATCATCGACCGCCTGTCGACGACGAAGCTCGATGACGGCACGGAAAACTTCCAGCCCTCGAATTTGCAAGTGACGGTGATATCGGTTCCCAACACCGCGACGAACGTCATTCCGGGCCAAGCGATTGCGCGCGCCAACATTCGCTATAACGACGCCTGGACCCGCCCTGCCATCGAGGATTGGGTTCGCGAGACGACAGCAGCAGCAGCGAAAGAAGTCGACGCCAAATACGATCTCGAATTTTCCGGCACCGGCGATGTCTTTCTCACTAAGCCCGGCCCACTCGTCACGACGTTGAAGGACGCAGTCAAATCCATCATCGGGCGGACGCCGGCCTTGACGACCGGCGGCGGAACCTCGGACGCGCGTTTCATCAAGGACATCTGCCCGGTCGTCGAGTTCGGCCTCGTCAACGCGACGATCCATCAGGTCGACGAGCACACGAGCGTCGCCGACCTCGAAACGCTGACGGCGATCTATGAGCGGTTCATCACCAACTACTTCCGTAACGGATAAGCCTCGTCATACTCGATTGGTCGAGCCTCCGAGGTCCTCGCCATAGACGAGTTGCCGACGCGAAACAAAAAAGGCCGCCGTGACCCGGCAGCCTTTTCGAATTTACCCCGCTGAAGCCGAGTCTTAGATCGACTCTTTCAGCTCTTTCGCGGCGCGGAAAGCGATTTTCTTCGAAGCCTTGATCTTGATGGCTTCGCCCGTTGCCGGGTTACGGCCCATGCGTGCCGGGCGCTTGCGAACCTGAAGAACCCCGAGACCGCCGATGCGGATGCGAGCGCCCTTCTTGAGGTTCTTCGAAATCTGAGCGACGAGATCTTCGAGCAGCGCGATCGACTGCTTCTTCGGAATCTCGTGAGCCTCTGCCAGCGTCGCAGCGATGTGCTTCAACGTGACGGTATCAACCTTAGCTTTTACTGCGGCTTTAACGGGTGCCTTAACTGCGGCCTTAGCCGGCGCGGCTGCCTTTGCCATTGTCATCCCTCTTATGCAAATGCGAATCGTTTTCCGATCGAACACTACATCGTCGAAACCCAAAAACACGCGGTTTTAGGGCCTTTTTCGAATGAAGCCGGCGAAAAGAGCAGCATTTGTGGCCCGAAAGCAAGCGGGACATGAGGTTTTTGCGAAAAAAGACGTCAGAATCACAGATTCTGACGCCAGTTCGGGAACACGACACGAGGAAATGAGGCAAAAGCTTAGGCGAATGTCAGACCCGAGCCACCGCCCGCTTCGATCACTTGGCCTGTCACCCATGCGGATTGCGGACCCGCCAGGAAGGCGACGACGTTGGCAACATCCTGGGGTTGGCCGATACGCTTGAGCGCCTGTTTGCTTTCCGCGAACGCCCGTCCGTCGGCGTTGCCGACGATATCGGCGGCCATGTCCGTTTCAATAACGCCCGGCGCGACGATGTTGACGGTAATGCCCCGCGGGCCAAGGTCGACGGCGAGAGACTTCGCTAGATTATCCAACGGCGCCTTAAGCATCGAGTACGCGGCGACCGCGCCGAGCGGCAGACGCGAGGCGATGCTCGACGTCGAGACGATGCGGCCGTTGTCCTTCAGACGCTTCGCCGCTTCCTGAGTAATGAAGAAAAGCGCCTTGACGTTGACGTTGTATATATCGTCAAGGACCTCTTCCGTCGTGTCGGCGAAGCTGACGAACGGCGCGATGCCTGCATTATTGACAAGAATATCGAACTTCGTATCGCCAGTGCGCTGTTTAAGCTCCTGATCGACGCCCGCGAACAGAGCCTGCGCGGCGCCCTTCTTCGAGAGATCCGCACCGACGGCGAAGGCATCCCCGCCCGCGGCCTTGATCTTGGCGACAACATCATCGGCGCTAGCTTTGCTATTGCCATAATGGACGGCAACGAGCGCCCCTTCAGCCGCGAGAGTTTCGGCGATGCTCCGTCCAATGCCGCGACTGGCGCCCGTGACGACTGCAATCTTGCCGGTGAGAGATTTTGACATGATGTCCTCGTGAATTCTTGAACGATCCGTCCGTTTAAGGTTGGCCAACCGACCGGCAGGCGCCCAGGACGACACTGCAGATAACATCGAATTTCCGTAGTTCAAGACTTTCGAACTATTGAAATTTCACATTTTCGTGGCTATCTTTGCGCTTATGCAAAGACCCTTTGTTCATCCAGCCGTCGAAGACGTGGCTCTCGAGAGCGTGCTTTATGCTCTTGCCGATCCGACGCGCCTCGAAATCGTGAAAACGCTCGCGGCAGGCAATTGCGGCATGAACTGCTCGATGGCCGCGCCCCCTGACCTTCCGAAATCGACGCAGTCGCATCACTTTCAGGTGCTGCGCGAGGCAGGCCTCATCCGCTCGGAGCGCCGTGGCACGGAAGTCGTCAATTCGTTGCGCTGCGCGGAACTCGACAAGCGCTTCCCTGGCGTCATCGCGTCGATCTTGAAAGCCAGTGAAAAGACGAAGAAGCGCTGACCTGTCGTCATGCTCGATCGAACAAGCCGCGAAGCGGACTCGCTGTGCCTACCGAAAATGCTTCGAGAGCTTCAAGCCTTGGCCCTGGTAGTTCGATTTCAGCCCCTGGCCGTAGAGCGTCTCGGGCGTCTCGATCATGCGTTCGTAGACCAGCCGCCCGATGATCTGTCCGTCTTCGAGAATGAACGGCACCTTATGCGAGCGCACTTCGAGAACGACGCGTGAGCCATTCCCACCAGCGGGCGCGTGTCCGAAACCTGGGTCCATGAAGCCCGCATAATGCACGCGAAACTCCCCGACGAGCGGATTGAACGGCACCATCTCGGCGGCGTGCGTCGGCGGCACATGCACCGCCTCTTTCGAAGCCAGGATGTAGAACTGATCAGGATCGAGAATGAGCCGGTGCTTATCCTTGACGTGGATCGGATCCCAATAATCCTCGACCGGATAAGCGCCGATCTTATCGACATCGACCACGCCCGTATGTCGACGCGCCCGAAACCCAACGAGACCGCTGGCATCGCCCGCCAGATCGACGGTCAGCGCAATGCCACCTGCGATGTCGGCGCTCTCCGATGAAACCAGCCGCTCCCGCGACTGCAACTCGCGCAGCACATCGTCGCTGTCGGTGGCAGGACCGTTACGAAAGCGGATCTGCGACAGCCGCGATCCCTTTCGCACCACGATTGGAAACGTCTGCGGACAAATCTCGGCGTAAAGCGGTCCGGCGTAGCCACGCGGAATCTGATCGAACGCCCCGACGCCATCGGCGATGACGCGCGTAAACACATCGAGACGCCCGGTCGAACTCTTAGGGTTCGCCGACGCTTCGACGTCGGGTGGCAACGCCAGAGTTTCAAGCAACGGCACGATGTAAACGCAGCCCGTTTCAAGCACCGCACCCTGACTCAGGCTGATGGTGTGCAGCGCGAGATCGTTGAGATTTCCCTGAACTCTGCCACCTGGCCGTGGCAGGAAACTCGCCCGCACGCGATAGGCGACGGCACCGAGCCGCAAATCGAGGCTCGCTGGCTGGACTTGGCCCTCGGCCGCGGGCTCGGCAAGCATCACCTCCCCGTCCGCGATCATGCGCGAAATGGCTTGCGACGGCAGAATGCCGATGGTGCGCTCGCGCCGCTTTGGCGCTGGAATGGTTTTCTCTGCTTTTGTCATGACGCGGCTGCCCCCTGGGACTCGTCTAGAGCAGCGTTAAGTCTTCGCCAAGGGTAACAATCATCACCTTACATGCTTTGCCCGGCCCGTGACGCCCCGCCTCTTGACGCCATGCACCACCAGGGGTAATTCCGAGCCTCTTCTCCGTGGTCCTTTGGCCGGCCGGCTTGCAGCCACGTTAAATAAGTCGCTAAAGGGCCGAGTGCGCACCCGGTTTCCCGCGCCCGGCCTTTCGTCAGCCGGCGCATTGGAACCGGGATTTTTATTGCGCGAAAGGCCAAGCCGATGGCGACCGACGAGAAATTCCCGAACAATAATCCGGCCTGGCGTCCGGAAACGGCGCTGGTCCATGCTGGCATCACCCGTTCCGAATGGGGCGAGACGTCGGAAGCTCTGCATCTGACGCAAGGCTTTGTCTATCAAAGCGCTGAGCAGGCGGAAGCCCGCTTCAAGCAGGAAGACCCGGGCTACCAGTATACCCGTTTCGGCAACCCGACGATTTCGATGTTCGAGGATCGCCTGAAGATCTTCGAAGGCGCCGAGGAATGCCGCGCCACCGCGACGGGTATGGCCGCAGTCACCGCCGCGATCCTATCGTACCTGAAGACCGGCGATCACATCGTTGCCGCCCGCGCGCTGTTCGGCTCCTGCCGCTACATCATCGAAACGCTGTGCCCGCGCTTCGGCATCGAAGCAACGCTTATCGACGGCAAAGACTTGGACGCGTGGAAGGCCGCCATTCGCCCCAACACCAAAATGTTTTTCTTCGAGACGCCCTCGAACCCGACGCTCGAACTCGTCGATATTACCGCCGTCTGCAAGATTGCCCGCGACAACGGCATCCTGACGATCGTCGACAACGTCTTCGCGACTCCGATGCTGCAACGGCCGTTGGCGCTCGGCGCCGACATCGTCGTCTATTCGACGACGAAACATATCGATGGTCAGGGCCGTTGCCTCGGCGGCGCCGTCCTCGGTAAGACCGAATTCGTCGGCAAATACGTGCAGGAATGGTTACGCCAGACCGGCCCATCGATGAGCCCATTCAACGCCTGGGTGATGCTGAAGGGGCTGGAAACGCTCCCCATTCGCGTCAAGGCTCAGTGCACGACCGCCGCCACCATCGCCGACGAACTGGCCGGCCTCAAAGGTGTAACGCGCGTGATCTACCCGGGCCGCGCCGATCATCCGCAGGCAGCCCTTGCCGCGAAACAAATGCCCGGCGGCGGCCAGATCATCGCTTTCGAAGTCGACGGCGGTAAGGAAGGCGCATTCCGGTGCCTCAATGCGCTGCGTCTGATCCGCATTTCCAATAATCTGGGCGATGCCAAGAGCCTTGTGACCCATCCGGCCACAACGACGCACTTTAAGCTAACACCGGCCCAGCGCTCGGAACTCGGCATTAGTGATGGTATGATCCGCCTTTCGATCGGGCTTGAAGCCGTGGAAGATTTGGCCGACGATCTGTCCAACGCGGTGAGGACGATTTCGGGGTGATGGGAAATTATGAGTAAGAGTACGCCAGCAACGACGAGCAAACGGACGGCCGCGGCCGCTTTCCATCCCTATGAAGCCACGACGCGCGGCATCCGCATCCGCGTCGAGCCGAAGTACATGGACGATCAGTCGTCTCCCGAGGACAGCCATTTCGTCTGGTCCTATGCCGTCGAAATCTCGAACGACGGCGGCGAGACCGTGCAGCTCAAGTCGCGCATGTGGCGGATCACCGATGCTCTCGGCCGCACCGAAGAAGTGCGCGGCGCGGGCGTCGTCGGCCAGACGCCCGTCATCGAACCGGGAAAAGCTTTTAACTATACGTCGGGTTGCCCGCTCAAGACGCCACAAGGCATCATGGTCGGCAGCTATCAGATGACCGACGAAGCCGGCCAGCTTTTTGACGTCGCCATTCCCGCGTTCTCGCTTGATAGTCCCTATACCCGACGCAGCATGAACTAACCTAAATCCCCACCGATGAGCACAGCCCGAGCCCAGATTTACACTCCCGTCGAACTGCTCGCTCGCTTGGTGGCCTTCGATACGACGAGCTACAAAAACAATCTCGGCCTGATCGCCTTCGTCGAAAACTATCTGTCGGCGCACGGAATCCCGTCCCGCCGCATCGTCAGCGACGACGGCCAGAAATCATCGCTTTACGCGACCATCGGTCCGAACAACGAAGGCGGCGTCGCACTGTCCGGCCATACCGACGTCGTTCCCGTCGACGGCCAGAAATGGACGACCGATCCCTTCACTCTACGAGCCGAAGGTGGCCGCCTCTACGGTCGCGGCGCGGCCGATATGAAGGGATTTCTCGCCGCAAGCCTCGCCGCCGTCCCCGATTACAAGGCGCGCAAACTCAAGCAACCCATTCACTTGGCATTTTCCTATGACGAGGAAATCGGCTGCATCGGCGTGCGCCCGATGATCGCTGAACTCGGCCGAGAGCTGCCGAAGCCGCGCATGGTCATTGTCGGTGAGCCGACCAGCATGCTGGTCGTCGACGCCCACAAAGGCCCCGTCCGCTGGCAGGTCGACGTCACGGGACGAGCCGCGCATTCGAGCATGGCGCACCTCGGCGTCAACGCCGTCACCTACGCCACCCGCCTCATCGGCGAGCTTGAACGCGTGGAGGGCGAACTCAAGCACCGCGTCATCGACATTCGTTTCGAACCGCCCTACTCGACGCTCCAGGTCACCAAGATTGACGGCGGCACCGCGACCAACATCGTCCCAGTGAGTTGCACGTTCGTCTTCGATATCCGCGCGTTGCCCGGCCTCGACCCCGACGAAATCGAAACGCGCCTGCGCCATTTCGCTGAAACGCGCTGTCTTCCCGAAATGCACGAAATCGCACCCGAAGCAGAGATCCGCATTGAGCGCGTCAACGCCGTCCCGCCCTTCGGCGCCGAGCGCACATCAGAGGTCGTCGCCCTCGCGCTGAAGTTGACCGGTCAAAATGAAACTTACGGCGTCTCCTACGGCACGGAGGCGGGCCTCTTTCAGGAAGCCGGCGCCCCGGCCGTCGTCTGCGGACCGGGCGACATCGCCCAGGCTCATACCGCCGATGAATGGATCGCCGAGAGCCAAATCGCCAAGTGCATGGACTTTCTTTCCCGCCTCGGAGACTGGGCCGAGACCTAAAGGCCGTAGGCCAACAGACGTTTCCGCCCCCGATTGGCGGATCGGGTGGAAAATCATCTGAAACAGCAAAGACTTAACCGCCCAACGCTCTGTGTGGCTGCCTTGCGACATCCTGTGCGACAAGTTGAGCGTACGCACGACTTTTTTCCGCCTCCGCCGTGCTTCCGACCCACTATTCGGCGTACCAATCGACCCGAGCCGCCGAGCCCCGCAATTTTAGAGACACGCATATGTCCAATCGCTTGCACCTGCTGACGGCTTCTGTTTGCGCGATCTCTGCGGCGCTCGCGCTCGGCGGCTGCTCGACGGCCTCCGTCCCGACCATCGGCTCCATCAATCCGTTCGGCAGCGGAACCTCGATTTCCGAAATCGATCGCGCCTATCTCCAGGCGGCCGGAAGCTGGGATATCAATCACGACAGCGTCGTGACCTGCAACGAGTGGAAGTCCTACGCCGAGGATCTCTTCAACGGCGCCGACGCCAACCACGACGATTTTCTCGATGCCACCGAATGGTCGAACTTGACGAACGTCGACAAGATGTTCGTCAGCGCCGACCTCAAATATTTCGATGCCAATGGCGATGGCAAAGTCTCGCGACAGGAATTCGTCGACAAACCGAACCCCGCCTTCGTGCTGATGGATCGGGCCGGAAGCTGCAAGCTCGACTCCAACCAGCTTGCGAGCGCGCGTTCGAAAACGGAATATGATCTGTCCGGCACAGCGCCGACAAACAGCGACCCGCGCGAGGCGGGCGGTCAGCAAGGCCAGGCCGCAAACGGCGCTCTTCCGGGACAATAACGCCAACCCGGGCGCGGCGGGACGACGAGTTAGCTCCCAGTCTTCCGCAATTCGTCAAGCGAGAAGACGTAGCGCTTCGTGCAGAACTCGCACGTAACGGAGATCTGTCCGTTGTCGTCGAGCATGTCCGAAAGCTCTGCCGCGCCAAACGCCAAAAGCACGTTCTCGACCTTTTCCCGGCTGCATCGGCAGAAGGCCGAAAGCGGAATGATGCGCTCGACGGCAACGGCTTCCTCGTGGAACAACCGCAGCAGAAGCCGCTCGACCGTCAACCCCGGATCGAGCAACTCGTGATCCTCGACAGTTGCAGCCAGCAGCTCGACGCGCTTCCAATCGTCGTCGCGGCCATCGTCATCCGCTGACGAATCAAGACTTTGCACCATCAGGCCGCCGGCCCGCCGGTGCCAACGCGTCCCCGGCTGCGGATCGCGCCGCGATCCGACGTACTGCTCCGCAACGGCGGAGCGAATAAACGTCGGCAGATTTTCCCGCTGCTGGAAGTAGGCGGCGACCGTCCCCGAAAGCGGCGCATTCTCGAACGCCAGCACGCCTTGATAGCGCTCTTCGCCGGGTCCCGCATCGAGCGTAATCGCCAGAGCCCCGTTACCGAGCGCCGACGCGATATCGGCTCGCGTCGCGTTTTGCGTAAATGCTTGCAGCTTCGCGCCGTCGTAACGGGCGTATCCGCGAAGCCTGCCACTCGCTGTGAAATCGGCCACCAGAATGGAAACCACGCCATCGGTGCGCGTCAGCAGATTAAGATTTCCGCCTTGTGGCAGCGCGGATCCACAAAGTGCGGCGAGCGCCAGCGCTTCTGATAACGCCCGTCCAGCAAGATCCGGCATCCCGTGCGGCGCGACGATCTGATCGAGCGTAGCGCCAAGTCGGACGAGCCGCCCTCGGATATTCGAGTTCTGCATGCGAAACGCGACGACGACATCGTCCGAAGGGATGAGAGGCGGCTCTGACGGCGCGTCAACCGGCATCGGCGAAACCCTCCATCAAGCGCCGAAGCACCACGCAAGAATGGCCTTCTGAGCGTGCAGACGATTTTCCGCTTCGTCGAAAATAACGGACTGCGGACCTTCGAGCACGTCCTCCGTCACCTCATGTCCGCGATAGGCTGGCAGGCAGTGCATAAAGATAGCGTTTTTTGCCGCACGGCCCATCAGCTTCGCGTCGACGGCATAGGGCGCCAGCATTTTCTTGCGCTTCGCCGCATCCGACTGGCCCATCGACACCCAGGTGTCCGTCACGACGCAATCGACGCCTTTAACGGCCCGCTCGGGATCCGTTCCGATCTCGATATCGCCTTTTTCGCGAATGCTCCACTCGACGGCTTCGTCCTCGGGGAACAGCGCCTTCGGGCACGCCAGCCGCAGTTCGAAGCCGAAGCGCACAGCCGCGTGCATCCACGAAACGGCGACGTTGTTGCCGTCACCGACCCACGCGACCGTCCGGCCCTTGATCGGCCCGAGGTGCTCCTCGAACGTCTGGATGTCGGCCATCACCTGACAGGGATGACTTTTTTCCGTCAGACCGTTGATGACCGGGATCGTCGCATATTTCGCCAGCTCCGCGAGCGTCGCGTGCGCGTTGGCGCGGATCATGATGCCGTCTGCATATCGCGACAGCACCCGCGCCGTGTCCGCGACCGACTCTCCGCGCCCGAGCTGCAGATCCGTATGATTGAGCGTCAACGCCCCGCCGCCGAGCTGGCGCATCGCGATGTCGAATGAAACACGCGTCCGCGTCGACGGCTTCTCGAAGATCATCGCCAGAACAAGATCCTCGATGCCCTTCGGCCTCAGGTCCTTGGGAACGCGTTTGCCCGCTTTCTTCATCGCGTGCGCCGCATCGATGATCCGCCGCAGCGTCTTGCTGTCGAGGTCAGAGATATCGAGGAAATGCCGGGGAGACTGTTTGGAGATCATGAATCGCGGTGCTTTCTCCAGCTCAACCGTTGAGCCGGACATCAGGATGTTTCACGAGCCACGCGAGCCAACGCGCGAGAGAGAGCGAGCAACCCTTCGGTAATGTCTTTATCGGTTGCAATGAGAGGCGGGAGAACGCGCACGCAATTGTCGCCGGCGCCGACGAGCAGAAGTTTTTCCTCGTTCGCAGCTTTCACGATCTGCGCCGGAGTGATGTGCGATTTGAGCTTTAATCCCATCAGAAGGCCCGCGCCGCGTACCTCTTCGACCGTGCCGGGATGCTGGTCCTTGAGGCCTTCGAGCCCCTGCTTCAGATACAGCGTCTTGCTCCGGACGGCTTCGAGGAAGTCCGGCTCCGAAATGATGTCGAGGACGGTCGAGGCAACGGCCATGCCAAGCGGATTGCCGCCGAACGTCGAGCCGTGCGTTCCCGGCGTCATGCCCTTCGCGGCCTCCGCCGTCGCCAGCACCGCGCCGACGGGAAATCCGCCGCCGAAACCCTTCGCGATCGCCATGACGTCCGGTGTGATACCCGCCCACTCGTGGGCAAAGAGCTTGCCGGTACGGCCCATGCCCGTCTGCACCTCGTCGAGAACGAGCAGCAGGCCATGCTTGTCGCAAAGCTCACGAACCGCCTTGAGGAAATCCACCGATGCCGGGCGGATACCGCCTTCGCCCTGGATCGGTTCGAGCATGATCGCCGCCGTCTCGGGCCCGATCGCGGCTTCGACGGCTTCAAGATCATTGAGATCGACGTGATCGAAACCATCGGCCGTCGGGCCGAAGCCTTCGAGATACTTTTCGTTGCCCGCTGCCGCGAGCGTCGCCAGCGTCCGCCCGTGGAAAGCGCCGCTAAACGCGATGATCCGCTGCCGTTGCGGTTCACCCGATACATAATGATAGCGGCGCGCGACCTTGATCGCGCCTTCGCACGCTTCTGCTCCGGAATTGCAAAAGAAGACTTTTTCCGCGAACGTCAGCCGCACCAGCTTCTCGGCAACCGTCTCCTGCCCCTCGACACGATAGAGGTTGGAGGTGTGCCAAAGCTTCTCCGCCTGGGCTTTGAGTGCGGCGACGAGTTGGGGATGTGCGTGTCCGAGAGCATTGACCGCAACGCCGGAGCCGAAATCGAGGTATCGCTCGCCCGTCTCAGCGGTCAGCCAACAGCCCTCGCCTCGAACGAAGACGATGTCTTGACGGGCATAGGTGCCCATCACGGCAGCCGAAGGACCGCCTGTGTCTGAAGCGCTACGGGGAGCTTTCCCCAGCGCAGCAGGGGAAGATGCCATGGTGCGTGGATAACCCTGAGCAGAAAATCAAAAAGCCGCCCAATTCCGGCGGCTCGATCACAACCCCTGATACCTCTCGGCGGCTTCCCTGTCAATAAAAGCTACGACTTCCGCTCCAGATGCCCGGCTGCGTAGGCGACGCTAGATGCCTATGGTTGAATCAAGTCCCGGAATGCACCGAAAACGGACATATCCCCTGCTGCGAATCGTCTGTGGCCCGGTCGCAACTTTTCCCTGTCAATACCCCCAAGTTGAAAGCTCTGGCTTGTAGGCGGGATTCAGCATGTTGTAATGTCTTCTTGTCAGGCCACGACATATGGCGGCGCCAGTCGCCTTTTCGTCGGTTGTGTATCGGCCTTGACCGCGCATTGGGTTCCCGCTTGTTGGCGGCGGCCCGCTTATGTAGCGCGTATGTTCTGCGTCTCCTCAAGTTTTTGCGTTTGTAACCGGTTGGGACCGTCGTCCTCCGCTGCGTGCCGCGTTTGATCGCGCGCGCTGGCATGGGCTCGATTTCGGCCGGGGTATTTGCGGGCACCGGGGGGTGTTCCGCCGCTATTTCGCGGCTCGAGAGGGAGCAACCGACGCATGTCTTGGACTGATGAGCGCGTGGACCTGTTAAAAAGACTCTGGTCTGAAGGACTGAGCGCCAGCCAGATCGCAGGCCGTCTCGGCAGCGTAACGCGCAACGCTGTCATCGGCAAAGTACACCGGCTCGGACTTTCCGGCCGCGCCACGACTTCGCGGATGAAGTCGCACCGCCCACGCACCCGCATGGCGAATGTGAAGCGGCCGGTCAACAAACCGCGCTTTGCACAAGTCGGTAATCCCGCCGTACGCGCTCTCTACATAGACACCGAAGCTTACGTGGCGCCTGCGGAAGAGATCGAGATTCCACTCGCCGAGCGCAAAACCATTCAGACGCTCGGCGAATGCAGCTGCCGCTGGCCGATCGGCGATCCTCAAACCGCCGAATTCCACTTCTGCGGCCGCACGAAGGTTCCGGCGCTGCCCTATTGCGAGGTGCATGCACGCCGGGCGTTCCAGCCGGTGGCTCCGCGCCGCCGCGAGCGTCCCGAGATCGAAGCACCGGTTGCGACGGCGAGCTTGCCCGCTCCCGCTATCGCCGGCTCGGGTACCAAGTAGCGACTTGACGAATACCCGCTGGCCGGCTTGGGGGGCAGGGCCGGCGGAAGAAGAGGGAAAACCAGCAGCCGCGGGGGTGACTGCTGGTTTTCCCATTTTGACAGGGTAGATTGACCATTCGGAACGCGAATTGGTCCTAGCAGAGAGCGCCATGCTACGCTGCCCTTCCATGGTTTTGGGCCCGGAGCCGCTAAATGGCGAAGAACAAGCACAAAGATAAAAAGCGCGAGCAACTCGAAGCCGAGACCGCAAGCGAGGCGATGCCGGACGACGCCGCCACCGCGATCTCAACGCGAGGCGCACCCCGCGCGGACGGAGAAGAACCCGGGCACGAGTCTTCTCTGCCGAAAGGTTTCTCGCTCGCCGATCCGAAACTACCGAAAGAAATCGAAGACGCAGCGATGCGTTCGGGCGGCTATCCCTACGACAAGCGCATCAAACGCGAGGACTACGAGGAAAAGCTTCTCGCTCTCCAAATCGAACTGATGAAGCTGCAGAAGTACAATCTCAAAATCGGCAATCGCATTCTCTGTCTCTACGAAGGCCGCGACGGGTCGGGCAAAGGCTCGTGCATCAAAGCGGTCAACGAGCACATGAACCCGCGCAACACCCGCACCGTCGCTCTCCCGAAGCCGACGGAAACCGAACGCGGTCAGCTCTACTTCCAACGTTACGCCGTGCACCTGCCGACAGCGGGCGAAATCGTCCTGTTCGATCGCTCCTGGTACAATCGCGCTGGCGTCGAGCGCGTCATGGGCTTCTGCACCGAAGATCAGCTCGCGGTTTTTCTGCGCGAAGCCCCCGAATTCGAGGGCCTGCTCGTCCGCGATGGCATCAAGCTTTTCAAATTTTATCTGACCATTGGCCGCGAAATGCAGATCGAGCGTTTCCACGACCGCGCCCAAGATCCCTTGAAGCAGTGGAAACTGTCGCCCGTTGATATGGCTGCACTCGGCCGCTACGACGACTATACCCGCGCTGAAATCGAGATGTTCCGCTTCACGCACACCGCGATTGCGCCATGGGTCGTGGTCCGCGCTAACGACCAGCGCCGGGCGCGCCTCGAAACGATCCGCCACATCCTGCTGGCCATCGACTACGAAGGCCGAGATCTCGATGCGATCGGCGTCCATGATCCGCTGATCATCGGCTCCGGGCCGGAATTTTTCCACCCCGGCATCAAGCAGCCGAAAGCCTGAGACCCAGAAAACCTCGAAAAACCGCGCCTATCGCACCAGCAGGATCGGTGCGCGCGCGACGACGGACATCCGCGACAGTTCGCGCCCGTCAGCAACGGCCGCCCCGCCGAACACCGCGATGACGAGGCTCGGCCTCATCCGCGCCACGCGCTCCGTCAGCGCTTCCGGCACCCCGAGAGTCGGACCGGCATCCTCGAAAACGACCGGGACGTGAAACTCCGCCGCCAAAAGGCGCGACTGCGCTTCGATGTCCGCATAAGCCTCGGCGGTATCGGCGCCGATAACGATATGCACCGGACCGCGCGGCCCTGACAGACGTTCCGCCGCGCGCAGCATCGACGTCAATCGCTCGCCGTCCTCGACGATGACGACGACGCGCGGCTGCTTTGCCCGTTGCTCTCCGCAGAGAAGAAACCCGGTCGCGCCGCTGACATTGGCGAGCAGAGTACCGACGACCGTATCGCTTCCCGACACCGGCATACGCGCCAGTGCCACGATGTTCCAAGGCCCTCGTTCGAGGCACATCTCCGAGATCCGGTCGACCGCATCGCCGGCGGCAAGCGTGTGATTCACCCGGACGCCATGCGCTGCCCCGACATCGTCAACGGCGCGACGGCATCGCGTCACGAGAAGTTCGAATCGTTGGTCGTAAGCCGCGAGATCCCGTCGCCCAGCCACTCCCGACGCGCCGATAACGCGGATCGGCATATCGCTTGTCAGATCGCCGCTCGCATCGGCGACGACGACCGTTTCGATCTCGGCGCCGTAGGCGGCGGCAAGCCGGACCGGCGCTTCGAGGCGAGACACAGGATAATTGGCTTCAGGATCGAGCCAGAGGACGACCCTCCCGCTCAATTCCGATGCTTCCGCGACATGCGCGATCACGGCGTGTCGCCGTCCGCGCGGCGAGAGAGCGCCTCGTTGAGATCTGCGACCCGGATCTGCGACGCCGAATGATCGGCCGCAATCGCGTCGGCCTCCTGCAGCAAATGCAGAAGCCGGATACCCGCCAACGACACCCGCCCGCCGCCACGGCGAACCGCATCCTTGTAGATGACCGGCGCCACCGCCGCGTTGATCGGTCTTAGCCCGTGATCCGCCGCAAGCCGCGCCGCGCCCTTCGCGAATTCGGCTTCGCCGAGTTCCGACATCGGCACCGTATCGGCAAGCTTCGCGACATGCGGGAAATAGCGCGAAACGCCCGGCTCGATGGCTTCGAGCTTCGACCACGATTGCGCATCAGAAACAAGAACGACCGTCGCGGCGAACGGGATGGGATCGACCTTGATGCCGACGCCCGGCGCGCTGACCGGCACGATCTGCTTGCTCCGGATTGCGGCGCTGAGCGCGAGCCATGCCGAAGGATCGGCCGCAAGTCGCCACGCCTCAACGATGACGATCCCCGATCCCGCGCGCATCAGGTGCCCCGGAAGCAGCACCGGAAGGCCGAGCGCATCGCGGCTGATCTCTCCCAATAGGTCGCTAGCCGATGTCTGCCGTGCGATGACGACTTTGGTCGGAACCGTCGGGTCGATCAGATGGATATCTTCGGAATCGAGAAAGACGACGGGCGCAAAAATCTCGGCACCCGCATGGCGCACCGCAGCCGCCAGAAAGGCCTCTTCGACGGCGTCGAGAGCCGCACCGATCGAAACGCCGTCGGCGTAGGCTCTCCGGACGGCGGCGAGCCCCGGACGCAGCGACCGCAACGCAGCTTGGCGCACGAGCGCATCGTGTTTTTCGCTCGCCTCGAATTCGGCATCGGGAAGCGTCGAAACGATCGACTGAAGCTCGTCTTCGAGAACCGTGATCTTGGCTTCGACGTTGCGCTTCAGAGCTTCCGGCAACGCCCGAAAGACATCGGACCGCACGACGCGGCCCTCATGCATCGGCGCCAGCACGTAACCGTCGAGCGATTTGACGACGGCGATATTCTGGGCTTCCGCGCGGCGACGAATGGATTCGACCGCCCTCTCGCTACGGTAACGCATGTCTTCCTCGAGAAGATCGAGGCTGATGCGATGCTCCTCGCTCTTGAGATATCGGCCGAAGGCCGCGCGAGCTTTATCGAGCGTCAAGCGCACATCGCGCCGGAAACGCGGTCCTTCGCTCGGCGGTAACGTAAAGCCCTTGGCGTGCGACGGCGCGTCGGGATCGACGACATAAATCCAATCCGCCGCCGGAGCGCGATCGACCTCGGTGCCGAGAGCTTCCGCCAGTTCGAGGCGACCCGTACCGGGCTCACCGAGGATGAGAAGATGCTCTCCGCGACCCGCTCCAAGCGCTGACCGGATCTTACCGATGGCACGCTTCTGGCCGAAGAAATGCGTCTGCTCGACCGGCTTGATCTGCACCGAATCTTTTACGGCCAAATCTTTTGTCGGCATCTCCTTCGCCGACTTCTGCTCCTTGACCTCGCGACGTTCGCCGGTCGGCGCAACGTCTGCAAGACGATCTGCAAGCCGGCTCGTCACGAGCGTCACCACATTGGTTGATGCCTCGGCGTCGGCCGTTTCGGCCGTCCCCTCGGCCACAGCCGCTCCGGCTTCTCTCGAATGAGAGATCGGCGGCGGCATTTCCGCTTCGACTGTGACCGGCGCCTCGGCCTTCTTTTCCGACCTGTTGCGCCAGAAGACCATTCGCACGTTCTCCCCCCTGGGACCTTCGACCCGTCGAACGACGTTCGGGCGACCAAGAAGCCGCCCCCGCTGCCTTCTTGTCTGCAACAGTCGCACGGTCATAATGGCGGCACCATGACCGACGGTTCGTCTTCCTCAATGAATCCTTTTCCTGCCGTCCCGATTGCGGACAAGGCTCGCGATTACGAACGCGCGAAGGCGATTCTGCGCGGTACGCAGCGCCTCCTTCGATCGCTCGATTTCGAAAGCCTGAGCGAGATCACGCTCGGCAACGGTCGCCGCGCCGACGTGCTGGCGATCCGTCGCAACGGCGAGATCTGGATTGTTGAAATCAAGTCGAGCATTGCCGACTTCCGCGCCGACCAGAAGTGGCCCGAGTACCGTGAGTATTGCGACGCGCTGTTGTTTGCCGTTGCCCCGGATTTTCCCGCCGAGATCCTTCCCGCCGATAGCGGATTGATCCTGGCGGACGCCTACGCCGGCGAACTTGTGCGACCGCCGCCGCAGCATCCGCTGGCCGCCGCTCGGCGAAAGGCACTAACGCTTTCGATTGCGCGCATAGCTTCCATGCGCCTTCACGCCCAGATTGACCCGGGCCTTACGATCGAATGAGGTCGTCGAGGACAAGAGCGCCGCGCGCTTACTTCGGAGCGCGCTTCGCCAGAATGCGTTGCAGCGTGCGGCGATGCATGTTGAGCCGCCGTGCCGTCTCGGAGACGTTGCGATTGCAAAGCTCGTAAACGCGCTGAATGTGTTCCCAGCGCACGCGATCGGCCGACATCGGATTTTCCGGCGGCGGCGCCTTGGAGTCGGTCGGCGCGAGAAGCGCATCCGTTACGTCGTCGGCATCCGCGGGCTTCGCGAGATAATCGACAGCGCCGAGCTTCACGGCCGATACGGCGGTTGCGATGTTGCCGTAGCCCGTCAGCACGATGGCGCGGGAATCCGGGCGAACTCTCGCGAGCTCCGCAATCACGTCGAGGCCGGAACCGTCCTCAAGACGCATATCGACGACAGCGAAGGCGGGCGCCTTCTCACGGATCAGATCGACGCCTTCCGCAACGGAATGGCCAAAGCGCACTTCGAAGCCGCGAAGCTCCATGGCGCGCGCCAAACGCTGCAGAAAAGACCGGTCGTCATCGATGATGACCAACGAACGGTCGGCTGGCAATTCGTCCTGCTTAAAGGACAGGTCTTCGGTAACCAAGGGAGCCTCCCGCATCACGGTTTATCCGTTAGCTTTTTTCATGACAGGCCATAATCTAATGCGGCCTAACGGGCTGCAACCCCTTAAGCAAGCAAAAAGCAACCTACAAGGTTACTTCGGCGGCGACAGTAGACAGGAAGTAGATAAGACCTTAACGGCAAATTGCCAGCTTAAGCAGCATTTAGTGGCATACCACGCCGTCCCGGCCAGGTGAAAGCCCCTGGCGGTAGTTCAAATGCCGTTCTTGGCCATGAAATCTGGACGTTAGCCCCCCGGCGCGGTGGCGCCAGGTTCGAGAACGAGACCGTCGCCCCCGATCGCTCCAGCAAAGTTTTCGCAATGAAAAGGCCGAGCCCAAGACCCGAATGGCTGTGCTCACCCTTTTCTTCGAAGCGCCGCGACGTCACGTAGGGCTCGCCGATGCTGTCCATCATCTCCGGCGCGAAGCCCGGACCGTCGTCCGTAATCGTGAAGTAGACGTGCGAGCCGTTCCACCGCGCCGAAAGTTGCACCTCCGACGCGGCGAAGCTGACCGCGTTCTCGATGAGATTGCCAAGGCCATAGATCACGCCCGGACGACGATGCGCGACCGGCTCGATCCGGACTTCGTCGTCAAGACCCGGCAGCGGACTGGCCGAAATAATGATGCGCTTGCCCGCGGCGCGGTGCGGCACCGAAGCCTCTTCAAGCAACTCGATGACGGTCAAGCTTGCGTGCATCGGATCCTGCTCGTCGGGCTTGCGCGTGAGCTTCTGCAGAATTTCACGGCAGCGGCGGGCCTGCCCGTGCAACAACTGAAGATCGTCGCGATAGGGACTGTCCTTGCCGAGCTCATACTCGAGTTCTTTGGAGACGAGCGCGATCGTCGACAAGGGCGTGCCAAGCTCGTGTGCGGCGGCAGCCGCGAGGCCGTCGAGGGCATGCAGGCGCTGTTCTCTCGCGAGCACCATGTCGGTCGCCGCCAGAGCCGCCGACATTTGCCGGGACTCTTTATTGAGCCGCCAAGTAAAGAACGCCATGAAGGCCATCGTCGAGACCAGCGCCAGAAGCGCGCCGATTTTATAGTCGCGTGGCAAGTCGAGCCGTATGCCCGCGTACCAGGGTAGGGGATAGTGATGACTTATGAGCAGCAACCCAGCCGCAATCACCATGCCGCCTAAAAAGAACGTATAGCGAGGCGGCAGCGTCGCCGACGCAACCGTGATCGGCGCGACCAAGAGAACCGAAAACGGATTCTGAATGCCGCCCGTCAGATACAAGAGACCGGCAAGCTGCAGCACATCGTAAACGAGAAGCGAGAACGCGAACTGCGTCGTCAGGCGGTGACGCGCCGGGTAGCGGATGGACAGAAACACATTCAGCCACGCCGATATCGCGATCAGAACGAGACAACTGCCAATGTTGAGCGGAAATCCGTAAAGCAGCGTGACCGCCGCGATGGCCGCGAGCTGACCGAGAACCGCCGTCCAGCGAAGTCGCACGCTCGTCACCAAGCGGAGTTGGCTCTCCCGATCGTTGACAATGCCCTTCAGCAGCGGCGCCGACTGCGGCCCATCCATTGACGTGCTCATGAACGAAACAATCCAATCTCGAATGTCGTGACTTCAGGTCGCACAGTCGTCACGCTTGCGCTCGCGCTATGAACTGACTTCAGAATATTTAGCATTGCCGGAAGAGCGATTGTACCCCATTTGAGGGCCACTCCGTCTCTCCCGGATCAGGCTCGGCCAAACGGGAAACCACACAGGCCCAGCGAAGAATACCCGGCAGAAGGATGAGCGCGATGCATGCCGCAACATCTTCTCGCCGCCATCGCGTTCATAGAGAGCCATGAAAATGAGGGCCAGGATGCCGACGTACAGCGTGCTAATCCTGATGGCCATATCACGTCCTTCGCTTGCGGAGCACGAGGGCCACTCCTCAACATTAATCCGCGAGGTGCTATCGGCACCGGAAAACTTTTTTAGCCAATGGCAAACGGAGACTTCAAGCACATGAATCGCACAACGCTAGCTCTCGCGTTTGCCGGTCTTCTAACCGGCGTCGCCCTGGGATTTGTGGCGCTCAAAGGTCCGAGCCCGTCCGTCGATGGACAAGCGACGGTAACCGGCAGACCCATGGTCGGCGGTCCGTTCAGTTTGATCGACAATACCGGCAAGCGGGTCACCGACAAGGATTACCTTGGCCGCTACATGCTGGTGTTCTTCGGATACACCAATTGCCCCGACATCTGCCCCGCGGGCCTGCAAGTGATGTCGGCGGCGCTCGATAAACTCGGCAAACGCGTCGACGACGTCGTGCCGATCTTCATTACACTCGACCCCGCCCAGGACACGCCCGAGAAGATGGCGACCTATGTTAAAGCGTTCAGTCCGCGGCTCGTTGGACTAACGGGAAGCGAAAGCGAAATAGCGGCGACAGCGAAGGCTTATCGCGTCTATTATCAGAAGGTTCCCGACGACAAGGATCCCAAGAGCTACACCATCGATCACTCTGCGATCTTTTATTTGATGGCAAAAGATGGAACATTGCTCGCACCGATCCCTCACACCAATGATGTCGATCAGCTCGCCGCGGCTTTAGAGAGAGCGCTTTCTTAGTGATCAAGCGGCGATTCGTTCCTGAGACCGACGGGCCACACATTCACACGCGGGAACATCCGTGTGACATTGCAACTGGAGCGACGACGCGAACCTTGATAGGTCATTTTAGTGCTGTATTGATCCAGCAAAGGCGATCAGCACTTCGTTGCATCACTTGGATGCGCGTCGGCTTTTGGGGGCAGAGCGCATGATGATCATGAATGGACGACGCGCCATAGACTTGAGTTCAAAGACGCGATCAGTCCGCATTGAAGACATCGGCGCACAGTTGGAAGTGCGTCGCCATCCCGGTGCGCGGCGCTTGACGCTTCGCGTGAGCCGCACGCGCCGTGCAGTCATCGTCACGCTTCCTGTTCAGTGCGATCTCGACGAAGCGGGCAGCTTCCTCAATCGCCACATGGACTGGGTGCGTGCACGTCTCGACAGCTTGCCAAACCACATCCCCTTCGAAGACTCCGCCTCGATGCCGCTGCGTGGCGTCCCGCACACGATCTCGTTCACGGGCAGCACGCGCTCACGCCTGATCTCGATCGACAAGCGTCCTCAGCGCACCGCGATCATTGTGCCCGGCGATAAAGACCTCGCGGCGAAACGCTTGACGCGGTGGCTGCTTGAAGAAGCCAAACGCGATCTGACCGTGAGCGTCGAGAAATTCGCGCGCCCGCTGTCTCTGCAAGCGAAGCGCATCGCCGTCCGCGACCAGACCAGCCGCTGGGGTTCCTGCTCGACGACCGGCGGACTGTCGTTCTCGTGGCGCCTGATCCTCGCACCGTCATTCGTACTCGACTATGTCGCGGCGCACGAAGTCGCCCATCTCGTCGAAATGAACCACGGTCCGCGTTTCTGGGCTCTCGTCAAAAAGATCTGCCCGGAATTCGAAAGCGCCAAGGAATGGCTGCAGGTCCTTGGACCCGATCTTCATCGTTACGGTCCTGCGCGCGGAAACTGACCGCGCCTTACCACCAAGTGCTGAACGGAAATTTCCCGCTTTGCGCCGTCGACGCGTCCGGCGCAACGGCAGGCGTCGCGGGCCCTCCATCGCCGCCCTGCGTCGTTGCCAGCGCCTTGTCGATGAAATCTTCTCCGATACTGTCGACCGGATGCACCGCGTGTGGCGTGAGCGTCGCCACAGCATCCGCTGAGAAACGCGGCGGTTCGGATCCCGGCGCGCGTTGCGAAGACAGCGGCTCATTGGCTTCAACGACACGCGGCAACCGGTTCGCGAGCCCACCCCACATCGCGGCTTCCGTCTGCGGATTAGCAACGACCGTTCCCGGCAGCAGCAGCGGTTGCAACCCTTCGTGCGCCGCCCGCATGACCTGCCGCCAGATCTCGGCAGGAAGACTGCCGCCGGTCGCGCGATTCATAGGCTTACCGCTATCGTTCCCAACCCAGACACCGGCCGCGAGCTGCGCCGTGTACCCCATGAACCAAGCATCGCGGAAATCTTGCGTCGTGCCGGTTTTGCCCGCCGCCGGACGATCTGAAAGCGCCGCCCGTCGCCCCGTGCCGTAGTCGATGGCGGCGTTCAAGATATCATTCAAAGCGCCGATCCGCGCCGCCTCGGCAATAGGCTCGGCGTTCGTCGGCGGTTTGTATTGAAAGAGAACGCGCCCACTGCCCGTCGTGATCCGCGTAATGACGTGCGGCGTCACGGTGTAGCCGCCGTTCGAAAACGCCGCGTAGGCGCCCGCCATTTCGATCAGCGTTACCTCCGACGTTCCGAGCGCGAGCGACGGACCGTCGTGCAAGTCCGATTTGATGCCGAGCCGCCCCGCGAGGTCGGCGGCCGTGCCGCGTCCGATATCCTGGTTGAGACGCACCGCGACGGTGTTGATCGACTGCGCAATCGCGCGCCGCATCGCAATCGGCCCCGCATATTGGCCGTTGTCGTTTTTCGGCGACCATCCCCCGATGGTGATCGGCGCATCGTCGATGATCGTGTCCGGGGTCATGCCCTTGTTCAACGCCGCAAGATAGATAATCGGCTTGAATGCCGATCCGGGCTGGCGCTTTCCCCTGATGACGCGATTGAACTGGCTCTCGGCATAGTCGCGGCCGCCGACCATCACGCGGACGCCGCCGCTCCCGTCGAGCACGGTCAGTGCGGCCTGGCTCGCGCCGAGCGCGTCACCCTTCTGCGCGAGGGTTTCAGTTACGATGTCTTGCGCGCGCCGTTGCAGTCCCTTGTCGACAGTCGTCTCGACAATGAGATCGGACTGATCCTCTCCGCCGATAGCAGACGGCAGCTGATCGAGCACGTAATCGACGACATATCCTGCTTCCGCCGATGTTCTCGCGACCTTCTGCTCGTTGAAGACCAGCGTCTGCGCCAGCGCTTGCGTTTCTTGCGTTTCCGAGATGAACCCAGCTTCAAACATCTTCGTAATGACGATGCGGGCACGCGCGCGAGCAGCTCCCGGACTTGCAGCCGGCGAATATTTCGACGGCGCTTTCAGAAGCCCCGCGATGAGCGCGGCCTCTGGTATCGTCAGCTCGCTCGCCGGCTTATCGAAATACCTCTGGCTCGCAGCTTCGACGCCATACGCGCCCCCGCCGAAATAGACTTGGTTCAGATAGAGTTCGAGGATCTCCGGCTTGGTCAGCCGAATTTCGAGCCAAAACGCCAGACCGAGTTCCGCGATCTTGCGCGACAGCGTTCGGTCCTGCGTCAGAAACAGGTTCTTCGCGAGCTGCTGCGTCAGCGTCGAGCCGCCCTGTGCGAAGCGCCCCGCTCGAAGGTTCGCGAACATCGCCCGGATCATACCGGCGGGATCGATCCCATAGTGGTCGAAAAATCGCCGGTCTTCCGTTGCGACGACCGCCGCCGGCAGCGCCTTGGCGATTTTATCGAGCGAGATGTAGTCGTGCGGCGCGCCACGCTCCGCCAGAGTTGAGCCATCGCGCGCTAAAATTCGAATGAGCGGCGCGTGCGCTGAATTCCGAAGCGCGAGGGGGTCGGGAAAAACGACCGTGTAATAGACCATCAAGACGGCGAAGGTCAGCGACGTGATGCCGGTTCCGAGAACCGCTCCGCCCAACGCCACACGATATCTGAGTTTCAAATTGCTGAATCGTTTCGGCTTCGCTGCCGCGATCGCCTGTGCACTCTCAGCGCCGCCCGCAGTGCTGTCAGCGCCGAACGCCTGCACAGCGACGGATTGAAACGACGCCGGGAGCGTCGGAGTTGGCGTCAGCGGATGCGTCGACGGGCGCTTACGGCGCGGTCCAAGCAAAATTCTGCGGACCAGCCACAATGCAAAACGCAGAGCTGCAGCGATGGCGCGCAACACCGTCAAACCCTCGAAAGCAGAGTCCCCTCCCCGCCGCCACGTCGGCAACCCAGATCTGAAGCAGGACAATCTTTGATACTGTTATCGAGCGTTGGCTAAGGCCGCGTTAAGTTCGCATCGTGCCTTACGCGGCGTCGCAGCACCAAGTTGTAGGCACGCGAAATTTCCGTATGCGGAAGAGCGAGCGAAATGCCCTGTGGCGCTCGCCGATTGGGGCCGTCATACTTGAACGAATTCTTAAGGAGAGGTGATGTCGGCCGCAGGCGATCTGGCAAGCTACAAGGATGCACTTCTGGTTCTTGGTACCGCGGGCGTCGTCGTTCCGCTGCTGCATCGGTTCGGCGTCAGCACCGTTCTGGCTTTCCTCCTCTCCGGCGCATTCTTAAGTCCCGGCGGCCTCGGCGCCCTGACGTCGTTCGTTCCTCAAATTTCGTATCTCACGATCACAGATCCGGAACGCCTTTCGAAGTTTGCCGAATGGGGTGTGGTCTTCCTGCTGTTCATCATCGGGCTCGAACTTTCCTTCGAGCGCCTGTCGACGATGCGCCGCTTGGTCTTTGGCCTCGGCGCGTCGCAAGTCGTCGTCTCGGCGGTCCTGATAGGATTGGTTGCCTATGCGTTTGGACAACCGCCCGTTATCGCGCTCGTCATCGGCGCCGCCCTTTGCCTGTCATCGACGGCAATCGTCATCGAAATGCTGGCGGGCCAGAAGCGGCTTTCCACGTCCGTCGGACGAACCAGCTTCTCGATCCTGTTGTTCCAGGATCTGGCCGTCGTGCCGATCCTGATCCTGATCGGCATTCTCGAACCCGGCGCAAAAGGCTCCCTGCTGACCGGCATCCTGACCGCCGTCATCCAGGCTGTCGCCGCCCTCGTCGCGATTGTCGGCGTCGGCCGCTACGTGCTCCAACCGCTGTTCCGCGTCGTCGCCCAAACCCACAACGAAGATCTCTTCATTGCGACGACTCTGTTCGTCGCCGTCAGCACCGCTTTCGTCACCGCCGCGGCTGGCCTCTCGTTGGCTCTCGGCGCCTTCGTCGCCGGATTGCTAATCGCGGAGACGGAATATCGCCGCGCGGTTCAAACGACCGTCGAACCTATCAAGTCGCTTCTTCTGGGAGTCTTTTTCTTCTCGGTCGGCTCGCAGCTCGATTTGAAATCTCTCGTGTCGGGTCCGGTCGCCATTCTCGCCACCACAGTCGGCCTGCTCGGAATTCAGCTCGCTGTCATCTATGGCCTGTCGCGCCTGTTCGGCGTCGCGCGAGGCGCCGCGATAGAAACCGCTGCGCTGCTTGCGCCCGGCGGCGAGTTCGCCTTCGTGATCCTGACGCTCGCGCTCGATTCCCACCTCGTGAGCCGCGAACTGACGAGCATCCTTCTAACGTCCGTATCGCTAACGATGGCGCTCATCCCGGCCTGCGCCAAGGCCGGACGCTGGCTCGCCAAACGCAATGCGCCCCCGGCAACGGTCGATCCGGCCCTTACCGCTTCGCCCGCAAGCGAAAGCAACGTCAAGGCGCTCGTGGTGGGTTACGGCCGTGTCGGTCAGTTGATCGGAGACCTGCTGGCAGAACACCATATCCGCTATATCGCGGTCGATCGCGCGCCAGGCCTCGTCGCCAACGCCCGCCGCGAAAACAAGCCCGTCTACTACGGCGACGTCCGCAACGTCGAATTCCTCGAACATTGCGGCCTCGACACGGCGAAGGCCGCGATCATCACGATCCACACGCAGTCCGAGATCGACGCCATCGTGAAGGCGTTGCGCTCCCGCCACCCGAATCTCGTCATCGTCGCACGCGCCAAGGACGCCGCGCACGCGCGTCACCTCTACGATATCGGCGTCAACGACGCGGTGCCCGAAACGATCGAAGCAAGCCTGCAACTTTCGGAATCGGCGCTTGTCGGCCTCGGCGTACCGACCGGCCTCGTCATCGCATCCATCCACGAGAAGCGCGATGTCTTCCGCGCCGAGCTGCAAGGCGCCGCCAAGAAGGCCGGCACCGAAACACACGCTCTTCCCAGCCGCAAGCGCGTCTGATCGCTCCCGCCGATTGCGGAGAGCACTTGCGGCGGAACCAGTCGATCCCACATCACGTTTGCTGTTTGAAGCAACGATTAGGATCGCAGTCGAATGTCGTCGGTGTTTGAGCGAATGCGGCAAGTCCGCAACGGATCGGCTTCCGCGAGCTCTCTTCCGCCGGGTGAGTTCGAGGACAGCTTCGCCCGCGTCGAAATGCTCGCCAAGGCACTCGACAGCGCCATCCGCATTCCGGGCACGAACGTGGTGATGGGCATCGATGCCGTTCTCGGGCTCGTGCCTGTCATCGGTGACGCGATCTCCGCCATGATCGCGAGCTACATCATCTGGGAAGCCCGCCGCCTCGGCGCGCCGCGCTGGCTGATCGCCCGCATGGCCATGAACACAACGCTCGATACAATTGTCGGCAGCATCCCCGTCGTCGGTGACGTGTTCGACGTCGCCTACAAATCGAACCTCAAGAACGTCGCGCTACTGAAACGCCACGCCGAGAAAAACGGCGCTCGCTACGGCCGCCGCACGATCGAAACGACGTATTCGGTCGTCGGCTAACAGGCTCCCAGTGTCATCTCGATAAGAAAATGGCCACCCCTGAAAGGCGGCCATAACATTGCGAACGGGTTAGAAAGCGCCTGCGTCAAACATCCAGGTTCGACACGTTGAGCGCGTTTTCTTGGATGAACTCACGGCGCGGCTCAACGACGTCGCCCATCAGCTTCGCGAAAATCTCGTCAGCTTCCGCGAGATCGCCGACCTTGACCTGCAGCAGTGTGCGGACATCCGGATCGAGCGTCGTTTCCCAAAGCTGCTCGGGATTCATCTCGCCCAGACCTTTATAGCGCTGCAGATCGAGCCCCTTGCGGCCCGTCTCGTAGACAGCGTCGAGCAGCGATCGCGGCCCCGTGACGATGTCCGTCTTATCTTTTCGCTTCAGTTTCCCCGGCGTGTCGTAGATCTCGACGAGATGCGCATGCCGCTCGTTCAAGCGCCGGGCATCCAGCGAGCCGAGCAGCGCTCGGTCGAGAACGTGAACTTCCGTGACGCCGCGAAGCTCACGCTTGAACACGTAGCCATCGTTGCCGTAGCGGCCTTCCCACCCGGTTTCCATCTCCTCGGAAATGGAATCGAGGCGCTTCGCAATCCGCTCCGCGATCGCATTGGACCTATCCGCCGACGGTGTCGCCAGGATCGAAGCGTCCAACGCGCCCCCAATGGCGCCCTGCTCGACGACATTGCGGTTGTAGCGAGAATGCAGGCCATTGATGCCGCCCGCGATCTGCCGAGCCTGCTCGACGATGTCGCGAAGATCGCGCCCGGCCCTCTCTGTACCGTCGCCCGCGACGAGAACCGCGTCCGCAAGACCCTGATCGATGAGGTAATCCTCAAGCGCCCGCTCATCTTTCAGGTAGGAATGCGATTTGCCCTTCGCGACTTTGTAGAGCGGCGGCTGCGCAATATAGACGTGTCCCTTCTCGACGAGTTCCGGCATCTGCCGGTAGAAGAACGTCAATAGCAGCGTGCGAATGTGCGCACCGTCGACGTCGGCGTCGGTCATGATGATGACCTTGTGGTAGCGAAGCTTGTCGAGCTTGAACTCATCGCGGCCGATGCCCGTGCCCAGCGCCGCGATAATATTTGTCACCTGCTCGGACGACAGCATCTTGTCGGTGCGCGCTCGCTCGACGTTCAAAATTTTACCTCGGATCGGCAGCACCGCTTGAAACTCGCGCTTGCGGCCTTGCTTCGCCGAACCGCCAGCCGAGTCACCCTCGACGATGAAGACTTCGGTCTTCGACGCATCGCGATCCTGACATTCGGCAAGCCCGCCCGGCAGACGCAGTCCGTCGAGCGCGCCTTTGCGGCGCGTCAGATCGCGCGCCTTGCGAGCAGCTTCACGCGCCAGCGCCGCCTCGACGATCTTGCCGACGATGACCTTCGCTTCTTTCGGATGTTCTTCGAACCACGCGCCAAGTTGATCGCCGACCGCCGACTCGACAACCGGCTTCACTTCCGACGAAACGAGCTTGTCCTTCGTCTGCGACGAAAACTTCGGGTCCGGCACTTTCACCGACAGCACGCACGTCAAACCTTCGCGCGCGTCGTCGCCCGATAGCGCGACCTTCTCCTTTTTCGCGATGCCGGATTCTTCCGCATACTTATTGACGATACGCGTCAGCGCCCCGCGGAAGCCCGCGAGATGCGTGCCGCCGTCGCGCTGCGGAATGTTGTTCGTGAAGCAGAGCACCGTCTCGTGGTAGCTGTCGTTCCACCACAGCGCCGCCTCGACGGTGATGCCGTCCTTCTCGCCGAAAATCATGATCGGGTCGGCCAGCGCCGAAGACTTCGAGCGATCGAGATAGCGCACGAACGCCGCCGTGCCGCCATCGTAGATGAATTCCTGCCGTTTGATGTCGGCATGGCGCGCGTCGGTCAGGGCGATTTTGGCGCCGGAGTTCAGAAACGCGAGTTCGCGCAGACGATGCTCAAGCGTCCCGAAGTCGAACTCGATGACGTTGTGAAACGTCTCCGTGCTCGGCAGGAACGTGACTTCCGTTCCGCGTTGTCCGTCCGCATCGCCGACGACCTTCAGCGGCGCGACGGCATTGCCGTTGCGAAACTCGATGAGGTGCTCTTTGCCTTCGCGCCAGATCCGGCACTTGAGCCAAGCCGACAACGCATTGACGACCGACACGCCGACGCCGTGCAAACCGCCGGAAACCTTGTAGGAATTCTGATCGAACTTGCCGCCCGCATGCAGCTCCGTGAACACGATCTCGGCCGCCGAACGCTTCGGCACCTGATCGTCGTCCTTCTTGATGCCGGTCGGGATGCCGCGCCCGTCGTCACGCACCGTGCACGAGCCATCGGGGTTGAGCGTCACCTCGCACATCTTCGCGTGACCGGCGAGAACCTCGTCGATGCCGTTGTCGACAACCTCGTAGATCATGTGATGGAGACCCGAGCCGTCGTCGGTGTCGCCGATGTACATGCCGGGGCGTTTGCGAACCGCATCCAACCCCTTCAGCATCTTGATGCTGTCTTCGCCGTAGTCGTCGGCCTCGGGGTTTTTCTTGAGCGGTTGAGCGGTCATTTCTTGGCTTTCTCAGTAGGCGGAAATTCGATCTTTTTCTATATCACAAATCGGCTCGGAAAGCCGCAAGAAATCGACAGAATTTGACGCCAAAAAGTCTTTGTTTTTCAGTATTTTGGATGTGGCCGTTTGTCCCTCTTGAACGACTCACGAAAGGGCTTCGATCTTTCCCTCGTTCACACCCCAGAATCGGGCCTTTCCGGCAAGCGCGGAGAAGGCCTCCGCGTCCGTCCCGGTCATCCACGCTTGCGCGCCGATCCGCAGGATTTCTTCAAACAGAGCCGCCCGCCGGTGGACGTCGAGATGCGCCGTGATTTCATCGAGCAGAAGGATCGGCGCCGCCCCTTCCTGCCGCTCCGTCAGAAGCTCGGCATGGGCGAGAACGAGGCCGAGAAGCAGCGCCTTCTGTTCCCCGGTCGACGAATGCCGCGCTTCGACCGCCTTAGGACCGTGCTCGACGATGAGATCGGAACGATGCGGCCCGTCGAGGGTGCGGCCCGCCCCGCGGTCGCGCTCGCGCGTCTCCCGCAATGTCGTCGCATACAGATCTTCGGCCTCAACCGCTGACAGCCGGTTGAGGTCGTCTTCGATCGTGCCTTCAAGGCGGAACGCCGACCAAGGAAACGCCGAGTTCGGATCGCGCTCGCGCCGCTTCTCGACGATTGATCTCATCGCCGCGACCGCTTCGAGCCGCGCCGCTGCGACCGCAATGCCCGTTTCCGCCATCACCTGCTCGAAGCCCGAAAGCTGCGCGTTGTCGCGCACGCCGTCGGCAAGCAGCCGGTTACGGCTCGTCATGGCGCGCTCGAACCGCCCCGCGATGGTTCGATAGCCATGATCGAAACACAGGATCAGGCGATCGAGAAAACGCCTCCGCTCGGACGCCGGTCCTGTGAAAAGCCCGTCCATCGCCGGCGTCACCCAGACGATTTCAAGATAGTCGGCGAGAATGCCGGAGCCCGTTTGCGCCGTGCCGTCGATCCGGACGATGCGGCCAGAGCGTTCCGAGCGCTCGGATCGTTCGCCCCGCTCGCTATTCGCGCGCGCGCCGGGCGCCAACCCCGTGCCGAGATCGGCCGGTCCCGCGAGCGTATGCGCCCGCGCCGCAACCGCGAACCCGCCGTCGCCCGCCGCGCGCGCCAGATCGACGAACGGCACGCGCCGAAGCCCTTGCCCCGGCGACAGCAACGACAGCGCTTCAAGGAGATTGGTCTTGCCCAAACCGTTGGCGCCAACGATCACCTGCGGGCCGGCATCGGTCTGAATGCTCGCCGACTCGTAGCTTCGAAAGTTCGTCAGCGCCAGCCGCTCTACCCAGAGTGCGTTTACTCGAACGCTGTATGCGGTCACTTCGTACCAGCCGGCGCAATTTCCCCTCCCCCTTGCGGGGAGGGGTCAGGGGTGGGGGTTACCTCACATCCGAGTCCGTCAAGAACACCGACGATCATATCCATCACACCGTCGGCATTCGTCACGACGTCGTCATTGCTAAATCGGATGACCATAAAACCCTGGCTCTCAAGATACCTTTGGCGCCGGGAGTCGCTCGCAATCTCTTCATCGGTGCCGTGTGTCGCACCATCGACTTCTATGATGAGCCGATGCGACAGGCAGGCGAAATCGACAATGAAATGATCGATCGGCACCTGCCTGCGAAATTTTTGTCCCGAGACTTTCAATATCCCTAACCGATGTCAGAGTCTGCGCTCGGCCGAGGTGGCATTCTTGCGAAGCTCACGGGCGCGCTCGTCGGACAATTGATGCTCAATCCCGCTCGATTGTCACCCCACCCCTAACCCCTCCCGTCAAGGAGAGGGGAATCCTTACGACCGCAATCCTCAAACCCGCATCGGCATCAGGACGTAGATCGCGCTGCCGTCACTGCCGTCGCGCACCATCGTCGGCGAACCTGGATCGGCGAGCAAAAACCGCGCGTCTTCGCTCTCGAGTTGATCGGCGATATCGAGCAGATAACGCGCGTTGAAGCCGATCTCGAGCGGACCGGCTGTATATCCGACCGCGATCTCTTCCGTGGCGCTGCCGCCCTCCGGATTGTTCACCGTCAGGATCAGCTTGTCCTTGCCGACGTTGAGCTTCACCGCTCGGCCGCGCTCGCTCGCGATCGTCGACACGCGATCGACGGCGCTCTTGAACGAGGCGTTCGGGACTTTCATTTCCTTGTCGTTGTTGTGCGGAATGACGCGCCCGTAGTCCGGGAAGGTGCCGTCGATCAGTTTCGATGTCAGCACCACGGCGCCAATTTCAAAACGCACTTTCGTCTGCGATACGCCGACCTTCGCCTTCGCGCTCGAATCTTCGAGCAGACGCGCAAGTTCGTGCACGGTCTTTCGCGGCACGATCACACCCGGCATGCCTTCCGCGCCTTTCGGCAGCGGCAATTGCACTTGCGCGAGGCGGTGCCCGTCGGTCGCGACCGCGCGCAACATCTTGACGCCCTCGGACTCGGCCGGGTGCAGATAGATGCCGTTGAGATAATAGCGCGTCTCTTCCGTCGAGATCGCGAACCGCGTCTTGTCGATAAGCCGCTTCAGATCGCCGGCTTCCATCGTGAACTCGTGTCCGATCTCGCCGACTGCGAGATCCGGGAAGTCGTCGGCCGAAAGCGTCTGCAGGCTGAACCGCGAATGCCCCGACGTGATCGTCAACCGCTCCTTGTCGCCGTCGCGCTTGATCTCGATCTCGGCGCCGTCCGGAAGTTTGCGCACAATGTCGTGCAGAACGTGTGCGGGAACCGTGAGCGTGCCGGGCGCTGTGACCTTGGCGCTGACGCTCTCGCTCACCTCGCGTTCGAGATCCGTCGCCTTGAACATCAGCGTATCGCCCGTGGCTTTCAGCATGATGTTCGACAAGATCGGGATCGTCGTCCGCCGTTCGACGACGCTGGTCACGTGGCTGAGCGCCTTCAGGAGTTCTCCACGTTCGATCTCGAGACGCATATTTGTCCTCAGCTATGGAAGTAGCGCGGAGCGGCGGTCGAAGCCCGCCGCAGCATCACGCAAAAGAACGAGTTTGGCGCGAGCCGCGCCGACGGGCGGAATCGCCCGCGGAGCCGGATCAGACCCGAAAGATGCCAGCATTTCAAGTAAGATGTATGGGCTAGCGCACAATCCGCGTGATAGCGCGGATTATGGGCCTGCCAGCTTGCGTGACCCCCGTGTGGTAAGGCCGGCACTCCAGGGGGATGAAATGCCGGCCCCACGTCGCATCAGGCCGCAAGGGGTGAAGTTGCGGTCAGTGGTTGAGCAGCCGTTTCAGCTCCTCAAGCTCGTCTCCGAGGTTCGGATTCTTGCTGATTTCGCCCTCGATCTTACGGATCGCGTGCAGAACGGTCGTATGATCGCGGCCGCCGAACCGCCGACCGATTTCCGGAAGCGAGCGGGCCGTCAGATGCTTGGCGAGATACATACCGATCTGGCGCGGCCAGACGACGGAACGATGACGGCGCTGCGACAGCAGATCGCCCTTCGACACCCCGTAATGGCGCGAAATGATGCGCAGAATGTCCTCGATCTTGATGCGCCGCGGCTCAAGATTCTGAACGAGATCGCGGATCACCGTCTCGACGATATCGAGCGTGATCGGCGTGCGCATGTATTGCCAGGTTGCATAAAGACGTGTGACGGCGCCTTCGAGCTCGCGGCCGTTTTCCGTCAGCCGGAGGGCGAGAAGGTCCATCACGTCGCGAGAAAGTGCGAACGACGCATCGGCGGCCCGCTTTTCCGCCAGACGCTTGTCGAGAACCTTGAGCCGCAGTTCGTGATCGAGCGGCTGAAGCTCGGTGACGAGGCCGCGCTGCAGCCGTGACCGCATACGCTCGTTAAGACGCTCGATCTGGTTCGGCGCCCGTGCCGACGCGACAACGACCTGCTTACCGCCGTCGAGCAAAGCGTTGATGATGTGATCGAACTCTTGCTCGGTACGCTCGCCTTGCAGGAATTCGAGGTCGTCGATCAACAGCATGTTGATGTTGCGGAACCGCTCCTTGAACGCCAGCGGATCGGACGAGCGCAGCGCTTCGACAAATTGATAGCGGAAGCGTTCGGCCGTCAGATAGAGCACCTGCGCGTTCGGCGCCCGCTTCTTCACTTCCCACGCAATGGCGTGAAGAAGATGGCTTTTGCCCAGGCCGACCGCGGAATGGAGGTAAAGCGGATTGTATCCGGGAGCATCCGTAAGAACCGTTTCCGCAACCTGCGTAGCGCCCGCATGCGCCATCCGGTTCGACGCTCCAACGACGAAGCTTTCAAAGGTATATCGCGGATCGAGCGGCGAGCCTTCAAGACCGCCGGCGGATGTCCTCTGAGCCGGAAGCATGGGCGCGCGGAGCGCCGTTGACGGCCGCGGAGCCTCGACATGATTGGTCGGCGCCGCAGACGTAGCGGCATGCGTGGCATCGGCGGAACGTGTTTCACCGAGCCGTTGGGAAACCGCGCCCGGCTCCCGCCAAACGACTTCAACGCGCTCTGCCGTCGCGAATTCAATGCGCGAACACCTGAGAAGATGTTCGGAATAGTGCTCCTGGATCCAGTTGCGCACAAACTTGACCGGCACCGATACCTTGACGATCCGCCCGTCAAAGCTCTCGAATTCCAGGCTCTTGAACCAGCTCGAATAAACCTCGTCGCCGAGCTGAACCTTGAGCATGGCGCGGACCTTATGACCTCGGCCCTCGACCGCTCCTGCCGGAGTCTCCGCGCCGTGCCCGTTTCCGACGCCTTGAGCCTCTGCCTTTTGTGCTGCCTGCATAGTGTGTACTCCCGCTGATAACGCGGGACGCCTGAAAGCGTCCCCCCTCTTCACCGTCCGGCATTACCCTCTGCCGTCCGATGCCGTGCCGTGTCGTGCTTTCCGCGATTTGCTTGCTAGCCCTGAACCCAATCGAGACCGGCGAATTTCCAACCGGCGATCTCGCTGCGATGACGGGCAGCGTCTAACGGTCCCTCGAAGCCCTCCTCAACATTGCGACAGTGGCGATACCCCGCCTCGGTCATTGCCTCCGCAGCCATCCGGCTGCGTCCGCCAGAGCGGCAAATAAAAAAAATCTCGGTGCTCGTCTCAACATCCTTGGCCGTCAGCGCCGCGCTCAGTCGCTCGGTAAAGTCCGGGGCGGTCCGGCTGTCAGGAAACGTCTGCCATTCGATCAGCACGACATCCCTGTTGATCTTGGAGAGGTCCGGAATACCCACGAATGCCCACTCGGCACGCGTACGAACATCCACAAGTACAGCTTTAGGATCGCCTTCGAGACGCCTCCAAGTTTCGAGGACAGAAACATCCTCGACGCCAGAAGACCCAACTTTTTCCACGAGTTCCCCTCACGCATCACACAAGTACTGATAAAGACCCGCTTGAGCACCTCTAGTTATATCCAGAGAATCCCCATCCGTTCTTGGGTTAGCCAAAGCAATGCCCAAGTCAAAACGCAGGTCTTTATCTAATTTGGCGATACGCTCAGGATCACAAATCTTTCAGGACCCGAACGCGACGCTCGCCGAACTTACTAGTGGGAACGACCGCTTTACCCCGCTGCCATCCACTAGAAATTTACTAGCCCTTAACCTTCTTCTCGACAAGCACCTCCACGTCGCGCTCGGAGCCATGGGGACCGGCCAAAAGTTGTCCACAGGTACTGGTGAAAACGTGACTCACTTCGTAGCCCCTGTGCATAAACGCCCTGACTCCGTTCGTATTTTTCAACTGCGAATGCACCTGGTTGCGCCCCCGCCACGGCCCGTCACCCAGACGTCATTTTCTTTTTAAGCGATCACGACTCCGATCACGTCCCAACGCTCATCCCTCCCCGGACAATGCCGTCGATGGGCCGGATTCCAGCGGGTTAATGACGTTAAAAAAACAGCGGGCCCGAAAACGGACCCGCTCTTTACCGTGACGAATATGCAACGGGGAGAAAAATTGGCTCCCCTTGTTCACAACTGCGTTATGCGCTCATGGCCTTGACACGCTGCGTGAGCCTGGAAACCTTCCGGCTAGCGGTCTTCTTGTGCATGACGCCCTTCTGCGCTGTGCGCACAAGGATGGGTTCGACAACAGCGAGAGCCGCGAGCGCCTTCGCGCGATCACCCGAGCTGATTGCTTCTTCGACCGACCGAACCTCAGACTTGACGCGCGTACGGCGCGACTTGTTGACTTCGGTGCGCCGGATCATCTGACGCGCGGCTTTCTTTGCCGACGACGTATTAGCCATAGGTTGTCCTTACGTTTGCTACGAATGCGCCGCCGCGATCGCGAAATGCTAAAGCGAGGCAATGGGTTAAAGAAGATGGATACGTGGCCCGGGATTTTCACTCCAGGCACGGTTTGCCCGGGGTATAGCCGCCCCAAGGGCTGCGGTCAACGAAGCGCACACGGAAAAGCACGAATCCGTCACAAATGCTGGAGCCGACGGCCGGTCGCAGCGCTTTGCGTCGTCATTTGGGTTAAGTCCATCCCCGGCCCGCATCGAAATGTCCAGATCGAGGAGACCCCCAAAGAATGTTGTCCATGACCGGTTGGCTGTTCTCTTTGGCGGCCGCTATCTGCGCGACGATTTTGGCCGCCGCAGCAAACCAGCCGACCTTACAAATGACAGCAGTCGCCGTCGTCTGCGTCGCCATTACCCTGATCGCCATCCGCGAGCACCAGAGGCTGCAGGAAACCGGCGCCCCGACGAGCGCCATCGCCAGCTCGACCGCCCGCTATCTGGCGCTGGTCTGGGCGTGGGCAGCCCTGGCGGTATTGATCACCTATGTCTTCATCATCGACAAGCACTGGGCTGAGTGGTGGCAGTTCTTCATCGGCTTTTCGTTTGCGGCCGTCGCCACGTTGGCCTTCTCCCTTCTGCTCGATCGCGACCGCGCTGCCGGACGCGACGATGCCACCCTCGTAAAGGCGGGACGCGTGCTCCTCCAGGTCCAGGTGATCGGCATGGCGGCCGGCATCATCAGCCTGTTCGTCGACAACAAATTCCCGCGCGCCGCGAACCACGCAGACTGGGCGGGGTGCAACATCTTCTTCTTCGGAGCGCTGGCAATTGCGGTCATCAGCTTGGACGCTTTACGCTCGCCCAAGTACGTGTGATTGAGTGCCTCTGCGCTATCCAAATGGGGGAACTTCGCCGAGATGCCTTTGCGCCCATCGCTGCCTTGGCTGCTACTGACACTCGCTGCAGCCCTCCTCGCCATGTATCTCGCCTGCCGTTCCATGCAGATATCCGAGTCAGCCATTGCCGCGGCGGTCTTCGCCGTCGTGTTATGCGTGACAGCCGTCCGCACGAACGCGCCGCATTGGCGACGCGCGATGCCCGCAACCGGTAGCGCGGTGACGCCGCGCACCGCCATGATGACGAACGCCTTTCTCATCATGCTGGCGTTTCTCTGGTGCGGCCTGGCGTTCTATGCCGTTTACCTCGGCACACACGTTCGCTGGCAGCACGGCTGGGAATACGGCACCGCCTGCATGCTCTTCGCCGGCGCCTATGGCTATTACCTGACGCGCCTTTCCAACCCGGCCGACAATCTCGCGCAAACGTCCGCGATCGACCGCATGGCGAAAATTGCAGCCTATCAAGCCATCCTGATCGGCATCGGCCTTGTCTGGCTGATCGGTGCTGGAAAACTTGCCATCACCCACAAAGGCGATTGGGCCGCAAACCAGCTTTTCCTCGGCGGCGGCTTCGCAATTCTGTGCATCAGCGTCATCCTGATCAAGACGAATGCTGCTCTCTGCGATCGCTCTGCCGCCACGGCAGGCTAACGTCGCGTCAACGCTGACAGCGCGGACAATAGAACGTCGCGCGTCCGGCATGGACCGCGCGCCGGATCACGCCGCCGCACCGGGGCGTAACGCACGCCGTTCCAGCACGATCGTAGACCGAGAAGCGCTCCTGGAACGTGCCCTTCGTCCCGTCCGCGCTGCGATAGTCGCGCAACGTCGATCCGCCGGCTTCGATCGCCCGCTCCAACACATCCTTGATGGCATCGACGAGCTTCCCCGCCTTCCGCGTCGGGCCACCCCGGCGGTCCGCCAACGTCCCCGCCAAACGGTCCGGCGACAATCCCGATTGAAACAGCGCTTCTGACACGTAGATGTTGCCGAGCCCGGCGACGACGTGCTGGTCCATCAGAAAGGCCTTGAGATTGACCTTTTTGCCCAGCGCCCGCCGGGTGAGATACGTATCCGTCAATTCCGCGCCGAGCGGCTCGGCCCCGAGTTTGCGGAAGAGCGCGTGCTCGGGCTGCTCGGCGTGCGGCATCATAACCATGAATCCGAACCGCCGCGGATCGTTGTAGATCACCTGCGTCCCGTTCGAGAGATGCAGCACAACATGATCGTGCGTCGGATTGGGACCCGTCTCGTGGATGTATTCGCCCGGCCGGTCGACGAAGCCATCTTGGACGACCGTGAACCGCCCGGTCATCCCGAGGTGCATCACGAGATCTTCCCCACTCGAAAGCGTCGCAATCAGGTATTTCGCACGCCGCTCAAGGCGGATGATATCTTGCCCAATAAGCCGCTCGCCGAACCGCTCGGGCAACGGAAAACGCAGGTCCGGACGGCGCGCGTCGAGGCCCGCGATCCGGCTTCCGACGAGCACGGGCGCGAGCCCCCGCCGCACGGTTTCGACCTCCGGAAGCTCGGGCATGATGGGCAGTCACCTGAAATTGACGATGAGACGCCGCGACGATAGCGCGGACGCGCGCGAGGGGCTATTCTCGCCATATGGATCAGAACTCAGAAACCGCAAGCCAGAGCACAACATCATTCGGCTTCCGCACCGTTCCCGAGGCCGAGCGCCAGGGTCTCGTCAATAAGGTCTTTGCTTCGGTCGCCGACCGCTACGACCTAATGAACGATTTGATGTCGGGCGGCCTGCATCGCCTTTGGAAGCGTGAGCTCATCACGATGCTCAATGCGCCGCGCAGCGCCACGCCGTTCAGCCTTCTCGACGTTGCGGGCGGCACCGGCGATATCGCGATGCGCTATGCCAAGGACGCCGGCCCGAACGCCACCGCCGTCATCTGCGACATCAGCCCAGAAATGCTCAACGTCGGCCGCCGGCGCATCGCCGATGCCAAGCTCGACAACCGGATCACTTGCGTCGAAGGCAACGCCGAGGAACTCCCGTTCGAAAACGGGAGCTTCGACGCCTATACGATCGCATTTGGCATTCGCAACGTCACGCACATCGACAAGGCTCTCGCTGAAGCCTACCGCGTGCTGAAACCGGGCGGCCGCTTTCTCTGCCTTGAATTTTCGGAATGCCGCGTGCCACTTCTCGATCGCGCCTATGACTTCCACTCGTTCGAGATCATTCCGCGCTTGGGCCAGTGGACGGCCGGCGACGCAGACTCTTATCGCTATCTCGTAGAAAGCATCCGCCGCTTCCCGAAGCAGGAAGCCTTCGCCGACCTCATTCGCACAGCCGGATTCTCGCGTGTCAGCTATCGCAATCTGACGGGCGGCATCGCCGCGATCCATGGTGGCTGGAAGATCTGATCGGCCACACCTGAACTACGTTCTTGTTTTTACAACGTAAGTTGAATTGACGCTGGCATCGTCGATTCCTAATTTTCTCCGCGGGGACGAAGGAATCATTTTTTTCTTTTCGAGGAGGTGGGAAGCATGAAATCAACAGTGCTGATCTGCGCAATGGCCGCCGCCGCCGTTTCGTTTGGCGCCGGAGTCGCGAACGCCGGATGCATGACGAAGGGCGCCGTCGCGACATCGACGTCCGCCGATTCCGCCAAGTGGTTTGCAATGGAAACGATGGTCCAGAACGTCAGCTGGGGCCTCTGGCCGGGCTTCCTGGCGAACGGTCAGGTCGAAGGCTACAAAGTCATCAACAAGCGCTACAGCTGCAGTCCGGACGGCGGCATGGTCAAATGTCATGGCCGCGCGACGTTCTGCAAACTGTAAACAAATCTGAGCATTTGCGTTGAGATAGCGCCCGCGGCCATTCCGCCGGGCGTTATTTTTTTGTCCGCAAGTTGTATGGCTCTCCGTTGCCCCGCGATATGAAAGCCGCTCCGGCTTAACCGTTTTTACCCCTTACACCGGCTACACTTGACCCGACGAGGTTGCGGCGCAATGTGCGCCGAGGCCCCCCATCTGCCGAATTTAGGACGACGAAATCACCACCATGCCCGGAGCGCTGCTGAATTCGCTAAGACTCGCGCGCGCCGGTTTCGTGCTTGCGCAATACGGCGTCCGCTTCGTGCCGAAGGGCATGCCGGTACCCTTGCCGCTTAAGATTGCACGTGTCGCCACGTTGCCGATCCAGCTTCTGGCCGCGCCGTTTCGCAAAAGCGAACCGCAATCGTCCCGCGTCTCGGCAGCGCTGACGCGGCTCGGCCCGAGTTACGTCAAGCTCGGCCAGTTCCTCGCGACCCGCGCCGACGTTATCGGCCCCGAATTATCAGGCGACCTTCGCCAACTTCAGGACAAGGCCGCGCCCTTCTCGATGGCCGAAGCCCGCGAAGCGGTGGAGCGGGCGCTCGGCGGCAAGCTTGAAGATCATTTCATTGAGTTCGGACCGCCCGTCGCCGCGGCATCGATTGCGCAGGTTCACAAGGCCTATGTGCTCGACAACGGAGTCAAGAAGGCCGTCGCCGTCAAGATCCTCCGCCCGAACATCGAGAAGCGTTTCTACCGAGATCTCGACAGCTACTATTTCGCGGCCCGCCTGATCGAGCGCTTCTATCCGCCCGTGCGGCGTCTGAAGCCGGTCGCCGTCGTCGACAACCTCAAGCACACGACCGATCTCGAGATGGATTTGCGGCTTGAGGCTGCCGCCATCTCCGAGATGGCGTCGAACATCCAAAACGATGAAGGCTTTCGCGTTCCCGATATCGACTGGAAGCGCACGGCAAAACGCGTGCTGACCATCGAATGGGTCGACGGCACGCCGATCGCGCAGCGCGATAAGCTCGTGGCGAAAGGCTTCGATACAGCCGCCATCGGCCTAACGGTCATGCGTTCGTTCCTTCGCCACGCCATGCGCGACGGCTTCTTTCATGCCGACATGCACCAGGGCAATCTCTTCGTCGACGACAGTGGCAAGGTCGTCGCCGTCGATTTCGGCATCATGGGACGCTTGGGCCTTCCTGAGCGGCGCTTCCTCGCGGAAATTTTGCACGGCCTCATCACGCGCGACTATTACCGCGCCGCCGCCATTCATTTCGAAGCCGGATACGTACCGCCGCATCATAGCGTCGAGGAATTCGCACAGGCGATGCGCGCCATCGGCGAACCGATCCAGGGCCGAACGGCGGAAGAAATCTCGATGGCCGATCTTTTGGGCCAGCTCTTTGCCTACACCGAAGTCTTCGACATGCAGACCCGCCCCGAGCTGATCCTTCTTCAGAAAAGCATGGTCATCGTCGAAGGCGTCGCGCGCGATCTCGATCCGACGTTGAATGTTTGGGTCGCCGCCGAACCGGTTGCGAACGAATGGATGGAATCCAATCTCTCGCCGCTTGGCCGCCTGCGCGAAGCCGGCCGCGGCGCCGAGACCATCGGCGACCTGCTGATGAAAACGCCAGGGCTTCTGCAGAATGTTGCGCAAGCGATCTCGGGCATTTCCCAAATGGCGAATTCCGGTGTTCGCCTCGATGACGAAACGGTCGAGAAGATTGCGTCTCGCTCGAAGCGAAGCCGCGTCGCCGACGCAGCGCTTTGGATCGGCGCGGTAAGCCTCGCGTTCATTGCGATTAAATTGCTCGGCGTATTGTAAGCTTAACGCATTGTAGGCCTGACAAGTCCGCACTCAGACCTTTGTCTTCGCCGTTCCCTTGCGCGGCCCGACAAGATGCGTGCCGTGAGCGATGGCAGCCGTTGCCCGCATCGTTGCAGCGATGTAAATGACTTCCGCAATTTCAGCTTCGGTCACACCTGCATTTTCGGCGTTCGTACGATGAACCTCGAGGCTATACGGGCACTGCGTTGCGAGCGCGACGCCAAGCGCGATCAGCTCCTTGTAGCGGCGCGGAATGGCACCGGCGGCCATCGCGGCGCGATCGAAGTTCTCAAACGCCGACATGGTCGTCGACGACAGATTTCTAAGATGCGGCAAATTCGAAAGATTCGCGATGTCATACATGTTAGTCGCTCCCTCCATAAGGCGTCGTTCAACAGTTCCCACTTGCCGCGAAGCCTCGTGACGTTCGCGTCCCTGGTCAAGCAATCCCTCCATTGGCAATGAAGAAGGAGACGAATATGTCGGACGCTAGACCACCATTCCCGCCATTCACCCGCGAGACAGCCATTCAGAAAGTCCGTGGCGCAGAAGACGGTTGGAATTCGCGCGACCCGCATAAGGTGTCGCTCGCATATTCAGTCGATAGCCGTTGGCGCAACCGCGCAGAATTCCCCGTCGGTCGCGAACAGATCGTGGAATTCCTGACGCGCAAATGGAACCGCGAACTTGACTATCGCCTGATCAAGGAGCTCTGGGCCTTCACCGATGATCGCATCGCGGTCCGCTTCGCCTATGAGCACCGCGACGACAGCAACCAGTGGTATCGCTCCTATGGCAACGAGAACTGGGAATTTGGCCCAGACGGGTTGATGCATCATCGCTACGCCTGCATCAACGACATGCGCATTTCCGAGAGTGAACGGAAATTTCATTGGCCGCTCGGCCGTCGCCCCGACGACCACCCGGGATTGTCGGACCTCGGCCTCTGACAAAATAAAAAAAGGCGCCATCAATCGTGGCGCCTTAATCTCTTATGCGCGTTGCGTGGCGGGTTTTTCTGGTGCGCGCCAAATGTAGCTGAGGGTGAAAATTGTCCCGGCCGTCACGACGTAGGCGAGCAATTGCATGCCGGTCGGCCGGTCCATATAGCCGACGAGTATACTGAGAACCCGGCCAGGCCAGCTGTCTTCCGACAGAATGGAAGAAGTATCCCAAAGGTTCGTATCGAGAACGTTGATCAAGCCGGCGTTCGAAAGCTGCTTCACGGCCGACGCCGCGAGCCCGGCGGCAAGTAACGTCACCAGCACGCCCGTAACCGTGAACATCCGCTTCAACGGAATGGCGGCAAGCCCGAAATACAGCACCATCGAGACGGCGCCCCCGAGCAACAGCCCGATGCCGGAGCCGATGAGCAGCTCACCCATCGTATCTTTTCCCTGCATGACGATGCCCGTCATGAACAGCACGACTTCGCTGCCTTCCCGCATGACCGCGACAGCAACCGCCGCGCCGAGCGCAAACAAAGATTGCCGTCCGGCCGTCACGTCGCTGCCGAGTTGGCGAAGCTGCTGGGTCATTTCACGCGCGTGATGCGCCATCCACGCGACGTGCCAAGCCAACATCACGACCGCCAAAAGCAGAATCGCGGCGACAAAAATTTCCTGCCCGCGATCCTCGAAGGCACTGGAAATCTCTGTTGCGAACTTCGCAACGATGATCGAGCCGAGGATGCCCGCGAGAACACCCAGAGCAACAGCAGTGCCGCGGCCAGGAACGCCGCGCGATGCCGCGAGCACGACCCCGATGATCAGCCCGGCTTCGAGGACTTCGCGAAAGACGATGACAAGCGCTGCGAGCATCGGCGGCTACTCAGCTACGATATGACCGAGGGCGGTGTCCTCGTGAAATTCGCCGACGAACATGTAAGTGCCGGGCTTCAGCGGCTTCAGCCGGATCGTGGCCGAGCTGTTGCCGGCGATGACCTTCTCAAATCCGAGATCGTGGCTTTCGAACTCTTCCGGCGATGCGTCGAGGTTCTTCACCAGGATCTTAATCGGCTTGCCGACCGGCAGCTTCAGCGACGGCGGATCGAACTTATGATCCTTGATCGAGATCTCGACCTCGTGAACGTCGTCCGACGCGCGAACGCCCGAAGCGAAAATCGTTGCGCCGCCAAGGGCCAGCATCGACACGAGAAGAATGGAAAGAAGCGAGGAACGACGAACAGCGTTACGCGCGAACGTGGAAATGCTCATTGCAGCTCCTAATAGGTCAGGATTCAAGGTCCCGAGATCAGGTCCGGCGACACCTGAGCCAAGGCTCGGAAAAGAGTCAAGAATATTTGGGCTCTCGCAGAGCCGAAACAATATCAACCGACTGAACCTTAGTCGGTGATTTCGCACATTTTTTGCGTCGCCTTTTTTTAGCCAGGACAGTGCGGTGCATATGCAGCGCGGGAAATAAAACGAAATCGAGGATCGGCCTATGTACGCCCGCACGTCCTATTCCGCCGAAGCGTTCCCGTCGTTCATGGTTCCCGAGAGCGAAACGGATTTCGAATCCGAGGATTTCTTCGCTGGCGAGCCAGTCTGCCCGCAGCCGCAAAAGCACGCCGAAACTGTTTCCTACTCAAATCTTTTTCTGCTGCTCGCGCTCACTGTCGGATGCGCGTTCGCAAGCGACGAGGCAACACGCCAGGATTGGACTGCAAAATTTGAACGCGTCGCGTCATCGCTAACGGCCGCCGAACAATCATCGTCACTACCGTCGCGCGACGTGGCTTCCACCGAACCGGCCGCGCCCGCAGCTATCCCACCGCCATCGACGCCCGCTGCCGTCATCGCCGCCCAGCCGCTACCCGAAGTGAGGGTCACCAACGCCCCCGGCGACACAGAAAACTCTGATGACGGCAAAACGCCAGGAAAAACGAGGGTATCCGATGCCTATGCGCCGCCGCAGCTCACCTCTGATCCCTATCGTAGGAAGGCCGAAGCGGTTGGACTTCATCCCGATCTTTCGCGCGCCGTTCTCACGCGTCTGACGCCGGCGGATTATCGCAATGCCGCCTTCGCCATTCAGAAGGCGATCAAAACGGTCCCCGACGATGGAGATTTCACCTGGCCACGCTCAAGGAAATCCGGAACCGCCGTGTTCAATGTTCATTTCGTGCAGGGCGGCGCTCAAGACTGCCGCCGCTATGTCGTGACGGTGACGAAAGATCGATGGACCTCAACCGCGCTGCCCATGGAAAAATGCGGTGTGAGAGTTGCGTCCCGCAGTTCCGAGAAAGAGAAGTCGGTCGAATAGCTTTGGCGGCATTTTAGCGCGCTTTTTCGTTGGAGCGGCCGATCACGGCCCTTGCAGACCGAACCCGACGCGAAGTTTTTTAAGCAGCGTCGTATCTTTCGATTTATCGCCGGCCTTGCCGCTCTTCGGACCATCGTAGGTCGCGTAAACGAAATCGCGAACGGCGGCATTGCGGTCGTACTGATGGACCGCAGCCGGAATTCCGCCCTTCTCCGTCACGAGACGTCCGTCTTTCACCGAAAGAAAATTGGTGTTGTGACCTGACAGCGTGGCAACCGCGCCGTCGTAGGGCATCACGACCGACGACGGCACAAGATCAACGCGCGCAATAACATTCGTTGTCGCCTGATCAACGCCCGATCGCATGTGATGCCGCCGACGAACCATCTGCCCGAGAAGCAGCTTCTCCCAGCAGTACATCAACGTCACGCCGTGACGTCCCAACACCGTGCCGCTGCAAATCACCTCATGGTGTTTGATTTGCTCGTAGACTTTGTCACCGAAGGTCCGCCGGATCGCATTTCCGTTCCAACCGGCGGATTCGAGCGAGAAGCCTTGGCCCTCTTCGAAAAAATTCATCGGCACGTCGGGTAGCGCTTGGAAAATATCGGCCTGAAAAACGACGTCCCGCGTATCAGCCAGAAACACACGTTCGACTCGGCCATTCAGCGCTTGCAGCACCGCGACATAATCCGCGACGCGCGCAAAATTCATATGCGGTCGGCCAAGGCTCGATGAAACATCTTCGCAGACGAAGTCGATCGCTTCCGCGTCGAGCGCCCTTCCAAGCTCCGGATCGTTGTCAATGACGAGTAGGATGCGGCAGTCGTGAAATTTTCGCGCCGATCGGACGAAGGGACGCAAGTCCGCGATGCTGTAATTGCGTGCGATACCGAGGATGAGATTCGCGCCCGTGCCATGCCGCAGGTCGATCCGAGGTCGGGGGCGCACGAGCTGCGCACGCAGCCACCGCGCATAAAGCTTCGACCAAATGTATTGCAGCATATTGTACGACGCCCTTCGTTTCGCAGGCGCCAAAACCCGCAATTTCCGCTTTCGACTTTGGATTTTAATCGCAGCGCCCGAGCGCGCAAAGCGAAACCCTTTTGGTTGCCTGTCCGCCCGTTTCGGCGCCGAGCACGCGATAGCATGCCGTTCCAAACGCAAAAACGCGCCGCTGGCACAAGGCACAGCGACGCGTTTTGATTTCATCGATAGAGGGCACGATTGACTTCGTTTGTTTCAAAAAATCACATGACGTCTCTGCAGACCTGGCAACGACCTACTCTCCCGCGTCTTAAGACGAAGTACCATCGGCGCAGGGGCGTTTCACGGCCGAGTTCGGAATGGGATCGGGTGCAGCCACCCCGCCATAATCACCAGGTCGGCGGAGACGTCATATGACTTCTGTTTCTGGTCTATTCTGTAACCTTTGCCTACGCTCATCGCGTACGGCTGTACCTCTTCGCGCCTCTAGGCGCGAGCGTCCGAATGGACGCCGGCACAAGTGCCGCCCTGCCGGGGCCGCGTCGCATTGTACGCGACATGCGGCGCGAGGCATAACGATGAGCATTGCTAAATGAGAGCAATCAAGCCAATCGAGTTATTAGTACCGGTAAGCTACACGCCTTGCAGCGCTTCCACACCCGGCCTATCAACGTGGTGGTCTTCCACGACTCTCGAGGGAGAACTCGTTTTGAGGTGGGTTTCCCGCTTAGATGCTTTCAGCGGTTATCCCGTCCGTACATAGCTACCCTGCTGTGCCGTTGGCACGACAACAGGTCCACCAGAGGTACGTCCATCCCGGTCCTCTCGTACTAAGGACAGATCCTCTCAATTCTCCAACACCTACGGCAGATAGGGACCGAACTGTCTCGCGACGTTCTGAACCCAGCTCACGTACCACTTTAAATGGCGAACAGCCATACCCTTGGGACCTGCTCCAGCCCCAGGATGTGATGAGCCGACATCGAGGTGCCAAACGACGCCGTCGATATGGACTCTTGGGCGTCATCAGCCTGTTATCCCCGGCGTACCTTTTATCCGTTGAGCGATGGCCCTCTCACAAAGAACCACCGGATCACTATGACCGTCTTTCGACTCTGCTCGACTTGTCAGTCTTGCAGTCAGGCTGGCTTATGCCATTGCACTCGACGATTGATTTCCGACCAATCTGAGCCAACCTTCGTACGCCTCCGTTACGATTTAGGAGGCGACCGCCCCAGTCAAACTGCCCACCATGCGCTGTCCCGGATCCGGATAACGGACCGCGGTTAGACAACCATAATCACTAGGGTGGTATTTCACATTTCGGCTCCACCCGAACTAGCGCCCAGGTTTCATAGCCTACCACCTATCCTACACAAGCAGTCACGATTGCCAGTGCAAAGTTGCAGTAAAGGTGCACGGGGTCTTTCCGTCTAACCGCAGGAACCCCGCATCTTCACGGGGAATTCAATTTCACTGAGTGTGTGCTGGAGACAGTGGGGAAGTCGTTACGCCATTCGTGCAGGTCGGAACTTACCCGACAAGGAATTTCGCTACCTTAGGACCGTTATAGTTACGGCCGCCGTTTACCGGGGCTTCGATTCAAAGCTTGCAC